>NZ_CP132932.1:2449036-4898072 GCF_040358985.1 Tunturibacter empetritectus | reverse complement strand
ACTTATAGATCGTTCTTGACGGCCTTAGACACAAGGCCGACCGATGATTTGTAGTGATATGTCTTTTGATATCAGCCTCGTGTTAAGCGTCAGCGGAATAGGTGCGATCAATGCGAAATCCGATGAGTATAGCCCTGACTCATCAACTTGAGGCACTGACGGTCGCGAACCGCAAAGCGATGAGGAGGGATCCAAGAGACTCCCTCCTCATCCCTATTGAACGAGATTGGCTTCTTTCCAATGTCCGTTCTTAGTTAGAAGCTGAAGTTCGCTTTGACCTGAATTAGACGGGGAGAAGCATCTCCACCGAGAAAGGAGCCAAGGATGGAGGTTGGAGGATTGACGGTGCCGGTGATCGTTCCGATGGACGAACCAGCGCAGGGGTTAGCCTCAGAGGAAGTGCAAGCACTCACATCGTGGGCCGGCTGGGCGAAATTGGGATGGTTGAAGAGGTTGAACATCTGAACGCCGAGTTTCAACTTGGCGCTCTCCATGAAGTGAAGATCAAACGCTTTGGTAATGGTGAGATCGGTATCCGTGTAGTTCGGCCCGAAGACCTGATTTCTGCTCTGTTGACCGAAGTCAGTGGCGGTCGTGAAGTCCAACGAAGCCGCGCAGTTCGCGCCTTGAGTGAGGGCGTGTCCAGAGCACTTGGTTGGAACATGGGCCACAGTCTGCTGCGCGAAGATGGGACCTCCGTGGTTCGGCAGATTACTGGCGGTGTTGGCATCGGTGAAAGTGAATGGAAGGCCAGTGCTGTGGAAGACGGTTCCAGCTGCCTGCCAGCCGGCGGTGAGGATCCTGGGGCCGCGGAAAGAGGGCAGATTGAAGATATAGTTTCCACTGATGTAATGACGAACATCGTAGTCGGCGTTGCCATAGTTCTGATGAAGGTTAGCGGAGTTTGAGGGGAAAACGGAGTTTCCGCTGAAGCCGTTGAAACCCCCATTGGAGATCTCGTCCAACGCGTGGCTATACGTGTAATTGAACTGCAATGTGAGGACATTCGTGCGATGGATCCCGCTGAGAGTCACACCATTGTAGTTGGAACTTGCACCGGTGTAGACCTGAGTGACTGCAGCGAAGTTTGGATTTGGGATGGAAGTTGGCAGGGAGGCGAACCCGGGGATGCCGGCATTGAACGCGTTTACGTTATTGTCATTCACCGGCTCATGATATCCATGATTGCCTACGTAGCCGACAGAGATGCTGGAGGCGTGAGTTACTTGGTGCTCGACTTGAAGATTCCACTCTTCGTACGTGGGATAGGAGAGTTTGTTTACGGTGCTGGTAAAGCTTGGCGCAGCAAACCCTGGCACCGATGCAGAGAGCGAGTCTTTCGATCCACCAGCTCTAAATTGGTTTTGAAACGCTACGCTGGACGCGGATGCGAGGCTTTGGAAACTACCCGCGGCACCAGGAACAATAGGAGAGCTAGGTCCTCCGCCGGCAGGTCCTTGGATGGTGAAGCCTATGTTGTTGGGAGCGTTGTTGAGCAGGCTGTCTGTAATTTGGGCAGGAAAAGAGTCGGCAAACATACCGAAGCCGCCGCGTAGGACTGTCTTTGAGTCAGCGCCGAGCGGAGACCATGAGAAGCCTACGCGAGGCTCATAGCCGACCTTCTGGAAATTCTGAAAGGCTGAGTTAAGCCCTGTGCTGATGAGTTTGGTATAAGGCACTTCTGTAGAGTTAGCAACAGAGCCGAAGTTCTCGGCGAGTTGAGAGAAGCAGTCAGTTTTGCAGATGGGATTCGAGTTGTGCTCAAACCGCATCCCGAAGTTGAGAGTGAAATTGGAAGCTAGCTTCCATTGGTCTTGCGCATAGAGGCCAAGAGTGTAGAGAGCAACAGGCTGACTTTCCCGGGTTGGGAACTGTTGAACGAACTGATCAGCTGTTCCAGCCTCGAAACTTGCCTCACTAGTAACAACGAGCGGAGTGGTGTTGAAACCGGGGCCATAGTCGGTGACATCATCTCGGCGGAAGGCGAATCCAAGTTTAATGGTATGACGGCCTTTGTTCATGCTGAAGTCATCGACAAATTGGTAACCGGTGACGTTCCTACCTTGTGGGAACTGAAAGTTTTCGCCGCCAGGCAGCGTCGAATACTTTCCTGATGCGTTGTTCAAATTGTTGACCAGATCTCCATCGCTAAATTGCAGAGTGAAAGGGACGAGGGCGTTGGCAGCTACTGCATTGGTGTTGGTGAAGATGGCGCGGTAGTAGATTGCAGCAAAGACGAATTGGTTGGTGACATTCGGTGTAAAGATGTGCGTCTCATTCAGCTGGCCTTCATATTCGGGCTGAGGGCTTGCCGCATTGAAGAGTGGGTTCAGAAGACTAGTTGAGGTCGGCTGGACTCCTTTATCAATCTTGGCGTGCCCGAAAAGAGTATCTCTGTCGCTGATCTTATGATCGATTCGGGTCGTGATCAGCCACTCATGAGCGAAGTTTGCCGAGTTAGCGTTGTAGCTAACGCTGTTCGAATCTGTGGAACTAAGAGTGGCCGTCGCGTAAGCAGGATTTGAGGTGTAGAGGTCAAAGATGTGCTGATAAAAAGCGGTGGCTGCGGGCCCTTGCGCTGCTGCATTCGCCAACGTTTTGGAGATATAGCTAGGGCTAGGCGCATACACTGTGCCGCGAACTGGAATGATGACGCGAAGGCCTTCAGTGTTGAAGAAAAAGAAGGTTTTATCTTTTCGAACGGGTCCACTGAAGGCTCCTGCCCATTGGTTGGCGTTGCTGCGAGGCCGCGGGGTGCCTGACTGGTTGTTGAAGTAGTCGTTTCCATTCAGCGCGCTGCCATTCCACCACCAAGTGGCATCGCCATGAAACCGATTCGATCCTGAGCGGCTGATCTCGTTTACCTGGGTGGCACCGAGGCCGCCGAATTGCGCGCTGTAAGCGTTACTGGTGACTGTTACCTCACTGACGTCGTTGTTGCCGAGCAAGAGGTTGGACGCGCCGGAGTTGCTTAGATTAAGGAAAGGATCATTCTCATATCCGCCGTTGACGGTAAAGGTGTTCGATGTTGCAGGGAGACCGAAGGAGGAGAAGTTGCCGAAGCCGCCTTGGGTGTTCATAATCGCACCCGGCGAAGTCTGCGCGATAAAAGTCAGGTCGTTGCCGGGGTTCGGGAGACTTTGGACTTGGTCTTGCGTGAAGGAGGTAGTGAGATCCGCGTTTTCTGTGTGTAGCAGCGGTTCGGTTACTGCCACCTCCACGCTGGTGGTGCTTGAACCGACGGGCAGCTTGACATCGGCTTGAGCGATCTGTCCAGGTGTAACGGCGACAGTAAGAGTAATGCTCTGGAATCCTGCCATAGTAATGGCGACAGTGTAAGAATCAGGTTTCAAAAGGGAGGCGCGAAAGTTTCCATTCGAACCCGTGGTGAGTATCTGTGTAGCGCCAGTTGCCTTGTCAACGATTGTGACTTTGGCACCTGGAATGGTAGCTCCTGTCGGGTCAGTCACTGATCCTGCGATATCGCCAGACGTATTGTTCTGTGCGAAAAGGGGCGAAGAGCAGATGTTGGGGTTGGCGATGACACTGAGAAAGAGCGCTACCGCGAAGAGGGGACGACAACTGAAAATAAGTCTCTCTTTCGCGATAACGTTACGGAAGGTTTGAGAAACCCCTTTTGCGAGTCTCTTTATTTCATCATAAAAGTGCACTGGCTTCTCCCAATCGAGTTGCAGGAAACAGGTAAGAACCCTAACTCTTGACTATCAGCGTCATGAGTATGCGACGATCAGGCTTCGTCATGATCGTTTCTTGATTGAGCTAGGGAATACGATTCGCTACTGGGAGCGTAAAAGAGAGGGGATGGCGGCCACCTATAGGCTTCTGCAGCCCGGAGACTGCATTTCCATATAGGCTAGGACGGTAATCGGTTGCAGTAGACGGTAATACGCTGAGCGCTGCCGGTGTGACTGCCGGACTGCATGCAGCCCTTATCCTGGTATCCCGTCTCTGTGGAGATGCGGTTGCGCAGGAGATTCAGCTGGCAATCGAGTATGGGCCGAATCCTATCTTTTGATGGTGGTACACCGGAAAATGCGCCGGCCGGTGTGGTTGATGGCTTTCAGAAGAAGTACGACCCGATCGGAGTTGCAAGAGAAGCCGAGGTGATTCACTATGCAGCGAAGGATGCGCTCGCATATGACCTGGCGGAATTGACCGACATCAACTGTTGCTAACAGGGCATGTCATTCATCGAGCCGATCTCAATGATTGACTCCGCGATTTCGCACTGATCCAGAATCACTGTGTGTGTCTTGCGAGGCGCTATGGAATCTCGGCAATCTTCACCTGGTGCTCTAGCCCCCAAGCGGCCATCGACGCCATCACCGGGCGCAGTGTGTTGCCCAGCGCTGTCAGGGTGTATTCGGTTTTGGGCGGCACTTCGCCGAAATCGCGCCGCGAGATCAGGCCACACTCTTGAAGTTCGCGCAGCTCCTTAGTCAGGATGCGGTCGCTTACGGGCGGACACGCGCGGCGAATCTCCGAGAAGCGAAGCGGTTCGTTGCGCACCAACGCCCAGACGATTCGAGCCTTCCACTTACCACCAAGAATTTTGGACGTAAAGGCGACGGGACATCGAGTGGCAAGTTTCATAAAATGCACACTAACAAAAAAACCCGTACTTGCGGAAAGATTAGCGAAGGCGTCATCTGGAACCATCCCCTCAACGAGACAGTTCGTTTGAAGGTATGGAGGAAATTGTGAAAGCCGTTTGCGTCAACGCCAACCGAAAGCTCGAAGTGCAAGATGTCTCCACCCCAAACGATCCGCCGCCCGGTCATCTCATCGTCGATGTTGAAGCCGCCGCGATCAACCACGGCGACAAGGCCTTCCTCGCCAACCCCAGTATTGCAGGAGTGCTGCTCAAGACCAGCGCTTATGGGATTTGGGGTGCCTCCTGCGCTGGCGCCGTCCGTGCCGTGGGAGAGGGTCTGACTGCGGAGCTGGTTGGTCGTACTGTGGCGATCTACCGCTCACTGAGCCAGAGCGAGCATACCGTTGGTCTATGGAGCGAGCAGGCTCTGGTGCCCCGTACGAGTTGCGTGGTGTTGCCAAGGAGCGTCTCCGCACGCGACTACTCGGGTTCGCTCGTCAACATCATGACGGCACACGCGTTTCTTGAGGAGTCTGCCGAAGCCCACAAGGGCTTGATTGTAACCGCAGGAAATTCAGCAACGGGCCTCGCGATGGCTGCACTGGCGCGGAAGCGAGGCGTATCGGCGATCTTTTTATCGCGCTCAGCTGAGGCCGCAACGAAGTTGCGTGCCCTCGGCATCGAGCATGTGCTTGCAACGAGCGACGCGAGCTTTGAGAACGACCTAGGCAAACTTGTGGCAGACTTCGGCGCGACCGCCGTGTTTGATGGGGTCGGTGGCGACCTGACCAGCCGCATCGCTCCGCAGCTACCGATGAATTCGACAATTTATCTGTACGGATTGCTGGGAGCTACCGCGCCGCTCACAATCTCATGCTTTGCCGTCATGGCGAAGAACCTCGTGCTCAAGCGGTTCAGTAACTTCGCGAGTGCAACAGTCAGGGATCCTCAGAGGCTGACATCGGCTATCAGCTATCTTGAAAGTGTTATCGACGATCCACTCTTCCATACCCGGGTGGGGAAAGAGTTCACGTTCCGCCAGATCGATGCTGCGATGGCCTACGAAGCGACGCCAGGCGCAAAAGCGGTCTTTGTCTCGCGGTCAGATCCTGCGTGACCGCAAGAGCCTAACCGTTCGCGCGCCAAAAGGGAACTTCGATGGCGGTAAGAAGAAAGGAAGCTTCGCCACATTTGTAGACCTAAAACTCAAGACGAAACGTCTTCTGTCCTTGCGCGAAGAAGGCCTCGCACGAGCAGCGGAAGCGTTAGAGTTTACGACTGAGTCTGTGGGAACTCGTACAGACAGCCCGGTTCCAGTTGCCCATGTCAAAGCTTAAGCTAGAGCGGAAGGTATCGCGCCCGTAACGCTGCAACGGGTGAAGGAATCAACGAAGATCCAAAGCAGAAAGACAAAGGGTGAGTTTGTGGGTAGTTGGGATTGGTCATTGAGCAAGGCGCAAGTGTTTATTTTTGATGAACTTAGCTGGACGGTGGCGGACAAATACACCTGGACAGTAGCTTGATTTAGTCTTGATGCATGGCGAAGAATCCCGAAAGCAATAAAGACAAAGAAGTGTTGAAGCAGCTCCAGCGGTTGCTCAAACGTTCTCAGGGATTCTTAGGTAAAGTAAACACACTTGTAACGGCTGCGGAGAATAAGAAGTTGACCTCAGAGGTCCGCGAGGACATCAATACCTTGTGGAAAGACGCCGATGACAAGTTGAGACGGGCACAGAAAAACGTTGGAATAGGCGCGTCTCTAACGACACGTCATAATTTGATGAACGCCGGACTTTACGATAAAGAACTCACCGCGAAGGAGCGCTTGTTGGAATTTTGCTTTGATGAAAAGCGATTCATAAGTGCGCTGAAATTGCTTCAGAGCATTGTGGGCAGTTTGACAAAGGCATTTCCGATACTCAGCGCAGTAAAGGAATTCATTGATGCGGTGCTTACCATGCGCGATTGGCTAAACGATCCAGAGATGACAAGGCTAGATTTCAACTAATCTTCGCCAGCAGATGCGACAGTACGCAACGAGTAATCTTTCTGTTCTACTTCGGCGTCCCATTCAAACTTGAATGAACTATTGCGCTTCGCTCTTCAGGAGGCCCATCGATTGGGCTTGATCGTAAGTAATAACTGCGAAAGATTTGAAACCACTTCTAACGGTTGTCAGAGCGGTATTCATCTCAAAATCTGCTACACGAGCCTCAGAAAGGGCCGCATTTAGTTGACTTTCGTTGTCGAAAGTTTTGCTTAGACCGTAGTAACCCATTGACGGACCGACAACTGCGCAGGTTGCAATTATTTTGAAGTCGAAACCACGAGATGCACGCTCAAGAAGAAGGACATAGCTGGTCATTCACCCAGCCTACCATCCTCCCTTGCGTCTGCGTGTGAGACTTGTTGCTGCACTATATGGCTATCAGGGAAACCTAGAAAGACTTCGCTTGGCCGGTAGCGTCGAAGCTCCCCACATAGAGTGCATTGAACTGCGACGTTGCTTCGAGGGAATTCTTGTACGCCACTCTGTGTAGACCGCGCACACTTCTTACACGTCACAACATAGTTCGTCGGACTGACCTTGCCTTGCTGGCTGTAGTGCATTGACATAGGCGAATAATAGGCGAAAAAAAATCGTGCGTCATCCACAGATTTGATTGCTACGTTATAGGGGCAAGACCGACTTTCTACTTCAATCCAAGGCCGGACAGGGCAGGCACCAGCAACAATTACGTGGCACCGGAACCGGGGGGCTGGGGATGTACCTCTGCGCTCGCATCGACACGCCTGTTACGAGCTAATGACGACGCCAGGTGACAGCAGGATTTTGAAAACGCTATGATAAAGCTGGCGTCCGCCGTCGTTGCTAAAACAGTATCTGATTGACTTGTAAAGGTTATTTGGTGGGCACAGCAGGATTCGAACCTACGACTTCCACCGTGTGAAGGTGGCACTCTACCGCTGAGTTATGCGCCCGGAATGGCTTCGGCTGACTGTGCAAGCCGTTCGCCCAAGCTTTTGTACAGAATAGCATTCCTCGCCCTCCAAAACCACATTCCAGCCGCCAGCCGGTACTGACGGGAATACTTGGGCCGCGCTTTCGATAACGGTACAATCGACCAGCAGAATGTCCGCTCCCTCTCCGAACTTTCGTCGCCAAGACCCCCAAGACCCACAGGGTCCCCTTGAGCAGGGTGGCTCCGAGGAGAATACGACGAAATTTGAGCAACAGCCGCAACCCCACGTGGAAGACGGGGTTGACAAAGATATGGCTACGCTGGCGATCAATCCGAGACTCTTTGAAAACCTTCCGGTTGCAGAGACACACCGTGCCACCGGCGACTTTGGACAGATGGATGACGCCGCTATCATGCTCGAACTCCGCGCCGGAAACATGGCCGGGTTCGACTTTCTCATCCAGAAGTACCGTAAGCCGATTATTCACTTCATGTATCGCATGGTGCACAACCAGGCTGTCGCAGAGGAGCTCGCGCAGGAGGTCTTCCTCAGGGTCTACCGTTCGCGTGAGACCTATCGCGCTGAAGCCCGGTTCAGCACCTGGCTCTACCGGATCGCCACCAACCTGGGAGTCAACCACGCCCGCGATACCCGGCACGAACGGACCGCTTCCACCATCTATCTCGACGAGCCCGACTCCGAGACGGGGACGACGCCCGATGTCGCAGACTCCACGCCCGATGTCGAAGCCAACCTCCTCAGGCAAGAGCGTCTCAACGCCATTCGCGAGCATGTCATGGCGCTTCCCGAGCGGCAACGCATGGCCGTACTCATGCACAAGTATGAAGGTATGGACTACAAGCAAATTGGTGATGTCCTTAAATTGAGCGAGTCCGCTACGAAGTCCTTACTCTTCCGCGCCTACCAGACGCTGCGCGAAAAGTTGAAGGCTTTTGTTTAGGAATTCGCTGGAGGTTTTTACGCGCCCTTGTTGAACGCGCTGCAGGAAAGAAATTGGAAAGGTTCACAATGATCTGTAAAGAATGCCAATCCGCAATCGTCGAGCTCCTTCTGGATCCGGCCTCGCCTGCGAGTCGAGAGGTGCAAGCCCATATCGACTCGTGCGCCGGCTGCGCCCAGGAGTTCAAGTCGATGCAGGAGACCTTTGCTCTGCTCGATACCTGGAAGGCGCCGGAGCCATCGCCTTACTTCGATCAAAAGCTGGCAGTGCGCCTCCGTGAAGAGCAGACACACGCCCCCGCAAGTTGGTTTGAGAAGCTCAAATCTCGCCTGCTCTTCAACACAGGACGCCAGCTTCGTCCCGCGCTTGTTGGTGGACTTGCGCTCGTCCTTCTGGTGGGTGGCGGAACCTTTGCCGATCTCACCGGCTTCCATCACTCAGCCCCAGAAACCTCTGCTGCGGTTCAAGATCTGCAGATCCTCGACAAGAACGATCAGGCCCTGCAGACCATGGATCAACTCCTGCAGGACGACACCCCCGCCGACGACTCTTCGGCCCAGCCCAGCAGCTAATTTTTGGAAAGAAGATCCGGAGAAGGTCCGGTCACGAGAAAAACCGATGGAAAGGAGAGAGAACGCGATAAGCTGCTCTAAACACAAAGTCTTATGAAACTGCATCTCCTTTACCCTTTGAAAACATGCCATCTCTCCTTCAGTTTCGGACTCTTGCTCGACTAGCTTCTGCCGGGATTATCTTGTCCTCCGCGATGACGACTGCCCTCGCTCAGTCGGGCTCTGCGCGTAGAGCTGGGGTGGCACTTCGCGCGCCCGTCGCGCAGTCGCGGCCTGCCCCGGGGCCTCAGCCGAATCGAAATCAGGAGCATCTGGCCCAGTGGATGGACCGTCACAGCAACCTCACCCTCCCGGAGCAGCAGCGCGCTCTGGAAAACGAGCCCGGCTTCCGCGATCTGCCCCCGCCGACCCAGCAACGTATGCGCGATCGTCTCACGCAGCTCAATAACATGTCGCCCGAGCAGCGCCAGCGGATACTTGACCGCACCGAAGCGATGGAGCGTCTCACCCTGCCGCAACGCCAGCAGGTTCGCGGCGCCATGCAGCAGCTCGGCGGCCTCCCGGAAGATCGCCGCCGTCTGGTCGCCCGTGCCTTCCGCGACCTCCGCGAGATGCCTCAACCGCAACGCCAGGCCATCCTCGACTCGGATCGCTTTCGTGGCCAGTTCTCCGATCAGGAGCGCAGTACACTCTCCAATCTCCTTGCTGTCGAACCCTATCTCCCGGTCCGGCGGCCAAACGACGGCACGACCTACGGAAAATAACGCACCTGATCTCTACGAAGCTGTAGAAAGAGAGATAGCCGCCCGGAGGCGGCTATTTTTTATTGCGGGCGTGTGGCGGGGCTATGGGTGAGGGACACCGTCTGCTTTTTGGCCCAGCTTCTAGAGGCTATCTCTGGAGGTAAACGATCAAGCCAATCAGGATTGCGGCGAGGTGATCGCGAAGTCCAAACAGATCCGAGATATCTCCTGAACGGTCTCCCTCCCCATAGTGGATACAGTCTGCGCTGGCACAGGTTAACTATCCATACAACTTTGGCAGAACCTATATGGTTCCTTTGCGCGAGGCCCAAGAGTGCCCTTGGCTACCCGTTATTGGAAAGATTTGGGCAACTTCCAAGTTGCCCGTAATTCGCGGGAATCCAAAAAAATGAGTGTGCTCCAACGTGCCTTCAACGCTCACTAAGTGACTCGACGATGTACTTCTCGTCGAGAACCGCATCGACTTTTCGATGATCTCCTCACGACAAGAAGTCGATGCGGCTGATCCCGGCCTAAAATGCGACCGCATCGCCGGCCATCGCCGCCTTGGGTTGAGAGCGCAGCAGCAAATAGAAAGCCGCAATGTGCGTGATCATCAACGCGGGTACGTAGATGATCGGGACCGCATAGATCGCTCCCAGTTGTCCCGCCATCGCGGGAAGGCCGGCCCGGACCGCGTGGTAGTAGTTGAGAACAAGATCAGCTGTTCCCACTGCATTGAAGGCGACGGCTAAGGTCCAGAACAGCGGCCGGACCCTTGTCGCAAGAAGCGCGAGAAGCGCCAACACGCCGGTAGCCAAGTCACCATAGGCTGCGAAGGTCGCAAAGCTCGCAGGCAGATCGGGTCCGACTACGCCCGGAAGAATAAAGACCAGGCCGAAGAACCGGAAGCTGTGAATAGTCGCGATGACGCGTTGCGCCGCGAAACTGTCCATTGAGCTGAGCCTAGGCCAGAAGTAAACCCTGAAGCAGAGCAAGCACGCTACATAACCTAAAACGAGATGGATTCCGAAGATGGTTTCTGGCGTCATTGAGAACTCCTATCGCATGGTTTGAGAGACATGATCGTCTGCTTCCGGTTTTTCTCCTGCAGTTAACGCGAAGAGAGCCTCACTGCTGCAGTCTTACTGCTGCGCACCAGGGCCTATCAACATTCTGAGCGGCATCAAGGGTCCAAGGGGAATGTACTGTTCATCCATCAAGTGTTCCTTAGCGAGCGGTAGCGTTTCCATAGTGGCTCGTGCCTCCTCTTCGGTCTTCGCGTCGAGAAGAAAGACGACACCTCGGCCATCGCCGCGGGAGTACCACTCGCGGATCTTCCCATCGAGATAGAGCCTCACGGTTGCCTCAATCTCTGACGGCATCACTGCCATGATTTGTTGAACTGTTACGCCCTGCCTGGGAGTCAGAATGACCAGTACTGCTGTAGTTTTTGGTATCGCCGCGCTGGGCAGCCCCTGGGAGGCTCCTGACTGCGATTGCGCCAAAGATGCGATGGGTAGCATTGCCATGAGAAGTGAGATCATTAGTTTCACCGGGTATCCTTTCGATTCAGGTTATGGTTTCGCTTCGCGTAAAGAGTACGACAGTACTCTTTGTGAACAAAAAAATACTACTCAGCGAAGGACTTTATAAAAAAAATCCTCGCCTCCATCAACAGCTGCTCACGCTTTTTGGGGGAAGAGGTCATCCGGGCTACAGTCAGAACCCCAGCCATACTGGAGAACAAAAGTTGAAACTTCGTCACCTTTTCCTCTTGCGTCTGACCAGGAAGAAACGGCAGTAGACGCTCACGGTACGCTTCTCGCAAGACCTCAATCCGCTTTCGCACGGCTAGAGGCTTTCGCGCGAACTCCTGCCCGAGAGCGGAGATCACACAACCCATTCCGGGAGAATTCGCATGGCGCGCGCTTAGATAGTATTCGATCATTGCCCGCAGAGCGTGGCCTTTGGGCGCGGACCTCGCAATTACATCCATGCCGCTTCCCATCTCGTCGAATGCTCGGGCTACCGCTTCGACGAACAGGTCGTCCTTGCTCTCAAAGTGCCGGTAGAACCCCCCTTTCGTCAGGCCTGCCTTCTTCATCACAGTCCCGATGCCGCTGCTGTCACCGCCGTGCTCACGGAAAGAGCGAGCGGCCAGGGAAAGAATGTTCTCGTGGTTCCGT
This sequence comes from Tunturibacter empetritectus, assembly GCF_040358985.1. Lineage (NCBI taxonomy): Bacteria > Pseudomonadati > Acidobacteriota > Terriglobia > Terriglobales > Acidobacteriaceae > Tunturiibacter > Tunturiibacter empetritectus. The sequence goes on along the minus strand of NZ_CP132932.1, from coordinate 4,886,028 downwards.
GCTTTGTGTTCCAGGGAATACCGCATTGAAAAAAAGAGTACGCTCGTCATCTTAGGGCTGTCAAGCGCAAAATTGATCTTAATAACGACAGCCCGCGGCATGGATTATCACGAACAAAATCCGCAGTCGAAAGTCCGAGCGTATGACGGGCAAACCGAAAGTTGACTCACTCGGCGCCTTCAGGCCAAAGCACTATTTCAGAGAGGGTGTGTTCGGATTCTGGACGAATCTCGTCAATTCGGAAGTTGCACCGGTAGTGAGATGGCTACCAAACAGAGTTTCGTAACTCTCTCTTGACCTGTCCCCACCGCTCGGCCTACTTTATAAAGATGCACATGCAGTACAGCTTCTGTTGTTGTCGCCGCTCCCCGCTGGCCTGACACGCGTGCTCCGAGTCTGCTGATCAAGCAGACTCCCATTGAGTCTTCACCTCCCATAATTCTAAGAAAGAATCGAGATCTTTCATGAAGCTCTTCGCCAGTCTTGTTCTGGTCGTTCTGTCTACCGTTGCTCAGGCTTCGAAGCAAGGTGCAATCGCTGGTCCCTGGGTGGGCGATGCCACTGTCCACGGACAGCAGGTTCCCCTTCGCCTCGTGATTACCGGCCGTGGCAAAGACCTTCAGGCCGCTCTGCTCAATGGCCCGCAGCTCAACGGTCCGCAGCCCAATAATCCTCAGCTCAACGGTCCAGACCGCAGCCCCGCCTCCAGCGTCAGCTTTGTCGGCAATCATCTGCTGATCACCTTCAACTATTACGCCCGAACCCTCGACGCAACCGTAGCGGACGGCCATCTCACCGGAACCTTCGGCACCATCGCCACCCGCTATCCCGTCAGCCTGACTCTTCACGGCTCAACCGGCGTCGACACCAAAGCGGACGGCCCGGCCATCCCCGGGGATTGGGAGGTGGAGGTTAAATCCTCCAAGGGCGAGTCGGCGTGGCAGCTTCGCATTGAGCCCTCAGCTCACTCGGACCAGGTCAAGGCTGTCATTCAGCGCATCGACGGAGATACCGGTGCTCTCTACGGAGGCTGGACAGGGCACGAGTACCTGATCGGGCACTTCACCGCCGCTGGCCCCGCGCTCTACAGCGTCACTCCGCAATCCGACGGAACGTTATTGGTCTCCAATAAACTGCGGGCCGATGTAAACGAGCAGCAGAATCTTACCGCTCGCAGACCCGCACAGGCGCGGGCGGCGGCCCTTCCCGGCATGACCGACCCGACCCAGCAGACTACAGTGAAAGACCCGTCGGCGCGCTTTGCCTTCAGCTTCCCGGACCTCAACGGCAAGCTCGTCTCCAACACCGATCCGCAGTTCGACGGCAAGGTCGTGATCGTTGCGATCGGCGGGTCCTGGTGCCCCAACTGCCACGACGAAGCGCCCATGCTGGAGAGCCTCTACAAGCAGTTTCACAGCCAGGGACTGGAGGTAGTGAACCTCTCGTTTGAAGAGGCCGATCAGTTGAAAGAGCCGACCCGGCTGCGTGCCTTCATCGAAAAATATGGACTTACCTACACGGTTCTGGTGGCAGGAGAGACTGAGCAGTTGAATGAAAAGATCCCGCAGGGCGTAAACCTCAACTGCTGGCCCACCTCGTTCTTTCTGGGACGCGATGGGCGGGTGAGGGAAGTTCATGCAGGCTTTGCCGGCCCGGCGAATCCGCCCGCGCACGAGGCCTTGGTAAAGGAGACGACAGAGCTGGTGGAGAAGCTGCTGGCCGAGCCGGTCCCTGCTCAGTCGGCTTCGTTGAAGTAAAAATCTAGTCGGCTTCGTTGAACCAAAAATAAAGTTCAAAAACGTGGCGTGTTTTTCGTTGTTGAAAAACAGCCTGCAACGCGCCACGTTTACACCACCCATCCACCACGTTCACACCAGCAAAAAACCACCACCAACCACCCACTTTTTTCAAAACCCCCAACAAAACAACAAAATCCAGACTCGAGTCACGGGCAATTTTTTTTTGACTTCCGATCCTCCCCGTCGTTCGGAAGAAGCTAGTTTTTGAAGAAGTTTTTGGCTAGGAAGATGACGTTGGCCGGGCGCTCGGCGAGGCGGCGCATGAAGTAGGGATACCACTCCGGGCCAAAGGGGAGGTAGACGCGGACGCCAAAGCCCTCAGCCGTGAGACGGTGCTGGAGATCGCGGCGAATTCCGTAGAGCATCTGAAACTCGAAGGCCGACTTGTCGATATTGTGTTCCCGAACAAAGGCTCGCATCTGCTCGACGATCGCTTCGTCATGAGTTGCAATGCCACAGAAAACACCCTTACCAGTTGTGGGATTAGAGAAGGTGACCATGCGCCTCATGAGTTTCACGTAGTTCGCATCGACGTCAGATTTAGCAGGGAAGGCGATCTCAGGGCCTTCCTTGTAGGCGCCCTTGCAGAGACGGATGCGGATGCCTTCATTGAGCAAACGCTCGGCGTCACCTTCAGTGCGGAAGAGATAAGCCTGAAGAACTGTGCCAACAGCTCCGGGGAATTTTGTGGCGAGGCGCTCGGTCATGGCGATGGTGGCTTCGGTATAGGGGGAGCCTTCCATGTCGATGCGGACAAAAGATTGAACGTGGGCGGCGTGCTCAACCATCTCGCCCACGATGCGCTCGGCAAGCGCGGGATCGAAGTCCATACCGACCTGCGAAAGCTTCACGCTAACGTTGGCGTTGAGGCCGCGGGTGTGAATGGCATCGAGGAGTTGGTGGTAGATGTCGGCGGAGGTGCGGGCTTCAGCTTCGGTGGTGACGGATTCGCCGAGGGAGTCGAGGCTAACGGCGATGCCTTCTTTGTTGACGCGCTGGCAGGCAGCAAGTGCCTCTTCCACAGACATGCCGGCGACGAAGCGGCCCGACATTTTCTTCCCCATTGTGGAGCGCTCTGAGAATGAGCGTAAAGACTTGTTTTGAGAGAGAGCAATAAAAGCAGATCGCAGCAAACTAAACCTCTGATTCGCCGAAAGGCGCGAGTTCCATTGTTTCACGGGATGAGTCTGAAGGGCGAGACAGGGGTAACTGGAGCTTCTGTGGCTTAGGGAGGCTGCGCTTATTCGGCGGGGTGAATCGGCTGTTCTCCCCAGTGATTGGAGTGGATCGGCTTAACGTTTTGCCAGTCCTTGAGGGCGCCGGTGGACTCTATCTTCAGCGTCACCAACCGACGTACACGCATTCCTGTCTGAGCTGTCTGAATAGGGTAGAGAAGGATGTAGATCAGGCGCCGCCGCTATGCGACGTACTCGTGCTGTAAATGATGGACACAACGGCAAACGAGAGGTGAATCTAGTTATCCATTCTTATCAGATATCTGCTGTCGCGCAGATGCTGATGGAGGTTGGCGAGATGGCACAGGTATTGATCGAAGCCTGTTGCCATCAGCTTCATCATCTCGGCCCGCTTGCCTACAGCGGCCATGAGATAGCACTCTCGGCCCATGGTGGAGTAGAAGTTGATGTTGTGGCGGTGCTTATTCTGGCTTTGAAAGAAGCCGGCATAAAGGAGAATGTGCGCGCCGGCAGACTCCATCCAGAGAGGATTCTTTGCGCTGGTGAGCTGGCGCATCATGAGCTCGGCGATCTGTGTGAGGTCCGCGAACTGACGGAACTCTTGATCGCCGGGGTTGTAGTCGGGGGAGAGAACTTCGGCTCGATCGACCGACTGCAGGCAGAAGTGACCGAGGACGCTTGCGAGATATACGCCAGTCGAGTCGCTGATCTGGGACCACTGCTCACTTCCTATCGACTCGTGGAGATTTGACGCCCAGAAGTTGAGAGCTCGTTCCTCGGTGACTCCGTATAGATCGTCAAAGTAGTTGGTTGATGGCATCTGCACCCCAGGGCCCACATTTCGCGATACGGCATTGTTATCCCGTACCTGTCATGGCGAGAGTGTTTATTTTGTTTGCCCGTATCCAACTGGGTACACATCGGCCTTCGTTTAGCGGCAGAGATGCCGCGGATGGCCCACTGCGCGTGCGTGGTCACTTCATGACTCGTGTACCGGTCTTAATAGCGTGATCCATTCCGATCCTTCCGTTGGCCGGAGGCTAAAAACCAGGTGGGGTTTCTTTGGCTACGTTGAAGTGACGCTCCAGAGCCAAGCCGACACTGGCGATAGTACCCTCGTCGAAGAGGCGGCCGATGAGGGTGACGCCGTGGGGGACGCGGCGCGGTGGGGTGAACTTTGGCAGAGGCTTGGCTGGGTCGGGTGCCCAGTCGCTGCGGGCCTCGGAGACTTCGACGAAGCCGGCGCGGAGGGTGAGGGAGGGGTGGCCGGTGAAGTTGGTGATGGTGAGGATCTCGTCGCGGAGGGAGGGGACGAGGAGGAGGTCGGGAGCGTTGGGGCCTGGGGCGAAGATGCGGGCCATCTCGACGGCGACCATGCGGCGAAGGCGGTCGGCCTGGACGTAGTCGACCGCGGAGAGGAAGCGGGATTGGCGGAAGGTGTTGGGCCAGGCGTCGGGGACCTGGGCTTTGAGCTGGTCGACGGCGTGGTTGAGGGTGATCTCTTCGAAGGCGGCGGCGGCTTCGGCGAAGAGGATGAGGTCGAGGTTGTCGTAGGGCCAATCAGGGAGGGTGACTTCGACGGGCGTCATGCCGAGCGTAGAGATGGCGGCGAGGGCGGCGCGATCGACGTCGGTGGCGGGGGCTTCCTTCATCCACTGGGAGAAGTAACCAACCTTTAGATTTTTTACGGGGGCTTCGGCGTCGAAGTCGAGCTTGCTTAGGACGCAGGCTACGTCATGGCCGTCGGGGCCTGTGATGGCGTTGAGGACGAGCATGGTGTCTTCGACGCTGCGTGCCATGGGGCCGAGTTTGTCGAGGGACCAGCAGAGAGTCATGGCTCCTGTGCGCGGGACGCGGCCGTAGGTGGGGCGCAGGCCGGTGACGCCGCAACGCATAGACGGCGAGACGATGCTGCCTCCGGTTTCAGAGCCGATGGCGAAGGCGACGAGGCCTGCGGCGGTGGCTGCGCCTGGACCTGCGCTTGAGCCGGAGGAGCCCTCTTCGAGAAGCCAGGGATTCATGGTCTGGCCGCCGAACCAGACATCGTTGAGGGCGAGAGCGCCGAGGGAGAGCTTGGCGATGAGGACTGCGCCTGCGGCGTTAAGTCGTTCGGCGACGGTGGCGTCTGCGGGGGGGACGCGGTGCTGGAATGGCTCTGCGCCCCAGGTGGTGGCGATGTTGGCGGTGTCGAGGAGATCTTTTGCGCCCCAGGGGATGCCGTGGAGCGGGCCGCGGTAGTGGCCGGAGGAGATTTCGGCGTCGGCGGCTTTGGCTTGCGCTAGGGCGTGGTCTCGGGTGAGGGTGATGATGCAGTTGATCTTCGGATTGAGGCGCTCGATACGTGCGAGGTAGATCTCGGTGAGGCGTGTGCTGGTTAGCTTGCGGGTTTCAATCCAGCGGGAGAGTTGGTGGACGGGGGCAAAGGCGATGGCTTCGTCCGTGGTGGGGAGTGGGGCGTCGGAGGTGGTGCGGATGAATTCGTTTTTTGGCGGGAGGGTGGGCTGGCCGGGGAGGATTGAGTTGATGAGGGAGTACGGTGCGGTGGTGTTGGGGATGGCTACTTTGCGGGGGCCGGTGCGGCGTTCGTAGAGAGGAGCCATCGCGGCGCGCCAATTGCCTGCGGCCTGAGCTCGGTCTTTTTCAGTGAGAGCGACCTGGACGAGCTTTTCAGCTTCGGCGAAGGTGGCGGGAGAGACCTCTGGGCCGACTGAGGGTGAGGTGCCGAAGGCGGGCGGCGCGCCGGGGGTTGCGGGGGTGGAGGGCGTCTGCGCGAGGGTGGTGGAGGCGGAGGCGAGTACAGCGAGCGTGCTTTGAGTCAGGAATTCACGGCGGGATTTCGACATTGGATCCTCTGGTGAGGATTGTAGCGGGAGATTTGTCCTGCCGGACGGATCTACAGCGCGTGGCGGTTACTTCGTGACGGGTACACCTTGTCTCGGTGGGTCGGTGTGTGCTTGGGCACTCCCGTTGGTCGGGTTAGTCGGGGACCTGCCAGCCTACGGGGGATTGGGCAAGGGTGATGGTGTCAGTGGCCTGGCTGGTGGTGGCGCGAGCCATAGCGGGGAAGGCAGCTTGTACATCGTGGCTCTCGGCCCAGACGGGGACTTCTTTCATGGTGTAGCTGTAGGTGATGGTGGTCTCTTTGAAGCCGTTGGAGACGGCTACGGGCGTGAAGCTGTTGATGCTGGTGACCTCGCGATGGCCGTAGCAGAAGCGCGGGGCGTAGCGGGTTCCGGCGGGGGCGACGGTGTAGCGGCTGACGTGGATGCTGGTCTCGACGGATTTTTCGAGGAGAAGATTTTTGACCAGGGTATCCATCTGTTTTGTCGTTGCGGCGTCGCCGGTCTCGAAGGGGAAGCGAGTGTCGGTGAGCAGGCACTCGGGATGGTCGAGGTAGTGGTTGTTGATGCCGATGGTGAAGTTGGCGGGTGTGGCGGCGGCTTTGCCGGTGTTGTTGCAGCCGGGGAGGAGCAGGAGCGGGATGAGGCTGAGGGCTGCGGCTGTGCGCGAGGCGTGAGTGCGTTGGGCGTGCTTACGAAGGATCGTCATCGCTTCTCCTGTGAATCTAGTTGCCTGTGAATCTGGTTGCCTGCGGATCTGGATGTATGTTCAGTTGGATGCATAGAAGAGGGTGAGGCGGCTTGCATTTGTCAGGGAGGCGCGAATGTTGACCGCTAGTCAGCATCGAGGATGCCATCGGGAACGGGGTCAAGGGCGCCGATGGTCTTCATGGAGGCCAGGGTTTGCAGATTGGTCTGGACCTGGGCCCACTGCTTCGGATCTTTTTTTGTCTCGATGGGAGAGTTCGGGTCGGCGTAGTAGGCAATGAGGTCGTGCTTGAGCTGGAAGGGGACCACGTTTTCGGGCTTTTTGGTGATGGTTGTGAGGAGCTCGGCGTAAGTCCTATCGGTGAGGCGGTAGCCGCCGGGTCGAACGACGTCGCCGGTATCGAGATCGCGATTGGCGATGTAACGGTCGATGGTGTCGTAGTTGGTCAGGACTAGGCGCATGGCCTTGATGGAGCGGTTGACGCTCTTGATGTAGAGGTCTTCGGTCTGCTCGGTGGGGCCTTTGATGGCGAGCAGCTTGAGGAAGCCGACCTTGGGCAGGATGTAGATGAAGCCTGCGAAGAGGTGGCTGCGGACGCCGGGTTTTTTGCGGTAGGCTTCCCAGTTGTTGTCGGCCGAGGCCTGGCGGAGGTCGGTTGCCAAGGCGTCGAGATCGGGACTGGGGGTGTCGGTGGGGAAGTTCTTTTTGTGAAGGATGGTCTCGGCGCGGGCGATGTCGGGAAGGAAGCGGCGGACGGCGAAGCGATAGACGCGGATGGAGGTGTCTTTGGTGCCGATGATGTCGGGAAGGCGAAGGCCGTAGGTCTCGAAAAACGCTTTGCGAAGCAGGACGATAGGGACTTCGAGGCCGACGAAGCGGGTGTAGGCGGAGGGTGCGAAGCGCCTCTTGCTGAGTTGGTTGATGTCGAAGGCGAACTCGGTCTGAACGTGGGCGTGGGGATCCTGAGCGTAGTTGACCGAGGCTCCGTATCTCTGTTCGAGCTTGGGGAACTCGACGGGAACGGACTGGTTGACGGCGTATTTGTGCCCCAGGTTGTCGCCGATGTAGTGGGAGAGCGAGCCGATGGCGAAGGCCAGTTCGTCGGGGGTGTGGGCGTTATGGAGAAGAGAGAGAACGAAGTCGCCGGAGCGGACGTAGTGGGTGAGGTCGGAGAAGAAGGCGTTGCCGAAGGGGTAGTAGCCGAAGTCCTGAATGGCGCTGCCGCCGTAGGCATAGGCGTGGGCCTCCTGCAGCTGGGCTTCGGTGAGGGTGGGAAACTTTTTGAGCAGGAGCGGGCGGATGGACTGCTTCCAGGCGAGATCGATAAGCTCCTGATGGGTCTGGACGGAGTAGGGAACGGCGGGAATTGCCGTGAGGAATAAGGCCAGAAGGGTTATCGTTCTGAGTAGTGCGGAGCGGCGATGGGTGGGAGTGATGGGAGTTGGTCCCTTCTGGCTGGTGTGAAGCATCTCTGACAACTGTACATAGCTCGAGTGGCGGAAGAAAGAGTTGGGGGGCGGGGAGCTGACGATGCGGTCGAGGTGGGTAGGGTATGGGGTTGGCTTGATCGGGTTTGCGGTGGTGAGTGGGGCGTGGTACTTCGCGACCCGGCAGTCGGGCGGGATGACACCGATGGCTGACAGGAGGGCGATGCCGGCGCTGGTGATGACACAGCTCGACGGCGGCACGTGGAGGATGGCGGAACATCGGGGGCAGGTGGTGCTGGTGAACTACTGGGCAAGCTGGTGCGGGCCGTGCTGGGAGGAGACACCGGGGCTGATTCGACTGTCGCAGGAGTTGGGGCCGCAGGGACTGGCGGTGGTGGGAGTGGCCGTCGATGAAGGGGGAACGGCGAAGGTGAAGCAGTTTGTGGAGGAGTTTGGCGTGCCGTATCCGGTGGCATTGCCGGAACCGGGATCGCAGACGGCTTATGGCATGGTCGGTGTGCCTACGACGGTACTGGTGGATCGGCAGGGGCGTGTGGCGAAGACTTATGTTGGAGCAGTGAGGCAGGCGGACTTCAAAGCGGATGTGGATGTATTGCTCGCGGAGCATTAGAGGGAGCACTGCCGAGATCCAAGAGTAACCTTTGCGGCGAGAGGGCTGTTCTATTCGCTGAGAATTTGGCGTTTTTTGTCGAGGTCGTGGCCGAAGGCGAAGCGTTCGACCAGCATGCAGAAGATATGCTCCAGGGCGAGATGGGACTCCTGGATGTTCTGGGTGATATCAGAAGGGACGACGATGTTGTAGTCGCACAGTGGACGCATGAGGCCGCCGCCGTTGCCGGTGAGGCCGATGGTGGAGATGCCGATTATCTTGGCCTGCGTGATGGCTCTGAGCAGGTTCTTCGAGTTGCCGGAGGTCGAGATGGCGAGGAAGACGTCGCCGGGCTGGGCGAGTGCTTCTAATTGGCGAGAGAAGATGTGGTCGAAGCCGTAGTCGTTGCCGGCGGCGGTGAGGATGGAGGTGTCGGTGGTGAGAGCAATAGCGCGGAGGGCGGGGCGGTTGACGGTGAGGCGGACGACGAACTCGGCGACCAGGTGCTGCGCGTCGGCCGCGGAGCCACCATTGCCGGCGACCAGAAGCTTGTGACCGGATTGCATGGCTTCGGCGGTGAGTTTTGCGGTGGAGACGAGAGTCTCGGAGATGGTTTCGTCGGCGAGGACAGCTTGCAGCGTGGCGATAGAGAGAGCGAGTTGCTTCTGGATCAGTTGCTTCATGACTTCTCCGGTGTGGCCTTGGGTGGTGATCCAAGGGTACGGGATGGGTGGGTGGGATGTCGAAGGAAGTATGTCCTGCCGGACGAGCCCGCTACGCTTGCCACCCCACGAACGAAGACCTGTTCGTGGGGGCCCCGATTCGCGCGGGCACTTCGTGACTCGTATACCCTTGTTTCGGTGATGCTAGAGGTATCAGTCCTCGCGTTGCTCGGTGTTTTGAGTTCGAATAGCGGGAGAATTGTCTTGCCTTTGCCCTTACACCCAGGTCGGAGCCTCTCAAGAAAAGTGGCTGCCTCATTTATGGTGCAACTTAATCTCCACAATTTTTTCCGTCGCAAAACAACAAAACCCGCATCATTCCTGCTCGCGCACCACGCGTGTGTGGTGCCAAATCACCACGTTTCACCACCCAAAAACCACGTTGTCACCACAAATCCACCACAAGCTGAACCGCTGGAGAGACCTCTCATGATTCGAGCCCGCACCCTAGCTCTTGCCGCACTTAGCCTCAACCTTTCGGCTCGCACGGCACAGTGGGTTTTTACTATCGGCGGAGATAGCTGTCGTCTTTGTCGATCCAGTCCTGGCGCGGTGGGGCGAAGATGTCGAAGTCGATCGTGTCTTCGAGAGCAGTGGCGCAGTGGGCAAGGTTGCCGGGGATGACGAGGACCTCACCTGCTCTGACAGTGTGCGAAGTGCCGTCGTCGTAGTCGAAGCGGAGTGCGCCCTCAGTGATAAAGGTGATCTGCTCGTTGGGGTGGGAGTGGCGCGGGACGATGCAGCCTTTGGCGAGCACGACGCGGGCGAACATGGCGAGGGCGCCGGTGACGAACTGGCGGGTGAGAAGAGGATTGAGTTGCTCGGGTTCGATTTCATTCCAGCGGTGGAGAGTTGCGGTCGACATGATGAGCGCCTTTCGAAGAGGACGTGGATGCGGGGGCGGCGAATGCAGAATGAATTTCCTGCTTTGTGTTGCGCGCCGTCTTGTGTAGAGTAAAGCGAACCGGAGCGCTGCATGAGGTGCTTCGCTCCTTTTTTTGACGTGTGAAGATTGAGTCGTAGGCTGCCAGATTGGCGAATTGACGGCGTATCTCTTCTCTCCTGCTGCTTCGTTTATTTTGAAATGACTAACTTTGAAACGGGTGATTGAACCATGCGTCTTCCAGTGGCGAAGGTGTTTCTGGCTTTTCTGTTTGCGCTGATTGTCGGCGGAATGGCAGCGGGTGGGTCGCGGGTTCTGGCGCAGACGACTGCCTCGGGCGCTTCTGGAGGTTCGAGTTTGAGCCAGACGGACAGGATAGCGGCGCTGGAGAAACAGAACGCGGACAACACGACGCTGATCGCTGCTGCGCAGACTTCGGGGGATAACGCCTGGATGCTGGTTTCGGCGGCGCTGGTGCTGATGATGAGCGGGCCCGGGCTGGCGCTGTTCTACGGCGGGTTGGTGCGGAAGAAGAATATTCTTGGCACAATGATGCAAACCTTCGCGATGATGGCGGTGATCACGGTGCTGTGGGCGCTGGTGACGTATTCACTGGCGTTTGGGGAGGGGAACGCGTTTATCGGCGGGCTGCACAATGTGTTTCTGCGCGGCGTGGGGCTGGCTCCGGATGTGAAGTATGCGGCGACGATTCCGCTGCAGACGTTCATGGTGTATCAGCTAATGTTCGCGATTATTACGCCGGCGCTGATCACGGGCGCGTTTGCGGAGCGGATGAGGTTTTCCGCAATGCTGGTGTTTATGGTGCTGTGGGCGATGATTGTCTACAGTCCGATGGCGCATATGGTCTGGGGTAAGGGTGGGTTGCTGAATGCTTCGCTGGGCGGACGGTTTCCTTGTCTGGACTTTGCGGGCGGGACGGTGGTGCATGTGACTTCCGGGGTTTCGGCGCTGGTGACGGCGCTCTATCTGGGCAAGCGGCTGGGATATCCGAAGGTGCCGATGCCGCCGCATTCGGTGGTGTTGAGCTTCATTGGGGCTTGTTTGTTGTGGGTGGGTTGGTTCGGGTTCAATGCCGGTTCGGCGCTGAGCTCGGGAACGCTGGCAACTTCGGCGTTTGTGGCGACGCACTTTGGCGCGGCTGCTGCGGCGATCGGGTGGAGCGTGGCGGAGTGGATTCGGCAGGGGAAGCCTTCGGCGCTGGGAGCGATCTCTGGCGCGGTGGCTGGGCTGGTGGCGATTACACCGGCTTCAGGTTTCGTGACGCCGATGTCGGCGCTTTGGATTGGGCTGATCGCGGGAGTGGGCTGTTATTTGATGGTGGTGAAGGTGAAGGCGGCGTTCGGATATGACGACTCGCTGGATGCGTTCGGGGTGCATGGCGCGGGCGGGACGATGGGCGCGATTTTGACCGGCGTGTTTGCCAACAGCGTGATCAATCCGATCTTCGGTGCGGGGAAGGCTACGGGGCTGCTTGAGGGGAATGCTCATCAGTTGCTCAACCAGCTGGTCGGCGTGGCGATTGCCTGGGCTCTTTCGATTGTGGGCACGCTGGTGATTCTGTTTATCGTGGATAAACTGATCGGGCTTAGAGTGAGCGAGGATGAGGAGCGCGAGGGACTCGATCTTTCGCAGCATGGCGAAGAAGGGTACGATTGGGCGCACTAAATTTCGGCGGTAGAACGATCGGCTTGAGAGGAAGATACGGATATGCAGAAGATTGAAGCGGTGATTCAGCCGTCGAAGCTGGACGCGGTGAAGGATGCTCTGGTGGAGATTGGCGTTGAGGGGATGACGATCACCGAGGCTCGGGGGCATGGGCGGCAGAAGGGCCATACGGAGTTCTACCGGGGGCGCGAGTACTCGGTGGACCTGCTGCCGAAGGTGAAGCTCGAGGTTGTGGTGGCGGACGAGATGCTGGATAAGGCGATTCTGGCGATCACAGGCGCGGCTCGGACGGGAACGATTGGGGATGGAAAGATCTTCATCTCGAAGATCGATGAGGCGATTCGAATTCGTAACGATGAGCGTGGCGAGATTGCGCTTTAGGTAATTGGCAGGCGTGTTTAGGTTGCCGCCTTGGCCGCGTGGGGACGGCACGGTTGGCTGTATGCTTAAAGTTCTTTCGAGCACAATGGCCATGAAGGCAACTGAGTACCCAGGGAGCGGAGGGCGCGCGGCGTACCAGCGGAGGATGCTGGAGGTTCGTGGCGCGTTCGAGGCGGGGGGCGCTTCGGGGGCAGCGACGATTGCTGCGCGGGCTGCGGCGCTGGATGAGTTGGTGCGAGACCTGTGGGCGCAGGCGATTGAGCGGGATTCGCGGCTGGGCAATGGAATCTCTCTGGTGGCGGTTGGCGGATACGGACGGAAGGAGCTGTTTCCTTACTCGGATGTGGACCTGCTCTTTTTGCTGGATGGGAGGCTGGCTGAGAGGGATGTCAAAGACGGGATTCGCCGCGTGAATCAGGAGATGTGGGACTGCGGGATTCGGGTCTCACCGGCGACGCGGAAGCTGGCGGAATGCGAGAGGTTCGACGCGGAGAATGCAGAGTTTGCGCTGTCGTTGATGGATCATCGCTGGGTGACCGGGGATGCATTGCTCTACGACAAGCTCGCGGAACAGAGCGTGCCGAAGCTGCTGCAGCGGGAGCATAAGACGATAACGGTTCGTCTGTTGGAGCTGACACGAGCCCGCCATGCGAAGTACGGAGACACGCTGTTTCACTTGGAGCCGAACATCAAAGACTGTCCCGGTGGACTGCGGGATGTGCATGTTTGCGGGTGGATGGCGAAGCTTCGTGCCGCGGGCGCGTTGGCGCAGAAGAAGGGCGGGAACGAGAGTGATCGCGGGCCGGCTGCCGATGGCAATGAGTTTCGTAAGGCGGTGGATTTTCTTTGGCTGGTGCGGTGTTTTCTGCACTATCGGCATGAGCGGGACGACAACACACTGGATTGGCAGGCGCAGGATGCAGCGGCTGAGACCGCTGTAGGAATGACGGGCCGCAAGCCGAAGAAGGCGGATGCGGCGTATTGGATGCGGCTCTATTTTCGACATGCGCGCAGCGTGGAGCGCCGGGTGACGCAGATGCTAGATGAGATGCCTGTAGCCTCCGCGTCCCGGCTGCCTGGATTGAAACGCGAGCGGAAGGTGGAGGTTGTGCAGCATGGCTTTCGTCTGGAGCGCGGCCGGGTCGTGCTTGAGACTTCGACCGAGTTCGGCCATGATCCGGCAGGGGATCCGGATGTGGTGCTGCAGGTGTTTGCGGCAATGGCGCGGACGGGAGTGACGCTGGGGGGGGATGCGGAAGAGCGGTTGTCGCAGGGGCTGCCGCTGCTGTCGGCGCATCTGGAGGAGGGGCCGGCGCTGTGGCATCATCTGCAGGGGATATTGAAGGGCGCTTATGCCGGCGATGCGCTGCGGTCGATGCATGCGATGGGCGTGCTGGAGTTGCTGATCCCTGAGTTTCACGGAATCGACGCGCTGGTGATTCGGGATGCGTATCACCGCTACACGGTGGATGAACACACGTTTGTGCTGATCGATACGCTGCATGGACTGGAGAGCGCGCAGTCGGGTGGTATGGCGGAGTGGGCGATGCGGCTTGGCGGAGTGCTGCGGGAGCTGCCGCATCCGGAGCTGCTGTATCTTGCAGCGTTGCTGCATGACACCGGTAAGGGTCGGAGCACGGGCGATCATACGCGGGAGAGTGCGCGGATGGCCGAGAGTGTTCTGGAGCGGCTGGAGCTGGATACGTATGAGAGCGGTCTGGTGGTGAACTTGATCGCGAATCACCTGGAGATGTCGGCTGCGCTGCGGAGAGATATCTTTGACGAGGAGACGGTGCAGGCGTTCGCGGGAAAGATGCAGACGCCCGAAGCTCTCCGCATGCTGACTTTGTTTACTTATGCGGATATCAATGCGGTACATCCGGATGCGTTGACGCCGTGGAAGGCAGAGAATCTCTGGCAGCTTTTTATCGCTACGGCGAACTATCTGGACCGCAGCGTGGATGAGGAACGGCTGGGGGCGCAGGAGGAGAGCGAACTGGTGCATCGGGTGGTGGCTCTGCTGCCGGGGCAGAAGGCGGCAGTGCTGGAGTACCTGGAGGGTTTTCCGGAGCGCTACGTGCTGACGAGGACGCCGGCGCAGGTACGGACACACTTCAAGATGGCGACGGGGTTCGCGGGAGATCCGGTGCAGCTGGATTTTCGCTATGTGCCTGCGGTGAGCGAGTTGACGCTGGTGACGAAGGACAGACCGCAGCTCTTCGCGACGATGGCGGGGGTGCTGGCGGCGTGGGGGATGAATATTGTCACGGCGGATGCGTTTTCGAACCGGCAGGGCGTTGTTGTGGATACGTTCCGGTTTACGGACAGTTTTCGGACACTGGAGATGAATGCCTCCGAGCACGAGGCGTTTGTGAAGAGCGTCCATGACGTGATGACCGGAGCGGTGTCGGTGGAGAAGCTGCTGAGTGGGCGTCGGAGAGGTAGGCGGAAGGCCCCGCTGGTGGTGGTCGAGACCAGGGTGGAGTTCGACGATGAGGCCTCGTCGCACAGTACGCTGCTGGAGGTGGTGGCGCAGGATACGACTGGACTGTTGCGGGCTTTAAGCCTGATGCTGGCAGCTCAGGGCTGCAATATTGAGGTGGCCCTGGTGGATACGGAGGGGGAGACGGCCATTGACGTCTTCTACCTTACGCGCAGCGAAGCAAAGCTGGACAAAGAAGAGGAAAAAGTGCTGAGAGAGGCTTTGTTGCGGGCCATCGAAGAGAATGCGCGCTAGCCTGAAGAAGGGTTTCATGCTTCGAACGCACTGTTTCAACTCGAGCGGCTTTGGAGTTGCCTGTCAATTACATGCGGAATTGACTATGCGGCGATTGTGTAAGGGTCTTATATTAGAAACATGGGCACAACTACCAGCGACAACACAAGCAATGGCCGTCCCACAGCCACTCCGCAAAGAAACGATCGCTATCTCTTCGGCAACCTGGAAAGCTCCGGCAAGAACCATGAAAAGGTAACCGAGGTGAGCTGGGGAGATGAGCAGCCGGAGGGCATTGTGCTGGCTTCGATGGATGCGGCGATCAACTGGGTGCGAAAGAACTCCATCTGGCCGATGACCTTTGGGCTGGCGTGCTGCGCGATCGAGATGATGTCCATGGGCGGATCGCGGTACGACATTGCGCGGTTTGGGGCGGAGGTGTTTCGCCCGTCGCCTCGGCAGAGCGACCTGATGATTATCGCGGGGCGGGTTTCGCAGAAGATGGCGCCTGTAATTCGGCGGCTGTACGAGCAGATGCCTGAACCAAAGTGGGTGATCTCGATGGGGGCGTGCGCGACTTCGGGTGGAATCTTCAACAACTATGCTTTGCTGCAGGGGGTTAATCAGGTCATTCCAGTGGACGTGTACGTTCCCGGGTGTCCACCCCGACCGGAGCAGCTGCTGTATGCGATCACGCTTTTGCAGGAAAAGATCCAGCAGGAGCGCGGGTCTATGCGAAAAACCCTGAATTTGAGTTAAAGCACCAAGAAAAGTGCAGTTACTGGAAGGGTTCATCCATTCCACCTGAGGAACGTTTTTTCCTTTCTCACTGGTAACGTATTGAAAATAGTGTCATCGAGGAGTATTTTTTTACCGGATGCATTAGCAACTGAAGTAAGCTGTAAGGAATCGAACCAACAAAACGATCCCTGTAGATGAAGATGAAGGCTCGTAAAAAAAAGCAAGACTTTGAGTGGAGGAACTCGAATGGTTTATCGCCCGTTTCGTAATACACGCCGGTACGTACTGGCTGCATGTGCAGTCAGTCTCGGAGTTGCCAGTCTCAGTGCGCAGACTCCCAGCACAGCCGCCCCGGTGGGGCCGAACCCTTCACGCATCGACGTATTCCTGGGATACTCGTACTTTGGAGCTCATGGCCAGGTAAAGCCGGCGGGAATCAACTATTCGTCGATTGACAAAGG
Organism: Tunturibacter empetritectus; assembly: GCF_040358985.1. Lineage (NCBI taxonomy): Bacteria > Pseudomonadati > Acidobacteriota > Terriglobia > Terriglobales > Acidobacteriaceae > Tunturiibacter > Tunturiibacter empetritectus. The sequence continues at coordinate 4,869,857 of NZ_CP132932.1, read as the reverse complement.
TGCGATCGGAAGTGGCGCGTATTACTTCAACAAGTATGTTGGTGGCGAGGTAGTCTTCGCGGCTCATCCAGACGGCAACAATGATGGCCTGTATACGGCTTCCGCTGGACCGATCTTCCGTGCACCGATGCAGAACTTCACGTTGTTCGCCCACGGACTGGCAGGCGGTGCGCGTTTAGGCGGCCCAAACTCTGAGTCGGGCGGATACCACAATCCGTATCAGTGGGGACCAAGCCTGACGGTTGGCGGCGGCATGGACTATGATCTGCCGTTCTTCAATAACAAATTTTCTCTCCGCCTCTTCCAGGCAGACTATAAGTATGTTCACGCAGACTATGGTCCGCCAGTTGCTCCTCCGACCGGTGGCGCAATCGGTGGGCGCGCGAACCTGGGCGGAGCTGAACTGAGCACGGGTATCGTAGCTCACTTCGGCCATATCATTCCTCCTCCGCCGGTGACCTACTCCTGCGCAGCTTCCCCTGCGACTGTCTTTCCTGGCGATCCTATTACGGTCACAGGAACGCCTCTGAACCTGAATCCGAAGAAGACGGCGACCTACAACTGGACCGCGGATGGCGGCACGATCACGGGAACCTCGACCACAGCCAACATTGACACCGCGTCTGCGAACCCTGGAACTTATACGGCGAAGGGCCATATAACCGAGGGTGCGAAGCCGGGTGAGTCGGCGGACTGCTCAGCCAGCTACACCGTGAAAGCGTTTGAGCCGCCAACCCTGAGCTGCTCGGCCAATCCTTCGACGGTTGCTCCTGGGGACTCCTCGACGATTACCGCGAGCGGTGTAAGCCCGCAGAATCGTCCTCTGACCTACAGCTACAGCTCTTCGGCTGGCTCGGTATCGGGAAGCAACTCGACGGCGACTCTGACCACAACCGGCGCGGCACCTGGCACGATCACGGTGACCTGCAACGTTGTGGACGACAAGGGTCAGACAGCCTCTGCGACGACTACGGTTACGGTCAACGCACCGCCGCCGCCGCCAGCGCCAACGACCAGCCAGCTTTGCTCGATCAACTTCGATCGCGACAAGAAGCGCCCGGCCCGTGTAGATAACGAAGCTAAGGCCTGCCTGGACGATATCGCTCTCAACCTGCAGCGCACCTCTGATGCGAAGCTGGCCGTAGTTGGCGATAAGGACAGCGCCGAGAAGAAGGGCGACAAGCTTGCTGCTGAGCGTGCCGTCAACACGAAGGCCTACCTGGTAACGGAGAAGGGTGTCGACGCCAGCCGTGTCTCGGTCTACACCGGTTCGGATAACGGTAAGACAGTGACGACGACGTTGATTCCTGCCGGAGCAACACTCAGCACCACCGGCCTTACCCCCGTGGACGAAAGCGCAGTAACCGCCAAGCCACGGACCGCACCAGTCACGCATCACCACAAGAAGAAGCAGTAACAATTTGCTGTAGTCATGCACATGGCTGACTGGGAATGTTCCCAGTCAGCTTTTGTGTTGATAGACCTTTCCGTAAGTTCGATAATTGTGTTTTACAAGACTGGACCCCTCCCTTGAACAGATTTCTTCGTCTTCCCCTCGCACTCGTAGCTCTCCTTCTCGTTGTATCTTGCCTTTCACTGCATGCAGCAAGCTGGCTGCCGTATGGTCCAGATGGAGGGGACGCGCGGGCATTTGCGATCGACCCTCATGACCACGCTCATATGTATCTGGGCACGGCAACGGGCTGGATGTACGAGTCGCGGAATGGCGGAGCTGACTGGAAGCGACTGGCATGGATCGGCAAACGGGATGATTTGGTGCTGGACTCGATTGTGGTCAACGGCGCTGATTCGAAGCAGATCGTTGTCGGTGCCTGGGTGCTTGGCAGTCCGGATGGCGGAATATTTCTCAGCAAAGATGGTGGCCAGAGCTGGCAAAGTCCAAGCGATATGCAAGGGCAGTCCATCCGCGCCTTGACGCCTGCTCCCTCGAACCCGAAGACTCTTGTGGCCGGTACCTTGAAGGGCGTCTATCAATCGGTAGACGGCGGAGAACACTGGAAGCTGATTAGCCCGGTAGGAAGCCAGGAGCTGCATGAGGTCGAATCGATTGCGATTGATCCAGTAGATCCTCAGATCATATACGCGGGAACCTGGCATCTGCCCTGGAAGACGGTCGACGGCGGACAGCATTGGACCAACATTAAACAGGGAGTCATCGACGACTCCGACGTGTTTTCGATCATTGTGGATCCTAAGGATCCGAAGACCGTCTATGCCAGCGCCTGCTCCGGAATCTACAAGAGCCAGACTGGTGGAGATCTCTTCAAGAAAGTTCAGGGAATTCCCTCTACTGCGCGTAGAACCAGGGTGCTGATGCAGGATCCGACGAACAGCAACATCGTCTTTGCGGGAACAACCGAGGGACTGTGGCGCACGGCGGATTCTGGCGCGACCTGGCAACGAACCACTGGCCCGGAAGTAATCATCAATGACGTCTTCGTCGACCCGACCAACGCCAACCGGGTGATGCTTGCGACGGATCGGGGCGGTGTGTTGGCCTCCAACGACGGAGGCAACTCGTTTGTTCAGTCGAACAACGGATTTTCCGCGCGGCAGATTACTTCCTATCTCGCCGATGCTTCCAGTCCCAGCTCAGTTTACGTTGGAGTGGTGAACGATAAGGCGCTAGGCGGGGTCTTTGCCAGCACCAATGGAGGCCTGACCTGGTCACAAACGAGTTCGGGACTAAATGGTCACGATGTATTCAGCCTGGCGCAGGGACCCGATAGTGCCTTGCTGGCGGGTACCCGGCATGGGATCTACAGGCTGCAAGGTGTCACCTGGAGCCGTGTAGACAATGTGACGCTCAATCCTCCACCTGCACCGCCCACCAGAACGGGAAAGAAGACTGCGCACGCAGGGGCTGCGCAGAAAGCGCCGGCGGTCGTGGTGCATAAGAGCATCCCGTTACGGTCCTTTGAACCCGCGATCAACGCATTCGCCCGTGGAGGAGACACGCTCTATGCAGCAACCTCGACTGGCCTCTTTGAGAGCACCACGTCTGGTCAGAGCTGGAGGGAAGTCCCGGGCTTCGAGCCAAGGGGCTGGAACTTTGTGGCTGCCCGAAAGTCTATCGTTCTGGCATCGAATTTGAACTCGGCGGTGCTTTCCTTCGACGGTGGTCAGCAATGGACGACGATCAAGCTCCCCGAGATGCTCGACCAAGTCTCTGCGATGGCTGTTGATGATGCCGGCGGACTTTGGGTCGGAGGGCGGCAGGGCATCTTCGTGTCCGATGACAAGGGAGCTACGTGGCAGACCGTTAAAGACCTGTTTCTGCGAGATGTGAACAGCATCTTCTATGACGATGTCTCGCAGCGCGTGCTTATCGCTGCCGGAAGCAAGAATACGATCGCGTTCGCAGTCCATCTGCCCGACCGGAAGATTCAATACTGGAACACCGGATGGAACCTCAGGCTGATACGTCCCATGGGGGACCATCTGGTTGGAACAACCTGGTTTGATGGGGTAGTCATCCAGCCGCGCATGGTTGATTCCAAGGAGATGGCAAGCCACTGAAACGTGCCGCAACGACAGATCGGGACTAGAATCAAAGTATGAGCTTTCAATCGTCCACTTTGCCTGCGCGACACTCTTTTCAAACAGACGATCCTGCCCTTTTGCCGATCGCAGCTAAGGTGCAGCAGGGCGAGCGTCTCAGCTTTGAAGATGGAGTTGCGTTGTACCGCAGCGGGGATATCTTGGCCGTGGGCTGGTTGGCAAACCTGGTGCGGGAGCGGATGCATGGTGATGTGGCCTACTTCAATGTGAACCGGCACATCAACCCAACTAACGTCTGCGTGGCCTCCTGCCGGTTGTGTGCGTTTGGACGGAAGAAGGGCGACGCGGGCACCTACACGATGGCGCTCGAGGAGGCCTGGGAGACGGCCGCCTCGGGGTACTCGGAGGCGGTGACCGAGTTTCACATCGTGGGGGGACTGCACCCCGATCTTCCCTTTGAATACTTCATGGATCTAGTGAAGGGGTTGAAGGTTCGGTTTCCGAAGGTACATATCAAGGCGTTCACTATGGTGGAGGTGGCGTTTCTGGCCAAGCGCGGAAAGATGACGATTCCCGAGACGCTGGAGCGTATGAAGGCGGCTGGGGTGGACTCGATGCCGGGTGGCGGCGCGGAGATCTTTGCTGACCGCGTGCGGCATATCATCTGTGATCACAAGATCGATGGCAGCGAGTGGCTGGACACGGCTCGGATGGCTCACCAGATCGGGCTGCGATCGAACGCGACCATGCTGTACGGGCACGTGGAGAACGAAGAAGACCGCGTGGACCATCTGCTGAAGCTGCGCGCGGTTCAGGACGAGACCGGTGGCTTTCAGACCTTCATTCCGCTGTCGTTCCATCCGGACAACACTGCGCTGGCGCATATCCCAAGGACGACGGGGATGCTTGATCTTCGTCAGATCGCTGTAGGCCGGCTGATGCTCGACAACTTTCCGCACATCAAGAGCTACTGGCAGATGGTCTCTCCGAAGATGGCGCAGATCTCGCTGCGATTCGGTGCAGACGATATCGATGGCACCGTAATTGAGGAGAAGATCTACCATGATGCCGGTGCGACGACTCCGCAAGGAATGCGACGGGCGGATCTGGTGCGGCTTATCGCTGAAGCCGGACGCGAGCCGTTCGAGCGCGACACCATGTATCGAGCTGTGACCCGGAGCGAAGACAGCTTTACGGTTGCTGTCTAGCTTCGTAGTCAGTCAAACATTTGACTCACGAAACTTCAGCCTCTTCCTGCGGGAAGAGGCTTTCTTGTTGGGTCCGCTCTAAGTTCTTCATCGAGTTCCGCACAATACGGCGAATCTTGCTAATAACTACACCTTTATTGCAAAGCATCAGCTTTGCGCTAAATATTGCAGATCCAAAGTGGAAAAGTTTTTCCTTTTTGGGCAATCTTTTAGCGCGGCGCGGTCAAGCGGTATGGGCAAACAGCCATCTATCCGTAGCAAAAAGCCAGTAGATCGTGCAATTTATGAGCTTTTTCGAAATTGGTTCGCGACTTGCAATGAGTCAGGGCGAAGTAAGTATTTCGTATATAGGGGCCGGTGTTCACGGACCAAAACGGGAACGCAAGCTCAACCAAGGGGTCGCTCTAATAACAGTTTCAGGAGTCTTAGATGAAATTTGCCTTACTTGTTTCAATCGTCTGTCTTGGTGTTGCTACGGCGGTAGTAAAAGCGGACACACTCACCCTCAACAGCGGGACGGTGAATCCTTCCGGCGGCAGCGCAGATATCTATCCCTATTCATTTCAACTTGGCTCCCCCTCCGGCACGTCGACGGTAAACCTGATGTGTCTCAACTACAACCGCGAGGTCACTCCTGGCGAGAGTTGGAGCATCACCGAAGAGAGCATCCCCACGGGAAACTCTGCCATGGATCAGGACTATCGCGCCGATGCGATTCTCTACTCCGAGATTCTCCATCCGCAAGCTGGCGTGACCGCAAGCGAGGTTCAGTACGCTGAATGGAGCATCTTCGATTCTGCTGACCTGATGGGAAATTCGCTCTTCGATTCTACGGCAGAAGTCCTTGCCAGCAATGCATTGCACGCGGCAAACGATCAGCAGTTGATCAGTTCCGGCTACTTCAATCAGTTCACCTTGTATATTCCCGCGAACGACACGTCCTCGGGGCCGCAGGAATTTATTGGAACGGCGACGACTCCAGAGCCCTCAAGCTTGATGTTGTTCGGTTCGGGATTGATTGGAATGGCGGGGGTGCTTCGCCGTAAATTAGTTCGTTCAAAAGTTTGAGCCGCGGTTTTGGTCTTCCAGTTGCTCCTATACAGGCGTCAGCTTCGCTGCTGAAAACAATTGTTCAGTCAGCCGATAAAGATCTGTTTCAGTTACATACCCACTCTTTGGGGAAGGAGGCATTATGTATCTTCTATTCTCGCCAGCAATTGCAGCAGTCGTAGTCATCGGCGTCATTCAGCTTCGTGATCATTTTGTAGCCGCTGCCAAATAATGGTCGCAGTTCTAACACTTACGGAGGTCAGGCTCAGCCTGGCCTCTCTCTTGGTCTCTTCGTGGCGGCGTCCTCCCTAGAGGATTCTGGGTCTGTCTGCTAACAGCGAGACTGGGCTAACCTACGAGGTTACTTTGAGCGGAGCGATTACTTTGGCCGTGACGATGTCGGAGAGAAGGAGAAGAAGAGCTACTCCAGCGGCTGGGACCAGCAATCCGGCGCGGAGGCCTTGAAAGTAAGTGGAACATATGCCGGTCATCCAAGGCAGCACTGCACCTCCTACGGAGGCGCTCGAGAACAGCACGCCGAGCCGCCTGTGATTGCCAGTACGGGCAAGCATGAAGGAGACCAGAAGCGGAAAGACCGGGGCGAGGGCGAACCCGCCGAGAACCGTAAGCGCGACGATGCTGAATGCCGAGGGATGCGAGATGGAACAGAGCAGAGCTTCGGTAACAAGAAGCATCGCCAGACAGAGTCGATAAAGAGTCGCCTCACTAAGGATGGTCATGAGGGCTGTCACCAGCAGGCGTCCGATTAGTTCTGCGATCCAGAAGTAGATAGCGATGGAAGATGCCTGCAGGGAGGAACTAGAGCGAATGGCGTAACTGGGTAGCCAGCCGCCTAACGAGTTTTCGACCCCTACATAAAGAAACAAAGCAGCGGAGAAGCAGATCAGCGGCAGTGGAGGCAAAGGGAACCGCCGCTCAGCCGTTGCGCTCTTTGATTCTGGAGGATCCGATGTTTCCGAAGCGTTGCCGGAGAGGAGTGTGCGTGGCAGCGCTATCGAAAACAACGAAGCTGCGACAAGAAGTGCCGCAATAACGAATAAGAAACGCCACATACCACCTGCTGAGGTCACGTATATCAGCAAGGGGCAGGCGATCGCACCGAGTCCCCATGCGACATTCAAGATGGCGAGTAGCCGCGCCCGAGCGGCTGGAACCGTGGTTCCTGCGATGATGTTGCCTGCGGTAAGACCCGCGCCAAGGCCGACCCCGATACAGAATAGTGCGATGTGCGCCGCCCCGAAGCCAAGCCAGGTAAGTGCGATGCATCCGCCTGCGGAGAGAATCGAGCCGTAGATGAGGCTCGCACGGAGACTGCGAGCGGCGATCCATGCCCCACAGAGTTGGCCGATAAAGTCAGCGGTGAAGAGGGTGCCGGCCTGGGCGTCCTGGATCTGCCAGTGCCGAATCAGCTGGGGCAGAAGAGGCCCCAACATGACTGTGACGGTACCAGCTATGAGAAAGTAGAAGTAAGCTGGGCCGAGTGTGCGAACGATCTTCGCGCGGTTCGGGCTCAGCAGGGGCACCTTCGGCTGAACGGATTGCAAAGCTCTCCTATCGGCCATTGCCTCGCCGGGACCGGGATGGGCTTGGAATGGCTGCGGTCGACTCTCTCACCACCAGCTCTGGCTCAAACCATACCTCCTGAGGATACGGTTCGTCGGGATACTGAATCCGTTTGACAAGCAGTTGCGCGGCGGCCCAGCCCATCTTGTGAAGCGGCTGGCGAACAGTAGTGAGGCGCGGATTGAAGTACTCCGCGACGATAATATCGTCGAAGCCGATGACTGAGATGTCGCGCGGACAGGAGAGGCCGGCGTCCTGAATAGCCCTAATAGCCCCGATGGCGGCAGTATCGTTGAAGCAGAACAGGGCAGTGAAGTCATGGGTGCGAGCAAGCAGCTCTCGCATGGGTGGGTAGCCAAGTTCGGGCGACCAGAGATTCTTCTCGAGATAGATGCAAAGCTCAGGCTGTAAGGTAAGCCCGAGATCATTCGCCGTACTGACGATGGACTTCCAGCGGGCTTCGGAGTCCAGGGAGTAACGCTGACCTTTCATGAAGGCAATCTTGCGATGACCGAGGTCATAGAGGTGGCGGAGAGCCTTTTTGGCGGCGAAGTCGTGGTCGAGCATGATGTTGGAGACGCCCGGCGATTTGCTGTGGGAAGACACTCCGACAACAGGCAGCGAGACGTTCACGGAAAGCTCCGTGTTGACAAGCAGGAAACCATCGACGCGGCGACTCATGAGGAGTTCCTGATACTCCTCTCGTAGATCGGCGCGGCCAAGGTGGCTGACTGTGAAGTAGAGAAATCCTTCCTGAAGGAGATATTGCTCGACGCCGAGCATAACCCCTGTGAAGTAGCCTTCGCTAAGCTCTGGAACGATCACCCCGATGGTGTTGGTAATGCGTGTACGGAGCATGCGGGCGTGCAGGTTGGGCCGGTACTCGAATTTTTTAGCAGCGTCCAGAACGCGCTCCCTGGTTGCGGGAGAGATCGACTTCGCGACGGGTGAGTTATTGAGAACGATCGAGATCGTTGCCGGGGATAGGTCGAGATACTCCGCCAGAGTCTTCAGCGTAACGGGTTTGCTGGCATCCGGCTTGCAGTCCTTCTTATGTACTTTCATCATGTTCCGGAAGTTCTTCCTTTTGAGTACGGCAACAGTTGTACACCCTTCGTTGGAAGACGGGGAACAGGAACCTTACCGGACGAGAGAGTAGTAACAAACCAATTTCAATTACAAAAAGACAACCCCTGGAGATTTTGGGATGACAAGGATTCAAGGATATCCTAGTCAATTCTTCCATAGCTCCCTGTCGGCTGCTTATCCCAGGAGGCTGCTGCTATTAGTCTGGGTGTCTGATGATCGAAGAGATTGAACTAAAGGAGTATCGGCCAGGTGATCTCGATGCGATGTATTCGCTGGATCAAGAGTGCTTTTCGCCAGCGTTTCGGTTTGATCGAGAGTCAATGCGCGCGTTCGCCGAGGAGCCGGATGCGATCGTTCGCATCGCACTCCTGGCAAGTGGGAAGATCATCGGTTTTGTGATCGTTCACATAGAGCCTGTAGCTGGAAAACAGCGAGCGTATGTTGTGACGTTGGATGTTGCAGAACAATACAGAAGGCACGGCCTGGCTCAGAGGCTTTTGTCACAGGCTGAAGAACACGCAGCCGCTGCCGGAGCGCAGTGGATGGAGCTACATGTGTTCACAGGCAACGACGGCGCGATCCGGTTTTATGAGAGTTCAGGATACGGACGAGTGAGTGTTAGCCGCAGGTTCTATGGCAGAGCCGGGCTGGATGCTTTTGTGTATCGCAAGAATCTGTAGTTTGCAACTCGGCCAGTTACTTTCTCCCGAAGACATCTCCCATACGGCGGATCTGAGCGCCGACGCCGCGAAGCTTCTCTTCGAAGTGCTCGTAGCCTCGGTCGAGGTGATAGATACGGTCCAGGATGGTTTCGCCATCGGCCACCAATGCAGCAAGTACAAGGGAGGCGGAGGCGCGAAGGTCCGAGCACATGACAGCAGCTGATTGCAGAGGCGTCTTGCCACGCACAGTCGCGGTGCGGCCGGAGATGGTGATGTTCGCGCCCATGCGAATGAGCTCCTGTACATGCATGTAGCGGTTTTCGAAGATGTTTTCGATCACGGTGCTGGTGCCTTCGGCCTGGGTGGCGAGCGCCATGTACTGAGCCTGCATATCGGTAGGGAAGCCTGGGTACTCTTCTGTAGTGATATCGGCAGCTTTAAGTTCTCCACCGGAGCGCACGCGAACGTGGTCGGTGCCGACGTCGATCTTGACGCCGCACTGTTCCAGCTTGGTGATGAGCGCGCCGAGGTGTTTGGGTTCGCAGCAGTCGACGTTGAGGTCGCCGCCTGTGATGGCTCCCGCGATGAGGAAGGTGCCGGCCTCGATGCGGTCTGGGTTGATGCGATGGCGTGCGCCGTGGAGTTTGGAGACGCCCTGAATGCGGATCGTGCCGGTGCCTGCGCCTTCGATCTTTGCTCCCATGGCAATGAGCAGGGCTGCAAGATCGGTGACTTCTGGCTCACGCGCGCAGTTCTCGAAGATGGACTCTCCTTCGGCGAGAGTCGCGGCCATCAACAGGTCTTCGGTGCCGGTGACCGTGATCTTGTCGAAGACGATGTGAGCGCCCTTCAGCCGATCGGCACGGGCTTCCAGGTAGCCGTGATCCTGGGTGATCGTAGCGCCCATGGCTTCGAGACCGTTGATGTGGAGGTCGATGGGGCGGCCGCCGATGGCGCAGCCTCCGGGCATGGCAACGCGTGCTATGCCGGTGCGCGCAATAAGAGGCCCCAACACCAGAGAACTGGCGCGCATGGTCTTGACGATCTCGTACTTTGCGACGGGGTCGGACAGGATGGCGCACTTGATGCGGGTGCGATGCTGGGCGCGGCCATAACCTAGTTCCACCTCAGCACCCATGCTGGTTAAGAGCTTGCGCTCAGTTTCGATGTCGTTGACCTGAGGAATGTTTTCGAGGATTACCTCGTCTTCGGTCAGAATGGCGGCGGCCATGCAGGGGAGAGCGGAGTTTTTTGCTCCGGACACTTTGATGGTGCCGAGAAGGGGATTGCCGCCGCGTATTACGAACTTGTCCATTTTGACAGTTTACGAAGATTCCGCGTGGAAATGAGTAACGTCGCTGGTACGGCCACCCTTCTCAGCTATAAAGAGCGTCTTCGCTATCAAAAGCCGCTACTCAACCCGCTGGTGTCTGTCCTATAAGTGTTTCATTTCAAGAATGTTAGTGCCGTTTTCTAGATTGCTAAAAGGGCCCAAGCACCGCAAGTTAGCGATGTCCAAACTCAAAAGCGCGCGAAAGTCGTCAAACCTGGAGTACTTTTGAGCGCATGGTTATCTATGTGAAAAGTATTTCAGCTTCATTCGGCCTCGTAATCGGTCTTTCGATTACCAATCGAATCAAATTTGGATAAGCGGATTACCGGCGCTAAAAAAGTTGAGTTACTCGTATCTTTCCTCCAACCTAACGACTAACTTTTCGCGTACACCTTGCATATCACGGACGTAAGTCGATCCTGCAAGGAGAAACGATGCGACTCAAAGCTCTCATATTCTGCGCCTCTTTGTGCCTTTTCAGCCCGAAGGTATGGGCTGCCGGGCCGGCGACTCCCGCCGCTGATTTCACGATCTCCAACCCGTCGCACATTCCTGGGGTTACGCTTGAACCTGGCTCCTACACAATCCACGTTGTGAGTCGCCTGTCGGACCGGGTGATTCTGAAGGTTGATTCGGTGAAGGGTGATGTGCACTCAACCTTTCTCGGCATTCCAAACGGCAACATACAGAAACCATCGGCTAGCGGGGCTGTGAGATGGGCTAATCCCGCTGATGGCTCTCAGTACCTCAAGGGGTGGTACTTCCCCGGAGGCTCTTCGGTCATAGAGTTCGTCTATCCGAAGGCTGAGGCGGTTGCGATAGCCACCTCAAACCCCGCGAAGGTGCCTGCCGTCGATCCGGCGTCGGAGGGGAAGGTCACCGATAACACGCTGTCTCAGGACGACATGCAACTGCTGACGCTCTGGCTGCTTTCGCTCGAGCAGGTAGGGCCCAGCGGGGCTGGCGATGCTGCCAGTGCGAAGCCAGGCATCAAGGCGGAGCGATACATGCAAGTGGCCAGCGTTCAGAAGCCAGTGATCAAAGCGCTGCCCCATACCGCCAGCCCGGTGCCATTGGTATGGCTGCTGGGCTTCTGCTCCTTGCTCGCCGCAGCGCTTCTGCGACTGATCGCCTACAGCCGTGTGTCCACTTTGAATCAAGAGTCGTTGCTACGGGAATAGATATGCGAGTCCTCGCATACGCTGAGCGTCTTCTATGGGCGTGCGGTCTCCTTTGCGTTGGATACTGCCTGGTGCTGGGTGTTCAAGCAAAGGAGACCCAGAGGCTCGCGGAACGGATCGGAGAGCCTCTTCCAGCCAGAATCGCCCCGGACGTCGCGCCTGCGGCAGGGGATGTGATTGGCAGGATTGAGATTCCCGCACTCGCGTTGTCAGCACCGATTACAGCCGACTATGATAGAGACAGTTTGCATCGGGGAGTGGGCCATATTCCCGGGACCGCGGTGCCGGGTGGCCTTGGTACGGTGGGGCTGGCAGGTCATCGCGATTCGTTCTTCCGGCCGTTGCGCAGGATCGCCGCGAAGATGGAGGTGCGGTTGATCGATAAAAGCGGCACCTATCACTACGTTGTGGACTCGACTGAAATTGTGAGTCCCGACAAGGTAGGAGTGCTGAACATTGCCTCCAGGCCAGAGCTTACGCTCATTACTTGTTTTCCGTTCGACTATGTGGGCGCAGCGCCGGAACGTTTTATTGTTCATGCCCACCTTTTGTCGGCTTCCCCAGACGGGGTTTTTGCCATCCATTAGAAGTAGGGATGAGGCGCTATGAGATTTGAGATCCACGAAACAGTACAGACTCCGGATCCGGAGATGGTTTTGCGTGCGTTGGAGATGTGTTCGCGAGAGATCTCCAGCGAGGTAGTGCGATCTGGCGACCGAATTACGCTACGAGGCGTAGGACCGTCGCCACGATCAAAGAACCAGCACGACACTACGGTGTTCTGTGTGAATGCGGAGAACAACGAGACCGTGATCCAGGGGGAAGTGAACTTCCAGGCGTCTGCGCTCCTGGGAGAGACCTCGCAACAGGAGGTGGTTCGGTCCAAACTGGATGAACTGTTTGAACAGATGAAGGCGCAGATTCACCTCGATTCCATGCGCGTAGCGGCTTATACAGCAGCAAGAAAGTCGGCGTCGTCCACAACGGGCGTGGCTTCATCGACGACGGTAATCGACAGGCCCGAAGATCCGAACGCAATTGAACTGAGGGATGAACTGAGGGAGTTGGAGCCGTCTGAGGAGAAGGTGTGGCTGTCAGAAGAGACAGAGACGTTACAGCCCTCAGAGGAGAAGGCAGCTTCGGCCGTGACTCCAGAGACTGTGATGGAGGCCATGACGGCTGCTGCTCCTGATTCGGGATGGGGCGCAGCCGCTCTCGTTGACCTTGACGAGCCGCAGGGCTTTGAACTGCCCGATCAAAGAAGCGAGTCTCCCCCTGCGCCTATCGCGGAGCCATTTATCGCCCCACCAATGGAGTATCGTCCCGCAGGTATCAAAAATGGGCCAGAAAGAGCGACAAGAGCGATCGATTCGGCGCCGACCGCAACACAGACTACCGCTCAGACCAAAGCACGGACCGAGGGGCAGGCACGCCCGACAGCAGCGAACCAGGCTCCCCTCTGGGAAGCCGCGCGTAATCCCGTTAGACATCCAGAGTTCGATGCCGGATTGGGACGCGAAGATGAACTGACCTGGAACGCTCGAATACCACCGCATAGACTTCAAATGGAAGAGGAGCGAACCTCTGGGTGGAAAAAAATTGCGCGAGGGATAGCCGCCTTTGCCATACTGCTGGCGCTGGCAGGAGTGGGGTATCGTTTGTATTCCTTACATCCCGATCTCTTCGCCTATCCTGCCTCGATTGCTGCGAAGTATTTTTCGTCGCCAGAGATTCATGCTCCAGCGGTTTCGGCGCCACTACCGACAGCACCTCTACCGATCGATCCGAAAGCCTCTGAAGGCCCGTTGGCCAAGACGCCGTCTCCCGTGCCCTCTTTACCAAATCCCAATCCCCAGCCTGTCGCTAATAGTGTGGAAGTGAAGCGGTGGTTGCAAGGGTGGGCGGCTTCTATGCAGACAAGAGATGCAAATGCTCAAGCTTCTTTCTATGCGGACAAACTGGATCGCTATCTTGATCAGCGAAACGTCGGACGAGCCGCGGTTCTGCGAGACCGCGAGGCTACCAACCGCATGCGAAAAGGCCTGTGGACCGTAAAGATGGAGGATATTGTCATTGAACGGCAGACAGAGTCGGAGGCTGAGGTTCGCCTTATGAAACACTTCATCAGCGAGCCCGAGCAGTCGGAGATTTTAGAGTCGTTCGTGCCGACTCGTCTGACACTCAAACGAATCGACGGGCAGTGGAAGATCACGTCAGAGCAGGATCAACCTACCATCTCGGTCAGTCCGTGGAAGGCCCAGGGCGGAGTGTGGCGGGATCAGGACATGCCGGGAGTAAAGCAAGCGCAATTCAGCACCGCATGCGTGGGTGGCTGCGCTTCCTGACAATCAGAGTTCGAGGCGAGAGTCGTCAATAGCGAGGCGAACGTTGCCATCCGACTTGGTGAGGCGCCGCACAGCCTCCATCTTGTCGACGTTAGCCTTTAGCATAACGACGGCGATCGGAATCGATTTGCCCGCGGACTTGATGGTGCGGATCGCAGTATCACGATCGATATCGCACACCGTCATCAGCACGCGAATGCCGCGCTCTACCAGCTTCGCGTTCTTCATGTGCACATTGACCATGAGGTTGTCGTAGACGTACCCGAGCCGCGTCATAGCCCCAGTAGTGATCATGTTCAGCACCATCTTCTGGGCTGACGCAGACTTCATGCGCGTAGAGCCTGAGATAACCTCAGGGCCGACTTCAGTGATGACCGTGGTGTCTGCAACATCGGAGAGCGGGGTATTGAGGTTGCATGTGATCGCGGCGGTCTTAGCTCCCCGAGCCCGCGCATACTCAACCGCGCCGACCACGTAAGGCGTGCGGCCGCTCGCCGAGACTCCGATGACGATGTCTTTGCGGGTCGGGCGTCGTCGGGCGATGTCGCGCTGGCCAATCTCCGGTGAATCCTCGTTCACGTCGGAGGCAGATGCGAGAGCTTTGGGGCCGCCGGCCATTATGTACTGGACTTGCGAAGGAGCGGTAGAGTACGTTGGTGGACACTCCGAGGCGTCGAGAGAGGCGATGCGGCCGCTGGAGCCGGCTCCTACGTAAATCAGTCGGCCACCATCGCGCAGGGAGCGAGCGACAGTATCGATGACGATAGCGATCTCAGGCAGCGCCTTTTTGACTGCGGTTGCGATCTTGGCGTCTTCGTGATTTATGATTCGGGCGATCTCGAGTGCGGACTTGGTGTCGAGTCCCTCTGAGGCGGCGTTGGCGGTCTCCGTGGTGAGATCGTTGTAGTCTGCTGCGCCACGGTTGACGGGTTTTGGTGTCGGGGCCTGCTCAAGCATGGTAAGGGTTGCCATAAGTTTTCCTACTGTTCTGCTGGGGCAATTCTAGTCCTAACCCTCTCAGATGCGTCAAGAAAGGTTTGCCCCATGCGAGTTATCATAAAGGGGCGGGGTTACGGCAGATGATGATTGGGGTGGCGAACTAAGTCGACCTGTGATATGCAGAAAGTTCTGATTCAAACGAAAAGTTCTCATAAAGTTATAAGGCTGAAGTTAAAGCCTCCGGGGCTTCAGTTGACCGAAGTCTCCACTGAGTACATAAGATGCATCTCGGCTCAATTGGTTTACCCAGGCTGAACGCTCAGGAGACCACACGCCGGCAAGCAGCCTGATGATTGCAACTCTTAGATTGGTGCGTCTAAATGTTAGAGGATTCGGAAGATCGCGTGGAGACCGGGAAGGTTCAGCCGGAACCAGAAAATCGACAGCAGATGGAGCCGTCAGGACAGCGGAAGGGAGTCATGCACTCCTGGCTGCGCGACCTGGTGATCTCGGTAGCGGTATCGGCGTTCATCATCATCTTTCTCTATCAGCCAGTACGAGTAGAGGGAACCAGCATGCTGCCTATGCTGGAGGATCAGGACAGGCTGTTCATCAATAAGATCGCATACCGGGTCGGCGAGATTCAACGCGGCGACGTGGTCGTCTTTCTCTATCCCCATGACCATGAGAAGAGTTACATCAAGCGGGTGATCGCCCTGCCGGGAGATACCCTGCGGATCGATCATGGGCAGGTCATTGTGAACGGAAAACGCATCTCGGAGAGCTATGTGCCAAGGCGGTTTGTCGATGACAGATCGCAACCGGAGATGACTGTGCCGGGAAATGAATACTTTGTGATGGGGGATCATAGGTCGATCTCAAGCGACAGCCGCGACTTCGGGCCAGTCGACCGGAATCTAATCTATGGCAAGGCGGCATTTGTCTACTGGCCGATGGATCAGGCAGGGGTTGTCCGTTAGGCAGGAACAATAGTCGCCGGACAGGGGACAGCACATTTGTTGCCGTATCAGGCCGCGGTGGCGTTACGGACGATCTCTGCAAAGGATTTAGCCTGCAGGCTTGCCCCACCAACCAAAGCCCCGTCGATCTCGGGCTGGGACATCAGGCTGGCGACGTTGTCTGGTTTGACTGAACCGCCGTACAAAATGCGCATGCCACTGGCGCAGGGAGAGCCCAGGTGGGCTGCCACCTCGCGGCGAATGATGGCGTGAGCTTCGTTGGCTTGCTCCGGGGTCGCAACGCTGCCGGTCCCAATCGCCCAGACAGGCTCGTAGGCGATGACGAGGTTCCCGCAAGATGCTCCCTTGATGCCGTTGAGTGCGCAGGCAATCTGCCAGCGCAGAACCGCTTCGGTCAGGCCGGACTGACGCTTGTCGAGCGTCTCGCCAACACAGACAACTGGGATCAGCTCGTGATCGAGGGCGGCCTTCAGTTTCAGATTGACCATGTCGTCAGTCTCGTGGGCGTAGATGCGCCGCTCGGAGTGGCCCAGCAGCACCCGGGTGCAGTCGATGCTTTCAAGCATTGTCGGGGATGTCTGGCCAGTGTAAGGCCCTTCGTTCAGCCAGTGCATCGTCTGGGCGCCGGCGGTGACGTTCGTCCCCTTGGTCGCCTCGATGACGTAGCCAAGCGAAGACATGGTGGGGAAGATCGCAATCTCGCTGGTCGTGTGATCCTTCACCAGAGGAAGAAACTCTCTGAGGAAGGCTAAGGACTCATTGGGCGTCTTGTACATCTTCCAGTTGGCGGCGATCAATGGCTTTCGCATGTGCGAATCAGTATTCCATTTTCTTTGCGGACTTGGGAAGGACTCTGTCACAACACGTTGGCGACTAGCGAAATCTCTGGTTGTCTGTCAGTGCGGCTACGCCGGGCAACGTCTTGCCTTCGAGGAATTCGAGGCTCGCGCCACCGCCGGTAGAGATGTGGGTGATCCTGTTGGCAAATCCGGACTGCTGGATCGCAGCAACAGAATCTCCGCCACCGACGATGGTGGTGGCGTCGTGATTGCGCGCAACAGCAGCGGCAATCTCGTTTGTGCCGCGAGCGAAGGCAGGCATCTCGAAGACTCCCATGGGGCCGTTCCAGATGATGGTGCGCGCCTCGGCGATCTCCTCCTCAAAGAGCGCAATGGATTTCGAGCCGATGTCGAGCGCCATCATATCTTCCGGGAAGGGACCATCGCCAAAGAACACCTTGGTTTTCGCGTTCGGAGCGAACTTGTCGGCAAGTACGTGGTCAATCGGCAAAAGGAAGCGAACGCCTTTAGCCTTCGCCTTTTCAAGCGCGGCTTTGGCGACGTCGATCTTGTCGATTTCGACCAGCGATTTTCCCGTACTCTGCCCCTGCGCGTTGAGGAACGTATAGGCCATACCTCCGCCGATGATGATGGCGTCAGCCTTTTCCAATAGGTTGTCGATCACCTGGATCTTATCCGACACCTTGGCTCCGCCGATAATCGCGACAAACGGTTTGTCGGGCTCCGTAAGAGCCTTTCCGAGGTAGGTCAACTCCTTCTCCATCAGCAGCCCGGCCGCGGATTGTTTCACGTAGTGGGTGATCCCTTCCGTGGAGGCGTGGGCCCGGTGAGCACTGCCAAACGCATCATTGACGTAGATGTCGCAGAGCGAGGCGAGCTTTTGCGCGAAGACTGGATCGTTGGCCTCTTCCTCCGCGTGGAAGCGAAGGTTCTCAAGCAGCAATGGCTGGCCAGATTCGAGATTGAGCGCCATCTCGCTGGCGACGACACCAATACAGTCAGGCGAGAAAGCTACGTTTTCGTCATCGCCCAGAATGTGGTCGAGCCGGGTGCGGAGATGATCGACAAGCGGACGTAGGCTCATGGAGGCGACCGGCTTGCCTTTGGGGCGGCCCAGATGCGAACAGAGGATGACCTTGGCCTTGTGGCGCAGAGCGTACTCGATCGTCGGGAGAGTCTCGCGAATACGAGTGTCGTCGGTGATGATGCCGTCTTTGAGAGGGACGTTGAAGTCGACGCGAATGAGGACGCGCTTATCGGTGAGGTCGAGGTCGCGGATCGATAGCTTGGCCATGTCAGTTAGAGGATACCCGAGATGATGGTGAGAAGCGTCGATTGGCCAAAGATATGGGTAAGCCGACCAGAAAAACCATCGCGGCGATGCTATTAAGGAGAACCGCGGGAGCTGGATTCGGATTATTCCTCGGGTAAAGATTCGTGTGCGGAAGCACCAGGTGGTACATCACCGCATAGATGAACGCTCCATACAATAGGCCGGCCGTGATCGCGTGGTCGGCAAGAAACGGAACGGCACGCGCTACGAGGACGAAGAGCGTCGCCCAGACCAATGCGATGAAGAGATGCGCAGCCAGACCGAGGAGGACGCTGGGGATGCCGTCAGAGTACGCGGCGCGGCCAAGGATGCCGCTCGCGATGGACTGCGGGATCTGCCTTGGAGGTATTCCGCGCAGACCATAGAAGATGATCGGATCGATCATGTCCAACAGCGCGGCTACCATCGCGCCGACCAGGATGGCCTTCGGGACGGAGCGGTTTGGATCGCTTGGCATGGGGAATTCTAAAACATCCCGAGCTGCTATTCGGAGATCAAGGCGTCGGCTTCGATCTCGATGCGCCACTTGGGGTTGAGCAGCGCGGCGACGACCACCATAGTGGCGGCGGGACGAATATGCCCGAAGAACTGGCCGTGAACGCGGCCGACGGCCTCCCAGTCTTCGGCGCGGGTGAGGTACATGCGAGTGCGGTACACCTGCTCGATAGAGCTGCCGGCGTTTTTGAGCGCTGTGGCGATCAAGGTCAGACACTGTTCAGTTTGTTCGGCGACTGCTGCATTGTCTGCACCCACCGGACCGGTTCCGGAGACGTGGACGTGGTTGTCGATGCGGACGGCGCGCGAAAAGCCGATGATCGGCTCGAAGGGGGAGGTGCCGAGAATGTTTTTTCGTGTCATTTTTTTTGTAGTGGATGCTCGGTTTTGTTGGGGTTTTTTGGGGAAAGGCGTGTTTTCGTGTGGTGTTTTGGTGGTGGGAATGTGGTGATTTGCGTGGCTGATGTGGTGTTTTAGCAGTCACTTTTTCGGGTGCTAAAAATGCGCCATCTTTTTCAGGTTTATTTTGATGGAATCATAGCAGGCCATTCCGAGAGGAGATGTCAGCACCCGCGAACGGCGAGGGACGACCGTGATGCCGCGCAGATTCTACGATGGCTCGGAGATCTGCTAGGTCGCGCTGGACGGTTCTATCTCTGCGACAGGCGGTGAAGCTTCTCGCGCAGCTTTGCGTTTTCTTCATCGAGCTTTGCGAGCTTTTGAGTAAGGGGCGCCAGCACTTCCTGAATCTCCTCTACGGTGTAGCGAGGGGTGATGTGCTGCGGGCAGTTCCAATCGAAGCCTTCGACGTGGATTAGGATGACTCGCTCGACTATCGAAGACTTCTCCGTGGGCCGGAAGGATTCGATCAGCGCTGGGGCCTGGGAGTCGTGCTCATGGATTTCGACGCGGCCAAGGATCTTGAGGCGCGTCTGGTTGGGATAGTCCATGAAGAAGAGAGCGACACGCGCGTCGTGGTCGAAGTTTCCCAGACTGATGTACTGCTTGTTGCCGCGCAGGTCCGCGAAGCCGAGGAGGCCGGGCTCGATGACGCGGACGAAGCCCTTTGGGCCGCCGCGGTGCTGTACGTAAGGCCAGCCTGTCTCACTGACCGAAGCCATGTAGAAGCTGTCCCGCAGAGCGATGAAGGCCTGCTCGTCAGGTCCAAGCGTGCTTCCTGACGGCGAGTGTTCCGCCATTCGCTCATACTGGCGCCGGCTGCCGTGCTCCTGCTGATGTTGTTTGACGAGTGGGGTAAATGCCAGTTCCTGAAAGCGACCCATAACGTGCTCGATCCGGGCAGGTGGACTCGCTGCCTGAACTATTGATTCACGGCGGGCTCGATAGGATGCAGAAGGAACCAGTATGCAGAAGGAACCCTGGCAGGGTTGAATACGGACCCTGCCAGGCATAGAGGACGGTTACAGGCCTTTTTTGACGAGGAAGAGGATGAGATCCTTCACCCGGCTGGAGTAGCCCCACTCGTTGTCGTACCAGCTGATCACCTTGCCGGTGTTCTGGCCGACGACCTTGGTCAGCTTGCTGTCGACGATGCTGCTGAGCGGGTTGCCCTTGAAGTCCGAGGAGACCAGCTCTTCATCCGTGAATCCCAGAATCCCCTTCAGTTCGCCATCGGCAGCCTTCTTGAGGGCTTCGTTGATCGACTTTTCGGTGATGGGCTTCTCGGAGACGAAGGTGAGGTCGACCACCGAGACGTTCGGAGTCGGTACGCGCATCGAGAAGCCGTCGAGCTTTCCGTCCATTGCAGGAACGACGAGCCTCAGGGCTTTGGCGGCGCCGGTGCTCGACGGAATCATCGAGAGGGCGGCGGCGCGGGCGCGACGCAGATCCTTATGCGGCGTATCGAGAATGACCTGATCGTTGGTGTAGCTGTGGATCGTAGTCATGATCCCCGAGGCGATGCCGAAGGTATCGTGCAGCACCTTGACCACCGGCGCGAGACAGTTGGTCGTGCAGCTCGCATTCGAGATGACGTTGTGCTTCGCCGCGTCGTACTTGTCGTCGTTCACGCCCAGCACGAGGGTGACGTCCTCGTTGGTCGCGGGCGCAGAGATGATGACCTTCTTCACGGTGCTGCCAAGGTGCGCCTTAGCCTTTTCGGCGTCGGTAAAGAAGCCGGTGGACTCAACCACAATCTGCGCCCCAACCGAGGCCCAGTCCAGCTTGGCCGGATCGCGCTCGGCGAATACCTTGATGTGCTTCCCATCGACCGCGATGAAGTCGGAGCCGTGGGTGATCTCGTTCTTCAGGTTGCCGAGGATGGAGTCGTACTTGAGGAGGTGGGCCAGTGTGGCGGGGGTGGTTAGGTCGTTTACGGCTATGAATTCAATGTCGGGGTTGCCTAAAGCGGAGCGGAAGACGTTGCGTCCAATGCGGCCGAAGCCGTTGATGCCTACCTTTACAGCTGCCATGATTTTCGGTTGCTCCTGTCGTGTTGCTGCGTTATGGATTCGTTTGACCATTGTAAAGCGCGGCGAACGACTCTGCACCTCGTCAGAGCGGGACGTACCAGCGCAAAGGCGCGGCAAAATTCGGCGCAGCTTGGTAGTAGGTCAGTTTTTGGAGTGTAATGACTGAGGCTGCCGTAAAGTTGACTTTGCGGGCGCTCCGTCAGAAGCCGTGGGATGTGAGAAAGTTGATGACGATCGAAGCGAAAAGGTCGGGCTTTTCAAGGTATAAGAGATGTCCTGTCCCAGGCACAACAACCCGAGCAGCGCCTGGGATCGACATGACAAGAGCCCCTGAAACCGCCTGATTGTCAGCAATGTCTGCTGAACCCGTGAGAATCAGCGTGGGTACTCGTAGATCGCGCACATATGGAAAAACAGGTTTTTCCGGAAGTGGCATATCGTCGTGCGTGTGGTCTTGCGGAAAAGCGTTGAGCAGCTTCCGGAGGTGCTCGCGGGCGGTGTCATTTCCAGGTGCGATGGAGTAGACATTTTTCGCCCTTACTTCTACAGGATCCTTAGCATCTTGAATCTCAATTTGCGCCATCACGAAATGCTCGGAGTAAGGAAAACCGTCTGCCTCCGGGCCGACAAGCACAAGATCGCTAATTTGCTCCGGGTATCGAAGTGCAACACTCAAGGCAACATTGCCACCGTGAGAACTTCCGACCAGTGCAGCTTGAGATACTTTTCGATCGCGGATGATGGCTGCAACGTCGTCGGCTTCGAAATAGGGCTTCTTTGTAGCTGGGGAGTGGCCGTACCCACGTCGATCGTAACGGATTACGTGGAATTGTTTGCAGAGAGAGGGCCATACATCATCCCACACGGCTGAATTTACTATCCCATCATGAAGGAGAATCACAGCCTTCGGACCTTTACCGCATTCTTCGTAGTACAAGCGAGATCCTTCTACTTCGACGAATGAACCTGGTGGATTCGCGGGCACAGTTGATTGCGCGTAAAGACCCCCCACTCCGAACAGAGTGGAGAAAACCACAAGCGTCGAGCCGAGAATTTTCATCAAGACAGAGTATCCCAAAATCAAATGACTGCCCGCAAAATGGGGTTATAGGTAACTCTGGCAGCTCCGGATTTTCAAACTGACCCACTACCCGCAGTTTCCCCACGACGCACTGGGAGAGAGCTCGCGGCTATTGGTCAATTAGCCACAGACTTAGAACTTGAAGAACTTCTCGCGAAGAGCATCTTCGTAGTTTTTCTTGGCCTCTTTTGCCTTTTCTCGGGCATCTTCCTCACGAAAATCCGCAGCCTCCCAAGCGTCGATCTCTGCCTCGGAGTGATCAACTGAGGCGAGCGCCTCTTCTTCGCGGATAGCGGTGATCCATTGATCGACAGCTTCTTTATATGCAGCCTGCATCTGGTTCAGATCGGAGACTTCGACGGCCATGGTCCACCTCTTTACTCGCGACACTACCTCAGATATGTGAAAAGACGATGTAACCCGCTGAGAAAAGGAGAGATGAGGGTAGACAATTCCGGGTTAGAGGAGTGGCTGAAGGAGTATCGCGCGAGATGCGACGGATTTGCGGGAGCCTTCTGCGCTGTGTTACAAGCGTCGTATGCGCGAATTGCGCGAATGGATAAGCGAAAAGATGAGACGACGCCCTAGACGTGGACCGAATGACTCCGAGTCCACGGGGAAAAGTGGGCAGGAGTTGCCCTCGAACCAGCCAGCTCCCCTGAGACCAACCTACCCGGAGGCCGCGCCGGTACGCGCCGCGGAGCCCGAGCCAGTCAAAGCCGAACGGATAGTGGAACCGGCGACCGTGCCCGCAGCGGAGCATTCAGAGCCCACCGAGCCAAAGATGGTGATGGAGACTCAGCCCGAATCGCTCGGGACTCCACCCGCAGAGCTGACTGCGACCAAATCGCCAAAGGGCTACGTTGTACTTGCGATCGGACTACCCGGTTCAGGCAAGACGACCTGGTACAAGCGCCGCGGCGTAACTCCGTTGTCGAGCGATCTTCTGCGCACCCTCCTCTTCGACGACATCACCGAACAGCGCTATCAGGGTCTCGTGTTTTCGACGCTGCGAAGCCTGCTGCGCGCCCGGCTGATCGCCAAGATGCCGTGGAACTACGTGGACGCGACGAACCTCTCGCCACACGAGCGCAGGCAGTGGATCAAGATGGCCAAGAGCTTCGGCTACGAGGTGCAGGCTGTGTTCTTCGACGTGCCATTGGCCGTCTGCATGGAGCGCAACTCGAAGCGCGATCGCCAAGTGACCGACGAGGTGATGCAGAAGATGGCAGAGCGCCTGAAGCCGCCCACCTTCAAGGAAGGCTTCGAGAAGATCACCGTGGTGCGCGTGAAGGGCCAGCCCGGCGCGGCAGGGGAGCCTGCAGCTGCAGATTCTGTTCCCGAGACCGCAGAATAAACTCGCAGTTCGCCACAGGTTAGAGTAGGAGACATGCCCACGGTTGGCGTTGAGTTCGCGAAGGTGAGCTATACGCTGGCAGGTGGGCGTGTTTTATTGCGCGACATCTCTTTGCAGCTTGAAGCGGGAACCACAACGGCTCTGCTGGGACGGAGCGGGTCCGGCAAGACGACGCTGCTGCGCATGGTGAATAATCTGGTGACGCCAAGCACAGGCGAGGTACTCGTCGCAGGCCATAGGACACAAGATGCCGACACCATATCGCTCAGGCGCAGTATCGGCTACGTTATTCAGGAGACCGGCTTGTTTCCCCACATGACCGTGGAGCGAAACGCCGGTATGGCGCTGGAGCTTGCAGGACGCTCGAAGGACGAGATTGCGGCTCGCGTCCGCGAGATGATGTCGCTGGTCGGACTCGGTTACGAAGAGTTTTGCCGAAGGTACCCGTGGCAGCTCTCAGGCGGTCAGCGACAGCGCGTAGGGCTTGCACGCGCACTCGCAACCGACCCAACCGTGCTGTTGATGGATGAGCCCCTTGGCGCCCTCGATCCTCTGACGCGCGCCGAGATGCAGACCATGTTGCGCGATCTGCTGAAGAAGGTTGGCAAGACTGTACTGCTCGTAACTCATGATCTGGACGAAGCCTTATACTTGGCCCGACGCGTCGTCTTTCTGTCTGAAGGCACTGTGGTGGCAGATCTCGCCGCAGAAGAAGTTTTGCGGTCAGAAAACCTTCATGTAAAAGATTATGTTCATGCTGTACATCGCGTGGTGCAAGCGTGATCGACTTTCTTCGCCAAAATGGATACGACATCGGTCGTCTAACCTTCGAACACCTCTGGCTTACGTTGTCGGCGATGTTGCTGGCCGCTGCCATTGGTCTTCCATTGGGTATCCTGCTAACCCGAAGGCAGAGACTCGCCAAGCCCGTCATTGGGTTTGCGAACGTACTGCAGACCGTCCCCAGCCTCGCGCTGTTTGGCCTGCTCCTGCCTGTGCCGTGGTTGGGAGAAAATGCAGCACGGCTGGCGATCCTGGCTTTAACCGGCTACGCCCTCTTGCCCATCCTGCGGAACACCTATGCCGGAATCGGAAGCCTGGATCCCGCGCTGATCGACGTGGCCAACGCAATGGGGATGACCTCGTGGCAACGGCTCATGAAGGTAGAGCTACCGCTGGCTGCGAGCGTGATTCTGGCCGGCCTCCGAACCGCAACTGTGACCTGCGTCGGCGTCGCGACCATCGCCGCGGCGATCGGCGCAGGCGGCCTGGGGGAGCTGATCTTTCGCGGTGTCGCCAGCGTCGACAACGGCCTCGTCCTCGCCGGCGCCATCCCCGCCGCTCTGCTCGCTCTTATAGCCGACGCAGGCCTGGGACTTCTGGAGAGACGTCTGGCCGTGAGGCGCGTCTGAGATGATCATTCTCGAATCCGAGAGAATGTTGTTTCGCCCGCATGAGGCCGCGGACCTCGAGGCTTTCTGCGCGATGGAGCAGGATCCGGACGTTCGCCGATACGTGGGCGGTGCTCCGCGAACCAGAGAAGTTGCCGAAGATAGATTCTGGAACCGAGTCATGCAGAGAGTGGATGACAGGCTGGCGATGTGGGCCTGTGTGTTGAAAGCGACCGACGGCTACATCGGGCGCTGCGGTCTCTATGCAAACGTGCAGGGAGACGAAAGAATCCCAGGAGAGGCGGTTCTCGGTTACTATCTGCGCTCAGAATTTTGGGGGCAGGGTCTGGCAACCGAAGCGGCCCGCGCCTTCGTAAGGTTCGGCTTTGAAGAGCTGAAGCTGAACCGCATCGTTTCAACCGTACAGGAGGGCAACGAATCCTCCCTGCACATCTTGAAGAAGCTCGGATTCGTCGTCACCGACTACGAGCAGGGAACGAGATCGTTTTATAAATTCGAACTAAAGGCTCCGTCGACGCAGAACGTCTCTGCGGGAGGAGCGAGTTGCTGAAACCGAGCCAACTCCGTCCTACGAGCCTGATTGCTGCTCTCTTCTGCCTGCTTGCCATCGCGTGTGCCCCACCGCGATCCTCTCGCATCACCATCGGAGCCAAGAACTTCACCGAGCAGGTTGTCCTCGGGGAGATGCTCGCTCAGGAGATCGAGTCCATCACCGGCGAACCGGTAGACAGGCGCTTCTATCTGGCTGGAAGTTATCTCTGCCAGCAGGCGCTGGTAAGCGGACGCATCGACGGATACGTCGAGTACACCGGCACGGCGCTGACCGCAATCCTCAAGCAGCCACTCCCTCCTGTAGGACAACGCGATGAGGCCACAGTCTTTCGTCAGGTAAGCGGTCTGTACGCATCGAGGTACCACGTAAAGGTAGGGCCTGGGCTGGGCTTTGAGGACACGTTCGCGATGGTGGTGCGCGGCGACGATGCGAAGCGTCTGGGCGTGAAGACGATCTCGGACGCAGTGAAGACGCCGCCTGATCCCAATGGCTGGAGGCTCGGCGTTGGCTACGAGTTTCAATCCCGTCCGGATGGTCTCAGCGGCCTCGAGGCGACCTACGGACTAAAATTCGCAGGCGATCCCCGAACCATGGACCTTGGGCTCCTGTACCGAGCTCTGTCGAACAGTCAGGTAGACATGGTCGCTGGCAACTCCACCGATGGTCCCATACGAGCGTTAGGCTTCGTCGTGTTGGACGACGACAAGCACTACTTCCCACCCTACGAGGCGGTGCCGTTGATAAGAGAGGATTCGCTGCAGCGGCATCCGGGAATTCAGGTCGCCATGGACAGGCTCGCAGGTAAGGTGAGCGCCGACGAGGTGCGTGGGATGAACTACGCCGTAGACTCCGAGCACAGGGACGTGGCAGAGGTAGTAAAAGAGTTTCGCAAGTCGAAGGGGCTCTAAGAGAGGGCTCTGAGTTTGAGGGAACAATTCGGAGTGTGCGCGCTGATGGTAGTCGTGCAAAATCCCTCCAGTAATTAAGAACAACGACTGGAGAGACGGAAGATGAGCGAGTTGAGAGTAGTTGCGATTGCAACCGATCTGGCACAGAAGGTAAGAGAGTCGAGACTGTCGCCGGGATACAGGCATCCGGTAACCGCAAAGGTTGCAACCGGACATGGCCCCTGCAGGCACTGTCTAAGACCATTTGCCGTCGGGCAGGAGGTGCGGCTTTTGTTTACCCTGAATGCCTTCGATGGAGCAGCGCCGATACCCCAGCCCGGCCCGGTGTTTATCCACGAGGCGGAGTGCAATCGATACGCGGAGCAGGCTGGGTATCCTAAGGAACTCTTGCCCTTCGGTGCGGTGATCGACGGCTACGATGCAGACCAGATCGTGCGGCGGCGTGAGACGATAACTGACGGATCGCAGCCAGCTGCCATCGAACGAATCATGCGCGATCCGTTGGTCCGCTACGTAATGGTTCGCGACGGTAAGGCCGGCTGCTACG
The DNA here is from genome assembly GCF_040358985.1 of Tunturibacter empetritectus. Classification (NCBI taxonomy): domain Bacteria; kingdom Pseudomonadati; phylum Acidobacteriota; class Terriglobia; order Terriglobales; family Acidobacteriaceae; genus Tunturiibacter; species Tunturiibacter empetritectus. The sequence goes on along the minus strand of NZ_CP132932.1, from coordinate 4,843,046 downwards.
ACTTTCGCATTGAGCGAGTGGAGGGATCTTGATGGTCGAACCATGGCTGCGAGGAACGTTGACCGAATTCGATGCAGTGCGGCGACAGGTCCTGCACGCGCTGGAACTGGCGCAGGAAGATGTAGAGCGATGGTGCACAGGATTAAGCGATAGCGAGATGAATGCTAGGCCGTTTGGGATAGCTCCCGTCGCCTTTCATCTGCGCCATATCGCGCGAAGTCTGGACCGTCTGCTGACCTACGCCGAGGGGAGAGCCCTATCCGGTACGCAGATGGACGCGCTGCACAGTGAGATGGAGGGCGCATCTGCCGAGACTGTGCTCCGCGAGGTCCGAGCTGGACTGGCCGAAGCGCGACAACGCGTCCTGATGATCTCGCCGGAAAGCTATGAAGAACCGCGGGCAGTAGGCCGATCCATGTTGCCGAGCACAGTAGGTGGACTTCTTGTCCACTGCGCAGAACACACACAGCGTCACATCGGGCAAGCCATCACCACCGCGAAGGTCGTGATGGGAGCGCGCGGGGAGCCGCCATACTCTTCTGAAAAAGCTCTCCGCGAGAAAGGGAACATCATCCCATAGATGGAGCGAAAGATCCTCCATTTACATGGTTGACTCTTCCCACCAGTCCGCGTTGAATCGCTGCGAGGACGAACATGCCACAGGCGCAGCAGATACAAGCGGTACGGAACAAAACCGGATCTCTTTTTTCTTTGGCGGTGGTATCCGCTATAGTTTCGGTAGCCTGTGTCGCCATCCCGATGTTTGTCATTCGCCCGTTCCGCCCACAGGGAGCGCGCGAGTTGGGGATTGCCCTGGCCGTCCGTCACGCCGGCCCTTGGCTAGCGGGTGTGTGCTTAGCGGTCGTGCTGCTCGTGATATATCTCCTCTGGAAGAACGCACGGATTGGCGCTCGAATCGGACTGATCTGCCTGCTTCTGCTTACGTTCGCGGGAGCAGTCTTTACCCATATCAACATCTTCGAAAAGATGTTCCACCCCTACGATTCGCCCTCGTTCGAGAGCGCGGACGAGGCAAAAGTCGATCCCGGCGACAAGGTGCTGGCGGTCACGGTGGGACAGGAAGCCCGAGCTTATCCGATCCGCACCATGGGCTATCACCATATCGTCAACGACACGGTAGGCGGCGCACCGATCGCCGTGACCTATTGCACGTTATGTCATACGGGGCTGGTATGGAGTCGCGTCGTCGATGGAAAACTGCTGCACTTCCGCCTGGCGGGCATCAACAACGGCAACGCTCTCCTGCGCGATGAGCAGACCAGCAGCATCTGGCAGCAGAGCACCGGAGAGGCCATCTTTGGACCGTTGAAGGGGCAGCAGCTGAAGCTCGTGCGCAGCGACGAGTTGACCTTCGCTTTGTGGAAGGGCGAGCAGCCCCACGGGCAGGTCTTGAAGCCGGACCCACTCTATGCGGCGGAGTACGATCCGAAAGACTGGGAGAAGCACGTCGAAAAAACGCCAACAGTAGTAAACACAACCCGCTCCGGCATCGCGCCCCACCAACTGATGCTGGGAGTCACCGTAGGGGAACAGAGCAAAGCCTACCCGATCGAGTCCATCCTCGCGGCAAAGCTGATTCAGGATCGGGTAGGCGACCAGCCGCTCATAGTCGTGGTCGGCCCTGACGGCGCATCGATCCGGGTCTTCGAAGCAACGCTCGAGAACAGACACCTGACCTTCGTCCAACGCTCAGGCCGCCAGACACTCACCGACATCGACACGGGTAGCGGTTGGAACTTCAGGGGATGCGCGGTAGAGGGAAGTCTGACAGGGCGCTGCCTCGCAGAGATCGACGCTCACAAAGACTACTGGTTCGACTGGATGAATCATCATCCCGAATCAGCGGTCTTCAAGAATTGAACTAGCTGACCAGGTGGCCCATCTTCTCGCGCTTGGTCTGAAGGTAGCGCTCATTGGTCGGTTCACTGGGAACTTCGGCTGAGATGCGCTCAACCACCTTGATGCCGGCAAGCTCCAGCGCTTCCACCTTCTCCGGATTGTTCGTGATCAGCCGAACTTCAGAGATTCCCATCTGCTTGAGGATCTGCGCCGGCAGCTCAAAGTGGCGGCAATCGGCCTCGTAACCAAGTTCAAGGTTCGCCTCAATCGTGTCCATACCCTTGTCTTGCAGCTCATACGCGCGCAGTTTCGCCATCAGGCCGATGCCGCGCCCCTCCTGCTGTTCATAGAGCAAAATACCCGTGCCGGCTTCGGTAATGGTGGCCATGGCAAGCTCAAACTGCTGACGGCAGTCGCAGCGCAGGGAGTGAAATACATCGCCGGTTAAGCACTGCGAGTGTATCCGCACAATCGGAGGCGCAGCGTGAACATCGCCCATTACCAAAGCCACGGCTCCCTCGACGCGCACAGCCGGTGGAGGAATATTGTCGTTGCAGGCAGCGGGGTTTTCAATGACACCCTCATAGCCGAGGATTCGGAATTGCCCCCAGCGGGTCGGGAAGTCGGCGTCGGCTACTTTGGTCACACTTGCGAACGGCATCGCTTGATTATACGTTTCCTGCTTCATGACCATTAGACTGTTCGGACCGGCCGTTGGATGCGAAGTTGCATCGGGGGCGTAAAGTAGACGTGTGACCCAGCCCGATCCCAAGCTGATCCTGATTACGCTGTTGATTGAATTGGGCGTAGCTGCGGCGTTTTCAAGCTCCCTGGCGCGATCGAACCGCTTCAAGAATCTCCTCCTTTTATCGCGGCGAACTCCACGCCAGACAATGTGGCTCGTCATCATTATCTGCGTGCCGCTGACCCTCGGGGTATGGGTCCGCACCACCGTGCCCAACTTTCTGGCAGCCGATCTCTCTCTCGAGATCACGATCCTCCTGGGAATTCTTGTAGGGCCACTGGCAGCCATGGCTGGCGGAGCGACTTTGGCAATTCCCGCCGTTCTGCACCATGAGTACTGGGCGCTTCCAGTCAATCTCGCCATCGCCGCCATCGCCGGAGCCTTCGGCCGCTTTGCCGATCCCGAAGATGTATGGTCGTTCTCCCCAATGATCGACCTCAGCATCTATCGCTGGGTCACGCGGAACCTGCGACGGCCGCAGCTCGATCGTCAGATTCTGCTGCTCCTTCTGGTCGCTGGGATGCAGCTCGGCACCAGCGCTCTGTCGCACTACTTTCCGCGCCGCTACTTCGAACTTAACTCCAGGGAGTGGTGGGTCCAGCTGTTGATCTGCGCCACCGCGCCCATCGTCGTAGGAATTCCACTCAAAATCTGGAATGCAATCCGCGTCGAAAGAAAGCTGGAGGAGCAGGGAAGACTACTGCTCGAGGCCCGTCTGGACGCGTTACAACGGCAGATCAACCCGCACTTTCTATTCAACACATTGAACTCGATCACGTCTCTGGTTCGCTCGCAGCCCGAACTCGCGCGCGAAATGATCGTCAAACTCGCCAACATCCTTCGCGTGCTTCTGAAAGATCGCGAGGCTTTCCTGCCGCTCCGTGAGGAGCTGCGCTTCACCGATGACTATCTGGATATCGAGGTAGTGCGCTTTGGCGACAAGCTGAAGGTAGTCAAAGAGATTGCAGACGATACGCTCGACATCGTGGTCCCCGGAATGCTCCTCCAGCCGCTTATCGAAAACAGCATCAAGCATGGCCTCGAGCCGCGAATCAGCGGCGGCACGGTCACCATCCGAAGCCGGATTACGCAAGAAAAAAGGTTGATGGTCGAGGTCGAGGATGACGGAGTCGGCATGGCTCCTGACCGCATCGACGTCTCTCTGGTCAGCGGTCTGGTTCGTCCTGGAAACGGCATAGGGGTACGAAACGTCCGCGAGCGCATGCAGGTCTTGTACGGCGATCTTGCGGCCGTCGAAATCAACAGCCGTCCGGGCCGTGGCACAAAGGTTACGCTGCTGATGCCGATTCTTGACGCCGGCGCCGAGGCCTGGGGACCGATCGGAGGCGCGGCCGGTCAGGCCATCAGTCACATGGTGGAAGACGCCGTGCGCGCGATGACGCGGTCGTAATAATCCTCGTAAAGCGGAATAACTCGAGAGGCGCAGAAGTGATCCTGCGCTGTCTTGCGGCCTGCTCGTGCCATCGCTTCCAGACGCGGCCGATCGCTTAAGAGCGAGATCGCCGCGGTGGACATGGAGTCAACGTCGCCTACACCAAAGAGAAGGCCATTGTGCCCATCCTGGATAAGCTCGGGGACGCCGCCGACGTTTGTCCCGATAGTTGGGACGCTGCACGCCATGGCCTCCAGCGCCGCCAGCCCGAACGACTCCATCTCGCTCGGCATCAGCATCAGGTCAGCCAGCGGCAGCAACTCATTGACGTTATCCTGCTTGCCGATGAAGTGCACCCGGTCCTGCACGTTGTGTTCGCGGGCAAGATACTCGGCGACGCTGCGGTCAGGGCCATCACCGATCAGCATCAGCCGCGCCGGCATGGCCTTGGCGACGCGGGCAAAGACGTTCACAACATCCTGAATGCGTTTGACCGGCCGAAAGTTGGATAGGTGAACCAGAAGCCGCTCGTTCGGCTCCGCAAAGCGCGGACGCATCGCAGCCACCAGCTCCGGATTGCGAACATAGACATCGCAGTTCACGAAGTTGCGGACAACCTCGATCTCAGAGGTGATGGCGAAGGCCTCGCGGGTGCGGTCGCGCAGATAGCTCGAGATGCTGGTAACCCCATCCGACTGCTCGATGCCGAACTTCGTAATGGGAAGATACGAGCGATCGAGCCCCACCAGCGTGATGTCGGTGCCATGAAGCGTCGTGATAAACGGCAGATGAATTCCCCGCGTAGCAAGCATCTGTCGCGCCAGCAACGCGCTCACAGAGTGAGGAATCGCATAGTGAACATGCAACAGATCCAGCGAATAAAACTCGGCGACCTCGGCCATCCGAGTCGCGAGCGCGAGATCGTAGGGCGGATGTTCAAACAGCGGATAGTTTGAAACCGCAACCTCGTGGAAGTGAATATTCGACTCACGGCCACTGAGACGAAAGGGCTGCGAGTAGGTAATGAAGTGAATCTCGTGGCCGCGGGCAGCCAGTTCAATACCAAGCTCAGTGGCGACGACACCGCTGCCGCCGTAGGTGGGATAACAGGTGATGCCGATCTTCATAGTCTTCCCATATCTTTAGGCTGCATCCACTTCTCCTGCTATTGGACGAAGCAACGATCTCATAAGACTCTTTGGCGTCCGGCGGTTCATCAGCTATTCGCAAACGCGCGCCGTTAGGCTACAAGGTCCCCATAGTTGATGAGCTGCGGCGCATTTGGTCGCAAAGACCGCGCGGGAACCTCGGTGAGCAAAGCGTCTCGCTCCACGTCACGATGGGTGCGAAGCCGAGTGGTGACGAGATCGAGATCCCTATCGTTGTAACCGGGATGGCAGCAGAGTTCAAAGGTTCCATCAGCCGGCAGAGCAAGCAAAAGCTCATGCAGGGTAGGGGCGTCCAGATGGCCGGTCGCGGAGATCCCAATCGTTCCGTCGGTAGTTAGCACGCGAGAGTTACGAATCTGCGGCTGGCGTTCGAACCTGCTGTGAAGACTGCCAAGCAGCTTCACCTGGAGGCGTCGAATGCGGTTCCCGTGTCCAAGAGCAAGACTCCAGGGATCCTCGAACGGATTGCGAATCGCGCCAATGCCGCAGCGTTCTGCAACGCGCAGAAGAGGCCTCGTGACAGCTGGGAAAAGATGTGTGTGCTTATGCGTATCCAGATGAGTAACCTCGATGCCTGCGCCTCGTAGCTTCTCCACCTGCGCAAGCGCCTCCCGTTCCACCTCATCTTCGCTGATCTTGCCGCGTACCAGCGCCTGCACAAAATCGACAAGCGACGGACGAAACGTCGTGCCATCAGGACCCAGCAGCGTAGAGATGCTTTGCGCCGGCGAGACAGGGAGACCATCTGTGAGCGTGATGTGACAGCCGACACCAAGGGTAGGATTGGTGCGGGCAAGCGCCACAGCATCGTCGAACGCCGCCCCGGTCGCCATCAACGTGGCAGAGGTCAACGACCCAGCCTGGTGAAGCTCCATGACGGCGCGGTTAACCCCACGAGTGAGGCCGAAGTCGTCCGCATTGATAATGAGTCGGGCAGGCATAAGTACTTATCATAGTGAACGCCCAAGGATCAGCGCCTGAGCCGCCATCAACAGGCTCAGGCGCTGATCCTTACTGAACGTGCAGCGTAGCCTTCAGCGGAGTGTCGCTGGAGGACGGCCCCGCCGTAACTTTGTACTCGCCCGGAAGCAGCTGCCATCCGTTCTGATCCGTGTTGAAGACCGTAAGCGAGAGCGGATGCAGCGGCAACGTAACCTCCTTCGACTCGCCGGGAGCCAGCTTCACCCGCTGCCATGCTGCAAGCCGCTTGTAGTCCTCCTTCGCAGCTGCTGGCAGAGCGACGTAGACCTCGGCGATCTCGGTGCCCTCGTGTACTCCGGTGTTGCGAACCGTGAAGTGAACCGTGCGCTTGGCATCATCGACAGCCAGGCCAGAGTAAGCATAGGTGGTGTAAGACAAGCCGAAGCCAAACGGGAAGAGTGGCTGCTTGTTGGTTGCCTCAAACCATTTGTAACCGACCTTGGCGCCCTCCGAGTTGTAGTTCACGTCGAATGGTTTAACCGGATGCTCCTGGTTGGGGCCAGGTGGCACTCCCTCAAGACCCGGCACCACAGGATGCGGCAACTGTGCCTCATCTTTTGCAAACGTGACTGGCAGCTTGCCCGAAGGATTCACCTCGCCGAAGAGGATGTTGGCCAGAGCCTGCGCGCCGCCGATGCCGGGATACCACATCTCGACCACGCCCTTCACACGTTGAACCCACGGCATACTCACCGGTCCGCCATTTTCGATCACGACGATAGTGTTCGGATTCGCCGCTGCAACCGCCTCGACCAGCGCATCTTGATTGTCAGGCAGTGACAGAGTCACCGCATCCATTCCTTCCTGCATCGGCTGATTCACAAAAACGATAGCCACAGAAGAAGACTTAGCCAGCTTCACGGCCGCGGCAGTATCCAACCCATCCACGTACCGTACCGAAGCCTGAGGCGAGTGCGCCTGAATGTTCTTGAGCGGAGAAGAAGGGAAGTAGACATGCTCGGTCCAGCCGGAACCGCCCGCCTTCGGGTCCGCAGCATTGCCGCCCGGCGCATCCACCTGAGCCGAGCCGCCTCCCGAAAGAACACCCACATCCGCATGCGAACCGATAATCGCAATCGAGCTCGAAGCCGCCGCCTTCAGCGGAAGAATATGATCCGCGTTCTTCAACAGAACGATGCTCTCTTCAGCAATGTGCTGCGCGTCATCTCGCCCACGGAACGGATCGACGACTGTACGGACCGGCGGATCATCCACCACACCCGCTGCAAACATGCTGCGCAGAATGCGATGAACCATGTCGTCCAGTCGAGCCGCGGGGACCTGCCCGCCTTCAACCGCCTTCTTCAGAGGCGCATTGAAGTAGTTTTCGTCGCCTGGCATCTCCTGATCCATCCCGTTCAGCGCGGCCTTGACTGTACTATGGGTCGCGCCCCAATCCGAGACCACCCAGCCCTTGAACTTGAAGTCCTTCTTCAAAACTTCGTTGAGCAGATAGTCGTTCTCGCAGGTATGGTCGCCCTCATACAGGTTGTAAGAGCACATCACCGCCGACGGCTCCGCAATCCCAATCGACACCTCGAAGGCAAGCATGTCCGACTCGCGCAGAGCCTTTTTGTCGAGCAGCGCGTTGACCACAGTCCGCCCAGTCTCCTGATCATTCAGAGCATAGTGTTTGATGTCGCTCATCACATGCTGCGAGAAGACGCCCTTCTCGAGATTGCCCGTCATCGTCCCGGCAAGAATCGGATCTTCCCCTGCGTACTCGAAGTTGCGGCCATTGCGTGGCTCTCGCGTGATGTTCACACCGCCGCCGATTGTCATATTCGAGCCCCACGCACGAAGCTCACGGCCTATCACGGAGCCATATAGAAACGCCGACTCCGGATCCCAGCTTGAGGCGGCGCCAAGCGTCGAAGGCAGCAGCGTCGCATAACGAGACTGATACGCGGCCATGCGAGCCCCGACCGCGGAGTCCGCAAGATCGATCCCCGGAATCCCAAGCCGCTCGATCCCCTCCATATAACCTGCAGCGAAGTTCGACTTCGCCGGCACCGGATCACCCGCGCGCAGCACCCCCCAGCCAGTCCCGTGAACCATCTGCATCTTTTCATCAAGAGTCATCTGGCCTGCCACCAGATTGGCGCGCTCATCCGGAGAGAGGCTCTTGTTCATCCAAGGCCTGTTCGTGGTGGCGGGCGTGGTCTGGGAATTTGCCGCCATTGAACCAAACAACACCACAGTCATCGCTGCAAAGACCGACAAAACGCTGAACCGCTGAAAAAATAACATTCATGCTCCTTCAGGCTAGGTAGGACCGGTCCCACGAAGCAGACAATCGTTTGCTCACGGACCGTAAGTGAGTCTATACGAACTAAAACGATATAGTAAAAGGGTTTTCGCGCTTTCCGGATTAGCGCTTCTTTACTCGAAACAAACAGGGAGCTTCGCCTCTTTGATCCAATCCTGCAAGATTACTTCGCAAAGAGTTGTCTGATGTCAGCGAATGCTTTGAACTCGAGCGCATTTCCAGCGGGGTCAAGAAAGAACATCGTCGCCTGCTCGCCCACCTCGCCCTTGAACCGGATATAAGGCTCGATGACAAACGCAACCCCGGCACGACGGAGCCGCTCAGCAAGCATCTCCCACGTCTCCATAGGGAGCACCACACCAAAGTGAGGAACCGGAACGTCATGTCCGTCGACTGGGTTATGGTGTGTCCTGTCTTTTGACGAGCCGGGCTTCAGATGCGCGACGATCTGATGTCCAAAGAGATCGAAATCGATCCACTGAGACGAGCTGCGGCCCTCCGCACAGCCAAGGGTCGTTCCGTAAAAAGTACGCGCAGCGTTTAGGTCGTCGACGGGAAAGGCGATGTGAAAAGGTGTCAGCGGCAAAGTGGTCTCCTGCATCGATCATACGACTCGAGGAGACCACCAGCCGAGCGTGACTAGCCGCGATGGAACCCCTGGTCGTAGCCGCGAAGATAGGCTCTCCGAAAAGCATCGCGGTAAGGCTCATACGGCCCCAGCGCGGAGTCGTAGCCAGGAGTGCTGTGAAACTTCCGATCATGCTGCGGATGGTAGCCGAATCCGTTGTAGGCATCGCGTCCGCCGTCTTCCGTGCCCGAGCGGAATCCCACCTGATCGGCCCGCGCGATCAGCGGAGGAACACTGTTGTAGCCGGCAGGCGGTGGGGGCTGAGGCGGAGCGTAGTAAGCCGTGTGTGACGCGCATCCGGCCGTCAAAAGACAAGCGGCGGTGACAACAGGCAGAGCAAGATAAGAGAGTTTCATAGCGTCCTCACGATTCGGTTCGCGCGTGACCATCATTGGCGCACGCGTTCGAAGGAGTAAACGCAAGTCAGAGAAAAATGTTGCCCTCCCGAAGAGGGCACAACGTTGGTGCAATTTTATTCGTTATCGCTGGGAAGCCGCACAACAAACTCGGTATTGCCGGGCTCGGAGCTGAAGCGAATGACGCCGTGATACTGATCGACGATACGTTGCACGATTCCAAGACCGATGCCCGTTCCGACGCCGACAGGCTTGGTTGTATAAAAGGGATCGAAGATGTGTTCCTGGCTATCCAGTGGAATTCCCGCGCCGTTGTCGCTCACGCTGATGCACAGGTCGGTGTGAGGATTTTTAGGGTCAGCCTTCGAACTCTCTGCCCAGGTATGCACACTGATCCGTCCATGCTGCGGCACCGCGTCGATCGCATTGTCCAGCAGATTCGTCCAGATCTGATTCAGCCCCGTGCACTCGCTGTGCAGCGCAGGAAGGTCGGTGGCGAAGTTCTTCTCGAGCACAATCTCCTTCTCGCGCAGCTTGTGACCCAGGACGACCAGCGTCGCATGAATGCTGCCATTGATATCGATCGTCTGCTTCTGCCCTCTTCCTTCGTAGACATAAGACTTGACGGCATGTACCAGGTCGGTCACACGGCCAATACTCTCCTCGATGGTGCCCACCAGCTGCGTGCTCGAGACCAGCGCCTCCAGCCAACCCAGCGCTTCAGGCAGCATTGGCCCATTAAAATCGTTGCGGATGCGCTCCAACTCTGCTGGCGTCATCCCAATCGAAACCAGCGTCGGCGCCATCTTCCATGCGTTCTCGATGTTCGCAGACTCCATCCACTCGGCCAGAGCCTCCTCGGCGTCGCTCTGGTCCAGGGAGTTCATCATCAGAGGCTGCTTTGCTGTGAGAGCCTGCTTCTGCAAACCGAACATGCACCTCTTCTGCTCCGCCGATAGCTCACGCTCTGTGAACTTAAGCGAAAGCTCATGCATCCTCATCAGATTCTCACGCAGCTGCGACGCGGCGCGGCGGGCAGCAGAGCCCGGGTTGTTCAGCTCATGCATCAGGCCAGCAGCGAGCGTGCCCAGCGAGGCCAGGTTCTCCTGCCGGAGTGTGATGCTCTGTATCTTCTGAAGCCGAAAGGCCATGTTGCCCAGTATGGCCTTGCGAACCTGTGGGCAGCTGGTCATCAGCTCCCAGAATTGCTCCTCATCGAGCTCCAGCAGATCGCTCGGCACTAAAGCTTCTAGGCTCCCTGCATTTGGAATGCTGGTCAAAAGCGCCATCTCCCCAAACGCATCTCCGGTCTCCAGCTTGGCCATCGTGCTCTGGTCGCCCTCAGGAGTCGTTTGGAAGACGCGGAACTCCCCTCGGAGCAAAATACAGAAGGCGTGGGAGACCTCTCCCTGACGCGCGATAATCTGGCCCTTCTCAACGTGGGTGCGCTTCACTCCCTGAAGACAGTGCAGTTCGTCGTCTTTCAACGAGGACAGAATTGGCACCTTGCGAAGCTGCGCCAGCAGCTCCGAATCGATCGTTTCGATGACGTTGGGTTGGACGGTTTGGGTTTGTTCGCTCATCGGGTTATTGGTTAGGTTGCCTTTCAAAGCGTTGCCAGATATTGGTGGACGAACTGAATCGCGATCGAGCCTTCGCCAACAGCGGAAGCGCATCGTTTGACCGAGTTGAATCGTACATCGCCAGCGACAAAGATGCCGGGAACGCTTGTCTCCAGCAGATATGGATCACGTTCCAACTTCCACGATTTGGGCGCCTGCGCCTTCAGGTCGGGACCAGCGAGAATAAATCCCTTGCTGTCGCGGCAGAGCTCCGCTGGCATCCAGTCCGTCTTCGGCGCCGCGCCGATAAAGATAAACAGGGAGCTGGCCGGTCGAGCCTCTTCCCCGCGCGGTGTCTTGAGAGTCAGGCACTCCAGGTGAGTCTCTCCCCCCATCGCAATCACCTCGGTGCCGGTCTCGACCGTGATGTTCGGAGTCGCCTCAATCTGATCGATCAGATACTTCGACATGCTGCTCTCAAGCGACTTGCCGCGGACCAGCATGTGAACATGATCGGCGTAGCGGGAGAAATGCATAGCAGCTTGGCCAGCCGAGTTTGCTCCGCCCACGATATACACAGCCTCTTCCTTGCACGACATCGCCTCGGTCAGCGCCGCGCCATAGTAGACACCCGCTCCGCTCAGCTTGTCTGCCCCCGGCACATCCAGCTTGCAGTAGTCGACCCCCGTCGCCAGCAGGCACACATGGCAGGTCACCTCCTGCCCGTCGGCCATCGTCAGAATGCGGTACTGATTCTCCGCCCGGATGCAGTTGACCTTCTGCGTCAAAAACTCCGCCCCCAGCCGATTCGCCTGCAGGAAAGCTCGCTTGGCCAGCTCTTCGCCGCTGAGTCCCTCCGGAAAGCCTAGGTAGTTCTCGATCTTAGAGCTCGAACCTGCCTGCCCCCCCGGAGCCGCCGCCTCGATCACCAGCGTCCGCAGCCCCTCAGAGGCCCCATACACGCCCGCCGCAAGCCCCGCAGGCCCCGCGCCCACCACCACAACGTCGTAGAACTCCTGCTGTGCCTGTGTCCGAAGGCCGACCTTATTGGCCATCTCCGTCGAAGTCGGCTGCACGAGCGCTGTCCCGTCGCCAAACAGAATGACCGGCAGCTTGGTATCGTCGATACCCTTCTCCTTCAGCAGCGCCAGCGCATCCGGATTCGTCTCCGGGTTCAACCACTGGTAGGGAATGCGGTTGCGGGAGAGAAAGTCCCGCACCGCATGGTCCATGGCAGACCAGCGCACCCCCACCACCCGAATCCCCTCAAACGGAGGTCTGTACCCCTCCTTCCAGCTCCCCAGCAGATCGTCCAGCACCGGATAAAGCTTCTCCTCCGGCGGATCCCAGGGCTTATTCAGGTAGTAGTGAATCTTGGCCGAATTGATGGCCCGAATCGCCGCTTCCGTATCGGCATAGGCCGTCAGCAGAACGCGTTTCGCATTCGGATAGATGCATAGGGCCTGCTGAAGAAAATCAACCCCTGTCATTCCCGGCATACGTTGATCGGAGAGGAATAACGCGACCGTGTCTTTTCTTTCTTTGAGCTGGCGGCAGATATCCAGGGCAGCAGCGCCGGAGGCAGCACGGACGATGCGGTAGTCCTGGCCATAGTGCCGACGCAGATCCTGGACCACCGCTTCCAGAACGCTGGTGTCGTCATCGATAGCTAGCAAAATTGGCTTAGGCATATCCCTTTATACTGCCTTGATGAGGTTCGAGACACCCCACGTACAATTCGATTAGATCGAAGCCCACAAGTTTCAGAAAGTTAGGCCCCGGAACGACCCTGTTTCTGCCTCTAAAGTGCCATCGACAGCCCAAGTTGTCCGAATTGTAGACATTGCCTCCTCCTCGCTGCAATCCACCGATAAGGGAATAGCCAGAGGGATTGCGGGTCGTTTGCGCCCGGCAGGAGATCACCATACTTATGAACCGAATTATTCTCGCTGACGACCAGGCCATCTTCCGCGCAGGCGCAGCCAGAATGCTGTCGCTTGAAGAAGACATGCGCATCGTCGCCCAGTGTGAGGACGCGCCGAAGCTTTTCGCCGCAATTGACGGGCTGCGCGGCTCGATCGTCCTTCTCTCCTCCAGCCTGCGTGTCGAAGTGAAAGATCTGCTCGCCCGCACCCAGATAGCAGGCAGCCGCACGGTTCTGGTAGCCGAGAACTCGGAGCTTGTTCCCGAAGAGATCGCCACACTCTTCGATGGGATTCTCCATCGCAACGTCGCCGGCAGTGTGCTGGTCGACTGCATTCGTCGGGTCGCTCGCGGCCAGCGCTTCGTGCAGCGCGCCAACGTCACCACCATGCAAAGCTCCGACAGCGTCGGCGCCCGCGTCCGCGACCGGCTGACTCCGAAGGAGATGCAGATTGTTGCGCTGATCGTTCAGGGCTGCAAGAACAAAGACATCGCCCAGCAGCTAGGCACCAAAGAGCAGGTCATCAAAAACTACCTCCGCAGCATCTACGACAAGTCAGGCGTCTCCGACCGTCTCGAGCTGGCCCTCTTCACCATCCACCACCGTGTCCTCGCCGAAGCCGCAGCCAAGGCCGGTCACCTCATCCAGATGAAGTCTGCCTGACAGTCGCAGGATAATCATCAGAACAGCGTTAAGTTGCAGCAGTAAAGCTTTGCAAAGCCTAATTGCCTTTTTCTTGTCCTTCAATTCGTTTCTTGAACTCATCAATATCTAGGCGCGTTTGACTATATCTAGGCGCGTTTGACTATGAAACGGCGTGTCCTTAGATACAGACCAGAGTTCATTATTAGCTTGGTCGCGTACAGAGAAAACCACGGGGGTAGGTGATATGTCTATATCATTGCCTGGTGGGGTGGGTCTGCCATTGGTGTTTGCTGTGAACCGAAGGACCAAATCGGCGTCCTTTGGGTCCTTCAAGATTTTGAATCGCCCCCACTTACTTAATGCATCGTAGGCACGGTCTGTAATCTCTGAGTGGCCCGTTTGATTGTCAATGTACACGGTTTTTGCAGCTATCACGCTGGCCGGGAGCGGAGGACGTTTGTCCTTCGCATGAATCGGGGACACGACGAGAACGAGGGCAAGTGCTACTGTGCTTGCTGCTTTCATGCGATCACTCCTTAGAGAACTATGTTCCACAGATTTGTGCAGCACACTCACTGAAACCACATAGCAGGCGATATCCTTGGGGCCGTCATGACCAAGGCACAGATACCAAACTCGATTCCGTACACCGCGCTTCAGTGCGGTGTACGGGAGTAGTCGCGGTCTAACCGGCCGTGGCCTCGCCGGTCTTCTCACAGGTCCGAGGCCCCCGTCTTTACATCCCCATCTGATCTGCCTGCTTCTCCTCCGCCGCACTAGCATGCCCAATCTTCTCCGCAATGCTCTTAGCCTGCGTAAACAGCAGCAGATAGTCCGGCCCGCCAGCCTTCGAATCAGTCCCGCTCATATTGAACCCGCCAAACGGATGCGCCCCAACCATTGCGCCGGTGCACTTCCGGTTGAAGTACAGATTGCCAACGTGAAACTCCTCTCGCGCCCGGTCCAGCTTCTCTCGCGAAGCCGTGTAGATCGCACCCGTAAGCCCATACTCCGTGCTATTCGCAATCGCCAGCGCATCATCAAAGCTCTTCGACTTGATCACCGCCAGCACCGGCCCAAAGATCTCCTCGAGCGCAATCCGAGCCGTCGGAGCCACATCCGCAATCACCGTTGGCGCGATGTAGTACCCGCCCCCCGGCGTCTCGATAGCGTGGCCGCCATTCAGCACCGTGCCTTCCTTCTTGCCGATCTCAATGTAGTCCAGCGTCTTGCGGTACGACTTCTCGCTGATCACCGGCCCGGTATAGACGTTCTCCGCCGGATCACCCGTCTTGATCTTCGCCACCTTCTCCTGCAGCCGATCGCAGAACACGTCATAGATATCCGCCGCAACAATCGCCCGCGAACACGCCGAGCACTTCTGCCCATTGAACCCAAACGCACTCGCCACCACACCATCCACCGCAGCGTCCAGATCGCAGTCAGCTTCAACGATGATCGAGTCCTTCCCGCCCATCTCCAGAATCGTCCGCTTGATGAACACCTGCCCCGGCTGTGTCTTCGCCGCGCGTTCGTGAATCTCCAGCCCCACCGCCTTCGATCCCGTAAACGCAATAAACCGAGTCTGCGGATGCGCGACAACCTCGCTGCCAAACTCCGGCCCTTCGCCCGGACAAAGGTTCACAACCCCATCCGGCAGCCCAACCTCTTTCAGCAACTCAAAAAACTTCGCAGCAATCGTAGGAGCATCCACCGAAGGCTTCAAGATCACCGTATTTCCAGTCACAATCGAAGCTGCCGTCATCCCCGCCATGATCGCAAAGGGGAAGTTCCACGGCGGAATCACCGCACCCACACCCAGCGGAACATACCTCAGCTGATTGCGCTCACCAGGAAACTGAATCGGCGTCTTCGCCTCACTTAGCCGCAGCGCCTCGCGTCCATAGAACTCCAGAAAGTCGATCGTCTCGCCCACATCCGCGTCCGCCTCGCCCCAGTTCTTGCCCACCTCGAAGGTCAGCCACGCGCAGAACTCAAAGCTCCGCTCGCGAATCATCTCCGCCGCCCGAAACAGCAGCGCAGCCCGCTCGGCTACAGGCACCTTGCTCCAGCTCAAGAACGCCGTCTGCGCGGCCTTCATCGCGCCTTCCACATGCTCCGCAGCCGCTCGCTGATGAATCCCGATCACCTCCGCCGGCCGTGCCGGATTCTTCGAGACAATCTTCCCCTCAGTCTTCAAGCGCTTTCCGCCGATGACGATGTCATACTCGCGGCCAAGCTCGCTCTCGACGCGCGTCAGCGCCTCCTGCATCCTGCGCTTATTCTCAGCCGTCGAAAAGTCGACAAACGGTTCGTTGGAAAATGGTGTCTTCGGCAAAGTCGCCGGGGCGGAGTGGGTGAGATTCATAGTAGCCATAGCGCGTCAATTCTAGCGCGAGTCGTACTCCCTCGTCGCTCGTGAGATAGGGATAATCACAGTGCGTCTCCCATTGGATGCACTGCACAAAGAGTTCGATGGAACTGCCGACTTCGATGGAGCCGCTCAAACCCTCCTAAGCGCCCTCCGTAAGCTTCTCCGTCGCCTTTGACATCTGCGCCGTCCGCTCCAGCTTGTCCCAGTTGAACGGCTTGCCGTCGATCGCGCGCTTGACTGTCTTGAACAGCACAACCGAAAACAGCTGCCGATAGGTAAACCGCTGAATCCAGATATGGAACAGCAGCCAGCCATCGCCCTTGCTCGCCGGGTGCTTCCGCTCCAGCGCAAACGCCAGTGCCGAAGCCGCAAAATCGATCACCAGGAACGCCGCAAAGAAGGCCAGCAGCTTATAGAAGCTGTCCGTCGAGGCCGTCTCCGGATGGAAGTGTTTATCGATGATGTAGTGAAAGACTCCAACCAAAAACATCAAATCAATCAGCGGCGACACCAGCGGCAAAATGATCTGAAAGATCAGAATATTCGGTAGCGCAAACAACCCCATCGCCCGGTGCTTGCTGATCGCGCCCTTGTGTTTATAGATCGCCTGCAGGATCCCGAACGACCACCGGAACCGCTGCCGCGTCAACCCATCCGCATCCACCGGGGCTTCAGTAAACGCGAGCGCCTGGTCCTCATAAATAACGCAGTATCCCTGCTCCAGCAGGTTCATCGTCAGGTCGGCATCTTCGGCCACTGTGTTCGAGTGGTATCCTCCGCCAGCCTTCACTGGCGCCGTCCGCCACGCTCCAATCGCCCCCGGAACCACCATCACGACATCGAACAGATCGAGCGCGCGGCGCTCAAAGTTCTGGCTCGTGATGTACTCCAGCGCCTGCCACCGCGTCCAAAGGTTCACCCGGTTGCCGACCTTCGCATTGCCCGCCACCGCCCCGATCTTCGGATTCGCAAAGTGTGGCACCAGCCGTGTAATCGCATCGTGCGCAATCACGCCATCTGCATCAATGCCAACATAGATCTCTTCGTCGATCCGCTCAAGCGCATAGTTCAGCGCATCCGCCTTGCCCCCGTTCGGCTTGCTCATCACCGTCAGACGGCCCGAGGCGATATCCGCCGGATAAGCCTCACGCGCCACATCGAAAGTGTTGTCCTTCGACCCGTCGTCGATCACGATGATGCGAATGTTCTTGTAGGTCGACATCATCACCGAGCGAATCGTCCGAACGATCACCTTCTCTTCGTTGTACGCCGGAATCAACACCGCAACCCTCGGCTGATACTCCGGAGTCGCAAAGTTCTTCCTCTTGCGGAAGCGGTCGATAATCGCGAACACACCGATGATGATCAACCTCGCACTCATCAGAATGTCTCCGACGAAGAACACCCCCACAACAAAATAATGGAAGAAACTGTAGAAGAAAAACGTAAGCGAATCAGCGCGAGCCTGCCAGCGCTGGCGAGGCGTCAGCTCCGGCATCACCTCGGCGCGCGTCTTGCCCACCAGCTTTGACACCGGAACAATCTCATACCCCTTGGCCTTCAACGCTTCGATCAGCACCGGCAGCGCCGCAATCGTTGCCGACCGGTCGCCCCCTCCGTCGTGCAGCAGAATCACCGAGCCGCGATTCCAAGGCTTCGCCTTCATATCCTCGATCTGCTCGAAGACGCTGTCGGTAATCTCCTGCGGAGACTTGCGCGGATGTTCATCCCAGTCATTCGTGTCGATCTTGTTGCCGACGATCACATAACCCAGCCCCTGAATCTTCTCCACCGGCGCAGCCTGATCGTTCGTATCCGGCTCCTGGTCGATCGAGTAAGGCGGCCTGAAGTAAAGCGGCTGCACTCCAAGCTTCGACGCGAACAACCGCTCCGTCAGGTTCAACTCCAGGTCCACCTGCCGGTTCGAGATTTCGCTGATATCCGGGTGCGACCACGTGTGATTGCCGATCTCGTGGCCCTCGCGAAACACCCGCTGCATCACGCCAACGTAGTCTTCGGCCACCTCGCCAATCATGAAAAACGTGCCCTTCACGTTGTACTTCTTCAGTATGTCCAGAATCTTCGGCGTCCACTCCGGATCGGGACCGTCGTCAAAACTCAGCGCAACTTTTTTGTCGTTGTAGCCGTACTGCTCCACTGTGTAAGAGAGCGGATAAGACGACATCGACTCCTGCGTCACCATCCGGTACTCCAGCGGCACCGAGTCGTCGTCGTCCAGCGTCACCACGCGGCTGCCGGTCTGCGGCTTGCGCGTCACGCGCAGAATATCGCCCTGGCCCTCGGTGTCGACGTCGTACCCAGGCTCAACTTGCGCCAGATCCTTCACCGGGTCCGCATGCTGCGGATGATCCCAGATCTTCCACATCGAGTTATCTTCCGAGCCCAGCCGCCACAGCGCATAGGTCTGGATGCCCAGCTCGCGCGCCGCCCGCATCTGGTTCAAGATCGTGACCGAGTCGAGAAACCAGACCTGATGACGTACCTGCGCATCCTCGTCGTCGTACGCAAAGTGCACGTTCATCGAGTCATCGTCGAGGTCAATCTGCGAATCGGAGTCCGACGCCGCCTGCCACGCGTCCTGCGTCGAAAGATCATGCGCCGCGAGGATCTTCTCAGGAGTCACAGGAGCCGCCGGCTTCTTCACGCGCGGCCTCCTGACTCCCGGCTTCAATTCAGGCTCAGTCGCAGGCAGCGCCGTCGTCCAGTCATACCCATAGCTACCCAGCGCACAGATGATCTTTTCTTTGGGAACAGTCTTAAGTACGTTCTTCAGGTTGTCGACGAACCAATCCTGCGAAGCGATCGGCCCCGGCCCGCTGTCGGTCTGGTGCTCGTCGTAGTTCATCAGCAACAAACCATCCGAGTGGTCCGCCATGAACTTCAGATCCCAGTCATCATCGCCCACTGGCGTATTCACATACAGCCGCAGATTACGCGGATGAAAGTCGTCGTACAACGCCGCAATCAAAGCCCTGAAGCCCGGCTGCGCAGTTGTAGGAATCTCTTCGAAGTCCAGCGAAAGCCCGCGGTAGCTGGGGTTTCCCGCCAGAAAGTTGTGAATCTGTTGAACAAAGGCCGCCCGCGCCGTGTCGCTGGAAAGAAATCCTCCAACCTCCGGCGCCCAAATCTGTCGCCTTGGATCGTAGTTATTCACCAGCGGAAAGATGTCGAGGTTTACGTGGTTGGCAGCAACCGTTCGCGCCACCTTGCCCTCGCGATCCACCTGGTGCACTCCAGCCCGGTCCACAATGTCGTACGCGCGATTATCCTGCGTGTAGGACACCACCTCACCGTTCGTGCCCACCACATGCAGCCACTCCGGAAACAGCAGGTCCACCTGTGCAATGTGCTGCTTCAGCGAAGAGTAGCTCGCTGGATCATCCTCCACGTAGTACGCCGCTCGCAAACCTTCACCCGAGTTCAACGGAACGTCTCCCGGCTTCACGTCCGTCTTTCGGTGAGCCGACCGATGCAGCTTCTGTCCCGGCTTCAACTGCGGAGTCGTCTGGTTCGCCAGCGCCCTGTAGTTCCGCTTCTGTGCCCGCAAAAACAGCTCCGGCAACGGCTTCATTCGCAACAGCCCAATGACGAAGATGGTCCCCAGCAAGAGTCCCAGCAGGGCGAGTACGTCAAAGATTCGGCGCAGCCGCTTCCAGCGCTTGCGTTGTGGATCGTAGAAGACTTGTCTATTCATTGAGGAGTACTGGCGACTCTGCGCATGCGGCTATGTCCCATCGTATGCAGGCGAAACCCCCGAGTCAACGCAGCCGGCGAGAACCGTGGCCCCGCAGCAGTATGATGCAAAAGACATGACCAAAGAAAGGCTGAAGACGTTTCTCTGGGCGGTGCTCCCGCTCGCAGCAGGGCTCGCCTTGCGCCTTTGGTATGTGCTGCATGCAGGCCGCATCGAAGGCGACACGCTCATCTACGGAAGCATCGCAAAAAACTGGCTGAGATACGGCATCTATGGATTCACCTTCGGCTCAGACATGCCGAGGCCCACGCTGATCCGCCTCCCCGGCTACCCACTCTTTCTCGCGGCGTGCTTTCGTCTCTTCGGCTTTGACCGCTACGTCCCCATCATGTATCTGCAGTGCGCCATCGACCTCGGCACCTGTCTCCTGATCGCCGCACTCTCAGGCCGGCTCTTCGGCCGCCGCTCCGCCACAGCCGCTCTATGGCTCGCCGCCCTCTGCCCCTTCACCGCCATCTACTGCGCCGCTCCGCTCACCGAGACTCTCACCCTCTTCACCATCGCCCTCACCTTTTACAGCCTCGAGCGTTGGCAATGCGCCAGCGCACCGTTCAACCGCTGGCTCCTCGCGATCACCACCGCCATGGCCTACTCCGTTCTGTTGCGTCCCGAGCAGGGCCTCCTCCCCGCCACAGTCGTCCCCGCGATGTCTTGGATGGTCTGGCAAAAGTCCGTCTGGCAAAAATCCGCACGCCGGCGCTCTCTCCGCTGCTTCAGACCTGTCGCAATCGCAGCTCTCTGCGTCGTCCTGCCCCTCGCACCCTGGGCCATCAGAAACTGGCGTACCTTCCACGTCATCCAGCCGCTCGCCCCCCGCAGCGCAACTGACCCCGGCGAGACTGTCCCCACAGGCTTTCAGCGCTGGTATCGCACCTGGGCCATCGACTTCTCCTCCACCGAACAGGTCTACTGGAACTACGACAGCACCGACCTCAACATCAAAGACCTCCCCACCCGAGCCTTCGACTCCGACGACTCCAAGGACTCCATAGACTCAGAAGACCAGTACGAGCTCACCGCCGCCATCCTCTCAGACTACAACCAGAACACCAACGCCACGCCCGAACTCGATCGGCGCTTCGAGGCTCTCGCCCAACAGCGCATTCACGCCCACCCTCTGCGCTACTACGTCGCTCTCCCCCTGGCTCGCCTTACCAACATGCTCTTCCGCCCCCGCCCCGAGATGATGCAGATCGGCCTCGACTGGTGGAACTTCCACGAGTACCGCGGCAAGACCCTCCTCGCCTACGCCTCCGCAGCCCTGAACCTCGCGTACTTCCTCCTTGCAGCCATCGGCCTCTGGCTCTGGCGAAGTCGAGGCACCAGACCGCACACCGCACTGTTCTCGGCCATGCTCGGCTTCGTCGTTCTCCGTTGCGCCCTGCTCCTCACCCTCGACAACTCCGAGCCCCGCTACACCCTCGAGCTCTTCCCCCTGCTCATCGTCTGGGCAAGCTGCGTCTTTGCTCCGTCTTCTGGTGAATAGAAATGCACCCTTGCGCGGGCGGCGGCCGCTTCGTGACGTGTGTACCCCTTCGGTTGGCGCTCCCGTTGGTCGCGATCGAAAATCTTCCGCCGACCATCGGGAGGCCCAGGGCGAAGCCGGTATACGCCCCACGAAGTGGGCAGCTACACTAGCTCCCATGCTGCAGCCCTATCGCGACCGCTTCAACGCGCAGTTCACCACAGCCAAATACGAAGACCTCCTCGCCCGCCTCAATCGCCGCACCCGAACCACCGTCGACTTCCGCGTCGCCGAAACCCCCTGCTTCTTCCCCAACTCCCTCATGCAGGAGCTCGCTCAGACCGGCGCTCAGCTCACCCATCAGCTCCTCGACAACCCCGCCTACCTGCAGGCCTCCGAGCAGTGCGTTCCCGCGCAGTACCGCATGCCCAACGAAAATCACCATCCCAACTTCATGACCGTAGACTTCGGCCTGACGCGCAACCTCGACGGCACCCTCAGCCCAAAGCTCGTCGAACTCCAGGCCTTCCCCTCCATCTTTGGCTATCAGGACATCCTCGCCCCTCAGTACATCAAAACTTACAACCTCGACCCTGCGCTCACCTGGCACCTCGGCGGCCTTAACGAGCAAACCTACTGGCAGCTCCTCTCGAAGGTCATCCTCAACAATCACGCACCCGAGAACGTCATCCTCCTCGAGATCGACCCCGCCCACCAGAAGACCCTCCCCGACTTCAACATCTACGAGGACAAGCTCGGCATCGCCACCGTCGACATCACTACCCTCATCAAACGTGGCAACCGCCTCTTCTACCATCGCAACGGCCGCGAGATCCCCATCCACCGCATCTATAACCGAGCCATCGTCGACGAGCTGGAGCGCAAACAAATCCATCTCCCCTTCGACTACCGCGACGACCTACAGGTCGAGTGGGCCGGCCATCCCAACTGGTACTTCCGCATCAGCAAGTTCTCGCTCCCCTATCTCCACCATCCCTCCGTCCCCAAAGCCGCTTTTCTAAATAACTGGTACGCCGAGCGCAACCGCGAAGGCCTTCCAGAAGACCGCAACCAGCTCCTCCTCAAGCCCCTCTACTCCTTTGCAGGGAAGGGAATTCAGTTCGCCCCCACCGACGACGACCTCAACGCAATCCCCCCGGACCAACGCCACCTTTACCTCCTCCAGCAGCGCGTAGCCTTCGAGCCCGTCATCGACACCCCGCACGGCCCCACCCAGGCCGAGATCCGCATCATGTACCTCTGGCCCGACGGCGAAACCCTCCAACCCGCCATCGCCCTGGTCCGTCTCGGACGTGGTCTTATGATGGGCGTCGACCACAATCGCGACCGGTTATGGGTCGGTGGCTCTGCCGCTCTGTGCCCGCCAGAATAACCTTCTATTCATAAAAAAGCTGGCGCTTAAGAAAAGGTGGGGTAAACTCCACAGTGTCAGTCATTGGCGGGGTTCTGAAACTATGTCCTATCTGCAATCCAGGTCCGGAGGAGGTCGAGTGGCTCAATGGCAGATGCCAAATGGGGAAAATCCAGTTCGTACCGCAGTACGTTTCCCTATGAGACTCCCCATAAGGGTGCTGACGGAGAACGGTGAACTGGAAGCCATGACCGAAAACATCTCGGCCAACGGTCTGCTCTTTGTCAGTGATCAGTTGCCGCGGGTGGATAGCAGAATCGAGTTCACGATCGCAATGCCGGCAGAGGTCATGGGCGCCGCAAACGATGTCACCATACACTGCATTGGCCGCGTCGTTCGCCACTATCTGCAAAGTGGAACAAAAAAAGCCGCTGCTGTGATCGACGAATATTCTCTAAAGGCTTGATCTATGACCGTAGTTAATTTTGACCCAATCCGAAACAACGAAGACCTGCCGGAAGAGGACTCCACTCCCACTGCAGGCATTCGTGTCATCCTCGCAGACTCCCAGGCCATCTATCGCGTAGGAATGAAGAAGGTCTTTGCTCTCGAAGACGACATCCGCGTCGTCGCCCAGGTGGAAACGCTCCAGAACCTCTACGCCGCTCTCCAGCGCTACCCGACCGACGTTGTCCTCCTCGAAGGCCAACTCATCTCCGGCACCATCGACGCCATCCCCGAACTCGTTCGTCAGGCCCCCGAAGCTAAGCTCATCGTCCAGGTCACCGAGGCCGACGAGTCCAACACCGTAGAGCTCTATCGCCGCGGCGTTCGCGGTGTCGTGCCCCGCTCCATCTCTCCCGACCTCCTGGTCAAATGCGTCCGCAAGATCGCCGAAGGCGAGACCTGGATCGATAACCAATCCATCAGCTGGGTCATCGAGGCCTACCGCTCCCAGGCCACCAACCTCACCGACCCAAAGGTTCAGCCCAAGCTCTCCAAAAAAGAGCTCGCCATCATCAGCTGCATCACCCGCGGCATGCGCAACAAAGAGATCGCCTACCAGATCGGCACCACCGAGCAGGTCATCAAGAACTACCTGCGCAAGGTCTACGACAAGCTGGGCGTCTCCGACCGCCTCGAGCTGGCTCTCTACTGCCTCCACCACGAGCTGCTGAAAAAGTATCTCGTCGACACCGAAGGTCAAATGGCGCCCCACACCGAGCCCTCCCAGCCCCTCCGCGCCAAAATGTAATCGATGCCGATGACGGCAGTTTCACCCGTCGTTCAAAAGCTAAGTCAGCCGAAACTCCCCCGCAAGGTAGGCGGCAAAGCTGCCGACGCATCTGCGCACTTTTCCAGTAACAGGTTGATTCTTCCTTGACGGGAGTCGCCTGTATGATCGCTTTCGCCTTGGCATGTCTTCAAAAAAAACTTTTCATTTTTTAAACCTTGGAATAGAATTTTGGCTTCCCGTACCCGGTCGGCGAGTACGGGCTGGCGGCCGCCACTCCCCCCTAAAAATTCATTCCCCGCGCTGAGCTTAGGTGCGCCTTAAGGAGACCCCGTGAGCTTCCCTTCAGGTAGGTTTGTCAAACACATCCAGATCTTCCTGGCATTGCCGATAATCATCGCAGTGCTTAGCGTTCCGTCTGCCGGTCAGGCCGACGAGACTGCCACTCCGCAGCTTCCCCTGGCAGGGACCGCCCGACCCGCGAACGTACCGGCCGGCTTTGTGATTACTCCGTTCGGTTACTTCCACTCCTCGTGCGTTGAAGTCCTCAAGCCCGGCGAACGCCTGTTACCCGACCACCGCATGCAACACGCCGATGGCTCCATCCAAGCCAGCGCCGCGTCCTGCGCTTTCCCTCACTTCACGGCGACGGGGAATCCGGTGAATTCGGGTGCTCCCCAGACAAGCAATACCAGCCAGCCCAGTAAGACCCGCACCGGACAATCTCCCGAAGTGAACGGCTGGGTAGAGAACAGCAACGTAACAACTGGCTCCCCGTCCAGCTCCTACGGGGCACTTATCGCGAGGTGGACCGTCCCGCCTCATCCGCTTGCCGAGGATGGTCAGGTTCTATTCTTCTTCCCCGGACTGGAAGATATCAACGACCAGCAGACGAGCATTCTTCAGCCCGTCCTCGGTTTGTATGGCGGCCAGTGGACGATCGCCAGTTGGAACTGCTGCCTGAGCGGCATCGTGGTCGCCAGTCCAGCAGTGAACGTCCAGACAGGTGACAGGATCTACGGGTCCATGACCAACACCTGCGGGACCGGCACGTTGAGTTGTGCCACCTGGAACGTGCTCTCCGTCGATCTTTCGACCGGCCAGAGCACGACTCTCACCGATACTCCCAGCGACGGGCAAGTCTTCAATTGGGCCTTTGGTGGCGTGCTCGAAGCTTATTATGTGGTCCGCTGCGACGACTACCCTCCGGATCGGACCTTCACCTTCGAAGACGTGACGCTCTTCGACCAGAAGCTTCGTCGCGTTCACGATCCGGTGTGGAGCAGTGGAGCCGGCTCCGGAATTTCGCCGCGATGCGGATACGGAGTATCGGCAGAATCTCGTCGGGTCACTCTCCACTTTTGAGCCCAGGGAAGCGTTGACCGCATGCGAATGAGGACACGTGTGTGGCTTTTCCATCCCATGGGGCCACCGTGTTGGCGCTCCACGCCGGGCCTCGCAGCCCTCCGCGCTAAGGTGGTGCTGAATCTTCCCCCAAGGCCCACCCGGCGGACCAGATCCATGAATCGGGGATCTTCACGGACAGGGTCGAAGTAGGGATGGGTTATCAGGAACTGAAGGATATTTGATCTCTCCTTGTAAGCCTGTTCCAGCCAGTCAAATGCCTGTTCGTTCTCACCAAGCCCCAGATAAGCGTTCACAAATGCAGCCGCCGGAACATAGCCGGTCTCTTTGCGTCTCTTCAGCTCCGCAAGCAGCCGCAGTGCGTCATCACGTCGACCGGCGTGGGCATACGCTCTGATCAGTACACCGGTTGCTGCAGGACTACCCTTCGAAAGAGCGATTGCTTTCTCTAACACCGGGATTGCTTCTGCTGGCTGATTGTTCGCAATCAGTGCAAATCCCAGGCCCGAAAGCGTATTCGCATCGTCCGGATTTACCGCCAGTGTGCTGCGCGACTCGCGAATGGCTTCGTCGTAGCGGTGTGCCTGAAACAGAATCCACGAGACATTACCGCCGGAGACCTCGATCGGATCCAGCTCCTGGCCGCGCTGTACCTCTTCGATAGCCTCCTCGCGTCGTCCCTCGCAGACCAGCCATAACGCAAGTCCGGCATGGGCATTTGCTCCATTTGGGTTCAGTTGCAGAGCGCGCCTGTATTCCGTCTCAGCTTCGGCCCATTGCCACTCCCGCTGAAGGACATTTGCCAGCAGCACATGGGCTCCCGCAAGACCCGGATCAATTGCCAGTGCCTTGCGCGCAAAAAGCATAGCCTTCGGTCGCGTCTCTGCAGGAGAAACCCCGACGAAGACCGTTCCCAGATTGCTGTACGCCTGTGCCAGGCCTAGGTACGCCGGTGCAAAGGTCGGGTCTTTATTGATCGCATCCTCAAAATCGCCAATGCTTTGCTCAAGTTCAGCTTTGCTGTTTCCCCGGCTCAGCACAAACCTGCCCCTCAGGTAGCTTTCGTAGACTTCAGGCGCGACAGGGCGTGCGGCTCTAAGCCGCTGGCGCTCCTCTCCGGTAACCGTCGCTTTAACTTTTTCTGCGATGGCCTGGGCCAGTTCACTCTCCAAGGTGAGCGCGTCCCGCATCTCGCGGTCATAGGTCTCGGACCAGAAATGCGTGTCGGTTGCGCCGCGAATCAGCTGTGCCGTCACCCGGATGCGATTGCCTTCCTGGGTCACCGACCCTTCAACGACCGCATCCACGCCGAGCATCTTTGCAATCTCAGGTACGGAGAGCCGGGGATTACTGAAGCGCATCACCGAGGTGTGAGAGATCACACGAAGGTTGTGAATCTCCGTGAGGCGTCCAATAAGCGCCTCAGTCATCCCATCAGCCAGATACTCCTGAGACGGATCGCCCGATAAATTCCTGAAAGGCAGCACCGCCAGCGACCGCACAGCAGGCTGAATCGCACCCTTGGAGCGACCCCTCAGTAAGAACCAGACGGCTGAAAGCAGAGCGAGCAAAACAATCGCTGCGAAAGCGAACCACAAGCGGGATCTCGGTATGGGACTGACTCGATCGCCACTGTCAGCCTGGGGCATGGGCAGCGGTTCAATGTCCGGCGTAAGCTCCGCTTCCTCAAGGGGGAGTCTGCGGCTCTGAACCCAGGAATCGATCTCTTCAGGAAGGGCGTAGACCGAGCCGCGCTTTTCATGCACATGCCGGTGAACCGGCATTCCCTCCCGCTTCTCCCACCTCTGCACAGTGGTTACGTCGCGGTTGAGATAAACGGCGATCTCCTTCCACGAATCCAGCCGCTTTTCGGGTAGCCTCTCCGCCAGCGGTATTTCAAACAACGGCCCACCCATGGCGATCTCCGGAGAAATCCAGCTTGTCGCAGGCATTCTATCGCAGTCGAATTGGCACGGTAAAAGGCGGTATTTGACCGCAAGCTGTTGTTCTGTCTCTTGCGGGTTGACCCGCCGTCTCTGCATGGCCGAAGGTGTAGCCAGTTCAGGCGCAAGTCGCCAATCTCAAAGACTGGAGTCTTTCATGAAACGCAAAATCCTTCCTTCCTCGGCCTGCGTTCTCTCTCTTCTTCTCCTGGTGGCAGGCACCTGTGCCCTCGCCCAGGAGCGCGGGCCGCTCCACTTCAAAGGTCTGCTCAACGATTACACGCCGGCAAACCCGCAAATCGCCGGCAGTCCGTATGAGATGCACGGACAATGGTCGCTTGATCTGCACGAATGGGGCGAGCTCGCTGATTTCGCAGCAGACATGACCATGTCCGACTACGGCACTACCAACAACGTTCTGGATGCCACCAAGGGAGGCCAGAATGCCCACACGCACCACATCCGCTTGACGCACGCCAAAGTTACCTGGGACATGACCGGCTGCCCTGCATACCCTAAGCCTTTCACGACAATGGGTTTTCAGGTAACCGGCACAGTCAGCATGATCACCGGCAACGGAAGCGGTGCCCTCTTCGAGACGACTCCGCCTAGCTCGATGCTTCAAGTCTGCATCACCGGAGGAACCGAGGTCCCGTATTCAAATATGACAATGGTCTTCACAGGACCTGCGACGAACCACTTCGGAAACCAGGCAATCCATGGCGTTGTTCGTAAACTGGAACCAGTCAGCGAGAGATGGTGAAGAGAGATCACCTCTTCCGGCAGGATGGGTCCTCTTCAGGATGGTCTCTCTAGTTTTGGCTCCTTGGTCCTTGGCACTATTTGGGGTAAACATCAGCAATTTGACTTGTCAAGCGACAAAAACGCATAACTAACACAAAATAAGAGAGATCCGAGTGGCGTATTAGTTTCCCTCCCCAGGCTATACTTATTGAAGCTGTCAAAAGCCCCGGCGCCGACCGGGGCTTTTTCATCGAATGCAAGGGAGGGCGCGCTAACTAACTCAAAAAAAGTATTTTAGCCGCAACCTGTTTAGAATGAATAGTTTGCAGAGAGGCACTCACTGTAAACCACTGAAAGCAAGTATTTTACGCGCAAAATACCCCCACCCCCCGGGGGGTACCCCAGCAGCGGGAACTGACACAATCGTAGTCACAAAGATGTATCCTTCTGCTGGCACAAGGAGCCGATAGAGAACCCCATGGGAATTGCAACCTCAACGCTGAATCTGGCCCAGGGCAAGCTGAATGTGGCCGCGCCGTACCTCATCGAACAGACCTGGGCGGACTACACTCCCGAGCAGCACGCCATCTGGAGCGAACTCGTAACCCGCCGCATGCCCCAACTCCGTGAGCACGCCTGCAAAGAATATCTGGACGGCTTCCAGCAGATCGGCCTCCGCGAGGACCAGTTGCCGAACCTCACCGAGGTCAGCGCGCTCCTCCAGCCCCGCACCGGCTGGCAGTCCACCCCCGTCAGCGGCTTCCTCCCTGCCGACGCCTTCTTTGAGATGCTGGCCGCACGCATGTTCCCCACCACCACCTGGCTCCGCTCGCGCGACTCCATGGAGTACACCCCGGAGCCCGACATCTTCCACGACGTCTTCGGCCACGTCCCCATGCACGCCCACCCCGTCTTCGCCGACTTCCTCGAAAGCTACGGAAAGATCTGCGCCCGCCTCACCGACCCCCAGGCCCTCGAGCGCATGGGCCGCCTCTTCTGGTTCACCGTCGAATTCGGCCTCATCCGCCAGAACGGGGAGATCAAGGTCTACGGCAGCGGCCTCATCTCCTCCCACGGCGAGTGCACCCGGGTCCTCGCCGGAGGCTGTGAGGTCAAAGACTTCAACCTCGACGCCGTGCTCAACCAGGAGTTCCAGACCAGCGAGATGCAGCCTGTACTCTACGCCGTCGAATCCTTCGATCAGATCTACGAAGCCACTAAACAGGCCGAAGGCCGCCTGGGCTGAAACCGTAAGGATAGCTGAAAAGAAATCTCGAAATAGCCGAGAAGAAATCCGAGAGCATCGCACGTAAACAACAACTAGTTAAAGAAGAACGGCTGCGGACGATATAGCCCGCAGCCGTTCTTATGACGTCAACTGCCTGTTACCGGTGTCCACCACCACCGTGACCGCCGCCACCACCGCCGTGGAAACCGCCACCGCCACCGTGGAATCCACCACCACCGCCGCCGTGGAATCCACCACCGCCGCCATGGAATCCGCCGCCAACCGACGCTCCACGATAGCCGCCGCCGTATCCGCCACGGTATCCACCGCCATAACCACCACGGTATCCGCCGCCATAGCCTCCACGGTACCCAATGCCGCCACGATAGCCGTAGCCATAACCACCGCGATAGCCCCAACCTCCGCGGTAGCCATAGTAGCCGCCGCGATACCAGGGCCCTGCACCGATAAAGAGTCCACCGCTAAACCATGACGGGCCGTAATACCCATAAGGCGCGCACGCATAAGGAGCGTAGCCGTAGTATCCGTAGGAGCAAACCGGAGCCCCATAACCGTAGCCACCGTAAACGGGGCCACCGATGCCGACACCGACCGAAACCTGTGCATGGGAGTAAGCCGCTGCCGGAACAATCAGCAAAGCGAGCAGAGCGAGGTAGCGTAGATAGCGCATTTCAATCTCCTAAGCAAAGCCCAGTACGCCGTCAGGCGTCAATGACTGTGCGGGATTCAGACCTCTTTGAGGGACCTGACATCCTGATCTATAAGAACGCAAAACGGGAGAAAATGTTGTGCGGCGCGTCAAATTGGTGCGCTGCACGTCAATTTGGTCGTCGGCTTGCAATGATTTGCGCAGCACCGGCCCGGCCTGTTCCTCTTCGTCGCGCCAAAGCCAACTGACAGCCTGGGGCAACTACGCCAGCTTTGCCGGCACGGAAAGAGTGCTAATTTCAACAGAGTTTCCCATTGCGCAAATAAAAAAGAGAGAAAAAGAGAAAACAATTCGCTACTACAGGGTAATATATTCCCAACTGTGCAAAGATTTGGCTCGAATACTGCAACTTCCAGCATGGTTGAACGTGCCTTTCATTTGGTCCACTGATTGCATTAGCAATAACGTTCGTTCAGCAAGCTGTTATTTGGAAGAACGAGAACTTTCTAGGGTGATTTATGCGTCGCTTTGCCTACCTTTTGCTTCTGGTGATCTTTGTTGGTGTCTCTGCCTCGTGCGTTAGCGCATCGACCGACTGTGAGCGTTGGTTTGTCGCCTATCGTCAAGAGTTGGCGCACTCCCGCCAGATCCAGCGCATCGCTGCCGCAAAGCGCCGCGCCAAGCTCTATGCTCAAGGCAAGCTAAAGCCTCGACCAAAGCTGATTCCCGCTGTCGCACCGGCCCCGCATATGACGCGTCCGCAGACGCTCCACCGAATCAACCTGGCTTGTGGTGTCCTGCCCGAGGGCGGCAGTGATGGGCCGCTGGTAGGGGAAGAGACACCCGCCACTCTCCACGCCGGCCGCTCTCTCAATGACGGTATCGATCTACTGCCCACCGATCTCGGTGAGATGGTTGCCTCCAACAACGTCCCACCACCACCTTCCTATGGAGGCATCTCCCCTGAGACTCCGTTGGGTGGCCCACCCATTTACACGCCAGGCTTCGGCGGAGGCGGCTGGCTGCCTCCTAACGCTCCAAGCAAGGGAGCTACAGCACCTCCCAGCGGTCCCGGCGCCCCCACTGGCCCCGGCGCACCGACCGGCCCCGGTACACCGGTTGGTCCCGGTACACCGACTGGACCCGGCACTCCCACTGGCCCCGGCACACCGACCGGCCCCGGTACACCGACTGGACCCGGCACTCCCACTGGTCCTGGTACTCCGACCGGCCCCGGCACACCTACTGGTCCTGGCACCCCCACTGGCCCCGGCACACCGATCCCGGTTGTTCCAGAGCCTTCCAGCTACGTCCTCGTCCTTACCGGAGTAATCGGTGCAGCTGGCGCAATTCGTCGCAGATTCAAAGCCTAGACTTTAGCTCCCTCGTACCTGCTACAGCACCTGAATAGCGTCGCCGATCAGCAGGACCACGGGTGCAGGACCAACAGCGTCGTCATCCAGCTGGGCGAGCGTCGTACTGTAAACATGTTCATCCGCCGCGGTTACCTTGCTGATCGCAACACACGGCGTCTCGCCCGCGATCCCAGAGGAGATAAGGTCTTCTGCCAGGGCGCGAAATCTGCGTCCCGGCATATAGATCACCAGCGTAGCGTTCTCCGGCAGAGCTCCCGTCCATTTTGGGGTCAGCTCTAGCTTCTCCGCCGCATGGTGCGCCGTAGCAAGAATCAGCTTTGAAGCTGCGCTGCGATCGGTCAGCGGCGTTCTCAATCTTGCGGCCGCCGCAAACGCAGTCGTAATGCCGGGGACGATCTCGAACGGAATCTTCGCCCCACGCAGTGCGCCGATCTCTTCGCCCGCCCGCCCGAAGATCAACGGATCGCCGGACTTCAGCCGCAGCACGGATCGGCCCGCCTGCGCCGCCTCCAGCATAAGAACGTGAATCTCCGCCTGCGTAATACGCGGCTGCCCACACCGCTTCCCAACCGGGATAATCTCCGCCCCCCCATGGGCCAGCGATAGTATCTCAGCAGAAACCAGATCATCAGGCAGAATCAGATCTGCTGTTTCAAGTAGCCGAAGGACCCGAAGGGTAAGCAGGTTCGGGTCACCCGGTCCTGCACCTGCTAAGTAGACGGTTCCAGGCTGAGCAGCAGAGTTCACGATTTCTTCTCGGGTAATGGATTCGTCAAAGCATGCTCGCGGGCAAGCAGGCGAGACGGGCACGCCTCGTAGCCGCATACCTCACGCTGAGCGAGTTGGTGAAGCAGCCACTTTCGCTCTTCATTCAGCGGTTCTATCTGAGTTACCTCACGTCGCAGATTACCCAGGTTAGTCAGCCAGTCGCCGACGTCCAGCGGCAGTTGCGAATTGATCTCTTTGCGCAGCCTCTGGGCCAACGCCGGGCTAGCCCCTGCGGTTGAAATAGCAATCTGCAGATCTCCACGCCGCACCACAGAAGGAAAGTAAAAATCGCAGAACGGTGGGTCGTCCACCGCATTGCAGAGGAGATTCTTCTCGGTCGCCTCCCGGAAGACAGCTCGATTTACCACAGGATTGTCGGTTGCCGCGACCACAAGGAACTGCCCCAGCAAATCGCCTTCGACGTACTTCCGGCGCAGCCATTCGAGCTCGCCCGCCGCCGCCATCTCGACCACGCGAGGGCGGGCTTCCGGAGCAATCACCGTCACCTTTGCGTGAGCCGCCAGCAGTGAGTCGATCTTCGCTTCAGCTAGATTTCCGGCCCCAACTACGATGCATGGCCGGCCGGCAATCTTTAGAAAGATAGGGAAAAGGTCCATGAAACTAGGTTACTCTCCCGGCACGTAGCGGCCGGCACCAACCGGCGGAGCATCGCGCTCCACAGGATCGATCACCGTACCCGCAAGCTGGGCTCGCAGGCTATCGTCATCAGTCCGGGCAAAGTAAGCTCGCAGATCTTCGTCCGGCTCACGAGCGTCAAGATACCCGCGCAACAACCGCTCAATCGCATCCGGAACATCGTCCGCCGCAGCGCGATAGCCCAATGGTCGAGCCGTCCGAGCAAACTTACCCACCGCTCCTCCCACGCAAAAATAGAAGGCGTCCACCGACTTCCCATCCTTCTTGATCTTCTTGCCCTCAAGCCCAATGTCAGCGATCCAGTGCTGTCCACAACTGTTGGTGCAGCCTGTGACGTGAAGCTTGATCTGCTGGTCGAAGCCCGGCAGGCGTTCTTCCATCTCACTGACCAGCCACTTCGAAAAGCCCTTCGTCTCCGCAATCGCCAGCTTGCAAAACTCCGTGCCGGTACACGCGATCGCTCCCCGCCAGAAGGCAGAAACATCCACGTGCAGCTCCATTCCATTCAGCGCCAATACCAGATCGGCCGTCTTCTCGTTCGGCACATTGACGATGAGAATATTCTGCATAATCGTCGTGCGAAGTTCTCCGCTTCCATACCGCTCAGCCAGGTCAGCCAGTTGATGGAGTTGCTCGCCCGAGATGCGGCCACGCAGCACGCTGGCTCCCACTGACGACAAACCTGCCTGACGCTGCGGCGCTACGCCGATATGATCACGATAAACATCATCGGGAATCACATCTTCGGTGACCGGGCTAGGATCCAGTTTGTAACCCAGTCTGCCTTCTAATGCCTCCAGAAAAGACTCTGCGGTCCAGCCATGCCTCATAAAAAGATACTTGATGCGAGCGCGAGTGCGGTTCTCGCGTAACTCCTGTTGTTCACGAAAGATCTCCGCCGTGGCATGCACAGCAGCATACGCCTGATCCTGCCGGATGAACGCAGGAATACGCACCGCGAGATGAGGCTCGGTCGACAGGCCGCCGCCCACCCGCAACGTATAGCCAACCTCTTCCTTGCCGTCAATCGTGCGCTTGATCGCGGTCAACGCAACATCGTTGATCTCCGGGTACGAGCACCACAGCGGGCAGCCAGTGACAGAGATCTTGAACTTGCGCGGCAGATTATAGAACTCGGGATTGGCCGTGAGTTTGTGCGCAATCTCTACAGCTAGAGGCGAAGCATCGATAAGCTCGTGTCCATCGATTCCAGCCAGCGGGCAGCCCGTCACGTTGCGAACAACATCACCGCACGCACCCTTTGGGCTGAGCCCTACCGCAGTGAGCGCATCTACCACCTCAGGCAACGCCTCGATGGTCAGCCAGTGGAGCTGTATATTTTGCCGCGTCGTAATATCAGCAAGATCGCGAGCATACTTCTTTGTAACGTCCGCAATGACGCGCAACTGTGCGCTGGTAAGAATCCCGTTCGGCAGGCCAATACGCATCATGAAGTACTCGGTTGCTTTCCCCTCGCCACCAACACCTCCGGTGGCTCCCACTCCATCGCCCTGGGTATAGATCCCCCACCACTTGAAGTAGAGGCCAGCCCACTCCGGAAGAACCGATTCGCGGCCCTCCTTGGCAAACTGACGAACCTCCTCCCATGCCTCCCACGGATTCTTCGCCAGCTTCAAACGTTCGGACTTTTGTGCTTTGGTCTCTTTAATAACAGGAGAGGCTGAGTTGCTCATGAGGAGTGTCCTTTTGTGTGCGGCAGAAACAAGAAGGCCCACCGTATTCAGTGGGCGCTGGTGGCTTTGCTAAGAAAAAGGAGACTTATCGGGTAAGTCTACAACTCAGGCAAAGGCGACGGCGCACGCAGTTGTGACAACACGTGCGACAAGTCATTGATGTAAGCTGAGTCGAACTCACCATACCCCTAAGACTAGTTGTCGCAGGACCACACGTCAAGGCTGCTCACTCTGCCGGCGCACTCATGACTCAATCCGCTTCTGCGAGTGAGAGCTTATGCCGAACATCCGAGCCGCGAACCCAGAAGATTACATCTTCGGCGATGTTGGTAGCGTGGTCCGCTGCGCGCTCCAGGTTCCGCGAGATGATGATCGCATTCAACGCCTGTCCGCTTACCACCGGATGCTGTTGCATCACCTCGATCAACTCATTCTGCACATCGCGGTTCATATCGTCGATCTCATCGTCCATAGCAAGTACGGACTCCGCCAGCTTCGCATCCGCCTCCAGCAAAGACTGAATCGCCCTGCGGATCATCACCCCAACCTTCTCGCCCATATCCGGGATATCGATCGGCAGCGAGATCTTCGGAGAATCCTGTAGATACTGCGTCCGCGAAGCGATGTTCGTCGCTTGGTCCCCAATGCGCTCCAGATCGCCATTGATCTTGATCACGGACAGAATGAAACGAAGATCGATAGCCATAGGCTGCTCTTTGGCCAGAAGGTCGTACGCCATCTCATCTACGTCACGTTCCGCCGCGTTGATCGCAGCTTCAATCTCCTTTACGTGGTCGCAGAGGCTCATATCTCCGGTAAGGTAAGCTTCCAGTGACAACGAAAGAGCCTGTTGCGAGAGCGCAGCCATGGCGAGAAGTTTGTCTTTGAGAGCGACCAATTGCTGTTGAAAGTTGATACGGGGCATGCGGGAGACCTTCGATCTGGGAGCGTTTCACTATTGTGACGTAAATAAGGCGAAGAAACCAAGGGATATTATGACTTCCGGCTCTGCGAATGGTACACAATTCGTGTCACAAGCGGATTACTTGTAAAGCAGGTAGTTTTCGCGTTGGCGCTCGAAAGCAGCCAGTTCCCTCGCCCATCCAGCTGCAATCTTACGGGGGTCGTCCAGGTTGGTCAGCGACTGCATCGTATCCACGTTAGTCACCAAGTACGCGGCCTTTGCCAGCTGAAACTCTGGATAGAGATGGTGCAACGCGCTGAGCAGTTCGATCCCCATCTCAGGGGAGTTGAAAACAGCTCGATCCGTCACAGTAAAAGCAATCCCAGGGATCGTCTTCCCATGAGAGGGATAGTGGTTGGAGTCCTCTGCCACCGCAAAGTTAGTCGGTGCGAAACTTACCCCGGAAATCTTTCGCGCGGTCAGGTATGCCGCCAACTCCGGCGCATTAATGTAGGGTGCGCCAATATGCTCATAAGGTTTGTCTGTTCCGCGGCCAACGGAGATGTTCGTCATCTCAGCCAGGCCCACAGCAGGATAGAGCGTAGCCGCCGCCGGAGTCCGCAGGTTCGGGCTCGGATTGATCCACTTCAGTCCCGTCTCATCAAAGTACTGTGTGCGAGACCAGTTCTGCATCGGCACCACAACTAGCTGCGCATGAATAGGAACCAGAATGTTAGGCGAGGTAGGACCCGAAACTCGCCGTTCGCTGTTGAAGTAAAGCGCAAGCTCCCCGAGAGTCATGCCGTTTCGCACAGGCATCGACATGTAGTTGTTATAGGACTCGGCCCCTGCATCAGACACCGGCCCCTGTACCGCCACACCTCCGTTGGGGTTGGGACGATCCAGCAGAATAATCTCGATGTGAGCCTGCGCCGCTGCCTCGAGAAAATATCCAACCAGGGTCTCATACGTGAAGAACCGAACGCCAACATCCTGCAGATCAATCACCACGGCATCCAGATTCTTCAGAGATTCGAGGCTGGGATGGCGCTGCTCAGGCTTCGCGCCATACAGACTCAGTATCGGAAGTTTGGTCGCAGGATCCACATCATTGCCGATCTTGACAACATCTTTGGTCCCCAGAAGGCCATGCTCGGGAGAGAACAACGTCTTCAGCTCAACCTCCGGCAAGCTGTGCTGCAATATGTCGATCGTCCGCCTGCCCTCGCGGTCAACTCCGGTCTGATTCGTCAGCAACCCCAGTCTCAAGTGATTGCCGTGGCGTTTCGCAGCCTCCGCCAGAGCCTCGAAATGAGTAGCCTCCAACACATCAACTCCCGTGAGCGTCTGACTGCTGGCAAAAGTCGTTGCATGCTCCGCGCCAATTCGCATCGCACGGGCCGCAGCAGAGGCCACTTGCCCCCGCAACATCGAGATAGGTGGTGCACCGCGGGGATGAATCGCATTCGACAAAACAACAACGAAGCTGTCGCTCTCTGGATCCATCCACAACGACGTCCCAGTAAATCCCGTATGCCCGAAGCTCCCAATTGGAAACACCTCGCCCCGCGGCCGCGAATACGCCGAATTTATATCCCAGCCAAATCCTCGCACCGCAACGCCTGTAGTCGTCTTTCCGTCCGGAGTAAAGATCGTTGCGCCGCTCACCGCAGTAGACGGCTGCTCCGGCTCCGTCATCAACTTCAGCGTCGCCTGACTCAACGGAAAGTTACTCGGTCTACCCGCAAGCCGATCCAACAATCCCTGGGCGAACAGCGAGACATCCGCAGACTTAGAAAATACTCCAGCATGCCCCGCAACACCGCCCATCCGCCGAGTCGTCGGATCATGCACGGTCCCGCGCAGCATCCGGCCAAAGTCAGGATTCGTAGCCGCCGTCCCTTGATCGTCATAAGCAGTGGGAGCAATGTTCGGAATCCATCTCTCCCGAAGCCATCCATCCGCTTTGCATCGGTCAAACCCATGGCCTCCAGCGCTGGTATACGAACCTGCACCATCCGGCAACGTTCCACAAGCCTTGTCCATTGGGAGGTAGCGCGTGTGCGTCATCCCCAGCGGCCCAAAAATATGCTCCTGCGCATACTGCTCCAGCGGCTGCCCACTGATCTTCTCCACCAGCACCCCTAACGTGATGAAGTTAATATCCGAATACTTGAAGTGCGTTCCCGGCACAGTCTCCAGCGTCGCATTCATTGCCCGCCGAATCCCCTCCGCCTTGTCCGGAGCAGCCAATCCCCACGCATCTTTCAGGTCAATATCCTCTGGCAAGCCCGAGTAGTGCGTCAGCAACTCACGAATCGTAACCGCCTGCTTCCCATTCACCGCGAACTCCGGCAGATACTTTGCCACCGGCTCGTCGAACTGCAGCTTATGCGCCTCATAGAGCTGCATCACGGCCGTAGCCGTAACCAGACACTTCGTCAGTGAAGCCATATCGAAGACCGTATCTTCCGTCATCGGCTCCACCGCAGGCTCAAGTGCACGATTCCCAAATGCCTTTTCAAACACAGTTCTGCCATCGTGGTTGATGAGCACCACTGCACCCGGTATCTTCTTCGCGCTTATCGCCTCATCCACAAGCGTCGAGACCGCGCTGAAGTCGTATCCCTTATTCGTCTCCGCAGCCCCTCGTGGAGAAAGCAGAAACGGAAGAGACAGCGCGATCACAAGTCCAGCCGCCTTAGCCGTAGTGCGCTGCGACTTCTGCGTCGTGCCATCCCCTCGAAACAGCAAGCTTCCAACCGACCCAACTACGAACGTAACAATCGACCCAATCAGCACATACCAGGTGAACGCGATGTGCGGAATCGTGACTGGTCCCACCTTGATCACACCCGGAGAGAGCCAGAGCAAAAGATTCAACCCAAACCCGCAGATCATTCCTAGAATCGCTCCCGTCTGCGTGGCATATCGAGTCAGCGTCCCGAGCAGAAACACACCCAGCAAAGCACCATAGGCCACCGAAGCAATCGACAACCCTACCTCTACCACGTGGCCCTTCCCGCCAGCAAACACGCTATACATCGCGACCCCAAACAGCACCAGCGCCCAAACAACCGTGCTCGAGCGCGAGATCATCATCCGTTCACGGTCATCCGCCTCCGGCCGCCAATGCATGTAGAAGTCCACCACCGTCGTCGAAGAAAGCGAGTTCAACGCCGCGCTCAAATTCGACATCGCCGCTGCAAGAATCGCCGCTACCAGAAGCCCGGCGATCCCAATCGGCATCTCCCGCACAATAAACGTCGGGAAGATCCGATCAGCCGACGCGAACACCGCAGGATGCAGACCGTAGAAGACATACAACCCCACACCAATCAATAGAAACAACGTGAACTGCAAAAAAATCACCGCACCGCTAGCCAGCAATGCCAGCCGTGACTCGCGCAAATTCCGAGCCGCCAGCATCCTCTGCACCATCAACTGATCCGTGCCATGCGACGCCATCGTCAGGAACGTCCCCCCCAGTACGCCTGCCCAGAACGTATAACTCTGCGTCAGGTTCAGCGCAAAGTGAAAGAGCCGAAACTTACCCGCCGCCGCCGCGACTTCATGTATCTGCGACCATCCCCCTGGTACATGCGTCCCCAGCGTAAAGATCGCAACCATCGTCCCGCCGATGTAGATCGCCATCTGCACCACATCGGTCCAGATCACCGCCGCCATCCCGCCCTCAAACGTATACAGCAGCGTAAGCGCCGAGATAATTCCAATCGACAGCACATCCCGCGTCCCAATCGCGATCCCTACCACGATGCTCACCGCGAACACCCGCACTCCTTCAGCCGCCGCCCGAGTCAGCAGAAACAATCCCGCGGTCACCTTGTGCAGCGTATGTCCGAAGCGCTGATCGATCAGCTGATAAGCGGTCAACATTCGCCCCTCAAAATATTTAGGCAGAAAGATCAACGCCACCACCACGCGGCCCAGCATGTACCCGATCACAATCTGCAGAAACCCGAAGTCCCCTGCAAACGCGACTCCCGGAATGCTGATGATCGTCAGCGTACTCGTCTCCGCAGAGACGATCGACAGCGCAATCGCCCACCATGGAATCGTCTGGTCAGCCAGAAAATAGCTGCGCAGCGATCTCGCATTTGGATCTTTGCCACTCCGAAACCGCAGGCCGAAGAGAGTGATTCCGATCAGATAAACGACGATCAAACCGAGATCGAAGGGATGAAGGCGCGTTGGAGTTACGGCAACATACATTCGTGCCAGTGTATAGCGATAGCCTGCCACAAGTAGCGCTTGTTCTCCCCAGAGGTGCCGAACCTGAAACCACTAGACTAGGACGCATGACCGATCAGACCGAAACGCCGCAGGTCCGGAAAGAAAGACAACTCGCGACCAACGGGAGCGCCAACCGAAGGGGTATACAAGTCACGAAGTGACCGCCGCCCGCGAAGGGCGCCCGTCCGGCGGGACGCCCTAAGCCTCTTGCCCTAGCTTCCCGTTAGTCGAACCTCTTCGGCACGCAGTGCAAGCCCCCGCGCCACCGAAGTAAATTCATTGCCAGTGCGCACACGAGATGCACCGAACCGGGATTCGAAGATACGCCGCACTGCAGGAACGAAGCTGGTTCCTCCAGTCAAAAACACCCGGTCAACCTCTCTGGCAGGAATATTGCTTGTAGCCAGCAGAGTATCGACGCACCGCTCGATTGATTGCAACTCTTCCACGATCCATCCTTCAAACTCCTTGCGCTCAACCGTCGCAACAAGGTCCATACTGCCATCGCGAAAATGAAACTCGGCAGACTCGTGATGTGACAAGTCAACCTTCAAACGCTGGACAGCCTGATGCAGCTGGTATCCAAGGTCCTCTTCGATCAAATTGATGAGCGCTTCGATCTTCTCCGGCTCCTGCGCCCGTGCCCGTGCACTCTTCAGAATCTCCGCGACGTTTCGCGTCTTCAGAAACGAGAGGTAGTGCCAGCGCTCCAGGTTGGCATAGATCCACGCCGGAGCCGCCGGGATGATGCTAGCCGGACGGTCCCGAGCCTGAGCGTAAGACCGCTCCAAACTGTCAGACCCCAGCGCCGGAGAAACCAGCTTCCGAACGATCCGCGCGTCGAAGCTGTCACCCGCCAGCCCCAGCCCGCTGTTGCCCAGAAGATCCTTCGCCGTTCGACCTCGCGCGCGAACGCCGGGGCCAACATGCAGCAACGAGAAGTCGCTTGTACCCCCGCCGAAGTCCCCAATCAAAATCAGTTCGTCGTGATCGAGCGTGGACTCGTAAGCGTAAGCCGCCGCAATCGGTTCCATCTCAAACTCGACCGACTCAAAACCGGCATGAACGAACGCGTGTCGCAGCCGCTGCATGGCAAAGTCATCATCTTCTACGCTCTCTGCGCCAACAAAGCGCACAGGTCGCCCTACCGTGGCCTGGCGCACTGGGCGTCCCAACTGCCGCTCAGCAGACAATCTCAGATCGGTGAGGATACGAGCGATCAGGTCTTCAATGGTGTAACGCCGCCCAAAAACTTCAGTTCCGGTCAACGTCCGGCTAGAGAGATAAGACTTGAGAGACTGAATCAGCCGGCCCTTATGCTCGGCACGAAGATAGTGCTCAATCGCCTGCGGCCCGGTGAATCCTTTAATCTGCGTGCGGCTCGCATGCCTGTGCTGCTCCAGGTAAAGCACAGAGCGGAATGACTCCGTAGTTGCCGCTCCCGCAGGAAAAGAGACCAACTCCACCTCGCCATTCCCGCGGGTAAACGCGATGGAGCTGTTCGTTGTGCCGAAATCAATTCCGAGTGAGGGGCCGATGGAGTCCGTCGAAAGCATGATCTTTTAGATTGCCTGATTTCGCGACCTAAGCGCTACTCAACGCACAAAAACAGACTCATTTCGCCGCCGGAGCCGGAGGTGGTATCCCCAGGTCCGCAGCCGGCGGCAGCGTGTGTGTATCCGACCACTGACGCTGCGCACTTCGAAGCCTGTCGCTCCGACCCTCCCAGATTCCAACCGTGTAGTCGTAGTGCTCCAGCGTCGGCCGCAGCGCATACGCGCGATTCGACCGGTACCACGCCTGCTCGTACAGATCACGCAGCAGGGAATAGGCGTCAATGAAGTCCTGAATCCGGCCATTCACGCCGTTGATATCCGACAGTTCACGGCTCACACTCATGCGCTGCTTCTTATCCGTCGTGTTCTGCATCGCGTAGGCGCGTTGATAACCCTCTGCAATCTCCTCCGACAGCTGAAACTTCAACCCGATCAGATCCATCCGTCGAGCGCCTAGTTCAAGTGCGTCGATAGCCGCAGTCTCCCGAAGCGTCGTAGGCGCACTAGGATAGGAGTCCGCAGGATCATAAGCCTTAGGCCCTGCAGAAACCGTAGGTGACGCAGGCGCAGCAGCCCTTGCCTGTGCAATCAGAGTCAGCGCTCGCTCCGCATGAAGCCGCAACTCATGTGCATACGGAAGCACCTGCGCCCCGATCCTGATCCCATCCTTCGACATCGGGTCCAGCCAGAAGATGCTGTTGGTCCCATCCCCTTCCTTGGCCTGGTCCTTCAACACTGAGTGCGCCAGCATCATCTCCTTCTGCGCCTCATTCAGATAGCCAGTCGCGTCGCCGTGAAACACCTGCGCGTAAGAGTTCTGGAACTCTGGAATGGAAGACTCGCCCTTCTGCCAAGCCGCCGCTGCACCAAACAGAATCCCATACCAATCCTGATTGAAGAGCCCCTCCCCGTCATCATTCCAGATCGTGTTCAGCTGTCCGGTAGACCCCAGCCGTTGCCCGTCGGCCGTAAACCGCTGAATATTTTCGAGCGCATAGTTGTTGTTCGGATAAACCTTCCTGAAGTTGTTCACGCTCGGAGCCACCCAAGTCTCCATCCCCGCATTCGTAAACGGCGTCAAGAACCGGTCATACCCACGAGCCTCCGGGGTATAAACCCAAGAAACCGCGATCGTCGAATCCTTGAACGACTGCGGCAGATCCTTCAGCAAGTCCGGCGAATCATGCGCGATATCCCCCCAAAACAGGAACCTTCTATTGAGCGGCTTCAACTCCGTCACAATTCGCTGCAGAAAATCCAGATAAACTGGCCCCAGCCCTCGCGTGTCCACGTCAGCCTTGGTCTGCCCGAGTCCCAGGTCAACCGTCTCATCCGCGCCGATATGCAAAAACGGCCCCGGATACAGCGCCGCTAGCTCTGTAAACATCTGCTTGATCAGCGCAATCGACCCCGGCTGCCCCGGCGCCAGCACCGCGCCATGCGGAGTCTCCGCCAGCGGCTGATACTGCTCCCACGCCAGATTATGGTGCAGGTGCCCAAACGCCTCCTGCTCCGGCACCACATCAATGTGGTACAGCCGCGCATACTCCACCAGTTCCCGGGTCTCCTCCGCCGAAACACTCCCGCCCGGCGGAGCCATCAGCGGATTCGAAGCATACTGCTGCGTATGTTCAAAGTACGGAGAATACAAATTCACCTTATAAGCCGCCAGCGTCCGAATCAGGTGCTTCTGAAACTCCAGTGTCGTCACCGGCCCCCGCGACAGATCGTCATCCAGCCCGCGATACTTCATCGTCGGCCAATCCCTCACATTCGCCGCATGCAGAACCGCCTTCGCCCCATCCCCTTCAATCAGCTGCTTAACCGTCTGCACCCCATAAAACAGACCCGCCGCCGAATCCCCAATCACCTGCAGCCCACCCCCACCTGCGGCGATCACGTAGCCTTCAGCCTTCATCTCCTCGGTAAACTTCACCTCCGGATGAGCACTCGTTCGTGCCAACTCAATCGAAACCGCGCCCGTCGACCCCACAATGTCGCGTTCCTTCAGCGACGCGGCCAAATCGTCCGCCGCAAAACGGTCCTCCACAGCACAGGGAGCCACGCAGAAAATACCCACCCCATGCGTCAGCACCTCATCCCCCGTTGCATGGATCTCACGCGGCCTCGGGATCAATTTAATAGAAGACTGAGCAGATGCGACAGAAGCAAACAGGCCAAAGCCCACAATGAGAGCGCCAAGTCGGTAAGAGTGCATGAAGATAACGGTAAATCAGTTCCGCGACGCGAGGGGTTACTCAATTCATTCCGGCAAATCAGAAAAAATTACCGGAGTTCGAAAAAATATCCACAGTGAAACGTATTTTCTCGGTGAATACCGCACAAATTATTCCTCTGTTCACACGACTTTGTGAGCATAAGTCAAAGAGCAAAGGAAGAGAGTTGGAGTGGGCCTAAGCCCCGCACCCTTTCTTGTTGTCCTTGTGCCTTTTCATACTTTTGCGAGGTTCCATGACGAAGCAACTACGAGCGACTATGGCGGCGATATTGGTTATCAGTTCAATATCTCTCCAGGCGCAAACCAGCACGGCAACGAAAAAGACGACCAGCAAGGCGCCAGTTCACAAAAAGGCGCCCGTCGAGAGCCCGTTGGCACGCCAGATCCGCGAGCTGCGTGAGCAGATGCTGAGCCAACAGGCCCAGATCGATGCTCTCAAACAGCAGAATGCCGATAAGGACGCGAAGCTTGCGGCCGCTCAGCAGTCCGCTCAGGACGCCCAGACCGCAGCTGCCAGTGCATCGGCCAAGGCGGACAGCCTCAGCTCGAACCTCTCGGCCAACACCGAGGCGGTCTCGAACTTGAACAGCACCGTAACCGACCTCAAGACCACCAACGTCGGCCTCGCCCAGACCATCAGCGACACCAAGAAGACCATTTCGGACGAACTCGAGTCGCCTCTGGCAATCCACTACAAGGGAGTAGCGATTACCCCCGTTGCCTTCTTCGCGGCTGAATCCGTCTACCGTCAGCGTTCGCTCAACTCCGACGTCAACACGCCATTCAACTCCACCCCGTACCCTGGCGCAGCTCAGTCCAACACCAGCGAATTCAACTTCTCTGGCCGTCAGAGCCGCATCGGCGCACTCTTTGTCGCCAACCCCGGTCCGTTCAAGCTGTCGGGCTACGTCGAAGCTGACTTCCTCTCCGCAGGCGCCACCAGCAACGACAACCAGAGCAACAGCTACACTCTCCGTCAGCGTCAGATCTGGGGTCAGGCCGCCACCAACAGCGGCTTCACGGTAACCGGCGGTCAGATGTGGTCGCTCGTCACCGAAACCAAGAAGAGCACCGACAACCGCACCGAAAATCTCCCAATGACCATCGACGCGCAGTACCAAGTCGGTTTTAGCTGGGAGCGTCAGCCAGGCGTCAGGTTCCAGCAGAAACTCGGTGGCCTCACCGGTGCCATCTCCGTCGAACAGGCCGAGTACGTCTACTCCGCCTCCAACGCCAACAATAACTTCTTCATCGGAAACGCTGGTACTGGCGGTGGTCTCTATAACCTCACTGCGAACTACTCCAATAACATCGCCCCTGACGTCATCGTCAAATTCACCTACGATGCCAAGGTTGGTCACTTCGAGGCTGGCGGCTTGGGTCGCTG
The DNA here is from genome assembly GCF_040358985.1 of Tunturibacter empetritectus. Classification (NCBI taxonomy): domain Bacteria; kingdom Pseudomonadati; phylum Acidobacteriota; class Terriglobia; order Terriglobales; family Acidobacteriaceae; genus Tunturiibacter; species Tunturiibacter empetritectus. Next base: position 4,798,509 of record NZ_CP132932.1, on the reverse strand, counting down.
GTTCCGTGACCGCTACTACCCCAACCAGACCCTCACCGTTCCGTCGGCTGCTGGTGCGGCCAACAACACCAAGGTCGGCGGCGGCTTCTTCGCCAACGCCCGCGTCCCCGTTACGCACTTTGCTGACTTCGGCGTTCACTTCCTCGGTGGCACCGGCGTAGGCCGTTACGGCACCTCCACCCTGCCCGATATCACCGTCCATCCTGACGGGACACTCGCGCCCATTAAGAACTACCAAGCTCTTGGCTCGCTTGAGCTTCACCCCGCCAAGAAGCTCGATGTATTCGGTTACTTCGGTGGCGAGTACGCCCAGCGCACCGTCTACCTCAGCACGCTCGGCGCCTCAGCCGGCAAACAGATCGGATACGCGCCGCGAAACGCAGTCGACTCCGGCTGCTCCACCGAAGGCCTGCCCACAGCCACCACCACCAACCCCTTCGCAGGCTCTGCTCCCTATAACCCCGCAGGCGCAGGAAGCTGCGCTGGCGCAACCCGTGCCATCTTCGAAGGAACGGCAGGATTCACCTACCGCATCTACACCAACCCCAAGTACGGACGCCTCCAGTACCAGATGCAGTACAGCTATCTCACGCGTGATGCGTGGTCTGGTATCACAAGCGCCACCGGTGCAACCACCACCACCTACGGCAGCCCCAAGGCCACCAACAACATGGTCTTCACCAGCATGCGTTACTACCTCCCGTAGTAGCCTCTGCACTTACATAAAAAGGCACCCCTCGGGGTGCCTTTTTTATCTCTGAAGCGGTTTCCGTTGCAGGGACGGGAATTTGTAACACCGAGAGTCCTTGTGGCTCGTCTCAGTCCTCGCACACACCGATAGTTCTTTGTGGCTCGTCTTAGTCCTCGTGACTTCGTCAATCCCTTACGGCTCGTCATCTCGACCGAAGTCGCGCAGTCTTATCGCGCGACGTAGTGGAGAGACCCCCGTATTTTGCTTTTGCTCTTCGATTGCTGCAGCCTGCATCAACCTTATGAACACTTCAAGGTGGATAAGATCGGCGCCAGCTAAGCCTTCTCAAACTTCATTGAAGCCGAGTTCATGCAATATCTCAGTCCCGTCGGCGCAGGGCCATCGTCAAAGACATGCCCCAAATGCCCCTCGCACCGCATACACTTCACCTCGATGCGCTCTATCCCCATGGAACGGTCCGTTACCTCGGCAACATTCTCCTTCGCAATCGGCGCCCAGAAGCTTGGCCAACCTGTACCCGATTCGAACTTCGTCTGCGAATCGAACAACGCCGTGTCGCAGCCGATGCAGCGAAAGACACCTTTGCCATGCTCGTTCAGGCTTACGCCCGAATAGGGCATCTCGGTATCCGCCTCTCTCGAGATCTCGAACGAGTTTTTGCCCAGCTGTCGAAGCCACTCGCCATCGGTCTTCACGATCTTTGCAACCGTCTGCTTACCCAGGTTCTTTCCGTCATTGCTGAAGTTGACGATCGTGACCTCGCCCGGTGTGCCATGGATCGCCACGCTGGCCTCGACGCCGGGGGCTCTCCGCATCACCAGCACAGCATAAGAAGCTGCAACCGCAGCCCCGCCTGCCACAAACACCCGTCTGGTCATCTTTCGTGACCGGTCGTCCCGGCTCACATCCGAATCAAACATTAGGAAACCCAGCCTTCTACTATGCGACGGCAGCCATCCAAAAAGGTTACAGTAGGCCAATTCCTACCTTTTGTTCGAGGTACGGCTAAATCTTTGGTACGCTTCATGGTGCAGGCATTCCCAAGCCCGCAGCCATTGAAGAGGTGATGAAGGATGATTCTCGACCCAAACAGACTCTTTCCCGCTGAGAGCGACGCGCGGTCAGTCTCAGCAAGACTCTATGAGACAGTGCGGGATCTGCCCATCCTCTCGCCCCATGGGCACACCGACCCGCGCTGGTTCGCCGAGAACGAAGCCTTCGCCAATCCCACAGCTCTCTTCATCCAGCCTGACCACTACATCTTTCGCATGCTCTACTCGCAGGGAATCTCGCTGGAGTCAATCGGCATCCCTCCACTCGACGGCACCGCCGCATCCGTCGACCCAAAAGAGGTCTGGCGCCTCTTCGCAAAAAACTACTATCTCTTTCGCGGCACCCCAACTCGCCTGTGGCTCGACTACTCCTTAGAAAATCAATTCGGTCTGACCAAACGTCTCAGCCCGGAGAACGCAGACGAGTACTACGAGATCATCTCGCAGAAACTGCAAACCCCCCAGTTCCGGCCACGCGCGCTCTACGAGCAGTTCAACATCGAAGTCCTCTCCACCACCGACCCCCCCCTCGATAGTCTCGAGTATCACAAAGCCATCCGGGAGTCGGGCTGGAAGGGCCGCATCCTGCCCACCTTTCGTCCGGATTCCGTAATCGACGCCGACCATACCGGATTTCTCGCGAACATCCTGAAGCTCGGTGAGATCACAGGAGAAAACACCACAACCTGGGACGGCTATCTCGACGCACTCCGCAACCGCCGCGCCTTCTTCAAGTCCATGGGCGCCACCGCAACTGATCACGGCCACCCCACAGCTTTCTCAGCCGACCTGGACCATGACACCGCAGCCTCCCTCTTTGGTCGAATCATCTCCGGCCGCTCCGTACCCCAGGAGCAGGAGTACTTCCGTGCCCAGATGCTTACCGAGATGGCCGGCATGAGCGTCGAAGACGGACTCACCATGCAGCTCCACCCCGGTTCGGTCCGCAACCACAACCGCCAGCTCTACGAGAGATTCGGTCGCGACAAGGGCGCAGACATCCCTTCCCAGACCGAGTACGTCCGTGCCCTTCAGCCTCTGCTGAACCGCTATGGAAACGACCAGCGACTCACCTTCATCCTCTTCACCCTCGACGAGTCCACCTTCTCCCGCGAACTGGCTCCTCTGGCCGGTCACTATCCGGCGCTCAAGCTCGGTCCTCCATGGTGGTTCCACGACTCCGCCGAGGGCATGATGCGCTTCCGCGAACTGGCCACCGAAACCGCCGGGTTCTACAACACCGTCGGCTTCAACGACGACACCCGCGCCCTCCTCTCCATTCCCTCGCGCCACGACGTAGCCCGCCGCATCGACTGCGCCTTCCTAGGCCGTCTCGTAGTCGAACATCGCCTCGACGAAGACGAAGCCTTCGAAGTCATTCAGGACCTCACCGTAAACCTGGTCCGGAAAGCCTACAAGCTCTAAAAACTCACGAGAAGAAGAGGGAGGAAGAAATCCAGCTGCAAATCCGAGTAGACCAGCCGATGAAAAATATAGTTCAAAATTGTGGCGTATTTTTCGAGCCTCGAAAAGTGACTGCTTAAACACCACATTAGCCACGCAATTCACCACGTTCACACCAGCAAAATACCACCATAAACTCACCCATTTTCCGTCAACCCCCTCGAAAAAACCCAGCAAAAAGCCACAAAGCACCCGCTCAAACCGTCCAGATTTTTTTCGCGCAAAATAGTATTTTTGAATCTGCTTTCCAATCTGGTCCCATTGTCCAGTCCAACGCGTTCGCATCTTTACCCGGAGTAAGATCAAAGTTCATGAGCCTCTTTTTCGCCGCTGGCAGCGAGACAACGGAGATGTCGCCCACAGAAGTGCAGGCAAACCTCTTCCAGGCCCTGGACAAACTCGGCCAGCGTAAGAAAGTCCTCGCAATTCCGCCCGATTTCACGCGCATGCACTCCCAAAGCGGCGTCCTCACTGAACTTGCGTGGCATTACTACAAAGATAAACTCACCGACATCCTCCCCGCTCTGGGCACGCACAAACCAATGACGGACGAAGAGATTGCAGCCATGTACGGCGCAACTCCGCGAAGCCTCTTCCGCGTCCACAACTGGCGCAACGACGTCGTCACACTCGGAGAAGTACCCAGCGAATTCATGTACGAAGTCAGCGAAGGAAAGCTCGACTACACCTGGCCCGCACAAGTGAACAAACTACTGCGTGACGGTGGACACGATCTCATCCTCTCCATAGGCCAGGTCGTTCCTCATGAAGTGGTCGGTATGGCGAACTACAACAAGAACGTATTTATAGGCACGGGCGGAGCCATTGGAATCCACCGTAGCCACTTCCTGGGTGCGGTGTACGGAATGGAACGCATGATGGGCCGCGCCGATACTCCTGTCCGACGTGTGCTGAACTACGCGAGCGAACATTTCGCCAGCCACATGCCGATTGTCTATGTGCAGACGGTGGTAGCCAAAAACGCTGACGGAAAGCTGGTCATTCGCGGCCTCTACATAGGTGATGATGCAGAGTGCTTCGAACTCGCCGCAGCTCTCAGTCTCAAGGTCAACTTCAAGATGATGGATCGAGAGATTAAGAAGGCAGTTGTCTTCCTCGATCCACACGAGTTCAAAAGCACATGGCTGGGAAACAAGAGCATCTATCGCACCCGCATGGCGCTTGCGGACAACGCAGAACTGATCGTCCTCGCTCCAGGTGTCCATGAATTCGGCGAAGACGCAGCCATCGATACCTTGATCAGAAAGTACGGCTACTGCGGCACTCCTAAAACACTAGAAGCTGTCAAAGAAGATCCGCAGCTTGCTGGAAATTTAAGTGCTGCCGCCCACCTTATCCATGGGTCTAGTGAGGGGCGCTTTACCATTCGTTATTGCCCGGGCCACCTGACCCGGGAGGAGATCGAAGGCGTGAACTTCGAGTATGGCGATCTGGCGGAGATGACCTCGAAGTACAATCCTGCTTTGCTGGCAGACGGTTGGAACGTAGTGGATGGGGAAGAGATCTTCTATATCTCCAATCCTGGTCTTGGGCTTTGGGCTTATCAGGGTCGCTTCGAGAGCTAGTTGGTGAGAGGGTTTGCTGGATGATTGTGGTGTTGATGGGCGTGAGCGGATCGGGCAAGACGACTATTGGGACGCTGCTGGCGGAGCGCGCGGGCGCGGTATTTGCCGATGGCGATGATTACCATCCGCTGGCGAACAAGCAGAAGATGGCTGCTGGGCATCCGCTCGACGATGAGGATCGTCAGCCGTGGCTTGAGGTGCTGAACGGGCTGTTGCGGGACTGGTTTGCGGAAGGGAAGAACGGCGTTCTGGCGTGCTCGGCGCTGAAGGCTAGCTATCGAGCTACGCTGCAGGCAGGGATGCCGAAGAGCGCAGTAAGCTTCGTGTTGCTGGAGGCATCGAAGGAGATGCTTGAGGCTCGTCTAGCGGCGCGGAAGCACGAGTTCATGAATGCTGGGTTGCTGGATAGTCAGCTTGCGACGCTCGAGATGCCGAACGATGCTATTCGAGTCGTGAATGATCGATCGCCAGATGAGGTCGTGAGCCAGATTCTGGCACAGATTTCGCTGAGTGGAACTCGAGTTTGACGACAAATTTTTGAGACAGAAGAGAGGACGTTTTCCATGGGGCATCCGTTGTTTGATTTGAGTGGCAAGTCGGCTGTGGTGGTGGGGGGTACGTCGGGGATTGGGTTGGCGATGGCGGTGGGGCTGGCGGAGGCTGGCGCGGATGTGGTGGCGAGTTCGCGGCGGCTAGAGCAGGTGGATGAGGCGGCGAAGGAGATCGAGGCTACGGGGCGGAGGTCGCTGCGGCTGACCTCGGACGTTGCGGATCGGGCGAGCCTGCAGGCGCTGCTGGATGGGACAGTGAAGGCGTTCGGCAAGGTCGATATCCTCGTCAACTGCGCGGGGAAGATCAAGCGAGAGCCTACGCTGAGTGTCACGGAGGAGACCTGGGATGGCATCATGGATACAAACGTGACTGGAACGCTGCGAGCCTGCCAGATCTTCGGCAAGCATATGCTCGAGCGCGGCTACGGGCGCATTTTGAACATCGCCTCTTTGAACACTTTTGTGAGCCTGAAGGAGGTCACGGCTTATGCGGCCAGCAAGGCTGCGGTTGGAGCGTTGACCAAGTCTCTGGCGGTGGAGTGGAGCGCACAGGGTGTGACGGTGAATGCAATTGCTCCCGGCGTCTTTCGCACGGCGTTGAACCAGAAGCTGCTGGACGAGAGCGATCGGGGCAAAGAGTTGTTGATGCGAACTCCCATGGGGCGCTTCGGTAAGACCTCTGAGCTGGTGGGTGCGGCGATCTTTCTGGCGAGCGATGCTTCAGCGTTTATCACGGGCGAGATCCTTGTGGTGGATGGCGGCTTTCTTGCCAGCGGGGTGAATCAGTAGGTTGGCCGGAAGGGGGGTGCCCCCCTTATTGCCTGCGCGTAAATTCCCTGGATGCATAGAGGTACGCTGAGTGTTGGCTGCTAAATATGTGCAGGCAAAGGAGTTGCGTGCAGATACGTGACAGCAAAGGACTTAGCACCTAGTTGCCGATTAAAAGCAAGGTCCCGGCGGATGGCCGGGACCTTTTTCACCTCTGCTTTTATTTTACCTGATCGAGTGAAACTCATACGCCATGTGTAAGTTGTTGTTGGGGAATGGGTTGAGGGTTTTTGGGGGTTGACAAGCTTTAAGTGGCGGCTGGCGGCGAAAGCAGAAGCAGATTCCCCAGTGAAGATGACGACAAAAAAGACAACGACAAGAGTAACTGCGAAGACAGAAGCAGATTCCCTTCGGGAATGACAACCAAAACGGCGAATGCAACGGCAACGGCGAGATTACCTGCTCGCGGTCAGGAGGGCAGGATTGGCTGTTTAGCGGGCGGTGGATTTGGTGGTGCGGCTGTTGTTGGGATCGTGGTGGGTGGGAAGTATCCAGGGGTAAAGCACGGCGAGGTTGGGCGGGACGATGGTGAGAAATAGCAGGAAGACGCCGACCATCTCCGGGATGTGAAACATGTTGCGGCTCTCGAGAAAGAGCGACAGGCAGACCAGTCCAACAATCGTCACACAGATGACGGTGCGTGCAAGGGTCTTTGCCCAGGGTTTGTCGTCATGGGGAAGCATTTCAGGACCGCCTTTCGTCACGCTTTGATAGCGAATTTTGCTAACAATGCCCGTTCCTTCAGCTACGACGGACGGAGGCACGTGCGATTAATACGGCAGTGTAGGCTGCGCCGAAGCCGTTGTCTATATTTACTACGGTAACGTTTGGGGAACAGGAGTTAAGCACTCCCAAGAGAGCGGCGGCTCCATCGAAGCTGGCTCCGTAGCCGACCGAGGTGGGGACGGCGATGACGGGAACTCCGACTAATCCGCCGACAACGGAGGGGAGTGCGCCCTCCATGCCGGCGCAGACGATCACGACGTCGGCTTGAGTGAGTTGGTCGCGGACGGAGAGGAGACGGTGAAGGCCGGCTACGCCTACGTCGTAGAGGCGGGTGACTTTGGCGTTGAAGAGCTCGGCGGTGACGGCAGCCTCTTCGGCGATGGGCTGGTCGCTGGTTCCAGCGCTGAGGATGGCGATGCGGCCCTTTGGGTCTTCGTGGGGAGATTGCCTGAGGGTGATGGCGCGGGCAGAGGGGTGGTGGATGGCTTTGGGGTGGGCGGCGAGAACCATGGTGGCGGTGGCGTCGTCGGCGCGGGTGGCGAGGACGTCCGTTCCGGCGGCGGCCATGCGGGTGAAGATTTCGATTGTTTGCTGGGGGGATTTTCCCTGGGCGTAGATGACTTCGGGAAGGCCGGTGCGGAGGGTGCGGTGGTGGTCGATGCGGGCGTGGCCGATGTCCTCGTAGGGCATGTCGGCGAGGCGCTGGGAGGCAGCGGCTGGGGTGATGGCTCCGGTTTGGACGGCGGCGAGGAGTTCTAGGAGGGTGGCTTTGTTCATAGGGGGTAGCGAGTCAGCGAAAGGCAGCGAGTCAGCCAAGAGGTTTTGACAGGAGATCCATTTGCTGACGAGATTTTACTTGATGTGCTGAGCGGCTTATAGCGAGCCGCAGATGCTGTTGTTTTCCAAGAAACCTTTGATCAAGTCTCCCCGGATATTCGGAGAAGCATTTGGCGAAGCGGATGCTACGAAAGCAAACCCCAGGGGCTAAAGCCCACGCTTCGGGAGGGTTTGTTTGCCAAGGCTAAAGCCTTGGCCTACCTAGAAGCAAAAGAGATCCTCACAGATCGTCCAAATGGGAACTTAGTTAAAGCTCCCTCATTCGCTAACGTGATGACTCGCTGCCTCTCGCTAGCTTGCTGACTTGCTATCCCAGCCACTTTGGGTTTGCCGCAGTGCCGTCGTAGTGGTTGGTGGTTTTGAAGAGTTCGAATTTGCCTTCGCTGGCTGCGGTGGCGGTGCGGGCCAGTAGAGAACTGATCTGGGTTTGATCGAGGGGCTTGAAGGTGCGGGTGGCTTCGAAGGCCTGGTCCAGGGTTTGGGTGTTGTCGATGCCGGTGATGACGACCGAGACGGGCTGGGTGAGGCCGTAGTGGAGGGCTTCGATGGGTTGGACGGTGTTGCTCTTGAGGATGAAGGGATCGCCGAAGGTCTTCATGGCGAGGATGCCGATGCCTTGTTTGAGGGCGACGGGCATGACCTCTTTTTCGAAGGAGCGGAAGTGCGCGTCCATGACGTTGATGGGCATCTGGACGGTGTCGAAGTGGAAGCTGTGCTTTTGCGCGGTCTCGAGCATGCGGAGATGGACGGCGGGATCTTTGTGGCCGGTGAAGCCGATGTAACGAATCTTGCCGGCTTTTTGCGCGGCGACGGCGGCTTCGATGGCTCCTCCAGAGGCGAAGATGCGGTCGGGGTCTTCCATGCGGATGACTTCGTGGAACTGGACGAGATCGATCATGTCGGTCTGGAGGCGACCGAGGGATTGCTCGAGTTGCTTGTTGTACTCGTCGGCGGTACGGCCGTCGATCTTGGTCATGAGGAAGACCTTCTGGCGGTAGCCGTTGCGGAGGGCCTGGCCTACGCGTACCTCGGAGATGCCGTCGTTGTAGTCCCAGCAGTTGTCGAGGAAGGTGATGCCGCGGTTAACGCCCGCATGGACGAGCTGAATGCTCTCGGCGGGGTCCTTCTGTTTGCCGAGGTGATAGCCGCCCATGCCGATGGCGGAGACGCGCTCGCCGGTGGTGCCGAGTTCGCGGTAGATCATGTCGGGGGATTCGGGGCGTTTGATGGGTTGAGTCGGGGGCTGAGAGGCCTGCGCGTTGAGCGGGATCGCTGCGCTGACGCTTGCGGCGGTTGCGGATTTGAGAAAGTCTCTGCGCTCCATGGTGTGCTCCTCGGGTGAGAGTGTGACTTGTCGATTGGATGCAGGTTTAGGGGCGAGCGCTGGGCTTGGATTCGGGGCGCGGGTTATTTGAGGTAGGCAGCGATGGCGATTTGTTGAACCAGCTTCAAAGGGACGTTGTGTTTTGCGGCGGCGGCACGGCAGTCCTCGAACTCGGGAGCGATGTTGCACTGCTCGCCGTTGAGGGTCCCGATCTTTACGCGGATGTCGCCGTAGGGTGTGGTGACGGTGGCGTGGTGGCGGTCGACGCAGACGCGGGTGTCCTGACGGATGCGGAGGCCAAGGGTGCTGGTTTCGCGAAGGATGAGTTGCTGGAGGGCGGGGCTGTCAGAGGGATTGCAGAGGATAGTGAGGAGGGTGCCGGGGCGGCCCTTTTTCATGATGACGGGAGTGAGCATGACGTCCAGCGCACCTTGCGCCAAGGCTGTTTCGGAGACGTAGGCGAGGATCTGCGGGGAGAGATCGTCGAGTGCGGTTTCGAGGACGGTGACGGTTTGTGAGTTGTGTGGGTGGTGTTTGTTGAGGGAGTGCTCTAGGGATGGGGCGGCGTGGGTGGAGTTGTCGGCTTCGCCGATGCTGAGGCGGAGGACGTTGGGGAAGTCCTTCGGGTTGCGGGTGCCGGCGCCGTAGCCGATGTGCTCGACGCGCATGGCTGGTTGCGGGCCGAAGGTGGGGGCGAGGGCGCGGAGGAGGGCGGCTCCGGTAGGGGTGACAAGCTCTTTTTCGATGTGGGCGGAGTAGGTGGGGAGGCCGCGGAGGAGATCGGCTGTGGCGGGGGCGGGGACGGGGAAGCGGCCGTGGGCGCAGTCCACTGTGCCGCCGCCAACGTTGATTGGGGAGGAAAACCACTTGTCGATTGCGAGAGCGTGGATGCCTGCGGCGGAGGCGACGATGTCGACGATGGCGTCGACGGCACCTACTTCGTGGAAGTGAATTTTTTCGATGGGGACGTTGTGGATCTTTGCTTCGGAGGCGCCGAGGAGTTCGAAGGTGTGGATGGCGGTTTGTTTGACGGCAGGGGGGAGGGATGCGGCGGTGATGAGGTCGCGGATGACGGCGAGGGAGCGGCCGTGGGTGTGTTCGCGCTCGTGCGTGTGAGGATGGCCGGTCTTGTGCTGGTGCTGGGTCTTCGGGTGATGCTGATGAGAATGATCTGCTTCTTCGTTTTCGTGACGATGGGCTGGGTCGGCGGTATTGCTCTCGGCGAGGCTTAAGCCCTCGTAGACGTGGACCTTGGTGGAGGAGATTCCGCTGCGGTCTACTCTTTCGATCTTGAGGGTTGCGTTGAGGTTCAGGGCGGTTACGGCTTCGTGGAGGATGGCGGGATCGAGGCCGGCGTCGAGAAGGGCTCCGAGGAACATGTCGCCACTGATGCCGGCGAAGCAGTCTAGGTAGGCGATACGCATGGGCGTCATTGTTTCATGTTTGGGGTATTAGGTTCGGGGTTCGGCGTTTATCGGGCGGGGAGGATGGCGGAGGCGGCGAGGAGGATGTCGTTCATGGAGCCGGAGCGGTAGCCTTCGGTGTCGAGGGTGACGTAGAGGAAGCCGAGGGGTTTGATGGCGGCGGTGATGGCTTCGAGGGTGGGGAGGGAGAGGGCGCGGGGGAGATCGATGCGGGCGATTTCGATGCGGGCGAGATCGCCGTGGTGGCGGACGCGGACCTGGGGGAAGCCGAGGGCGTGGAGTGCCTCTTCGGCCTGCTCGACCTGGGAGAGATTTTCGCGGGTGACGGGGCGGCCGTACTCGATGCGGGAGGAGAGGCAGGCGCTGGCGGGCTTGTCCCAGAGCTTGAGGCCGGCTTGCTGGGCGAGGGTGCGAATCTCTTGCTTGGTGAGACCGGCGGTGACGAGGGGAGCGACGGCGTGGTGTTGCGCAGCGGCCTGCTGGCCGGGGCGGAAGTCGGCGCGGTCGTCGAGGTTCATGCCGTAGGCGATGTGGGCGAAGTTGCGGTGGGCTCGGGCTTGCTCCATCTGCTGGAAGAGCTCGTCTTTGCAGTGGAAGCAGCGGTGGGCATCGTTGCGCTGGTAGTCGGGGTTTTCGAGCTCGTTGGTGCGGAGGATCTGGATGGGGATGTTGTGATCGGCGGCGAAGGCGAGGGCGGCGGCTAGTTCTGCGCGGGGGAGGGAGGGGGAGTCGGCGATGACGGCTTGCATGTTGTCGCCGAGGGCCTGGTGGGCGGCGTAGGCGAGGTAGGCGGAGTCGGTGCCGCCGGAGTAGGCGACCAGAACGCTGCCGAGGTGCTGGAGGGTTTCGTGGAGCTTCGCGGACTTGGCGGTCAGATCCATTGGGTTCATTGTAGGTCAGGTTGGAGGCTTTGGCATCGAGACAGGGTGGAGGGAGTTCGGTCTCAGCTTTGAGTGAGGGAGGTTTCCGAGTATGGCTCTGTTCGAGGTTCGCCTGTTCTATGCTCTGATGCTGAGACGGGTGGCGGAGTCTTTTTTGTCGCGACAGATGTTGACTTCAAGTGGTGGCTGATCGGTTGATCTTTTGGAAGCAAGCTGAAAGTGAGTTCTATTTTGAGCGTATTCTCCGGAACTACAGATCGTTGGCTGCATCGAAAGTCTATGAAACGCACCCTTCTTCCTGGCCGACCCTATCCGCTTGGCGCGACTGTAACGAGGAAAGGCACGAACTTCGCCCTCTTTTCTGAGGGCGCAACCAAGGTTGAGCTCTGCTTTTTTGACGCAGAGGGCAGACAGACTGATTGCATCGCTTTGCAGGAGCGAACCGCGTATGTATGGCATGGGCTGGTTCGCGATATCAAAGCGGGGCAGTTATATGGGTACCGGATCGATGGTCCGTGGGAGCCGGAGCGCGGGCGCCGCTTCAATAAATACAAGCTGCTGGTCGATCCTTATGCTGAAGCGCTTTCAGGGCAGGTTGACTGGAAGAAGCCGATCTTCGCGTATGACGTGGCGTCGGGAGACGATCTGAAGATGGATACGCAGGACAGCGCGGATGGTGTTCCGAAGAGCGTTGTGATCGACAGCAAATTCGACTGGGGAGACGACTGTCCGCCTGAGACGCCGCTGGCTGATTCGGTGATCTATGAGATGCATGTGAAGGGCTTCAGCATACGGAATCCCATGGTTCCAGAGAAGCTTCGCGGGACTTACGCGGGGCTTGCGTGTGAGCCGAGTATTAACTATTTGAAGAAGCTTGGCGTGACGGCGGTGGAGCTGTTGCCGATTCACCACTTCATCGACGAAGGACCGCTGGTGGCCAGGGGTCTTGTGGATTATTGGGGGTACAACACGCTGGGGTACTTTGCGCCGATGTCCCGCTACAGCTCGTGCGGGGATACCGGCGGACAGGTGAATGAGTTCAAACGGATGGTGAAGGCGCTGCACGCTGCGGGGATCGAGGTGATCCTCGACGTGGTCTACAACCATACCTGCGAAGGCAACCAGCTGGGCCCGACTTTGTGCTGGAAGGGAGTTTGTAACACGACCTATTACAGAGTGAATGAGGAGAGTCCCAGATACTACGTGGACTACACGGGGACGGGGAATACGTTGAACGTGCGGAATCCGCAGGTGCTGAAGATGCTGATGGATTCGCTGCGCTATTGGGTTACGGAGATGCATGTCGATGGGTTTCGCTTTGACCTTGCAGCGACGCTGGCGCGGGAGCTGCATGACGTGAGCCGTCTGTCTTCTTTCTTCGACACGATTCACCAAGACCCTACGCTGGCCGATGTGAAGCTTATCGCAGAGCCGTGGGATGTCGGCGAAGGAGGGTACCAGGTGGGGCAGTTTCCTGTTCTGTGGGCGGAGTGGAATGGGAAGTACCGCGATACGGTTCGCCGCTTCTGGAAGGGTGATGCGGGGCAGCTCTCCGATCTCGGCAATCGCCTTACCGGATCGAGCGATCTGTATCAGTACGACGGGCGCAAGCCGTATGCGAGCATCAACTTTATTACGGCGCATGACGGATATACCCTGTGCGACCTGATCAGCTACGACCGGAAACACAATGAAGCAAATGGAGAAGACAACAAGGATGGCTCGGACAGCAACGACTCGTGGAATATGGGCGCGGAAGGTCCGACGGACGATGAGGGGATCAACCGTTTGCGTGAGAGGCAGATGCGAAACTTCCTGGCTACGTTGATGCTCTCTCAAGGCGTGCCGATGCTGAATGGGGGCGATGAGATAGCGCGGTCGCAGATGGGGAACAATAACTGCTACTGCCAGGACAATGAGCTGACGTGGCATGACTGGGATCTGGATGAACCGCGCAAACGGGTGCGCGACTTTACGAGTCAGCTGATCCACTTCCGGTTGAATCACCCGAATTTGCATCGGCGAAAGTTTTTTCAGGATCGCGAGATTCGCAGGCGAGGCGAGGACCTGATTATCAAGGATGTCGCGTGGTTTAGCACGGATGGCAAACAGGTGCCTGACGAGGTTTGGAATACCCAGTGGAACCGGTCGGTGGCAGTTCTGCTGAATGGGCAGACGCTGCAGGTGACCGATGAGGACGGTTTGCCGGTGATCGACGATAGTTTTTTTCTGGTTGTGAACGCGTCGCAGGATGGCGTCGAGTATGTGCTGCCCGCGTCGCCCTCAGGTAAACCCTGGTGCCAGGTGATTGATACTGAGGATATCGAGCAGCCCTTTACCCATGCTGAGGTTGAGAAAAAGATCATCGTCGGCGGGCGAGCTCTGAAGCTGTTTAGTGATGGGAAGATCAGCTAGTTAGCGAGTTAGCGAGTTAACAGGTCGGCGAGTTAACAGGTCAGTCAGTTAGCGAGTCAGCTAGTCAGCGTGTGGAGTCTTCGGTTTCTTTTCTTCTTTTGTGGGTGGCTTCGATTTTGGAGTTGACTCGGTCTCTTGGGCTGGCTTTGCTTTTAGAGTTGACTCGGCCTCGGGGGCTGGTTTTGGGGTTGGCTTTGTCTTTGAGTCTGGCTTTGTTCTCTGGGCTGACTTCGCAGCGGGTCTGGAGGTTGGCGGTTTCTTGAGATCGCTGGTTAGCTTTTCTTCGGACTGCTTAGGCGGTTCAGGGCTGAGGTAGAGATCGAGGTTATAACCAGCCTTCTGTGCCGATCGGCAAGACTCTAGAGCAGTAGCTTCAATCTTTTTGATCGAATCGAGATCAACGAGAGGCTGCTGGGCAGATTTTATTAACGAGGGGAGTTGGAGCCAGCCGAGGAGCTCTTCAAAGCCCTCTTTGTTGAAGTAGGTGGCGCCGGAAGATTCGTTGACACTGGTGAGCCAGCGAACGTCGGGGTCGGCCCAGAATTTTTGTGTGCTGGTTGTTGCCGGCGAGGTGCCGGTTTGTGCCAGCAGGATCCGTACGCGGGCAGCGGCGCGCCAGGTGTTTTCTCCTTCCATGCCGATGGCGGAGAAGATCTCTGACAGAGCCGAGCGCAACTGGAGCTTGTCGAAGAGCGATGTCTGGTCTTTGTGAGGGAGATTGCAGAGAGTGATCCAGGCCAGGATTGGCGCCCAGATCTGTCCGTTCGTCTTATTGCCGGGTAGAAAGCTGCTCACTGCCGGGGGCAGGATAGTTGAGAGGTTTTGAGAGACCGAGATGAGATGGATGGCCTCTTTCGCCATCATCTCGCAGAGGTCCTTATAGGTTTGGGGCGTGATCGAAGCTGTGGAGAGGCTTGCGTCCGATTGAGGGGAGGATTCTTCGGTCTCAGCGGGTAAAGTTTGGAGCACCCTTTCGAAGAAGCTCTGACTGCACTTCACGAAGGCCTGAAGGCGAGGGTCAAGGAGGGTCTGTGCGGACAGGGCGGGAGAGGCGGCATTGTTTTTTTCTTCGATTGATTTTGGGTTTGTCTTTGGGTTTGTCTTGGGATTTGTCTTGGCGATGCCTGTTGCCGATTTTTGGCTTGCGCTCGACGCAGCGAGATCTTTAGAGAGAGAAGCGGGTTCTTTGGCTGCGAGCTCCGAGGCGACGGTTGCGAAGGCTCGAATGTTGTTTTCGCTGAGAGCCTGGCGGAAGGCCTCATGCACAGGGCGCAGGCGGAGTTTGGAGAGCGCCTCTTCGACGCTGTAGACGCCGGCTCCGTTGAGTGCGTCGAAGAGCTGGTCCCAGGGTTGTTCGGCGGTGGCGTGGAGCTCGCGCCAGTTGATCAGGACGGCGTACTGGTAGCCGCGCAGATCGATGGAGAGGCCGGTGTGGTGGAGGTCGGTGCTGCGGCAGAGATATTCCAGGCCGTGGGCGGTGTCGCGATAGGCGAAGAAGGTGAAGTAGTTGTACGGAAGATCGAGCCCTTCGGCGAGGCTTCGCTGGCGGAGGTGGCCGGTTGCTTTGTCGACCGAGGCCGCGGAGAAGTGGATGGTGCCGCGGGTGCTGCAGTAGCTGTTGTTGTAGAGGATGATGGCGCGCTGGCCGTGGGAGCGGTTGGAGTAGGCGAAGACGTTTTCGTCGACGGTGCCGTGGTCGGCCCAGAAGTCGTAGAGGACGAAGTTGGTGCTCTCGGCGAAGAGACGGCGGTTTTTGAGGAGAGGCGCTATTTCGTGCTGGTGGCGGGCTACAAGACTGTCGTTGGGCCACTCTTCCATCTTGGCCTGCTTGAACTCCATGCCGTAACGCTCGGTGTAGCCTTCGATCTGACCGTGGCCGAACATGGGAAGGCCGGGGAGGGTGGCGAGGAGGGTGCAGACGCCGAAGTACTTGTCGCCGGAGCCGAACTGATCGATCGCGGTGCGCTCGTCGGGATTGCTCATGAAGCTGACGTAGCGCTTGAGGATATCGGGGTCGAACTCGATGGTTTTTTTGAGGTAGGAGCGGTACTTGGCGTTCTCTTCGTCGCGCAGCATGTTCATGAAGGCGCTGTTGTAGACGCGATGCATTCCGAGGGTGCGGACGAAGTAGCCTTCGAGGAGCCAGAAGGCTTCGGCGAGGAGGAGTGTGCCGGGGACCTCGGCGGCTACGCGGTCGACAACCTCGCGCCAGAACTCATGGGGCATGAGAGCGTCGAACTCTTCCTGAGTCATCGCGTTCTCTGCGCGTGAGGGGATGGAGCCGCCGGTGCCGGGGAGGGGGAACCAGAGGCGCTGGACGTGGCGTTTGGCGAGGACCATGGCGGCGTCGAAGCGGATGATGGGGAAGAGGCGGGCGACGTGGAGGATGACCTGGATGACGTGCTCGCGGACGGCTGCTTTGGAGTAGTCGAGCTGTGCGGTGTCGTTCCAAGCGAAGGTGGTGCCGTCGTTGCCGTGGTACATGTAGCGGGTGGCTCCGTCGCGGTGGTGGCGGAGGCGGAAGACTACTGCGGCGTCGGACTGGTCGTAGTAGTGGTCTTCGATCTTGATCTCGACGCGGCTGTCGGTGGAGAGGTCGGGGCCTTCGAAGCGGTAGACGGGGAAGGGGCTCTCCCAGCGGTAGAGGAACCAGTCGGGATTTTCGATGACCCAGTTTGAGTCGATGCCCATGTGGTTGGGGACCATGTCGCTGGCGAGGCGGATGCCTGCCCGGGCGGCGCGGTCGCGGAGGTTTTCGTAGGCGTGGTTGCCGCCGAGGTCGTCGGCGATCTGGTACTCCTTGAGGGAGTATGCGGAGGCGACGGCGTCGGTGTGTCCGCGGAGGCGTTTGATAGTGCGGGAGGCGACGCTGCGCTCCCAGAGGCCGATGAGCCATAGGCCGGTGATGCCGCGGTCGGCGAGGAGGCGGAGTTCTTCGTCGGGGATCTGGTCGAGGCGGTGGATGTGGCAGAGGTATTTTTTGGAGAGCTGCTCGAGCCAGACGTAGGTGCTCTTGGCCATGAGAACGACGGTGGGCATCCAGGCCTGGTCGGCACTGAAGGCTTCGTACTCGTTGAGGGGAGCCTGGTAGTCGTGGCCGTAGCGGCGACGGCGGACGCCATCGGGGCCGGTGAAGTACTCCTCTTCGAAGCCGATGAACTCGTCGCCGACGAAGCCTTCACCTCCGCGGCCGGGCGCGCCGTGACGGTACTGGTCGGGGCCGGGGGGATGGAAGCGCATCCAGATGGCGAGGTCTTCTTCGCGGAGGACGTCGATGGCGAGGAGGACGCGGCGGAGATCTTCGCCGAGGTACTTGGGCCAGTGCTCGCGGATGTAGTCGAGCTGGCCGGTGAGGGAGTCGGGCGAGGCGAGCAGGGGAGCGCGGAGGGCGTCGAGGAGGCTTCCAATCTCGGGGGAGATCGGAGGGCGGGTGAGGAAGTAGTCGGGGAAGGCGGCGGTGATTTGTTGATAGATGGTCTGCTGCTTGAGGGACGTGTCCTCGAAGAGCTCGCGAAAGGGGGTGAAGGCTGGGTTGATGTTTGCGAGCCAGAGGAGGAGGAGCTCTTCGAGGGCTGCTTCGCGATTTGGCAGGCCGTCGGTGGTGCCGTTGAGCCACTGGGCGGCGGTGAGTTCGCCGCGATAGACGGCTACGTTGGGAAACTGGGTGGTGAAGGTGAGGAGGAGGCGTTCGATCTCTTCAGGTTTGGCGTGGCCGGTGAACCAGCGTACGGCTTCGGCGAAGACTGCGGGGTCGATGTCTTTGCGATAGCGGGCGATCATCGCGTGGTTGAGCTCGTCGATGAGTCCCATGGCGAAGAGCGCGCCGGCGTTGACGACTTTTGGGGATTCAGCGTTTTGTGCGCGGTATTCCTGAAGCTGCGTGGCCAGGTTCCGGCTTGCGGTGACGTTGGCAAAGACGATGTTGCCGGTATAGCTGAAGAGAAGATCGTCTACGTTCAGTTTTTCTCGGAGAGCGCGGGAGATATGAAATTCCATGCAGAGGTCCCCTTACAAGTGCCTTAGTCGCGCTCCAACCCTAACGGGCCGGTTCTGTGTTGCTTAGAAGGAACGATGGCTACGAAGACAGGCCTGTATCGTCGGAAGCCAGCTGAGGTGAAATGGATGCCTTGCCAATTCTTTGTATAGGATGACAGCCCCTGGGCAGGCGTCGCAACTGGCGCACCTGGACGATGCAGGAATCAACTTCTGTATGATACCCGCTCGTCGCCAACGAGCGATGAACGCTGGGGAATGCCGCTGAGTGCGGAAGAGTTTTCTGGTGAGGAAGAGGAGATGGTCAGACTTGGTGTCGCTTGCAGAACCAGCCCAGCTCGGCGGCGTGGGCGAAGTATTCCTGAATTTTGGCGGCTTGCTGTTCAGGGGAGAGGGTGCTTTTGCTAAAGGCGATCTCGAGCGCCTGACCGAGGAGGGTGCCGCTTTGCAGCGCGGAGAGGAGGCCGAACGCCTCGGGATCGATCCGCCGGTAGTAGACGGAGTTGTCGTAGCGGTGCACGGCGAGGTGGGTCTGCGAGCGGCGCATGGCGGGAAGGCGGGTTCGCTTGGCTTGCTTGCGCTCGGTGACGGCGTTGCTCATGATGTCGCTGGGTGCGGTCTGGCGGTGGACGGCCAGGACTAGTTCGTCGACGGGATAGCGGAGGTCGAGCAGTTGGAGATGAGGTTGAAGGAAGAGCGAGGAAGCAGCGCCGAGGTCGCCGAAGTCGGCTGCGGTTAGCGGAGGGAGATCGGCTCCGTCGAAGGCTTCAACGTAGGCCCATTCGAGCCGGGCGACGTCGAGGAGGAGGGCATGACGGCGGGGAGAGAAGTCGGGGCGCGATTCGAGCCACTTGGGCAGCCTGGAGCCGAGGTTGCGAAGGGTGAAGGAGGTGGATGGATTCTCGCGGAGGTAGGCGAGGACCATGCTGTCGAACTTCTTCGCTCCGAGGACGGCTGCGAGGGCGGGGAAGTCTTCGGAGACGGCTCCGATGACGCGGAACCAGTACTGCCGGTTGTAGATCTCGAGGCGGTCGAAGGAGGAGAGGCGGTCGTTTGGTTTGATGTAGGTGCTGGCCAGGTCCTGCGTCGGTCTGCCGTCGGCGGTCGATGGCTGCATTTGAAAGTCGGGTGTCAGAGGACGCGTTACGTCTTCAGCCATGCGGCGTTGCAGTTCGAGGAGGTTCAAGAGTGCACGACCTCTCTGGCTTCTTCTTTCACTGTGATCTCTGCCGGTTCCAGATACTGCGTTGCCTTGAGGGCTTCGGAGTGAACCTCGTCGAAGGATGGGATGTTGTCGTCCCACTCGAGCAGGGTTGCGGTGGGGCCGACACGCTCGATGGCTCGGGCGTAGAGATGCCAGACGGGGTCGAGCACGGGATGATCGTGGGTGTCGAGGATGTACTTCTCGAACTTTGAATGTCCTGCGATGTGGATCTGCGCGACGCGTTCGGCGGGGACGCTGTTGACGTAGTCGAAGGGGTTGAAGCCGTGATTCTGCGAGGAGACGTAGATATTGTTCACGTCGAGCAGGATGCCACAGTCGGCGGCTTCGACGACTTCATTGAGGAACTCCCACTCCGTCATCTGGGACTCGTGAAACTCGGCGTAGCTGCTGACGTTTTCGACGGCGATCGGGATCTCGAGGAAGTCCTGGACCTCGCGAATGCGGGCGGCGGTGGCCTTGACCGCTTCAAAGGTGTAGGGCATGGGGAGGAGGTCGTGGGTGTAACGCCCGTCAACGCTTCCCCAGCAGAGGTGATCGGAGAGCCAGGGAGTTTTGGTGCGGCGGGTGAGGGTCTTGAGGCGCTTGAGATGTTCGCGGTCGGCTGGCTGGACGGAGCCGAAGTACATGGAGACGCCGTGCTGGACGACGCGATAGCGTTCGAGGATTTGATCGAGGACCTTGAGCGCGCGGCCACCGTCGACCATGTAATTTTCGGAGATGATTTCGAACCAGTCGACGACGGGTTTTTCGGCGAAGATGTGGTCGTAGTGCGGGACGCGAAGGCCGATCCCTACGCCGTAGTCGCTGAATCCGTTGAAGCGATTGGCTGGCATGTCTCCCCTTTTTTTAAAGAATGGTGAAGATGTCTGGAGGCTTGAAGAGACGATCAAGCCTCCAGACAGGATCGGTTACAGGGGAGGTGCTTAGGCGAGCGAGGGCTTGGAGCCGTCGGTGGCGCATCCGCCCTTGCCCTTGCAGTCGTTCTTGCCGGGGTGCTTGCCGCCGCCCTGGCCCTTACAGTCGTTCTTGCCCTTGCAGGAGTGCTTCGGAAGATCAGGCTTGTCCTGGGCAATGAGAACGCCGGCGTGAACGGTGGTGGTGGGGGTGTTGTTGGCCGGGGCAGTCTGGGCGTTCATGCGGACAGCGGTGCCGCCCAGCAGACCTGCAAACGCAGCGGCCAGAGCGAGAGATTGTGCTGAATTCTTCATAGGGATGAGCCTTTCCTGGTTGAGCCGCACGCGAGAACGCGCCGGACGTGGATGGTGGCTACACGGATCGTAGCAAGGAGTTAACGGCAGAACTTCCTGCTTCGGATTGCATCTGCGGCAAGATTCATTTGCCGATTTTCCTTGCCGCTGAGTTCGACTACATCAAGGCACAAAGGTTACAGGTTCAGCAGAACACTGGAAGGCTATCACTTCTGTAACCTTTTGGCTCAGAGCTACTCCAAGTGGGACACGTTGGATGAATTCAGGCGACGGGGCCGGAGTTACGGCGCTTGCCGGAGTTGAAGAATGGTAGCGAAGAAATTCCTGGCATTGGCTTCACGGGGGCTTTTTTAGAGAATTCGAATTGGGTGCTCAGGGGAAGAGAGACATATCTCAGGGGCTGAAGCCCCGAATGGTTCCGATCTTCGATGTTCGGGCTAAAGCCCGGACCTATCTCAAATGCAGAGACGGCAGCAAAATATCGCAAGGTAGCGGTTTTTAGACAGGTTCTAAGAATCCGGAAGTCAGGGTAAAAAGGTTTTGAGGGTATTGGGTGTGTGAAGCGCATCGGGATCCTTCGCTCCCGCTCAGGATGACAGCAAAGACTGGGGAGCAGTTTAACCGAGGGTGCTTTAGGGTTTTTTGATTGCGATCACTCTTTGAGTGGAGGCTGTAACCAATTCCTTCGTGATGGTTCTAAGTACGTGCAGGTCCCGACAGGTTCCTGGCCGAGCCTGCCGCATTTCGGGGCCTGCGTAAGATTTATTCCGCTCGACGAAGGTGGAGAAAAAAGGGTTGTGATGAAAAAACTGCTTGAGCTGTATGCGAAGTTTGCAACACTGGCTTCTTATCTCCAATCCCCATTTCTTCTGGTGGTGCGGCTCTACTGGGGATGGCAGCTGGTTCAGAGCGGATGGGGGAAGCTGCATCATCTGGATAAGATCACCGACTACTTTACGAGCTTGAATATTCCCTTTCCTGCTTTGAACGCTCACTTCGTCTCAGGGCTGGAGTTCTTTGGCGGACTTCTTCTGATTCTGGGGCTCGGCTCGCGGCTCATTGGGTTGATGCTTACGGTGAATATGCTGGTGGCATACTGGACTGCAGATCGGGACGCCCTCCTTGCGGTGTTCTCCGATCCGGGCAAGTTCTACAACGCCGATCCATACACGTTTTTGTTCGCGGCTGCGATGGTTCTGGTGTTCGGGGCCGGGCTGTTCTCTGTTGATGCGGTGTTGAAGAGGCGTTATCGAGGATGGATCGAGAAGCAATGACGGTAATCTCCGAGAACAGGAATGAAGCTCAGATGATCGCCTCTATCCTTGCGGGCAATACGCATGAGTTTCATGATCTGATCCAGCCGTATGAGCGCAGCGTCTACAGCATGGCGTTGTCGATGTTGCAGAACGAGGCGGACGCGGAGGATGCGGCGCAAGAGGCGTTTCTCAAGGCGTTCCGCAACCTGGAGAGGTTTCGCGGCGAAGCGAAGTTCAGCACATGGCTGATCAGCATTACGCTGAACGAGGCTCGGAGCCGGCTGCGGCAGAAGAAGACTGCGAAGACGGAGTCGCTTGATGAGTTGAATGAGGGCGGGCATGTGTCGCCGGCGCTGCTGCGGGACTGGCGGGAGATTCCCTCCGAGGCGCTGGAGCGGCAAGAGGTTCGGTTGTTGTTGCAGGATGCGATTGGCGATCTGCCGTTGATCTATCGCCAGGTTTTTGTGCTGCGCGACATGGAAGACTTGAGTGTCAACCAGTCGGCGGAGGCACTTGGTATCAGCGTTGCGGCGGCAAAGGTGCGACTGCACCGCGCGCGGCTGATGCTGCAGAAGCGGTTGTCTCCTCAGTTGAAACAGGTGATGCCGAAGCGGAGGTGGTTCCCATGGTTTTAGAGTGCAAGCATGTGTGGGAGCATATCTCGGGTTATCTGGATGGGACTCTGGATGCGGCGGTGCTGGAGGATGTGCAGAAGCATCTGGAGCACTGCGAGATCTGTTCGGCGATTCTGGATTCGACGCGCAATATTCTGATCCTGACTGCCGATGAACGTGTCTTCGAACTGCCGCTGGGATTTAGCGAGCGGCTCCACGCGAGGCTGGCGGCCGAGATGCGGGGATTTACGTATACGCCTCGCGGAAGTGTGGAAGAGGGCGATGGCTAAAGGGTGCGGCGATAGCTGGAGGATTCTAAGCGGCGTGGTGGAATAGGGAATGGAGGATACTCTCGGCGGCTACCAGGAGGAGGGTGACGACTGCGAGCGAGATCTGAAAGGTCTCTGAGCGGCGCTGGCTGGGGGTGGCGGGCTGGGTGCGCCACTGTGAAGAAGGGCGGGCGCGTAGAGAGCGGATGCGCCAAAGAACATAGAGGTTGATGAGGGAGCCGATGGTGGCGGCGATCATCATGGGGATGCGGATGGCGTCGCGGTGGAAGCCGGTGGGAGGCGGGTGGATGCCGAAGGTTGCCGAGGCCAGCGCACTGAGACCGATGGCGACGCGGACTCCGCTGAGGGCGATGACGGCGGTGCAGGCGCTCTGCAGAACGATGAAGACGAGGCTGGTGGCGGTGACGAGCCAGGTCTTTTTGCTTTCTGGAGCGGGTGGTTGTGCCGGGGGTATTGCAATAGGGGATCGTGTGGGAAGGGCCATCTGTTCCTCAAGTTATAGACGTATCAGACGGGTTGTCGGGTGAATGGGAGATTCTGGCGGTTTTTGGGGGGAGCTCGGGATGGCTCACCACGGCTGGCCCAAGGGAAAGATGAACTGTCGCAGCGGCGACTCGGGCGACTCGAATGCTATTGCTCCGGCGGCTTCGGTGTTCAGAGTCAGATCGCTGACGAAGAACAGCTTCCCTTGATCGTCTGTGGAGCCACCGATGCGAATGGGGTGCAGGTGTACTGATTCGAACGGTATATCGAAGGACGCGAGGGAGGCGATGAGTCCGCGTCCATCTGCTTTGAGAACCGCTTCCTTCCGGGTCCAGTAGCGGTAGAAGGTCCTGATGCGAGAGTGGGGATCGGTGATTGCTGCCAGAGAGCGGTGTTCGCTTGCCGTGAAGTTGTAGTGGGCGACCTCCATAATATCGGTCGCGCGGTCGTAGTACTCGACGTCCACTCCCACGGAGCCGCTGCGGGTAAGAGCAATGAGAATGGTGTCTGCGGAGTGAGCTACGTTGAAGGCGATGCTGTCTCCGTGGATGGGAGGGAGTTCCGGTTTTCCATGAACACCGGTAGAGATAGGCAGAGAACGGAGGTCGAGGCCGGAGGCGTTGCCGAGAAGGATTCTCAGACAGGCCCGTCCAACGGAGAAATGATCCTGCACGCGCCCGGGCCGGCAGCGGTTTGCGTGGAGCTGTTCGGATGGAGCGAGAAGCGGGGCGAAGCGGTCATTGAGGCCTGTGGTGCCGAGCCCTGTGGCGTCGGCCAGGTCGATTCGCCAGAGTTGCACTTCGGTGGTCTCGAGTGGCGGGAGGATATCGACCTGTTTCCAATCACTCGACATAAGAGACAACCCGGAGTGTGATGCCACCGTACTGCAATGATAACCAGTCTCCTGGTACTTAAGTTTCAGGCATCTCTGGAACGGTGTCGAAATATTGAAAAACCTACAACTTTCAGGTATTTTCCCCCACTATTGTCTTAATCCGCCTTTCGAATTGTGCGTACAATTAGGCAACAGAGACGGGTTGACTTCGAGAGCTTCGAGCGGTACCTTTCGCTCAAGTTGCATCTTCTACTCAGGGAGTGAAGTCAGGGGTTGTGATCGATCAGCCCATGCCGGCAGCTACTCTGAGTCAATTCGTTTTTCTGCGTTTTTGATCTGCTGTGGGGCTCGATGGAGAACGATGAGCATGTTAAGAATTCGGCCATTGAGGGCGAGCGATTGATGGATCTTCGTCCCCAGGCTTCCGAGGTTCCGGGGGAGAGCGGATTCGACGGAATGGCTCTCGACACGATCGTCAGTGTCTTTGAGAGAATGGCTGCGGAAAAATCGGACCAAGTCGCGATTGTATGCGGAGAGGCTCGCTGGACCTACGGTCTGCTGAATGCGAGGGCGAACGAACTTGCCCGGCGGTTGCAGGAGCTTGGGGTTCGAACGAACTCGTTTGTTGCGATCTACCTGGACCGCTCGCCCGAGATGATAGTGACCATACTCGGCATCCTGAAGGCGGGCGGCGCGTATCTGCCCATCGACTTTGGATATCCCAGGGCCAGGGTTCTGGAGATGCTGGACGATGCGAGGCCGGTAGCGATCGTAACGACCGCAGTTCTTGCATCGGGGGTATCGGGAGAGTTAACTGCTTTGTCCGTATCGGTTGTGGAGATGGATCGTGAGTTTGTGGCGCTGAACTCTCCGGAGCCGGACAATCCACCGTTTGCCGCAAGGGCGGAGGACTTAGCCTATCTGATGTATACCTCGGGTTCGACCGGCAAGCCGAAGGGCGTGATGGTGACGCACAGAAATGTGCTTCGTCTGCTGGAGCAGACTGACGCTTGGTTTCACTTTGGAGCGAACGATGTCTGGACGATGTTCCACTCCATCGCTTTCGATTTTTCGGTGTGGGAGATCTGGGGACCATTGTTGACGGGCGGGAGGCTGGTGATCGTGCCATTTGCTGTGAGCCGTTCGCCGCGGGAGTTCTACGAGCTTCTCTCGATGGAGCGAGTGACGGTGCTCAATCAAACACCATCGGCTTTCTTTATGTTGATCCAGGTAGAGCAGGACAGTGCGGTTCTGCCGCTGTCGCTGCGCGTAGTGATCTTTGGCGGGGAGGCACTGCAGTATCGCAAGCTGGCTCCGTGGTTCCAGCGTCATGGGGACACGGCTCCACGGCTGGTGAATATGTACGGGATTACGGAGACGACGGTTCATGTGACGTACCGGCCAATCACGGCGGCAGAGGCGGAGTCGGTGCAGGAGAGCCTGATCGGGACGCCGATACCCGATATGCAGCTTTATCTGCTTGATGAAGCGAAGCGACCGGTGCAAGCGGGGGAAGTGGGCGAGCTCTATGTAGGGGGCGGCGGGGTAACGCGCGGCTATCTGAATCGTCCGCAGTTGAATGCGGAACGCTTTATCGAAGATTCCTTCAGGCCGGTGCCTGGTGCCACGCTCTATCGTACCGGCGATCTTGCGCGGATTCGTCCTGATGGCGAGATGGTGTATCTCGGACGGAACGATAGCCAGGTGAAGATCAACGGCTTTCGTATCGAACTGGGGGAGGTCGAGGCTGCGCTGGCTGAAGCGCCTGGGGTTAAGCAGTCGTGTGTGGTGGCGCATACGGATAAGACAGGGACTCAGCGGTTGGCGGCGTATTTTGTTGCGACTACGGGCGTTGAATTGACAGCCAAAATGCTTGGCGAGTTTTTTGTCTCGAAGATGCCTGCGCAGATGAGGCCCTCTTCGTACACCGCATTGAAGGAACTTCCTTTGACCGTGAACGGCAAGCTGGATGTCGCTGCATTGCCTGCTCCTTCGGTGGGATCTGCCGGCGAGGCTCTGGACGGTTCGGCGGCGCAGTCGCTGTCTGAGACCGAGGAGCGGGTGTCGCGAGTGTTTACCGACGTACTCGATCTGCAGGGGATTGGGTTGGACGATAATTTTTTCGATTCAGGGGGAACGTCTCTGCTGCTGATTAGCGCTCATCTGCGGTTGCAGGCTCAGTTTGAGCGGCTGATTCCGATTACGGTGATGTTCGAGTGTCCGACGGTGCGTTCATTGGCGAAGCGTCTTGCGGCCAATGGGTCTTCGGCTTCAGAAAAAGATGCAATTCAGCAGCAGGCTCAGAGGGCTAGAGGTGCGTTTGCGCGGGCTCGGGCGACGAAGGGTGTGGCGTCATGAGTGAGCGGCTGAATCAAGAAACACATAGGACTGACGCGAATGCGGGCGACGAGCAGATGCTGGACTCTGTCGCAATTATCGGCATGTCGGGGCGGTTCCCGGGAGCGCCGGATGTAGAGGCGTTCTGGGAGAATATCGCCGGCGGGAAGGTCACGATCTCTCATTTTTCTTCGACTGAACTGGAGGCGAGAAACAGCGCGGGGCTCGAGCGTGGTTCGGACTATGTTGCTGCTCGCGGTGTGCTCGAGGACCCCGGCATGTTCGATGCGGAGTTCTTCGGCATATCGCCTCGCGATGCGGAGAGCATGGATCCTCAACACCGGATATTTCTGGAGACGTGCTGGAATGCGCTAGAGGATGCGGGCTATGACCAATCGACCTATGCGGGACAGATTGGACTCTTCGGTGGATGCAGCCTCAATACTTATTTGCTGGCAAATCTTTGCCGCGATCGGGCGTTCATCGATGAGGTGACGGGGAACTACCAGGTTGGCGAGTTCCGGTCGTTTATGGGGAACGACAAAGACTTTCTGACGACCCGCGTTGCGTACAAGTTGAACTTGCGCGGGCCGTGCATCAGCGTGGCTTCCGCATGTGCTACTTCGCTGGTTGCAATTGCGCAGGCGAGCCAGAGCCTGCTGAACTACCAGTGCGATATGGCGCTGGCTGGTGGTGTGTCGGTGACGTTTCCGCAGAGGCGCGGGCATCTGTACTCGGAAGGAAGCATTGGATCGAAGGATGGATTCTGCAGGCCCTTCGACGCCGCCGCGACAGGCACGGTCTTCAGCCATGGTGCGGGTGCGGTTCTGTTGAAGCGGCTGGAGGATGCCGTAGCAGACCGCGACCATATCACCGCTGTGATTCGCGGGTTTGGCGTGAATAACGATGGCTCCATGAAGGCTGGATACATGGCTCCTGGGGTGGATGGGCAGTCGGGCGTGATTGCTGCTGCGCAGGCGATGGCCGGGGTGGATGCTCGCACCATTACTTACATTGAGGCTCATGGAACGGCGACGCCGCTGGGCGATCCGATTGAGGTCGCAGCGCTGACGAAGGCGTTTCGGTTATGCACGGAGGCGACGGGTTTCTGCGCGATCGGTACTGCGAAGGCCAACGTTGGGCATCTGGATGCTGCCGCGGGAGTGGCGGGAGTGATTAAGACGGCGCTCTCTCTGAACAAGGCGACGCTGCCACCTTTGGCCAACTTTGAGAGTGCTAATCCGAACATCGACTTTGAGAATTCGCCGTTCTATGTCAATCGCGAGTTGAGTCCATGGAAGTCTGATGGACCGCGCCGCGCCGGGGTGAGTGCTTTTGGAGTTGGCGGCGTGAATGCGCATGTGGTGCTGGAAGAGGCGCCAGCACTGCAGCCTTTGACGGCTTCCTTGCGTTCGGCGCAGTTGCTGTGCGTGTCGGCGAGATCGCAGTCGGCGCTGCAGGTGGCTATCGGCAATCTTGCTCGATACCTCAAAGAGCACCCTGAAGTTCCGCTTGATGATGTTGGCTACACGCTTGCGGTTGGCAGAAAAGCGTTTGATCATCGCGCTGCGTTTGTGTGTGCAGGCGCTGAAGATGCTATTGCAAAACTTTCGTCAGCCAAAGCGGAGGCGAATCGAGTTGTGCCGGCAAAGCGGCCCGAGGTTGTGTTTCTGTTTCCGGGGCAGGGGGCGCAGTTCGCGGGCATGGGCAGCTCGTTGTATAAAAGCGAACCGCTGTACCGCCGCGAGGTAGACGAGTGCTGCGAGATCCTGCGGCCTATGCTTGGTCTCGACCTTCGCGAGATTCTTTTTCCGGTGGATGTAACGGCACCGGAGGCTACGGAGAGGATTCAGCAGACGCAGTTTGCGCAGACGGGAATCTTCGTGACGGAGTTCGCGATGGCGAAGCTCTGGCAGGCGTGGGGGATTGAACCGCGTGCCTGTGCGGGCCACAGCATTGGGGAGTATGTTGCGGCTGTTCTTGCAGGGGTTATGAGCCGCGAAGATGCTCTGCGGCTGGTGAGCATTCGCGGAAGGATGATGCAGGAGATGCCGCGCGGGGCTATGGTGGGCGTGCGGCTCAGCGAGTCTGAGCTTCAGCCGTATCTTGCCGATGATATTTCGATTGCTGCGTTGAATGCTCCGAAGCTGAGCGTGCTGGCCGGGCCGCTTGAAGCCGTTGAGAGGCTGGAGAAGAGGCTGACTGCGAATGGAGCGCTCTTCCGCAGGCTGCGTACTTCGCATGCGTTTCATTCGTCGATGATGGATCCGATGCTGGCTGGGTTTGAGGCGGAGGTTGCCAAGGTTACGCTGCACCGTCCCGCTCGCCCTTATGTTTCGAGCTTCACCGGGACATGGATCGAGCCGGAACAGGCGACGAGCCCGCGCTTCTGGGCTGACCAGGTTCGCAATCCTGTTCGCTTCGCAGATGCGCTGAAGACGCTGATGGCGACTCCGCAGATATTGCTGGAGGTTGGCCCGGGAAATACGCTGGCTACGCTTGCGCGTCAGCAGCCGAATAGTAGTGCGGCCGTAATCGTCTCTTCGCTGGCGCAACGGGATGAACAGTCTCCCGTGGAGGCAGGTTCGCTCCAGGAGGCGCTTGGGCAACTCTGGGTGGCGGGGGCGATGCCGGACTGGACGAAGGTTTACGCACAGGAGATGCGGCGACGAGTCTCTCTGCCAACTTATCCGTTTGAACGCAAACTGTATTGGGTGGAGCCGCCGCCATTTACGGGGGGCTTGCAACTCCCCGAACCGCCAATCATTTCTAGAGTAGAGATTTTCGATACAGAAAGTGGCGGCGAAGTTGTTCCCGCCGCGACCGAACCGTTGAAAGAGGCACCAATGCAAGAACGCAAGCTGCGTCTGCAGCCGATTGTTTCAGAGGTTTTTACTCAGTTGAGCGGGATCGAAGTGACCCCGGATCAGGTCGATCATCAGTTTCTGGAGTTGGGGCTTGACTCGTTGTTTCTGACCCAGGCTACACAGGGCATTCAGAAGAAGTTCGGCGTGAAGCTGACCTTTCGCCAGATTATGGAGCAGTATTCCACGATTGCGAGTCTTTCCGGCTATCTGGACAGTGTGCTTCCGCCGGATGCGTTTCCAGCAGAGGCGCAGGTTCAAGCTGCTCCGGTGCAGACGGTCGCCGCTCACTCCAGCGTCGCAGCTCCACTTG
Organism: Tunturibacter empetritectus; assembly: GCF_040358985.1. NCBI lineage: Bacteria > Pseudomonadati > Acidobacteriota > Terriglobia > Terriglobales > Acidobacteriaceae > Tunturiibacter > Tunturiibacter empetritectus. The sequence continues at coordinate 4,769,291 of NZ_CP132932.1, read as the reverse complement.
CGAGCTTCTCGAGTTCAGGCTCGTCGACTTCTGCCGGCTCTGCGGTTGAGCGGCTGTTTAGTGAGCAGATGGCGATGATGTCGAAGGTCTTTGAGCAGCAGATGGCAGCGTTGCGCGCCACGACCGGATTGCCGGCGGCGGTTGCCACATCGGCGGCATCAACAGTGGTATCAGCGGCTATGCCTGTTGTGGCCTCTGCTGCGTCATCATCAGCTACACCGACGTCGACAGGGGAGACAGCTGAGGTCAAGCACGGATCTTACAGGCCCTTGCAGCCGCGGGTTCAACAGGATCTTGATGGCGATCAGCAACAGTATCTCAACACGCTCCTTGCGAAGTATCAGAAGAAGACGCCAGGGTCCAAGCGTCTGACAGACAAGGCACGGGTTCATCTTGCCGACCCTCGTGCGGTTGCCGGTTTTCGGCCGCAGTGGAAGGAGATGGTCTACCCACTCGTGACTGAGCGCGCCAAAGGTTCGAGGATCTGGGACGTCGATGGCAATGAGTACATCGACATCGTGAATGGTTACGGGGCGATCATGTTCGGGCACTCTCCGCAGTTTGTGCTGGATGCTGTTCACAAGCAGATTGAAGAAGGTGTTGCCATTGGGCCGCAGTCTCCGCTGGCGGGTGAAGTTGCGGCGCAGATATGCGAGCTAACGGGAAACGATCGGGTAACCTTCTGCAATACCGGATCGGAAGCGGTGATGGCGGCTATTCGCGTGGCTCGCACGGTTACGGGACGCGATCGCATCATCTACTTTGCGGGCGACTATCACGGTACGTTTGACGAGGTTCTTGTTCGCAATACACCACGGGGAACGGTGCCGCTTGCGCCGGGCATTCCGATTGCGAATACAGGAAATGTGGTTGTGCTGGAGTACGGCGCCGATGCTTCGCTTGAGTACATTCGCAAGAATGCGAGTGAGATCGCTGCTGTCTTAATAGAGCCAGTGCAGACGCGCAACCCTGGTCTGCAACCGATTGCTTTCATCAAGACCGTGAGACAGATCACGGAGCAGGCTGAGATTGCACTGATTATTGACGAGGTGGTCACAGGCTTCAGACTTGCTCCCGGCGGTGTGCAGGAGAGTTTCGGGGTGCGAGCCGATCTTGCGACGTATGGCAAGGTCATCGGCGGCGGGTATCCCATCGGCGTGCTCTCGGGTAAGGCACAGTTTATGGATGCGCTCGATGGCGGCACCTGGCAGTATGGCGATGCTTCGATCCCTGAGGTTGGCGTGACCTTCTTCGCTGGGACCTTCGTTCGTCATCCACAGGCTCTCGCTGCAGCACGTGCGGTTCTCAATCATTTGAAGGCTGCTGGGCCGCAGCTTCAACTTGATTTGAATCGAAAGACCGCAGAGATGGCGGCGCGGCTGGATAACTTTTTTGTTGAGCGCGGTGTTCCGAGCCGGATCCATCACTTCGCGTCGTGGTTTTACTTCACCTTCCACGGGGACGCTCGACTTGGCAGTCTGCTGTACTACGCGATGCGGGAGAAGGGCATTCATATTCAGGAAGGCTATCCCTGCTTCCTTACGACGGCACACACAGACGCGGATCTGCAAACTGTCGAGGAGGTATTCCGCGAGACGGTCGAAGAGATGCAGGCTAGCAACGCGCTTCCCAGCCACGGGGAGCATCAGAGTGGTCCGGCTGTAGCGCCAGTGTCTGCGATGCATCCTGCGGCTCTTAAGGACTCTCCGGCAAAGGTTCCGATCACTGAGGCGCAACGTGAGATCTACTTTGCTGCTGCGCTAGGCGATGAGGTGAACTGTGCGTTCAATGAGTCAGTGACGCTTCGTTTGCGCGGCGATGTTGATGAAAGGGCACTGAAACAGGCGCTTGAATCAGTGTTTGCTCGACACGATGCGTTGCGCAGCACCATCAGTGAGGATGGTGAATCGATATTGATCGCTCCAGCCTTTCAAGGCACTGTCGAACAGGTGGATCTCTCTTCCGCTGCAGATGCCTCTCGAGAGCAGACGTTGCATGAGGCGATTGAGAGGGAGGGGAGGATACCGTTCTCGCTTACGCAGGGGCCGCTTGCGCGCGCAACGATCTTCAAGATGTCCGCCGATGAGACGGTATTGCTCTTTACCGGGCATCATATCGTTCTCGATGGATGGTCCGTAAACCAACTTTTCGAAGAGATCAGCAAGTTCTACAGTGCAAAGGGGAACGCGAGCGAAAAGTTGCTACCTCTGCTTCCGTTCAGTAGCTATGCCGTTCAGGAGCAGACCCGTCAGAAGTCCGGTGAGTTTGCGGACAATGAAGCCTACTGGGTCAATAAGTTTTCTGGCTTGGCACCGGTGCTCGATCTGCCGACCGACAGACCTCGCCCGGTGAATAAGACCTACCATGGAGCGACATTGAAAGGCAGTCTCGGGTCCGCTCTGTATATGGATTTGAAGGGTGCAAGCGCACGGTTGGGTTGCACGCTTTATGTCACTCTGCTCTCGGGCTTTCAACTTTTGCTGCATCGTTTGACCCGTCAGCCGGAGGTAGTGGTTGGCATCTCGACGGCGGGGCAGGCTCTTTTTCAAAATGCGAGCCTCGTCGGACATTGTGTTCACTTTCTGCCGATGCTGAGCCAATTGACAGAGGCGGAGACGGCGAAGAGTCATCTCGCCGCTACTCGCAATGTGCTCTTCGATGCGTTCGACCATCAGGAGTTTACCTACGGCAGCCTGCTCCACAAGCTTTCGATTCCGCGAGATGCAGGGCGACTACCGCTGATCGAAGTTCAGTTCAATCTTGAAAAGATCGGAGCGCGTATTGGCTTTGACGGTCTGTCGGCGGACATAAAGGCAAACCCGAAGCAGTTTGTAAATACGGATATGTTTCTGAATGTGATCGAAACCGAAGACGATCTCAAATTCGATTGCGATTTCAATACCGACCTCTTTGACGAAGAGACGATTCGCCGCTGGATGCACCAGTACGCCAACCTGCTAAGCAGCGTTGTGCGGGATGCGACGTTGCGCGTAGATGAGCTTGAACTGCTGGACGAGAAAGACCGGCTGGAGATTGTAGAGAGTTGGAATCGAACCGAGGTGGAGTTCGGCAACGAGTTTGTTCCGATCCATCGAGTTGCTGAGCTGCGAGCGCGGGAACAGGCCGATCAGGTAGTGGTCGAGTGCGGTTCGAAGAGATGGACGAGAAGGGAACTGGATCAATATTCGAATCGCATTGCGCATAGACTGCAGCGGGAGGGGCTGAAGCTGGGGGATCTGGTTGGACTCTGTGTTCCGCGGTCGGTCGAGATGCTGGGGGCGCTGCTTGGAGTGTTGAAGGCCGGTGGGGCGTATGTGCCGCTGGATCCGCGGCACCCAAAGGATCGACTAGAGATGGTGCTCGAGGATTCGGGCGCTGCGTTGCTGGTTGTGGGAGATTCGTTCCCGACTGCGCAGCCCGGATTCAGAACCGCGGCGAAGGTCGTGGTACTGGATACGAAGATAGCCGAGGAGAGCGATGCGCCGCTTGAAGCATCAGCTGCGGCGGATTCGCTGGCATACGTCATCTATACCTCTGGCACAACTGGCAGACCGAAGGGCGTAGCCGTTGAGCATGGTGCTCTGATGAACTTGTTGCAATCGATGGAGCGGGAGCCTGGTCTGAGTCGAGCAGATGTGCTGGTCGCGGTGACTACGCTTGCTTTCGATATCGCGGGACTTGAATTGTTGTTGCCTTTATTGACGGGTGCGCGGTTGGTGATTGCGACCGAAGAGGAGGTTGCGGATGGCTACCTGTTGCTACAGCTGCTGCAGCGTAGTAAAGCGACCGTTCTGCAGGCCACTCCCGGCACCTGGAGGATGCTGATCGATGCCGGATGGAGCCGCGAACTGCCGCTGAAGGTGCTGTGCGGTGGTGAAGCGTTGCCGCGAGATCTGGCGGATCAGCTGATGGAGAGAAGCGAGCAGGTGTGGAACGTCTATGGGCCCACTGAGACGACTATCTGGTCGTCTGCTACGCGTGTCACCGCTGGGACAGGACCGCTACTCATCGGGCCTCCGATTGCGAATACACAGTTTTATGTGCTCGATCCTCGGCTGCACCCGACGCCTGCAGGAGTTGTGGGAGAGCTCTACATAGGAGGCGCGGGGCTGGCGCGCGGATATTGGAAGCGCCCGGATTTAACTGCCGAACGGTTCCTGCCCAATCCATTTGCCAAGGGGCGCATTTACAAGACGGGCGACCTGGGTCGCTGGCATGTGGATGCGAAGGGGCAAGGGCAGGTAGAGTTGCTTGGTCGAACCGACTTTCAGGTGAAGATTCGCGGCTATCGAATTGAGTTGGGAGAGATTGAGGTCGCCCTGAACAGGCACCCCGCGGTGCGCGAGGCTGTGGTGGTTGCGCATACTAGCAAGAGTGCCGGAGCGGTGATCACACGACTGGTGGCTTATGTCGACGCCGGCAACTCCGCAGAACACGCTACAGCGCTAACAGCGGATCTGCTCACGATGCTTGCAGATACTTTGCCGGAGTACATGATTCCAGCGGTGATCCTGCCGTTGCCACAGCTTCCACGATCACCGAACGGAAAGATAGACCGTAAGAGTCTGCCGGATGCGGAGAGTTTTCTGAAGGCAGGTCTTCACTCTGCACAGCGGCCATTCACTGCTCCTTCGACGGCAGAACAAAAGAAGCTCGCAGAGATTTGGTCTGCGGTGCTCATGCTGGACCGCGTTAGCATTACAGATAGTATCTTTGAGCTTGGTGCGGACTCGTTGCTCATCTTCCGAATAGCCGCACGCTCACAGAAGGAAGGTTTGAACGTAACGGCAGCGCAGATATTCAAGCATCGGACGATTCTGGCATTATCCGATGGGTTGGGGGAGCACGCGGAGACAAGATCCAACACGATCAAAGCAGCGCCGCGAATTACTGTCGCTCCACGAAAGGCTTATCGCGGTGAAAGCGGGACACGCGGATGAAGCAATATCTCCAATCTGCGACGGGGGTCACTACGAATACACCTGAAGAAACGCCGGTCGTAAACTCGTCGGCCTCGTCGGTGGACGAAGTCTACGCCATGCCTGCTACGCAAGGACAGGTCCGTTTCTGGTCGCTGGATCAGATGCACCCGGGCAACCCCGCGTTGAATATGCCGCTGATGTGGCAGTGCCTCGGCAAACTAAATGTGGATCTTCTGGCCATGGCCTTTACCCTGGCGGTGCGACGACATGAGATGTTGCGAACGACCTTTGCGGTGGTGGATGGAAGACTATCGCAGATCATCGGGTTACCCTACATCGTTGCACTGCCGGTCAAGGATCTGCAGGAAGTGCCTGATGCGGCGAACTCATCAGAGGCCGGCAGACTGATCCGCGAACATGCGGCTTACCGCATGGACTTGTTCAACGGACCGCTTCTCGCTCTCAAGTTGCTGAAGTTCGCTCCGGAACATCATCTTCTGCTCGTCACGATGCACCACATTATCTGTGATGGCATATCTCTTGGCATTCTGCTGCGCGACATTGCGGTCTTTTACGAAGCGCTGATGAAAGACAAGGAACCTGTTCTGCCCGAGCTGCCGATTCAGTTTGCCGACTTCGCTGTTTGGCAGGAGGAGTGGCGAAAGAGTGAAGCTGCGGGAACGTCACTGAACTTCTGGCGTAAGGCTCTAGGAACAAACTTTGGACGGCTTGAACTCCCTCACGATGCAACCCCTGAAGGCCGGAGAGACGTTCGTACGGACTCCGAATCAGGCGATATCGAGACGCTTCTTATTTCGCCGGAGCTCACCGCACGGGCTCACGAGTTCTGCAAAGACCAAAACGTAACGCTGAATATCCTGTTGTTCAGCATCTTCTGTGCTCTGCTGTACCGGGTAACGGGGCAGCGGGATGTAGTCGTTGGATCTCCGTGCGCGAACCGGAACGATGATACGGAAGAGTTGATCGGGCTCTTTATGAATATTCAGGTACTCCGCGTGGGGATCGAACCACAGGAGACCTTTCGATCGCTGCTTACGAAGGTGCAGGACTGGACGCTGGGCGCATACGAAAATCAGGAGCTCCCGTTTGAAGAGCTGATCTACGACTCGCACTTCTCGCACAACAATACTTCGTTTGAAATCCCAATCTTCTTTCTGTATCAAAAGTCTTTTATGGTGATTCAGCGGGTTGCCGGACTTGAGATCACACCACTGCGGTCGATGAGTCCAGGTGCCGTCTTCGAGTGGATGTTCGCCATCGTCGATCGGCCGGAAGAAGGGCCGCGGCTGCAGCTTGAATATAATCCGAACTATTTTCGCCCGGGGACGATTCAACGATATCTAACGAGCTTCATCGCGGTGCTGGAGTCTGCCGTTCAGGAATCGTCGATCCAGTTGGAGAAGATGGCTCCGACAGACGATTTCCTTCCAGCGAAACTTCCTGATGCCCAGAGTCAAAGTGCGCCTCTTAGAAACATGCGTGCAGTCCCTGAGAAGCAATTAGATGGTGGCGCGGCGATCATGGAGAAGTTGGAAGAACAGGTTGCGACGATCAGCGACCCGATCGAGATTCAACTCCTCGAACTTTGGCGATCGATGCTGGGCGTCGAGGAGATCACGACTGATACCAACGTGTTTTCGCTTGGAGTCAGTTCGCTCTCCATTCTTCGCCTGGTTACACGCATGAACAGCCTGTATTCCATGGGATTCGGGCTGGCCAGTTTAATCTCCGCTCCCACGATCAAGATGGTTGCTGACCTGGTCCGCAGACGCTACGCGCCAAACACGGTGACGTCGCTCGTACCGATTCAACCTGTAGGCACGAAGCGCCCCCTTTTTATTGTTCATGGGGCGGGAGGGAACGTAGTCAACTTCTATGGCCTTACGACGAGGATTGGCGCGGACCAGCCAGTTTATGGAGTGCAGGCCCAGGCGCTTGAGCTAAATCGACCGGCGCTGCTCCACCTCGAGGATATGGCTGCTCATTATCTGAAGGAGATTCGACAGGTCCAGCCCATGGGCCCATATCACCTGCTCGGTTACTCCTTCGGTGGAGTCATGGTACTTGAGATGGCCCATCAACTTTTGGCTGCGGGCGAAACCGTTGGCCTATTGGGGATGCTGGATTCAAGAGCGAGAGATTACATCCAAGTATCTTCCGCCGAACCATCCCCCAACAACGGGGTTAGCGAACCGGCCGGTCTTGTTGGTTTTTTTCACAGCCAAAGAGGGCACGGGAGTGTCAAAGGATGGTGGGATTTTTTTCTCAAGGACTTTACGGAACGTCGAGTGCGCTACACCGTTACGATTGCTGCACGAATGTTCTCAAGATTGCCAGCTTTCCTCAAGAACACCCATGAGATTAACGCTGTAGCTGCAAGAAACTATAAGGTGAAACCAGTCTCGCAGAAGTTGACTCTTTTTCGGGCCGCGAAGCAGGCAGATCGCAGTATTCCTTCTGACAATGGCTGGTCGCCGATCTTTCAGGGTGGAGTTGAAATTCACGAGGTTCCTGGAGATCACTGGCAGGTTCTATCCGTGCCGGGAATTGATGTGTTAGCGAAATCGATCCATGGGTGCCTTAGTCGATTTGATGAGCGGGTGCAGTAATAGTGGTCGTCTGGAGAATGTTGCTATTTAGGCAGGGGCGGCTTTAGAGCTGTCTCGACTGATGCCGCTTTAGACTCTGAACTCCAGTGCTCTATCTTGACTCCACGAAACGGACTCGACGTCCCTGATTCGAGCAAAGCCGGCTTTGTCTCTCGAATGGTCTGATCGAAGAAAGCCAGTACGTAGGCGCGAACGATAGTTTCTATACGCGACGGCGAAATATGATCGGGTTGTGTCCATCTGCGCCACGGACTGACGAGAGGATGATCTGTAAAGTCCATATGTGCGGTGTTGTTGATGGACACCTTGTACCCGCCAAATTGCCTGAGGCTTGTATCGACCTCATTGCGATCGGTTGCGTCTAGTTCTGCTTCGGCGCGTTCTGCACGCCCCATCGTTGCTGAATTTGGTGGGGGCGAGGGCGAGTTTCCTGCTATTCCGTATAGGAACATCGTTGGCTGGTTAGCCGCACGCTGTCGAAGATCTCCGAATGTCCAGCCGTCCATATTGATTGCGGATTGGATTCGTGCGTCTACGGAACACATCTGCACGGCTGCCGCACCGCCGAAGGAATGGCCTAATGCACCAGCTCGATGAGTATCAAGTCGACCATACCAAGGGCTCGCTTGATCCAGATTGTCGCTCTGCAGCGTGTTGAGAACAAAAACCTCGTCGGCCACCCATTTGCTGAGCTCTTTATTCCACGTCTCAGTAATTTCACTAACGGAATGAAGATTGGTATCAAGTAGGCTGCTTCCATCGGTATCATCGACGATGCGATCTCCGGGCAACTCAACCCGGCTGGCGTTGTAGGTGTGGTCAATCGAAGCGACTACATAGCCATGGCTGGCAAGGTCTTCGGTCAGAAACGTATTCAGAGTACGTCTTCCAGCCCAGCCATGATTGAACAGCAACACGTGAAACGGACCACCTTGAGTTGCCACGGGGGCATCTTCCCTGGAGTTAGTCCAAAGGACGCTTCGATAAGAGGTGAGTGGAATTGTCTCAGACCTTCTCTCGTAGGCAGCCAGATGGTTGTTCGACGGATCGGCTGGGTACCACAGCTGCACCACTAGTTCTCTGGCGGTTCCGGGTTTCTCTGCTTTATCTTCTGTGCGGCTCGAATCTTTTAGATAGAGGATCCGTGTTCCTACTGGATAGGGCCCCGTTGGCTTCGGGAGCGTAAACATAGGCACGATCAGGAGCAGTCCAAACGTGGTGACGGAGAGCAGCGCACAAGCAATGGCCACCAGGTTTTTCATTGCTGGATAACGTACAGCTCGACGAGTTGCAGGTAGCAGTTGCCAGGCTACCAGCAGGACAAGGCCTGCCAGGACGGGGAACATCTGCCAGTGTGTTCCTTCATGGAGCACATGCCAGATTGCGACGAGTACTCCGAGCACCGTAAAGACTCTCGACCAGTTTGCGCCGGATTTTGCCATCTGCGCCGCCGCGGCAGCAATCAAGGTGACAATTAAAATGACTTCAAATAGTCGCATAACCTGTTGAGAAACTCATCGTCTACACGATGAAGCAGCTCGGATAGCTCTTGAATCTATCCGGCCCAAAGCACGTTTGTAGAGATGTCCTGCAAATGAAAACAATGCTGCTCGGCTGCAACTAAGAGGGTTTTTTCAAGGAAGACAGCTTATGCAAGGCGCCCTTCGCTGCAGCTGCGGCGGCCACGGAGTGAGATTTGAGGTAGTCAATCGCAGGAGATTGGCCAGGAGGACGCGGAGTCAGTCCAAGCGTTCGAAGAGCGTGGTTTGCGCGGTACGTATTTGCTCGAAGAGTATCCTTAAACTGAACGTTGACATTGAGCGAAACGGAGACGTTGTCGTCGTTTTCGACCCAGTGTGGACAATTCACAGGAATATGCACACCGTTTCCAGGGCGCAATTTATACGAAGTAGCACGGGCCTGAAATTGTGGTTTGTAGACAGGCGCATTGTTATCCACCGTCCAGAACCGCTCAATCTCCTCTTCAGGAAGAACCTCTCGATCCGCGCGATCGAAGACATGAATTGTCTTCGTTCCTTTGATCTGGAGCAGGAAGCTGCACTCTCGATCGATGTGGTACGTTGCGACGCGCTTAGGGGAAGTGACAAAGATGAGAGCATCTTCGCGCAGAACTCGAGACTTCAAGTCCCGATCAATCTTCGATTTAATTTTTTCCCATCCGCTGCCCAAGAAGATCTTGTATTTCGGGTCTTTCTGAACGTCCTTGAATAAGAGCCAAGCCCCACAGGTCTCGATACGTTGCATCGTTTCGATGACTGAGAACTGCTTTGCAGGCATCTGATCCCATCTTTGGTCGACCCGGATATCGGTGCCCGCATCATAGTAGATGCCTGCTGGTCTGTCCCTTTTCGTGCGATCCGCCAACTCCATAAGTTCGGGAATCTGCAATAACGGATGTTCCGTAAGCGAATGGATGATCTCGAAGTGTTCACGATCAAATCCTCCGCTCAGTTGAGCCGCGTCGGTTGTAATCCAGCACTCTTCAAGAAGGTCGTTCGAGATGGTTTGAGTTGACATAGCTCTCAGGTACTCCCAGGCCAGAATTCACGCAAAGTCTATCTTCTAAATTCGCGTCCGCACAATAAAAAATGTCAGTACAGCCTCAGTAACTTACCAAAGTAATTTTTTAATTACTCAACCTTTAACCTGGCTGTATGCCGAGATTGTCTCCGGGGTACAGGTTATAGCTTTTTCTCAAGAGAATCACTCAAAATCTTTAATTCCTATGAGGTTTGTGAGGGCTGGCACTGGACCTCTTCGAGTTAATTCCAGCCAGGAACTTCAGGTAGGTGGCGAATCTCTCTGGGACAACCCGGTAATAGACATTCAGACCATCCTTGCGGAATGTGATCAGTCCTAGATCTGCAAGGACCTTACTATGGGTCGTGGAGATGGCTTCGGGCTGCTTCTATTCCCGCTGTACTCCTTGGAATTAGGTCTTCATCCTCAAGCTCCGGCCGAATGGTTCTTGCCAACTCATTTGCCCGCTGATAGTGATCCAATGCCTCGCTCCATCTCTGCTTCAGTGCCAGCGTATCCGCCAGATTGAGTTGCGTAATCGCCGAGTTCGGCGCAAGGGCAACTGCTTCCTGCGCCATGTTTAGTGCCTCATCTATCTGACCTGTCTTCGCAAGGTCCCCTGTCTTCCGCACGTCCACCAGAGCCGCCATCAGTGGTACGGCAAATCGGCCGCGGTACACGTACACGCCTTGCTGAATGGTCCCTACGGGCTTCGCTTCACGAAATGGCTCGAACCAGTTCAGCGGGCCATCCCCGGACTCAATTCCCTCCAAATCGCTGTCGCTGATAAGAATCGTTCCGTCAATTACAGATGGCACATCCATCGACAGTTTGAACCACCAAAGCGAACTTCCTGTCGGCAATCGCTTGCACGATATGTCATAGTCGGAAGGCTCGACTGCACCATCCGGAAAGTAAGCGAACCAGCAGTCGGTGACGTGATTTTGGTCTAGATACTGCTTGACCGACTTTAGTTGCTGCCCCCAGTCGACGTTCGCGTCGCTCAGGTATCGATGCACATTGGAAGGACCGCCCCACGCCTCATTTCCGTAGGCCATGTACGCCGGAGCAACTCGCACCGATGTGACCACCTGCCACAACAGCAGCATCACCGCAGCAACAACCCAAATACGATTGCGAAGAAGCGCATGGGCAATCGACACCCCCGCAAGAGAATAAAGAAAAGGGTAGATCGGCATGAGATGCCGTGCGCCGATGTCCATATGTGACATTGTGACCAGAGTGAAATAAAAGACCACCGGGACAAGCATGAAATACAGCTCTCGTATGTGTCGATCCTCTCGCCGGAACCAGAGAAAGGGAAGCAGAGTCAGTAGAATCAGCAGGGGGAGCGTGGACTTGATCAGAAAGGCAGCCGGAAAGTAGGGCCATGGCCCATGGCGGTACATCTTGCCGAAGAAGTAGCTTGTGTACTCCCACTCGGTCTTCTTCGTGTTGGCAAGGCCCCAAATATAGGACTCGGGCAGCAGGTGAAACTTTGCGATGAGGGAAAGTTCTTCAGCGTTAGCCTTGTTAGGCATCGAAGCAACATACGGCGTCAGCGTCGGCGAAATCTCGAGTCCATTCGGCGCTGGAGCGTAGCGGAAACCGTAGAACGCCCAGATTACAGCCCAGGCGCAGACGAGGACGACCGCACACGCCACCAGTCGTCGCCAGAGTATGGCGGAGCTACGAGCGAGCAGCGCTTCGGCTCCCGCCAGTAATATCAGCATGGGCAGCACGAAGATGCCCGTGAACTTGGCGCACATGGCCAACCCGGCCGCCAGACCGACGATTGCCAACCGTGCGGGACTCGGCGCTTTTGTATAGAGGTAGAATGCGTAGATCGTTCCAAAGATGAAGCAGGCGCTGCCAATATCAGTTGAGATCAGGGTGCCATGCGCCAGAACGTTGGGGTCGAAGACAAACAGCGCCAACGCGGCCAGTGCGGCAATGTCACCGAACATTTCCCGTGTAGCGACGTAGAGCAATGCTGCCAGCAAAAACGTAAAGATCATGCAGAACATGCGCGCCGGGAACAGGACACGGTCGCCTCCGTTGCGGAAGACAAACAACCTCCCATCCAAGAAGGCTTCCAAACTCTGAGACTTCCCTTGATTGGCCGGTGTGTACAGATGCATTGGGAGTAGGGGGAGCGCGGCGGTGAGCTTCACAAGTGGCGGGACTTCGGCGTTCAATCTGTAGTCGTGCTTTGTCCAGACGTTATAGCCGTCGTACAAGTGATGCGCCTCGTCCCAGTTAGCTGAGGACATCTTTGCAACATGAACAAGCTGTAAGGCGAAAACGAGAATAAGTAACGTCACGGCCAAGATCCGATACATCCGACTAAGGGGGTGCAAGCTCACTTTACTAGTTTTCTCCTTGCATGAAGTCGACGAACGGGATACCCGGATCAATGGCATAAGGGACGCTGTAGCAGCATTCTAGACGCTGACTGGGCCGAGAGGTATGGAAGTCAGGCAATAAAGATCACGCACTCTTAGCAGAGGCAGTGGCCCAAAGAAAATTCGGACGGATGCTGATACAGTTTTTGCGCCTTCGGCTAGACGTATATAAAAGGACAACCTTCTCCCCTTCTAGCTGCTCCCTGAATTCCGTAGCTGCAGATGTCCCTTTCGCAATGCGCGTTCCTTCATCATGACGAAGAAGACGGGCACCAGAATCAGGACGTGGATGGTGGAAGTGATCATGCCACCCACAATGGGCGCGGCAATCGGCTTCATCACATCGGAGCCGATACCAGATTCCCAAAGGATCGGAACCAGGCTGGCGAGTACAGCGCAGACTGTCATGAGCTTTGGCCTCAGACGATGGACGGCACCTTCAATCGCTGCGTTTTCAATGTCAGCATTCGTCAACGCCTTGCCAGATTGCAGCTTATTTTCGAGTGCCTCATGGAGATAAACCACCATGACTACGCCGGTTTCCACCGCAATCCCAAAGAGCGCGATATAACCGACCGCCACGGCGACGCTAAAGTTGTAGTGAAGAAGCCATTGCAGGAGCAAGCCTCCACTCATCGCATAGATGGTCGGGAAGATGAGAACAAGCGCTTCGGCAACCGAGTGAAAGACCAGGTACAACAATAGGAAGATCACGAAGAAGACGATCGGAAGGATCAGTTGCAATCGCTGCTTCGCACGTAGTTCGAGTTCATACTCCCCCGACCACTGAAAGGTGTAGTTTGCAGGCAAAGCGAGTTTGCTGTGAATGAGTTTGTTTGCCTCTGCGACGAAGCCGCCATAGTCGGAGTTTTTGAGGTCGATATAGATGTATCCCGTCAACGCACCGTCTTCGTCCCGAATCATGACAGGGCCACGCGTGAACGAAATCTTCGCTACCTGGCCGAGCGGAATCTGCGCACCGGATGGCGTACCGATTAGCACGCCACGCATCTTGTCGACATTGTCGCGGAAGTCGCGCTGATAGCGGACGTTGATGGGATAGCGTTCTCGACCCTCAATGTTCTCTGCGATATTCTGGCCTCCAATACCAGATGAAACAGCAGTCTGCACATCCGCGATCGTCAGACCGTAACGAGCTGCCTCTTCTCGTTTGATTTCGACATTGACGTAGAAACCCTGCGCGACCTTCTCAGCAAAGACAGATCGAACCTGCGGAAGCCCAGAGATAACAGTCTGAAGTTGCGAGGCAAGTTGCTGAATGCCATCTACATTCGGCCCCTGCACCTTCATGCCGAGTGGCGTCTTGATGCCGGTCAATTCCATATCGAGGCGGTTTTCGACTGGACTTGTCCAGGTGTTTGAGAGTCCAGGAAACTGGAGCTTCTCATCCATCTGCTGAATGAGCTTTTCGTAGGTCATCCCAGCGGGCCATTGCTCTCGCGGTTTGAACATGAGCGTGGTGTCATACATATCGAGCGGCGCATTGTCAGTTGCACTGTCCGAACGACCGACAGCGCCGAATACGCTGGCTACTTCCGGGAAACTGCGAAGAATGCGGTCCTGCTGCTGCAAGAGCACCTTAGCTTGTTCGATGGAGATGCCGGGAAGAGCAGTCGGCATGTAGAGAATGGAGCCTTCAAAGAGAGCTGGCATGAACTGGCTGCCCAGACGTGAGGCGAGTGGAAATGTGATCAGCAGAAAGATGAGGTTGACCACGATAGTGAGCCAGCGGTGTCGCAGGCAGAATTTCAGGATAGGCAGGTAGATCGCCTGCGTAACACGTGAGATCGGATTCGCCTTTTCCGGCTTGAGCCGCCCTCGAATCAGCATCACCATCAGAACCGGCACAAGGGTGATGGCAAGGATGGAGGAAGAACCCACTGCAAGAGTCTTCGTCCATGCCAGCGGACGAAACATGCGTCCTTCTTGCGCTTCGAGCAGGAAGACTGGCATGAAGGAAACGACGATGATAATCAGTGAAAAGAAGAGTGCCGGACCAATCTGCTTGGCCGAATTGATAAGAATGCTCTGCCGCTCTGGCTCCGATACCGGGTTGGCATCGTTTTTCTGCCGTTCCGACAGATGGCGATAGCCATTTTCGACCATCACAATGGACGCATCGACCAGCACTCCAACTGCCAACGCGATGCCGCCCAGCGACATGATGTTTGAACTCACTCCCAGCCAATACATCGGGATAAAAGACATTAGCACCGCGATAGGCAGGGCGACGATGGCGATAAGCGCCGAACGGAAATGAAACAGGAAGATGATGATGACCAGGCTAACAATGGCTGCTTCTTCGAGCAGATCGCGTTGCAACGTTTTAATCGACGCATTGATCAAATCGGAACGATCGTATCCCGTCATGATCTGGACGCCGGGCGGCAGAGAGGGCGCTATCTCACGCAGCTTCTGCTTCACTCCGTTGATGATGTTGAGCGCGTTCATGCCCTGGCGCATGACGATGATCCCGCCGACGGTTTCTCCATCTCCATGCCACTCCGCAACCCCTTCGCGGATATCCGGGCCGAAAGTTACCGTTCCCAGATCGCGTATCAGGATAGGGGTCCCATTTTTGCTGCCGACGGCAACCGTGGCGAGATCGTCCAGTGAGCGCAGATAGCCGAGACCACGGATCATGTAGTCGGCACCGCTCAAGTTAAGAACGCGACCGCCGACTTCATTCGTGCTCATCTTTACTTTGTCGATGACTGTAGAAAGCGGAATGCCATAAGCAAGTAGCTTGTTCGGGTCGAGCTGTACCTGATATTGCTTGACGAAGCCACCGATGCTGGCTACCTCGGCAACTCCGGGCACAGTCTCCAGCGCATACCGCAGATGCCAGTTCTGCAAACTACGCAGGTCTGCCAGACTGTGTTTGCCGCTCTTATCGACGATGGCATACTCATAGATCCAGCCTGCGCCCGTCGCATCAGGGCCGATCGAAGGATGCACGTTCTCTGGCAAGCGCCCGCTGATCTGCTGCAGGTATTCGATGACACGCGAGCGCGCCCAGTAGAGGTCCGTGCCGTCCTCAAAAACGACATAGACGTAGGAGTCGCCAAGCATGGTCTGGGCGCGAACAGCTTTGACATGCGGGGCCGCCAGGAGGCTTGTAACGATGGGATAGGTTACCTGATCTTCAATGACATCGGGCGGCTCGCCTGCCCAACCCGTATGAACGATCACCTGCACATCGGAGATGTCCGGCAGTGCGTCCAGCGGGACATGCTGTAAAGACCAGATTCCAGCAAGTGTAAGCAGCAGCACGCCCGTGAAGACAATAAAGCGATTGCGGGCACAGGCATCAATGATTTTTGAAAGCATCACATGCCTCCCGTCGCGTTTACGCGCAGTTGCTTGGTTGCGATTGTCTGACCATTTTTCTTAGCGGAGATGGTCGCCTGCCATGTCCCCCCGGAATCGAGAGAACCGCTTCCTTGATACATGCCATTGCCTTTTTCGATGAGCTTGGTGGTTGTGTTCATGGCCGCCATTCCCATCGCCGGCATACCAGACATATAGAACGTGACTGTAACGTCAGCTCTGGTGGCAGGTTTTCCATCTGCGCCTGTGAGTTTTACTCGAAAGACGTTGCTGCCCTTTTGCGGCGGGTTGGGATCGGTGGTGAAGTCGATATTTGCTTGTGCAGCAGCTGGTGCATTCACCGTTGAAAAATTTCCTCCGGCACCCGGGGCGGGTGGCACGAAAGAACCTGCCGCAGCCTGTAGCTGGCTTTCTGAGTCGATGAGGAAACTGGCAGATGTGACGATGGATTCGTGTGCCTTCAGGCCCTTGAGGACTACAAAGTCATCACCAACGCGGGGACCAATTGTGATCTCTTTTGGCTCAAGACTGCCATTGCCGTGATTGAGGAAAATCAGTTGTCGTGTACCGGATTGAAAGACGGCCGACGCAGGGACAATTAGTTGATGTCCCAGGTTTGTTTTCAGATCGACGTTCACGAACATACCCGGTTTCAGTTTGAGTCCCGGATTTGTCATCGCTAGCCGCACACGAACGGTGCGTGTTGCCATATCCACTTGCGGCAGAATCGCTTCGATCTGACCGGAGAAGGTGCGGCCCGGATACGAATCGACGGTAATCTGCGCAGTATTGTTGGGTCTTATGCGGCCTATGTCGTCCTGGAAAACCTGGGCATACACCCACACGCGAGATAGATCGGCAACGGTATAGAGTTTGGTCGAAGGCTCGGCGTACATATTGGGCAGGGCATTTCGTTCGGTGATGTATCCCTCAACCGGAGAGTTGATGGTGAGGTCAGTCACCGGTTTGTCAGTTTCTTTTAGCTTTGCGATCTCGCTTTCGGGTATATCCCACTGCTGTAGCCGCTGCTCCGCCGCGCTCGAAAGTGTGGCCGCGCCATCAGCTACACCATCAATGGTGCTTGCGCTCATGGTCTTCTGGTTCCGCCGTGCCAGCAGATACTCTTGTTGTGTCGCCACAAGGTCAGGGCTGTAGATAGTGAAGAGCGGCTCACCTTTTCTCACATATTGATACGTGGCATTGGCAAACACCTTGCGGATGTAGCCGGGAAAGCGCACCTGCACACAGGAGATCAGACGCTCATCGATGTCTACCGTGCCGGTCGTGCGTATATCGTCGCTCAATTGTTTGTATTCGACTGTGCCAGTCTGCACGCCGATACTCTGCATCCTCTCGGGTGTGAGTTGGACTGGAACAAGCTGAGCATCCATCTTCATATCTGGCATGGATGGCTTTGGATCATCCACACTAGCAGGCGGACCAGAGGCTACTGGCTGCATATCGCCGGACATCGACGTCTTCATTGCTGCTGGCTGGTTCGCCTGATGGAAACGGTATGCCCAAACTCCAGCGACAACTGCGAGGACGGCGATCCAGACGAGTGACGTTCTCAAGACATATTTGTTCATCGCAGTGTCGCTCCTGTTAGAGATTCGAGGTGGGCCAAAGCAGCTTCGTGATCCACGAGGGTCTGCGCGTATTCGAGCCTCAGACTCAGAAGGTCGGTGAAGTACGAGAGAACGTGAATGAATTGCTCACGATTGAACGCATAAGCGTTTAGTGTGGCCCGGTACGCTGCATCTGATTGTGGGATGAGACCTTCCCGATATTCCTTTAGCAGCTCCGCATCGCTCGTAGCTTTGACATACCCTCCCTTCACTTCAGCGAGTTGCTGTTGCAGATGTGCATTGAGTGTTTGTTGTGATTCTGAGCGCTTCTCCGTGGCCTCTGCGATCTCCGCATTCACCCGCGTTTTGCGCGGGAAGCGCACATCGAAGGTGAACATGTAATAGTCCCGATACTTGCGGTCGGTGTTTTGGTAGATATAACCAACTTCAAAGTCCGGCTTTCCTTCACGCTTCGCGGAGGCCAACTGCGCGTCCTGCTTCCGAATGGAACTCGCATCGACCTGAATCTGAGGGTTGTTTTGCTTGACCATCGCGAGCAGCTCGTCGGAGGAGCGGTTGAGTGGAGTCTCGACCAAGTCTTCCGTAGCAATGTCCGGCGATCCCTGATCTCGATTGAGCAGTCCTTTGAGATGAGCCTGTATCTGCCCCATTTGCTGATGGTGCATCGTTATCTCTTTCACGATCTTTGTTCGATTCATCTGCGCCTGCAGGACATCCTGCTGAATCCCCTGTCCAACCTGATAGTGGGCCGTTGCATCCTGAATGAGTTGGTCGAGAACGGCTTCGTTTTGCCGCAGGATGCCGAGCGTCTGTTGCAGATACGCCAGTTGGAGATAGTCGGCTTTCACCGAATCGGCAATGTTGGTTTTCGTGACTTCAACTTCGGCCACCTTTGTATCGGCATCACGTTCGGCTACTGCCCCGCGCGCTTGCAACTTCCCGGGATAGGGCAGTTCCTGCGATGCGCCAACGCCGATGTAGGCAAAATCGCTGTTGGTGTATCCGGCAAACGGCTTCGGACTACCCACACTCAACTGCTGGTAGGTCAATTTGGGATCAGGCAGCGTAGTCATCTGCGGCGCCACTTGCCTCGCGGCTCGTGCGCCGTGATCGGCTGCGGAAATCTGTGGGTTGTTTGCCCCGGCCTCAGCTAAAAGCTGGGACAAGGATGTGGGTGTACTCGCCATCGGCGTCTGCCCAGAGGCAGAAAATGCAGTGGCCAGCACGAGCGCGGCAGTCAAAGAGACCACGTTCATACGGAAGCTCCAATCTCAAATGCAGTTCAAGGCATTCGCCAAAACACGCAAACAGGTGTGCGTGCTCGGCAAAAGTAGAGTGCGAGAGGGGAGCTGACTAGATTCGTAGAATGGAAATGGTCGAAGGCGGGGGCTTCGGAGGCGAGTAGTCGGGATGTTCGACCCATTCAATGATCGTTACGGGCCTATTCAACATCTCAAAAGCAGCCAACCAGATTACATCTGCCACAACTGGATGGAAGGTCACTGCTTTCGTGTCCAACGCGTTCTCATGAACACTCGGGGGAGTCTTCTGGCAGCAGCCATGCGACGCAGACATATTGTCCGTCAGCCCACACTGGTTCTTCATCATGCGGCAGCAGGCACGTTCTTCGGTGTTCATTTCCGTGCTGGAAACCATGCAGGCCATCGCCGGCGCCAAGCACGACATCAGTAGCAGGACCAACACACCGAATTGTCGGACAATACGCATCGCTGTGACTAGACTACGTCTACCCAATGAATCGAGCAAATGGCGATACCGGCGTCGTGGCAGCCACGCGCAGATGCACCGACGACGCCGAGTTCAAGTCGTTTTCAATTCTTCTTCGCTCCAGCGCATCGGATGTCAGTCGATTGGAATTCCTGTTTATGAGAATCCGGACAGCCGAATGATGGACAGTGAAGGGAATGCCTCTATCACTGACACTGATATTCGCGTACGAGATAGTTCTGAAGAAAGTCATCGGACGGCACAGCTTCCGGTACTCTCTGACAACTAACCTGAGCGGTTTCCGGATCACGCTCGACGTCTACACGCGAGCGACCTCCGAGACGAAACGGGGATGCAACAACAAAGTCATGGAGATGGTAATTGAAGTCGGCAAAAACCAAGCTTTCAGCACCCTCGCAACGAGAACCTCGCTTACTTAAAGCCAGCAAAAAAGGTGCTGGAAACTCTCAGCACCCTCGCGGTAAGACTTGAATTGTCACTGTGCCATAAACCATTCATTTCTTTGGCTTATGGCGGGGACGACGGGGCTCGAACCCGCGACCTCTGCCGTGACAGGGCAGCGCTCTAACCAACTGAGCTACGTCCCCAAATTTCGCCTTCGACAACGATTATATCTTACTCGAACGGCATAAATAAATCATTGCCAATCCTGATTCGTTGTCTTTGAGTTCGGTTACGGTCTCTTCCGAAGGCCAGTACGCCCAACCCGACGACAGCACTAAGTCTATCAGATCAAGGAAGATTTTAATGGTCCGATTCGTCGTTAGCGCGCGTTTTTATAGATGAGTTCGAGTAGCTCATCGTACATCGCCTGCCTCTGCTCCAACGATCCGCTGCGAATTGCCTGAGTCGCGCAGTGAGAGAGGTGATTCCGCATTAGCGCACGAGCCACCGAACGAAGCGCCTCCTGCACAGACGACACTTGGGTCAGAATGTCGGCGCAGTAGCGATCGTCCTCGACCATACGCTGCAAGCCTCGGATCTGTCCTTCGAGTCGCCGCAGACGGCGCAGGTTGGAGGCCTTTATCTCAGGATCGACTCCGGTAGCCTTGCGTTCCGATTCGCCTATCTCACAGGCGCAGGAACCTGTCATCGCGCTTTCAGATTGAAGATCCGTTTTTTTCGTAGCCATGTTTTCCCTATTCGAGCCGCAACCGTCGCAATCGGAGGCTGTTGGTCACCACACTGAAAGAACTGAGCGCCATTGCCGCGCTGGCTATCACCGGGCTCAGCAGCAAACCAAACGCCGGATAGAGCGCACCAGCCGCAACTGGAATTCCGATCACGTTATAGACGAAGGCCCAGAACAAATTCTGCCGCATCACGCGCATCGTGGCCCGCGATAGGATTATCGCTGCAGCCACGCCGGTGAGATCGCTCCGCATCAGCGTTACATCGCCAGCTTCCATAGCGATATCCGCGCCACTGGCCATCGTAAGCCCCACATCAGCCTGTGCCAACGCAGGAGCATCGTTGACCCCGTCTCCCACCATCGCGACCACGCGATGTTCCGCTTGAAGACCCTTGATGGCATCCACCTTGCCCGCAGGGAGCACGCCCGCAATCACCTCATCGATGCCAACCCTCTGTGCAATGGCAAGAGCTGTGCGTTCGTTATCGCCGGTAAGCATCACCACGCGAAGCCCCTCGTCGTGCATCTTCCGAACAGCGTCGAAAGAGCTAGATTTGATCGTATCTGCAACCGCGAGAACGGCGGCCAGTCTGCCCTCGATCGCAATCCATAGCGGAGTCTTTCCTTCCACTGACATTCGCTCGGAGGTCGAAACCATCGGTTCAACGAAGACACCGTACTTCTCCATCAATGCAGTATTGCCGATCAATACGGTTTCCCTATCGACGACTCCCACCACGCCAAGTCCGGGAAGCGATTCAAACTCCTCAGCATGAGGTGGATTTAAACCACGCGCTGCGGCGTATTGGACGATGGCGTCAGCAAGTGGGTGTTCACTGGCGCGTTCCAAGGCTGCGGTAGCGAGCAGGACGTGATCCTCGGCGGTACTCCCGCTCTGTGTTCCAGCCACATCGTTACCACTTGCAGCGAGAAAAAAATCAGTAACCTCGGGACGCCCCGCCGTAACGGTCCCCGTCTTGTCCAGCACGATCGTATCGATCTTCTCTAATCGCTGAAGAGCCTCACCACCTTTGATCAGAATCCCATAGTTGGCTCCTCGTCCCGTCGCCACCATCACCGCCGTCGGAACAGCCAAACCCATCGCGCAGGGGCAGGCAATCACCAACACGGTGACAGCAGCCGCAAACGCCTGCATCACGCCCGAGTGCGGCGCGAACAACTGCCACGCCGCGAAGGTAACGATAGCAATCGCCAGCACAGTAGGAACAAATATCGCGCTGATACGATCCGCGATCCGTTGAATCGGAGCACGAGATCCCTGGGCCTCACGCAGGAGGCGCACGATCTGTGCCAACGTGCTGGCCGCCCCCAGGCTAGTCGCCCGGTACTGCAGCGATCCCCGCTGGTTCAGCGTTCCCCCCATCACCCTGTCTCGAGCCGTCTTTTCAATCGGCAATGACTCGCCTGTAAGCATCGACTCGTCTACGCTACTCCTGCCCGAGATCACCTCTCCATCCGTAGGGATTCGCTCGCCAGGCCGCACCAGCACAATGTCGCCACTCTGGATCGACTCCAACGGTACGCTGCTCTCGATACCATCTCGCAGAACGGTCGCAGTCTTCGGTTGAAGCTGCACAAGCTTTCGCAGAGCGCTTGCCGTCTGTCCCTTCGCCCTGCTCTCCAGCGCACTCCCAGTCAGCACCAATCCAATGATCAGAATGGCAGCTTCAAAATAAACATCGGGGGCGATGCCGCGCGCCACAAAAAATCCGGGTGCGATCGTACTTGCAGCCGAGTAGAGATACGCAGCGCCGGTGCCAAGCGCCACTAGCGTATTCATATCCGCCGTCCTATGCAGAAGCGCAGACCATGCCTTGATGTAAAAACGTCGCCCCGCCCATCCCAGAATGAATGTCGCAAGCGCAAAGAGAAACCAGCGAATCACTTCCGCATCCATCCGATACATCCAGGGAAGCACGCTGCGCAACAATGGATCAATCACCCGCGTGCTCCAGCTCATCAGCGGATCTTTCATTCGCTCCAGCCCGCCCGTGCCGCCAATCGTCATCAGTGGCGTCATCAGCGGCATCGACAGGAGCATAGCCACTCCACCGGCGATCAGGCTTGTCACAGCCTTTAGTCGCAGTTGCCGATACTCCATCAGCTGCGCCTCGTCGTGTTGCTCTTGTTCTTCGAGGGCGGACTGATGTTCGGCAGGGAACTCAGCGCCGTAGCCTGTGCTTCGAATCGCATCTACCAGCGCAGAGGTCGAAGTCGCATCAGGATCGAACGTCACCGTCGCATTGTGCAGCATCAGGTTGACCGTCGCATCCCGCACCCCAGCCTGGCCGGCAAGCTCCCGCTGAAGAAAGGACTGACACGCCGCGCAGGTCATCCCGAAGACCGGAATAGTGACATGCTCTACCAAAGCCGTGATTTCGGCTGGGGCAGTCACGTTGGCGTCAGCTCCGTCTTTGATATTCAGACTACCCGGCATCGCTTCCTCCCTTGTTACTTCTCGCTGCGTACCGTAAATCCGACCCGATGGACCGCATCGGCGATCTTCTCCGCTGCAACCCGCTCCGGATCGAATGTCACCGTGGCCAATCCAACCTCGACTGAACTCACCTCAACTCCGTCGATCCTTCCGAGAGCATCCGTCACCCTCCGAACACAAGCTCCGCAATGCATTCCTTCAATCGACAACTCAAGCGCTTCCTGCATGAAATCTCTCCTTTTCAGGTTAGATGCAAAATACCCCCTGGGGGTATTAAAAAAATTATAGCTTTTTACAGAAGGTGAAATGAATATCAGGCGCCATACATTGCATCCAGCCCGCCGCTCCCATACACTGAGTTAGGTCCCAAAGAACTTCAATGGGCGGTTAGCTCAGTTGGTTAGAGCGCCTGCCTTACAAGCAGGATGTCGGGGGTTCGAGTCCCTCACTGCCCACCAGCCCATCTTCTAAACTTATCGGCAAAGCCAAAAGAACACCCTGCTGTCCTCTGAGGTGTTGAGAGCGGCAGCGCGTCTTTTAGTTTGTGCCATTAACGACTAAGCGTTACGAAGCCTGATAAGGTTTTTGTGCCATGTCAAACCCCGAGTGCTACAGAACAGAACGGCATTACGAAGAAGCCACAAAGACGCGTTTAGCCGCCGAAGAGGATTTAAAGAGCTCTTCTCCAAACGCGTCGCCGGCCGCCGTGCGCACCGCAAGGCTTCAGACAGCAAAGCGCGAACAGGCCGCGGCGAGGGAGATTCTCATCGAGCATAGGCGCGGCTGCCCCATCTGCGAAACCAAGGGCATCCCGGACTAAAGCCGTTCGCGGATTACAAACTATCAAACGCGCTCCGAAAATCAGGCGCTTCGCAGGTTCTCGATCATGGTCAGCACATCAGCCGAGTCCACCACGAAGCGCGAGGTGCCATCGAGCGAATCTGCATCCTCCAGCACCCAGCGACGCTCGTGTTGCATCCTGCCGGCTTCGCTGCGACGCAGAGAACCATGAAAGTGGCTGGCGCCTGTCGCTCGAGCCAGGGCCTTTGCATCCTTAACACGCAGACCGCCGCCTACAGCGATATCAATTCTTCCGTCAGCAACTTTCACCAGCCGCGCCAGCTTATCCGCTCCCGACAGCACATCAGGCTCGCCCCCAGAGGTGAGAACACGTCTGCAGCCGGTCGCGATCACGTCTTCCAGAGCCTGCTCCAGCGAGTTGGTGTAATCAAAGGCGCGATGAAAGGTGACCTCGAGCGGTGCAGCCAACTCCACTAGTTCGCGCGTCCGCTCCAAGTCCACCGTGCCGTCCGTACGAAGGATGCCAAGCACAAAGCCACTCGCTCCGAGACTGCGCGCGTGAAGCAGATCCTCCCGCATGACCGCGAACTCATCGTCCGTATAGTCGAAGTCGCCGCTTCGAGGCCGCAAGAGAACATGCACGGGAAGTCCGCTGCGAAGGACCGCTGCGCGTGTCAGACCATGACTCGGAGTAAGCCCGCCTTCGCTGAGGGCAGTGCATAGTTCAATCCGATCAGCCCCGCCTTCGCGCGCGGCGAGACAAGCCTGAAGACTTTCAGCACAAAGTTCGAAGATAATCTTGCGCATCAACTCACACGAACCACAGGAGCTTTTCTGATCCTTGCTTTCTGATCATTGAACAGAGGCTAGCCCGGCCATCTTGCCGACGGCGTTCTACCGAATAGCCCTTCCTTATATACAGGATAAATTCATAAAGTGGAAATTTCAGCGTCAAACAATCAGAATTATGAGAAATAAAGACCGAGAGGGTTAAAGTCACCTTCGACCCCAGTCGAAGTTAGGCATCTCCTAAGCCCCTCCAGCTTTCAGCAGTTCTCCAATCCGAGCCCGCCACAGCGCACCCAGGATGGGATCAACAGAGCCGGGCAGAACCTTCAAAGAAGGGTACCGGCGTTGCAGGGCTTGAACGATCCCATCACGAATCGGCGCGACATGTTCAAGGATGCTTCCGGTGAACGCAAGGTCGGGAACCCATCCCGGACGGCCTTCTGATGCGTCACGCTGCAGGCGCTCGATGACCAGATGAGCAAGGTGGGCCAGCTCCTCTGCTTCGCGCTGAAGAACGTTCTGTGCCACAGCGTCTCCCTCCGCCGCGCACCTCACCACCAGGGGAGCCAAGCGAGTAAAGTCCGGAGCAGGGATCTGGTTAGCATATCCGATCAGCGAATCGAGATCAGGCAACTGCCATAGCTCAAGAATCGTCGGCAGCAGGGTGGTCGTACGGCCTTCGTCGATAGCAAAAAAGGTATCGCGCAGCGCCTGGTGCCCGATCCGGTTGCCGGAGCCCTGATCGGCCAGCGCCGGTCCCCAACCTCCGGCAGTCGTCAGATTCCCCGATAGAAAACGCCCGGCGACGTTCGAGCCCGTGCCAGCCATTACCAGCACCCCCGGTCCGCCAAAGAACGCGGCATCGAGCGCAATCTCCACATCCCCAACCAGGACCAGCGAGCCGCCCACGCGCTCCGCAAAGGCCTCCCGTATCCAGTCGGTCACCAGCGCCACCGTGATGCCGGCCGCACCAACACAACTGCGTGTGACCGATCTCATCGACACGCCGGTTATCGAGGTCAACTCCGCAAGTGCCTTATCCAGATTCTGCGCCGCAGTATTCGCGTCGGTGCGCATACGTTTGATGGTGCCGCCCCGCACTCGCGCCAGTTCGCGGGTCTCATCTGCCAGTACATACTCCGTCTTCGTGCCGCCCAGATCCAGTGCCAGATAAAACGCCAAGCGTCTTCCTCGTCTCTCTACTTCAAAAAATAGTAACAACAGAAGACAGCATATTGGTTCTACCTGAGACAGTGTCGCAATAAAGTGTGCGGCGACCTCAGGAGAGCCGTGCCTCAGCAGACAAGGGCAGAGCCTAAGCCCCGCCCTTGTCATCATGGCGAATACTGCAGCCTGATGCTTCTATAAAAAGTAGCGTTAGAACCGGTAGTTCGCTGAGAACTGCAGATGCCGTTCTGAAGATCGCACGGATTGTTGAATACCATTGGCTGTGCCCTGGTTCGAGATATTGCCGAAGTTGGCCGCATCGTTGATATTCGTACCCGGATTGCCGTAGCTGACGATGTTGAACGCGTTGAACGCATCGAACCGGAAGCCAAGAGTCTGTTCACGAAACGTGTGAAAGTCCTTGAAGGCCGACATGTCCACATTCAGATACCCCGGACTGCGGATATTGCCGTTCCGTGCAGTGCCAAAGGTGTTGGGAGCAGGCACTCCGAAGGCGCACACGCCGTTGTCGACACCGGGCGTCGTACAAGGTATCGCGGAGGGGTCGGTTCCGAACCAGTTGTCGATGCTGCGATGAACGATCTTCAACTTCCGATACTGATTCGGGCGCGAATTTCCGTAGCTGTTCGAGTTGTTGCCAGGACCGTTGGTAGTCCCAGGGAAGCCCGAATACACCACGCCGGCTACCGAGAGCTTCCATCCCCCGATCGCTTCGTCGGCCCAGCGGTTGATGCCGGAGAGGTATTGTTTTCCGCGCCCGAACGGCAGCGCATAGACTCCTGTGCCGCTAACATTATGTTTTACGTCATAGGCTGCCGGTCCCCAGTCTGCAGCGCTGTCGTAGTAATTTTGAAACGCGCCCTGTCCGAAGTTGGAAGCCCCGGAGCTATTCACAGGATAGTTGCCCGCGCTATTGGTCAGTGCCTTGGCATAGGTGTAGTTCAGCGTAAACTCCAGTCCGTGGCTGGTGCGCTGACGAAGCACCGTCTGGAGCGCCTGGTAGTTCGACGCTGCACGAGACTCGGTGATAAGCAGCGAGCCGGAGCCGATGCTCACCGAAGGGTCGATGGCGTTAATGCCGATAAAAGGATTGTTGTAGTAGGGAGCAGTGGTCTGATCTCCATTGACCAGGTATTGATTGAGATTGCCGTAGTCTTCGATGTGCTGTCCCTGTTCGCCAAGATATCCTACCTGAAGCGACAGAGTACGGCTCACCGCGTACTCAAGGGTGAGGTTCCACTCCTGAACATAGGCAGGCTGAATGTCCTTCGGGTAGACGTTGAAGGTACCGCCAAAGGCGACCGTGCCGCTGGCGAAACCCTGCTCTGCGGTACGCGGGCTACCTGGATTCCCGGGCGTCGGCGTGACGACGTTGACATTGACGGCCTGGATAAAGGGAGTGATGGAGGTGAGACGCTGGTTGGAAGAGTTGCCCTCAAAGAAGCTGGTCGCGCCGTATCCACCCCGAACGACGAAGCGGTCGTTTGCCTGGTAGGCGAACCCGAGTCGCGGAGTCAGTTGCCGGTAGTTGGCGTCGTAGCAGGCATGGTTGCTGCACAATCCTGAACCAGCTGGTGCACCGGCCGGAATATGGCCGGCGTAGATCACCTGGCCCGTTGCAACATCGATATTGCCGGTCTTGTCATTGGACTCCACCCACGGCTGGTCGTACTCGTAACGCAGACCGATATTTAGTGTGAGATTCGGCAGCGCCTTGAAGTCGTCGTTGATATACCCGGCAGCGCGCCATTGTCTCTGTCCAACGTTCACGCTGGCCAGGGTGGCCGACGCTGAACTCACGCGATCGAGTACAAAGTCCGCACCGCTGTAGCCACCGAGGCCGGCAGGGTTTGTTGAAGAGGGATTACTGGTGAAGGATCCGGTGTAGCCAAGTGAACCCAGAAAGCCATTGTTGTTGCTGGTCGGATAGTTATTCTGATACCGGATGGCTTGAACGCCAAGACTGAGCGTATGCCTTCCGCGCTGCCATGTAAGGTTGTCGATGTAGCTGTAGGTGTTGTCGACAAGACTGCCATTGTTGCTCGCATTGTTTCCGAGAGTTGTGAACCCCGCGTCGTTGTTACCTGAAAGACCCTGGGCTGTGAACCCTTGGTAAGCCTGATTGGGAAACGTAATGCCAACAACAGCATTGCCGTTAGTCCCGAACACACCCGTCGTGTCGACCGGCAAGCCTTTACTCCAGCTGACGCGGGTATAACCGATACGCGCCGAGTTCACGATCGCCGGCGAGAAGATGTGGACCCAGTTCGCGCCCGTCACCTTAGTGGGGTAGACGCTGGTTCCGGGGAAGGAGATCGGCAGAACCGAAGTCGAACCATCGTAGGCCGTGGAGATGGAAAAGAATCCCGTAATCTTGTCCGAAGAGCGCGGATCGTACTCGATCTTGATATCCCCCTGGTTGTTGGCCATGTAGGTCCTTGACGGTCCCGTAAGGTCGTTGTTGATGATGCCGTCCGACGGAGTCGTATTGGGAAGCGGGTAAAGATTCGGATGAGCGAAGAGATACTTCGCAACCGGATTCAGGATCGGTACACCCAGGTTCCCGGCGTAAAGCGCAAAGTTGTTCTCCGGATCGTAGAGTTGCGTATTGCCATGGGTGAGAAGCGCGGAGAAGTCCCCGTTCCGCATGGCCTGGGTGAAGACGCTATTTCGGGAGAGGCCCCCGCTATGCCGGCGCGATCCAAGGTAGTCGAAGAAGAAGAAGAGTTTATCTCGCTTGATGGGACCACCCAGGGTGCCCCCAAACTGAGACTGGGTGAACGGATTGATCGGGATAATCTGATCCCGCGTCGCGTGATTGTTCGTCCAGGAGTTCGCGTTGGTCTTGGAGTCCTGAACGTAACCATAAGCCGAGCCATGGAACTGATTGGTTCCGCTCTTCAGCACGCTGATCACGCCCGCTCCATTGACGTTGCCGTAGTCCGCAGGGGAGTTTGCGGTAATTACCTTAAGCTCCTGCAGCGACTCCGGCGCAGGACTGTAAGCGATCAGATTATTAAAGCTCTCGTTGAGATCGATGCCGTCGAGCGTGTAGTTATTCGCCTGAGCGCGATTCCCGTTGAGATTCACCGAGTCGGTGTAGAAGGTGCTGCGCTCGATGCCGGTCGTGCCCGAGGTTCCTACGCTGCTCACAGCACCTGGCACATAAAGCGTCAGCGCGGAGAAGTCGAGGCCGTTCAGGGGAAAGTTCTCAATCGTATTCGTGGTGAAGGTTCCGCTCAGCGTAGCGTCATTGGTGTTCAGAATCGGAGCCGCCTCAGACACATTCACCACCTCCGAAGAAGCTCCCAGCGACAGCTTGACGTTGAAGGTGACCGTCTGCAGGACCTCGAGCTGAAACGCCGGGATCGTCTCTTTATTGAAGCCCTTCGCATCAACCAATACCTCATAGCGGCCGATCGGCAGAAACTGAACTCGATACAGCCCAGCCGAATTTGTTGTCACACTCGAGTCCACACCCGTATCCGTGTTGTGCGCCACAATGCTCGCCCCGGCAATGACGGCGCCGCTCGGGTCCGTTATCACGCCAGTGATCGTCCCAGTGACGGTCTGAGCTAGCAGGCTTTGCGTACAGAACAGCGCGGCCATAACGATCACGGCCCCGGAGATACATTTGAGAAATTTCATCTTTTGCGCTGCTTTCATCATTTTGAACAACTCCAGGGTGTCTGTAGGACATGGGAGGGATCCGCGCAGCGGACAACGGCTATCTGAGGCCGAAGATCCGTTCATTGCGGTCAGGAAGAATCAAATTGTTGCTAGAGAATAGAAATCTATGGAAACATTTGTCAACATTACTTTTCATAATTCTGAAGAAAATCAGTTCATATACTCAAAATGAAAGCACCAATCTGCCGAAATCCAGCCCGTCTGCAGACTTAAGCGTGATTAGAATGGACGAGACATGGCCCAGAAGACCCAGGATCGCGCAAACCAGATACTTCATCTCCTGCTGCAGAAGGGCCAAAGCTGCGTTGAAGACTTGGCCGTTACCATCGACGCCTCTCCGGCCAGCGTCCGCCGGGACCTCATCAAACTGGCCCAGCGCGGCCTGGTAAACCGCACCCACGGCGGCGTCGAGCTGGCCGGAAAGATGACCTACGAGCCATTCCGGTTCGATGCCGCCTTTCCTCTGCGCGAAGAGCGTTTCGCGAACGAGAAACGGCGAATCGCCATCGCCGCCGCCGAGATGGTCAACGAAGGCGACACCATCGCGCTCTCACCCGGCACCACCACCACCCAGGTAGCCCGCAGCCTCCGCCATCGCGAGGGCATCCACATCGTCACCAACGCGGTCAATATCGGCATGGAGTTCTCCAGCCTCCCCAACGCCCGCGTCACCCTCACTGGAGGCTCCATCCGCTGGCCCGGCGCGTTCTCCATGGTCGGCGCAACCGCCTTCGACTCCCTGCAGCGGCTCTTCTTCGACAAGGTCTTCATGGGCGCATGCGGAATTCACCCCGACCACGGTCTGACCGTCATCGAATCCGACGAAGCGCTGGTTCTAGGCGAGATGGTCAGACATTCCAAGCAGGTCATCGCCGTCGCGGACGCCAGTAAACTCGGCATCTTCACCTCGGTCAAAGTCTGCGCCACAAGCGACCTGCACACCATCATCACCGACGACAGCGTCGACCCCGAACTCGTTGAAGCCTTCCAGCGAAAGCAGGTCCGTGTAATCACCGTTTAAGCAAGATCATCGCCCGATGCGAAGCAAGCCCGAATCGCAAAAAAGATTGAGGTTACGCCCTCACCAACTCGTGAGAGTATTTAGCTTATGCGTACAGTCTGGGCCCTTCTTCCGCTTTTTCTCGGAGCGCCCGTGCTCCTGCAGCTGCACGCCCAAAGCAGACCCTCGATCACACCGCCCAGGCTGATCAGCATGCCACCCCCGGATTGCAGGGCAGGGAAGCCCTGCCACAGAACCCACGGCCAAGTCCGTCTCATCGTCGATGTCCTCGAGGACGGCAAAGTAGGCGACATCCGAGTAGAGATTGGGGATGATGCCACGCTGGCCGATGCCGCCACCGCCGCTGCCCAACAGGCCGAGTTTGTCGCCGGCTCCTTTCTAGGCAAGCCGCAAAATATGGATTACGTCTTGAACTTTCGTTTTTAAGCCGTTCCTGGACATTTGTAGGCCTTCGTTCTCGGCGCTCATCGACAAAAAAAACTGGTAGATTCAAATCTTTTGTCCTCCGATCGGCATCCAAAGAACGCAACCCCGGGAGTATCATCATAAAGTGCCGAAGTATTCCATCGTCGTCCCCTTCCATAACGAGGAAGAGAATGTCACCACACTCTACGATCGCCTGAAGGCCGTCATGGAGCACGTCAACGAGACCTTTGAACTGGTCTTTGTCGACGACGGCTCCCGCGATCGCACCTACAGGTTGCTCGAAGAGATCGCTGCGGTAGACAGCCGCGTACTGGTCATCAAGCTCCGCCGCAACTTTGGCCAGACCTCGGCCCTTGCCGCCGGCTTTGACCACGCCCAGGGCGACTTCATCCTCGCCATGGACGGCGACCTCCAGCACGACCCCGATGAGATTCCCGGCTTCCTCGCAAAACTGGAAGAAGGCTACGACGTAGTAAGTGGCTGGCGCTCCCAGCGCGGCGACAACTTCATCATGCGCCGCATCCCCTCACGCGCCGCAAACTGGCTCATGGCTGCGCTCAGCGGCGTCGACATCCACGACTTCGGCACCACCTTCAAGGCCTACCGCCGCGAGGTCATCCAGAACATCCCCCTCTACGGTGAGATGCATCGGTTCATCCCCGCCCTCGCCTCCTGGTATGGCGCCAGCATCTGCGAGATTCCCATCTCCAATCCCGCGCGCGAGTTCGGTGAGAGCCACTACGGCATCTCCCGCACCTTCCGCGTCTTCTTCGACCTCCTCACCATCCGCTTCCTGCTCCGCTATATGACGCGGCCTCTGCACTTCTTCGGAACTATCGGAGCCTTCGGCGTGGTTGCTGGCTTCGGTATGTCTGCGTGGCTTCTCATCCTCAAGATCGTCACCGGCCAGCACATCATGAGCCTCCACGGCCCGCTCTTCGTCATCGCCGGAGTTCTGATCCTCGCCGGAATTCAAATGATGGGCATCGGTCTGCTCGGAGAACTCCAGGTTCGCCACTTTCACACAGCAGCCCACCGCGCACCCTACGCCGTAGACCGCATCCTCCGCCTCCGCTCCGAAGAGAGCCTGATCCAGTAATCCGCGTCGTTCAAGCCAAGCAGCCCCCTGTCAGACTCCAATAACAGGGGCCGGCACTACTCGTCGTCGAGCGGAGATCAACTTGTATCGGCCATTCAGCCACCTAAGTAGTGGCGTTTCCACGAACCAAAAACAGACCATACCCGTCAGAATTACGCACACTAATGCGATCCCTTCTCTCAAAACAAGGGGACCGCTCCTCAGGAACTCTATCGGAATCCTGGCCATGAGTCGCGAGATCATCTCGGTGGAAATCGCAGATGTTAAATAGATGGAATAAGATCCATCCCCAATAGCGACCAGCATCTTGCCAAGCCGGGACCTCACCTGCGGCCCCCAGAAAACCACTCCGCTAACCAGCAACCACGCTGCAATCCCCCACGTCCCCACGCGCAGAAGCATACCTACCCCCAGCAGGACGTTCTGTTCCAGTGCGACGTTCGTCGAAGTGTAGAAAGTCACCAGTCCTGCCGCAATAACTCCTGCAACCAGCATCGCGACACCCGCCTTGCGCTGTCTTCCGAATCTCTGAAACCCAAGTGCCGTAATGTTTCCCATCACAAACTCAAGCAGAATTGGATTCATGACAACCACAAGGCCCGATCGACGGATGCCCAGAAACTGCCCAGCCACCACCAGAAGAACCAGCGCTGCGATCGTATTCCGAACCGCATCTCGTAGAGTGATCCGCAGAAACACAGTCAGGACGTAATAGAAGAACATCTCGAAGATCAGCGTCCACGCCAGACCAATGATCAAATGGATCCGTGGATAAGATAGGCCCGGAAGCAGAAACCAGAAGTCCAGGAACGTGAATCCCGACACCTCACTCGAACGAAGCCATCGAGTCAAAGGGAAGAGGATAACGATCCAGTAGATCGGCAGGATTCGCAGGATGCGCCGGGAGATGAAGTGGAGTGACTCGAATCGAGCATCTCCCGATGCAGCTCTCAACGCGGTCAGTCCTAAAATAAATCCGCTGATGACAAAAAAAATGTCAACGCCGAACATTCCAAGATTTCCAAATCGCACCATCGTCAAACTACCGCTTCCGCCCATCACCTGCATCAGATGGAGCGCAGCCACCAGGATGACGGCAATCGCCCGCCATATCTGAAGGCCTTCGATTTGATGAGGGGTCTTTGAAAGCGGCATGGCGCTGGAGTTGATCGGCAAGCTGATCCTGTTTACTCGGAGGGTAGAGAGGCATGCGGAACCGATGCTGCTCCACCCCCATCTTAGCAAAGTGTCTGAGCCTTAATTGCTTCCGGTCGGTGCAGGTGGCGCCTTCTGCTGCTCTCTCTTCAACTCTTCCTGCGCCTCCCTGGTCGAGTCCTTGAACGCCGCAGCATCCAGATCCTTGGCCAGTTTGTCTTGCTCGACCATCGGATCGGTCAGAGCCTCCAGGTATCCCACAAACTGCTGAACACACTCCTGCTCTGCAGAGGGTTGCTGGCTTTCGTTCAACTTCTTCCGCAGCACATCCTCAAGCCGCAGCGCATCGTCCAGGCTGAATGCAATGGAGACGTACGACGTACGGCTGCGCATCCCAAAGATATCCTCATGCAATCCCGTCTGGCTCACGATCAACCCGTTGCGCGCATTTTCGAAGGATTGCTTCCCACACGTCTCCACAATTGCGGCCGCACCCTCCGCCGCTAAATGATTCGGCCCCAGCGTCTTCGCTTGTGCCTGGCTCGTAAGAGCATTCAGAAGAGCATCGCTTTGGTGCCCCGAGTGACAGCCCTCGATCAGTACCACCATCCCAGCGAGGAGCAAACCACGCCCCACTGCCGCACCTCTTCCTCCACGTGCCCATTCATTCACTGTTTAGCCTCAACCATCCCACGGATCTCCCCGTTGCAAAAAACCGCATGTGCAAAATTCTGCTTAATTCTAATGCCTGATGTCCAGCCCGGCTATACCCTTTCAGAGCTATTCCGTGGCAGAACCCTCCAAGGAACCCTCATCAAGTCCTATTCTTGAAAGGCGGGACTTTAGTCCCGCCGCAATCGAATCGCAGCAACGCGACTTTAGTCGCGGAGGGAATGCTATAAGACTTAATCAGAGTTTCCCTGAAGTAACCGCCTCAGTCGTTTCGCCCCAAAGACCTAAGACCGGTGTCCAGCCATAGCACCCGGCTGACCTCAACCCGGTATGCCCTTTAGACCGCCGCCTCTGCCTTGCTGCCGATCACCTGCGCCCCAAACCGCTCCATCTCCTCCGCCTGCGGACTCGACTGCAGCAACACCAGATCCACCCCCACCGCGGCGAACTCCTCCATCCGCTCCGACACCTGCTCCGGCGTTCCCACAAACCCGCAGCGCAGCCCGCGATTCGACACTGAGTAATCCTTCAACGAGATCTCCGTCTGCAGATTCGACCCCGTCACCCACTGCTCATAGTTCGCATACCCACGCGCCGACTGCTTCACATCCGTAATTCGCTCCACCTCGCGCAGCGCCTCCGCCTCCGAGTCCCGCACCACCGCATACCCCGCCACGCCGAACGTCATCGGCCCCAGCCCCAGCCTCTCCCGCCGCTCCCGCATATCGGCGATCTTCTTCCCCACAGCCTCCGGAGCATCGCCATGCATCAGGTACGCATCGCACTTCGCCGCGATCAGATTCTTCGCCGTCTCCGACTCGCCACCCGCATACAACGTAGGCCGCGGCTTGCTCACTGGCTTCGGCGAAAGCACATTCTCGCGCACATCATAGTAGTTGCCTTTATAGGAAAACCCCTGCGTCTTCCAGCATCCATCCACCACATCCAGCCACTCCGAAGTCCGCGCATACCGGTCATCATGCTCGTCGAAGTGGACCCCATACTTTGTTGCCTCATCCTTCCACCAGCTAGAAACCACATTCAGCGTCAACCGCCCATGCGACATCTGATCGATCGAAGCCGCCTGCTTCGCCAGCAGCGCCGGGTTATGAAACGTAGGCCGCACCGCAACCATCAGCTCCAGTCTCTCGGTCACCGCAGCCAGCCCAGCCGCTGTCGACCACGCATCGAGCGAAGGAGCATCCACACCCTTGATGTCATTCAGATTCAACTCCGCAATCAGAGTCAGATCGTATCCAATTGTCTCGGCCTTCTTGGCCAGGTCGCGCACATACTCCCAGCTGGCCTCCATCTTCTCGTCGTCGACGTTGCGGAGCCACCCACCAAACACCGGCAACCAGAAGCCGTACCGCATCCTCGTCTTTATGCTCCCCGCCTTTGTGCTCCCTATCTCTGTACTCAAAGCCGCGCTCCCGTCAGTTCCGGCACACCAGCCCGGCGCTCATTCACCATCCGCGCCTCCTCCTCCAGCCAATCTGCCAGCTTCACAAATGGATCGAAGCCCACAACCTTCTGTCCATCGGCCACAAAGTTCGAGAGCGCATTGATGTCGTAGTACATCCTCACGCCGTCGCGATCATCCACCATAAACTCCACACCACCAAGCTCGATTCCTGCAGCCGCCATCAGCCGCTCCACCTCCGCGATCACCTCAGGCGGCGCGTCAAAGGCCTCTACCGCCAGCCCATCCTTAGCCGCATCGATCGGGCAAGCCGCACGCTCCAGCTCCACTCCCAACGGCGTCTTGCAGATATCCGCCGGACAAAGATCAAACGTCTCGCCGGTAATATGTATCTTGATCGCGTACAAATACTTCCCGTTCAACACCTCAACCCGAACGATGTACGACCCGCGCGCTGGAACAAACTCCTGCACCAACCCGGTCAAATCCATCCCCAGAGTCAATCCGCCTTCCATCGCCGAAGCCTCCGCCAGGTGCTCCTTCGTCTGGAACTTCACCACGCCGCTTCCACTGCCGCCAATATTCGGCTTTACCACCACAGGGAAGCGCAACTCCTCCGCTGCGGCACTCGCCTGCGACGCTCGGTGAATCACCCGAGCCTTCGGATACCCAAGCCCCAGCGCCTCCAGCATCGAAAGCTGCGCCGCCTTCGACAACTCACTCCGAAAAGCCTTCACACCATTCACCACGCGAACCCCGCGGCTCTCCAGGTGCTCCAGAAACCCCAGCGTGTAAAAGATCTGATCCCCATGACCACGATTCCACGCCGATGGGCTCATCTTGTTCAGTACAACTGCGTACTTCTCCTCCGGATGATCCTCCGGCCCATAGCTATGCTCCACCGCACTCACCTTCACATAGTTCGCCCCGCGCCGATCCAACTCCTCAAACAACAGCTTGAACCAAATCGGCTGCTCATAGTAAATCGCAATAGGCAAAGGCTGACGGCTGGACATAATCTTCTTCAATCCCCTTCAAAAGTTCGACTCAAAACCTACCCCACAGTTACAACGTCGGGGACGGAGGCAAAGCAACGCCACGAATCTGATATCTCAAGTTTAGATGAAGAAACGATATGGGAGCTTCAAATAGGCCACCCAAACCAAAGCCACTCTCTATGCCGCCATGTTGTACCCTAAACCAGCCATGCAAGCCATCCAGATCCACACCACCGGCTCCGCCGACGTCCTCACCCTCACCGACCTACCCACGCCAACCCCCGGCCCCGGCGAAGCCCTCATTCGCATCGAAGCCTCCGGCGTCAACTTCATCGACACCTACTTCCGCGAGGGCCGCTACCCCGCCAAACTCCCCTACACCCTTGGCCAGGAGGCCGCCGGCACCATCGTCTCCGTCGCCCCCGACGTGACCACCTTCAAGCCCGGCGACCGCGTAGCCTGGTGCCTCATCCCCGGCACCTACGCCCAGTTCGCCGTCGCCCCTGCCGCCCGCCTCGTAGCCATCCCTGAAGGCGTCACCACCCAGCAAGCCGCCGCTGCAATCCTTCAGGGCATGACCGCCCACTATCTCCTCCACTCCGCCTATCCCGTCCAATCCGGCGACGAGATCCTCATCCACGCCGGCGCAGGCGGCACCGGCCTCCTCTTCATCCAGATGGCCAAAGCCCTCGGCGCCCGCGTCTTCACCACCGTCTCCAGCGAAGAAAAGGCCACCATCGCCCGCGCCGCCGGAGCCGACGAGATCATCTTCTACACCAAAGAAGACTTCGCCGCGAAGGTCAAATCCCTAACCAGCAACAAGGGCCTCCCCGTGGTCTACGACTCCGTAGGCAAATTCACCTTCGAGCAGTCTCTCCAATGCCTCCGTCCTCGCGGTGTCGCCGTTCTCTTCGGCGGATCCAGCGGAGCCGTCCCACCCTTCGACCTCATCCGCCTCTCCACCATGGGCTCCCTCTTCGTTACTCGCCCCACTCTCAAGGACTACATCGCCACCCGCGCCGAACTCGAACACCGCGCCAAGGATGTCTTCGACGCCATCGCTAACGGCACCCTCAGGCTTCGCGTCGAACACGTCTACCCCCTGGCCGACGCCGCTCAGGCCCATCGCGAGCTGGAGTCCCGCGCCACCACCGGCAAACTCCTCCTAATTCCGTAACCTGATCCCATAGCCTTCCGACCAACGGGAGGACCGAAGCAGCAAGCCTCGCCCAAACAAGGTATACAAGTCACGAAGTGACCGCCCCACGCGAAGTGGGCCCGTCCGGCAGGACTCACGCACTTACAATCAAACCATGCATACCGCGGCGCCACGGAGCGCAATCCACCTCCTCGCAATCGCCGCGCTCCTCCTAACCCTGCCCGCCCGAGCCGTCATCGTAAGAGGCAAAGTCACCACTCCCCTGGGCCTCCCCCTCGGCAACGCCCGCATCCAGCTCATCCAGGGCGGTCGTGTCGTCGCCTTCACCTTCTCCCTCATGGACGGCACCTACGAGCTCCGCAGCGGACTCCCCGGCCGCTTCGTCCTTCTCACCTCCGCCTCGCCCTTCACCCCCAGCATTGGCGACGCCTTCTACGGCGGCCGCATCGCCGTCGTCAGTCGCAACATCGTCCTCGAGTACGCCACCGTCACCCCGCAACTCGCCACCACCTCCACCGCCATCCCCACGCCAATCCAACAAGTCCCCGCAGCCATCACGCTCATCCCCAGGCAAGTCCTCGAAACGCAGATCAACCTGCTCAACGATCTCCGCCAGGCCCCCGGCACCAACGTCCTCCAGACCGGCCAGACCGGAGGCCCCATCGAGCTCTACGTTCGCGGCGGCAGCCCCGACGCCAACAAGATCCTCATCGACGGCATCCCCGCCACCAACCTCGGCGGCCCATTCGACTTCAGCCCCCTCGCCACCACCGCCCTCACCGGCCCCGAGATCTATCGCGGAGCCAACAGCGCCCTCGAAGGCACCGGAGCCGAAGCCTCCATCGTCAGCCTCGGCACCACCCGCAGCAACTTCCTTCGCCCCACACTCGACTACACCGGCGACGCTGGAAACCTCCACACCTACCGCAACGAAGCCATCCTCTCAGGCACCTACAAGAGGCTCGACTACCAAGCCGCCTTCAACCGCCTCAACACCTCCAACGCCCTCCCGCGCGACCAGTTCCACCTCATCACCAGCACCGCCAACATCGGCTATACCATCCTCACTAACACCACCGCCCGCTTCACCCTGCGCAACGCCGACTCCGCCGCTGGCCTCCCACAAGCGCACGACATCTACGGCATCTCCGCCTCCGGCAAACAATCCGATCAGGATCTCTACTCTGGCATCACTATCGAAAACATCCTGGCAGGGAACTGGCACAACCTCGCCCGCTACGGCATCAGTCGCAAGCGCGAACAGGAGCAGCAGTTCGACCAATCACCCGACGCCATCACCTACGGCGACCTCGTCACCCTCCGCGGAGCTAACGGCTACACCGCCACCGGCCAGGCAGCCTTCCTCTCCCCAACCCTCGACAACGTCCACAACCGCGACCAGCTCGACTACCAGACCGACTACACCTTCCCCTACCGCATCGCCGCCCTCTTCAGCTTCCACTACGAAGACGAGCGTGGCCGCCTCTACAATCCCACCACCGGCTTCAACCAGCAGGCTCAGCGCACCAACTTCCTCTACACCCTTCAACTCCAGGGCGACCTCCACCACCGCCTCTTCTACTCCTTCGGCGGAGCCATCGAGCGCAACCACCTCTACGGCACCGCCGGAACCCCGCGTCTCGGCCTCACCTACGTCCCCGTCCTCCCCGGCCACCGTCCCTTCCACGGCACCAGCATCCGCGCCAACATCGCCACCGGCGTACAGGAGCCAACCCTCGAAGACCAGTTCACCAGCCTCGACAC
The DNA here is from genome assembly GCF_040358985.1 of Tunturibacter empetritectus. Taxonomy (NCBI): domain Bacteria; kingdom Pseudomonadati; phylum Acidobacteriota; class Terriglobia; order Terriglobales; family Acidobacteriaceae; genus Tunturiibacter; species Tunturiibacter empetritectus. The sequence goes on along the minus strand of NZ_CP132932.1, from coordinate 4,730,329 downwards.
GCTTCTCGCACAAACCGCCAACCAATCCGCCATCGCCACCTACAACATCCGCCCTCTCGCCGCCCAGCGTTCCCGCACCTTCGACCTCGCCGTGGACCAGAACATCCTCAACCAGAAGCTCATCCTCAAGGCTGGCTACTTCCACAATCAGTTCAGCCATCAGCTCGAGCGCCTCGCCCCCAACGACCTCGAGCAGTACTTCAGCATCCCCGCCAACATCGCGCTGCAAGTCCCTGACGCCTCGCTGAACTCCCTCGCCTACCGTACGCAGGGCCTCGAACTCGAGCTCCAGTATCAGCCCCTCACGCACCTCTTCCTGCGCGGCGGCTACACCTACCTCGCCTCACTCGTCGAGCAGTCCTTCACCTCCGACAACGTCGCCCCAGCCTTCAACCCTGACATACCCGGCGTCCCCATCGGAGCTCTCTCTCCCATCGTTGGCAACCGCCCCTTCAACCGCCCGCCCAGCACCGGCTTCTTCGCCGTCCAATACTCTGCCAGCAGATTCTCCGCCGCCATCAAAGGCGCGCTCGCCAGCCGCAGCGACGACTCCACCTTCCAGCTTCACAACGACCGCAACGGAGGCAACACGCTCCTCCTCCCCAACCAGGACGTCGACTTCGGCTACGCCAAGCTAGACCTCAACCTTCTCTTCAGCGCCACCCGCCACGTAACAGTCTTCACCCAGCTCGACAATCTCCTCAGCCAGCAACACATCGGCCCCATCGGCTACCCGGGCCTGCCGTTTACCATCCGCGCCGGTCTGAAGATCCGCATAGGCGGCAACTAGAGTCGTCCTTCATGGGGATCTGTTCTCCTCCCACACCCAAAAACACGTCATCTTGACCGAAGCTGTTCACTGTCTCACCGTGAGCAGCGCAGTGGATTGCGGCCACAACTCTCGGTTGCAGCGGACCGATTCGCGCTGCTGTATCCGTCAAGACCCGTATTTGCTTTTGCTATTGCCGTTGTTGTTGACGTTGCCTTTGTTGTTGCCTGCTCTTCGCAGTCATCCTGAACGGAGTGAAGGACCCCGACACATTCCACCGACCCATACCGTTCGAACCTTCCAACCTAAGCATCCAAAGTTTCGCTCCCCCACAGAGACCGTCATCTCGACGGCTCAGACGCCCAATAATTGCTCCGCGCCGACACCAGCAGCTCCGGATGATGACCCAGCCGCACCTTGATCGTATGCAGCCCCGGCTCCGAAGAAGTCGGTGTAAAGCTGAGTACGTAGCTGTTATGAAGATGATTCGTCAAAACGCCAAGATCCTGCGTCAACTCCTACGCATTGTCAAAGCTGCTCCACTCGCCCCCGGACAACGTCGCAACCTCAGCCGAAGTATTCTTGCTCATCGCACCGAGGATCAAACGCAGTGGCTCGCTCAGGTTGAAGTAAGCAATCAACTCCGCGGGGCTTCCCGTATCTCCTCCTTTTGGATAAGTTCCAACTGTAGGCGGTGTTACATTCCCAACAGCAATCGGTTTTGTCTTGGGCCCTGGTTCCTTTAACTCCTGTCGTAGGGCCGTCTTCTCCGCTGAAAACGTGACGCTGTAGATCGCGGTATTTGTCTCGCCCAGCTCCCGCACAACATCCTTCAACGGAGTCTTGCTCCCCACATCGTGCCCCTGGCTCAGCAATAGAATGGCGCGACGATTGTACGTAGGGCGCTTTTGTAACAAATCAAGTCCATATGCGATGCTGTCGAAGATCGCAGCTCCTCGATCCCCCACATCAGGATGATCGATCGCATCGCCCCACTCCGCAACGTTTGTTGTAAAAGGCGAAGCCGCCTCCGGCTGACTATCGAAGTTCACAATCGACACCTCGTTCGGAGCTTCGCCCAGCAGCGAAGCAATCATCGTGTCGAGATGCGCATAACTCGAAAACTGTCCACGAGCATCTCCGCCCGTCTGCATCAGCACCACCAGCGACAGCGGCCGCCTCGTCTCCTCTTCCAGCGTCACCTTCTGCGGAACTCCATTGTCGGTCAGCACAAAATCTTCCGCCCGAAGCGAGTACACCAGATCTTTGTCCGGCGTCTGCACAAGAGTCGGAACAACCACCAGAGTCGTAGTGGTATGCAGCGTCGTCTGCGCCAGCACAGTGCTGCTCAAAGAAGCAAGGAAAACAACGGTTTTGCGGAGCCCTAACATCATCGTGTCTGAGTTAGACGAGCCAGTGGTGTGTCAGGACGGAAAAACCAGTAAAAAAGGTCCTGCCGGACGGGCCTCCTGCGCGGAGGGCGGGCGTTCGCACGCCTCTTTAGAGCTTCGCGTAGTCCTCCCGTTGGTCGGAATCGTCTTTCTTCGCAACCAACGGGAGCGCCTAGCGAAGCGGTATACAAGTCACGAAGTGACCGCTCCACGCGAAGTGGGCCCGTCCGGCAGGACCGCGCACCAAAAAACGCAACCAAACATGTCTCCCACGTGTTTCCATCATGTATGTTCTTTCCCTCCCCGCATCGCCCAGCCTCACTGCACCGTCTAACCTAACGAAGGGAAACAAAAATGACCCGATATCTGCTCGCACTAACCCTCCTGGCAGCGACCACAGCAAGCACAATCCACGCCCAGGAGAGCCCCGCCACCACCCAGGCTCTCGTCGCATTCGACAGCAAAGCCCCCGTCAGCCCCACCGCAAAAGATCTCACCCTCAAGGTCGACAATCGTGTCAGCCCACTTACCAACCTCGCCGCCATACCCCCTGGCGGAGCCCAGGTCGCCCTCCTCATCGATGACGGCCTCCGCACCAGCGTCGCCCGCGAGATGAACAATCTCCGCGCCTTCATCACCAGCCTACCCGCTGGCACCGAAGTCTTCGTCGGCTACATGCAGAACGGCAACGTCGTTCCCGGCACCGGAGCCTCAGGCTTTACGTCGAACCTCGCCGCTGCAGCCCAGAGCCTCCGAATTCCCAGCGGCATCCCCGGCTCCAGCGCCAGCCCCTACTTCTGCCTCTCCGCCTTCGTCAAGAACTGGCCCGGCCAGGCCGAAAATCAGGTCAGCCCCGTCCAGCGCACAGGCCCCGTCCACAAGCCACGCTTCGTCCTTATGATCACCAACGGCGTAGACCCCTATAACGGCAGCACCAGCCCACTCAACCAGAACAGCCCCTACGTCGACGCCTCCGTCACCGACGCCCAGCGCGCCGGCGTCCCCGTCTACTCCATCTACTTCAGCGATGCCGGCTTCAGTCGTGGCCGCGGCAGCTTCAGCGGACAAAACTACCTCGCCCAGATGGCAGAAGGAACCGGCGGCCTCTCGCTCTACCAAAGCACCGGTCAGAACCCTGTCTCCATGGCCCCCTACCTCAAGCAGTTTCAAGAGGCCATCGCCCGAACCTACGTCGCCACCTTTCCCGTAGACGCCAACAAAAAACTCGTCAGTCTGAAAACGTCAACCGACCTCCCCAAAACCAAACTCCGCGCCCCAACCCAGGTCCGCCCCGGAACCGTCGTCGCCAACTAACGCAAGGTGTCCTGCCGGACGGGCGCCCTGCGCGGGCAGCGGCCACTTCGTGACGCGTATACCGGTCTTGGCCAACCAGACAGCATTGCTCCTTCCGTTGGTCGGCACGAACTCCTGTTCGCGACCAACGGGAGCGCCAAGCGAAGCGGTATACCCGCCACGAAGTGGCCGCCGCCCGCGCAGGACGCCCGTCCGGCAGGACACAAATCTTTTCACAAAAAAAATCTTCAAAAGTGTGGCGTATTTTTCGGCTCCGAAAACATTGCGGCTAACGACCATGTTCAGACCACCATCCCACCACGTTTACACCAGCAAAAAACCACCACTAAACACATGCTTTTTCCAAAACACCCCTCAAAACTCCAGCAAAAACAGCAAAGCCCTGGCTCTCACCAGGGCTCCACTTTTTTCTGAACAACTTCTTAGTACATGCCGTCCATACCGCCGCCGCCATGGTTATGTCCGCCGCCCGCAGCTTCCTTCTTCTCCGGGATATCAGCGATCATCGCCTCGGTGGTCAGCATCAACCCAGCGATCGAAGCCGCATTCTGCAGAGCAGTACGCGTAACCTTCGTAGGATCAATGACGCCAGCCTTCACTAGGTCCTCGTAGGCGCCGGTAGCGGCGTTGTAGCCGTAGTTGGTCTCCTTCGATTCGTGGATCTTGCCGATCACCACTGCGCCCTCTTCGCCTGCATTCGAGACGATCATGCGCAAAGGCTCTTCAATCGCGCGACGGATAATCGTTGCACCGATCTTCTCATCGCCTTCAAGGCCCTTGATTACAGCATCAACCGCTGGGGTGCAGCGAACAAATGCAACACCGCCGCCCGGAACAATGCCTTCCTCAACCGCCGCGCGCGTCGCATGCATCGCATCTTCAACACGAGCCTTCTTTTCCTTCATCTCGGTCTCAGTCGCCGCGCCAACCTTGATCACGGCAACACCGCCAACCAGCTTGGCAAGACGCTCCTGCAGCTTCTCACGGTCGTAGTCAGAGGTGGTCTTGTCGATCTGGGCGCGAATCTCCTTCACGCGTCCTTCGACATCGCCATCCTTGCCGCCGCCATCAACGATAGTGGTGTTGTCCTTGTCGATCGTCACGCGCTTCGCAGTGCCAAGGTCCTCGATCTTCACACCCTCAAGCTTGATGCCGAGGTCTTCCGTGATCGCCTTGCCACCAGTCAGAATCGCGATATCTTGCAGCATCGCCTTGCGACGATCGCCGAAGCCAGGAGCCTTCACGGCCGCAACATTCAACGTTCCGCGCAGCTTGTTCACTACGAGAGTCGCAAGCGCCTCACCGTCCACATCCTCGGCAATAATGACGAGGGGCTTCGCGGTGCGTGCGATCTGCTCGAGCAGGGGAAGCAGGTCCTTCATCGACGAGATCTTCTTCTCGTAGATCAGGATGTAGGGATTCTCAAGAGCAACTTCCATCCGCTCCGCATCGGTCACGAAGTAAGGCGAAAGATAGCCGCGATCGAACTGCATGCCCTCGACGACATCCAGTTGAGTCTCCATCGTGCGAGACTCTTCGACGGTAATAACGCCGTCCTTGCCAACCTTCTTCATAGCCTCGGCAATAATCGTGCCGATCTGAGAATCAGAGTTCGCCGAAATGGTTCCAACCTGGGCAATCATGTCGCCCGAAACCGGCTTCGAGAACGTCGACAAGGCACCACCTACTGAAACACCGTTCTCATCGCGCTTGCCGATGATGGCCTCAACCGCCTTATCGATACCGCGCTTCAGCGCCATCGGGTTTGCACCGGCAGCAACCGTCTTCACACCCTCGCGATAGATCGCCTGAGCCAAAACGGTAGCAGTGGTGGTACCGTCGCCGGCAACATCGGAGGTCTTCGAAGCCACTTCGCGAACCATCTGCGCGCCCATGTTCTCGAGCGAGTTCGAAAGCTCAATCTCCTTGGCAACGGTCACGCCGTCCTTGGTGATCGTCGGCGAACCGAACTTCTTCTCGATAACGACATTGCGACCCTTCGGTCCAAGCGTCACCTTCACTGCGTCAGCCAAAATATTGACACCACGCAGGATAGCCTGACGCGAATCTTCTCCATGCAGAATCTGTTTTGCCATTGTCTTACTCCTGTTTACCGGCTCAAAGCCGATCAAAGTATGTTGATTGGTAAGCAAGCAGCTTTGTTTTTGCGCCGAAAGCGCATCCGCTGCGTGCAATGCCACGAAGTGCCTACTTCTTGAGAATTCCGAGGACTTCTTCTTCCCGCATGATCAGCAACTCTTCGCCGTCGATCTTGATCTCTGTGCCCGAGTACTTTCCAAACAGAATGCTGTCGCCGGCCTTCACATCCAGCGGGAAAACCTTACCTTCGTCGTTTGACTTGCCCTTGCCGACGGAGATCACCTCGCCCTCCTGCGGCTTCTCTTTTGCCGAGTCCGGGATGATGATCCCACCACGAATGCTTTCGCCCTCTTCAATGCGCCGAACCAGAATCCGGTCGTGCAGCGGTGTAAATGATGTTGTAGCCATTGCTTACATCTCCTTAGTGCGATTTGGCGAACGGCTGGCCGTCCGCGTTGTAGAGCGCAGCCTCTGCCATTGACCTCTGGCCCGAGCCGCAATAAATGAGTGGAACAGGCCGCAGCCCAGGCTCCTAAAGCAAATAAGAGAGCCGTTAGCACTCAAGCCTTCCGATTGCTAACGATAGTCAGCCCGCTTCCCGTTGTCAACCCGGCTGCGTGAAATGTGAGTGAAACCCGCGCAAGGCCCGCCAGGCCTACCGGGCCATGATGACCGACCCACAAACCCAATCTCAAAAGTCGTAGAATGAGGCCATGTCGTCACGCCGCACCGTCTGGTCCCTATCGTTCCTCGTTCTCCTCTTCGCCTTCGCATCCAGCCTTCCCGCCAGGGCTCAGGATCAGGATGTCCCTGCCAAGCGTGGCCGCAAATACAAGGCGCCGCCAGCTACGTCCCACATCGAGGTTACCGTCGTCAAGAAGTTCAACGGCAAGCCCATCATGAACGCCGCTGTCATCTTCAATCCATCGATGGACGGCAAGGACGAGGGCAACCTCGAAGTCAAGACTGATCCCGACGGCAAAGCCGTCATCGACGTTATCCCTACAGGCAGCACGGTGCGCGTGCAGGTTATCGCGCCGGGCTTCGCAACCTTTGCCGAAGAGTACGAAGTCAAAGAGGCCAGCAAAGAGATCTCCGTCGCTATGATTCATCCCAGGGAGCAGGTCTCCTCCTACGAGAACAACGATGGCAAAGCTGCAACCAGGAAGCCAGGCGTTCAGGAGCCGATAAGGCCGACTGTGCCGGTTACCAGGCCGGCACCGGGCAATCCGCCCGCAACTTCGCAGCCTGCCACTCCCAACTCGACACCCCAGCTGTAACCGACCAGGCAGTATGAAAAGAGTCTATGGACAGGCCGCTAACAGGAAAGACTGTGCTTGTAACTGGGGCGGCCAAGCGAATCGGCCGGTCTATCGCTCTGGCTCTCGCCGAACGCGGCGCAGACGTAGCCATCACCTATCTCTCTTCTCAAACCGAGGCGCAGCAGACAGTTCACGCGCTCGCGGCCCACGACGTCGACGCTTTGGCCATCCGCTGCGATCTACGCAATCCCGAGGACATTGAACAGACCGTAGCTGCAGTCATCAACGATCTGGGCCGCATCGACTTACTCGTCAACAACGCCGGAATCTTTGCCTCCGAAGCGCTCGAGAACATCTCAGTCGATCAGTGGGATGCGATGTTTACCACCAACACCCGGGCACCCTTTCTTATGGCCCGGGCTGCGCACCCACACCTGCGCGCTGTCAAAGGGCGCATCCTCAACATCGGCTCGCTAGGAGGCCTGCATCCCTGGGCCACTCACGGCCACTACTGCACCTCCAAGGCGGCGCTGCATATGCTCTCGAAGACCATGGCGAAGGCCTGGGCGCCTGAGATCAGTGTCAACTGCATCGCCCCCGGCATGATCGTTCAAGGAGAGGTTGAAGAGGCCTATGAGCACTTCGCCCGCAAAACACCCATGCAGCGCAACGGCACTGCCGAAGATGTAGCGGCAGCTGCCGTCTTTTTCGCCACGGCGCCCCACTTTATTACTGGCCAACTCCTCGCCGTCGACGGCGGCCTTGGATTGTAAAAGATAGGTCCTGCCGGACGGGCCTACTGCGCTTGCCACCCCACGAACGAAGACCTGTTCGTGAGGCCCCGATTCGCGCGGTCACTTCGTGACTTGTATACCGCTTCGCGTGGTGCTCCCACCAAATCTACTGCCCCAGCAGTCTCCGCCACCAGCTCTTCTCCTGCAGATCCTCATAGAGGTTCAGCGGCTCCACTTGTGGCGGCATCGGCTTCCCCATAAATACCGCAAGAGGATTGGATACACAGAGCAGATGCGCATAATCCGGCCCATACTTCGCTGCGACCAACTCCAGCGCCTCTCGCATCTTTGGTGCGCGCGAGGTCGTATTGTGCGCATCGGTTGCCAGAAAGTGCACCCACCGATTCTCGAGCAGCTCATGCGCCATCCGCTCTGCATGCTTGCCCATCCGGCCTAGCACAGACCCCGCCGTGACCTGCACCAGTACTCCCCGCTGCAGCCACTCCGCGATTCGATCCTGATCGGCCTGCAGCGTAGGATTCCTCTCCGGATGCGTCAGAATCGGCGTTAGACCGGCCAACTGCAGTTGATAAAAGATTTCAGTCAAACCCCGCGGCAGTCCATAGTCCGGAACCTCTACCAGTAGATAGCCCAGCCCGTTGATGCTGAACTTTGTCGGGTCAACTTTGGCCTCCTGGATATTTTCATACGACATATGGAAGTCGCATCCACGGCCCAGCTTTATACCGATCGAATCACGATCTAACCGCTCCTGCAACTCGATAATCTTCGCGTTGATGATGGGAGGGTCGTAGGAGTATTGGCCGTTCGAGTGCGGCGAACACACGATGTGGGTGATCCCATCCGCTGCAGCCATCTTCGCCATAGCTACAGAGGCTTCGAGGGTCGAAGCACCATCGTCCATGCCCCACAGAAGGTGATGGTGAATGTCAATCATTGCGTGATCAGCTTATCATCGCGTCAGTGGGCTGGTTGCGTTATCGCGCTGTAGCCAAAGACTCCGCCATCGCTTGAAACAAGCGCAAGCCATCCGCAGATCCAAGGAGAGCCTCGCTGGAACGGTCCGGATGCGGCATGAGACCCAGCACATTGCGTCCTTCGTTCAGGACGCCAGCGATGTTCTCGAGCGATCCATTCGGGTTCGCAGCAGCAGTCACCGTGCCCTCTCGAGTGGCGTAGCGAAAGGCGATGCGATCCTGTTTCTTCAGCGTTTCCAGCGTATCGGAGTCGCAGAAGTAGTTACCTTCCATGTGGCCAATTGGCATCTGCAACACCTGCCCGCGAGACAGCCCGTGCGTAAAGGGAGAGTTGTTTGTCTCGGTTCGCAGAAAGGTTTGTTTGCAGATGTAGTGCTGGCTGGCGTTGCGCATCAGTGCGCCGGGAAGGAGGCCTGCTTCGCACAGAATTTGAAAGCCGTTGCAGATTCCCATCACCAGTCCGCCGTTTTGGGCGAACTTCTTTACCGATTGCATGACTGGCGCAAAGCGGGCAATGGCGCCGGTTCTGAGGTAGTCGCCGTAGGCGAATCCGCCAGGGACGAGGATGGCGTCGCAGCCCTGAAGGTCCTCTGAGGCGTGCCAGAGGTAGGTCACGGGCTGGTGCGCGATCGCGTCCACTACGTGGTGGGTGTCATGGTCGCAGTTGGACCCGGGGAAGACCAGAACGCCGAATTTCATGCTTTAAGGATAGCATTCGCTTTTTAGAGGCTCGAATTCTGGCAAAAATCCGGTTGTGGTGGCGGGTGCGGTTTTATTGAGGGTTTTTGGTTTTCCACCGTGCAAAATGATGGTTTTTTGCTGGTGAGAACGTGGTGTTTTGCGTGGCTGACGTGGTGTTTTAGCACCGTGTTTTTTGCTCGCTAAAAATACGCCACGTTTTGGAACTTTATTTTTGCATTAGGTGCGTGTGTCCTGCCGGACGGGCCCACTGCGCGTGGGGCGGGCGTTCGCACGCCTTTTTCCGAGCTTCGCGCGGTGCTCCCGTTGGTCGCAGACCAGAGCTTGGCCGACCAACGGGAGAATTGATGCTGTTTGATTCGCCGAGACCGGTATACGCGTCACGAAGTGACCGCTCGTCCGCGCAGGGCGCTCGTCCGGCAGGACACCTCTTACACAGGGGCGTAGATGGCAAAGCCTCGAGGCGGAGCAGGGAACTCGGAGTTGCCGTCCGCGTCGGTCGTTCGCTCGTCCGGGTGAGCGTCGTCGTGGCCGTCCCAGGCGATGGGAGCGAACTTCTGATTCACCCACTTGGTCTTCACTGAGGTGCCCGACCATTTATCGCCAAGGTTGTTGAGCACGTAGATCAGGCCTGGTTGATCGACACTGTCGTCCTTAAAGCCGACGCGCTGCATGATGTAGAGGTCGGGATCGGCGTGCAGGATCTGCGAGTCGCCTCCAGCGTACTTCTGGTGGGCGATGATCAGGGCGTCGATTCCGTTCGGAGTGAGCGGTCGCGCCAGGCCGTTGTTGTAATAGTCGTACCAGAAGATGCTGGGATACCCTTCGTGCACCATGATGAACGAGTAGGCCATCATCTTGTCGTTGACGATCGCGTTGTCGCCCATGTCGTGATTGTCGACGAAGGTAGCCGCGTGCATGGGCCGCTTCATCACGACGGAGCCGCCTACGGTCAGGTTGCGCAGGTCGTAGTTCGGTTTATCGCAGACGTCCTTGAGCTGGTATCGCAGCGGAAAGTCGAACGCTGCAATCTGGTTGTCCGTCATGCTGTTTACCTTGTCGAGCCACTTGTCGATGTCTTCTTCCCCGGACCACAGTTCGCCGACAACAAAGGGGGTGAATTCCTTGCCGTCCTTGACGTAGCGATACTTCGCCAGCAGTCCGATGATCCACGCGCCGAAACCTTTTACGAAGTCGAAGCGGAAGCCGTCGAAGCCTAGCTCTTCGATAAGGAAACGGGCATACTCAAACATCGCGGTATAGACGACGGGGTTTCGATGGCAGAGGTGAGGGAAGCCAGCGAAGTTCTCGCCTTCCATCATTACCTGCTCGTAGCGGCTGGGATGAAAGCAGTTCCAGTCGCGGGGAAACTTGCCGCTCTTGGGGTTGAACTTGGTCCAGCGCTTCTCGCCGTCGAGAGGGTTGACCTCCTCCTCGTCGGCGCCGGAGTTGTGGTTGATGACCATATCCGCGTAGAGGCCGATGCCGTGCTTGTGCGCTTTGGCGATCAGCGCTTCGAGTTCGGCGCGGTTGCCGTAGTAGGTCTTGGTGCCGCCCTTCTGATCGAAGTCGCCAAGATCGAAGTAGTCGTAGGGGTCATAGCCCATTGAGGTGTGGTCGGAGCCTTTCGAGACGGGAGGCAGCCACAGCGCACTAAATCCTGCCTTGCTAAGGTCCTCTACTTTTTCGGCTACGAAGTTCCACCACTCGCCCTCTTTTTTATCGTGCTTGGGTGCGTCCCAATAAAACGCCTGCATCATGACAGCCATCTTGATCGTGCTCCATTCCAGTGCCGTTCGCGCGAGCGTCTGCCTCGCGGTTGCAAGGTGCGCATCGAATGAAAGTGGCTTGAGTTATAGTTCTGCTTCAGAAGGTCTGATGCGAGTCGGGGCGGACAGGTTGGTATGGAGATTCGAAACCGCAATACGACGACTCATCTGAAGACGGCAGGCGGTGCGCTGCTTAACTGGTGGCGGGCGGCGACGCTGGATGCTTTAATCGTCGGTGTCCTCTGGCTCGTCGGGCTTGAACTCATCCGTGTGCCGTTCGCACCCTTCTGGGCGATCCTCGGGGGCATTCTTCAGATCGTCCCAACCTTCGGTAGCATGATTGCACTCATCGGTCCGGTTCTGGCCGTCGCCTTCAGTGGTCACGACGAGTGGCGGCTGGGGCTGGTCCTCGGCCTCTATGGGCTGATCGTTATTCTGGAAGGGCTGGTCATTGGGCCTTACGTGCTGCACCGCACTACGAAGGTTCCGTGGTGGGCTGCGTTTCTGGGGCCGATTGTGCTGGGGATTGTAATTCCGTTTTGGGGTGTGCTGCTGGCTCCTCCGCTGCTGGCGATGGCTTTTGCGTTTCGCAAGCAGCCGGGTGCGCCTCCGCTCTGAACGACGACCATCGCATGTTCTCTGGAGCTTGAATGACCTACGAAGTGAAAGAGGGAAGATTCCCATTGAGGTACATTGCGGGATGACAAACCCTATGAAGCTCATTTCAAGTAGGAGCGGCGCAAGCCTCGGGCGGCGCGGGCTGCGATTCGCAATCCGTGAACTCTGAATCGACCGAAAAGGATCGCTTGCTTCAGCGCCTCTCGAAGACTATAAGTTACAGCCATCTTCAATCCGCGGGCCCCGTTTAGAACGCAATCAGCGCAACACGGAGGAACCCATGATTAATGTCTCATTGCAAAGCACCGATCTCCAATTTCCCCTGGATATAGTAGGCCTTATCGCTTACCCACCCAACAACCAAGTCAGAGACAACACGCACATAAGTCCCGGTAATAACAAGCCACGGTCGCTATGGCTTCGCCCCGGAAGCAGTTGGTATTCCCCTGGTGGTGCATTCAGGCTCACCTTGCAGGAATCCGATGGAAACCTGATTCTCGAGAGCGTCGACTCGTCCTCCATCGGCTTAGCCCAGGTGACTGGGGGCCCGGCGCCAGCACTCGATCCTAACAACCAGATGCGATGGGTACCGGTCTGGAGTGCCAAGATAAACGGAAAGGGCGTCACAGAGGTAGATTTTCAGGAGGATGGCAATCTGGTGGCGTATGCGGGGTCAATTCCGGTGTTCAATACGGGTACATTTGGCATCCAGCACCCGACCCTCTATCTGCAGGATGATGGGAATCTTGTCGTTTATACGGATGGCCCCACCGCCAAGTGGTCCACCAAAACAAGCGTGCTCTTAACTCCTGGAAAGAACACCTGAGTATGAAAGTGGGCGGCAGCCACTGACCAGAACGGCACAGAAGTTTTCCCAGAGGTGATAAGGTCTGATCGAGCGTGGGCGAGGTAACACTTCGGGGGTTAGATCTGTGCGCATCCCATCTCGTGGTCTTTGTGGAAGCGCTTTCGTTCTGTTTGTCAGCCTAGTGGCTGGAGCACAAAGCGCAGGCACACCGAAACGTCCTCGAGCCGCCGACATTGGCCTGAAGGTTGGTGTGTTGCCGGCAGGTCCGCTCGATGCGATTACGGATGTTGCAGGTGTGGAAGTCGGCCAGACGACTCTCATCCTCGGTGACAACGTGCGTACCGGTGTTACAGCTATTCTGCCTCACGCCGGGAATATGTATCGCGAACGGGTTCCCGGCGGGATCTTCATTGGTAACGGCTATGGAAAACTTACCGGGTCTACACAAGTGGATGAGATGGGAGAGATTGAGACCCCCATACTCCTGACCTCAACCACCAGTGTTCCTCGTGTGGCCGATGATCTGATCAGCTACATGCTTTCGCTTCCGGGCAATGAGAGTGTACTTTCGATCAATGCGATCGTTGGCGAGACGAATGACGGATGGCTTAGCGACATTCGCGGCCGCCATATTGCGCCGGAGGACGTAACCAATGCGATCAGAGATGCCAAGCCGGGGCCTGTTGATGAGGGCACAGTGGGAGCCGGTACGGGCACCGTAGCCTTTGGCTGGAAGGGTGGCATAGGAACCGCGTCGCGACGCCTTCCGGCCACGCTGGGCGGATACACGGTCGGGGTGCTGGTGCAGTCAAACTTCGGAGGGATACTTACCATCAATGGTGCGCCTGTGGGTCAGGAGCTTGGTCAGTATTATTTGCGCAAGGAAACCGGTCAGGTCGAGGGCGTAAAAGATAAGGCCGATGGTTCTTGCATGATGGTGATCGCGACGGACGCTCCACTGGATGCGCGCAATCTGAAACGCCTTGCAGCTAGAGCTTGGGTCGGGATGGGCAGGACGGGCAGCTCCGCGTCGAACGGTAGCGGCGACTATGCGATCGCGTTCTCCACCGCATCCCAGGTTCGCATTCTTACGAGCGATGTATCCACGACGCGCAGGACTGAGGTGCTCACTAACGAGACGCGCAGGACTGAGGTGCTCACTAACGATGCGATGTCTCCACTCTTCGAGGCCGCGATCGAGGGGACCGAGGAAGCCATTTACAATTCGATGCTGAAGGCCACGACGGTGACCGGCAACGGACATACGGTCGAAGCGCTGCCGATCGACAGAGTCGTAACCATCCTCAGACAGCACCAACTCACGAAGTAAGCGCGATGCAGAAGCGTCCTTAGATTTATTTGTTCTTTTGCTTGTCGGCGGAGGGCTCAGGTTTTTCAAAGATCAACCCGTACTGAGCTGCTACTTCGAATAGCTTGCCCATGTCGGATGGCGCAATCTTCGACGCTTCCGCAAAGAAGCGCTCGATACCTGCCGGATAAGTAAGAAAGATAATGGTGCCCGGCGCCTCTCCCACGCAATGGTAGGTGTGACGCACGTTGCGGGGTGCGTCGAGGACATCGCCGGCTTTGGCACGAATTGTCCGGTCCCCGAGCAGGATGTCGAACTCGCCGGAAGCGATGTAGAACACTTCGTCCTCGCGGGTATGGGTGTGCGGGGGTGGTCCGTCTCCTGGATTTAAGAGTTGCTCCATCACGGCATATCTGCCGTCCGTACTTTCGGCGCTCTGTTTGATGAGCATCTTGTCGCCCAGCACGAGGAACTCTCTCACAGCAGGTGGTTGCGCTTCAACAGCAGACTTCGGTGTGTTTGTCATTCTTCTCTCCTGGAGTGTTCTGATCCCGTTCCCATTTACTTCTCGCCCAATTTACTTCCCGCCGGACATGTCCATGCGTGTGTCGGCGGCTGGCCGAAGGACGTCTGGGCCCGGCACCGGCTTCATACCAATCTCCGCAAACAGCTTCATGGCGTCCGCCATGGAACCACGCATGGGCAATCCTTTTGGAGGGAGTGTGCGCTGCTTTGCCGGCTCTGCAAGCTCAACGATCGACCGCTCAAAACCTGCAGGTACGTACAGGTTGAGCAATCGACAGGTCTCTGAGTCGACCCTGAAACTGTGCGCCACACCAGGTGGCACGGTCACTGCTGATCCCCCTTTGCCTTTGATCTCTTTTCCGTCCACCAGAAAAGTGATCTCGCCATCCAGCAGATAGAAGATCTCCGTTTGAGTATGCGTGTGTGGAGGCGGTCCGGAGTCTTTGGGGCAGAGCTCTTCAAGGAGCGAAAAGCTGTTTCCGGTCTGATTCCCATCCGCAAGCACCAGCCAAAGGATGTCCACCTGCCAGTATGCCGGGGCGGTCTCCCGGTTCTCTATAAGCGGCGCAAAGGTAGCTGAACCTGTCATAGAACCTCCTATCGTCCACGCTCATAGGATGCGAAATCTACAGGCAGCACGTTAATATTCAAAGTTCCGCTTGCAACAGCTTCTCGTCAGAGGGTGGCGCGGTCGGAGGGTTGCAGTAGTTCAGGCTGGTATGCGTGCCTGGCATTGGCGCGTTCGCTCCTCTCACTCTGGCGTTTAGCCGCCTAGTTTGTAACGAGTTTCGGCGAGGCGGTAGAGCGGGCGCCATACCAGACGGTTGATGGTAACGACCATGATTGCCATCACGATCGTGGCGAGGAGCAGGATCTGGAATTGGCCGCTGTCTGTTGCCGCGCTGATGACTGCACCAAGCCCAACCGTCTGCAGCGTCTGGTTTTTGAGCCGGAAATATTCTGCGATGATGCTCGCGTTCCATGCGCCGCCGGAGGCTGTCACCATGCCGGTGATGAGGAAGGGAAAGATGCCGGGCAGAATGACCGTCTTCCACTTCTGGATGGTGGTGAAGTGGAAGAGCGTCGCGACTTCTTTTAGATCGGATGGGATCGCCATTGCACCGGCGATGACGTTGAACAGGATGTACCACTGCGTTCCTAAGAGCATCAGCGCGATAGAGCCGATATTCATGTTGCCGCCGATACGGATGAGAGCGAGAAGGATGACGGGGAAGAGTGCAGTTGCGGGAACGGAGGCTGCGATCTGCGCGATGGGTTGTGCGATGCGCGCGAGCCGGGGATGGAAGCCGATGGCAACGCCTGCGGGAATCGTCCACGCAGCAGCGAGAATCAGTGAGATGTTGACTCTGAGGAAGGTAGCCATCGCGCCCTTTAGGATTGTGGCGAACTCGCTGCCATGGACCTGCCGTAGAAGCGCCAACGCCTGCCAGGCCGCATAGAGAACCGCGGTTGCCCCAATCACGATAACAAGTCCGCGCAAGATGGTAGACGCAGAGCCGTTCTTTTTGACCTCGCCATCGGAGTTTGCAGCGTTGGCAACTGTGCCGCCGGCTCGTCCCTCTGCGAGCCGGCGATAGAGACTCTCCTCGAAGGGAACGATCGTGTGCTGACGTAGCGTTCGCAGTCCGCGAGACTGCTGGAGAAGATGCAGCAGTGGCGAGCGCACTCTTGAGTTGCTCTCTACCTGCTCGAATTTGAACTTGTCGCTCCACGCGATGATGGGCCGCCAGACGAGCTGATCGGTCGCGACGATGATCGCAACCATCGTAAGCAGGCCCCAGGTGATGGCTGCGAAGTTTCCCGTGCCGGCAGCGGTTTGGAGGTATGATCCCAGTCCCGGAAGCCTGAAGTCGCGTGTGCCGAGGACGAACATCTCGCAGGCCATCAGGAAGAACCATCCGCCTGCGACCGAGACCATCGAGTTCCAGACCAGTCCGATGGCGGCATAGGGAAGCTCGAGCTGGATCAGCTTTTGCAGGCGGGAGAACTTGTAGATGCCGGCGGCTTCGGAGAGCTCTCGCGGGATGCTTTTGATGGAGGAGTAGAAGCTGAAGGCCATGTTCCAGACCTGGCCGGTGAAGATGAGGACGATGGCACCCATCTCGACGCCGATCTGCCGAGTGGGAAAGAGCGCGACCATCGCTAGCATGACGCCGGGGAGAAAGCTGAGGACGGGAATCGATTGGAGGATGTCGAGGCCAGCGATCATTAGTGGCTCTACGCGCTTGCTGTAGGCCGCGATGTAGCCGTAGCCGATGGCGAAGACGAGGCTCAGCAGATACGCCAGGCCGATCCTTACGACCGAATAGAAGGCATACTGCGGCAGCGCGCGCGGGCTTTGCGAGATGACGATTTCAGGCTCGGGATGGCCGAACCAATAGCGCGCGATCACGACTACGCCATAGAAGCACGCCAGTCCGATTCCGGCTACGCAGAGGTCCAGCACCACTGGCCAGCTGCGCTGTAATACCTGCGTGCGAGCGAGCGTTTCACGCGGCTGCAGCCGGCTGAAGCGGTCGGGGAGATGGATCATGCATCGATCTCCGCGGTGGAGCTTGCTTCCGTGTCGTGATGAAGCTTTTCGGACTGGATGAAGCGGCGGCGGGAGGCGTCGAAGTCGAAGAGCTCGGCGTAGCGGCCCCAGTTGATGGCCGTCTCCAACTGGCGGAGAGTCTCGTCTTCGCTGAACTGCTCGTCGAGCATGTCGTGGAAGAACTCCTCGGGGACGCTGCGGTCGCTTTTGGACTCAATGGCGCGCACGATCTGACGAAGGAGGAGCACATTTTCGACGGCGGCGGTGCGGAAGAGCTCTTTTTGGCGAAGGATTTCGGAGTTGGCGTACTCTGCGCCGGTAGGTGTGATGGCGGCGTCGCCTTCTGTAACCGTGAGGAAACCTAATAGCTGCGCGGCGTCGACGATGGGCAGCAGGTCGTCGATCTGGAAGGCGAGGTCGTCGGCGAGGCGATAGATGTCGTCCTTGCCATTGTGATCGAGAACGAGCTCCAGCAGGCCAGCGATTCCGCCGGGGCGTGCGTGCGGCAGCATCTGGTAGTGCATTTGCCGTTGATCGCGGACCGTCTTTCCAGTGGAGGTTTGAGGCAGGGCTGGCGGCTGGGCGTCTGGCTGCGTCAGCACTTTGTAGATGTAGTCGACCAGTTGCGTGAAGGCGGTTGCTTTGCGGTCGCGCGGGTGCGGGATTGCGACGCGGAAGTCGGTTCGCACATGGCCTGGGTTGCGCCCGAGGACGATGATGCGATCGGCAAGCTGGACGGCCTCTTCGATGTTGTGCGTGACGATGAAGATCGACTGCGTTGGGATGGTCTTGTTCTGCCAGAGCTCCAGCAGTTCGCTGCGGAGGTTCTCGGCCGTGAGGACGTCGAGCGCGGAGAAGGGCTCGTCCATGAAGAGGACTTCGGGCTCGACCACAAGAGCACGCGCGAAGCCGACCCGCTGCCGCATGCCGCCGGAAAGCTCCTTGGGATACGCAGCCTGGAAGCCGTCCAGACCCACCGTGTCTAGGATCTTCATGCCCCGTTTGCGACGGTCGGCGGCGTCCATGCCACGAGCCTTCAGCGGAGCTTCCACGTTTTCGAGCACGGTCAGCCACGGGAAGAGGGCAAAGCTTTGAAACACGATGGAAACGTTGACATCCGCGGTTGCAATTGGTTTTTCGTGCCAGTACACCTCCCCGGCAGAGGGCGCGGACAGGCCCGTCAACATGCGCAGCAGGGTCGATTTTCCTGAGCCGGAAGGCCCAAGTAACGCAACAATCTCTCCAGCCGTAATCGACAGGTCGGTGGGCGAAATTACCTGGATGCGGTTTTCGCTCGGTTGCGCGTAGTATTTTTCAACACGTTCGGCACGAATGATGGCTGGCTGCATAAGAAATTTAGTGGTACTGGATGCGGCGGTTGAATTTGTGGCGGTTTGTTGGTCAACCACCTCTGCGCTCAGCGTATCATTACTAGGTGGGCGAAATATAAATCCGCTGCCTGCGTACGTCACATTTAAAACTGAACTTTGAACCTTCTACTTTTGGGGAAACTTAGCATGGCAGATTTAACTTCTACCGCAACACCCAAGCCCAAGGTGCTGGTCGCTGACGACGAGCAGGTGATTGCGAATACTCTGGCGATAATTCTTAACCAGGCAGGCTTTGAGGCGCGTGCCGTCTTCAGCGGCGAGAAGGCCGTCGAGTTGCTCGATAGCTTTCAGCCCGATATGCTCATCAGCGACGTCATCATGACCGGAATGACCGGCATCGAAGCGGCCATCATCACGCGCAGCAAGCTGCCGAAGTGCAAGATCCTTCTCTTTTCGGGCCAGGCCGCTACTGCGGATCTACTCGAAAAGTCTCGTGCGCAAGGTCACGAGTTCGAGATCCTAGCCAAACCCGTTCATCCGACCGATCTTCTCGCAAAACTCCGCGGATAGAGATCTATGGATAGATCTTAGGCAGCCTTAGAGAGAACGACGAAAACAGCGGGACTTCGGTCCTGCTTTTCTCTGCCCCAAAGAGGCAACCGCATCAGGCGGGGTTGGAAGAGCTAACCGGGAACTGACGGCGCTCCTTTACTTTGACCGCGGGCACGCCAGCGTACACGGTCCAGGCCTCGAGGCTTCGCGTGGCAACTGACCCCAGACCAAGCACCGATCCCTCGGCCATATTGGCTCCCGGCGCGACTGAGGCCCGGGCGCAGACCCAGGCGTAGGCCCCGATATTCATCGCATACGCGATCAACGGGAACGCCGGATCATCGTAGTTGTGGGTTGCCCCGCAGAGGTATGCTTCCTGGGACAAAATTGCATGCGACCCCAGAGTGACCGGCGCCGGGTTGTAGATCTCAACGCCATCTCCCGCAGTGACCTGGTCGGCACAGATCAGATTCCACGGAGCCCACACCTTCGAACGCGGATAAAAATGGCAGTTCGGCCCCATCTTTGCCCCGAAGAGACGAAGCAAAAACACTCTCCAGGAATGTAACGGTCTTGGTGACGTTCTATAAAAGATGGCCCAGCAGAGATTCCAATTCAGCCGCCTCAGCCGGTCTCGCAGCGAAAACGCGGGACGTAGATAGGGGTCAGCGACCGTCTCTGCCGAGATATGGTCTGCCGCGTTGTAATGAATCTGCCTGGGCATCGGGGCTCCTTCTTACTCTGAGTCCACAACGGTGGGAGTGAGAACCGTAGCTGTTCCAAATAGCCGGATGATAGCCTTCGCATTCTCGCGCATATCGTAGCGGCGATGGAAGCACTGATACGCCAGCTCCGCCATGCGCTGCCGTTCTGCAACGGTCATGCCGATCCACCCCTTCAACAACTTCAACGTGCCGTCCGGAGTGTCCAACTCCATCAATCCTGCGCCATCCTCCGCGATCTCCTCCGCGATGTTTACCTTGTCGGCCAACAGTACGGCCTTTCCGCAGGCCAGTGCCTCGGCAACAGCAATGCCGAAGTTCTCCTGATGCGAGGGCAGGATGAAGGCCTCCGATCCGTAAAACGCCCCCCACTTCGCGTCGCCCGTCACCATACCCGGCCAGAAGACGCGATCCTTGATACCCAGGTTCGCCGCTGTCGCCTTCAACTTAGCGCTCCACTGCTGCTGGTCCGGCCCTGCCATCACCAGGTACAGATCCGGATCGTCCGCTGCAACCTTCCCGAACGCGTCGATCAGCATATCGCAGCCCTTCTTGCGATGAATGCGCCCGAGAAAAACAAGATATCGCTTTCCCTTGGCCTCAGGACACTTCGCGAAGAAGGCGCGCTTCTGCACCTCGGGATCGCCCGTCGGTCCGCTGGCGCCGTAGGGCACAACATAAGCATTCCACCGATGCAGCCAGAAGCTCTGCTCCGCGAGTCGCTTCTCAGCCTTCGAGGTAAAGAGTACCCGATAGGCACCACGCAAGATCCAGTACTCAGCCGGAACCCAGTAGAGCCACTTCTTGATGTGCTTCAGCGGAAACGCGTGTTTGAAGTAAGGGTCCAGCATACCGTGGGTAAACACGACATAAGGCGTATTGCCTGCCAGAGTTCGCCACGCCGCATATCCGCAGTACTGCCAGAGGCCGTTGACCACCACGCCGTCGAAGCGATGACGATTATCCCTTAGCCATGGCAGCAGCTTGGAATTAAACCCATAGGTCGTATTGGTAGGACCTAGCGCATGGACTGGAAACCCCACATCATCAAGGTATGGCGCTGACGGATCGTCGAGCGTGACCACCTCGCCGGTATAGCCAATGGGGCCGTAGCTGAGCAGCACCCGCACCGACTCTGTAGGACCGCCCGCCTCAGGGTTCAGTGTTCCAATGATGTGCAGAATCCGCATAATTCTTCGACTATCAACTGTTAAGCATAGCAGCAGAGATAGCCCTCAAATGATGGGCGCACTAAAGTTGTAATCACGTCGACAACCTCCTTGTCACAGCCGCAATCGCTCGTCGAAGACCGATAAGATCCTCTTCATAACTCCACCCGGATATTCGCTTCAGGCCGCGCTGCCCCATGGTCTTCGCTGTCTCGGGGCTTTCAAGAACTCGTTGCAGCGCTTCCTTTAGTGCGTCTACATCGCCGACGGGAAACACAAATCCTTCGACACCATCGCTCACCAGATCAGGCTGACAACCCACGTCATCAGAGAGGATGACGGAGCACCCCGAGTTCATCGCCTCATTCACGATCAGTCCCCAAGGCTCATCCTGCGAGGGCAGCACAAAGACTGTAGTGAGACTAAAAAAAATCGGCAGCTCCGATTGATTGCGAAACCCGCAAAAGCGAACTCCAGCAGCGTCGCTTTCGGAGGCACGCCTCTCAAGCGCCGCCCGTTCCTCGCCATCCCCCACGATCAGGAGGTAGGGAACTGGCTCGCTTCCAACTTCAGAGCAAAGACTCAGATAAGCCTCGAGCAGATCTTCGCATCGTTTCCGTCTTTGCAGCTTTGAGGCAAACAGAATGATGGGGCGGGAGGCGTCAAGATTCAACTCCCGCAAGAGATCGCCTCGTCGCAGATCAGCCTCTCGGCTGCGACTTTGAAAGTAGTTGTTGTCCACCGCATACGGCATCGGGAACTGCGGGAGTTCCTCGCCCAGAGTGTGACGCCAGTAGGCAGCGTTCAAACTCCCAATCGGCAGCACGCCGTCGACGAGTTGCTTCAACCCGCCGAAAAAAAGGTGCTTCACTATCTGTTTCAGAGCATCGCTCTGCTTCCTTCCAAGTCGCGACTCCGCACGAAGCAGCACCGGGATTCCAAGTGCTTTGGATGCCAGCATTCCCTGCAGCGCGTTCAACGTCGAGTAGCCATGAACCCAGAGCAAATCGAATCCCCGCGCTGCATTGTTTCCTCGAAGCCGGCTAAAGATGTCGTAGTTCAACTGACTCGTCGGCCCGGTTCTCCTCTTATCCCATATCGCCGGGAGGAATTCGTAACGATAGCCGTCCAGCAGAGGCACGTCCCACTTCACGTCCACGCCGAATCCTTTATCGACATACTCCTGCACCGAGAAGTCCGATGCAAAGAAAACGGTCAGTTCAATATCCGGCTCCTGCGCGATGCGCCGCAACAACGGAGCCTGGTACTGGATGGGATGGCTCACCAGATAGGCGACCTTCACCTTCTTCTTATTGTTCTCTCGGCTTTGGTCAGGAGATCTCATGAGAATGGACTGCGCTAGGCGATGATCTTTCGCGTCAGTTGCGCGATGGCCTGGCGCAGCGCCTGAATGTCCTCTTCAAAGCTCCAGGCATTGATTCTGTCGAGGGCGCGCTGACCCATCTGCGTCGCGGTCTCCGGTGTCGCCAACACGCGTTGCAGCGCCTCGGCGAGCGCATTCACATTGCGCACGGGGAAGACATACCCTTCCACTCCATTCGTTACCAGATCGGGCTGACAGCCGATATCGTCGGACAGAATGACCGCACGTCCAGCGTTCATCACCTCATTCACCACCAATCCCCACGGCTCATGGCGGGCGGGCAGCACAAATACGGTTGCGAGATCGAAGAACCTCGGCAGCTCCGATTGATTGCGAAATCCACAGAATCGAACGTCAGCCAGCCCGCGCGATCTGGCCTGTTCTTCGAGCGCGGCTCGCTCCTCGCCGTCGCCGACGATCAGCAGGTACGGGCGTGGCTGGTCGCTCTCGCGGTTGATCAGCCTCACATAGGCGTCGACCAGATCGGAGCAGTGTTTGCGCTGCTGTAGTTTGGAGGCGAACAGGATGACTGGTCTGCCGGCATCCAGGCCAAGCTCTCTTCGGAAGGCCTCGCGGGTCGCAGCTGCTTCCTGGCATCGTCGCTGGAAGTAATTATTGTCCACGGCATATGGCATCAGAAAACGCGGCACGTCGTCGCCCAGATAGTGCTGCCAGTACTCGGTATTCAACGTGCCGGCAGGTAGAACTCCATCCACCATGTGTTTCAGAAACTGAAAGAAGAGGCTCTTGAAAAGAAGCTTCGGGCCGCTTCGTGGACGGTCTCGCAGCCACATGTCGGCGCGCACCAGCACGGGAATTCCCAACGCCTTCGCAGCCACCATTCCGTGCAGCGCATTCACCATGTTGTAGCCGTGGGTCCACAGCAGATCGTAGCCAGGTTCTCCATTGCGACCGCGAAGTTCGCTGTAGATACCGTAGTTCAGCGGGGTCGTCACCGTCTGCGTTCCATCGTCGCGGATCACGGGCAGAAATTTGTGGCGGTATCCGTCGAGCAGCGGCACGTCCCACTTCACGTCCACACCGAAGCCTTCGTCCTGATAGCTGCGGACAGAAAAATCCGAGCCGAAGAAGACAGTCAGGTCAATGTCTGGCTCCTGCGCGATGCGGCGCAACAGTGGAGCCTGGTACTGGATAGGATGGCTCACCAGATAGGCCAGCCTTACTCTCTTCTTCAAGTCTTTGCCAACGTTCGACGGTAAAACCATATCTTTTAGGTTCTCAGGCGAAGCCCGGTCGATGCGTCCGTGACTACTGTTGAATGGCAAAAATCAAAACCGAAACAATCGCTAACAGAGTAGAGATACCGCCGTTCTTGAGGACTGCCTTCATGGAATCGGTCGGCAGGAATACGATGTCTTCGGCCTGCAGAACAGGGTCTGGAATCTTACCGTTGATCACCTTGGCGATATTGACGCGAACCACCTGTCGGGTGGTGCCTGTCGTACGAATAATTCTGAGGTCGTTGAATTTGCCTTCGAAGCCTGGGCCGCCTGCAAGGGCTGCCACCTTCATCAGCGTCAGAGGAGAGTTTGGCGGTAGCGGGATCGCACCCTGGGTCTTGAAGGCGCCCAGCAGATAGACCACGCCAACCCGTGGAACGATAATCGTGTCGCGCGGAAAGACTGGGATGTTGATCAGCGCGCTCTTCGAGGGATCGGTGCCAAGGTCAATGACGATCGGCTCGGCTGCGCCGTAACGATTGATCGTGATGATGTGGCTTGCGGTCGGTGGCAGTCCTCCTCCGCTTCCTCCTCCGCCAGTTCCGCCACCACCTGCCAGTACATCAAACAGGCGGCGCTGGCCAACCACCGGCACGATTCCGTGTACTTCGCCCATGAGTGTAACGACCTGATTAGGAGACTCCGTAATCAGAATCGACACCTGTGGATCGCGAAACATGCCAGCCGCCATCAGCTTCTGCGCGATCAGATCCTGAGCCTGATGAATGGTAAGGTCGTTCAGCAACACATTTCCAATCAGGGGCAGCTGAACGGTGCCGTCAAGACCGATCCGTGCGGTCGGGGCATAGTCCTGGTTTTCGAATACACGAATGGAGAGCACGTCGCCAATCCCGAGATAGGGGTCACGGCCTGCTGGGAACAGAATTGCAGGATCGGTGGTGATCGTAATGGGGGGATTGATCTCGGTGGTGATCCCGAGCCCAGGTCCGCTGAACTGCGCCTCTGCGAAGCGGCCGCAGAGTGCCATCAGAAGAAAAACTGTTGAAGTAAGCCAGATCTTTCGACGGTCAATTCGATTTACGTGTTTCTCGGCTTCTGTCCGGAGACCTTCCCGCTTCTGTCTCATCGCTTCGTCTCCCCGGCGTTGGTGTGATCCCCTTCGGCAGCCGTCTGCGACTCCCAACTGTCGGAGTCCACACTGGAGTAGGAATAGCCCGAGTAGCCGTAGTAGCCGTAGTACTCCGGCGAGTTCAGGTCAACTGCATTCAGCACAATTCCGGTGATGGCCGCGCCCGAGCGGAGCAGCAGATCCCTGGCCCGGCGCACCACATGCTTGCTCGACTTCCCATGCCGCACGACCAGCACTACCGCATCCGCCTGCCGCGCCAGAATCACGCCGTCGGTCACCGACAGGATCGGAGGCGAATCGATCACGATGTAGTCGTATAGCTCTCCACAGCGTTTGAGGATGGTCTCCATCGCTCCCGAACTCAACATTTCGGTAGGAAATGGTGGAACCGGCCCACTCGGTAGAATGTCCAGATTTGGAACCTCAGGCACCCTCTGTACCGTCTCCTCCAGCTTGGTCGCTCCGGTTAGCACCGTAGTCAGACCGATCTTTCCGTTCAAGCCGAACCGATGATGAATATTGGGTCGTCGAAGGTCTCCATCGATCAGCAGAACCCGCGTATCCCGTTGCGCCAGAATCGCAGCGAGATTGCTCGCAGCAGTCGTCTTTCCTTCCGACGGCGTTGCGCTGGTCAGCACAATGAACTTCGGCGGCTGTCCGGTACTAGAAAGCAGCAGAGACGTACGCAAGGAGCGGAACGCCTCCGCAAACTGCGACTTCGGCTGGGTCAGGATTCCGACGTTGCGTTGCGCTGTGCTCAACGTCGCGGCCTGATCGACCGATGACCTGCGCGCTCGCGGAATGATCGCCAGCGACGGCAACTCCGTAATGCTTTCGATCTCCGCAATGCTGCGCAGTCCGGTATCCAGGCTCTCCATCAGGAAGGCCACCACAATTCCCGCCAGAAGGGCAAAGACCAGAGCCGTTATGATCACCGTCGATTGAGGTCGTAGCACGGGCTCCGCCGGAGGCAGCGCCTGGTCCACCACATCGACATCCAGAGACTCAAGCCCCGACTGAACGCTGGCCGTTCGCAACCGGGATTTCAGGCTGTCATACAGGGTTCGGTTGGCTTCATACTCCCGTTGCCGCAGGGTGTACTCCACCAGTTGATCCCGCAGCTTGTAAGCGTCGGTCTTCTCAGTCTCAAGCGCTGCGGTCGTTTGGTCTTCATTCGCCTTTGCGACCACATAAAACTGCTTCGCCTGAACGATTAGACGGTTTTGCTCTGCATCGATCTCTTTGGTGTACTCATCGATTGTAGCCTTTAGCGCTTTCGACTGGGGATGATTGGGGCCCAGCGAAGACTCCATCGTGGCGTAGTTCGCTTTCGTCGCCGCCAGCTGAGAGCGCAGTTGCGTAAGTTCTCCAGGCGCCGTTCCGGGAGTCAGCTCGATGGTACCTTCCATCGTATTCGGGTCCATTCCGCTTACGACGCGGTAGCGTGCTTCGGCGATGATGCGGGCCAGCTTCGCCCCGCCGGCCGCTTTGGCTAGGTCATCGATCGATGCGCTGATCTGATTGTGGTTTGGGTCAAATCCAAGGATGCCAAGGCGGCGCTGCATGTCCATCATCTGTTCCTGCGACGCCTCTACCTCCTGCTTCAGGCCTTCGAGCGTGCCTGAGAGCCAGACAGAGGCGCGCTGCGATGATTCGTATCGGACCTGATAGCTTCGCTGAACGTAGTCCGAGATGACCTTGTTGACGATGTCTGCTGACAGCTTCGCGTTCAGGCTGCTGTAGCTGATGCGGATAATGTCGGTCTTTGCGACGATCGTGATGTGAAGATTGCTCTGAAGGCGATGAACCGTATCCTGCCTGGTTTCGCCATCCTCCAGAGTCGCTCGCGGCTCCGGGCGGCTTTTCTGCTCCAGAAAGTCAGCGTTGTTGGCCAGGTCCATCTCGCGGCACACGCTCAGCATCAGCGAATCGCTCTTGATAATCTCAATCTCGCTCAAAAGCTTTGTGCCGGGATCGCCGCCGTAGGTCGTGGCCGCACTGACCCGGTATTCGTTCGACGAGCCCGAACGCACCTGAATCCGTCCGTAGGCCTCATAGAGCTTAGGCTGCGACTCAGCCTTGTAAATCCCGTATGCCAGGCCCAGCAGGACAGCAATAATCAGGACCAGCTTGCGTTTCCGCAGCACAATCAGAGCTTCTGAAAGCGTAGTATCTGTAACCGTCGTACTGAACCCTGCCTGGTTCGTCTCCGGAACACCTACATGCGGCGGCTGCGTATTTTTAGAACCCATTCCCTCTAGTCTACCCGAGCGGCCCCGATGGAAGCAGTATTAGATGAGCATCAGGCTCCTAATGGTCCAAAAGTGTTACCTGATCCTGTAATGGCCGGTTACAATCCGATCCCGCATATTCTCGACCAGGAGCTATGACCTAATCAAATGTTGAGCAATCGATAGAAACTGATACTGCAAATCTTTTACGAGCGGGTCTTCCATCCCATGGAAAGGCGTGACCGAACCGAAAGATTTTCGCCACAGGAGCCGCCGCTTTCCTGAGTCTCCTCCGTGGGAGGCTTTGCTCTCGAAAGCGTGAGTCGCTTCGCGAGAGCCGGGTCGTGATAGCAGGCAGCCGGCTAGTGAAAAGACCCATTCCGTAACTTCGGATACCAGGTCAGCTGTACCGCCGTCGAAGTATCCTTCTGCAGTCCCGACTTGTAAACCGGAGCCTTCCAGCCCTCGTACTGAACCCAGGCGTTTAGCTCGACGTCTTTTCCCAGTCGCTTCACAACGCTCGCCATGAACTGGTTTTGCGTTGTGCCGCCGGGGATGAAGTTCGCAGGCGTCTTCTTGTTCAGATACTCCAGCTGAATCCACTCGTTACCCGAAAGATGATAGGTCAGCCACGCCTGGCCGCCCTTGGCCTCGCGACCGATCCAGTCCCCCATAATGAATCCGTTATTCGTATAGCCCTGCTTCTGGACGGTCTCCCAATAAGCGAGCTGTCCTGAGTGAGCCACCGAGACGCCCGGGTCCGTAGATACCGCCTCCACTCGAAGATCGAGGCCTTTGACTCCTGGAATCTGTGACAGATATAGCCCAGTTCTATACGACGCACGGCGAGGCGCGCTGATTGGCGTTACATCGTCGTGCGAGATAGAGTCCACCACGAAGGTTACATATTTGCGAAGGAGGGGAAGCCGGTACGAGGCGCTGAAGTCGCTGTACCGCGCTCCGGGATCGTTACGGCCTGCTTTTTCAGACGCGGACGTATCATTCGGATCGAAGAAGCCGCGCAGAAAGGTGTGCAGTGTTACCGGCGAGTGACCTTTACCACCGAAGATGATTGTTCGCTCAAATCCAAACTCGAAGTTTTCTGTCGGCCGGAAAGAGAACATCTCTGCGTGCACCCAGGGGTCACGCGGAACGTTATGCCCCTTCAGGTCGCCGTAGAAGAAGTCATAACGAAGCGGCCCCAGTAGCTTTGACACGAACGGAATATACAGGGGTTCAACTCGGTTGATGCGAAACGAGTAGATATTCTCCGCATTGTTGGACCATGCCATCGAACTGCCTGCCGCTGGTCCCAGCCATGCATCGCTCTTGCCGCCGGAGATCTCATGGCCCAGCACGTGAACCGAGGCGTACGCCTCAACCAGCCGAAACGGGTTCTGCGCAGAAAGAGGTCCCAGGGGGATCGTGGCCTGAGGCCCCGGATAAGGAATGATCAGGTCGACCGTAGACAAAAGCTGAGCCAGATCGAGAGAGTACCCGTCAGCCGAAGGGGCGTGTTGATATTCACCGCGAATATAGAGCGAAAGCGGCCCCCACTCTCCGAGTCCCGAGGCACCCACGACGCTGTTGAAGCCGCTCTGGTAGGGGCGTCCGTAGTCGTTGTTGAATGTCTGGCCAAGATGGTAGCTGTCCCGCAGAATCGGTCCGCTGATTCCCAACAGGCGCGTATAGGAGGAGGCCAGCCCGTACACAACCCCGCGCTCAATCAGGCCGCCGTCTGGATCCTCCTCGCTGATCTCGTTCTCCAGCTTTGCGAGGATCGACTGTGCCTCTTCGTTTCCGCTGTTGACGATGTCGCCCTGCGAGTCCTGCAGCATATGCAGAATGCTGCGACGCGTGTAGGGGCGCATTCCGAGAAACATCGTGTTGACGAAGCCCATCGAGTAGAGCCGTGTGATCGCCGGATACACCCAGCTATCGTCCGGAATGTAAGTCGATCCAAGGCGATCCGGCGGTGGCTTCAGATCATCAGGAGCATAGCCGGGGTAACCGATAAACGGTCTCTCCCGGCTCGTCTGCTCCGGAGGCACGACCGGCTGGCCTGTCGGCGTCGGAGGGGCCAGCGAAGGGTTGGACACAGGAGGAGTTGCAGGGGGTGTGGGATTTGCAGGAGTTGTCGAGGACGCTGGCGGCTGTTGCTGCACTGCGTAAGGCGGAATTCCGTTCGTTGTTCCGTCTGGAGCAGGCGCCGGGGCTGAGTCAGAGGCTGGCGGTGGCGGAGCGGGAGGGAGCGCTGGCGTCTGCGCGATCGCTGTTGATGCGGCACATAAACTCAGTGCAGCAAAACAAAGAGAAACTCTGGTCCGCACTCACACCTCAATCTGGGGCTTTGAAACGCCGATACCAGTGTAACTGCCGACAGCGGTTCGTCCGAAGTTACCAACTGATGACGGGGGAAAGTCCTTGTTCAGTGCATGAAATACGGCAACAATATCTTTGGCTTACCCTATCTGGCTTTCCCTAATTCATTTGGAATTTACGATAACCCAGCCGTAGATCGTTGTTGCGAGTTCAGTTAGAGGGAGATGCCGTTCAGTGCATGAAATACGCTTGGCTGAGCCGCTCCCCGGCCCTCTTCAGCCACGCCCTCGTGCAGACCTTGCGACCCAGCAAAAACCCCTGCATTTGCACCAGCGGATCGTGGGCCGAGTCGTTCCGCGTGCCCTGAAGCCGATATCCTTTGCATTCAATCAGAACCGGACCCCCGCCGCCCCGGATTCGCCCCAGGGACTCCTGGGTCACGCGATACAGGGCCACCGCATCGTTCGCGTCCACCGGCATTCCGGGTATCCCCCATCCGCGAACCTTCGCACTCAGCTGATTCACTCCATCGTTTCCTTTGCCAGTGGGTGGTAAGACGACAAAGATCATCGGCAACTCAAGTTTTGCAGCGGTCTCGATAGTCTCCCGCCACTCCCTCTTGCTCAGCTCCGAGTAGCCAGCATAAGAGACCATCACGCTTCCACGCTTCAGCGCCTTGAACGAGAGCGCTGCACCCATCGCCATGCGCAGCCGGTCGCTAGCATTCTCCACCCAGGGCAGAACCCGCGCCAGCGCCCCCTCCCGGGCCAGCTTCGCTTCATCGATCTTGCCCTCATGAAACTCTGCAACTCGCCCCAGCAGGGAATCGATCTGCGTCTTCGACTGCGCGCCCGAGATCAGATCCATCACCACGCCCGGTTGTGAGTCGCTCACCAGATCGCCCGGCAGTAACTCGAGCGCAGTTCCCACTCGGCAGGCCTCCTCCCCGCGTGTAGAAGCCAGCCGCCGTCGCGCCTTCACGCTTTTCTGCAATCCGGCGATGTGCTCGTCGAGAGCTCTCGCGTCGGCCATCACGCTGTACATCTGCAGCAGCTTCTTATTCGGCACCAGTGGATTCTCGTACAGCCCCGCGTCGCTCAACCAACCCTCCGTAACACTTCAAGTTACAAAACGAGAGGGTTCCCACAAGGAACCCTCATCGCCATCAAACCCTGCAAAATCTGCTAGGCGCGCGCCGGATCAACCGCATCCACATCCAGCCCAAGCTCGGCCAACGCCTTCTGCGCAGCCTTCGGTTTGAACTTCCCATCGCGAGCCAGCTTGGAGAGCGTAGCACCAACGATCGCCTCGGCACTCACTTCAAAGTGCCTCCGCAGATGCTCGCGGTTGTCGCTCCGTCCGAAGCCATCTGTTCCCAACGTTACCAGGCGAGAAGGCAGCCATGGCGAAAGCAGATCCGGCACCGACTTCATATAGTCGCTGGTCGCAATGATCGGTCCAGTCGAGTTTCCAAGCGCCTGCAACACATATGGCACCCTCTCTTTCTCTGCCGGATGCAGCCTGTTCCACCGCTCCACCGCCAGTGCATCGCGCCGAAGCTCCGTGTAGCTGGTCACGCTCCAAACATCGGCATGCACGTTGTACTTCGAAGCCAGAATCTCCTGCGCTCGCAGAACCTCATTTAGAATCGGCCCGCTGCCGAACAACTGCACAGTGGCCTCGCCGCTTGCCGGCTTCAGCTTGTACATCCCGCGCAGAATCCCCTCTGCCGAACCCTCCGGCATTGCAGGCATCGCGTAGTCCTCGTTGTACATCGTGATGTAGTAGAAGCAATCTTCGCCCTTCTGATACATCCGTCGAATGCCATCCTGAATCACCACCGCCAGCTCGTACACGAACGCCGGATCATAGGTAATGCAGGTCGGAACAGTGCTGGACAGAACGATGCTGTGCCCATCCTGGTGCTGTAGCCCTTCGCCGAGCATCGTGGTGCGGCCAGCTGTGCCGCCCATCAGGAAGCCCTTGCCGCGAGAGTCAGCAAACGCCCACACCATATCCCCGATGCGCTGAAATCCAAACATCGAGTAGTACATGTAGAAGGGAATCGCCGGCACCTTGTAGTTCACGTAAGCCGTGCCAGCCGCGGTAAACGAGGCCATCGACCCCGCTTCGGTAATCCCCTCTTCGAGAATCTGCCCGTCTTTGTCTTCGCGGTAGTAGAGCAGCATATCCGCATCGTGCGGGCTGTACTTCTGGCCCTCAGGAGCATAGATTCCAACCTGCCGAATCGCCGACTCCAGGCCGAACGTTCTGCCCTCATCCGGCACAATCGGCACAATCAGCTTTCCAATTGCCGAGTCCTTCATCAAGTGCCGCAGGATGCTCACGAACCCCATCGTCGTCGACACCGCACGCTTGTTTGAACCGGCAGTCCACTCTCCGAAGTACTCCAGCCCGGGTGCCTTGAAGTCCGTCTTCGGCACCTCACGTGTCGGCAGATATCCACCGAGTTCCTTGCGCCGCTCCTGCATGTAGACAATCTCAGGAGAGTCCTGCGCCGGCCGATACGGGGTACCCGACTTCGCTGCCTCCTCTGGAATCGGAATCTCAAACCGCTTCACAAACGCCGCCAACCCATCATCGGCCAGCTTCTTCTCCGAATGGGTCGCGTTGCGCGACTGCGCAGAACCCAATCCATGGCCCTTGACGGTCTTCGCAAGAATGACCGTCGGACCGCCTTTGTGTTCGACCGCTCGTTTGTACGCGTTGTAGATCTTCGTCCGGTCGTGGCCGCCGCGATGCAGCAACCCAAGCTGCTCGTCGGTCATATCCTTCACCAGCTCCAGCAGCTCTGGATACTTCCCGAAGAAGTTCTCCCGTAGGAAAGCCCCGCCCTTCGCCTTGAAGGTCTGGTACTCGCCGTCGACGCACTCTTCCATCCGTCGCAGCAGCAGGCCGGTGTGGTCGCGCTCAAACAACGCATCCCAGTCTGAACCCCAGATCACCTTGATGACGTTCCATCCTGCTCCGCGGAAGACGCCCTCCAGTTCATCGATGATCCGCTTGTTCCCGCGCACCGGGCCGTCGAGCCTTTGTAAGTTGCAGTTGACGACGAAGATCAGATTATCCAGCTTCTCGCGCGCCGCCACTGAGATCGCGCCAAGGCTATCCACCTCGTCCGTCTCACCGTCGCCCACAAAAGCCCACACCTTGCGTTCAGTCGGCTCAATCAGCTTGCGATTCTCCAGGTACCGCATAAACCGCGCCTGATAGATCGCATTCAGCGGTCCGATGCCCATCGACACTGTAGGGAAGTTCCAGAAGTTCGGCATCAGCCACGGATGCGGATACGAGCTCAGCCCCGGCGTCTCTCTCAGTTCATGGCGAAAGTTCTTCAGCCTGTCGTCATCCAACCGCCCCTCAAGATAAGCCCGCGCATAGACCCCCGGCGAAGCATGTCCCTGAAAGTAGACAAAGTCCCCCGGTTGCTGGTGCCCATCCACCGTGTACTTCGCATGGAAGAAATGATTGAAGCCAACCTCCAGCAGCGTTGCCAGTGAGGAGTAGGTCGAGATATGGCCGCCGATCCCGGCGTCTTTCTTGTTCTGACCGTGAACCATTGCCATCGCATTCCAGCGAATCAGGCTTTCGACTCGGCGTTCCAGCGCTCTGTCGCCTGGATACGCAATCTCGTCATGTTTGGGAATCGTGTTGCGATAGGGAGTCGTCAGCTCGCTTGGCGTTGGGACTCCGGCTTCGTGGGCGCGCTTGCGCAACGCCTCAAGGAGTTCCGACCCCTGCTCCCAGTCTGCGGCAACGACGTCGTCAAACGCCTCGATCCACTCCGAGATCTCTGCGATAAAGTCCTGCTTGGCGGCTTCTTCCAGTTTCGTTGTCATAGGTCTTCTTATGCTCCCACGCTTATAACGATATAAGGCTTACGTGAAAACGTAAAACAAAGGTCCTGCCGGACGGGCCTCCTGCGCGGAGCGCGGGCGTTTGCACGCCTCTTTAAAGCTTCGCGCGGTCCTCCCGTTGGTCGGAATCATCTTCCCTCGAGACCAACGGGAGCGCCAACCGAAGGGGTATGCACGTCACGAAGTGACCGCCCCACGCGCAGTGGGCCCGTCCGGTAGGACCCCGCCTCTAAGACGAGTAATCCGCATTAATCCGCACATACTCTTCGGTAAGGTCACAAGTCAGAAACCGGCACTCCGCCTCACCCAGTCCCAAATCCATCGTGATCGTATAGTCCCGGGCCTCCATCTCCGCATGCGCCGCCGACTCCTGGAACGCAGCCGACCGCACCCCAAGCTCAAACACCGGCTGGCTCCCAATCGTGATATTCACCAGCGCTGGATCAAACACCACGCCACTGTATCCAGCCGCAGCCAACAGCCGTCCCCAGTTCGGATCGGCGCTCGACCACGCCGTCTTGCACAGCGGCGAGTGAGCAATCGCCTTGGCCACCTGCTTGGCCTCAGCCTCGGTCCGCGCGCCGGTGATATGCAGCGTGACAACATGACCCACGCCCTCGCCATCATCCACAATCTGGTATGCCAGCGACCCGCACACCAGCTTCAGCGCATTCGCAAACGGCTCCTGCGTACGCGCATCCAGCTTCACTCCGCTCACGCCGCTGGCCAGCAGCAACACCGTATCGTTGGTCGAAGTATCGCCATCAATCGAGATCGAATTAAAGCTTCGCTCCACGGCAGGCTCGAGCACACCGCGCAACTGTTCACTCTCCGCGGCAATATCGGTAAACAAGTAAACCAGCATCGTCGCATGCGCCGGACCTACCGGTGCACCAAGCTGTGGATGAATCATCCCCGCACCCTTCGCCACGCCGAAGATCCGCACCTCAACGCCATCGACATCGATCGACGCCCGCGCCACTTTCATCTTCGTATCGGTCGTCATAATGGCGCGTGCGAACGAGTCCGCATGCTCCGCCATCGCACCCATCTCCTGCTCCAAGGCAGGCAGGGCAGCTACTACCTTCTCTACAGGAAACGGCACGCCGATAATCCCGGTCGAAGAAGGGAAGACCTCGTCGAAGATGCAGCGAAACCTCTCCGCCGCAGCGACACACGTCTGCACACAGGCGTCGACTCCCGGCTGCCCGGTCGCACAGTTCGCATTCCCCGCATTTACCAGCACTACGTCCACGCGCCCGCCGGTCGAAGCTATGTGCCGCCGCCCTACCGTGACCGGCGCCGCCACCACCTGGTTCTTCGTAAACATCGCAGCAGCATTCGCGCCTTTAGCCGCGACTGCAATCGCAACATCAGTGTTGCCGCTTGCCTTGATTCCCGCCTTCACCGCGCCCCACACGAAACCCAGCGGCAACCCCGGCGACTTCACCATCTCGTCACTTTGCATACCCTTTACTCTACAATCCTCAGTTCCGCATGTTCATCGCTGCCAAACCTCGCCATATGCTTCACCACGATGCGAGCTCGAGATGCAGCCAATCACGGCCATTTGCGGGAAAGCTTTTGCAAGCGCAACAAAATAAGCGAGTTGAAACTAGGGAAGTTGCCTATCAAAACGCTATAGGCAGCGTCCGGCCTTCCAGCGAGCTCTGCCGCGCCATCTCCAGCAGCTTGATGGTGCGGTAGCCGTCCTCGGGCTTCACGGCCAGTTCAGCCGTGCCGTTGATTGCATCGCGAACGTTGGCGTAGTAGAAACGGTAGTCCCCCAGTTCGGTCTTCACCTTGGCTCGGGCCAAAGTGCCGGGTTCATTGGGATGGGGAGCGACGGTCAGACTGCCCCAATGCTCTTCGGCGTCAGCCAGCCACTCGCCCTCGCCCATGCGCGGTAGCTTCGCTCCACCCAGCAGGGCCGGCTCCTGCGGATCGAGGCCGAACTTCTTGAAGCTGCCCTTGGTTCCGTGCAGCAAGAACCTTGGCGCAGCATCACAGGCCAGCATGCTTGACCGGCAGTGCGCCCGCAGCTTCGGATACTCCAGCGTAATGTCGAACGCATCCTCAATATCGGTAGAGTCCCGATCCATCCGGACGCTCGCCGTGATCCCCTCGGGAACGCCAAACAGCGTCAGTACCTGGTCCACAAGGTGAGGCGCAAGGTCGAACAGCAGCCC
Organism: Tunturibacter empetritectus; assembly: GCF_040358985.1. NCBI lineage: Bacteria > Pseudomonadati > Acidobacteriota > Terriglobia > Terriglobales > Acidobacteriaceae > Tunturiibacter > Tunturiibacter empetritectus. The sequence goes on along the minus strand of NZ_CP132932.1, from coordinate 4,695,370 downwards.
ATTGCACCCGCTCGCTCCCTCCTTCCACGTATTCTCACGAGGCACCGGCCGGAAGCGGTCGAAGTGCGACTCAAAGGTCACGAGCCGCCCCACCGACTCGTTCTGCAGGATCTTCTTTACCGTCAAGAAATCGCCATCCCAGCGCCGGTTATGAAACGGAGCCAGCACTCGCCCCTGCTTCAGCCCGAGCTCTTTCAGCTCCAGCGTCTCTTCGCTGGTTGCAGCGAACGGTTTGTCGACGACCACATGCTTTCCCGCCAGCAGAGCCTGCTTCGCCAGGTCGAAGTGAGTCTCATTCGGCGTTCCCACCACCACAAGCTGCACCGCAGGATCGCTCAACGCATCCTCGAACGACCGCAGAATCCGCGCCGACGGATAGGCCTTCCCGGCTTCGTCGCCCTTACGCTGGACGATCGCCTCCAGCTTCAACCCGGGAACAGCACTCACAAACGGGGCATGAAACACCTGCCCTGCCAGCCCAAACCCGACTACCGCTACCCCAATCTCAGCCATTCCCCGCTCCTCGCAGTCTCACTCGAACGCCGTATTGATCCGGCGAAACGGTTTATAAACCCATTCACAACAGCTCCGCTCTTTGTCACCAACTTCAACAAAAAAGCAACAAAAATTTCTTCGGGCAAGCTGAAATCCTGAAACAACCGTGATGTGAGTGTAACGATTGCATCTTTTGAAGATTTTTGACAATCGAGCGCATCAGTAACTCATACAAGTAGTTTGTGACAAAGCCAACAAGCTCCCGCTGTTCCACCGGTCTTGCCATAAACTAGTCCGTGAATCTAACAGGATGCAGGTTACGATTAACCGTATGAGCAAAAGCAAAACAGCGGGCGCTCCTCAGGCGTCAGTTCGTTATCTAGGGTTCTGCCTCGTTCTGGCGAGCGGTTTTTCTTATGCCCAGGGGCCCGGCGCCCAGACTGCGCAGACCCCAGCCAGTGGACCCAGCACAGCCACCAATAGCTCTGCCGTGGCGAACGCCCAGCAGAGTCTGTACACCGCCTCCGGCCAGAACGGCGCCCAGCCGACGCAGGACTCCTTCAAGGGCAGCGTGGTCACCGGCAAGGCGACCGAGGGGGTTCTCGACCTCTCGCTCGATGACGCGATCCAGCGCGGCCTGCGTCAGAACCTCGGCCTCATTCTGCAGACCTCGTCGGTGAAGAATGCCGCCGGTCAGCGTCTCGAGGAGCTTCAGCCGCTGCTTCCCACCGTCACCGCTTCGGCAAACATCGAGGTGGAGCAGGTCAACCTCGCGGCCTTCGGCATTAAGTTCCCTGGTGTCCAGCCCATCATCGGGCCATTCCAGGTGGTCGACTTCCGCGCCTACTTGACCCAGAATCTGGTCAACGTCTCAGCCCTCAAGAACTACCTCGCCGCGAAGCATAACTTCCAGGGCGCACGACTCACCGCAGAAGATGCACGGGACCTGGTAGCCCTCACTGTCGGCAACGCCTACCTGTTGTGCATCGCAGACAGTGCGCGTATTGAAGCTGTCACAGCGGAGTTAGCTACATCAAAAGTCTCGCTGGATCAGGCCGTAGCCGCACACGACGCCGGCACCAGCCCGAAGCTCGACGTGCTGCGCGCCCAAGTCGACTACCAGAACGAGGAGCAAACACTGATCTCGGCGAAGAACAGCCTCGAAAAGGACAAGCTGGCCCTGGCGCGAACCATCGGGCTGCCTCTTGAGCAGGTCTTCCGGCTGACCGACCTCGTCCCCTTTCAGGTGCTCGACAACGTCGATCCGCAAGTTGCATTTCAGCAAGCCCTCAAGGGCCGCAAGGACCTGAAGGCTTACGCCGAACAGGTGAAATCTACGAGCGATGAAAAGACCTCGGCCTGGGCCTATCAGCTTCCTGTCGCCAGCTTTTCAGGCGACTACGGCGACATCGGCACCACACCCGGCCACTCGCATGGCACCTTTACCGCAACCGGCCAGGTAAGCGCACCCATCCTCCAGATCGCCAAGACCAGGGGGCAGGAGCAGGTCGCCGACGCCCAGTACGAACAGGCCCGCGCGAAGCTCTCCGACCAGGTCCAGCAGGTCAACCAGGATGTGCGCGACAGTCTGCTCGATATTCAGTCGGCGGCGAAGCTGGTCGAGTCTACGCACTCCAATGTGGATCTTGCCAATGAGGCTCTCAGCGAAGCGCAGCAGCGCTTCCACGCCGGGGTTTCGGACAACCTGCCTGTCTCGCAGGCGCAGTCCCAGACCGAGCAGGCCAACGACCAATACATCAGCGCGCTCTACCAGCACAACGTCGCCAAGCTTGGTTTGGCGCGTGCCCTTGGCGTAGCGCAGTCCAACTACAAAGATTATCTCGGAGGAAAGTAAACTTGCCAGACCAATCAGATCAGCAGCAGGAAGGCCAGACCGCGCAGATCAGCGGCACAGTGCAAATCAAGCAGAACGGCGGCGGCAAACAGCCCCCGGACGATTCGCAGAAGGATTCCCACAAGCAGGAAGAGGACGACGCGCCTGAGAAGAAATCCGGCCGCAAGTTCATCATCATCGCTGTCATCATTCTCCTTGTCATTGGAGCAGGAATCTTTTACTGGCGCTCAACCTTCAGCGAGGACACCGACGATGCCCAGGTTGATGGCGATCTCTATCAGGTAAGCTCCCGCGTCACCGGCCAGGTCATCAAGGTCTACGTGGAAGACAATCAAGAGATCAAAATAGGCGATCCTATCGCCGAGATCGACCCGCGTGACTATCAGGTAGCCCTCGAGCAGGCTCAGGCTAACCTCGCCAGCTCGCAGGCCGCTGCGCTCCAGGCCACTGTCAATGTGCCGATCACCGGTGTCAATGTGAACACCAGCGTAAGCACCACGGGCTCCGACGTTACTGGCAGTTCTGCAGCGGTCGAGCAGGCCCGCAAGCAGGCTCAGGCGGCAGAGGCTCGCGTCGTCGCAGCCAAAGCTACCGCGGTCAAATCGCATCTCGACGTCGAGCGCTACACGCCGCTGGTCGAAAAAGACGTCATCTCGAAGCAGCAGTATGATGCTGCCGTGGCTACAGATGCTGCGAATCAGGCCTCTGTGCTGGAGGCCGAAGCAACGGTCATTGGCCAGCAGGCCGCCGTCACCCAGTCGATCCAGAAGCTTGCCCAGTCACGGTTTCAGGCGGCTCAGTCCATCAAAACCGGCCCCGATCAGGTCCGGGTCCAGCAGGCCAAGGCTAACTCTGCCCTCGCTGATGTCAAACAGGCGCAGGCTAAAGTCGATCAGGCGATGCTGAACCTCGGTTACACCCATATCACTGCTCCCACCACCGGCATCGTCAACAAGAAGAATGTTCAGGTGGGCGCGAACCTCAGCATCGGGCAGGACGTTCTGACGATCATTCCGCTGACCAATCTATGGGTTACGGCAAACTTCAAGGAGACGCAGCTTGCCAAGATGAAGCCCGGGCAGTCGGTTACGCTGAAGGTCGATGCTCTGGGTGGACGTAAATTCCACGGCAAGGTGACGCAAATCGGCGGCGCTACCGGATCGAGGCTCTCCCTCTTCCCCCCTGAAAACGCGACCGGAAACTATGTTAAGGTCGTCCAGCGAATTCCTGTTCGTGTCGATTTCACGAATCTGCAACAGGAAAACGGCGACTACGCGCTGCGCCCTGGCATGTCGGTTACGCCGGATGTAGAGGTCAAATAAGCGAGAGGGAAACCACCGCGGTCTCCGAGGCATCTGAGAGCTGGAAGGTAGTTCTCACGAGGTGGAAGATGGCAGTTGCAATCAAGAAGGTAAGTTCGAGCGCCGCGAACGTAGCGCCGCACTGGCACGCACAGGCGAAAGAGATTCAGAAGTATGGTTCCGTGGTCGAGGACATGCCTCACCCGCTGAGCGCAAAGGTTCGCGCCGAGATGGTCGCCCAGCTCAATCAACTTCTGGCCGACTCGATCGCACTGCGCGATATGTATAAGAAGCACCACTGGCAGGTCTCCGGACCGACCTTCTACCAGCTTCATCTCCTCTTCGACAAGCATTTCGACGAGCAGATCGAGATGGTAGATACCATTGCCGAGCGCATTCAGCTTCTGGGCGGAGTCACCATCGCCATGGGTGGCGACGTTGCGGAGATCACCCGCATCCAGCGGCCGCCACGCGGCAGGGAAGAGGTGCCGGTACAGATCTCTCGCCTCCTCGAAGCCCACAAGATCATTATTCAGAGCTGCCTCGACATCTCCGAGGCGGCAGATAAGGCCGGCGACCAGGGCACAAACGATCTGGTCGTCAGCGACATTCTGCGCCCCAATGAACTCCAGTCCTGGTTCATCGGTCAGCACCTGGTCGAGATGCCGTTGATCCTGGAAAAGTAGATCCTCGAACAACAGGCGAGGATTGGCCCGGATGTCTGTGAATCCTGGCTTTTAGCCTCATCAGACAGCCCGGTCGCGCGAAGCGTCCGGGCTGTGTATGTTAAAGAGCAGGAGTTCGCATCCAACTGCGGCCTCCAATCATCTTTAGTACGTACACTCCTATGCCGATCGCACTCGCATTCTTCGTCCACTACGCCTACCTGATCGTCTTCCTTTGGGTATTGGTGGAGCAGGTCGGCATCCCGATTCCAAGTATCCCGGTCCTGCTCACCGCGGGCACCCTCAGCGCAACCCACACGGTCAGCCACCTCTATATCGTGATTGCGGTTCTGTTCGCTTGTCTCATTGCGGACACCATTTGGTTCGCCCTCGGCCGTCGTTACGGCAACAGCGTGCTGAAGCTCCTCTGCCGCCTGTCATTTGAAGCCTCTACCTGCGTCAGCAAGACCGAAGGCTACTTTACCCGCCGCGGCCCGGTCACCTTGCTCTTCGCCAAGTTTGTCCCCGGCCTCAGCACTGTCGCTGCTCCCATCGCCGGTCAGACCGGGATGCCCTACTCGAAGTTCCTCATGTGGGATCTCGCCGGCTCGCTGATCTGGGGAGAGACCTTCATCCTCGCTGGCCGGTTCTTCGGCGACCTCGCGAAGAAGAGTGCTCCGTTCTTTCACTGGCTCGGCCACTTTGCCTTCGTAATCTTCGCTCTAATGGTTCTGGGCTTCCTGGCTCACCGTATCTGGAAGCAGCGCAAGTTCCTCCAGCAGGTTCGCGAGCTGCGCCTGGAGCCCACCGAGCTGAAGGCAATGCTTGACGCAGCCGAGGCCAGCGGCAATACGCCACCCTTCATCGTCGATCTGCGTCATCCTCTCGACTATCTCCCCGATCCGCGTGTGCTTCCCGGAGCGCTCCGCATCGGCCCCAACGAACTCAAGGCTCACAGCGAGATCATCCCCCGCGATCGCGATGTGATCCTCTACTGCACCTGCCCCAGCGAAGAGACCAGCGCCAAGCTCGCCTTGCAGCTGCACAAGATGGGTGTCTACCGCGTCCGTCCACTCCGCGGCGGTTTTGATGGCTGGAAGGAAGCAGGCTTTCCACTGGTTGACTATGTTACCGAGGCGCCAAGCACCGATGTCGTCGAGAAGATTCTTCCAGTCGACTCAAAAACCGCCGTCCCGTCAATGTAAGTCGGACCCGTCACGAAAGTGACCGCTGAATCGGTCCCAGCAAACCAGTCTTCGTTTATGAGTGACTGAGCACAGGAGGCCCGTTCGGCAGGGACTCGAGTCATTCTGTTGCTTCAGCCACCCATCCGAAAATTAACGGTAATCGTTGTCTGCACCTCCACAGCTTCCCCATTTAGCTGATAAGGCCGGTATCGCGCCGCTCGTATCGCATCCATCGCCGCGCTTTGCAGCATCATCGGCCCGCTGAGCACATGCAGACTCTCGATGGTTCCACCTCGCGAGATGACCGCCTCCACGACCACCGATCCTTCCACATGAGCAGCTCTGGCAATCGCCGGATACACCGGACGAATCGGCGCAATCAGCAATCCCTGCGAAACCCCTGTCGAGACATTAATCGTCTTATGCGGAGCTCCTCCCGTCCCAATGGACACACTAGGATGCGGCTCACATTCTTCGGTAACAATCCCAATCGGCAACCCGCGCATCCCCATGTTGTCCGGAGAGAGAAGCGCAGGCTCTTCGGCCGCAGAAACTTCTCTGCCCGGCAGCAGCGTTGAGATGATCGCCGGCTGAGACGGCGTAGCTGTCGCAAAACTCGAAGCGGCCTCTGTGACCTGCTGCACCCGCAACGGAGGCGCAGGAGGCTTCGGCAATAGCGGCAGGAGCATCTTAGGCGCTTCAATAGAAAACGGCAGCGCCTCCGGATGCAGCAGGGGCAAAGCGATCACAAGGCCGGCAATGGCAAATTGCAGGCCAATCGACGCCACGGTCGTCCAACGTTTGCTCGACGACACTTCAGCAACACGCGACTCAACCAGACTGTCCTCAAACATGGAGCACCTCCAACCTTCGGATCTCAGATGCGCATCCAGCGAGGAATACGGCTGTACGTTGTTAGACACCTACAAGGTGTGCGTATGTTCCCAGCGGGAGCTAACCTGCACACAGCTTGGAATGCGTTCGTGCCTCAACCCTCCAAAAAGAGGCGAGGACAATCCATCCTCTGAAACTCAAGGAGGGTACTTGACGCAACCACCCCCTGCTACCAGCTAAACTGAAAGAGAACAACAGGCTAGTCAGCTACAAGTACACCCATAAAGCGTTTCGTTCTAAGAGTTTGCACACTTCACGGGATAGGGGGACAACAATCCTCCCGCCGCACCAGCATCAGCAGGAGAGAGAATTGGCCTACAACGATCTACGCGAATGGATTAAGCAGCTTGAGAAGGCCGGAGAACTGAAGCGCATCACCATTGAGGTCTCGCCGGATCTCGAGATGGCAGAGATCGCCGACCGCACCGCCAAACTAGGTCGAGGCACGGCGAAGGCCGGCGGCCCCGCGCTTCTCTTCGAAAACGTCGAAGGCTATCCTGGTGCTCGCGTCCTGATGAATCAGTTCGGCAGCGAACGCCGCATGAGGCTTGCGCTCGAGACTGACTCGCTCGACGCTATCGCCGACCGCATCCGCACCCTTATCAAGCCGCAGATGCCAACCAACTTCATGGACAAGCTCAAGCTTCTGCCAATGCTGTCCGAGATAGGCAGCTTCTTTCCTAAAGTCGTCTCCGCCAAAGACGCCCCCTGCAAACAAGTCATCCATCGCGGCGAAGAGGTCAATCTTCTCGAACTCCCAATCCTTAAGACGTGGCCGCAGGATGGTGGGCCCTTCATCACACTGCCCTGCGTCATCACCCGCGACCCAAAGTCCGGCAAGCGCAATGTAGGTATGTACCGCATGCAGGTCTACGACGGCAAGACCACCGGCATGCACTGGCAGCGTCAGAAGGTCGCCGCGGAACACATGCGCGAGCGGCTCCGCGAATCCTCTCCCGACTCCGCGGCCCGCGTCGATCTGATGGCCATCACCGCCGGCGGTACCGCTGCCGCATCCTCTCTCGACACCCTCACCACCACCACCGTCACCAGGATCCGCGAAGACCGCATGGATGTGGCCGTAGCCATCGGCACCGACCCTGCCACCACCTTCAGCGCCATCGTGCCCGCCCCACCCGACGTCGAGGAGTACCTTATCGCCGGCTTCCTCCGCCAGAAGCCGCTCGAATTAGTCAAAGCCGAGACCGTAGACCTTGAAGTCCCAGCCAACGCCGAGTACATCCTCGAAGGATACGTTGAGCTAGGCGAGCTCCGCACCGAAGGCCCTTTTGGCGACCACACCGGCTTCTACACCATGCAGGACGAGTACCCCGTCTTCCATATCACCTGCATCACCCACCGCAAAGACCCCATCTACGCAGCCACCCTCGTAGGCAAGCCACCCATGGAAGACGCCTGGATGGGCAAGGCTGTCGAGCGCATCTTTCTTCCGCTTATGCAACTGACACTGCCGGAGATCGTCGACGTCAATCTTCCTGCCGAAGGTGTCTTCCACAACCTCATGATCGTCTCGATCAAAAAATCGTATGCGGGTCACGCACGCAAGATCATGAACGGCATCTGGGCTATGGGTCAGGCGATGTTCACCAAATGCATCATCGTTGTCGACGAAGACTGCGACGTCCAGGACCTTGCCGAAGTCACCCTTCGCACCGCCAACAACATCGACCCCGAGCGCGACATCCAGTTCACCCTCGGCCCCGTCGACTCGCTCGACCACGCCAGCCGCCTGCCCAACTTCGGCAGCAAGATGGGCATCGACGCCACGCGCAAGTGGGCCGCCGAAGGCTTCGATCGCCCCTGGCCGCCCATGCTAACCATGGATGCAGAAGTAAAGGCAAAAGTCGATGCCCTGTGGAGGAAGCTCGGCATCGAGTAAAACTAAACAACTCTCCCGCCGAAGATTCAGCTGACCGTGTGGGTGGCAAGCGTAATCGTCACGACATCGTTCGGAGTCTTGGTGGTGCTCCCGTCGCTCTCCGGATGATATTCGACCGTCATCGTCGTCGCATTCACGATCACGCGAAGATATCCGTAGTCGGTGGCATCGTAGCTCTCCAGCGTCAGCGTATTGTCGATCTTGTACGGCGTTCGAAAAGTGCCCCGCATCGCTGAAAGCGGATTATGCCCTCCGCAACCCGCGACGATAAACGGTATCTGGAGCTTGTTGACCGTGCGCGTGTACCGCTGGTAGTTATGCGCATGGCCGGAGAAGACCGCGTGTGGCCACACTCCCGCCGCGGTGCAGGCTCCGTCAATATCCGCAAGCATCAGCGGGCTGCCACCATGCTCGACGCCTCCAGTGAACGGAGGGTGATGCACCGCGATAATTACCGCGCCTGAAAATTTTTCACTCTTCACCCGCTTCAGCGCAGCCGTTAGAAATGCAATCTGGCGATTATCCAGCACGGTGTTCTGCCCGTTCTCGCCGGAGATGACGCCGGGATCTTCCAACACATTGCTGTAGAGGCCGAGGATGCGCACAAACGGAGCCTCCAGCGTGAAGTACACGCCGGGCTGAATCATCGTTGTGCGAAGAAGATTCCCTGAGTCCGGCGACTGGGCCGCTGTAGCCGAGCAGAAGTTACGCAGAAACGCATCCAACGTGGGCGCAGGATCGTTCGGGTAGACAACACCGTCATGATTGCCCGCGATCGCAAAGATGGGCGCAGGATAGTCGCGGTAAGGCTCGAAGAACTGGTCGTAGTAGTAAGTGCTTTCGCCAAAGTAATAGACCACGTCGCCCAAGTGGAAAAAGAACGAGGGAACATCGGCCGGGTTGGCTTCGCTGAAGTCGGAGACCATCTTGTCGGCAACCAGCGACTGAGTGTCTGGCCCGGTTACGCTGCCGGTGTCGCCAACCGAGTGAAACACAATCTGCTTCGCCTGTTGAATCGCTTTGACGACGCCAGCGCCCGCAAGTCCATACGCTTGTTCCAGGGTGACGATCGGTTCGACCGCACCACCGGCAGGTGGCGGCACGGGTTCAACCTTGGCGATTCCTTGATACTTCTGATCCGTAACTGGATCTTTGAAGCTAACGGGATCGGGAGAAGGTTTAGGCTGCGAAAAGATTGGCTGATCGTTCGCTGTGCCCGGCTGCTGGGGCATGCCATTGGCATCGAAGCTTTTGATAGCGTACTGCAGAGTCTGACGAGGTGTTTTCTTTCGCATCGGGACCTCCAGCGGTCAGAGAGTGCAACCCAGACTACGCGCCCTGGGGATGAAGAATTGTGAAACCTGAGATATTTGATGCCGCCGAAGGCGCCACGTACATCACGTACATTATGAGAGCACCCGGCACTACTCCGCGCTCTTCACTGTAATCGCACTTAGATTCCGTACCCAACGCTGCGGCTTCTTGTCTTCACTATCGACAAGCTTGAACTGCCCATCTTCCCCCAGCGGCTTGCCTCCCATACTGGTCGCAACGATCACAGTGCCGTTATGTTCTGACCCCTCAATCTCTGTAACCGAATAAAGCACCCAATACTTATCCGTCCCCTCCGCCACGAGGTAACTTCGCAACATCTTCTGGTGCGTCGTCTTATCCACGAGCAATCCAACCTTCGCCAGGAGTGTCCCCAGCAACACACCGGAGTAGGTCTCATCCGCCTTAGTGTGCTCGTTGTGAACGGTGATCGTCGTCTGCGGCATTGCCGATAGATCCGCAACCGACAGCGTCGTCGCCTTGCCATCCACGGTTAACATCAGGCTCGTCGAAGGCTGCGCAGGAGCGTGCTGGTGCTCCGCCATTACCCCCATCGGAACCGTCTGAGCGCGCGCCTCGACAGCGATCACTCCGGCAAAGCAAAGACTTACGAGCATCGAGAGGGTGAGGCAGGCGCTTTTCATGGCTTTCAGCCTACCGCGCCCCCGTCGTATACTCAAGGCATGTCTATCGTCCGCGACGCCGCAGCCATTGCCAAGGGAATGAGCATCACGATGAAGCAGGTCTTCCAGCCGACCGAAGTCGAGAACTATCCCGACGGCAAAGGTCCCATGCGCGGAGCCAAATTTGAGGAGCGCTTCCGCGGCAAGCACCAACTCCAGCGCGACGAGAACGGCCTCGAAAAGTGTGTTGCCTGCTTCCTTTGTGCTGCCGCCTGCCCCTCGAACTGCATCTACATCGAGGCCGCAGAGAACACCGAAGAGACCCGCATCTCCTCGGCCGAGCGTTACGCTAAGGTCTACAACATCGACTACAACCGCTGCATCTTCTGCGGCTACTGTGTCGAGGCCTGCCCCACCGACGCCATCACCCACGGTCACGGGTTCGAGCTTGCCAGCCTCAACGCCACGACCCTCGTCATGCGCAAGGAAGACCTGCTCATTCCCACACCAGCGCTTCCCGATGCCGTGCGGTCCCAGAAAGACCAGGCAGAGATCCTGGCCTAAGAGATTCGCGCCTAAAAGATCCACGTTGATGTTTACAGAACCTGACGGTGAGTCCCGGTGGCTCTCCGCACTACGACGGGCGCGACAACGCACCGCGCAACCAGTGAAGGACATCAAATAAAGATGAAAACAGCTAACCAACATCCCCTTGAAAAGATCTTCAAGAGCCGAATTGCCATTATCGACGGAGCGATGGGCACGACGATCCGCACCTACGGCATGAAGGAAGCTGACATCCGCGGCGAGCGATTCAAGGACTCGACCAAGGACCTGCTCAACAACGGCGATCTCTTCTCCCTGACCCAGCCGAAGATGATCTGCGACATTCATCGCAGGTTTCTCGAAGCCGGTGCGGACATCATCGAGACCAACACCTTTGGTGCGACCAGCATTACTCAGAGCGAGTTCTTCGTAGACGATCCCCGCGAACACGGCGGCCGCAAAGATCCGGAGTTCTACCAGAAGATCATCGACGATCCGATGCTCAACAATCTGGCGTGGGAGATCAACGAGCAGTCGTCGCGGCAGTGTCGCGAATGGGCCGACCGCGTCGCGAACGAAACCGGGCGCCAGCGCTTTGTGGCAGGAGCGATCGGTCCGCTGACCGTCTCTCTCTCGAACTCGCCCGACGCCGACGATGCGGGCTTTCGCGTCGTCACATTCGACCAGGTGAAAAACGCATACATGCAGCAGGTGCGTGCACTCATAGCAGGTGGCTCCGATCTGTTGCTGGTCGAGACAATCTTCGATTCTCTGAACGCCAAGGCGGCGCTCGTTGCCATTCGCGAGGTCTTCGACCAGGACGGCCTTACCGCGAACAACAAGGAGCTGCCTGTGATGATCTCCGCGGCCGTAGGACGCGGCGGCGAGACGCTGATCTCCGCGCAGACCACGGAGGCCTTCTGGAATGCAGTGCAACACGTGAAGCCTTTGTCCGTTGGGCTCAACTGCTCCCTCGGCCCCGATCTGATGTATCCGTTCCTGGACGAGCTCGCAACAAAAGCGGACGTGGCGATCTCGTGCTACCCGAATGCCGGCTTGCCGAATCCCCTCTCCGAGACCGGCTTCGATCTCGGACCGCAAGATATGGCGCGTTATCTCGGCGACTTCGCACGGGCAGGCTTGATCAACATCGCCGGTGGCTGCTGCGGCAACACGCCCGAGCACATCGCGGCGATCGCCAAGGCACTCGAAGGCCAACCGCCCCGACAGTTGGTCCGTCAGATCGAGCGTGCCGCGTGAGTGTAAGCGCAGCCGAGCCGACGCACCCCAAGCCGCTTCGCCTCTCAGGATCACAACCCTTCACTCAGCAAGCTGGCGTCTTCATCATGATCGGCGAACGGACCAACGTTGCCGGCTCGCCAAAGTTCGCGAAGCTGGTCAAAGAGGGCAAGTACGAAGAAGCGGTCAGCATAGCCCGGCAGCAGGTTGAGAACGGCGCCAACGTTCTCGACATCTGCATGGACGAGGGCATGATCGACGGCGTCGCAGCAATGTCGCGCTACCTGCAATTGCTGGCCAGCGAACCCGAAGTCGCCAAGGTTCCGTTCATGATTGACTCCTCAAAATGGGAGGTTATCGAAGCGGGACTGAAGTGCCTGCAGGGCAAGGGCATCGTGAACTCGATCTCGCTTAAAGAGGGCGAAGAAAAGTTTCGCAAGAACGCCGCGACCGTGCTGAAGTACGGGGCGGCGGTCGTTGTGATGGCCTTCGACGAGCAAGGCCAGGCCGCGACTTACGAGGAGAAGATTCGCATCTGTGAACGCGCCCACCGAATCCTCGTCGACGAGGTTGGCTTCCCACCCGAAGACATCATCTTCGACCCAAACATCCTCACCGTCGCCACCGGCATGGACGAGCATAACAACTACGCCGTCGACTTCATCAACGCCACGCGCTGGATCAAGGCCAACCTGCCGCATGCGAAGGTGAGTGGCGGAGTCTCGAACATCTCCTTCAGCTTTCGCGGCAACAACAAGGTGCGAGAGGCCATGCACTCGGCGTTTCTCTATCACGCCATCGCCGCCGGCATGGACATGGGAATCGTCAACGCCGGGATCCTCGAGGTCTACGAGGAGATCGAGCCGGAACTTAAAGTTTTAGTTGAAGATGTTTTACTCAATCGCCAGTCGGACGCGACTGAGCGACTGGTAGAGTACGGCGAAGCCCTGAAGGCCGCAGGCACAGGAAAGATCGCAAGTGAGAAGAAGGCAGAAGAGTGGCGCAACGGCACCGTCGAGGAGCGTCTCTCCCACGCCCTGGTCAAAGGCATCGACACCTACATCGAGCTTGATGCCGAAGAAGCTCGCGTCAAGCTTGGCCGTCCTCTGTTGGTCATCGAAGGTCCGCTGATGGACGGCATGGGAGTAGTAGGCGATCTCTTCGGAGCTGGAAAGATGTTCCTGCCCCAGGTCGTCAAATCCGCCCGCGTCATGAAGAAGGCAGTAGCGCATCTGACCCCGTTCATGGAGGCCGAAAAAGCCGAGATGGCCGCCTTGGGCCAGGTCGTCAAAGCCCAGGGAAAGATTCTGCTCGCAACCGTCAAGGGCGACGTTCACGACATCGGCAAGAACATCGTCGGCGTCGTTCTCGCGTGCAATAACTACGAGGTCATCGACATGGGCGTGATGGTCTCTTCCGAGAAGATCCTCGAACGCGCCAAGGCAGAGAAGGTCGACCTTATAGGACTCAGCGGCCTCATCACGCCGTCACTAGACGAGATGGTGCACGTAGCTCGCGAGATGGAACGGCAGGGCTTCAAACTGCCGTTGCTCATCGGCGGCGCAACCACCAGCCGCAGGCACACAGCCATCAAGATTGCGCCGCACTACAGCGAGCCGGTGGTCCACATCCTGGACGCCAGCCGCGCCGTGCCCGTCACGACCAGCCTTCTCAGCGACGAAGGTAAGCCCGCGTTCGTCGCGCAGCATCGCACCGAGTACGAGGCCCTCCGCTCCGCCCACTCCGCACCGCGCCAGACAGTAATCTCCCTTGAGGCCGCTCGCGCAAGACGGACTCCGATCCAGTGGCGCGCAGAAGACGTACCCAAACCCGCGTTCACCGGCGTACGTGTGCTCGACAACTTCCCGTTGGCCACCCTGCGCGACTACATCGACTGGTCACCCCTCTTCCATGCCTGGGGCCTGAAGGGCATCTACCCTCGCATCCTCGAGCACGAACAACAGGGCGAGCAAGCCCGCCAGATCTTCGCGGACGCGAACACGCTGCTCGATCGCATCATCGAGAAGAACCTCATCACCGCGCGGGGCGTCTACGGCTTTTTTCCCGCTAGTGCTGTGGGCGACGATGTGGCGCTCTACTCAGACGACACACGCAAGACAGAGCTCGACCGCTTTCACTTCCTCCGCCAACAGGCCAACAAAGAGGGCAGTGAGCCATGCCGATCACTCGCCGATTTCATCGCACCCACCGAGGCAAGGCTGTCCGATCACATCGGCGCCTTCGCGGTGACCACCGGCATCGGCCTGAAGGACCTCTGCGATCGCTTCCGGGCCGACAACGACGACTATAGCGCCATCATGGCCGAGGCTGTCGCGGATCGGCTCGCCGAAGCCTTCGCCGAGTGCCTGCACAAACGCGTCCGGGACGAGTGGGGTTACGGGCTCGAAGAAGGTCTCACTCCCGCCGATCTCATTCAGGAGAAGTATCGTGGCATCAGGCCTGCTGCGGGGTATCCGGCCTGCCCGGATCACACCGAGAAGGGCACCCTCTGGCGTCTGCTCGACGTGCAGGCCAACACCAGCATGTTGATTACGGAGTCGTTTGCTATGTGGCCTGGCTCGAGCGTAAGTGGGCTTTACTTCGCGCACCCGGAGTCACGCTATTTCAGTCTCGGCAAGATCGATCGCGATCAGGTCGCCGATTATCACAAGCGCAAGGGAATGAGCGTGGCAGAGGTAGAACGATGGTTGGGCCAGAATCTGAACTACGATCCCGAGTAACTACGCTTCCAATCAAGACCGCGGTCGGTAAGGTGAGCCCAGCCTCTCGATTTGCCTATGGAATCCAAACCTCCGGTAAAATAAGAGTGACTCTTTTCAAACGCGATTGGCCTGGGAGGGTCTCCTTATCCCAACCCAGGAGCGTTCTCTTTGAGGATTTGAAGATTGGGCGTAAGGTCTAGCTGAAAGTTGTTTAAGAACCAATGGAAACTCCCATCAACGGCACTCGGTCCATTTTGCATATCTGCACCCGCGAGACCATTCGGCCCCTCCGCGATCAGGTTCTCCGGCTTTCAGGATTTCACGTTGACTCCTCCCTCGAGCACGCCGAAGGTCTGTCCATGTTTCGGTCGCGCCACTACGATCTCGTCCTGATCGACGTGGAAGGGGAAGAAGGCATTCCTCGCGCCGAACAGATGTGCTCTGAGATCAAGACCGCCCAGCATCAGCAGCTCGTAGCCTTCGTCTGCAACTGGCGCGTCGCGATCCTCACCGACTGCCCCGACGAGATCGTTCGCACAGAGTTCGACCCCGCCGCCTTCGCCAAGGGAGTCAAGGACATTATCCCGCTTCCGTCGAATGCCGCTTCAAACTAAATCTGTGGAACCGGAATCGTCCGCTTATCCGCGCTGACCATGGTCTTTGGCTTCGTTGTCACAGTGGTCGAAGTCGTCGCTGCAGCCCCGTTCGCTTGCCCATTGGCAGCTGGAGCCGCCTGAGTATTCGCAGTCGGAACTGCACTCTGAGTCGTGGTGCTCGTAGCCGCGGCGGTCGTTGTCGTAGCCGCAGACTTCTTCGCCTTCGCCGTCGTAGCACTCTGCGCCACCGCGAACGAACCAGCCAGCAGCAGCACGCTCATCGCAAAACTCCCAACAAACTCGATCTCTCTCTTCATCGGCGATCTCTCCTCAACTAGATTCGTGCACTCACCACCTGCCCAGTACACCCATCCACCCGCATCCCGTCGATACAACTTCCGCGTCAAAATCTCCACAGAGTTGCGACGTCAGCCAGCCTGTGGTACAAACGATGTATTCCAGTCTGCTTCGGCAGATTTGAATTTCATGCAGAGTGGTTGAGGGACGAGCCCTTTGACGCCACGACAACCGGACAGAACAAACGCGTACCGGTGTCAACTCTCTCCTGGGGGCCTTTTAGGCTGCTACAGGGAACATGAGATTCGGAGCACGCAAGCCAGAGTTCCAGGCTTGTACCCCGCATTTCACCTTCCCAGCCTATCCGGCGACCCCCAAAAAAGAGAGTAAGCGCAAAAGTTCACCCCTTTCCCCTCGGAAAGAGCACGATGAACTACTCCTGTAGCCGGTACGAGCTGAAGTGCAACGAGTGCGGCAAGCGGTTCGGCAACCAACCCCTCTCCGCCTGTCCTGATTGCCTCGCCCCTCTGGAAATCGCCTATGACCTCGAGGCCGTCCGAGGCATCTTCACCAGGGAAAACATCGCAGCCGGGCCGGCCAACATCTGGCGTTACGCCGCTCTCCTCCCCATCCCCGAAGGCTTCGAGCCCGATCTCCCCGTAGGCTTCACCCCGCTCGTCCGTGCCAAAAACCTCGGCAAGCATATCGGCGCCAACAGTCTCTACATCAAGAACGACGCCGTCTGCTTCCCAACCCTCAGCTTCAAGGATCGTGTCGTCTCCGTCGCGCTCGCCAACGCGCAGAAGTTCGGTTTCAAGATCGTCGGCTGCTCCTCCACCGGCAACCTCGCCAACTCCGTCGCCGCTCAGGCAGCCCGTCTTGGCCTCAAAGCCACAATCCTCGTCCCCGCCGACCTCGAACCCGCCAAGATCCTCAACACCCTTGTCTATGGCGCACGCCTCATTCGCATCGACGGCAACTACGACCACGTCAACCGTCTCTGCACCCAGATCGCCGACGAGTACGCCTGGGGCCTAGTCAACGTAAACCTCCGCCCCTACTACGCTGAAGGCTCGAAGACCGTAGGCTACGAGATCGCCGAGCAGCTCGGCTGGCGTCTCCCCGATAACGTCATCGTCCCCATGGCCGGCGGCTCACTCATCCGCAAAATTCGCAAGGCCTTTCAAGAGTTGATCGATCTGGGATTGGTGGACGCCAAGCCCGTCCGCTTCTTCGGCGCTCAAGCCTCCGGCTGCTCTCCCATCTCCGTCGCCGTCAAAGAGGGAACTGACACCATCGAGCCGCAGCGACCCAACACCATCGCCCGCTCACTTGCCATCGGCAACCCAGCCGACGGACCCGCTGCGGCGAAGATGATCCGCAGCACAGGAGGTTGGGCGGAGGACGTCTCCGACGTGGAGATCGTCTCAGGCATTCAGGAGCTAGCCGAGACCGAAGGCATCTTCACCGAGACCGCCGGCGGGGTCACCACCGCCGTCACCGCGCGTCTTTACGCCGACGGCCGCATCAGCCCCAACGAGATCACCATCGCCTGCATCACCGGCAACGGACTCAAAACGACCGACGCACTCACCGGCCGTTATCAGCCTGAGCGCGCCGTCCGTCCGCGCCTCGCAGACTTCGACGCCTACCTCCGGGAACTCGACGGAATCACAGAGCCAGAACTGGCCACAGCAGGAGCCCTCTAATGTCGATCAAAGTTACCCTCCCCACTGCCTTCGTCCGCCACACCGATGGCCGCAAGCACTTCAGCTCCGCGGCCGCCAACCTCCCCGGCCTCATCGCCGACATTGACCAGACCTTCCCCGCGCTCTCCACCCAGATCAAGGACGAAGAGGGCAAGCTCCGCCGCTTTATCAACATCTACGTCAACGACGAGGACATCCGCTTCCTCGGTGGCGAAACCTACGCCTTCCAGGACGGCGACGAGATTATGCTCATCCCCTCCATCGCCGGCGGCTGCATCTAAACTGCCTGAAAACAGTTGATACGCTGAGCCGTAAGGACCGCCTCCACACCATACTTGACCAATATCTTGAGCCGGAGCAACGCGTAGGGTGCATTTCAACTCTTATGTGCTGTAGACATTCGCGCGTTGGTGCGCAACTCAGTTCTAGGAAAGAAGGTCAATCATGTTTCTCATTCTTGCAGTTGTACTAATCCTGCTTTGGATCGGTGGCTTTTTTGTTCTTCACGTCAGCAGCTTCCTCATCCATCTGCTTCTGATCTTTGCCTTGATCTCAATCATCATGAACTTCGTCAGCGGCCGACGCGCCGTCTGAACGCCATAAGTTTTGTAAAAGAAAAGGGCCGAACCTGTTTTAAAGGTTCGGCCTTTTCGCGTTACGAAAGCTGGATCTATTGGTGCGCTACAGGCTGAGGAATCTCGATCCCAACCGCCGGTATGACGTTTGCTAAAGCCTCAGGAGTCTCTTCCTGCAGCTCAGGCAGATTGCCCTCAAGCGCAAGCTTCAGCACCTGATCCATCTCTTCAACAAAGTGCAGCTTCATGCTCGTCTTCAGCAGTTCCGGCAGATCCGCCATATCCTTGCGATTCTCCTCCGGCAGAATCGCCTCGAAGATTCCCGCGCGATGTGCCGCCAGCAGCTTCTCCTTCAGACCGCCAATCGGAAGCACCTTGCCGCGCAGAGTAATCTCACCGGTCATCGCAATATCACGCCGCACCTTGATTTTGGTAAGCGCACTTGCCAGCCCGGTAGCCAGCGTGATGCCCGCCGATGGACCATCCTTCGGAATCGCTCCCTCCGGCACGTGCACATGGATGTCGACGTTCTTATAAAAGTCCTTCGCAAGCCCAAGATGATGCGAGCGCGAACGAATATAAGTCAGTGCAGCCTGCGCTGACTCCTGCATTACATCGCCAAGCTGCCCGGTCGCCGTCATCTTGCCCTTGCCGTCGAGCACCTGCACCTCGGTCTGCAGAATCGTCCCGCCCATCTCGGTCCACGCAAGGCCCGTCACCAGGCCAACTTCGCTCTTCTCGTGAACCTGTGAGTCGCGGAACTTCGCTACGCCGAGAATATCCCCGATATTCTCCCCGCTGATCGTCTCCCTATGCTCCGCGCCGTTCTTCACCACGCGCCGTGCAACCTTGCGGCACACATTCCCAATCTCACGCTCAAGGTTTCTGACACCAGCCTCGCGTGTATAACCGCGAATGATCTGCCGCAGCGCATCGTCCTCGAAGACGATCTGCTCTTCCGTCAACCCCGTGCCTTCCCGCTGCTTCTTCACCAGATACTGTTTGGCAATCTCCAGTTTTTCGATCTCGGTGTAACCATGCAGCCGCAGAATCTCCATGCGGTCCTGCAGTGGGCCGGGAATCGTGTGAAGCACATTCGCCGTAGCGACAAACAGCACCTGCGACAGATCGTACTCAACATCCAGGTAGTGATCCTGGAACGAAGTATTCTGCTCCGGATCCAGCACCTCAAGCAGCGCGCTCGCCGGATCGCCGCGGAAGTCCGAAGCCATCTTGTCGATCTCGTCCAGCATGAACACCGGGTTCTTCGTTCCAGCCTTCTTCATCGACTGAATAATCTGCCCTGGCAGAGCGCCAATGTAAGTGCGGCGATGCCCGCGAATCTCCGCCTCGTCCCGAACGCCGCCCAGCGACATCCTCACAAACTTGCGACCCGTAGCCTTCGCAATCGACATCCCCAGTGAGGTTTTACCAACCCCCGGAGGCCCGACAAAGCAGAGAATCGATCCCTTAGGATTCTTTACTAGCTGCCGAACCGCAAGGAACTCAAGGATCCGTTCCTTGATCTTCTCCAGCCCATAGTGGTCTTCGTTCAGAATCTGTTCCGCATGCTCGATCGAACGAATCTCCTTCGACCGCTTCTTCCATGGCACAGCTAGCAGCCAGTCCAGATAGTTCCGCGACACCGTCGACTCGGCCGACATGGGCGGCATCGCCTCAAGCTTCTTCAGCTCCTGCAGCGACTTCTCCAGTACATCCTTCGGCATCCCTGCTGCTTCAATCTTCTTCTTCAGTTCGTCGAACTCAGACTTCTCCCCGCGACCAAGCTCCTTCTGAATCGCCTTGATCTTCTCGTTGAGGTAATACTCCTTCTGAGCCTTCTCCATCTGCCGCTTTACGCGCGACTGAATCGTGCGATCCATGTTCAGCTTCTCAATCGCGACATCCAGCACATCCGCAACTTTGGTCAGCCTGCTCTCCGGGTCAAAGACCTCGAGCAGCTGCTGCTTCTCTTCAATCGAGAGCTGCAGGTTTGCCGCAATCGTATCGGCCAGTTTTGCCGGCTCATCCGCGCGCACGCTCGCCGCCATCGTCTCGTAGTTCAACGACTGCTGCAGCTTCACATACTGCTCAAACAGCGAGTGCACCCGCTGCATCAACTGCTCCACCTGCGGCGTCATCTCCAGCTGCGTTTGGCCGGTCCGTACCGTCGCGACAAAGAACCCATCAACGTCATTAATCTCGGTAGCGTGCGCCCGCTCCACGCCTTCAACCAGCACTTTAATATTTCCGTCCGGCATCTTCACGCTCTGGACGATATTGCCAATCGTGCCCGTCTCATAGATATCATCGGCGTTCGGCTCGTCCACGGAAGCATCGTGCTGGGTTGCGAGAAAGATCTTGCGGTCCCCCGACAGTGCCTCCTCCAGAGCCCGAACACTGGACTCGCGCCCAACAACGAACGGCGTCATCATATGAGGAAAGATGACCATGTCACGTATGGGCATCATCGGAAGCTTGCGAACATCGCCGCTTAGCGCTTTTTTTGGTTGATTTGTCATCTCTCTCCAATTACACGTTAAAACGCCAGAAATGATGCAGTGGCGTCGCGGCTTCAGGTGATTGTAATTCCTCGCGCGACATAAAGGTATTCCACAAATACAACTGGCAGGGAATTGAAAAATATACTCAGCTGTTAAAGCAGCAATCGCAACGACAATCGATATCGTTGCGACCCACTGACATCAAAGTAATTCCATCTCCTCAAACAATCTGTGCGACAAACTGATGCCTAACCTGCTTTTTCCAGCAGCATCGGCAGCGTAAGGCTGTGCTTCTTCACCATCTCCGCTGTGATCGAAAGTTCCTTGACCTTCTTGTTTCCTGGAACGTAGTACATCAGATCCAGCATCAGCTCTTCCAGAATCATCCGCAGACCGCGTGCTCCGACCTTCCGTTGCAGCGCCTCACGAGCGATCTCCCGCGCAGCCTCATCCGTGAAGGTCACCTTCACACCTTCAAAGTCGAAAAGCTTCGTGTACTGCTTCAAGATCGCATTGCGAGGCTTGGTCAGAATCTCAACCAGGGCCACCTCATCCAACTCATCGAGAATCCCCAACACCGGCAGTCGTCCAACAAACTCGGGAATCAATCCATACTTAAGCAGATCCTGAGGCTCCGCCTGACGCAGCAACTCCGCGTCCCGCTGTGCCCGAATCGGCGTCACATCGCCATCCTTCGCATCCGGATCGGCAATCGCCTTGAACCCAAGCGCCTTCTTGCCAATTCGCCGCCCGATCACCTTCTCCAGCCCGACAAAGGCGCCGCCGCAGATAAAGAGGATGTTCGTTGTATCAACAGCAGTAAACTCCTGGTGCGGATGCTTCCGCCCACCCTGTGGTGGCACATTCGCAACAGTACCTTCCAGCAGCTTCAACAACGCCTGTTGCACGCCCTCACCTGAAACATCACGCGTAATCGAGGGGTTCTCATCCTTGCGCCCAATCTTGTCAATCTCGTCGATGTAGATAATCCCGCTCTGCGCGCGCTGCACATCGCCATCTGCAGCCTGTAGAAGCTTCAGAATGATATTCTCAACATCCTCGCCCACGTACCCGGCCTCGGTCAGCGTCGTAGCATCCACAATCGCAAACGGCACGTCAAGCATCTTCGCCATCGTCTGCGCCAGCAGCGTCTTGCCTGAACCCGTCGGTCCCACCAGCAGAATATTCGACTTCGCCAGCTCCACATCGTTGCCGCGCGTCTTGTTCATCTGAATCCGCTTGTAGTGGTTATAAACCGCCACGGCGAGCTTCTTCTTCGTCTGGTCCTGCCCGATCACATACTCATCTAGAAAAGCCTTTACCTCTTGCGGCTTAGGCAGGTGAGCCGGTGCAGCGCCAGGCTGGGTCTCGGTGCGGTCGTCTTCCAGAATCGAGTTGCAAACCGCCACGCACTCATCGCAGATATACGCCCTTGGATAGTCCGAAGGCGATGAGATCAGCTTGGCAACTGCGTCCTGCGATTTATGGCAGAAAGAACAACGAAGAGATTCGTCTGAGCCCCGTGAAGTTTTCATAGATGCGACTACTCCTGAGTCGTGCGCACAACAAAGTCCTGCTGTAAGTTTACACCCGATTCAACTTACAAAGCATGGTTCGAAGGGCACCGGAGTACCCCGAAATGGTCATATGCGAAAGAGCCCGAACCAGTGCCCGGGCTCTTCCAATAGCACCGCGGTAACTAGGTGCGGGGCCGATCGATGATGTCGTCGATGATCCCATACTCCTTCGACTGCGCGGCCGTCATGATGAAGTCGCGCTCCACATCCCGCTCGATCCGCTCCAGCGTCTGGCCCGTGCTGGCGCTCATCAGCTTGTTCGTGATCTCGCGAATGCGCAGAATCTCCCGTGCATGGATGTCGATATCGGTAGCCTGTCCGCTCAGCCCGCCCATCGACGGCTGGTGGATCAGGATGCGCGAGTTCGGCAGAGCAAATCGCTTGCCCTTCTTGCCCGCCATCAACAGAAACGCGCCCATGCTGGCAGCCTGCCCAATGCAGAACGTCACCACATCGTTCTTGAGGTATTGCATCGTGTCGTAGATCGCCAGTCCGGCCGTGATCGATCCGCCCGGCGAGTTGATGTAAAGCTGAATATCCTTCTCCGGGTCTTCCTGGCTCAAAAACAGCATCTGCGCAATGATCACATTGGCGATGTTGTCATCGATCGGCGTGCCCAGAAAAATGATGTTGTCCCGCAGCAGACGGCTGTAAATGTCGTAGGCGCGTTCGCCCCGGCTCGTCTGCTCGATCACCATCGGTACTAGTCCCATAACGCTCTCTTTCTAAGAAATCTTTAAACAGAATCCTCTGTTTTGTTTTTTATATCTACGAAGCCAGCTTCTCGTAGAGCACGCTTCCAGTCTTCTCGCGCCGCATCTGCTCGCGAATCCGGTCCAGCCCGCCATCGTTCGACAGCCTGTCACGAAGCGTCTCCAGCGGCTCACGCGACTGAATCGAGAGCAACAACAACTCGCGCTCCAGATCCTCTTCACTCAACGTGACGCCCTCCACCTCGGCGATGCGATCGAGGATCATCGAAACCTTCACCTCGTTCACCGCCAGGTCGCGCTGCGAGGCACGCAGCTGCTGAAAGTCCAGCTTGCGCATGTCCTCAACCTTCATGCCCTGTTGCGCCAGCGCCCGCAGACCGCGATCCAGCCGCGCCTCGACCTGCTGCTGCACGAACGCCTCGGGAACAGGGAACTGGAACTTCTCGACAAACTCACCGAGCATCTTGTCCTTCGCGGCGTTCTCGAGCGCGTTCTTCTTACGATCCGAAGCATGCTCGCGCAGTTTGCTCTCGAACTCCTCCCAGCTCTCGTAGTTGCCCAGCTGCTTGGCGAACTCCGCATCCCGCTCCGGATAGCTCTTGTGCTTGATGCCCTTCACGGTCACGTCGTAGCTCACAGTCTGCCCGGCAAGCCGCCGCTCGCCGAAGTCCGCCGGATAGTCCACCTCGAACTTCAGTTCCTGGCCAGGTTTCGCTCCACGCAGCGATTCGTTGAAGGCAGCCAGCGTATTCTTTCCGCCAATCTCGATCAGCACATCCTCGCCCGTAATCGGCTCGCTGTTCGAGACGCTCTGCACGCCATCCTCGGTCACCGTCTGCGCCAGGTCCTTCACCTCGCCGCGAAACTGGATCTCCGCCCAGTCGCCATCGACCAGCGGACGATCCTCTTCCACCGGCTCGACGGTAGCGTGGCCATCCAGCACGCGGGCCAACTCGGCGTCGTACTCCTCATCGGTCAGCGAAGCCTCGGGCTTGGTCACCGAGACGCTGTCATAGCCGGCAACGTCGATCTCCGGCGCAACTTCAAACGCAGCCTTGAACTTCAACGGCTGGCCGTCGAACAACTGCAGATCCAGCAACTGCGGCTCCGATACCGGACGCAGCTTCTGCTCATCAATTGCCTTACGGAAGCGCTCTGACACCAGGCTCTCCAGAACCTCCTGCCGAACCTCCTTCGCAAACTTCGAGCGCACCAGCGTCTCAGGCACCTTTCCCGCGCGAAAGCCAGGAATCCTCGCCAGCTTCTGGTATCGCTTCACTACGGTCTTGAAGCTCTTCGATACTTCGTCAGCGCCAACCTCGACGTCAATCTCCCGGGTCAGCTCCGGGTTAAGCGCGGGCGCATGCTGATGGGTGTGCTCATGATCGTGATGGTCGTGAGCGTGGTCATGATGCTCATGATCTTGCGTTGTCGCTACTTCTGGCTGCAGCTCTGCAGTTTCATTGGTCTCTGTCATCTCGGTCGGGGTCAATTCCATGCCTTCCAAAGTGCGTCTGTGTATGCCGCGCCGCCGCCGCTATCCTGACGAGCGCGATCCACGCCTCTTTCTCTACTGTACGAGTCCCGGTACGAGGGGGTCAAACCAGCCACCGTCGCCTGCACCCACACCTGTCTTCACAGGCTCTCCGCAAACCCTGCTACACAACTTCAGAGCCTCAAAAAACTACCCTAAAAACGTTCCGGCTGGCCCGAGTCTAAGGAAAATATCTCCAGCCTGACTCTCCATTGCGTAGACTCGCCTGGCTGCAGCACGACCATCCCGGTATCCTCCCCCTTCGCCCACTCATGCCCGAAGGGATCGTCGTAGTTGAACTGCGGCTCAATCGAAAGATACGAGCCATCCAGCGGGGCATACACCCGCAAAGCCTTGATGGTAGGCGAGGTTGCCGTAATCCGCAGCCCGTATCCGCTCTCCGGATCGCGCAGCTCCGCCACAGGCCCATCTGCCATCATGCCGCGCTTCAGCTCCACAAAGCTGTCGTCAAGGTTCAGAGCACCCAGCTGGGCCCCCTCCCGCCCGGTAAAGTCATACTCGGTCCCGGTCACCGGCAGCAGTTTTCCACTCAACTCACCCGTGCGACGATCCTTCACCTCCGCGCGAAGGCCCTCCGGCAACCGCAGCGATATCTGCCCGCGATGCCCGCTCAGAATCGCAAACCGAGGATGCCAGCCAATACCGATCGGCTCCGCAGTATCGCCGATATTATGGGCGACGA
Organism: Tunturibacter empetritectus; assembly: GCF_040358985.1. Lineage (NCBI taxonomy): Bacteria > Pseudomonadati > Acidobacteriota > Terriglobia > Terriglobales > Acidobacteriaceae > Tunturiibacter > Tunturiibacter empetritectus. The sequence continues at coordinate 4,670,402 of NZ_CP132932.1, read as the reverse complement.
TCTTCATCTCAATCACCCTGCCGCTCAACACCACAGTCGTATCGATCTCGGTCTGCGAGAGCCAGTGGCCATCGAAATCCCTGGGACGAAACGTCGCAGTTGCCTCTCCTCCATCCGGCATGATGTTGGTGTGCACCGCAGTCGACGGCTCCTTCAGCAGCAAACCGCCCGCTGCAACCGCGCCGTCGAGCCCATAGCTATCCTTCACCCCCGTCGGCAGGTTCAAATGAACGCCGCGCCACATCGCCGTCAGTCCACCATCCGGGGTCCGCGTCCCATAGATCCGGCCAGCCCAGGGAGCCTCAATCGCCGCGCCCATCGCCAGGCTCTTTGTCCCCATGGCATCCGCCCCAGTGCCGCTCAGCTGCTCTGCTGCCGTCTCCAGCGGCGGCGAAGCCAGCAGATTTACCTCGCCTTTGTTCGGAAGATAGGCCGAGATCTGTAGCATATTCATCCCGCGCCCGGGCATCAACGTCGTCGACAGAAACTCAGGCCCGCCCCCGCCCACCATCTGCGTGCGCTGCAGCGTGATCACATCCTGACCACCCGGACGAAAGACGATATCCTGCTTTGGCTTGGCCCGAAGCTGCTTCTTCAGCAGCGCAAACTGTCCCAGCCTGTGGGTCCGCCAGCCAAACGCCAGACCCGCAATCAGCAGGGCCAGTAGCAGCACTGTCAGCAGGCCGGAGCGCATTACCGCGGCATGCCAGATACTTCTGCGCCGCCGCGCCGCCCACTGCTTTAGAAGCGCCCAGTACATCCTGCTCAATCTTGGATCTTCCAACTTACCGCCTATTCCCTCTGTGATATACGAACATCATTCTACTCAGTTGTTTGACGCGCCAATCTCCCCGCCGTCTCCCACCCACTATCATGGAGAGCAGTGACGCCGGCCAACCTACAAAGTACGTCCCCCCTCCTGCAGCAGATTCGCGAAACCATCATCACCTGCGAACGTTGCCCTCGGCTTCGCGACTACTGCCGCGGCATCGGCGAGACCAAACGCCGCGCCTATCTTGATCAGACCTACTGGTCCCGTCCAGTCCCCGGCTTCGGCGACCCCCGCGCCCGCATCCTAATCCTTGGCCTCGCCCCCGGCGCCCATGGAGCCAACCGTACCGGCCGCCCCTTCACCGGCGACGGCTCAGGCGACTTCATGTACCCCGTCCTTCACGAGCTCGGCCTCGCCAGCAAACCCCGCGCCGTCACCCGCGACGATGGCCTCAAGCTTCGTCATGCCTGGATTGCCTCCGTCGTCCGCTGCGCCCCGCCCGGCGACAAGCCGCTCCCTCAGGAGATTCGCAACTGCGGTACCCACCTCGCCCAGGAGATTCAAGCACTCCCTCGCGTACGCGTTGTGGTCTGCCTCGGAAAGATAGCCTTCGACGGATACATGGCCTTCCTCCTGCAAACCGGCGTCATCGCTCGCAAATCGGACTATCGCTTCTCCCACGGCGCAGAGTATCTCCTTCCCAATGACCTCAGTCTGCTCGCCACCTACCATCCGTCCCTGCGTAACACCAACACCGGCCGCCTCAACCGGGTCATGTTCACGCGCATCTTTTTGCGGGCAAGGGAACTGGCCGGACTCGCCGTCTAAAACTGCTTCTTCTCCCCGAACACATCTATAGCAAAAAAACCCGGCCCGACGATCATGGCAAGAAAAACAAGTGCGATCACAACGTCTTTCATCGGTATCCTCTTCCTCACTGTAGCCTGCGGTTGCTGACCGCTGCGCAGCATGGAAAAACGGGGGAACCGCCTCGCCATTACCTCAGAAGATTCCCTCTAACTGCTTCAAAACCTTCGCCATGCCAAAGAAAAAACCAACCAATTGTCGCTCCGCTGAATCTTATTTCAAAGAAGCGAAATTTCGCACGAGGTAACTTCGAATGAGTGCAAAAAACTACTGGTTTGCCTTCGGCATCGGCGTCAGCGCAGGAGCGGCAATTGCTCTCCTCTACGCTCCGCAAACAGGAGTCAAGACGCGCAAACAGCTTCGCAAAAGAGCCGAGGACGCAGGCGATTATCTTGAGGACGCAGGTAACTACCTCAAAACCCAGGCCGAGCGTCTCAGCGACGAAACCCAGAAGGCTATCAAGCGCAGCAAAGGCCAGGTGGACTACGCCATCGACAAGGCAGGCGACGTCGTAAACAGTGCTGTCAAGACTGCGCAATCGCTGGTTTAGCCTCCCTATTGTTGCTAGCCCTCGCCGTCTAACGCTGCGGGTCTGATCTTCTTCCTCCCTACAGGTCTGGATTTTCTGTACCAACACCAATCTGCCTTCTCTGAAACGCGAACATCCCGGCCTCCCTCGGGATGTTCGCGTTGCGCGTTGTCTGTTCTTTCATCCTCAAAAAAAACACCGTCATTTCGATCAAAGCTGTTCACGGCCTCATCGTGACAGCGCAGTAGAGAAACCCCTGTATCTCGCCTTTGCTGTTGTCCGTTCTTCCCCAGTACGTTCCAAAAAAATAAAACGCCCCGGCGAATAGCCGAGGCGTTTTGTATACATACTAACAGCGCACTAAACAGTAGTCAGTTCAAGCCCAGCCATCTTCTCTTCGCCATCAGCGGAGATCGGACGGTAGTACAGCTTGTTGTTCTCCATGTACACCTCGAGGAACGCAGGACGCTCGACGATCCCGCCGCCGATCAGCGCCTCCGACAGAGGATCCTCAACAAACCGCTGCAGCGCCCGACGCAGAGGCCGCGCCCCATAGCTGCGGTCCGAAGCCGTCTTCTCGATGATCCACTTCTTCGCATCGTCGGCCACAGAGATAGTGATCGCCTTATGCACCAGGTTCACATTCAACTGCTGCACCAGCAGCTCGAGAATCTGCATCAGGTCCGCATCCGAGAGCGACGTGAAGATGATGATCTCGTCCAGGCGATTCAGGAACTCCGGGTTGAAAGTCCGTTTGACCTCGCCCCGAACCAACTCTTCCATCTTGTCCATGACCATGTCTTCCTTCTCGCTTTGGAAGCCCAGCCCCTGCCGCTTTTGCAGATGTTTAGCCCCAATGTTCGAAGTCATGATGATGATGCAGTTCTTGTAATCGACTGTATTGCCCAGCCCATCCGTCAGCTGCCCGTCTTCAAATACCTGCAGAAGCAGATTGAACACATCGGGATGAGCCTTCTCGATCTCATCGAGCAGCACCACGCAGTACGGATTCCGCTTCACGCGCTCCGTCAACTGGCCTCCCTCTTCGTAGCCCACATATCCCGGAGGCGAACCAATCAACTTGCTCACCGAGTGCTTCTCCATGAACTCCGACATATCGAAGCGGATCAGCGCCTTCTCGCTCCCAAACAGGAACTGCGCGAGCGTCCGCGCCATCTCCGTCTTACCTACGCCGGTAGGTCCAAGGAACAGGAAGCTTCCGATTGGTCGAGCCGGATTCTTCAATCCAGCACGCGATCGTCGAATCGCCCGCGCCAGCGCCGAGATCGCCTTATCCTGCGAGATCACGCGCTTGTGCAGCTCTTCCTCAACTCGCAGCAACCGCTGCGTCTCCTCTTCCTTCAGTGAAGTAATCGGCACGCCCGTCCAGCGGCTAACCACATCCTCGATATCTCCACGCGTCACAATGCCCGCCGAAGAGTCATCCAGGTGATACTTGTCCCGCAGCGCCCGCAGATTCTCCCGCTCCTTGCGCTCCTCATCCGAGTAGAACCGAGCCTTCTCGAACTCATGATTCGCAATCGCGTTCTCCATCCTGTGCACGATGAACTTGATCCGCTTCTGTACTTCGGTCAACTCCTCAGGCATCGAGGTCTGCCGCAGCTTCACCCGCGCCCCCGCCTCATCGATCAAGTCGATCGCCTTGTCCGGAAGGAACCGGTCAGGAATATAACGGCTGGAGTGCGACACCGAGAACGTAATCGCGTCGTCGGTATAGCTCACTGCATGGAACTTCTCGTACTTTTCCTTGATCCCCATAATGATCTTGATCGCGTCTTCCTCGTTCGGCGGAGGCACCTTTACTGCCTGAAAACGCCGCTCCAAAGAACGATCCTTCTCAATCGACTTGCGGTACTCCGCAGGTGTGGTCGCGCCAATGCACTGAATCTCGCCGCGAGACAGAGCAGGCTTGAGGATATTGGCAGCATCGAGCGACCCCTCGGCCGACCCAGCGCCCACCAGTGTATGCAACTCGTCGATGAACACGATCGAGTTCTGATTCTCCATCAGCTCTTTCATGATCGTCTTTAGCCGCTCTTCAAACTGCCCGCGATACTTCGTTCCCGCAACGATTAGCGAAAGATCCAGCGCCAGCACGCGCTTGTCGGCCAGGAAACTTGGCACCTCGCCATCAGCGATCTTCTGCGCCAGTCCTTCGACAATTGCCGTCTTACCCACGCCAGGCTCGCCAATCAGCACCGGATTATTCTTTGTGCGCCGGCACAGAATCTGGATCACCCGATCCACCTCGCTGTCCCTGCCAACCAGCGGATCAAGCTGCTGATCCATCGCCGACTGCGTCAGGTCCCGCGAAAACTCCGCCAGCATACTCTGCTCGCCGCGCTGTCCTTTGCTGCCGCTCGTGGAAGGAGCCTTCTCCTGCGTCGTCCGCTGCAGCTCTTCGCGAATCGCCGGCAGCCGCAACCCTCGCTCCTGCAGAATCTCCGCCGCGAAGCACTTCTCTTCGCGCAGCAATCCCAGCAGCAGATGCTCAGTCCCGATATGTTTATGCGAAAGCCGCTCTGCTTCTTCAGCCGCGTACGCAAGCACCCGCTTGCACTCGTTCGAAAGCGGCAGATCAACCGAAGTCGATACCTTCTCCCGAATCGTCGTATGGCCTTCAATCTGTTTGCGTATCGACTCCACCGACGCGTGCGACCGCAAAAAGCGGTTCGTCAATGCCTTGTCCTCACGCAACAAACCGAGCAGCAGGTGCTCAGTCTCGATGTAAGGCGACCCAAACTGACTGGCCTCATAGCGGGCAAAAAAGATCACCCGCCGCGCCTTCTCCGTATAGCGTTCGAACATATATCCCCTTCAAGCCGACCACCATTTAGCCCGAAGGCCGCATAGCGCCGTTGGTCCCTACAACCATCTCCGTGCCGCTCACTCCCGGAGACAAATCAGGCTACTTCAACCTCTGAAGCATCCATCCCACTACTTCCTAGTGTAGTCGTCCCCGCAAAATATTCGAAATCCCTCGAAAGTTATGCATAACTTAGCACTCTTTTAGACGCGCCCTGTGCAAAACCAGCACCAAATTAGGTGCACCTCTCGGAACTGTGGTTCCTTCTCTTGATTGGATGATCTGCCAACAGGGAAGAAGCAGGATTGCAACTCGCTGAAGCGTCGTAAGATCACGAACCGACAGAGCGCTATCCCACCCGAACTCTGTTCCCCCAAAAAACTAGAAGCTAAATCACCTCTCGCAGATATAGCTGCAAATCAACCTTCGAGTCTGCGATCGCTCTTCAATCCCGCACACTCTCCGCCGCCCGTCCATCCACCAGCCGCCCCTCCCGCAACTTCAGCACCCGATCGCACCGCTCCGCAAACTCAAGATTATGCGTCACCAGCACACTCGTCAGCCCATGCGCCTCATGCAAGCGCTGAATCAAACTGAACACCGCCTCCGCCGTCTTCCCATCCAGATCGCCCGTCGGCTCATCGGCCAGCAGCAGCCTCGGCTCCGTCACCAGCGCCCGCGCCAGGCTCACCCTCTGCTGCTCCCCCCCGCTCAACTCCCCCGAGCGATGCTCCGCCCGATCCCCCAGCCCCACCTCCGCCAGCCAGAACTGCGCCCTGTCCAGCGCCTCCGCGTGCCTCATCCCACGAGCCAGTAGCGGCATCGCAGCATTCTCCAGCGCAGAAAACTCCGGAAGTAAATAATGAAACTGCCACACATATCCCACATCACGATTGCGAAACTCCGCCGCCTGCTTCGGAGTAAACGAGCTCAACCGAGCATCCCCGCACCAAACCTCTCCAGCCGTCGGCGTATCCAGAGCCGCCAGCAGATGCAGCAGGGAACTCTTCCCCGCGCCGCTCTCCCCCACAATCGCTATCATCTCGCCCGCGTGCACCTTCAGATCCAGCCCGCGAAACAACTCCAGCGCCGGCCGCGCTGCACCGGTCTTTATCGCGACAGCCGCATAGATCTTCGTCAGCCCAACCGCCCGCATCACCACCGTCCGCTCCCGCACCACCGGCAGTGGCTCCAGCGTTCCTTCATTCTCGAACCGGACATCCCCTTCATTCGGATCCATCAACCCTTCACCTCATCCATCCATCCCCCAACGAAGCATTCCCCAACCCAAACGAAACGTTTCCCAATATAGAAGCGATCTCCAATAGAAGCGTCATCTCGACCGGAGTTGCGCGGCCTCATCGCGCGACGCAGTGGAGAGACCCCCGCATTTTTGCCATTCAGCCATGTATCTCTCCGCCGACGACCTTCGCACCGTCATGCCCCGGATACTTTCCCAACGAGATCGCCATCCGGTTCCACGCATTGATGGTCGTAATCACCAGCGTCAGATTCACCGTTTCGACCTCGCTGAAGTGCGCCCTTACCTCGTCATACATTGCATCCGGAGCATGGCCATCCTGAATATTCGTTACCGCCTCCGCCCAGGCGAGTGCCGCCCGCTCCCGTTTCGTATAAGCCTCCGACCCGCGCCAATCGCCAACCCCCGCTACTCGCTCCGCCGTCTCATTCAGCTTCTTCAACTCCGCCGTATGCAGATGAATGCAATACTCACACCCATTCATCAACGAAACCTTGAGCCTTACCAACCCCAGCAACGAAGCCTCGAGCCCAGCCTCCGTATTCAAGTAATGTTCCAGCGCAGTCATCTTCGCCAAACCCTCCGGCGCCAACTGCCCATACTTCAATCTAGGATTACTCATATCGCAAAGCCTCCGCCGGCAGCACCTTCGCCGCGCTTCCACTTGGATAGATCGTAGCAATCAGACTCACCCCCAACGAGACAGCCGCCACAATCACCGCATCCACAACCCGCGGCGCGAACGGCAGATAATCAATCGAATAGACCGCCGCATCGAGCCGAATAAACCGGTAGTGCCCACCCAGCCAGCTCAGTCCATACCCAAGAACCAACCCCAGCACCGTCCCAATCACAGAGATCAACAATCCCTGCATCAAAAAAATTCGTCTTACCTGCGCCCCACTCACTCCGAAGCTCATCAGCACCGCGATATCCCGCGTCTTCTCCATGACCATCATCGTCAACGCAATCAGAATATTCAGCGCAGCCACGCAGACAATCAGAGCCAGCACAATAAACGTCACCACCTGCTCCAGCTTCAACGCGCGAAACAACTCACGATTCTGCTCCATCCAGTTCGTCGTCTGAAATCCCTTGCCCGCCGCATCTTCAATCGCCCTTCCCACGCGATCCGCATGATAAAGATCATCCACCTTGAAGCTGATCACCGAGATCAGGTCCGGCTCACTAAATAACCTCTGCGCATCCGCCAACCGCAGAAACGCGTAGCTCGAGTCATACTGATAAAACCCCGACTTGAAGATCCCCGCCACCTGAAACCGCTCATACTTCGGCACCAGCCCCAGCGGCGTCAACTCCCCTTGCGGACTCGTCACCAGCACCCCATCCCCTACCTTCGCCCCCAGAGACTCCGCCATATCCTGCCCAATCACAATCGGCGGAATCGCCCGAGCACTCGGCAAGCTGATCTGCTGACTCGCTGACTCGCTGCTCTCTGGCTCCAACGCCGCAGCCGAACCCTGCACTACACTCTGCAGCAGATCCCCCACCGTCTTCTCATCCTTCGGGATCACGCCCTTCACCAATCCGCCGCCGCTCCTCGCACCCTTCGAGATCAGCACCTGCCCATACAATCCCGGAGCCGCCGCCACCACATGCGGCACGCCGCGAAGCCGCGCCAGCAGCGGCCGCCAGTCCCGTATCCCATCCCCCGCCACTCGCATCAGGTCCACATGCGAGGTCGACCCCACCAGCCGCTCCTGCAGATCCCGACGCATACCATTCGTAATCGCCAGCGCGATAATCAGCGAAGCCACGCCCGCCGCTACGCCGATCACCGAGATAGCCGTGATCACCCCTACCACCGCCTGCCGCCGCTTCGCCCGCAGATAACGCGCCGCAATAAAAAATTCAAATCGCATCGAACTCCAGCTTACTATCCGCACAGCCGAGCAACGCGAGGCACCACGCCCTACACCCGCCCCAACAAGGTATACAAGTCACGAAGTGACCGCGCGCCGCGCAGGCGGTCCGTCCGGCAGGACAAGCAGCCTTAATGCGCGATCACCTTAGGTAGATTCCAATGCCGCGCCACCGCCACCATTCGCAGCACAAAGCAACAAACCCCACCCACTGTCATCGCAATCGTCCGCGGCACCTTCAAAGCCAGCCCAATCACCATCACCACCGCACCCGCCAGCGCAGCCGAAGCATAGATATCCGTATTCAAAATTCCCGGCACCCGCGTCATCAGCACATCGCGAATCGTCCCACCACCAACACCAGTCAACACACCCATCAGCACCGCAATCATCGGATTGATCCCAAACTCCAGCGCCTTCGCGGCACCCGCCATTGCAAACAGCGCCAACCCCGCCGCATCGAGGGTAATCAACAACTGTTGCGGCACATGCTGAAACGACTGATAAAAACAAAACACCGCACCACCACCCGCAAACGCCGTCGCTCCATATCGCCAGTCGCGAATGCTGTTCGGTGGCACCGCACCAATCAGCAGATCCCTCACCGTCCCGCCACCCAACGCCGTCACAAACGACACCACCAGCAGCCCCAGCAGATCCAGCTCGCCGCGAATCCCCGCCAGCGCCCCCTCCACGGCAAACACAAACGTCCCCACCAGGTCCACCGCCAGCAGCACCACATCCTGCCTGTACTTCGGGAACCAGTCCCGCAGCGCCATTACCGCACCACCGCCTTCACCGCGGCGACGTTCTCATACCGGTCATACACCCTCACCGCCAGCACATGCTCCTTCGCATCACTTACCGGAGCAGTCGCGGCAGGCACCGCCACCGTAAAGTCATACCGCTCCGTTAGAGAATCCGACACCTTCCCCACCGGCTCCAGATACTGCCAAGGCCCTGCGTCAATCGAATACTCCGCATGCGCAATCGGCGAAGTAGCATCTCGCACCTCCAACGTTGCATGAATGAATGTCGAGGCAGCTTTGTTCGGACCGCTTTGCTCGAACAAAATCTGTTTCGTCGCCGTCAAAACCCCAGGCACCGGCGGTGTCGTATCCACCACAAACACCTCGCTCGCGCGCTCCCCCGTCAACGCCTCCGCATCCGTATGCACCGGAGCATCGCTCGCCACCACCTTCATTTCGTAACTCCCATCAGGCAGCAGCGCAGAGTCGAAGCTGTAAACCCTCTCCGAGATCTTGTCCTTCAGTAACCGCCAGTTCGCCTCACCCACCCCGCGATACCACACCGCAAACATCAATTCATCGCCGTTGTCGTCATGCGCCATCCACCGCACCGTCACCGCCGTCTTATCCTTCTGCGCCATCAGCGGAGCAGCATTCGCATCCGTAGAAAAATTCACCGCAGGCGTAGCACCCGCAGCAGCAGGGAAGGCCACCTGCACCGTAGCGCTGCCCGCAACCGGAGCCACCGGCGTCACCCGCGCCCCTGGTTGCACCACCACCTCATCCACCACTGGAGCCAGATTCCGCTGCAGATAGTTCAACCCCACCGCATCCACCGATCCGCCCCTGTGCAGCACCGACTTCCATTGCACAAATCGTCCCGGCGGAACCGCAAATCTCCCATCCGCGCCAACCCGAACCCACTCGCTCCACCCCATCACCGGGCTCTCCACATTTCCACTCCGCACAAACAGATCGAACCCGGCAGCCCCGCCGGATCGAACCTCCGCGCGTCCCCACTGCGAAAAACTCTGCGCATCGAAGACATCACTCGTGTAAGTCGCCGCAGGCGCAACCGCATCCCCCAGCCGAAATACCTTCCCGCTATTACTCGTCGCCACCAGCAGCCCATCCTTCACCGCAGCAAACGCCATCGCCTGCGACGCCTCCAGATGCGCCACATCACTAAAGCGCCCACTACCGTTGGTATCGACGCGGTACACCCGCCCACGATTTCCTGTAGCAGCAAGCAAGTTCCCACCCCGAACCGCCAGCGCATACACCACATCATCTTTCAACGTCAGCAGCTTCTGCGGGGCACCATCCACCCCTATCTTGTAAATCTCCGACCCATCCGGCACCAGCGTATTCGCACCGGCCGCCGTCGACGACCCCGGCTGCACAAACGTAATCGTCACCCCCACACCTCCCGTCATCGGCAACGGCGGCAGCGTCGAGCGTCCCTTCGTACCAACTCCCGCCGCATAGACATCTCCCGCCGCATCTATCGCCAGCGCCGTAATCTCCCGCCGCCCCGCAGCGTAAGCAGCAAACGGCTTCGCCCCCGCCGTCCCCGTCGCAAACCGGTACACTACGCCCGCACCATCCGACCCAGCCCACAACGTCCCATCCGCCGCCAGCAACAGACACCGAATATGCTGATCCGCCGTCCTGAACAAAACCTCCGCCTTCCCGCCACCCGCGGCCACCCGGTACACCACCGCCGGAGCACCAGCAGCCACATACACCTCGCCGCCTTTACCCACCGCCAGATCCCAGAGATACTTCGGTTTATCCTCCGTATTCGAAGGATCAAATATCACCGCAGCCGCCCCCCCACCCGCAGGAATCCGATACACCTTCCCATCCGGCGAAGTCGCCGCCAGCACACTTCCATCGGCCGCCACGCGAACCGCCTGCACCGCCAGCTCTTTCCCCGCAAAGATCTCCGCAGCCTTACCCTCCGGCGTCACCTTCATCACCACAGCCGACCCCGCCGCCGTCCCACCCAGCCCCACATAGCCGTTCCCCGCCCCATCGTTCGCCAGCGCCCACGCATAGCTCTTTCCCGTCTCATACATCAACGAAGTCGCCGGCCCCGCCTCCAGCCGTCCATCGCTGCGGATCGCCATCCCCTCCGCATTGCCCTTTTCCATCTCGTCGTAGCGTTCCACGCTCCACAGCTTCGTGCCCTGCGCGCTCGCCCACCCAGACAGCAGGGAAGACACTACTAATCCCGTAACTAACACTCGTCGCATCATCACCCTGAGTCTAAAGTATCTCCGCCATTCCCGAACGACGTGGGTCGACGCATTCACAGCGTCAGCCTAAAATCGATCACGTGACGAAACCCGCCACCATCCAGGCAGTCTTCACCGGCCAGCCCAGATCCATCACCGATGAACGCGGAACTTGGACTTCCTCCATCTTTCGCAATCGCGTGGATGGCCCGGTACCGGTCTCCCTTCAGGGACTCGCCGAAGACAAGGTCGCCCAGCCCTATCACGGAGGTCCGGGCGCAGCGATCTGCGTCCATTTGGCGGATCACTACGCCTTCTGGAACACCCAATACCACATGAACCTCGAAGCCGGGAATGTCGGCGAAAATCTCACCCTCGACGGCATCACCGAAGATCAGGTCTGCGTAGGCGACCAGGTGCGTCTGGGCACTGCGCTCGTTCAAGTCAGCGGTCCGCGCGTCCCCTGCGCCAATCTCGCGCGACGAATCGGACGCCCCGACTGGGTGAAGCTGACGATTCGAGAAAATCGCACAGGCTTTTATCTGCGCGTCCTCGAACCCGGCACACTTCACTCAGGCGACTTATGGCTGATCGAAGAACGGCTAAACCCTGAAGGCTCGATCCCCGCAATCAACCGCTGCATGTACCTGAAGTTCGATCTAGACTACGCCCACCGAATGCTCGAGATGTCCGGCCTCGAATCATTTTGGAAAGACCAGGCACGAGAAAAGATCGAAGACCGAACCAGCCACTGGACTTCGACCATGAAGAACGGAGGCGACTAGAAGCTATCGACTACCTGATAACTGCTAGTTCGTCAGCACCGCTCGATACCGAACCTGATTCTTCTTCACTTTGGTCACCGCATCGTTCGCCTTGGCCATCGCAAACCGCTCCGTAATCGCCTTCACCCCGTGACGAGCCGCCACGTCCAGCATCTCGCTTATCTCCTGTGGACTCCCGGTATTGCTCCCCGCAACAGCTTTCTGATGAGTAATCAGCGATCCACCCAGAATCGGCATCGGAGATGGCGGCGCCCCAACAACGCAAAGAGTCCCCTTCGGTCGCAGCGCATTCACATAAGCCTGCCACTCCTGGTCCGCGCTCACCGTCGAAAGCAGCAGATCAAACGATCCGGCAACCTTCTTCAACGCTCCCGTATCGCGCGTATTCACAAAATGATGCGCACCTAACTGCTTCGCCTCGGCCTCTTTATCCTTCGAGGTCGAAAACGCCGTCACCTCCGCGCCAAAGGCCCTCGCAAACTGCACCCCAAGATGCCCCAGGCCACCAATCCCAATCACACCCACACGCGACGACGGACGCACCTCATAGTTCCTCAACGGAGCGTACACCGTAATTCCAGCGCAAAGCAGCGGTGCCGCATTCTCGCTCTCCAGCGTCGCAGGCAACGGAACCGCAAACCGCGAGTTCACCCGAACCTTGTCCGCAAACCCGCCATTGCGTCCCACGCACGTTGGTTGCGCCTTCGCACACAGCTGTTCCTGGCCCTGCCGGCACCACTCGCAGATCCCGCAGCTATCCGCCTGCCATCCAATTCCCACACGCTCGCCCATTACGCGGTCCTTTACCGCCGAGCCCACCCCCACCACTGATCCCACAATCTCATGGCCCGGAATAAACGGATACTTACTGATCCCCCAATCGTTATCGATCAGGTGCACATCGCTGTGACATACGCCACAATGCGAGACCTTTACCTCAACCTCATTCGCCTGCAGCTCGCCCGGATCAAATTTGTAGGCTAGTAAATGTGCGCCGGCCGCATGCACAGCGAGACCATGTATTTCACTCATTCGAAATCATTCCCTTTTGGCGCAGAACATATCCGCCGCGCCTGACCCTTTGATGCTACCTACCCATTGATGCTACAACACCACCCAGAGCAAAAAATCATCCACCCGCTAATCGCACCAGCTCGCAACAATCTTGTAACAACACTTGCTTCAACACTTATTAGGGTGGCCCCGCAGGCCCTACCGCACCACCAGGTTCAGCACCTGGTATCCGCTGACAGCATATCCGGCCTCCACCGATCCCCCCGTAACAACACTCTCTCCGGTCAGTTGCATCTTCTGCGCCTCCTTCAACGGCTCAAACACATTAGCCATCGACAACGGGACTTCCGTCAGAGCCTCGCCTTCCAGCACTGCCTGTGCTGAGTGATTCAACAGCGTCACGTAAACCCGATCATTCTCATGAATCCTGTTCAACGCCGACACCGTATCGGCCAGCCCCACCGACCGCTCCGCCCCTGCCTTCGTCGTCAGCCGATCCACCGTAGCGCCGTCGCTGACCACCACCCGCATCGGACCCGCGCTCACATCCTTCGGCACCCTCACCTTCACCCGCACCATCCGCGCCTCACCCTGATAAGGATGCACCATCGCCTCCACCTCAATCTCATCCCCCGCCCGAGCCTCCATCCTGCTCAAACGCGCCGACTCCAGCACGGCCGACATCCTCGCCGGAATCGCCTCCACCCTCAACTTCACTCCCGTCACCACCGGCTGATCCAGCGCATTCCCATACACCTTGCTAAACCTGTCATTCACGAGTAGAGCGGCGTTGATCGTAGCCGGATTCAGCTCGTTCTGTGCCATCAACCCCTGCATCGCAACCGGCGGCTGTCCCTTCAAATCAATCTCGCCCGACAGCCGATAGCTCAACTCTTCCGCCGCCGTATTATTCGTCTGCATACATTGATAAACCGAAACCAGCATCGCAGAAGGCGTCAGCTGCCGATTATCCAACACCTCAAAGCGCAGCGTTCTCGTCTTAACGGACACAGCCTTCGCCGGCACTCCTTTCTCCACCGGAGGAGGAACCACCTCCACCTCAACCGGAATCATCCGCGCCTCCACCCCGAACCGGCCCATAATCGCCGAAGCGCGATCCTCGGTAAACGCCCCCACCGTCTCCGTCGTATTAATAATCTTGAACGCGTTCAGCGGAGAAGCAAGCGAAGCCAGCACCGTAGCCTTGGTCATCGGCATATCCACCGGTCCATACTGTGTAATCGGATGCCCACAAGCCAGCAGCCTCTTCGGGTCCACATACGTCACCGTGCAGGTCCCCGCCATCGACAGATCCCCCCGCACCAGCACCGCGCTCACCGCACTCCCCGGCACCAGCGGCTCCGGCTGCACCGCGGCAGAGTCCGCCCCACCCAGCCCCACCACCGGCGTCAATCCCATCGCCCGGAAACGATCCCCAAACCGCTCCACCGTCTCCTGGCTGAACCCGCCCATCACCAGCGGAGTCTCCATCGCTCGCATCTCAGGCTGTCCCTCAAACTCTCTGCTTACCTCAGGCAGCTTCACTCCGGCCAGCTTCATCCCCGCCGCTGCGCCATCCTCATCCCGCACCTGCAGCATCGACTCGATCGGTGTAATCCCCGCAATCGGCTCCTTGCTGAACTGCCCAATCCGATAACTCAGCGCCCCCACCAGCCGCCCATCGATATACACCGGGCTCCCGCTCATCCCCGCCACCACGCCCGTGTACTCCGGCTTATCCCCGTGCAACCGAGCCAGAATCATGTCCTGCCCCGGCCCCAGCGCATCCTTCAACAGCCCAAGAATCTCCACCTGCATCGGCTCCGGGTTCACCCCTTCAAACACCGTATAAGCCACCCCGCGCATCCCCCGCCTTACCTCAGCCAGAGGGAAAAACTGAGTCACCGCCGGAGCTACCGAAGGCGCAGCCACCGCGGTCCAGCCGCCCGTCCCACTCACAGCCTGTCCTGCCGCCCAGGGCCCACCCAACAACGCAGAACTTCCCAACACCCAGCCCGCCATCAGGCCAGCCATGCACAACCGAGTCTTTACCCCATCCATCACGTCTACAGACTACTAGGGAAACCCGAGCCGTTGCACAAACTATCCTGCGACCAACGGGAGCACCAAGCGAAGCGGTACACAAGTCACGAAGTGACCGCCCTCCGCGCAGGAGGCCCGTCCGGCAGGACACACACTCCACTCACAATTGAACTTAGAACCCGTCCAACATTCGGAGTAAAGTTTCAGATGATGACTATCCTTCTCAGGGCTCGCATCTTCCTTCTTCTCTTCTGCTACCTCGTCCTAACCCTTCCGCCCGCCCGGGCGCAGGAAGCGCCCGCGCAAAACCCGCCCCAGCAGACCAAGCCCACCCCCGACGACGCCGGCCCCGACACCGACAACGGTACGATCATCCTCAAGAAAAAGAAGGAAGCCGACGAGCCCCCGCCGCCCCCAGCGCCCGTCGCCCCCAAAGTCAAAAATCCCGACAACGAGACCTTCTCCCTCCGCGTCGACGTCCCCATCGTCAACATCGATGCCAGTGTCATCCTCGACAAGACTCATCAATTCGTCCCCGGCCTCAAGGCTAACAACTTCCTCATCCTCGAGGACGGCGTTCCCCAGACCATCACCAGCGTCCGCACCACCCAGACACCCATCACCGCCGTCATGCTGCTGGAGTTCGCTGCCAACAGCTACTACCTCATCAACGACATGCGGAACGCCTCCTACTACTTCTTCCGCTCCCTGCGCCCCGACGACTACATCGCCGTCATCACCTACGACCTCCGCACCCACATCCTCACCGACTTCACCAACAACAAAGACCTCATCGCCCAGTCCCTCCAGTCCCTCATGATCCCCGGCTTCTCCGACACCGACATGTTCGACGCCCTCTACGAGACCCTCGACCGCACCAGCCGCATCGAAGGCCGCAAGTACATCATCCTCATCGGCTCCGGCCGCGACACCTTCTCCAAGCTCACCCTCGACAAGATCCTCGCCAAGGTCAAAGCCAGCCAGAACGTCACCATATTCACCATCAGCACCGGCGCCATGTTGAACGAGCTCCGCGGCGGCGGTGGTCCCCGCGAACTCGACTACCTCCAGGCCCAGAACCAACTACAGACCTTTGCGAGAATGACCGGCGGCCTCAGCTTCGCCCCCATCTTTCAGGGCGAGCTCCCCGACATCTTCGGCCAGATCAACCAGTCCATCCGCAACGAGTACATCCTCACCTACCGCCCCTCCAACAACAAGAACGACGGCAGCTACCGCAAGGTCAAGGTCCTCCTCGTCGACAACGAAGGCCACCCCCTCCGCATGCAGGATGAAAAAGGCAAGCCGCAAAAGTACTCCGTTATCGCCCGCGATGGCTACAACGCCAAACTCCCCGTCGAGTAGTGTGGTCCTAAGGAGTGGTTGATGGCTGGACCGCGTCAAAAGGCCATCGCCTCACCGTCGCATGCACCACCCGACTATTCGGGTTTTGTAGTGGGCGGAAATCATTGCCAAGAATCTTGCGGAACGCCTCAAACTGTTCCGGCGACAGCTCCGCCCATTGCTTCAAGACCAGCCACGTCACTACGGGGCTGCACGGCGGCGTCGTAAGTGAGCCGGGGTAAGTGAAATATTGTGATGCGTCAGTCAAAGCCTTCTCCAGATCTGGCATCACCGCAACGTCGGGAGACGTCGTCTTTTCAGGCAAACCGGCCTCAATCAAAGTCTTCAGGAAAGCGTTCGGCCTCCCAACCCTGTACAGCACTCCAATTACAGCAAAGTCGGCGTCCGAGTGCTTGAAGACAAGGTGCAACTCCATCACACCGTGCCTGCCCGCCACCGTATGTTCTGAAAGAGTATGAAAGTGAAATTGGAGGAGCGAGTAACTGCGCCCATCTAACGTCAACGAACTTCCAAACGCAGGAGTGGCCTGAATCGTATACCCCAGGTTCTTCATAACAAACGGTGCTTGAACAAATCTGACCTCCAGAGGCCCAAGCCCCGGGTCTTCCACCACCGTGTTGATGTCTATTGGAGACTGCCGCGCAGAGGGCGACGGAGCACACGCCAAAAAATCCTTCCCATGTTTGTCATGCAGTTCAGCCCAGAATCCAGGCCCCTTATCTCCGGTGTAAGCAAAGTCATCAGCGTCAACTCCAGCGGCAGCGGCGACAATCTGCGCATGGGCAGGGAACTCGCCCCATGTACACACCAAGAAAAGAACAAGAGCAAATCTCTTCTTCATTGAAAAATCTCCTTTTGGGGGCCCGGGACGCTAACTTTACCATGCACCACAAAGCATCAGCCAAAGAAAAGTTGCTCGCAGCCCCACCGTGAGCAATCCGATTACAAGCCGTAACCAAATAGCTGTGGTTTCGGTCTGTGAAGCTGGCCAGTGTCCATTATGTCTTCCCCCAACCGGATCTCTGGTTCACGGCGTAACTGCGGGTAACCCATCACTTGAAGTGCCCATCACTCTCTGCAAGCCGGCTCTTAGAGACCCTTCGCTAATAAGGAATGAACCCATTCGATCTGAATCTCGACGCGACGTGTTATAAACGGGCGCTAGAGATCAGCGAATCTTATGAATGCTGCCAACCAGCAGGACCTGCTGTTGCCGGACGCTCTCCCGTCCGTTCTTGGTGACGCCACTGTCAGCGGGGATCGGCCCTGGATCTTTGGTCTGCTCGTCGCGCCGTCGGCTGTCGTAGCCAACGGGATCATACAGGGTGGGGTACTCGGATATCTGCTCACCCAGCAGGGCATGAAGATCGACGTCGCATCCCATTGGCTCTCCATACTGGCGCTTCCCACAACGCTTTATTTTCTCTACAGCCCGTTAACGGACTTCCTCCTCAAACGGCGCACCTGGCTGATGCTTGGTTCGCTCTGCGCGGCTGTCCTCATGCTGCTCGCCTTTCGCCAACAAAGCATCGCCGCGCCCACTCCACTGCGGCTTATTCTCCTCAGCGGATGCCTCACACAGCTTGTCTTTGCCAGTTGTGGCGGCATGATGGGAACGCTTCACTCCGACAAGTCTCGGCACACAGCGTGTGGTTTTTTTCAGGCTGGCTCCATGGCCTTCGGCGCGCTCGCCACCTGGGCCTTAATCCGCGAAAGCTCACGCGTTCCTGCCGCATCGCTTGGATGGATGGCAGCTGCCATGATTGGACTTCCCAGCATCTTTGCTCTTCTCGCACCGCATCAGCCCGTCGTGCGAAGCTCCGGCCTTCTACAGACCCTCAGAATTCTGGGTAGCGAGTGCAAAGCTACCTTCCTGCGCCGGGACTCCATCCCTTATCTGGTATACGTGCTCCTGCCGGCAGGCACCGGCGCAGCCATAGGACTACTTCCCAGCATCGCGCAATCCTACAGCATCAACAGCGACCAGATTGCCTGGATGAACGGCTTGATAGGAGCCTTAGCTATCGCCGCAGGCTCAATGGTGACAGCCCTGTTCCCAACTCGTTGGGGAATCGCACGCCCCGCTCTCGTCGTTTACATTCTCAACGCGTTGGTCCTTGGCGCAATGGCGTTCGGCCCCATGCGCCCATGGAGCTATCTCTGCGCCACGGTCCTGTATCTGTTCACCTCGGGCTGCTGTTACTCGACCTCGACTGCGATTACACTTGAGTTCCTCGGAGAGTCAGGCAAGAGCGGCAGCGGACGCTTCTCAGTCATCAACGGCATCATCAACATCCCGGTGCTGCTCATGATCTCCATCGACGGCTGGGCTGCGGCCCGATGGGGAGCACGAGGACTGCCCGCTATTGAGTGTGTGGCCGCCCTCGCAACCAGCATCCCTATGTTGATCTTCGTCTGCCTGCGGCCACTTCGCCCCACCGTGATCAAGACCGCACAACTCGAACTCTAAAGGGCTTCTCAGGGTAGAGCGCAGGCTCGTACCATCTCCTTAGCAACCGTCCGGGATTAAGCAACCAATCTAAGAGGAGCAGGCGATGCATGTATTTGTAGCAGGTGCAAGCGGAGCGATCGGCGGACCTCTGATCGCGGAGCTACTTAAGCAGGGACACTCTGTAGTGGGCATGACTACAAGCGCGGCGCGAGCGAAAGACCTGGAAGCTCAGGGAGCCGAGGCCGTGATCGTAGACGCCTTCGATGCTGTAGCGCTCGAAGCAGCGCTGCGGCATTCAAAGGCCGAAGTAGTGATCGATGAGCTGACATCTCTGCCCAAAGAACAAAGCGATATGCCAAACTACGCGGCTGGAGACAGAAAGCTAAGGATTGAGGGTGGTGGCAATCTCTTTCGTGCAGCGATTGCAAGCGGCGTGCGGCGATATCTGCAACAGTCGAGCGGATTCTTCTTGAAAGCGGCCGAAGGTACTTTGGCCGATGAATCTTCTCCCTTGGATGTGCACGCAAGCCCAGGCGTAGCGGCAAGTGCGCGGACGTACACAGAACTGGAAACACGCCTCTTCAGTTCCAAGGCAATCGAGGGCGTGTCGCTGCGTTATGGGTTCTTCTACGGGCCGAGAACGTGGTATCACCCCGGTGAGGCGGCGGCGAACATGGTGATGAA
Source organism: Tunturibacter empetritectus (assembly GCF_040358985.1). Taxonomy (NCBI): domain Bacteria; kingdom Pseudomonadati; phylum Acidobacteriota; class Terriglobia; order Terriglobales; family Acidobacteriaceae; genus Tunturiibacter; species Tunturiibacter empetritectus. Next base: position 4,650,931 of record NZ_CP132932.1, on the reverse strand, counting down.
GCAACAAAATCCCGTGGTCGGTAAAGGTGAGGGAGTGTCGTCCTTTGTGCATATCGACGACGCTGCAATTGGAACAGTCGCAGCTCTGACCGCCGAACCAGGTGTGTACAACTTGGTCGATGATGATCCTTCCCCTCAGGCCGTGTGGCTGCCGGCGTTTGCGAAGTTCGTGGGCGCTCCGCCACCTCCGCGCATGAGCGAAGCCGAGGTGAAATCAATCGCAGGGGAAGATGTCGTATATTACGCAACAAAGTTGAGTGGCGCCTCCAATGCCAAGGCGAAGCGGATTCTCGGATGGAAGCCGCGAAGATTGCAGTGGCTGGAGGCGTAATGGAACCGTTGCCGCGCAAAACATTAATCTCACCGTCGAGCAGGTTCGATACACAAACAGTATGCTTCGATACACAAACGGAGATACCAGATATGGTGCCACGATCCAAGGAGCAACATCGCACAGAGCGCGCTCTTCGGAACAACTCTACAAAGCTGACGAGGCTTGTTGCGCCTTGGCCGTCAAGCCTCGTCAGGGTGTCGTCGGGCGGACGAACGTACCGATTTCCACCCTTGAACCAGCAATTCATCACGTCATCACGCAACGCTCTTCGCCAGCAACTCCCTCATAGCCAACGCAACCTCCTCTACATGCGTCTCCAGCGCAAAGTGTCCCGTATCCAGAAACTGCACCGTAGCATTCGGATTATCCTTTTTGAAAGCCTCAGCCCCCGGTGGAATAAAAAACGGATCGTTCTTCCCCCAGATCGCCAGCAACGGAGGCTTCGACGTCCGGAAGTACTCCTGAAACTTCGGATACAGCTTCACGTTGTTCTGATAATCCAAAAACAAATCCAGTTGAATATCCGTATTTCCTGGGCGGCTCACCAGCGCATAGTCTAGCCAGTAAGCCTCTGGGCCAACCGCCTCCGGACTCTTCACCCCATGCACGTACTGAAACTTGATCCCCTCAAAGCTCACCGCAGCCTTACGTACCTCCTCGCGATTCGCCGCCGAAGGATCGCTCCAATACTTACGAATCGGCCCCCACGCATCGCCAAGCCCCTCTTCATACGCGTTCCCGTTCTGCGAGACGATCGCCGTCACCCGCTCCGGATGCGCCACCGCCATGCGAAGCCCGGTAGGCGCCCCATAGTCGAACACATACAACGCATACCGCTTCAGATGCAGCGCATCGGTAAAGGCCAGCATCGTCTTCGCCAGCGCATCGAAGCTGTACTTGTACTGCCGCGCCTCAGGCACATCCGTAAATCCAAACCCCGGAAGATCCGGCGCAATCACCCGGTACTTATCCGCCAGCCGCGGAATCAGCTCACGATACTGAAATGAAGAAGTGGGGAAGCCGTGCAGCAGTAACACCACAGGCGCATCCGCCGGACCAGCCTCACGATAAAACACGGTCACTCCATCAGCTGTAACGCGGCGAATGGTAGTCAGCGGAACTCCTGAACTCGATACTGCTGAACCTGCGGATATGTTGGACATACTCTCTCCTCCTTCGAAACTTAGTGAGTCTTGAAACAAACTTTGTGAAAGGGCAGCGGGAGCGGCACCAGCCATTGCCAGTAGGCTCCCTCCCCCCGCAATAAAGCTTCGACGATCCATTCTGTCCTCCAGATGCAATTCAAATGTGCGTAACCACTGAACCTGGTGTTCAATAGTTACAAGTGAGATGTAACCACCTGAAATAGGTTTCAGAAGTTACAATAAAAGCAGAAAAAACTTTGCCCTTGCCGACACCCGTCAATCTCGTCGAATCTCCAAAGGTAGGCGATCATCCCGCGCTCGATCTCCTCAACACCGTCTTCCTTCTCGACGGCGTAATCGTAGACTCTCTCCAGACCGATCAGGATGCACTTCAGTGGCTTGCCGCTGCGGGCTGGCGAATCGAGCACGATCTCGCAAGGTCAAAGCCAGGTGCTCTCCTGCGCAGTGCCCGGTCCCTTCGGGAAGCCATTCGCAAGATCATAGAAACCAGAAAAGCAGGGAAGCGCGCCGACCTGGCTCCTCTCAACGCCTTCCTTGCCCAGTCACAAAGCCATCTCAAACTATCTTCCGCCCAAAAAAGAACGTTTCATCTCGAACGTCATTGGCAGCAGCGGACCCCCGAAGAGATCCTCGCCCCCATAGCCGAAGCCGCTGCCGAACTCCTCGCCACCGGAGACTTCAACCTAGTCCGCCGCTGTGAAGACTCCGAGTGCATCCTCTGGTTCTACGACCGAACCCGCTCCCACCATCGTCGCTGGTGCAGCATGGCCACCTGCGGCAACCGCAACAAGGTAGCCGCCTTCCGCCATCGCCACCAATCCACCACCTAACCACCATCTCGCAACCACAACCCACCACCTGGCAACCACGACCCACCACCTAATCTCCACAATCTACCTGGTCCCTACAACCCACGGCGTGGCCCTGCTAACCTACCTGGCCCCCACAACCCACCGCGTAGCCCCCACAATTCGATCGTCATTCTGAGCGGAGCGAAGAATCCCCGTATTTTGCAGTTGCGTTGTGCTGTTGCCGTTGCCTGTTCTTACCGTCATCCTGCCTCTGTGCGAAGTCAAATGGAGCCTGCCCACCATTCATTGCTGTTCCCCTCGCTTGCTCTTCCCGTGAACGAAACCGCCAAAACCCCAACGAAACCACATGTCAAGCCCCACCGAGACCTAAACACTTCTATCCAAAGAACATCCACGTGGCGTATTAGATAAGCCTGCCGCACTATACTTTAAGTAAGAAAGCGAGGAGGAAGAGATAATGCTTCAACAAGCAGCTTGCATATATCTACTAAACCATTGATTATAAGTATTTTGCGGATAACTCAAGCAAAATCAATATTTTGCAGACAGTCACCCCTCGCAAACCGCTAAAAATAAACAACTTCCATACAAGATACCCGGAGGGGGAGGGGGAGGGTGAGTGGCACTATCTGGGCCGGGGAATCGTAAGATCAAGATCCCTAGCAGTCATCTGCTTCGTCAGCAAAATTATCTGCCCTACATGCTGCTGCACATGTCCCACCACCTGATAGATAGCCTCCATAACACTCACATCGCGCCCCTGCGGAGTGATCCTCTCCGGCAACCGCCCCGCCGGCACCGCCGCAATCACACCCTTCGCCTCCGCAAACGTCGATTGAAACAGCGCAATCAACTCCTCTGGGCTCATCCCACCCTCTGCACTGAACTCCGCATCGCGAACTCTGACATCGGCGGCCCCACCCACCCCGTGCATCACCCACTGCTGAGCATTCCCGCAAAGATGAAGCACAAGATTTCCTACAGCATTCTCATGGTCCCCCTGCCGCTGCCAAACCTGATCGTAAGTCAGCTTCCTCAAACAAACTTCGAAGCACTCACACATCATGTCGAGCCTGCGACATGAAACATCAAGAAAATCGGCAGCAACAGCATCAAGGGTCGTAGTCATCTTTGCATTCTAATCCGCACCAGCGCATCCAGATCCGTCGAGCCGTTGACGGGATAGGAGATAGGGGGTTTCAAAACTGCCCCCTTGACTGTGTTGCGATAAGTGACTCGGCGATTGTTTCTTCGTTGTCCCATAGGGCTTCCTCATTTTTTTAAGCCCCAAAGAACGCAGGGGTGGGTTTCCTCCAAGAAGAGGGTTGCGTTCTGGTTGGGGAGGGAGGGCTGCCATTGGACGGATTCTTGTGCCGGGCTCGCCGAGCGCAGATAGTTAATTAATCCCCAAGAAAGAAACATTGCTTTAGATCGAAAGGCGTGATATCTATTATGTCCCCGGCCCAGAGTGTCCCACGCAGCAGAGTGTTCTACACGCGAGGAGAGCCTAATGGAGTCACGACTAGGTAAGTCCAAGGCTATAGGAGGGTGCGTATTCACAATAAGCTCACTCTTTGTGATAGCTCAACCTAAGCCCACAAGCACCCAAACTACTCCGACCGTTACAATTGATTGGTCTAACAGGACGACGGGACAACAAGCTTGCATTGCACCTGGAACGGGTGTAACTAACGCGCAGTTAACTCTGACAAACGCAAATATCATTCTCTACACGTACTCCCTTGACGTCAAAAGTTACGAACTTCCCGGGAACGACGCCGGTAGACTGCCCGGCGGTGGCGCGCTGGGTGGAGGCCAGCAGCCTGTGGCCGGGGCTCCTCACCTAGACTGCAGCGCCTACGAAACCGCCCTAGAGGATGTTTCGAGTAATCAATCTCTATTTCCGAAAAATGGAAACAGTGTTGGCCTGAGTGAAACTCAGACAGCGCTGACTAGCCAATCGGTCACCACAGTGCTCACAAACGCGAAATGCAGCGATCGAACCACACCTGGATATGTGCAGATCTCAAGCCACCCTTTTAGACGTAGCACAAGAAATCCAAGAGTACGAGGCGCTCAATGAAAAGCTTGGTTCTGGGACTGCGAGTGTCTCATTCCCGTATCAAGTTGATAGCAAACACTGGGATGCCTTCACGGTGAGGGAGCGTTTGCGCTACAACAATCAGCTTAGCGATTCGACTTTATCTTGGCGATGTGGGATAGATGACGTCTTAACGCTGTCTGTTGGCGTTATGTTCACGACACTTCCATATCGAACTTATGTGAGCCAGTCAGTGCCAACCTCAACGGGAACGCAGAATGTTCTTGTCGTGAATGGCAATTCAAATGTAAGCCCACAAGGGCTGGCCTTACTCAACTATAAGTTATATGTCTTAGACAAGGGTCCGCAGCCGGGGCTTGCGTTTTCTACGGGTCCTGTATTCAAATTTGGAAGCACTCCCTCCGTGTCCAATTTCGGCTGGTTTGCTGGTGGTTCATTTTCGTTGTGAAGGCGGCTGTTTCTGTCTGGGGGCATGCATATGGGGGAGTTTGCCGACTACCCTCCAGGATTTCACAACGGCAGCGTAATCCCCCCTAATTTTGGGCAGTTGACGCCCGTGACACGCTGGTCTGCCCGGTTTGCTGGAGGAATTACGTTCCAAACTAATTCCTTTGTGAAGCAAAGAAGCCTTGAAGGATACGAGGAGCAACTATGATGCGACCGTGGTTACTGGTTGTTGGCCTTGCAAGCTTGGTTTCGGCGGGGCTTCAGAATGAATCAAAGTCGCCCAGTCCGAATCTGAAAATACACGTTTGTTCGGCCAAGGATCCACCCAGGGTCAGAAAGGCTTTGAATAAGCTCGCTCAGTCGCCGATGTTCAACCAAGAGCTAAATATTACAAGTTTGTCTGCCTCGCAATTAGCTGATATTCGAGCAATTTCGCCAAGCATACAGCAAGGGGTAATGAAGCCGGAACTTTGGCCTCAAGGTTCCACTATCAAAGTAGCGTTTCTGAGTGGAGATCCGACTGTTCGCGAAAGAATTAAGCAATCAGCAATGAAGTGGACTGACTACGTCAACGTCAAATTTAATTTTGTTGATGATCCCACCCAGGCGTCGATTCGTATCGGCGTAGACGGGAATGGAAGATCAGAATCGGAAATCGGAAATGATGCGTTGCAAATCGATGGAACGAAGGAAACGATGCACTTCGGTTGGCTTACAACTTTTTCATCACAAGCGGACTACGACAGCGTGGTTCTTCACGAGTTCGGCCACGCTCTCGGTTTGGTTCACGAACATCAACTACCGAACACGGGGATTATTTGGAACAAACCGTACGTTTATCAATACTGTAAGACGCAGTGGGGCTGGACAACAGACGACGTAGATCAGAATATTTTCAACCAATACACACCTAAACAGCTTATCTTTACCAGAATGGACACAAGCTCGATCATGATTTACAGCTTTCCATCCGAGTGGACTCAGAACAATATTTCAGCGCCCTGGACCTATCAACTGTCGGACGGAGATAAGCAGTTCATGGCTTTGCAATATCCTAAGGCTCCTATGCCTAGCGTGAGTGGCCATCCCTAGTCATGGGAGCATATACCCACATCTCAATCCCTGACCTACTGGACAGCGTAGCACGTGATTCTCGTCGTCGGCTTTAAGTACTCGCGCTAAGTCACATGTCGATCTCTTGGACAATATTCCTTGCTACTAAACAGAGGAAGTGTGAATGGGCGACAACAAGGCAATCCACTCACTGAGCACTCGCGTACCGGTTCCACGGCAGAACCCTCTATTCTTACAGCCCTATAAGTTTGGCCAAAGCCATCCAATGCCGTGGATGCGGCACCCGGCCCTGCCGAATCTCGCCTGCATAGCCTCGCGAAACTGCAAGTCGGGTTGTTATGGAACTGCAAGATAGAGAGGAGATTTGCGGCTGAATGTTCTCAGCATAAAATTCTGCTGTCAGCCAGGACGGTTGGTCCGAAGGTGACCATTCCCGGATCTCTACTTGGTTCGCAATCTGAGTCGTGGACCGCTTAACTTGAGCATTGGCTGAACGAGAAACTACACGCCCCTCTGTCGCAACTGCTTTAAGGCGCCGCTTAGACTCTTCAACTGAGCAAACTCTGCACTTCTCATTTGCATTGATGATCGGAGTGCCGCAGTCATTACAGACGTTCTGCAAGCTAACCGAATTGTTGGACGTTACAAACGGATCTCCTCCCCGGGTCTCGCGCTTGTGATTCTGTGTCAGCCGCGTTGCTGGAGTCGCTCTGCGGATTTTGGTCGTTGACGCAATCTCCTTCACGGTCCACTCAGCAAGTGGAGCGACTAAGCGAGCCCAGGTCGAAATCGTTTCTGCGAGCTGACTCGCTAGATCAGCCATCAGACGGCAATTGCCGTTGCGCTCTTCGAAAAACCAATTTCTTTTTAGAGGCTGCTTCAAAATGCGGTCTAAAACATAGGCATCAACATCGGGTCGGATGGCCTCCATCAGATCGCACGCCAGGCTGTCTCGGTTGATCGTATCCATGTGCAAAACTCCCATCTCTGGATCAAGTCCAAGGGCAGCGACAGCAAGACGACACTCCGCCTCCAGCAGTGCATAGAGATAGTTCAAAATTGCGTTAACCGGATTTACCGCGAGTCTAGGAGAGCCTGAGAGGACAGACGCGCGTGAGCGAAAGATCCGCCAATGTTCGGGTGTGCGAGGCAGATCCTTGTCGGGAAACTTGATTGTGACTGCCCGCCACGCTTTCCAATAGATCTTGGCTGCGCGCAACTCCACAGACCGAATCTCATCAAGGGTCGTAACTCTTCGTCGCTAAACTTTCTGTTACGTCCAGGGCCACCCGGTCGCAGTCTCGGACCGGCGGGATAATGGACGGATGATAGCCGACCTACGAGGTCACCGTGAGACCTGTTTGATTTCTCCCGGTCACTCAAGGCTTCGTCGCGTGTCGTCATTCATAATCACTGGCTAAGCGTCCAACGAACAAGCTGGCAGCATCCTTTGCGATTGCAATGGCATTGCGCACGTCTTCTCGTTTCAAGTTTAAGGCGCGCAGTTTGCCCTTTACCTCGGCAACGGATTCGATCCGCCGGTAAGCCACTGAGTGCGCCTCCGCGAACAGTGCCAATCCTCGCAGTTTGGGTAGCGCGTCGTTCAAATAGAGGCCGTGAGCGTCAACAATGTCACCAACAACCTTCCCATCTTCTAGGGTGGAGAAGAAGATGAAGTCAGGGCGGACGATTTTGTATTGGTCACCATCAAGGTAAGCGATGCCAAGCGAAGATTGCCCAGGTTGTTGGGGATTGCGATACCAGAAGCTGAAACCCTTGCGCTTTGATTCGGTCTCTGCAACAGCGATCTCCCATGAATTTAGATTCGCCGGGTAATTGCCGTTCTCATCGCACAATAGATGGTTCTTGTAGGTCGGAAATTCTGTTTCCTTGTCGTTCTCTATTACCTTGGTCGGCTCGAACTTGGTTTCCGGCTTGACCAACTCCAGATCTTGCGGCTCGCTGCTCATCTCGACAATCTGTCGGTAGGCTTCCTTCCGGTCATCGGTCAGCTTCTTGATTTCGTTGCCGTATTTGGCTAGCCAAGCCGTGGCCAGCTTGTCGGCCTCGGCATCGAAATAACCTTGCGCCTCCATCACCAAACCCAGAGCGGCGATAGATACACGCGATTCGATAATGGATTCCTCGAATTCATCCGGTTCATCCGGCGCGGCCACCTTGTAAGCAAGGAACTCGGCATAGGTGCGCGAAATGTCCGGGGTAAAGATGCGCGCGGCACGGCGGTAGGCATCCTCGATCACTGCCATATCCGCATCTTCCCAGAAATCATCGAAACTCTTGTTCTTACCTTTTAGGTCGGCAACTATGGTCTTGCCGTCTACCGTCATCACAGCTTTGCGTTTGGCCTCTATCTTCACCTTCTCACTCTCTTGGAACTTGTCCAAAGCCTTGTGCATGTCTGCATGAGCCAACTTTCCAGCACCGGGAAGAATGTCATCGGAAGCCAATTCGTGCGCAAGCGCAGTCAAACGCTTTGCAGGCTTTGCTCCACGCTGTGGTTGCGTTTGGGATGGCAATGCTTCAAAGACCTCCCAAACAGCCGCTGATGCCGCAGGATTGGGCTTCACCTCAACAGGATTGACGAGGATGCGTCCAGTAGAAGGCTGCATCGTGTCATCGCCCTTCATCAGAGCCTTGACAACGTCACCAACCGTCTTCTTCTTGAAATTCGGCAACAGGCATTCCACTGCATTCAATCGCTCATTGCCAGGGATACGGCGAGCCAATGGCGAACGCACCAGGCGGCCCAGCAACTGTGTGATGTGGGTATAATCCGTAGCAGCACGGAAGGACACCATCACCTCTGCCCGCGGGCAGTCCCAGCCCGTACTGATGGCATCCTTGGCAATAAGCACACGCACCCAAGCACGATCCTGCACCAACTCTGGCGAAATGTACGGCACGTTGTGGTTGCCAAACTGTTGCGCGATGTGGTCGGCAAGCACATGCGCCACGCTTCCGCTGGGCAACTCCGGCCATTGCTGATAGATGGTATCCAACGCTCGGCCAATATCGTTCGGATCAGGTTTGTTGGGAACCTGCAACACCATCAGCGGAACCACAGTATGCGACTCCTCCTGATGCTTGGCGTACTCAGCCCAAGCAGAGGTGGATGCTTTCAACTTGTCCGTCGCTCGGCGCACCAGCACGGTATCGAAATCACCCGCCTCATCCGGGATGTCAATCAGGATGGTGTCTTTGATAAGACCAGATTCCTGCACTTTGGCAGAATCCACCAGTACATTGGGCAAGATCGTGCGATTGACAGCAACTTCCATAGCTGCGTTAAAGCGTTCCACTGTGGCCGAAATACCCCAGACTACTGGAACGCCCGGTACGCCGTTCGCGCCGTTGATGAGTCTCTGGACGATGGTATTCTTACCGTTCCTGTCGGCAGCGGTGGGATTTCCTATTCCGCGGTGCGCTTCATCCAGTACCAGATACAGAGTTAAGTCCGGATCTTCAATGGTGTTCTGGATGGTCTCCCAAATCGTATATGACCGCGAGTCAGGACGGAGTTCCAGCAACTGCGCACCGGCTCTTGTTTCCACTTCCTCTTGGTCGAAGCCGCGGGTCAGCAAGCTGTTCTTGGAGAGCTTTCCGGTGTTGATGAAATAAATCTTCTTCGCCTGAAACTTATCCCTGCTGAAGGTGTTTTCGACTGGAACTAGATCAGTATGGCTGAGCCGGTCACTGGCTTCCATTAAGCGGAACCGGGTCTGCTCGTTCAACGCTGGATCGTCGCTGAACCAGATCACCACCGCGCCAGGGTCTGCATCGAAATCGAATTCGTCATCACCATGAAACAGCGCCTCGAACACAGCGGCGGCCATGACCGTTTTGCCCGCGCCGGTGACGGCAGTCAGGGAGAACGCGGTCTTGTCGGCCTCGCCGTGCCAATACTTGCGGGCCTTCTTGAGATTGGACAAGGTATCGCGTGCAGCATCCGTCTGGTAGCTTCTCTTTAGCGTGAACTTCATCTGTCATTCCCCGTTCGCAAAGCTGAAGTTGGTCAAATACGATTCGTACAGGCGCACCGGTTCCACACCTTGGGGTAAACGCCGTGCAATGGCTTGGAAACGGCGATCATCGTCGGTAACAATGTAGGCGACGCCCGCGTCTTTAGCCTTGCTCACAGCCTTGATGAAGGGCGTAGCGGTATCCACGTCCACCAGCAGTCCATAGGCACACACCACGGCCCAACCTTCGGCGGGCAGATTGTCGATGCGCTTGCCACGGCTACCGGCACGCAACCACAACAGCGGGGCGATGCGGGCAAAGGCCACGTTGTGGTTGACTGCAATCGGAGATTCGTAAGTCAGTGTGAAGAACTCCGCATTCTCCTTAAAGCCATCGGCCATCGGAAATTCGTCGGTGAAGTTGTATTCGCCCTCGATAAGTTCACCGCTCGGTGTCTTGCCAGTGATAGCGGCTTCGACGCGGGGCTTGGTGATGTAGTCGCAGATACCCCATTGTTCCCATTCGGCGTCTCCTGGGCGCAGACTCCTTTTAAGAAGCGCATCCTGCTCCTTGGCAGCAACCTCATTGTTAGTAACAGAGATGCACTGGCGAGAGCCGCCATCCTGCTACGACGGCTTCTTGCTTTGCAGCCACAAACAAACGTAGCGTGTCTTCAACCGCATACAGTGACTTGGGAAACGGAAATCGGCGATCTGGCAGCAGTTGTGTGAGGGTGAGAGTGCCGCCAGTCTCTGCGTTGTGGGAGGGTCTCATCCACGTAGAAGTTGGAGTCTTGCGCTTATCGACCACATACTCGGCTATGACGCTCCCATTTGGCTCTCGATCTACTATGATTGCGCGCCCAGTATCAATGTCTTTAATCTTTCCTGTAGTCAAGTACGAAATCTCCCACTGTTGAGGCTCTCCTGGCGTGTGTCGCCCAACACGAACGTACCCACGGGAGTGTATTTTGCGCAGAGCCGGAGCGATAAGTCCCCAGTTCATTTCTAATCCCGAATCGCGCATAGGAAATACTGCTGTGCAACCTTTACGAAATGGCGCAGTTTCGCGTGGGACGCCATGAGGTAGCGCAGTGCCGATCTCTTCGATGACGCCCTCGGCGTTCACGTAGATGGGATAGAACTGAGCCGGGCCGCCTTTCAGGGTGCCCCGCGCTGAAGTCGCGTCGCTACGTCGCAAAGTACGCCAAGGAACCCGGCTGCCTCCGCCGAAATTGGGGTCTGCCTCTTGGCCGACCGTCGCCTTCCCTAGCATGACCGTAAAGATGTATTCCTCTGACCGCGAAAATCGTCCGGGACGATGGCGTCCACGTGGGTTCACAACGGTTGTAACCATCTCAATGACAGCTTCTGGGAAAACCTGCTCCAGCAACAACCCCAGCCGTAGATATTCCTTCTCGTCAATGGTGACGATTAGCGCGGAATTCGCCGCATTTAACAAGTCCTTTGCGAGCAGCAAGCGCCGCTCCATCATCGCCAGCCACTTGCTGTGCCGATAGAGATCATCTGCCTCGACGTAATCGTTGTTGTATTTCCAATCTTTTGCCCTGGAGTTGTATGGCGGGTCTATGTAGATGGCATCCACCTTTCCACGATGCGTGTATGTCAACGCCTTCAGCACGTGGTAGTTCTCGCCATTGATGACTGTGTGGAAAGGTCTGTCTCCACCTCGCTGTACTTTGCCGGTGCTGACCAAGCCCGGATAGATGGTGTCGCGAAACTCAGCAACAATCACCAAATCATTCACCACCACGGATTGCGCTTCCGTGTTCGCCGCGCCCAACAGTTCCAGATCGGCCATCTTGCCGTCACCGACCTTGCGGGTCGCCTTCACCTGCCAAAGGAGCTGGTCTCCTTTTTTGCCGGAGCCACGTTTCGGCAACACGCGCACCTTGTCACCCTTGCGAACAGGACGCTGAGGCAACTCCACGGCCTCCGGGCGGTGGCGCTCGAAGTTCAGGCCGAACGGCAACCGTGACGACAAAACCTTGAATTCCTTGTCCAAATCTGCCCCTAATTGCGGGTCTTTGGTTTTGGCTTGGGCAATCAAGTCGGTCAGTCGTGACACAGAAACTCCTTGGCGGCTGCTTGGAGCCGCGATGTGGTGGACAGCGTTTTAAAGATGTTCTAAACCACTGTAACGCAGAGTTGCGTGCAAGAAATGAACAGGCTTTCGGGGGATCGTGGAGGCGGGAACGAAAACTGTTGTGGTTCAATATCAAAGATCTACGTTGGGATATTCCTGCTGACTCTTGTTTTCTTTCAAATTCGTGCGTGCGGGAATTGAGGGGGGCAGTTTTGGAGCCCTCTATCTCCTATCCCGTCGAGCCGTTGACCTTCTCTCCCTCACCTCGTACACTCATAAAAGGCAGTCAGCGAGCACCCGTCGCGACGCAAAAGCGCACCCACGCCAAGCACGTTGCCCCCTAGTTCAATGGTAGAACAGTCGGCTCTGAACCGATCAATCGGGGTTCGAATCCCTGGGGGGCAACCAAAATCCATAAAAATTAAACGTCCCCAAACATCCTCTCGCACGAGCGATTCCGATGGAGCTCCTGATCCAGCCGGCTTGACGGACTGGTTATGAGAGAGGAGATCATTCAAGAGCTTTAGGACGATGAGATTGAGGTTGATGCCGCCGTTCGGAGGATACGACAAGTTTTGTGCGACGACTCATCGAGCCTCCGCTTTGTCCAGACGATCAGCAAACGAGGGTACCTATTCCTGGCTGAGACCGCACGGCCAGCCATACCACATCAGGCGCCCGCATCAACCTCGAAGACGATCCGATGGGCCTGCCCGTCGGCCTAGCAGCTCTGTTATGCGTCGGTCTGCTCGTCTGGAGCATCAGTCATTTCCGGAACGTCATGCGAGCAGAGAAAGACCCTCTCTAGACGGTTTTGTCTTTATAATTCAGAGTAGGATCGCTCTTTCCACCTCACACTTCCGCCAGCTAGTTTTCGTATAAGAGCGTACCACTGTATAACGAGAAGTATTCCAACACCGAGGGGATGGAACCACCCCCCGCGCCAGTTCTGGCGAAAACGGTATGCCGCCATAAAACGCGGCACCCATGCTCCAGCGATTGCAATGACTACATAGATTGTCTCCGCAAGCGAAGTTCCTTCTACTAGCCATAGCCATGCTGCCAGCATGAACGGGACTATCTGACCCAGGAATAAAAGCAGGCTGATCGGCAAAATTCTTACCGGTGCCGCGAGTCCCTCCGTTGCATTTTTGGCAAGCCCTTGCCACACTTGCCAAGCGTTGCGATACATCCTGCACGTTGCAAGATCAGTGAGATCGGTCAAATCTGTTCGATACCCGCGTTGCCGGAACAACCTTGGAAGGAGAAGTCCGTCGTGCATCGTTGTCTTGATCTCCGCATGGCCACCGCATGCAAAGTAATCTTTGCGTTGAACGAGAATGAACTGCCCGCAGCCCGCCGCGAACGACGGATCGGTAGTGTTTCTCATTCTTTCGACCGGAAGAAATCCGAGGAGGACAAAATGAATGAGAGGTAGCAGTAGCCGTTCAAGCCAGGTCTCCGTCAGCTGCCGCGGGAAACCACTGACTAACCCCCGTTGGCCTTGTATCAAGAGCGCTGCCACACGAGCAAGGCACTCGGGGCTCAGTCTTACGTCTGCGTCAACAAAACAGAGCAGATCGTGCCTGGCAGCATGTGCCAGCGCCCAACACGCGTGTTGCTTGCCATTCCAACCGATCGGCAGTGTTTGAGTACGCTCGAGTCTGACTCGCGCATCTTTCTTCGCGATCGCCTCGACGATATCAGCCGTTTGATCGGTCGAGCCATCGTCCATCACGATCAATTCGAAGGCCACGCCAGTGTTCGCGAGAACGCTTTCTACTGCGGCGGCAATTCCATCCTGCTCATCCCTCGCTGGAATAAGAACAGAGATCGCGGGCAGGTATAAGGACCCGGCTTGCGGAGGAGGCACATATCGCCGCCAGTTTACGCAAAACAATACCGCGGGCGCCAAAGAACAGAGCATCACCGCTATTGTGAAGGCGTCAAAGATCATCGCCACGCTCCTTGCAGGAGGCAACATCCCTACCGTACTCCGGCAGTACCGTGTGCTCCGCTTGATAAGGCCGTCCGGTCAAGGAGGATTTCAGTTTTTGCCATCCTCCATAGAAACCGCCCGTGCCGAGCTTTCCATGCGCTAAGGTGTCGAAGTTTCGGGCATCGCGTTGTATGGCTATGAAGCGTAGAGTGTTCATTGCCGTTTCCAGCGATTGCACCAATTCCTGTTGCAACTTCTCCGAATCCTGCGGTGAGTCAACCTTTAGTGGCTCTCCAAAGTGCAGTAAGCATTCTGGCAACCGCTCGTCCCAGAACGGATACTCGATGGCAAGCGGAACTACTGTGCACCAACCAGTGCTTACAGCTACTCTCGATGCCAGAATAGAAAGACCTGGCTTGAACTCCAGCGGCCGCGCCCTGCTATCAACGAAGCGTGCCTGCGGTGTTATCCATACAACTCCGCCCGAAGCGAGGATTGCTTCGCTGGTCCTCAAAAACGTCATCGCTCCACGGGCTGAGTTCATCTCGACTCCAAAGATGCCCATACGCTTCAAAACTGCATATCGCTCGAGAGCAGCTGCGTCCATCGGAGCGTAGTGCCGCCTGGCGCCCATGAGTCTCTCCGCTAGATAGACCGAAACCATCGGATCCCACCACGAACTGTGATTTGCATACACAATCACGGGTCCAGCATCTGGTTTTGCCAGCGCGGAAAATCTAGCCGCTCCACTTATCCTTACGGCGTGAAAGTGCCGGCGAAAGTAACCGCGAACGATTTTTCGGAAGAAGCGAAGAGCCGGTAGCGAAATAGGTGGCGCATTCATCATCGGTGAGCATCATGATCGAGCGAATCCGCCGCGATCCATCCCGACATCATTACCATAGGCATTCCGGGCCCTGGGTGTGCGGCTCCCCCGGCAAGATACATTCCTGCCAGTTCCTTACTGCGGTTGGCCGGTTTGAATGCACCCTGGAAGACTCCGTGGCTTGAAATCCCATAGATAGCTCCGTTTAGTACCCTATATCGTTCATGAATATCCTGAGGGGTCAGTGTCGCTTCAAAGACGATACGTTTTTCAATATCCTCGAGCCCTGCGGTTCGTTTTAGCTTATTCAAGATTACCTGCCTATACGCGGGAAGCATTTTGGACCAGTCATGATGTTCGCGCAAATACGGTGTGTGTACGAGCACGTATAACGCTTCGCCGCCTTCAGGGGCGCTGGTTGGATCGGTCGAGGCCGTGGCAGCGAGATAACACGTGGGGTCGGGAGCGGGCTCGCCCAACTCATAGATTGAGTGAAATTCCTCGTGGGGGTCACGCGAAAACACGAAGTCATGATGCGCCAGATGTTCGTACCGCTTATTCAGCCCGAGATAGAGTACTACGCCGGAGCACGCTGGCTCATAGTGTCGCTTATGTTCAAACTGCTGTGCGGCCGCTCCGCCGACGAGTTCACGGTGGGTCCGCACTGCGTCTTCATTCGAGACCACCGCATCGAAATGATGCACCTTGCCCATGGTCGTCACGAGTCCAGTTACCTTGCCGCCGGCCCTTCCTCCGTGCCGAGGGACGTCGGTAAGAATCTGCGATACGTCTGTCTCTGTACGAAACACAACACCAAGCTCGCCAGCCAGTCTCACCAGAGCCTCTGGCACTGCGCGTGTCCCACCGAGTGGGTACCAGATTCCTTCTGCCATCTGCATGTATCCGATTGCACAAAGAATCGCAGGCGAAGCATCGGGTGAGCTTCCCACATACTGCACAAAGTGATCGAGCATCTGTGCCACATTCGCATCCGGGATGAACTCTCGGATTGTGCCCGCAACTGTCTTACCCAGCCTCATCCTCATCACGTCTCTAAGAACCTTGATGTCAAACGCTCCACCTAGATCGATGGTGTCTTTCATCGACCCGATCGATCGCCAAAAGAAGAACCGGTCGCTGATCGAGTGCAATTGCTTTGATGTTTCAAGAAACTTGAGGTAGCCCGCGCCCATCCTCGGCCAGATAGCCTCGAGTTCTTTCGCCATCCTGGAGGCGTCATCGCGCAAGTCCATGCTTGTTCCATCTTCGAAGAAGCACCGCCACTGTGGATCGAGTCTTACCATGGGCACATAGTCTTCCATGCGTCGTCCAGCTTCTTCGAAGATTCTTCCCAGCACCGAAGGCTGGATTAAAATCGTCGGTCCCATGTCGAAGCGGAAGCCGGCGGCACGCAACTGTGCAGCCTTTCCCCCGAGCCATGCATTCTTCTCGAACACCTCCACCCGGTATCCCCGGGCAGCCAGCGTACAAGCCGCCGCCAGCCCAGCTAATCCGCTTCCGATCACTCCAACTTTCATTCCGCCGTCCCGCATGCTCTTCCTTTGGCTACTTCCGGCGAAGCCGCATTGCGGCTCCTACTGCTCTAGCTAAGCCTTGACACCGTTGATGTATCGTTTGCGAGTGCGATGCCAGGATTACTCCATCGAACAACTCGCGATGCTGATCTCCTGTTACTTCGTAGTGGCGAACGCTCTTGTTGCGTTGCACTGTAACCACCTTGGCAGTAGTCATCTCGAGAAGTCCCTCAGTGCCGCGGGTGGTTCCGTAGCCGCTTTCTTTTCGTCCGCCGAACGGGGTCCGCGGATCCACAGTAGCAACGATGACGTCGTTAATCAGCACGTTGCCCACGTTGAGCGTTGATGCCAAACGTTTGGCTTCTGCCTCATCGCCGAATACCGACGCCGTCAGCGCAAAAGGGCAGGCCTTCTGCGCCGCCAGCACTTCTGTCTCGCTCGATATGTCGATCATCGAGAGCACAGGAGCGAACAGATCGGCTTGGGCCAGACGCATCCCGGGTTTTACTTCAGTCACCAGGATAGGCCGTTGCTCTGTATTGATAGAGCCATGCACGTGAGCGCCTAAACGCTCCGCCTCGTGAAACATCTCGCCCAAATTCGCTCGCGGCGTCTCGCCAAGATGCACCGGCCTGCATTCATTGAACGCAGTGGACAACATCCCGACCAGCGTCCTCTTTCGATCCTCGGATGCACCCAACAGCAATAGCCTTCGCGGCGCCATGCACGTAGCCGAGCCATTCAGACGCATACCAAACGTTATGGCCCTCACAACTCGCTTCAAATTGGCCGAAGGTAGCACCACGACAGCGTCACATCCCGATGCCTCGATCACACATGGGATTATCTTTTCCGCGCATACTCGCAGTACTGTTCGCGCAGTCTGAGCGGAACCTGTGAAGATCACCTTGTCCACGGAGGACCGTAGAGCCTCCTCTGCCGCCTCGACCGAATCATCGGTCACCTCCAACAACGAACGTGGAAGGTTCGCAGCATAGAGCGCTTCGGCAAAGAGTTTCGCTATCGGGCCGCCGCCATGCCCAGGTTTTAACATTACTGCATTGCCAGCAGCTAATGCCTGCAAAGTCTGTACTCCGGGTAAGAAAAGTGGATAGTTCGCTGGTCCCAAAATAAGAACAACTCCGTAGGGTACGCGCTGAACCTCGCTGATGAGGCCTGCCAGCCAAAAAGGGCGCCGTCGGCTGCCCAATCGTTGGACCTCGAGAATCTTCTCTGCTCTTTGTTCCAGAAATCGGCACGCCGCAAGCAGTGGCAAGACCTCTGCGACTCTGGTATCTGCAGGCGTCCGGCACAGATGAGATGGTATTGCGTCTGAGAATGCGTCGGCCATGCGCGACATCGCAAACCTGGCACGCCGCAACACATCAAGGCGCCTCTGTATCGGCAAGTTGGCCCATGTCAGCTGCGCTTCGCGACGCAAAGAAAATTCAATGGCGTTGACTTCCTCGGCTTCGTCCATACGTGATGATCTACTGAGAGGTGCCTCTTCCCCGATCGCAGAGATGGGCATTGTTATGATGCCACGCCGACCAACTCATCGTCGGATATCGGTGATACGGACTCCCAGCGAGGCTCAATCTTCATGTCTTGCAGCAAGAGTCGTGATGTAATTCGGGCCGACTCGAAGATGACAGGCAATCCGCTGCCCGGGTGTGTTCCTCCACCGACCAGATACATCTGTCCGATGTCCTCGAATCGATTATGAGGACGTAGATGCAGCATTTGTTTCAACGAGTGCGCCATGCTAAAGGTCGCTCCTTTGTAAAGATTGAACTCGCTGCTCCAATCTGATGGGGTAATAATCTTCTCTGTTCGTATTCGTCTCTCGACATCCGTGATTCCTATCTTCTCCAATTGTTTAAAGGCTAGCTTTCGGAACCGTGGGGTCTCCATTTCCCAATCCACAGAGTTGCTCCCTTTTGATCCAGTCTCATGTGTAACTGGTAGCAGTACATATAAGGTGCTGCTGCCCTTTGGAGCCAGCGTTGAGTCTGTGACACTAGCATTCTGAACATAAAACGACGGGTTGTCTGAGAGGCGGTGTAGCGTTTCAATATCCTTCAGGTTCTGCCTGTAATTTTCAGCCAGGTAGATCGTGTGATGTGATACCTCGTCGTAGCACCCATCGATTCCCAGATACATCATGAACGTCGAACACGAATAATCCTTCTTAGCCAGCGTTTCGTTTGTCCATTTTCTTCGTTGATGATTCGGAATCATCTGCCGCATCGCACCTGCGAAGTCTGCGTTCACCACGACTGCATCTGCGGGCAAGCTATGGCGCGTTGTTTTTACGCCGATTGCCTTTCCGTTCTCCACGAAGACTTGCTCTACCGGCTCGTTGAGCAGAATCTTTACCCCCATTTCTCGAGCGATTCTCGCCATTGCCTGTGTAACAGCCCCGCACCCGCCTGTCGGATGAAACACTCCATGTTCATATTCGAGAAACGAGAGAATAGAAAATAGACTAGGGCATTGGAATGGACTCATTCCTAGATATTTCGACTGAAAGCTGAAGCCGAGTCGGATCCTCTCATCCTTGAAGTGCTGCTGTAGATCTTGATCTAGGGAACGCCAAGGAGCCAGCAAGGGCAGAAGCTTCATCATTCCTGGTTTTGCCAAATCCTTCCAGCTCTCGAAGGGTGATTGCAGAAACGGGATAAAACTAGTGAGCTTTTTTCGATTCTGCGTCATGAAGTTATCGAGACGAGCCGCATCCTGCGGCGAGATCGTGGCAATTGCCTGCCTCATGCGCTCCGCATCTGGCGTTGCCAACAACTCACCTCCTGCGCCGAACACCAACCTATACTGAGGATCAAGCCGAGTCATCGGCACTTCGACATCCAAGTCATATCCTGACGTCTTGAAGATTTCTCTTAGGACCTTTGGGTACAAGAAGAACGTTGGACCAATGTCGAACTTGAAGCCGCCCCGTTCAATCGTCGAGGTCCTCCCTCCAACTTGGCTGCGCTTCTCGAGGACAGTAACTTGAACTCCTGCCTTCGCCAGGAGCATCGCCACTGCCAGTCCGCCCGGGCCCGCTCCGACTATTACAACTTCTGAAGGTTTTGTTTTTCCCATATTCCTGCGCATAGAGTCTTGAGCCCAGCTGTGCTATTCGCGGTAGCCTGTTAGTTATCCTAAGCCTTAATCGCACCGCGCTCTTCGGAGCTTTCGTAGTGTGAATATTTTGCGCTCCAAACATCCGTGCGATCTAAATGGAGAAAAGTTGGCTTCAGAAAAGCCCGAGAGTCACAAACGGCGCATCGCCATGACTGTTCGTCCCGGTTTAGAGCTCGTGGCTCAAGCTGAGAGATGGATAGAAAATTACTCTCCAATTGTGGCAATAGGATAGAAAATACACCGCTTCGGCTTTCTATCCCTCCGTTCGCCCGAATGCATCAATGATGCTAAGGATGTTGGATCACGCTGAAAAGTGGGCACACTGTTGAACGATCGAACATAAACAGATTTATCCTTACCGTAATCCGCTTACTACATGAAATCTTTCTTCAGACTTTCGCTGGCGTTCGTTATTGCTACGACCTGCTATGGGCAGGTTGACTCCTCTCCAGTATTGAAAACCGGCGGTCTGCAGGAAGATGTTGCCGTCCTGCGCAGCGCGTATGAGCAACTGCATCCGGGCCTCTACCGCTACAACAGCAAGGCGGAGATGGATAAGGATTTCGCAACACTCAGTCGCCAGTTGGATCACGACCAGAGTTTGCAGGACGCCTTCCTCGCCTTTTCGGAATTTGCCGCGAAAATCCGTTGTGGTCACACCCAAGCGAATCCATTCAATCAGCCGAAGTCGTTGATTGAGACTCTCTTCAAGAGCCCAACGCGGCTCCCGTTCTACTTCGATTGGCTTGATGGACATATGATCGTCATGCGAGACTTCACGACGGACCACCTTCTTCCTCCCGGCACCGAGGTAACCCGGATCAACGGTGTTGCCGCGTCGGTGATTCTTATGCGGCTCCTTAGCGTCGCACGTGCCGATGGAGCCAACGATAGCAAACGTGTCGCGCAGCTTGCCGTAAACGGCGACAGCAGCTACGAGACATTCGACCTGTACTACCCGATGTTCTTCCCGCAAAAGATGGCCAACGACACCTTGCTCATACGGAAACCGATGAGTCAAAAGGTCGAGCAGATTTCCGTTACTCCGTTGACCTTCGAAGAACGGATTGCCCCCATAAAGCGGCGCGAAGAACAACGCAAAGGCGGCGACGGAGCGTTGTTCTTCTGGAAATACCTGTCGGATGGAAGCGGATACCTCAAGATGCCAACGTGGGCACTTTATGACAGCAAGTGGAATTGGAAACAGTGGCTGAACGAGCATTTGGATGATGCTGCCACCCGCAACGCTTCCGCGCTCATACTTGACCTTCGCGGAAACGAAGGGGGAGACGATGTCGGTAACGAGATCATCCCGCATCTCATCGATCAGCCTATTACTCTCTCGTCCATGCGCCGCCTCGTCCGCTATCGCAAGGTTCCCGACGAGCTCGTTCCCTATCTAGACACCTGGGACAAAAGTTTTCGTGATTGGGGAAATTCCGCAGTTGATCTACCCGAAGCATGGCCGACTGCACCGACAGGCGTGGCGTACCTGAAGCTCGCTCGTTACGACGACGATGCCAACGGAGACATTATCAAGCCGGCAAGCAAGCGCTTCCATGGAAAAGTCTTCGTCTTAATCGACGCAAGCAATAGCTCCGCGACTTTTCAGTTCGCACAGAATATCCAGAGTCACCATCTTGGCACGCTCATCGGTCAGCCAACCGGCGGAAGCCAGCGAGGAATCAATGGCGGTGCTTTCTTCTTTCTGCGGCTTGCGCATTCAAGCATAGAGATGGACCTGCCGCTCATTGGCACATTTCCTCCCGGTCCAGTGCCGGACGCCGGGGTGACTCCGGACATCCTGGTTAAGGCAACGGCGTCGGACATCGCCATTGGACACGATGTAGGATTGGCAGCTGCCATGTCTGCAATTCTAAAATAGAAGTCTGCCCTTTCAAACGTTTCTGCTTTGGAAGTACATGGCAATTGACCGTGTGGGGAGAGACCCTGCTGGTTTCTCCCTGAACCCGTATCTTCGCTCCCATCGGCGGCGTTAAGTGCAAAAAAGTCGTGAAAGATATCACGAGGCTTGTTTATCTGCGAGATGTTAAAATGGCAACAATCAGGCAATGATTTTCGGGTTTTGCATGTTGAATGATTGAGGACGTGGATTTGTGGCGCGCTAGGGTGGGCTGTGGCTATTTGACAGATCAATAATGATCAATAATGTCGGACCTTCAACGGTGGAGACGGCAGGGAAGTGCCTGCTACTGACTAACTACAGCTAGCCGAAGGTAATATCCCATCGCAGCGGTGCATTTGGTGAACTGCTGCCTCCAAAGCTGGTCCACCCATCGTCCGAATGCAGTGCTTCCTGCTTGCCGTTTACGGTGAGGTTCTTGAGGCGATGGAATATCTTCTCTGGCAAAGTGATTTCGATGCGCCAGTATCCGGCGGTCATTGGTGCATACCAGCCGGAGTATCCTGCGGACGTCTTTTTAAATCCCAGGAGGGGAGTGTTGAACTCGTAGTCGTCGAGAGGAAGATCTGGCTTGAAGTGAATGCCGTCCCGGCGAAACTTGGCACCAAGAAGCTTAACGGATGCGTAAAGAGGCCACGCGTGTGCGTGCATGTTGAGGACAGGAAAGTCCACTCCTGTACCGCCGGGTTGCGTGGATTGCACTGAGTGATAAGCATCGGGGCCGCTCCAGATGCCGAACCACTTGTCCGGGTAGATCTCGGCGTGGCGAGCGAGGGTGTTCTTCTTCCACTCGTCCCAAGCCATCTCGCCGTTTTCCAATGCGAGAGCCCAGATGAGGGTCCCGTTGATCGCGTAGAAGATGCCTCCGTTGGTGCCGGTACCTGGCTCATCTTTCATGGTCGGGTCGGGTTGACTCAGCAACATTGCGCCGATCGGTGAAGGCTTGCGCACCAAGTCATCGATTGTCGTCACCAGGGCTGTGATCTTCTCTTTAGGCACACAGCCGCCGATCATAGCCCATGGCTGGGGTTCCAGCCACATTTGCTTTTCGCCCATCCAACCGAGGTTTTCATCGAGCCACGCGCGGCGGTACCATCTGTCATGCCACTGGGCGCTTACGGCTTCGCGTTGAGCTTTTGCTTTTGCGCGGGCCAGGGTGGCCGGTTCGTGGTGGCCGAGGCCGTCGAGCATCTCCGCATAGTAGTCGAGGACGTAGGCCGCCATCGCGGAGTTTAGAACGCTCTCGCCGATTGGAACCACTTCTTCCCTCTGTTCTGGCGTGAGATGGGTGTACACGATGCTGTCATTCCAATCGCCGTTGAAGAGGCGTTGTAAACCATGTCGTCCGACGCCAATTGTGGAAGTAAAGTACGTAAAGCAACGGGACAGGAGGTCGAGGACCGTGGGGTCGTCGGGTCTCGTATCGTGGCGTGGGTACAGCGGAATACGCTCCTGGAGAAATTCCCGGTCGCGAGTTGCGAGCACGTACTCGCTGGCCACCCAGAGCACCCACAGCTGCAGGTCGCTGGGCTGGTAGACGCATGGCATCGGGATACCATGACCGACGATCGCGTATGGGATGGAGCCGTCGGACTGGATCTCTTTGAGGGTGTAACGGAGAACCGACCGGACAAGATGAGGATCGGTAAAGATGAAGGGCAGCACGTGCTGAAGCGGATCGCGAGCCGCGCCCTGCAGGCCGGCGAGATATTGGTAGCTCGCCCCCTGAGAAAGAATGTGTTCACGGAAGAAGCTGTCGTAGGTCAGACCGCTGCGCAGGTAGTAGCTGCTCCACATAGCTTCGCGTTCTACCCACGGGTGAGCCGGCGTGCGAAAGATGGGAGCAATCGACTTCCACTTAGCGCAGGATCGCGGCCAATGTGATGCTGGTTCAACGCTGTACCTAGCGATGAGTTCATCTGCGGAGAAGCCTTCAGGAAGATAGCCGTAGAGGAAGCTTAGGGTGCGGCTCTCGCCGGGTTTCAAGACGAGTTTTCGCTCCAGCAAGAATGCGCTTTCAGGTCCCTGCACGCTCAGGTCGTTGTCGAGGGATGCCGTCATTCCAGGCGGATGCTCGATGCTGCCGTCGAAGAATCGTTTGCCGCTGGTCGCAAAGTAGTCGGCTGGCGCATCGAGTGAAACCAGGAAGGTGGGCGGCGGCGCGAGATCTTCCATTGCGGTGCCGGCAGCTAGAGGAGCGGTCGAGCCGCCGAAGAACCCTGTCGGTTTCGCACGGAGAGATTCCTGCGTCTGTTGCCAAGCAAGCTGCTCTTCGGGGGTGCGTCCGAGGAAGGTCTGCGTTTCAAGAAGCCCTTTGCTGCCGAGTAGCTTGCGGAAGCGATGAGAGAAGCGAGCAGCAAAGTCGCGACGACGTTTGACCGCTGTTGGAGCCGCTGGGAGAACGCCGGACTCCATGAGCGAGCGCCAGGAGAACTGGTAGTTTTGGCAACCCCAATACTCCACCCAGCGAGGCCTGACCGTTTGGGCGGATTGGTTTGTGATGGTGACTTGAGAGATGAGGACTGGGTCATCGCCATAGGGAGCGAAGATGATCTGATCGACAACGTACGCGTGTGCCGCGACGCGCTTCTGCAGGTAGCCCATGCCGAAGACGCGATCGAAGGTTGTGGCGGCGCCAGTGTAGTACGTGCTGAGAACGAAGCCATTATCGTCTGCCAGGAAGCCGATTCCAGCTCCATAGCGATCTTCCTCCGGGCAGAAGTCGTTGAGGAACTTTGGACTGCCTTCATCCTGACGAACCTGCACATGGCCGTAGTTGGAAGCGATGGCAACGAGACGGTCGTTGCCTACCTGATGCATATGATCGGTGGGTGAGCGCCAAACCTTATCGACAGGCAATACGGCGAGCGGGTCAGTGAGTTGATTGCAGGTATATCGGTAGGCGGGGAGACCGTGGGCATCGGTTTGCCAACGGCCGAAGTGTCCCGAGCCATAGGCCTCAGTTGCGGTCTGCTGCTGATCCTGCCTGATCGGCCGAGTGTGTGGTGCTGCCTGCGTCACGAGAGTTCGCGGAGTGAGCGTGTTGGCCAGGCCCAGGCTAGCTAACTCAAGGAAGGTTCGGCGTTTCATCCGGGAGATCCTTTCTGTGCGGCGTGCGGGATTTTCGAGGCCTGATGCGCTACCGGGTTACGGGCGGCGCGTCGCTGAGCGAGGGAGGTGCGTCTTCAGGAGCCGCACCCCAGTGCCGATTGGGAACAGCGCCAAGGTCGAAGTGCAACGTGCCGCCGTCTGTGATGTTGTGAAAGGCGATCCAGTTTTGGGAGTGTTCGCGACCATTCAGTGTGACATTCTGAATGTATGGCGTGGTGTCAGGATGTTCACTGGTTGTGATGGTGAAGGCCTTTCCCGGATAGGGTGAATGCAGATGCACGACGGCTTTCGAAAAGACCGGGCTAACCAGCTCATAGGCGAGGCTTGACGGGTCCACGCTGTAGATGCCCAACATACTGAGGACAGCCCATGACGACATGGCTCCGCAATCGTCGTTGCCGGGGACGCCGTCAGGAGCGTCCGTGTAGTTTTCCTTCAGGACTCGTCGAACCACCTGTTGTGACTTCCACGGCTGGCCGGAAAAGTTGAAGACGAACGGCGCCTGAATGTCGGTTTCGTTGTAGGGGTTGTAGTACTGCCCATACCATCCGGGCGAGGGATAGTTGAAGAATTCCGTCATCGCTGCGTTGAATCGTTCTTGTCCGAAGGCCTTCACCAACCAGCCGAGGTCGGCAGGAGCGAACGAGCGATAGTGCCAGCCGGTGCCTTCGACGAATCCATGACTATCTTGCGCAGGATTGAATCCTTGCACCCAGGTACCATCGGCATTGCGTGGGCGGAAGAACTTGTCTTCGAGATCGAAGAGGTTGCGATAGTTGAGCGCGCGGTCGTACAGGCGCTGAGCGTCAGTGGTTTTTCCGAGCGCGACCGCGAGACGGGATAGGGACGCGTAGGCGAGCGAGTATTCTTGGGTCATCGCAACCGAGCCGTACGTCACCTTGTCGGCAGGAAGATATTGGAGCTTGTTGATCCAGTCGATGCCTTCTTCTCCGACGTAGGGATGGCCGGGCGGAGGAGCCTCGGTGGCATCCTTCTGCATGGCTTCCCAGGCGGTATGGATGTCAAAGCTGTGAAGTCCGTCAAGGTACGCCGTTGCGAGTGCGATGGAGAGCGGGCTGCCAACCATATCTTCTGTGTAGAGATTGATCTGCGGCCAGCGATCGATCCAGCCACCTTGCTGGTACATCAAGACGACAGACTGCGCCATGTCTTGCAGGCGCTGCGGCTCGACTATGGCAAGCAGAGGAACCTCACTGCGGTAGATGTCCCAACCGGAAAAATTTGTGTAGACATGGTGACCGGGGGGAATGGTATGGATCTTTCCATCGAAGCCGAGATAGCGGCCATCTGCGTCGTCGAAGAGCGAGGGCATGAGGAGGCTGTGATAGAGCGCGGTATAGAAGACCGTGTGATTTTTTGCGGAGCCGTCCGAGACTTCAATGTTGCTTAGCTCTTTGTTCCATTCACTCGTAGCGGCTTGGTGGATGCTGGTGAAGTCGCTGCCGGCAGCTTCGGACTGTAGATTCTTGTCCGCGCCTGCGACATCGACATACGAGATGCCAATCTTGGCCGTAACTGCCTGCTCATGATCTTCCGTCGCCCAATTCGCGTAGGCGCCAGTTGATTGCTCGTGGCTGGTCTGCTCGGCTGAACGTGTGCCGGGGGCGACAGTGCCACCGCGATCCTGGTCGTCGACCCACTTGCCGAACCAGGTGCCGAACGAAGTGAATGGCCTGTCGAAGACCATAACGAAGTACACCTTGTAGGTCGGTGTCCTGTTGCAGAAGAGGTGGTTCTCGACAAAGCCTTCAATGCGGCGGTCGCCGACGACGCGGACGGATGCTGCAGCCGTGTGGTTCAGCGTATGGCTGATGGGCACCAAGATATTGGAGACCTGATGGGCAGGGAAGGTGAATCGCGCGATGCCGGTTCGTTCCGTAGCGCTGAGCTCGGCGCGGATGCCCCATTGCAGAAGCTGGACCTGGTAGTAGCCGGGGGACGCGCTTTCTGAGTTGTGCGAGTAAGGTGTTTGATAGTCTGCGACCTGCGTGGCGATAGGGCCGGTGGTCGCGGTAAAGAATACGTCGCCCTGGTTCGCGCAGCCGACCCCGCTCATGTGGGTCATGCTGAAGCCTTTAATCCAACTTTGAACGGTGTGATAGCCATAGCCGTGATCTTCTGTATCTGGGCTGAGCTGAACCATGCCGAAGGGTCTGACGGCTCCGGGGTAGAGATTTGCGCCGTTCTCCGGATCGCCGCCAGTGCCGATCAGCGGATGGACGCTGGCCACAGGTTGCGCGGTCGAAGACGCGTCTTGCGCACACGATGTGTCCAACCACAGTGTCAGGAAGATAAGAAGCGCCCCGGCCGTGTGCGACCAAATTTTCGTCGTTCTTCGCATTCAGGCCTTTCTGCTGTGTAAAAAGCTAAAGTTGCTCAATTCGGTTCCGACATCGAAAGAGGCCGCTTCGGCACGAAAAGGCAGTGTCGTTGAATGCGCCTTCACAACCCAACTTCTGCAAGCGCAACAGGTCTCCTTTCGCGTGCCGACTGGATAGCAGCAAACGCAACACGAGTCGCTAGCACGGCCGCGTCGACGCCGCAGACTTCGGGGCCAATGCCCAGTATCTGATCGACGAACCGCTCCAGCGCGTGGGCATGTCCCTTGTCGGGTTCAGCCGTGAACTGAAGGACAGGATCGTTATGCGTGGTTGCTTCTTCGCACGCGGCACGCTTCTTGGCGAGCCAACCTGGGACGCCTCCCTCTACACCGATCTGCGGATGACGGTCGTGCACCATGGGGTAGGTTGTTCTTGCTGCCGCGCCTCCGATTCCAACTGTGCGCACTTCCAGCATGTGATCGACGGCAAGATAGGCGCCATTCCCCAGGAACTCATACAGCTCTTTGCAATAGCCCATGGTGCCGTTGTTGCCGAGTACGATCGTTGCCAGCGCGCCACTCTGATAGCGGACGATGACGGCCAGGTTGAGCATTCCCGTTGCGACAGCGGTTACCTCCACGGGCTCTTCCGCAAGGAACCAGTTGCAGACGTCGGTGAAGTGCGTCATCTCGAAGAGCATGGGGCCGTGAGGTGCCTGGGACTTGTCGAAGACCCAACCCTTCCAGCTGTACCAGTCGTCGTTGATGCGTACGGAAACGGATGGAACCCCGTCGTCGGGAAGAGCTGGAAGATGGTCGCCTGCGCGCCGCCAGCGCCAGGGGCATGGTTGCGGATGGGTCATGTGCTGGCGAAAAATTTGTTGCGCATCGAGCATTGCGGGACTGGCGCGGCGATTGTGGCCTACGCAAAACGGTATGCCCGCACTGGTCACCACGCGCTGAATCTCGCGCATTTCTTCGAGGGTTGCCGCCAGCGGCTTCTCGACGTAGACAGCCTTGCCGGCCTTCGCGGCGAGAGCGATCACGGGTAGCCGAAGCTTCTCCGTGGTTGCGAGGCAGATCATGTCAACCTCAGGATCGTTGATCGCTCCTTCGAAGTCTTTGCGGATATGCAGCGCACCAAAGACGTCCTGGCACTCAGCAAGGACTGCGTCATCGAGATCGACGCAGGTATGTAAAACCATTCTTGGAGATTGAACAATGTTAGGGATATGTTGCGCACGAGCGACGGAGCCACAACCGATGACTGCAACGTTCAGAGGCCGATTTTCAGCGAGGGGTTTCACGATAAGTGTGCGTGTTCCTTCAAAGAGTGTTTTTGGCAGAGGAGCGTGTAGTGACTTCAGGGTCAAGTTGAGCGAAGTAGTCTCGGCGCGAGACAAGACCAAACTCTCGCATAATTTCGCCGATGGAAAGGTCGACTGAGCGCGACTCTACAAAGAAAAGGCAGTTGGACTGTTCGAAACGAACGCGGACTTTGGGACCGTAATGCCGCTGCAGAGCCTGGATCTTTTCGCCATTGAAGTCCGCGAAGAGGCTTACCGCATTGAAGTTGATGCACGCCTGCTGCAGCGGCGTACCAAAGCCGGCGCGCAACGTCTCCGAACGTAAGCCGCCCGCCGCGAGTTCCTTGCCATCACGATCAAGGATGCGACTCCAAGGAGAGTAGGCAAGCACGAACGGAACGCCATACAGAACTGCGCAAGAATCGAGGAACGCTCCGGCCGGTGTCATGCTTGGGATGACAAAAAGATCCGCTCCAGCCTCCATTTGCGGATCGAAGACGCTGTGGGGGAAGTAGACATCAATGCAGATGCCTCCGCCCAACGTGAGACCCTCCCAACGAAGCGGCGTGTTGCTTGCGGGTTGAACTCCGGCAAGGCGCTCGCCCGTGGCGGGAACCTGCTTTTGATAGAAACCGACCTCAGCTCCGTCACGTGAGAGCAAATAAAATCGGTTGGCAAGAGTTGTCCCATCGCGCACGAGCAGTGGAAGCACAAGCGATATCCGATGTTTGGCCGCGCCTTCGCGGAGCATGGCTGTCTCACTTCGCCAGTCATCCAGAGCGGAATGTTCAAGGGGAGCGTCGCGTGCCGATTGATGCAGCAGGTTGATCGTCTCAGGCAGGACGGCGAGGTCCGCGCCCTGTAGGGAGGCGGCTTCAACCCAGTGGGCCGCCTCGCGAAGCACTGCCTGCAAATCCGCGAAGCAGTGGTCCCTGAGCGCGATTGTTGCAATCGTCTTCTCGTTCATGGCACCTGCTCGGCCTGCCGGTTGCAATCGCGCTCGCGGTGCGATTGGAAGTTATTAACGACAGGATCTGCGAGATGATCCCGAATGGCTAGGACAACCAACGGTCCAGATGCTCTGCGACGAATTGGTCGTCATTCAACAAAGGATACGCTGCATAGACTCGATCGATCTCCTCCAACTGCCCCGGCGAGAGCGACTCGTGGGGATCAAGACAAACGCGGTTGCCGAGGAGCCCCTGTCTGCGCAAAACTTCATGAATGCCAGGGATGCAGCCGCGGAACTCATGTCGGGCATCGAAGATGGCGGCGTTAGCGTCGGTGATCTCGGCACCTCGTGCCAGCACAGTGTCGAGCCGCGCGCGGTTGCGCTTCACTTCCTGAACAGTCTGCAGCAGTTCGACGGCTCGGCTTGTCCACACTGCCCATTGGCCCAGCAAGCCTCCGACGAAGTGGGCCGTGCGATCGCCAAAGCGAAATTCGGTAAGGAGGTCGGCAACAATGTTGTCATCGTTCCCTGTGTAGAGGGCGATCTCGTCTCCACGGCCGCTATGTGCGACGGTGCGCAAAACCTCCATCGTTTGATACCGGTCGAAGGAGGCCACCTTGATGGCGACGACGGATTCGATCTCTACAAATTTTTCCCAGAACGCAGCATTCAGCGGACGGCCGCCAACAGCCGGCTGTAAGTAGAAGCCGATGATTGGCGCATTGTCGCCGACAGCGCGGCAATGCTCAATTAGTTCCGCATTGGAGGCATCGGCGAGAGCGGCTAAGCTCAGCAGGCCGCCATCGTAACCAAGTTTGCGGATCGTGGCAGCTTCAGCGCATGCCTGGCGCGTGTCGCCACAGATCCCGCCAATCTTGGCGAGCCGTTTAGCGGTGCGATGTTCAAAGGCGCGCACTTCCTCCATTGCAAGTTCGAGCACCGGTTCGAAGAGTCCGACATTGCTGTCCCGAATCCCAAACTGCGTCGTGTGAACCCCAACGGCTACGCCACCGCTGCCTGCATCGCAGTAATAACGAGTCAGCGCCCTCTGGCGTCGCTCATCGAGACGCAGATCCTCTGTCAGCGCCAAGGGGTGTGCGGGGATCACTAGACCCTGCTGCAGGAGAGAGCGAAATTCGTGGGTGCTATCCGACATCAGAACTTTCCATCCGTAACTTGAAACTTGGTTGCTTTATTCAAAGTCGTGCCCCCGGACTCCACCCACGTAGCGACCGCCTCCATGAGCTGATCCGCTGTCACTTCGGGATATCCAAGTGCTGCATGACAGGCGCTTGCGTTGTTGAGCAGCGCGGTCCCCGACGACTCGCCGTTGAAGATCGCCTCGCGATCGAAGCGCTTTGCGAAGAACTCCGCCGCTCGACGAACCTGGATCGTTTCAGGTCCGGTCACGTTGAGACTGCGTGCCGGGGATGTACAAAGCTCCAGCGAACGCATTGCGTAGGAGTTCGCATCGCCCTGCCAAAGCACATTCACCGCGGGCACAGAGAGATTCACCGGTCTCCCAGCGTAGACCTGCTGCGCTATATCGACCAGCACGCCGTATCGCAGATCGATTGCATAATTAAGCCGGAAGAGGAGATAAGGCGTTTGATAATGTTTGGAGTAATACTCGAAGACACGCTCGCGGCCAAGACACGACTGAGCGTATTCCCCTCGCGGTGCCGGTGCATCGGTTTCCACGCAGCCGCCTTGCTCCGGCGTGACGAATGGATAAACGTTTCCGGTAGAGAATGCGACGATGCGCGAATCGCGGTATTGCTCGGCCACGTGGGCAGGAACGATGGTGTTCATGGCCCATGTAAGATCCGGATCACCAGCGGAGCCGAACTTTCGGCCAGCCAGAAACAGCACATTCGGCACGCGCGGAAGTGCTTGAACTTTAGCGCTGTCAAGAAAGTCGCAGCTAACGGTCTCGACGCCCGCATCGCGAAGTTCCGCGACGGCGCTGGCAGACTCGAAGCGTGAGGCAGCCAGGACACGCGCGTTGCGGCCTGCTTCACGCAGGGCCAAGTGGAGACGCTTGGCGAGAGTGGGACCCATCTTTCCGCCAGCCCCCAAGACGATCGTGTCTCCCTCAAGCCGTTGAGCAAACGCGATGTCCGCGGCGTTCGGCTGTGTCAGCAATCGATCGAGTTCTTGCTCCGACCTAGGCGATATCATCGACAGGGGATACTCCACATGAGGTTTTGGGACGGAATTCTCTCACCTCTGCGTTTGTTGAGATGTGGTTGATAGTTTCGAAATGCGAACACCGTGTTTGAATAACGGATAAAGAGTATTAGGCGGCTGTCCGCCTGTCAAGCACTCCGGAGCGTCAACCGCGCAGCCACACCGCTGCCTGCGCCGCTTGTTGATAGGGCACGCTCCAGTATTCAAGCGTATTCCACTCGATGGCCGTTGATTCTTCCAGGTAGGGTGTATCATCCGGCCGTCCGACGAAGCCGACGAACATGGCTTCCGGCAATTGGGGTATGCGGAACGAATATCCTACAGGTTGACGATAGCCAATTCCCGTGAAGAGTGAACGGTTGCACGTGTTGTGTCCGAAGCACCAGTGCAGCAGTCGTTCAGCGGCAGGACGCCATTGTGGTCGGTCGAGCAGCGCGGCGCCGCGCGCCAGCAGGTGAGCGTGCGCCATTAACACGGAACTGGTTCCGTGCACGATGCCCTGCGCGTTGAATGGGTGCATGAACGTGCGGACCCCATAACCCGCTCCGGCATTGCGAAAGAGCTGACGTTTGGGATGTGGAGGATTAGGGTAGACGCCGTACGGAGTCAGCGAAAACGGATTGCTGGTGCTGTCGGCAAGCAGATAGCGTTCCACGTAGTCAATCACAGCTGTACGTGCCTGCTTGGCGAGCGCGTCAGAATCAAATCTTGAACGCAGCTCCCAGAGCCGCAGCAGTGCGAAGACCGGCTCGGCGGCGAAGGCGATCGACCGGAAAGCATCTTTGGCTGTTTCCTCTTCGAGGAAGAAGCCGGCAAGTCCGTCCTTGTGCCGCACCTGACGGTCGAGCAGCCGCTGCGCAACCGCGAGTAGTGGGCCAGCATCATCATCAGCTTCGGGAAGAATCCGCATCTCCAGCCGAGCACGCAACTCGGCTGCGAGGAACAAGGTGCGTCCATCGTGTCCGCGCCGTGTGCCGTAGTTGGCGGCGCGCTTTGCCATGGCGGCGCACTCGCGTGCTTCGTTAGCTGAAAGATGCAGCGCCGCCCGCGCCTGCATCTGCACGAAGCTCCATTGCACAAGCGGGTTGTAGGTCGTGCGGACCGTGCGCTCATCGCCCGAGAGTGCGATGTTGTCGGTCCATCGGTTATCGCTGGCATCGCCAAAGCAGCCCGGATGATTCTCAAACCACCAATCGTGTTCGTAACTGAGCTTGCTTCCTGCAGGAGCGCGTCCCCCTGCTACATCCTCGTAGACCTGTCCAGAAGCTGCGATCATGCGATGAAAGAAACGATTGCCCCAGCGTAGCTCCTCCAGCAGCGCGTCCGAGGCATAGCCCTCCTCCTGAAGATCTTCTTCGCAGTGTTCGCGGATGCTCAAGAGAGCTTCGATGTGCGGCAGCGTGAAAGCAAGCCATTTGCGGAAATCTCCTGCATCGTGCCAGCCGCCGGCCGCATCATGCGGTGATCCATCAACATCCAGAATGCCGTCATCGAGATGACATGCGGCATGTACGCCAAAGACGGCGCAGCCGCATCGCTGTGCCTTCAGGAACGCGAGATAGCCAAGGATGATGCGATCGTACAAGCGCTCGCGAATAGCAAACGGTGGAGAGATCTGACTATCAGTTTCAATCTGGTAGCTGCCTGGCGTGGTGAAGTTGCTGAAATCTGCCTGCCAGAACCTCCCCCAGCGAGTGTTTGTGCGACGCAGTTCACCTTTGTAGAACACAGCACTGGAGGGAACTGGCCCGAGGTGTCCCTTCATCAGGTCATAAGGTGCAGGGAAGCGCTCGGAAAAGCCTGCAGGTTGCGGAGTCTTGCTAGGCAGACGAAGACAGTTCTGGCGAAGAAAAAAAGGCAGCGTATCAGGGAGATCCTCGGCGCCTTCTGCAAGCAGCGTGAGAGTCTTTGGGCCGTTGGGCAGGTAGCCGAGATGACTTAAACTGAGTTGCATTCTCACTACTATGCATGATTGAAGGCCGATCTTGTTATCGGCGGCGGCGGTCTACGGCTATGTCCTATGCTCTGTCCAGCTCCCGCGTGGCCAAGCTGTAGCGACGCTTTACGCGCAGCTTCCTTGACCAGGGCTGAGATCGCTACCTCACTTTCCGGAGAAAATTCATCCAGCGGAAGCGTGAGGCTGATAGCGGCAGCCGGACTGTTTTCCTGTCCACCCACTCCTGCGGCGAGCACCCAGTAGCCTGGCAAAAGCTCCTCCACGTTGCGCGCGTAGCGAATCTTCCTTACCTGCGTAATCTCCTGTTTCATCTTTACGATCGAGGTGATGGTGCTGCTGGTGTATTTTTCCGCGCTCTTCGCCATGATGCGCTCGACGTCTTCCTGCGACATGCCCGCCAGAAATATCTTTCCGGAAGCAGTGGCATTGAGCGGCCGGCGCAGGCCCACATCCGCGAAGGCATGAGGCGCACCGGAGTACCCGACGGAATGGATGAACAGCACGTAGTCCTGGTCCAGCACGCCAAGTTGCACCGTGCCCGGCACTTGGCGAGCGAGGTCCTGCATGGGAAAAAACGCGGCCCGGTAGATAGGGGAATGACGGAGATATCCGGAGCCAACCCATAGCGCATGGCTGCTGAGCATATATCGCCGGGTCACTGGCTCCTGGACGATGAGATTTGCTTCGATGAGAGTAGTGCAGAGTCGATGCGCGGAGGCTTTTGGAATTTCAAGTTTCGCAGCCAGGTCGGTGAACGACAGTTCAAACGGTTCCTCGGCTAGCAATTCCAAAACTTTGAGGCAACGCAGCGTGGAGCTCATGGCCGTAGATGCCTTCTTCATATAAGCAACACTCTCACGATAGGGCTTGACAGCGCAACGCAAGTTCGATTAAGTTGATCCGCATTACAAACATTTGTTTCGTAATGCGGAACAATACTGCATTTCGAGTAAGTAGGCCCCGGTTTCGCAATCATCGATAGGGAGGTCTAGAAAACCATGAACACTTCGCATTCGCGTTTGGTGAAGAGGCACTCAGGCGTTCGGGCGTTGATCGTTTTTATCCTGGCAGTCTGTTGTTCCGGGTTTTCTGCGCTTGCGCAGGAAGTGACCGCGACCATCACTGGCATTGTCACTGATCCCACTGGTCGGATTGTGGCGAATGCCGACATCAAGGCTCAGGATCTGGACCGGGGCACGATTTGGCCGACCCGTACCAACGGATCCGGTTTTTACACCATTACACGGCTTCCAGTCGGGCGCTACGAGGTCCGCGTAATCTCTCCCGGCTTCAGGACGGCAATGGAGTCGCCGATTGAACTGCAGCTCAATCAAGTAGCGTCGGGGAACATCAAACTCGTCTTGGGTGCAGCCAACGAGACGGTGCAGGTAACGAGTGAGGCGCCACTCTTGCAGACCGACACGACCGATGTCGGCACGGTCATCGACGCGCGCACCAACGTCAGCTTGCCGCTGGCCAGCCGCAACTATCTGCAGCTCACGCTTTTGACACCAGGTGCTGTGACTGTTCAGCCGACAGGATTTCAGAGTGGCCAAAATGCTGGACAGGTCGCTCGTCCGGAGATCAACGGAAACCGCTTCGATGCGAACAGCTACCTGCTCGACGGCATGGATAACAACGATGCAGGAAGTAATTACGTTGCATACTCCCCGCAGCCTGACGCAATTCAGGAGTTCCGCGTCCTGACGCAGAATGCTCCTGCCGACTTTGGCAACTACATGGGCGGTGTGATCAGCGCCTCGATCAAGGAAGGCACAAACTCCTTCCACGGCTCCGCCTTCGAGTTTTTCCGCAACGATGTGCTCAACGCGAACCAGTGGATGAATAAGCTAATCCCGGGTAGCATCATTCCCCGGCAGAAGCTGCGCTGGAACGAGTTTGGGGGCACAATCGGCGGCCCAATCTTGAAAGACAAGCTCTTCTTCTTTGCCGACTACCAGGGTGAGCGGTTTGACTTTCCCAGGACAACGTCCACCATCACTGTATTTACTGCAAAGGAGCGTACTGGCGACGTCTCTGAACTGGTGGCGGCAGGCAAGACGATCGTCGATCCGCAAACCGGATTACCTTTCGCCGACAACGTCATTCCGCAACCTCGCCTCAGCCAGACAGCGCTGGCTATTGTCAATTCGCAGTATTACCCAACGCCGATCAACGGCTTGCTTCAGGCGAATGCGCACAACACGACTGCCGTCAAGACAGACAGTGACCAGGGGGATGGCCGTATCGATTACGCCGCAAGCGTCAAGGACCACTTCATGGGTCGCTTCTCGTACTCCGATTTGACGAACCCGACCGTAAACTCATTTGCCCTCGACTACAACCCATACAACCTGGTCTCGACGTGGAACTTCGTCACCGGCTACACGCGGACAATATCTCCAAACCTGCTGAACGATGCGCGTCTGGGCGTGAACTACGTCAGGGTTGGACAGAACCAAACCACATCAAACTTTTCAGGAGACGCGACCAGCTTGTTCAAGATTCCTGGTTTGACGACAAGCTTCCTTCCCGCTATGAGTTTTAGTGGGGGCTATGTGAGTAACTTTGGCACCAAGGAAAGCGTCACCGATAACTACGACACCTCGGTTCAATATTCGGACGTAGTGAACTGGGTGCGCGGGAAGCACAGCATGCGCTTCGGCTTCCAGGGATGGCGGATTCGTACCAATGGTTTATTCAATGGTAGTAATGGACAGGCCGGAAGCTTTGGCTTCAACACCACATACTCGGGTAGCCCCGAAACAGACTTCCTGCTCGGCTTGCCCACCAATGTTGGTGTTGGTAACTTGGGCGCGGAGTGGGGACAACGTAACAACGTCTTTGCCGGCTTCGTTCAAGACGACTGGAAGGTGACGGATCGGTTGACGTTCAATCTCGGTTTCCGTTACGAGACGCACACACCTTTTGTCGAAGCCAACGACAAAGAGGTCAACTGGGACCCGCAGACAGGTACCTTTGAGTTGCCCGGTCAGAACGGCAATAGCCGCGCACTCTACAACTCGTATAACGGCTACGGGAATTATCAGCCTCGCGTCGGCGTGGCTTACCAGTTGATGCCAAAGACCACGGTTCGTGCGTCTTACGGATTGTCGTCTTTCATGGAAGGCACGGGTCTGGGGCTGCGACTGCCGGGTAACCCACCGCAGCCGATTGCGGCCAGTGCCAATTACAGCGCCCTCGGCTACCCGACGACAACGCTGGACCAGGGCTTTACCCCGATCGCGGTTCCTGCTGGATGTACGATTGCCGGTTTGGAGAGCGCAGCCCCAAATTGTTACAAAGGCGCCATTATCTACTCGTGGGATAAGCACGTACAGCCGGCACACTCGAATCAGTGGAGTCTCTTCGTGCAGCACGAATTATCACCGTCGGCTATCGTTCAAGTGGGATATGTTGGGCAATCGACTACACACCTGACCAACGCGGAGCTGCTCACGCAGCTTGTGTGGGACTCGCCGGGTGTGGTCAGCCCATCACCATTCTTCGCACAAAACCGGCCTGTCATTAATCAATTGGCATATATCTTCGGCACTTTCGCGGCGGCACATCAAAACTACAACGCCTTACAGACACAGATGCAAGGACGGCTGAACCACGGCCTGTCATATCTGCTCAGCTACACGTGGTCTCGCTGCATGACCAATTCACAGGGATTCTGGGGAGAAGGCGGGCAATCTCAAGCGCCAAGCGCTTGGTGGCAGAACACCTACAATCCCTCGGGCGAGAACGGAGCTTGCTACTACAACGTTAAGGGGGTCTTCACAGGCTATGTGATCTACGACCTGCCCTTTGGCCGCGGAAGGCAATTCGGCACCAATATGAACAGAGCCGCCGATGCTGTGGTGGGTGGTTGGAAAGTGAACGTGATACCGACCTTCCGCGGCGGTTTCCCGCTAACGCTTAGCTCTAATAGCGACCACTCTGGCACCAACTCCTTTCAAAACCGGCCGGATTGCATAGCGTCCCCGCATGTACTGCATAAACAGACCATCGGAAACGGGTTCTATGGGTATCGGTGGTTTGATCCCGCTTCCTACCAGGAGCCTAAAGATGGTTACTTCGGCAACTGCAGTGTGAGTTCGGTCTATGGCCCAGGCGAGCAGAACATCGACGCAAGCATTGCCAAGACATTTTCTATCACTGACCATCAGAATATCGAGTTCCGCACCGAGTTCATCAATGCTTTCAACCACGTGATCCTCGACGCGCCGAACAACGGAGGCATCGACATTGCGAACCCGGATGGCGGCACAATAGGTCAGATCAAGACGTCAGAGGGAGCACGGAACATTCAATTCGCCCTGAAATATAACTTCTAACCCGGTCTTATACGCCGGCTGAAATAATCAGTTGTAATCACGCGGCGTCTGGCTATCGGGCGGCAGCACAAACCGAGGTCCGCCGCGTCTCTCTTTTGAATCCCACGGCTTTTCGTGGGGTAGACTTCCAGCGGCTTCGCTTACTCGCAAGTAGCCTTAGCCGATGCGTTCGACAGCCTCATCCAATATCCATGGCGTCTGTTTTCCGGGCCACTGGAGCGCCGGACGGAGAAGATGATAAACAGCGATCTCATCGCTTACTTCAAACCGATCGCCTCTCAGTTCAGCGGCGATGATAATGTCCAGCTGATCGATCTGACCGGTCGCGTGACCGACATCCAGGCGAACAAACATCGCCTTACCTTGCACCTCTCTCTTACAGCTGGCCTCTATCGCGGCGTCCTCTCCACTCTACCCGGCTCCTTCGACATGGCCACCGCGATGATCGATATGGTTCAGGTTCCCGATGGCAAGCGAGTGCCCGTAGGACCGTGGGATCTTGATCATCTTCACAACGTGATGGCCGTCCCGATGGTTCGCACCTACGTCAATGGCAGGCTCAAGGGTGGCCTATGGTTCTCGATGCCTGGCCCGCAGCAGATCGCCGAGGGTCGTCTCACGGCAGACTTCGGCTTCGAAGCGCAGGATGGCGTCAACGAACTCGTCCTTGAGCTGATCGAACGTGACCGCACGCGCATGGATTGGGGGAAGCTCGCGTACTTCGAACTGCGCGAAGATGATCGACACCCAGTCCCTCTAGAACCATCCGCGACAAGTCATCCAAGCATCTTCTTGCATGCCGATGACCTTGAGCAGCTCCGCGAACGCTGGCAAAATATCGCTGAATTTGAAGAGTTAAGGAATCAGCTGTCCATGGAAGAGCTTGTCTTCCTCACGGACAACAGCCAGGGAACACTTGAGCTAGCCTGCCTCTTCTACGCGCTCACAGGTCATGCGGCAATCGGCGCGCGCGCCAAAGATCGGATACTTAAGCTTGCGCATGCTCCGACTTGGAGCGGCCGCCCCGATCCACTGCTGATGGGCGGCGATAACGATCGCGGCATCAGCCTCCGGCTCTACCTCACCGCGCTGGGTTGGGACTATCTGCAACCCCTGCTCAACGATTCCGAACGTCACGCCATACTTGCAAAGGCAGAGGAGTACATCGGCAAGATGTACGACTTCACCCTGCTGCAACGCGGCTACATGGGCTGTCCAGCCATCGATCCGCACTCGCTCGGCGCATGGAACGGCACAGCCATCGCGTGCATGGCATTCTTCGCGGAGCTTGCGATCGCACGTCGCGCGTTGCCGCTCTTCCACGGTCTCTTCTGCGAAAGCCTTACGTTTTTTCCTGACAGCGGCAAGGCGGCCTGGGCAACATACTTTCCCTTCCACCTCGTGCTCTACCTCGCCGCGGCGCATACCTTCGCCGGAAAGAGGGAAGAGCTGGACACAAGTCCTTTCCTCGATCACCTCGGCGAGGCGCTTCTGGCCAGCTTCGAGGTGCCGAACAGCCAGGAACTCCAGCGTGGACTGAGGACCCGCGAGCATCGGTTTCTCACTGCGTTCCTCAGCCGTTTCCACCCCACGCAAGGAATCGATTCGATCTACCGCGCGTTTGTCGAAAGAGAAAAACGCGCCACTGGCAACGTGGTGCCGGGCATATTCGACGTACTCTATGCTCCGCAGTCTACCGGCCCCATCGCTTCCTTCCCGGATCGGCCGCTGTTTGCAAAAGATGCTGGCGATCTCATTGCTTCGGTTCGCGGAGAACACACGATAGCGGTGTCGGTGAGTGGCGGCCCCAAGGCGGGGCGCAAGGCTGTCTTCCACCTGATGCCGCAGAACCGCGAGTTCGCGCCGTCGATGGGAGCGCTGGAGATCACTGTCGACGGAACACCCGTAATCTGCAACATCAATATGGGGCTCTATGGTCTCAATAGCGCGTTGACCAACACGATGTGCCTTGAAGACGGTGGCGCGCTCACCAACGGTCAGTACCTGAACGGCGCCGTTCCGCCGGAGTGCGGTGGCGTCATTCGTCGCTGTCTCATCAGCGACCGCTTCATCTACGCGCACATCGTCATCACCGATGCGCTCGATCCGAGGCTCCACGTCCAACACGCCGACAGAGTGTTTGTGCTGGATCGAAAGACAGGGGCGATTGTTGTCTCGGATGCCTTCAAAGGCGAGCGCCCAATACGATTCGCCACGCATCTTCATTGCTCTGGATCGGTGACCGAATTTGGCGGCCAGCAGTATCGCCTCACCGGCGGCCAGGCAAACCTGATCGCAGGAATTAAGGGTGGCTGCAAGGGGTTCGATGATGCCGAACGAGGAGAGATCTTCGTACAGATTCTGGAGAGTCCCGACTCCGCCCGTGTCGTTGTGGATGAACCCCGCTGGGTCCCGGGATACATCTACGGACTGAACAACACGGGTCAGGAAGACATCAGCGAAGGACGCTTTCCACGCTATCGTCGCTGGCGCCTCGAAGTTGCTGAACCCGAGGTGCAGGGTCGGTTTCTACTAGCGCTCAGTCCGCGTTCTGGAGAGATCGAGTATGTTGACGGTGTTGTCCACCTGCCGCAAGGCGGTCACCTCCGGTTCGGCAATCCCAATATTGCGGCGCTTGGCCTCGAGTGCGACTGCGAGTGCCTGCTGTGGGATGAGGAAGCACGAAAAATTATGGCGCTCGGTCTCCTCCGGCTACGCCACGGTAGAAGTGAGCTTTCCTTCAACCTGCCCGTCGACGCGACCTACGACGCAGACGATGGCACGGGCACTCTCTACGCGCAGGGGACACTTGATCCCGAAAATACACTTGGTTTCCATCTCTCTCACTGGACGCATATTGGGGAAGAAGGTTGGAAGACGCTGAATACGCACCGCGCGTCCTTTAAGCAAGCGGCCGCTAACAATACGAGCACGGAGGTGGGAATATGAGTGCGGAAAAAGCAATCGAGGTGGCCATTCTCGGCTGTGGGCAAATGGGACAGAACATTTTACGTACGCTTCAAAACAGCCCAAGAGTCAGTGCCATCAAGGCGTTTGATCGAAACGCTGAGCGCATGAAAGAGTTGAAAACCACGTTTGGCGTGAAGTCTGCTCCAACACTTGACGACGTACTGCGGGATCCGGCGATCAAACTGGTCTTTGTCACCGCCTCCAACAATGCGCACCGAGAACTAACCGTGGCGGCACTCGAGGCAGGGATGGCCGTGATGTGCGAGAAGCCCATGGCGACCACCATTCCGGACGCGCAAGCCATGGTGGAAGCAGCCGAACGCACGAACGGGTTTCTTCAGATCGGCTTCGAGTTGCGCTACTCACATCTCTACACCACGGTGAAGGACTGGATCACTCGCGGCCTCCTTGGCCGTGTGCTCAATACGCAGTGCACCTACTGCTCAAGTGCCTGGGGACGTCACGATGTCTGGAGGGTTGCCTCCAAAACCAGCGGCGGCATGTTTGGGGAGAAGCTCAGTCACTATGTCGATCTCGTGCGTTGGTGGATCGGCGACGAGGTGGAGGAAGTGTACGCGACGTGCGCGCCTAACGTGATTCCGTACTATGAAGTCCACGACAACTATCACTGCAGTTACCGCTTCAAGAACGGCGCCATCAGTCACCTCACCTTCATGATGGGGCCCGCTGCCAGCTTCAAAGGGGACCCGCTGCAAAATGCAGTCTCGCAACAGGCTGGCGACGGCCATGTGCTGCGCTACATGATCTATGGGGAAAAGGGCGCTGCCGAGACGGATGTTTTTCAGCGAACGATTAAGCGCTGGGAGTTCGGCGAAGACGACTATGGTCAAACCAGCAAATGGATCCAGAACGAGACCTGGGATCCGGAGCATGACTTCGCCTACTTTCACAACACCCATGACCAGGCTCTCGACATCGTGCGTCGCGTTGCCGAGGGAGAGCGTCCCAGCATCAACCCGCGCGATGCGCTGGAAACAACAAAACTCTGTTTTGCCGCTGAGCTATCGGCTGCTGAAAAGCGTCCCGTCCGCTTGGATGAACTCAAATAAAAAATTAAACTCGAGCGACATGCGGTCGCGGCCCAGGTCGGAGGCAGGAATGATGCAGGACGAAGAGAGCGCGGAGACTGTGATACCCGCCATAGAAGGGGTTACACCGCCTTCTGCGACGAACAGCGCGCTCACAACCTTCTACGCTGACCGCAAGCGGATGTGGAGCAATGTCCTCTGGATTACCTTCGGCCAATTTGGCATGTCAGTCTCGATGACCATCGTCGAGCCGCTCATGAACCTGCGCCTCAAAGCGATCGGCGTCAGCGAATCGAGTGTTGGCCTGCTGACTTCGGCAAATTTATGGGCAGTCAGTTTTCTCGTCATGTACTTCTCCTGGAAGAGCGACCATAGCACCAGCCGATTAGGACGCCGCACACCCTATACGCTGCTGTCACTGCCGTTCATCGCTGTGGCGCTCGTGCTCTTTCCGTTGTCTACCCAAAAGTGGGTGCTCATCACGTTGATGCTCACGTACTTTTTCTTCAACGATATGAAAGCATCGACCTACCCGCTCCTCGCGATCGATTGTGTATCCAAGGAAGTTTTAGCGCGCGTCTCCGGCCTGGTTGCTATTACCGTCAGCATGGCCGGATTCCTCTCGACCCGTCTGGGAGCGAAGATGGCGGACGTCAATCCCAAAGGCGTCTTCTTCATCGCGGCAGCCGTCATGACCAGCATGACGCTAATAGCGCTGTGGCGTATCAAGGAGCCACCGGTCTACCACCCAGCCAAGAGCAGCTTCAATCTATTAGCACCTATCAAAATCGCGTGCCGCGACAAACGAATCCTCGTGCTTATCGTCGCCGTCGCGTTGCTCAATTCATTTCCCATGATCTTCAAGACCTGGGTGTGGTTCTACGCGAAGAGCAAGCTCGGTCTCACCATCGGTGACACCGGCGTCGCAATTTCCTGGGGACTGTTGTTGCAGGTTGCTTTCTCCTACCCTGCGGGTTGGCTCATCGATCGCTTCGGAAGCTACCTCGCGCTCTGTATCCAGTGGTTGATTATGCTGACACTCGTACTCAGCTCGATCCATGTCACTAACTCGCACGGCCTCGTTCTTCTCATGTCGTTGTACTTCCTCTTCCTTCCGTTGCAGGTAGCAGGAGACACGATTCTCTGGAGGACCATGGACAAAGCAGATACCGGCTCCTACACCTCGACAGTCGCGCTCGTGCGCAACTTCAGCACTGGCACTGTCATTGCTATCTCCGGCTTCCTGATTAAGTGGACCGGAAGTTACATCGTCGCATTCTGGTTCGGTTTCGGTCTGAGTTCCATTGCGTTGGTGGTCTTCTTTATCTATCGCAACATCATGCGCAACGGACGCTCTTCACCTGCTTCCATTGCGACAGGGAACAAGCCAGATGACATCAAGAAATCTGATTCGCGCTTTGGCGCGTCACCTAACCCGAGTGTCGCAGCCGTATGAGGTGCCTCTTTCAAACAGCGGAAGCATGGAGGACGTCATGAAAGTTCATGTAGCGAAATCCCGCGCAGAACTCGGCCATTTCGCTGCGCATGAGATCGGCGAAACACTGCGCGAAGGTCTGCGTACCAAGACGCACCTTCGTTTGATCTTGGCAGCGGCGCCAAGCCAGAGCGATATGCTCGCGGCCCTTCGCCGTGAGCCGAAAATTGACTGGACTCGCATCACAGCATTCCACATGGACGAGTACATCGGGCTGCCCGCTGATGCGCCTCAGGGGTTCGCCAACTGGCTCAAGCGGGAGTTCATCGACCACCTTCCGCTTTCTCGCTTTGAGCCAATCAATCCAGACAACAATCCCGAAGCAGCGTGCAAGCGGTACGCCGCGCTGTTGGCTGAAGATCCTGTGGACGTCGTTCTGCTCGGCATCGGAACCAATGGCCACCTTGCCTTCAACGATCCACCCGCGAACCTCGACGACCCTGTTCCCGTCAAGGTCGTCACGCTGGATACGATGTGTCGGGAGCAGCAAGTTCTCGATGGCTGCTTTCCCACCCTCGACGACGTGCCGCACCTCGCAATCACGCTTACAATTCCCACACTCCTTTCAGGCCGCGAGCTCTTCTGCTGCGTGCCTGGCCGGCATAAGAGCACCGCCGTGCAGGCTGCGCTCGAGTCGACCATTAGCGGGGATTGCCCGGCAACCGCACTGCGCACCCATCCCCGGTGCACCCTTTACCTCGATCATGAGTCGAGCTCGATGCGTGAGATCTATGGGCATGACAACCATAACCGGACGTGATCCGCAAAGCGGGCACAATCACACCCTTTTCGTCGACGAGGGTGTGATTGTGCGCATCGAAGAGAACTCTGCGAGCAGCGATCTCTTTCTCTCCCCCGGCTTAGTGGATCTTCAGGTAAATGGCTGCTCTGAATTTGATGTAAACGCACAGCAACTCACGCCAGGCACAATTACAGACCTTGTCGATGCGATGCTGTCTCGTGGTGTCACCTGTTTCGCGCCGACGATTATCACCGCACCCGAAGATAAGATCTGCCACGCCCTCAGCGTAATTGCCGATGCGCGCCGCAGTCATCCACGTGCGGCCGCATGCATTCCGTTTGTTCACGTGGAAGGTCCGCACATCTCTCCGCTGTATGGATACCGCGGCGCCCATCCTGCCGATGCCGTGCGGCCACCCTCGATCGCAGAGTTCGAGCGCTGGCAGCAGGCTTCCGGCGGCATCGTCGGCATGGTCACGCTGTCTCCGCATTTCGAAGAATCCTGTGCGTATATCGCTGCGCTGGCCAAGCAGGGAATCCATGTTGCCATCGGCCACACACATGCTTCGCCTGAAGAGATTCGGCGCGCGATCGATGCAGGGGCACGCCTTGTAACCCACCTTGGAAATGGAATTGCGCCGGAGATCCCGCGGCACCGCAATGCCATCTGGTCCCTTCTCGCCGACGACCGCGTCTCCGCGACCTTCATCGCGGATGGACACCATCTGCCGCCTGACGTTCTCAAAGTAATGCTGCGCGCGAAAACTTTGCAGCACAGCGTGCTCGTATCTGACTCGGTCGCGCTCGCGGGTATGCCTCCAGGCACCTACTCCACTCCGGTTGGAGGGCGTGTCGAACTTCGGCCAGATGGCAAACTCTGTGTCTTCGGTTCCGAACTTCTTGCGGGAGCTACGGCTTCACTCGCGCAATGCATCGGCACTCTCGTCCGAACCTCCGACGTGCTTCTCCACGAGGCGCTGGCCATGGCCACAACGAATCCCGGAAAACTCGTTGGAGGCCGCGGTCAATTTACAA
This sequence comes from Tunturibacter empetritectus, assembly GCF_040358985.1. Classification (NCBI taxonomy): domain Bacteria; kingdom Pseudomonadati; phylum Acidobacteriota; class Terriglobia; order Terriglobales; family Acidobacteriaceae; genus Tunturiibacter; species Tunturiibacter empetritectus. Next base: position 4,606,090 of record NZ_CP132932.1, on the reverse strand, counting down.
CCGGATTTCGCGCTGACCTCCTCAGATTCAGCTGGCAGGATTCGATCCTCATTGAGGATGTCTGGCTGGCCGGAGAACAAGTGTATACACGCACCGAAGTCCGCAAGTAGCCGGGGAGATAGTGAAGATGAGACGCATCGGGACTGTAGATATTGGAGGTACCAAGATCGCCGCCGGCATTGTTAGCGATGATGGAAAGATCCTTCACCGGAGCGAGTGTCCCACCCAGCCGAAGCGCGGATTGCGGGATGCTGTCGATCGAATCCAGCGGATGCTGCAAGCAGCAATCGATCAATGCGGCCGCATCGACGGCATCGGCATTGCATGCCCAAGCCCGCTCGATCCGCTAACCGGAGTCATCGGTGTCGTAGGTACGTTGCCCGGCTGGGAGGGGGGCCCTCTCGCCGATGCCGTTGGCGAGCGCTTCGGCCTCCCTGTTGTCGTCGAGAACGATGCGGACGCGGCAACTCTTGCGGAATATGCCTGGGGCGCAACGAAGACGTCAGGAACTCTTATCTATGTCACGATCAGTACCGGCATCGGTGGTGGCATTGTGCAAAGCGGCCGGCTGTATCGCGGCGTGCGCGGCGCCCATCCCGAGTTTGGTCACCAGCTCATTGACCCCACCGGACCTCTTTGCTACTGCACACTCTCCGGTTGTTGGGAGAGCCTTGCGAGCGGCGCAGCGATGACTGCGTCTTTCCCCGAAATCGATCCCGGCAGAGGCCTGCTGACGGCCGCTGAGATATGCGGGCTTGCCCAACAGGGTGATCCGCTCGCACTTCGTGCAGTCAAACGCGAGGCCCATTACCTCGGCCTGGGCTTGGCCAACCTTGTCACCCTGTTTGTTCCCGATGTCATCTGCCTGGGAGGCGGAGTGATGCGAAGCAGTGATTTGTTTCTAGACGATGTTCGGGCGACGGTGCGAAGCCTCTGCACGCAGGTGCCCGTTGAATACACCACCATTACTCTGTCTTCGCTCGGACCCGACGTCGGCCTGCTGGGTGCGGCGCAGTCATGGCTGCTTCGGAATCCATCATGCTGAAAAATTCACAAAAAGGTAAGACATGCACAATCTAGCCAGCAACATTCACGCCCAGCCCGAATCACTCGCGCGCACGCTGCACTACCAATGCAAAGACGGCGCACCGGCCATGAAGCACGCTGCTACACTTCTCCGCTCTGGAAAAAAGATCATCATCACGGCCATGGGCGCGTCGCTGTTCGCTTCCATCCCGCTCCGGTATTTCCTTTGCTCATTCGGCCTTGACGCAGTTGCGATTGAAGCAGGAGAACTTCTGCACTACTTGAACAGTGTCTGGAAGGATGCCGTTGTCCTGTTAGTCTCGCGGTCGGGTGAGTCCGTCGAGATCGCGAAACTGCTCGAAAAGATGAAAGGCAAGGTGCCCATCATCGGTGTCACCAACGAGCCACTAAGCCAGTTGTCCCGATCTGCGGACGTGAGCCTCTCGATCGCCAGCCTCAATGATGAGATGGTCGCCATCCAGACGTACACCGGCACGCTTCTTACGCTGCACCTCTTGGGAAATCTTGTTGCCGGCTACTTCGACGCCGCCGCAGAAGAGGTTCGGACACTCCTGCCTTCGTTCGCCTCTCTCGTCGAGGCAAGCATGAAGACTCTCACAAGTTGGGACGCCTTTCTGTCGCCCTCTGTAACGCCGTATCTGCTCGCGCGAGGCCCCTCCGTCGCATCCGCCCATGAGGGTGCACTGCTCTTTCATGAAGTCGCGAAGAGTCCGGCAGTCGCGATGCCGATCGCCTCCTTCCGGCACGGCCCGGTCGAGGTCGTCGATCAAAACTTCCGCGGCTTCGTCTTCGCACCGCAGGGCCCTACGCGGGATCTCAATCTCGCCTTGGCCCATGACCTTGTACAGTTTGGCGGCGAAATTCGGTTGATCGGTCCATCCGGATCGCAGGTCCGTGATGCGCGCTGGTGTGATCTCCCCTCGGTATCCCAAACACTCTCACCCCTCTTTGAGATCGTGCCCTTGCAGGCGGCGGCCTTTCAATTGGCGGTCTTGCGAGGAATCGAGCCGGGAAGTTTTCGCTACGCGCCGCAGGTGGCGGTTGACGAAGCCAGCTTCAACCAGCGGCACGTCTCGCGGTGAAGGGGAACCTACAGGAGGAACGATGGACCTATTGAGAAAAATGTGCAACGCATCCTGGTTCTGGTACTCAATGATCTGCGTGCTCTGTTGGGGCGCCTGGGCGCTCTTCTCCAAACTTGGGTCACGAGAGATCCCCCCAGACACGATGCAGTTTCTGTTCACGATAGGCACCGTTCCCGTCGGACTCGTACTGCTGATTGCACGTCGCGGGAAGCTCGAAAAAAGTCCTCGCGGTGTCGCCTACGGCGTACTCAACGGTGTGCTGTCTGGAATCGGCGGCCTTGCGCTCTTCGCCGCCTATCACACCAACGGCAACACCACCCTCATCACGGTGGCTGCAGCGCTCTATCCCATGATCACCGTCGTTCTCGCGATCACGATCCTGCGTGAGCGCTTCCGTCCCATTCAGGCACTCGGCCTGTTGTTCGCCACAATTGCCATCGTCATCTTTTCCCTATAGGAGGTTTTGCGTCGTGCATATCCCCCCCTGGCTTTGGTACTCCATCCTGACCGTGCTCGCGTGGGGTGTTGTCGGCATCCTTCAAAAACTTGCAACCAATTACATCTCCGCGGAGTCGTCGCTCATCTGGCTGGTGGTGGGTTTTCTTCTCCTGGAACCATTCTTCTATCCGGGCCCTGCGGTTCTGCATTACTCAAAGCTCAACCTAACGTATGCAATCCTTAGCGGCCTGCTCAACGCTCTTGGTGCCTGGGCGCTCTTCGCCGCTCTCAAGCGTGGAGGGAAGGCGTCGATCGTGGCGCCCCTTACGGCGCTCTATCCTGTTGTGGTCATTGTGCTTGTGCCGTTGATCCTGCATGAGTCTGTCAGCCGTCTGCAATGGGCCGGAGTCGCCTGCTCCCTCATCGCAGTCGTGCTGCTGTCCATCTGAACCAGCACCGGTAGACACCTTGCCTTAGAGAATCAACTGGCCCCTCATGCCGTGAGTGCGCCTGACGAGAGCAAGAGACAGTCCGGACGAGGAGTTTTGTTGCAGTTATTTTTTGGTGTGGTGGATGCGTGTTTTTGTGGGGGTTTTTGCAAAAAAGGGGTGCTATAGCGTGGTGTTTTGATGGTGAGTTTGTGGTGGGATGCGTGGTAGACGTGGTGTTTAAGCAGTCACTTTTTCGGGCTCGAAAAATGCGTCACGGATTCAGGATTTATTTTTCAGGGTTTCCCGTTTTGGGAATCTGATCGGCAAGCTGGCGTCTGCTCCGAATCGCCTGAAATCTTCCTATCGAATATGTCCTAGTTATTTCCTAGTTATTGATGAAAGGTACTTAGCCAATTCGTGAGCAGGAGGAAGTCCGCGGCGGTCCATGTCATGCCGGAGTCGTACTGACCGGAGCCGGTGGAAGCATCGTAGTTCTCACGAAAATTTCCGTCGCGCGCACATGTCTCACAAAATCGTGTGGCGAGAGTCCTGGCGAGATTGGTTTCGCCACATTCAACGAGTCCTGTGCAGATGAGGTACGTGGATATGCCCCAGACCGGACCTCTCCAGTAACCGTTCGGCTGGTAGAGAGGGCTACTGCGCGCCTCGGTTGCGGGGCCTGCCGGAGCAAAGAAGCGTGCCGGGTCCGAGAGGGAACGAACGAGTTCACGGCGAATGGCGGGGTCGAGACGCTCTCCGAGAAGGAGGGGGATCGATGTGATGAGGCTTGTACTCCTATGACGTTCAGGGCCGGCGGGAGTGAGGCTGAAGAAGTGGGGTTGGCCGTCGAGCCAGAAGCGCTTGTGAAAGCGAGCGAGCAGATCTCTCTCATGCTCGCGCCAACGCGCGGCCTCATCGGTGCGGTCTAATTGAGTCGCGATCTTCGCCAGAGCCTCAGCGTCCAGAATAAGCCAAGCCGCAAGATCGGGACTCTGCACAGGCCATCGTCCGGCAAAGATGCTCGCGTTGTCCCATCCTGAGTCGTTGCCGCACATGTAGCAGGGAAGGCCGTCGCCCAGGAGATCACGCTCCCGGAACCACCACTCATGAAACCGGACGATCTTTGGATAGACCTCTTCGAGATGAGCTGTGTGATCTGTGGCGGGCGTGGCGGGTAGAAGTTTTTGAACAGTCCAGGCCCAGACGGGCGGCTTGTTGAAGCCATATACAATCTCGGAGTCGCTGATGGCATCTGGAAGAACGCCGTCGGCTCGTTGATGATCAAGAATGGTCGAAAGCTGGTCCCACGCAAGTGCCGGGTCAGCCTTTACAAGGGCCAGCGCATTGATGCAGTTGTCCCATGACCAGACCATGTTCATGCCCTTCTTGCTTGAGAGAACGGTCTGTCTCCGCAGCGCTCCTTCGGGGCTGACCTGCAACGCAGAGAAGAGGTACCAGGCGGTGCGTGCAGCGGGCTGATAGGAGTCCGGGACATCCGGGCAACGCCGCATCCATTCGTCGAGCTCATCGTTTCGTCGCGTGCGGACTAGGGTTAGGTCAGGTATCTGATCGCTGGGGTGCTCCTCCCGTGTTGTGCAGCGTACCGTCATCCTTTGTGTGGAATGCGATGCAAGAGTCACCGTGTCGTATGGAATACCCATCTCGGCAGGTTGAAAGATGAGCGGGCGGTCAGCGTGCAGGTTGAGATACGTCTTCGACTGTTGATCGTAAGCATGAAACGAGGTGGCACGAAACGCGGCGTCTGATGCCTGGTAGATCCAGGCGGGAGGGTGCGCCAGTCGAAGATGTACGCCGCAATGCTGTGCGGCGATGAGGAAAGTATCGCCGTCGGAAGATATCACTTCGACCGACGAGTCGCCTGAAGCAAGTCGAACACTCGACATGGAAGCCGTGATGGTGCTGGGAGCCTCTTTCCCATCACGAATCATGACGATCTCAAACAGCAGGTCCGCCCACGGACCGGTCTGCTGCCAACGATAGGAGACCGCGGAGCGGCGCACCGTCTTCACTGCCGCACGGCCTTCGCTGAGGTCAACGACGAGCCAGGAGCCTGCGATGCTGTATGGAATGTGAGAGAGATCGGGGATAGTCAGCGCTTCTACAGGTTGATCGTTCAACGGTTTGACCGATGACGAGTCGGCGCTCGGCAAAGCGAGTGCTTCTGCCGTTGATTGCATCGATGACAGCACGACAAGCGATCCTAGAAACTCTCTGCGATTCATAGTGCCTCGATATCTCTGTAAGGTCCGTACCGCCTCGCATGTTCGCGCAGACGTTCTACGCGTTCAGGAGTTCCATGCGTCGAGGCCCGGAGGACCGAAGCCGGATCTTGCATCATCGACGACGAGCACCCAGTCTGGACCGTAAGGCGGCGTGGTGACTTCAACCTTAGAACCTGAGAAGAATTGTGCGATCTTGGTACCGATCCCGGTGCGGGGATCGTACCACCAGGCGGTCCGCTCGCCCTGAGGCATTGACGATAGATTGAGCGAGATGGGCTGATCTGCGCATGGAATGTAGACCAGCAGATAGCTGCCATCCAATGCTTTGGTAGCTTGCACATGGCCGGCACGGCGGTTTGTTGTGCTCAGTAGTACAGCTTGATCTGGAATGCGGGCGAAGAAAGGCCGGACTCGATCAAGCGGCAGAGGTTGCGTGCGAGATAGGGTGATTTCCTAAGGGTCAAACCGGGCGCTGCTGCTCCGAGGAATCGTCTTCGAGAGTAATGAGATTGTGGCAATAGGTCGTGCTCCTTGTGGCGGTCTCGCAGTGGGGTCCGCGAGACTGGTTCATTCCAGACCAAATGGGGTCTATCCTTGAAGCGCTTCAAATCATTATTCCGAATATTACGTCCATCATATGCAATGAGGGAAGGAAATTCAGTTGGGATGAGCGCAGCTTCGAGGTGGATTATCAATCGCGCTTACAACAGTTTGGGTGCGGGTAGTTTTGGCTTTCGGAATTTTTGGGAATTTATTTTTTTATACTGGCTTTTTGTTACCCGAGGGATGAACGACGCGATTCTCGACGTACTGGCCTATTACGCCAGATAGTTCCTGACGTAACAGGCAGTTCGATAGAACTCTCGATCTCATAGGTAAATATCTGAAGCGAAGAGAGTCAGAGTCGAATATTGGTGGGGGCGTGAATAAACTTCTTGCGCTGGCGACTCTACAAGCCTTGAGGGGAGACAGGCAGAGAAACCAATGCTCTGTCGCAGGCCAAGATGCGTGTCGCGAGGCTTGGGCTGATGCGCAGCCCTCTATCGCGTCTTGTGTGCTCAGTGGCTACTCCCTGAGGTCTACGGTAGCCAGCTAATCCAGCTGGCCATCGATACCTTGCATTCTCCAGCACTCATGCGATCAGGCAAGTTTGTCTGATCGGAAGTCAGTGCGAAGAGTAACTACTTTTTTCGGGGTCACTTGCTCTTTGAGCAAAGTTGTTTGCTCCATCCTGACTATCTTTTCTGCGATCGCCAGGCTGATGAAGTGGTTGAGCGATATGCCTTCGACGTGTGCAAGATCATTGGCTTGTTGACGGATCGAAGGAGAAAGACGGAGTGGAAAGCTCTGGTGCCGTTTATATTCTTGGGTCATTTTGGTGCTCCCGTCGCGCTGCTCGACAGACGTTGGTACTCTGCGAATTCAATTCTGATCCTCGAATTGCGTAAATGGCAATACATAAATCGGTTACTTTTTCTCCTACTAAGAAAAACTCTTCACTATTACTCTTCCGCTTGAACGTTCAGGATCATCTGTCACTCCGTACTCAAGGTTCCGAATTCCTTTGGATTCGATTTATAAAAAGTTGATTTTCCTCTGAAAAATTCTAAAAACCTGCTGTTGATATCACGTTTGATATCAAACGACGGATTAATCCGAAAAGCCTAAATCCAAAGTAATGGGTACTTCCCTATACAAGGTGACTGCAAAGTTTTGCGGTTACTTTTGGAATCTCTCTGCGCTCGATTTGGCCTTGGAGGAACTATGTTGCAACTACCCCGTAAGCCCCGGTTTCACCGCGATGCGATAGCTTCCAGGCGACCTTCGCCTTTGTTTTCAAGCTCAACTACCGAGTCTCTGTTGAGACTACAGACTTGGCCCCTACCCGCTCATCGTCAACTTCAGACCCCAAAAGAGATTTATTCCTCAAGTTTTGTTCCTTACTGCCTAAATCCAAAGGAGTTTTACATGCTGAACAAATCAATGTTGTCTCTGAATACGGATCGCCTGAGTCTTGCAACTCTGAACGAGAGCCGCACTGGAATGTCAGTTGTGGAGAACGTCATTCGTGCGAGTGCAACCTTGCTGTTTTTTCTCACGATTTGCCTGGCATTTACCGGATGCGGGAGTGGCGGATATGCAGGTGGAGGAGTTGTCAGCCTGTCGAGTTCCGCGGTGACACTCGACGCTGGTCAGTCATTCGCGGTCAGTTCGAAACTCTCCGGGACACCGGTGGTTAGCTGGGTGCTTTCGAGCGCTGCCTGTGGCTCGAGTTCGTGCGGGGCGCTCTCGAACTCGGTTGGCGCTTCAACGACTTATACGGCTCCTTCGAATATCACCTCACAGCTGAAGTTGACTTTGACAGCGGGAGTGACAGGAACGAAGAACTCCAGCACGGTGAGCATCACGGTCAATCCGGATCCCACGATCTCCGGGGCTCCTCCGGTTGGGACCGTAGGGAGTGCTTACACCGCTACGCTGATCGCCGCCGGAGGCACAGCTCCGTTGAAGTGGAGCGTCGCGGGTGGCTCGCTTCCAGCTGGTCTTAGCTTCAATGCGGCGACAGGTGTGATCTCCGGAACACCGACCGTTGCAGGCACTTCGAGCTTCTCAGTTCAGATCATCGACTCCAGCGACATTCCGTTTTCTGTAACAGCACAAGAGACAGTTGTGATTTCGACGGGACAGGGCACGTCGCAGTCCGGCCCGCTTACGGTCCTTCGAGGCAATCCCCCAGCCGGCACGGTCGGCACGGCCTATTCGACGACACTGACCGCCTCAGGCGGAGCCACGCCATACTCCTGGAGCATTATCTCGGGCGCACTGCCTGCCGGTCTTGGACTCTCCTCTTCGACGGGCTTGATCTCGGGAACGCCGACAGCGCAGGGAGTGAGCTCTTTTACCGCTCAAGTACAGGACGCTAGCGGAACTCAGGCGAGCGCGCCTTTCAGCATCACGATCAACCCCGCACAGTCTGCGGCAACGTTGACCCTTACGAATCTGCCCGGCGCGACGGTCGGTGTTCCCTACACGGGGACGATCGGCGCCACCGGAGGTACGTCTCCTTACTCCTGCGTGATTACGGCGGGTATGCTGCCTGCTGGACTCACTCAAACCGGATGCATCGTGAGTGGCACACCTACGGCTCCAGGAAGCAGCACCGTTACGGTGAAGGTGACAGACTCGGGCAATCCGGTTGCAACTGCGACAGGGCCGGTCACTCTCACGGTCTCGCCTGCTGGGCTTTCGTTGACGCTGTCGTCACTGCCAAATGCGACGGTCGGTGTTCCTTACACTGCGACGATTGGAGTAGCGGGCGGTACGTCTCCTTACTCCTGCGCGATCACGGCGGGAATACTGCCTGCGGGTCTTTCGGTTTCAGGCTGCGTGGTTAGTGGTACGCCGACGTTTGCCGGAACCGCAAACCTCATGGTTAAGGCGACCGACTCAAGCAGTCCAGTCGAAACAACTACCGGACCAGAGAGCCTTACGGTTCTACCTGCTGGCCTTTCGTTGACACTGTCGTCGCTGCCAAATGCGACGGTCGGTGTTCCTTACACTGCGACGATTGGAGTAGCGGGCGGTACGTCTCCTTACTCCTGCGCCATCACGGCGGGAATACTGCCTGCGGGTCTTTCGGTCTCGGGCTGCGTGGTTAGCGGTACGCCGACGGTTGCCGGAACCGCGAACCTTACGGTCAAGGCGACCGACTCAAGCAGTCCGGTTGAGACGACTACTGGACCAGAGAGCCTGACGGTTCTGCCTGCTGGCCTTTCGTTGACATTGTCGTCGCTGCCGAATGCGACGGTCGGTGTTCCTTATACTGCGACGATCGGTGTGGCTGGAGGTACGTCTCCTTACTCCTGCGCCATCACAGCGGGAATACTGCCTGCGGGTCTTTCGGTCACGGGCTGCGTAGTTAGCGGTACGCCGACAGTTGCCGGAACCGCGAACCTTACGGTCAAGGCGACGGATTCAAGCCCGACCGTCGAAACAACTACTGGACCAGAGAGCCTGACGGTACTTCCCGCAACGATAACCCTTACCCTCACTTCTCCGCCGAACGCAACCGTTGGAACGCCTTACATCGGAACGATCGGCGTCAATGGAGGAACCTCACCATACTCGTGCACTATTACCAGCGGCACGCTTCCAGCGGGATTGTCGATTTCAAACTGCGCGGTAAGCGGGACACCGACGGTTGCTGGAACTGCGAACCTCACAGTGAAGGCAGTTGATACGAGTAATCCTGTTGCCACCACTACTGGACCTGTAACCCTGGTCGTGTCCCCCGCGACGGCAACGCTAACTCTGACCTCTCCGCCAAACGCCACGGTTGGAACGGTGTATAGCGGCACGATCGGCGTCAGCGGAGGAACAGCACCTTACTCCTGCACGATCATGAGTGGCACGCTACCCGCCGGACTCACAGCGGCTGGGTGCGTGATCAACGGTACGCCCACAACCGCAGGAACAGCCAACCTGGTCGTCAAGGCGACTGACTCGGCCACACCTACCGCAACCACTACCGGGCCGGTCACCTTGACCGTCCTGCCGATTCCAACCCTGAGCCTTACCGGTTCGCTTCCGAACGCGATTCTGGGTCAGCCATATATGCAGACCCTGCTCGCCACGGGAGGCATACAGCCCTACAAGTATCAGGTAACTGCCGGCAATCTGCCTGCGGGGCTCAGCCTGTCAACTTCGGGTGTTATCAGCGGAACGCCGACCACCCCCGGAGCAAGCAGCTTTACCGTGACAGTCACAGACACGGAGACGACGCCACAGACGGCAAGTCTGCCTCTGGTTCTTCTTGTGGTCTATCCAACTACACCTAATGACGTCGAGTTGACTGGCCCATACGCGTTCCTCTTCCAGGGATACGACGATGTGCTTGCCGGCGTTCTCGCCTATCAGACTGCGACTGTCGGAAGCTTCACAGCTGACGGCACCGGAGTTGTAAGCAACGGAGAGCTGGATGCAAACCACCAGAGCTCCGCTCCTACGGGAACGACTGTCAGCAGTAACGACTTCCTCGGCACCTACACGATTGGGACCGACAGCCGCGGCTCGTTGACGATCACGACTCTGAACCAGGATGGAACGACTGCCGGCACCTCAACCTACGCCATCGCGTTGAAGGCTCCGGTATCGCCAGCAACTATCTCGACTCGAGGAGACTTGATCGAGTTCGACAACAACTCGCTGCAGGGAACTCGAGGTTCGGGGACTTTGCTCGCACAACAGACGGCTGCCTTTGCCGCCGGATTGAATGGCAGCTATGCCTTCGGGTTGTCGGGAGATACTCCATGCCTGCCAGCCTGCACGCTAGGCATCGTAGCCGGTCCAGCCGCCTCTGTCGGTCAGTTCACGGCTAGCGGTTCCGGTCTTATCAGCAGCGGATCGAGCGATGCCAATATCGCTACGACCAACTATGCAAGCGAGACGTTATCCGGCAGCTATGGTTCAGCGGACGCAAACGGTCGGGTGCAGCTGGCGATGAGTACGACTGGTACGCCGGCCGCAATCTATCCGACCGACTATGCAGTCTATCTGGTCAGCGCGAACGAGGCGTTTGTTCTTTCTACTGACAAACACTCGTCGTATGTCCTGCTCGCCGGTTCTGCTCAACTGCAGACACAGGCGACGTTCACCAACGCATCGATGTCCGGTCCGTTCGTCGGCTATGAGAATGCGCAGTCAAATCCTGGTCTGCTGGGTTCGACCCTGCAGAATGTTCTCAACTTGTCGACGTCAACGATCTTCCGCGGAACCGCGAGCGGAGGAAGCTGCAACATCACGAACGTTGACGTCGCAGGTACAACAGCACTGGTCAACCAGATCACCGGGCTTGGCGGACTTCTGCCCACGAGTGTGGTGCAGGATCTGTTAGGCACCTACCAATCAACCGGTACCGCTGGTTGCCCGGTTGCCAACAGCGATGGTCGCGGAGTTCTCAATTACCCGGTTCCGACCGGACTGATTGCCACGCTCCTCGGACTTCTCGGACTCGACAACCCGCCTGCTCCGAGGGTCTTCTACCTGATCAGTCCTGACAACGCCTACTTCCTGGAGACGGGTTATGCCGGACTGGGCAACTTCGAGCCGCAGACAGGAGCTCCCTTCAGCAACGCAACGCTCGATGGAACCTTCGTCTATGGCACAACTCCAGCAAGCTCGCTGGCCGGGGTCAATGGCTCAGGCACAATCACCGCAAACGGCGCAGGAAGCGCGACGTCCACGCTCGATTTGAATGTGGGTGTCGGCACGATCAATGTGCTGCAGCTCGGCGTCACCAGCACCATGAACTACAACCTTACGGATGCGACGGCGGGCCGCTACACCTACGGCACCTCCGTACTCTACGCGATCTCGCCCAGCAGATTTGTCCTGTTGGATACGAGCATCTTGTCGACCTCGCCATCCGTTGCTTTGCTGTACTAGGTTCCGGCTTCGCGAACACCGGGCACTAAGTCCCGGAAGGAGAAATACGATGCGACGAATCACTCTAGCTTTGGTCTTTGGAACACTTGGAGTCTCTGCTGCGGTTGCGCAGCAGAGACCCGACAATCCGGCATACCTTGTCTCGCGATTCTCTGTCTCTCTTGGCTTCAACCACATGAACGCGAATGCGCCTCCCGGACAGACCGATTACTTCGGCCTGAACGGAGGCTATGTCTCCGCAGATTTCTACTTTACCCACTGGCTTAGCATCACCGGCGAGTTTACCGGTGGTCATGCTAACGACATCAGCCTGCTGGGACAGGACCTCACCCTGACCACCTATCAAGCTGGGCCAAAGGTGTCGCTGACCGGACATCGCTTTGTGCCTTACGGCCAGGTTCTCCTGGGAGGAGCTCACGGGAGCGGCTCTTACTTTCCGACAGCAAACTCCTTTACGACCAGCGCATCGAGCTTTGCGTTCTCTCCCGGCGGTGGACTCGATATAAACCTCACGCATCGTCTTGCCATTCGCGCGATCGATGTCGACTACTTGAGAACAACGCTGCCAAACGGAACCAGTGATTCTCAAAATCACCTCACTGTGGGCGCTGGTATCGTCATCAAGTTTGGCGAGCGCGACTCTCCCTCCACCCCCGTTCGGATGGCGGTGGAACGCCCGAGCGAGATCCTGTTCACCTGCGGCACTGACGTCGCCAATGTCGACGAAGGACAACCGCTGGAGATCACCGGTCACACCCTGACCGAACCAGATCGCCTCAACGTCAAGTACAGCTGGGCCTCAAACGGAGGCAGGATTGAAGGTACGGGCCGGCGTATCACCGTCAATACGGCAGGCCTCGCCGACGGCACCTACCGTGTTACCGGTCACGCTGCTCTCACCACAAGTCCATCGACCTCGGCTGAGTGTGATGCCGAATTCCGGGTGCGCTCCCACAGCATTGCATCTGCTCATAACTCTGATGATGGAAATTCTTCGTCACAAGCTAAGAGGGAGGCTGTCTTCCACGAAAATGTTCAAGATGCTCTCTTCGACTACGACAGCGCAAACATCCGAGCCGACGCAGAGACTGCTATCGAACATGCCGCGAAGTATCTGCAAGACAATCCATCGATTCGTGTTCTGGTGGGTGGTTACGCGGATGAGCGCGGCTCAGCCGAATACAACCTGGCACTTGGGGAAGAACGCGCGAACGCCGCACGCAACGCGCTTATAGCAGCAGGCGTTGATGCCGACCGGATTCAGGTCATCAGCTTTGGAAAGGAGGCACAAGTGTGCACAGCTGAAACGGAGAGCTGCTGGCAGCAAAATCGCCGGGCTGCTTTCCAAATGCATCCCTAACGGCAAGCACGGCCGTTCGAGATCCCAACGGGATGCCTGGATTTCAGAAGGGGTGTCCCGTTTGTACAGGTTTCTTCGCAACCATCTTGTCGCATCCAGATTCCTTGGAGACACTTATGAGAAGCTCACTCTCGACCGCTGAAACTGCCTCTTCCGAATCTGGATCGCACATTCCGGACTCCTTACCTTTTTCAGCGCTGATCCCCGCGCTCTCATTCGCGCTCGATCTGACAAAGGGCCGTCCGAAGGGCCATGTTCTTCGCTCATGCGTCATCGGGATGCGTATAGGAGTGCGGGCTCACTTGTCTCAAGAAATGCTCTCTCATCTCTATTCCGCTCTCCTGCTCAAGGATGTCGGGTGTAGAGGCAATTCTTCTCAGGCACCGGACACGCTAGCTCTGAATCGGTATCCGTTCACGCTCGCTGAAGCGTCACCGGCCGGCATTGGTCTGAGTGCAGGAGATAGAGATGCCCGGAAGCAGGCGCATGCCGGCTGTTTGTCCTGGGGTTGGGCCCAGCCGCTCCCCGCTGATTCAACGAGCTTTTCCGATTCCTGCGAGTTCAATTCTTTCGAGACGAGTGCCAATCTTCCTTGTGAGCGTGCCGCTCGTATTGCAAGAGATCTTGGCCTGCCGTTCGAAGTCAGCGAAGCAATCTATCAAGCTGATGAGCGCTGGGACAGAGTGGAATCACCTCAGGATATACCGGCTGAAGAAATATCCTTGCTTGCTCGCATTATTAGAATTGCTCAGACGCTGGATATTGCGGTGGAGCGATACGGTCCCATAACCGCTATTGATCTCGTATCGAGACGGTACAGCAGAGGGTTTGATACGAGCCTCGTTGCGGCCTCTAACCTGCTGCACGACCAGCGCGAACTATGGAAGGACCTGCAATCGCCAGAGATTTTATCCCATGTGATAGAACTCGCTCCCGAACGCAATAGACAGTCTCCAAATATATTTTTAGTAGACAACATTTGCCTCGCGTTCGCCGAGGTTGTAGACGCCAAGTCTCCTTTTACGTTCACCCACTCCACCGGTGTCGCCACGACAGCGAGCGCTATCGCTAAGGTGATGGGCGTGGGAGAGTACGATGCCAAATTGTTGGAACGCGCCGCCTTGCTTCACGACATTGGAAAGCTCGGAGTACCCAATACAATACTCGAGAAGCCGGGTAAACTCACCTCTAGGGAGTGGCAATCTATCTACAAACATCCTCGATACACGAGAGAGATTCTCGATAAGATTCCAGGATTCGAAGAGATTGCGGAGGTCGCTGCGGCGCATCATGAAAAGCTCGATGGATCTGGTTATCCGCGAGGGCTTCATGGGTCGGAGCTTTCACTTCTTGCACGGATATTAACGGTTGCGGATATTTATGATGCACTTTCATCCTACCGACCCTACCGACAAAAGCTCAGATGTGCGGAGGTGCTCAAGCTGATGCAAAATGATTCGCCGCGAGCACTCGACCAATCCTGCATGGATGCACTAGCGGTGGCAATTCATACAGTCTTTATTGGAAAGCCGTCGCGAAGAACTGTAAAAGACACCGGTTCCGATTGAACGGATTGCGGAGAGGCCGAACCACCCGAGACCGGGGAGCCTGTCGCAGAGAACGGCCACCATCCCTGTTTGTTCCGACGCTGAGAATCGGAGGCATGAAACCTGCATGTTCAAGGTCGGCGACGAGAGGTGAGTCCGTGACTGCGGACAGGGACGGGAGCGGAGGCGATAAATTGATGGTATGAGTACCACCAAACGGGCTATGACCAATTAGGTATATGGTTCATGGTTCGGAAGGGTGCTCTAATTTTGCTGCGAGGAGAGATATGCCGAAGCGGCTGGCTATTACGATTGCGGGTGCGGTGTCGTTGGGGAGTTATGAGGCGGGTGTTCTGTATGAGGTGCTGGATGCAATTCATCAGCATAACTCCGCTGAGGGAGTGACAGACGACGAAAAGATTCTTATCGATGTCATGACGGGCGCCTCGGCCGGTGCGATGACGGCGGCGATTGTGGCGCATAAGATGTTGTACTCTGCCGATGAGTTTCGCGACGCGTACGATAACCCGCTGTATAACGTGTGGGTAAAACGGATCGACCTCGATGGATTGTTGAAGACGGTGGACGAAGCGACAGGCGAGGTGGAGCCACCGCTGCGTTCGATCTTTTCGTCGAACGTGGTGGAAGGAATAGCAAAGGATACGCTCCTGGGACGATAT
Source organism: Tunturibacter empetritectus (assembly GCF_040358985.1). Classification (NCBI taxonomy): domain Bacteria; kingdom Pseudomonadati; phylum Acidobacteriota; class Terriglobia; order Terriglobales; family Acidobacteriaceae; genus Tunturiibacter; species Tunturiibacter empetritectus. The sequence goes on along the minus strand of NZ_CP132932.1, from coordinate 4,590,815 downwards.
GCATCGGAGGAGTGGCCCGCTCCCATAACGCACCTGGCTGCTGCCCGGTCGATCTCCATCGGAATGACGCTGACCAACCTGAACGGCGTGGACTACGGCTATGACATGCAGCCTTGCGGGAGGTTTATCTACACGCGGCATGAAGACCAGATAACACGAGTTGTGAGTGTGGACGGGAGCGATAAGCCGGAGGTGTGGCGTGAGCTAGCGGACGCGTCGGTGGCAAGCGGGGCATATCCGTTGGCATTTCGTGCAAAGGAGGTGGACCGCTGGCGGGCGGATTACGCAAAAAACGGTCTGGAGCCGTGGACGGATGATCCGTCGAGGTTCACGTACACCGATGGCGGAATCTTGCAGAATGAGCCGCTGGGTATGGCGAAGAATCTGGTGGATGAGATCGACAAGCATTGGTACAACGACAGCCGGTTCTACTTGTTTGTGTCGCCGCATGGGAGAACTTCGAGCGCGGATTCGAGCTTTTGCGAGGTGAATGCAGACTACTTCCAGATGATGAAGCGGTGGGCCAAGGTGCTGCTTGGGCAGTCAGAGTTTCAGGACTGGATTACAGCGGTGGAGATGAATGAGCAGATTGCTCTAATGGACGCTCGGGCCAGCGAACTGGTAGAGAAGCTGCGTTCAGGCGAAATCAAGAGCGGAAGTCTGAAGAGGACCGCGGATGGTCTGCTGAAGGTGTTGTTTTCGCAGCCGACGCGGACGGGGACTAGGCAGGTTGCGAAGATCGGGAAAGAGAGCCTCGCTAATGCCAGGCGGCGGATTGAACACCAATATAAGGAGGAGATCGTGCATCTGGGGGCAGGGAGCTACGCCGCCGATGCATTTCGCGATACTGTGCTTGCGTTTGAGACAGCGGCGAATTTGGGACAGTGCGACTATATGCGGATCTATGGAATCGCTGTGTCCGAGGAGTTGTTGGCGGGGGCGGACCTAACGGGCTTTCTGGGGTTCTTCGATGAGCGGTATCGCGTGCATGACTATGACCGGGGACGGATGGTGGCGAGAATGGTGTTGACCGATCCCGTGATGAGTGAAGCGGGAGAGCTAGGGCCGATACGGTATACGCCGACGCATACGAACCCGATCGACAGCACCCTGAACGGGCTGCAACTGGCGCAACTGTCGATCGAGGATCAAAAGAAATTTCGCGAGGGTGTGAAGAAGCGCGTGAGCGAGATGGTGCGATATCTGATTGGGTTCTGGTCTTATCCGGCGGACGTGGTGGTGATCGAACCGCTGATGAATGCGATTCTGAATCATTTGTTTCGGGAGTAGAGTGGACGAAATCTCGATCTATCTAACCATCTCCGCGCTTTTATCGCCCAGGGTGCCACACGCATCTCTCCTTCGGACAGAAGTTATCGTCCTCATGCTCAAGTCCAAAAAACGCAGCCGCAGTGGCCGGCGGAGGCTTCACTACGGTTGCTGCCACACTCACCTACGCATAGTCACTGAGTCACTCATGAGATGAGTATCGGGATTCAGATTGTGTTGATCCGACCACTACCGAGATGCGTGACTACGTTCGACAGAGACGCCGGACCGTCCTTCTGGCGTAGTTTGGAGCTTTAGTCCTGGGACAGCCGAAACGGGCAAAGGAGATAGAGGTAGTTCAAGCCTCACTCGCGTACCTCTGCCTTCCACACTTTCTATCGACATGGTTCCGCCGTGGGCCTTTGAGATAGCTTTCGCGATCGATAGTCCCAGACCAGTACCGCCCGACTCTCTAGTCCGTGCCTTGTCTGAACGGTAAAAGCGTTCGAAGACATGCGGCAGCGACCCAGCCGGAATACCTATGCCGGTATCACTGACCTCCAGAATCGCAAGCTGGGTTGCGCCGATTGCTGATATAGAGACGGTCACCTCGCCTCCATTTGGTGTGTACTTGATAGCGTTGTCCAACAGGTTTACCAGCACCTGCTTGATTCTGCCGGCGTCAGCCAGAATTGCCACCGGCTCAGCCCGAGAGCATCGCAGCGTGAGATTCTTTTCCTCCGCCATCAGATGCATCTGGTCAACGGTCCACTGTGCGAGGCAGTTGAGGTCCACTGGCTTCAGGTCCATACCGTCAGTGCCGGAATCCAGTCGAGAGATGGTCAGCAGGCTCTCCACGATCTGTGCCATGCGGTCGATCTCTTCGAGTGCGCTGCCCAGGGAATCGCGCTGCATCATCGGCATTCTGGAGGTGTGGAGCAATTGCTCTAACTCGCCGCGGAGTATCGTGAGCGGCGTACGCAGCTCATGGGACACATCTGCAGAGAAGCGCCGATTGTAGGCAAGCGCGTCTTCAAGGCGGCTGATCATACGATTCAGCGAGAGCGACAGCCTCTCCATCTCGTCGCCGGTCGCTATGACGGGCAAGCGCTCGCCAAACTGATGAGTACCGATCCGCTCTGCTTGTTCGCTCAGGATCTCCAAGGGCCGCAGCGGTAATTTCATCAAGAAGTGTCCACCGAGTGCGGCTGCAAAAAGAATGCACGGCGTTATCAGGAACAGAATCTTCAACAGGCTTGCCAGTACGCGAGAGATCGGGGCCAGGGAAGCGCCCATTTCAACGACATATCTCGTTCCCGAGGGCGACACGTATGGTTGTGTGTAGATCAGCAGATTGTGGGTTCCGCCGGCACTTTCCTGTCGAAAAAAATCCGTCGACTCACTCAATTGAGGCTGCGGAACAATCGAGGAATCGATATGAGGTTCTCGTGTGTCGCCGCCCTGGTACAGCACGGTACCGTCCTGCCTGCTAACGCGAATAAACCTTCCGCTGTTCTCCGGGGCATATGCCTCAGCGATTTCACCCTGCATCCAGGACTGTCCCTTGATCTCCTCCTGAGAGAGAAAAGTGAGGACGATCCCTTTCGCTTCGCCAATCAGCGAGTTCTCTAACGAACTTCGTAGATAGCTCTGCACACCAAAGTAAAGAGTTGCGCCGAAGACAAGCAATGCGGCTGCCATCAGGCCTACGTACCAGGTCGTGACCCGTGTTCGCAGCGTTGTCAAACGGATGGCCGGAATCAAGCCTCACCACCTGCACGGATCATGTATCCGGCTCCGCGCACTGTGCGAATCAGCTTACTCTCCTGTCCGTCATCTACCTTCGAACGCAGATGCCGCACGTAGACGTCGACGATGTTTGTTACTCCGTCGAAGCTCTGATCCCACACATGCTCGATGATCATATTGCGTGAGAGCACCCGCTCTGCATTCTGCATTAAATACTCCAGCAGAGAGTACTCCTTCGCTGTCAGTTCGATGCGTCTGCCACCGCGCTTAATCTGTTGGGTCAGGCGATCTAGCTCCAGGTCTCCCACCATCAACGTGCTCGATCGATTTACCGGTCCGCGCCTCAACAAGGCTTTCGCCCGAACCAGCAGTTCAGCAAAGGCGAAAGGCTTGGTCAGGTAGTCGTCCGCACCGCTCTCGAAGAGACGCACCTTGTCTTCTATGGAGTCCCGCGCTGTGAGCACCAGTACAGGCACGCATGCATCCTTATGGCGAAGCCGCTGCAGAACTTCGCGGCCATCCAGCCGGGGTAGCATCAGATCCAGGATGATCAGATCGTAAGGATAGGTCTGTGCCATCTCCAGACCATCGCGGCCGTCCGCCGAGACATCCACTGCGTACCGCTCGGCAGCAAGTCCACGCTCTACGAAGCCCGAGACCTTAGGCTCATCTTCCACCAGCAATATCCGCATTGCGTACACCTCGCACGATTACAGTCTTGAGCAGTAAAGCAGAGATGAAGCAAAGATGAAAACCCCTTCACTTGCGATTGCCTGCTACAGCGGCAGTTTAGTGGCGAGAAATTGCTACGGGATGCTGAAGTACATCACCTTGGCAACGGCCTTGGTATCCCCCGGGGAAGCCGCTAACACCAGCTTCTTGCTCGGTAACAGAATCCCCGTCTTGGCCCCGGGTGCGGTCGATATCTTCTCAACGGGCTTTAGATTATTGGCGTCGGAAGTGTCATAAATCTCGGTGTATCCTTGACCGCCAGGAACATACAGACGATGCATGGTGAGGTCGTATATTACTTGGTCGACTCTTGTAGGCGCGTCCTGCGTGCCCACGACGGCGCCGTCATCCGAATTCATCACCACAACCTTGCCCGCCGGAGCGCCGCTAAGGTCTGCGCGGCATACTACATACAACCTGTGCTGCATTTCATCCAGAGCCACCATCGCATTCTGTTGCGCCGGCGGAACCGGCCACTCGGCAATTTCTTTCATCGTCGTTCGATCCACGACAGCCATCTTGTTGGTCTGAGTCAGATTCACAAAGATGCGGTTACCACCCTCCTCCAGCGCAATTGCCTCGACATGGTTATCTTGAAACGTAACCCCGCCCAGTCGCTGCCCCGTATCCGGGTTCACCGCCTCGACACTGGCCGTCTTCATGTCGACATCTTTGCCGCCGGTCACGATGTAGTACACATTCGTCTTCGGGTCATAGGCCGCTGAATCCGCGCCCTCCGTCAACTTGATCGATCCCTTGATCGCATATGTTTCTGCGTCGAGGATCTTAGTCATCGTTTTGCCGCTATCCGTTACGATGACCGTTGAAGCGGCAGGGCGCACCAGAATGCTGTGTGGCGCGTCAAAACCTTTCACTGTCTTTAGATGTTGACCCGTTTTCAGATCGAAGACCTCCAGCGTCGCATGGTCTTCTGCCGCCAGTAGCAGTCGTCCGCGCTGTTCATCCACGGCGAAGTGATCGAAGTCACCTGTATAGCCCGGCAGCTCTATGGTTTGCACCAGTTTCATAGCGGGTTCTTGCGCGCGAGCAGCCGTCACTCCTGCAACGGGACAGATTGCTACCGAGGAACTCAAGACAAGCAGTCCGGCCAATCTCTTCTGAATCTTCATCTAATACCTCTCCTCGACGGCCGCATACCTTGTGGAGCCCGAAGCGATCCACTCCATCTACGCGGACTTCACAGTAAGCCTCATGCACCTTCATGAGGCTGTCTTGAAACCAAAATGAAATTGCATTCATCCACCCTCCGCCGCTATGCTTGCTCGTCCCCCCGTTCAAAACAACAAACGCCATCCATAAACAAACTTTTATGTAATCTTCAGCGACTCTTCATTCGCAAAGAACTAAATGGCAGAGGTCCGAAGTCATGCATCGCCGCCGTGATGAATTGGGTCACCGCCGCGTCAGCGTCACTCTGGCATTACGTAATAGCGATTGCATTGCAGTCAGCCAGTATTGAGAGGCACTACATGAAAGTACGGTCCATAAAGCGAGCACTTTACCTATCTACCCTTCTTCTCTGCGCGGCTCCAGCTCTGCGCTCACAGGTCTCTACCGGAACCATCGCAGGAACCATCACAGATCCCGCCGGTGCGCTCGTTGCAAATGCTCCTGTTGTTATCACAAACACCCAAACGGGCATCGTCACCGAGTCCACATCCAGCTCCTCCGGCTTCTACTCTGTTCCCAACCTCCAGACGGGTACTTACACCATCTCCATTAGCGTATCTGGCTTTGTGCCGCAGGAGATCAGGGATATTGCCCTCAATGTCGGTGCTCAGCAGGAGATCAACGTTCAGCTCCAAGTCGGTTCAGCCAAAGAGAAAATCGTAGTCACCACCGCGCCGCCCGCAATCGACATGGTCACTTCTACCACCATGCCCGTCGTCGACGAGCGCACAATTGTGGCTCTCCCGCTCAACGGGCGTGACTGGACTCAACTTGCTAATCTGCAGCCCGGCGTCGCCGCAGTGCGCACCCAGCCCGCTGTCGCCGTCACCAATCAACGAGCCAACCGCGGCATTGGGAATCAACTCACTGTCGGCGGCGCCCGTCCGCAGCAAAACAATTATCGGGTCGACGGCATCAGCATTAACGACTACTCCAACGGTGGCCCTGGCGGCGTCATCGGGTCAAACCTTGGCGTCGACGCCATCCAGGAGTTTTCCGTCGTAACATCCAACGCCTCTGCCGATTACGGCAAGGCTGCTGGCGGCATCATTAACGCGGTCACACGCGCCGGGACGAGTCGTCTACACGGCTCCGCCTACGAGTTTTTCCGCAACTCCGCGCTCGACGCGCGCAACGAGTTCGATACTCCGGGCCAGATCGCAGAATTCCGTCGCAACCAATTCGGCGCATCTGCAGGTGGTCCCGTGATCAAAGAGCGCACCTTCCTCTTCGGTGACTACGAGGGCCTCCGCCAATACCAGGGCGCAAATACCTCCAGCATCGTACCCTCCGCCGCGGCCCGGACGGGTAGCCTCTGTGTCGCCTCCGGTGGCAATCCCTGCGCCAGCCACGTGCAGGTGCCTGTCAGTCCCGTCGTTACTCCTTATTTTGCTCTGTATCCGCTCCCGACGGTCGACCCCGGTCCTAACGCCGACACTGGTAGCTTCCTCTTCAACGATCCCTTTGTCAGCCACGAAGATTACTTCACCATTCGCGCCGACCATCGCATCTCCGACAAGGATTCGCTCACAGGAACCTACTTCTACGACAACGGCAAACTCACCTCACCCGATCCCTTCAACGTCCGTATCACCGGCAACCTGGCCAAACGCCAGCTGGCGACAATCGGCGAATCGCACGTTTTTTCTGCAGCGCTACTCAACTCCTTCAAGTTTGGTTATAGCCGCGTTTTCTCCGATGCGCCCACCACCCTCGCGGCTATCAATCCTGCTGCGAGTGATCCCTCTCTGGGCTTCGTCCCGGGGCTTCCGGTCGGGTTAATCAATATTGGGGGACTCTCCAACTTTCAAGGCGGTCTCAAGGCCACCGGCGAGTTTGTCTTCCACCTCAACTCCTACCAGATCTACGACGATCTTTATTTGACCAAGGGCAAGCACGCGCTCAAATTCGGCTTTGCCTTCGAGCGCCTGCAGAACAATCAACTTGGCACCTCTAATCCCAATGGCCAATTCATCTTCTCCAGCCTGCAGAGCTTTCTCACCAACCACCCCACAAGCTTCAATGCGCCGCTCGCCCAGGGTGTCAGCCCACGCGATCTTCGCCAGTCGGTCTTCGGCGGCTACCTCGAAGACAACTACCGTATCTCCAATAATCTCACTCTTAACCTCGGTGTCCGTTACGAGCCTGTTACTGTTCCCACCGAGACGGCTAACCGTCTTGCCAACCTCCGCAATCTCACCGATACAACCCCCCATCTCGGCAGTCCATACTTTCAAAACGCCAGCTTCAAGAACATAGCTCCACGCGTCGGTTTTGCCTGGGATCCATTTGGCAAGAACATGACGAGCGTTCACGCTGGTTACGGCATCTATGACGCGCAACAGCTTAACTACCTGTACGAGGGGCTATCCATCTTCACCGCTCCCTATCTTGAGCTGGGCAACAACGCCGCTCCCGGTATCGGCTCTTTCCCAACGGGTGCTTATCCCTCACTCTCGGCGGCAAATCTGCGTTACGCCTATGCCCCGAATCACTCCTCCCGCAGCTACGTCCAGCAGTATTCGATGAACGTTCAGCAGCAGTTGCCCTACGACATGATCTTTCAGGTAGGCTACGCAGGGTCTCGCGGCACTCACCTTCCTTACCGCGTGGACGATGTCAACACCGTTCAACCCATCGTCAGTAATGGGAGCTACCTCTTCTATGGCCCCAACGGAAAAAACTCGCCCAGCGCAGCTGCTCTCACTGCTGCCAAGCTGAACCCCAACATCGGTCAGATTAGCGCCGTATTCATGACCGGCTACTCCCACTACAACTCGCTACAGACCAGCCTCAACAAACGCTTCAGTCACCATACGCAGTTTCAAATCTCTTACACATGGTCCAAATCCATAGACGACGGCTCCTCCTCCACCTTTGGCGACACCTTTGCCAACTCGGTGTCCAGTCTGCCGCTGTGGGCGCCCATTCGCCGCCGCGCCATCTCCGACTTCAACGTCGGACAGAATCTCGTTCTCAACTACATCGTCGAGCTTCCCAACGTCCGCAAGGACATACCGGTGGCTCACATACTCCTGAATGGCTGGCAATGGGGATCGATTTTTCAGACCAGCACAGGCGAGCCCTTCACGCCTCTCATCTCTGGCGATTCTCTCAACCTGCATAGTGCCGACGCATTCGCCTTTCCAGACCGTCTCACCGGTCCGGGGTGCACAGGCAATCCAGTCAAAAGTGTCTCTTCGCTCAATCGTCACTACGTCAACCTCAACTGCTTCGCCTTCCCCTCCTTCGACTCCACGTCCGGGCTCACGCATCTCGGAAATGCCGGTCGCAACTCCATCATCGGCCCCCGCCTCAACGATCTCGATACCTCTCTCGTGAAGAACACGTATATTCCACGCATCTCAGAGACGTTCAATCTCCAGTTCCGTGCGGAACTCTTCAACGTCCTGAATCAAGTGAACTACGCCACACCACCCAAGACCGGCACTCAGCTGTTCAACGCCAGCGGTGCGGTCCTTACCTCCACCGGCGGAGTGCTCGTAGGGCCCACTGCCGGAAGCAGCCGTCAAACCCAGTTCGCTCTCAAGGTGATCTTTTAACCGCTGCCTCAGTCACTATCTCTGAATGAATGCAATTTCATATCCGGTTAAGTCGCGGCTCATCTCGGAGAGGCATCGTTGTTACGGTTGAAGATACGTACCTGCTTCAACAGCGTCACACAGAGGACCGGAGTAGTCGCCGGATCAAGTCTAGGAGACATGATGAAAATAGCAGTTCGAATCCTATGGATCGCAAGCTTTGCCACACTGGTCGGCGTAGCATACGCGCAGCAAACACGGGAGCAGGCAATCGCAGGCATGCGAAAGGTCGATGCCAAAGAGATGGACCCCACTTACACCAGTGCCGCCCCCGGAGCGCAGAAGTTGGTCGACGAAGCACTCGCCAAACACCCTGAAGTCATCCTCCTCGCGATACACGCAACGCCACCCGGCCACAAAAACCTTATCGTAGCTTCCAACTTCGGACGCATCGGCAAGATTGGCGACGAGGATGACACGCGCTGCATTCGAACCGGCAAAAGCAACCTTGAGGTCAACGGCAATCACTTCGAAGACGAAGTTGTCATGAAAGATCAAACTGGCAAAACGATAGGCGCTGTCGGCGTAGTCTTCAACTACAAGCCAGGCGACGATAAGGCTGCGATGGCTAAAATCGCAGAGCAGATCCGCGATGAGATGCAGGCCGGGACGCCGACCGCCGCGGCTCTGTTCGGACCTCCTGCATAAGTGAAGATGCAATCCGTGGTGTCAAACCCGCGATAAGATCATTTTCTGGTTACATCTAATGTCATTGTCAGCTTATGGATAATGTGAGCTCACAAGCCATTGAATGCGCTCCAGAGAAGAAATCGCCTCACTAGGGGGGTATGTTTTCGGGCGATTGGGACTGCGCCATCACTGGCGCTGACAGGCCAAATGCACTCATTGAGGCATTGCGTTACCTAACGTCAGGCCGAAGTTACTGGAACGAGGCTTCTCGTTAACTTCGACCCGAGTACGTTTATCTGGTACCGAACTTGCCCGAAAGCCGACTTTGCGATCTCCCGAAGCTCGACGCCACAACTATCTGATAACTCTTTTGAGAGCCAGGTTAATGAGCGTATCGACCTGTTCTCTCGCCGACTAAAAAAATCTGGTGGTGATTTGGTGGTTCCTCGCCATTTGCTTCCGGACTGTTCCTCAGAGACGGCCTCTCGCACAGAACTTTGCTTGACACCTTGCACTTCTACAGGTCGATCATGTATATGTAGAAGGCACAGGCATCATGACGACTCAATCCAAATTTGATCTCCCACAAGGTACGCTGGATTTGCTGATCCTCCGCGTTGTTGCGTTGAGGCCAGTCCACGGCTATGCGATTGCGCAGCGCATTCAACAGATTTCGAAAGAGGCACTGCAGGTACAACAGGGTTCTCTCTACCCCGCTCTGCATCGACTGGAAAACAAGAAGTTCCTCGTTGCCGAATGGGGACCGAGCGAGACTGGTCGCGAGGCGAAGTTTTACCGGTTGACGACGAAGGGTCGAACGCAACTGAAGAACGAAACCGAAAGCTGGGCCCGCTTGATTGAAGTTGTCGGCCTGATTCTGCAACATCCGCAAGGAGAGACCACATGAACTTGTTGCAGCGGCTTTTACGACGGGCTCGGATGGAGAAAGAGCTCGACGACGAGCTTCGCTTCCACTTTGAATCACAGGTTGCGGATAAGATTCAGGCCGGCACGAGCGAAGCCGAGGCACGCCGCACCACTCGACTTGAGTTCGGCGGGCTCGATCAGATCAAGGAAGACTGCCGCGAGAGCCGCGGTACGCAGTGGCTTGCGTCCATCGCGCAGGATTTGCGCTTCGGTTCGCGCATCCTGGCAAAATCGCCCGGCTTTTCTTTTACGGCGATCCTGGTGCTTGCGCTGGGTATTGGGGTCAGCACGCTGGCGTTCAGCCTGTACAACCTGATCGCTTTGCAGACGATCCCAGTGCGCGACGCCGCCACTCTGGTCAGCATTCAGCGGCGATCTCCGGAGAACAACGCACCCGGTATTCCTTACGCTTCGATCGCCTACTATCGCGACAATGCCAGATCGCTCTCTGCGGTGATGGCAACGATGAGTGTCGCTCCTATGGTTCTGAATCATGAAGAACAACGCATTAACCCCAGCTTTGTCAGCTCGAACTATTTCATAGAGCTTGGCGCTTCCGCAACGGCTGGACGGTTGTTCGATCCCGCTCACGAGAGCTCTTCCGGGGCGGCTCCAGTTGCTGTTCTCAGCTTCCGCTTTTGGCAGAGAGAGTTTGACAGCGATCCATCAGTCATTGGCAAGACAATTTATCTCACCGGTAAGCCGGTCAACGTGATAGGCGTGACCTCGCAAGCGTTCGCGAATCTGGGGACAGAGAATCCGGATGTATGGCTTCCTCTCTTGCAGTATGCTTATTTTTTCGAAGGCAGTAAGGCTCTGGATGACCCGCAGTTCGATGAGAACATTCTTATGTGGGGACATCTTGCGCCGGGCGTTAGCCCATCAAGGGCCGAACATGAGCTGCTTGCGCTGACCGGCCAACTGCGGAAGCTCTACCCAGCTGTTATCTGGGATCATGAGCGCATCCTCGTCACCCCCGGCGCTCATTTCTTCTCGTTTGAAGACGGCATGCCGGTGCTGGCCTTCGCCGCGCTTCTTGTTCTCCTCATCCTGGTTGTGGCCTGCGCCAATCTAGGTGGGCTGTTGCTTGCGCGTGGAGTCCGGAGGCGACGGGAGATCCAGCTGCGGATCGACCTTGGCGCACGCAGGTCGCGCGTCCTTCGGCAATTACTGACGGAGAGCCTGCTTCTGGGTCTGCTGGGCTCAATGGCTGCGCTGCCTCTCAGCTACATCGTTCTTCGCCTCACTCTGGTCTATGCTAACGCTCCAGCATGGATGAGCGCGTTGCCGGACTGGCGCGTTCTTATCTTTACTGCTGCGATGGGTTTTCTCGCGGCACTCTTTTTCGGCATGCTGCCTACGTTGCAGATTGTTCTGCAGAAAAAAGAGAGAACCTTGTGGCATCAGGTGGTGGTCTGTGTCCAGGTGGGGGCAAGTTGCGTGCTGCTTATCGTGTCTGGATTACTTGTCCGCGCGACGCTCCATACGCTGTATACCGATCCGGGTTTCGGCTATGAGCAGGTACTGTCGCTCAACCCGGGCTTGAGCGACCACGGATACACACCATCTACGGCCGAGAGCTATCTCGACCAGTTGCGGAGCCGACTGCGAACGGTGCCCGGAGTTATCTCCGTGTCGATGGCTCAGAACCCTCCGCTGGTCAATACGAACGTGATGATTCAGGGTTTTCACGTTGATGGCCGCCTGATCAAGACCTATCCCAACTGGGTCGGTCCGGAGTTCTTCGAGACGATGGGTATTCCGTTGCTGCGGGGCCGGTACATGCACGCCGGGGAGACCCATGTAGTTGTGCTCAGCCAATCGTTGGCACGCAAACGCTGGCCGACGGAAGACCCAATCGGCAAAGAGTGGAGCACGGGCAAGGACACCGTTGTAGGGATCGTCGGTAACACGCGGGCGATGGAACTCAATAACTCGGACGCGACCGAAATCTACTACTCGCTGTCCGCCAAATCTCTCCCCAGGATGTCTGTTCTGATCAGGACAGCCGGTGCTCCTGATGGACTGTCGCCGACTCTTCAGCAGATTGCCGGTGGCATCGACCCCAAACTCTTCCCGACTATCACCCCGCTTAAGGCCGGCTTCAGCAAGAGCATCGGGCAGATCGAACAGGTTGCGACGATCATCAGCCTGCTCGGCAGCATAGCGATCTTCCTCGCAATCATTGGGTTGCTCGGCCTTGTCACTTATGCTGTGTCGCAGCGGACCAAAGAGATTGCGATCCGCCTTGCACTCGGAGCTAATCGCATGGAGATCTTCCTCACTGTGTTGCGCCGATTCGCATGGCCGGTCTTGGCCGGATTGGTGACAGGAGTAGCCTTGACCGCTGGCCTCTCGCAGATACTTCGTCGCGGGCTTTACGGTATCAGTGGTCTGGATCCAATCAGCTACCTGGGTGCGATAACCTTGCTGATCGCAATACTGGCCACGGCCGCCTTACTTCCAATCCGGAAAGCCCTTCAGATCGACATCGCAAGAATACTGCACTCCGACTGAGTTCGCTTATTCTCCTCAGATATTCGTTACAACAAATGCGTTTGTTGGAACTGCCCCTTGAGCTATTTGCTCATACCTCAGCGCGCAAGTGGACTGAACCCATTTGGCTTCTCAGATCCGCAGGATTGTCACAAACACTACAATCCGAGTCTGATGCTGCGTCAGAGAGACTCGCGGGTTGACGCCCTCTCCTCTGAGATCAGGCCAGAACTATCAGTTCTGCTGAAAAAGGCGTTAGAGGTGATGTCAAAATAGGCTATTGACATCATAAGGCAGACTCTATAGCATGACTTCTATGGCTCGGGTTGCGTTCACTTTGCGGATCGGTACAGAAGAGCGAGATGCTTTAGAGACTCTAAGCAAGGTTGAAGGGCGCCCTGTCAACCAGCTCTTGAATGAGGCGATTCAGGGTTATCTTCGTCGGCAGCGCCCGAAAGAGCAATCCCTTGAAAAAAGCTTGGCTCGTCTGCGGGCCTACCGTGAAAAGGATCCTGAGTTCAAGCAGGCTATTTCAGAGTTTGTGGAAGCTGAAGTTCGTCATGAAGACCCCCTTGAAGGGGAGTGGACCGAGCTGCAATCAGCTACACAAGGCCCTGTACAAAGCAAGATTCGTGAGCTGCTAGGTGCCTCCTAATTGGGACGAAGACAGCCCTCGTCTGCGCAAAAATCTCACCGAAGTTCTTTATGAGATCGCCCGCGCTGCGAAAGCGCGTGAGATGCCTTCTTGTGAGACTGCGAGGCACTGGCAAGAACTTTTTCTGCGTGGTCTGCAAGTACCAGACCAGCGATTTGTAGGCTCCTTTCGCGGTGAGCCAGGTCTTGAGAACATTGCAGTTCGAGTTGCTGGAAATTACGGTGTTGAACCTTCCGCTGTCGCCGATGAACTGAAAGGCTTTGAAGCGAAGCTACAGGCTCTGATCATGCAGCTCGATACGCTGGTACCTGTAGATCAGAGACCGGATGCCGACCAGCTCTCAGCCATACTCGACCTCTGCGCTTGGGCTCATGCTGAGTGGATCCGCATCCACCCGTTTGCCAATGGCAACGGCCGTACCGCGCGTCTTTGGGCCAATAGTCTTGCTCTGCGTTACGGGCTCCCGCCATTTATTCGCCTGCGGCCGCGGCCTGACAACGGCTATGGAGACGCGGGAGCCAAAGCGATGCAGGGCGATTGGAGGCCAACCGCGGTTGTCTTTCAGCGGTTGCTGGACGCGTTTATAGAGGAACACTGAACCGTGTGGCGGTAAAGATGCAATAAAGCGCGAAGCGCGTTTTCTACGAGCAGGTCACTAGTGTCAAGTCTTCGGGAGATTGTCATGGCGCCAAGTCGTCACCCATGAGACGCCGGACCGGAACTCGTTTATTCTGATCTACCGATGATGCCATCTCCTCCGCAAGACTCGAAGATACGGCGTCAAGTGCACATTCGAGGAATCGTGCAGGGAGTCGGGTTTCGCCCATTCGTTTATAACCTTGCCACATCACTCGGGCTGACCGGCTTCGTCTTCAATTCTTCGTCGGGTGTGACGATAGAAGTCGAGGGTCACGCCGCAACGATTCGCACCTTTATCGAAAGCCTGCAACACGATCTTCCAGGGCTAGCTCAAATTCTCGAACTCACTCTCTCCGAACTGAAGGTCGTGGGCAGCTCGGGCTTCGACATTCTCGAGAGCCGGGAGGAGATCGGTGAGTTCACTCTGGTCTCTCCCGACGCCGGCACCTGCGACGCCTGCTGGCGTGACTTCGGAGATCCGCTTAACCGTCGCTTCGGCTATCCATTCACAAATTGCACACACTGCGGTCCGCGCTACACCATCGTCCAGGACATACCATACGATCGCGCGAAGACAACGATGTCGGGCTTCATTATGTGCGACGCCTGCACGGCGGAGTACGGCGATCCGACCGATCGGCGCTTCCACGCTCAGCCAAATGCCTGCGCGGTCTGCGGCCCAGCGTTGTGCCTTGTCCCACGCGGCTCGTCACCGGCTGACTGTTCCTTTGCCGAGAAGGATTCGCTTCCAGCAATTCGCGCGACAAGGCAAATCCTGCGGGAAGGTAAGATCGTAGCCGTCAAAGGGCTCGGTGGCTTCCTGCTTGCCTGCGATGCGAACAACGACGCTGCTGTCGCCGAGTTGCGCAGACGCAAGCATCGGCCCATCAAGCCATTCGCTCTGATGGTACGGGATATGAAAAGAATCCAGAGAATTTGCGCGGTGTCACCTGAGGACGAGGCCGCGCTGCAGCATCCGCGCAGGCCAATCGTAATTTTGCCTCGCGCGTCATCTGACGGTACGGTAGCGAGCGGCCTACCGAACGTCATTGCTCCAGGAAACAACACACTCGGCATCATGCTCCCCTATACGCCGCTGCACTATCTACTCTTCACCGACTCACCGGAATCGAAGTCAGAGTTTGTCGCTCTTGTTATGACGAGTGGCAATCTCACTGAGGAACCGATTGTGATCTCAAACACGGAGGCGCTCCTGCGTTTGTCGGGCATCGCCGACTGGTTCCTCTTGCATAATCGTGATATCGCCACACGAGTGGACGATTCGGTGGTTCGCACCATAGAACGAAAAGAAACTGTGCTGCGTCGCTCACGCGGCTTCGCGCCGCAGACTATCGATTTGGGCACGGAGATGGCACAAGTTCTGGCCGTCGGAGCGGAGCTGAAAAATACATTCTGCTTGACCCGAGATAGGCACGCCATCTTGAGCCAGCACATTGGCGACCTCGAAAACTATGAAACCATGCGCTTCTTCGAGGAGACACTGGAGAAGATGAAGCATCTCTTCAAAGTTTCACCCAAGGCCATCGCACACGATCTACATCCCAGCTATCGAAGCACGCGCATGGCGCTCGCCTCTGGCATCGAGCGCAGGTTTGCGGTGCAGCATCATCATGCGCACATCGCCAGCTGCATGGTGGAAAATCACCTCGGCGGAAAGGTCATCGGCGTCGCCATGGACGGCACTGGTCTTGGCTCCGATGACACCATCTGGGGCGGCGAATTCCTGGTGGCGGATCTCGCTGGCTTCGAGCGCCGCGCCCACCTCCGCGCCGTGCCGATGCCTGGCGGCGATGCGGCGATACGTCAGCCCTGGCGAATGGCCCTGAGCTACCTCCGGGATGCTCTTGGTTCTCAAATGCCTGACAATCTTGCGTGTTTCCGGACAGTTCCCCCCACGCAGTTCAGGCTTGTGGACACGATGCTTTCGCGGCGCATTCAGACGGTGCAGACCTCTTCGTGCGGACGCCTGTTCGACGCGGTAGCGGCGCTGTTGGGGCTGGGCTCCGAGATCACCTTCGAAGGGCAGGCGGCCATTGCGCTGGAGATGGCGGCGGAGCCAGGCGTCTTGGATCGGTACGGGTTTGATCTGGAGCAAGGTGAATCGACGGTGATAGATCTTCGTCAAACCATCGTGACGATCGTCAGGGATATCGTTGCGGAACGGTCTGTGGCCGCGATCTCCGCCTGCTTTCACAACACGCTCAGCGCCGCCATCGTCGAGGTCTGCTGCCGCATCCGCAAGAGCGACGGACTGGACCGCGTATGCCTAAGCGGCGGCGTATTTCAAAATCATCTTCTGCTGGGACTTACGGCAGTCGAGTTGCGTCGTTTGCGATTTGGAGTATTCTTGCACGCGATGGTTCCTGCGAACGACGGTGGTATTTCGTTGGGTCAAGCGGTGATCGCGAACGAGTTATTGCGTCGAGGAGACTGACATGTGCCTGGCAATTCCCGGCAAAGTGGTAGATACCTACGACCAACGCGGTCTGCGCATGGCCAGGGTCCAGTTCGGCGGCATCGTTCGCGAAGCATGCCTGGAGTATGTTCCGGAGACTCAGGTGGGCGAATACGTCTTGGTCCATGTCGGCTTCGCCATCAGTCGAATCGATGAAGCGGAAGCAGAACGTACCTACCAGACGCTGAAGGATCTGGATCAACTCACCGAGCTGGAGTCCCCGGTTGTCGAAGAGATCGCTGAGACGGACAAGCCGTTCTACCCAGCCTGGATGAACGCCGGAGGGCTTCGCCGATGAAGTATCTTGATGAGTATCGGAATGGGGACATAGCGGCGAAGATCGTCGCCGAGATGCGCCGGGTGCAGACCCGGCCGTGGGTTTTGATGGAAGTCTGCGGCGGCCAGACCCACTCGATTGTCAAGAATGGCCTGGACCATCTGCTGCCGGAGGGTGTCGAACTCGTGCACGGACCAGGCTGCCCGGTATGCGTCACGCCGCTTGAAATGATTGACAAAGCGCACGCCATAGCACGCTCGCCTAATGTGATCTTTTGCTCTTTCGGCGACATGCTGCGCGTGCCCGGTTCCGACGGCGACCTGTTCTCGATCAAATCGCTGGGTAGCGACATCCGTATCGTGTACTCGCCTCTAGACTGCTTGAAGATTGCCCGCGCCAATCCAGATAAGCAAGTTGTCTTCTTCGCCATTGGCTTTGAGACCACGGCCCCTGCGAATGCAATGCTGGCGTGGCGAGCCCGCGAAGAGCAGGTTAACAATCTCTCTCTGTTGGTCTCCCATGTCTTGGTGCCGCCAGCGCTCGAAGCCATCCTCAATGCTTCCGACAATCGCGTGCAGGGCTTTCTCGGTCCGGGTCACGTCTGCGCCGTGATGGGGTACAGCGAGTATGACCCCATCAGCGCTCGCCACCACGTCCCCATCGTCATCACCGGGTTCGAGCCAGTCGATATCCTCGAAGGCACGCTAATGACCATCAAGCAGTTGGAAGAGGGGCGCGCCACGGTTGAGAATCAATACTCGCGCATACTCAATCGCAAGGGGAATCTGCCTGCGCAGGAGCTGATCGGCAAGGTGTTCGCGGTCGGCGACCGCAAGTGGCGCGGCATCGGCAGTATCCCGATGAGCGGCTACCATCTGCGCGACGAGTTCTTTCAACACGACGCCGAAAAGCTCTTCGATGTGGCCGAGATCGCCACGTTGGAGCCCGAGGTATGTATCAGTGGTCAGGTACTTCGCGGGATCAGGAAGCCGCACGACTGTTCCGCCTTTGGAACGCTCTGTACTCCGCAGCACCCGCTAGGTGCAACCATGGTCTCGGCTGAGGGAGCGTGCGCCGCGTACTACGCATATGGCCGTCACCTGAACCCGCAGGGAGCGGATAAGCTTCATCAGATCGTTCCCGAACCCGTTCTGGACGACGTCAGTGTCAAGCCCCGCAAGGAGCGCGAATACTCTCATGCCAGCCGCTGAAGATGATCTGAAGATGGAGAAAGCAATCGCTGGCGAGAGTCTGACGCCGTTCGGTTCGTGCCCAATCCCGATCTTCGACCATAAGCGGATCGTTCTTGGCCACGGTAGCGGCGGCAAGCTCACCGCCGATCTGATCGACAAGATCTTCCTTCCCGCCTTTCGCAATCCGACCCTCGATAAGCTCGATGATCAGGCCGTGCTCAACATCGGGGGTGCCCGGCTGGCGTTCTCCACTGACTCCTTCGTTGTCACACCTATCTTCTTCCCGGGCGGAGATATTGGTCGGCTCGCGATTCACGGGACGGTGAACGACCTGGCGATGAGCGGTGCCCGTCCGCTCTATCTCTCGGCAGCATTCATCCTCGAAGAAGGCCTGCCAGTAGACGATCTGCGCCGAGTGGTCGAGTCGATGCGGGCCGCCGCGGCTGAGGCCGGGGTACAGCTCGTCACCGGCGATACCAAGGTCGTCAACCGAGGCAAAGGTGACCAGATCTTCATCACGACAACCGGGATCGGTGTGATCGAGCACGACATCAGCATCTCGGCAGATCGCGCCAGCCCCGGCGACAAGATTATCCTCAGCGGCTACATCGGCGACCACGGCATGACCATCATGAGTCAGCGCGAGGGTCTCGAGTTCGAGGGCGCTATTGAGAGCGACTGCGCACCGCTTAACGGCCTCGTCTCGGCCATGCTTGCCACCACCGCCCCCGCGAACGATTTCATCCATACGCTGCGCGATCCGACCCGCGGAGGCGTCGCAACCACGCTCAACGAGATAGCCAAACACGCCAACGTTGGCATGGTGCTGGACGAGCGCACGATCCCTGTGCGCGAGTCGGTCAAGGGCGCCTGCGAGGTGCTCGGCCTCGACCCGCTCTATGTCGCAAATGAGGGCAAGTTACTCGCTCTGGTTGTCCCGGAGATGGCGGGTGCAGTTCTCGAGCAGATGAGGCAGCATCCTTTCGGCCAGGACGCCGTAATCATCGGCGAGGTCGTCGAAAATCATCCTGGCATGGTGCTAATGAAGACTGAGATCGGTGGCACGCGGGTCCTCGATGTGATGTTCGGTGAGCAGCTTCCGCGCATCTGCTAATTCCGGATCGGTAACTTCACGGCCTGAATAATTCCATCGACCGCGTAAAAGTTGTATTAAGTCCAATAAATATGCGGGTACAAGCGATTGACAGCCAGCTTCGAATAGGCGTAGTGTCTCTGGCATTCGAGCGAGCCGGCTTCGCTCGCGGGCTCTTGAGTCAAAGCTGACGCATCGCTTTGCGAAGGTGACAGGCTTGTCCTGCTTCTACCATTCCGCTTTCCCGAATCCAAAATCACAGTTCATGTGCTACGACTTCTCTGCTTTTCGGTCGGAAAGTCGTCACGCTAATTCATCTTCGAGCAAGCTCGCGGAGCAGGTCACAATGTCGTCCCAAGGAGAATTCCATGGTTGACTCGCCAAGCGGTATTACCAAGCCGTCACCGGTATCCGACGTCCACATTCTCTGGATCACTGCCGGTCTCAGTTGCGACGGCGACAGCGTATCGGTGACCGCCGCCGAGCAACCCTCGATCGAAGACGTTTTACTGGGTGCCATACCCGGCCTGCCCAGGGTTCATCTTCACAATCCGGTGCTTGCTTATGAGAACGGCGACGAGTTCATGCAGTTCTTTTACGACGCCGAGAAAGGTCTGCTCGATCCTTTCGTCCTCGTAGTCGAAGGCTCCATCCCCAACGAGAAGATCAAGAAAGAGGGCTACTGGGCGGCCATGGGGACGAATCACGACACCGGCCAGCCCATCACCACATGCGAGTGGATCGATCGCCTCGCTCCCAAGGCCCTGGCCGTTATCGGTGCCGGCACCTGCGCAACCTACGGCGGTATCCACGCCATGGCCGGTAACCCAACCGGCGCCATGGGACTGGCCGACTACCTGGGCTGGGAATGGCGTTCGAAGGCCGGTCTGCCCATCGTCAACGTCCCCGGCTGTCCTGTTCAGCCCGACAATTTCATGGAGACCGTTCTCTACTTGCTCTACCAGGTAGCTGGCCTCGCCCCAATGATTCCACTCGACAAACAGCTTCGTCCCACCTGGCTCTTTGGCAAGACGGTCCATGAGGGATGCGATCGCGGCTCCTACTACGAGCAGGGAGACTTCGCTACCGAGTACGGTTCTGCAAAATGCCTCGTCAAGCTCGGTTGCTGGGGCCCGGTCGTCGACTGCAACGTCACCAAGCGCGGCTGGATGCGTGGCATCGGCGGATGTCCTAATGTCGGCGGCATCTGCATCGGATGCACCATGCCCGGCTTCCCCGATAAGTTCATGCCATTTATGGATGAGCCACCTGGAGGCATGCTCTCGGCTGCGCTTGTCGGCGGCTACGGCCGCATGATCCGTGCGCTTCGCAGCATCACCAACGCTACCGTCAACAAGGAACCGAAGTGGCGTCACAATCGTCCGGAACTCACCACTGGCTATCGTCCAGCCCCCCCTAACGCCTAATAACCACTTGAGAGGACCAAGCTATGGCTACGTTTCCGGATACCATCCCTGAACTCGACATTAAGAAGCGCAATCTCGTCGAGATGAACTGGGATCCCATTACCCGTATCGTCGGCAGCCTCGGCATCTTCACCAAGATTGACTTCGCTAACAAAACCGTTGCCGAGTGTCACAGCACATCGTCCATCTTTCGCGGCTACAGCATCTTCATGAAGGGCAAAGATCCGCGCGACGCTCACTTCATCACCAGCCGCATCTGCGGCATCTGCGGGGATAACCACGCGACCTGCGCCTGTTATGCACAGAACATGGCCTTTGGCATTCGTCCCCCCGCGCTTGCCGAATGGATCATCAACCTTGGCGAAGCAGCCGAGTACATGTTCGATCACAACATCTTTCAGGACAATCTCGTTGGCGTCGACTTCTGCGAGCAGATGGTCAAGGAGACCAATCCGAACGTCTGGGAGAAAGCACAGCATACGCCTGCGCCGAACGCCAACAAGCACGGCTACCGCATGATCTCCGACATCATGACCGCGCTCAATCCCTTCACCGGCACCTTCTACCGCGAGACTCTTGCCATGAGCCGCATGACCCGTGAGATGTTCTGCCTCATGGAAGGACGCCACGTCCACCCCTCGACGCTCTATCCCGGTGGCGTCGGCACCGTAGCCACCATTCAGCTTTTCACCGACTACCTCGTCCGGCTGATGAAGTACGTTGAATTTATGAAGAAGGTCGTGCCGTTGCACGACGATCTCTTCGACTTTTTCTACGATGCGCTGCCGGGCTATGAAGAGGTCGGCCGCCGCCGCGTCTTGCTTGCCTGTTGGGGCTCTTACAACGACCCCGACTCCTGCGACTACCAGTACAAGAACATGGCGGAATGGGGACGCAAGATGTTCGTTACGCCTGGCGTGGTCGTCGACGGCAAACTGGTCACTAACTCGCTCGTCGACATCAATCTCAACATCCGAATCCTGCTCGGGAGTTCCTACTATGACGACTGGCAGGGCTCTGAGACCTTCGTACCCCGCGACCCGCTCGGCAACCCTGTCGATAAGCGCCATCCCTGGAACCAGACCACCATTCCACGGCCGCAAAAGCGCGACTTCAAAGGCAACTACACCTGGGTTATGTCGCCGCGCTGGCTCGATCAGCGCACTGGAGACCACCTCGCCCTCGATACCGGGGGCGGCCCCATCGCACGTCTCTGGTCAACTGCGCTCTCCGGCCTGGTAGACATTGGCTATGTCCAGGCCACCGGGCACAGCGTCAAGATCAATCTTCCCAAAACCGCAATGCTGCCAGAGACCGAATTCGAGTGGCACATCCCGAAGTGGTCGAACACGCTCGAGCGTGACCGTGCCCGTACCTACTTCCAGGCCTACGCCGCTGCTACCGCTCTGTACTTCGTCGAGAAAGCGCTCGCCGAATTGAATGCCGGTCGCACCTCCACCTGGACCGAATTCAAGGTTCCGGAAGAAGCTATCGGCTGTGGCTTCCACGAGGCCGTTCGCGGCGTTCTCTCGCACCATGTCGTGATCCGCGAGGGTAAGATCGCCAACTACCATCCCTATCCCCCCACTCCTTGGAACGCTAATCCACGCGACATGTATGGAACTCCCGGACCCTACGAAGACGCGGTCCAGAATACGCCGCTCTTCGAGGAGAACGGCCCCGACAAGTTCAAAGGTATCGACATCATGCGCACCGTCCGCAGCTTCGATCCCTGCCTGCCCTGCGGCGTTCACATGTATCTCGGTGATGGCAAGATCCTCGAAACTCGCCACTCTCCTATGTTCGGCGTAGCGGGGCACGAATAATGGCTGCTGCGCCTCAGTCGGAGACTCAGCCGGAAGTTGTCGATAGCATCGCGCCTCCACAGCGTGGTGAGTTCCGCTTGCAGACGGAGCGAGTTGAAAAGCTCGCCGCCCGCCTTCAAAGTGCAGGGGACCCGGAGATACGGGCCACCGCGCTCGACCTCGTGCAGTCTGTCGTTGAACTGCACGGCGCGGCGCTTCAACGTCTTGTCGACTCGCTCCTGAAGACGCCGGCGGGTGAACAGGCTCTAAGCGAAGCGTTGGAGAACGACTTGGTCTCGAGCATGCTCCTACTGCACAACCTCCACCCGGACGACATTGAAACCCGTGTGCTTCGCGGCATCGAAAAAGCTCGTCCTTATCTCAAATCCCACGGAGGCGACGTGGATCTCGCTGGCGTCCGCGACGGCATCGTTCACCTACGCCTCCACGGAACCTGCGGCAGCTGTCCTGGTTCCTCCATCACACTTAAGAATGCTGTTGAAGACGCGCTCTTCGAGGTCGCGCCCGACATCGTCGAAATCGTCTCCGAGAATGCCGCCGCGTCTGAGCAGAGCGGACCTCAACTCGTAACCATCAAGTAGGGAGAACCGTCATGGCCAAACAGGATGCACGCCCCGCTACTCCAGCCAGTACCATCGGAATCCGCAAAAGCGAGAGCCGCGTTGACCAACTCACCCCAAGCCCCACCCGCACTGCGAAGGACGCCACCGGCATTAACCTTGAGCAGCGCGGCCCAATCAGTCCCAAGATGCCTCAGTTGCCGCCTGCCTGACCCGGGAGCCCAGCATGAACGAACTCTCTGAAGAAGAGCAGGAACGAACTCCGGTCCCGTCATTCCTGAGGCAGGTTGCCCGTCGTCGCCCGATCTCCGACGGCGCCGAGCGCTGCGAGCTCTGCAGCGCCGAACTGACACCGGTCCATCAGCATCTGCTCGCTCCCCGCAAGCGCGAGATTGCCTGCTCCTGCGATGGTTGCGCCGTGCTCTTCTGCGGCCAGCCCGGAGCCCATTACCTGCGCATTCCGCGCCGCATTCGCGCTCTCGCCGACTTCCAGATGCCGAATCTGCAATGGGAATCTCTCATGATCCCCATTAACCTGGCTTTCTTCTACTACGACACCGCGGGTGGCAGGATGATCGCAATGTATCCCAGCCCCGCTGGCGCCATCGAATCGCTCTTAAGCCTCGAATCCTGGAGCGAAATTGCCACTCAACATCCCTCCCTCCAGAAGATGGAGCCCGACGTAGAGACTTTTCTCGTCAACCGCGTCGGCGCCATCCACGAGTACTACATTGTTCCCATCGACGAATGCTTCCATCTCGTTGGCCTCATTCGCATGCACTGGCGCGGCCTCTCCGGTGGGGCCGAAGTCTGGAAGCACATCCACGAGTTCTTCGCGAGTCTACAAGCCCGTAGCACTGAGGTGAGAGAGTCTGTTGCGAATCAGCAGCCGGAGCCCATCCATGCCTGAGCTCCACTTCCAGATCGAAGGCGCTGAAGCGGTGCCTCATGCGGCCACACCATTGATTGCACTCAAGCTGCGCATTACCAACTTTCCCGCCACTGAGGCCATTCACGCCATCACTCTTCGCTGCCAGGTTCAGATCGAACCCGCCAAGCGCCGCTACGTCCCCAACGAACAAGAGAAGCTGCTCGACTTGTTCGGCACACCCGAGCGCTGGGCACGGACCGTCAAACCGCTGCTTTGGATGAACACCAGCATTGCCGTCCCGCGCTTCACCGGCGTGCTGCTTGTCGACCTTGAACTTCCCTGTACCTTCGACTTCAACGTCGCCGCCACAAAGTACTTCCACGCCCTCGATTCGGGCGACATCCCGATTGCAGTCATGTTCAGCGGTACGCTTTTCTATGAAGGTTCCAATGGCGCTCTGCAGATCTCGCAAGTCCCATGGGATCGTGAGTGTATCTATCGTCTCCCCGTCTCCGTCTGGAAAGACATGATGGAGATGCACCATCCTAACTCCGCTTGGCTCTGCCTTCGTCGCGACGCCTTCGAGCAGCTCTACAACTACAAAGTCCGCCACGGTCTCCCAACCTGGGAACAAGCCATCGCCAGGGCCCTGGCCAGCGAAAGCGCCCCAGCAAAAACTCCAGAGGAGGTCGAAGCATGAACTTCACTTCCGTCGAAAAAATCGCCGCAGCTGTACTTTACGAGGGATACATTCTTTACCCATACCGGTCCACAGCCATCAAGAATCGCCAGCGGTGGAACTTCGGCACACTTTACCCTCGCGTCTACGCCAAGGCCCAGCGGCCACAGGAACCGTTCAGTCTTGTCTCAGAGTGCCTTCTTACACCGGGCCACAATGTCTCGCTCGATATTAAAGTCAGCTTTCTCCAACTGTTGCCGCAGCCGCGAACAGGCTCAGACCTCGCCGATCCATCGCTCGATTGGGATGAAGCAATCGAACGTACGTCAGACCACTGCGGCCTGAGTCTTAAGGAACTCCTCACCAAACCTATTAGGCTGCACATCAATTCTACGGCAGAACTCGCCGCGAGCCTCACCGTCAGTGCTCAGATGTTGCCCAGCGGCGCCTGCAAGCTGCATCTCGAACTTGAAAACATTAGCCTCCTTTCGAGCGGCGCCGAAGCCCGCCGCCACGAAGCGTTGTCCCAGTCGCTGGTCTCCGCGCACATCCTGTTGGGCCTGACCGGCGGAGAGTTCATCTCTCTCCTCGAACCCTCCGACCTCTACACTGCCGATGCCAAAGCCTGCATCAACACTGGTGTCTTCCCGGTTCTCGCAGGAGACGAACCGGATCGCTTCATCCTGCTTCTCTCGCCCATCATCATGTACGACTACCCCAAAACCTCGCCCGAGAGCGCCGGCGACTTCTTCGACGGTACAGAGATGGACGAGATGCTGACCCTCCGGGTCCTTACCCTCACCGACGATGAAAAGCAGCAGATGCGTACCGGCGATCCTCTCGCTCGCCGCATCCTTGAGCGCACTGAAGCTCTCACCGGCGAAGAGATGCTGAAAGCCCATGGCATCGTCCGTCCGACACGTGAAATCCGAGGAGATGCCTCATGAATCCCGACGCGCCTAATGGCTTCATCACCGAGTGGGATCCCTTCGCCGAAGAGAAGGCACCGCCTGAGTCGGTCACCGTCTTCGGGATTGCTCTCCGCGTCGGCGATCGCGTCCGTATCTGGCCGCAGAAGACCGCCGACATCATGGACATTGCACTCACCGGCAAGGTCGGCGTAATCGAAGCCATCGAGCAGGACTTTGAAGATCAGATCCAGTTAGCCGTGGTAATCGATGACGACCCTGGTCGCGAGTTTGGCATGATGCGGCAGCCTGGCCACCGCTTCTTCTTCGGCACTGAAGAAGTCGAGCCATATACAGACAAAGAACACAATGCCTTGAGAGAGGATGCCTCGGCGTGACCAAGACAATCCTCATCGCCGGCATCGGCAACATCTTTCTCGGAGATGACGCCTTCGGTGTCGAGGTCGTCCGTTCGCTGTCACGCCGCACACTTCCCGGCGAGGTCTTGGTGAAAGACTTCGGCATCCGCGGCTTCGACCTCGCTTACACGCTGCTCGACCCGTGGCACACAGTTATCCTCGTCGACGCGCTTTCCCGCAACGACGTACCCGGCACGCTATTCGTCCTCGAACCCGATCTCACCGATCTCGGCAATCCCGGTGCAGTGGGCATGGACCTGAACCCTCATGGCATGGACCCCATGCGTGTCCTCAATCTCGCTTCTGCCATTGGTCCCATAGCGGCCCGAATCCTTGTCGTTGGCTGCGAACCCAGAGACTTTGGCGACGAACTCGAAGGCCGAATGGGGCTGTCGCCGCAGGTGCAGGCCGTGGTCGAACAAGCGTCGAACATGATCGAAGAGTTGATCGGAAGAACCCTCGCCGAAATCGAGGATTCGCCGATGCCGTTGCAGACCCCCGTCCGGGTTTCGGACAACAGAGAGGTGACATCATGACAGGAAAATTTATCTTCGGAGTACTGGGCGTGGCCGTAATCGTTATAGGAATTATGGCTGCGCCAGACATCAAGCGCTACATCAGAATCAGCACAATGTAGCCGCTCGCAACCTGATGCGGTAAGTAGGAAAGGCGGCTCATGCACGAGTTATCGATCGTTCTCAGCATCATCGACGAGATCGGCGACCAATCCGAAGCGCTCGGTCTTAAGGACGTCGAGACCGTGCATCTGAAAGTTGGTGTCTTCTCGGGTGTGGACCGCGACGCGCTCCTCTTTGCATGGGAGCTCGCCTGCGAAGGCACGCCGCTCGAACATTCGCGACTCGATATTGAGACCGTTCCGCTCGTCATCCGTTGTGCCGTCTGCCATCAAAACCGTACGCCGCCGTCGCTCTATCAACTTTGCTGTCCAGAGTGCGAAACGCCGAGCGACACCATCGTCACCGGCCGCGAACTCGAAGTCGTCTCTCTGGAGGTTGCCGCATGAGCACACGCATCGTAGAAATACGCGCCAAAGTCATGAGGCAAAACGATCTGCTTGCCCATGCGCTCCGCGAGCGATTCGAGACCTCTGGCGTCAGCGTCGTCGGCTTGGTGTCAAGCCCCGGCTCAGGGAAGACCGCGTTCCTCGAAAAGCTCCTCAGCGGCCTCGCGCGCGACTTCCGCGTCGCTGCGTTAGTTGGAGATCTCGCGACCGAAAATGATGCCGCGCGTCTCAAGCGCGCCACTCCCAACGTCCGCCAGATCACTACCGGAACCATCTGCCATCTCGACGCCCAGATGATCGAAAAAGCACTGGAAGGATGGCAGCTCGACACCCTGGATTTTCTCTTTATTGAGAACGTCGGCAATCTCGTCTGCCCCTCCAGCTACGACCTCGGCGAAGAGCTCCGCTTCGTCATGCTCTCGGCCACCGAAGGGGAAGACAAGCCTTTGAAGTATCCCACCATCTTCAACAGCTCCGATGTGGCGATCATCACCAAGATGGATCTGGCTGAAGCTGCAGAGTTTGATGTGGCCGCCGCTCGCCGAAATATCGAAAGCGTACGCCCCGGGATGCAGATCTTCGAGGTCTCCGCCAAGACCGGATCTGGCATGCAGCGCGTCTTCCAACTCCTGCGCGATCAACTCGCTCATTCTCGCGAAACCCGCCCGGCATTGCAGATCCAGACGATCCAATGAACGCTCCAAGCGGAATCTATGCGCTCGGCCACACCACAATGTTCGACTTGGAGGATCGTCAGAACTCATGGTAAATGGCGTGTTCCTCGTGGTCGCTCATCAAGATCCGGATATCTCGAAGATTGTTGCCTGTCGGTCCTGTCATGATTGCGTCCCCCAACTCCTTGAAGACCAAGAACGAATCAAAAGTATCAAGACAACTCTGAGCATCAATTCCCATCAGCCGCGCGCGCTCAAAAGTCGTCCAGTCGGCAATCGCTCCCGCTGCCGGGCTGTTGCCGTCGATTCCGTCAGAGCCGGCGCTAAGGACTGTAATGTGCGAATGCCTTCGCGGGAGTTCCATCGCACAGGAAAGAACAAAATGCTGATTTCTGCCGCCCTTTCCAGAGCTGCCGTGCACTTGGACCAAAACTTCACCAACTGAGATGAGACACACTCGAGAATGAATGCGGGCCAGCGCCTCAGTCTTATCTAAAAGGTATTTAACCGCATCTCTGCATTCCCAGTCATCGCATGTTGAATCGACCTCGACATAGAATCCGGCCGCTTTCGCAACTCGTGTCGCGGCTTCAGCAAGCTCGGTGCTTGATAAAATCACCCGATGAAATGACCGTGCAAATGCCATGTCGGCCTGTTTCGGCGTTTCTGCAAGCAGCGGCCCGTTGAAAAAGGAGATCACACTCTCGGGCAGACGCACACGATCCTGCAGACCTTCAAAAAGGCTAATACTATCTTGAACTGTCGAAGAATCTGGTAGCGATGGGCCCGAACCGACGGAGCCGCTTGAATGAGAAGGCACGTCGGAAACGATCAGAGTGCACTGAGCGGCAGCGCGAGATGCGGCAACTGCAAGCCTCCCTCCTTTGACTAAGGAAAAGTGTTTTCGCAGTACATTCATCTCGGTGATAGGGAGCCCGGAAGCTACAAGAGCTCGATAAAACTCCGCAGTCTCACTTATCGATATGTTCGGATCGATTGGTGCCTCAAGCATTGAGGACGCCCCTCCACTCATCAAGAACATCACAAAGGTATGTCCATCCACCTTGCTGAGGTAACTCAAAGCAGATTCAGCGGCCTCTCTGGAAACTTCGTTCGGTGTGGGATGAGCGCCGGGAAAAAAAGTGACGTTTGCTCGTTCATGCCGCGGCGCGATCGAAGAAATAAGCAAGACGGTCACGTCCATCCATATGTGCGGAGATCGCTCCAACTCCGCGACTACTGCGTCATACATGGGAGTCGCCGCTTTTCCTGCAGCGACGATGACGAAGTGCTTGATCTCGCGAAGATCGTAGCGACGATCACACACTATCAACTCTGAACCATCGCATCGAATCGACTTCGAAACGAAATCGCTGATGTTCAACAGTTTGAGAGTTTCAGTAAAGATCGACCGAATCAGTACCGACGTCTTCCTCATGCCTGCTCCAATACACGGATCTGCGCTAGCGTATCCAGGCATCCGTTAAAAAATCAAAACTCCCTGCACCGCGAGGCACCACTCCCTCAACCCGCCTCGTATGAATCACCTCATTATTCGGATACCACAGCGGAATCCCAGGTAACTCCTCCGCCAGAACCTTCTGCACCTCGACGTATGTCCCTCTCCTCTCCGCTCGATCTGAACTGGCCGCAGCCTCCTTCAACAAACCATCGACCCGTGCATTTGAGTACCGCCCCCGGTTTCCCCCCTTCGGCGGAAAGCTCGTTGACGCATACGCATACCGAAAGATATCCGGATCTTCATTGCTCCCAATCCACCTCAGCGCATACATCTGAAACGCTCCCTTCGTCACATCCGCATAGAACGTTCCAAACTCCGCCGACCGAATCTCCAGCCGAATCCCGGCCGCCCGCAGCTGCTGTTGCAACACCGTCACCATCAGCCGAGTCGTCTCATCCGTACTTGTCTTCATCGTCAGCCGCAGCCGCACGCCATCTTTGCCGGCAGGGAAGCCAGCCTCATCCAGCAGTCTCTGAGCCCGCGCCACATCATGAGGATAATTAGCAACCTGTGCCAACTCTGCATCGCTTGCTGCTGCCCAATGTCCCTCCGGCAGCAAAGTATCCGCAAGTCGAGCCTGCCCCCGCCAGATAGCATCGACAATCGCCTGCCGATCCATCGCACAGGCAATCGCCTGTCGCACGCGCATATCCTTCAACAAGGGATCTGTAACGTTGAAGGTGACATAAACCACCGGCGATCCAGTCCCCGACTCCACCTTCAGGTTTGGCACACTCTCCAACGCATGCACCATATCCAGGGTCACCACATTGCTAGCCAGATCCGCCGATCCCTTCTTCAACTCCAACGCACTCGTAATCGCATCCGGCACCACCTCAAACCGAACCCGCTCAATATCCTGCGCACCCGCCGGAGCAACCGGCATCCCCGCCCAGTACTCATGATTCCGCGCAACAACCACCTCTTTGTCCTGCACCGCACTCACAAACCGAAACGGCCCGGACCCCACCGGATGCAACCCAAAATCCCTCCCACTCCCACGCGGCACCACTCCAAACAATCCGTCGCTCACATTGAACAGCAACCCCGCTTCCGGCCGCTTCATATGCACTACAACCGTCAGCCGATCTTTCGCTTCAACCTTATCCACCGCATTAAAGCCACCGCCCTTTGCCGTCACCAGCGAGCCATCAATCAAACTTCGAATCGTATAAGCAACATCCTCCGCTTCCAGCGGCCTTCCATCATGAAACCGTACGCCATCGCGCAGATGAAACACCCAGGTCAACGGATCAGGCTGCTCCCAACTCTTAGCCAGCCAGGGCTGCAGCTCATAATGCTCATCCTTCTTCGCCAACGCATCGAAGATCAGCCCCCCAACCCGCTCCGACTGCGCATCGGCCCCCACTCGCAAGTCCAAATTATTCGGACTGCTCTCGATAATCACCACCACCGAACCTGGCTCTGTTCTCCGCTCTTTGCAGCCCGTAACGCAAGGACAGACCAGCAGCAGTGCCAGCAAAACACGGCGTCGTACCACGCCAAACAGGTCCTGCTTCATCTGGCATCTTCTATCCAGCAACGACCCGTCGCCACCCTGAACAGAATGAAGCTTAGAAAGCATGCAGCTTGCCTTGATCCCAGCCTGTTCTTTCACTATCCATGCGTCACCTTTCCCAAAACCACGGACCTCCCAGCCCCGGTAGCAACAGGGATGTTCCCCGGCAGCCCATTCCACCTCAACCAGGCCAACAGCGCAAACGCCACGGCCTCCTTGGCCTGCGCCGGAATCCCCAACTCATCCATCAACCGTACCTTCACTCCCATCGCCCCAAGCGCTTCGGTCAACATACTCATCAACAAAGCATTCTTTGTCCCACCGCCTGCAACCACAAACTCCACCCGAGATGAAGGTGCAGCCTGCCCCACATGCCCCCTAACAAATCGCCGGTAAGCGTCTACAACCGAAGCAGCCGTCAACGCTGTTGCTGTAGCCACCACATCTTCATCCCGGTCTTCGCGTCCTCCAGCCTCCCGGCACATCGCGATAAAGCGCGAAACAAACACCTCACCAAACTGCTCCCGCCCGCAAGACTTCGGTGGAAGGGCAGAGAAGTACGGTTCCTGCAAAATCTTCTCCACCACATTCCGCAACACTGTGCCCGTTCGAGCCACAGCTCCACCACGATCGAACTCTCGTTCGTACAGTCTCTTCATGCAGGCGTCGATCACCATGTTTCCCGGTCCCGTATCAAACGCCATCAGCCCATCGGGACCAGCCTCCGCCGGAATAGCCGTCAAATTCCCAATCCCCCCAAGATTCAACAACACCCTGCTCACCTTCGCCGAACGAAACATGCAGTAGTCCAGCATCGGCACCAGCGGAGCCCCCTGCCCGCCGGCAGCCAGATCTCCCGGCCTGAAATCGCTCACCACAGTCGCCCGCAGCTTCTCGGCAATCACCGCTGCCTCGCCCATCTGCCAAGTGGCGCGCATCGCCCTCCCGAGATACGTCTGCGAAGCCCCTTGGTGGTACACCGTTTGCCCATGACAACCCACCAGCTTCGCCTTCACTCCAAACTTCTCCTGAGCCTTCGCCACTGCTTCGGCATACACCTCACCCAAGCGCCAGTTCAACCGCGCAAGCTCGGCCACCGAGATCGCATCTGCATCCATCGCACACAACACTGCCGCTCGCACAGTCTTCGGATAGGCCATCCCAAGATGTCCAATCAGCTTGATCCGTGGCGTTCCACCTACCTTGAACGCAGGGGAGATCCTGCAGATCGCGACATCTACCCCATCAGCCGATGTCCCACTCATCACTCCAGCCACCACCATGCTCTTCACCAAGCCTCCAAACCGGGCAAAGCCCGGAACCCAAGCATCAAACATCACCAAGAAAAGATATACAAGTCACGAAGTGACCGCGAATCGGGGTCCCCATAAACAGGTCCTCGTTTATGGGGTGACAAAGCGCAGGCGGCCTGTCCGGCAGGACATCATCCTTTCAACTCCCTCTGCAACTCCGCCAACAAATTCAAAGCATCCCTCGGAGTCAACCCATCCACATCCGCCTCCGCCAGCCGATCCACAATCTTCTGCGAAAGCGGAGTAAACATCGTCATCTGCATCCGCACGCCTTCAGTCGGTGAAGCCTCTCGTACCTGCTGCGTCTCCGCCCGTTCGTGCACCTTCAACACCTCGCGAGCCCTCGCGATCACGCCACTCGGCAATCCCGCCAACCGCGCAACCTCGATCCCATAGCTCTTACTGGCAGGCCCAGCCTCTACCGTGTGCAGAAACACAATCCCCCCCGCAGTCTCCTTCACCGTCACGCGCAGATTCGTCAACCGAGCCAGCCGATCCGCGAGCAGCGTCAGCTCATGATAGTGCGTCGCGAACAGAGTCCTCGCCCCAATCCGATCATGCAAGTGTTCCACCGTAGCCCACGCCAAACTCAATCCATCGTAGGTCGCCGTGCCGCGCCCCATCTCGTCCAGCAGTACCAGAGAGCGGTTCGTCGCCGTATTCAGAATCGCAGCCGTCTCCGTCATCTCGACCATAAACGTAGACCGCCCCCGCGCCACATTATCGCTAGCACCAATTCGCGTGTAGATCCGATCCACCAACCCCAGCCGCATCCCCTCGGCCGGAACGAAGCTCCCCATCTGCGCCATCACCACCAGCAGCGCGGCCATGCGCAAATACGTGCTCTTTCCCCCCATATTCGGCCCGGTAATCAGCAGCACCGCTGGCCCCACATCCGCGTCCAGATGAACGGAGTTCGGTACAAACCTCCCGCCACCCGACTCCTCCATCCGACGCTCCACCACCGGATGCCGTGCCTGCACAAACTCCAGCACGCCCGACATCTCAACCTGCGGCCGCACCCACCCACGCAGCGCCGCCAAATGCCCAAAACACCCCAGCAGATCAATCTCCGCGATCTTCCTCGCCGTCTCCCGCATCCGCCCTGCAGCCTCCAGCAACTGTCTTCGCAACTCCGCAAAGATCCTTCGCTCAATCTCTCCACTTCGTTCCTGCGCCGTCAAAATCTTCGTCTCATACTCCTTCAGCTCCGGCGTCGTAAATCGCTCCGCATTCACCAGCGTCTGCTTCCGCTCATAGTCAGCCGGCACCGCCTTGGCATTTGCCTTCGTCACCTCAAGGTAGTAGCCGAACACGTTATTGAACCGCACCTTTAATGATCCAATCCCAGTCCGTTCGCGCTCTCGTTCTTCAATCGCCGCCAACGCCTGTCGTCCACTGCGGCTCAACTCGCGCAGCTCATCCAAATCAGGATCGACGCCCACGCGAATCGCTCCACCATCCCCAATCGACACCGGCGGCTCCTCCGCAATTGTCCGCACAATCATCTCGTGCAGGTCCTCCAAAGGATCGACGCTCTCCCCCAACTCCCTCCACCTTGCACTCTCAAACAGCCGAACCGCCCCCACCACCCCAGGCAAACATCCAAGCGTCTTCGCCAGAGCCATCACCTCACGCGGCCCAGCCGAATCCAGCGCGACCCGCCCCAGCAGCCTCTCTAAGTCCAGCAAACCATCCATCGACCGCCGCAGATCTTCACGTCGACGCAAATCTCCCGCAGCCTCCCCCACCGCCTCCAGCCGAGCCT
Source organism: Tunturibacter empetritectus (assembly GCF_040358985.1). Classification (NCBI taxonomy): domain Bacteria; kingdom Pseudomonadati; phylum Acidobacteriota; class Terriglobia; order Terriglobales; family Acidobacteriaceae; genus Tunturiibacter; species Tunturiibacter empetritectus. The sequence continues at coordinate 4,557,376 of NZ_CP132932.1, read as the reverse complement.
CAATCTCCCCCATCTCACTCGCAGGCCGCAGCAGCGACGCACGCAACAAACGTTTTCCCATCGGAGTACAACAAGCGTCCATCGTGTAAAAGAGCGTAGTCTGCGCCGACTCACCAGAGAACAGCGGCTCCACCAACTCCAGGTTCCGCACACTCACCGCGTCAAGCTCCAGGCAAGTAGACCGCTCATAAAACCGCAGTCCATCCACGTGCTCCAGCCCACCCTGCTTGGTCGCCCGCATATAGTGCAGCAGAGCCCCAGCCGCCACCGCTGCCGCCTCGTGTCCTCCCAGCCCCATCCCATCCAGCGAGTGCACCTTGAAGTGATTCCGCACCAGCGGCACCGCATACTCTGCCGTAAAGACCCACTCCTCCACCGCGGTCTTCGTCCGAATCGCATCCAGTCCCACCGCCGTCTCACTCTCGCCAGCCAGGTTCACACCGCCCAACAACCCCGACCCATACAACAACTCCACCGGCCGCACCCGTCCCAACTCATCCACCAGCGCCGCCCATCCACCAGACCCGGCAAACTCAGTAGCCCGAAACTCCCCCGTCGAAAGGTCCAGCAGCGCCACCCCACAACTCTGCATCGCTCCCGCACCCAACACCGCCACGCTCGCCAGGTAGTTGCTCTGCTCCGCCCCCAGCGTCGGATCGAGCGCAGTTCCCGGCGTCAGCACGCGCGTCACCTCGCGCCGCACCACCGACTTCGTCAGCTTCGGATCCTCCATCTGCTCCAGCAGCGCAATCTTGTATCCCATGCGCAGCAGCTTCTGCAGATACACCTCCGCCGCATGATAAGGAACCCCGCACATCGGCTGCTTCTTTTCGCGATCTCGTGCTGTCAGCGTAAGCTGCAGCAGACGCGACACAAGAATCGCGTCTTCATAGAACAGCTCATAGAAGTCCCCAATCCTGCAGAACAACAGGCAATCGGGATACTGCTCCTTCGCCGCAAAGTACTGCCGCATCGCGGGCGTAGCCCCAGCCGCCTCTGCCGCAAAGTTCGTCACTGTCTCGTTCGCCATCCCATCCATAATCACACAACAAGAATAGGCGCTGAAGGCGCGTCAGCCTCGATGGCAGATCGCGCCGTGCGCGCAGCACGCAGTTGTCTGTTTTGCCTTTACCCAAAGCCCAATGCGGTACACTCATAACCAGCAGCATTAGATCGTCCAAAGAGGTTCTTATGACACAGTCAACCTGGGCCACGCCCGACTTTGAAGAAGTTACCCTTAACTGCGAGATCAACTCCTACGCTCCCGTAGAACTCTAAGCAGAGTTCCCGTGAGGATTAAAGTCCTGGGGGCCGCCGCAGGTGGCGGCCTTCCGCAATGGAACTGTACCTGCAAGAACTGTTCCGCCGCTCGGCAAAATCATCCCAACATCCAACCCAGAACCCAGTCGCAACTAGCCGTCAGCGCAGATGACGACGTGTGGTTCCTTATCAACGCCTCCCCCGACCTTCGCCAGCAACTCCTCAACAATCCTGAGATTCACCCAGACCCCGCAGAGGGCCTGCGCAACACTCCTGTCGCCGGAATCATCCTCACCAGCGCGGATCTCGACCATGTCCTCGGCCTTCTCCTCATGCGCGAGTTCACCCCCGTCCGCATCTACGCGACGAGCCCGGTCATCAGCATCCTCAAAAAAAACAGCTTCTTCCAGATGCTCGATCGCCTCCCTGGACAGACCCGCTGGACCGAGATCGAACCGGACGTCAGCTTTCAAGTAGGCGGCGGTCTCACCTGCACACCGATCGCGTTATCAAGCAATCTCCCAACCTACATCAGCGAAGCAGACCGCGCCTCTCTCGACCCAATCGGCGCGACGATCGGACTGATCTTCGAAGATCCTCACGGAAACAGGGCAGCCTATCTCCCAGCGCTACCCGCGATAACGAGTGCCTTGAAGGAGCGTCTCTCCACATGTTCGACTATCTTCATAGACGGAACATTTTGGAGCGATGACGAACTGCAAAAGATTCAACCCGGAACACCCTTAGCGCGCTCCATGGGCCACCTTCCAATAGACGGCCCGGACGGCTCTCTCGCAACCCTCAAAGATCTCATCAACACACGCAAGATCTACACACACATCAACAACACCAACCCGATCTTGCAGGAACAAAGTTCAGAGCGTCGCACCGTCGAGGACGCAGGCTGGGAGGTGGCATGGGACGGACTAGAGATAACGCTGTAGCTCAAACAGAGCCGGTTCTACTGAGTAAAACCGAGCTGCGCCAGCGCCTCCAGCAGGTAGGCGAGGCGATGTATCACCACCAGCACCCCTTCCACATCCGCATGCATGCAGGCCAGCTAACACGCGGCCAGATGCAGGCCTGGGTGCTGAATCGTTTCTACTACCAGAGCCGCATTCCCATTAAAGACGCCATCATCCTCTCCAAGTCCGAAGACGTAGCCTTTCGCCGCGCATGGCGAAAACGCATCGTTGATCATGATGGGGATCACGACGGCGACGGTGCAGGCGGTATCGAAAAGTGGCTGCAACTCGCAGAGGCTGCCGGACTCGACCGCGACTACGTCATCAGCACCCAGGCCATCCTCCCCGGTGTTCGCTACGCCGTCGACGCCTACATTGACCTCGTCACCCATAACACCCTGCTCGAAGCCGTCTCCTCCTCGCTCACCGAACTCTTCGCCGGCCAATTGATCGCTTTACGCATGGACGCTTTAGCGAAACACTACCCCTGGCTGCAAAACGGCCTCGCCTACTTCCAGGGCCGTCTCACTCAGGCCCCAGAAGACGCCGCCTTCGCCTTCGACTACGCCGCCGAGCACGCCGACACCCCTCACCTGCAAGCCTCAGTAGTCCGCTCCCTCGAACGAAAGTGCGCTCTCCTCTGGGCCCAACTCGACGCGTTGCACTACTGCTACGTCGAGCCGGGATCACTCCCCCCGCAGCCCGATATCTTCCGCCCCGAGGCATCATGAGCGAACCCTCTACCGACACAAGCATCCCGCGTCTCGCAGTAGGCTGTCGCGTACGCACCGTCTCGCCCGACGAAGCAATGCTTCTTGTCCCTGAAGGCGCACTCCGACTCAAGGGAGCAGCCAGTGAGATCATCAGCCTCATCGACGGACAGCGCTCAGTCAACGCGATCACCACGCTCCTCCAACAAAAGCACCCCGCAACCGACTCCTCGCAAATCGCCGCCGAAGTAAACCAGTTCCTCGAAAAACTCCACGCCCGCAGCGTCCTACTCTACAAGGACTAGAGGAAAGGAATGGCCTTCCGGCCGGGACCGCTACGCGCGGAGCGGTCACTTCGTGACATGTATACCGGCTTCGCCGCGGCTGGGAAAGATTCGTGATCGCGACCAACGGAATCGCCAACCGAAGGGGTATACGCGTCACGAAGTGACCGCAGCCCGCGCAGGGCGCACCTGAGCATACAATTTTCTTGTAAGAAGAATATGTCGACAATCCCCGGTCCACTCTCGCTCGTAGCCGAAGTAACCCACCGCTGCCCCCTGCACTGCGTCTACTGCTCGAACCCCCTCAAGATGCAGTCCGCCGACAAAGAGCTATCCACCGAAGACTGGACCAGAGTCTTCCAACAAGCCTCAGCCCTGGGCGTACTCCACCTCCACCTCACCGGAGGAGAACCCCTCGCGCGACCGGACATAACGAAGTTAGTCGCTGCGGGCAGGGAAGCGAACCTCTACGTCAACATGATCACCTCAGGCCTCGGCCTCACCGCCGACCGCATGAGCGAACTCAAAGACGCCGGCCTCGAACACATCCAGCTAAGCCTCCAGGACGCAGACGAAGAAAAGGCCAACGAATTCGCCGGCGCCCGAGCCCACGCCCACAAGCTCAAACTCGCCGCCCTCATCCGCCAACAAGACATAGCCTTCACCGTCAACGTAGTCGTTCACCGCGACAACCTCGACCGTCTCGAAGCCATCCTCGCGCTCGCCGAATCTCTCGACCCGCAGAGAATCGAAGTAGCCCACGTCCAGTACTACGGCTGGGCTCTCAAAAACCGTGACCGGCTTATGCCCACCCCCAGCCAGGTAGAGCACTCCGTCCAACTCATCAAAGAGGCCCAATCCCGCCTCAGCGGGCGCATTCAACTGCAAGCCGTCTTTCCCGACTACTACGCCCGCTACCCCAAACCCTGCGTCGGCGGCTGGGGTCGTCAGATGATCCTCATCGACCCCGCCGGACTAGCTCTCCCATGCCACGCCGCCGCCATCATCCCCGGCCTGGAGTTTGACTCCGTCCGCAACCACCCCCTGCAATGGCTCTGGCAACAATCTCCAGCTTTCAACCGCTTCCGTGGCCAAAGCTGGATGAAAGACCCATGCGCCGCTTGCGACCGCAAGGAAGTTGACTTTGGAGGCTGCCGCTGCCAGGCCTTCCAGCTAACCGGCGATGCCGCCAACACCGACCCAGCCTGCAGCCTGAGCGATCGACACTCAGATCTGGTTGCCATCACCCAGGCCCCAGCACCGCCCCCTACCCAATGGGTCTACCGCATCCTCGTAAACTCCTGATCCGGGCTCTTGGAGCAGATTGGATGATGACGTAAGGGAAGAGAATGTCTGTGATTCTGAGCGAAGCGAAGAACCCCCGCATTTGCGTTTGTCCTTGCGGTTGCTTGTTCTTTCGGCCTCTATACCAACTCCTGATCTCTCACCTTGGACGCCTTCCCGCCCCACTCTAAAAATAAAGTCAAAAACAGTGGCGCATTTTTCAGAGACCGAAAAAGCGATGTCAAAACACCACTTCTACCACGCATTCCACCACGATCTCACCACGTTTTCACCACAGCAAACACCACAAAAAACTCAAAAAACCCTGCAAAATCGTCAATTCATCCCCAAATTAAAATCCTCCCGATCCCCGCAAGATTCCCCCGTACATCCTTCGGGGGATGTCCCATCGAACTCGCGTCCCTGTACTGTCGTCCTCGTTCCAAAAGGACAGGACTATGGCCAGAGTCACAATGCCGGTAGCGATCAACCTGAATCTCACCCCTTCAACCCGAATCAAAACCGAAGATGTCCCCCAAAAGGACCTCCACAAGGGTTCAAGCGCAGCCGCAGGAATCGTCTTCGGCCTGCTCTGCTCCACGATCGCTTGGATGTTCCTCGCCTACGGGATCTATCGTCTCCACGCAATGTCCATCGCCGTTCGGTAATCAAGCCCCTGAAACGACGTTGACCGCCAGCCACGCTGGCATTGGTGCAATAGGCAAGTCTCGAAAGAACCCTCAAGGTAACCTCAAAGATATCTACACCTTGCCCCTCTCTCAGACAGGCTCGCGCCGCCGAATAAGATCGGGCGAAACCGGCTGCACCCACGCAGAATCAAACTCATAAGCGATATACTCGATGTTTGCGGAAAACTCCGCGAAGTACGTCACTTATGTCTCTTTTCTGGCTCAGAGTCGCGGTCTTACTCTACGGCATCGCCGCGCTTGCGGTCCTGCCGGCGGCCCTATATGACCGCCCCCGCTGGCGCCACATCGCCGTCCCCGCCACTGTAGCCGCAGTATTCTTCCACTTCGTCTCGTTGGCCGAGATGCTCAACGCGGCCCACCATCGCCTTCCAGTAGATACCCACGAAACTCAGTCTTTCCTGGGCCTTCTTCTCGCCTTGGCCTTTCTCTTGGTCTATGCCCGCTACCGCACCGTTTCGCTCGGCATCTTCCTGCTGCCCATCTGCTTCCTTTTTTGCCTACTCCCGGCCTTTCATCCGGGTCAGGAGAGCACCACCTTCCCAATTCTTCACACCGGCTGGATCTTCCTCCACGTTGCTCTTCTTCTTGCCGCCTACGCCGCTCTCTTCCTCTCCATGCTGGCGTCGCTTCTCTACCTGGTGCAGGAGCGCCGCCTCAAGCAAAAATCGCCAACCATCTCATGGCTGCCACCGCTTGAAACTACCGATCAGATCGCCCTCAAAGCCCTCCTCTTCGGCCTACCTTGTATGACCGCCGGCCTTCTCATCGGTTCGCTCATCGCCCAGGCCACCGTCGGTGCTTCTTACTTCCGCGACCCCAAGATCCTTCTCGCATTCGCCATGTGGCTGGTTTACGTGGCGATGATCCATATCCGCCGAATCTCAGGCCTCCGAGGCCGCCGAGCCGTCTACCTCTCCAGCTTCGTCTTCCTGGTCATACTCACCGTGTGGGTGGCAAACCAGTTCTCCGCAGTCCACAGGTTTAGCGCCCCATGAACCAAGCCAAGCCCACATCCACACAGGGCCGTCTCGTCCTCCTCGGCATCAACCACAACACCGCACCAATCGAGGTACGCGAGCGTCTCGCCATCCCCGCTGAACGCCTCGCCGACGCCACCCGCACCCTTCTCCACCAGCCCGGCGTCCGCGAAGGCCTCATCCTCTCCACCTGCAACCGGGTCGAGCTCCTTACCCTCCAGGACGACGCCGAAGCCGCATCGGCACAGGACAAAACCGACCTCCTCCGCTTCCTGCACGAGTACTTCGCCGTTCCACCGCACGACATCCAACCGCATCTCTACGAGTTTCGCGAGCGCGAAGCCGTCCGCCATCTTTTCCGCGTCGCCAGTTCGCTCGACAGCATGGTCGTCGGCGAACCCCAGATCCTCGGCCAGGTCAAAGAGGCCTACACCGTGGCCCGTGACGCCGGCGCCGTCTCCAGCCACCTCGAAGCCCTGATGCAACGCACCTTCACTGTCGCCAAAAAAATCCGCACCGAAACTCAAATTGGCTCAAGCTCCGTCTCCATAGCCTCGGTAGCCGTCGATCTCGCCAGGAAGATCTTCGGCTCCCTCTACGGAAAGACTGTCCTTCTGGTGGGTGCCGGCAAAATGTCCGAGTTAGCCGCCCGTCATCTCATCCAGCAGGGCGCATCCTCCATCCTTGTCACCAACCGCACCCAATCCCGTGCTGAAAAAATAGCCTCCGACTTCAGCAGCCTCACCGTTCACACCGAAGCCATTTCCTTCGAAGCCCTCTACGAGCAGGCTGACCGTGCAGACATCGTCATCACCTCCACCGGCGCCCCCCAAAAGATCTTCGGTCGCTCCCACGGCCAGCACTTCCTCCATCGCCGCCGCAATCGGCCCATGTTCTTCATCGACATCGCCGTCCCCCGCGACGTCGACCCACGCATGAACGAGGTCGAAGGCTGCTTCGTCTATGACATCGACGATCTCCAGCAGGTAGCCGCCGCCAATCTGGCCGATCGCGGTCGCGAAGTCGCCGCCGCCGAGATTATCGTCAGCAGGGAAGTAGACAAGTATCAGGAGCGTCTTCAATCCCGCGACGCAGTCCCCGCCATCAAAGCCCTTCAGCAGCAGGCCGAGCAGCTCCGCCAGGCCGAACTAGACCGCTCCCAATCCAAGCTCGCCGACCTCACCGCCCAACAGCGTGACGCCGTCGAAGCCCTGACCCGCTCGCTCACAGCCAAGCTTCTCCATCCCCAACTCACCGCGCTCCGCGAATCAACACGCAAAAAAGACTCCGAGTAGATGTCAGGCGCTCTCGCGTCATGTCTACTAGGAGTCCTTCTTAGTCGCGAGCCGCCATACCAACTGGTGTTGTCGGAGATCTGTATTTACACTGCCCCGGAGCCACGAAAGACTGCAGGAATAGTTTGAAACAGGATCTTGATATCGAGCCATACCGACCACTGGTCGATGTAACGCATATCCAAAGCCATCCACTCATCGAAGCTGATCGAGCTTCTCCCCATCACCTGCCACAAACAAGTAATTCCGGGTTTGACGCTGAATCGTCTCCTGTGCCAGTCCTTCGTAAAACCTTCATAATCTCTCACGGGAAGTGGCCGTGGGCCGACAAGACTCATGTCTCCACGAAACACATTGATGAGTTGAGGAATCTCGTCAAGACTTGACTTCCGTAGAAACCTGCCCAGGGGTGTTATACGAGGATCATTCTTCAGCTTGAAGGTGGGACCTTTCGTCTCGTTCAAATGCTCCACCTGGGCCATCAACTTCTCGGCATCCGACACCATTGTCCTAAACTTCAGAATCTCGAAAGGTCGTTTGCCATAGCCAATTCTGGTCTGACGAAAGAAGACCGGACCCTTCGAGGTCAACCTGATCAATAACGCAACGATGAAAAAGACAGGAGCAAGGGCCAGCAAAAGCACCGCCGAAACGACCGCATCGGTTACTCGCTTTATCATCGATCCCCACGCATTCCAAGACTCATCGTGCAGAGTAATGGTGCCAATGCCACCCGGAAGGTAGGCAGTTCGATGTGCCTGTTCCTGATCGAAGAATGATCCCACTCCCCGTACCGTGATCCCATGGTCGCGGCACGTAGCCACCACCTCTGCAATCTGCTGGTAAAACGACGCGAGTGGCAAGGTCACGATCACTTCGTCGATAGGCATTGTTCGCAGCAGCGACGGAATCGTCTCCAGATCCCCAAGAAGGTTCCCTAGACCGGATGTAGCCGTCTCCTGGAACCACCATTGGCCGTCAATGAAGCCCCGCACATCGTAACCCCACTCCGGGTGCCGCAGTACATCCTGTGCAAAAGCGTGGGCCCGACGATTCGTCCCAACGATCAATACATGGCGAAGGTTATAGCCTTTGGAACGAAGTGTGTGCGCCGTAGTCCGTCCCAGAAATCGTGTCGAGAGGAAGACCGTAAAGCTGACGATCCCAAAAACGACCGCAGTTGAAGCGAGCTCATTTGCATGATAAGTACGTGTCGCGCGGGAACTTATGACCCACAGCCAGGCAAAGCAGGCTGCAGCGCACAAGGCGCTCGCAAGAAATACATCCATCGCCTCCATGAGGAATCCATCCACTCTTCTGGAGCGATAGAACTTATTCGAATATAAAACTCCGTGCCATACTATGCCCAATAACAGCGTCGCCAGAAATACTTCAACAGGATGATGTGTCACCAGGGACCTAGGTAAACCAAAAGCCTGATGCCCGGAGGTGACAACATAAGCTGCCGCCAAACTGCAAAAGAGAAGTAAAATATCGCTAAGTTTTACTAATTCCAGAAAGATACCTCTATTCGACAATGTCATTGGCATCCCTTCAATTAGCGCTTTGCCTCTATGATGCGTGTTCAACTTTTGAAATTTAGGTTACCTAACGTAACTACGGTAACTAATTACGGAGCCCGTCACAATAGAGCGGACGGTTTGAGAAGGGCTTCTCAGTGAGCGCCGTTATTCTGAAATAATGCAATTGTCGGGCCAACCGGCCGCTGTACTACAGCTGTAACTTGTATGAGAATTTCTTACGACGTCGCATACGAACGTAGGCCCGTCCCTCAAGATGGCCAACAGCTTGGGTTATGGTCATCAGCCGTAAGAACTTCTTTCTAAAGCTCGTCAATCATGACTTGCGGTGATTTTCCGCTAGTAGCTATTTGGCATTGCAATTGCACACATAAGTGTTGTTGGCATTGACTTTCCCTCGAAAGACGAAAATCAATGCATACAAAAAGGCATTATGGAGCTTTAGATAACTTGAAGTACCAGAGTTTTTCCTAATTATAGGAAATTCATTTCCCTCACAGGGATGAGGTAACGGCCCGGCGGAGGAGCAATGAACCCACCAATGGTTCGGTTCTATCAAGAATGCAACCCACTGCGTCGGTGTCAGGGAGCGATATGCAAAACGAAACTAGCATTCGAGACGTCTCAACTCGGCTTGATCAACTTTCCATCCCAGAGAGCTCTGCAAGCTTAGCCGAACGATATCGGAGTAACTCGCCTTTTCCTTATCTCACCATTGATAATCTGTTCGAACCCGACCGGCTAACTACTGTAATGAACGAGATGTCGGTAGCCAAGAGGTCCGACTGGGTACACCATAACACCCATAAAATCGAGAAGTTCGGTCAGAAGTCTGCCGTTTTGCTCGGCGAGGCAGGATTTCAGCTCGTCGCACTTCTTCACTCGGCCCCATTTCTTTATCTCTTATCCGAGATCACGGGGATCTGGAACCTGCTGCCTGATCCATATATGCACGGCGCCGGCTACAGCATTATCCCTCCAAAAGGAAAGTTTGATGTTCACATCGACTCAAACGAGGACCTCACCAGCGGTTTGACGCGCCGCCTCGCGCTGATCATCTACCTTAATCAGGATTGGTCTCCGAAGTACGGTGGACAACTCGAATTGTGGAATAAAGACGCAAGCCGTAAAGTTGCAGAGATTGAGCCTGTTTTTAATAGAACTCTACTGATGGAGGTCTCTCGGACGTCTTTTCATGGCGTCAATCCGGTAGTAGAACCGTCAGGCCGTTCGCGCTACTCTTTCATGGCCTACTACAACACAGCAGGAGGCATCCTCGGGAAGGAAAAAGGTGTACACAGCTCCATGTATGCGCCTGATATCTATGGGCCGAAACCCACCGTGCGCAGCCTCGCCCGTAAATTTACGCCACCTATCTTCTACGATTTTGTTCGCCAGAAAATTAAGTAGCCCTTAAGTAGTCGCGTGTCACTGCATTATTCAGAAACCGTTCGCAGACATTGGGCGGACCTGCATCTTGTCACTTGACGCGTCAATCCGTCAGCGGCACTCAACTTCCGACCGAGGGAATGGAGTGAGAGATCTTTCTCACTCATAAGTCCAGACCAAAAGGCACAATGGACAGAGCGACTGTATCCCAACTGAATATTCATAGATCTTGAGGCCTGATGCGGATTCTGTTTCTACACAATCGATATATCTACCGAGGTGGAGAAGACGAGTCCAGAGAGCAGGAAATCTCGATGCTTCGTTCCCGCGGAGAGGAAGTCATTGAGTATGTCTTGGACAATGCTGAAATTCGTTCTGAGAACCTGATCACTGTAGGCTTGCAATCCATCTGGAATTCTAAAGAGTTCGATAACATAAAACAGCTCATTCGGTCGGAACGGCCGGACATTATGAAGGTGGATAACTTTTTCCCTCGTCTCTCTCCCTCAATCTTTCGTGCCGCAAAAGAGATGGGTATCCCAACCGCTCTTTCGGTAAGAAACTACAGGCTCGTCTGCCCTTCCGCTAACCTGTTTCGCGATGGCCACGTCTGCACTACATGCGTTGGCAGTAAGGTAGCCCTCTCCGCCATTCAACATCGTTGCTATCGGAAGAGCTATCTGCAGTCAGCCGCAGTAGTCGCCAGCAATGTCTACGCTCATCTGCGTGGGGTGTGGGGAGACTCGGTCGATAGGTTCATAGCAGTCAGTAGCTTTGTAAAACAACAATTGGTCGCAGGTGGATTTCCCGAAGATAGAATTATAGTCAAACCGAACTTTATCTCGGACACCGGGGTCGGCGACGGTTCAGGCGGCTACGGCCTGTATGTCGGACGTCTCACAGAGGAAAAAGGTGTTCGTTCTCTGCTCAAAGCCTGGAAGAACATTCTGCAACCGGTGCGTCTGAAGCTTATCGGCGACGGCCCTCTCGAATCAATCGTCAGGGAAGCTTCTGAAGCCGATTCACGTATCGAATATCTAGGCCGCAGGTCGCTCTCCGACGTATGCGAATACTTGGGCAATGCTGCTTTTCTGATCTTTCCGTCAGAGTGGTATGAGCCATTCGGCCGCACAATCGTCGAAGCTTACTCCAAAGGAACGCCAGTCATCGCAGCCGCTACGCCACCTATGCAGGCAATGGTTGAAGACGGCGTGACCGGTCTCCTGTACCGGCCCGGAGATAGTGTAGAACTTGCCTCTGTCGTCAGCAGCCTCACATCTGATCCGGACCGTCTTAGGTCGTTGAGACTTCAAGCCAGGGCAAGATATCTTGCTCTCTACACCGAAGAGCAAAACTATCAACAACTCATGGCTGCCTTTCAGGAATGTATTGAGGCTCACCGTCCCTCATACGTATGACCCTATTCACTTGATAGTGAGCAGAAAGATCGGATAAGCGTCGGAACGGCTACGATCTCACAGCGGGCGCCGCTAAGCTTCTTCTTTCAAAAAGCCGCTTGCGGATCGCATCGGTGTTGCGCTCGAAGAGCAAATACATAATCCATGCGTAAGAATATGCGATCACCACGAATAAGATCGACAACAACAAGTACGTCGGCCGTTTGGGCCACGCGTGCCAGGGCTTGTTGACCAAACCTACCAGGAACACTAGAAACGGCAGGTGCACCAGGTAGAGAGTGTAGGAAGATTTAGACAATGTTGTCGCAACTCTCTGGTAGGAAAGACTATTGACAGGCTGCCTCGCATGCAGAATCACGTAAAGAAATAGTGCGAAGCTCAGGCCAATCGCGCTGGCAGTCAATACGAAGTGTGTCTGATACCGGCGTAGGACTGTAACCACAGCTAAGAATTGAAGCAAGGCAACGATCGTAGCGGGACGCCTGAACCTCGGCGGAATCGTTAACTCCAAGGTCGAAACCCCAAAGCCCAACAGCCACACCAAAAACAGGCCGGCAATTTTTATTCCAATCAGCATAAGAATGCAGGCGGCGATTAACCCAAACAGCACACGTAGAATGACCGGCGTTCGGCCTACGAAAATCAAGAGTAAGAGGGGAAAGAGCATGTAGTACCAGAACTCGTTTGCCAAACTCCACATTGCCGCGTTAGTTCCGTAGGAGGGAACTAGAATCTTTTGAAAGAAGAAGGCATTGCCGGCCAACACTTTTAATCCCATTGCAGCTCCAAGAGTTGGCTCGATCATCCCCTGACCCGGCGGCGCTGAATAGATACCTCCATTGCTATAGAGAAACTGCATGCCAACATGGTCAAAAATCCCCCCAACGATCAGTGCCGGGATCAGGACGATCCACAGCCGGGTCATTCTTTGGAAAAGATACTTGCGCCAGGACCATCTACCTTCTTGAATCGAGCGCCATGCGCTGCCGCCAACCAGAAATCCACTCAGCACAAAGAAAACCATCACCGCCTGGCCGCCTAAGCCAAGTGCGCTCGCCCCTGCCGCTGCAGGGTTTCTATGAAGTTGGTGTTCGCCAAAGAAGAGCATCCTCGCATGACCGGCAAGAACGAGAAAAGCAGCGATAGCTCGAATCGCATCCATGTGCACCGAGTACGCGGGAAGCCGAACACTATCAGATCTGTTGTGAAGTCTTATGATCGACCTTTGGATGGCTGCTAGCATTAGCGTGACCTTAAGTTCTTGGGCATTCAGATAGAGATTAACGACATCACCAGACTGTCAATTACGAAGAGCTAATAAGGACGTTCCAGATCCACGCTTCGAAACGGGCGTCTAACAGGCACTAATGCAGTTAAGCACGCATTGAACCCATCTCGACAGATTTCACGATGCCGCAGCGGAATACTATTTTGATGGCTCGGAAGCCTTGCTTGTATCAACAAAAAGACATCGAGAACAATAGGATCTCTTGCTCCAGATTATAACCAACTATGCGCATGCGACGGTTCTAAAAAGATGTAATCTGCGCGGCATATATATTCGAGCGATGATTTTTTTTGATCCCTACTAAACTCTCCCGGACACAAATTTTGGAAATTGTTACGCAAGTGGTTGCGAGTGATGCAACATCGATCCGCAACACCTTTGAAATTAATCCGCGAGCGTGGCAACCTAAATTTAGAATCCCGATTCCTTAGGAACAATGCTAAAATTTTCAAGACAAACAAGACAAGTCGATACGGTCTCCTCTGATCCAACCTTTCTTCCCGACGTAGGCACGAGGATTTTTTATTTGACACTCGATACCGCGAAGCTTGCTCTATCTTCTGAAGCCGTCCGAACCTGGCTCTTTCTTCTCAGACACGAGACCAAATACACGAAACTTCTTTTGGCTCGACTGCGCCAACGCAACCACCAATCCATCGCACCGGTGACTGCGACTGGCGGCCCTGTCGTGTCGATGACTAGTTACGGAGATCGGCTCCGGACAGTCCATCTCGTCTTGGAATCGATCGCCGCTGGATCGGTTCTCCCTTCAAGGCTCATCCTGTGGGTGGATAAGGATGAGATGGATGCGGTAAGAACGCCTGGACTTGAGAAATTAGTTCGCAGAGGCTTGGAGATCCATCCGTGTGAGAATCTGGGTCCCCACAAAAAATACTATCCGTATTTGATGTCGACAGACGTTTATGAAACTCCCTTGGCAACTGCTGACGACGACATGTTGTACTGCGACTGGTGGCTCGCCGGCCTCGTACGATCGCATCAAGCAGATCCAGAGTCAGTGAGTTGCTATCGAGCTCACATTGTAGAGCTCAGAGATCGAGCCGTTGCACCTTATCAAAGTTGGCAGCCATGCAGGACGACAGCTCCAAGCTTTCTTCATTTTGCTACCGGTGGTTCTGGTTGCATCTATCCCTGCTCGTTGCTTCGCAGTCTCAAGGCCGCTGGTTCCGTGTTCATGCAGCTGTGCCCTAAAGCGGATGATGTCTGGCTTCACGCGAACGCATTGCGGGCTGGCAACAAAATTCGACAAGTCTGGACCCGCCCCTTGCGATTCCCCTTCGCTCCTGGAACTCAGGACGTTGGGTTGTACCATTCCAACGTCCTTTTGGCCCGGAATGACGATCAAATCCGTGATACTTATACGGCCGCCGATATCACGCTGCTGGAAAATGTTGCAGGCCAGAAGCCGTAAGCGGTAGAGATCCCTTGTCGTCATTGATTGTTGGTCGCTTTCTTTCCACTACGTTACAAATCGGCCAACTACATCTTCCGACATAGGTTGCCTGCACCACGGTAACCCTTATGAAAAGTAACTTCCCTACGGTGAAAGCTAGATGAGAGTTTTGTGGAGACACATGACGCTTGTTCATAATAGAATGATGCTGGAAGTTCATAACGTTCGGTAGTGATGGTCTATCTTGAGTTGGCGGTCACGGAAGCGTAGAAAATCGAACGTAGGGTGAATTGATATCTGGCCGTTCGCATTCAGCCACTCGCAGAATACAAAAAATAATTTGGGGATAACGCTCAATGTCAATGAACCCGCTTCTGCCTGATGCGCGTCCGGGACCAAAAGCAATGGAGCATTACGGTGGCTTTGGCTCCACAATCCACGAAGAATTATCGATGGGTGATGTTAGTCGTGTATTGCGACGTCAAAGGCCTGTGATTTTATGGAGCATTTTGGCAGGGTTGGCGTTAGCGCTCTTAAGCTCGCTCCTCATGACGCCCAACTATCGTTCCGTGGCTCACGTTGAGTTGAAGTCGGCCGACGGTAATAAGCTCGGCCTAAGCGATTTCAGCCCAGAATCTGATTCCGGAGCAGACGATCTCGGAACGAACCTATCCACCCTGACTGAGATGTTGCACAGTGACGGCCTTGCAATGGAAACAATTCAGCAGAACAATCTTGAGGCAGTCGATCCATATAAGACTTCAAAGATCGGCAAATTTGCAGCCGAGGCTGATTTGCCTTTGGCAGATGCTCCGCTCCGTAGAATCGAAGTCCTTAAGCGGTTCAAGTCGAATCTCAATGTCAAACCTCTTCCGGGCACGCGTCTGGTACAGATAAGCTTTGATGACCGCGACCCCAAGCGTTCGGCCGCCGTCGTCAACTCGCTAATTGGGATTTATATATCCGATTACATCGCCCGACATTACTCGAGTGCCGTCCAGGCCTCTGACTGGCTGCAGAAGCAGATCGAGGATCTCAAACAACAAGTTGCGGTTTCTAACAAGCAGGTTACCGACTTTGAGAAAGAAAATGGTTTCTTTGGGTTTGTCGGCACAGGCTCGGATAACGCACAAAATCCGCTTTTGCAAAAGCTTGTCGCGCTCAACCAATCTGTCGTTCAGGCTGAGTCGGAGCGAATTCAAAAGGAAGCTATTATCAAACTCCTGGCCACCCGCGATCCAGAACTCATTGTGGGACTAGGATCGAATCCTCAAGTGCTTAATGGAGTTGCCGGTACGGATCTCGCTGTGCTTCAAAGTCTGAGGTTGCAGGAAGCGCAGCTCAAGGCTCAGTACTCGGATATGGAAAGCAAGTATGGCTCTCGTTACCCGACGCTTGTTGAAACAAAGAGCCAGATGGCCTCCATCCAAAGCTCGATCGCTCGTGCAGTAGATAACCTGCGATCGCGAGCGGAAAATGATTACTCCCTCGCCGCTAAGAACGAATCGATGCTTAAGCAAACCTACGACCAGAACGTCGCTGACGCTAACAAGCTTAACGATAAGGCGACTCAGTTTCAGCTATTGAGCAAAGAAGCCGAAGGGAACCGTGCTCTTTACGAAGGCCTGCGAACGAAGCTCCGTGAAGCAGAGGTTGCCGCTAGTGTACGCGGAGCGAATATTACCATCGTTGACCGCGCGCTGCCCATGCCAACTCCAAGTTCGCCGAACTACCCTTTAAACCTATCCCTCGGCCTTGGCGCTGGATTGTTATTTGGATTGGGAGCGGCCTTCTATCGCAATCGTGGTGACCATACACTTGAGACAGTTGAGGCGATGGAGGCAGTTTCGCCTGTGCCGATTCTTGGTGCCGTACCCAGCCTCACGCGGCTCAAACAGGCCTCTTCCCCTAGAGGGCTGGCTAGCAGCGTGGGAAGAGTCATCAACGGGCATTCTCAAAGAATCGAGAATGAAGATAGACTTTCCCTCGAAGCGTATCGTCAGATTCGTGCCTCGATCTTGATAAACACAGCTGGAGCGGCGCTCCGCACTATTCTCGTGACAAGCCCGATGAACGGCGATGGTAAATCGAATTCTGTCATCGAACTTGCTAGCGCCTTTGCCTTTAGCGGAGCACGGGTGCTCGCCCTCGATAGCGACCTTCGTCGGGCGGAAGTAGATACTCGATCAGGGAAGAATACACAAAAGGGTTTGAGCGATCTGCTGGCCGGCGAAGGGGATGCCAACGACTTCATCCAACCGCACAGTTCAGTAGCCAATCTCTTCGTTCTCCCCTCAGGAAGTTCGCTGGAGTCGCCTCTGCTGTTGATTGAGTCACCTCGTTTCAGGCAATTGCTCGAGAATCTCAAACGGAATTTTGACTTTATCCTGATCGATTCGCCACCTGTCTCTTTCTTCGCGGACGTAAGTGTCATGGCTCCGATGATGGACGCAACAGTACTCGTTGTACGCGCTGGAGTCACGCCAAAACAGGCGTTTCAGCGATCATGCCGTGCGCTCCTTGATTCCGGTAGCAAGTTGCTTGGAGTCATCGTTAACGACGTGGCGCTCGACTCGTCGAATTTCTACGGTTATTACGGATATCACGGAAAGGACGCTGCCAGCTCCTATGCCAAAAATTAATACATATACCCATACTCTTTTTGTTCTATCGCTCTTGTTTGCAGCATCAGTGCCATCAAGGCTCGTCCAAGCACAGACTCCTTCACTGATTCCACAACAGCAGACTGGACCGTTACCAAACACCCAACCCCAATCCGTATTTGGAAGAAGGCCTCTTGGCGCCAATGCAGCGGGTGGAGGCATCGTTGCAGCGCCTGCCGACCTGGAGAAGCTTAGAATTCAGCCAGGATTTCTTCTTCAAATATCCGTCTTTAACGAGCCCCAGCTCAATCAGGACGCCCGTGTTAGTGAAAATGGCGAAATAAATCTTTCTCTCGCCGGACATGTACATGTGCAAGGAATGAACGAAGCCGAGGCGGGGGTAGCAATTGAGAACGCCTATACGAAATCTGAGATGCTTAAAAATCCTCAGATTACGATTTCAATCACGCAGTATGTCTCGCCTCAGGCAGCAATCTTGGGTGAAGTTCAGTCTCCTGGCAACTATGAGTTGATCTCGCCAACCGATTTGCTCACAGCAATTACCATCGCTGGCGGGGCCACTGCCAACGCAGGCAACCGCATCATCCTCAGGCATGGATCTAGCCACGACGAAGAGGTTGTTAAATTCCTGCATGACGGTGACACCAGCAACCTCAAGAAATTCACTGTGAGTGCAGGTGATACTGTCGTCGTAAATCGAGCAGGAATTGTCTATGTACTGGGTGCCGTAAATCGGCCCGGCGGATACGTGATGCAGCCGGATGGTTCCATGAATGTCATTCAGGCGATCTCCCTTGCGCTCGATACGAACTACTACGCTGCCCTGGGGAAGATTCGTATCATTCGGAAGACCGATGACGGATTGATCAGCATACCGATCGACTACAAAGCCATCGTTGCAGGCAAAGCTAACCCTAAACCGCTCGAGCCGGACGATATCGTTTATATCCCGAACAGCAAGACGAAACTCACGCTCGGAACCACGAAGCAGCTAGCTTTCCAAGCTTCGAACGCACTTATCTATACCGGCGTGTCGCATTAGTAAGAGTCTTCTAAGGCCCGATCCTTGCCTTGGTTGAATGTGCAGGTCGAATAGGACGCAATGTACAGGTTTTGGCTAAAAATGCTGGCGGGGCTGCTTTTGGGGTACATGGTCTTGGACCGTGGCTTCGCGCACTTCGGTGTCCCACCGATTTACGTGGGAGAGCTGGTTCTTGTGCCGGGCATTTTGCTGGCGTTGGTGCCCGGCGCCATCATGCCTGTACTGCGTACCCCGTTAGGTCTGCTCTATATTGTCTTCGCCGTCTTCAACTTGGGCTGCACTTTGCCCTATCTGGGCAGTTACGGCGTGGATACAGTGCGCGATTCAGCGATCTGGATCTACGGAATCTTTTTCTTGCTTGCGGCCAGCCTGTTGATTCGCCGGCCGAAGATGTTGATGCGCGTTCCTACTGTGTATGGGCGGTTTCTCATGTGGTATACGCCTATACTTTGTGTGCTCATGATGCTCCGTTTTCTACTCCACGCAGACGACGAAACTGAAGGAGGAACCCGCTTATTCTCGATAAAAATGGGAGACATGGGGGCCCATCTGGCGGGAGTGTTCGCCTTCCTTCTTCTTTCGCTCGACATGCTATGGCAGCGAACCGACTCTAAGCCGCGCGCTTCTGTGCGGTACCTGATAACCGCTGCTGGGGCTCTGGTGTCATTCGTCTTCGTTTCGTCGGTCAATCGTGGTGGAATGCTTTCGGTTATCGTAGCTCTCGTCCTGGTAACGTTGCTGGCCAAAAAGATCAGTTGGGGGCGTGCGGGAATAATCTTAGCTGGCGGAGTTGTCGCTGTACTTCTAGTCTTCGGCGCGGCGGGAGCTAAGGTGCACATCAGCGCTGCCCGCACCCTTTCTCTTGACCAACTTGTAACCAACGTGAGTAGCGTCTTTTTCCCTCAGGATTCAAGCAACACTGCCACGAGCAATACGGCGCACTGGCGGCTGGATTGGTGGAAGAAAATCATAGGCTATACCTTTGGCGGCTCGTATTTCTGGACTGGAAAAGGATACGGCGTAAATTTAGCCGATTCCGATGGTTTTCAGATTGGAGCAGGACATGTCCTGCGAGCACCCCACAACTCGAGCATGTCAATTCTCGCGCGGTCCGGTGTTCCAGGGTTTGCGCTTTGGATTGCGCTATTAGTGACCTTCGCGTTTCAAATGGTCAGGATGGTGCTCCACGCCAAGAGGCGCGATCGCGTGGTATGGTCCCGCGTCGCGCTCTGGTGTTTCGTCTACTGGCTCGCCATGGTGGTTGACTCCTGCTTCGACGTTGCTCTGGAAGGCCCTCAACTGGGCATCTGGTTCTGGTCGTTAATGGGCTTTGGTGTAGCTCTGCAAACTGTTTACAAAGAGCACTTCGCTTATGCGGACCACGGAACGATCACAAACTTAGTGGCAGAAAGCGACTGGACTGAACTTCCGGTTCTCGCTCATATTCAATCCAACCGTACAGCCTCCTCTTAACTTCAATCAAATCTCTCAGGGGGAGCGGAAGAGGGAGGGGTACATTTTTTACTCACACCAAACACCAGGGGCACCCGTGAAGCATAACGACAAGTCGCGCCTCTGTGCGCTAGCCACGATACTAATAGTGTCGGCGGTTACGCCGCTAACGGCACAGATCGTCAAGTTGGCCCCCGGAACTGACGTCGCTGCACGGGTTGCAGCGGCACCGCCAGGTACAAAGTTTGTCTTTTCGCCAGGCATTTACATCGGCCAGCAAATCAATCCGAAAGATGGCGACAGTTTTACAGGGGAAGGGAACGTAATCCTGGATGGGGCGCAGCCTCTCAATTTTCGTGGCTCAGGCAACGTCTGGTCTGCTCCGGTGGGCGTTATTACTATCGGGAAGATTCGCTGTATGCATGACCACCCCCTCTGCAATATTCAACGTGACTTGTACCTTGATGACAAGCCATTGATGCCAGTCGCGAGCTCTGACGCACTAAGCGTAAACACATGGTTTTATGACGAAGCCAACGGCAGCGCTGTGATAGGGTTCAATCCCGCTGGCCATAAACTCGAGATAGCCGTCGCCAAAACCGCGTTCAACAATACGGGACGAAATGTAACCATCTCTCACCTCATCGTGGAAAAGTATGCATCCATTCCGCAATTTGGAGCTGTTGGAGGTCAAGGGTCTCTAGGTAACGGACAAGGTGGCGCGCAAGGGTGGACCTTGACCGACACCGAAGTGCGATTTTCTCACGGTACTGGCATTCAACTGTCAGACGGGGCCACGATCGAGCATTGCAACATCCATCACAATGGGCAAAAGGGCCTTGGGGCGCGCGGAGCGAACGTGCTGGTTGAAAACTCCGAAATCGCGTTCAATAACTACGCCGGTTACGATCCCGGTTGGGAGGCTGGCGGCACCAAATTTGCCCGCACCACCAACCTGCGAGTTCTGAATAACTACGTACACGATAACGTTGGCAGCGGACTGTGGACCGATATCGATAATAAGAACACGACCTACCGCATGAACCGAGTCGAGCACAATGCTGGCAGCGGAATTCAACATGAGATAAGTTACGACGCTCTGATCGAACAGAACACCGTTCGCTGGAACGGAGCACCGCCGCGTATCTCTCTTTGGCAGGCACAGATTAGCGTACAGAATTCAAGCAATGTTATCGTTCGGGACAATATTGTTATCGTGCCCCCTGACGCTGGCAACGGGATAGTTGTTATCAATCAAGAGCGTGGAATGGGAGATTTGGGAACCAGGCTCGGTGCGAATAATCAAATTATTCACAACACCATCACCTTCGAAGGCCGTGGAGGAGCCAGTGGCTTGATGGATGCCTCGGGATCCGCGACAAATAATCACTTCGATAACAATACGTATATTCTCAAAGCCGGTGGTGAACACTTTGAAAACCGTGGAAAGAAAACCTGGGAACAGTTTCGCGCACTCGGAAACGATCCAAACAGCAGCCTGGTAGACCTTGCTGGCAAACAAATAAAGCAGTAAGCGCGAGGGAAAATCGAGGGGAGATCTCGGCCCTTCTGCATCCGAAAGTTGATCGTTCCTTCGCTGAAGTGCCCAAGATCCAACACTCGCAATCTCGCACGCATGTGCGTCACGAATCTTTGATCCGATCCATCAAGCGGCCATCCACTGCTATACCTCCAAAGTTGCAACTATTTGCGCAAAAATCAGTATGCTCACCTCGGATTCTTGGTAGAGTGGTTGCAGTTAGACACAAAAGCACAATTCAACGCACTCGATGTTTCTCTCTAAATAGCGAGGAGGTCGAGGGGCCGCTTCATGCTGCAGCAATGCACATTTTTGCCGGGTATCCAGTTGTAGATGAAGGGGTTCTACAGCTCTGTTGTGGGCTACCACCTCTCAACTGATCTCTTCATAACCTCGCAGGAGTCGGCATGAAACAATCCAAGTTTTTTCTGAAGTGGCGGTTCGCTCATCGTTCTTTCGTCCATTCAGCGGAAGGCTTTAAAACACAAATTTGGACCAGCCTTCTGGGTGTCCAACTCTCCTTTCTTCGAAATTTTGTCTCTTCTCCGAAGCTTCCGAGACGGTTCTTACGTTCTTCAGCGATTTGTGTGTCTGTTTTTATGTTCTCCTCATTGTCTAATGCCGAAACAATCTCCCTAAAAACGGGTGAAAATATCGCCACAATCGTGGCAGGTGCTCCGGAGGGCACCAGTTTCGTCTTTAGCGCAGGCACCTACCATCTCCAACAGATCACCCCCAAGAAGGGAGATTCTTTTGCCGGACCTGCGACAGGAATGGTCGTGCTCGATGGAGCAGAACCAATAAAGTTCTCGTCGGTCGCCGGATCCTCGCCACAACTTTGGCAGGCGAGTATTGGCGCCAATCCACTCGATTTGGGTAGATGTTTCACCGGGCATACGCTCTGCCATTACACTCGGGAACTATTCGTGAGTTCGACAGTTTTGATGCCTGTTGCAAGTACCGGTCAACTCACAGCCAGCACGTGGTTCTATGACAGCACAAATGGAACCGCCGTTATCAACTTCAACCCGGGTTCAAAAACCTTTGAGATTGGTACATCGACCTGCGCCTTCTGTGGATATGCAACCAACGTTACCATCAAAAATCTGACGGTTGAGCGATACGCTTCCCCCTCTCAAACAGGGGCAATTGGAGGCAACGGGAATGGTGCCTATTGGACAGTGAACAATGTTGTCGGCCTTTACAACCATGGTGGGGCTGTTCAAATCGGCGCAAATAGCACCGTTGAGAACAGTTACCTCCATCACAATGGGCAAAAGGGCATAGGCGGCGGCGGTGCCAACTTGCAAATCGTCAATAACGAGATTGCCTACAATAACTACGACTGGTTCGATTATGGGTGGGAAGCAGGCGGCGCAAAATTTGGAGATTTGAATATCGCCGAGATCTCAAACAACTACGTACATGACAACAACGGCACCGGGCTATGGGACGATGGCAACTCCATCTACGTTCACTACAAGAGTAACCGCATAGAAAACAATGCCGGCTCGGGCATACAGCATGAGATCGGTTACAACTCCGTGATCGAAGACAACACCATTAACCGAAATGGCGCTGCACCCCGCATCTCCATGTGGGATGGCCAAATCTCCGTGCAGAATTCAACCAACACTGTGGTGCAGAACAATACGGTCATCGTGGCAGCTGCCTATGGCAGCGGCTTGGTCATCGTCAATCAGGATCGTGGATCTGGAACCTATGGACCCCACCTCGGAGCCTATGACACGGTCGAGAATAATAACGTCACCTACGAAGGAACAGATGGGGCAGGTGGAGTCATGGGCATTGTCGCGACGGGCGTAGCCAACATAATCGACTACAACACGTACCACATCACGGTTGGTTTGGATAAGCATCACTTTGAAGCTTTTGGCGTGAAGACCTTCGTACAATTTCAAGCCGCAGGTTTCGATCAGCACGGCCAAATAGTCTGGAACGCTGCGCCCGCTAAATGAGTTTTTATGATCAGGGGCTAGTTCATGATGGAAGTGGCCCGCGCAGCAACAGAAAAACCATTTCCTGTGAACTCCCGTGTTTGCTCATCAAAAAACCTGTCGCGTGGCCTCGCTTGCAACCGGTAAACTCTTGCATAGCCTAGTCATTTACTGTCGCTAGTCGTAACGACGATTGGCTGTTCCGTCTCACAAAGAAAACCTGCTCAAACATTGCCCTTGATTATGTTCTTTCTCGCTCATGCCTTGTAACATGAGAGAAGCGGGTTGGGTCTGTTTTGATTTGCCTAAGACACTTGCGAGGTGGAGCATTTTCGCTCTGACTACGTTCGAGTACTAGGAACCTGCTGATAGGGCATTTTTTACTTCGCCATAACTAAACAATGATTTTCACATGATCGAAATCTTCCAATCAGGTCTCGACGGGTAATACTTTCAAAACTTAGAGGCGCGCATACGTGGCATTGAACTCTGATGATGCAGAACCAAAGCCGTCCTTTCTTGCTCGTATTCTTGCCAGGGTCGGAGGAGGGAAAACGCCCGCCGCCCTACTTGATCAGGGGCTAGTCAGCGGCGCAAACTTCGTGACGAATGTGTTGCTTGCCCGAGGCTTTGGTCTAAGAGACTATGGCGTATTCGCTCTTGCTTGGGTCGCCGTTTTGTTTGCGAACAGTCTGCAGTATGCGCTAATCGTCACTCCCATGACCAGTGTCGGGCCAAAGCAGGATGCGGAAGAACGACCTGGTTACTATGGCTCCGTCCTCGTCCAAGAGGGAACGTTTGCATTGTTTGCGGCACTCGTGATGTACATCTCGGTTCGACTTTCCGTGAGATTCTTTCCACAATGGGGAGTGGGAAATCTTGCTCTCTCGATGAGCATGGCGACGCTCGCGTATCTGCTTCAGGACTTCCTTCGCCGCTATTTCTTCTGTACCGGTCAGAGCAAAAAGGCTCTCGTGACCGATGCGTTGAGCTACCTCACCCAACTTCCCATTATCTTCTGGCTCGCCCATACCCATAGAGCAAGCATATCCACTGTTCTTACAATCATCGCCGTTACTTCTTTGATATCGTTCTTCGCCTGCCTACGATGGTTAGAACCGGTCATCTTCGATTGGCATACGATAAAGCGCGTTTTTTTGAGGCACTGGGCTATCTCTCGATGGCTTGCGCCAACCGCTTTCATGCAGTGGGGGGCAGGGAACTTGTTCCTGATGGCAGCCCCTGTCTATTACGGCGCCGCGGCCTCCGCAATCTTGAGAGCAGCACAAAACATTGTCGCCGTAGCGCACGTCTGGTTTCTGGGCCTGGATAATGTCGTTCCAGCTCAGGCATCCAGGCAGATGCGACTCGAAGGCGTCGACGGCATGCTGCGATACATCAAGCGCATATTTCTTTTGTGGGGTGGCATTACGTTACTATTCACCTCTATCATTGCCTGCTTCCCCAGCTTTTGGCTAAAGATCACTTATGGGCAAAAGTATTCGTCAGACGGAACCGTGCTTCGGTTATATGCGCTGCTTTATCTTGTCATCTTTGTCTCGGGGCCGCTACGAGCTGCTCTTCAAGCGTTAGAGTACACCGCCCCAGTTTTTTGGGCATATCCGGCCCTTATTGCATTTTCTGTAGCCCTTGCAGGTCCGTTTGCCCGCCACCTCGGACTTAACGGCGTAATGCTGGGTATGTGCGCAACGCAATTTTTCTTTCAAAGTATCATCGGCGTTGCGTTGTGGCTTCGTGTTCGTAAGATTCGCCATCTTGCCATATCAGAAGGAATTGAGTCTTTAGAATCTTCCTCACTCATTCCAGAAGCTGCGCGTCAACTAAAAAAATAAGCAATATCGACTGCAGCACGTCTTTGCCGCGTTTACTAGCGACGCGAAATCTCTTCCAGTTGGGCAATGTCTGATGCCGTGTAGGTGTCGCGAATCTGCTCATCGTTTCGCGCCAAGATCACATTGCTATGGTAAAGACCGCCACTCTGCGTCCCGGGAACAAACGGAAACCGCAGCGGACGGCTCCAAACCTGTCGAGACTTAATCCCTGCTCGCAGGGCGTTTACATGGAGCCACAGATCGTCGGCCTTTGGGCACACCCGCATAAACTCCGAGCCGGCATCCTTTAGGCTGTGTAGAAGACGCAGCGGATAGATGCAGCCCGATACTCCAGTTGCGAAGTGAAGAAAGCTTGGATTCGTTGAACTGCAAGGCCCCCACGTTTGATACGGCGCGATCGTTCCATTCTCAATCTTCATGCGATGTGCCCGATAACAACTCACTGCTTCAGGGTCCTCACGATGCGCTCGCAACAGCCCCTCCAGCCACCACTTGCCATATAAGAGATCATCATCCGCGGTGACCAGCGGAGATCCGAAGGTGTCCGCTGACAGAAGATAGGGATAATACTTGGTGTGCGGCCCAAAGTTAGGGCTAAGGTGTACCTCAGCGCCTCTCTCCACAAGTCTCTTAAGGCTTATGGACTGATTCGCATACGCTTCCTCGCTATCAACCCACAATATTAATCTCGATGGAAGCACCGTCCCCCCTGCAATCGACTCCAGGGCCAAGTGGACCGTGCGAAATCGATCCCCGTGGGTCGTCATCGACACCACTGGACCGCCAGACGCCACAACCGGCGTTTTCGAACTCTCGTTGCGAGAATTCAAGCGCATCAACTGGATCTTCGTGACCTTCGCTTCGTTTCGGAGAAGAAAAAGCCACGTTTCGATGAAGCGGCTGGACAAGTCACTCATCTCGTTGCGGGGGTCCAATGCAAGAGCCTCCTGATAAGTCAAAGATCAGTTATTACCAAAAACTAACCTCCGGCTCCAGGCGTGGGGTCGGAGAAGGCTCCATCAATCTGTAGCACTTGCCGCCACCAGCTTTGTGTAAAGTTTTTCGGCTTTCGCAGCTCGTGCCGTCCAGGTGCTTGTTCTTGCAAACTCCCAGCTCGCCCGAGACATCGCATCCTTCTGCTCAACACTCATAGTGGCAAAACGTTCGATAGCGGCTGCCAGTCCACAGACAACCTCCGAGGGTGTCGTAACGGGGACCTTGATGCCAGCCTCTTCGGGAACCACATCCCGTGCGCCATGCAGATCCAGTGCAATCACAGGCAGACCCAGCGCCATCGCCTCCAGCAATTGCACGCCTGAAGTCTCGCGCAAGCTCGTAAATAGCATGGCATCGCTCGTCAAATAAGCCGCTCGAACCTCATCTACACTAAGACGCCTGCCTGCCCACTGGACACGGCTATTCAAGCCACGCTCGCCGACCATTCTTCTTACTTCCGCTTCTTCCATTCCATCTCCCACAATGGTAAGTGTCGAAGCATGTTGAACCTTGGCAAGTGCATCCAGTGCCATCGGCAGAGCCTTTCTCGGTAGCATCCTTCCGACCCAGATCAAGCGAAGCGGACCAGGCTCTCGCTCGAAGCTCCTTGGTCCCGCTGCGAGATACTCGGTCGCCACGCCATTGTCGAACTGTAAGCTGACGTCTGAGCGTCCCATCGCTCTTATCAATTCCAGCG
Source organism: Tunturibacter empetritectus (assembly GCF_040358985.1). Lineage (NCBI taxonomy): Bacteria > Pseudomonadati > Acidobacteriota > Terriglobia > Terriglobales > Acidobacteriaceae > Tunturiibacter > Tunturiibacter empetritectus. Next base: position 4,530,679 of record NZ_CP132932.1, on the reverse strand, counting down.
TATCGCTGTTTGCCGCAAGCACGGTGGTCATCCTTTTCAGCCATCGTTTGTGCAGATAAGAGTAGCGAAGCGCCTTAGTCAAAAGAGTGCGGCGTTCCTCCGCTCCTCGACTGGGGCCGAAATATTCAAGCATAGCCGGGGGCGCCGTCTGACCTCCTCCGACTGGTCCGAACACGGTCGGCCTGCCTAATCGCCACAGCTGCGTCGGCACATGAATGCTTGTGTATGTCACGTGATGGACCAAATCGAAGCGTCGTTGGAGATCAAGGCGCCTCGCAACTTTGACAGCAAACATCTGCCACAGTGCATAGTGGAGGCCGCTTCCAGGCCTGAATAGTCTAGTCGGTACCATCACGTAGCCGAATTTAATTCTGACATTCGGGTGATCGCGCTGGTACGCGTCAATCTTCTCCCTATTGTCACTGCGGGTCAGTACCGTGACGTCGATTCCGCGCTCCGCAAGATGAATCGCCCAGTTCCACCCATTACCAGGTTCAGATCCAGAATTGGGCATGCATGCATAGGCGGATAGTAAAACATTCATTTCGAAAGCGCGCCCCTTTGTAAGCCTGAATCCTTACACCCGATCAAAAGAATATGGACGGCATAGGCGCGGAAGATATCTCTTTCGTTCATAGTCCCTCAACCAATACGCAGTCACAGTGTACCGAGAAGCGATCGACAATGTTAGCTGAATCAAATAGAGCTTCCAAATATCATTCCTCGTCGCATATAAAATAGAGATATCGATAGATAGATACGGTTTCTCAACCAACAGACGATGATCGTCTAGCGCATTTCATAACTGAGGAGTGATCATGATCGCCAGCGACCAGCCACGAGTCAACATCCTTGGTGTAGGCATCAGCGCGTTGTCCATGCAGAGCGCACTGGAACAGACCGAAGGGCTTTTGGATCGCGGAGACACCGGATATATCTGCGTCACCGGCGTCCACGGCATCATCGAAGGTCAATCCGACGATGCTTTCCGAAGCATCCTCAACAAATCATTCCTCTCAACACCAGACGGCATGCCAACCGTCTGGCTGGGACACCTGCACGGCTTCAAAGACATGACTCGCGTCTATGGTCCGGATTTCATGCTGAACCTGTGTAAGTCCTCTGTTGAGCGAGGCTACCGTCACTTCCTTTACGGAGGCCGGCCTGGCATCGCCGAGGAGTTGAGAGCCGAACTCACCCGCCGCTATCCCGGCCTTCAGATCGTAGGCACCTACACCCCACCCTTCCGCCCACTCAACGCCGAAGAGGAGGAAGATCTGCGAGCCCAGCTTACAGTGTCCAAGGCCGACATTCTCTGGTGTGGCCTCAGCACGCCCAAGCAGGAGCGCTTCATGGCCGCCTACAACGGCCGGCTGCCGGTAAAACTCATGGTCGGCGTCGGGGCGGCGTTCGACCTCCTCAGTGGTAACCTTGCCGAAGCGCCCGACTGGATGAAGAAGTCTGGCCTTCAGTGGCTTTACCGGCTTATCAAAGAGCCCAAGCGTCTATGGCGTCGATACCTGATCAACAATCCAAGATTCATCTGGCTAAGCTTTCTACAACTCTCCCGTCTCAAACGCTTCTCCGTATAAAGAAAAACTAAACTTCTACCCAAAGTGTTGCGTGCGATCTCAAGCTCCATCTACTCCGTGCGCAGCGCCGTCATCGGCTCGATATTTGCAGCCCGGCGAGCAGGAATAAACCCCGCAACCGTAGCCGATCCCAGCAGCACAGCCACCGCAATCAGCAGACTCACCGGATCATACGAGCGCACGCCATACAGTTGATCGGCCATCGCCCTTGCTCCAAAGATTGCAATCGGCACCCCAATGGCCAACCCCAGCCCGGCCTGCACAAATGCGCTTCGCATCACCATTCGCACGACGTTACCGCGGTCTGCCCCAAGCGCCATGCGCAGCCCGATCTCGCTCGTTCTTCGCGCCACCTGGTACGACGTAATTCCATATAAGCCCACCGAAGCAAGCACAAGCGCAAGTGCGCCAAACAACATCGTCAGCCGCGCAATCAACCGCTCCTGCGTAAAGTTGTCTGCCACCTGATAGTCCAGCGAGTGAAGGTCAAGCACCGTCAGGTCTGGATTGATATTTGCCAGTGTTCGTCTCACGGTGGCATCAAGATTTTGCGGCTCGCTCCGAAAAAACAGCGTCACCGAGTTGATATAAAGCCCCCTCCCCTCAGCCATCGCTTCATTCGGATCCGTCAGCCCTGTCATCGTCTGAGTCAGCGGACGAAAGTACATCGTCCTCACTTCATCTCGCGGATTCGTGTACTTGGCATCGGCCACAACGCCCACGATCTCGAATGTAGAAGAGTACTTCTGCTCGAATATTCCGAAGTGCCTGCCGACCGGATCCTCCTTCGGAAAGAACTTCTTCACAAACGCCTGGTTCACCACAGCAACCTTCTGTGACGTTGCCGTATCCTGATCTGTGAATCCGCGTCCGCGTAAGACCGGTTGCCCCACAGTCTCAAAAAAGTGGTTGCTCACCCGATCCCAAGACGAACCGTTATGGTCATTTGGCCCCGGTGCAGGCCGTCCATCGACGAACACACCCTCCCCCCAGTTGTTTCCCTCAAGTGTGCTGTAAAGCGCCAGGCCAACGCTCTGCACTCCTGGCAATGACCCGAATTGATCTTCCAGTGTCCTGTAAAACGCTGGAAGCGTCTCCGGCTTGTAACCTGCGCCAGCCGGATCAAGATGCAGAACATACCGGTTTGCCGTCTGAATTCCAAATTTCTGGTGCTCCATATTCCGTAGGCTCTTAGTCAACAACCCCGCGCCTACCAGTAGCACCAGCGACAGCGCCGCCTGAAACACAATCAACGATCTCTGCGGCAGCGACGACCTGTCCCGCGTCGAGCGGTTCGCACCCCGCAACGCCTCGGCGGGGTCAGAGTGCGAGGTAATCCACGCCGGCACAACCCCAAACACCACTCCCGTCAACAGTGACAGCAAGAATGCAAATCCCAGCACGGCCAGTGAAGGGCTCGCCGCAATTGGCAGTTGCGGCGAATCAGGAAAGGCAAGCGCCAGAATCATTCGCGTCCCCGCATAAGCTACTGCCAGTCCGGCCAGCCCACCAGCGCAACCTAGCAGGAGACTCTCCGTCAGCATCTGCCGTATCAACCTGCTCCTAGCCGCGCCCAGCGCCATCCGTACCGAAGTATCAGCCCGCCGTGTTGTCCCCCGCGCCAGTAACAGGTTCGCCACATTCGCGCATGCCACCAGCAGCACCAGCCCCGAGATCGTCATCAGCAGATAGAGTCCCTTGCCCGTCTGCTTCTGCAGATTCTGAATACCCGCGCCACCCGGCACAATCACCACATGCTGCTTCGGAATAATCGTCGACCCACCATTACGAGAATAATTAGGCTGCGCCGAAAGGAACTGCCTCAAGCTCCCCGACATCTTCTCCTGCAGCGCCGTAATGCTGACCCCCGGCTTCATCCTCCCCACGGCATACAGCCAGTTGCTATCCGGAACATGCAAAATCGAGTTCTTCCCTTCAATGGCAGGCTCCATCGCCAATGGAATCCACAGCCCCGGTGGATTACTCCTGATCCGGTCCCCAAAGAATCCCGGCGGAGCGATCCCCACCACCGTAGCTGGCTGGCCCTGTAGATAAAACGTCGATCCCACCACCTTTGGATCGCTGCCATAGTCCGATTGCCACGCCTGGTAACTCATCACCACAGCCGGAGCCCCACCCGGCGTATCGTCCGCATCCGTCAACATTCTCCCGGCAAACGCCCCAATCCCAAACGTCGTAAAGAAGTTTCCCGACACATACTGCGCCCGCTCAGACTTCGCCGGCTCCGAGCCTCGCCGCGTCGTCTTCTGCTCTCCGCCAGCCTGCATCGCCGCAAGCCGTTCAAACTCTGGCGTCGTCTCCTGAAAGTGCTTGTACAACTCGTAAGAAAAAAGATCGAAGTCCCCATTGTCATTGATAAAGCCGCCATTGACGCAGCAATCATCCTGGTCCCCCACGCGAAACAGTGTCTTCGGATCCGCTACCGGCAACGACTTCAACAGGATCGCGTGCACCAGCGTAAAGATCGCCGTATTCGCCCCGATTCCCAACGCAATCGTAAGCACAACCGTAATGGCAAAGCCCGGCGACTTGTAAAACTGACGCAACGCAACCCGAATATCCTGCATGAACTCCCTCCAGCTCTCATGTCTGTCAGGCACTTACGCTCTCACCACCGACTTGGTTCCACGAACGCTGAAATTTTGAGGAATGATTGCCACCGATAATACGTGGCATCGAACCTGCCCCCAAGGAGAGTCAAAACGGAAGTGGAGCAACCTGCTTTTCCTCACCCCGGGTACAAACCACAGCTCTATCATGCAAACACCGGCCCATCATCCCGTATCCTAATTAAGACTATGAGTTCCGAGCACAATAACTCCAGCAACCCAATTCGCATAGGCAGCCGAGGCTCTCAACTCGCTCTCTGGCAGGCCAACCACATCCTCTACGCCCTTCGTGACGCCGGGTACCACGTCGAGCTCGAGATCATTCGCACGACTGGCGACCGCATGCAGCAACCGGGCTTCATCCCTCCGCCAAACCTCGACGGCAAAGGCATCTTCATCAAAGAAATCGAAGAGGCTCTCGAAGAAGGCCGCATCGACCTCGCCGTCCACAGCTTGAAAGACCTCCCGACAAAACTAGCCCCGCAGTTCACCCTCGCTGCAATCCCCAAACGCGCCGACGCCCGCGACGTCTGGGTCTGCGAACCCTACTGGGCGCTCCACACCCTCCCTGCAGGAGGCCGCATCGGCACCACCAGCCCCCGCCGCCGCGCACAGATCCTCGCCCTCCGCCCCGACGTCACCTTCGTAGATGTCCGTGGCAACATAGATACCCGTCTGCGCAAACTCGAGCAGGGCCAGTGTGACGCCCTGGTCCTCGCCGCCGCCGGCCTCGACCGGCTCAAGCGCACTGAATCCGTCCACCAGCGCTTCTCCCCCTGCGAGCTCTGTCCCGCCCCCGGCCAGGGAGCCCTCGCCCTCGAAACCCGCAGCCCCGAACACGCCATCGACGAAGCCCGCGACACCTACCTCCGCAACGCCATCGCCTTCCTCGAGCACCCCTACACCCGCTTCGCCATCGACGCCGAGCGCACCACACTCGACGCCCTCGGCGGCGGCTGCTCACTCCCCATCGGCGCTCACTGCTTCCACGAAGAAGGGAAGTGGAAGATGGTCGCCCAGGTCGTCTCCCCCGACGGCGAATCCATGGTCCAGGTCGAAACTGAAGCCGCTCCCGACACCGACCCCATCACCCTCGGCCTCCGCGTCGCCGACGACCTCAAATCCAAAGGCGCCCTCGATCTCCTTACCCTCGCACTCTCCAACAGCTAACCGTTCTTGTAAAATGATGCCTGCTTCACGGGTCCCGGGCCATACGTCTCCGCGCTTGTTTTATTGGATACGACTATGCCAGAGGAAAACGATAAGCCTGAAAAGCTAAGGCCGCGATTCTTTCTTCTTGCCGCGCTACTTGTGCTTTTCTTCGCCGGTTTGTGGTGGCTGATCTTCTGGGCAGCCTTTCGCATCACCCCAACGGAGATTCACTGGAACGATATCTACCTCAGCTGGATTGAAAAGTGGGGTCCACACCTCGTCATCGTCCACGCCATCGTATTTTTCATCCTGCCGATAGCCGTGTTTCTCTTCATCCTCTACAAAAAGTCTCACGCATTCGAGAAATCCCGCACACGCCAACTCTACTGGCTCCATCTCACCATCGCTGCACTGACCGGCCTTCTGGTCAGCCTGCTCTGCTGGTACCTGGTCTTTCGCCGATCCGTCGGAGACCACTTCGCCTCCCATTCCTTCTACTACAACGTACTCGCGCGCTCTATCCTTTGCACCGGCCTCCTCCTCGTGGGCATCCTCCTCTACCTGTTCAAAAAACATCTGAAGATCTTCTATGGCCTGTCGCAAATCGTTATCGCAATCTTGTCGAATCTCACGCTTCTTCAAAAATCCAACCTCACCCACATGCCCGCACGAGATCTAAGCTCCTTAGGACTCTTTGCATTCGCCGCATTCACCTTCTTGCTCAGCAAAGGTGTCAGCGACGTCGTAGAAGGAGTGCAGGAACGGATCGTCAAGATTCCTGACAAACCCCCCATCCCGGCCCAAATCTCCGAACCTGAGACCCCCAAAGCGCACACACCATAAATAAGACCAATCACACCATCCCACGCAAGCCGGCAAACCTCACCCGGCTCCTTCGCATCTACTTCTTGCATAGCCGGCGACCGATCGCGTCGTCGCCGGCCACATTTCTCTCCGTACGCCGAGAGTGTTTCGAACCTTTCCTATGCAGCGTCTGCTAATAACAGCACCGCCCAGAGCAGCGACGGCAATAAATCCAGAACCGAACCAAACAGGCGAGCACCATTGCCTAACCCGGCTGCGCCACAAAGCAGCCAAGCCTCACCAGAAAAGGAACGTCACATGAAAGCACTCGTCTACCACGGCCCGAAGAAAGTTAGTATTGACTCTGTCCCCGACGCCAAAATCGAAAAGCAGACCGATGTCATCATCAAGCTCACTACTACCAACATCTGCGGCTCTGACCTTCATATGTATGAAGGCCGTACCGACGTAGAAAAAGGCAAAATCCTCGGCCACGAAAATCTCGGAGAAGTGGTCGAGGTTGGGAAAGCCGTCGACTCTGTGAAGAAGGGAATGAAGGTTGTCCTCCCTTTCAACATTGGCTGTGGATTCTGCGCTAACTGCGAGCGCGGCCTCACCGGCTACTGTCTCACCTGCTCCGACCCATCAGTCATGCCAGGCATGGCCGGAGCAGCCTACGGATTCGCCGGCATGGGCCCCTACTCCGGCGGGCAGGCCGAGTACCTCCGCGTCCCCTACGCCGACTTCAACTGCCTCAAACTCCCCGAAGACGCCACCGCCAAAGAGAAAGACTACGTCATGCTCTCTGACATCTTTCCCACCGGCTGGCACTCCACTCGTCTCGCCGACCTCAAACCCGGCGAATCCATCCTCATCTATGGAGCCGGCCCCGTCGGTCTCATGGCTGCACTCTCGGCCAAGATCCAAGGCGCCAGTCAGATCTTCGTTGTCGACCACAAAGCCGACCGCCTCACCCTCGCTAAAAAACTTGGAGCCACTCCCATCGACTCGTCCAACGACAACGTCAGCGAACAGATTCGCGAATTGACCAACGGATTAGGCGCAGACTGTGGCGCAGAGTGCATCGGCTACCAGTGCCACAACTCCAAAGGCAAGGAGGTGCCCAATATGGTCATGAACGCCCTTGTGGACGCCGTCAAAGCCACTGGAACGCTCGGTGTAGTCGGCGTCTTTATCCCGCACGATCCCAAAGCCGACGACCCCCTCGAAAAGAAGGGCCAAATTGCCTTTGACTTCGGTAAATTCTGGTTCAAGGGACAGAAGATGGGTACCGGTCAATGCAACGTTAAGGCCTACAACCGCCGCTTGATGGACCTCATCCACCACGGCAAGGCCAATCCATCCATCATCATCTCCCACGAGCTTCCTTTATCCCAGGCTCCCGAAGCCTACAAGCACTTCGACAACCGCGATGATGGCTGGACTAAAGTAATCCTCCACCCCCACGCCGCATGATCTTCACCTAACTCTCAACCGCCGAGCCTCATCAACGGGCCCGACTTCACCAGGAAGGGAACTCATGAGCAAGGAATCGAACATCGAAGCACAGAAAAAAATGGGCGAAGCTATCAACAGCGGCAAACTCGAGAGACTCCACGACGTCATGGCGTCCGATGTAAAAGACCACGATCCCGCACCCGATCAAGGTAAAGGGGTGGAAGGTTTCATCATGTTTTTCACAGAACTTCGCGCTGCCTTTCCGGACCTGTCCATCGCTGTCGAGCATCTCGTCGCAGACGAGGACAATGTAGGCTTCGCTTATACCATCACAGGCACGCACGACGGCAACTTCCTCGGCATCCCGCCCTCCGGCAAAAAGGTTAAAGCCCGCGGCATGCAGATCTCAAAGTTCAAAGACGGAAAGATCACCGAACGCTGGGGGAGCTCCGACCAACTCGGAATCATGCAACAAATCGGAGTCATCAAACCAGCCAAATCCTTAGCTGCTCCACCCGTGCTAACCGGTAAAACGGCTTAGTCGCCTCTTCCCAGTTATATGTCTTCACTAAAGCCGGACCTACCAGGTTCGGCTTTTCGTTTGGAAGCCGGGAAGGTTACAACTTTGCTTCTCTCGACCCGCTGCATAAGATGCGCTATCAGCGAGAGACATACAATATCCAAAGGATGCCAACCCTAACTAACAAACGCATCCTCATCACGCGAACCCGCCATCAGGCCTCCGAGCTTGCAACAAAACTCGAAGCCTTTGGCGCGATCACCATCCTGATCCCTACCATCGAGATCGTCCCGCCGGCCTCCTTCGCCGCACTCGACGCAGCCCTCACCTGCCTCCGCACCTACGATTGGCTCCTCTTCACCAGCGCCAACGCCGTTGAAGCCTTCCATCGCCGAGCGCAGTTCCTCCACCTCACCCAACTTGCCAAACACATCGCCGTCATCGGCCCCGCCACCCTTCGCGCCGCCAACGCCATCGGCCTCACTGTCGATCTCGTCCCTCCGCAATACATCGCCGAATCGCTGGCCGAAGCTCTTTTGCCCGAAGCCCCCGGCAGATCCTTCCTGCTCCCCCGCGCCGCTGAAGCCCGCGACACGCTCCCCGCAACCCTCACCGCCGCCGGAGCCACCGTCACCATCGCCGAAGCTTACCGCAACCAGACACCACCCGACTCCATCCCCGCGCTTCAACATCTCTTTAGCGCACCGGAGAACTATCCCGACGCCATCACCTTCACCAGCGCCTCCACTGCCCGTCACCTTATGGGTTTGTTAGAAGTTGCCAATCTCACCCTCCCGCCTAAGATCACCCTCGCCTCCATCGGTCCCGTCACCAGCCAGGAGCTTCGCGACCTTGGCCACGAACCCTCGATCGAAGCTGCCGAACCCACCATCCCGGCCCTTGTCCAATCCCTGGCCACTCACTTCACTCATCGGTAAAAAATCAAGTGAGGCGATTTGTGGTTTTAAAAGGGTTTTTTGAGAAATATGTGGTGTTTGGCGTGGTATTTCGCTGGTGAGTTTGTGGTGGTTGGGTGGTGAAACATGGTGAGTTGACAGCCATGTTTTAGGCGGCGAAAAGTACGCCAGGTTTTTGGGATTTATTTTCAGATTTTTTGCGTTATATCGAGAAGGGAGGGAGGGTACTAATGTGAGCTCCACGTTTTGTCCGCTGAGTTGCAAAGCCTCTCCAGCGTACAGTCCGCGCACCTTGGCTTTCGAGCCACGCAAATCTGCCGCCCATGATGAATGAGTTCATGGGAAAACGCGATCCACCGGTCCTGCGGAAGTATCTTCATCAGATCCCGCTCCACCTTCTCCGGCGCAGTCTCTCCGGTCAACTCCAGCCGCCGCGACAGGCGCATAACATGCGTATCTACAACCACTCCTACCGCAATGTTGAACCACGACCCCAACACCACGTTCCCAGTCTTCCGAGCCACCCCCGGCAGCGTAAGAATCTGTTCCATCGTCTGAGGCACCTTCCCCCCAAACTTCTCTACTACCACCCTTGCCGCACCCTGAATCGACTTCGCCTTATTGCGAAAAAAACCAGTCGTCCGAATCAACTCCTCAAGTTCCGGCAGGGAAGCAGCGGCCATCGCCTTCGGGGTAGGAAACGCCTTGAACAGCGCCGGAGTCACCAGATTCACGCGAACATCCGTACACTGCGCCGACAGAATCGTAGCCGCCGTCAGCTCCCACGCACTCTTATGATTCAGCGCACACACCACTCCGGGATAGGCCTTCCGCAGAGCATCAAGAATCGCCGCTACCCGCTCGGGCGAAGTCGGATTCACCGTCTTTCCAGCTTTCTTCTTAGCCGAAACCGGCTCAGTCTTCGCAATCGCGCGAGCCTTCGCTCCAACCACGGCCTTACTCTTAGCAGCAGTCCGAGCCACAGTCGTCTTCGTCATGCGCTCTAACCCAGACGATCCAGCATCTCTGACGCAGGCACCCGCACACAGCTGAAGATCGGAGTATCAGCCAGCGTATAAAGACTGATCTCGGTCTCCCGAAGCTGCTGCACCAGATCCAGAAAGTCCTCCGGAAAGTTGGTCTCAAACGCCACCACAAACTCCTGGTCGTCGATCCCGAACGAGTAGGTCGTATTCAGTTTCACCCGCGGATACATCAGCCCAATCCGGATATGCTCATCCATCAACCGCTTCCGCTCCGCAGCTGACAGCAGATACCAGGGCCGCGTCTTCCAGAACGGGTAGATAAAGATGTACTTCTGCCCACCCGGCCGAATCGCTCCACGCCCTTCGCCCTCGCTCTCATCCGGCCGGTCAATCTGATACTGCGAACGCTTCGTCATCGCCAGAAAGTTATGCGGCGAGTTCAGATATCCCCCCAGCGGCGTCCGCATCAACTCGCTTCGCATCTGGTTCAGCTCATCCACCCCATACCCAATGGACCACACGCACATATCCACATCGCCGCGTGTCCCAATCGTCGAGTACGTCAGCGACACAAACTCCCCCGGCTTATTCCACTTCGCCAGCACCTCGGCAAACGCAGCCTTATGCGCCGCCTTCTCCTGCGCCGGCAATCGCCGCCACTCCGGCATCACCTTGTAGAAGCTGAAGCAAACAATCTGCCGCTTCACCGCCGGCTTCGAAGGGTCATGCGGAGCCGCCTGCGGCTGAGAACCCGTCCCATAGCCACTCGCTGGCCGTCCCGCCTGAGTCGGCGCACTAGGATTAGTCTCGGTAGCAACAGAGGTTCCCGCTTCGGTAACAGTATTCGACATGGTGCAGATCTCCTGACTCTTCCATGCTAGCTCATCCTCACCAAACCCTCACCCCGTATACTGCACCTGCATGTCAGAAAAAATCATTGCACTCCTCATCGGCGCCATAGCCGCGGGCGGTTACGCCAGCGTTATCCTCCTGATGGCGATTCAGTCCGCCTGCATCCCCATCCCGTCTGAAGTCATTATGCCGCTTGCCGGCTACGCTCTCGCCCACACGCAGCTCCAGCTCATCATCCTGGCCACGGTGGCATCGCTGGCCTCGAACCTCGGCTCCATTCCCGCCTACTGGGTCGGCGCAAAGGGCGGTCGTCCCATGGTGGAGCGCTACGGCAGCATGATGCTTCTAAGCCGTCGCGATCTCGACCTGGTCGATCACTTCTTCTCCAAATACGGCTCCATCACCGTCCTCATCGGCCGCATGCTCCCCATTGTCCGCACTTTCATTGCCTTCCCCGCGGGCGTCGCAAAGATGAACCAGCTTCGCTTCCATCTCTACACCTTCATCGGCTCGTGGCCCTGGTGCTACGCCCTCGCCTGGGTAGGCATGAAACTAGGCGCAAGCTGGAACACCAACCCCCAGTTCAAAGCCATCTTCCACCGCTTCCACCTCGGCGTAGAAATAGTCCTGGTGATCGGCGCAGTCTGGTTCATTACCTCCCACTGGAAGAACCGCATCCGCACCGAAGCTGCCTAGCCGCAACCGCCTCTACCGCATGGCACGGCGTCGGTTGACTACTTTGCATTATGCAAAGTAAGATTGGAGAGATTGGAGAGTAAGTTAGGCTCTCATGACAGGCTTTCGTCTATGAATGTAGTAACCCGAAAGCATCTGCTCGAAGCCGAAACCCGGTATCCAGAGGCCGCAAATGAGATAAGAGCCTGGTACAAGATCGCGACCGCTGCACGGCGGAGAAACTTTGTGGAGGTCAGGCAGGTCTTCCCAGACGCAGATGCCGTCGAGGGATACGTTATCTTCAATATTCGTCAGAACCGCTTTCGACTCATTACCATCATTCACTATTCGCGGCAGAGGGCCTCACGCATCACCGAAGGCCACATCTACATCCGGTCTTTTCTTACGCACAAGCAGTACGACAACACAGCCAACTGGGACAAGGGGGTCAAACGATGAGTACAACGCTAGCCAATCCCGCCAGGATGATTCGCCTGGGAGCGCCCCACCTCATACGCTCCGACAAGGAACTTGCCGCCTATTCGAAAGCATTGTTCGAGCTCACCGCGAAGTCTGCCCCGACCGCTTACGAGGACGAAGCGATCGCGCTCCTCACTCTGCTCATCGACCAGTATGAATCTCAACATCACGTCGTGCCTGACGCCGAGCCTGCAGAGGTGCTACGCTTTCTGCTCGACCAAAACGGTCTCACCCAGCGCGACATCGCCAACGAACTCGGGAGCGAAACCACCGTCTCACTCATTCTCTCCGGGCGCCGCCAGCTTACGCGCGACCATATCCAGCGTCTGAGCCGCCGCTTTCACGTTCCCCCGTCCGTCTTCTTCTCCGAAATCTAAGCACCCGCCGTCCGTGATAGACCTCGGTTTGACGGAATGAAGAATATCGCGAAAACCTGCCACGACTCTGCGAACGAGATAATCTAAAGTTAAACGTGACCTTCCTCGGAGCCAACCATGAGCCGTGTCCTGGTCATTGGAAGTGATACCCAAGTCGCCAAAAGTATCGGCGATGCACTCGCTCTCGCCCGTATCCCCAGTGACTATGCCTCTGGTCACGCCGACGCCCTGCAGCGCCTGCGGATGCGATCCTTCAGCGTTGTCATCACCTGCGCCAACAGCTCCGTCGAAGAAGATCTGGCTCTGCTCGACGAGATGCGCCACATCCGTCCGGGCGTAAAGTGCATCGCTCTCGCCCACCACAGCACGCCGGAAGACGTAATCGCGGCCTTGCGAGCCCACGTGTTCGCCTGCTTTACGCCCCCCTTTGATGTGCAGGCGATCGCGAACCTGGCCGCCGATACAACCTCCGACAATCGGTGGCAACAGGACATCCATGTTCTCTCCGCTCGTCCTGGCTGGGTCTCCGTCCGTGTCAGTTGCCGCCTCATCACCGCCGAGCGCCTCCTCACCTTTGCTAAAGAGTTCACCAACCTTCTACCCGACACTGCACAACTCGACCTGATGCAGGCGCTGCGAGAGATCCTGCTCAATGCCATGGAGCATGGCGCCGCCTTCAATCCCGAGCAGGTCGTCGAGGTCACCGCCATTAGCACCGCACGAACACTGGTCTTTCACGTACGCGACCCCGGCGCAGGATTCCGCCAGGAGTCTCTCACCCACGCCGCCATCGCAAATCCTCCACAGGATCCCACCGCCCATATCCGGAAGCGCGAAGAGGATGGAATGCGCCCCGGCGGATACGGCCTCCTCCTCGCAAACGGCACCGTAGACGAGCTGATCTACAGCGAGATCGGCAACGAAGTCCTGCTCATCAAATACCTGGATACGCCTCCGAGGTAGAAACCCTATCCCACGCCTCTGGCTATCGTCAGAGTTGCGCAAACATAGTTGCGAACAAACATCGCCCTGTGGATGTTCGGACAGTGCCTCCCCATTTGCACCCCTCCTCTCCGCTAAGCGATACTAGAGAGTCCGCACTACACGGAATATCGCACGACAGAAGGGTACCGCCAAGAATGTCTACACCCCCGGCCGCTAAGCCAGCATCCGCTGCGCAGGACGCGGCAACCATCAAGCCTGCCACTGGAAAACTAGGCGTCATGATTCCCGGCATGGGAGCCGTCGCCACCACACTTATCGCCGGTGTAGAAGCTATTCGCCGCGGCTTCGCTAAACCCATCGGTTCCACCTCGCAGATGGCCACCATCCGTCTCGGCAAACGCACCGATGCACGCACCCCGCTCATCAAGAACTTCGTCCCCATCGCAGACCTCAACGACATCGTCTTCACCGGCTGGGACATCTTCGGCGGCAACCTCTACGACGCAGCCAAGACCGCGCAGGTACTCGACCGCGACCAGCTCGAACAGATGCGTCCCTTCCTCGAGTCCATCGAGCCGATGCCCGCCGTCTTCGACCAGCACTACGTCAAGCGCCTCACCGGCCAGAAGATCAAGACCGGCAAGAACAAGTGCGACCTCGCCAACCAGATTCGCAACGACATTGCGGAGTTCAAAACCAAAACCGACCGCCAGGTCATGATCTGGTGCGGCTCTACTGAAATCTACCTCGAGCAGACAGCAGTCCACCAGACGCTCGAAGCCTTCGAGAAGGGCCTCGTCGATAACGACCCCGGTATCTCGCCCTCGATGTTGTACGCCTGGGCCGCGCTCAAGGAAGGCATACCCTTCGCCAACGGCGCACCAAACCTCACCGTCGACATCCCCGCACTGCAGGAGCTTTCGAAGAAGATGAACGCTCCCATCTGCGGCAAGGACTTCAAGACCGGCCAGACCTTCATCAAAACCGTTCTCGCTCCCGCATTCAAGGTCCGCAACCTCGGCGTCGCAGGCTGGTACTCCACCAATATTCTTGGCAACCGCGACGGCGAAGTTCTCGACGATCCCGACTCTTTCAAGACCAAAGAGGTCTCGAAGCTCGGCGTTCTCGAGCACATCTTTCAGCCCGAGCTGCACCCAGATCTCTACAAGGATCTCTATCACAAGGTCCGCATCAACTACTACCCGCCCCGCGGCGACAATAAAGAAGGCTGGGACAACATTGACATCTTCGGCTGGCTCGGCTATCCCATGCAGCTCAAGGTAGACTTCCTCTGCCGCGATTCCATCCTTGCTGCTCCACTCGCTCTCGATCTGATCCTCTTCATGGATCTGGCCGCCCGCACACCTTCACTGCGTGGCCTCGGCATTCAGGAGTGGCTCAGCTTCTACTTCAAGGATCCGGACTCCGCCCCCGGCGTCTACCCAGAGCATGACCTCTTCATTCAGCACATCAAGCTGAAGAACACCCTCCGTCACATCATGGGGGAAGACCTCATCACCCATCTCGGCCTCGAATACTACGGCGACTAGCCCACCACACGTTCCAAGAAAAACAAGGGCGGCATGACAAATCTGTCATCGCCGCCCTTTCCATCTCTACGGCACCTTACTCCGCGTGCTGTCGAGTCGTCTTGCCATTGCCTTGCTCGATCACCTCGACCGGTACATCCCGCATCGCCTTTCTCGGAATGCCCAACCGTGCCGCTGCAGCCGGAGTGATATCGAGAATGCGGCCAGCCTGCACAGGTCCTCGATCGTTGACCTGCAACACCACGCTCTTATCATTCTTGGTATTGGTCACTTTGATCTTGGTTCCGTAGGGAAGCGTCTTGTGCGCTGCCGTCAAGGCCGATCCGTTATACATCTGCCCACTCGCCGTAACATGCCCATTGAGTCTGCTGGAATAAACGGCCGCAAGCCCCGTCTCCTTTTGGCCGACCGTCTGCCCCTGCGCCATCACCACCGGGGCCAAGCCCAGCACTGCAACAAAAAACATCATCAACGTGCGTTTCATAAAAACTCCTTCGGAAGAATTGCCTGGGAGATTTTGGCCCGTCTCAGCCACGACGCCAAAATTGTAGCCCCGTATGATTAATGGCAGTCGCGCCGGAAATCGCCTTTCATCCGATGAAGGTTTCTTCCAGCTACTCCGCCACCTCCATCATCTTCGCCCAAAGCACCTTTGTCCCCGCATCCGTCTTCGCGGACACCGGCAAAATCTCCTCTACTTCATGAGCCTTCTTCAACGCCGCAACAGACTTCGCCAGTTGATTATTCGAAAGCCGGTCCGCTTTGGTCCCTACCACCAGGTAGGGCCGCTGCGTCTGTTTGAAATATGTAATCAATTGAGTATCATTCTCCTGCGGCGGAATATTCGTATCCACCAGGCAGATGCAAAGGGTCAGCGTCTCCCGCTCCGCAAGATAAGGCTCGATAAACGACGGCCACTCCGCCGAGATCGACTTCGAGATCTTTGCATACCCATACCCCGGCAGGTCCGCGAAGATCAACGTCGGCCTCACCTTCATCTTGTCTCCCGCGCCCTCATGCAGCGCAAAAAAATTGATCGCCCGTGTCCGCCCCGGCGTCGACGACACCTTCGCCTCGCGCGAACCCAGCAGGGAGTTGATCAACGAGGACTTTCCAACATTCGACCGCCCGAGAAACGCCACCTCAGGCGCGCCGAAGGTCTTCGCTTCAGTAGGGAAGTGTGCCACATCGGTGGCGGACAACAAAAAAACAGGATTCAGTCGCATCTTTCAAGTCTACCGTCATCCAACCGTGTTCTCTGCGCACAAAAAAACACCTGCCCGGAAGATCGAGCAGGTGCTTATCAATCAAACCATTGCGGATCTTATGGTGTATCGCTTGGTCTATCGCTGTTGTCCCGATTCCGATCTCGATTGCGGACTGTGATCGAGACCGGCGCCGTCAGGTGAAAGGTGACAGTCGACTCCGACGGAATCACCACATCCTTATTCCCCGTAAACGCTGCGCCGGCCGTTCCTGCGCCCGCTCCAAGTAAACCGCCCAGCAATGCACCCTTGCCGCCGCCGGCGATTCCGCCAATCAGAGCGCCGCCACCGGCGCCGCCGCCAATAAAGCCAGCCGAACGCTTTCCTTTGCCCGACTGATCCTTCTCATAGGAGCTCGTACTTACCGCCGTCCCAGAGATCTGCGTCACCGCGATGCCAAGCGCGCCTGATCCCTTGAACCGTCCGCGACCCTTAGCCGCAACTACGGTGCCGACGACATGGGCTCCTCGCGGGAAGACAACCCCGCCTCCGGCAGTCTTCACCGGAGCCGCCAACACCCCGGAGAACCCATCGCCAACACTGTTTTTGCTTGCACTCAGCTGCTCGGTCACCGTAACCGTCACCGAAGCCCCTGCCGGGGCGGTCAATCTCACCGGAGGCGGCGGAGGTGGAGGTAGATTCGGAGCCGCTGCAGCTACGGGGCCTGGAGGCGGCGGAGGGGGAATCGCAGGAGTCGAAGTCGTAGGCGATACCGCAGGAGTAGCCGGCGCCGCCGCGCTCGACGAACCCGGGTTAGCAGGTGTCCCATCCGGATTCAGGCTTTGGGTTGGAGCCGGAGTAGCAGCTGGAGCCGGAGCAGGCGTGGAACTTTTGCATCCGCCCAGGAGTAAGGTCGTAGAAAGAGCTAAGCTTGCTGCAAGATACATTGGTTTCATGGTCTTCTCCGTTAGCGAACGATCTAATGGTAGCAGTCTACTCGGTTAGATTAGCTCTCTTTCCCGAACGTTGTCACCGGCCACCCCGCCAGTCAAAATCACCCTCAGTCACCCCTCAACCGGGTCGGCAAAACATTAAGCTCCGGGGGCGAACCGCCGGCAGTTTGCCCAAGCGAATCAGTCGAATAATGGTCAAAGTCCCACCCGCATCCCTAAGAAGAAACCAGGCCGTCGGTAACGCCTGCATCGGAGGACTGCAATTAGTTGCATATTGCGGGCAGCTACGCCGTCGAGCCTGTTAACTCTTCCATATGAATGACCCAAAAGTGTCACGAGTTATTTAGCAACAGAATGGCCAACCTCGGTTATGCTCCATCATGAGATGTTGAAAGACTTTCCGTTGTCCTGTAACTGTCCTCCCCCCTCAGGGGCTCTCCGACCCGAAGAGGCTCCGTTATCAAAGGAAGTTCCAGATGCTCCATAGTTTTTTGCATTAACCTTGCAGCCTGCATTGACCTGACAGTTTGTATTTATCCGACAGACCGACATTTTTCCCCCAGCCTGTCTCACTCTTGATATCGTGCTCTTGATTTGACATTCGTCTCTGGTCAGCATCACCTTGAACAGCAAACCGCACTACCACCTTTCGGAGGGAACACCCATGATTGGCAACTCTTTCGCCCGGCTGACGGGCTCAAAGCGAAATCTGCTCGCGCTTATGGCATCGAGCGCGGTCTTCACCGCCGGCTGTTCGAATATGGCGACGACGGCTACGAACACAAACCCACTCAGCCAGGCTGCCACCCTCAGCGGAAAGATCCACGGCGGCAACCAACCTGTCGTCGGCGCAACCGTGAGCTTGTACTACGCCGGACTGAAGGGCAGCCCAGGAACGCTGCCCAGCGTCGCCGCGACCACAACCACCGACGCCAGCGGAAATTTTGCCTTCATCAAGGACCCCGTCAACGGCAACACCGATACCGGAAACACCTTCTCCTGCCCCGCCGGCAACAATGACCCGCTGGTCTACGTCATCTCGAAGGGCGGAAATACCCAGAACAACGGGGATACTTCGCAGAACAATACTGCCGCTGCTTTCATCTCTGTCTACGGCACCTGCATTGAACTCACCGCAGCTAACCACGTCGATATGACAGAAGTGACCACCGTCGCAACAATGGCAGCCGTGCAACAGTTCTTCAATCCGACCGGCGGTGCGATCCCATATGCCATCGTTTCCGACGGTACTGGCCAGCAGTCCACCATCATCAAACAGATTCCAGCGACCATCGCACTTCTGGCTGACTCCTCCGCAGGTACCGCCGTCTCTTCGACCACACTGAACGCAGCCAGCGGAAACATCGCTCCTGGCGTCTCCGTCACGGCAACGCCCGAGGCCGGCAAACTTAATCTGCTCGGAAACATCCTCTCTGCCTGCATCAACACCGCCACCAGCGCCTCGGCACCCTGCACCTCACTCTTCGCAGCCGCGGTACCGCCAACCTCGGCGTACACCAACAACTTCAACACTAATTTCACCGCAGCAACCGATACTCTCCAGGCGATCTACTACATTCTCACCAATCCCAGTAACGGCAGCACAGCCAACGTAGCTACGCTCTTCGGCCTCGCCGGCGGAGTCGCCGGTCCCTATCAACCCGCGGCTGCCACCCAGCCTACGGATTGGACCATCGCGGTCAGCTACTCCAGCATGAGCACCTGCGGTACCAGCACAGGCGGCAGCGGCGGCTTCATCAGCTCGCCCATCGACATCAATATCGACGCGGCGGACAACGTATGGATCGCCAACTCGCAGGCCGGTACCGGCAACCTCTCTGAGATCTCGGGCGCTGGAGTACCCACCACCTGCGTCCTTCTCGGCAGCGGCGGATCGCAAGGCGGAGCGACTATCGACTCCAACAACAACGTCTGGATCGGTTCCGGCGCAAGCCTTTATCGCTACAACCCGTCCAACTCCACCGCTCTCGCCTTCCCAGCCACCGTCTCGCCCGTCGGCGGGGTTACAGCAGATGGCGTCGGGAACGTTTATTTCACCTCCGTCGCGGGCGCTGTTGGCTCTCTCTACAGGATCCCCAACGCAGCGGCAGCAACTACCGCGGTCACTCCGATTCAGATCTCCAGCAACGTTGGCACAAACCCGGTTCGCCTCATGCCGGACTACCAGGGAAATGCTATCCAGGGCAACATCTTCGTGACCACCGGTACGACGTCAGTCGCCGAGGTATCGCCCAGCGTCGCAGGTGGAAACCTGAATGGCTTCCTCACCAGCTCAATCCCAACCTCCGGCAACTCCTACGGCATCTCGCTCAGCCATGACAACAGACTCTTCGTCTCGTCGTTCAACAACGGCAACATCGATGGACTCATTCTCTCTGCTGGCACCTACACCAACCTCAACGGCTTCCCCTACAATACTCCGGCAATGATCGGAGCCGCCGCCCCAACCTCCATCGCAGTCGATGGCCGTCTCAACGTGTGGATTCCTAACAATACAAATGGCACTGGTACCGGTAGCGTCAGCGAACTCGGAAGTCAGAACATCGCGGGCGGACTCTCTCCCGCCACCGGCTACCAGAAGGATTCGACCGTCTTTACCTCCGGTCGCGCCACCGCAGTCGACCAGGCCGGTAACGTCTGGGTTGCAGGCGACGGTGCCAACTTCATCACCGAGATCGTCGGTGCTGGTGTACCAATCTATGCGCCCTACGCGGTTGGCCTGAAGAACGGCCGCTTCCAGACCGTCCCCTAACCCACTACGCTACAAACCATCAGAAGACCCCGGATGCTCTCGTCCGGGGTCTTCTGCATGGAGAGCCCTCATCTTCCGGTAAAGTAGGACAAGGTGCAACAAACCAGCCACAAGATCTTCTTCGCAGAGTACGTTTGACCAGCCTTCATGGGTAAGCAGAGCCTCCCTCACCCTCTCCGCACAAGAATCGTTCCCTTCAGGATCGCGCTCCCCCTCCTGCTCTGGCTCCTCTCCCTCTCGAGCCTTCCCGCACAAACCACATCTGTCTCTGCGCTGACGATCCCTCTCGTCCTTCCCTCCGCCATCGCCTTCGATTCAGCCGGCAATCTCTACTTCGCCGAAACAGGGAACCACGTCATCCGCAAGGTCGACACCAACGGCAATCTCACGACCATCGCAGGCACCGGCACTCAGGGCTTTTCCGGCGACACAGGTCCTGCCACCTCTGCCACCCTCGACTCCCCCCAGGGCCTCGCCCTCGACTCGGCAAACAACCTCTACATCGCGGACACCCACAACCACCGCATCCGCAGACTCAACCTAACCACTGGCTTCATCACCACCATCGCAGGTACCACCTCGGGCTTTTCAGGAGACGGCGCCCCCGCCCTCTCCGCCCAACTCAACCTCCCCACCGCTCTCGCCATCGACGCCTCCGGCAACCTCTATCTCGCCGACACCGCGAACCACCGCATCCGCCGCATCGATGCCAGCACTGGTCTCATCACCACCATCGCCGGCACAGG
This sequence comes from Tunturibacter empetritectus, assembly GCF_040358985.1. Classification (NCBI taxonomy): domain Bacteria; kingdom Pseudomonadati; phylum Acidobacteriota; class Terriglobia; order Terriglobales; family Acidobacteriaceae; genus Tunturiibacter; species Tunturiibacter empetritectus. The sequence goes on along the minus strand of NZ_CP132932.1, from coordinate 4,510,064 downwards.
CACGCAAGGCTACTCCGGCGACGGGGCCGCCGTCCTCTCCGCTGCCATCGACTCACCCACGGGCATTGCCATCGACCCCTCCGGCAATCTCTACCTTGCCGACACCCACAACCACCGCATCCGCAAGATCACCTCCAGCACCGGCCTGATCACCACCATCGCCGGCACTGGCCTGCCCGGCTTCTCCGGCGACTCCGCTTCCGCGTCTGCCGCAACCCTCGCACTCCCTCACGGCCTCACCGCCGACGCCTCCGGCAACCTCTACCTCGCCGACACGGCGAACCACCGCATCCGCCGCATTGACGCCAGCACCGGCCTCATCACCACCGTCGTCGGTGACGGCACCCAGACCTTCTCCGGCGACAACGGCCCCCCCACAGCCGCCTCGCTCGATAGCCCAACCGCAACCTCCCTCTCTCCCGCCAGCAGCCTCACCCTCTCCGACACCGGCAATCAGCGCATCCGTCAGGTCGAGACCCAGCCCGCAGGCAGCAACATCACCACCATCGCGGGACTCGGTTCCACTACACCCGGAGCACTCACCCTCACCGCACCCTCAGCCATCGCCTACGGCACCGGGCAGCTCACAGCCAACCTCGCCACCAGCACCGCGGATAATACAGCCACAGGCAGCATCACCTTTCTAGCGACCACCTCCGTCATAACGAAGACACTGGGCACCGCGCCGCTCGTCTCTAACACCGCAACCTTCTCAACCACCACCTTGCCTGCTGGCGCCTATAGTCTCACCGCAATCTACTCCGGCGATCAGACTCATCCCTCCACCCAGAGTCCCCCGCTGGCTCTCACCATCAACCCTCAGCAACTCACTGCGACCACCGATCCTATTTTTGTTCTGTACGGTCAGTCGATCCCACGCCTCAGCGGTACTCTCACCGGCGTTCTCCCTCAGGATGCTGCAAACCTCACCGTCGCCTTCACCACCGCCGCTACTACAGGTTCGTCCGCCGGAACCTATCCCGTCACGCCTGCTCTCACCGGACCGACAGCAGGGAACTACACCATTGCTGCACCCTACCCCTCCCTTACCATCACCCCGGCCGGCACCGTCATCACGCTCAGCAACCTCGTAGCTACCGGCACCACTGGAGCCACCGGATCAACCGGATCAGCCTTTACCCTCACGGTGCACGTCGCCAGCACCACTACCGGCACGCCAACCGGCTCCGTCACCTTGCTCGATGGCAGCAGCCCTCTCTTCACCAACCCACTCTCCTCTGGAGACGCAGTGTTCCTCACCAGCCTCCTCGCTCAGGGCTCTCACACCTTTACTGCTGTTTATGACGGCAGCACCAACTTCACCCCCAGCCTCTCTGCGCCGCAGCTGATCACCGTCGGAACTGGCCCTCCCGCCACACCCGACTTCGCTCTCTCCGCCACTGGCAGCACAACGCAGACCATCCTCTCCGGCTCCACTGCCAGCTTTACCTTCGCCGTTCAGACGCAGAACAGTCTCTCCAGTCCCATCACCCTCGCCGCCACCGGCCTGCCGAATCTCGCCACCGCCTCCTTCAACCCCGCCACCCTGCCTCCCGGTGCCACGCCCAACTCCTTCACCATGACCATCGCGACACCTACGACCGTCGCAACAAACAGCCCCTCAGCCCACGGCCTCTACCGATCCTTCCTTGCAGGAGTCTTACTCGTTTGTCCCCTTGCACGCGCGGCTCTACGCAGACGCAAGCACCACCTCACCGCAACCAAACTTATCATCCTGGCCATCGCCGGCGTCACCCTCACCCTTGCCAGCGGCTGCGGAGCCCGCATCAACTCCGACCCTCAGCTAACCTCACCCGCAAAGAGCTACACCATCACGGTAACCGGCACTGCCACCTCCCCCACCGGAAGCCCCCTACAGCACTCCGCCACCGTAACCCTCACTCTCGATCCAGCCAGCTAACTCCAGCCGATTCCGACCAACGGGAGGACCAGCAAACTCACCATACCCCGGAAAAGGTGTACAAGTCACGAAGTGACCGCCTCCCGCGCAGGGAGCCCGTTCGGCAGGACAAGCGTATTCCCAAAAAACAAAAACCTACCCAGGCCCCAGCAGCCGCAGAATAAAAAACACCACCACCCCAGCGAAGAACACCAGAGCCATCCTCAACCCAGGTTCCCGGTTCACCTCCGGCACCAGATCCGTCGCCGCGACATAGATCGTCACCCCGGCCGACAACGGCAGCCCCACCCGCACCCAGCTAGGCTCGAGATTAATCACAAGCACCCCAAGCACCGTCATGGCCCCCAGGAACAAAGCCGAGTTCAACGCCGCCGCCGCGCCCCGGCCACCCGCCAGCATCACGCTCGCCATCGTAAAGCCTTCAGGAATCTTGTGCAGAAATACCGCAAAGAACAAAATCCATCCCAGCCAATGCGACAGCACAAACCCCGACCCTATAGCCACCCCGTCAAAAAAAGTGTGCGTCGCCAATCCCAGCAGAACCGAGTAGCTGGTCTTCGCTGAAAGAAACTCGTGGTGGTGCGTCTCCTCCCCAAAGTGAAAGTGAGGCACCAGCGAATGCTCCAGCAGATGCACCCCGCAGTACCCAGCCAGAATCAGCAGCGGAGCAAACCGCGCATTCACCCGCAGACCCTCCGGAATCATCTCCAGCATCGCCGCTGCCAGCATAAAACCCGCGCCTAGCGCGACGAAGTAGCGCAGAGCCCGGGCCGAAGGCGACTGCCGCACCAGCAAAAATCCACCCAGAAAATCAGCCAGACCCGCTACCAGCCCCAGCGTCAGGCTCAACCACAACGCCGACACCGCTAGCTCCTCCAGACGATCTTCAACTCATCGCCATCCGTCCCGGAAAATAAAGTCGCCGCATCTCCTCGCAGCAAACCAATCGCGCAGATCTTCATGATCTTAAGATTCTACCGTCTCCTGATGCGACTCACGAGACAGTACAAACACCACACCCAATCCGCAAAAGAAAACGAACCCCTCCAACTGCTCCGACAAAATATGCAGCCGCTCAAAGTCCGCTCGCCCCGCGTTCCCCACCGGAGCCGTCTCCACCACTCCACCTGCCAGCGCCCGATCCACCTCCATCGCCGGCAGTACTTTGAACTGCGAATAGTACGTTGTCGCCATCATCATCCCGGCAAGAATCATCTCAATCGCAAACTCCATCCTCGCCGCCACTTTGGCCCGCAGCCACAACAACGCTGTCGCAACATAGAACACTGCACCCCCCACCAGCCCGATCCAGTGCAGCACCCGCAGCGTTCCACCCACTACCCTCCCTGCATCATGCGCACTCGCCAGACTATGAAAAGCCACAGGCGCCACCACAAAGGCGAAGAATCCCAGCCTCCCACCCACGCCACTATCGCAAACAACCGCAGAGCCCGAAGCAAAGTCTGCATCCTAGAGTTGGTCCCCTCGAATCACTAGATGTGATCCCTTCCAATCAGCCGTTGAATTCGTTCCTTCATCGGAGGATGCGTCGAAAAAAGACCCGCAATGCCGCCGCTTCCTAGTAGCGGAGCCACGATAAACAGATGCGCGTTTGAAGGCGAAGCCTCCATCGGAATTCTCTTCGAATATTCATCCAGCTTCTGCAGCGCACGAGCCAGCGCATACGGATTCCCCGTCGTCGCCGCCCCTGTCGCATCGGCCTCAAACTCCCGCGTTCGCGAGATCCACAGTTGAATCAGCGAAGCTGCAATCGGCGCAACAATAATCATCAAGAGAGCCTGCAGCCCGCCACCGCCGCGTCTGTCTCTACCACCGCCCCCGCCAAACAACGAAGCATAGTAGCCCATCCGCGCCACCATCGTAATTGCCCCGGCCAGCGTCGCAGCAATCGAGCTGGTCAGAATATCCCGATTTCGCACGTGCCCCAACTCATGCGCCAGCACACCCTCCAGCTCCTCATCATCCAGTAGCTGCAGAATCCCATGCGTCACCGCCACCGAAGCATGCTGCGGATTTCTCCCCGTAGCAAATGCATTCGGAGACTCCGTCGGCAGAACGTAGATCTTCGGCATCGGCAGCCCCTGCTTCGCCGTTAGCCTCTCCACCGCCGCGTAAGCCCGAGGCAACTGCTCCCTCGTCACCGCCTGTGCGTTGTACATCCGCAGCGCTATCTTGTCCGAGAAGAAGTAAGTCCCGAAGTTGAACGCAACCGACAGGACAAACGCCAGCACCATGCCGTTTCGGCCGCCAAAACGATCCCCGATCAAAATCAGGAACACCGTTAGCAGCACCAGAAGTAACGTCGACTTGAACGTATTCATCGCCAGTCCCTCAGACTACGGGTCCCGCCACATCAGACGTCTCTTTACTCCGTTCGCCACGCGCTAATGCCCTGCGCAGCATCACCTCGAGCGCAGCCTTCTGCTCAACATACTCGCTTTCGGTTAACTTCCCTTGCAATCGATCCGTTTCAAGCGAGAACAACTCTTCCTTCATCGCCGCAAGCAGGGAACCAGGCCCCGCCGGCGAACCACTCCCCCCCGCAACCCCAGCGGCTGATCCCACCGCAGGAGCAGGCCCATTCTTCAACATCACACCCGCACCTACCGCCAGCACTAGCCCAAGCCCACCCAGAATCCACCACTTGTACTTCGCCCATGGATCGTTCGTTCCCTCAGGATCGAGGGGCGTCCCAAGTCCTCCACCCGGCCGCGTATCACTTGCTGCCGCACTCGTGGTCCCGCCCGCACCAGGCTGCGCCGAAGCATCCCCCGCCGCTCCACCTTCACCAGCCGTTGCCGCAGCACCGGTATCCCGCGGCATCTGCCCCGTCCCTGAGATCGTAAAATCCAGCGCCTGCGATGGAGCCACACTCCGCGCCACATAAGTCTGCGCCGTAGTCTCCTCCGTCACGGGAGCATAAGGTGCAGAAGGCCCCGCCTTGAACGTCATGCTCTTCGGCATCATCACCGCAATCGTGTCGGTAGGCATCATCACCCGCGGCGAAAACTTCAAACTCCCGCTATACGGCAGCTTGTAGGTAATCTGAAACCGCGTCTCTCCTGGCCGAATCGGAAAGATGAACGCGTAGTGATTCGCGTCGCCCAGCGGCACCGGCGACGCCTGCACCGGCATCCCACCCGGCGACAGCGCAGCCGACCCCTCCACCACCGCGCCCTCCGGCAGGTAAAACTCAAAAGGCCGGTCACTGAACTGGGTCAACGGAGGACTCGACTCGTTCTTCACAAAAAAGTTTTCAACCACCCGCAGCGACTTCCCACTCTCATCCGTCTGCAGCCGCATCACATCAGCCTCGCTGCTCACACCCTTCACCTTCGCCGCAGCGTTATAGACATCCACCTCAACCGACTGCGTCCCCGGAGGCGCCGGCCGAAAATAATTCGCCTTATCATGCGTCACCCGCACCAGATGAATCGCCTGGCTCTCGTTCGCCGGAACATCCAGCGAAAAGCGGCCCTTCGCATCTGTCTTGGTCCGTGTCGCCTCCTGCATTCCCTGCTGCAGACGAATTAACACCACATCATCACCAGCCGCAGGCTTGTTCGTCGTCTTATTTGTAACCGTGCCGGTGATCGAATCAGCAAACGCCAAACTGGAAGATGCCGCCACCACAGTAGCAGCCAAAACAACACGCCAAAGAAAAGAAGAAGGTAAGTATCTCACCCTTCAAGTTTACGTCAAACCCACTGTCACCAACGCCTCAGGCCCTGCTCCGCCGCCCAAAATCCCCATGAGCCTCCAGCGCCTCCATCTCCGCAATCACCCGCGCCGCCTCATCTTCAAGCCCTGCCCGCTGCTCCGCGTAGTCCTGCTCTGGATACTTCCCAGCCAGATACTCGAAGTTCAGATCCCGCAGATTCTCATAGATCACATCCTTCCGCTCCCGCAGATAATCCACCCGCGTCTTATCCGCCTGAACAAAAGGATTCCTTTCCGGCCAAAAGATAAATCCAAACAGCGCCAACGTCAGTACCACACCCGCAATCATACCCATCTCAGTACTCCGTCTCCCGCCGAATCCGCTCGCGCACAGCATCGCCACCCAACACAGGCCCCGCCGCGCTTACAGACCGACGCTGCGCCGACCGCTGCGACCACATCCTCACCAGCAATCCCGTTCCAATCGTAGCGAGCAAGAACACCGCCATCGGCGCGATCCACGCCACGTTATCGAACCCCCCACGTATCGGTGCCGCCAGCACCGTCGCCCCATACTTCGTCTCGAACCAGCTCATCACCGCGCTGTCAGAGCCTCCACCCGCAATCTGGTCGCGCAACTCCCCAATCATCCTATCTGAATCCGGGCACCCCACGTGGTTGCACTCCAGCAGAATCTGCCCGCATCCGCAGGCACACATCATCTCGTGTCCCACCTTATCGAATCGCGATGCAGGCGTAGCCCCCAGCATCACCACTGCGAGCAAACAAACCAAACCAGCACCGACAAAGCGACGAAACTGAAAGCGACCAGCGGGAGCCGCACCCGAAGGGGTACACAAGGCACGAAGTACCCGCACTCCGCGCAGGAGGCCCGTCCGGCAGGACAGCTCTGCAGCAAACTCAAACATGATGAACCTCAGCCTCAATCACCGGCGTCTCCGCAGCCGCACGCGCAGAGGTCCGGGCAAGGTTCGGCACCAGCGCCAGGAACGTCCCCGCCACCACAATCAAAACCCCAATCCAGATCCAGTTCATCAGCGGATTCAAAAACACCTTGATGATCGGCCGATCCGTATCAGGATTTTGCCCCTCATAGATCACATATAGATCGCTCGCCAGCGTCGAGTGCAGCGCCACCATCGTCGAAGAAGTCTGGCTCGCAATGTAAAACCGCTTCTCCGGAGCAAGCTGCGTAATCTTCTTACTCCCACGGAAGACATCCATCAGCGCATACTCTGTGTCGTAGTTCTTGTTGCTGTCCTGCGTATAGCTCTTGCACACCAGCCGATACGGTCCCAGCTTCAACGTATCGCCAAAGCCCATCTCCTGCTCATGCGACTGGTTGAACGCGCCACCAGCAATCCCGATAAACATCACCACTATTCCGAAGTGAACAACATACCCGCCATATCGCCGCGTGTTCCGCCGCACCAGAAGCACAGTAGAAGCCACCAGATTCTTTCCCGTCTGCGTAGCCACCACATTGGCCCCACGCAGAAACTCAGCAGCAATCGCCGTGATTACACCAGCCGCCAGCGTAAACGTCACCAGTGAAAACAGCGTAGCCTGCCAGTCATCGCCAGCCTGCCACGGCCTGACGCCCACACCCAGCAACACCACCAGCGCAACACCCATAGCAATCGAAGGCAGAATAAAATTCCTGCGAATCGATCGCAGCGAAGTAGAACGCCAGGCCAGCAGCGGACCAATCCCAGTCAAGAATAGAAGAAACAATCCGATCGGCAGATTCACGCGGTTATAAAATGGAGCACCCATCGTAACCTTTGTGCCCTGCACATACTCGCTGAGCACCGGAAACAGCGTGCCCCACAGCACCGTAAAACAAGCCGCCAGTAGGATCAGATTGTTAAACAGAAAACTGGACTCACGGCTCACCAGCGACTCCAGCCTGTTCTCCGACTTCAAATGATCCCGCTGCTTGAAGAACGTAAACAAACACACCGCAAACACAATCAGGATGAACCCATAAAACCAGTCGCCGATCGAGCTCTGCGCAAACGCATGCACCGAGCTCACAATCCCCGACCGCGTCAGCAGCGTCCCCAGAATCGTCAGCATGAACGTCGAGAAGATCAGCCACACGTTCCAGCTCTTCATCATCCCACGCTTCTCCTGCATCATTACCGAGTGCAGAAACGCTGTCCCGGTCAGCCACGGCATCAGGCTCGCGTTCTCCACCGGATCCCAACCCCAATACCCGCCCCACCCCAGCACGCTATAAGCCCAGTGTGCTCCCAGGAAGATCCCGCACGTCAAAAACAGCCACGTCACCATCGTCCAGCGCCGCGTAATGTGAATCCACTTCTCCCCCGGATACCGCATCATCAGCGCACCCAGCGCAAACGCAAACGGGACAGAAAATCCGACGTAGCCTAGATAAAGCATTGGAGGATGAATCACCATCTCCGGATACTGCAACAGCGGATTCAACCCAAACCCATCCGTCGCCACCGGTCCCGGCTGAATCGCAAACGGCGGCGCCGCAAAGTTCAGCAGCAGCAAAAAGAAGACCTGAATCCCAGCCAGAATCGTCGAAGCAAACGCCGACAGCCGCACATCTACCTTGTGCCGTATCCGCAGTACAAACCCGTACGCCGAAAGCAACCAGGCCCACAGCAGCAGCGAACCCTCCTGCCCCGACCAAAGCGCAGAGAACTTATACGCCGTATTCAAATCACGATTCGTATGGTGCAGAATGTACGAGACCGAATAGTCGTTGGTAAACGAACCCCACACCAGCGCAAACGCTGCGCAGCTCAGTGCGACGAAACTGGATATCCCCGCTCGCCGAGCAGTCTCCCCCAGCCGCCCTGCGCCGCCGTCGACGCCCGCCGCCATCCCGCGCGTACGCCACAACGCGATCCCACCCATCACCAGCGTGTAAGCGCTCAGTGCCAGAGCCAGCAATAGCGTAAAACTACCAAACTCCGGCATAGGATGCAGTCGCATGAATTCCTCTGCCCTTATTCTCTCAAGCGCAGAGCGTATCAGCAATCAACCAATGGATGGACGCATCGGTTACCGGACAAGTCCACAGGAAGCATGCCAGTCACGACGGGCCGCAGCCAGGCATACGGCCAACAGCCTAGACTCGCTACTGTGGCAATACGTCCGTGTCGCGCCGTCCATCCCGCACCAAGCCGTGCACAGTCGCCAGCAGATGATCCGGTAGCAGTGGCTTCATCCGAAACGTCACGTTCAACTCCCGGTACTCTTCTTCGGCCTCCTGTAGCCCGCTAATGACCAGCACAGGCAGCGCCGGATTGGTCTTACGCAAAGCGCGAACAAAATCCGCACCCGTCATCCCCGGCATCAAGTGGTCCGTAATCACCAAGCCAATCTCTGCAGGAAACTCGCCCCGCTGAATCTGCTCCAGCGCCCGCGACGGATTCAGAGCCGCAATTACAAAGTACCCCGCCCGCTTCAAAATCGTCTGCCGGGTCGCAGCCTGTACAGCATTGTCATCGATAAGGAGAAGGGTGGCCGGCATTCGAGAGGTCGTTTGCTCCAAAGGAGAGTTCACCAGTAAATCCAATTCAGAACCTCTTTTCAGAAAATTTACGTCTCGTGCAGCCACAGGTGATCCGACCAATTCAATCTATGTGATGCACGCTCTCGATCAAACGTTGGTAACCAGATTCCCTACTTTAGGAAAAAAAGGGAGATCCCTGCAACATTTTGTCCATGTCTCAGGTCTAAATCTCCCTGGAAATCCTACTCCAACACCCTACAAAATTTGGAAGACCATACCAAAACAATTTACAGTTGGCCCAGTACCATCCAAACTTCCCGTAGCGAAACTGCGCCGAGCAGCAGTAGAACAACAAGGGTTACCGTGAATCTCTCCATCATCGACTGGCTCATCATGCTGGTCTATTTCGTCTTCGTTCTGGGCATAGGCTTCGCCCTCAAGCGCTACATGCGCACCTCGAACGATTTCTTTCTCGCCGGCCGCTCCATTCCGGCCTGGGTCTGCGGACTCGCCTTCATCAGCGCGAATCTCGGCGCCCAGGAGGTCATCGGCATGGGCGCTTCAGGCGCCAAGTACGGCATCATCACCAGCCACTTCTACTGGATCGGCGCCATCCCTGCGATGGTCTTCGTCGGCATCTTCATGATGCCCTTCTACTACGGGTCTAAAGCGAGATCGGTGCCCGAGTACCTCCGCATGCGCTTCGACGAGAAGACCCGCGCCGTCAACGCCTTCTCCTTCGCCATCATGACCGTGCTCTCCTCCGGCATCTCCATGTACGCCATGGCGCTTTTGATTCAAACCCTCGGCCTCTTCCACGGCATCATCCCCGACGCCTATGTCTTTCACGTCTCAGTCTTCCTATCGGCAATTATTGTGCTGGGCTATATCTTTCTCGGCGGTCTTACCAGCGCCATCTACAACGAGGTCCTTCAGTTTTTCCTCATCGTCGCCGGCTTCGCCCCCCTGGTCTGGATCGGCCTTCGCAACGTAGGCGGCTGGCAGGGAATCAAGCAAACCCTCCCCGCCACCATGACCCACTCCTGGCGCGGCATGGCCCACGCCTCCACCAACACCCTCGGCGTCGAGTGGGTCGGTCTCGCCATGGGCCTTGGCTTCGTTCTCTCCTTCGGCTACTGGTGCACCGACTTCCTGGTCATCCAGCGGGCCATGGCCGCCGACTCCGAAGTCTCCGCCCGCCGCGTCCCCCTCATCGCCGCCATCCCCAAGATGTTCTTCCCCTTCCTGGTCATCCTCCCCGGCCTCATCGCCGTCACGGTCACCAGCCACATGGCCGGAGCAGGCCAGACCACACCCGTCGTCACCCAGTCCCTCACCGTCACCCATCACGGCGTCGAAGGCACCGAGCCCGCCCTCTACACCCCACCCCTCGACGACCAGCACCCTCACGGCATCATCCCCGAAAAGACCAACCCCGTCACCGGCCAGGCCGTCCTCGACAACCACGGCAACCCCGTCTATAACTACGACCTCGCCATCCCCGTCATGCTCCTCCACTTCTTCCCAACCGGAATCCTTGGTCTAGGCCTCACCGCCCTACTAGCCAGCTTCATGTCCGGCATGGCAGGCAACGTCACCGCCTTCAACACTGTCTGGACCTACGACATCTACCAGGCCTACATCAACAAAAAGGAAACCGACGCCCACTACCTCTGGATGGGTCGTATGGCCACCATCGGAGGCGTCGCCCTCTCCGTCGGCGCCGCCTACCTCGTCACTAACTTCAACAACATCATGGACGCGCTCCAGCTTGTCTTCTCAATCGTCAACGCACCCCTCTTCGCCACCTTCCTGCTAGGGATGTTCTGGAAGCGGACGACAGGCCACGGTGCCTTTACAGGATTGATCGCCGGCACCGGCGCAGCTCTCGTGCACCACGGCCTCACCCTGCCAGCCGATGTGTCCCCCGGCATCCACGGTGGCTGGATCGCCATCCTCCACCACTACCCCAGCGATATGGCGCAGAACTTCTGGACCGCCATCTTCGCGTTCACCATCAACCTGCTCGTCACTATCGCTGTCTCCCTCGTCACCAAGCCCCGACCCGAGCCTGAACTGGTAGGCCTCGTCTACTCCCTCACTCCCAAGCCCATCGATACCCACCTCAGCTGGTATCAGAAGCCCGCTCCCCTCGGCCTCGTCGTCCTCGCCATGCTCATCGTCCTCAACCTCGTCTTCGCGTAGTCATGCCAAAACAACAAGCAGCCCTTACCATCAACCATTCAGAAGATGGAAGACGGTGACGGCACTGTCTTTCGTGTTTTCAGAGTTGCTGATCTATCTCGGTACCGTCTGCTGATCCACCGGCCTCTGAAAACGAAAGAAACGGCGATCGCAACGGTCACATCGGAACGGAAACAGAAAGATCAGGCTAAGTAGTTTATCGAGTGGATGACGATGGGATCGTCTCACTTCACCTTGACTTACACATTCGGGACACTTCGGCATCATGTTTTTGCTCCGGGGAGGCGCAAAGAATAGTCCCACGCCGCAGGGTGTAACGGAGCACCACCTTTGTGGGATTTACGGATAGCCATGCTCCTCTTCGGTGCATAATTAACCTCAACTACGAAAAGGACACATCTTGGGACTAGACATCCGCATCCCCCTCGGCCTGATCTTCCTGCTCATCGGCGGCCTCATGAGCGTCTACGGCCTCATCACCCGCCACAGCGCCGCCGTCTACGAAAAATCCATGGGCATTAACCTCAACCTCACCTGGGGTCTCCTCATGTTCCTCTTCGGAGCCATCATGTACTTCGTAGGCCGCCGCCAAAAATGGCAAGACGACCCCGTCGACCCCCGCCCCTGGGAAAAACCCACTGGCCCCCGCCACTAATCCAAGCACATCGAATTTGACATGACCGAGGATGACTTCGTCGCCGAGACAACTCTCAACTCACTATCCGGCTTCATAGGAAAAATCTATACAGCTATGCCTGCCCGGACACGCTACCCTTAATCCATGGGTCAGACCTCCACCGTAGCCACCCCACTCTCCGCCGCATCCTCCTCCCGGACTCTGCTGCGCGTCCTCACTGCCGCTAGCTTCTGCCATCTCCTCAACGACATGGTGCAGTCCCTGCTGCCCTCCATCTATCCCATCCTTAAAAGCTCCTTCCACCTCAACTTCACCCAGATCGGCATCCTCACTCTCACCTTCCAGATCACCGCCTCTCTCCTTCAGCCCGTCATCGGCCATCTGGGAGACCGCACTCCCCGTCCCTTCGCTCTGCCCATCGGCATGACCTTCACCCTTGCCGGCCTGCTCCTCCTCGCCGTGGCACCCACCTTCGGATGGCTCATCTTTGCGGCCTCCTTTGTCGGCATCGGCTCCGCCATCTTCCACCCCGAATCCTCCCGCATCGCGCGCATGGCCTCCGGTGGTCATCACGGCTTCGCGCAGTCTTTCTTCCAGGTTGGCGGAAACGCCGGCTCAGCCATCGGCCCACTCCTCGCAGCCTTCATCGTCCTGCCGCGCGGACAGATCGGCATGGCCTGGTTCGCCATCCCTGCTCTCCTCGCCATCTGCATCCTCATCTGGGTTGGCCGCTGGTACCGCACCACCCACGCCAACACCGCCGCCAACAAGCGCCCCGAAGTCACTCCCCACACCCACCTCTCCCGCGGCAAAGTCATCGGAGCCATCGCGGTACTCATCGCACTCATCTTTTCGAAGTACTTCTATCTCGCCAGCCTCACCAGCTACTACACCTTCTACCTCATCAGCCGCTTCCAGGTCTCCGTCCGCACCTCGCAGGAGCTGCTCTTCCTCTTCCTCGCCGCAGTCGCCGCCGGAACCCTTATCGGCGGACCCGTAGGCGACCGCTATGGCCGCAAGTACGTCATCTGGGTCAGCATCCTCGGCGTCCTGCCCTTCACCCTCATCCTGCCCCACGCCAATCTGCTCTGGACTGCCATCCTCACCGTCATCATCGGCTTCGTCCTCGCCTCCGCCTTCTCAGCAATCCTCGTCTACGCGCAGGAGCTTGTCCCCGGCCGCGTAGGCATGATCTCCGGCCTCTTCTTCGGCTTCGCCTTTGGCATGGGAGGCATCGGCGCCGCCGTTCTCGGCAAAGTAGCCGACGCCACCAGCATCATCCACGTCTATCAGCTCTGCGCCTACCTGCCCGCCATCGGCCTCCTCACCTGGCTCCTTCCCAATCTGGAACCGGCCAGAAAGCGCCCATAGAAGGTATACCCCACAAATAACCCTCCCTCAACCATCCACACCCTTGCGCCTTGCGATAATCAATCCATGAAGCGCCGCGAGATCAAGCAGTACGAGTTCGTCCGCAAGATCGGCACCGGCGGCAGCGGCGTCGTATACCTCGCCAATGACACCCTCCTCCAGCGCCCCGTCGTGCTCAAACTCCTCAAGCGCGGCAACCTCACCATCGAGCAGATGCGCGCCACCCAGCTTCGCGAAGCCCGCCTCGCCTCCGCCATCGACCACCCTAACGTCTGCGCCATCTACGACGTCGGCGAAGCCCTGGAAGAGAACGGCAGCGGGGAAGAAGCCTACATCGTCATGCAGTACATCCCCGGCAAGTCCCTCGACAAGCTCATCGCCGAAGGCCCCGCCAGCCTCCAGCTCGTCCTCTCCGCCGGCATCCAGACCTCCGACGGCCTCTCCGCCGCCCACTCGCTCGGCATCTTCCACCGCGACCTCAAACCAGCCAACGTCATGCTCACCGACGGTGGCCTCATCAAGATCCTCGACTTCGGCCTCGCTCGCCGCCTCCGCCCCGATCAGACCGAGTTTGACCCCGGCGGACCCGTGAACAAACGCACCCCGCTCGCCGGAGCCACCTACACCGCCCGCGGAGGCACCATCGCTTACATGGCGCCCGAGCAGTTCGTCACCGGCCAGTCCAGCGTCCAGTCCGACATCTTCGCCCTCGGCCTCATCCTCTACGAGCTCGCCACCGGCCGCCACCCCTTCCACCGTCCCGACGCCGCCGAGTTCCAGTCCATCCGCGCCATCCAGTTCGCCGACCCGCCCCCCATCCGCGACATCGCCCCCGACCTCCCCGTCGAACTCGAATCCGTCATCCTGCGCTGCCTCGAAAAGCAGCCCTCCGCCCGCTTTGGCTCCGCGGCCGAGGTCCGCGATGCGCTCAAGACCATCATGCGCGCCATGCAGCTCGACTCCGTCCTCCTCCCCGGCGACAACATCTCCCTCCGCCCTAATCAGGCCCGCCTCCCCCTCGACACCCCTGATGAAGAAAAGCGCACCACCGGTATCCTCTCCATGCTCGCCGAGCGCTTCCGGGAGTCCGGCACCTCCTCCACCAGCAATCAAAACAGCATCGTCGTCCTGCCCTTCGTCAACTTCGGGCCCGCCGACGTCGCACCCCTCTACGGCTACGCCCTAGCCGACGCCATCGCCACCCGCCTCACCCGTATGTCCACCCTCGTCGTCCGCCCCTCCAGCTCTTTTATGAACATCCCCACCCAGCAGCTCGACCCTTTAAGCATCGGCAAAAAGCTGCTGGTTAACTATGTCCTGGCCGGTAACTTTCTTCGCTCCGACAAAGGCTTCGATCTCAACTGGCAGCTCCTCGACGTCCCCAACCAGAGCGTCCGCGCCGGCGGCTCCATCAACGTAGCCTCCTTCGATCTCGTCTCCGTGCAATCCGAGATCTGTAACGAAGTCTTCAGCACTCTCCAGGGCTTTGGCGACCTCGCCCCTCAGGAAAACAACCGTGCCGGCGCACCACCCGCGCGCTCCCTCAATCAGGCGCTCTCCGAGGAGTATCTCCAGGCCCGCGCCGTCCTCTCCTCCTTCATGACCCGCACCGGCTCCCGCGACGACCTCAACCGCGCCTGCGAGCTCTTCACCTCTGTCGTCAGCCAGGATGAAAAATACTCCCCCGCCTGGTCCGGCCTCGGTGTTACCCATCTCCAGTACGTTCGCCACGGCCTCGGTGGCCAGATGCACGTCCTCGAAGCCCGTCGCGCCTTCGACAAAGCCCTTCAGCTAGACCCAGGCTCCGTCGAAGCCAATCTCTACCGCGTCTACATGCTCCTCTCCCGCGGAGAAAAAGAGTCCGCCCGCCACGGCATCGAAAACCTCCTCCAGACCGCAGGCAACGACTGGAACGTCCGCCTCGTCGCCGGCCAGACCCTCCGCATCGACGGCATGTACGACGAGGCCCTCGAGCAGTTCAACGCCTCGCTCCGCATGAACCCCTCGAACGCCGCCATGATCTACAACCACCGCGCCCGCGTCTACCAGTACCAAAACCAGATGGAGCTGGCCTCCGACGAGATCGAAAAGGGCCTCACCCTCGAACCCCGCCAGCCGTTGCTCAGAATCTCTCTCGGCTACCAGCAGATGCGCACCGGCGACCTCCCCAAGGCCATCGAAACCCTGGAAAACGTCATCCGCGACGACACCTCCCTCCGCATCGTCTTCCCGACGATCGCCCTCTGCTACGTCCAGCTCGGCGAACGCGAAAAAGCCGCCACCTTCATCGTCGACGAGACCCTCTCCGCCGCCGAAGCCGACAGCGAGATGGCCTACCGCCTCGCCACTTACTTCGCCCTCGAAGGAGACGAGTCCGAAGCTCTCCACTGGCTTCGCCGCGCCATCTACTTAGGCAACGAGAACTACCCTTGGTTCAGCATCAACCCAGCCTGGCGCAAGCTAAAGGGCCACGCCGACTTCGAGCGAATCCTAGAAGACCTGAAAAAAAGCTACCGCCGCAATCAGAAAAACTGGAAGCGCCTACTGGCCCAGGTCCGCAACTAGCCGCAGGCAACGAGCAAGCATCAAGCCGCAAAAAAGGCGCCGAAGGCGCGTCAGCCCGCCCTTGCCGTTGCTGTTTCCTGCCTCTCACTATCAAAATAGCAATATCCTTCACCTCAATCGACCCGAGCGGAGCGAAAGGATCCCTAGCTTTTGCCTGTTCATCTCTCTGTTCATCCGCTCGTCGGTAGGACTCTACTACTTTGACGGGGCTCTAAAATGCAACGGGCGCGCAGCCACCATCGAGCATCCTTAATGACATGAGACCCGCAGCCTTGGCCTTCATCGCCTTCGTCTTCCTCTTTCGTCTCGCAACTCTGGCGATATCAATCCGCCACCAGCGAGCCCTCCGAAAGAATGGCGCCACCGAGTACGGTGTGCTCAACTCTAAGATCCTCACCATCGCCTACACCAGCTACCTCATCGCTGCAGCTATCGAAGGAGCGATCCGCAACGCACCCTTTGACCTCGTCTCTGCCGTCGGATTCGTACTCTACGGCATCAGCGTCATCGCCCTCCTCGTAGTCATCCACCTTCTCGGCCGCCTCTGGACCGTCAAACTTCTGATCGCCCGGGATCACGCCCTCGTGCTTCATCCCTTCTTTCGTCTCACCAGGCACCCCAACTACTTTTTGAACGCAACTCCGGAGCTGGTAGGTGTTGCCCTTGTACTTCACGCCTATCACACGCTCGCAGTCGGTCTGCCTATTGTCCTCATCCTCTTCGCCAATCGCATCCGCCAAGAGGAGAGCGCCATGAAAGCAACCTTCGCGGCCTACTAAACCGCGGCCCACTAAACCGTTTCTGTCGTCTCCCCTCATGATTCGTCATCTCGACCGAAGTCGCGCAGTCTCATCGCTCGACGCAGCGTAGAGATCCCCGTATTTCATCTTTGCCTCTACGTTGCCTAACCACCGCCTATCAACGAGGAATCGCGTCAGCACTCATCACACCGACAAAGAAAAAGGGGGCTCCGCAAGAGCCCTGCTAAAACATACTCAACCGCAGTAGCCATCGAATGAGCGGGCACGCTAAGGAATCCATCACCCCTTTGCCGGGACCGCGGCCGCCTTTACGCTTGGAGTCGCACTGGCTGCCGGAGCAGCCTTCGGCACGGTAACACCCAGATAGCCATCGACGGTTGCAACCGGGATGCCAAGGTTTGAAGCTATTTGAAAGAGTGCCTGCCCCTGTTGCTTCATCAGGTGAATCTGCGCAGCTTGCGAGAGCTTCACCGTGTCCCCGGGTGCCGAAACCGGTCTCTGAACGACCTCCGTTGGGGTCGATTCAGAGGGCGAGGGAGCAGCAACGGGCGATTGAGACGAGAGAGAGCCAGAGATAGAAACAGCCATGAAGTGTCCTTTCCTACACACGGGGTAAGATCGGCAGACCGGCTGAAGACATCTCGTTGTATCAAATGGTGTCGCTTGTGTCGTAGAACGACACAAGACTCACGGAACATTCGCAACCTGTTCACGCAGAGAATTGGGTGAACAGGCTGTATCGCTCGCAAAGTTACTGCGTAGCGCCCACTCCACCCACCGCAACAGGATTCAAGCTACTCACGGGCGAGCCACTCAGCGGAGTCAAAATCATTGGTGTAGTCAGACTGAACACCAGCAGCTCATCCTTCGGCAGCGTAGCCTGTCGATCCTGCTTCAACCAGATCACCGTGCTCACGCCCGCTCCAATGCCAGCACCCACCACTGCGCCAACGCCGCCGCCAACCAGCGCTCCAGCCACCGCGCTCGCCCCAGTCACGCCGCCCGCAACCGCCAGCATCTCCTTCGGATGATCCTTGCGCTTCAACGTTCCTTCGTTGTTGACATTGAACTCGCTCTTGCCCGTATCGATCAGCTGAGCATGAACAATATAGTGCGTCCCATCCGGCAGCGTGACATCGTTCGTCTCCAGATGCAGCAACGCCGCACCCGTAATTCGCCGCCCACCGCGAACCTCCGTCACTCGCCCCTCAAGAATTGATCCAGCGGGAATGATCACACGTCCATTCCTCTCGATTGCTTCCGTAACAGTCGCCGAAAATCTCGTCCCCGCGATCGTCCTGTCTGTAGCCAGCGTCTCACCAATCTTTACCTTCAGCAGAGTCCCTTCCCGCAACGTGCCAGTACGCTCCGGCACACTCGTCACAATCATCGCGTCCGGATCGTTCGGATCATCCGCCGAAGGTTCAGCCATCATCAAGCTCGAACCCGCAGCTGTCGCACCCTGGTACGGAACATAAGGCCCATACTGTGCCGCAGGCGACGAAGGAGCAACCACCGGCACATCCGCACTCGGCTTCGCTATCGGCGTCTGCTGAGTCGCATCATCTGTACTCGAGATTGCAGCAGAGTCAGGGTGCGAAACTCCCGTCATAGCACTCTGAGAGAACGCGGGAGCAGCAGCAAGAACAAGAGCGGCGGTGGTGATGTGCATCTTCATGGCGATACCTCGGTGAAAATTTCTTGGACCAACTAGAGCGCCCGGTCTTTCAGCACCCTTATTACTCCAAAGAATAAAACTCCCCCGGCTTCCATGGAACAAATTCCTTACCCCGGAATCGACCCTGCTAATAAGCCCTTCAACGCTCAGGTAACGCTCATCGATTCATTGGACGTTGCGGCAATCTCAACGTCTCCTTTGCTAGAATCCGACAGGTGAGCCCATCCGACGCAAAGCTTGTCGAGTCCATCACCCTCGCAGGTGGCAGCACCCTCCCAGTCGACCGTCGCCCAAAGTTAAACGAACGCTTGAACCACCGCGTCGTAGCCCAACATTCCGCAACGCCAAGCCAATCACAATTCAGGAGCAACATGACCGAGATCGTCTCAATCCATGCACGCGAAATTCTTGACTCCCGCGGTAATCCCACTGTCGAGGCCGACGTCCTCCTCGACAGCGGAGCCAAAGGCCGTGCCGCCGTACCCAGCGGAGCCTCCACCGGAGAGCACGAATCCGTAGAACTTCGCGACGGAGATAAAGAGCACTACCTCGGTAAAGGCGTCCTCCAGGCCGTCGAAAACGTCGAGACCATCCTCGGTCCCGAACTCACCGGCATGGACGCCAGCAACCAGCGCCTCATCGACGCGACCATGATCAACATCGACGGCACGGAGAACAAATCGAAACTAGGCGCCAACGCCATCCTCGCCGTCTCCATGGCCGTAGCCCGCGCCTCCGCCGAAGCCCTCAAACTCCCGCTCTACCGCTACCTCGGTGGAGTCAACGCCTGCCTCCTCCCCACGCCCATGATGAACATCCTTAACGGCGGCAGTCACGCAGACTCCAACGTCGACTTCCAGGAGTTCATGGTCATGCCCGTCGGCGCCGAAACCTTCTCCGACGCGCTCCGCTGGGGCACCGAGGTCTTCCACACCCTCAAAGGCGTTCTCAAGAAGAAGGGCTATAACACCGCCGTAGGCGACGAAGGCGGCTTTGCTCCCTCACTCAAATCCAACGACGAAGCTCTCGACCTCATCCTCGAGGCCATCCAACTCGCCGGCTACACCGCAGGCGAAGATATCTCCATCGCTCTAGACCCCGCCTCCAGCGAGTTCTACAACAAAGAGACCGGCAAGTACGTCTTCAAAAAATCCGACAAGCGCGAGCTCTCCTCCGCTGAGATGACCGCCTATTGGGAAAACTGGGTTCGCCAGTATCCCATCATCAGCATCGAAGACGGCCTCGCCGAAGACGACTGGGACGGCTGGAAGCACCTCACCGAAGTCCTCGGCGACAAGGTCCAGCTGGTAGGCGACGACCTCTTCGTCACCAACACCCAGCGCCTCCAGCAGGGAATCGAACAAAAAGTAGCCAACTCCATCCTCATCAAGGTCAACCAGATCGGCACTGTCTCCGAGACCCTCGAAGCCATCGAGCTGGCCCGTCGCTTCGGCTACACCAGTATCATCAGCCACCGCAGCGGCGAGACCGAAGACACCTTCATCGCTGACTTGGCCGTAGGCACAGGAGCAGGCCAGATCAAAACCGGCAGTGCCTCCCGCACCGACCGCATCGCCAAGTACAACCAGCTCCTCCGCATCGAAGAAGAGCTAGGCCAGTCCGCCGAATTCCTCGGCATCGAGTCCGTCAACTTCGGCGAATAAAAATGTCCTGCCGGACGGGCCGCCTGCGCGGCGCGCGGTCACTTCGTGACGGGTATACCGGTCTCGGCAGCCAAGCATCAAAGGTCCTCGCGTTGCTCGGAATCCAAAGCCGAGCAACGCGAGGACTCATGCCTCTAAACAAGCAACACAAGTCACGAAGTGACCGCCCGAATCGGGGTCCCCGCAAACAGGTCTTTGTTTGCGGGGTGACCAAGCGCAGCGGGCCCGTCAGGCAGGACAACCGCATCAAAACCCTCATGCACGTAACCCCACAAGACCGTCTCTTCGTCCTAACCGGAGCCGGTATCTCCGCCGAAAGCGGCCTCGCCACCTTCCGCGGCT
Source organism: Tunturibacter empetritectus (assembly GCF_040358985.1). Classification (NCBI taxonomy): domain Bacteria; kingdom Pseudomonadati; phylum Acidobacteriota; class Terriglobia; order Terriglobales; family Acidobacteriaceae; genus Tunturiibacter; species Tunturiibacter empetritectus. The sequence continues at coordinate 4,489,725 of NZ_CP132932.1, read as the reverse complement.
CCGGCGGCCTCTGGAACGGCTATCGCGTCGAGCAGGTAGCCACTCCAGAAGCCTGGGCCGCCGATCCCGAACTCGTCTGGCACTTCTACTCCCAGCGCCGCCGCAATGCCATCTCTGCCCAACCCAACGCTGGGCACATCGCCCTCGCCAAAATCGAACATCAACTAGGCGACCGCTTCTACCTCTGCACGCAAAACGTCGATGAACTCCACGAGCAAGCCGGCTCCCAGCGCATCCACCACATGCACGGCAACCTCTTCCAATCCCGTTGCACCCGCTGCAACCAGCCCTTCTCAGACACCGCTCTCTACGAGACCGCCGCAACCCTCCCCACCTGCGATCGCTGCGGCTCCCCCGTCCGTCCTCACATCGTCTGGTTCGGCGAAATCCCCCTCGACATGGACGCCATCTACCGCAAGCTCGAACGCGCCACTGTCCTCCTCGTCGTAGGCACCTCCGGCTCCGTCTATCCTGCTGCCGGCCTCGTCCACATCGCCAACCAGCAGGGCACTCGCACCATCTACATCGGCCCCGAAGAACCACTCAACCATGAAGCCTTCGACGAGATCCTCCTCGGCACCGCCACCGAACTCCTCCCCGCTCTTGTCCCGTAAATCCCGTAGAAAAGGCGCCCGAGGCGCATCAGGCTCGCTGTGAGCATTTCCATCGAACCACCGCACCCTAACCCGCTTTGGCGTGCCTCACCAGCGCAAGCGCAGTCAGATCCTCATCGTCCCGTCGCGGCCCAAAGGGATTGAGCCCCCTATACCAGGGAACCCGCTTGAATTCCTCGGCCGCCTTCAACGCCGCGCGGCAAATCTCCGTCGCCGATTGGGTTTGGGTCTCATCCAGCAGCGGAATCAGACGCTCTACCCCAAAGTGCGTCCGTCCATGCTGCGTCTCCATTACACCCTTGGTCACCAGCAGCAGCTTTGCCCCTGGCTCAAACGCCTGCATCACAGGCTCATGCGTCAGGTGCGTAAACAGACCCAGCGGAGCCGATTCGCTCGGCAGAATTCGCGCACCCTCCGCGTCATGAAACACCGCCGTCAGGCCACCCGCATTCACATAGGCAAGAACCCCAAGCGACACATCGTAGCAACCCAGAAAGGTCGGGGAAAATCGAACTCCCTTCGCCGCCCGGATCAACGCATGGTTCACCGCCTGCGCCAGCTGAGCCGTAGCATCCATCACATTCGTGCCAGCCGGCCCCAGCAGCTCTGTAGCGCTCCCGCGAAAGATCCTCTGAACCTCGGCCGCAATCGGTTGCGTTGCTTCTTTGGTGCCCGCAATATCGGTCAGCAGAAAGATCACATGCGAGCCAAGGTCCACCGCATCAAAAAAGTCTCCGCCCGTCCGCACCGAGTGATACTCCGCATGCAGGTCAACACCCTGCAGCCCTGGCAGCTCCATTCGCCGAGGAGTTCGGTCCACCGCTGCCGCATCCTCTTGAGAAGACTTCATCGCATATCCACCCAACGAACCACCCTCGTGATTGTAACCCCCCGCGTTACTCACGGAACTCCCCGAAGAACTGTCCTTTCGACAGGAACGAGATTTTTGTTTCGCGAAGTGAAAAAACTGCTGTTCGTCGTTACCGGTTCTCTTTTTTGCCAACCCAAAGAGGTGGTGTCATCCTGAGGAAAGGCGCTAATAACACCATCGTGAGTGCCACGGTCGAAACAAGCATTTGCCGCTGCCAGTTCAAACGCCGATCCCCGAATCAACACTCCCCGGCTTTGTTGATATCCTGACCACGAGCCTCGAACCCACAACCATCCGCGAGAGACAAGCCCATCATGCCCAAAGCACCTGTAGTCCTCACCATCCTCGACGGATGGGGTTACCGCGCCGAGACCCACGGCAACGCCATCGCCCAGGCCCGCAAACCCACCTACGACGCGCTCCTCCGCGACTACCCCAACACTCTCCTCCGCGCCAGCGAACACTTCGTCGGCCTCCCCGACGGCCAGATGGGCAACAGCGAAGTCGGCCACCTCAACCTGGGTGCCGGCCGCATCGTCCGCATGGACATGACCCGCATCGACACCGCGATCCTCGACGGCAGCCTCTACACCGACCCCACGCTCGTCCGCGCCTATGAGCTGACAGCCCAGAAGGGAAGAGCACTCCACCTCATCGGCCTCCTCTCCGACGGCGGCGTCCACTCCCACCAGCGCCACCTCGACGCCCTCATCCGCATGGCCGCCCGGCATAGGCTCACCCGCGTCTACATCCACGCCTTTATGGATGGCCGCGACACCATGCCTACCAGCGGCCTCGGCTACTTAGAACTACTCCAGCAGACCCTCCGCGAAGCCGGCATCGGCCACATCGCCTCCGTCAGCGGCCGCTACTACGCCATGGACCGCGACTGCCGCTGGGAGAAGGAGCACCAGGCCTTTGACGCCCTCGTTACCGGCCACCCCGAAGGCGGCACCTACCCTGACCCACTCCTTCGAATCAAGGACCTCTACAACAGCGGCATTACCGACGAGTTCATCCCACCCTTCACCTGCACTAACTCAGAAGGCGACCCCATCGCCCTCATCCGCGACGAAGACGTCGTCATCAACTTCAACTATCGCGCCGACCGCGTCCGCCAGATCACCCGCGTCCTCACCCGCAAGTCCGGCCTTACCGCCGACCCCATCGGCAGCCAGGGCCATCAACTCCCCAAAGCCGCCGAACTCGACGCCGAGATCCCCCTCGACCTCATCCCCTCCAACCTCCACTACGTCTGCATGACCCAGTACGACAAAAACTTCAAACTCCCCATCGTCATCCCCGCCGAGTCGATGGACAATCTCCTAGCCAACCTCATGTCCCAGGCCAACCTCCGCAACCTCCGCGTAGCCGAGACCGAGAAATACGCCCACGTCACCTACTTCTTCAACGGCGGCATCGAAAAGCCCTTCCCCGGCGAAGACCGCGCCCTCGTCGACTCGCAAAAGGTAGCCACCTACGACCTCGCCCCCGAGATGTCCGCCGCAGGCATCGCCGATGCCGTCCTCAAAGCCGTCAACGACACCGCCTTCGACGTCATCATCGTCAACTTCGCCAACGCCGACATGGTTGGCCACTCCGGCAAGATGGAGCCCACCATCCGCGCCGTCGAAACCGTGGACACCCAACTAGGCCGCATCTATCAAGCCATCAAACAACGCGGCGGCTCGCTTCTGGTCACCGCCGACCACGGCAACGCCGAGATGCTCATCGACCCCGCAACCGGCGGCCCGCACACGGCCCACACCACCAACCCCGTACCCTTCCTCTACATCACCAAAGACGGCAACAAGCCAACCATGCGCGAAGGCGGCAGCCTGCGCGACATCTCCCCCACTATCCTGTCGCTGCTAAACGTAGAACAACCCAACCAAATGACCGGCGGCAACCTCCGCGCAAAACCTAATGCCGACTAATTTTCTTCCGACCAAAGGGAGGACCCACACTCCTAACCCATCGAGACCGGTACACACGTCACGAAGTGACCGCCTCCCGCGCAGGGAGCCCGTCCGGCAGGACGATACGGCGCGAAGCGCAAGCAGTATTCAAGCGAAGTTAGTAACCGTCCCATCCACCTTCTTAGTAAACGCGTGGATCAACCGCCCCTTCTCATCCAGATGCCTCAGCGTAAGCGTCTCCGGAGTAACCTCAAGATCGCTGAACCCATAAACCCGCTGCGCATAAGGCCCACGCTGAGCCTCATCAATCACAAGAGGATACAAGTCCGCGCCACCCCCACCGGACAACACAAACGAAGTAGGATGCCCCTCAAACTCCAGATGCTGCATATCATGATCATGCCCGGCCAGATACATATGAGCTTTATGCTTCCTTAGTAGCGGCTCCCAGTCCCGAACCAGCACCTTATGATCCCCATGCGGCCCATTCGAAAAGATCGGATGATGCCCCATCACAATAAGAAACGGAGTCGTCCTTGGCTTCTCCAACTCCGCCGCCAGCCAGGTCAACTGATCCGCCTGCTGCGCTGGAGTCAAGGTAAAGTTCTCTCCTTTGTTCGGCTTGCCGTCCTCGTGCGGCATGTTGCTGTCCAGCGCAATCACCGTCATCAACGGCTTCTTCGCCGGAAACTCAAAGCTGTACCAGAGCGAAGGCATCGTCCACCGCGTCCTACCTGCCTTCGCATACTCTAGCTCCGCCGCCACCTTGCTCGCCGGCATCGTCTGGTAGTCATGGTTGCCCGGAATTGCATACGCCTGACAGTCGAACACGCTCTTCGGATACATCTCCTCAAACTGCGTCTTCCACCGCGGGTCTTTCACCCCGCCCGGCAACGGCCCATACCAGTTATCCCCCAGCATAAGCAGCCCCTCGGTCCTGAACCCCTGCTCCCGCACATACGCCTGCATCGCAGCGGCCACGCGGCTCTGGGCCTGGAAGTCCTCATAACCCCAATCCCCCACCATCAACAACCGCGACCCACCCCGGGACCCCGCAGGTTTCGCACCAGCCAAAGAAGGTAAACTGCCAAGCCCGGCTAGCGCACTAAAAGCAAAACTCTGTCGAAGAAAGCCGCGGCGGGACAGCGCGTTATTCACAGTCATACTGTTTTTATAACACTGCCTTGTTACACAGTGTTGACGAGGCATTCAGCGATTCTTAATCTTGGGAGCGACAAAGAAGGCGAGTTCACTCAAGAAAACGAGCCACACAAGCAAATCATCTCAGGTCATGCAGCTAGAACTCGCGCCGTCCCTCCATCGCTCGTGTCATCGTCACTTCATCGGCGTATTCAATATCGCTCCCCGCCGGGACTCCCGTAGCAATCCGCGTCACCTTTACCTCGCCCTTTGTCTTGCGCAACTCCAGCGCAAGATACCCAGCCGTCGCCTCGCCCTCAGTCGTCGGCGAAGTCGCAAGGATCACCTCATCCACCTCCGCCAACCGGGTCAGCAGATTCGCAATTCGCAACTGCTCCGGGCCCACTCCACCAATCGGCGACAGCGTCCCATGCAGCACGTGATACACCCCGTGATAACTCCGCGTCTTCTCAATCGTCGCAATATTGGTAGGCTCTTCCACCACGCAAACCACCCGCTGATTCCGCACCGGACTCGTGCAATATCCACAAGGATCGACGTCGGTGATGTTGTTGCAGACTGAGCACAGCCGCAGATGCAGCTTCAACTCACGGATCGCAACTGACAAAGCCTCGGCATCCTCCGCCGAGGACCGCAGCACATGAAACGCCAGCCGCTGCGCACTCTTGCTTCCAATTCCAGGGAGCTTCCTCAACTCCTCGATCAGCCGCGACATCGGCTCCGCAAAGCGGCTCGGCGCTGCATGGAACGAACCAGCCACCTAGCCCAACCCCGGCAGATCCGGCAGGCCCAGCCCACCCATCATTCCGGCCACGCTCGACTTCATCGCCTCATCGGCCCGCCGCCCCGCCTCATTCACCGCCGCCGCAATCAGATCCTCCAGCAACTCCAGATCGCTTGCCGAACTTCCCATCGCAGTCGACTCAATCTTTACCCGAAGGACTTCCTTCTTGCCATTCATCCGCACCGTCACCACCCCGCCGCCGCTTGAAGCTTCCACCACCGTCGCAGCGAGCTTCTTCTCCATCTGCTCCTGCATCAGCTTCGCCTGCCCCATCATCTCTTTCATCTTACCCAGATCAGAAAAATCCATCCTCACCCCCAAACCTGCTCTTCGTGCCTAATCGTTATCCCGCAGATCGATCACATTCCGAACCTCGGCATTGAACAACGTCTGCGCCCTCTGCACAATTGGATGCTCCAACGCCTTTGCCTGAACGCTTCCACTCTTCGCTGCCCTCGGCTTTTTTGCGCTGTCAGCACTCTTCACGCCCGGCAGTAGCACCAGCTTCAACGCTCCAGCACCTGCACCTCGCAGTGCAGTCTTTACCAGCTTCTCTGCCTCCGCGTTGATCACCATCGGCAGCATCGTCTTTGAAAGCTCCGTCTGCACCCGAATTTCGTTCTCCGTTACGGTCCACTCTGCATCCGCCAGAGCATCCGCTGCTGTCGCCTGATTCTTTGCAGCCGACGACGCATCAACAGCCACCCTCTGCAGCTCTTCCGAAGAATGTAACGAAGTCGGTTGCATATCAGAGCTGCCCGCACTCTGTGCCACCGCTTCTTCAATCGGCACGAACACCGGCAAAGCCACAACTGCCGTCTCCGCCAAATCCCCAGTCTCCATCAGCGCAGCTCCGAGCACATCACCGTCAGTCAGCACCATCTCCGCAGGAGTCGCCACGGGTGCTGGTGTCGGAACAGCCACACGCATAGGCATCGGCGCAACGATCGACACAACAGGAGCCACAGGCAAAACTGCAACCGGTGCAGCCGCTACCGCCTTCTCATCAAATCGATTTCTACTCTGGTCTTTTTCAAACGGAGAAAACGCCGGTCTGGCGCTCGCCACCGTTGTGCTCGTCTCCAACACCCGCGCCGTCGCAGCTCCGCTCACCGGACCCCTGGCAGGCGCGGAAGCCGAGCTCACCGTCCTCGCCGTCGCCACACCCGGGCCAGGCCGCGAGCCGCCGCCAACAGGGAACTGGCTCAACACCTCTTCAATCGGCAACAGCCGCCGCAGATGCACCAGTTTCAACAGTCCCAGTTCGAAGTGAAACCGCTGCTCCTGCCGATATCCCAACTCATCAAACGTCCTCAGCATCACCTGCAAAAATCGCGTCAGCTCTTCTTCGCCGAACAACGCAGCCGACCGCCCAGCACGCCGCTGCTCATCGGCCGAGATCTGCAGCAGTTCCCCCGCAACCCCATCCGCACCGGCCCCATCCACGCCGATCCCCGCAATCTTTGCAATCACTGCATTCCGCAGATACCTCACAAACTGCCGTGCCAGCTGCGCCGGAGAGTTTCCCGCATCCAGCAACTGGTTCGCAACCGTAATCACCTCTGCGCTGCGATTTCCATCTACCGCCTCGAGTATCCGCTCAAACACCGCATTTGGAACCGTCCCCATCAGCTCCCGAATCTGTCCCGCATCCAGCCGCGCTCGCCCGTCTTCCACCGGTGCGCTCGCAATCGCCTGGTCCATAATCGACAGCGCATCGCGCATCGACCCATCGCCAGCCTCGGCCAGCAAACTCAGCGCAGACTCATCCGCATCTACGCCCTCCCGCTCTGCAATGCCGCGCAACTCACCCAGAATGTCCACCAGCTTCACCGCATGAAAGCTGAAGTGCTGACATCGCGACCGCACCGTCTGCGGAATATCCTCCGGCTGCGTCGTCGCCATCATAAAGACGATATGATCCGGCGGCTCTTCCAGCGTCTTCAACAGCGCATTGAAAGCCGCATCCGTAATCTGGTGCGCCTCATCCAGAATGTAAATCTTGTACTTATCCCGAGCCGGCCGATAGCGCGCAGCATCCCGCAGCTCACGAATCTCATCGATACCGCGGTTAGTCGCTGCGTCGATCTCAATCACATCCACCGCATTGCCTGCTTTGATCTCCGTGCAGCTCTCGCAGACCTCGCAGGGCTCTGCCGTAGGCCGCACCGCCGACCCAATCGCATTCCGGCAGTTCAGCGCCATCGCCAGGATTCGCGCAATAGTCGTCTTTCCAATGCCGCGATGTCCGCTAAAGATATAACCATGCGCGATGCGGCCCTGTGTCAGCGCATTCATCAGCGTCACGGTCACGTGGTCCTGTCCCGCAACATCTACGAAACGCTGGGGCCGGTATTTCCTAGCAAGTACCTGATATGCCATATAGAAAAGATAGGGAAGTCACAACTGTCGCGACCGGTCCGCAGCCTCTATTGTATCGCCCATCGCCCAGCCATTTATCCTCTGCAACGAATGGCGCCGAAGGCGCGTCAGCCTCGATGGCAGATCGCGCCGTGCGCGCAGCACGCCTTTAGCTTTTGAAGTTATATCTACCGCCCAGTCCGAGCCAAAGCCCGAGCCTTCCGCGCCCGCCGCTTCACCTCAGCCTCGCTGAACATCGTCCCCCGGCACTTCGTCGCTCCGCAATAGCAGTTCTGCTCGTCATCGTCGCTGTCGTAGAGGTTGTACTCATAGGTCAACTCCTCGCCGGCGGCGATATCCCGGATCGCAACCACAAACACGCGACCATCGACGTTCTCCGACTCGCAGTTTGGATCGCAAGAGTGATTGATAAACATGGCCGTACCAAACCCGTCGATCACCAACCCATTCTCCCCGCAGCTGAACAGGTAGGTAATATCCCGATCCTGATATCTGTCGTCCGCCTCGTCCTTAGTAAACCGCGGCCCGTCATACTCGCAGACCCGCTTCCCTTTCTTGATCGCCCGCGTGGTATAACAGCCCGCTGCATGAATCGACGAAGAACGAATAATTAGCCCATCAACCATAGTCAAAGAAGTTCCATCCAATAAAATAATAAAAATAAAACGGTTAAAATAGTGGCAGAGAAACAGCCAAGGTGAGCTGACTATAACAAACCACCTCGCAACACCGTCCAAGTACCGAATAAGAACTCTGAACCTCATGACAACCGGCTCTAAAACCCGCGCAACGCTCGCTGTGTTCCTCTTCTCCGCAGCCTGCCATGCCCAGTCCACGCCAGCGCAAAACCCACCCGCACCATGCCCGGCTCCCGGTCAAAACACATCTCAACCCGCCACGCCATGCTCCCCGCCGCCATCGGTAAAGAAGCCCTCAACCGCCGAACAGTTCCCCTTCCCCGGGAGCCCCGCAAAGCCTTCGACCCCTTCAGACTCTTCCCCAACACCTCCGCCCGACTCCCCCAGTCCCGCCACAAAACCCTCCTCAGCTGCAGAGGAGCATCCCTTTCCCACAACGCCCGCCCCCAGACTTCCAGGCGACGACTCCAGCAGCAGTAGCAGCAGCTCCGACTCCAGCTCCACCCCAGACCCCGACGCCGTTCCCGACACCGACATGCCGAAGCCAGGCACCGAAGGCAGCTCCGTCCACCGCAAGCTCCCCAAGGTCAAGCGTGTCCAAACAGACGACGAGCGCGTAGACGAAGACCTGAAAGTCGCAAAGTTCTATATGCGCGACGATAACCTTCCCGGTGCCTACCTTCGCGCCCAGGACGCCGTCAAAACCCAGCCTGACTACTCAGCCGCGCACTACGCCCTCGCCGAGATCGCACAAAAGATGAAGAAGAAAGACGAGGCTATCGCCGAGTTCCAGACCTACCTGAAGCTCGATCCCGATGGCGAAAGAGCGAAAGAAGCTCATAAGGCATTGGATCAACTCAAGTAACCGGCCACCGCAGATCCCTGCCAGTCCATCTCCTCCGCACACCCGCAGAGACACTAGCCCCCACGTCTGTAACCGGTGTAACGTAGTCCTGTCTTATGAACTCAACCCTCCATCGCCTTCAGCGCGAGATCGCCTTCTCCCTCGGCGGACTCGACGCCGCTCAAACCCAGCTCCAACCACCCTCGCGCCCCCATAAGTGGACCATCCAGCAGATCATGGAGCATCTCCTGCTCAGTTACTCCGGCACCGAGCTGGCTCTCAACGCCCGACTCGCCAAACAAGCTCCCACCCGCGCAAAGCCCAGCATCCCCCAACATCTCGGCCAGTACACGCTTATCCGTCTCGGCTACTTCCCGCACGGACGCAAAGCTCCGCCCATGGTGACGCCTGCTCCCACGGCCCATCCTCTCTGCGGCGAAGAGCTCACCACCGCCGCCGCCGAACATCTCGCTCACCTCGACCTGCTCTGCGCTGAAGCGGAAGAGTTCTTTGGAACCAAATGCAAGTTTGCCAGCCACGCAGTCCTCGGCCCGCTCGACGTCAATCAGTGGCGAAAGTTCCAGCTCATTCACGGCGAGCATCACCTCAAGCAGATCCTCGCCATTCGCAAAGCCCACAGTCTTTCGCCCATCGATCGACCAACCCACCAGGCGTAAGAAAAAGTAGATTTCGAAACCGCCGTTTCAAGGTCGCGAGCTCGGCGGTTTATTCCTCCGACTCACCTACCGCAGCCTCAGCCTTTTCTTCTTCCAGATCGTCCTCGACCCGCAGGTAACGTCGCATATAACGAAGCGGCTCTTCGGCAGCAGCCATCTCCTTCAGGTGATAGAGCCACGCATCCTCCCTCGCGCTCCGTCGCGTATATCCCTTCCGCTGCACCGTCCCGATCGACCCGTCCTTCATCCTGCGCGTAAACGACTGCATTGGAACCTGGAAGGTCATCAACTCCCCCGGCTTCCAGAAACTCGACGCAAACTCATGCGAGAACAGCAGCGCATAGTAACGCCGCTCCGCTGCCAGCATCTCCACTGCATGCCGCGCGCTCTGCCACGGCAAACCAAGCTTCCCCACATACCATTTGCGGAACTCGAACCCGTTGCTACGCGCCTGCCCGACTAGTAACTGAAGCAACTCAACCCGTGTCATAAAATCCGTTTCCGTTTGAAAGAAGGATACCGCTGCATCTCGGTCCGTCCCGATGCCCACAGGGTACAGTCTGCGATGTCATGCGTCCAACTCCGTGTACGCTATCAAAGATGAGTCTCAGCATCAGAGTCTGCATCGCAAGCTGCCAACTTCCTTAAACGCTTCGCAGCCCATGGCCCGGAGAAGAACTATAAAACGCAGCGTCAAAACTTTCAGCCTCCTCCTCGCACTCGCGCTGGCTGCTCCCTCCCACTCGCAGTCCTACAATCCTGCCGCCCACACCGACCCCATCAACCTCACCCCCCAGGTTCGCGACGCCTTCGAGCACTTCTACGACCTCGACTATGAAGGCGCTCTCTCCCGCTTCGAGGCCGTGCAGCGCGCCAATCCGCAAAGCGTCATCGCCACCGGCAACATCCTGCTTACCCTCGTCTTCCGTGAGCTCTACCGTCAGGATCTCCTCGACACCACCTACTACGCCCACGACTCTTTCCTCACCTCCAAACGCAACGTCCCCGTTCCCCCACCCATCCGCGACCGCATCGAATCCCTCACAAACCAGGCCGTAGCCCTCGCCGATCAGCAGATTAAAGCCAATCCCAACGACGCCAACGCCTACTTCGCCCGCGGATACGCCCGCGGCATGCACGCCGCCTTCATCACGCTCGTTGATCACAGTTACGTCGCCGCAGCCCGTCAGGGTCTTGCCTCCCGCAACGACAGCGAAGCTACCCTCAAGATCGACCCCGACTACGCCGACGCCAAGATGGCTATGGGTATCCAACAGTTCGCCGTTGCCAGCCTCCCACGCCTCGTCCGCATGCTAGTAGGAATCGCCGGCGTAGGGGGCAACAAAGAAAAAGGCCTCGACCTCCTCCGTGAATCCGCCGCCCACGGTATCGTCACGCCCATCGAGTCCCGCACCGCGCTCTCGCTCTTCCTGCGCCACGACGCCCGCTACGCCGAAGCCATCGCCGTCCAGAAGGGCCTCGCCGATCAGTATCCCCGCGACTATCTCTTCCGCCTCGAGGTGGCCAATCTCACCAAGGACTCCGGCAACGGTCCCGGAGCCATCACTCTCTATAACGCGATTCTCGCCGACGCCAAAAAGCCCGGCTACTTCATCGAGCCGCGCCTCCACATGACCTACTTCGGTCTTGCCGACACCCAGCGCGGCCAGAACCAGATCGCCGCCGCCGCCCAGAACTACATCAAGGCCGCTGCCCAACCAACCTGCAGCGACTGGATCCGCCGTCGCGCCCAGCTCAACGCCGGCGAGATGTTCGACCTCCTCCACAAACGCGAAGAAGCTACCAAACAATACGAGCTAGCCTCAGCCGGAGGCGGCGATCAATCCCAATCCGACGCAGCCCACCGTTACCTCAAGACGCCCTACACCGGAAAATAAAGGTGCGCAGCACGACACGCACGCCACGAAGTGGCCGCGCCACGCGCAGTGGGCCCGTCCGGCAGGACACATGCGGCGAAGCAAGCGCAATCCAAGTCGCGACGATTGCGAGCAAGTAAGCGAACCCAGGCTTACCCCGCAAGCTCTGCTAGCCTGATCAAACCTATGCGAGCCCACCTAGCCCTCATCACCCTGATAGCAGTCGCCACAACCCTCTCCGCCCAACAGCCCCCGCGAACCAACACCAGCACCCTCGACGCCAACGGCACCGCACACATCACCCGCGTCGTTCCCGTCCCCACCACCATCAGCTCCGAGGCCCAAGCCTCCCTACGCCGCCCCGCCGGAGCCGAAAACCGAACCCTGGCCGAGCGCCGCACCAGCACCGACGCCTGGCAGACCCGCGCCGGCGAAACATCCCGCAAAGCCTACCCCGTCAAGATCGAATCGCTCACCATCGCCAACGTCCCGGTACGCAACGTCCTCCCCCTTGAAGACACACACCCCGACCACGTCCTCATCAACGTCCACGGCGGCGGCTTCAACTCCGACTCCGGCTCCTTCACCGAGTCCATCCCCATCGCCAACCTCACTCACACCCGCGTCGTTGCCGTCCTCTACCGCCTCGCACCCGAGCACCCCTTTCCTGCCGCCATCGACGACACCATCGCCGTCTACCGCGACCTCCTCAAGACTTACAAGCCCGCCCACATCGCCCTCTACGGCACCTCTGCCGGAGCCATCCTCACCGCCGAAGTAGCCGTCCGCCTCAAGCAGCTCAACCTGCCCCTCCCCGCAGCCCTCGGCATCTTCTCCGGCATGGGCGACTTCAGCCAGAACGGCGACTCCCTCTCCCTTTATGCCCTCCGCGGCCTCACCGGCAGCCTCTCAGTAGCCGGCACCGAGCCTCGCAGCACCGAGTACACCGGCACCACCGACCCTAAATACCCCGTTCTCTCGCCCCTCTACGCCGACCTCCACGGCATGCCTCCCACCCTTTTCATCACCAGCGGCCGCGACATTCTCCTCAGCGGCACCGGCATCCTGCATCGCGCCTTCCTCCGCAGTGGAGATGACGCCCGTCTCATCGTCTTCGAAGCCCTTCCCCACGCCTTCTGGAACGACATCAGCCTCCCCGAGACCAAAGAAGCCTACGGCTACATGGCCGACTTCTTCTCCCAGCAGCTGAACCGCTAACTGTCGGATAAACTGAACTAACAGCCCAATCTTTGCGTATTCAACCTCGAGAGCATATGGCAAAATAGAAGCTCTCGGAGACACCTATGTACTGCACACAGTGTGGCAATAAAGTCGATCCCTCCTCCCGCTTCTGTACTGCCTGTGGAGCGCCCGCGCCGTCAGTTCCTCCCCCGATGGGCTACTACCCGGCCGCAACCACGCAACTCACACGCCCACGCACCAACCGCATGATTGCCGGCGTCTGCGCAGGCTTCGCCCTCCACTACGGCTGGGATCTCAACCTCGTCCGCGTTCTCACCGCACTCATGATCGTCCTCACCGGCGTCGGCGCCATCGCCTACATCGCCGCCTGGGTCATCATCCCCGAAGCCCCCTACGCGTTTCCCGTAAAGAGCACCTAAGTTTGTCAAAAAAGATCGCCGCAACCCCGCCTCTAATCGAGGCCAATCCACGCCCCTTTGCCTACCGCAATCGTCTCCTCTACTGCGACGGAGCCGACCTCACCGCGCTCGCCGCCGAACACGGCACACCTCTCTACGTCTACTCCGCCCAACAGATCTCCCACCGCCTCCAGCTCTTCAAAGGCGCCTTCGCCACTCGCCCCCACACCATCTGCTACGCCGTCAAGGCAAACTCTTCCCTTGCCATTCTGCGTCTCCTCGCCAAACAGGGAGCAGGCTTCGACATCGTCTCCGGCGGCGAACTCGAACGCGTCCGCAAAGCCCACAAACCCGCCCTCAAAAAAGTAGTCTTCTCTGGCGTAGGCAAACAAACATGGGAGATCGACGCCGCCCTCGAAGCCGACATCCTCCTCTTCAACGTAGAGTCCGAAGCCGAACTCCATCTTCTAGCCGCTCGCGCCGAAGCCATCGGAAAAGTCGCCCGCTTCGCCCTCCGCGTCAACCCCGACGTCTTCACCGAAACCCACCCCTACATCTCCACTGGCCTCAGCGAGCACAAGTTCGGCATCGACATCAAAGCCGCACGAGCCATCTATCGCAGTGCAAAAAAGTCAAAGTGGCTCGACCCCGCAGGTGTATCCGTCCACATCGGCTCGCAGATCCGCAAGGTAGATCCCTTCGCCGCTGCGCTCACCCGCGTCACCAGCCTTATCGCGGATCTACGAAAAGACGGCCACAATATCCGCTACGTCGACGCTGGTGGAGGTCTCGGCATTGACTACGGCGCGACAGCGTTCGATCCAGCGAAACAGGTAGCAAAGTACGCCGCTGCACTTACGAAGGGTTTAGGAACAGAATCCGCCCATCTCCTCCTTGAGCCCGGCCGCTTCATCATCGCGCAGGCTGGCGCGCTCCTCACCCGCGTCCTCTACGTTAAAAAGAACGGCACCAAAACCTTCGTCATCACCGACGCAGGCATGAACGACCTCATCCGCCCAGCACTCTACCACGCGCACCACGAGATCATTCCCATCAAACAACCAGCAGGGAAGCAGCCCCTCCCGGAAACCGACGAGAACAAAGTAGACGTAGTCGGCCCTGTCTGCGAGTCCGGAGACTTCTTCGCCCGCGACCGCGTCCTGCCTCCCGTAAAGCCGAACGACCTCCTCCTCCTCCTCGACGCCGGAGCCTACGGCATGTCCCAAACCTCCAACTACAACTCCCGCCCCCGCCCCGCCGAGATCCTCATCGACGGCGCCACCGCAAAACTCATCCGCCGCCGCGAAACCATGCGCGATCTCCTCGCCCCCGAACTTCTCTAACGCCAAACAAAGCACGAATCAGGGGAGTGCCTTTGAAGTCAATGAGCGCTCTGCCTTCTTCGATGTTTCGGACTAACTTATCCTCTTACGCTCTGCTACAAAGCAGAATGCGCCTTATCCTCTCCTGCCTGTTCTTGCTTTTATTTGTTAACCCTAATGTCGTCCTCGCTGAGACAAACCCTTCATGGACAACTCCGATTGCTCCGTTTCGAATAGCTGACAACCTCTACTACGTGGGAAGCCACGACCTTGCCAGCTACCTCGTTGTCACGCCACAAGGAGACATCCTCATCAACGCGAACCTGGCTACCTCTCCGTCGCAGATACGGGCGAGTGTGGAGAAGTTAGGTTTTCACTGGAATGAAATCAAGATTCTGCTCAACAGCCAGGCGCACTTCGATCACATGGCAGGCGCGGCGGAAGTGATTCGCGAGACCCATGCGAAGAACATGGTGATGGACGGTGACGCGAGCGTCGTTGAAACCGGCGCACGGACGGACTTCTTAGCGCCTTCGTCTAACGTCCCGGGGTACGCTCCAGTTCCTGTAGATCGCGTTCTCCATGACGGAGACACGGTAAGTCTGGGGGATGTGACTCTGACAGCCCACAAAACCGCAGGCCATACGCGCGGATGCACCACATGGACGATGCGCTCTCACCTTCCGGGAGAGCCAGCGGGAACGATGCGCAATATCGTCATCGTCGGAGGCACAGGTTTCTGGTCGGAGTATCACTTCGTCGCCACCCCCGGCCATCCCGTAAGCTACCCCGGCATCGTTCAGGACTTTCAGCATACGTTTTCGACGCTGCACAGTTTGCCCTGCGATCTCTTTCTTGGAGCCCATGGCGGGTACTTCGACATGCTCACCAAACTGAAGCGCTACCCGAAAGATGGCCCCCGTGTCTTTATCGACCCTGCCGGCTACAAGGAGTTCGTCGCCGACGCTCAGGAGACCTTCGAGAAGGCTCTAAGCAAACAGGAAGCCGCCGCGGCTCATTGACGTTCTGCCTACAGTTTTTTCCACTCATGCGATGCGATGGTGTCATCTCGCAGAACTAATTGACTGTCGCACCCCGGCCAGCGGCGCCTTCGCGTCAAACACAACTCCATTATTCGGCCCCGCGCTCACGCCCAACTCTCTCCACAACGCCGGCAGATCCACAGGGACTGGGCTGTCGCTCCACTTCGCGTACATGTCGGTCAGAACAGTAGTTCCCGTAGCGCGATCCCCAATCTGCAGCACACGCGACAACGGCCAATCCTTATCGATTCCACCCCCGTTATCCACAACCGCTCGCAGCGCATCCCTAAGCCCCTTCTTGTCATTCGTCTGACGTCGAATCGAAACATCCGCCATCAGACAAAACATCGCCCCACCCCAGTATGTCCGACCCCACGTCTGTGTCTCATTCAGTCCGCGATCACCACGCCCTGGCTCACCATTGTGCATCTCGTGCAGAAACTCCGCCCAAACCCTGTTTTCAGTCAGCCTGCCAGTCCCCGCCCGCGCAATCGGTTCGATGTACGTCGCCAATCCCTCTTCCATCCAGTGCTGATCATCCGGAAGATCCGGCAACGCTGTATGCACAAGCTCATGCGTCATCACCCAGTCGTCCTTCAGATCGTCTCTGGTCGCATGCTGCGCCAAACGAATCCGTGTCACAGCAGGGAAGCCACCCATATCTCCCCACGTCGTGCCGTGAATCGAATCGGACTCGCCCGCGTTCGGCTCGATCACCACTCGCGCCCGCGACACCGGAAACTTGCCGTAGAACACCGCCACCGAATGCGCCGATGCCTGCACCCACGAGACAATGTCAGAGTGCGACAGATCAAGATCTCCCGCCGCAAAGTCCACCTGAATCGTGCTTCCACGCTCCACAAAACTCTGCGAAGCAACGATCTGCTCATTTTTCCAGTGCCGTCCTTGCGCGCAACCAACACAGCAAGGCCAGAGAAGCGTCAGGCACACGCACATCAGTACACCAGTCCGTCCCCACAAACATCTCATCCCAACCTCAAACCGGACTCTGCCCGATCACTCGATCTCTTATAGGACTCGCCCGCAGCCGAAACAGTTTCACCGGCCCGCCGCATGCGCTTGCTCTCATCAACTTGCCAAAACCACAAAGATGGCGGGTGCCCCATATCTCGATTCTGAGATGCGGGCATTCGCGCGACAGCGCGAACCCTCCTCGAACCGGATGCATGATTCCCCCCTCAACATGCTAAAATCACAAGGTCGCGCAAGCCCGCAACCGATCGTAGGCACACGCAAAATCAACACCGAGGTAGTCCATGTCCGGCCACTCAAAATGGGCGACAATTAAGCATAAAAAGGGCGCAACAGACGCCAAACGCGGCAAGATCTTCACCCGCCTCATCAAGGAAATCACCATCGCCGCCAAGACCGGCGGAGGCGATCCCGACGGTAACCCCCGCCTCCGTGGCGCCATCGTTGCCGCCAAGGCCGAGAATATGCCCGCCGACAATATAAAACGCGCCATTCAGCGCGGAACCGGCGAACTCGAAGGCGTTAGCTACGAAGAGATTACCTACGAGGGCTACGGTCCCGGCGGCGTAGCCGTCATCGTCGACGTCCTCACCGATAACAAGAACCGCGCCGTAAGCGAGATCCGCCATGCTTTCTCCAAGAACGGTGGAAACTTGGGCGAATCCAACTCCGTCTCATGGATGTTCAGCAAGAAGGGCGTGGTCACCATCGCCAAATCAGCCGCAGGCGAAGACAAACTCACTGAGATCGTCCTCGATGCAGGTGCCGAAGACCTCTCCGACGAAGGCGAAAACTGGGAGGTACTCACCGACCCCAAAGACTTCGAAGCAGTAACCGAAGCCCTCAAAGCCGCCAAGATCACCCCCGAACACGCCGAGGTCACCAAGATCGCTTCCACCTACACCAAACTTGAAGGCACACAAGCCAACGCTATGATCCGCCTCCTCGAGACCATCGAAGACCTCGACGACACGCAAAACGTCTACTCCAACTTCGACTTCGACGAAGCGGCAGTCGCCAATGCAAGCCATTGATCGAAGACGGTAGCTAAGCCCCAAACGGCCGCCGTTTATCGGCGGCCTTCTTCTGCAACCAACATCGGAGACCTAAGTGATCAAGCAACCCGCACGCCATGGAGCGACCGCCCTCTGGATCTTCGTCCTCCTGCTCGCCGTCACACGAACCTCTTCCGCCCAGGCCATCGTCAGCAACGGGAACAATCCCTTCCTCGATCCCAAAGGTCATCAGCCCCTCGAGATTGGAGCCCTCGTGCAAGGCGGCTTCGGCCTCACCGAAAATCGCGACGACTTCAAATTCCTCATGGCTGGCGTCCACGCCGGCAAAGTTCTCACAGCCAACATGGGCCCTGGCCCCCTGCGAGGCAACTTCGAGTACGCCGTCGAGGCCTTCCCCTTCTGGCAGTCCTACACGCCAAAGTTTCAGCGCCCCTTCTGCACCAACCCGCCCGGCACCCCGGAGCAATGCACGCCCCTCTACACTGTAGGCGGCACCTACACCGGAGCCTCCATCACTCCGATCATCCTCCGCTGGAACCTGGTCGGCACCAAGAAGTTCTCCTTCTGGGGACAAGCCGCCGGCGGCCTCCTATGGACCAACCATAAGTACCCAGCCTTCGGAGGCCCACCCTACAACTCCCAAAATGACGGCAAGTACGCCGATGCCAGCGTCTGGAACTTTACCCCCCAGGGCGGCGTCGGCCTCCACTACTTCCTCCGCCCTCGCCGCTCCATCGACTTCAGCGCCAACGGCATCCACATCTCCAGCGCCTCTCTCGGAGATCGCAACCCCGGCGTCAACGCCAGCGTCCAGTTCACTCTCGGCTACACCTGGTGGAAATAATCTCGACACCACTTCACGAACCACAAAGTAATTGCACAAACTCAAAATGAACCCAGAAGCCATCATCGAGTGCGTCCCCAACTTCTCGGAAGGCACCGACGCCGCCAAAGTCGAGCAGATCGTCGCCGCCACGCAGGTCGACGGCGTGCGCCTCCTGGACTGGTCCCTCGACACCGCCCACAACCGCTCCGTCGTCACCTTCGCCGGCTCGCCCGAAGGCATCGTCGAAGCCGCTGTCCGTGCCGCAGGCAAAGCCGCTGAGCTCATCAACCTCACCGCGCAAAATGGCGTCCACCCCCGCATCGGCGCCGCTGACGTCATCCCCTTCATCCCCGTCAGCGGAGCCTCCCTCGCCGACTGCGCCGTCCTCGCCCGCCAGGCCGGTCTCCTTATCTGGCGGCGCTACGGTGTCCCTGTCTACTTCTACGGAGCCGCAGCCGCCCGCCCCGACCGCGTCCTCCTCGAAGATGTCCGCCGCGGCCAGTTCGAAGGCCTTCGCGACGCCGCCCTCCGCGACGCCACCCGCCGCCCCGACATCGGCGGCCCCGAACTCCACGCCACCGCCGGAGCCTCCGCCGTCGGAGCACGCAGCTTCCTCATCGCCTACAACATCCACCTCCAACAGCCCGATATCGCCGCCGCCCGTGCCATCGCCCGCGATATCCGCGCCGCCAATGGCGGCCTCCATGGCGTCAAAGCCATCGGCGTTCTCGCCAACGGCCGCGCCCAGGTCAGCATGAACGTCACCGACTTCCGCATCACCCCTATGCACCACGTCCACGCCACCGTCCAGCATCTTGCCCAGCGCCACGGCGTCCTCATTGGTGATGCTGAGCTTATAGGCCTCATCCCACAGGCCGCCTATGAGCCCGATTCCGATTGGGTACGTCAAATCACTGGCTTCGATCCCGACGGCAAGGTCCTCGAGCGCAGGCTCCACTCCCCAATCGCGTGGCCACAGCATTAGAATCGCCAAAATCGCCGCTACTACCACGAAAGTAGCAAGCTTGCTAACAGAAACATGACCCATCCAGTCTTGCAACTAGCGCGTATTCACGGAACAATGGTGGTATTGCAGCTACACTGCCAGTAGCTCAAGGAGTAAAGGAAACAATGAACACTATCAAGTGCAACCTCTTCACCACCGCCGTCGTCATGGCGACCATGCTGGCAACTAACTTCGCCTCCGCTGCGCAGCTCTCCAGCGACGCTAAGTCGGCCCTGCCCAAAGAGATTCAGCAGCTCATCGTCGTCGACTACCGCGCCATGCAGAACTCCCCCGCCGCGATGGATCTCAAAGACCGCGTCCTTCCCCCCGAACTCAAGCGCCTCGAGACCGCTCTCAAGAGCTCCGGCCTTAAGGTCGACCAGGACGCTGACGTCCTCGCCTTTGCCGCCTTCCGCGACCAGAAGGGTGACGGAACCCGCATTGTAGGCATCGCTCAGGGTCAGTTCCACACCCGCGAGGTCATGGCCAACTTCACCAAGAACAAGGTCAAGCCCACCATGATCCGCAACAACAGCGTCTATCCCATGGGCGCCAACGGCATGAGCGTCGTATTCCTTAACCAGACCACCATGGTCTTCGGAGACAAAGACGCCGTCAGGGAAGCCATGGACGCACGTGACGGCATGAACCCCGACTTCCTCTCCAACGGCGACATGGTTAACGAGATGGGCGTCGTCGATACCAAGGCCGTATGGAGCCTGCTCGATGCCAAGGGCACCCAGACCATGATGAAGGGCGTCCTGGGTGACGCCTCTCAACTCACCGACTACGACACCGTCAAGAACCGCATGAAGAGCAGCCGCTACACCATGGACTTCCAGAACGGCGTCAAGTTCGACATGGCTGTCGTTATGTCCGACACCCTCACCGCCGCCACCGCCGCCACCCTGATGAAGGGTGTTTCGATCCTCAAAAAGAACTCCGGCACCCCGCTCGAGAAGTCCGCGCTCGATCAGACCACCATCGACTCCAACGCCGGTACCCTGACCGTCTCCTACTCCTCCTCCGACAGCCAGTTCGCCAGCCTCCTCACCTCACCCCTCTTCCAGTCCGTAGTCAAGTAGTCCCTCACGATCTGCAAAATAAGCGACTCGCAAAAAGCCCGGCCTCCGCATCCAGCGGACCGGGTTTTTTTGCGCGGTCGAGTTGCGAAGCCCGTATTAGAACTTTGCTGTCATCCTGCCCCTGAGCGAAGTCGAAGGGAAGGATCCCGACGAATCCCATTCTGCCCAAATCGTTCGTACCATTTCCACTTACCTCTTAAGTCGTCATCCCAACGGAGTGAAGGATCCCCGTATTTGTATCAACATTCGCTACGTTTTATTCCTACGCAATCTGCGGCCGACTCAACTCCGTCCGCCAGTTAGCCGGGTCCGGACCAGCCTCCATGCCGGTAAGATATCGCTCCCATAGATCGTCTGCAGTCTTATACCCACTCTTCGCAATCCAGGCCTCAAATTCACCCCATCCCCCGCCAAGCCCCGAGTAGTCCCCGTGGTAGACCGTCCTCACCAGCTTCATCGCAGGCCACGCTCCAGCCTGCACCCGGCCCGCAGTCACAATCGGCGTAGCAACCGGCACGCAAATCTCGAAGTCAAACGTGTCCTTCGGCTTCCTCAGATGGTGAGTAAACCAGGGTCCGGCCTCGGCAATCCCTTGTGCGGCAACCGCGGCCTTCACCTCGTTCAACCCGGGAATCATAATCTTTCGTATCTCCGACGCCGGAACCTTGAGAGGAAGAAAGGCCATCGGCAGCGTAACGGTCTCAACGATCTGTGGAGTATCGATCAATGTTGTCTCCCTGCGACCCGAATCATCTAGACTCTTCAACTCGGTTGTTTGCTTCAATGCATCGTTTACGGTTGAAGATCGAATGCCGGCCGCAGACTGCCATCCATATAAAACGGCACCGACGTATGGGAGTGTGTGATCCTCCACTGACCAGCCTCTCTCTTCAACTGAAGAGTAGAACGCATCCAGAAGCTCACCAGTCGCGCTGCTGTTTTGGAGGTCGCGTTCATGTGCATAAAGCCATGGCAGAACGCAACATCGCCGCTGACCGTCACCTCAAAATCGCGCGCTTCCACCTCCACCGGCCCATCCCAGGAATCAAACCACGCCTGCTTCTCGCGGAGATCGATTCCACGATGAGAGAGCGGCGGAGCCAGATTGTAGTCGGCCACATCCGCCGCGAACAACGCTGCAAATCCGGCAGCATCTTTCTCATGATTCATCTTGCGGAGTTGATCGATCACCGCCAGAACTTCAGCCTCATCCTTCGAAACATCGGTCTGCATCGTCGCTGTCGCCATCGTGGTTCTCCTCTCTAGTTAGCTGCACGGCCCATTGCTGCACCTTCAAAAGCAAACGTCAGTCCTAACGAATCGGCACCCACACCTCAACATCCCCAGCGCCGATCTTCGGATCAAAGCTCTCGCCATAGCGTTCGAAGAAACCCGGTGCCCCTGGCGTCCCCAACGCGAACGAGTATTGGGACCTTGGCAGCCACTCATGCTCAATCGCGCGGCAGGTCTCCGCCAGCTTCGACACATGGCCCCTGTGCGTGAACACCGCATATCGCTCTACCGGCATCGTCACCACGCTGAACCCTTCAGGCAGACCCTCCGCACTCTGTACCTCGACACCCGCCATGTAGCCAAAACCATCCGACGAAGGAAAACAAATCCCGTAAGCCACCCTGCCAATCTGTCCGGGGATCTTGCCCAGGTAAGCAGCAAAACGCTGCCACAGCGCCGGAATCTCTGGCATCGTCGCCATCGTGTACTCACCCCGCAGTCCAGCCAGCAACATCGGCCTTCCGTCTTCAAACCGCGGCGATTCCAACCCATCAGAAACTGTCTTAACTCCCTGCTGTGGAACCTCTGTCATGAAGTGCTCTCCTGGAATCGATTGAGAAACAACATCTCAATATACCGGTGTAAATGATCGATACAGGAGAGTGCAATCTCGGGGCCACTCTTGGCCTTGGCAAGGACGAACGCTCCTTGCAGCGTCGCTTGTATGTAAAGTGCCAGACTCTGCGCAGTCCACTCCACCTCCATGCCATGCCTCTGCATAGCCTCCGCGATGTCCGCCTCCACAGTCGCCGCATGCTCGCTGATGCTCCGGTTGCACGCCTCTCGTATCAGAGGATTGGTGTCGTACACCTCCTGCACCATCGTACCCACCAGGCACGTAAAGTCACACAGCGGTCTTCCCAGCAGGATCGCCTTGCGGAAGTCCACATAGGCAAGAACACGATCCAGCGGATCGGAAAGCTCGCGATACGGAGCATACGCAAACAACCCGCTCGTAACCTCGCTCCAGTGATCCGCCGCAGCCGTAGCCAACTCTTCCTTGCTCTTGAAGTGGTGAAAGAAGCTTCCCTTGGTCAGGCCTGCCTCTTCGCAGACATCTTCAATGCGCGTAGCGGTGTAACCCTTCACGCGAATCACGTGCATTGCCGCATCCAGGAACTTCGTCTTCGATTCGTGCTGGATATCGATCATGAGAAGAGGTCTCTGATGGAAATAAAATACCAACCAGTTGGTATGCTGTCAACCCAGAATCTTCCCCACTCCTGCCAAATGCAGATCGTTAACGCCTTGTCCCTCACCGCCATTGCTCTCAGCAAAATCCTGTCAAGCCCCACACGAGGCTAAGTGCCTTTCCATCAGACAGATCCGCATGGCACATTAGTTACGTACCACCAGCTATACTGAATACAGAGATCTATCCGCAAAAAGTCGCAAAAGAACCGTTATTTCGACCAAAACGAACCACAGTCTTATCGTGGTCCGCGCCGCGGAGAAACCCCGCATTTGCATTTCTGCGTCTCCCTTGCATTCGCCGTGGTTACCATCACCGCAGATTCTCCGTAAGCCCTTTGCCATCACGAATCTGCAAGCAACCTGTTTGGAATGAATATTTTGCGGAGACCTATTCCGCGTAAGTCGTTACAAAGAATAGACTTACGCGCGGGTAATAGGGGGGGGCCCTTACTAGAACGCAAGTACGACGCCGAACACATTCCCCTGAAAAGAATACTTCCGGCTAAACTTGGTCCCGAACCTCGCCTGATAGCCCTCAAGTCCATTCCGAGTGACGGCAGGGGTCGAGATCGTGCAGTTGGAGTCCGGAGAGGCAAGCTTGCTCTTCCATCCGCCGGCGATCATATTGCAAAGCTCCCCGATCGCATCGTCCACCATCGGATCGTGCGGCTCGGACGGCGTCCCCAGCAGAGCCTCCGCAGTCACCGACGCCGTAGCCTGACTCGCATACAACAGGCACTCCCCGTCCACCGCACCAGTAAACTGAATCCTCGCCACGATCCGCCCCTCCACCGTGTCGACCTCACCCTCCAAGGGATCGCAACTGCGCTCCAGCATCGTCTCAAAAACCTCTGCGACAGCCGAATCCAGCCGAGTCACTGCCTCATCCTGCGTATTTGACACAATCGTCCTCTTCCCGCTCCAGGTTTATGTTCCGCAATCACTCAAGCAACTCTCAACCAACCGACCAACCAACAAATCAAGATCGAAGCGATGCAATCAGCAAAGCTCCAACTCATCTCAACGAACCAGGTTCCAACCGAAAGGCTCAACCCGCACGAGCAGCAACAGAATCGCTCACGCCACACGCAACAGAGGAAGAACCCGCGCCTTGACCTGCTCGGCAGTGAACGGCTTGCAGATATAGCCTTGCGCCCCCGCAGCGATCGCCCTCAGCACGAAGCTCTCATTGCCCTCCGTCGTAATCATCACCACCGGAACGCCGTGCGCGAGATTCTCCTGCTTCCGAGCCTCCAGAAACTGCAGCCCATCCATCACCGGCATATTGATGTCACTCAGGATCAACGACAGCCCACCCGAACCTTGATTGTCACGAAGAGTCTGCAACGCCTCCTCCCCATTCGAAGCCTGCAATACCTCGCTCAGTTCGAGGCCTGCCTGCCGCAACGCTCGCTCGATAACCTTCCTCATCACTGCCGAATCATCAATAATTAGAGCTCGCACCGACCCTCCCAACACATCTTCTGGTCTAACTACTGTATCGGCAGATCAACAGCAACCTTGAATGAACGCCGTTAGCGTTTTCTAACTATCTCCTCTCCAACTTCGGCCACCGAACTGCATAAGCTCGTGGCATGGACAGCGGACTCTACGCAGCATATACAGGGCTCTTGGCACGCACGCAGGCACTCGACACCGCGGCCAACAATCTGGCCAACGCCGGAACCTCCGGCTTTCGTGCCCAACGCGATTACTTCAGTGGAGTTCTTGCAGGCGGCATCGACCAGGATCCCGAGACAGCATCGCAGGTCGGCCAGTCCGTTAACGGCTTCGGAGTCTTAGGTGGCAACCGACTCGATCTCGGACAGGGAGAGCTGAAAGCCACCGGCAATCCGCTCGACCTGGCGCTCGAAGGGCAGGGCTTCTTCGCCATCCAGACCTCCAACGGCATCCGGTACACACGAGATGGAGCTTTCTCCCGCTCCCCCAAGGGAATGCTCCAGACAAGCCAGGCAGAGCCAGTGCTCGACGCCAATCTCAAGCCCATCATCATCCCCACGGGCAACATCTACGTATCCCCCGACGGCAGCATCTCGGTTTCGACAGCAGACGGCAGCGTAATTGTAGGTAAGGTCGGAACCTTCGATTTTGCAGATAGATCAGTTCTCTCTGCTGAGGGTTCCAACCGCTTTTCCGCTAATGGGGCAAAGCCCAGTGCTGCAAACGTCTCGGTAGAACAAGGCTCGGTAGAGGGAGCCAATGAAGACGCCGTTCACGGCACGATGCAACTCGTGTTGATGCAACGGCAAGCGGAGATGATGCAAAAAGCGTTGAGTGTCTTCAATAACGATTTCGATAAAACGGCCTCAGAGGATCTTCCCCGAGTTTGACGAGAGACCCATATTTCTGAGTCATCTACAGAACAAGGAGCTTGAAATGATTCGTGCACTATACACAGCAGCAAGCGGAATGAGCGCCCAGCAAACAAATCTGGACACTATCGCAAACAATCTCGCGAATTCTGGAACTGCGGGTTTCAGACAACGTCAAGTGCAATTTGAAGACATGATCTACCAAAACCTGATCACTCCCGGATCTGCCGAGACACAGCAGACTCTTTCCGCTGGCTTGCAGGTCGGTCTAGGTACGAAGACGGCGGCAAGTGAAGTAATTATGACGCAAGGTGATCCCAATAATACCGGTAATCAATACGACCTTGAGATTCAAGGCGCGGGATTTTTCCAGATCTCTCTCCCTGATGGAACTATTGCTTACACTCGCGCTGGTAACTTTCATTTGAGCAGTCAGGGGACAATCATAACCTCGAATGGGGACACAGTTTTACCTGCAATCACCATTCCTTCCAATGCCGGCGCGGTAACGATCTCTCAATACGGAGTCGTAACTGCGATGCTTCCCGGGCAGACAAATGCCGCCCAACTTGGCACGATTCAACTAGCAACTTTTCCTAATCCTGGAGGGCTTAGTTCTATCGGAAGCAACTTGCTGCAGCAGACGGCCGCTTCGGGAAATCCCATTACTGACAGCCCAGGTGGTACCAGCGGAATAGGAACACTACAGCAAGGGTATCTAGAAAACTCAAACGTTGACGTCGTCGCGGAGTTCGTGCAAATGATCTTGGCACAACGCGCCTACGAAAGTAACTCCAAAGTAATACATGTCGCTGACGACATGTACTCGCAGATCAACGGTCTTGTTCGGTAGGTTGACATGATTAGCATTTTTTCAGAATTCAAGACAGCCGGCAAAAGCCTCTTCTTTTTGCTACACGGAATAAGCGTTGCCAATACAGTTCCCGCAATCTGTTATGAAACGCCATCAGTTGCAATTGCTGCGGGCACCACAAGTTTCTCATTTCCGATATTGGAAAGCGGTGGTTATCGTATAGCGAGAACTCAGTCGGACCTGATACTAGGACAGACCTGGGCGATGGTTATACATTGTGATCATCCAGACTGGCCAGCCCTTGCTTTTCCATTGCAAAATTTGATTTTGTCGGCACAATTCAGAGGGCATGAGAATGCCAAAAATACTCTAGGATCCGTAGTAATTCATGCTGGTGATGTCGTTCGGGTTTGTAGGCAAGATCTATTTTCGAGGCTTGAAGTTACCGGAATCTCGGAAGAGAACGGCAGGTTGGGAGAAGTTATAAAAGTTCGATTATTACGCGAAAACACGGACGATCAGTCTGTATCAGAACAATACTCCGGTATTGTTCGAGGGCCGTCCAATGTGGAGATGAAGCCATGAGACGAATTTTAAGGATCAGCTCGGTTTTTAGCTTCATCCGCGAATCAGAATCCCGTAGAGACCCGCTCTTTACAAGCCAATCGTTTTGGACTTTGTTCGAAAACAAAAGTTGCAGTCGCTTCGCGTCGACGATCGCAGCAATATTGCCGTTGCTTCTGGTGCTCCCCTCGTTGCATGCACAGACTGAAATGATCCATAAACTGATTGAGCCCAAACCGAATGTGGCAGCCTCATCGTTATCCTCCTATCTGGAGAGGGTTCGGGCGGAAAATTCCAACATTCAGCCTGCGCCAGGATCCATCTGGACAGATAGCGGAAGACTGACCCGCATCAATACGGATGTGCGGGCCATGCGACCACATGATCTGATTTCGGTTGTAGTCTCTGAAAGCCTCGCGGCCTCGACGGATGGCACCGTCAAGAACTCACGGGCATCGAATGCAAGTTCCGCCATATCAGGTCTCATCGGTACACTTCATGCAAGTAACGCATTGCAGAATTTGATCAATCAAACATCCTCGTCTGGACTTAACGCGGCCGGGACAAGTGCAACGAATTCGAGTCTAAGCACTACATTTGGCGGACAAGTGATAGAGGTGCTCTCAAATGGGATGCTTGTTATTGAGGCAGCTCGGCAAGTTGAGTTCAGCCAGCAGACACAGACAATTGTTTTGCGGGGCCTTGTCCGTCCTGAGGATATTTCTCAACAGAATCAAGTTTTATCGACAGCTATCTCTAGTTTGGAGCTTGAAGTACGTGGGAAGGGAATTATCAATGACTACACCCACCGTCAGAATCCCGTAGTTCGTCTTCTACAAAAGGTTTTGATTTTTTAGTGAGGAATTGTATGTACATTGTTAAGAAACGCCAAAAATTAGAATCAAAGAAACTGATCAGAGGACTTTCGGCCTTTCTTTCATGTTTGCTATTTGTTATCTCGTCTGCGTGTGCTCTTTCTTCAGACTCAATTACATCTGCATTAAGGCAGGCCCGCGTTAAAGATATCTCTTCAATTGAAGGTATTCGTGACAATCAATTAGTTGGATACGGTATAGTTGTCGGGCTGCAAGGCACCGGCGACAGCCAGCAAACAACCTTTCCAGCACAAACATTAGCGTCAACTTTGCTGCGGATGGGAGTAAGCGTACCAGCATCGGCGATTCGAGTACAAAACCTTGCCGCAGTTTTTGTGGCGGCCACCTTACCCCCCTTTGCTCGGCCGGGCACCAAGCTGGACATAACTGTTTCTTCTGCAGGCGATGCAAGGAGTCTCGAGGGGGGGCTACTTCTAATGACTCCTCTCTATGGATCGGATGGAAAGATATATGCCCAGGCACAAGGACCGTTAGTAGTAGGTGGCTATTCGATCAATGTGAACGGGAACTCAAAGCAATACAATCACCCCAACACTGCGAGAGTACCTTTTGGGGCGATGGTAGAACGTGGGGTTCCGTTGGATCTTGAAGGAAAAAAGCAATTCTCGCTCCTGTTGAACGAAGCTGACTTTCGTACCGCGGAAGCCATGGCACTAGCAATCAATCAATCATTAGGACGGCCTGCTGCGCACGTTCTCGATAGCCGAAGGATTGATTTGCTGGTTGCCGCCGATGAAGAGATTCCAGCGTTATTGGCTCAGGTCGAGTCAATAGAAGTACCTGTCTTTCCTCGAGCGAAAGTAGTTGTCAACGAGCGTACAGGAACGGTAGTTATTGGCGGAACGGTCGTCCTGCAGCCGGTGTCTATCCTTCATGGTGGATTAGCAGTAAATGTGGTGAGCGAGTTTCAGGTGTCGCAACCTAACGCATTGTCCTCAGGTGGCACGACGCAGGTCGTGCAGCAGACGAGAATCGACGCTCAAGATAAGCCGGTCAACCGAATCGAGTTAAAACAGGGAGCTACGGTAGATGATCTGGTTCGAAGCCTACAGACAATTGGAGCTTCAGCACGTGATGTGATCTCGATCCTTCAGGCAATGAAGTCTGCGGGCGCGCTAGAGGCAGAGATCGAAGTCCTATGAAGATTAACCCGGATGTCTCAAGTTCGCCTGTTATCCAACTTCAGAAGCAAGCCAAACTAGTCGATGCTGCTCAACAATTCGAGGCAATGATGCTACAAGAACTGCTAAAGCCAATGCAGCATGGTCAGAGTAGTTGGGGAGAGGAAGAGAAGAGCGATGACTCGGCTTCTGACACGATGAGCAGCTACGGAACGGAATCTGTTGCAAAAGCCATATCGAAGGGAGGCGGCTTTGGGATTGCTCAGTGGGTTGTCGAGCAGGTCGCTAAAGCGCATCAGCCGCATGCGGAAAAAGAAAAATGATTGAGTACTAAAGTTTGCGGATTGAAGGCCGATATAGTCAAGTAGACGGAGGCTCATCATGAGCTATACAAGTGGAATCGGCAGTCAACAGACAACCAACGCGATCACTCCATCTGAGACGCAGCCGGCTGTAATTGTTAATACGTCAGGGACTGTAGCCGGCAAATCTGAAGCACTTAGCGCAACTGTAGTACATGCCGACGAGACGGCTTTGAGTTCAACAGGGGGCCTCGTATTTCAGTCTCTAGGGGCTTCCGATACGCGAACTGTGAAGGTTTCATCTTTGCAGGAAGCGATCGCAGCTGGAACGTACACAGTGTCGTCGTCAGATATGGCAGACAAAATCATACAGTCCTTACTGGAATAACAATGACAATTGATCAAACAGTGGCTGACGTATTCGATGAGACGATTAAGGCTCTCACTATTCTGGATCTGAATAAACTGCAAACCCTGGAAGAGCGAATTGCAGCGCTTGCGAAGTACAGCATCGTATGCAGCAAAGGCAGTCTTAGTTCGATTTTGGCAAAGAGGCATCTACTTGAACTCATTCTTCGAAATCTTGAGTCGAATCTAGCTACACTTCACCGCCTGCACGGGAGAGACATGAGAGACCAATGGGCACACTAACCTCATTATTGAATATAGCCAGCGAGGCCTTACTGGCTGATCAGGCTGCCCTGAACGCGACCGCTAACAACGTTGCGAATCAACTTACTCCTGGCTACACGCGTGAGGTCGTTAGCTTCCAGTCGGGGGATTCCGTCTCCCTTAGCGGGCAGGCCCAGAGCACCGGCGTCACTGCTACCGTTTCGTCACAGAGGGATCGCGTTCTCGAACAACGAGTACAGCAGCAAACACAGACCACATCGCAGAGCGCAGCGCTTCAAACTGCTTTGCAGCAGGTTGAAAACATATTCGGATTGACCTCGGCTTCGACGGGGTCGGGAGCCGTAGCTTCGTCTCAACTTGGCACCGCGATCAACGGATTCTTTAGCTCTTTATCTTCCTTGGAAGCTAATCCGTCTGATGCAGCAACGCGACAGAAAGTACTAACTGCTGCGACCGCTTTAGCCGGCGCATTCAACAGTGCATCAAGTCAGCTTTCGCAGATCTCCGTCAATCTTAATCAGCAAGTCAGCGGTGACGTCGGCCAAATAAACTCGCTCACCTCTTCGATAGCTTCACTTAATTCCAAGATCGCCAGTACCAGCCCGAATGGGGATGCCGGCAGTCTTGAAGATCAGCGGCAAGAGGATATCGATCAACTGTCTCAGCTCGTTGGATTGGACCAAATTTCAACTTCACAGAACGGCATTTCTCTGACAACCAGCGGCGGAGCAGTTTTGGTTAGCGGTGATCAGGCCATTCAGGTTAGCACGACACAGGTGGCAGGCAACACAGACGTGCTGGCAGGGGACCCTCCTCAGGACGTGACTTCAAACCTCAGCGGCGGAGACCTGGGTGGAGCGTTGCAAGCGAGGGATCAGTACTTGTCGACTTATTCCGCGGCGTTAGATAAGTTAGCCTTTTCCCTTGGAACTGCAGTAAATCAGCAGAACGAGCTAGGAGTTGACAGTAGCGGGAACCCAGGACTGGCGATCTTCAGCCTGCCGGGCAGTGCGACTGGTTCTGCTGCAACGATCGCGGTTTCTGCAACCTCTCCTGGGGCCGTAGCGGCTGCCTCTGCTGGAGAGGGGTCTTCGGGCAACAGCAACGCTACTACTCTTGCCGATCTTTCCACGACCAATGTGGTCGGGACCCAGACGGCCACAGGTTTCCTCGCCTCGTTCCTTGATCAGGTTGGCAGTGATGCTTCGGCCGTGACGACGGAGAATGCAACGCAACAGGCCACGCTCACTCAGCTTTCGACTCAGCGCAATTCGCTCTCGAGCGTATCTTCTGACGAAGAAGCATCGAATCTAACGCAATATCAGCGCTCCTATCAGGCGGCGTCTCAGGTGTTCTCGATCGTTGACACCCTGATGGCGAGCGCAATCAATCTTGGTGAACAAACTACAGTGACCTAAGAAGACGCGGCACTCTTAGACTTAACCAACTACCAATCAGGAGCGCATCTTGCGAGTAGATCCGACTTATCTCAGCAGTCTGACCGGGGCACTCAACCAGTCCAGTTCCGCGATCAATAACCTGACCTCCGAGCTATCTAGCGGATTGAGTATCCAATCGCTTCAGGACAATCCGGTTGCTGTCGCACAGAGCACCCTCTTGGCCAGTCAGATCGAACAGGCGGACACGTTCGTTCAATCTGCTGCCGGGGTGGGATCGAGGCTGCAGGTTGCCGACTCGACTTTGGGCGACGTGGTGACCCAGATCAATCAGGCGCTCTCGCTCGCGGTGCAAGGCAACAACGGCACACAGAACGCGTCGAACAATGCCAGCATCGCTCAAGCGCTCAGCGGGATTCTTACTGAAGTGGTCTCGCTGGCGAATACCAGTTATCAAGGGCAGTATCTCTTCAGCGGGAGCCAGGGGTCCGTCCAGCCTTTCACGCTCAATACCGCTGCCGTTCCACCGACAGCTACCTACGCCGGCGACACTAATGTGCAGACCGTCGAAGTGCCAGGAGGACAAAAACTTCCAATCAATCTGCCTGGTTCCTCTGTCTTCGGTTCGGGGACCACCGGGATTGTGGGGGCACTGAGTCAGTTGATCGGCGATATCTCGAGTGGCGCCTCGACCGCTAGTCTCACGACCGATACGGCTGCGCTCACCACCGCTCTTGGTCAGCTATCCGATCAGCGGCAAACACTCGACAGCTCTTTGAGCCGACTCAACTCCGCCAGTACCTTTGCGCAAACCAGTGAAAGTCAGCTTGTGGTGACGCAGGGCACTCTGGTTTCAGCGAATCCTGAGGAGGTGGCTACGCAACTTTCGTCTGCCGAAACTCAACATCAGGCGCTGCTCAGCGTCATTAGTAACCTGGGGAACCAAGAGGACCTCTTTCAACTGATGAGATAAGTGGTCTCGGCATTCCGTTCCGCCATACCATGATGCGGAGTAGTTTTGCCGCTCGTTTTGCGTGCAAAGTGCTTATTGCAAATGGCTTGAAGATAAAGTATTCAATTCAGGTCGCTTGCAGGCTTAAAGCGTTGGACATAGCCAATTCGTGCAGGGCTTCAGGGTCCTAATTCAAGTACAGCTGATTGGGTATTACAAATGCGCGAGGCGTATGTTTTAGGTGTTGGCAGAACCGCAGGACTGAGGATCCGACTGCGATTGCTCTTGGACTGTGCAACTATCGCTTTTGCCTGAGTTTAAAAGAACTAGTTGGATGGGACGATAGAGGAGACAAAAGAAACAGGAAACCGTAACCGCAACCGCAGATCCCCTTCGGGGATGACAACAAAAGAACAGGCTACAATCGAACATCTTTGGGGGAGTGCCTATACTTTGATCTGAGGACTACTGATGGGTGAAGAGGTGAGATTTCTTTGGAACGCGACGCGCGGTAACAGATTGAGGCCGTGGCGAAGCCCCTATCTGCGATGGAGACTGGAGACCTATTCGGGCCAACACGCGGATACCGTACGGGCGCTCGATTTTTGGAATCTGTTCTGGAAAGAAAAAAGGCAACTGTTTCGATTTCTTCGCTGGACGCGTGAGATCAAAAGCTACACCGAATCCGAGACGAAATAGAAAACACGAGCCAGCGGAATCAATGTCGAAAGACTGCGTGGTCTCGAAGAGTGACTTTTTCTTTTATTTGACAACCCACGATGGCAAAGCAGCTCGATGGATTGGATATGATGGAGTTATGAGTGAGTGGATCAAGCTAAAAGCAAAAGACGGTCATGAACTGGGAGCGTACGTTGCAAAGCCCAATGGGGAAGCAAATGGGGTTTTGATTCTTGTGCAGGAAATATTTGGCATCAACGCCCATATCCGCAACGTGGCGGATGGGTATGCCAAAGATGGATTTCTCGTGGTTGCGCCTGCGATCTTTGACCGGTTTGAGCCTGGCGTCCAGTTGACTTACCAGCCCGGTGACATGAAGCGAGCTTATGAGTTCTATGGCATGTTGAAGCCCGAGACGACGCTGATGGATGTGGCTGCGGCGTATGCGTGGGCGAAGAAGGCCGGCAAGAAGATTGGTGTTATCGGCTTTTGTTACGGCGGGTTGACTAGCTGGCTGGTGGCTACGCGCGGCAAAGACTACGAGATGCAACCTTCCGCCTGCGTCGGCTACTATGCGGGCGGCATTGGGGCGGTGGCAAAGGAAAGTCCAAGCTGCCCGGTGATGTTGCACTTCGGCGCGAACGATAGCCACATTGGGCAGGATCAGATAGAGGCGGTTCGTTCGGCTCATCCGGAGGTAGAGATCTTCGTCTACGAAGGGGCGGGACACGCCTTTAGCCGTGATGTCGATCCCAATAGCTATCACGCTGTCTCGGCCAAGCTGGCACGAGAGCGCTCGCTCGAGTTTTTGAAGTCGCATCTCGCCTGAAATTTCCCAAAATCGTTAGCATCGTTGGCGGCGCTCGATTGCCCGGTTTCGCCAGCGGTGCTATCCTTATGTGGACACTAAGAGTGAATTAGAAAGAAGATTAGGAGTAGAAACAGCTGTGTTGGCATCCGCTAAAAAGACAGACATTATTGAGAAGTTCCGCACGCACGACTCAGATACCGGGAGTCCAGAGGTTCAGATCGCTATTTTGAGCGAGCGTATTGGCGAGTTGACGGAACACTTCAAGGCACACAAGAAGGACCACGGATCGCGTCGCGGCCTTCTGATGCTTGTGAGCAAGCGTCGCCGTTTGCTTGACTACCTGAAGAAGTGTGACGCGGACCGTTATCGCGAGGTCATCGGCAAACTCGGAATCCGCAAGTAACCGCACTATCCCCGGAGAAACCGTTCAAACTATGGGAGCATACACGGCCCGTTCCTATTCGGCTGCCAACTTCGTGCAAGGTCCTGTAAGACCTTTGTCGCCGGGGTTGCTGACGATGGGACGCCACGGTGCCGTATCCATAGTCTTCGACTCACGCGGGCTCTGGTCCATGAACAACCTCAGGAACAATCTATTCCAGCGCAGCTCGCTGGCGGCTTACTAAACCGCCAGCGTCTAGCTGCGCTTTTTCGCGCCCGATCAAAGGATGTCGCGATTCAAGCTTATTTATTCGATAGAACACGAGAGAAGAGAGGCAACATGAAACAGGATGTGACAGTTGAGCTTGCCGGCGGCAAGCAAATTAAATTCGAGACCGGACGCATGGCGAAGCAAGCCCCCGGTGCGGCCCTTACTTCAAGCGGCGATAACGTAGTTCTGGCAACGGCAACCGCCTCCCCCGATCCGAAAGAAGGAATCGACTTCTTCCCGCTCACCGTGGAATACCGCGAGTTTACCTATGCCGGCGGCCGCATCCCGGGTGGGTTCATCAAGCGCGAAGGCCGTCCTAGTGAGAAGGAGATTTTGACGAGCCGTCAGATCGACCGCCCGATTCGTCCGCTCTTTCCTGAGGCGTTTCGCAATGAGACCCAGGTAGTTGCCTTCGTCTACTCTGCGGATAAAGAGAATGATCCCGATGTACTTGGCATCAATGGAGCGAGCTGCGCGTTGGCGTTGAGCGACATTCCTTTTCACGGCCCGGTTGGGGCGGTGCGAATCGGTTTGATCGACGATCAGTTTGTGGTGAATCCTACTTACGCTGAGCGGGCGCAGAGCAAGTTGAACATCATGGTCGTCGGCACGAAGGACGGCATCGTGATGATCGAGTCGGGCGCAAAGGAGGTCGCAGAGAACCGCGTGGTCGATGCGATTGAGTTTGCTCATGAGCAGATCAAGAAGATCTGTGCGGCGATTGAAGATCTCGTTGCCCGCGCGGGTAAGACCAAGCGCACCGTCAACGAGGTGGAAGTCGATCACGCGTATCTGAACGAGCTGACGGCAAAGGTTGGGGAGAAGCTGAAAGATGCTCTCGACACCGAGAAGCATCCGAAGTTCGAGAGCTATGCGTTGGTCAAGACGATCAAGGATGAACTGAAGAAAGATCTGCCTGAGGGCGATGCACCCGCTGCGAAGAAGCTCAGCAAGTATTACGAGCTCTTGCGCGAGAAGATCTTCCGCGACCAGGTTTTGCACGATCGGATTCGTCCGGATCATCGTGCTTTCGACAAGATTCGCGACCTCAGCATCGAGGTTGGTGTACTTCCGCGGGTTCACGGTTCGGCACTCTTCACGCGCGGTGAGACGCAGGCGCTGGTGAGTGCGACTCTGGGTACTACCGACGACGCGCAACGGCTTGAGAGCTATGAGGGAGAGCAGAAGCGCCGCTTTATGCTGCACTATAACTTCCCGCCGTTCTCGGTTGGCGAGGTCGGTCGTATGACTGGCGTGGGTCGGCGTGAGATCGGTCACGGTGCGTTGGCTTTTCGTGCGATTGAAGCTGTGCTGCCGGCCGAGGATGAGTCGCCTTACACGCTGCGCGTTGTTTCGGACATCCTGGAGTCGAATGGATCGTCGTCGATGGCTACGGTGTGCGGTGCGTCCCTCGCATTGATGCAGGCAGGTATTGCGATCAAGGGATCAGTCGCAGGCGTTGCGATGGGCCTCGTGAAGGAAGGCGATAACTACGCCATTCTGACGGATATTGCCGGTGCGGAAGATCACTACGGCGATATGGACTTCAAGGTTGCGGGTACGCGCAACGGCATTACCGCGCTGCAGATGGACATCAAGATCATGGGGATCACTCCGCAGATTATGCGCGAGGCTCTGGAGCAGGCGCGAAAGGGTCGGCTCTTCCTGCTCGATACGATGGATGGCGTCATCTCGGGTGCGAACCAGGAGAAGTCGCAGTTCGCTCCGCGCATTCACACGCTGCAGATTCCTACGGATAAGATCCGCGATCTGATCGGGCCGGGAGGCAAGGTGATTCGCGGCATCATTGATGCTACGGGCGTAAAGATCGATGTGGATGATACAGGGCGCGTGAATGTGGCGTCGAGCGATGCAGATGGCCTTGCACGCGCGATCCAGATGATCAGCGATCTGACTGCTGTGCCTGAGATTGGGAAGACCTATCTTGGGAAGGTGGTTCGTCTTGCGGAGTTCGGCGCATTTGTCGAGATCTTCCCTGGAACCGATGGGCTGCTTCACGTCTCCGAGATCGCGGAACATCGCGTGAAGGAGGTG
This sequence comes from Tunturibacter empetritectus, assembly GCF_040358985.1. Classification (NCBI taxonomy): domain Bacteria; kingdom Pseudomonadati; phylum Acidobacteriota; class Terriglobia; order Terriglobales; family Acidobacteriaceae; genus Tunturiibacter; species Tunturiibacter empetritectus. The sequence continues at coordinate 4,453,371 of NZ_CP132932.1, read as the reverse complement.
AAGGATGAACTTCGCGAGGGCGATCAGATTTTGGTGAAGGTTCTTGCGATAGAAGGGAACCGGATCAAGCTTTCGAGAAAGGCTGTGTTGCGAGAGCAGCGCGCTAAGCTTGGTCTTCCGGAGCCTGGTCAGATCGGTACCGATGGAGGCAGCGTCGCGGCCGGTGCAACCGGGGGACAGGGTCATCACGATGCTGTTGCCGGTGATGCCGACGGGAGCGACGAGGACGGTGAGGACTTCGACGAGGATGGTGACGAATCGACGGAGGAGCCCAACTTCAACCGCGCGGAGGGCGCAGTTCCGGTCCCGGCGGGCGCCGGAGCACCGGGCGCGAATGGCCCTGGTGGACAGAGGCGGCCGGGTGGCGGAAGGCGTCGTCGTAGCGGTCGTCGGCCAGGCTCAGGTTCTGGCCCCGGCTCTGGCGCGCCTTCGGGCGGCGGCAATCGGTAGGACTCCATAATGGACAGAAAGACCGCGCATCTCGCGCGGTCTTTCTGTCTGTGGAGTGAATTGCAGGGAGCAAACTGCGGAGGAGTGAGTTGCGGGGTGAGTCGAGATGAGACGCGCGATGTGGATTGCGTTTGCAGCAGTTTGTGTCTTGTCGGCTACCTCGTGGGTTGTTCCTCGTACGGAGGGGTTGCCTGCGCTTGAGTTGCAGGGGCTTCGTTATGGGGTGATCGGGCTGGTTGCACTTTTGTCTGGGCCACGCCGAGTTCGGTTTGGGAGTGTTGGGCTGCGGGTGGCGGCCGCCGGGGTGGGGTTCTTTGGCCTTCCAATGTTGGCGGTGGAGTGGGCGCGGGCTGGCGTGGCAGAGACCAGCAGAATCGCTCTGTTTGCCATGGTTCCCGTAGTCGTGGTGATCGTGGTTGCCTCTGGAGATGAGGAGCGTGGGGCGCGACGGTCCCTGGTTCCGGCTCTGGCGGGACTCGCGGGGCTTCTGTTACTTCTGCCGCTGGAGTTTTCGAACTCGCTTCGTGGGCGCTTGATGCAGGGTGCGCTGTGTCTTGCAGTAATTGCGGTGGGGTTGTCGAGCGTCTGGCTGTATCGCATGTTGCGGGGGATGGCTCTGGCAGAGGCGCTGGCGGTTGTATGTATAGGTAATGCGGTGTTCTTGCTGGTCTGTAGTGCAGTTCGGGAGGAGTTGGTCTGGCGGTGGAGCGGATTGGCCTCTGTGGCGTCACTGGCTTCGCTGGTGGATGTTGCCGAGGTGGTCTTGCTGGTCTGGCTGCTGCGGGAGATGGCTCCGGTGCGTTTTGCCGCGCGGTACCTGGTGATTCCGCTGCTGACTCTACTGGAGAGTTATGCACTGATGCGGCCTGAACTGACGGTGAGGGTCATCAGTGGGGTCATCCTGCTTGCGGCTGGTGCGGGGGTGCTTCTGGCTCTGGAGATGAGCGAGGAAGAGACGATGCTGTCTCTTCGTTGATACTTTTCTGTGTCGACTTCTGCGCTGTACACTTTGTAGAATGGCTGCTTCCATGTACATTGTGGTCGAGGGCGAGGACCCTGGGTTCGATATCTTCGTAAATGGGAGATCGCTGGCGCGGCATGAGGATGCGCTGGAGCGGCTTGCTCTTCGGCTTGCTGTTCGACCGCTGATCGAGTTCTTTTCTGCGGATGAGAATTCCATGTCACTGCTGATCGAAGAGGGCGCGGGGAATCAGGAGCTTCTGCGCCGGCTACCTCCACCGCAGTGGTATTCGCCCGCGGATGGACTGAAGACAGTACGTGCGTTGTTGAGAACGCTGGAGGCTGATCCGCAACAGCTGGGTACCGAGGGGGAGCAGGTGCTCTCTGAGCTGTTGGAGTATGCTCACGTGCTTGAAAAGACCATGGATCGCAAGATGCGATGGCATCTGGCGGTTAGCTGGCGGTAATTCGACTCCCGGATCGTTTATCCTTATTAGGCACTCCTTTCTGCTCGGCTACACGACTCAGGGTACGGAGAAGAGTAAGTTTTCGCCGCATGAGCATCGTCTCTTGGCGTTCGGCTTGCTTACGGAGGGACAACTTCCAGGCCTATTTTGATCCCGTCATTAGAGTGTAGAAATCCGAGGGTTTCTTGCATGATCGGGAGTACGGAGGCGGACTAGAGAGTACCCCGGAATGGGGTAAGTACGGCGGCATTGGGTGGCACATGTTCCGGCATACCTACCGCTCTTGGCTGGATGAAACGGGGGCACCGATGGGGGTGCAGCAGAAGCTCATGCGGCACGCCCAAATCTCGACCACGATGAACGTGTACGGCAACGCGCTGATGGAAGCAAAGCGGGAAGCCAATGCGGCTGTCGTTCGCAGGATCTTAGGGAGTGTATAACCCATGACGCGAGCGTCCAAACATGCGAAAACCCGGCGGAGCAGATACCCTTGCTCTTACACGGGGTTATTCCGGGTTGGAAGTTTCGCTAAGTGGTTGCGGGGGTAGGATTTGAACCTACGACCTTTGGGTTATGAGCCCAACGAGCTACCGGGCTGCTCCACCCCGCTCTTTGAATATACCGTTACTTCCAGCTAAGGTCAATCGACCCTGATGTGAGCCGAGAATGCCGTTTTAGACTGTGTGAGACGAGTTGAGCGTAACTTTTTTCTGAAAACCGAGTCTGCACTAATAGGATGTTAGCGTGGCGATAGCGTGCCGCGCCGGAGGGCGTAGGGGCTTATGTGCGAACGGTTTCAGTGCAAGTTTTTCAAGTTAGCGATGACGGCATTCTTGATGGCCAGTGTCGCGTCGGCAGGTGGCGTAGGGTTAGCGCAGGCCAAGCCAGCGACTGTGCCCGATGCCCAGATTGAGGCAAGTGTTCTAAAGGCTTTAGCGGGTGCCCCGGAGTTGGCCGATCAGGCGATTACTTCGACTACCGTTTATGGTGTCGTGACGCTGAGTGGCACGGTGCGGGATGAGCCGTCGCGTGATCTTGCGGATCACGTGGTTTCGAACACGGCAGGAGTGCAAAAGGTTGTGGACCAGCTGGTCGTAGGTGCGCTCCCAGCTGTTACAGGCAGCAACTCTCCGCAGCAACAGCAGGACTCCCATCAGGGGACAAATCCCAATCTGCAATCTGATGGCTCGGTTGCTCCTCCGCAAGCGCAGAGTCCTCCAGCTCCAAACAGTCCGAGTGCATCTGCTGCGCCGCAGGGTTCGCAGCAGAACAGTACGTACCCACCCCCTTATCAGGGGCAGCAGCAGGGTGGGCAGTATCCGCCGCCTTACCAAGGGCAGCAGGGTGGTCAGTATCCTCCTGTGTATGGTGGGCAGGGGGGGCAGTATCCACCGCCTTATCCGGGACAGCAGCCGGGACAATATCCGGCTTATGGGCAGCCTTATCCTTCGCAGTATCCTCCGCAGCGGCCTTATGTGGCGCAGAGGGGTGGAGACGCTGTTGTGGTGCCGATTGGAGCCAACCTTCGGGTTCGTATCAACCAGGGGATGAACAGCAAGAGCACCACGGTAGGGACTACGTTCGACGGAGTGGTTCTGAATGACGTTGTGGCTGGTAATTCGATCGCGATTCCCCGTGGTGCTTCTATCCAGGGAACTGTGGTGGCGGTGCATACTGCGGGCGAGTTGAAGGGCAAGGGCGAGTTGAAGTTGCAGCTCAACTCTGTTTCGCTGGGTGGCAGGGTCTACCCGATTGCTACCGATTTCTGGTGGCACCAGGGGGTGGATAAGACGGGGAACACGGTAGGGAATACGGTGGGGCTGGGCGCAGTTGGCGCGTTGATCGGTGCGGTTGCAGGCGGCGGCGTCGGAGCGGCTGTTGGTGCCGGGGTGGGTGGCGTGGCCGGTCTTGGCGTGTCGGCGGCTCAGGGCCGGGGTGAGGCGTCTCTGCCTCCTGAGGCGATCCTGGTCTTCCATCTGACACAACCGGCTGACATTACGACGGTGTCTCAAGCTGAGTTGAACCGGCTGGGGGCAGGTGTTCCGGTGGGCGCGGACCCACAGTTCCGCCGCCGCTATCCGCCACCTCCGCCGCCTGGCTACTACGGACCTGGTTACTACCGGCCCTACTAAGTTATCGTTGGGAGAGAGTCGGCTTTTGGCTCTCTCCTTCTTTTTTCGTCTCAGATTTTTGTACGCCCGTGATGCAGCTTCGGCTGTTGCGGGCGTTTTTTGCGAGGGTGCGAGTGGTGCGGACTTCTGACACTGCCTCGGCACTGCCACAGCTTGTGGTGAGTTTATGGTGTGAAGTGTGGCGGCTGTGGTGTTTTCGTGGCTATCTTTTTGCTGGCTTCGGGTTGGGTTGGGCGTTGCGATGCCTTGGCTGAGGCTCTGACCCCCTCTTGGGGTATTTTGGGAGTAAGGTGCTTATATTCAAGGGCTTACAGGTGGGTTGTGGCTGTAACGCATTCATTCCAAATGGGTTGCGCCTAAATTACTATTATCAATAAGTTAGCCCCGGTGGCCTCCGGGGCTGATGTGTTTTGGATCTTGTTATCAGTATAGCTGTTGGAGTGGAACTCATACGCCACGCGATTCTCCTTGTCTGGCGCGGGGTTTCGTTGTTTTGGGGCTTGACAGGTTTTTGGGGTCGGATAGAAGATGCTGGCTTAGACGATTCACCGATCCTTTCGTCTGCAAGCATCTTTACAACAACTGCTTGCGCGTATAATGCAAGCAGTATTTATAAAAAAGGTGCAAGCATGAGCGAAAAGATATCGGCAAAAGCTAAAGGCGGATTCGCAAGGGCAGAAATCCTTGGCCCAGAAAAGCGAAAACAAATCGCAATCAACGCAGCTAGTGCTAGATGGTCGACTACACTGCCGAAAACTCTTGGCCAAGGAAATCTGAAAATCGCTGGTTCCGAAATTCCATGCGCCGTGATTGATGGCGAAGTGCGAGTACTTAATCAAGCTGGATTTCTCAGAGCGATTGGTCGCGCTCGTTCTCCCAAGTCGGGAACAGGGGTTTTGACCACCGTCGACGATCTCCCCTTCTTTTTGCAGGCAGAGTCACTTAGGCCATTCATTTCAGACGATTTAAAAAAGTCGTCCAAAGCCATCTTTTACGATGGAGGATCATCGCGCATGGTCGGGTATGATGCTCGGCTGCTTCCCCAGGTGTGCGAGGTGTATTTGAAGTATCGGGACAATTGCCTATCGATTGGGAAGGCGGTCCCAAAGCGATACGAGCACATCGTTCTCGCTTGCGACATACTCATGCGCGGCTTAGCACACATCGGAATCATCGCTTTGGTTGACGAGGCAACTGGTTATCAGGAGGTGCGTCCCAGGGATGCGCTGCAAGCATACCTCGAAAAGATAGTGGCTAAAGAGTTAGCTGCTTGGGCGAAAAAGTTTCCCGATGAATTCTATGAAAACATCTATAAGCTCAAGAATTGGCCGTGGCCGGGAATGTCTAAGAATAGATACAGCGTGGTAGCTCACTACACAAACGGGCTGGTTTACGAGCGGATCGCGCCGGGGCTTCGCAAGGCACTTGAGGAGAAGAACCCTAAGAACGAAAAGGGCTGGCGTCCTGCCAAGAACCATCAATGGCTAACAGCCGAAATTGGCGATCCAATGTTGGCTCAGCACTTGTACTCGCTGGTAATGTTTCAGCGCCTAGCGATATCTAGCGGATTTGGATGGAACCGTTTTGTCAAGATGGTCGACCGTGTGCATCCAAGAAAAGGCGCAACGCTCGAATTGCCGTTCCCTGACGAGGAACTCTAATTTCTCGCCTGACTTCCCTAATGATCCGCGCGGCGGCTTAGTTCACCTCACGGGTCTTCGGCTTGGGGGATTTGGTCGCAGAACTAGTCTCTTCTACAGAATGGCGATGTCCCAAATGTTCAGTAAATTGCTGATCCCGGAGTCGCTGCCACTCAGCTTCAGTCGCAGGTTTGGGGCGAGCAGTGTTTCGTTGGATCTTGAAAGCACCGCATGAGCAGCTGTACTCCGTTTCGCTAATCTTGATGAGTTCCGGTTTCTTCGCCATTTCAAGAGCCTACGCCGCACCTCAAACCCAAGCAATTCTGTGGAAATTCAAACTGCAACACTACCCAAAGAGGCGATTGCGAGTACAACGGGTGGCGGGAATGCTAGGCTGCTGAAGGGTACCAGGAGTAAAGATGATTTTTGATGTTGAGAAGATTAAGGCGCGTGAGACCTATAACCTGCTGATCGGTTTGGTTGCGCCTCGGCCGATTGCTCTGGTGACGAGCATGAATGAAGAGGGCAGGATGAATGCTGCGCCTTACAGCTCGTACAACTACCTTTGTACCGATCCGCCGATCGTCGGGCTGGGGGTAATGAATCGTCCTTCGGAGCATTTTGTGCCGAAGGATACGGCGCGGAATATCCGGCGGACGGGGGAGTTCGTGGTGAACGTGGTGACCGAGGATATCGCGCAGCAGATGAACATCTGCGCGACGGATTTTCCTGCGGAGTTTGATGAGTTGGAGATGGCCGGGTTTACGACTGCGCCCTCGCAGGTGGTGAAGGTGCCGCGGATCGCGCAGGCTCATGCGGCGCTCGAGTGCAAGGAGTTTACAACGATGGAGATTGGGCGGTCGCGGATCGTGCTGGGTCGGGTGGTGTCGATCTATATCGAGGATAAGTTTCTCGATCCGGCGGGGCCTTATGTGCTGTCGGAGGAGTTGCATGCGATTGGCCGCATGAATGGGCTGGGCGCTTACGTGAAGACGCGGGATTCGTTTTTGAATATTCCGCGGATTCCTTATGAGGAGTGGAAGAAAGGGAAGCGTTAGCGGAACGCAATAGAGTCGAGCGCTGAGTGACGAGTGGAATGATTGATCAATAGAAGGATATTTCTTGTTTCTGATTAGTATTCGGGCCGCTGAACCCACGCGGATAGGCTGATAATTTGTACGGCCAAGTCGTCGAGCGTCGCAGCAGTCAGAGCGGAAGTTTTAATCAAGTAGATTTGAGGTCATAATCTTGCTGAAGCGTAACTTTGTGTCGTCAGCGATTCTCCTTCTTTTCGCAGTTCGGCTGTACGCCTCCGATTCTGCGGCTCTCACCTTAATCCATGCCGGCCTCACCGCACAGGGCGGTGAAGCCAAATTGCGAGCCCTGCGCAGCGTGCAATGGGAAGCCAACGGTTACCGAAACGAACTAGAACAGTCCGAACGTCCTGAAGGGCCCTACATTGTTCAGATGAATGAACTAACCGAAATTCACGACTTGGCTGCTCATCGGTATCTAAACCGGCAGGTGTCGTCTCTCTACCCTGTAGCGAGGTTCACAAATAGCGTAGTTGTGGCTAATTACGTTGCCATGCGCTTAGTTTCATCCCAGGGGGCAGCAGCGCCGCCGCAGCAGACTGCACAACCCGGAACTCCGCAGCAGGTACAGTCTGCTCAGGAACGCATGGCGTTGAGTCCGGAACGGCTCTTGCTCACTGCGCTCGATGCACCCGATTTGCACGTGGCACCTGATACCACTTTGCAATCAATTTCGCAAAACGTAGTCTTATTCACATTCGATGGCGCACCAGTTACGATTTATCTCAATCCCTACACACATCTTCCTACGGCGGTTGATTATTCCGGCCCTCTGGCGCATAGCAACTTCTGGAACTACCTAGGTGATGTAACCATGCGCACCAGCTTCAGCTTTTGGTGGTTGGCAAAAGGAGGCATTCACCTGCCGCTCCAGTGGAATGTGGAGGAGAATGGGTTGCCGGACAGCATGTTCGTGATTAGTGAACTAAAGATCGACGAACCGTTGGACGAATCCGAACTCACCATCCCTGATGAAGTGCGTAAGCGCTACAGCCCCGATTCGAAATCCGCTGACCTTGAGGCTCGTCCTCTCGGCATCCCCGGTCAACCAGCGAAGGAGCTAAAGCCTGGCGTGGTTTTCGTACCGGGTATTTGGAACACGACTTTTGTCCGCCAAGACGATGGCATTGTCATTCTGGAAGCGCCAATCTCTTCGGGCTATTCCGTAAAGGTGATCGCAGAAGCCAGAAAACGCTTCCCCGGTATACCCGTTAAGGCCGTCATCACAACTTCCGATTCATGGCCGCACTTGGCAGGAATTCGGGAATACGTGGCAGAAGGTGTTCCGATCTACGCTCTTAACTTAAACCGGCCCATTCTTGAACGTGTAATTGCTGGAAAACGCACGACCAAGCCCGATGCATTGGAGCGCTCGCCACGACAACCCGAGTTTCATGTTGTTAGCGGAAAAACTGTGCTTGGCGCGGGGCCGAATCGGCTGGAAATCTACCCAATACATGGTGAGACAAGCGAGCGGCAGATGATGGTTTATTTTCCTGAGCATCACCTGCTTTATGGCAGCGACCCTTTCCAGCAGAATGACGATGGCTCATTTTTCTATCCGCAGACCGTTGGGGAGTTGATGGATGCCGTTGCGCGCGAGCACCTCGTAGTTAATCAGTTTTTCATGATGCATATCGGTCTGACGCCATGGAACGACTTGCCAAGAGTGCTCGTAGGTGCAGCCATGAAGGACACACCTGATGGCAAACTTTAGCGCAAGTGGCACTATCTGCCAAAGCTGCTCAGGGCCTGCGCTTTGAGAATTGGTTGGCTAGGCGATTTTTGTGGGTAGAGTGGAGTCGAGGTGCTTCGGCGTTCGATGGGGGCTAGGAGAGGTATTCCCTGAGCCAGGGGTCGGTGGAGTGGACGAGCTCTTCGGTGGTGCCGTCGAAGACGACTTTTCCCTCGTTGAGGACGAGGAACTTTGTGCTGTCGTCGATGCCGTTGTTGGGGATCTGTTCGACTTTGCCGGTCTCTTTGTTGAAACGGCTGCGGGCGAGGAGGTAGGCGTCCTGGATGCGGTGGGTAATGACGAGCGAGGTGGTCTGGGTGACGTCGCGCTGCTTGATGACGAGGTCGATGATGGTGGTGGAGGTGATGGGGTCGAGGCCGCCGGTGGGGGAGTCGTAGAGGATGAGGTCGGGATTGGTGATGATGGCGCGGGCGATGGAGACGCGACGGCGCATTCCTCCGGAGAGCTCAGAGGGAAATTTTTCGATGGTGTTTTCGAGCTCGACGAAGCGGAGGGCCTCGATGACGCGGGCGTGAGTTTCTTCTTCGGGGAGTTTGTCTTCGTGGAGGCGGTAGGAGACGTTGTCGCCGACGGAGATGGAGTCGAAGAGGGCCGACTCCTGAAAGACCATGCCGATGCGGCTGCGGAGTTTGAAGAGATCTTTCTCGCGCATGGTGGAGACGTTGTGGCCGAAGACTTGAATGGAGCCGGTGTCGGGCTTGAGGAGGCCGTTGATGAGCTTCAGGAGGACGGATTTGCCGCCGCCTGCGGGGCCGAGGATGATGCGGGTTTCGCCGCGCTGGACGGTGAAGGAGACGTTCTGGAGGATGGGCTTTACATCGAAGGTGATGGAGACGTCTTCGACGACAACGATGGGCTCCTGCGAGTCGGGTTTGTTCTCGAGGGTTGCGGAGCCGGATTGGGCGAGGTCTGCCATTGGAGTGTGATTCTGCCTTTACCTGCCGAAGACGCCGATCATGGCGCGTGTGACGAGGAGGTCGACGATGATGATGAAGACGGAGGAGACGACGACAGCCTGAGTGGTGGCTTTACCGACGCCCTGGGTACCCCCCTTGGTGTTCATGCCGAAGTAGCAGCCGACGGTGGCGATGATGAAGCCGGAGAAGAGGGGCTTGGCGAGACCCTGTACGACGTCTCCGTATTGGAGAGCACGGTAGGAGTTGTGAAAATAGGATGAGCCGTTGAGTCCGAGCAGGGCGATGCTGATGAGAGCGCCTCCGGCGATGCCGCAGGCGTCCGACATGATGGTGAGGAAGAAGAGCATGAAGACGGTGGCGTAGAGGCGCGGGGTGACGAGTTTTCGGACGGGGTCGGTGCCGAGGGCTCGCATGGCGTCAATCTGCTCGGTGACCTTCATGGAGCCGATCTCGGAGGCCATGCCGGAGGCGTTGCGGCCGGAGACCATGAGGCCGGTGAGGACGGGGCCCAGCTCCTTGACCATGGAGAGGGCGACGAGGTTGCCGGTGAGGCTGACGGAGCCGAAGGCCTCGAGCGAGGTGGCGGACTGGAGGGCGAGGACGCAGCCGGTGAAGAAGCCGGTGAGGACGACGATGGGCATGGAGCCGACGCCGATGTAGTCCATCTGGGTGTAGATGTCGGCCAGATAACGCGGCTTGCTGAAGAGGTTGACGACGGCTCGCCATGCCAGGATGGAGTAGTCCTGGATCGCGGCGAGTCTTTCCTTGGCGAAGATCTCTGGGGAGACAAAGGGCATGTTTATGTGGCTCAGATTATCAGATGCTGGGGCGGCGGCGAGGATTGCATGTTCTTGAAGGATTTGAGGGATGGCGAAATGTGCACCAATCCGGTCGGGAATGAGAAGATAGAAGAGTGAAAGCTGAGATGACGGCGGCGGTGTTGTACGGCAAGGAAGATCTGCGGCTGGAACGCGTAGCGATACCGCAGGCCGGTGCCGGGGAGTTGGTGGTTCGGGTGGGGGCGGCGCTGACCTGTGGGACGGATTTGAAGGTCTATCGGCGAGGCTACCATGCCAAGATGCTGAAGCCGCCAATACCGTTTGGGCATGAGCTGGCTGGGGTGGTGGAGGAGGTAGGCGCTGGGGTGACGGCGTTCAAGGTGGGGGACCGGGTGGTGGCTTTGAACTCGGCTCCGTGCGACGTGTGTTTTTTTTGCAGGCATGGACAGCAGAATCTGTGTGAAGATCTCTTGTTTAACAACGGGGCTTATGCGGAGTTTATTCGGATTCCGGCGCGGATCGTGGAAAAGAATACGTTAATTGTGCCGGATGGGGTTCCGCTGGAGTTTGCGGCGCTGACCGAGCCGCTGGCGTGCGTGGTGAGAGGGCTGGAGGAGAGTGTAGCGAAGGCCGGAGACACGATGGTGGTGATCGGAGCGGGGCCGATCGGGTTGATGTTTATGCATGCTGCGGAGATTGCGGGGGTAGAGGTGATTGCGGTGGTGAAGCGCGAGGACCAGATCGGCGCGGCGAAGTTGTTTGGGGCTCGCGAGGTGGTTCACGTGGGCTCCGTGCCGGATGTTGTGGCGGCCACGCGTGCTCTGACTCCTGCGGGAAGGGGCGCGGATATCGTGATCGAGGCGGTGGCGGTTCCGGCCACGTGGGAGTGGGGAGTGGATATGGTGCGGAAGGGCGGAGTAGTGAACTTTTTTGGGGGTCCGCCGAGCGGGACGAAGGTAAAGCTGGATACCAACCGGCTGCACTACGGAGACATTACGTTGAAGGCGAGCTTTCACCACACGCCGGCGACCTGCAGGACGGCGTTTGAGCTGGTGACGAGTGGGCGGTTCAAGTGCGCGGAGTACATCACGGGACGGGCTGGGCTGGAGGAGGTGCCGGCGGTCTTTGCGGGGATGATGCATCGCAATGGAAGTGCGCGGGATATCAAGACGGCGGTCTTTCCTGCTGGGGGGCCGCGGTGAACGATACGACTGCGATGCAGCATGCGCTGCTGGGTGCTCCGCATGAGTACCTGACGCCGCTGGAGAGGCCAACTCTTGCTGAAGCGCGGGCCTGGTGCAGGGAGCTGGCGACTTCGCACTATGAGAACTTTCATGTGGCGACCTTTTTTCTTCCGGCGAAGGTGAGGCCGCACTTCGAGAGTATCTACGCGTACTGCCGGGTGGCCGATGATCTGGGAGATGAGGTGGAGGATCACGAGGTTGCGACTCGTCTGCTGAATAGCTGGGGCGCGATGCTGGAGGAGTGCTACGACGCGCCGGAGCGGTCGATGCACCCGGTGTTTGTGGCGCTGCGGGAGACGATCCGAGAGTGCGATCCGCCACGGCAGCTCTTTCTGGATCTGCTGCATGCGTTTCGGATGGATCAGTACAAGACGGAGTATGAGAGCTGGGAGGAGTTGCTGGAGTACTCGCACTACTCGGCGAATCCGGTGGGGCGGCTGGTGCTTTGGGTTTGCGGGTATACCGATGAGGCGCGGGCGCTGATGTCAGACAAGGTTTGTACGGCGCTGCAGCTGGCGAACTTCTGGCAGGATGTGGTGGAGGATAAGGAGCGGGGTCGGCGGTATCTTCCTGCGGAGTCGATGGTGCGGTTCGGGGTGGACGAGGGACAGATAGAGGGGCGGGTGTTTACGCCGGAGTTTCGCGGGATGATGCAGGAGCTGGTGGTACGGACGCGCGTGATGCTGCTGGAGGGTGGGGAGATCAGCCAGCATGTGGATAAGGAGTTGAAGGTGGTGCTGGATCTGTTTCGAAAGGGGGGAGAGGCGATTCTGAACGGCATTACAAGACAGGACTTCGATGTGTTGCGCGGAAGACCGGTGGTGTCGAAGACGCGGAAGGCGGGTCTGCTGATCGAGGCGCTTGTAGGCAAGCTGAGCGCGGGGATGGCCTCGTGACGACTGTTGAGGCTTATGCTGTGTGCGCCGGGATTGCGCAGCGGGAGGCGAAGAACTTTTATTACTCGTTTCGCGTGCTTCCGGAGCCGAAGAGAAACGCGATGTGCGCGGTGTATGCGTTTATGCGGCGGGCCGATGATATCTCTGATGAGGAGACGATGCCGGTGGTGGAGCGGCGCGTGGTGATGACCGAATGGCTGGGTGCCTGGCGTGAGGCGCGGCGCAGTGGCGTGTCGGATGATCCGGTCTTTGTGGCGTTGAACGATACACAGAAGAAGTTTGCGATTCCGGATGCGCTGCTGGAGGATCTGGTGCGGGGTACGACGATGGACCTCGAAGAGTCGCAGGCCGATGTGGTTCTTGTAACCGATATCGTTGCAGATAAGACGCAGACGCTGCAGGTGTATGAGGATTTTGAAGGGTTGTATCGCTACTGCTACCTGGTTGCTTCGGTGGTGGGGTTGGTTTGCATCCGCATCTTTGGATATAGCGATCCACGGGCTGAGGTGCTGGCGGAGAAGACTGGTGTTGCGTTCCAGTTGACCAATATTCTGCGGGACGTGAGTGAGGATGCGGAGCGTGGACGGATCTATCTTCCGATGGAGGATTTGACTGCGGGCAGGGTTGAGGTGGGACAGCTGCTGCAGGTGGTTCGCCGGGAGGCTGAGACGAAGGTGGTCCGGAGTCTGCTGGCTCAGGAGGCGGCGCGGGCGCTGGTTTATTATGCTGCGGCGGAGGAGTTGCTGCCGCTGATCGATAGGGACAGTCGCGCGGCTCTTTGGGTACTGGTGACGATCTACCGCGGGTTGCTGGAGCGGATTATGGCTAAGAACTACGACGTCTTCTCCGAGCGCGTAAGTGTGCCGACCTCGCGGAAGCTGCTGATCCTGGCGCAGGGAATGGGGATGGCTGTGCGCAACCGGATGGTTTCGTGAGTGGCGGGGTCATGAGTAGTGCGGTTGTGAATGGCGCGGAACATTGCGATGTGATTGTTGTCGGCGCCGGGGCGGCGGGGCTGGCTGCGGCGAGTGCGCTGGCGAGGGCAGGGAAGTCTGTAACTGTTCTTGAACGTAAACCTTATGTGGGTGGGAGAGCTTACTCGTATGAGCATCCTGCGCTGGGGGAGGTGGTGGACCAGCAGCATGTACTGCTGGGATGTTGCACAAACCTGATTGAGCTTTGCGAGCAGGCGGGGACTGCGGGCAAGATTCGCTGGTATGACGAGCAGACTTTTCTCGAGCCGAATGGAAGTGCCAGCACGATTGTGACGAGCGATCTTCCGGCACCGTTTCACTTCGCGCCCAGCTTTGCGGGCATGTCGATGCTGGGGTTGAAGGACAAGGTTGGGGTTGCGCGTGGGTTGATGGAGTTCTTTCGCGGGTATCCGGCGGAGGATACGGAGAGCGTCGAGCACTGGCTGAAGCGCACGAAGCAGACGGAGCTTGCGATTCGGCACTTCTGGAACCCGATTGTGATGGCTACGCTGAATGATCGGCCGGCGCACTGCTCGACTCGGTATGCGGGCAAGGTATTTCATGAGCTGTTTGTGAAGTCGTCTACGGGGGGGCGGCTGGGGATACCTACGGTTCCGCTGAGCGAGTTTTATTCGGCTGAGGCGCGGATGATCGAGGCGTATGGGGGGGCGGTGCGGCTTCGCGCGAGCGTAGAAGGGCTGGTGCAGGAGGCGGATGGACGGTGGCGTGTGTATACAGCTGACGCGGGTTATACGGCGGACGCAGTGATTCTGGCGCTTCCGTTTGAACAGACGCAGAGGCTGCTAGCGGCGGTTCGGGTGAACGAGGAGTTTGCGGGACGATATGCCGAGACTAAGGATGATCTGGAGTTAAAGATGGCTCGGCAGATGCACTCGGCGTTTACTTCGATTCTGCTTTGGTACGACCGCGAGATTACAAATCTTGATCATGCGTGGTTATTGGATACGACGATTGAGTGGTTCTTTCACAAGTCGCGAATCAGACGGTATGCGAAGAAGCGGGGGAGCTACGTCGAGCTGGTGATTGCAGGGTCGAAGGCGCAGCTGAGTATGACGCGGGAGGAGATCCTCTCGTCGGCTTTGCGGGAGCTGGAGATGTTCTTTCCTGAGGTGAAGCAGGCGAAGCTGGTGAAGAGTGGGGTGCTGAAGGAGGCGCGCGCTACGTTTTCTGTGACGACGGGGCTGGATCAGTTTCGGCCAAAGCAGGAGACGGAGTGGCCGGGGCTCTTTCTTGCGGGGGATTGGACTGCGACGGAGTGGCCTTCGACGATGGAGGGTGGAGTTCGGAGTGGACGGCTGGCGGCGGGGGCTGTGGTGGGGGATGCGAAACGATTTATGGCGGCGGAGACTCCGCCTAGTGGGTTGATGCGCTGGTTTAGCCGGTAACTACGAACGAGATGTCCTGCCGGACGGGCCCACTGCGCGTGGGGCGGTCACTTCGTGACTTGTATACCTTGTGTTGGGGAGATGATCTGTAGTGGACCTCCCGTTGGTCGGAAGGGGCATACTGCTTGCTCGCTTTTAGAAAAACTATTTTGCCAGGAGGGCTACGCCGGCGCAGACGAAGAGGGCAGCGATCCAGCGGCGGCTGTCTACGTTTTCCTTGAGGAAGAACTTTGCGGCGGCAGCTGTGGTAATGAAGGTGAGAGAGGCCGTTGCGGGGGCGACGAGGCTCAGGTCTGCTCCGGAGAGGGCGAAGAGGAGCGAGAAGAAGCTCAGGGCCATGCAGGTGATTCCTAGAAGGAACATGCCGCTGGAGAGGACGGCTTTGATGGCGCCGAGGAGGCCGGACTTGGCGCGGATGTCGTCGAGGTCGCCTAGCTTGCGCATGCCGCCGGCGATGAGGATGTCGCCCGCGGTAGCGGTGAGGACGACGACGGCGATGGTGGCCCAGGTGTGGAGGGTGGGGTTCATGGGAGGGCCTCGACTTCTACTGGGGCGTGTTCGGTGCGTGAGGGACCGTTGGCGACGAAGCCTACGCCGATGACGATGAGGGCTACGCCGAGCCAGCGGGAGCGGGAGACATGCTCGTGGAGCCAGAAGCGGGAGAGAACGGTGACGATAACGTTGCCGAAGGCGGTGGCGGGAAGGACGAAGGTGATGTCGGCCCAGCTGAGGGCGGTCATGTAGCAGGACATGAAGCCGAGCAGGACGAGGATGCCGGAGATGATCCAGGGGCTCTTGAGAGCGAAGAAGAGCGTGCTGAGGTGATTGAGGGAGATGGGGCCGATTTGCTTCATGCCAATGCCGAGGAGCGCGTCGCCAATGGATGCGCCGAGCATGACGGCGATGAGGACGAGCCAGCGGCGGGGAGTGAGGGTGTGTTGCATTCGTGTCGATCCGTTCCGGTGATACAGGCTAAGAGAAAGCGGCCAGCATCTGCATGCTGACCGCTTTTAGATGCTTCAAGAACTGGATAGTTACGCGTTCATGCTGACGGACTCCTGCGCCTTGGCGGCGTTGGCTTCCTTGACGGCACGGACCGCTTTGTTGCGCTTGGAGCGGAGGCTCATGAAGGATTTGGCTTCGGTGTAGAGGCGGGGCACGTCGCGGTTGACGATGGCCTGCCAGACTACGCGGAAGGCAGCCTTGGGGCGGAAGTAGTATTCGTCGTAGAACTTGTGCACCATCTCCATGACGTACTCGACGGGGAGGCCGGGGTACTCGATGTGGGCCATCTGGTGGCCACCCTCATCGCTCATGGCTTCGTTGGTGATGAAGCCGTTCTCCTTGGCGTAGTCGAAGAACTCGGTGCCGGGGAAGGCGTGGGCGATGGAGACCTGGATGGTCTCGCAGTCGAGCTGCTTGGCGAAGTCGATGGTGTTGCGGATGGACTCGCGGGTTTCTCCGGGGAGGCCGAGGATGAAGTCGCCGTGGACGACGAGGCCCAGCTTGTGGCAGTCGCGCTGGAAGTCAAGGGCACGTTGAACGGTGGCACCCTTTTTGATGTTTTTGAGGATTTGAGGGTCGCCGGACTCGTAGCCGACGATGAGGAGCCGGCAGCCGGCTTCCTTCATGGCTTTGAGGGTGTCGTAATCAGTGGTGACGCGCGAGGTGCAGGACCATGTGAGGCCGAGGGGCTTCAGCTTTTCGCAGAGCTCGACGGTGCGGGCCTTCTGGATGTTGAAGGTGTCGTCGTCGAAGAAGAACTCCTTGACGTGGGGGAAGAGTTCTTTGGCCTGCTTCATCTCGGCGGCTACGTCATCGGTGGAGCGCTTGCGCCAGGCGTGGCCGGAGAGGGTCTGGGGCCAGAGGCAGAAGGTGCACTGAGCGGGGCAGCCGCGGGTGGAGTAGAGGGAGACGTAGGGGTGGAGGAGGAACGGGACGCTGTACTTGGTGACGTCGAGGTCGCGGTGGTAGATCTCGGTCGCCCAGGGCATCTCGTCGAGCTCTTCCGGGGTGACCTGCGGGCGGTCGGGATTGTGGAGGATCTTGCCGGTGGCTTTGTCCTTGTAGCTGACGCCCAGAATCTCGTTGAGTGGCTTGCCGTTGGCGTACTCGACGACGGAGAAGTCAAACTCGCGGCGGCAGATGAAGTCGATCGCGGGGCACTCGGTGAGGGCTTTGTCGGGGGAGGTGGTCACCGGGGGGCCAACGAAGGAGATCTTGATGTTGGGGTAGGTCTGCTTGATGACCTCGGCCATCTTCTGATCGCCGTCCCAGCCCATGGTGCTGGTGAAGAGCACGAGGAACTCATAGTCCTTGAGGATCTCGACGACCTCCTGCCACTTGATGTGGTGGGGCGGAGCGTCGAGGAGACGGGAGCCTTCCAGCATGCCAGCCGGATAGGTGAGCCAGACGGGATACCAGTAGGACTCGATCTCGCGGGTTGCGGGCCAGCGGGAGCTGGCGCCACCGTCAAACTTTTCAAAGGAGGGCGGGTTCAGGAACAGTGTCTTGAGGGGCATAATAATAACTCGATTTTACCATTCAGTTAAGGGCTTGAGGGGTATTTCTGACGTTTTCAGCAGGTATCTGCAGCGATGCCTGAGTGCGCCAGACGATTCATTTCAAACCGGATATTCGTAAATTTGGGTCAGGGTTTTGCGGGAGTGACGGGCTGGGCCTGCATGGCTGCGGAGATCCAGCTCTCGAGGTCGCCGCTCTGCCGCATGAGATTGATCTGAGCCTGTTGCAGCTCGAAGTTGGCGTTGAGGACGGCGAGGAACTTTTCACGCTCGGCGATGCGGGAGGTCTGCTCGTCTTTTGGGGTCATCTGGGTGCCGGCCAGGTTTCCGTTGCCGGTGTTGAGTTGAACCATGAGGACGTCGAGGTTCTGCTGAGCGAGCTGCTGATCAAGGGTGGCGATCTCGGCGCGGACGGCGAGCTCTGTTACGGCGTGCTGGATTCTGAGCCTGGAGTCGAAGAACTGATCGCGGATTGAATCGGCTTCGTGCTCGGCGTGGGCGGCATCAGCGTCTGCCTCGCGGGCTTTGGCTTTGTGGGCGACGTCGAAGAAGGGAATGGTGATCTGAACGCCGATGGCGGCGTTGTTCTGCTGGAAGCGGAAGTAGTAGTCCTGCAGGTTATTGAACTTTGCGTAGCGGCTGTACTGGGCATCGAGAATGATCTGCGGCCGCCAGAGATATTGGCTCTCTCCGACGGCGATCTGACGCTTGGAACGCGCGTTGGCGTAGGCAGACTCGACAGCGGGGCTGGTACCGACCAGAGTTGCATTGATGTCGTCTGACTTGCCGGTAAGGTCGCCGGCGAGGGCGGGGATGCTGCTGGCTGAGGTGCTGATCCCTTGCGGGGGCAGGCCAAGGAGCCGGGCCAGATGAGCCTGGTCTGTCGCTGCTTCGTCGTCTACGCGAAGACGGGCGAGATGGATTTGCGCGGCGGTGAGTCGGGCGGTGGTGAGACCGATGGGGGTGTCCTGACCAGAGTCGAGACGATCCTGCACGATGGTTACAAGATGGTCGGCGAAGCCTTGCTGCTGCTGGAGGACGGCCTGCCGCTGAAGGTCGCGATGGAGTGCGAGATAGGTGATGGCAGTGTCTTCGGCGACGGCTTCGCGAACGTCCTTCAGTGCGAGGCTGGCCGCTTCGAGCGAAGCTTTGGCGCCGCGAATGTAGTCGCGCTGGGGATAGCTGAAGACGAGAGACTGCGCCGTGAGGTTATAGATGGATGGCTGGCCGAGCGGGAATCCGTACGAGGGAGGGCCGATGGAGGATGCGCCAACAACATTCGGGACGTAGGCGTCTCTGAGCTCATCGAGGGCGGCCTGCGCCTTGTTGACGTCGGCCTGTGCGGTAAGGACTTTGGGGCTGCTCTTCAGGGCCAGACCTACCGCGCTGGTAAACGATATCTGCGCGATGGCTGGCGTCACGAAACAAGCCAGAGCAGAGCACGCGATCAGTTGGCGAAGAAGACGAATCATACTTGCGGGGAGATTCCTTAGGACCGGTTAGAGATCATGGTATCGCCTTTTGTCTACGATCCCTGTAATGCTTTGCGGGCGGGTACATAGTTCGATGCGAGGGAGAGAGCTGCGAGGTATTCGTTATGGGCTGCTGTGGCATCTCCGTTTTGGGCGAGGAGACCTCCGAGCTGGAGATGAACTTTGAAGGCGGGTGCTCCGTCGGTCTTATTTGAGGATGCGAGGTAGGTGCGGAGGAGACTGATGGCGAGCTGGGGTGAGCTGTGAGCCTCCGAGAGCGTGCTGGCGGCGTCGACCAGAGGAGGACCTTTGCGGTGATCGAGGTCTACTGCCGCATGGAGGGCTTCGAGCATCTTGTCTGGTTGATTCTGACGTTGGTAGAAGTCGCCAAGGTTGATGTAGGCCTCGGGCGTTCTGCCTGCGGCGACGGCGGCCTGATACTCGGCCTCCGCCGCTGCACTGTTTTTTTTCTTCTCTGCGATGAGGGCGCGAAGCCGGTGTGCTTGAGCGGGGAAGCTGGGTTGCATTCTGGTGGCGAGAGCCTGGGCCTTATCGGTGCCACCGCCGATCATTGATGGGGCTGCGACGTAGTATTCGCCGAGGTCGCTCATGGCATGGAAGTTTTCCGGGTCGAGTTGGACGGCGCGCTCGAACTCGTTGTGGACTTTGATGGCGAGGCTTAGCGCAGAGAACGGGCTGGCGTGCGCGGCTTTGAATCCGTAGGCGCGGGCGAGCCACATGTGATCCTCGCTGCTGTCGGGCGCGTTGGCTACGGCCAGCTCGCACTCGCGGATGGCGGGGTCGGCTTTCTCCTGGGCGTAGTAGACGCGGCAGAAGAGCTGATGGGCGAGGGCGTTGTTGGGCTGGGAGGCGAGGATGTCCTGGAGCATGGCGGCGGCTTCGTCGACGCGACCCTGCTGGAGCAGCGCGTTGGCCTGGGTTTCGTCAGCAGCGATTAGGGGAGTCGTGACCAGTAGGGCGAGCAGGAACGCGTGGGCAAGACGAAGGGGGTGTGTCGGAAACGGGCGGGTCGAAGTTGACATAGCTACTCGACTATTTTGACGGGGAGCCCATTGGTGAGTTCGCGATTGTTGACGGCGCTGAGGGCGACGGTGTCCTTTTCGGAGAGGCCGCTGACGATCTCGACGCGGGTGAGGTTGACCCCTACTCCTACCTGAACCGGGGTGCGGACGAGCCTGTTATTGACGACGCGGAAGACGAAGTCTCCGCCTTCAGTGTGGAGGGCTTCGCGGGGCACGCTGAGGACGTTGAAGCGCTGCGAGGTGGTGGCAGTCACGGTGACGTTGGTGTTGGGCAGGAGGTCGCCGCGGGCGTCGTCGACGGTGATGATGCACTCGCCGACGTTGCGTGTGCCGTAGGTGATGACGGTGGAGGGGGCGCGGCTGATGTGGCCGTGCCAGGCCTGTGTGGGCTTTGCATCCCAGACGATCTTGACGGCCTGACCTACTGCGAGTTTTCCGATCTCGGGCTCGTCGAAGTAGGCGCGGACCTGAATTCGGTTGAGGTCGGCTTCATCGAGGAGGTTTTCGCCGGCGGGGACGAAGTCGTAGTTGGAGACGGGGATGGAGTAGACGGTTCCAGCGAATGGCGCGCGGATGTTGGCATTGGCGTAGGCTGCTTGAGCGGCGGCGAGGGAGGCGCGGGCATCCGCCAGCTGGGCTTCGGCACGGGACCGATCCGTGGCGCCGTAGCGCTGGGTGCTGCGAGTCTGAAGGCCTTTGAGGGAGCTGTCGGCGGACTGCAGGCGCTGCTCGGCGGAGGCTACTTCGCTGGCGGAGGCGGCACCCTTCTGCTGGAGTGCCTTGAGCGCAGCGAGATCCTTTGCAGCCTGCTGCTGCTGCTGCTCGGCGCGGCTGAGATCGCCGGAGAATCCGATGCGCTCGTCCTGCGAGCCTCCCTGGCCGATGTCGTGGAGGGTCGCTTCGGCGTTGTGAACGGCGGAGTTTGCGGCGGCGATCTTGGCGACGGCGTCGGCGTCATCCATCTTGAGGAGGAGCTGGCCTGTCTTGACCTTCTGGCCAACATCGACGTAAACCTTTTCGACGACGCCTGGAGTGGACGCAACGGCAGGGAACTGTTCGACGGGTTCAACCTTGCCGCTGGTTGAGACGGAGCTGACAATGTTCTGGTGGTCGACGACTGCGACGCGAACGCCAACCAGATCGCGGGTAGAGGAGCGCACGATGATGAAGCCGATGACAATGATGGCGAGGAAGATGCCCCACAGCATTACAGGATTCAGGCGTCTTGTCTCAGTAGTGGGCATCAGTCGAAGGTTCAGTATATAAGACGCCGCACGTGGTCTGATCGGACCAGAAAGTTTTGAGGATAAGGTAGTTAACCGATCCGATGCAGCGGATCAGGCGGGCCTGAGAGCGACTAATTCGAGCTCGAGACCGGGGAACTGGGGATTGGTTTTGGCTTTCAACCGGTAAACGACATCGAGCTGCGAGCCTGTATCGAGGCCTATTTCAGCACAGCGGGCGGGCCAGTCGATGGTGCGGCTCCACCCTAGCGCGCTGATGCGGTTGGTTGTGCCGGAGCTCTGAAGACTGGGGCTCTGAAGCTGAAGGCAGATGTGTTTCTCTTTGATGAATCGAACTGGCTCGGAGAGGGTGAGGTTGCGGGTGAGAAAGACGGGTTCGCGGTTGCCGATGCCGAAGGGCTCGCAGCGCATGAGCCAGTCATAGAAACTCTGCGTGAGGTCGCTGAGGAGGAGCTCGGCATCGCACTCGAGCGGTGGTGCGGTGATCTCTCCGGTGAGGCGGGTGGCGCCGTAGCGCTGCATGCGTTCGCGAAGGAGGGGCATGTGATCAAAGGGCATGGAGAAGCCGACAGCGTGAGCGTGGCCGCCGAATCGGGAGAAGAGCGGGGTGTCGGATGAGGTGAGCGGCTCGTGGACCGCGCTGATGGCGTCGAGTAGGTGGAAGCCGGCGATGGAGCGGCCGGATCCGTGGGCGTGGCCGTCTTCGTGGGTCATGACAATGGCGGGTCTGCCGGTGCGGTCGACGACGCGAGAGGCGAGGATGCCGAGAACGCCGCGGTGCCACTCGGGGTCGTCGAGGATGATGCACTCGGCGAGGTAATCTCCGAGGCTGTTGCGCAGGGTGGCTAGCTGGGCTTCGATGGCTTCGAGGGCTTTGGCTTCGGTGGCGCGGCGCTCGTCGTTGAGGCGGTTGAGCTTCTCTGCGAGGTCGGTGGCGCGGGCGGGGTCCTTGGTTAGGAAGAGCTCGACGACATCGCCGGCGATGTCCATTCGGCCTGCGGCGTTGATGCGTGGGGCGAGTCGAAAGCCGACCTCCGTCGCGGTGGGTGGGCGGTTGATGGGGATCTGCGCCACCTGCATGAGGGCGCGGAGGCCGGGTTGGACCGGGTTGCGGAGCTCTTTGAGACCGAGGGCCGCGATGACGCGGTTTTCTCCTTCGAGGGGGACCGAGTCGGCGATGGTGGCGATGGCGACCAGCTTGAGGAACGAGGGAATGAGGCTGCGTTTCAACTTTGTGTGTTGCTCTTCGGTCTCGGTTGCGGCGAGGAGGAGAGCGTGGGCTAGTTTGAAGGCCACCGCCGCGCCGCAGAGGTGTTTGAAGGGGTAGGAGCAGTTCTGCTGGGCAGGATTAAGCACCGCAACCGCCTCCGGAATGCCGATGACCCCGTCGGGGAGATGGTGGTCGGTGACGATGAGGTCCATGCCGAGGGCCTTTGCTTCTTCGGCTGCAGCGAAGGCGCGGATGCCGGTGTCGACGCTGATGACGAGACGGATGCCAGAGGCTGCGGCCTGACCGAGGACGCCGTTCTGCATGCCGTAGCCCTCGCGGATGCGATGGGGAACGTGATAGGTGACGATGGCTGGAGTTTCTTTGGGAGCGATGCGTTCGATGGCGGTTTTGAGTAGGACGGTGGCGGTGGTGCCGTCGACGTCGTAGTCACCGTAGATGAGGATGGGTTCGTTCGAGCGGACGGCGTGCTGGATGCGGGCGACGGCTATTTCCATGCCGAGCATGAGCATGGGGTCAAGGAGATCATCGAGCGACGGGGTGAAGAAGGTGTTGGCTGCCTCTGGGTTAGAGATAGCTCGTGAGACGAGTATGTGCGCGACTGCCTGGGGGCAGCCGAGGGCTTCAACGAGCGTCTTAACGGCAGTCTCGTCTGCGGGGCGGGTGGTCCAAGCTGGCAGCCCAGCTGGGAGTCCAACGGGGGCGGTGGACATTGGCTTAGGCTACTCGTCGCTGTCGTCGACTACGATGCCGCCAAGGTCGGTGACGGTCTCCATGAGGTTCTGGAAGCTGTCGTACCAGTCGGTCGCGACCTCGAAGATAAACATGACGCCCTGGTGGGCGAAGCCGAGCTGGAGGTAGCCGACTTTGCCGACGTGATTGACGAGGTACTCGGCGTCGTCGATCTCTTCGGAGTTGTCGTCCGGGAAGGTCTGGTCGCGAAGCTGATCGAGGAGGATGGCGACGTCTGCTTTTTCGAGGATGACTTCGCTCATGGTGACGAAGGGGGAGCCGGCAGCTTTCGCGTGCTCGACGAAGTCCTTCCAGCCGTCGGGGTTTTCTTCTTCGAAGATGACGGTGGGGACGTCTTCTGTAACGTAGGCGTTGAGGCGACGCATGCCATGGCCGGCGATGAAGGCCACCATGTCGTCTTTGAGCGAGATAAGATTGTCAGGTTGCATTCGATAAGTATTGTCTCAGAAACGCCGGTGCATCGCACGGGAAAGACTTCGTTGCGCGCCCGGCCAACGGCTTGTGGAAGGGATTGTGGATTGGCAAAGTTCAAGCATCATGTTTTTATCTGCACGAATGAGCGGGACGAGAGCGCATCGCGGCCCAGTTGCAGCAGCGAAGGGAGTGGGAAGCTGAAATCGGCCTTCAAGGATGCGGTGAAGGAAGCCGGGTTGAAGGGGCAAGTTCGGGCGAATGAGCTTGGCTGTCTTGACCAGTGCGAGCATGGGCCAGTGGTCGTGGTCTATCCGGATGCGGTCTGGTATGGGTTTGTTCATATGAAAGATGTGGAGGAGATAGTGACGGAACACCTGCTGCGTGGGCGTCCTGTCGAGCGGCTACGGCTGGCGGATACGTGTCTGAATACAGAGAGTTGTCCGCATAAGCCAATGCCGAAGCGTAAGTGATGGGGCGTTGAGGAGTGGGCGGTGGATGCGACGAGTCGCGTGGTATATTCGAAGGAAAGCCAAATGATTTTTTCAAAAGATTACGTTGGATACCTGGCGCGCCAGACCGTTAAGCATTTAGTCGCCGAAAAGATGATCCACACTGACAAACCGGCTGTGGTCAATGAACGCGTCACTGCGGGAATGGTGGATGAGCTGGCGCTGGAAGACCGGATCAACGATGAAGTTCGCGTGATCCTTGAAGCCTTTCAGGACGACATGCGCAAGACCGGCGCGAGTTATCCTGAGATGTTCAAAAAGGTGAAGAATGAGCTCGCCCGCAAGTACAAGGCGGTGCTGTGAGAATCTCTCGTGACAAGCTCAACAAGCTGGCCCATACGGTGGCCGACACTCTGGCGGAGATTCCGGAGGTCGACTTTCTGGAGGATCGGAACACGATTCGGCAGGAGGCTCGGAAGGCTCTCGAGAAGCTGCTGATGGAAGAGACAAAGATCGATGCGGCGGCGCGGCAGAAGATCGCTTCGCAGCGAAAGATCATCGTGGAAGGGTCGCAGGAGTGGGACATCCTGTACCGCAAGTACTACAACGACGAGGTGAAGAAGCTGGGGCTGTAAGGGCTTCTTTTTCAGAGGGGCACGGGTCGCTCAGCAGCGTCGTTAGCTGATATAATTTGTTTATCGCAGTGGAGCAGTTCCTCTCCTGTCTGGTTTCTGGCGTCATGGTGTAACTGGTTAACACGCCGCCCTCTCAAGGCGGAGAGTACGGGTTCGATCCCCGTTGACGCTACCAATCCTTTCCTTCTGCAACTTCGTGTTTTGGCGCCATGGTGTAACTGGTTAACACGCGGCCCTTTCAAGGCTGAGAGTACGGGTTCGATCCCCGTTGGCGCTACCAAACCTATCAATCAGCAAATTTAGCGGCGCATGGCATTGGTTTGCGGCGATTCTGTTTTTAACATGCTCAGTAAGCAGCGGCCAGGCTGATGCGCCTCTCATAACTACGACACGGCCTATTCCGGATTGTAGTACTGATATTGCGCCCTAGGCGTTAGCTTCAGCGTCCTCTAACTGGAGAGAGTTGAAACTAGATACCATTAGTTCGACGACTCCAGGTTGGTCGATAGCTTATGCTGATCTTACAAAGACAAGTAAGCGATTTGCGAATTGAGGGAGAGCTTTGTTTACAAAAATTCGGTCCACGATTTGCAGTCCTGCTTCATTTTGTGCACTCGCCCTTTTGATAGGAGTTATACTCGCCCGTCCGATGCTCGAAATGGGTATCTATGACGACTGGTCGTACATATGGAGTGCCCGTGTACTTTCCGAGACGGGACACATTGTTTATAACGGTTGGTCGACCGCCATGCTCGGTTGGCAACTCTATCTAGGCGCACTTTTCTTTAAGCTCTTTGGGTTTTCTTTCCTGCTCGCTCGCGTCTCTATCCTGATGGTTGCGATGGCGACGGTCATGCTGATCCAGCGTCTCTTTGTGCGCTTCGGCATCAATGAGTGGAATGCAACGATGGGGACTCTTGCGATTGCACTTTCGCCACTGTTTTTGCCGCTTGCTTTTAGCTTTATGTCGGACATTCCGGGTATCTTCTGCCTTGTTCTCTGTATCTACAGTTGTACACGCGCAATTGAGGAACACACGGACCGGGCAGCCATAGGATGGCTCGTGTTTGCTGCGCTCTCAAATGATGTGGGGGGCACTGTGCGCCAAATCGCATGGCTGGGTGCTTTGATTATTGTGCCGTCCGCCGCATGGCAGATGAGGAAAAGGTCACGGGTTCCAGTAGTAGGCGCCGCGTTATGGATGATTAGCGTTATTTTTATTGGCGCTTGCATGCATTGGTTCAGTCATCAACCTTACTCGGTTCCGGAGCCAATGTTTCATAGGCCTCACGGATCAGAAAAAGCTCAATGGGCGAACTCGGTGATAAGGAACGGTCTCGCACTTTTTTTGTTCGCGCTACCGATCTTAGTTGCATTTATCGCAAAGTTTCCTTTCGCTGAGCGGCGACCCCGCAATGAAGCTATCGCTGCGGCAGCCGTCGTCTTAGTTGCTGTGGCATTGCTTATCTTTTTACATAAGCCGGAGAGCCTACTTGTACTGCTTGGGACCTATGCGGGCAGTATTGTCGTCGTAGATGATCTTTCGTACACTCTGCAACTGGCTCTGTCTGTCCTGACTTTGGCTGGCATCGGCGGCCTGCTGCTTTTTTACCGAAACGCTTCCTATCTGACGGACCATGCTCTGGCGTACAAGGCTGCGCCTTCAACAAGATCCTTTCTCGTTCTTTTAGGTCCGTTCACTGTTACCTATCTTCTCCTGCTGCTGACGAGGTTACATCTCTATGATCGCTATCTGCTGCCTCTTCTGATTGTGGCTGTCGCGGTACTTCTAAGACTTTATGAAAAGAAGATTGGCGGCCGGTTGCCATCGGTGTGCCTGTTTCTGCTTCTTCTCTTCGGCGCCTTCGCTGTCACGAGAATGCATGATCTCTTCGCCTTCTATCGAGCACAGCTTGCTGCGGCAGACGAGGTCCTCAGAGCAGGCGTGCCCAGAACGGAGATTCAAGGAACCTTTGAGTATGACGCATGGACGCAACTTGAAGTCACGGGGTATGTGAACGATGATCGGCTGCGCATTCCGGTCGGCGCCTATCACCCTTGGAGCTGTCCGGAAGATATTCCAGAGAATTGTTACTCATGGTTTGCAGCACACACTCCTGCGGTGAACCCTCGTTATGTACTGACCTTCGATCAGACGTCCTGTTTTAAACCGTCGCAGTTTTCGCCTGTCCTCTATCACACTTGGTTTACACCACATCAGCGTATGCTCTTTATTCAAGAAGTTCACTGAACGGCTCTGAGTCATCAACTTCTGTGACACTCGATGAGTGGCGTCAGCGAACGGCTATACTGTAGCTGTGAGTAAGACTTTTTACATTGAGACGTTTGGCTGCCAGATGAACGCCCATGACTCTGAGAAGGTCATCGGGACGCTGGAGCAGCAGGGCTATGCCCGCGTGCAGGATGAGGATGCGGCCGGGTTGATCTTGTATAACACCTGTTCGATTCGCGATAAGGCGGAGCAGAAGGTGTTCCATCGGCTGAATGAGTACAAGAAGCTGCAGGGTGAGGGGAAGAAGTTCGCTGTGCTTGGCTGCGTCGCCCAGCAGGAGGGCGAGAAGATCTTCGAGAAGGCTCCGTATGTGTCGATGGTGGCAGGGTCGGCTTCGTATCGGAACCTGCCGGAGATGCTGCGGAGGCTGGAGGCTGGGGAGGAGCGGATCACTGGGCTCGATGACCGGCAGACAGAGTTGACGTTTGAGACGGAGTTTACGGCACGGTCGAATCCGCATCGTGGGTACATCACGATCATTGAGGGGTGCGACAAGTTTTGCGCATATTGTGTTGTGCCTTACACGCGGGGCAAGGAACGCAGCCGGACTGCGGCTTCGGTGCTGGTTGAGGCGAAGAAGATGGTGGATCTTGGGTTCACGGAGATTCAGTTTCTTGGACAGAACGTGAACTCGTATCGCGATCCTTCGGGGCGGATGTCGTTTGCGGAGCTGCTGGTTGCGGTTGGAGAGCTGCCGGGGATTCGGCGCGTGCGGTTTACGACGTCCCATCCGCGGGACTTTACGCGGGACATTGTGCAGGCGATCGACGCTACGCCAACGCTCTGCGATCATATTCATCTTCCGGTGCAGTCGGGTTCGACCGCGGTGCTGAAGGCGATGTCGCGGGAGTATACGCGGGAGTGGTATCTGGAGCGGATGAGCTGGATCAAGGCCGCTAAACGCGACATCAGCATTACGAGCGACATGATTGTGGGTTTTCCGGGTGAGACGGACGCGGACTTTGAGGAGACCATTACGCTGGTGGGCGAGGTGAAGTATGACGCGGTGTTTGCGTTCAAGTTTTCGCCGAGACCGAATACGCCGGCGGTGACGATGGCGGACAGTATTCCCGATGAGCTGAAGTCGGAGCGGCTGCGGATTTTGATGGACCGGCAGCGAGAGATTCAGCGGGAACACTACGGACGACACCTGGGCGAGATGCAGGAGGTGATGGTGGAGAGCTACAATCCTTCGCGCAACCAGGTGGTGGGGCGCAGCTCGCAGAATAAGACGGTGAATTTTTCGACAGCACAGATTGCGCAGGCACAACCTCCGATTGGGAGTTATCTGCCGGTGCGGATTACGCAGACGCTGCCGAACTGCCTGGTGGGTGAGGCTATCGCCGATGCGGACCCTTTGCCTTTTGTGGCGGTGCAGCGGGCCGCGGATTTTGTGGTGCTCAACTAATGAATTCTTCTTCGGTTCAACCCGTCGTGCAGGCTCCTGACGAAGTGGAGATGCAGATTCGCGGACTGATGATGGACCCGGTCACGAATATGCCCATCATTGTGCTGAAGGATGTTGGGAGTGATCTGGTGCTGCCGATCTGGGTGGGGATCTTCGAGGCGAATGCAATTGCGCTGGAGCTGGAGAAGACGGCTACTCCGCGGCCGATGACGCACGACCTGTTGCAGAATATGGCTCGTGGGTTGAATGCTGAAGTTCGTAAGGTAGTTGTGTCGGAGCTGCGAGACGATACGTTTTTTGCCGTGATCTGGATGGACCATGCGGGCGAGACGGTGACGATGGATGCGAGGCCGTCGGATGCGATTGCGCTGGCGCTGCGGTGGGACTGCCCGATCTATGTCAATCGCACAGTACTTGAGAACTCGAAGCAGGCTGCCAGCGGCTCGCCGAATGTGAATGCTGAGGAGATGCGGCGGTGGCTTGAGAATCTGAACGACGATGACATGGGCCGTTACAAAATGTAACGGTTTCGGTTACAGCCAATTGCAAAGTGTTGCGACGCGTTCGGCCCACTCGTCTTCGGTGGGGAGATGGGGCTGTTGGACGGCGTGATGCTTACCCTGTAGGATGCCTTCTATTGCAGACTGGAGCGCCGGGGTCATGTTTTCTTCACCTCCAGTGAAGGCCGTTGCCCAGGGGGTGTCGAGCAGAATGTCGCTGACGCCTGATTCGCGATGGAGCAGAACGGGGATGCCGCGGTGCAGCGATTCGATGGCGGGGATTCCGTAGCCTTGAACGGCAGGCATGAGGAACAGGTGGGTCTGTGAAAAGAGTCGCTCAAGATCGCCGTCTGGGACGAAGCCGTGAAAGTGGATACGATCGCCAATGCCAAGGGTTTGTGCCATCTGGGTAAGACTGGGGATGAGAGAGCCTTTGCCTGCGAGGTCGAGCCTCCAGTCGATGACCGAGGACAGCGGTTTGTTGCCGCGTTCCAGTTCAGCGAGAGCGCGGATGATCCAGTCGATGCGCTTGTTGGGCTCGATGCGGCAGACGGAGAACATTCGCAGTTGGTCGTCTACCGGGTGAGCGAGAGAAGCTGAGGTGCTAGTGACGAGGCCGCCCATACGGGCAATCTTTGCGTCGATGTTGAAGTCGTTGCGGCATTCGCTGCGGAGGTACTCGCTGGTGACGATGGTGTTGCCCCCGGAGCGCAGGCCGTAGCCGATGATCCGATTTGAAACGGCGATGCGTAGATCGGTGGGGAGGCGGCGGGTGTCCTGATCTCCGAAGAGAGAGGGCGTGTCGTGCATGAGGCTGTGGAATCCGCGCTGCCCGGCGAGGGTTGCGTGGAGGGAAGGTTGATAGCCGGAAGCGAGCGGCTTGGGTGAGTTTGGGGGCTGCTGGTTGAAGTAAGTGCGGAGGGAGGCGATCTTGTTGCGTGCTCCCGGTGTGGGGTTGAGTTCGACGACCTGCAAGCGGTGGGTGGCGTATTGAGCGAGGTTGCATCGATCGAAGTAGGTGACGACGTGATTGGGCAGATTGCGTTGATGCAGCCAGCGGGAGAGCGCGAGGACGCTGCGTTCGGAGCCGCCGAACTGTTCGATCTCGGTGATGAGGATGGGGCGGGAGCCGCCGGGGGGTGTTTGCATGAACCTGTTGAGATTGAAGCCAGCTTAGCAAATTGCAGCGTTGTAGTCGTCGGCTCAGCGTTGGCAGAGATTGTCGAGATGGGCGAAGAACTCTGGGAAGCTGATGGCTGCGGCTTCGGCTCCGTGGATCTCAGTGTCTCCGGTGGCACGCAGGGCAGCGATGGAGAAGGCCATGGCGATGCGGTGATCGGTGCCGGAGTCGATCTGCGCTCCGTGAAGGCTCTGGTTGCCGGGGATCACCAGGCCGTCTTCGTGCTCGGTGAGTTCGGCTCCCATGGCGCGAAGGTTTTTTGCGACCAGGGCGATGCGATCGGACTCTTTGACGCGGAGCTCTTTGGCGTCGCGGATGGTGATGCCGTCGTGGGTGTACGGGGCGATGGCGGCGAGGACGGGGAGCTCGTCGATGATCTGGGCGGCGAGGGCTCCGCCGATGTGCATGCCGCGGAGGCCGTTGGGTGAGACGTTGACCTGAATGGTGCCGATGAGTTCGCCGTGATGCTCCTCGACGTTGAGGACTTTGATCTTGCCGCCGAGGGCGGTGATGACGTCGAGCAGCGAGGCTCGGGTCGGGTTCATGCCGACGCTGTCGAGGATAAGGTTGGAGTCGGGGAAGAGGAGCGCGGCGCAGAGGAAGAAGGCTGCGGAGGAGATATCGCCGGGGATGGTGGCGTCGATTGCTTTCAGGGTTTGGCTGCCGGGGATGCTTAGCTTGGTTACCTCTCCTCCCCGAGAGCTGGTGCGGTTGAGGGTCGCGCCGAAGGCTTGCAGTGCGTGTTCGGAGTGGTCGCGGGTGCGAATGGATTCGGTGAGGCTGGTGGTGCCGTTGGCCTGGAGGCCGGCGAAGAGGACTGCGGTTTTGACCTGGGCACTGGGGATGGGAGTGTCGAAGTCGATGGCGTGGAGCGGGCCGCCGTGGACGGTGATGGGGGCGTGACCTTCTTTATCGCCAGGGTTCGTGGTGAGGTCGATCATTGCGCCCATCTGTCCGAGTGGTTTGCGAATGCGCTCCATCGGACGGAGGGTGAGGGAGTGGTCGCCGATGAGAGTGAAGGTGTGAGGATGAGGAGCGATGAGGCCGGCGAGCATCCGCATGGTCGAGCCGGAGTTGCCGCAGTCAAGAGGGGCGGAGGGTTGGTGGAATTTCCCGGCGGTACCGGTGATCTCGATGGTCTTGTCTTGTTTGTGGACGATGGTTGCGCCGAGAGCCTCCATACAGGCGAGCGAGGAGTGGGGATCGGCTCCGGTAGAGAAGTTGGAGAGGCGGGTGGTGCCTTCGGCGAGGCCGGCCAGCATGGCGTAGCGGTGGGAGATGGATTTATCGCCCGGAAGTGTGAGCGAGCCTTGGAAGTTGCGCGCGGGGCGGATGGTTTGCGTGCTGGAAGAGGAAGACATTGGGTTCTAGCTTACAATCCTTTCGCGTGATTGCGAGAGCTGCAGATCAAAGCCAGAGTAGAGATGAGGGTGGTAGAAGCCTCAAGGGACTGGGAGCGCCGGTGGAATATCGCTTCCGCTTGCTTTACATACCTCCAAACAGAAGATGTACTAGAGGCGTTTTGTGCAGCTGGACTGATTAAAAACGCATCGCGGCGGAGATAGACTTCCGCCGTGATGGGATATAAGGGTGGACTGTTGTTTGGGGTGAAGTGCGACTACCAGCGATCGTGATCCGGTCGTGTGCCGGGGGTGAAAGATACGCCACGGAGGACCTCGGCGAAGTCGGCCTTACGGACGGTGAAGAACTTCTCCTTAGCTGCTTTGATGGCGTCGGTGTTGGAGAGATCGTCGGTGACGGCTACGAGGCGGTTTGGATCGGCGCCCTGATCTCCGCTGCCGCTGACGGTGGAGGTGATGGCGTAGAGGGTGACTTTCCCGTCGTCGCTGACCCTGCCGGTGAGATTACGGACGCCGTCGGTGGCTGGCGACCAGGGAAGGCTGGTGGCGGAGTTGTTGCCGGTGGGATATCGGTTGACCGTGTAGGGGACGCCGAGTTCGAGGCCGGTCTGCAGGGTGTAGGCGCGGTTCCAGGACTTGGTGGAGGCGTTGAAGATCCACTTCTGGATGCCTGCGGTGGTTTGGGCGGCGGCGTGGGTGTAGAGATCCAATCCACCGGTGTAGCCGTCGCCTTCGTCGGCTACGTAGAGGGTGTCAGCATTGGCGAACCAGATGCCGAAGGGAAAGGCAAGGGGGTTGGCGGTTTTGGCCAGGGCGGTGGGGAATCCAGCGAGGATGCACATGTTGCTGGGCAGGCCGGAGGTTTGGAGCTTGGTTGGATCGTAGGCTAGAGGCGCGATGGGGAGGGTTGCTCCGACGGCGGGAACGCCTACGCCGTTGGGGCAGGCGGTGCCTGTGGTGTCGACGAAGTAGACGGTATTGACGCCGTTGCCGCCGCTGCCTTTGGTGTAGTAGAGGACGTTGTTGAAGACGGTGAGGCCGCGGAAGTTGTCGTCCTTGCCGATCTTGTCGGCCTTATCGCCGAGCAGGGTGACGGAGAAGCTGGCGACGGGGGTGGGCGTGCCGGGGTTCTGGAAGCTCTCGGGTGCGTTGGCGGGATCGATGATCTGAGCGCCTGCGCCGAGGATGACGCCGTTGGGCTGGGGGTTCGAGCCGTTGCCTGCGTTGCCGGAGGTGTAGAAGAATTCGGCGCCGTTGGTGTTGTTGAAGATGGCGGCGCGGCCGTTGTTGCCGCTGTAGGCGTTGGTCTCGGTGAACGAGAACTTGCCGGAGCGGCTGACGGTGGCGACGGCACGATAGTAGGCGACGCCGACGGGGTTGGTGGGATCGATGACGCCGGGGGTGTTGGAGTTGGAGACGTCGATGGCGTTGACGGGAGCGACGTAGTCGATGAAGGTAAGCAGCTTGCCGTCGGTGGAGAGGTTGAGGGCCTCTTCAGACTTCGAGCTGAAGCTGGTGACAAGCTGATTGCTCTCGGAACGGACGTTGCGCTGGGTGCTGTTGGGGACCTCGAGGCTGTCGAGGAGGAAGCCGAAGGGGGTGATCTGGTCGAGATAGACCTTGGAGGTGATGCCGAAGCTGCCATCGGCGAGGACGTTGTTGAAGACGTAGGGGAAGGTGCCGTCGTTGGTCGCGGCGACGCAGGGGGTAGTGGTGTTGGCGCAGTTTGGCGGGAGGAGCGCGCCTACCTTTACGTTGTTGGGGTTGTTGTCGTAGACGCTGCGAGAGACGACAAGATTCCCAGGGAAGAAGCGTATATGGTCGTCGTGGTCGCGGTCCTGCGCGCTGGCGGGGATACCGGCGATGGTGGCCAGGGAAAGTGCTGCGGCTCCCTTGAGGAGCGGCTGCCAGGAACTTTTTGACTTTGGAAAGAGTGGCTGCATAGTGTCTCCGTGTTGTTGATTTATCGTGCTGCGTTACCGAGAGGACTCTATGCTGACTGTGTTAGGAACTGGTGAATCTGAAGTAAACCTGAAGAAGGGCTAAGACAAGTCAGTGTGGATGACGAAGCGCGAAGTTCGAGAAGTGAACGAAAGTAGGCTGGCCTGCGTAGGTTGTCCTGGGAGAGACGCGAAGCATCCTATAAGCGTTGAGACGGGATGTGATTTGCTGTCGTCTGGATGGTTGGTGCGACGTTATGGCGTGGTGTACGTCCATTGGGAGTGCGCCACAGAGTTTGTGCGGGCGCTGTGAGTAGTTGGTGCAGGATAACGGAAAGGGATGGAAGATGACTCCTCAGGAACAGGATATGATTGGCGGTCTGATCGACCGCATTCAGAAGACGCAGCTTGCAGAGAAAGATACGGACGCGGAACAGATGCTGCAGCAGGGATTGGGACGGAATCCGGATGCTCTGTACATTCTGGCGCAGACGGTGCTGGTGCAGAAGTATGCGCTGGATCAGGCACAGACACAACTGACACAGGCGAAGGCGCAGATCGAGCAGATGCAACAGCATCCGGAGCCGAAGCATGCGACGAGTTTTTTGGGGAGCTTACTTGGGCGCAATGAAGAGCCTGCGCCGCCTCCACCGCCGCCACAGCAAGGCTATCCGCAACAAGGGGGACCGGCTTACCCTCCATATGCACCCGTGGGTGGTGGCTATGGCGCTCCTCCACAGTATGGGGCTCCGGTACAGTATGGTGCTCCGCCGCAGTATGGCGCTCCGCAGGGGATGAGCGGAGGCGGGTTCATGCGCGGGGCACTGCAGACGGCTGCTGGGGTTGCGGCAGGAGCGCTGGCATTTCAGGGCGTGGAGTCGCTGATGCATGGGTTTGGGCATGAGGCTGGGTATGGCGGCGGCCAAGGATTGGGCGGCTTCGATGGTGGTCAGCGTCCGACCGAGGAGGTCGTCAATAACTACTACGGCGACGATCGTGGAGGGCACGATGTCTCGGCAGATGAGAGGTCGCTGGGGCAACAAGAGGATCGGGACTATGGATCGCGTGGCGGTTCGGATACGTCCTCAAAAGATCGTGACTCGCTTGATGGGTCCGATGACACTGGCTCTGGCGATGATGCGAGCTTTGACTCGGATAGTTCGAGTAATGATGCTTCGTTCGATGATGGCGGTGACCTTGGGGATGATGGGTCGGGTGGCGGAGACGATAGTAGTTTCGCCTGAAGTACAGTGTGATTGACGCGAGGAGGAGAGGTCTGCTTGTGCGGGCCTCTTTTCTTTTTTGTTGCTGCTTGTCCTGCCGGACGGGCCCACTGCGCTCGGCCACCCCGCAAACGAAGACCTGTTTGCGGGGGCCCGGTTCGGGCGGTCACTTCGTGATGGGTATACCTGTCCGGGGAGATTGAGCACGATGGGTCATCCCGTTGGTCGGGTGAAGATACTTCTCAGGTGCTTTGCTCAGTGGCACGCAGCACTACGATGGTCTCGTCGTCGAAGTGAGCGGTGCCGGCCTGGAAGTCGGTGACCGCCTTCAGGACGGCGTCTACCGTGAACTGGGCCGTAGGTTGGTGTTGGGACTCGAGGAGCTGAGTGAGTCGTTCGTCGCCAAACATATCGCCGGTGGCGTTGATGGCGTCGACGATGCCGTCGGAGAAGAAGACGATGAGGTCGCCGGGACGGGTGGAGAGGGTGAACTCTTCGTACTCCGCATTGGGGAAGAGGCCGAGCGGGAAGCCTTCGGCCTGAATGGTGCGGACGCTGGGAGGTTTGGCGGTGTCTGAGTTGGCAGCGACGAAGAGAGGTTGGACGGAGCCGGCGTTGGCGATTTGCAGGGTCTGGTTGCTGTCGTCCCAGACGGCCATGAGCATGGTGACGTACTGCGAGTCGAGCTTGCGCTCCTGGAGCTGGTCGTTGAGCGCGGCGAGCATAGTGGCAGGAGAGAGATGTTGGGGGGCGAGGGAGCGGAGGATTCCACTGACCAGTGCGGCGTAGAGCGCGGCGGGAGCCGCTTTGCCGCTAACGTCTCCCACGGCGATGGCGATGCGGCCGGAGCCGTAGTCGAGGTAGTCAAAGACGTCGCCTCCGATGGAGCGGGCGGCGACGAAGCGGGAGGCGATCTCGGCGCGCTCAAGCTTGGGTGGGTGCGAGGGCATGAGGCGAAGCTGGACCTGACGGGCCATGTCGAGGTCGCGCTCCATGCGCTGCTCCTCCTCGTGGATGCGCTGGTAGAGACGGGCATTGGCGATGCTGATGGCGACCTGCGAGGCGAGGGTGGAGAGGGTGCGCTGGTGGTCATCGTTGTAATAGTTGACGCGGGTGTGTTCGAGGTCGAGGACGCCGATGACCTCGCCCTTGTAGACGAGGGGAATAGCAAGTTCGGAGCGGACCTCGGGGTTGGCTTCGACGTAGCGAGAGTCCTTGCGGACGTCGGGGGCGAGGATGGGCTCGCGGAGCTGGGCGGAAGTGCCGATGAGGCCCTCGCCGAGGGCGATGGTGCGCTCGCGGGTGACACGTTCGCCGAAGCGGGAGGAGAAACGGTGCTCGAAGAGCTGGGTGCGGTCATTCCACAGGAGAATGGTGAACATGTGGAAGTCGATGACGCGCTTGAGGAGCTGGCCGATGCGCTCTAGGAGATCGTCGGGATCGAGAATGCTGGTGATCTCGCGGGAGATGTCGTTGAGCACGGCGAGGGTTTGAGCCTGACGGGAGACGCGGGTGTAGAGGCGCGCGTTCTCGATGGCAATGGCCATGCGAGAGGCGACCAGCTCGAGGAGTCGCTGGTGCTCCATCGTGAAGTAGCCGATGGTCTCGGACTGCAGATCGAGGACGCCGATGACCTTGTTCTTGACTACGAGCGGGACGGCGAGCTCGGAGCGGACGTTAGGGTTCGCGTCGATGTAGTTCTCCTGCGTGGTGACGTCTTCGACGAGGAGGGATTTGCGGTGGAGTGCGGCTTGACCGGAGACGCCGCGGCCGAGCTTTATTCGAATGCGTTCGATCTCGGTGGTGTGGCCGATCTGGAAGCGCATGCGGAGGTCGGAGGCGCGCTCGTTGAGGAGGAGGATGGCGAAGATCTTGTAGTCGATGACGGCGCGGACGAGGTCGGCGACGCGGTGCATGAGGGTGTTGAGGTCTAGGGTGGTGTTAAGGGCGTCGGCGAGGTTGTGGAGGAACTCGACCTGGAGGGGCTCGACGCGAATTTTGGGGTCGGCGGCGTGGGGGTGGAAGAGTTGCTGGGACTGGGGGCGGTAGTCCCCCTCGTAGGGGTGCTCTGGCGCGGGCACTTCTGGGCCTGTGGGTGGGGTCGTGCTCGGTTTGATGGGCGAAGGCATTCTGCGTTGCGTTGATATTACCGGGTGAGGTCGGGTTTGGGGAGTGCCAGAGACGACATGGCGAACCAGTCCCGCCATTCCCGCGATCTGAACTGCGGGAATGAGTCAGAAATGATCTTCGGTTCGAGCCAAAACTCGCGCAAATGATATTGCGCGAAAATCCTAGTACCCAGGGGCCGCAGAAGTGCCTTCGACTGCATGCCCCGCTAGCTCGTTGACGATTTTGACGCTGGCGCTGGCTCCAATGCGTGAGGCTCCGGCGCGCAGCATGGTGGTGGCGTCGGCAAGGGAGCGGATGCCGCCGGAGGCTTTGACGCCTGCGCGGGTGCCGGCTACGCCGCGGAGGAGGCTGATGTCGTCGGCGGTGGCGCCACCGGTGGAGAAGCCGGTACTGGTCTTGAGGAAGTCGGCTCCGGCGGCCAAGGCGAGCTCAGAGGCGCGGAGCTTCTCTTCGAAGGGGAGGAGGCAGGTTTCGAGGATGACTTTGACGATGGCTCCGGCGGCGTGGGCGATCTCAACGACGCCGTGGATGTCCTGACGGATGGCCTCGTAGTCGGCGGACTGGGCGGATTTGAGCAGGCCGACGTTGAGGACCATGTCGATGTCGTGCGCGCCGTGTTTGAGCATGTGCGCGGTCTCTTCGCGCTTAGAGATGGCGAGGGTGGCGCCGAGGGGAAAGCCGATGACGACGCCGACGGGGATCCCGGTGCCCTTCAGGGCAGCTGCGGCGAGCGAGACCCAGGTGGGGTTGATCATGGCGCAGGCGAAGCGATGCTCGGCGGCCTCGTTGCAAAGCTGGAGGACCTGGGTGCGGGTAGCGTCGGGCTTGAGCAGGGTGTGGTCGAGGACGGCTGCGAGGTTTTGCGGGGAGGAGAGAGTGTGGGCGGCGAAGGCTGCGGCGTCAAAGTGCTCTGGGCCGTGGGGGAGAGGATCGGTGATCGACAGCGTGTTCAAAAAAGTCTCCTTCGGCGAGGGGAGGTGTTCGCGCCGGGTTACTTCTATCATACCGGTGTCAAGGCTGGCTTTTGCGCGGTGTGCCAGGCCAGGGCCAGGTCGTCGCGGAGGATTTGAAAGAGCTGTTCGCCGGACTCTTTGTCGCGGGCGCGAAGGACGGCGCTGGGGTGGATGGTGGCGATGACTTGATTGGCATAGGGGGTGTTGAGGATCTTCCCGTGGTCGCGCATGAGGGCGAAGGTGCCGCCCAGCAGGGACTTGGAGGCAGAGGCGCCGAGACATAGAACGACGTTGGGTTGGATAGAGTCGATCTCGGCGAGGAGCCAGGGGCGGCAGGCGCTGATCTCCGACATGCGAGGATTCTGGTGAAGGCGGAACTTGCCGCGCTGGATGAATTTGAAGTGTTTGACAGCGTTGGTGACGTAGACTTTGCTGCGGTCGATGTCGAGTTCGGCCATGACGCGGTCAAGTATGTTGCCGGCAGGACCGACGAAGGGCTGACCCTGGAGATCTTCCTGATCGCCGGGTTGTTCGCCGACGAGGATGAGTTTGGCACGGGCTGCTCCGACCCCGGGAACCACTTGGGTGGCGTGCTGGTACAGTTCGCAGCCCTTACATGCGGGGAGTGCGGCGCGAAGGGTGGGCAGCGAGTGGTCTTCCGGGACGAAGGGTTGCGCAGAGGGCTGTTGCTGTTGACGTGTAACCATGTCGGAGACTCGGCTTTGAGATTTGATGAGGAGGTCGGGTAGAAGCGAGATCTCGGGAAGATTCTTCCAGTAGCGGACGGGCATCTCGCTGCGCATCATCTCCGGGTTGATGCGCGCGGGGTTGTAGATGCTGGCGTAGTACGAGCGCCAGAGATCTTCGAGCTCGTCTTCGGCGGGGGCAGACTCGCGAGGCAGGCCCGGGGCGAAGGCGAGTTGTTTGCCGGTAGGATCCCACGAGACGGAGGCGTCGGGCGTAAGGATAGTCCAGCGCATGATGCCGAAGCGTTCGACGAAGAAAGGCGCTGCGAGTGGAAGGATGCGGTGGTCGGGCTGGTACCAGGCGATGAAGTGTTCGCAGGTGTCGGGCTGTGAGGGCGTTGGGGTGGCGTGAGGATCAGGTTCGCAGTGGGGAAGTGCGGTGTGGTTGAGGCCAAAGGGCGTAGGCACGGCGAGTACAAGGTGGTGCGGATTGGGGTCAGTGGGGAGGGATTCGTCGACGACGATGGGGCGGCCGTTGAGATCGTCCGGTTCGAGCACCATGCGAAAGCGGACGAAGGCGTGCATCTTATGAAGGTCGCGGCGGACCTGCGATTCGAGACGTTCGAGTTCGGCGACGTCGGGGTCGACGGAGATTTTAAGGAGATTGCGATTGGCTTGCAGGCGATAGAGGATGCGATATAGGAGATTCCAGCGCAGGGGATCGCGATGGACGGCGGCGCACTCTGCGGATTCGAGAAAGGATTTGGAGGTATGCGGCGCCGTAATTGGAGGGCCGGTGGGACCGTCGGCCAATTCGAGGGTAAGGTCCAGCGTGGAGGGGACAGTCGAGTCTTGCAGCTCGAGTTCCTCGGGGAGATAGCCGAGGTGCAGGGCTTCGCGTGCTGCTTCACGCCATGCGTTGAAGTCGGGTTCAAGGAGAATTCGCTTCATGTTTTAAAGAGAGCCGGTGAGTGCGCTGAGAGGTGCGAATAGATCGAGCTGTGTGAAAGGTTGCGCCTCATCTGCGGCGGGTTGCTGATGAGGAATGTGGTCGATAGCGATGAGATAGGGTAAGGCGTTCTTCAGGCGAACGTGAAGTTTCTTCAGGTCGTCGATGAGGAGGCGATGGTACTTACGGATGCTGAGGATGCGCTCGACGTTGCGGTAGCCGATGCCGGGGACGCGGAGAAGTACTTCGCGCGGCGCAGCGTTGACATCGACAGGGAAGAACTCAGGATGGGATTTTGCCCAGGTGGTCTTTGGATCTTCGGTGAGGGAGAGCGAGGGTTCTTCTTCGGAGGTGAGTTCGGCTGCGGTGAAGCCGTAGAAGCGCATGAGCCAGTCGGATTGATAGAGGCGATGCTCCCGGATCAGAGGCGCCGGCTTCAGCGGGAGGCGAGCATCTGCATCGGGGTAGGGGCTAAAGCCGGTGTAGTAGATGCGGCGCAGTTTGTACTGGCCGTAGAGATGGGTGGCGGTCTTGAGGATCTCGCGGTCGGTGGCTGGCGTGGCTCCTACGACCATCTGTGTGGACTGGCCTGCGGCGGTGAACTTTGGAGTTGATGGGAGCTTGCGGCGATCCTCGTCGGCCTCGTCTTTGTGCAGGGCGATCTTGTTCATCGTGGATTCGATGACTGCGGTTTTCTTTTCGGGGGCGAGTTGGACGAGGTCCTGCTGGGTGGGAAGCTCAATGTTGGCGCTGAGACGGTCGGCGAAGAGTCCGGCTTGCTCGATGAGGCGCTCGCTGGCTCCGGGGATTGCTTTGAGGTGGATGTAACCGCCGAAGTGATGAACGGTGCGTAGGCTCTTGGCGACCTGGATGAGCTGCTCCATGGTGTAGTCAGGGGATTGAATGATGCCGGAGGAGAGAAAGAGACCTTCGATGTAGTTGCGTTTGTAAAAGTCGAGCGTGAGTTTGACAACCTCGTCGGGAGTGAAGCGCGCGCGTTGGATATTGGAGGAGATCCGATTGACGCAGAAGACGCAGTCGTAGGTGCAGAAGTTAGTGAGCAGAATCTTAAGCAGAGAGACGCAGCGACCGTCAGGGGTGTAGCTGTGGCAGATCCCCATGCCGTCGGAGTGGCCGACACCCTTGCCGTTGCCACTGCGCTTGGCTCCTGATGACGCGCACGAGGCGTCATACTTTGCAGCGTCGGCGAGGATTTCGAGTTTTTGTTGAACGTTCATAGTGGCAGGGTGCAACTCTGGACTATTTGATGCTTTATTATAGCGAATAAAAGGCGAATATTGTTCCTGGAGGTTGATTCGATTTGAGCGGTTCAACATCAAACAGAAGTGACTTTAGACAAGGTAGAAAAAAAGCTTCGACTTTCGGTGCTGGATCAGTCGCCGGTGCCTGCGGGGAGCATGCCGGGGCAGGCGTTGCAAAACTCGATTGAACTGGCGAAGCTGGTCGATGAGTTGGGGTATGGCCGGTTCTGGATGTCGGAACACCATGCGATGGATACGCTGGCGTGTACGGCGCCCGAGGTGATGCTGGCCCGGATCGGTGCAGAGACCAAACGGATCCGGATTGGATCGGGTGGGATTATGCTGCCGCACTACACGCCGCTGAAGGTTGCGGAGTGCTTTCGGACGCTGCATGCGCTGTATCCGGGGCGAGTGGATCTGGGGATTGGGCGCGCGCCGGGCGGTGGGCCGATTGAGGCATTGGCTTTGAAGCGTGATCGGAAGACGAAGATGCTGGATGATTTTCCTGACCAGGTGAGCGAGCTGCTGGCGTTTCTAGGGCACCGGTTTCCGGAGGGGCATCCGTTCGCGGGGATTCGGGTCTCACCGGAGATGCCGGGAGCGCCGGATGTGTGGATGCTGGGGTCGAGCCTGTGGAGCGCGGCAGCGGCGGTGGAGTTTGGCCTGCCTTACTCGTTTGCGCACTTCTTCAGCCCGGTGAATACGCGAGCGGCGATTGAGACTTATCGGCGTGGTTTTACTGAGAGCATCTACCGGAAGACGGCGGAGGCTACGGTGGCGGTGGGTGTGATCTGCGCAGAGACGCAGGAGGAGGCGGAGTTTCTGTTTTCGAGCGTGCGTCTGCTGCAGCGGCGAATTCGCCAGGGGGATCGGCGGCCGGTGGCTTCGCCCGAGGAAGCGGCGCGGGAGTTGTACCTGTTAGGCGATATGCCGCAAGAGGAGGGCGAGTGGCCGCGGTACTTTGTGGGAACGCCTGCGCTGGTGCGAGAGCGGCTGGAGGCGATGGCTGCGGAGTTGGGGATCGGGGAGCTGCTCGTGAATACGATTGTGTGGGAACAGAAGAAGCGGCTGCGGAGTTATGAGTTGTTGGCGCGAGAGTTTGAAGTGGAACCGGTTGGGGTGACTGGTGCGAGGCAGTCAGCTGAAACGCCACTCTACCGGTAAGCGAATTCTACGGAATTCATTTCGTGCTTGAAACCTCTCTGTAACAGCAGATCCCTCAAATCTGGCGAGCGATCCTGAGAAATCGTCACGATAGACTGCAATTACAAGCCGGGACGCGCGTCTATGGTTCCAGTCGACCTCACGATTTAGCAAAGCGCATCACAACAGGGACCACTTGTGCCGAGCTTGACCGCGAGTGCTGGAGTAAAAACGGGTCGTCCGGTTTGTTTACACTGCGAATTGAAGCTTGTTAAAACAGCTCTTTCGGCAGAGTTTTTAACTTGCCGAACGGAGGGTTGTGTTTAGACTGGGTTGGTTCCGGGATCAGGCATATTATCCGCAAAGTGAGGCTGTCTCATCGTGCCAATTACCTCCGTCCAACGCTCCCTGTGGATCGCTACCGTACTTCTGTCTTTTTTCTTTACCTGCTCACCTGAATTTGTTGGAGCACAGTCTTCGGCGAATCAGCAGGATGTCCAGCCGATCGGCATGAAGGCTTTGTTCGACGCTGCGGCAAACCCGCTTGGGTGGCGCCAACTCGCGGGTAAGACCGTGGGGCTTTACGGCGGCCAATTCTTCAACATCGCAGAGGTTGGCAATGCACGGGGTAAGTACCTTATCTCTCTGCGTTCCAGCCAGTACTCCACCGATGTCGTCAGCTGCCTCATCTCTGACG
This sequence comes from Tunturibacter empetritectus, assembly GCF_040358985.1. Taxonomy (NCBI): domain Bacteria; kingdom Pseudomonadati; phylum Acidobacteriota; class Terriglobia; order Terriglobales; family Acidobacteriaceae; genus Tunturiibacter; species Tunturiibacter empetritectus. The sequence goes on along the minus strand of NZ_CP132932.1, from coordinate 4,411,171 downwards.
ACACGATGTCGACGGCTGCTACGTTCAAGCCCAACGATCCGGTAGTGATGATCGGCAGACTGGCAGGCTCGCCGCACGATCGAACCCCTGCGTTCGACGGATCGTGTTATGTGGCCTCAGGAAAGAAACCGCAGGGTGCGAGCACCGCAGATGTGAGCGGTCCTTTAGCGCCGGAGGTGACTACGACTCTGGACAAGTTTTCGGACGAAGCAAGCGCTAACAGCGTTGCCTTTGGGCAGAAGTACACCGGCAAGGTCGTGCAACTGTCCGGCGGCTACGTCGGCAGGATCGATCCCAACTACTTTGTCGTCTACTACCTTGCCGGCCCGCGCAAGTTTCCTCTCGATGGGATCAACTGCATGGTCCAACCGTCCGAGAAGGCGAAGATTGGAAGCCTGAAAAAAGATCAGACGATTACCATCACTGGCATGGTGAAAGATCGCAATGAGAACCGGACGGCCAATCTGGCGCCGATTCTCGACAACTGCACCTTCCAGTAGACGAGACAGCGATGGGTTGCGGCGCACGCCGTTCAGTGGCCCGCCACCTCGGAGGGGAAGATGCGGATGTCTTCGACGCCGCGGTAGCGTTCGGCGTAGTCCATGCCGTAGCCGATGACGAACTTGTTGGGAATCTTGAAGGCTACGTAGTCGGCTTCGATGGGGACGAGGCGGCGCTCGGGCTTGTCGAGGCAGGATGCAATCTTGAGTGAGGCGGGTTTGTGCTGCAGCATGAGGCCGCGGAGATAGCTGAGGGTGAGGCCGGTGTCGAGAATGTCTTCGACGATGATGACGTGCTTGCCTTCGATGGGGTTGTCGATGTCCTTGATGAGCTTGACGGCGCCGGAGGAGACACGGGCGCGGCCGTAGCTGGAGACGGCGACGAAGTCGAAGGTGTTGTCGACCTGGATGGCGCGGGCGAGGTCGGCGAGGAAGATGGCTGCGCCTTTGAGGACGCCGATGAGGACGATGGACTGACCTTTGTAGTCGGCGGAGATCTGGGCTCCTATCTCGCGGGTGCGGTCGGCGATCTGTTGTTTGGAGAAGAGAATCTCCATCTCTGCTGCGGGGGGAAAGACGGGCGTGCTGGTGGACATAAGGGATAGGCTATCGCGAGTAGGGGGCTGAGGCAAAGGCCGCTATACTTTTATAGAGCGAGGATTATGTTTCCCTATATCGATATTGGCCCGATTCACCTGGGTACGTTTGGGTTGTTGTTGTGGCTGGCGGCGGTGGCGGCGACGGTGGTGCTGCATAAAAACTTTGTCCGGAATGGTGTGGATGCGGATGCACTGAACGTCGTGGCTTTCGTCGTGATCGCGGGGGTGCTGGGCGCGAAGGCGTGGCATGAGCTGCAGAATCCGGCTGATCTTTATGCGGCGTACCGGCAGATTATTGCGCCGGGATGGCATCGGCCGTTTGCGGTGGCGATGGATTTTCTGCATTGGTTTCAGGCTGGGTTTGCTTGGTTTGGCGGGATGCTCGCCGGGATTGCGATGCTGATGTGGCAGGGCAGGATGGAGAAGCCGGATGGGCTGGCCGGGGGGAAGGCCGCCGTGCGCATGCTGGATCTGGCGGCTCCTGCAGCGGCGATTGGATATGGCGTGGGGCGGATTGGGTGTTTGACGTCAGGTGATGGAGACTACGGCATCAATACGACGCTGCCTTGGGGCGTGCACATGGCGAAGGATGCGCTGGTGTTGCCGACTCCGCCGGATGCGCTGGTGCAGCCTACGCCAGTGTATGAGTTTCTGTTTGCGATGGCGCTGGGTTGGCTGCTTTGGCAGCTCGGGAAGAAGGCGAGGCCACTAGGATGGATGACGGGGCTTTATCTTTTTCTGAGTGGGATCGCGCGATTCCTGGTGGAGTTTGTGCGGGTGAATCCGCGGCTTTACTGGGGGATGAGCAATGCGCAGGTGGCTGCGCTGGGGTCGGTGGTGGTGGGGCTGATTGTGCTGCTGGTGACGCGGCGAGGGAGTGTTGCAGTGGCGCCGGTGGTTGAGGTTACTTCGTAAGAGATCTTGTCCTGCCGGACGGGCTCGCTGCGCGCGAGGCGGTCACTTCGTGACTTGTATACCGCTTTGCGTGGTCCTCCCGTTGGTCGGAAGAGAAGTTGATTCCGACCAACGGGAGCCGACGCGTCTAGGGTTTGTCGCGGGCCATCTCTTCGCGGATAGGTGGTTGCGGGGCGGCGAAGAAAGCTGTGGAGACAAGCCCGCCAAGGACGGCACCTAAGATTGGCGCTACCCAGAAAAGCCAGAGCTGGCTGAGTGCCCAGCCTCCTACGAAGATTGCGGGACCGGTGCTTCGGGCGGGGTTCACCGAGGTGTTGGTGACGGGAATGCTGATGAGGTGGATCAGCGTGAGGCAGAGGCCGATGGCGATTGGCGCGAAGCCTTTGGGGGCGCGCTCGTCGGTGGCGCCGAGGATGACGAGAAGGAAGAAGGCGGTGAGAACGACCTCGGCTACGAAGCAGGCCAGGAGAGAGTAGCCGCCGGGGGAGTGGTCGGCGTAGCCGTTGGAGGCGAAGCCGGCGGCGAGGGAGAAACCAGGTTTGCCGCTGGCGATGAGATATAGGACGCCGGAGCCGGCAACGGCTCCGAGAACTTGCGCAATGATGTAGGGCAGCAGTTCGGAGGGTGCGAAGCGTTTGCCGACGACCAGGCCGATGGAGACGGCGGGGTTCAGGTGGCAGCCGGAGACGTGGCCGATGGCGAAGGCCATCGTGAGGACGGTGAGACCGAAGGCCAGGGATACGCCGACGAATCCGATTCCCAGGTTGGGGAACGCCGCGGCGAGGACGGCGCTGCCGCAGCCGCCGAAGACAAGCCAGAAGGTGCCGAAGAACTCCGCTGCTGCTCGTTTGGAGAGATCCATTGGGGTCTACCTGCTCTTTCTCGTGATTTGGATTTTCGCCCGACGGAAAAGATATCTGGAGGACGAGGCCCGTGCGACTGGTCGAATTGGCAGTAAAGGCCAAGTTCGACGATTCATGCGTAGTTCTGGATGCAAGAAACGCTGGTGGATTTGCGTTGCGGAATCGTAGCACGGGATTTTATGCCTGCGCATGAAATTTTGGTTTGCGCTGATTGCAGGGGAAGGGTTTAGAGGCGCTTGAGGTAGGATTTGGCGGCTTCGAGTTCGGGGAAGAGGCGCTCTTCTGCCTGGAACTCGCGGGAGTGGACGCAGCGACGGCCGGCCTTGACGCGGACGGGATGTTTGAGATGGAGCATCTCGTGATAGAGGAGGTACTCGATGGCGCAGCGCGGGGTGTCGGGACGGTCGAAGACGCGGCTGACGACGATGGTGTTGTGGGCGGCGTCGTAGTGGCCCAGCATGCGGCGGGCGTGGTGAGCCGACCAGGTGAGGGTGGGGCGTCCGAGAAGTCCGTGGAAGAAACGGATGTTCAAAGATTCGAAGACTTCGTTGAGGTCGTAGTGATGGCCGGAGGGGGTGGAGAGGCGTTTGCGGCCACGGGTCTGGCGGATGTGCTCGGCCTGGCGGGAGATTGCCTCAGAGGAGACGTGGCGGCGGTAGCGGTCGGCGTGAACCGACGCGATGGGCTTCTTGTAGAGCTTGGCGAGGAGGATGTGGGCGATGGCGTGGTGGATGGAGTCGGGCGCGGACTCGAGCAGGTCGGAGAGACGGACGTGGAGATGGCCTTCGCGCAGGCGGATGGTGGTGTTGAGAGAGGTGAAGCGGCGGAAGCGAATGTCGAGTGGGGGGATGGGGGCGCGTGGACGGAGTTCGCGGTACTGCTCCTCGAAGACGGCTACGAGGGAGGTGGAGGCGGTGGACTTGGATTTTGCGGCGCGGGGCTTGCGAAGGGTGGGCGGACGAATCGGGACTGCGGGTGGTGGGGCTGGAAGGTGGTCGAAGAGAGTGGGCGAGGGCGAAGAGAAGAGCTGCAGGAATTGGCGCAGGGGGGAGGGGCCGGGATGCTTCGGGGTGGTCAGGGCTTCGTCCTTGTCTTGGTGCTATAAGACGATTTTATAAGAGGTGAGGCTGTGCAGGAGGTGCGTTGGATGGTTCGTGCTTGGCTGTCCTGCCGGACGGGCCTCCTGCGCGGAGGGCGGTCACTTCGTGACTTGTATACCCCTTTGGTTGGCGCTCCCGTTGGTCGCGATAAAGATGATTCCGACCAACGGGAGGATCACGCGAAGCTTTAAAAAGGCGTGCGAACGCCCGCACTCCGCGCAGGAGGCCCGTCCGGCAGGACAACTTCTTCGAAGCTATCGGGGAAGGTCTAGAGGAGCGTTCTTGTTTTCTTTTGGGGGCGGGTGGGCGAGGAACCAGGCCTTCTGCTCGTCGATAAGCTGGGTGGCTTGATCGTGGAGGTCGTGGACAGCTTCAAGGGCGAGCCGGCGGGAGACGTTGTAAGTCTCGTTGTCGGGTGGGGACTTCAGGTTGGAAGACCAGCGCTCGGTGGCTTCGACCAGCTTAGGCAGGGCTTTGCGAATGTCGCGGTGACGGGGGCCGTAGTCGTCGAGGTTGTCGTTCAGCTCGTCTGCGATTGCGGTGAACTGTTCGAGGAGATCGTGGGTGTCCTGCGCGCGGCCGGGTTTACGTGGAATGGCGAAGAGATCCTGGATGGATTTATTGCGGGCGTCGAGGAGCTTGATGAAGAGGAGTACGCGGTCATTGGGATAGTAAGCGACCTCTCGGAGTTGCTCGACTTCGCCGTCGGAGAGGGAGGCGTCGGTACGCTGGGCGGGAAGGCACGGAGCAAGCGAGAGCAGAAGAAGGACGAGCGAGAGTCTGCGGAGCATCGGTTCCTGGTGTTTGATTCTAGTGTTTGAAGACCTGAGCTAGAAGTTCGTCGTGGACCTGGTCGAGCTGCTTGAGAGTTGCCTGCAGGGTGTCGCGATCTTCATTGGAGGCTTTATGGAGATACTCGCCGAGGCGATAGGAGGTGTGATGCATCAACTCTTCTGCGTTCTTGAGGCGCTTGGAGTTGCTGGCGAGGTCCATGTGGATGAGCCTCGCGTAGGCGTTGACCTTTTTGAGGGTCGCGGTGGCCTGATCGACGTCGCCGTTGAGCATCTGCTTGCCTGCGACCTCGGTCATGACGTGAACGAGCTCGGTGTAGAGGTAGCATTGGTCGCGCGGGTTGGCCTGCTGGGCGCGGAGTTCGAGCTGGACAAGAGCTTCGGCGGTTGGAAGGTTGTCGTCAAAGGAGGCGGCGCGGGCGGTTGCTGGAGAGGACAGAAGCAGCGGCAGGGAGAGAAGAAGAGCGAAACGATGGATCGATTTCATCACGCACCTCGAAGGGAGCGCTTGCCTACTTCATGTGATCGAGGGTGAGGAGGCGGTGGCGGGCCTCCCACTCCTCGTCCGGAAACTGGCCGTTTGCCACGGAGAGGAACTGTTTGTACAGGTCGGTCGCCTGTTTGGTGTGGTGCAGCTTGTCGTGCGCAGTTGCCGCGAGGAACAGGGACGACGGTGACTGTGGCTGCACTTTACCACGAATATCGAGAGCTTGCAAGGTTGTTGTGGGGTCGTTGTTTGCGGACGCTGCGAAGGCGAGATGGCTGGCCGCCTGGGCAAGATCGTCTTTGGTGGGGAAGGCGCTGGTCTGGGCGAGGGCACGTTTGAGGAGGGCTTCGGCCTCGGCGAAGTTTTTGAGATGAATCTGAACATCGGCGCTGTCGTCGAGGAGAGTGGGATCCTGCGTGGATCGGGTCAGGAGGCCGTTGTAGAGCGGCGCGGCCTGGTCGTACTGCTGGTTTCGGCTGTAGAGACGGGCGAGGAGGCGGGTGATGGCGGAGTCTTCGGGGTGTGCAGCGTGGAGTTTGGCGGCGAGGGGGATGGCCTGGGCGGTCTTGCCCTGCTGCTCGTAGAGGCTGGCGAGCTGGGCGTTGAGGGTGGGGTTATCGGGGTCTTTGGCGAGGGCGGCAGTCAGGAGTGATTCGGCCTTTTCGGGTTGTTGCTGGTGGAGGAGGAGATGGGTGAGGGCGGCGGTGGCGTCGTGATTCTGCGGGTCGACGGCGAGGAGGCGACGGTACGCTAGTTCGGCGGCGGTGGAGTCGCCGGAGGCCTCGGCTAGCTCGCCGGAGAGGAGGATGTCTCCTGGGGTTTCGGGGGTGATTTTGATGGCAGAGAGGAGTTCATCGCTGGCGGCGGGGGGATTGACGGACTGATCGATGCGGGCGAGGGCGCGGTAGGCGCGGCCTTTCAAGGCTGGGTTATCGGTGGTGAGGGTAATGGCTTTTTGAAGCTCGTTGTGGGCGTCGGTGAGCCGGCCGCCGCGAGCGAGGAGGAGGCCGAGGGCGAGATGGGGGTCAAAGTAGGCGGGGTCGGCAGCGATGGCGCGCCGATAGGTTTGCTCAGCGGCGGTGGTCTGGGCTGGAGTTTCAGCGAGCGCGTCCTGGGTGAAGGCCAGGTCGTAGAGGAGGTGGGCGTCGGTAGGATTCTTGTCAGCGAGTGGGGTGAGAATTTTGAGGGCGGTGGGGTAGTCCCGCTTGTCAAGGGCGTCGTTGGCCTGAGCGCGGGCGGGGTCTTGTGCGGCGGTTTTCGGGGGAGCGGTGGTGTCGATGGCACCTGCCGGGAGTTGGGCAAGGGCCGGAATGGACGCGAGGAGAAGTGTGGAAAGTATCAGCGACAGGATGACGGAGGGACGGCCGAGGGACTGGCGTAGCGGCTTCGACCCGGTGTGGCTTGCGGTCTGCATCGGTGGTATTTTCCCTCCTACCGTAAGTAGGCAAAGTCTTTGATCGCGACACTTTAGGTCTGGACCTTCTGTGATTCTTAAGTGCGGAAGCCCGACCTGGAATGGCCGGGCTTCGACAGCTTTCTCTGTTTTAAGAGTAACAGACGAGTCGAGAGGGTGCGGCTGGAGACTGTACGAAACTTTATGGGTAGACGAATCTATCGCTAGGTAATATCCGATTTGCTGTCAAAGCAGAAGTTGCAAAACAGGTTTGATGTCGCGCCTCGATGAGTGACTCGTCTTGTTATCGCCGACCGAGGATCTGTGCCCACCTGGATTTAGCAAACAAATGCGGCTTGCCAAGACCCAATCGCATGATCCTAGTGGCCCAGCGCATGCAAGGCTTGCGCTGCATCAAGCCTCATCCAAGTTCAGAAGCGTGCTGGATCAACTGGGAATGCTGGGTCGGTACCTGGAATGTGGACTGCTGCACCAGGGCTAGTACTTTGAAGAAAACGCCGGCTCAGCCATGCGCGGACGGGTTCGTCGTAAAGTTTGAGGCAGGCATACCCAATCGCCACGGCTGTAAACCAGAGAAGAGTGCCCCATGCAGCGCGCTGACCCAGGCTGTGCACGCCTTGCCCAATCCAGGCGGTGTAGAGGTAGATCAGGGGGTAGTGGGTCAGGTAAAGCGGGTAGGAGATGTCCCCCAGAGTGCGGCAGAGCCGATTGGAAGCAACGGTGGCCTTCAGATTTCCGGCCCCAATGGCAACGATAATCGGGAAGACGGCGATAATGCAAAATGCTTCGTAGAGGCCGTTCATCCAGAGATGGTTAAGACCACCGAAGCGCGGCAGCGCAAAGCAAATGACCAGTAACAGGCTGCACAGATAGAAACCATGGCGTACATGAATTCGCTTACCCGAGCGCATGAGCAGCATGCCTGCAAGGAAGGGATAGAGCAAGCGTGCAAACCCTATGTGAAGCTGCGCTCCGTTGAGCGCCCAACCTCCGATGGCGTCGCCCTCCCCGGTGACCAGCATGTGAAGGAGAAGAATGGCAGAAAGTGCTGTAAGCAGGCTTAACCAACGAGTCGAGAGCTTGCGCAGCCAGCAAGCGTAAAGGATATTGGCGATGTACTCGAAGAAGAGAGACCAGGCGGGGCCATTGAGCGGATGCATCTCGTCCCAGCCGCGGATATCGAATTGGGTCGGCAGCGGAAGAAGCGTGCAGCCGAAAAACATGACGGCGAGCAGCTTCCACGATGGAGTTGTGGCAATGAGCGGAAAGGCAGAGCCTCGTTGGAAGTAGAAAAGCGCGGCGCCGATGAGGCTACCCATAACGATCATGGGCTGAAGACGGATAAGGCGGCGCTTGTAAAAGTTCCATTGGCTCATGCGGGGCCAGCGGTCGTCGTAGGCGTAGGCCACTACAAAGCCGGAGAGCAGGAAAAAGAAGTCGACGGCCAGATAACCGTGGTTGATGATCTGGTTGAACCGGATGCCGTGGTCGTTCGGTTCCAGGATGTGGAAGGCGACGACCAGGAGTGCTGCGACGCCGCGCAAGCCATCCAGGACTTCGTAATGATTTTTTGACTGGGAACCGCTGGAAAGATCTGAGACGCTATTCATGATGTTGCTTCTACTATAGTGCGCTCACCGCCTCATCGGCCATCGCTGCATTTGTGCCCAGATCCAGCTGAGGTGCGACAAGCCCGAGCCTCAGGCCGACGTCTCGACACTCGCGATAGTCCTGATGAACGCATTTCTCGGATTTGAGCTATAGACATTCTCCGTTGACGCCAAATCGGCGAGTCACTCGTCAGGCACTTCAGCATTACTACCGTCAGCTTGGAAGTTTCTCCGGGACACTTCAAGAGGGGCTGTTTCCGGTAAGTGCTAATGCCTTTGCATAAACGTTGTGGGTGTTGTTTTCAACAAGGTTCTTCGTTGGCGGGCAGTGTTTTTTGTGGGGAGTTATTTCTTTGCGCGTGGCTTTATTGGAGGGCGGCTTCGTGCTTCGGCGATAGCTGCCAGGTTCTTTTGCATGGCTTCGAGACGCTTGCGGCCCTTGCGTGATCCTTCGATAAGCTGTTCGACGTTTATCAGGAACTCGGGCAGGTTCATCTCTTCGCGGAACTGTGCCAGGTAGGTCTGAATTTTGGCGTATTGGAAGTAGACCTCGGGGCAGGTGTTATAGAGCAACTCGGCGTCAAGGGCACCGCTAGTTACAAAAGCAGCGACCATCTCCCAGTACCCATACACCTGAAGAACAAAACTACTGCGCCTGTCTCCTGTACTCACGATCTGGATCAATTCGCTGGCGGATGCGGGTAGAAAATCGCCGCCTACATAGGAGCGCGCTTCACGCATGACCGCCTCCCGCCGGAGTTCATACAGTTTCAGAATCAGTTCAGCCTGCTGAATGGCGTTCACGGTTGCTGCTTTCTTTTTTGTCATCTTTGTCATCGCCTCTACGATAACAGCCGTCAGTTCGGCTACACCCGGCGAACTTATCGGTAAAGGTAGACGAGAGCTTTTTACTGATCCCAGCGAACCCCTTCGGTCATTCGCCACACCGACGAAGCGGCGTGCAGTTTGCACCTAAACCTCACGCTCGCGTATTGTCGCCTCAACTATTCTGAAGAATCCGGGGCGCAGTTTGTACCATGGCAAAGCTTGTTTATGGATTGAATCAGTCTTTGGATGGCTACGTCGACCATCTGAAATTTAAGCCAAGCGTGGCGCTCTTTCGTCACTTCATAGAGCACATACAGGAGCTAGCGGGCATTGTGTACGGTCGCCGCATGTATGAGGTAATGCGTTATTGGGACGAAGACCTTCCGGACTGGGCCGCGGAGGAGCACGACTTCGCGGCGGCATGGCGGAGCAAGCCGAAGTGGGTTGTGTCGCGCGCGTTGAAGTCGGTCGGGCCCAACGCCACGCTTATCGAAGATGACATCGAGACGGTTATACGCGGGCTGAAGGCACAGCACGTCGGAGAATTTGAGGTTGCCGGACCAGACTTGGCAGGAAGCCTAACCGACCTTGGTCTTATTGATGAGTATCGACTTTACCTTCACCCCGTCGTACTTGGTCGCGGCAAGCCATTCTTCTCCGGTCCTCGGCCGCCACTCCGCTTTGTGGCCAGCGATCTAATTGGCGAGGACGTGGTCAGGTTGACGTACGTTCCCGCTTAATCGCGACTCGCCCGACGGATTGCGCCGGTGCGTCAGGTTCGCTCTTATTTTCGAGGGTTAGACATTAAGAGCCATATGCCACCACAACCGCGTATCATTCTCATCGAATGAGGTGCAAGCAGTCCTGATTTGGAAGCAGGTCTCTCTGCTCCGTGCCAGGCACTCCCGCCGACGTGTCGTTTGCTTCAATTGATCGGAGTTGCGTTGCGTTGATCGAGCGAGAGTGTGTTTGGCCCGGGCTTTAGTTGTAGGGGGTGGTCCCAGACCAGAGCCTGATTGTTGTAGCGGGCTGAGATCATCAGGTAGTAGGTTCCGGGAGGGACGCCGGGGAAGGTTGCGCTGCCGTTGGCGTCGGCGCGGATGGCGGAGGCGGCGTTTGCCTTGACCGCATCCAGAATCTTTTGACAGTCAGGGGTCCGATTTCCGCAGGCGGTGCCGAGGACTTTATAAGGGGACGACCCGGGAGGAACGGCGACGCCTTGCTGTGCCAGTATGTCGGCAACGCTGTTGCGCAGAAGGGTGTAGGGGTGTCCGGCGAGAGGGTTAGGAGTGCCGGCTTGTGGCGGGAGCCCGGAGACTATGGACAGAGTGGCGTTGCCGAGGGGCGTGGCAGAGGAGGAGAGGGTGCCGCTGTTGTTGGCCGGGGATGCTGCCGGACTTCCAGCAGATGCAAGCATGGTGGAGCCGCCGCCCGACGAGGGAATCGTTTTGCTGGGAGTGAGGACGGCGAGGTTGCAGGTCTGTTCGAGTGGAGCGAAGGTGAAGTCGTCGTTGTCGTTCTGGCCGGTGACGACGCGTCCGTGGACTTGGTAGGGGCCGGAGGCGTCAGGGTCGAGCGACCCATCGGGTTTGATGGCGAGGGCTAGGGGATGATCGGGGGCGGCGATTTTGATGGCTACACCTGTTGCGCCAGGCTCGACCGTGTAGGGATAGGCTCGTGCGGCATCGGGACCGCAGCCGAGGATGACGGACTCGGGGAAGAATTGGACACTGAAGCCGGTGGGTGCGGCGAAGATGCCGTGCATGCGGACTCCGGGTGGTGCGGGTGCGCCTTTGTCTCCGCCGAACACGGATTTGAGAAGGTCTGTCTGCATGGTCTGGATGCTTGTGCCGGCTCCCTTCGAGGAGAGGTTGATGGCGGAGCAGGTTGCGCGCTTAGGAACGAAGTTGGTGGAGCCGGGGGTGGATGCGCCGGGGACGTAGGTGCTGCTGGTGTGAGTGGTCGCGGCGTCGTATTGGCCATTGCCCTGGTAGGTGAGCTGGGATTGGTTGTAGCTGCCGGCCTGGCTTTGACTGACGGCTTCGTGGGTGGTGGTCTGGGAGGTTTCGGTGTGGCCGGGGGAGGAGGTACCTGGGGTATAGCCGCCGGCGACGACGCCATCGATGGTGACGGGGCCGGGCGGCCCGGTGATGGTTTCAGTACCGTGGAGGGTGAGGACAAGAGGCCTGGGCCTGGTGTTGATGGTGAGGACAGCGCGGCCGCCTCTGAAGTCTAGGGAATAGGCCTCTTGATTGGGTGAGAGGAAGGAGCAGTTGACGAGGACGCCACCGTCGATGAAGTCGAGACGCCAGTGGCCGGGGCCTTCGAAGACACCTGCCATATTGGGGCCGGAGGAGGGCTGCTCTTTTTTGACTTCTCCTGGAGCGAGCGCAGAGGTCACTTGAGTGAACATCTGGGTGAAGGCGCCGAGGAGTTGGTTGCCGGTGCAGCTGGAAGGTAGCCTGCCGGAGCTGACGCAGCGGCGCATCTCACGCTCTTCGGCGTTTTTGAGAGGAGCGGGTTGGCCGGGTTGAGGGATCGGTTGCGTGGAGGCTTTGAGCTGGGTGTCGGCTTTCTGGACGTTCGCGTTGTAGGTGTCCTGCTGCTTCTGTTGGAAGGCCTTTGCGGCGGCGACCTGTCTGGTGGATGGTTGGGTGCAGGTGGGGAAGAGTTTTTTCAGCGCTCCACGAGTGGCGTTGGTGTACTGCATGAGGCCGTTCGGCTGGATGTGGTCAGGGTGGCCGACCATGCAGGTGGAGGTGTCGGAGGTGTCGCGGACGTTGCAGTTCTCGATGAACATGCGCTCGCCGCTGCAGACGTAGACGACGCCGGGGAGGAGTGGATCGTTGGCCTGAGCGGCAGCGACAGAGAGGGCGCACAAGCCAAATAACGTTGCTGTGGCTAGTCGAAAGCTAGAATGACGCCGGTTCAGACAGGATGGACCCATAGTATCCCCCTGGAGTTTTCTGAGGTGCCTGGCCCGCAATGCCTGGGGAGGAGAGAATCAGATACTAGACCGATGGAACGCGAAAGAGCAAACGAGGGATGCTGCAAGCTAAGCGGTGACTAGTTCTGGTTCGGCCTTCAAATTCCGCTAAAAGTGTGGACGCCAGAAGACGGGACCGGGCTGGTTCGTCGGTACGAGATGAGTACGAAGGCGTTTTGGATTTGCGAGCTTGTAGGCAAATTCTTTGCGATTCGACTTGCAGCCGGCAATCTCTATGCAGCCCACGATCTGCACACTACCGACTATCTTTCCCTTTGGCAGTTGTTCGGCGGACTTGTCCATTTTGCGCCAGAATTCCTCTTCGCGACGAGGCTTGAGGGAAGCGTATATATAGACACGTTCTCGGATATTTGTCGGAACGGTACGGTACTCGTAACGCTTCGAGCCGCGTAGGATCTGTTCGGCGAAAGGCTGCTTGACGCTAATTGCTCGAATAATTGCTGCCATTCGAGGATTGTAGAGCGAGCCTCATTTGCTTATCGATTTTTCCCGACGATAGAGTGTTGCCGCTGCGAGCAAAAGACAGCGGTTCTTCGCTTCGTTCAGAATGACAAACGTTTCATGCGGTGACCTGGAGTTCTGGTTCGGCCTTCGGGGTGGCTAGGTTGAGGACGGGGGCCAGCCAATGGCCGGTGTGGGATGCGGGGTTGACGGCGATCTCTTCGGGTGTGCCGGTGGCTACGATCTGGCCGCCGCCGCTGCCGCCCTCGGGGCCCATGTCGATGACCCAGTCGGCGGATTTGATGACGTCGAGATTGTGCTCGATGACGAGGAGGGAGCCGCCGCCTTCGATGAGCTTGCGGAAAGCTGCGAGGAGCTTGGCGACGTCGTCGAAGTGGAGGCCAGTAGTGGGCTCGTCGAGGATGTAGAGGGTGCGGCTGCGGACCTTGGCGGCTGTGTCGTTGGCGCTGCGGTTGGTGATGGAGCGAGCGGTGGCGAGGTGGGAGGCGAGTTTGACACGCTGGGCTTCGCCGCCGGAGAGCGTGGTGGCGGATTGGCCGAGACGGACGTAGCCGAGGCCGACCTCGTCGAGGACGTAGAGCTTGTCGACGATCTTGGGGTGGCCTGCGAAGTAGACGAGAGCTTCCTTGACGGTCATATTGAGAACGTCGTGGATGTTCTTGCCCTTGTAGCGGATGTCGAGGATACTGGATTTGTAACGTGTTCCGTTGCACTCTTCGCAGGGGAGCTCGATGTCGGCGAGGAACTGCATCTCGACAGTGACGGTGCCGTCGCCTTCGCAGACGTCGCAGCGCCCGCCGGGGACATTAAAGGAAAAGTGGCCGGGTCCGAAGCCTTTGCGCTTGGCGTCCGGTTGGGCGGCGAAGAGGGCGCGGATATCGTCGAAGGCTTTGATATAGGTAACTGGATTGGATCGCGGAGTACGGCCGATTGGCGACTGGTCAACGAGGATGACATCGTTGAGGTGCTGGGTGCCGGAGAGCTCGCGATAGAGGTGTGCTGGATCTGCGCCTTCGGTCTGGCCGAGCGACTGCATAAGGGCACGATAGAGGACCTGGTGGACGATGGTGGATTTTCCGGAGCCGCTGACGCCGGTGACGCAGCAGAGCAGGCCGAGGGGGATGTCGATGTCGACCCCACGGAGGTTGTGGATGCGTGCTCCGGTGAGCTTGAGGTGCTCGCGGCCGGGCTCGCGGCGGTGCTTTGGGATGGGGATGGTGGCGCGGCCGGAGAGGTATTTCCCGGTAATGGAGTTGGGGTTGGCCGTGACCTCGCCGACTGTACCTTCGGCGAGGAGATGACCGCCTAGCTCGCCGGCTCCGGGACCGAGGTCGAGGAGGTGGTCGGCGGCGCGGATGACGTCGGGGTCATGCTCGACGACGAGGATGGTGTTACCGAGGTCGCGGAGGTCTTTCATGATGCTGATAAGCTTGGCGGTGTCTCGGGTGTGGAGGCCGATGCTGGGCTCGTCGAGGACATAGAGGGCGCCGACTAAGCGCGAGCCTAGTGAGGTTGCGAGTTGAATGCGCTGGGCTTCACCGCCGGAGAGGGTGGAGCTGAGGCGATCGAGGGTGAGGTAGTCGAGACCCACCTGATGGAGGAAGTGAACGCGCTGGCGGACCTCTTCGAGGATCTTTCCGGCTACTTCTAATTGTGCCGGTGTAAGTTGCAAATTATCGAAGAACTCCTGGGCGCCTGTGATGGTCAGGGCGGAGGTCTCGCAGATATTTTGGTTGTTGATAAGGACGGCGCGGGCTTCGGCGCGGAGGCGTTGGCCTCGACAGTCGGGGCAGAGGGCGTAGCCGCGGTACTTCGAGAGGAAGACGCGGACGTGGAGCTTGTATTTTTTGCGTTCGAGCGCGGCGAAGAAACCGCGGATGCCGGGGAAGGTGGTGTTGCCATCTTCGATGAAGGCTTGTTGGGCGGGAGTGAGATCGTACCAGGGGACGTCGGTGGGGATGCCGGCGGCTTTGGCGGCGCGCTTCATCTCGCCGTGGTGCGGGCGGTACTTGGTGGTGGTCCAGGGGGCGATGGCGCCTTCGTCGAGGGTCTTCGACTTGTCGGGGATGATCAGATTTGGATCGAAGTCGATGGTGTTGCCGAAGCCCTGGCAGCGGGGGCACGCGCCGTAGGGATTATTGAAGGAGAAGAGGCGCGGTTCGGGTTCGCGATAGGCGCGGTGGCAGGTGGTGCACTCGAAGGCTGCGGAGAAACGCAACTTCGTTGCGGCCTCGTTCTCTTCGCGCGAAACGGTGTGAAACTGTACTTCGCCGGATTCGCGGTAGCCGGTCTCGATGGCATCGACAACTCTGGCGCGGCTCTCGGGGCTGATGGCGAGGCGGTCGATGAGGGCGAAGATGGGCTGGGTGAAGTCGAGTTCGAGGAGGGATTCGGGAGTGGAGAACTCTACGATTTTTCCTGACTGGTAGAGGCGATTGTAGCCTCGGCGCCGCAGTTCAGTGAGTCGGTCTTTGAGTGCGTCAGTGAGGGTGAGAGCCTCGGTGGCAGCGTTTGCGGCTTTCGAAGATTTCTTTGCGGCGGCCTTCTTTGGTGTTGGGGCTTCAGCTCCGGGCTCCGCGGTCGCGATCTGCATAGGCTCGAGTTTGAGCTCGGCGCGGAGGATGGGAAAAAGGACGTAGGTGCGTGTGCCTTCAGGCAGGGCGAAGAGTGTGGTGATGATCTCGTCTACGGTGTCGTGCTTGACGATTCCGCCGCAGTGCAGGCAGGTGACGGTGCCGCAGCGGGCGTAGAGGAGGCGGAGGTAGTCGTAGATCTCGGTTGCAGTGGCGACGGTGGAGCGTGGGTTGCGGGTCTGATTTTTTTGCTTGATGGCGATGGCGGGGGCGAGGCCGTCCATGAAGTCGACGTCAGGCTTTTCGATGCGCTCGAGGAACTGTCGGGCGTAGGCGGAGAGCGATTCGACGTAGCGGCGCTGGCCTTCGGCGTAGACGGTGTCGAAAGCCAGCGAGGATTTGCCGGAGCCGCTGACGCCGGAGACTACGGTGAGGGCGTTGTGCGGGATGTCGACGTCGATGCCCTTGAGATTGTGGGTGCGGGCGCCGCGAATTGTGATCTGGTCATTCATGGCAAACTTCTATTTTCCCGCATGAGCGTAGGAAATGCGAATTAACTGGTGGGCACCGACCATGTACCGGTTATGCACAGTGGTGCCAGTCGGTATCGGTATAGAACAACACGGTGTACCAGTGATCTTCGAGCCTATTTACAAGAGGTACTTCGCAGGGGATTCCTGCAAACTTTCCGTGAGAGTTCCCTCTAGCACCAGTGGAGAGTGAATCACTCGGATCGAAGACTAGATAGACGACGGTGTCTCCTGCACCGGGAAAACCCCAACCATCCCACTCCATGTGTTTTAGCTGGCCGTCGTTTGTCGCGCCAGTGGCGAGAACTTGAGCTTTATATCTTTTTGATCCAAAGAACCACCTTGTATTTGTTCTGATCTCGTTTCGTTTTTTCAAAACAACCCATGTGGTTACACAGCAGACGATCATGATTGCGATGGCCGCGCCCGCAGTCAGTCTCTTTTTGTAACAGGCGAGCAGCAGTGAGCAGATGAAAATCGAAGTTATAACGAGCGTGCACAGCCATTCGACGAAATCAATAGTGAACAAGGTCAGAAGGAGTTCCATCAACAACAGGATTGCAGCCCCTGCTATAACGGCCACTTTCCATTTGTATAGGCCGTTGTTTTTCTTCATTAGGATGGGCCTTTTTCTTAGCTTGCGGCGTGATCTGCGGGTTGCGGGCGAAAGATTTCGATGAGGAGGAGGCAGGCTCCGATGACGATGCAGCTGTCGGCGACGTTGAAGTCGGGCCAGTGGTAGTTGCCGATGTGCACTTCCAGAAAATCGACGACGTAGCTGTAGCGAACGCGGTCGTAGAGATTTCCGAAGGCTCCTCCAAGGATGAGCGCGAGGGCTACTGAGCTGACCGAGAGGACGCGCCCTGCTCGCCAGAGCATTCCGAGCAGGACGACGACCGCGATGACGGAGAAGGCGATGAGGATGTTGCGGACGGTGGAGGGAGAGGCGGATTCGGCGAACATGCTGAAGGCGGCGCCGGTGTTGTGGACGTCGGTGATGCGGAAGATGCCGGGGATGACGGTGTGGGCCTGGCCGTTGGGTAGTTGCTGCACGACGATGCGCTTGGTAATGCGGTCGAGGATGACGACTGCTGCGGCGATCGCGAGCGCAACACCGCGTCGGTCGCGCGGTTCGGTCGCGATGGCGGGCGTTGCGGCTTCGTAGGTCGTCTTGTTCGGTGATGACATTGAGGACATCAGGCTTGCGGCTCCGTGGTGTTGCTGGGTGCGTCGTAGGGTGGGAAGTGGATGGCTTCGAGAGCGTCGGCGCAGCGAAGACAGACGGTTGGGTAGTTGGCTTCTTGGCCTACGTCTTCGGTGAAGCGCCAGCAGCGTTCGCACTTCGAACCTGCGGCGGGTTTGGCCTGAACATAGAAGGCTCCCTTTTCTACGTTGCCTTCGGTGATGATGGCGTCTGAGATCTTGACCTGGGCTACGCCGAAGAGCTCGGGGAGGATGGCTTCGTAGTGCTCGAAGACGGGGTTGGGCTGCTCGGCGACGCTGTTGAGCCAGCCGAGGACGATCTGGGTCTCGGAGGATTTATTACTGATGGTCTTCGCGGTGCGTTCCTCTTCGAGAACCTTGAGGACCTCGTCGCGCAATGTGAGGAGGTGGTCGAAGTCTTCCTCGAGTTTGCGGGTGGTGACAGGGACGATCTCGGACATGGCGGGGAAGAGGGCCAGGTGGACGCTTGATTCGCGATTTTCCATCTTGGGTAGGAGCCCCCAGACTTCGTCTGCGGTGAAGCTGAGGATGGGGGCGATGAGGCGAGTGAGGGTTTCGGCGATGCGCCAGAGTGCAGTCTGTGCGCTGCGTCGGCCGGGGTGGTTTGGCGCGAAGGTGTAGAGACGGTCTTTGAGGACGTCGAGGTAGAGTGCGCTGAGGTCGGTGTTCACATACTCGTTGAGGGCGTGATAGGCGCGGTGGAACTCGAAGCTGTCGTACGCAGCGCGGATCTTGGCGTCGAGCTCGGCGGTGCGGGCGAGGATGTACTGGTCTAAATGTTCCAGCTTCGCAAAGTCGTGGATGGCATCCGTGGAAGGGTCGAAGTCGTGGAGGTTGCCGAGGAGGAAGCGCAGAGTGTTACGCAGCTTGCGGTAGTTGTCGCTGACGCGCTGCATGAGGTTTTCGCTGGCGGCTACGTCCTCGCGGAAGTCGACGGAGGCTACCCAGAGACGGATCACTTCCGCGCCGAGACGCTTGGCGATGTCGACAGGGTCCACTCCATTTCCCAGGCTCTTTGAAAAGGCGCGGCCTTGTTCGTCGAGGGTCCAGCCGGAGGTCGCGACCATCCTGTAGGGTGTGTGGTTGCGCACGGCAACAGAGGTGAGCAGGGAAGAGTGGAACCAGCCGCGATGCTGGTCGCCGCCTTCGGTGTAGAGATCGGCGGGGGAGTGGAGCTCGGGTTCGAGGTCGAGGACGGCGTGCCAGCTGGAGCCGGATTCGAACCAGACGTCGAGGATGTCCATCTCTCTGCGGAACTCTTTGTGCCCGCACTTTGCACAGGCGGTTCCTTCGGGGAGGAGGCTTGTGACATCGTGCGAGTACCAGGCGTCGGCACCCTCTTTCTTGAAGAGATCGACGATGCTTTTGTTGACTGCGGGTTCGTTGAGCGGCTCGCCACACTTTTCACAGAGGAAGACGGCGATGGGAACGCCCCAGATGCGTTGGCGGGAGATGCACCAGTCGGGCCGGGTGGCGATCATGTTGGAGATGCGCTCTTCGCCCCAGGCGGGATCCCAGACGACTTGCTTGATCTCGTCGAGGGCACGCTGGCGGAAGGTGGTGATGGTGCCTTCGTCGGTGACCATCGGAGTTTCCATACCGATGAACCACTGCTCGGTGGCGCGAACGATGACGGGGTTGTGGCAGCGCCAGCAATGGGGATAGGAGTGCTCGAAGGTGGTGTCGCTAAGGAGTGCGCCTTTTTCTTTGAGGAGCTCAATGATGGGCGCGTTGGACTTGAAGACGGTGAGGTCTTCGTAGGGTTGGGCAACTCCGCCTCCGCCGTTGGTGCCGGTGTGGCGCTGGCGGCCGGCGTTGTCGACGTACTGAATCTCAGGGAGTTTGTAGCACTGGCCAGTGTAGAAGTCGTCGACGCCGTGAGCGGGCGAGGTGTGAACAGCTCCGGTGCCTTGTTCGGCGGTGACGTAGTCAGCGTTAACGCCGAGGATGCTGCGATCGAGGAATGGGTGCTGAAAGGTGGCATGCTCCAGATGATTGCCGGTGAAGACGGCGACGATATCCGCCTGCGACGCGGGCTCGGTGGGGTTCTTAGCGCTCATCAGGCGGCAGTGTGTGATCACCGAGGACAGGAGCGCCTGCGCGACGATATAGGTGCCGCCTTCGCAGGCGAGTGCAACGTATTCGAGCTGGGGATTGAAGGCTATGGCCTGCGACGCGGGGAGGGTCCACGGCGTGGTGGTCCAGATGATGGTGTAGAGGTCTTTTATCGCAGCGAGGGACGGGGCGACGACAGCTGGATCGCTGGTGAGGGCGTAGCGTACGTACACGCTGGGCGAGGTGTGCTGGTCGTACTCAACTTCGGCTTCGGCCAGTGCGGTGCGGTCGTGGATGCACCAGTAGACGGGCTTCAGGCCTTTGTAGACGAACTTCTTCTCGAAGAAGTCGTAGAAGGTCTCGACGATGCTGGCCTCGTAGCCGAAGCTCATGGTGAGGTAGGGGTCGTTCCAGCGGCCGAAGACGCCGATGCGCTCGAACTGGCTGCGCTGGAGGTCGACATACTTTTGCGCGTACTCGCGGCAGGCGCGGCGCACGGCGATGGGGTCCATCTCGAGTTTTTTGCGGCCTAGCTGCTCGTCCACCTTAATTTCTATAGGCAGGCCGTGGCAGTCCCAGCCGGGCACATAAGGGGCGTCGAACCCGGCCATGGTCTTGGTCTTGACGACGAAGTCCTTGATGCACTTGTTGAGCGCGTGACCGAGGTGGATAGCTCCGTTGGCGTAGGGAGGGCCGTCGTGGAGGATGTACTTCGGCTGGCCGGTCCGGGCGGTGCGAATCTGGGCGTATAAGTCGCTGTGCTGCCACGCTTGGAGGCGCGCTGGCTCGTTCTGGGGCAGATTGGCCTTCATCGGGAAGGCCGTCTGCGGCAGATTCAGCGTCGACTTCAGCGCTTTGAGCTCGGGTTTTGCCTGGGTTGCTTCCGACATTCGATCCTCTTGGTTGCTGATAACAAAGTTGCGGTTTGTGGCAAACCTCTATTGTAGACGGGGAGGAGGGATGGTACATAGGATGGCAGTCGATACTCCTTAGGAGACATTCCCCTGTCGGCGTGCGTCCAAGGGTATAAGCGCCTATGAGTACAAGCGCCGGTTGGTGAATGTTTGTAGAATGTTAATGACCAGGTGATGTTGGCCAGAGCCGGAAAGAGAACCGACCTGGCATTTGGCGCGTAAGAAGAGCAGCAGGTTTTCGAGGCGGTGAGATTTTTTGGAAGTGGTGTGCGGGGGCTGCGGCTTACTGCACCGAGGCGAAGCAGCTTATGGCAAATAGTTTATTGACACCTCCACCGCAGATAGATCCAGAGAGACAGGCTCCGACCCTGCGACCGGCAGATGCTCCAAAGTTGAACGAAGAGACCGATGGATCCATGTGGACCTCGTTCTTCGCGAACCTGCGGGATGCGTTCAGCCGATCCGACGAAGCTCCGCTACAGCTGGAATCCCGGCCGGCTGAGAGCGATATGGTGATTGAAGAAGAGGGAGTCTTTTCTTCCCTGTGGAACAGCATCCGGGATGTGTTCTTCCCAGTGAAGCTGCCGCCACTGGTGCTGGAGTCGAAGCCGATAGCGGTTGTCGACCGGATGAAGACGAAGCAGAATCCTATTGCGACGACATCCGCCGTCGTGATCTATGGATTGATTATTCTGCTGATCGCGTTTTTGCTGGCGAAGAAGGTTCAGTTTGCGGCTCCCGTGAGGACTATTCAGGTGACGGATCTTTCGATTCCACCGCAGGCGCCGCCTCGGGCTCAGGCGATGGGTGGAGGCGGTGGTCAAAAAGGGCCAACTCCAGTAGTCAAGGGATCCCCGCCGAAGTTTGCGGATACGCAGATTGTGCCGCCGAACAAGCCCCCGCTCGTTGAGCCTAAGATCAAGATTGAGCCGACGATTGAAGTGCAGCAGGATGTGAAGATGGCGAGCAACCTGCCGCAGGTCGGAGTTCCTAACTCGCCGATCATTGGCCCATATTCGGGTGGCGGCGGGACGGGTACCGGTCTCGGATCGGGCAACGGATCGGGGCTTGGACCTGGGTCGGGCGGCAATACCGGTGGCGGACCAAGGCGTATTGGCGGCGGCGTCTCGGCTCCGGTGCTGATCTTTTCGGTGGAACCGGAGTTTTCTGAGGAAGCTCGGAAGGCGAAGGTTGCCGGAAATGTTCTAGTCAACCTGTGGGTCGATACCAATGGAAATCCCAGCCACGTCCATGTGATTCGCGGCGTTGGCATGGGTCTGGATGAGAAGGCAATGGAAGCTGTGAGGCAGTATAAGTTCAAGCCGGCCATGGAAAATGGGAAGCCTGTTCTGGTGGAACTGAACGTTGAGGTTAACTTCCAGATCTTCTAAACGATGGTTGTTCAAACAAAGAGGCCCGCGCAAAGCGGGCCTCTTTGTTTTGGCGAGCGATGGTTCGGTTATGCGTGCTGGAAGGTGGCATGACGCTCAGAGGTCTTTGCGACGCGAATCAGCCTTGAGTCGGGTGCCGAGCTGAGGCTGAAGCGCTCAACCTGTTGCTCGAGTGTGACTGCTGTGGAGCGGAGCGATTCGATTCCGGCTGCAGTAGTGGCCATCTCGGTGAGATTTTCGTGGCTGAGAGAGTGGATCGAGTGCAGGCTGGCGCTGGACTGGTCGGCCGCGGCGGTCTGCTGGGAGGCGGCGATGGCGATCTGGGCGATCATGCGGTCGACACGTTCCGCCATGCCGATGATGCGTTCGAGAGCTTCACCAGCCTGATTGGTGGTGATGACGCCCTGCTGCACAGTTCCGGTGCCGCTCTCCATGCTGGCGATGGCGGTGAGGGTGCGGTCCTGAATGCCTTGAATCATGCTGGCGATCTCGCCGGTGGCCTGTGCGGTAGATTCGGCGAGGCGGCGAACCTCTCCGGCGACTACAGCGAATCCGCGGCCCTGATCGCCTGCGCGGGCGGCCTCGATGGCGGCGTTGAGGGCGAGCAGGTTGGTCTTGCGGGCGATCTCGTCAATGACGGTGACGATCTGCGAGATGCGGCGTGAGTCGTCGCCAAGCAGGCCGACGGTGGCGGAGGTGTCGCTGACAGCGGTGGCGATAGAGTGCATGCTGCCGAGAACCTGCTTGACGATAGTGCCGCCTTCGCGGGCGGTCTCGGCGGCGCTGCGGGCGGTCTCGGCGGCGGACTGGGTGTGGCGGGAGACCTCGGCGATGGAGGCCGACATCTCCTGCATGGCGGTGGCGGCCTGCTGGGTCTGCTGACTCTGCTGGTCCATGCGGCGATGAATCTGATCGCTGGCGGTGCCCATAGTCGCGGCGCTGCCGGTGATGGTGGAGACGGTTTGAGCCAGCGTGCCGATGATGCCGGCGAGGTTGGACTGCATCTTCTGAACGGCGTTAGCGAGGGCTCCGGTCTGGTCGCTGGTGTCCAGCACCAGAGGCTGGCCGCTGAGATCGCCGGAGGCGATGGCGTCGGCGCGGTGCATGACCAGATTTAGGGCGTAGGTGATCTTGCGAGCCAGATAGATCGATACCGTGATTCCGATGAGGGAGGCGATGATGGTGCCGAACCAGAGGACGATGAGAGTGAAGTGGTTGGCCTCACGGAGGTGCGCCTGCTCTTCGTTGGCGAGCCGGGTCTGGGACTGCGTGATCTCGCTAATGTTGGAGAAGAGGGTGTTTTCGAGAGGGAGAATCTGGTTCTGCAGGGTGTCGTAGGCGGCGGCCGAGCCCTGCGGGGTCTTCGATTCATTAAGGCTTTCGACCTTCTCTTCGAGGACCTTGAGCGCTGCGAGGTCGTTGTCGAGGGCGATGAGCCGCGGGGCATCGGAGCCCAGGTCGAAGTGCGAGGTCTGCTGGTGGAGCAGGGCCAGCGAAGCCTTGGCCTGCTCGAACTCCTGGCGCCGGGCGTTGCGATAGGTAGCCGAAGCGTTCGCGTCGATGCCGAAGAGCATGTAGGACTCCAGCAGGCGAACGGTGTCGGTGAAGTGGGAGCGGATGTCGCGACTGGACATGATGACGGGGATGCGATTCTCCGTGACCATGTTCGAGAGAGCGTTGGCCTCTCCGATGTACCGGTGGGCGATACATGCGCTGAAAACGGTAGTGGCGACGATGGCGCCAGTCATCAGGAACATCTTCGACTGCAGTTGCATGTGGACCTCGGAGCAGAGTTGAGAGGTGATTGATTCCAGGGTTTAAGAGACACCGCCGGATGGCTCCTGACGGTGGCTCTGTCGCGATGCTGTTTGTGCTGATGCTGCGTTGGCCTGGTGATGCTTTGGGCTACTGGTCGAGGTTGAAGTTGACTTCGATCTCCGACTCGGAGGCTTCGGAGTTCGGGGCGAAGCGCCAGTGGGTGACCGCGTCCTGGGCGGCGGGAGCGAGAAGCGCGTGGCCGGACTCTACTTTGGTGGCCGATACTGTTCCGTCTGCCTGAATGGTGACGAGAAGAACAACCTTGCCGCCTACGTGCATACGTTTCGCCAGTTCGGGGTAGGAGGGGCTCGTGCGGGAGACGATTGCGCGATGAACGTTGCCTGCGAAGGCAGTGCCAACGCAGAGGGCGACGCTTCCGGCAAGAAGAAGGGGGCGCGAAGAGCGAAGTGGGATTGCCAAGGAAAACCTCCGGGTACAGAGGTTGTATCGGCGGAAGGGCGGGAGGCTTTAGCGCAATTTCCCTGTTGCTGGGAACGGAGGATCTACCGCAGTGCCGTCTTCCTTGAGAGAAGACGGCCATCAATCCATTGACTCACCCCACACCTACAGGGAAATTGCTTTAGCGGAGAGAGAGGACGGGGGAGGTTACTTCGGCGAAGGTGAGATTTTCGGCGGGGCTGGCGGTGCGCTGCTTCCAGTCGAGAAAGAGCTTGCCGTAGCTGTCGGTGAGGCAGGTTGCTAGGTCGATGTTGAGTGCGGCGAGGGTCTGGTCGATCCAGGCGGTGGGGCCTTCGAGCTCGGCGTAGGTGCCGATGGGGGTCTCGTCAAGGACAAGATGGGCGACGAGGTGCGCGGTGACTTCGGAGCCGGGGTCTGCGGAGTGCGACCACTCGGTGCGGTACTTCTCGTAGACAAAGGCAGGGAGGTAGCCCAGCTGCTTGAAGATCTCGGCCATGGCCTCGGGTTCGGCGATGGTGGTCTCGGTCTCGACACGGATCTTATAGCGGGTGGTGTCGACGGGGTCCTCTTGGTCCGGGAGGCGCTTGTGAGTGAGGGTCGAGAGGCTGCCGTACTGCCGCAGGCGGAGGATTTGTTTGCGGGCGCGGAGGTCGCGGCTGGGGGTGTCGTAGAGGGTGTTGTGCTCGAAGGTGCGGGGAGTGACGAGGTGGAAGCCTAACTGCGCGAGGCGGGCCTGGAGAGCTTCTGGATCGGGGACGGGGAACTTGAGTTCGATCTCAGAGTTCTGCATGGATGGAGTATACGGCTGGCAGGTAGATTTGCGACGATAGAATGGCGATATGTTCAGTGGAAAAACGGTACGGTTCGCTGCGGAAGATGGAGTTTCGCAGGCCGCCGAGATGCTGCGCGCGGGTGGGACGGTGGCGTTTCCGACCGAGACCGTGTACGGACTGGGCGCGAATGCTCTTGACGCTGCCGCAGTTGCGAAGATATTTGCGGCGAAGAAGCGGCCTGCGTGGGACCCGGTGATCGTCCATGTGAGCGATCGCGAGATGTTGCAGCTGGTTGCCGTCGTCTCAGCGAAAGCGGAGGCGTTGATGGAGGCCTTCTGGCCGGGGCCGTTGACGCTTCTGCTGCCGCGGACCTCAGCGGTGCCGGATGCTGTCACGGCGGGACGCGAGCTGGTGGGGGTCAGGATGCCTGCGCATCCGGTGGCGCTGGAGTTGATCCGCAGCGCGTCTGTGCCGGTGGCAGCGCCAAGCGCGAACCTGTTCGGAAGAACGAGTCCCACCACTGCGGCCCATGTGTTGGAGGATCTGGACGGGAGGATCGACGCCGTGTTGGATGGAGGTGCGACCTCGGTGGGAGTCGAGTCCACGGTGCTGGATGTGGAAGCGATGACGATCTATCGGCCGGGAGCGGTGACTGCGGAGATGATCGCCTCGGTTGCGGGCGAAGTCACTATCTTCCAGTCTGAGGCGGTGGAGCTGTCGGGGATTGCGGAGCCTCCTGAGAGCCTCCCTTCGCCGGGCGTCGGGCTGCGGCACTATGCTCCGCGGGCGAAGCTGGTATTAGTGGATGTGGTCTCCGACTCCGATTTGATCTACGCTCTCAACCCGGCGATCGAACGCTATGAGCGCACTTCGGATCTGCTCGGGGATCTGCTCGGAGTGATGCTGCCGGATGATTGGGATGCTCACTCCGCGAAGTATGTCTTTCCGTGGGGGCCGTGGGGCAACAACGAAGTTCTGGCACGGAGACTCTTCGCCGGACTGCGCATGCTGGACGAAGCAGGGGCCACCGTGATCCTCTGCCCATTGCCCGATGCGAATGGAGTTGGTCTCGCGTTGCGGGATCGCCTGCAAAAAGCCGCCCGCAAAAAGTGACCGCAGGCGGTAATCAAAGAACTGAAAATAAAGTTGAAAGACGTGGCGTATTTTTAGGCCTAGAAAAAGTGACGGTCAGCGCACCACGTTTACCACGCAATTCACCACACCCTCACCAGCAAAAAACCACGTTCTGCACCCACTTTTTCTCAAAACCCCCAGCAAAAACGCCTAGCCACCACAAATAGAAAAAACTGCCTGGGATGGATCTATTTTCTATTGCGCCGAGGTCGTGAGCTGCCCGGCGAGGGCGTCGAGCGAGAGGCTGCGGAGGAGGTTGCGGCGCATCCCGCTCTGCACCTGGTCAAGGGCGCGAGAGGCGGATTCGATCCAGGCGAAGCTCAGGGTGCTGCTCAGCCGGTCAAGCTCGGGGCGCAGGTCGGTGTTGCGAACCAGCTCGGGTGTGCCTGCGCCGAGGAGGAGCAGGTCTTCAAGAAGCAGGGAGAGGCTGCGGAGGAGAGCTGATGTTTTCTGCTGGCCTTCGGCTCCAGCGCGGTAGGTCTCGGTCATCTTGAAGAGGGCGGTGTGGTCTGGCTCGGCGGAGCCGGAGTTGGCTGCTGCGGCGTTGCGCAGAAAGAGGAGTGCGTCAGCGCGAGAGGCGGTGTAGGCTTCGAGGTCGAAGCTGAGGGCCTTGCCGGCGGCTCCCTGGGCGAGGCGCGCGATGAGGGTGCGCTGCTTGGGCGGTATGTCTGGACGGCGGTCGGTGAGGAGCATCTCGATCTCTTCGACGGGCAGTGCGCCCAGGCGGACGGTGGCACAGCGGGAGCGAATGGTGGGGAGGAGTTCGCCGGGGTTTTCGGCGAGGATGATGATGTGGACCGTCGCGGGTGGTTCCTCAAGGACTTTGAGTAGGGAGTTGGCGGCCTCCTTCATCATGTTCGCTGCGGTGAGGATAAAGATCTTGCGCGGGGCCTCGTTGGGGAGGTAGTGGGAGCGCTGGATGACGGTGCGGATCTGTCCGAGTTTGATGAGGAGCTGCGGGGGGTCGGGTGGAACGATGAGGACGTCGGGGTGCGGCTGGACGAGGACGCGGGTGTCCTTCCTGTCGGCTTCGGTCTTGAGCTCTTCACGGGCGGCTACAGCCTTCTCGACCTCGTCTTCGAGGTTGGCGGCGGAGGCGATGCGGGTGCAGTTGTGGCAGACGCCGCAGAAGCTGGCGAGGGACTGGCCGTTGGACCCGAGAGCTTCGCTGTAGGAGCGTAGCTCGCGCGGCTGGCGTTCGCACTCGACGGCCATGCTGAGCATGAGGGCGAGGGTGTACTTTCCTGCTCCGCTGGGGCCGGCGAGGATGAGGGAGTGGGGAAGGCGGCCTGCGGCGATGGCGGTGCGGAGGTGCTCAATGGCGGTGCTGTTGCCGAGGAAGTCGTTGAAGGTGGCAGGGAGAGCGGTTTTGGATATCGGTATCGTCATGTTCTCGGGTCTCCTCTCTGCCTTGGCGGCGCACTTCACGTGGACTCCCTCGCGGGGATACTGATCTGTGTCAAAGTCTTCAAACAGCGGGGGCAAGTCTGGACTTGAAGCGTGCAATGTGTCCTGAAGCCGTGTGCAGTGAAGCTTTCTGGGCTCGTACGTTGCGTGCTTTCCCTGCTACTGCGAACTACTTCTGAACTACTTCTATGATACGCGTTGGGAGCTGGAATTACGCTACACCGGGGGCGGCTGAAAAGGTGCGTCCTTATTGGGTTTCGTGCGGTACTGAAATGTTTGGGGGCGTGACAGGTTTTTGGGTTGGACGACAGTCTGTCTTCGGCTCCTGAAGAGTTGAGGCGAGACGCGGCTTTCTCCTTCTTCCCGTTCTGCCTGCTCAAGATCAGAATGACAACGTGTAAGAAACAACTGAAGGTTAGGCAACTAACTAAATTCAACAAATAACTGAATGCAAATCAGACATTTGAATGTAGAGTTTGGACGACGCATTTTGGCGGGATGAAGGTGCAGGAAGCCTATTCACGCCAGGATGTTGGCCCGGGATCAGTTTTTCTGGTTCGGACGATGCGACTGTCGGCAAGTAGTTACGTGAAGATCGGGCAACACCTACGCGTGGGTGTTGCGTTGCTGCTGATCGGAGCTTCGACGGCTCTGGCTG
The DNA here is from genome assembly GCF_040358985.1 of Tunturibacter empetritectus. Lineage (NCBI taxonomy): Bacteria > Pseudomonadati > Acidobacteriota > Terriglobia > Terriglobales > Acidobacteriaceae > Tunturiibacter > Tunturiibacter empetritectus. Next base: position 4,383,698 of record NZ_CP132932.1, on the reverse strand, counting down.
GGCAGACTACGGGATCTACGGGATCAATCAGGTCTGGGGCGACCTCTGAGTCCAGCCAGTATCAGCCTCAAGCGGAACCGGCGCTCGAGAGGCTCCTGCCGAAGTACGCGCAGGAGTTGGACTCTGCGACCGCGGCGTTGGGAAAGATACCGGCTGATCCGCTCTTCGAGACCGATCCGATTGGAATCTTTACCAGAACCACAGATGCCAGCGTCCGTTGGTTGGAAGGTAGTGCGCGGCTTCGATTTGGAGCGACCTATACGTTTCTGAATCAGTATGCGACCGTGGTTCCCGACACGGCGCGGCGGCATGACCAGTTGAGCGGGCGGCTGGATTTTTCGGGTAACTGGGCGGTTTACGACAACGAGAGAACGGCCGGTTCGATTGGGCTGTTGGTACGTTCGGGAACGAATATTGGGATGAGTCAACAGTGGAACCTGAGTGATCAGATGGGCTCGGGCATCTTTTTAAATTGCCTGCAGGGGGGCGGGGCGCAGAGACCGATTACGGTGAATATTCTCTATTGGAGACAGGATTTTCTGGAGAAGAGATTGTCGTTCTATGTGGGTAAGATTCATCCGAATCAGTACATCAGCCTAAGTTTTTATAACAACGATGAGAGAACGCAGTTTTTGAATGGGGAGAACGACGGCAACCTTGCCATTGCATCGGATGGGACCTATGCGGGCGGGGGAGCGGTTGATTTTCAGATCACACACCATCTTTACGTGCATGCTTTAGCGATCGACACGGTGGGTTCGCAACAGAGCAACATCAGAACGCTGGTGGACAAAAAGTATCTGGAGGCGGTGGAGTTTGGCTGGTTTGCCGGTGCGCCGGGCACTCGGTACTTCCATCTCCGTGGTACGGTTTGGCGGGACGACACGAAGAATCTGGGAAGCGGACATGGCGCGGGAATTGGCTTCGATCGTGAGTTTTCGAGTGGCTGGGCGCCGTTTGGGCGCTATGGCTTCGCGACCGAGACAGGAACGGCGATCCGGCAGACCGACACGCTGGGACTGACGAATGTTCGGCCGTTTGGACGGCGGGGCGATATGTTTGGCGCGGCGTTTAATTACATTCAACCGACACGTACGGGAAAGCGGCACGAGAGTCTCTTCGAGACGTTTTATCGGATTCGGGTGACCAAAAGCATGGAGATCGGGCCGGACGTGCAGGTGTCGATTCATCCGATGTATGCGGCGAAGAGTTATACGAGCGTTCTGTTGAATGCTCGTATGCGGATTATTTTTTGAGGCTAGGTGCGCCCTGCGCGGGCGGGGTTCACTTCGCGACTTGTATACCCCTTCGGGTGGCGCTCCCTTTGGTCGCGATTCGATAGTTTCAGCCGACTGTCGGTATAAACCTCGCCAGCGGCTCAGTAGAGCAGGACGGCAACGTTGTAGGTGGTGAACTGGGGATTGGGTTGTTTGCTGGAGCAGACTCCTACTTCGGCGGAGGTGTATTGGCCGGTGGAGATGGCGTGCAGGAGAGCATCGGGCAGGAGAGTGGGGTCGGGGCCATCCCACTGGACGACAAGTTTGGGCGAGCCTGCGGCTCCGGTAGGCATGGTGCAGGTCTCGCGGGCGTCAGCGTTGGAGGGAGCGGAGGCGATGCCGTGGGATTGCAGGATCTGAGCTACGCGTTTTTCGAGGCTGTCGTAGGACTGAACGGTTGCGCTGTGGGAGAAGTCCTCGACGGCGGTGAGGAAGCCCTGGTCGGGAATGACGGCGATGCCTATCGCATCCAGATTGGGGTCGAGAATGTTGGCACGGTGGGTTGGACTGCTCATCCAGGTTTGTTGGAGGGTGGTGGGGTCGGGGCCGCGGCCAATGTTTTCGGAGATGGTAGTGAAGTGGGCACCGGCCTGGGCGCCGCGGGTGGTCATGTCGGGTTCGCCTGGGTACTGATGAAGTAACTCGCCTTGTTCACGCAGGACTCGCTGGGCGTGGACTTTGGCGGCGCGGGCGAGGGCGCTGTCCCAGTGGACGGGCGGGAGATTGTGGGTGGCTCGGGTTTGATTGGTGAGTTGGAGGATGGCCTGCTCGGCGCGGGAGGGGGCGGTTTGGGCCTTGGCGAGAGGGGCCGCGAGGGCTAGTGCGAGGAAGAAGGTTCGTGCTTGGCTTGCTCTCTGCATGTGTTGGTTGGAATCTTTGGCGTTGGGGAAAGTTGGCCGGGTGACGGCTTTTTAGGTTGAGTACGATAGGGATGAGGTGAATGTACATGAAGACAAGTGCACGGAATATGCTGGCGGGAACGATCAGCAGGATTACGAAGGGTGGGGTGAACTCCGAGGTGCTCCTAGAGACTGCGGGCGGCAATGAGGTTGCTGCGATCATTACCAATGGCAGCGTAAATGCTATGGGATTGAAAGAAGGGATGAAGGCTTATGCGCTGGTGAAGGCTAGCTGGATCATCCTGGGCAAGGAGTTGGATAAGAGCAGGATCAGCACGCGGAATATTCTTTGCGGCGTGGTGGAGAGTATTCATGAGGGCAGCGTGAACGATGAGGTTTCGATCAAGCTGTCGGGGGGTGAGTTGCTGACCGGCGTGATTACTGATGGTAGTTTGCACCGGTTGGAGTTACAGATAGGTGAGACGGTGTGTGCTGCGTTCAAGGCTTCAAGCGTGATTCTTGCTGTGGATTAATCTTGTCCTGCCGGACGGGCCCGCTACGCGCGGCGCGGTCACTTCGTGACTTGTGTACCGGTCTTGGTGGGTGATGTGCATGGGTCCCTCCCTTTGGTCGGGGTGTGGCTTTTTTTAGCGGGGGATTAGCTGCATCATGAGCGGATCGCGTGGGCGCAGGGTTATCTTCGCCTGGACTTCTGGCGGTGTGGAGCCGAGGTAGGTCATGCGCCAACGCTGGGCTAGGGTTGCGATGCTGAAGACGCCCTCCATCCAGGCGAAGCTCTCGCCGATGCACTGGCGACTACCTCCGCCGAAGGGGAAGTAGGTGAACTTGGCACGGGCGGCTTTGTTCTCGGGCGTGAAGCGGTCGGGGTCGAAGCGGAGTGGGTCGGGGAAGTACTGGGGATCGCGGCCCATAATGTATTGGCTGAAGAAGAAGTGCGCGCCGGGTGGGATGGTGTAGGGGCCGAGGGTGATGGGTTTGGTGGACATGCGGCCCATCGCCCAGGCGGGTGGGTAGAGGCGCATGGATTCGGCGAAGACCTGCTCGGTGTAACGGAGGGCTGGGTAGTCGGCTAGTGTCGGGAGGCGTTGGGAGGAGCCAGTGCCGAGGACTCCGTCTAGCTCGGCGTGAAGGTTGGCTTCGATAGCGGGGTTCCGGCTCAGGAGATACCAGGTCCAGGCGAGGCCGTTGGCTACGGTTTCGTAGCCGGCTAGGAAGATGGTGAGGACCTCGTCGCGGACCTGCTCATCGGACATGCCGGTTTGCTGGGTGGGGTCTTCGGACTCGTATTTGCTGGCTAGAAGCATGGAGAGGAGGTCGCCGCCGGTTTTTTCTTCCTTGCCTGGTTCGCTGCGTGCGGCTGCTTCGCGATGCTCTCGAATCAGGCGGTCGACTACTGCGTCGAGTCGGGCTTTGGAGCGGCGAAACTTCATGATGCCGGGGATGGGCAGGTGGAGGAAGGATTCGATTTTGGGGAAAGCGACGATGAAGTTGTAGAGGTCCATGATGGTGTTGACCTCGTCGTTGATGCTGCGGATGTCGGCGGTGACCTCGGTGTTGAAGAGGGTGCGGGCGACGATCTCGAGCGAGAGCTTCATGCTGGAAGCGGAGATGTCGATGGGCTGGCCGGAGGGGGATTCTTGCTGCCAGGCTTGGCTCTGGTGGGCGGCGCAGTCTACGATCTGGTCTCCGTAGGCTGCGATGCGCTGGCGATGGAAGGCTGGCGCGGCGATCTTGCGCTGACGCATGTGGATGGGGTCGTCGGAGGTGATGAGTCCTTCGCCGAGGAGAACCTTCATGCGGCGGACGGTGCGCTCTTTGACGAAGCTGGCGGCCTGGGTGACGAGGATCTCGCGGATGTACTCGGGGTCGTTGATGAAGACGATGGGTGTGCCGAGGAAGCGATAGCAGGCGATGTTGCCGTAGGTCTTGAGCAGGTACTCGAAGAGGAGGATGGGGCTGCCGAGTTTGACCCAGGGCTTGAAGGAGTAGAAGGGGAGAGAGTGCTTGAGGCCGGGCGGCATGCGTCCTGTACTGCTAACCGAAGATACGGGGGGAGCCGGTTCTGGGGGAGCTTCGAGGGTGAGGGGAGGGGTGGTCATGGCGTCGTCTTCGGTGACTCAGGTGTCATTGCCTTACACGTCTTAGACGAGGAGAACATACTTCGGCGAGGCGCGGAGGGCGGCGTTGACGGGGTGGAAAGAAGCGGGATCAGGCTTCGGCGTGGTCGAGCCGGGAGAGGACGATGTTGCGAATAATCTGTTCGATGTGGTCGATGGAGTCGTCGTCGCGGATGACGACGACGCGGTGTGGTGCGCGCGCGGCGATCTCTTCGTACTTGTCGTAGATGCGGCGGTAGAAGTCGTCGGACTCGCGCTCAAAGCGGTTTTCGTCGGTGCCTTGCTTTTCGACGTGGCGCTGGTTGCGGCGGCGGGCGCGGCGAAGGGAGGACTCGAGTGAAGGGAGGAGGAGGAGGGTGAGGTCGGGCTGCAGGTTGTTGCAGGCGGCGGCGTGCATGCTAAGGATGCGTTCGCTGCCGAGTTGACGGCCTCCGCCCTGGTAGGCCTCGGAGGAGTCGGTGTAACGGTCGCAGAGAATGATGGAGCCGGCGGCGAGAGCTGGGAGTATGACCTCGGCGATGGACTGTGCGCGATCGGCGAACATAAGGGCCATCTCGGCGGCGGGGGCTATGGGGCCTAGAGCGGCTTCGGAGCGGGAGTCGAGTAGAATGCTGCGGATGCGGTCGCCAAGGGCGGTTCCGCCGGGCTGACGGAGGGTGACGACGGTGTGGCCCTGGGACTCTAACGAGGTGGCCAGGCGGCGTAGCTGAGTGGTTTTTCCGGAGCCGTCGAGGCCTTCGAAGGTGATGAAATATCCGCGCGGCATAACCTTCAGCTTATCGCAGATGAGGAAGACGGCATCTCACCAGACTGCCGTGCGATGTAGGTTCGTTTTGAGAAGGAAGAGCATGAGAGCGTACTGCGCTTCGGCCAGACAGATTGGGAGGTTGAGATGATTACCATTATCTTTGTTGCAGTGATCGTTGCACTTTTGGCAGTAGGCGGGGTGTTTGCTTTTATGGCCAAGGATCAGAAGCGCAAGGGACAGAGCGGTGCGTCGGGCACCTCCGCCGACACCACGCAAGGAAGGGCTTCTGGGCTGGACTAATGGCAAAGTTGCAGATCGACACGGAGATATCGCTGTAAGACCCCTTGCCAGTGCTAATCAGGAGCGCCTACCATGTTGCGCGCTGAGGAAAGTTAATACAGCAGGGAGCTCTAAGTTATGACAGTAGTGGCATTTGCAATGTTATTTGTAGTGTTGGCGTTAGGTATTGTGATTTTTTTGATGGCTCGGGCGCACAAACATGCCGTCCGACACGACAGGCTGGATGCTGGTCGCGAAACGCACGGCCGAATCTAAAGCTGGATCGGCTGAAACGGAGAGCGACGGAGGGAGTTATCTGCCGGATGTGACGGTGGCCGCAGGTTGCCACGTGACTCCGGTGGTCGCAATCGTGATGGCTAGGGAACCTTCTGCTCCTTCTTTGAGGAAGGGCCCATCGGACTTATGTTCCTGGTGAGCACTGTCTGTGTAGAGAAGCTTGGTAGGGCCGGAGCCCAGGACCTTGAAGCGATAGTGGAAGTCTGCGCCGGTGGCGAGGTTTTGGGTGCCAAAGCTTGCGCTGGGGTAGTCGACTTCGAGGAGCTCGATGGGCTTGCCGGTATGATTGCTGACTATTGCCTCAACGTATGGGGAGTGGCAGCCGGTAATGAGGCTGGCGAGGAAGGCGAGCGCGAGCAGAGAACGCATAAGTCTCAAGGGTATCAGGGTGGAGGGTGTCATACTGCTTCGCGGATACTGCAAAATGCAAAGAGGCCGGTGACTCTTTTCGCTTAGGAGGGTTAACAGATTCATGAAACGCAGACGGAGGCTACCGTTCCGCACCATCATTGGGCTGGCGATTTGCTTTTTAGCTGTCGGCAAACTATCTCTATCACAGCGTTTTGGAGTCTCTTTAGCGACGAGTCAGGATGGAAGATTTAAGTATGAGATCTTTGGAAAAGATGACCCTGGGAAGCCGCTAATGATCCTTCTTCATGGTGCGAGCGGACCCGGTGTGGGGTTCTATCGCGAGCAAGCCGAATATTTCTCGAACAACGGCTACACCGTCCTCTTACCTCATTATTTTGACGCGACAAAGTCCAACAATCCGACAATCGACAACTATCGTGCCTGGGTAAACGTCGTGAAGTCTCTGATGAGAGAACAGAGAACAACTGCCGCTTCAGATCACAGAAAATCAGTACTGGTTGGTTATTCCCTTGGGGCCTCGGTTGCCTTGGCGGCTGGCTCACAAGAGGTGCCGGTAGATGCGATTGCTGAGTGGTATGGGAGCCTTCCAGATGATTTCTTCGAACATCTGCAAGGCATGCCGCCGCTTCTAATCCTTCACGGTGAGCGCGACACCAACATTCCCGTTGGGAACGCCCAGCAGCTTATTAAGCTCTGTGAGATAAAACAATTTCAGTGCGAAAGTCACATCTATCCGGATCAGGGTCATGGATTCACGGGAGCAGCGCTGAAAGACGCGGATTCAAGAACACTGTCGTTTTTTTCTCGTTGAGGCAAAAGCGAAATGTGGGGGATACATTATGTTGCGTGACGATACGGCACGGTTCTGGTGAAGATGACGCATATACAAAGTCTCTGGAGTCAAGAGGCTTCATAGATGCGCCCCCCGATCAGGCCTACACGCATACAAATTTGTCGAAAGTTACCGTCAATGTGCCAACAGGCCTAACGAGTGGTCTAACGTGTTTGCTGCAGGACTATCAGACCCATTCCCCCGATTAGATTGCCCTGTAGAGAAGGTCGGTTGACCGATGACTGTGGCGGCTCTCATGCCTGTGCTGAAGGGTGGTGCAAAGATTAGAATTCTGTTGTTCCCGGCGTCACTGACGCTGAGATTCCCGCTGCCGTCGAACGATAACGCTTGGGGACCCGAGAGGGTGTTCGCAGTTGGATCATTTCCACCCTGATTTGCATCAGCGTGTGTGAAATCGACCTGTCCCAGTACAACGGTGGCCTGCATGTTCTGGGTAAATGGTGGAGCGTACTCCACGACCCGGTTGAAGATCCAATCCGCTAACCAGAGATTGCCCGTCGAGTCGAACGCCAGACTAATCGGGGCCTGCGTTGTATTGGAAGCAGGACTGCCTACATAGGAGAGGGAAGGCAAAGTTTGCGGCGCCCCCAATTGGAGAGTTGAAGCCATACCCGTCGAGAAGGGCGGCGTAAACTCGAGCATGCGATCGCTGCTTGGGTCCGCTACCCAGAGGTCTCCGGCGGAATCAAAAGTAATCCCTTCAGGAGAGCAGATTGTTCTGGCTGTCGGAACTTGATCGGTAGTGCACGCTCTGAAGGCTTCGGGGCTGGGTTGACCGATTACCACGGTCGCGGCCATGCCGTTACTAAAAGGCGGCACATACTCCGTGACTCTTTCGAGAGATCCGTCCCCAACCCACAGATCTCCCTTGCTGTCGATCGCAACCGAGGAGGGGGTTCCCATTCCGCTTGCAGTGACTTTCAATCCTTGAGACGAGGTAAAATCCGGTTTTCCGATTACCAGACTTGCGCTCATGCCCGTGGTGAATGGTGGCCGGAACTGTAGGACTCGATCATTGCCATCGGCCACGTAGAGATTGCCGGACGAGTCCATGGCAACGCTACTAGGATTGTCCAGGGTCTTCGCGCTAGGGCCTCCCCTTCCATCGCTCGACTGCGATTGAGTAAAACTCGTTTGCCCCAGAACGACGCTGGCGGTCGAGGTGCTGGTAGTTGGGGTGGCGTAGATCAGCACGCGACTGTTGTTTGCGTCGGCTACTACGAGACTCGGCTTGCTTACGGGCGTTGTGTCGGTCGTGCTGCATCCGACAAAGCAGATTGAGATAAAAAACAGGGCCACTGGTATTGCTCTGGAAAGTGACTTATGTGTATCCAATACGAACTCCTCAGAGTTGATGATCTAAAACTGGCGCGACAGCAGGCCTAGAATAGCATCGCGATTCGAGCCGGACGTTGATCGATGTGAATCATGCGGAGTTGTGCGATGCCCCTGATGGCGTGAGATCTTAAATGCGGTAACGCCTCCACAAGCTGTTGTTTATCTATGGCCCTGTATTGATGTCTAAAGAAAGGGCAGAAGCTCCGAGGTTCGCGTGGGGGGCTTGTCGAGGATGCGGGCGGTGAGGACGGCTCCGGAGCGATTGTCGTGCAGGGTGATGGGGAAGGCGAGGACGCTCCAGATAAACTGTGGTTCCTGCGGTCGGGGTTGAGCCAGTAGACCGCGATGGGTGCGGTCGATGTAGGTTTCGCGGGTGAGGCAGACGGTCTGGAGGACGTCGCTCCAGTCGCGCATGAAGGGCCGCATCTCCTGAAAGACGCTGCGGCCGATGAACCACTCGCGAGACTGACCGAGATACTCGGCTGCACTGTCGTTGCAGTACTGCCAGACGCCCTTCTCGTCGAAGATCTGAACGAGGACATCAGTGCCGATGGCCATGGCAATCCTGGAGTAGAAGAAATCGCGGGCGTCGACGACGACGGGCGCGCCGCGACGCTTGGCTTCAAGGGAGCTGAGAGCGTCGAGGAGATCTTCGACTGAGCTATGACCCTTGAGCAGATGCATGTCTTCGACCCCGCCGAAGTAGCGGTCGATGGTGGCTGAGAGGATGATGATTGGGACGTGGGGACGACGGCGGCGAAGGAGAGCTGCGACCTCGGTGCCGAACTGGCCCGCTCCAAGATGATAGTCGAGGACAGCTATATCGATATTGTTGAAGAGGTCGGTGGCCTCTTCGATGCTAGAGGCTGGGACGCACTCGTAGCCGTGCTGGCGCAGGATGGCGGAGCGTAGATGGAGGTTGGTTGGTTCGTCATCGAGCAGAAGGACGCGAACGGATTGGGTCGTAGTGCTGTGCATCTCGTTCGAGCCGTTTTGGAGACTTTCAGGAGGTTCTGTCATGTCCTACCCCCAAGTACCTCTCTGATTTATATACGACAAGGGTCACATGGTGGATGGTTATTTTAGTTTCGACTTGATGTCGCGCAAGAGCTCTGGCAGACGATTAAAGAGTGCGACCGAGCGGAGCCATTGACGGTTGTCGATGGCGGGATAGCCACTGACGACCTTGCCGGGGGCGACGTCGTTGGGGATTCCGCTTTGAGCGGTGGCGATGGCTCCGTCACCGACGGTGCAGTGTCCGGCGACGCCGACCTGGCCGGCGAGGATGACGCTTTTTCCGATGATGGTGGAGCCGGCGAGGCCGACCTGGGCGCAGAGAAGCGTGTGCTCCCCAACGGATGAGCCGTGTCCAACTTGGACGAGGTTGTCGATCTTGGCGCCGGCGTGGATGCGGGTTTCGCCGATGGAGGCGCGGTCGATGCAGGCGTTGGCCTGGATCTCGACGTTGTCTTCGAGGATGGCGGGGCCGGATTGAAGGATCTTGTACCAAGTGCCGTCGGATTGGCGGGCGAAGCCGAAGCCGTCGGCCCCTACGATGGCTCCGTTCTGGAGGGTGACGTTATCGCCTAACCGGCAGTATTCGCGGACGATGGCGTGGGCATGGGCGAAGAGGTTGTCACCGATGCTGGCGTGGGGGTAGATGACGACGTGGGGGAGGATGATAGCGTTGTCGCCGATGGTGACGTGATCGCCGATGACGGCGTAGGCGCTGATGTGTGCGTTGGCGCCGATCTGTGCGGTGGGCGCGATGGCGGCGGTGGGGTGGATGCCGGGGGCGTAGGAGGGGGGCTGATAGAAGAGCTCGATAGCACGGGCGAAGGCCAGGTATGGGTTTTTGAGGCGGAGGGTGGCGGTGGAAATCTGGGCAAAGTCGGGTTCGACGAGGACTGCGGTGGCCTGGGTGGTGTGGGCGAGAGAGGCGTACTTGGGATTGGCAACGAAGGCGAGGGCGCCAGTGGTGGCGGTTTCGATGCCTGCCACCTGGGTGATTCGGGCGGAGGGGTCGCCATGGAGGGTGGCGCCGAGGTGGTCGGCCAGTTCGGCGAGAGTTACTGACTTCGGACTGGATGGCATGGGGTGGATTGTAATGGAAGAGACTAAGCGTGGCTGAGAACTGACGGTGGGTTTAGTTGGGGCGGGTGTTGGGTGGAATGAGGTTGGTGAAGAGGTCCTCCTGAAGGCTGGGGACCGAGGAGGCGGGGAGAGGTTTGCGGCGCGAGGGGGTGGTGATGACGGCGAGAAGTTGAAGGTCGGTGATGGAGGTGCGCGGGACGAAGATGCGCTGGGTGTTGGAGCGGACGTCGGGTGGGGTGAGCTGGAGGCCGATGTCGTTGATGAGGTCGTCGGCGAGGGTCGCATCGATAGGGGCGAGGCCTTCAAGCAGGTCGCCGGAGCGGAAGGTGAGGCGGAGCCAGAGGCCTTCGGTGCGTGGCTTGGCGAGGAAGGTGCGGCGGGTGAGGCGCTCGGGATTGGCGGCGTCATTAAGGTTGTAGTCGCGGACATAGCAGATGTGCTTTATGTCATTGATGGCAAGTGAGATGACACGGCCCTCGAGGTCGAGAAGGTCGACGATGCGGTTACGCGTGAAGCCGGCGAGTGGCAGGTAGCCGGGGAGAGTTTCTCCGGTGAAGCGGCGGACGATGACCTTCTTGTGCGCGGAGGACATAAGGACTCGCGGATTGTCGCACACCAGCGGCTAGAGCAACGAAAAAGGTGCAACCGGAGTAGTCAATTCGCTAATGCTGTGTTACATTGGCCTTTTGCGTTTACCTGTACTCATCATTATAAACGCTTGATTCGTCGGAGCTTAGCCTGAAGTTGGAGGGCTCCGATGGGTTGCGGCGGTCCGGTTCGAACCGGCTTGGAGTAAAAGTACCAGTTATGGCCGACTACATCTACCTGCTCGAAAATCGCCTCTCTCAAGCGCAGCGTAACTCGCTGCTGGCAGTACGCGAAGTGGCTCGTGCCAAAGGACTTACCGTGTTTCTGGTGGGCGGAGCGGTAAGAGATATGACCAGCGGATCGCCGGTGCGGGATCTGGATGTAGTGGTTCAGGGAAACGCGCTTAAGCTGAAGAAAGATTTAGAGAAAGCTCATGCCGTAATCACCGGTGAGAACGAAGCCGGACAGGCGCTGTTTGTGCGGTTTCCCGGTGGTGTGAGGATGGAGATTGGCAGCACTTTGACGGTGACTTATCCGAAGCCGGGTAAGCCGCTGGTCAAGGCTGCAACGATTCTGGACGACCTGCGGCGGCGGGACTTTACGGCCAATGCGATGGCGCTGTCGCTGAACGACGGCTCGTATGGCTTGCTGATGGATCCGCTGAACGGGGTGGCGGACATTGAGAATCGAGAGCTGCGGCTGGTGAGCAACTATGGGTTTATCGAAGATCCAGTGAGGATGATTCGGGCGGCGCGGCTGATGGCCAGGCTGAGCTGGCAGATGGACGAGAAGACACAGACACGGTACGAGGCAGGGAAGCAGGAAGGGTACATCTCGGCGATGGGAGAGTTTCATCGCGGGTATGAGACCGAGGAGATCTTCCATGAGGAGGATCCGCTGCGGGTGCTGCGCAAGCTGGAGGCCGAGGGGTGGATGAAGAATCTTTTCCCGGCGCTGTCGTCGACCAAGGCGAATGTGACGGAGCTGGAGAAGCTGAGGGATGTGCAGTCGCAGTTGCAGATTCAGGGAATCTATCCTGAGACGGCGGCGGCTAACTTTCCTTACTTGACTGCGAAGATGGCTCCGAAGGAAGTAACGGCGCTGAAGAAGAGCTTTGCGCGGCAGGGCTTCGTGCATGAGATCGAGGCGCTGGAGGACGAGGCGAAGGCGTTTGCGGCGGAGTTCTCGGGCAAGGGCGCGTCGTCGCCTTCGCATGCGTGGAAGCTGCTGCACTCGGCTAAGCCGGAGTCGATCCTGTGGGTGGCGCACACGTCGAAGAACGCTGGAATTCAGAACAAATTCAAGGGGTTCTTTACCGAGTGGGCTCATGCGAAGCAGAAGCTGCCTTATGCGCTGATGCAGGAGATGCGCATCGTTCCAGATCTGCCTGGCTATGGCGAGCTGCTGGACAAACTTTTCTTTGAGCTCATGGATGGCAAGCTAGGGACGGTTGAGGAGATGAAGGCTTATCTTGAGCCTTACTCGCCGCCGGCGCCTCCTCCTCCGGTACATCTGCGCAGGCCGCGCGTGGCGAAGAAGGATGCGAAGCCAGCAAAGAGCCGCAAGAAGGCTGCTGTGGTGGATACGAATGGAGAGGCTGAGGCGGTCGCGGGGGCGGGGACGAATGTGGTTCCGGCGAGTGCTCCAGCGCCTGCGAAGGGTGGAGTGGTTAAGAATTCTGTGCCGGTGAAGTCTACTGCGCCATTGAAGGTTGTTGCGCCAGTGAAGACAGTTGCTAGGAAGACGGAAGAGCCTGCGAAGAAGTCTGCTGCTATGTCTAAAACGACTGTTCCGGTGAAGGGTAAATCAGTTGCCAAGGCTCCGGCGAAGGTTGCGGCTAAGAGTGTGGGGGCTAAAGGTGCAGCGAAGAAGGCTCCTATGAAGACTACGAGCAAAGCACCGGTTAAGAAAGTTGTGAAGGCTGTGGCGAAGAAGGCTCCGGTGAAGACCGTTTCAAAGAAAGTCCCGGGGAAGGCCGCGGCTAAGGCTTCTGTGAAGAAGCATGCTCCGGCAAAGAAGGCAGCGCCTGCGAAGAAGGTAGCGACAAAGGCTGCTCCTGCGAAGAAGGCAGCTGTGAAGCATACGCCTGCGAAGAAGGAACCTGCAAAGAAGGCAGTGAAGACTGCTCCCAAGAAACGCCGCTAACGGTCGCAGGCTCGAATTGGGACCTGCGAGTATTTATCGTGAGCCCGCAACAAGGTGTAGTCTGCTGTCATTTCTATCTTTGCGCCGGACCATCCGCGCGTCGGCAAATTATCTCGCTACAGCAATTTTTAAAGTCTTCCTGTGCCGTGGCGATTCCTATTTGCCGCCCTTTTGCGTCAGGTCGCGGGCAAAACCGTTGGTCTCCTCGATCAGGTGGCGATGAATCCAATAGTTGGTGGCATTGAAGAAGCCAGCAAAACGGATCCAGGGTGGATTCATCACGTCAATCGTGCAATGGAGTTTTGATTCCTCTGCAGATACGCTGGACACCTGCATCTCCCAACCAACTTGTAGTGTGAACGGAAGAAGATGCATGAGGTAACCTCGGCTTCTCTCAGAGAACAACTTAACGTAGTCCGCTTCAAGTTGTTTCGTCCGATAGTGCTGGATGAGCAGGGCTCCCGCCATCGACTCAACGTTCACCATGCCGTCAAAGTGATCCCCTCCATTGGTTCCGATGGCCCGGTGTCCGCGAGCACATGCCATGTACTCTTTCTCGGATAGGTGGAACAGCCACTCGTCGAGGCGTATGGAGTTGACCGGAAGCGGTATGGGTGCTTCATGAGAAAAAATCATCCTTGCTCCATCCGACGCGATCTTGTTATGCGTGCAGTGCGGGAATGACTTCGTTCTCGACACCGACCAGAAACTCACAGGCGTGCAGATCAAGGAACTTCTCTTCATCCGGACGAATCGTTGCCATGTAATTGGGAGACTGGAAGACGCCTGCCAGGCCAGTGAGATCGTCAAACCAAAGCTCGGTAGATCCGTCGATGTGGTTGTCAGGCAGACCTGGAAGCTGTTCGCCGGTTGCGTGGCATTGGACATAGCGTCGCACATGCTGTTTCACTTCTTCGAGGGAGAGGAACAGCGGTGCGTGATTCTTGCGATGATAGGTGACGAACTCGTCATGGCTCATCTCCGGCTTGCGGCGAAGAAGGATGGTCATCTTAATCAATTTGCGCTCCAGGATGGACGCTGTCCATATTTCCATTTGAGATCCTTAACTGCCTGGAAGGATGTACCGGAGAAGATAGTCTCGGCAGAAATACTCGCTCGCAGATTGGCGATCCGAAGAGGATTCATACCGAAAATGCGCATTCTCGGTCATGCTGGTCGCGCTTTGTCGTCAACTCCTCCCCTCCGACAAGCTCGTCAGAATGACGAGAATAGTGGTGGGAGAAGGTATCGGGGCGACCAGAGTTGATCGTGGAAATTTCAATCGTAGTCATGCCCCCACGGTGCGTGTATGCATCTCACGCTTGCGAGGTGATTTGCGATGGTGGTTGCGGTGTTGCTGGGGTCGGTGAGGAGTGCTCGGATGGGCGATCGCGCTGCGAAGTGGGTGATTGCGGAGCTGGAAAAACGGGGACATGAGGCGGTTCTGGTTGATGCTGCGGAGTTGAAGCTGCCGCTGCTGGACAAGATGTGGAAGGAGATCAAGAAAGATCCTCCGGCCAAGTATGCGAAGTTGAAGGAGAAGCTCGCTCCTTTGGCGAAGCTGTATGCGCGGGCAGATGGATTTTGCATGGTGAGCGCGGGGTATAACCACTCCATTCCGCCGGGGCTGACTAATTTGATCGACTACTTTCTGGAGGAGTACTACTTCCGGCCTTCGGCGATTGTGTGCTACTCGGCTGGGACGTATGGCGGGGTGAGGGCTGCGATGCAACTTAGAGCGCTGCTGCCTGAGGTGGGGATGCCGTCGATTCCTTCGCTGCAACCGATTCCGTCGATTGGAAGCTCGCTGAGCAAGGATGGGGTGGCCCTTACACAGGAGCTGGCGGAGAAGAGCGGGAAGTTCTTCGAGGAGTTTGAATGGTACATGCGGGCGATGAAGGCGGAGCGGGTGAAGGGTGTGCCTCACTAGAGTGACTCAGGATTTGGGTTCTGCCATGTAGTTGGCCATCTCTGCGCTTGGGACGGCTTCGGTTGCGAAGTTGAAGGTGCCGTGGTCTTTCACTTCGCGCGCAGCTCGTAAAAACGCGCCGAATGCAGCTCGGGCGAAGGCTCCGCCTATACTGATTCGTTTGACACCGACGGCGGCAAGTTCCTCGACTGAGAAAGTTGCGCCCTTGAGACCCATCACAACGTTGACTGGCTTGGAGACTGCGGCGCAAACCTCTCTTATCGCTTCAAGGGTGGGAAGTCCGGGCGCGTAGAGAACGTCGGCGCCCGCGTCGGCGAAGGCCTGAAGGCGGCGGATGGTGTCGTCAAGATCGGGTCTTCCATGGAGAAAGTTTTCGGCTCGCGCAGTTAGGAGGAGTTGATGGCGACGGGCCGCTTCAGACGCCGCTGCGATGCGCTCAGTTGCGAATTGCAGATCGTAGATGGGATTGGTTGGATCGCCAGTAGCGTCTTCGACCGATCCGCCGACGAGTCCAATAGCGGCGGCAAGTCGAATGGTCTCGGCACAGCTATCGGCAGAGTGGCCGAATCCGTTCTGGAGGTCTGCTGAGACCGGGAGTGTGGTGGCCTCTGCGATCTCGCGGGCATTTTCGAGGATATGCTCACGAGTCACTTCAGGAGCGGAGTCCTGATATCCGACAGAGAAGGCATACCCAGCGCTGGTGGTGGCGAGGGCTTCGAACCCGAGTGCAGCGAGGATCTTTGCGGTTCCTGCGTTCCACGGATTGGGAATGACGAAGGCCCCCGGGCGCCGATGAAGCGCTTGAAAGATCTTGAATTTTTGTTCGCGGGTCATCGTTGAAGTTTTTCCTGGAGGAAGAGATCTGACGGTTGAGCTAGCGGTGGCGTTTGAAGAGGATCAGCGTGCCGAGGAATAGTGTGCCGGCGGTGACGGTCATAAAGATGATGGCGTGGCGGTAGGCGGCCTGGGTCTGAGGTGGAGTCGCGGCGGTGTTGTCCTGACATTGAGTGCAACCCTGGGCGTGGATTGGCATGGGGCTTGTGAGAGAAGCGGCGAAGAGAGTGCATGCGAGGAGAGTTTTTCGCGAGACGCGGCTCATTGGAAGAAGACGAGGAGGGTGAAGAGAAAGAGCCAGAGTAGGCCCATCGCGTGCCAGTACCAAGCAGCGCCGTCGACCAGGATCTGGCGGGTTTCGAGCTGGCGAGAGACGTAGAGGCCGGTGAAGGCGGTGAGGAGGCCTGCGATACCGAGGAAGAGGTGGACCGCGTGTACGCCGGTGATGAGATAGAAGAAGTGGCTGCTCTGGTTGGTTTTGAAGAAGATGTGTTGGAGAGCGAGCTGGCGCCAGGCAATCCACTGACCGGTTAGGAAGAGGATGCCGAGAGCGATGGTGGCGGCAAGCCAAGGCAGGGCTCGCCGGGTGATCGGCTTGCCCAGGCCAAGCCATTCGTCCATGACGTCGGTCTCGCGGAACATGTTGCGGCGGGCGAACTCGATGGCGGCGGAGCTGAGTAGAAGGACGGCGGTGTTGAGCCAGAGGATGGGCGGGATGGTGGTGGGGAGCCACTCGTTGACGTAGTGGTTGTAGGGGTCGAAGTGGCCGGTGGACTGGTTGACGAAGAAGGTGCTGACGATGGCAACGAAGAACATGAGGTCGCTGGCCAAGGCGAAGAAGAGGCCCATGCGGTAGCGATGGAGGCGCTCATAGGGGCCGCGGCGTCCGTTGGGGCGATCATTCCAGTTGTCGTTGTCTCCGCCGCCGCCGGTTCGCTTGTCGGTTGGCGGACGTCGGCCTGAGCCGTTGTCGTGGTCTTCAACGCGGCGTTTTCGGTCCTGCTCGGTTTTATTGGGAGTGATGGTTGCCGGCATGAAGTTGCCCTCTGGGTGCTCGCGTAATGGACAGCTTACTCCGGTTTTGTGTCTGTGGCGTCTTCGATTTCGTCGAGCGCGAGCGGGACGGGCTCCCATTGCGGCAGGAACGAAACTTCGGACCTATTTGATTGATAGTGGCATGGAGCGCGGTGAACTGACATCTCTGGTGTATCGGATGCGGAGGGTGGGGGGAAAGGATTCATGGAGGGGTGCCATTCGAGCGTCGTGGCCTGCCATGGGTTAGACGAGGCAAAGTCTCCTTTGCGCAGGCTGCGGACGAGATTGAAGAGAAAGACGAGCTGCGCGGTGGCGAGGAAGATGGCGGCGTAGGTGATGAAGCGGTTGAGCGGGAGGGTGTTGGAGAGGAGAGCTCCGGCGGGGCTGAGGGAGCCGCCTGGGCCGGGGATTCCGGTGAGCTGGGCGTAGTGGCGGGGTTCGCCAGCGAGACCGGTGAGATGCATGGGAAGGAAGACGGCGTAGGCTCCGACGAGGGTGCACCAGAAGTGGAGATTACCTAGGGGTTCAGAGAAAAGGCGGCCGGGGTGTTGGCTGGTTGCAGTGAGGAGAGGGAACCAATAGTAGGTAGCGGCGTAGAGGCCGAAGATGCCGGCCATCGCCATGATGAGGTGGAAGTGAGCGACGACGAAGAAGGTGTTGTGGAGGTACTCGTCGAGGATGGGTTGGGCGAGGATGGGGCCGGTGAGGCCTCCGGTGAGGAAGAGGCTGACGAAGCCGAGGGCGAAGAGCATGGGGGTTTTGTAGCTGGGTTTAGAGCGCCATGTGGTGGCGAGCCAGCTGAGGACCTTGGCTGCGGCAGGAAGCGCGATGGCCATGGTGGAGATGGAGAACGCGGAGCTGGCGAAGGGGTTGAGGCCAGCGACGAACATGTGGTGTCCCCAGAGAAGGATGCCGAGGAGGCCAATGAGGAGGGTGGTGAGGATCATGGTGCGGTAGGCGAAGACTCTGCGGTGACTGAAGTTTGCGAGGAGCATGGAGGTGAGGCCCATGCCGGGGAGGATGGCGATGTAGACCTCGGGGTGTCCGAAGAACCAGAAGAGGTGTAGCCAGAGGAGGGGGCTGCCGTTGCCGCCTTGATGGAGGACGCCGTTGACCAGGTCGCCGGTGGGGAGAAAGAAGCTGGTGCCGGCGTGGCGGTCGCAGAGCAAAAGCAGGATGGCAGCGAGCAGGACCGAGAAGGCAATGATGCTGAGCAGGGCGGCAGTAAACCATCCCCATACGGTGAGAGGAAGACGCTCCCAGGTCATACCGTTGCAGCGGTTGCGGATGATGGTGGTGAGGGTGTTGATGGAGCTTACAGTGGAGGCTATGGCGAAGAGGGCGATGCTGGTGAGCCAGAGATCCATGCCGAGGGCCTGGCCGGGGCCTGAGCTGGCGACTGCGCTTAGGGGTGGGTAGGCGGTCCATCCGGAGATGGCGGCTCCGCCGGGGACGAAGGTGGAGCTGAGGAGAATGAGGAGCGCTGCGGCGGTGAGCCAGAAGCTGGTGGCGTTGAGCGTAGGGAAGGCCATGCTGCGAGCGCCAATCTGAGCGGGGAGGATGAGGTTGCCGAAGCCGGCTTGTGGGGCGGTGGTGAGGACGAAGAAGAGCATGATGGTGCCGTGGATGGTGACGAGCGCCAGGTAGTCTTCGGGAAGGATGGGGCCGTGGAGGGGGAGATGCCAGTCAGGCCATACGAGGTGAATGCGCATCAGCAGGGAGAGCACTGTGCCGATGACTACCGAGATGAGTGCAAGGACTAGGTACTGAATGCCGATGATGCGGTGATCGATACTGAAGAGGCGGAGAGGGAAGAGGGCTGCGCGGCGCTTTTTCCCTGCGGTATTTGCTGGCTGCGGTTGTGCTGGCGGAGTGTTGAAGGGAGGAGTCATGGGGCCGCCTTTTGTTTTGCGGCTAGCCAGGATGCGAATTGGTCTCGGGGCAGAATGAGGAGCGTGGCGTTCATGCGGTAGTGGCCGAGGCCGCAGAGCTGGGTGCAGAGGATGGCGTAGGTGCCGGGGGTGGTGGGGGTGAAGTGGAGGTGGATGGTCTGGCCGGGGACGGCGTTCTGCTTGAGGCGCATCTCGGGGATGGAGAAGCCATGGATGACGTCCTGGGCGCGGAGGCGGAGGTCGACCTCGCGGTTTGCGGGGAGGACCAGCTGGGAGGAGATGAAGTCGTCGGTGGAGTGGGGATCGGTAGGGTCGAGGCCGAGGGGATTGCCTTCGCCGGGGGCTACGAGTTTGGGTTGGGTAAGGCCGAAGGTGGCGTCGGGGCCGGGATAGCGGAAGTACCAGGCGAACTGGACTCCGGTGACCTCGACCTGGAGGGCGGTGGGCGAGGCTCCGGTGTAGCGGGAGGAGGCCCAGAGGCGCTCGGCCTTGAGGGTGAGGACGGCGAAGAGGAGGGCAAGGGCGGCGAGCGGGAGGTACTCGATGCGCCAGAGGCGAGTGGGTGCGGAGTGTCGCCGGGTGAGGAGGCCGATCAGGAGGATCAGGTGTGCGAGGGCAAGGAGAGCGAGGGCGATCCAGAGGTTGATAAGGAGGTGGTCATCGAGGGCGAGGCCGTGGACGCTGGCGTCTCTGGGTAACAGCCATGGACTGCGGCTTGCAGCGCGATCGAGCAAGAGACCGGGGAGACAAGCGCTCGTAAGGTGGGAGGAGATCACCTATGCAGGATATCTCGTCCGCGAGGTAAGGGAAGAGCGCTTCAGCCTAGCTTGCCGATGAGGAAGGCGTAGAGGATGACAAAGATGAGCGCTGCAGCCACTCCGACCAGAAGAGGGGCGAGCATGTTGATGTCAATTGCGCTGGTTATGTTGTCGATCTGCTTCCTGTTGCCGGTGAAGAGAAGGAATTGCTCTTCAGATCTTCCGGGCTCGAGCGCATCTGTCTGGATAGGTCTGGAACTCACACTTTAATGTTAGTTGCTACGGTATAAAGAAGTCGTAAATTGGCCAGATGTGGGATTCGGTAATCGGCGGCAGGTCCGGTTTCAGAGATTTATGCTTTCAACGAACTAACGCTGAGATGGTTTTGGACGAGATCGAGGAAGAGCTGGTGGACACGGGGATCGTGGCCGAGCTCGGGGTGGAAGGTTGCGGCGAGGAGGTGGCCCTGGCGGACGAGGACGGGGTAGTCGTCGCGGGTGGCGAGGGTTTCGACCTGAGGGCCGGTGCGGGTGATGCGAGGGGCGCGGATAAAGACCATCTCGAGGGGGCCACCGGGCAGTTTGGTGGGGGCGGTGAGGATGGTGGAGTCCAATTGGCGGCCGTAGGCGTTGCGTTCGATGGTGATGTCGAGCGCGCCGAGGGAGATCTGCGGGGGATTCTGTACGTCGTTGGCAAGGAGGATGGCTCCGGCGCAGGTGCCAAAGGTGGGGACGGTGCGAACGAAGGAGGCGAGGGAGTCCAGGAAGCCATTGCGCTCGAGGAACTTGAGCATGGTGGTGGACTCGCCCCCGGGGATGATGAGGCCGTCAATAGCTGGAGTGCCAGCTGGAGTGCCGCTTGGAATGCGGCTGGGAGTGCGGCCGTCCGAGGTGAAGAGCTGGTCCGGTGTGCGGATGAGCCGGGTTGGGATGGCGAGGGCGGCCAGAGTTCTGGCGTGGGCTTCATAGGCACCCTGGAGGGCGAGTATGCCGATGGCCGGAGAGCTGGATGTTGTGTGATTTCCGGTCATGCCTACCCCTCCCCCCTCCCCTGTATGCCGCGTCTAAGCCTTTTGCCAGCAATCAGTTACGAAGCGACGAACCTCGTAAATTCGTCCAGGCAAACGGCTTACGTCCAAATTCGTCTCAGCAAAGGACTTAGCGGCGAATACACCTTTCCGTGTTTTCCTGCTGAGTTTTATGGCTACTCTTTCAGTATAGAGGATTGGATGGGGTCAATACGCCACGTGTAACTGGCTGTATAGCAATGGCTTAGGAAGGATAGGGGCTTGACAGGATTTAGAGCCTCATGACGGAAGGTCACCATCTGGTCCACCGGCTCTCGCTTCTCCGACAAACTCCATACCCGATACTTCCGCCGCATCCAACCCTCCATTCGATGGAAATGGGCTTTCGTTCCGTGTCTCAGTTTATGGGACACTCCAATTTTCAGTTTGCACAAGGAGGGGAGCCTGTCCAATCCAGGCAGTGACACCTGCCAGAGTTTCCGCTGTCGCAATCGATCAGGGGATGATTAGCTTTTGAGGAAATTTGAGAAACGTGGATGGCGGCAAGTCTCCATTGTCGCTTTATCTTGACCCAGACCGCGGTACGAGGGCCGCTGTATTCAACGGGCTTTCCGTGGAACAGGAACTTTTCATGCACAGTAGAAACGACAACTGCCGAAGTGCGGTAGATGCGAACGTCCATGTCTCCGTAGTCAAGAGCCTCCATGGGATCTGAACTGTCCCCGATGATTGGCAGAAACCAATTCTTATCGTGAGGTTTTCCATCGCTTGCGGAGATCAAAACAAAATCGTCGGCCAGTATCTGCGCCGCCGCCACCATGTCGTAGTGAAGCTCTGCCTGTCTGAACTCCTCTTCGCGCCCCTTGATCTCTGAAACAACACCCGGTTGAGCGATCGCAGGAACTGAACTGACGAGAAGCAGGGATAGCAACACAAAGCGACGCATAGTGATTCCTTTCGCAGATGAGTCTAAATCTACGGAGGAAAAACCCAGGTCGCCGAGAAGTAGCGAGGTCGTTGTAATCAGAGCCCAGCTTGCTGTTCGATAAGGGCATGAGCCGTCTTGCGGTGCGAACGCAAGAGCCAATAGAAAATAACGAAGTACGTGATGACCATTGATAAGTAGAGAATTGGGATTGCGTATGCGGCACCCAACTTGCCCCGCCAACTGAGGAAGATCAAGTCGGTCGAACTCTATGTGAATTTTAAATGAAAGGCCGGACTCAGGGTCCGGCCTTTTTGTTTTCGTTGATGGCCTGAAAGAACGTGTTTAGTGAGCGCCGCTGGCGTGGAACATCTGATTGACAGTGCGTATGAAATGCTCAGAGGATGCCTTCGCGGGGACATCTCCTCCCAGGATCTTTTCGTAGGGAACATCTGAGCCGTAGTAGGCGGTGGTATCTTCTGTGTTCTGGTGGACGACATCGCCGGTGAGGTCAACGCCGGCGAAGAGGCCTTTGCTACGAGAGTAGGTGAGGAAACCTGCATTGGCAGCGTCGGTTGTGGAGGCCTGCGAGTTTCGTCCGACGGGACCTGCGGCTACGCCGATGTCGCCGCCGAGTTTGACCTTGTCGTGGAGCAGACGGTCAAAGGCGTCATGGGTGGTTCCAACGAGGACAAGGTCTGTGGACTGGCCGCCGGCCTGGAGGCCGAAGCTGGCGCCTGTGAGCTGGATGAAGGCAGGGGCGCTCCAGCCATGACCGGTGCGGCAGGTAACTACGCCCTGACCGTACTGTGCGCCGACGAGAAAGGCTCCTTTTTTGAAGCCGGGAACGACGGCGACGCAGGTGGCTTTGGCGGCGATATCGTCGGGGATGCCCTTGTCGGGAGTGGCCATGAGCTCGTGAAGGACCGCGTGGGCGGCTTCAATGCGTTCATCGAGCTTTGCCATGTCGGTGGCTGCTGCGGCGGCGGCGGTGAGGGACATCGTAAGAGCCGCAGTGGCGCAGACTGTTTGCAAGAACTTTTTTGTCATCATTTTTACTTCTCCCTTGTGATGCTGAC
Source organism: Tunturibacter empetritectus (assembly GCF_040358985.1). Classification (NCBI taxonomy): domain Bacteria; kingdom Pseudomonadati; phylum Acidobacteriota; class Terriglobia; order Terriglobales; family Acidobacteriaceae; genus Tunturiibacter; species Tunturiibacter empetritectus. Next base: position 4,361,250 of record NZ_CP132932.1, on the reverse strand, counting down.
TTTCAATGTCTGTAATGCGATGCGCGTGCAGGAAGGTAAGTTGTGCAGAAGAAGATTTGGGCGCCGCAGGTAGGCCGTTTGGGAAGGAGGCGATGGTTTAGGCAAGTGATGGTCTGGCACGAGATACACCGTTTGGGGGATGGTTGCGGGGAGTGTGTTTCGCTATAGGTAAGGGGTGCGAGTTCATCGGGCCAAGGTTAGTTCGTGCGTCGTGCTTTTGCTGGGATGTGTGTCGGCCGAAGCGTCGGTTGTGCCACTTGTTCGACCAGACGTTGTTGCAGAGAGACGGATTGTGGCAGTGACGCCGCTGGAGGACGCAGCTGCGGTGCAGGCTAGTCTGCGGCGAGATGTTGCGGAACATCCGGAGGAGTTCGTGGTGTTTCCGACTGAGGCGGGGGCGGGTCAGTTCATGTCGGAACATCGGTTTTCTGTCGAGGTGGAGACCAGTGGCAGGATTCTGTCGCGTGGGGTGATGGGGTACTGGCAGGGGAAGACTATCGTGGTTTTGCCTTGGGAACCGCTTAAAAACTTTCAATAAATAGCATTGTCCTGCCGGACGGGCTCCCTGCGCGGGAGGCGGTCACTTCGTGACTTGTGTACCTTGCTTAGGCGAGGCGGACTGCTTGGGTCCTCCCGCTGGTCGGGGCAAGACTATGCGCTACCAGCCTCGGGTCTGCATGAGGTGCTGCTCCTCGATGGCTGCGGCGGCGAGGCCCTTCATGGATCCTATGACTGCTTCGCTGGCTTCGGCTACGATCTTCGGGTCGTTGAAGTGAGTCGTGGCGATGACGATGGCGCGGGCGCGGCTGACGGCCTCTTCACGCTCCTTCGGGTCGTTCTCGACGTCGAGTGGTGTGGCGCGCTCCTTCATGAAGATGCCTGAGCCTACGAAGACGGTCTCGGCGCCCAGCTGCATCATGAGGGCTGCGTCGGCTGGAGTGGCGATGCCGCCTGCGGAGAAGTTAGGAACGGGTAGCTTGCCGGCTTTGGCGACCATTCTTACTAACTCATACGGGGCGCCGTGGACCTTGGCGGCGTTGTACAGCTCTTCATCGCCTAATACGGTAAGGGCCTTGATCTCGCGAACGATCTGACGCATGTGCTGGACGGCGTGGACGACGTCGCCGGTGCCGGGCTCGCCTTTGGTGCGGATCATGGCTGCACCTTCTGCTATGCGGCGGAGGGCTTCGCCCAGGTTGCGCGCGCCGCAGACGAAGGGCGTCGTGAAGGCGTGCTTGTCAATGTGGTAGGTCTCGTCGGCTGGGGTGAGGACTTCGGATTCGTCGATGAAGTCTACGCCGAGATGCTGCAGGACTTGCGCTTCTGCAAAATGCCCAATGCGGGCCTTGGCCATGACGGGGATGGAGACGGCGCCGATGATCTGCTTGATGAGCTTGGGGCTGGCCATGCGGGCGACGCCGCCTTCGGCGCGGATCATGGCGGGGACACGCTCGAGGGCCATGACGGAGATGGCACCAGCCTCCTCGGCGATCCGGGCCTGTTCGACGTTCATGACGTCCATGATGACGCCGCCTTTGAGCATCTCGGCGAGGCCGAGCTTGAGGCGGAGGGACGGGGTGCCGAAGTTGCCGTTGTGGGTGTGATCTGCCATGGTGTCTCCTTGTTTCTTGTGACGATGCGCGGTTTCTTGTGAGCGGTGCGCGGCGGTGGGGCGCACGATGCTGCCTGATTGTCCGCGAGGCCTTTAAGTTTAGCAGCTTTGGGGTCCTCGCGATGCTCGGGCCGACCAGCGTGAGGAACTATGCTGCTGATACCCGTATATATGTCACGAAGTGCCCTCTCCGCGCAGGAGGACCGTTCGGCATGACGATGCGGTTAATCGGATCGGAATCGGCGCGTCTAACGGTATACCGCGCAGCCTCGTGCTTCGAGGTCTGCGATCCACGCACACTCTTTCAGCGTCGTGACCAGCGCAGATCTAGTTTCTCTAATCGGGGGAGGCTCGCAATGGCAGGTGGAAGATCGGTGAGCGGATTGCCGCGGAGATCGATCTGACGCAGCTCGTGCAGAAGGTTGATGGAGTCTGGCAGCGTGCTCAAATTATTGTTTCTGAGGTGAAGCTCCCGGAGGTGTGAGAGGCGTTCGATGGAGATGGGCAGGGACTCCAGAGAGTTGTCGGAGATGCGAAGCTCCTGTAGACGAGACATGCCGGAGACGCAGTCAGGCAGAACTTGAAATGCGTTCTCGCTGAGATTGAGGTAGCGCAGGCGCGTCAGCCTGGCAAAGGAGTCGGGCAGCGAGCTTAGATTATTGTCGTGAAGATAGAGAAAGTCGGTGAGGTTGGGAAGGTCGCCTATCTCTTCGGGTACCTGGCTGAGTTTGTTGTGGCCTAGATCGAGCATGCGAAGCTTGGTAAGACGGCTGATCTCTCCGGAGACCTGGGTGAGTTCATTGTCGGCCAGTACGAGAGTTTCGATCTCTGTTTGTTGCCATACGGAGTCGGGCACCTCTCCGAGTTGCTTCTTCCATAGGTTCAGATGAAGAGGTGACGAGGCTGGCATGCAGTCGATTTTAGCTCGGCCCTATAGCTCTGCCGATGCGGGGATGATCGTATTGATTCGGACCCTGCGCTCTGGTGGCGGTGGCACGGATCAGCCTAATACTTATTGTGGTAGAAAGTTGTTCGGCTCGACGAGCACGAAGCCAGGTGTTTCGGTTACACACTGTCGGAGCAAAAAGGCGTGTCCGGAACCATAAAAGATGACGATGCGATCACCCGGATGAGCGTTCTGCACTATGTTTGCGCAGATCAGAAAATTGCGGTGATACCAGGCCGTAAGAAGATCGGCGCCCGGCTGCTGCGTGCCCGCGCCGACGCGGAGCATCTGGCGATAAAAGCTGTTGCTATGGCTGAGAAGGACGGGATCGTTGAGATACCGCAGAGTGGCGGCAATGCCTTTGGACTGGAGCAAAGCTGTTTGCGTTTGCGTTGAGGCTTCCATCTCAACGTTGGCACGCTCGAGAAGTTGTGACTGCCCATGCGCCTGAGCGAAGACCTGTACAGGTTCGTAGGGGAAATCGCCATCTGCATCGATGTCATAAAAATGGCTCAGCCTTGAGGCTTTTGCGAGTCGGAAGCCGAGTTGCACGACCTCGTTGCGGCTGGGGGCAAGGGTGCTGTTGAGATACTGGGCATAGCGCTGGCTAGCCACGTCAGCCGGCCACTCTGCCATGACTTCGGTGGGATGAAAGCTTGCAAGGGCGCCCGTGATCTTCTCGATCTCCGCCTGCCGGTCGGGTTGGAGCACATCACCGGCATTGACATTATGGATATCGTGGCCGGGATTGGACATGTGAAAGTTTGCGACCACCATGATGGAGACTGGCGCGTCGGCAGGAGGATGCTGAGCGACGGCGGCTATGGAAAGAGTTAGTAGGCTGGTGACCGCGATAAGACAACGTGAAGGGAACAATTTGTAAGCGCCTCGGTATGGAATGTGTGCCTTGAGGTACGTTGAATGGATCCCTATGGTTCCTGATTACGGTTGATGCTTACCCAAAATCAATGTTGTCCAGGTTGAGTCAACAAGGGTGGATTTGACTGAAAATTCAACTGCAATTTATCAGGGCAGTGAGGTCGCGGCCTCAAGCTGCGCTTACGGGGCGGTATGTGGGCCTCGACGGAGGCCTCTGGATGGTTGGTGAACTGACGATCGTGATTCCTGCCAAGAACGAAGTGACGATGCTTCCTAGACTGCTGGAATCTCTTTGCCGACAGGACTATGCGAGGATGGCGCAGACGCGGGTACTGGTGGCGGATGCGGGTTCGACTGATGGAACGGTAGAGGTGGCGCTGGGCTTTCGCGACCGGTTGGCGGTGGAGGTGGTGCCGGGTGGGCTGCCTTCGGTTGGACGCAATGCGGGGGCTAAGCTGGCGACTACAAAGTATGTGCTGTTTCTGGATGCGGATGTGGAGCTGCCTGAGCCTACGCTGTTGCGACGGGCGCTCTGGCGAATGGAACGGCGGGGATTGCACCTGGCTACGACAAATATTGCCTGCCGGCAGGGAAGTCTATTCGATGATCTGCTGTACGCGGGAAATAACCTGATGCAGAGGGTGGGGTCGTTTACGAAGCCGTTCGCTACGGGAATGTTTATGTTATTTGACCGCGAGGTTTTTTGGGCGCTGGGTGGGTTCAATGAGCGGGCTCTGTTTGCGGAGGACTATCTGCTATCGAAGGGCGTGGCGCGGCAGCGGTTTCGCATTGTGCGGGGGCGGGTGCTGACGACGAACCGGCGGTTTCAGAAGCTGGGTCATTGGCGGATGGTGTGGATGTTCTTCAAGACGATGGTGCATACGTGGGATGAGGAGTACTTTCTGGAGGATCAGGGGTACTGGGGTGAAGCTGGGTAGTTAGCTGCTGCCCTGTGTGCTGCGCTTGTCCTGCCCCAGCAGTTGGCGTGGGGCGGCTACTTCGTGGCGTGTATACCGGTGTTGGTATCAACTGCATGCGGTCGGCCGTTGGGCTACTTGGACAGCTAGATTTCGGTTTGGGCCAAGCCGGCAGCTAAGAGCTTTTCGTCTATGGCTATGAAGAGTCCCTTACTGCGGGCCAGGACTGTGCCGTCCGGGAGCTGGATCTCGCCCTGATGGAAGAGCTTGCGACCAGGAGTGCCGTCGGCTTTTGCTGGACGGCTGAGATGGCGGCCTATGAGGACTAACGGCTTGTAGAGCGGCGCTGGGCGGAGGTAGTCGATCTCCATGTGTCGGGTCATGGCGAGGACGTTCAGGGGGCGGTTAAGCTTGCTCATGGCCTCGTCGAGGAGCGCGGCGACGATGCCACCGTGGATGTGGCCCGGCGGGCCTTCGTGCATTCGGTCGAGCTGGAAGTGGCAGGTGGCGGTGATGGCCTGGGGATTTGAGATGTCGGTGGTGAAGCGGAGATGGAGACCCTGGGGGTTGGCGGGGCCGCAGCCGAAGCAGTGGTTGGCACGCTCGTCGATGGTGGGATTGCCGTCCATGGAGAGGGGGGTGTGGCGGGCGTTGTCGGGGAGGTTTATGTCTTCGCTCATAGATCGACCTGTGCTTCGGACGTTAGCACAGAGAGGGATGAATGAATAGGGATTCAGTTTGTTTTAGGTAGTGCAAACCTGGATGATTCCCGGGCCGAACTTTTCGATCTTGTCGAGGCCTAGACCGTGGACGGACTTTAGCTGCGTAAGGCTTTGCGGGTGCGCGAGAACTATGTTGCGGAGGGTGGTGGAGGCGAGGACGAAGAAGAGTGGGAGGTTGAGACGCTCGGACTCGGATTTCCGCCACTCGCGGAGGCGGTCGTCAAGCTCCTGCTGCCTGGGGGTAAGGACGCCGGTGGGTTCGGTGGTGGTGATGCGTTGGCGGTGAAAGGTTTCGCTAGAAGCGGAGGTTGTCCCGTTTACAGCAAAATGCGGGGGTCTTTCCACTCCGCTGCGCTCCGGCCAAGATGACGATTCTTTTCTTGGTGCGGTCGATTGCAGGGTCTTCAGCTTGCTTGTAATGTGCGGTCGTGAAGACGGTTCTTTTTCGGTCGTGATCGGCGGAGAGGAGGAAGCTTCGGCGCGGCAGAGGGCGATGATCGTGGCGCCATGGGTGTCGGCGATGCGCGGGCCGATGCCTGGGAGTTGCACGAGTGATGGAATGGTGGTGGGGCGAGTGAGGACTATCGCATTGAGGACAGCATCGGACAAGACCATGAAGGCGGGTTTGCCTGTCTTTGCAGCTTCGGCCTTTCGCCAATCGCGGAGATTTGTTTCAAGAGATCTTTGTGCGGGAGTGTAGGCTGCGATGGTTTGTTCGCGTTCGGCTTTGAGAGAGGCCTTGGAGGGTTTACTGCTTGCTCCGGATTTCTTGCGCGGGGTTGAGGTCGTTGTACCGGCGTCTTTGAGGAAAAGGTCGGGTGGCAATGGGCCGGTGAGGGTGCGGCCTTCGTGGGTGAGTGAGGCTTTTTTGTAATTGATTACGTTGCCTTCGGGGTTGGTCCACTGGTCTGAATTTAACGTTATGAGTCCTGCACGGGTTAAGGCGTCGAGGAGGGTGTCGAAGACTTTTCGGTCGGCGGCAGGGGTGTTACGCAGGGGGCCGGTGGTGAGTTCGGTGTGGAGTTTACCGGTGGCGCGGGTTTGGCCGTCCAATGCGCGGAGGATGGCGCGGAGTTGGCGTTCTTCTTCGGTGGTGGGTTGGCGGAAGGTTTGGGCTGTGGCGCTTTGTGGGGAGCAGAAGTCGCAGTGGCCGCAGGGGCGGAGACCGTCGGCGGTGTCGCCGAAGTGTTGGATGAGCGCGGCCATGCGGCACTGTGCGGATTCGGCGAACTGGACCATGCGGTCGATCTGGGAACGGCGAAAGTTGATCTGTTCGTCGTAGCCTTTGCGCCAGGCTGCGCTGCGGGGGGCGTCTTCGGCGGCACGGACGTTGCCACCCATGTCGATGTTGGCTGCGCCTTGAGCGATGAGTTTTTCAACGGCTTTGTCGAAGGTCTCGGCGTCCATCTTGAGGCGCTGGCGGAGGAGGTCGGGCATCTGGTAGTCGTCGGAGAGGAGGGCGGCAACGCGGGTGAGATCGGTTATAGCGGGGTAATCGCGCTCCAGGAAGAAGTCATGCATCTTGCGGTCGGCGAAGGAGTGAAGAAGCACGGTGCGGGACGGTTGGCCGTCGCGTCCGGCGCGGCCGATCTCCTGGTAGTACTGCTCGACCGAGCCGGGCAGCGCGGTGTGGACTACGGTGCGGACGTCGGCTTTGTCGATGCCCATACCGAAGGCGATGGTTGCGACGACTACTTCGAGGTTTCCCGAGAGGAAGTGTCGTTGGACACGCTCGCGTGTTGCGGGGTCGAGGCCGGCGTGATAGGCAGCGGCGCTTCCACCGAGTGAGGAGGCGAGTTCTTCCGCGGCTTTGCGCGAGGGTGCGTAGACGATGGCGGGGCGGTTGGATTTTTCTTTGAGGAGGTTGGCGGTGAACTCGTTGCGGCGCGGCTTGGAGAGCTCGACGACTTCGATGGCGAGGTTGTGGCGGCGGAAGCCGTGGATGAAGAGGTCGGGTTGGGTGAGTTTGAGCTGGGTGATGATGTCGCGTTGAACGGTGGGTGTGGCGGTGGCGGTGAGAGCGATGACGGGGGCGGGGCGCAGGGCGGGGAGGAAGTCGCCGAGGGTGCGGTAGTCGGGGCGAAAGTCGTGACCCCAGGCGGAGATGCAGTGGGCCTCGTCGATGGCGATGAGAGATGGCTTGCGGCGGGCAAGCATCTCGGGGAAGTTTGGGACGCGCATGCGCTCGGGTGCGATAAAGAGGAACTGGAGGGTGCCGTCGAGGTAGTCGCGGCAGGCCTGGCGGGCTTGGTCACGGGAGAGGCCGGAGTGGATGCGAGCGACGCGGAGGCCGGCGGCGGTGAGTTTGGTGGCCTGATCGTCCATAAGGGCGATGAGGGGGGAGATGACGAGGGCAGTGCCGCCACGGGCGATGGCGGGGAGCTGGTAGCAGAGAGACTTTCCTGCTCCTGTGGGCATGACGAGCAGGACGTCGCGTCCGTCGGTGGCGGCGCGGCAGACGGCTTCCTGGTTGGCGCGGAAGGATTCATGGCCGAAGGTCTTGTGGAGCAGGGAGGTAAGGTTCATGCGGCTTGCTTCGAGTTTCGCATAATCTTCGCGTGAGGGCGAAGTGGCTGATGGGAACACCTGGTAGGCGGCTCGAGTGGGATGCGTAGTGGAAGTTCGGGATGGGTCTAGTAGATCCGGAAGTTCACTTCGACCTTAAGCTCAAACGGAACAGGACTGCCGCGATAGCTTGCGGGTTCGAACCGATACTGCTCCACCGCTTTGACACAGTTTTGATCGAGAGTAAGCGCGACCTCTCGGTCCTTCTGTGGGACTGAATCGGCGATTGATCTCGTGAGGTGTATGTCTGTGGGTGTGCCATCTGTGCGAACGATGAAAGAGACAAGGCAGTTGCCTCCGACTTTCTTCTTCCGAGCCTTGTCCGAGAACTCCGGTTCGACGGAGTGGATCAGCTTGGGAGCCGTAACGCCGTCTCCTGCGTGATAATTGCCGGCGGAGTCTGGATTGGGACGGGATGGTTTTGCCGGGAGGGTTTGATGAGCGTCAGGCGGGGAGGACGCCGATCGTTGACTGGCCTGAGTGCCAGGCACGATGCAAGCGGTGAACAAGAGAGCCAGACTGAGTTGTGCGAGGGTCCTCATGCTTGATGTCCATCGTCGGTTGATATTCAGTATCACGGAGAGAGTAGCATGTGTCCTGCTATCTCATGGGTTTCAAAACAATTGTGACGTGGGTCGCAGAACTGGCTGGAATTTCCCGCATCTTTTGTGACAAGGAAATGATCAGATAGAACTAAAGGGCGCGGTGGAGGAGGCAGTATGTATCTGATTGCGATTTGCGTGGTTGGGTTCCTGGTTCTGCTGTTCGGTTTGCTACGGATCAGGCAGTTGCGACGGAGGCGTGAGTTGGAGGCACACAGCATCGAGGCGGATGCTCTTTACGATCTTCTGGAAAAGAACTCGGATATTCTGCTGTTCGATGTTCGCCAGCCGCTGGATCTGCTGGCACACTCGGAGATTATTCCTGGAGCGAAGAGGCTTGCTCCAAAGGAGATTGTTGAGCAGGCTTCGTTGATTCCGAAAGAAAAAGATTCGGTGATCTACTGCACCTGCATCAGTCAGAGTACGAGCCGGATGATCCTAGAGAGGGCTTTGGCGTTGAACTTTACGAAGATTAAATTTTTGAAGGGCGGGCTGGATGCCTGGAAGGCGAAGGGGTATCCAGTGGAGAGATACACTACTCCATTTCATCTTGATACGGCTTGATGTCCTGCCGGACGGCCCTCCCGCGCGGAGTGCCGTCACTTCGCGACTTGTATACCTTTTCTTCCCTGGTGAACTACTCGTGTCACCCCGTTGATCGGGACTAGAGAGTCATGTGGTCTGCATGATCTTGTCCACTGTGATGTGGTAGTCGCGGATGCGTTTGCCGGTGGCGTTGCCTACTGCCGCGGCAGCGCCGGTGATGCCGATCTCTCGCGCTGTGTGGCGGATTCGAGACGAAGAGTCAGACGTGACCCTCTGGAAAAGATGCATGCCGGTAGACGCTGTGGCAGGCAGCCGGAAAGGTATGATGATCGCGTCCATACAAGGGCCGTTGGTTCCAATGAGGTTTGATCTGTGAGGTTGAGACGGTATGTTCCGGGAGAGTGGGATTGATTCAGATCAGAGCAACCAGATTTCTTGCGGTATCTCGTATGTTTTGCATTGTCGCTGCGGTGGGGTTGATGGTTGGTGCGGTCGTGCCTGTGTTCTCGCAGACACCGGAGAGCAAGGCAAAGACTTTGGGCGATGTAGACGCGAAGAAGGAAGAGGCGAGTGTGCCTGTTCCGCCAGAGACGAGTTCGGTGACCAGGCATGAGTGGGCCGCGGGCGGGCGGTTGGTTCACTACACGGCTACCGCGGGAAATCTGCTGATACGGGACGATCAGGATAAGGCAAATGGGAGCATCTTCTATGTGGCCTACACGGAGGATGGGGTTGAGGCGAAGAGTCGCCCGGTGACGTTCTTTTATAACGGTGGGCCTGGGGCGGCGACGATCTGGCTGCACATGGGATCGTTTGGGCCGGTGCGCGTGGTGACACAGAGCCCGGAGGCGACGGGGCCGGCGCCGTTTGAGTGGGTGCAGAATCAGTACAGCCTGCTTGATAAGAGCGACCTGGTATTTATCGATGCGCCGCTGACAGGGTACTCGCGCGGGGTGGGCAAGGGGACGGTGAAGGACTTTGCTGGGACCGATCAGGACATTCTTGCGTTCAAGAAGTTTATTGTGCGGTACATCACGGCGAATCAACGGTGGAACTCGCCGAAGTTTTTATTTGGGGAGTCGTATGGAACGACGCGGTCGGGTGGGCTGGTGAGTGCGCTGCAGAACGACGGGATCGAGTTCAATGGGGTGACACTGTTGTCGTCGATTCTGAACTATAACCGGCGTAGTCCTGGGCTGGACTATGAGGCGATTGGATATGTGCCTTCGTTCGCGGCGATCGCGTATCACTACCATAAAGTGAAGACGAGTTTGAGTCTGGCGGATTGGGTGGAGCAGGCTAGAGTCTTTGCGCGTGGACCTTATGCAGAGGCCTTACAGCACGGAGACAAGCTGCCGACTGCGGAGTTCGATGCGATAGCTGCAAAGCTGGCGGCGATTACCGGGTTGAGCGTGGAGTATGTGAAGGAGACGAAGCTGCGAATCTCGGCCACGCGGTTTCGTAAGGAGCTGCTGCGTGGGGAGGAGCGGACGCTGGGGCGGTACGATGCGCGGTTCATGGGATGGGATGTGGACTCGGCCGGGGAGAGTCCTGGGTACGATCCTTCGGATACAGGGATTAGCGGGGTGTATGTTGGGGCGTTTCATGAGTACCTTCAGAAGGAGCTGAAGTATCTGAGCCAGGAGCCTTATTACACGTCGGGGCCGGGGCTGAATGAGAACTGGGACTTCAAACACAAGGCTCCCGGCAGCGGGCCGGGGAGGGGTGGGGAACAGTTGGCGCCGGATGTGGCGGTGGATCTGGCGGATGCGATGCGCAAAAATCCCAGGTTGAGGGTGTTCTCGGCGAATGGGTATTTCGACCTGGCTACGCCCTTCTTTTCAACGGAGTACGACCTGAGCCACATGGATCTGCCGGAGAAGCTAGTGAATAATGTGCAGTTTGGTTACTATCCGGCGGGTCATATGGTCTATCTGAATGTGGATGCGTTGAAGGAGATGAAGGCGGATATGGCGAAGTTCTACGCTCTGGCTCAACAGCGCTAGCGCTTGAGAGATAGGGCAAAACGCTTGCTTTTGCCGGATAAAAGCCTTAGAATGAAGGTTGCGTTTCTTTCCCAGTGTGCAAAACGCCGAGTGCGGAAATCAAATTGTGAAGAGGTACTGAAAAAGATATGGCAAAGCGTCGTGGAAATCCCAACTGGGGCAAGCCTGAGCCGATCGGGCCGGTTGTTCCAACGGTAACATCGTTCGAGCAGGTTGTGAAGGAGTTCAAGCTAACGCCCGACCAGTACATTCGCTCGACCCGGCTTCGTGAGTGGGCCCGCAGAAACAAGAATTCGAAGTACATTCCTGAGGCGCTGCTTGAGGCATGGGGATTTGAGATTGAGTCCACGCTGTAAGTGGTTGTTTGGATCTTGTCATCGGATTGTAAAAAGAAGACGCTGCCCATTGCGGGTGGCGTTTCTTTTTTGCGACGGACGTAAGATGGGATGCGTCGAAAGAGATGCAAGTGGAAGGCGGGGACTATGTTTGCTGACGTGACAGAGGCAGTAGCCGAGATCAAGGCGGCCCGGATGGTGGTCGTCGTGGATGACGAGGACCGCGAGAACGAGGGCGACCTGACGCTGGCTGCGGAGTTTGTCACGCCGGAGGCGATCAACTTTATGGCGAAGTATGGCCGGGGTTTGATCTGCCTGACGCTCACTGAGGAGCGTGCGGATTACCTGCGGCTGGGGCCGATGACGCAGGAGAACACGTCGCGGTTTGGGACTGCGTTCACGGAGAGCATCGAGGCGCGGGAGGGTGTGACGACGGGGATATCTGCGGCGGACAGAGCGCATACGATCAAGGTGGCGATCGATCCGCGATCGACAGCGCATGATCTGGCGCGGCCGGGGCATGTGTTTCCGTTGCGGGCGCGCAAGGGTGGCGTGCTGGTGAGGGCCGGGCAGACAGAGGCTTCGGTGGATCTGGCGCGGATGGCTGGGCTAGTTACGGCTGGTGTGATCTGCGAGATTATGAATGACGATGGCACGATGGCGCGGGTGCCGGACCTGGTGAAGTTCTGCGCGGAGCATGGGCTGCTGATGGTGACGGTGGCGGATTTGATCCGTTACCGGTTACAAAATGAACGGTACATCCATCGCGTCGCGGAGTCGTTGATGCCTACGGCGCATGGAGAGTTTCGCATGATCGCCTATGAGAGCGAGGTGGATGGTGGGGAGTCGCATATTGCGCTGGTGTTTGGCGATGTGAGCGGCAAGGAACCGGTGCCGGTGCGGGTGCATACGCACTGCCTGGCGGGGGATGTTTTCTCTACGACGTTGTGCGATTGCAGGGCGGTGGTGGAGCAGTCGCTGAAGATGATTGCGCAGGCAGGCAGGGGGGCGCTGGTGTATCTGCACAATGGCAGCACGGGTTTTGGCGTGGACAGGGGAGCAGACAGGGGAGTTACGCCGGCGCGGATTGTGCTGCATCGGGAGCAGCGGGCTCGGGAGGGAAGCGACGACAGGGCGCATCGAACGCTGCGGCAGGTGGGGTTGGGCGGCCAGATTCTTTCGGACCTGGGGATTCATAAGATTCGGCTGCTGACTAATACGCCAACGCATGTGCCGGCGTTGCAGGGGTTCGAGATCGAGATTGTGGAGCAGGTTCCGGTATCGATCGAGGCGGTTCGGCGGTAGATCTTTTCAGGAAAAAATCTGGCGTGGTGGGCTGGGGGAGAACTTCGCCTTTATGGGCGTTTTTGAGGGGTGTTTTGGGAAAAAGTGTGTTTTGGAGGTGGTGTTTGGGTGGTGTAGTTGTGGTGAGATGCGTGGCTGATGTGGTGATTTCGCCGCGTGTTTTTTGGCTCTGAAAAATGCGCCATGTTGAGACAGTTTTTTTGAGGTTTTTTGGGTGGGTTGTGGAGTAGTATCTGCATTACCTCCCCGAACAGTATGATTGATGCTTCAGGTTTGAGAAGCACGATGTGGCTACGGTCAGACGACTTGGCACGCAAGCAGATGGGTCAGTATCGTTTAGCCAGATTCAAGGAAGGTTTTGAGATGAGCGCGCTTACTTCGATGGCAGTGGACACCGGTTTGGAGGTAGTCGACCTCTTCGAGGACGCTTCGTTCGCGAGAAGACTGTTGCATGAGCGCAATGTTGCGATGCAGATGGAGGGCATGAGCCGGCTGGGACATGCTTTTGTAGAGAACCCGGACACGATTCTGCAGGAGCTGGTGAATGCGGCGGTGGAGTTGTGCGGCGCCGACAGCTCGGGGATCAGCATTGAGCGGGAGAACAAGAACGATGCGGAGTTCTACGAGTGGGTTGCGACGGCGGGGGAGTATGCAGGCTTCTTAAATGCGACGTTGCCACGGAGTCCCAGCGCCTGCGGGATGTGTCTTGAGCGGGGACGGCCGCAGCTGTTTCGCGTGACACAGCGGTTCTTCGATCTGATGGGGATCGAAGCGCCTACGGTGACCGACGGCCTTTTGTTGCCGTGGGTGTCGGGGGAGACGCGAGGCACGATCTGGATCATGGCGCATGGACGGGATGAGGCGTTCGATGGAGGCGATCTTCGCATGATGCAGATGCTGGCTGACTTCGCTGCGATGGGGGTGAGACAGCAACGGCAGCAGAAGCTCTTGATGGAGCAGGCGGTCCATGCTGCGGCTGCGGGAATGGCCAATGAACTGGCTCACCGGATCAACAATCCGTTGCAGAGCATTACGAATATTGTGTATCTGGCGGGTGCAGGCGAAGACCCCAAGGATGCGAAGACACTGGCGGAGGAGCTGGCAGAGCCGATACAGCGGCTGTCTGTGTTGGCGGCGAGGTTGCTGTCGCTGCCGAGAGCGGCTAATCGTCCCAAGTGAGTTTGCTTCGCGGAAGCTCTGAACTGTCACCCAAAATGATGGCGGCGAATGATTTCATATGTTCTAATTTGCCGACGTGCGATTCGGGAGGATAGTAGCTTCGCCTTCATGCAAGGAAGAGAGCCGTGATGAGTCTCGTTCGCTTTAACAGAGCAGCGTTGTGTGTATTGTTGAGTGGCCTTGTCTTTACGGTGGCAGGGATGGCTCAGCTTATGCCCGCGCCACCGCAGGTGCCTCAGATTCCGCAGGGACCGCCTATGCCGAGCATGCCGACGATGCCGTCGGACTCGCAAAATCCGCAGGGGCCTCCGCCGGATGCGTCGCAACAGAGGCAGCAACAGCAGGACCAGGAGCGAAGGAATAACCAGCAGTGGCCGGGTGGGTTTCTGGGGGCGTGGTGCGCGCAGGGAGATCCTTCGAAACAGGCATCGATCAGCGCCAGTGGGCCGATGCTGAACCTGACGAATGAGAGTGGAAGTACCTCGATTGGGAATCTGCAGGGAGATAATCAGATAGTCGCGCCGGAGTGGCAGTTTGTGACGGGGACGCTGAGTGGCGGACGGATCGATTGGTCGAATGGGACCTTCTGGACGCGGTGCTATAACGGCGGTGGTGGTGGCGGCCGTCGTGCTCCGAATCTGAATGGGAGATGGTATCCGAATGGAAACAGGTCGCTGTCCTGCTCGATTCAGCAGCGTCGAGGAAACCTGACGCTACAGAATGAGAATGGCGACAGAGCGACTGGATCGTTCAACGGCAAGTGGAGTGTGACGACGAACTGGCAGGGGAACAGTATCGCGGGGACGATCAGCCGGGATGGGAACCGAATCGATTGGAGTAACGGGACGTACTGGATTCGCTATCGGCTTTATGGGCAGTAGGGCATTTTCTCTATTTGTTTCGTGGGGTTGGCTATCGGCGGGCGTGGGGATAAGCAAAAGACGAAATGCGGGGGTTTCTCCACTGCGCCGTGCGATGAGACTGCACGGCTTCGGTCGAAATGACGATTTTTGTTTAGGGGGACAAAAGAACATGCAGCGACATGCTTTCTGCGAATGACTATTTTTGTTGCGGAGGAGAGAGGTGGTCCTTTGCGCCCTGTGTAGCTTCCTTGAATTTTTTGTGAGAGGCGAGGAACGATGGATTCTTCGTGCATCCTAGAAGCATGTCTTCTCAATATGACGCGATCGTGATTGGTACCGGAGCGGGCGGCGGTACGCTTGCCATGCATCTTGCGCTGGCCGGCAAGAATATTCTCATTCTGGAGCGCGGGCCGTTCCTGCCCCAGGAAAAGTTGAACTGGGACACCTCCGCTGTCTTCCTCGACAATCGGTATCACACCAAAGAGGTGTGGCAGAACAAAGAAGGCCAGGATCTGCACCCACAGCAGGCGTATTACGTTGGAGGCCAGACGAAGGTGTACGGGGCAGCGATGTTCCGGATGCGGGCCGAGGACTTCGATGTGATTCGCCACCAAGGCGGAATCTCACCGGCGTGGCCTATCAGCTACGCGGATCTTGAGCCGTACTACACGCGTGCTGAAGAGCTCTTTCATGTTCACGGCGATCTTGGGTCTGCGCCGTCCATCCCAGGTGGATTCGGGTCTTCGTTTGATCCTACGGAGCCTTTTCATTCGAAGCCGTACCCCTATCCTGCCTTGTCGAATGAACCCCGAATGCAGACGATCGAGGATGACGTTCGCAGGCTTGGAGTTCATACTTTTCCGATACCGTTAGGGCTTAAACGGAATGAGGCCGATCCGGTGGCCTCGAAGTGTGTGCGTTGCGACACCTGCGACGGCTATCCGTGCCTGGTTCATGCAAAGTCGGACGCTGACATTAACTGCATTCGAGAGATCATGCACCTCTCGAATGTGACCTTGATGACCAACACGCGCGTTACTCGCCTGCTGACGAACGCAACGGGTACGGCCGTCACTGCGGTCGAGGTGATTCATTCGGGCCCTGGAGGCGCTTATGACAACGCTTCGGAGCAGAATAAGAGCGACGCGCTGTCTCCTTCGCGATCGGATCGGACGGCGACTTACACGGCGGGCATCTTTGCCCTTTGTGCAGGCGCGATCAACTCCGCGGTGGTGCTGCTTGCCTCTGCGAACGAGAAGCACCCGAATGGAGTTGGCAATCTGTCAGATCAGGTGGGGCGCAACTTCATGTATCACCAGGCGGACGCACTGCTGGCTTTATCGACCCAGCGCAATGAGGATGCCTACACCAAGACCTGGGGCACGAACGACTTTTACCTGAAAGATAGTGATCCGGCGTATCCCTTTCCCCTTGGGCAGGTTCAACCGGTGGGCAGCTTCCACCACGAGATGATGAAGGGTGACGCGCCGCCCCTGACTCCGGGGTTTGTGCTGGAGACAATGAAACATCATGCGGTGCCGTGGTGGTTGACGACGGAGGACCTGCCCGACCCCGAAAATCGGGTCACGTTGCATAACACGACCCCGCTGTCGGTCGAAGACGTTCAACCCGGTGTGGTTGGGGCGCATCCGTTCGGCGATACGGGGCGGACCAATCAATCTGAACCGGTGACCAAGAACGCACCGCATCGGATTCAACTCGCTTATACGCCGAACAATGTGAAGTCCTTCGATCGTTTGAAGGAACGCTGGGTCGATATTTTAAAGGAAGCAGGCCATGCTACGGCCCAGGTTCCGCTGCACGCTTACTTCAAGAAACGTATCCCGCTGGAGGGCGTGGGGCATCAGAACGGCACATGCCGCATGGGAGAAGATCCCAGCACAAGTGTTCTGGATGTGCATTGCAAGGCCCATGATCTGGACAATCTTTACGTGGTTGATGCGTCGTGCTTTGTGTCGGCTAGTGCGGTGAATCCCTCGCTGACGATCATTGCGAACGCAATCCGTGTCTCGGAGCATCTGCTGCAGGATCGGCTGAGATGATGGATGGGGACGAGTCGAGCACTCCGATGCAGCGGCGGCAACGGTCTCATGGGCGATGACGATTCGTTTGAGGGTGATGGTCTGGCGGGTGGACTGAGTTCTTTATGCAGGAAGCTCATCTTTATGCCGGAAGAGCGTCGACGACGGACTCTGCGAGATAGCTCTTCATTGCCTGAGCGAGTTGTGAATCGATCTCGTCGGCGATGGTCATAACTCCGATCAGTACAACGCTGAAGTCAATGTTCGCAAGGTTTTTCTGCAGGGTGTTGAAGACGCTGACCTGGAGCATGCGCGACTCCTCGACCATCATGGCAGCGGTGTAGCCCTGTTTGCGGCGTGTGGTGCCGTGCAATTCGGCTGCCGCCGAGAAGATTTCTTTGGTGCCAAGAATCTTTGAGGAACGGAGACGCAGGACGAGATCCAAGAAGACCTGAGGTAGATGGCCGGAGCGCAGTTGGAATGTCATTGGAATTGCCATCAACGACTCTTCCTTTTCGACGAGTTCGTACCAGTCGCTGATGGTGCTTTCGGTGGAGCGTTCAAGAATGGTGGCGACGCTCTCGACTATGCGGACACGAGTGGGGCCGGCGGCGAGCCGTTGTTTGATGGCATCCACCAGCATGTTTACGTCCATTGGCTTAACGAGAATTTCGTCGGTCTGGAGCATGATCGCCTGAGCCGCGGCGTCCATTTGGGGAAACGAACTCAGCAGTATGGTGACGGCTTTTGGGTTGGCGTGCCGCATGGCGCTGACGACGGTGAGGCCGTCTCCTGGACCGGGCATGTGGAGATCGCTGAGAAGGACGTCGAAGACCTCGGAGCTGATGCGCTTGAGAGCTTCGGTTACGGTTGAAGCAACCGTAACGTCAAAGCCATGTTTTCTTAGAATGATGTCGAGGGTAAGGAGTATTGTCTCGTCGTCGTCGACTAATAAAAGCTTCGCGGCTGCCATCGTTTTCCTCCCAAGATTGCGCGAAGACCAGGAAGCTCGCGACATCAAACCTACAGTATACTCTTATGTGCTCTGGCAGACATAGTGCAATGAAACGATAGGGCTTGCCTGCTGGTTCGTGGGCGTGACGGTAAGATTGGGGGTCATGTTTTGGCTTGGCTGGACACCGCTTCTGAGCAGCGTGCCTACGAATTAGAGCGTTGGGGTGGCGCTGTCTGAAGGAGAGTGACATGAGGCACGGTCTACATGATTCTTTGGTTGTGACAGGCTTTCTGTGTCCAGCTACGTGTGGAGTGGCTATACCGAAGATCATAGAAGTGGAACTGGTTCAGCGCACATCGCCGCTCTAAGATGCGGTAGGGCGTGGTGGTTGGGCGCAATGGAAGAGGTGGGTGTGACGCCGAGTTCTAATGTGTGGATCTGTGCTGCTGGAGTGATTGTTCTTGTTATTGGATTTGTCGCCGCGCGAAGAGAGTTGCAGAGGGCGGCGGGGCTGGACAAACTTGTTGCCGTCGGAAGGGTGTTGTTTGCTGCGCCGCTGGCGGCCTTTGGCGTGGAGCATCTGGCGCTCGGTAAGGTGATACTTGGGGTTGTTCCTGTGTGGATGCCGGCGCGTTTGTTCTGGGTGTACTTCGTTGGCATTGCGTTGATCGCTGCGGCTTTTAGTCTGGCGCTTGGAATACGCGTTCGATTGACCGCGACGCTGCTTGCGATCATGTTTCTTCTGTTTGTGATGATGATCCATGTGCCGAATGCGATGGCGCAGGTGCACGACAGAATCATCTGGAATGTGGCGTTGCGGGATCTTAGCTTTGGTGCAGGAGCGCTGGCGCTTGCGGGATCTTTGTGGGGTGGGTCGCGGGATGGCGGAGAGAGTTTAGCGGTGGGGATTGGGCGGGTGATCTTTGCTGTTGTGCTGATGGTGTACGGCGTAGAGCTGATCCTGTATCCGCAGTTTGCGCCGGGGGTTCCGTTGGGTAAACTGACGCCGCCGTGGGTGCCGGGGCCTCATGTTTGGGCGCTGTTGACGGGGCTGGTTTATCTTGGGGGCGGAGTGGCGATGTTGACGAGGAGATATTGCCGCGACGGGGCGACGGCGGTGGGTTTGGTGATGACTCTGCTGACGCTGTTTCTTTATCTGCCTATTCTGCTGATGGCGTCGGGGGCTCCGGCGGTGCTGGAGGGGGCGAACTACGTCTGGGATACTCTGCTGTTTGCCGGAGCGGTGTTGCTGGTGGCGGGAGCAAGACGAGACTTTGGCTTCTACCGGGTTGGGAAGTCGATGATGTCGAGGTCGAGCGGGAACTGATCGTGGCGTGGCGAGGGTGTGGGCAAGAGGCCTTTGTTCCAGACGCCTTCGAGATCCTTGGCGTCTTGAAACTGTTGCGCGGAGATCTGGCCGGCGAAGTCGAAGTGATCAATCGCGTAGGGGATGCCGTTCGAGCCTAACTCCGAGGCTCCTTCCATGAGGTGAAAGTGCAGGTGCGGCCCTGAGGTGTTGCCGGTGTTTCCGAGCTTGCCGAGGAGCTGGCCGCGTTTGACGTGGTCGCCTGGCGAGACCAGGACAGACCCTTTTTGCAGGTGCGCGTAAAAGGCGAAGACTCCGTCGCCGAGATTGAGGACGACGTGGTTTCCGTCTACGTTTTCAAGGTTGATGGTCTTTGGGTCGGGCATGACTCCGGGGACCTGGTCGGTGAGGTCGTTGCGTGTGCTGACGACGGTGGCGTCTGCGACTGCGATGACGTCAGCGTCGTATGCGGTGTAGTTGCGAACGTTGGCGGCGTCTCCGTGGATGAGGCGGCCCTCTTTGTCGAGGAGCATCCAGTCGATGGCGAAGCGTTGGGCGTAGAAGATGTCTCCGTTGATGGCGAGGCCGGTAGAGCGGTGGGCGCCGGTGAGGCCGCAGCATCCGTTGAGGACGACCCAGCCTTTGCCGCGGAGGGGCGGACCGATGGTGGGGAGTTTGTGCAGAAGGGTGATGGGTGCGGCGGTGTAGCTGAGATGGGTTGGTGTGGCGGGTTCGCGCGCTGGTGTGGCCCCGCCCAGCAGCTCGAGGTGGTGGGCCAGGTGTGCGGGGAGAGATGCGGACTGATCGAGGGCGATGTCGAGGAGGAAGAGACGCGAGCCGTTGAACTCGATGGTGGTGTCGGTGACGGGTGCGCCGTTTGTGCTTCGCAGGTGAGTGAGGAGCTGCTTGCCGGAGTAGCCGGCGAGGACGGTCGAAGGCGAGGAGGCGTCGACGACGTCGATGGTTTGGAGGGTTGCCGGGGTGGCGTTGGTGTTGGTGAGGAGAAGCTCGTAGACGATGTGGATGCGGTTGTCGGTTCCGAGGAAGGGCCGGGCGTTGGGGGTGTGGGCTGAGGCGATGAGGGGCGTGAACTGATCGGATTTTGCTGTGGGGTTTGCCGCGGGGCTCGCCACCGCCGGGACGGTGAACAGAACCAGGGCCCAGAGGGTGAGGAGATGTCGTCTATCGCGCATAGGTCGCGATTATACGCATGGGCTGAGATGGGATGGTGAGAGAATTTCGGGCGATGTCGGTGGTTGCTGAGTCAGATGGGCGACTGCTAGTGAGCGGTGACGATGAGGTTGAGGGTTACGGTCTGGCTGAGCTGGACTCCGGTGGTGGAGCTGGCGGTGACTTGATATAGGTAGGTGCCGGGTGGGGTGAAGCGGAGGTTGGGGTCGGTGTCGCCTCGGCCGCAGCCGGAGATCCAAAGGGTGGGTAGAGTGAGGATGATTGCGAACAAGAGCAGGCGGAGGGGGTGTTTTTGCAGGGTGCGGTTTTTTGATCTCCAGAACAAGAGGGCCGAGAGCGGGAGAAGGCAGAGGAGGGTTCGGCTACGGGTGTTTGTTGCTGTGGTTTGCGGGATGTACTCGGCTACGGTGTTGAGGGTGGCGATGGAGTTTTGGGCGGCTCCGTTGAGGGTGATGCTGGAGGGGAGGAGCGAGCAGGTGGCCCAGGCGCCGGGGTTGACGGGGGTGCAGTTGAAGATGACCGTGCCGGCGAAGCCTGATTGAGGAGTTAGCTGGAGGGTGTAGTCGGCGGCGTGCTCGCTGGGGATGGTGAGGGTGGCGGAGGGGCCTCCGTTGACGGTGAGGGTGAAGGCTCCACTCGAGACTCCGGTGCCGGTGAGGGGGATGTTGAGGTTCTGGAGGCCGGTGTTGGGGTCGGTGGAGGTGATGGTGCCGGTGCGTGAACCGAGGGTGGTGGGGGCGAAGGTGACGGTGATCTGGCAGCTGTTGCCGGGGGTGAGCGTGGAGGTGGCGCAGGGGATGGAGATGGCGTAGTCGCCGGTGATGGTGAGGGCGAGGTTGGTGATGGGGGCGGTGCCGGTGTTGGTGAGGGTGATGGTCTGGGCGGCGGAGGCTCCGAGGGCGATGCTGCTGAAGCTGAGGGTGGAGGGGACGGCCTGGAGACGGGACTGGATGCCTTTCCCGGTGAGGGGGTATTCGATGGGCAGGGTTGAGGCGGAGGAGCGGATGGAGAGTAGTCCGCCGATGGTTGCTGGCGTGGTGGGGGTGAAGGTGACCTGCTCGGTGCAGCTGGTGGAGGGGGCGAGGGTGTTGCCTTCGGTGGGGCAGTCGCCGGTGGCGGTGTAGGGGCCGACGGCGGAGATGGTCTGGATGGCGATGGGGGCAGTGGTGATGTTGGTGATCTGGACGGGGAGGGTGGCGGAGGTGCCGATCTGGACGCTGCCGAAGTTGAGCGTGAAGGGAGAGAAGTTGAGTGGCGATGGGTTCGCGACGCCGAAGATAGAGAGGAACTCGAGTGCGGTGCTGGAGTCGGAGGTGATCTCGAGTGCGCTGATGCGGTTGGAGACGGTGTTGGGGAAGCTGGCCTGGGGGGTGAAGCTGATGTTGATGACGCAGCTGGCGGAGGGGACGAGGGTGCCGATGCAGTTGCTCTGAACGGTGAAGTCGGGCATGGGCCGGAAGCCGGCGATGTGGATGGTGGTGGTGCCGGTGTTAGCCAGGGTGACGCTTTGGACGTCGCTCTGGTCTCCTACCTGGGTGGCGAGGAAGGTGAGGGAGCTTTGGGAGAGCGCGTAGGAGACCAGCGGGGCAGTGTTGCTAGGTGCGGCTACGGTGATTGGGGCGGCCCGGCCGGTGAGGGTGAGGAGGTCGGGGCCGGTGAGGGCGTCGCTTTCGATGATGAGGGTGCCGGAGTCAGGTGTGGCGGGGCCGGGGGTGGTGGTCTGGTTGAGGGGGGTGTAGGTGAGGGTTGCGGTGCAGCTTACGGTGGGGGGCAGGGTGGCGCCGCAGAGGGTGGAGGTGATGAGGAAGGGCCACTGGCTGGTGAGGCGGCGGATGGTGAGCGGTATGGCTCCGATGTTGGTGAGGGTGACGGTTTGCGCGGCGGTTTGGCCGGAGGGGACCTGACCGAAGTCGAGGACGGTCTGGCCGGGAATGATGTTGCCGGTGATCTTGAGGGTGGCGGGGCCGATGCCGAAGCCTTCGACGTAGCCGAGGCCGTTGAGGGTGGCGGAGCCGTCGGTGGGGGTGCCCTGGGCGAAGAGGGTGCCGGTGATGTCGCCGTTAGTGAGGGGGAGGAAGGTGACGTTGAAGTTGCAGGAGGCGTTAGGAGCGAGGGCGGCGCAGGCGGGGCCGTTGAGCAGGAACTGGCGGGGGAGGGCGATGTTGAGGGCGAGGGATTTTGCGGTGAGGTTGGTGATGGTGAACTGGCGGGTTCCGCCGAGGGTGCTGGTGGGGGTGGCGGCGTAGTTGGCCTGGTTGGGGAGGATCTGGAGGCCGGCACTCTCGGTGGTGTAGGCGCCGGAGAGCGGGACGGTGTAGGTGGCGAGGCCGGTGGTGGAGCTGGTGACGGGGATCTGGAGAGTGTCGGTGACGGTGGCGGTTGTGGGGAGGAAGGTGACGGCGATGGTGCAGGCGGCGGTGGGGGCGAGGGTGGTGCAGTTGTTAGTGGAGGTGAAGCTGGGGGTGGCGTTGGTGGGGGTTCCGATCTGGAGGGTGGCAGCGGCGGTGTTGGTGAGGAGGATGTTTTGCTGGGTTGCGGTGGGGCCGGGAACGTTGTTGAAGAGGAGAGCTGTGGGATTGAGGGCGAGGCCGGGGTCGGGTGAGGCGAAGCCGGTGAGGTTGGCGGTGATTGGGCCGGAGGAGGCCGGCACGGTGAGGGTGCCGGTGCGGCTGCCAGTGGCCGTGGGAGCGAAGACGACGTTGAAGAAGCAGGAGGCGTTGGGTGCGAGGGGGCCGCTGCAGGGGGAGCCGCCGGTGGGGGCGTTGCTCAGTGCAAAGTCTCCGGTGGGGGTGGGTGCTGTGAGGGTCACAGGGGCGGCGGTGAGGTTGGTGACGGTGAAGAGGGTGGGGGCGCTGGCGCTGTTGACGGGGACGGTGCCGAAGTCCTGCGTGGTGGGGCTGAGGAGGATGCCGGAGAGTGCGGTACCAGTGCCCGTGAGGGTGATGGCGGAGGGATTGCCGGAGGAGGCGAGGGTGATGGCGGCGGTCTGGGAGCCGGGGGCTGAAGGAGTGAACTGGACTCCCAGCCAGCAGTTGGCGCAGGTGCCGGTGAAGGAGGAGACGAAGGCGGAGGTGGAGGGTTGGCCGTGGCCGAAGCCGATGTCTTCGACGAGGATGGCTTTGAAGTCAGGCGCGGAGGTGGTGGCGGTGAGGGTGGTGAAGGGGGAGGTGATCTTGTACCACTGGACGGCGGGCTGGCCGACGGGGACGCTGCCGAAGAAGAGGGTGTTGTTTGGCGCAGTGAGGATGGCGGAGCCGGTGCCGCTTAGGGTGACGTAGGCGGGGGACCCGCCACCGGCGGTGACTGAGAGCAGGCCCTGGCGGATGCCGGGTTGTGAGGGGGCGAAGGTGAGGACGACGGTGCAGGTGGCATTGCCGGCGAGGGTGAATGGGCAGTCGGTGGCGTCGGTGAAGTCGCCGGTGAGGGTGAGGGCGAGGTAGAAGGCTACGGGGCCGGTGTTGCCGATGATGACGGTCTGGGTGGTGCTGGAGGTAGTGGTGACGGGGACTGCGTTGGGGAAGGTGATGGTGGCTGGGGTGAGGGTGAGGTTGGGGTTGGCGGACTGGCCGACGCTGGTGGGTTGAGGTTTGGTGGTGCCGGTGATGAGGACTACGAGCCCTTCGTCGAGGGTGAGGGTGGTGGAGTCGGCTGAGGGAGCGACTTGGGATTGGTAGTTGATCTGGAGCTGGCAGACGGTGTGGGGGTTGAGCGTGGTGGGGCAGCGGTCGTTGAGGGTGAAGGGTGCGGCGAGGGTGACGGGGATGTGGGTGACGGCGTTGGCGGAGTTGTTCGAGAGGTAGAGGTAGCGCGGGAGGGTGGGGCTGGGGCTGCCTCCGACGCCGGAGGGCGTTCCGAACTGGGTGCCGAAGTCGATCTCAGGGGCGGAGAGGTTGAGGTCGGTGGGTTGGGTGTAGGCGGTGAGGAGAATGTTGCGGGAGGCGATGGTCGAGTAGGCGTTGACGAAGCTGCCGGTTGCGGTGGTGGGGGCAGTGAGGGCAATGGTGAGGTGGCAGGATCCGCTGGGAGGGAGGGTGTAGCTGTTTGGCGAGGTGGCAGGGGAGCAGTCCGTGGACTGCTGTGTGAAGGTGTACTGCGGAGGAACCGGATTGAAGACGTCTGTATAGGAGGCGAAGGTCTGTGTCTGCTGGCTGAGATTGCTGATTGTGACGGTGCGTGTGGTGGCCGGGCTGGAAGCAGTCTGGATGCCGAAGTCGAGCTCTTTTGGGGAGAAGACGATGGGGTTGGGGGTGGCTGTGGTGGCTGGGAGGTTTGCGGTTTGAGAAGAGGCGTTAGCAGCCTGCGCGGTGAGTGTGCCGGGACCAGGGCCGGTGAGTGCGATGCCGCATTCGCCACCAGGAGGGAGGGTTGGTGGGCAGTTGGTGGCGAGGGTGAATCCCGTTGCAGAGAGCTGGAGGTTGGTTGCGTCGGCGCTTCCGAGGTTGCGGAGGGTGAGGTTGGGGGAGTCGTCGGTGGAGAGGGCGAGGGATGGGGCGGCGGTGGTGCTTAGCTGGGCTAGATAGGCAGCTGAGCCGGAGCAGAGGCTGCCGTTCGTGCAGGAACTTGCTGGGAGTGCGGCAGAACGAAGGGTAGAGGGAAGTGCAGGGGTGGGGGTGTTGACTAGCGGTAGATCATAGGTCTCAGTTGAGAGGAGACTGGCGCTGGCCGTGGGAGAGGCGCTACCGGCGAAGGTGGGTTGGCCGGTGGAGTCTACGGTGAGGCCGGTGAGGGTGACTGGGGCGCTGGCGAAGGCGCCGGTGGTGATGGGCAGGCCGCCGAAGCGGATGGTTTGGTCGATGGTGTTTTGTTGGGTGAGGCGGAGGGCGTAGCTGTTGCCGATGGTGGAGAGTGGAGTAAGAGGAAGCAGCCAGGCGGGGTTGGCTGTGAGTTCACCGGTAAGGGTACCTGTGACCCATGCGGCGCCGGAGGGTGCGAGGGCAACGGAGGATTGGGTGCCGGGGGCGAGGAGGTCGGAGGTGAGCAGGGTGCTGCCGTCGAGGGAGAGACGGAGGAGGGTCTGATAGTTGGTGTTAACCAAGGGGGAGGAGACGGTGGCGATGGGGAACTGGCCGGGCGCGATGGAGCCGGTGAGGAGGAGATTCTGGGTGGTGGGGTCCTGCGGCGAAGGGTCGATGACGAGGGAGGAGATGCCGGGGCCGGGGATGAAGGTGGAGAAGACGATGCCGTCGCCGGCGGGGGTGAGTTTGGTGAGGAAGCCGGAGGTGGGGGTGAGGAGGTCGGGGATGATGGCTGCGAGGGTGGGGTAGCCGGTGGAGGTAGTGTAGCCGGCGATGTAGGCGTTGTCGCCGGCGTCGGCTGCGATGGCGGCGGGGGCGGTGTTGCCGTTTTGGCCGCTGAGGTAGGTGGCATAGAGGAGGGTGGTTCCGGTGGTGTTGAACTTTTCTACAAAGCCGTTTTGCAGCGAGCCGGAGGCGGGGGACTGGATGATGCCGGAGGGTGTGACGGGAAGCGCGGAGCCGAAGATGCTGCCGGTGAGGAAGACGGCGTCGGCTGTGGCGGCGATGGCGGAGGCTGCGGTGCGAGGGCTTCCGGCGTAGGTGAGGAAGACGGTGTTCAAGTTCTGGTCGAATTTGCCGATGTACGAATTAATGGACGTGTCGCCCGGGTTTGGGGCCGCGCTGGGAAAGGCTGCGCCGGAGGTGGTGGAGAGGGTGCCGGAGGTGGTGGTGCCGGTGAGATAGAGGTTGCCGGAGGGGTCGAGTGCCATGGCGAGGCCGATGTCGCCGCTTGAGCCGAGATGAGTTTGGGCGAGTACGTTGGTCGCGGTGGGATCGGTCTTGAGGAGGCGGATGCCGTCGCCCTGGTCGAGCAGAAGGTAGAGATTGCCGGCGGAGTCGGACTTGATAGCGTTGAACTGAGCGTAGTGCGCGTTGGTGGGATCGGGATTTGAGGAGCCGAGGAGGCCAGTGAAGAGGAGTTGCTGCGGGCCGGTGGCTGAAGCCTGTGCAGCCAGGGGCAGGGAAGCGAGTAGGAGGAGAGCTATGACGCCGCAGAGACCGGCACGTACACGTCGGAGAGAGAGCGGTGTCTTCATGAGTTGTTGGCTGCGGGCAGTACGCTGGTGCAGCCTGACCTTAAATATTCCTTGCGCTGGAGCCTTGATGAATGGAGGAATTTATCGAAGACGTTACGGAAGTACTATAGCTTCCCGTTTTGGGAGTCCGTATGCCGCTCAAGTTGTAGGAGGTAGTTGAGGCCGCGGGCTTGCATCTCGCGTTCGAAGGCGGCGTGGGTAGAGTACTGAATGGCCTGCATGCCTGCGGCCAGGGCTGCAGTGATGTTCTCCTCCTTGTCGTCGAGGAAGAGGATGTGTTCTGGAGGTGTCTGGAGGCCTTCGGCGGCGTGTTGATATATCTCAGGCTCAGGCTTGGCGCGATTGACGGCGTGGGACCAGGTGTGATGGTCGAAGCCTTCGATCCATGCGTGGCGGCCGCGGAGGCCTGCCTCCATGGCGTCGGGCATGTTGGAGAGGATGCCGGTGCGGATGCCGGCGCGCTGGAGCTGGTCGACCCAGGCGAGCATGGGAGGGTTGAGGGTGGACCAGAGATCGGTGTCGGCGGCAATAAGCTGGGCCAACTGCGTGGGTGTGATGACGATGCCAGCGCCTGCGGCGACGGTGTGCCAGAAGGATTGGGCGTTGAGATCGCCGCGGTCGTAGGCATGGCGGTGAGCCCAGTACTCGCGGTTGAGGGGTTCTTCGCTGAGGCCGGTGATGGTAAGGAGGCGGGCCCAGGCGGTGGGATCAGGTTTGCCGGAGAGGACCATGCCGTAGTCGAAGAGGACTGCTTTTACGAGTGCCATGAGTGGCAATTGTAAGGCAGCTGATTTTGAGTTTTGCAGGGACGCATGCCGATGCGGTTGGCGGGGAAGATGTGGCTGAAGTGGTAGGGACGATTAAAGATTGCGAGAGCTGTTCTTTACGTGCGATCGGAGCGCTAGTTCCATAGGAGAATAGGTGTCTAACAGAATAAAGCTGAGCTTCAAACAAATGCCTTGACAGTGCTTCTCGCCATGCGGTCTTATAACTGAGTTTCAAACTTATAAGCTTGATCGCCCCAGGGAATAAAGCTTCTTTCGAACCGCGTTGTTGGTGCAGGGCAGCGGTCTTCAGAGGCCTCAAAAGACTTTTCCGGGAGCTGGTCCTACACGAAGACAGACGCTGTATTTTTAGGAGAGCCGTCCCATGAAAAGCAGAGTGTTGCAAGACAGTTCGTTCTTCGTACTATTGATCGCCGTGATATTGGCTGGGTTTGCCGGACCGCGTGCTTCCGCACAGTTGAGTACCGCGACGATGTTCGGTATTGTGACAGATTCGACCGGAGCGATTGTTCCCGGGGCTACGGTTACGTTGACCCAGACGCAGACGAACTTCGTTCGCATGACCAGGACCAATGACCAGGGTCAGTATCGCGCGGAGTTTCTGCCGGTTGGGCAGTATACGGTGAAGGTGGGTGCTGCGGGATTCAAAGAGATTGCGCAGAGCGGGATTGTGTTGACGGCGACACAGGAGGCGGCTGTGAACTACTCGCTTGAGATTGGCGGCGAGACCACCGTTGTTGAGGTTACGACTGATGTTCCGCTGGTTAATATGGGGAACTCTGTGCTGGGGCGCACTGTAGATAACCGTGAGGTCGACAACCTGCCGATTGTGGGAAGAAATGTCTATCAACTTCTGAGCCTGACGCCTGGGATTCAGAACAGCCAGACAGAGAACACGGTCGGCTTTCCTGGCCAGCATGTGATCATCAACGGTTCGTCGGACAATATGGTGGGACAGGTGACCTACTATCTGGATGGCGGATTGAGTATGACCGGTGTGCGCAATACGGGCAACGTTCTGCCAAACCCGGATGCGATCGACCAGTTTGCGGTTCAGACGAGCAACTTCAGTGCGGAGTATGGACGAACGGGTGCGGGTGTGGTCTCGGTGCTAACGAAGTCGGGCACAAATCAGATACATGGTTCGGTCTTCGAATTTCATCAGGAGACGAACTTCAACTCGAATGCGTGGCTGCAGACGACGAGGACGCCGCTGCACATCAATCGCTTTGGTGCGACTCTGGGCGGCCCGATCGTGAAGGATAAGACGTTCTTCTTTGGTAGCTATGCGGGGTTGAGACAGGTGAGCCCGGTCAACTTCAACACGGTTGTGCCTGATGCTCTGCAGCGAGCCGGAAACTTCTCTGAGAATCTGCCTACGTCCACGACGATCGCGAAGGGATTAGGCGCGTGTGCGACTGCCCTGTCTGCTGCGGATAAATCCGTTACGGCTTATGGCGGAAGGTTTATCGTCTGCGATCCTGTGACGCACCAGCCGGTGCCGGGCAATCGTCTCGATCTCGATCCGAACTATCATCCTGATCCTGTGGCCGCGGCGGTGCTGGCGAAGAACGTTCCGCTGCCTACGCCGGGGCGGACGGACAACCGGTTTATCGGGAATGAAGGGCTGCCGAATCAGACGGACGAGTTCCTGATCAAAGGCGATCAGCAGTTGACGGCTGCACATCGGTTGACGCTGGACTACTTCCAATCGAATGGAGCGCAGAGCAACCTTCCCTCCGGCTCGAACCTGCCAGGATGGGCGGTGAACAACTATGTCTACCGGCAGCAGACGGCCAATGTGAGCGATGTCTGGACAGTGTCGGCGCGGTCGGTGAACCAGGTGTGGCTGAGCTTTACGCGTATGCTTGCGGGCCGCGACAGTACGCCGGGAACTTCGCTGGCGGCCTATGGCTCGGACCTGAATGTGCAGGGGACTCCTTCGTTGCCGGATATCAACGTGGCTAACTTCTTCCATCTTGCGAACGCGATCAGCGGTCCGGTGGCCGGCGATAACGTGTATGGTCTGCGGGATGTCTACAACACGACGCGAGGGAAGCACTCGATCTTTGTGGGCGGCGAGATCTATCTGGAGAAGGATAGGCTGGAGACGCTGCTGAATAACTACGGCACGTTCAGCTTTACGAGTTCCGCGGTTCCTACCACCACATCCGGGCAGGCTACTTATGTGAAGACTGGAGCGGCGATCGCCGACTTTCTGATCGGCCATCCGAATGCGGTGGGTCAGGACTCGCCCGACGATGCGAATGCCAACTACTGGAACTATGGGATCTTCGGGCAGGACGATTGGCGGATTACTCCGAAGCTGACCCTGAACCTGGGGCTGCGCTATGACGTGCAGACGGCTCCGACCGATACGCAGCGCCGGTATGCGATCTTCAAGCCGGGTGTGCAATCGACGGTTTCGCCGAGTGCGATCCTGGGACAGTTGTTTCCGGGCGATCCAGGGGTTCCCCAGAGCGGTGTCGGCACGAACTACAACCATGTTTCGCCGCGTGTCGGTTTTGCGTTCAACCCTTATCGTGACGGCAAGACGGTCTTCCATGGCGGCGCCGGGTTGTTCTTCGACACGATCGGCGGCAATGAGTGGATGCTGCCGCAGAACTTTCAGCCGTTTGCGGTGAGAGAGACGGCGGCCTTCAGCCATGTGACCAGCTTGCAGCATATCTACTCGACCGACTGCCAAGACTTCCAGGGTTGCACCTCGCCGTTTCCGTATCTCTACGACAAGGCGAATCCGCGGTATGTGTCTCCTGCGTCGTTGGTGTTCCTGCAACAGGGGATGCGCTGGCCGTATAACATTCAGGCCAACTTTGGCGTGCAGCAGCAGTTCACCAAGGATCTTGCGGTCAGCATCAACTACGTAGGAGCCTTCAGTCGGAAGCTGCCGTTGTACATCGATGCGAATGCGCCGATCTACAACACGGCGAACACGGCGATGAACACGGCTACGAACTACAACTGCCGGCGTCCCTTTGATGCGCTGCCGTTCGGGACGGGAACCTCGTGCGCGAATCCTGCGGTGGGGTCGAAGTACATGAGCAATGGGTATGTGATTGAGGATGGGCAAAACACGAACTACCAGGGTCTGCAGGTGACGGTGGAAAAACGTCTGAGCCAACACATCAGCGTCAATGGCTTTTATGTGTTCAGCAAGGCGCTGTCGAGTGCTTCGCTGCAGACTACGGGCAATATCGGCAACAGTGGCGCGACGGAGCCTGAGGACTACTACAATCTTGGGCTGGAACGGCAGCGGACGGATAGCGATCAGCGGCATCAGGCAGTGATTGCCGCGGTGTGGAAGCCGGATTACTTCGGTAAATCCAACAGGGTGGTTCAGAATCTGCTGAATGGATGGTCCATCTCCGCGATTGTCACGATGCGGAGTGGGGTGCCGTTCACGATCACCAGTGGCAGCGATGACAACATGGATGGAGACACGAACGATCGGCCGAACCTTGTTCCGGGCAAGATCGAGCGGATGAATAGTTCCAGCGGGTCTCGTGCGATCGAGAGGAAGCAGTGGTTCGACACGAGCGCGTACTGTAGGGTCGGTTCGGCGGGATGCTCTGCCGGCACCGGAGCAGGCAATGTTGATGGTACGGTGAGCCCGAACTCGATAAGCGGACCAGGGTACAAAGACGTTGACGCAGCGATCTTCCGTGACTTTGGGATCTTCGAACGGGTGAAGTTTCAGTTTCGCGGCGAGGCGACCAACGTCTTCAACTTCGTCAACCTGGGCAATCCGGGGGCGGTGTTGAACAGCCCGAGCACCTTTGGCGTCATCTCAGCACAGACGACTACGCCACAGGGGTCGGGGATGCGGGTGATCCAGCTTGGAGGCCGCATTCTGTTCTAACCTGGGTGGGAAGAAAACCTGGCGGGCGATGCGTTTTGCGTCGCCCGCTTTGTTTTGCGCGTCGGTGGATTTCGTTGGATTTGATTGGGGGAGGGACCGGATTCGCTGAACGATTAGCATGTATGGGTGAGCTATCGGTTTTCGGCGCGGACGGGTTGGGATGTGGGGGAGAGTGGGTTCGCGGCTGCGATTCGCGAGGCGAGGGCGGCGGGGCGGAAACTGGTGGACCTGACGGTGTCGAACCCTACGGTGTGTGGGTTTGAGTATGACGCGGAGGCTGTGCTTACGCCGCTGGCGAGTAGAGAGGCTATGACGTACGATCCGGATCCGCGGGGGATGGGGTTTGCGCGGGAGGCGGTGGCGGGGTACTACGGGGGGCATGGCGCCGATGTCGATCCGGACAGCGTGGTGCTGACTACCAGTACGAGTGAGGGGTATGGGTATCTGTTTCGGCTGCTGTGCGACGCGGGAGATGAGGTGCTGGTGGCGCAGCCGAGCTATCCGCTGTTCGATTTTCTGGCGGATCTGGAGGATGTGCGGCTGAGGCCTTATCCGCTGTTCTATGATTATGGATGGTGGATCGACTTTGCGGAGCTGGAGCGCCGGATTGGGCCGAGGACCAAGGCTCTGGTTGTGGTGCATCCGAATAATCCGACCGGGCACGTAACGGGGGCGGGGGAGCGGGGGCGGCTGGAGGAGATCTGTGCGCGGCACGGGTTGGCGCTGATCGTGGATGAGGTGTTTCTGGACTATCCGCTGGAGGTGGGGGTGAGGCTGGCGAGCTTTGCGGTGGGTCCGCACCCGGTGCTGACGTTTGTGCTGAGCGGGATGAGCAAGATTGCGGGGTTGCCGCAGATGAAGGTGGGGTGGATCGTGGGGCTGGGGCCAGAAGGGGGGCCGGAGGGGGATCGCAGGCAGGCGATGGGGCGGCTGGAGGTGGTTGCGGATACCTTTCTGTCGGTGAACGCGCCGATGCAGCGGGCGCTGCCGGTTTGGCTGGCGGAGAGACGGGGGATTCAGGCGCAGATTTTGCAGCGGGTGAGGGAGAATCTGCGGCTTGCGGTTGAGGGTGGGGTCGAGGTGCTGAAGGTGGAGGCTGGGTGGAGCGCGATTCTGCGGCTGCCTCAGAGGCATGGGGTGGGCGATGTTGCTGAGAGTTTGTTACGAGAGGCGGGGGTGATCGTGCATCCAGGGGACTTTTACGGGATCGGTGAAGCTGGGCGGGTGGTGGTGAGTTTGCTGGGATCCGCGGAGGAGTTTGCGGAGGGGATTTCAAGAATCAAAAGGGTAACTGGGTGGAACCACAGTAGTTACTAGTTCATGCGATGCGTGTAAAGCTATACATTTAGAGCTTTATGTAAATGATTGTTTTTACTAGCGTTGAAGAAATGGATTAGAGTCTCGCTCTGCACCAATGGTGGTTTTGGACCCGTGTCCGGGGATGACGGTGACCTCGTCCGGCAGGGTGAGAAGGCGGTCATGGATGGAGGCCAAGAGCTTGCGCATGTCACCGCCGGGAAGGTCGGTACGGCCTACGGTGCCGGCGAAGAGAGTGTCTCCGGCGAGGAGGAGGGATTGGGCGGGAAGGTAGAGGCAGACGCTGCCTTCGGTGTGGCCGGGCGTGTGGAGAATGGAGCCGGTGACGCCGGTTACAGCGATGAGCTTGCCGTCGTCGAGGGTGTCGTCGGGGGTCGAGACGGTGGGGGTGGGGATGCCGAGCCAGCCTGCCTGAATGTCCATCATCTTGACCAGAGGGAGGTCGTGTTGGTTGTAGAGGATGGGGGCACCGGTGAGCTGCTTGAGGCGATGGGCTCCGGCGATGTGGTCGATGTGGGCGTGGGTGATGACGATCTTTTTGACAGTGAGGTTGTGGTTAGCCAGGATGGCCATGATTCGGGGAATGTCATCGCCGGGGTCGACGACGATGGCCTCGAGGGAGGTTTCATCTCCCAGGATGGAGCAGTTGCATTGCAGCGGGCCGACGGGAAGAATCTCGTGGATCATGCTGTTTTCGCCTTCTTCAGGGAGATGGTGTGAGTGAAAATGCGCAAAGCTGGAACTAAAAATGCGCAAGGCTGTGAATTAAAAAATGCGCAAGCCCAAGGCCTGCGCATCTCTGAAGATCTAAGAGCTACTTCTTGGCGGGTGTCGTCTGGCTGGCGGGGTGGGCGGTGCCGGAGAGAACGGAGTGGTCGCCACTGGCTCGTGAGAGCAGGATAGTGAGGCCGATGGAGGTCAGCATGAAGACGATGGCCGAGTAGGTGGTGAGCTTGGTGAGGAGATTGGCTGCGCCGCGAGGGCCGAAGGCGGTCTGGGATCCCTGGCCACCGAAGGCGCCGGCGAGGTCGGCGGACTTGCCCTGCTGCAGGAGGACTACGCCGATGAGAAAGAGACAGACGATAACGTGAATGATGACGAGAAGAATAACCATCGGAGCTGCTTGCTACCTCTTGGAGTCGGAGAGTGATCTCCGGAGAATGTCTGGGATCGGCACAAAGTCCCCACGCCTTGCGGCGTTCGCACCTAAACCTAAAACTTAGTGTACCACCGGGTGGCGAGGAAGGCCCAGTTCGTGGTGACTTCGTGGTGCGGGCTTTCTTGCAGTCTTCTGGCGATCGCCTGGCGCTTCAAAAGACGGAACACTAGGCGGTTTTGATGATTGCGATCTTGTTGGAGGATGCGGGGTGGCTGGGGCGATTTTGTGTCGGGTAATGCACGTCGCGAGGGGTTAGGGCGTAGAGGACGGCCTCCATGCGGTTGGAGACGCCCAGCTTATCGTAGATGCGGAAGAGGTGATTTTTTATGGTGTGCTCGCTGAGCTTCAAGATGGTCGCCAGCTCGGAGTTGCTGAGGCCGTCGGAGAGAAGATGCAGAACCTGCTGCTCACGGGTGGTGAGCAGAGGCTTGCCGTGGCGATCGATGACGTTGGTCGATCTGGGGTGCGAGAGAGAGGACACCAGGTGGGCGAGCAACTCGTTCTTTGCCCAGATCTGCCCCTGGTGAACGCATCGGATGCACTTGCAGAGGAGCTCGAAGCGCAGGTCGGCGCTGCCGAAGATGCCTTTGGCTCCAGCACGGAACAGGGAGATAACTTCGGCGTAGTCGGGATCCTGGGTGAGGACGACGACGCGGGTATTTTTGTAAAAGTCGGGAAGGGATTGAAGGATGGAGACGGCACCCTGGGTATTCTCCATCATGGACGAACCGATGAGGATGATGTCGACTGGGAGGGGCCTGGTCGCGTTGACGAGATGCAGGACGTCATTGACCGGGGCGACGATCAGGATGTCGGGAACGGTTTCGAAGGCTCCCTGCAAGAGCTCGCAGAGCATGACCGGCAAGTTGGCCACAAACACCTTGATGACGTTCGGGGAGATGCTTTCTTCAGTAACCCGTTTCATGAGTCCCTCCAGCGCAAAGAGTGATGGCTCAATTGAGAACATCTTCTCACTGTTGAAGATGTTCCCCAGATGAAAAAGTTACAGGATCTACTGTCTATAATTGTGAGGTAAGTGCTTGTCGAGCGTCGCTTAGAGCGATTCAAATCCACGGAAATTTAACAATGGAACTTGGGCACTTTCCGGATTATGCAGATCTAAGTTCTTTGTTTTGCGTAGAGACTTCTTTACTGGTTTTTGCGTGAGAAGAATTTCTCAGGTCTGCGAGTTTTGCACTAGTCCAGTTTCGGCGTGCTCCTGGAAGTAGGACAGAGACATTTCGAGTCCTTGACGCAGTTGAATTTTGGGAGTCCATCCGAGAAGGCTGATCGCCTTACTGATGTCCGGCCTGCGACGGGTTGGGTCGTCTTGGGGGAGGGGCTTGAAGACGATTTTTTTGTCGGATCCGATGAGCTTGAGAATCTCTTCGGCACAACTGAGGATGGTCCACTCTTCGGGATTGCCTATGTTGACGGGGAGATGCTCGTTGGAGGCTGCAAGGGCGAGGATGCCTGCGATCAGATCGGAGACATAGCAGAAGCTTCTGGTCTGCATTCCGTCACCGTAGATGGTGAGAGGCTCGCCACGCAGGGCCTGGGACATGAGGTTGGAGATGACGCGGCCATCGTTGATTTGTAACCTTGGTCCGTACGTATTGAAGATCCGCACCAGGTGCGTGCTGACGCGATGGTAGCGGTGATAGGCCATGACGGCGGCCTCAGAGAATCTCTTGGCTTCGTCATAGACCGAACGGGGTCCGATGGGATTGACGTGTCCCCAGTAGGTCTCGGTTTGAGGATGAACCTCGGGGTCGCCGTAGCACTCTGAGGTAGAGGCGTGGAGGTAGCCGGCGTGATACTTCTTTGCGATCTCGAGAGTGTTGATGGTTCCGGCTGACCCGACGAGGAGGGTTTCGACGCCGAGCCGGGCATAGTCCACGGGGCTTGCAGGGGAGGCGAAGTTAAAGACGTAGTCGACTTTGCCGGGGTCAAAGGGCTGGCAGATGTCGAGGCGCTCGAAGTCGAAGCGGGACTCGTTATGAAGGTGGGCAAGATTGGCCATGTTGCCTGTGCTCAGGTTGTCGACGCCGAGGACGGTGTTTCCGGCGTTCAGCAGGGAGTCGCAAAGGTGCGAACCGAGAAAGCCTGCTGCTCCGGTTACTAGAATTTTTTTGGCGTTCATATCTTCCTCAAATCTCCCTAAAGATGCGAGTTCCGGTTGGCTGCCTGAGGTCCTACCGGATTGCACAAGACAGTTCAGTGGCTAACGTCCTTATCGAGTGCGAGACGCTACGGTTGCGAGCTCCTCCGTGTGATGCCGCGTTGGTCTGCCTACGCTGAAGTATGTAATCTCATTTTCCAGCATCAGCTCGGGATCATAGAGATTGCGGCCATCAAGGATGATAGGGAAGCGCATTGCCGCGGCGAGACGCTGAAGGTCGAGACGGGCAAACTCCGCCCAGTCGGTGAGGATCAGAAGAGCGTCGACGTCGCTGGAGGCGTCGTAAGGGTCGGAGGCATATTGAATCTCTGGCCCGGCAGGGAGTATTTGCTGTGCACGCTGCATGGCGGCGGGGTCGAAGGCACGGATGGAGCATCCCTCCTCGATCAACATTCGGACCAGCTCGATTGCGGGAGAGTCGCGAATGTCGTCGGTCCCACCTTTGAAGGCAAGGCCAAGCACACCGAGTTTTTTGCCGCGGAGCGTCCAGAGCGCGGAACGAACCTTATTGAGGAATCGCCGCTTCTGGTCGACGTTGATGTTTTCGACTTCAGAGAGCAGAGAAAAGTTGACTCCAAGCTGTTCGGCGACTGAGCGGAAGGCGGCGACATCCTTCGGGAAGCAGGATCCGCCGTAACCGATGCCGGGTCGCAGAAATTTTGGTCCGATACGGCTGTCGAGGCCCATGCCCTGGGCTACCTGTTCGACGTCGGCGTCTGCGGCCTCGCAGAGATTGGAGACTGCGTTGATGAAGGAGATTTTGAGGGCGAGGAAGGCGTTGGAGGCGTGCTTGATGATCTCGGCGCTCTTGGTGGAGGTACGGAGCAGAGGTGGCGGAGCGTCGTTATTGCAGGAGCCGTCGATTGCTCCGGCTTTAGCGTAGTACCTGCCCGTGGTCAAGGGCTCGTAGATCTTCGCCATGATCTCGGCGGCGCGGTCGCTGTCAGTTCCTACTACGATTCGGTCGGGATGGAGGAAGTCAGCGACGGCTGTTCCTTCGCGGAGGAACTCGGGGTTGGAGACGACATCGAACATCTCCCGTGAGACGCCGTTGCGCTCCATGACCCTGCGAATCCATTCATTGGTATAGACGGGGACCGTGCTCTTTTCCGCTATGACTTTATAGGTAGTGATGGAACGCGCAATCTCACTGGCGACGGCTTCGACATAGGACAGGTCGGCATCTCCTGTCTCGCTCTGGGGTGTGCCAACTGCGATGAAGATTGCCTGCGCTTCGCGGGTTGCGGCAGAGAGGTCAGTGGTAAAACGCACTCTGGCGTTGCGATATCGCTGAAGAAGCTCCGGCAGATACTTCTCGTGAATCAGGCTTTCGCCGTCCTGCAATGCCGTCACTTTTTTCTGGTCGTTATCGACGCATACGACGCTGTGACCCATCTCTGCAAAACAGACAGCAGCTACTAATCCGACGTAACCGGAACCGACGACTGCAATGTGAATCGAATCACTCATAGGGTCTCCCAGGGTCTATCTTTTTTATGCACAAGATCGAGGTTGGCGGACGACTGCCCGCATCTTCCATCGGTCTATAAATAGGTGTCTACGGGCAGTGGGCCTTTTTGTAGGACGATCAAAATCGGGGATGAGTTGGCTTGATCGTGTCGATATTTCAGATATCTAAAATATCGACAGCGACGAACCACTGGAGGAGGTCCTCCGAATACCAGCGGGATCGATCTGGAGTTCACGGAGAGGTGGTTGGTGGAAGGTGCCAGGAGCAAGATTGTTTGTGAGTCTATCCATGAGGCCCTCCAGCACGGACGATGCTCGCTAATGAAAATTTTCTCAGTTCGATGTCGCTCTGTTGCAGAAAAACGCTCAAGTCTCCTTATATCGCAGGTTGCGGTGTTGATGCCATCTTATTTTGTCCACGGGTGTCGTCTTCGTGAATAGACTGGAGACAATTTAGAGACATATCGTCGACTTCTCAATAGATTGACCGCCTAATTAAATTGAGATTTTCGGGCAAATGGCGGGAGAATTGCCTGCTTTATGATCGCCTCGACTCTTGTGAGAAATCCTTCTCGGGTATTTTTTCTTCATTGCTTGATGTTGTTGGGACAGGTTAGTCTGAGTGTGAGACGTTCGGGCTTAATCAGCTACTCAGCGGTTCCACCAACTTTGCGAGAAGACACTTTTTCAGAAGGGGCTTCCCGAATGACACCGTCCAATCGAATAACCATTTTAGGGCTGGCCCCAATCGGCGATATCGGGCTTTTGCTTTGCTGTCTTGGACTCTCTTACATCACTGCGGTTCATCAGCGGGCATCTGACGTCTTCAACTCACTGGAGACCCACTATCCTATCCAGGTTTTTGCGGCGACTCTGGTGCTGGTTCTGGGATGGCACGTCATACTCAGGTCCAATGGTTTTTATCGTTCCCGCCGATTGGCCGGCTCAGTGAGAGAAGTACTCGATGTCTGCACTGCCAGTTCGCTGTGTGCACTGTTGAGTTGCGTCTGGCTGTGGCTGATCGCATCGCGTTCCATGCGTAACACGATGGATCTGGCCGTTGTCGCGGCGCTCCTCGGCATTATGAGCTTTGCGGCGTTTCTTACGACCCGTCTCGTCGCTCGCGCGACGATGCAGGTTTTTCGAGCCCGTGGACACAACCGCAGGCATGTGCTGATCGTGGGCACCAATCGCCGTGCCAACAGCTTCGTGCAAGAGCTGGCCAGCCACCCGGAGTGGGGGTACTGTATCCAGGGTTTTGTGGACGATCAATGGTGGAGCAAGCAGACAGCGGACTCTCAGCTGGGAACCATAGTCGGTGGTTTGGATTCCGTTCCTGAACTATTGAGGACACTGCCTGTGGATGAGGTCATTGTTGCTCTGCCTCTGGCTTCGTTCTACCAGCAGATTGCGGGCATTATCTCCTCCTGCCGCGATCACGGTATCGCGGTCCGGTTTCTGGGCACGTTCTTCGATCAGGACGAGTCGAAGCGAAGCGATTTTCTGCGTGGAACCATTGGCACCATCACACTGCATGATGAGTCCTGGGATGCCTGGGCGTTCCTAATCAAACGTGCGACCGATATCACAGTTTCGCTGCTGTTGCTGCTGGCGCTCGCACCACTCTTCCTGATGATCGCGTTGTTGATCAAACTGACTGATCCCGGTCCTGTCTTTTTTAGACAGATCAGGATGGGGTACGGCAAGCGTCCTTTTGAGATTCTGAAGTTTCGCACGATGGTGCAAAATGCGGAACGTCTTATGTCGCAGGTGGAGCACTTGAATGAGACCCAGGGGCCGACATTCAAGCTGAAGAATGATCCGCGGATCACCTCAGCGGGCAAGTTTCTTCGCAAGACGAGTCTGGATGAGATTCCGCAGCTGATCAATGTGCTAGTCGGGCACATGAGCCTTGTGGGTCCGCGACCGCTTCCGCTGCGCGACTACGAGGGATTTTCGCAGGACTGGCATAGACGGCGGTTCAGCGTGAAGCCTGGAATCACATGCCTGTGGCAGATTATGGGCAGGAGTTCCATTGGATTTGACGAATGGATGGCTTTGGATATGCGGTATATCGACCAGTGGTCGGTGTGGCTGGATATCAAGATTCTTTTTCAGACGATTCCTGCGGTGTTCCGCGGGTCTGGTGCTGTGTAGTACAGATCTCCTGATGTTCGTTACTCTTTAGCGCATGACGAAGCCACCGTCGACCGAGATCGACTGGCCAGTAACGTAGCTCGCGGCTGAACTGCAGAGCCATAGGACGGCATCGGCGATCTCTTCAGGCCGACCCAACCGTCCCATCGGCACGTAGGTCTTCATCATCACATCGAGCTCTTCCCCCTGACCTTCGGCGATCATCTTATCATCCTGGGCATATGGCGTTGACGCGAATGCCGCGCGTAGCATATTCCAGAGCCGCACTTTTCGTGAATCCAAGAACACCGTGTTTCGCGGCATGGTAAGTGCCACGCCGGGGACCACCGATAAGACCTCCAAGCGAAGAGCAGTTAACGATGGCTCCGCTGCCTTGCTTGCGCATCTGCTGCAGCTCGAACTTCATGCAGCTCCACACACCACGCAGGTTGATCCCCATGATCCGGTCGTAGTCGTCGCGGGGAGAGTCGGCAGTCTCGGCAAGGACATTTTGAACGCCGGCATTGTTGTAGGCTGCATCGAGTCGTCCGAAGGTGGCGACCGTCTGCTGAACCATTGCTTCTACCTGAGCGTCATCAGCCACGTCACATTGGATCGCCAGCGTCTTGTGACCTTTCGCAGCCAGTTCTTCGGCTGCGGACTGGACCGCTTTCTCGCTCCAGTCCGCCAAGACCACGGATGCACCTGACTCAGCAAAAGCCCTGGCTGTGGCAAGCCCCAAGCCGGACGCCGCGCCTGTAACGACTGCAACTTTATTTTCGAAGGAGATATTCATAGCGAATTCCTCATGTTTGGTTATATCGTGCAGACAGCTTGAGGTCAGTCTCGGTTGATTCCGCGAAGGTGACGCTATTTAGAGCCTGTGCGTTGGATGGCGGCGAGCACAGAAAAGGCCGACCGCTCTGGTCGACCCTGAATAAATCCTTCAAAAAGGTTGGATTGGTGCGGAGGAGGGGACTTGAACCCCTATGCCTTGCGGCGCTAGCACCTCAAGCTAGTGCGTCTGCCAATTTCGCCACCTCCGCGCTTTGACTCGACGCTGGGGAGCGCGAGGTGCGGTAAGCAATCCGAAGGTAAGTATAGCATCTGCGACGGGTTGAGCGGGAGTGGGTGTGGATAAGGTTTCTCGGCTGAGTGCGTAGAGTGTTCCAAGCTCAAGGACAGAGGTCGCTCAAGAGCCGCACGGCCTCTTTGTCAGGTAGAAGAGGCCGTTCCAATTGCCTTGCATGTGCCGATAAGCACTGTATCGAGATTATCTTTCGGTTGCGAGGCCGCTTCCCGGGACGATAGGCGAGGTGGCAGAGACGCGCTTCTTCTTCTGGACCGGCGGGGCGGCGTTTGGTGGACGCTGCTTTCCGTGGCCATTGCCGTTCTTCTTTTTGCCGTTGGTCTCGATGACGGCGCGCATCCAGTAGTTTCCTTCCGCATCGGTCTCGATGCCGTGGACCTCACGCTCGAAGCCGGGAAAGCGCTTGCCGAACTCTTCCATGGCGAGGATGAGCTTGATGACCGGGCTTTCGGTGCCGCCGAGGCGTTCGCCGGGCATGGACATGGGGATGCCGGGAGGGTAGGGAACCAGCATGACGGCAGCGATTCTGCCGGCCATCTCTGAGAAGCGGATCTTCTCCGTCTCGTGGCGGAGAAGCTTCTGGTAGGTCTGGGCCGGAGTGAGGACGGGATCAAAGTCTTCGTCGCAGGCGTCGTTGACGAGGCCGGAGAGGTTGAGCTGAACCATCGCTGTGTGCATCTCGTCAGAGAGCTCTTTGAGGCTGACGTTGCGATAACGATGAGGAAAGCGGGAGACCAGCTCGGGCAGAGCCTCTTCGAGGGAGGCTTCGGAGTCGTAGAGGCGTTTGAACTCGAAGAGGTTTTCGAGCAGGGCGCCCCACTTCCCTTTGGAGGTGCCGACGGAAAAGAGAACGAGGACCGTGTAGTCGCCAGTGCGGGCGATTTCGACGCGGCGTCCGTCGAGGAACTCGGTGACGATGGCTGCGGGGATGCCCGACTCACTGACCTTCCCTTGCGCGTTGACGCCTGGGGTGAGGATCGTGACTTTGGTGGGGTCGAGCATGCAGTAGTCTTCGGCGATGTCTTCGTCCTGGAAGCCGTGCCACTCTTCGCCGGGCTTGAGGGTCCAGGCGCTGGAGCGGTTGGTAAGAAGACCGTCAGCTGCCTCTTCGAGGAGGTAGGTCTTTCCATCGAGCGGATCGAAGACGTACTCAGGTTGATAGAGACGGAAGAACCAGCCTTGCTCGGCTTCGCGCAGACGGTGGCCGATGGAGGACATGGCCTTGCGGAAGCTGATGGCGTCCTGCAGGGTCTCGCTCATAAGAGTGGGGCCTGCGGGCTCGTCCATCATGGCGGCCGCTACGTCCAGCGAGGCGATCAAAGGATAGAAGGGCGAGGTGGTTCCGTGCATCATGAAGGACTCGTTGAACTGATCGAAGTCGAGGTTGGCGCGAGGGCTTAGCTTGACGTGGATCATGGAGCCCATCGAGAAGGCGGCTAGCATCTTGTGCGTGGACTGGACGGCGAAGATGGTGGGGCGATCGGGCATGTCGTCTGGGACACCCATCGCGAAGCGGCCCTGATAGATCTCGTGGAACTTGGCGTAGGCGTACCAGGCCTCGTCAAAGTGAATGCGTGGGACGGACTTCGAGAGCTCGGTGACGACGCGGTTGACGTCGTAGCAGAGGCCGTCGTAGGTGGAGTTGGTGACGACGGCGTAGGTGGGGTTCTGGTTGGCGACGCCGGTGGTGAGCGGGCTCTTGTCGATAATGCCGCGGACGAACTCTGGGCTGAAGCGCTTGAGGGGGACTAGGCCGATCATGCCGTAGCCGTTGCGCGTGGGCTTCATGTAGACCGGACGCGCGCCGGTAACGGTGAGGGAGTGGCAGATGGACTTGTGGCAGTTGGCGTCGGCGAGGACGATGTCGTCCTGCGCGATGACGCCGTGGCCGACGATCTGGTTGGAGGTGCTGGAGCCGCCGAGGACGTAGAAGGTCCAGTCGGCACCGAAGATGCGGGCGGCGTTTCGTTCAGACTCACCGGGAGGCCCAAGATGGTCGAGCCAGGAGCCGAGCGGCGCGGTGGAGATGCCGAGGTCGGAACGCATGATGTTTTCGCCGAAGAACTTGTGGAACTCCATGCCGACGGGATGCTTAAGGTAAGCGACGCCGCCCATGTGTCCGGG
The DNA here is from genome assembly GCF_040358985.1 of Tunturibacter empetritectus. Classification (NCBI taxonomy): domain Bacteria; kingdom Pseudomonadati; phylum Acidobacteriota; class Terriglobia; order Terriglobales; family Acidobacteriaceae; genus Tunturiibacter; species Tunturiibacter empetritectus. The sequence goes on along the minus strand of NZ_CP132932.1, from coordinate 4,319,084 downwards.
GGCGTCCCAGGAGTAGGCTCCTTGGTCGTTGTATTTTTTGAGTTCGCGGAAGTAGGGCGGGAGGAGTTGCTCGTGGTATCGCTCTACGGCGAAGTCGACGCGATTGGCGATGAAGGCGGGGGTGTCGCCGAAGAGGTGAATGTACTCGTGGACCTGTTTGACGACTTCGAGGGGGAGTTCACTGACGAGGGTGCGGTCGGCGATGAGGAAGATGGGGATTTTTTTGTTGCGGCGGCGTACGGCGCGAAGGATCGCCAGCGCTGCGCCTTCAGCGAACTGGTTCTCGCCCTCGAGGTCCCAGTCCAGAAGGATTGCACTGTAGGACGGATCGGATGTAACCAGGGACAGGCCGTCCTCCGGCGTGGAGGTGCGTACCACCTCATATCCTTCAAGGCGGATCGCCTCAACCAGACGCTCCATGGCGCGGTCTGAGACTGAATCCGTACCGCCAACTTCACTCGCAATCAATAAAACCCAACGGCCTTCGCTCATACACCTCTCACTTCTTGTTCTTATCGTATAGGGATTTTCACTTGGACATATTAACAGTGTGAATATGCTGCGGCTTCCGTGATGCGCGGTCTGGAAGAAGGAGGCGTACCGATGATCACGGGGATCAAAAGCGAAAGAAGGTAAAGAGTGAGATGAGGTATTCAAAGGGTGTCGGGGCCTGATTTGAGTGCGAGAATTCGGTTTGAAGTGAAGATGCGAGCTTATTCTGAGCAGAGAAACTAACAATATTTTTGATTGGTAGAGAGCTGATGAATCGACGGACGTTTTTGCAGCATGCGAATATGACTGCGGTGTCGCTTGCCGCGAGTGGTGGATTGCTTGGGTGCGTCAGGAGGCCGATTGGCGCGGCAATCGGAGCGGGGGCTTTGCCGGTGAATCTGCCGGAGACGGCTTGTTCGCTGCCTAGGGTGAGGGTGTCTGCGGAACGTGAGATACGGACGGTTGTGGGGTTGCGGCCGTTTCGGCCCTCTGGATTTCGCGTTGCCAGAGAGATAGTGGGCGAGACGATCGTTGTCCATAACTATGGTCACGGTGGCGGCGGGATTACGTTGAGTTGGGGAACTTCAAAGCTGGCGACTGACCTTGGTTTGCCGGGGCATGTTGGACCGGTTGCGGTGTTGGGGTGCGGCGCTGTGGGATTGGCTACGGCTCGGCTGGTGCAGGAGGCAGGATTTGATGTGACGATCTACGCGAAGGCTCTGCCGCCGGAGACTACCTCGAATATTGCGGGTGGGCAGTGGCTACCGGCCACCGTGTATGACTCGGATAGGACCTTGACCCCGGAGTTTACGGCGCAGTTCGTGGCAGCGGCACAGTATGCGTACCGGCGTTACCAGATTATGACGGACCCGAAGTATGGGATTCGGTGGATGCGTAACTATGTTTTGTCGGATGAGCCGTGGCCTTCGCAAACAGATGAGGGGATGCTTAAGGGACTGAGGCCGGAGATCAAGACCCTGCCGGCGGGAGCGCATCCGTTTACAGGCAAGTACGCACGACAGTTTGACGGGATGATTGTTGAGCCTCCGATCTATCTGCCTGCGATGCTGACTGAGGTTCGCATCGCAGGTGGCAGAGTGGTCGTTCGCGAGATGAAGAGTCTCGACGAGGTGCGCGCGTTGCCGGAGAAACTCGTCTTCAATTGCACGGGCCTCGGGGCGAAGGCACTGTTCGGCGATGAAGAGATGACGCCGGTTCGGGGACAACTGACGATCCTGCTGCCTCAGCCCGAGGTGACTTATGCCACGGTCTATGAGGACACCTATATGTTCTCGCGGCGAGATGGAGTGGTGCTGGGTGGAACCCATGAGATGGGCGATTGGAACTTGCAGCCTGACCTGGCGACAAAGGCCGCAATTCTGGCGAAGCAGGCGAAGTTATTTAACGGGATGCGGGATTGCAGGAGCCCGGCGCTTGCTTAGAAGTGCTGGGTGAGTTCGGCAAAGCTGGCTAGCTCGAGTAACTGCTGGCCAGCAGGTGGCTGATTGACGGCCTCATGCTCCAGCACCCATGTGAAGTCGTGAGGGATGAAGATGGCGTTCAGTCCGGCGGAGAGCGCGGGGTTGACGTCCGAGCGTGGGCTGTTGCCGATCATCCATGTGTTACAAGAGTCGCAGGCATGGTGGGAGACGAGAGACTCGTAGGCCTGAGGATGTTTTTCAGACAGCACCTCGACGGCAGTAAAGTGAGGAGCCAGGCCGGAGCGATGCAGCTTGCCGGTTTGCTCGTCATGGTCTCCCTTGGTAACCAGAATGAGGCGGTGGCGCGTGGCGAGTTCGCTGAGCGTGGGGGCGACGTTGGGGAGAAGTTCGATCTCCTGGTTGGCGATGGACTGGGCGAAGCTTTCAATGCGGTGATGTTTTTCGTCGGTCATGGGGGCGTCGCTAAGCTGCTCGAAGCAGGTGACCAGCGATCGGCGGAAGCTGTGGAGTCCGTAACCGTGGGCGCGGATGGTATCGTGCTCGACCTGGTTGAGGTGGCTGCGAACCTCTTCGGCGGTGTGAACGCGGTGATCGAGGTAGGAGATGAAGCTGGTGATGGCACGCTCGAAGTAGATGTTGTTCTCCCAGAGCGTGTCGTCGGCGTCGATCAGGAGGGTCTGGTGGAGTGGGCGACGGTCGATTTCGGTGGGGGAGTTCACAGACTGATTATAAGGTCGTGGGGACCACGCTTGCTGGAGGCGGATAGAGCCTGAACGACATGCCACGCTTGGGGGATATATTCCCTGAACTGGTTATGCGAGAGTTGGAAGCGATCACCAAGCGAAGATATTGGTTCTGACGATGGCTGGGGAGACCGGGCTGGGGAGAATAGAAGGAACCGAGGCATGATTCCAGAGGCTGGCCAGAGATTCGGCCCGTACGAGATCCTGGGCACACTGGGCGGCGGAGGCATGGGCCTGGTCTTTCGCGCCTGGGATGAAAGGCTGCATCGCGAGGTTGCGGTAAAGCTTCTGCACGAGAGCTACAAGATGCCCGGTATGCGAGAGCGCTTTCTGCAAGAGGCTCGGGCGGCGTCCGCATTGAATCATCCAAATATCTGTACGGTGTTCGACATCGGCGAACAGAACGGTACTCCATATCTAGTGATGGAGTTGCTGGAGGGCGAGACGGTAAAGTCTCGAATCGAACACGGTGCGCTTTCGCCAGAGGAGATTGTTCGTTATGCACTGGAGATATCGGACGCGCTGGCGGCAGCACACACCAAAGGGATTGTGCATCGCGATATCAAGCCGGCAAATATCTTTCTGGTGAAGTTGCCAAATGGAAAGAGCCAGGCGAAGGTGCTGGACTTTGGCCTGGCGAAGATTGGGATCGAAGTACGCGGCGGGTGGGAGTCGCGGACGCTGGATATGTCACTGTCGGGAGCGACGGTCGGAACGGTGGCGTATATGTCGCCGGAGCAGGCACGGGGCGAGTCGCTGGATACGCGGTCGGACATGTTCTCGCTGGGTGTTGTGATGTATGAGATGGCGACGCGACGGGTGCCGTTTGAAGGAACGACGAGCGCGCTGATGTTCGTTCAGCTGCTTAGTCATACGCCTGACTCGGTGCGTGACTGGAATGACTCGATTCCGCGTGACCTGGAGCGGGTCATTCTGAAGCTGATGGCGAAGAGCCGAGGTGAGCGATTCCAGACGACGCAGGAGTTGCAGGAGGCGCTGACAAGAGCTGGTGGGAAGCTGGGTCGAGGTGGATGGCTCCACAAGGGATCTTTGGCAGCGGTTCCGCTGGTTCGAGCTTATGATCCGGTGGCTTTGCATAAGGGGCCGAAGCGCAGGTCTGAGCCAGACAAGGGCGATACGCCGGGACAGCGGCTCCCGGTAGCGGAGACGAAGGGGGTTAGTCATGGCAATAAACGGACACGCCCCGCGCTCAGACCGAGGCAGGATCGTGGCAGCGATGTGAAGGGCTCGCAATCCGCGCAGGCGAGCGCAATCGCCTTTGAGAGTACAGATACGCAGTGGCACCCGCTCTCCGAATACGGTGTGGCCGAGCAAGGCGATTCCTCTCAAGACTCTGTTCCGCCACATGTTGGTTATGGCGCGCCGGCAGCTGCGAAGACGCGATCTTACGAACTTGGTTCGATAAGATTCCGAAGTGGATTGCCTGCTGTTGACGAAGACCGCAACGACGATGCCGAGCACTCAGCAGGGGAGTGGTCAGACTCTGAAGAGGACTCGCTGTCGGAGTTGGTGACCGAGCAGGGGAAGAAGGCTCGGGTGCGGATGGTAGTCGCGGTGACGATGATTCTCGGCGTCGCGGCGGCAGCCTCTCTCACGATGGGCATGAGCCTCTTTCGACCGATGGTGCTAAAGCCAAATGATCGTTTGTTACTGACTCTTATCCAAAACAAGACTGGGGATAAGACGCTGGATGGCACGGTGATGCAGGGGCTTGAGATTGCGCTGCATCAGTCGAGGACTTTGAATGTATTGGGTAGTGAGGCGTATCACGCGGGCCTGGTCCAGATCGAGCCCGGAAACACAGGCGCGACTATGGCAGTGCCGGTGTGGAGCGTCGCGCAGAAGATTGGTGCGCGAGCCTATTTGTATGGCGAGATCAATGGAGCGGAGGCGCCCTACACGATTAGTGTCGACGTGTTGCGGACAGACTCGAATGACAAGGTGGCGAGCCTCGATGAGACTGCCGCAAGCAGGGAAGAAATTCCGGCGGCGATCGGACGCCTGGCGCTGGCTGTGCGGAGAGAGATCAGCGCAGACAGTAAATCCGACCTGCGAAGAAATATTCCATTTGCCGATGAGGCATCGGCAAGCCTGGACGCGCTGCACGCTTACTTCGCGGGCGCGACGGCGGAGCAGAGTGGCCGAGTCACCGATGCGTTGAAGGCATACCAGGAGGCTGTTCGTTTCGACCCGAAGTTTGTTCAGGCGCAGATGCGTCTTGCGTGGCTTTATCGCGAAGAGAGAGCTGAAGTGGCATCGGCCAACGCTGCCGGTTTCGCACGCGATGCTGCCGTTCACTCGAGCGAAGCGGTGAAGTTGCTGGCGAAGTTTTGCTTCGAGGTGAATGGGAGCGGGAATCTGGTTCAGGCTACCAGGACGATCCGTGAGTATGTGCTGCGGTATCCGCTCAGCGTCGACGGGCGAAAGGATCTGGCGCTGGCACTGCGAGTGCAACGGCTGTTCCCGGAGGCTTTGCAGGCTGCGCAGCAGGGGTATGAGACGAATCCGTTCGATGCAGAGGCTTATATCGAGGCAGAACGTGACTTGATCGGGATGGATCGGTACGGGAGCGTTCTTGAATTGGAATCACAGGCTGGTCATGTTGGCGTTGCGAGTGGCACGAACGTTCTGACCGCGGCATACCTGGACGGAAGAGAAGATCTTGTGGCCGAGCAGAACAAAGAACTGCAGGCTGCGCTCACCGGACCAACGATGGGCAATCGCGCGCAGGTGACTTACGCGGATTTGAATAACTACGGTCTTTATCTGGATAACACGGGGAAGAAGAGCGCGGCTCTCGACCTGTGGCGGAGTGCGGCTGCGAAAGCCGGCGACGAGGCTAAGCTTTCTGGCACTCAGGCGTCTTTGTTGGCACAAGGTGCGCTTGATCACGCTCTTGCGGAGAGTTGCCCTGTCGCGCTTGAGATGGTTGAGGAAGGGAAGGGCTTGCCGAAGGGGCCAGTTGCAAGCTTCAACGCGGGAATGGCAGCGGCTCTTTGTGGAGATCAACCGTACGCGATAAAGACCGCTCTCATTCTGCAACAGGACTTTCCGCGAAATACAGCAGTGGTTCAGGATTACGCGCCGGAGTTGAAGGCTGCAGCGTCAATTGGAATCAATGAACCCGGAAAGGCTATTCCGAATCTGGGTGCTTCTGGAAACGAGAACCAGACGTTGTTCGCGGCCTATCTGCGCGGCATGGCACATACCGCATTGGGACAGACGCCTCAGGCAAACATCGATTTTCAGGAAGTGTTGGCTCGGCGTGGCGAAGCGTCGATGCAGGATGGAGACCTCTATCCGATGGCAGGGATAAGCGTAGCGCGGAACTACAAGGCTAGTCGCACTCCACCGGAAAAAGTCGAGACGTATCGACCATTGAAGTATGGAAAGAAGGAGGCTAGGGGTGGCCTCTAATATAGTGGCATTTGGCTGAGACTTGTGACCCAAGGAGATAGGAGTCGCCCTCGCGAATAAGATTTCTGATACATTAGGGCGCACACCCTGGACAACTCCTATGAAGCAATGCGGCCTCTTCCGTGCAAAGCTAGCCATGTTTTTGATAATGGCCCCCATCTCTATTCCCGCATCTTCTGCAGTGAAAACGGCGCCAAAGCCCAGTGTGGATCTTCGCAAACATCCCACCGGCGGCAAGACGCCAATTGAAGTTTCGCTGGGGCTTTACATCACAAACTTTGTAGCGATAGACGAATCTCGTGAAAGTTTTGAGGTCGGTGGCTACCTTACTGGCAGATGGCAGGATCCGCGTCTTGTCTTGCCCCCGGGCCAGATCGCAGACAAGGCAACAGCGCAAACTCTGACTCGTACCTTTCGTCTGGAAGACCTTTGGACTCCCGCGATTGAGGCGGCAAACTCCATCTCCCATAAGACGACCCAGTATTCTTTAATTGCCGATAGAGACGACTTTGTCACGTACATCGAGCGCTTCGACACCGTTCTTTCCAACGACTATGACTTGAAGAGATTCCCCTTCGATACTCAGGTCCTTCAGTTTGAAGTTCAACCGTTTCTCTCAACCGCCTCCGAGATTCGATTCGCCCCTCAGCCTCTGCAATCCACCGGCGTCAGTCCTGAGCAACACACTCAGCTTGCTGCCTGGGAGATAAACGATCTTCGCTACACTGCGGAGAAGGTGGCCCGCGATCGCTTCCTTCCTCCTACCCAGGAAGCGGTCTTCCAACTTGCTGTCAAACGGCGATCGGGTTTTTATCTCTGGAAGATCTTTGTTCCGCTGGCGATGATGACTCTGGTTCCAGTGGTCGTCTTTTGGATCGACGTTGAGCAGTTCGATTGGCTCCTGAAAGTTCCAATGACCATGCTGCTCTCCATGGTGGCCTTCGAGTTCACGATTACGCGCGACCTTCCGCGAGTGGGCTACGTGACGTTTCTGGACGCTGTCTTCCTCGCCAGCTTCGCCCTCTGCTTTCTTTGTATCTTTGAAATTACTGCGGTCTATCTCATGCAAAAACGTGGAATGAGGTCTACGGCAGAGAAGGTACATTCCAACGGGAAATGGATCTACCCGGTGACGTACCTCGGCGTAATTTTGCTCCTGGCCGCTACCTTCCTTACTTAGAGTTTATTGGCCTATCATTGGCCACCGGTACGCGCTAAAGATCCACAACAGGGCACATCGGAAGTGCCTGAGGAAGCACTTTTGATGCTGATTTGCCCGGCTTACGGCTATAGTTTATTGAATTTGAAAAGGGGAGTTTAAAAATATGGCGGAGAGACAGGGATTCGAACCCTGGATACCTTGCGGTATACACGCTTTCCAAGCGTGCGCCTTCAGCCACTCGGCCATCTCTCCGCAGTATTGCGGGCCTTTTTGAATCTACCACAATTCGAAGGCCGCCGATGCCTTCGCGCACCTCCTAATCCTATGGAGCCTGCGCAACTACATTCTGCTTCACGCTTGCAGAGGGCTTCAGCTCCATCGGCACCCCTTGCGTGAGATAGCGGCGCAACGTCGATCGATCTCCCCAGTTGATCTGCCATCCTTTGTCGATAACGACCAGAATGTATTGCCCCGGGATGACGTTCTCGATATCAAAGCTTCCATCTGTATTGGTCTGGTCCTGCCGCAAAAAATCAATGGAGTCAGGCTCTTCAATCGTGATTGGAACCAGCAGGGCCATTGCGCCCACCGCGGGTTTTCCCTCGAGCGCAGCGATTCCACTAACATTGGCCCGGCCATTCGCAACATGCACGGTAAGGGTCGTCTCACCCGCGGGCACCGTCACATATCGCCCCGAGGCTTCAGCCCCCTTAGCGGTCAATCCAGTCAGAAAGATGTTGGAGCCGCCCTGCAGAACAACTTCGTAACGTCCTGGCGGGACCTCGATGATCCGGTCTTTGGATTCCTTAGACTCCGCAGAAGGCGCTCTCGACCCGCGACGCCCTGCAAATCCGCCCTCATCTCCCGCCGAAGAAAACGTCCCACGCTGCGTATCAGTGTCGATCAGGTTGACGCGAAGCCCTCTACCGCGTCTGTCACCGGCCTCTTCCGTCTCACCGGCAAACCCGTCGATGTGGACTGTAACCCTGGCAATATCGTTCCTGGGCGCATCGAGATCCAGCGTTCGAACCGAGTTCGCCACTACGTCGACCACAGTAGAGCGCCCATCCTGGCCCGGTATTCTCACCTGATAGAGCCCCGGCGTCAGCCCACCAACATCAAACTCTCCCTGTAGGTCGCGATGGGTCGCAACCGAAACCAGGCGCGGGGCATTTGCACCGGGCATAATCTCTTCCACAATGGGAATTGCTTGTCCCTGGCGGACGTTAGCCCCTCCCACACCTCCTGATGGCGGAGCGATCTTCAGATGAATCGAAGCGATCGGAACAAGATGAAAGTCTGCCTGACGTGTATCGCCCGCATGCAGGACAATCGTCTCAGCAGTTGCGACATCGCTGCCCCCAGGAAACCAGGTTGGCGGATAGGCAACATCGAGAGAAGGATCGACCGGGGACCCAGCAACTGCTATTCCACTTTGCTGCGACACCTCCGCATACCAGGGACGCGCCCGCACCGACAGGCGATATCCACCCGGAGACAGATTCGTCAACTCATACATGCCGCGATCATCGGTCCTGGCACTCACTCGCGAACCTGTGTTAGCTGGCGGACCTCCAGGACTCGACGGCGGCACGATGAAAAGAGAGATCTGCGCGTCTCTCACCGGTTCCCCGGCTTCATCCAGAACAAGGCCTTTGATGCTGGCCTCGGGACTAATTTTGAAACGCAGATCAATCTCCGGCGAATCAGCGGTCAGGACAACTGCCGACGAGAAGGCGCCGTGCTCCTCATAGGACTGGGTCACATAGCCCCGCGCACTCGCCCGCAGATTCCATACACCCGCTGAAGGCAGCGGAATCGAAAAGTGGCCATGCTCATCGGCTTCAGAGCCGTCAGTCGAGGAAGGGAAGCGACGGCTCCCAAAGACCCCCTGAGCCACAAGAGTCGGGGTCAACCTGCAGTGAGGAACCGGGCTCCCATCGATGCTGCTGACAACGACCCCGTTGATCTCATAGTGTGCCCCGACAGCAATATGCTTCGCCTCCGGCTTCGTCTGTGCTCGAGTTTGTGCGTGCGCGATCCCGAACAGACCTCCGGCAAAGAGCAACAACGAAGCTTCCACAAGGCTCCATCTCATGGAATCACCTCCGTTGCCGGCACAGCGTCAAGGTTCAGCGTAGGCTTATCGCCGACGTTGACCGTAACCGACTGCACATGACCGCCAAACGGTGTCAGGCTCTCGGAATTACCGTAGTCGGCTGAGTGCCGTCGCTCAAAGGCGATAGCCTGATAACTCCCTGGCGGAAGATGATCGAAGCTATAACTGCCGGTCGAACTGCTGCGGGTACTGTAATCCAACTGAGCGCTCCGCCTGTTCGGGATCAGATACACCCAACTCGCCACAGGATCGCCGTTGAGGCGCACCGTCCCCTGCAACGCCGCCGTCTGATTGCTCACCATAATCCGTATAGGAGTTCCAGACGCTCCAGGCGCTACAACCAGCTCCTGCTCCAACAGGTCGGAGTCGCCATAGCTGGCAGACTTGATATACCACGCGCCGCTATTGCGTCCCACCAGCCGATAACTTCCAGGAGCAGCCGAGAAGAAGAAGGTCTGATTGCTCCGAGGTGACAACCTGACACTGGCCGATCCGCCATCGGAATCAGCCTGCTCACTCTGCAGACTGAGGCCCAGTTGCGCCAGTACAGTGATACTCGCGGCGGAGGAGGAAGATTCGTCGATCAACAGCTCCACCGGAATCGACGGCACTGGCGAAAATCGTAGAGCCACTCCAGAGATATCGTGATCCGGAACCGTAACCGTTGTCTCAGCCAGCTCGGGAGCATCGGTATCACCCATCGTTCGCACCGTCAGCGCATACGTTCCCTGGGGGAGCTGTATCTTGGTCTCATCTCCGCTTGCCGGCATCGAGCTGACCTGCACCGTACCTCCATTGGAGGCGCGGGCAGAGATGCGCTGGAAGCCGCGATCAGGGCGAACCTGTGAAATCTCAACGGTGTGAATCGCACTAACCGCCGGACGCAGTTCGAACGTCTGCTCTTCGCCGCTATGAATCCGAATGAGTTGTGAAGTATTACTTGCGCTACCGCTCGGAAATGTAACAGGAAGTACAGCTTCGCCAATTGCGGAGCTCCGCGGCAAGTAGCCTGTCTGCACTCGGTACTCCCCGGCAGGCACAGGAATTCGAAAGCCCCCATGCACGTCTGTCTGACGTTGATCAACCGGCACCCAACGTCGCCCCATCTCGTCATACACCCTTCTCATCGCGGTCACCGAGATCTCCGGAAGAGGTGTTCCATCCGGAGCCAGAACCACACCGGTAAGCAGCGCCTCAGGATAGATGCGAAGCTCCAGCGATGCCGCAAGTTGTGCGGACTGCAGATACAGATTGCCGGCATCGCCATACTCTGCACTCGCATAAAACCCAGGCTTGGTCACCAGAAGGTTGGCGCTACTCTCTTTATTCTGTTCGAACCGGAATCTGCCTTCGCTATCGGTCAGTACTGCGCGGGTGTTGAGCCGAACCAGCGCTCTACGAACGGGCTGACCGGTGGCGGCATTGATCACTCGTCCCGAGATCAGGTCTGGCATACCAGAGCTTGCAATCGATGGGCCTCCCCCCGCACTGCCGCCAACCTGGGCAGGCGAGCGAACTCCATCCCCCAGCAAGGCACAGACCAGAGCTACAAAGCAAAGCAGCGAATCGCTGCGTCGGAGGCGACAGACGATTCGGTTTACGGACACGAAGCAGCACCTCGCCAGAAATAAGACGTCTCACACCCATATTAGTGAGAACCGAGTACCCCGGGTGAACTTTGCCTGACGCTACCCACAACTCATAAGATCCTGCGCCTTGCGATAGATTTGGGATGTTGTTGATTCAAGCGCATCGAAACTGTTCTGGCCATGCCACGCCTACTCCCATATCGAACGGTCCTCAGTACAAGCCTGCTCCTCTGGATGACCCTCCCTGTAGCAGGGCAGGGCCAGGCTCTGACTTCCACTCCGAATCAAGCCGTCAGCACAGAGAGCAACGCAGCGAACGACAGGAACACCTGCTTCGTTCATCGAGTGACTGGCCTGCCGGGAAGTCATCAATTTGCCAGCGACTTTATCGAGGCCATAGCTGCCGACCCCAGCCCTGACGCCAATCCTGACTTGATCTGGGGGCTCACTGCGGATCTCAGCAACAAGCTTCCATCCCAGGACCGAGCCATGTACATCTCGAAGTCAACCGACGGAGGCGCGTCATGGACGCAGATCGCTCGAGTCGATTCCACATACTTCGATGCTCGAATCGGTGAGGGTCTACGCAATGGTTTCATCATCTCTCCCGATGCAACTTACTTTGTAATCACCACGCAACGGGGAGCATTTCAAGTATCTCCTCAATCAAACCCCAACCAGCCGCTGGTCAAACCCATTGCAGGTCCCCGCGTTCCAGATACGCCGCCCCGCACTCCCATCACGAAGAAGCCGGGCGACCCCCTGAGAGCCAGCGTCGTAGAGATCACACCCGACGGACAACATCTCCTCATCGGCTATGGCTACTTTGACCTCGAGCCCCAGCTCCTCCGCTACCACAAAGAGAGTGACGGCTCATGGATCGAAGATGGACCCATCCCACATCTCCCAACCGATATGGACCTGCTCTCCCTTCAATTTGATGATCCCAAAAAACTCAACCCAGGCTTCCTCTATCTCGGAACAGGGGATCAGGTCTACCTGCTCAACCTCCACTCGATGAAGTGGAGCCGCATCGAAGGCGTCGGCCCTGACTCGGCGATCCATGGGATGAGTGTCGTCGGCGGTCTCCACCTGGCCGCGTGCTGGGGAGTCTACAACCCCTCAGGTCCAGGCACCGTCCGGCGAGTCACCAACGCCAGATTTCTCCTGCATAGATCAACCGACGAAACCGGCTCCAACGTCCGCGCCTATAGCGTAGACGTCGACCCTGCAAAGCCAAGCCGGGAGGTCGTCACCTCGCTCACCGGCGTCTACACCAGCCAGGACAGCGGCGAAACCTGGACGAGGCTCAACGATCTTCCAGAAGAGGAGTTCCGCTCCGCCCACTTCAACTCCGATGGAACCATCCTAATCTCCGGCATCGCAGGCACCTTCCTAACCAATCCATTCGCTGACTCCTGTAAGCCTCATCTAAAGAATCGCGAGAAATAGCTCTCGTACTTTGTTGATAGCGACGCAAGTGGAGTTATTGAGAGGCAACAGAACTAAAACACAACGTCCGATAACACATATTATGTATAGTGAGGAGGCAGTCGACAGAAGTGTCATGGTTCTAGCCATTAGCGCATTTTTGCCAGCTTTCATGAGCTAGTTCCATAAGCGTTTGCTATCCTTCTGCACGTCCTGAAGATCTGCACTGGCCTATATCCATCCCCGTGGAAAAGCTGAGCATATCTCTTGTGCCACCGTGAGCAGCGCTACGTCGGAAGCCAATTGACCTTGGGTCTCCCGCTTCCCTATCGCGTTTTCAGAAGGCATTACCCTGGTCTCCAAAACCACGTTTGAGGTATTCTCCAGGGCTTGCCCCGACAACTCGTTTGAACGCTTTACTGAACGCAGCGTCGGACTCGTAACCGACCGACCGAGCAACGTCTATGAGCTTTTTGTCACGCTCTTGTATCAGCTGCATCGCCTTCTGCATCCGCCACTCGGTTACATATTCCAGTGGTGTTTGTCCGAGTAGCTCTTTAAAACGGACTGCGAATGCGGAGCGAGACATGGTTGCCGCTGCGGCCAGAGATTCGACTGTCCAGGGTGTACTCACACTGTCGTGAATGGCACTCAGGGCAGGGCCCATCTGAGGATCAAAAACCGCACGAAGCCATCCTCTGTTACGTTCCGGTCCCGACGCGATATGCGCACGGAGCACTTGAATAAACAGAACCTCGGCCAGTCGAGTCGCGACGACTTCAGATCCCGGCGCCTGTTCTGCCATCTCTGACGCCAGCGCTTGCACTGTGCTGTGAAGCGCAAGCGTGCGTGCCTGATCGGCCTTCATCAGAATGAAGCTCGGCAATAACTGAGTGACCGGCTTCAGGCTGGCGCGATCGAAACTCAGGGACCCACAGACGATTGTCGTCGGTGCGCCACCACCTCCATAAAGAGCGACATTGCCGTTGGCCCTAGCCCCGATCTCGCTGAAACTCCACTTCGGACGTGTTCGCGGGCTGTCGCGCAAAACAATCGAAGTTCCCTTAGCCAGCAAAAAACAATCACCCCCGGTGAGCGGAATCGGCTCCGCAATCCCTTCCACACTCAGCCAGCAGTTGCCGCGCGAGACCATGGCGAAGTGCGCCAAATCTGTGGGCGGCATCTTATTGCCGGAAGGCGTGATTTTTTCTTCGGTCTGATTTTCCTGTTTCACGCCCCACGGAGCTGTGGCTTCGAGCCTGTGCAGGCCGAAAGCGGTTACATGCAATGTTCTGAAGATATCTGTTATCGGGTCCAATTTAGCCTCCCCTTTTGGACGAATAGACAAAATATTAGGACTACTGAGCAGTTCTCGTCCACTGCCAAAGAACTCTACTCTACTGTACCGGATGCTACACATCTATCAAAAGGGAGTCATTATGGGAAAGCTTGAAGGAAAAGTTGCAGTCATCACAGGTGGATCGAGCGGCCTGGCGCTAGCAAGCGCCAAGCGCTTCGTTGAAGAGGGTGCCTACGTTTTCATCACAGGCCGGAGGCAGGAGGCGCTCGATGAGGCCGTCAAGCTGATTGGCCGGAACGTGACCGGCGTGCGCGGCGACGCGTCCAATCTCGACGACCTCGACCGCCTGTTCGACATAGTAAAGCGGGAAAAGGGCAAGATCGACGTCCTGTTCGCGAGCGCCGGCAAGGGCGAAGCCGCCAAACTGGGCGAGATTACCGAGCAGCACTTCGATGCGGGCTTCGACCTGATTGTGCGCGGAACGCTGTTTACCGTTCAGAAGGCGTTGCCGCTGTTGAACGATGGCGCATCGATCCTCATGACCGGGTCCGTTGCTTCTGTGAAAGGCTTCCCTGGTTTCGGCGTGTATGCGGCGAGTAAGGCGGCATTGCGTTCCTTCGCACGCACATGGCTCAACGAACTGAAGGGCAGGAAGATCCGGGTGAACGTGTTGAGTCCGGGGCAGGTGGACACTGCGGACTCGCAGCGACTCGACGAGCAAACGAGGCAGATGTTCGAGTCCCTGATCCCACGAGGAAAGATGGGTCGCCCTGAGGAGATCGCAGCGGCCGCGTTGTTTCTTGCTTCCGACGAAGCAAGCTACGTGAATGGGGTGGACTTCGCTGTCGATGGCGGCTTCTCGGCGATCTGAATCGGGGGCTGTTGGTGAGTGCGCTACACAACTATCAGCTACACAACTATCAGTTACACAACGATCAAGGGAGTCATTATGGGAAAGCTTGAAGGTAAGGTTGCAGTCATCACAGGTGGGTCAAGCGGCATGGCGCTGGCGAGTGCCAAACTGTTCGTGGAAGAGGGTGCCTACGTTTTCATCACGGGCCGAAAACAGGAGCAGATCGACGAGGCGATTAAGGTAATAGGCCGGAATGTAACCGGCGTCCAGGGTGACGCGGCCAATCTCGACGACCTCGACCGACTGTTCGACACAGTCAAGCGAGAAAAGGGCAAGATCGACGTCCTGTTTGCGAGTGCCGGTATAGGCGAGCCCGTCCCGCTGGGAGAGATCACCGAGCAGCACTTCGACAAGACATTCGACCTGAACGTGCGCGGCACCCTCTTCACGGTGCAGAAAGCGTTGCCACTGTTCAACGATGGTGGCTCAATCTTCATGACCGGGTCCAATGCTGCGGCAAAAGGTTTCCCTGGTTTCGGCGTATATGCGGCGAGCAAGTTGGCGTTGCGCTCCTTCGCACGCACCTGGCTCAACGAACTCAAGGACAGAAAGATCCGCGTGAACCTGCTGGTTCCCGGTGCCATTGCCACACCGATGCAGGAAGGAGTTCTCACCAAGGAGGCGAGGCAGTATTTTGAATCACTGATCCCACGGGGAACGATGGGTCAATCTGAGGAAGTTGCGACGGTCGCGCTCTTTCTTGCTTCAAACGACTCGAGCTTCGTGAACGGGGTGGAGTTATTCGTCGATGGCGGCATGACGGCGATCTAACGTCTGCAGACCTCGGCTAGTGGCTGACCTTCCGGCCGCCCGCAAATTTGATTTACTGCGGGACGTTTACGGAAGGTCGCCACAGAACGAAACTGGATGTCCCTCGCCGTCGAAGGTTGGAAATCAACAGCAACACGGATCAGAAAAAGGATCGGGGAAACATGATGAGCTATGCAATCGTAGGATTCGGAAAGATAGGCCAGGCCCTCGCCCACGCCTTCGCCCGCAACAACATCAACGTGACAGTCGCGAGTCGACGGCCACCTGAGGAGTTGGCACCGCAGGCTCGAGCGATTGGACCAACCGTCACAGCCAAGTCACTGCAAGAGGCGCTCGAGGCCGACATAATCATCCTGGCGGTTCTGTTCGAGCAACACCGCGAGGTTGCGAAAGCGCTTCCGAGTTGGAAGGGCAAGACAATCATCGACACGACGAACGCGTTAGTTCCCTCTGAGGATCTGGAAGGCCTGCTGTCCTCCGCCTTCGTTGCGAAGTCTTTTCCCGGCGCCAAGCTCGTGAAAGGCTTCAATCATCTGGGTGCGGCCACCCTGGCCACCGATCCGATCGTTGAGGGCGGACATCGTGTCGTCTTTCTATCGAGCGACGACGAAGACGCGATCGCTCCCGTAGCGGATTTGGCCAAACAGCTCGGGTTTGCACCCGTGAAGCTAGGAAAGCTCAACGAGGGTGGCGCGCTGGTGCATGCGCGCGACCGCATTTGGGGTCCACTCATCTTCCAGGATCTGTTCAAAAAGAAGCAGTAATCGATCTACGAGCGTGTGATGCTGCCCAAGAAGTACCACTGCAAAATGCCTGATTCGCTCGAATACGCATTCCTGTACGGGAAAAGGAGATTTCGATGAGCATTGAAAAGAATGTCCAGACTGTAAAGAATTTTCTTGCGGCACTTGGCAGCCGCGATAAGCATGGCCTGCTGGCGTTGTCTGCGGAAGATATTGAGTGGACCGTTCCAGGCGAGGACTGGCCGCTGGCCGGCACGTACCGCGGGCATGCAGGATTGGAGAAGTTACTTCAGAAGGCTAACGAAACGGTGGAGACTTCGTACCCAGAGCCCCCCGAGTTCGTAGCGCAGGGAGACCGGGTTCTGGTCGTCGGCTTCGCTACGGGGAGAGTCAAACCAACCAATAAGACCTTTGAGGATCATTGGGTCTTCGACATTACCGTTCGAGACGGCAAATTGAAGAGCGTCCGGGAGTATGTTGACACGCAAGCACTGGCGCGGGCCGCCGAGATCGACGCGAGCCCCAGGCCCTGACCCATCGCACCGATCCCACACGAACCGATTCGTAAGGTCTACGAACACGTTGAACAGGGACAACGCTTTCTGAACCTTAAACAGCGTGCCGTCCTGAGAAATTTGCGACGGTCGCGCTGTTTCTTGCTTCAGACGATTCGAGCTTCGTGAATGGGGTGGAGTTGAATGTCGACGGCGGCTTCTCGGCCATCTGATATCAGCGATCTCGGTGAGTGCATGATCGCCAATGCGCTCATTGCTTCAGGCCGCACGGCTACGGCGAGGTATAGAGTGACATTTCTAAAGGGCGAATCCCCCTGTCATTTCAATTGAGCAGCAACAGACGACCTGGCGACCTAGGCCAATCCTAGAGCCAGACTCTATACTTCTCTCTGAAACACAATCCGGAGGCTCGGCCCTGACGCAACACAATATCGGCATCTCTTCCCCTGCGCTCAAACCGTCGACCTTGCGCATCCTGTTCGCCCTTCTTACCGTCTGGCTAGCGGTCTCCGTAGGTATCACAATCGTTCACTCCATGCACTGGCCGCTGGTGCACGACAGCCCCATCCTGCTCTACATGGTCTACCTGAGCGAACATGGAATGCGTCTCTACCGCGACATCGTCGAAGTACAGTTTCCCGGATCGCTTCTTCTTTACAGCCTCGAAAGACACCTTCTCGGCCCCAGCGACCTCGCATTCCGCCTCTTCGATCTCTTCGGCCTCGCCGTAGCTTTTACCTCCATGCTAGTCATCACGCGCCGGCGAGGACTCTGGTTCGCCTCCGTCTTCGGCATCTCGTTCTTCGTGCTCGAGCACACCGGTACCTGGGCCGGCATCATCAACCTCGGGCAGCGAGATTTCTACATGACCTGCCTGCTCGGGGCCGGTGTCGCATTGCTGCTTGAATCCTTCCATCGCCAACGCCCGCTCCTCATTCTCTTCTTCGGACTCTCAGTCGCGCTGGCTTCGACGATCAAGCCTACCGCCATTGTCTTCATTCTCCTCGTTCTGCCGTTGATCCTGGCACTTCGCAAGCGGCAACTCCCCCTCCGCTCTTATCTTGGATATCTCCTCGCCGGTTTCGCCGCCGGTTTCGCAGTCATATTTGCCTATCTCCTCTACGAAAAAGCTGTCGGCGCCTTTCTCAATCTCGAATGGACCATGGTTCCGGTCTATGCGACCACAGCCTCAAGGAGCTTTCTGGAGATACTTCCAGCCATCTTCGAACCAATCCATGTCTTGCCGGAGCTGGCAATCGGCTCGCTGCTCCTCGTCGCGCTGCAACCGGCCCTCAGAGACGACCTCGACCAGCAGACCTTACTCCTCGCCACAGTGCTGGGCGCCGCATCCTTCTTCCTGCAACACAAAGGCTTCACCTATCACCGGCTGCCCTTCTATTACTTCTTCTTTCTCTGGGCCGCCTGGGTCCTCGTAGCCACGGCCAGACAAAGCACAGCAAGCTATCGATGGCTGGCTCTCGCCCTGCTCCTGTTTTCCTCCGCAATCTACCCCCGTCTCTCACGTCCAGCCACGTGGGACAGGTGGAACGAAGGCGCACTTCAGAGTGACCTGACGGCCCTGCACGCTTCGGATGCGCCCGGCGAGGTACAGTGTCTTGACGTGACCAGCGGCTGTCTCAACGTCCTGCTCCACATGAACCTCACCATGGCCACTGGCTACGTCAACGACACCGTCTTCTTCCTCGACCGCAACGATGCGCGGGTAGAACACCTGCGAGACGACTTCCTCGCACAGTTAAAGAAATCCAATCCGCGGATCATCATCCTGACCAATGAACAATGGCCGACCTTCGGTGCCCGTGGCTACGACAAGCTGCAGTTCTGGCCACAGTTCACTGATCTCCTGAACCAGAACTACATCCTCTCCATACAACGTGGCGGCGATGCGCAGCACGAACGCGGCTACCGCATCTACCTTCGAAGAGACACTCCAGCGGCGACCCCACTTACCTTGAAGCCGGCCTCCCTCTCTCGATGAAACGACACGACTCGATCCAGATCCTCCGAGCGATCGCGGCCCTGCTCGTCGTCTACGTCCATTCCCTCTTTGTCGTCTCAGGCCACGCAGTCTCCCGCCAAAGTCACTTCTTCAACCTCACCAACTTTGGCGCCTGCGGAGTCGACATATTCTTCGCGATCAGCGGATTCATCCTCTCCACCGTCGCCATGAGCGTTCGCCCCACTCATCCCAACCTGCCCCATGGCGCAATCGACTTTCTCCTTCGCCGCTTCCTCCGCATCTTCCCCATCTACTGGATCCTCTCCTTCTTCTTTGTCCTGGTGCAGTGGAAGCAACACCATCTCACCCTTGCCTGGCTTCTCAACTCCTACCTTCTGCTTCCCTCGCTACGCTTTCCCATGCCGACGCCGCTCATCTTCATCGGTTGGACGCTCATCTTCGAGATGTTCTTCTACTACCTCCTCACCCTCAATCTCTTCTTCGGCGTCGTCCATGTAGTCGAACGAACTATCCTCACTATCCTCGCCTTCGTCGTTGTGGGTGGCCTGCTCGGCTTCCATCAGCCTGTGCTCATTTTGCTGGCCAATCCCCTCAACATCGAGTTCACCTTCGGCTGTCTCATCGGCTTGGCCTACGCGCGTTTTGGCAAGCGCCACGCCGTCGGCACCATGCTGCTCGCCGTCGGATCGCTATGGCTTCTCTCCACGCTCTTCTGCGGCTACTATGACCTCGGCAACGCAAAATATGTCCTCAACGGAGACCTCAGCTGGCATCGCGTCTTCCTCTGGGGCATCCCCGCTGCCATGATCACTGCAGGCCTCGTCTTCCGCTCTACGCAGATCACCTCCACCACCGGACGTTTCGGTGTCTTCCTCGGCGACGCCTCCTACTCCATCTACCTCGTCACGCTCCTCGTCTTCTACGGATACGATCGACTCTATCCCCATCTCGCGCGCCTGGGGCCCGACATAAACGTAGTCCTCGCCTTTCTGTCGGTCGCTCTCATCGGCCCACTCTGCTATCTCTTCGTCGAGCGACCCGTCACCCGCTTCCTCACCGCCAAATATCATCGCCCCGCCGTCCAGTCCGCCCCCTGACCACCTTTGTTACGATGAACCGAGGTCAATCGCCCACTGGCGCTATGCGAATTGTTCAGACGGTCTTCGGTGTCTTCCATCACTTTGAACTAGCCCGCCAGCTTAACCGCCGAGGCCATCTCCAGCGCATCTACTCGACCTGGCCCTGGACGCGCCTCAAGCGCGAAGGCCTTCCCCGCGAACTGGTCGAGACCTTCCCTTGGGTCCACACCCCCGAAATTCTCATGCAACGCTTTGGCATTCACCATCCATATCTAATGGATCAAATAAGTTATGCAAACTCACTCTCCTTCGATGAGTGGACCCTCCGGCGCACCCGCGCCGCCGCAACCCCAAACACAACCCCGGACGCTGTCATCGCCATCTCCGGCTCAAGCCTCAAAACCGGCAGCGAGATCCAGTCCCGCGGTGGCCGCCTCATCTGCGACCGGGGCTCCTCCCATCAGCGCTATCAGGAGACCATCGTCTCCGACGAGTACCAGCGCTGGAATGTGACCCGTCCCGTCACCGACATTCGCGACATCCTCCGCGAAGAAAAGATCTACGCTATCTCGGACGCCATCACCGTCCCCTCAAGCTTCGCCGCCCGTTCCTTCATCGAAATGGGCCTGCCAGCTGAAAAGATTCACGTCATCCCCTACGGCGTTCGCCTCGAAAACTTCACCCGCACCGGCGAGCCTCCCGATTCCAACGACCGCTTCGAGGTCCTCTTCGCCGGCTCCGTCACCCTACGCAAGGGAGTTCCCTACCTCCTCGAAGCTTTCGCCAAACTCCGGCATCCCGCAAAGCGCCTGCGCCTCGCCGGGTCCATCCACCCCGACATGAAGACCGTCCTCGATCGCCTTCCTCAGCAGCAAGTCGAGTTCCTCGGTCCACTCCCGCAGGAGCAGCTCGCCACCGTCATGAGCACCAGCCACGTCATGGTTCTCCCCAGCATCGAAGAGGGTTTGGCGCTGGTCCAGGGTCAAGCCCTCGCCTGCGGCTGCCCTGTTCTTTGCTCCACCAACACCGGCGGCGAAGACCTCTTCACCAACGGCGTAGAAGGCTTCGTAGTCCCAGTTCGCGACGCAGCCGCCCTCACCCAGCGCATGCAGCAACTCGCCGACGACCCCGGCCTCCAATCGCAGATGAGCGAAGCCGCCCTCCGCCGCGTCCAGCTACTAGGAGGCTGGGACGACTACGGCGACCGCTGGGAGTCTCTTCTAAAACGTCTGACAGCGAAAGATATACCGCACAAACCGGCCCATCAAACCCCACCCCCGACAAAGTGAACCACCTCCAGCCGGTCCCCTGCGCGCAGCGCCGTCTGTGCCCAGTTCGAGCGAGCAGCAATCTCCCCATTGTGTTCTATCGCCACGCGGTCGCTCTTCAATCCCAGCTCCACGACAAGTTGTTCAAGGCTGGCAGCTTCTTCAAGCGCGTCAAAGCTGCGGGACTGGCCGTTCAAGATCACCGTAAGTGCCATACCTATTCAGCCTAGCAGCATCGCCATCTAATCCAGCAACCGCACCGTCCGCTCAACAAACCAGTTCCACAACCTGCGAGTCAGCGTCTTCGGCTGAGCAAAGTCCTCAAACACACTCCGGCTCAGACCCATCAGGATGTGAATCGCCTCATCGTCAGATTTATTGTCGAAGGCCTGAATCGAATAACGCCGCGAGTTTGCCAGATACTCGGCCGCATGGCCCAGCGTCAGCAGCGTGCGGCCATGGTGTGTCTGGCTGATCCTGTGAATCGTCAGGTCTGCGTTCTTCGGCGCGGGGTTCCCCGGCGAAAGAGTTGGAACGCTCGAGGCGCTCCGGTTTACGAGTTCGGGTCGAAAGACCCCGGGAAAAGCTACTGTGGACATGGACCTGAATCCTCCGTCCTAATCCCTATCGGCCAACCTCTCCAAGGCATTATCCGGAATATTCCGACTAAGGCAACTCAACGCAGACCCTCAGCGCTATTCAAATAGTCCAGCCAAAGCCCGGCAATGACCCAAACGATGTAGTTTGTTCGTCTCAGAACCTGCCTCGCCACCCAAAACCGCCCCGCCACTCCAATTCCCGATTCAGCACACACCTTGTGCCATATAACTACTCATCCCGCAGAGGCCACAGCGGATTCACCGGCCCCAGCCCCGCACCCCTCGGCTCGGCCGTCCGAATCGCCTCCGCCACATACCGCTTCGCCATCCTCGCCGCAGCCAGTGGAGCATCTCCCATCACCACTCTGCTCAGCAGCGCACTTGAAAACGCACACCCCGTCCCATGCGTCGACCGGCTTACAATCTGCTCCCCCGGCAGCCACTCCATCTCTCCAGTCGCACGCACCAGTAGATCGTCCGGCGGCATCAGGTGCCCACCCGTCGCCACCACATTTAACCCAGCTCCCATCGCTTGCAGATCCCGGGCCGCCGCTGGCATATCCCCCCGCTGCATCACAATCCGCCCCGCCAGAACCCCCAGCTCTTCCAGGTTCGGCGTCACCCAATCCACCAGCGGCAGCAGCCTCCCCCGCAGCGTCCCTACTCCCTCCGCATCCAGCAGTTCCCTGCCCGAGCTCGACCGGATCACCGGATCCAGCACCACCGGAACCCGCCACCCCCGCCCGCGCAGGCCCTCAAGAAACTCCGCCACCGCAACCACATTCGCTGCTGTACCCAGCATCCCAATCTTGATCCCCTCCGCCGGCAGATCGCTCTCCAGACAACCGAGCGTAGCCCGCACCAACTCCGCGGGTACCGGCAGACTATCCCGCACCCCCAGCGTCGACTGCACCGTCAGGCTTGTTATGCACGAGGTCCCAAACAACCCATGCGCCGCAAACACCATCAGGTCGGCGGTCACACCCGCACCCGATGAGGGATCAAATCCAGCAATCGTCAAAACTGTCTGCGCCATCGCCTCTCAAGCATAAAGGAAGCGCTGCCTTCGATGAGCCCGCGATCGACAAGTAGTAGCGGAGATATCTCCAGCAGCTGCGAGAAGCTAGCCGCCTCGTTCGCTGAGCGCCGGCCGGAGCTTAGGCTGGCTCTTGGCTTTGCCCTTGCCCTCGAGATTGAGCGCCACCGCAGCCCTGATGAGATCCTTCAAAGCCGCTTCATTGATCTTGTCGCCTTCCTGGATATCGATGGCACGCCTGACATTCCCTTCAAGGCTTGAATTGAACAGACCTGAAGGATCCTTCAATGCAGCTCCCTTGGCAAAGGTCATCTTGACGACGCTCTTGTATGTCTCTCCCGTGCACACAATGCCGCCGCGGGAAAAAACGGGAGTTCCCATCCACTTCCACTCTTCGACGATCTCAGGGTCTGCCTTACGGATGATCTCGCGCACCTTCGCGAGCATCTTCCCACGCCAGTCGCCAAGTTCGTTGATCTTCGCGTCGATCAACGCAGAAGCAGACTCCACCGGAACGGACTTCTTCATGGACATCTCCAAATCTCGCAACCTAATTTAGCCGTACTCAGCGCAACCTGCAACCTTCGCCAACCGCGCAGACTCCCTGCACCCCTTCTATCCAGAACTGTTCGCTATTCACGTGACTATACCGGCCTGCTGTCTGTCGAAGGAAAGAGCACACCGATAATACGGCTTTGCGGTCGCAGTGCCCACGACACCGCTGTAACTACGGTGAGGATGAGTGGGGCGAGGACGTGAAAGCCATAAGCACCATAGCCGCCGACTGCAGCGCACGATGCGGCAGCGCCCGTCAGATCGAAGAAGATACCGGCATACGCCCATTCCTTGAGCCGCGGAAGACCCGGCACAAGAATGGCGATGGCTCCAAGCATCTTCCAAACTCCCAGGATGGCGAAGAAGTACATTGGGTAGCCAAGCGCGGGCACGACGCCGTGGGGGTTGCGCTGAAACTGTACCAGCTGCCCGGCGCCGCCGCTTCCGATAAAAAACGCTATAAGTGCGGTGGTCGTCCAATACGTAACGTTCTTAGTCTTCGCAGTCATTGCACCTCCCGAGAACACGCTCGAGGCCACCAAAGAACCTCTGCCAGCCGTAGTTTGCACCTTGATACGCCGCCTGTTGATCCGGACCGAAGCCGGACTGCTCCATGCGAAGGTGGGTTCCACCCGCCTCTGGAGTCAACGTGAAGAGTACGACCCATTGAAGCCCGGCTTCGCCCCCTCCAACGCCCCAGTTATAGGACAGCCGTTGCAACGGGTCGACGACCAGCACCTCGCAGTCGACAATGCCATTCCAGTTCGGCATAGGATCGGCGCGGAACTGGAACCTCCGTCCAACCACCGGCTCGAAGTCGTTGTTCATCATCCACTGCGCGAGCAGCGGGCTCTCCGTAAGCGCGCGCCACAGCTTCTCTGGTGGGTGCGGGAAGACTCGTTCGACGACAAGGGTATTGGGGGAGGTCATTGGTCCACCTCCTCTGCATTCAACTCACCAGCCACACGCTCGAGGTTAGCGAGAACACGTGGCCAGCCGAAGCTCATCGCCTGATAGCCGCCCTCGTCCTGCGCGCGGAAGCCGGACTGCTCCATCCGAACGTGGGTGCCAGCATCAGTGGGCGTCAGGGTCCAGGTAACAACCGAACGCAGGCCGTCGGCTGCCTGCTCGCCGGAGGCGTTCTGGCTCCAGGAGAGACGCTGCGGAGGCTCGACGAGGAGAACCTCGCAGTCAGAGACCCCGTTCCAGCCGGCCATGGGTTTGGCGCGGAAGTTGAACTTGTGCCCGACGATCGGCTGAAAATCGTTCTTCATCAGCCATTGCTCGATGAGCAGGCCTTCGGTGAGCGCACGCCAGACTTTTTCCTGTGGATGCGGCATCTGGCGTTCGACGACGATGGAGCGAGCGGAGGTGTCAACGGCTGGGGTCATTAATCCATCCTTTCCAAAAGTGCTTCAAGCTGGTCGAACCGGTCGCGCCAGAAGGCGCCGTAGTGATTGAGCCAGTCCACCATCGGCGCCAGTGCATCAGGCTGCGCACGATAGTGAGTCTCGCGACCCGCACGGCGATGCCGTACTAGCTTTGCCCGCTTCAGTACCGTCAGATGCTTGGAGACGGCAGGCTGGGAGACCCCCGCATAGTGAGTCAATGCGTGGACGGTCTGCTCCCCCTGTCGGGTCAGCTCCTCAAAGATGGCCCGGCGAGTCGGATCGGCAAGAGCACGGAACACGGGATTTGCATTGGCCGGTTTCACAGCAAAACCATAACCGTATGGTTATGGTTTGTCAAGAGAAAGAATCAACGTAAAAGTCATCCGATCGCTTCCGACAAGTCGGCCTAAAGGAATACGCGCTAACCGAATCAGCTTGCAGTGTTCAGCTTGGCTTAAACTCCGTCGACGCCCCCAGCGCCTTCGTCACTTCACCTGCGATGTCGTCCTGCACCATGAGGAGATCGTGAAACGGACGATCGTACGTCTCCGACCACACCACATACCCGTTATCCGCACGGATCAGCCGCGCCGCCACCCGCACCCGCGCACCAGACTTGCGTACGCTCCCATCCAGCACATACATCACACCCAGCGCCTTTACGATCTCCGCCACCGGCATCTCTTTATCCCTGTAGTAGAACGAAGACGTCGGAGACGGTACCTGCAGCCTGGGGAGCTTGCTGAGCTTGTCGATCAGCTCCTCTGTCATGCCATCGGCGAACTCCCCTTCATGCATCCCCTGGGTCAGGTCAAGAAACGGCAGCACCGCAATGGACTTCTGCGTCTGTGGAGCAGCGATCACAGCCGACTCCACCGGAGAATGATTCGGAGTCTTGGCGCGCAACACGAGGGCAAAAACAACCGCAAGACAGATCACCGCACCGCTAATCGTCAGGGCTATTCGGCGCGAACCCGGCCGCGGCGCATTCGCAATCGCAACCGAAGCTTCGCTCTCGGAAGCCACTGAAGATACCGTCGGTGAAACTGTCTGAGCAATCGGCTCCTCCAACCAAGGACTCACCGTCGCCACCATGCGATACCCCAGCCGCGGTACCGTCGCAATATAAGTAGGCTGCTTCGGGTCGTCGCCAAGCAACCGCCGCAACGACGCCACTGCCTGATAAACCGAGTCGGGTGACACGATAACCCCGGACCACACCTGGCTAAGCAGATCGTCGATGCTCACCACTTCTCCGGCATGCTCGGCCAGACACACCAGCAGCCGCATCGTCCGCGCTTCAAGCCGTGCGCTCTCTCCATCTCGTGAAATCTGGCCGGATGCCGGATTGACGCACCAGGTGCCGATGCGAAGCATTGTTGTGGGGGTGCGTTCCATACAGGTTCAGTACTACCTTCTGCCTTTAAATCAAGCTTCCATAAAAACCAGCGCCTGCCGATTATACCGATACCCACCATCCGAACGCAGTTCAACCCTTAACCCGCACTTACAGCCTTATTTCAGAACTATTCAGAGTATTTCAGACTGGATTCAGGACTTCCTCGCGCTCCTCTGCGTAGCGTAAGAACCGCAATGCGAGTTGCATCAACCGGAGGCAAGTGAGATGGTCAGCAGG
This sequence comes from Tunturibacter empetritectus, assembly GCF_040358985.1. Taxonomy (NCBI): domain Bacteria; kingdom Pseudomonadati; phylum Acidobacteriota; class Terriglobia; order Terriglobales; family Acidobacteriaceae; genus Tunturiibacter; species Tunturiibacter empetritectus. The sequence continues at coordinate 4,292,881 of NZ_CP132932.1, read as the reverse complement.
AAAGTAACAAGATCAGTTTTAGAGAAATTGCACGATCTCTTTGGAGTCAGTGCTCTGCTTCTGGCAACTTATGCGATGTCCTGGACCTTTGCGGTGGCGGAGCCCCCTGCACCCGTTCAAAAGAGCGTCAAAGCTGACGCCCTTCCGGCTCCGGGAACATATAAGATCGATCCCGCTCACAGCTTCGCCTACTTCAGCGCGTGGCACCATCTGGTCGGGCGTGTGCGTGGCCGGTTCGACAAAGTTACGGGAACTATCACTGTATCGCCGGACCCAGCTGCCTGCAGCGTAGACGTCACGATCGACGTCTCCACGATCAGCACGCAGATCAGCAAGCGTGATGAGGATCTTCGCGGCGACGCGTACTTTGATGTGAAGAAATTTCTGACGATGACCTATCAGGGTCGCGGCATTCACCGTATTTCCTCAGATCTGTGGAGGATGGACGGCTCGCTGACAATGCACGGTGTTACCAGGGTCGTGCCGCTCACCTTCAAGTTCAATGGCACCTTCTCCGATACTGAGCCGAACGAGCCGGCCAGAGTGGCGTTCCATGGAACCGCAGGCTTGAAGCGTGCTGCATTCGGCATGGGAGCGCGGGACAACGCATCAGAAGTCGGCGACTCTACGGTGCCCGATGTCGATATCGAGATTGACGTTGAAGCAGACGCAAATCCCGCAACTCCATAGCAGAACTCAGTCTTTTCCTCCCTACTAGCCTCGACCACAAAACTCCCGCCAACCAGGGCGTCCAGTGACTCAAGAGGGATGTTGCAAACCAACCAGAAGTGAAATAGGAGATCTCAATGATTCAAGAGTCCGCACCCACGCGAACAACAACAAGAAACGCTCTACTGGCAATCGGCGTGGCGGGTCTCGTCGGCGCAACACTGGATCTCTTACAGGCCATGATCCTTGCGGGCCACGACATTATCCTCGTCATTACCTACGGCCTGGTAGGGGAAAAGGCGCTTAAGGGAGGCCCCGGCAAACTATACTCTGGGTGTCCTGCTGCACGTTATCATCTCCCTCATCTTCGCAACCTTCTACTACGCCGTAAGCCGCAAACTGAGATTCATGACGGAGTATCCGCTCATCTGCGGCCTCTGCTTTGGTGCTGGCGTTCACCTCGTCATGATGCTCATCGTCCTGCCGCTCTCCGCCCTCCACCAATACGACCCCATTACCATTCGCGGCATGCGCCTTGGCCTGCTCATCCACATGATCGTCTTCGGACTACCGGTCGCCTACGGCATCAGCCGCTTTGCAAAAGATTAACACTTGGTACTGGCATAACCGGTTGTCCACAATCGTGGCGACTCGGAAGTATCACCTCGGTTCCTACAGACAAAAAGCTCCGAGCTTCATCTCGAAGCCCGGAGCGCTCTTTCGGCAAATTCTTTACCGCATTCCACCCGCAACCTGCAGCAGCGAACCGGTCACCCACTTGGCATCGTCCGATGCAAGAAACGCAACCACGGTGGACACATCATCTGGCTGCCCGATTCGGCCGAGTGGCGTGCTCTGCAGCATCTGCTTTTCGAAGTCGCTTCCCTCAACCCCGGCAGACTTGAAGCCCTCCGTTACGATAGGCCCGGGGTTCACCGCATTCACTCGAATCTTCTTTGGCCCCAGCTCCTTCGCAAGCACGCGCGTAATTGCATCCACGGCGCCCTTCGTGCTGCTGTACACCGCCGACATCGGAGGCGTCTGGTCACTGGCAACCGATCCTATATTGATCACGCTGCCACCCTCCGCCGGAAACAGAGCCACGCCAGCCTTTGTAGCGAGCAACAGTCCCTTCACATTGATGCCCAGCATCCGGTCGATCGACTCCTCCGTAATCCCCTCCAGCGGAGCGAACTCATACACGCCGGCATTGTTCACCAGGATATCGACCCTGCCATAGGCCTTCTTCGTCTCAGCAAAAAGCGCATCAATCTCCGCAGTCTTCGCGACGCTCCCGCCCACGGCAATCGCCTTCCCACCGGCCTTTACGATCTCGGTAACCACCTTATCGGCGCCCTCTTTGCTCAACGCATAGTTCACCACCACCGACGCACCCTGCGCCGCCAGTTCCTTCGCAATCTCCGCGCCAATACCCTTCGACGCTCCTGTCACAACCGCTATCTTTCCTGTAAGCTTTCCCATCGCAATCTCCTTATTTCGATATCTATCGAACAGTGCAGCTATCGAATAGATGCGGGCAGGGTCCGGCCCGATTCGTCATTTACCAGATCTAAATAGAGGAGAGCCGTCTGACATAAGCCTCAAACACCGAACGGTGCAGATATAGGTTGGCCCCTCGACCCACGCGTCTTATCTCAATTAACCCCGCCTCGCTCAACTCCTTCATATGGTGGGACACCGTAGCCGGACTGATCGACTCATGCTCCTGCAGCGCACTGCACTCCATCCCCTCACTGGCCCCCACCTGTTGCAGAATCGCAAACCGGCGCGGATCACTCAGCGCCCGAGCAATCGCCTGAAACTGATCCTCCGACAGCATCACCTCCGCGCTTGGATCCCTCTTCTTCATACCCGAAACAGATGTCCCCCATTGGTCATTCGATGCAACACTGAGTCCGCACAGTAACGGGCCGGAACTCGCCAACTAATCTCCATGCAAAAAAGCATAGCGGCTGCTCCTCCCGCAGCCGCACGAAAGCCTCTAAACAGAAAGACTCAGCACACGATTCAGCCGCTGCACAAACGCCGCAGGATCCTGAATCGTCACACCCTCCATCAGCAGAGCCTGATCAAACAATAGCCACGCCGCATCCTGAGCCACCGAATCATCCGACCGCGCCAGCAGCTTCTTCACAATCTCATGGTCCGGATTGATCTCCAGCGTAGGCTTCATCGCAGGAAGATCCTTCTGCCCCATCGCCCGCATCATCTGCTGCATCTTCAGCGACGGCTCCTCCTCATCCGACACGATGCACGAAGGGCTATCCGCCAGCCGCACCGACGCTCGTACATCCTTCACCCGATCGCCCAGCGTCTTCTTCAGCATCTCGATCAGCGGCTTCAGACTCTCGCTCTTATCCGCTTCATCCTCGCCCCTCAAATCCTCGCTGGTAGAAGATTTATTCACTGCCTTCAGATCGATCTCGCCATACTTCTCTACCCCCGAGAAGATCACCTCGTCGAAGTCATCATCGAGAATCAGAACCTCAACATCCTTCTTCTTATAAATCTCCAGTAACGGCGAAGTCCGCAGCAGCGACTCCGCTCCACCTGTGATGTAGTAGATACTCTTCTGATCTTCCTTCATCCGCGACTTCACATCCGTAAGACTCGTCAACCCCTCCACCTTGGTCGACTTGAACCGCACCAGCTCCAGCAGAGTCTCGCGATTCGCATAGTCCCCGTACAGTCCCTCCTTCAGCGGACGGTTGTACTCAGCAATAAACTTCAGGTACTCCTCAGGCTGATTCGCCGCAACGTTCTTCAGCTCCGAAAGAATCTTCTTCACGCTAGCCGTGCGAATGCTCGTCAGCACCTTATCTGCTGCAGAATCTCACGACTCACATTCAACGGAAGATCTTCGCTATCGATAATCCCCCGGACAAACCGCAGGTACTGCGGCAGCAGCTCCTTCGCATCATCCATGATGAAGACGCGCTTCACATAAAGCTTCACCCCAACCTTGTACTCCGCGTTATACAGATCCAGCGGAGCCTTCGCCGGAATATAAAACAGCGTCGTGTACTCCAGACTTCCCTCTGCCTTCGTATGAAACCAAAACAGCGGATCATCCCAACCACCCGACACCGACTTATAAAGCTCCTTATAATCCTCGTCCGTCAACTCACTCTTCGGTCGACGCCACAACGCACTCGCCGCATTCACCTGCTCCGTCGTACGAACCTTGTCTGACTTCTTCTCCGCCTCATTCCACTCACTCTTGTCGTAGGTCAAAAAGATCGGAAACGCAATGTGGTTCGAGTACTTCTTGACAATCTCCTGCAGCCGCCAACTATTCGCGTACTGCGCCCCCTCGTCGTTGAAGTGAATCACGACCGTAGTCCCGGCAACGTCACGCTCCGCCGGCTCAATATCGAAACCTGTCTTACCATCGCTCACCCACCGCCACGCCTGCTCCTCCCCAGCTTTGCGCGACACGACCTCTACCTTATCCGCCACCATGAACACGCTGTAGAACCCAACACCAAACTGCCCGATCAGATTCGAATCCTTCTTCGCATCTCCCGAAAGCTGCGACAGAAAGTTCTTCGTCCCCGACCGCGCAATTGTTCCCAGGTTCGAAGTCAGATCCTCCTCATTCATCCCGATGCCGGTATCGCTGATGGTAAGCGTCTTCTTCTCTTCATCAAGCTCCAGATCGATCCGCGGATTGAACGGCAGCGCCTTATAAGCCTCGTCCGTAAGCGTCAGATGCCGCAGCTTATCCAGCGCATCCGAAGAGTTCGAAACCAGTTCACGAAGAAAGATCTCAGGGTGAGAGTAAAGCGAGTGGATGATCAGTTGCAGCAGCTGACTAACTTCAGTTTGAAATTCACGTTTCGACATAACCTCTATTATCGCCAAAAACGAAGCCAAAGACGAGAGCGGCAACCGAGCGAAAGGCCCGCTTTCATCTAACCGCCAGACATAGATTTCAGGTTCGCCGAACCGAAGACCGTACCACTGCAACTCCAGAGATCAGCACACCTTCGAGGCTTCCACTGGGAGTTCCTGTCCTGTGACGAGTGAACGACGTCTCACCAGATGCTCTGTGAGCTTTGAGAGCCACAGCTCCCAAGGAATGGAAAAAAGACTAAATTGAAGCCGCCAGCGAATCGTCGTTTCGAGTATCAGATCGAGTACTCGTTTTGCGAAGTTTGCTTCGTCAGAGTGCTTGCGCAGCTGATTTAAAAGAAGGAAATAGGAGAGCGTCCGCTCGAAGTGGCTAAACTCAGGTCCTTGAAGCCAGGGTAAGAGATTCGCACCCAGCGGCATATCCATCCATTGCTGTAGCGTCTTAGGTTCTACCACCCCCAGTTCGCGAAGCTGCGGCCAAATGGGAATTCCAGGATAAGGGGTGAAGATATTGGGTGAGAAGCGCATGTTACCGAACCTTCTACCGATATCGCTCATGGTTCGGAAGGTAATCAGCCGATCCTCGTCCGTCTCGCCAGGATAGCCAAGGATGAGGTTGAAGGTGACGCGAATGCCAGCCAGACTTGTCTTGCGCGCCGTCTCGTACATCTCATCGACGCGCTGGTGCCGCTTATTCATCAACTTTAGTACAGCCTTCGATGTGGACTCTGTACCAAAGCCCATATGAGTCACACCGCTATCAGCCAGTAGTTGAACCTCTTCCTGACTCATGCGGCAGATAAAATCAGTAGAAGCCTGAAAGGTCCAGGCGAACTTTACGCCTGAGTCGCAAATGCCCTGAGCAATGGCAATCGCACGCCGCAAATCGACCGGAAAGTTGGAGTCGAGCAATGCGACGTGGGTAATACCATACTGCTTGACGAGCCCAGTCAACTCACCAACGACATGTTCAGCGGAATAGGCATTGAAGCGTCGCTTATAGACGACCATGTCGGTGCAGTAGTTGCATGCATAAGGACAGCCAACGCTGGTCGCATAGGCCAGCTCTCGTCTTCCCGAAGCTTTTTCATAGGCATCAAAGTCGGTTAGCTCGTAGGCGGGAAGAGGAAAGGTATCGATCGGTTGAACGCGCCGTTCAAGGTTCTCGATTAGGCGCCCGTCCTTCTTCCAGGACACCCCCGGAATAAAATCCAGAGCCCTGTTATCGGCAAGCGCCCCTGCAAGTTCGACGATTGTGATCTCGCCCTGCCCACGCACCACCACATCGACAAACTCTTCTCGCAGAGTCGACTCCGGACAGAGAGTAGGATGCCAGCCGCCAAATACGACGCAGACATCAGGTGTATGTTTTTTTACGTGTTGGGCTGCCTCAATCGCACCGCGAATCATTGGGCCGGTCAGCACAGAGATACCTATGCAAAGAGCGAACTGACATTCTTCTTCAAGACGCAGCAGATAGTTCGGCTCGATCGCCGCATCGATCAGGACAACTTCGAAGGACGCCGCTCGAAGCGTTCCAGCCAGAGCAAGAAGTGAAAGAGGCGCACCAAGAGGTGGTCCGTCGTATGGCGGATAGAAAAGTACGACCTTTCCACGTGTCATCACGGCTAATCGGTTACCACGCTCTCAATCTGAGGATCGATCGCTGCGCGCAGAGGTGTGTCAGTCTGGTGTCATCGTGTTGTAAGCAGATTGTCATCGGTGTTTTGCATCGCGCATGTGGCTGTAATGATGAATCATGTCGCGTATCTCAAGGGCTGTTCTTACTGTCTTGTCATGCGCTCATGTGAGGCCGCAAGTCTCTTCGCGGAGGACGAGTTGCTATGAGTCTCTCGGATACTGTTGTGCACGAAGCTATCAACTCTCCAGTGCGGGAGAGACGCTGCGTGTCGGAAGATGATTGGTTAGGGGCTCGCAGTCATCCACAAGTTGAGCCTGCTTATTTCGATTCGAAGGCTGACTGTTGGATTCTGAGCCGTTACGCCGACGTCGTTGCAGCACTTTATTCTCCTGAGCTAACGTTGGTCGGCCCTTCGCGCAAGAAAGACGAGTTGATAGTCGATGAAGATGCGAGACTTCGCATGAGATTAGAGACACGCGACGCACTCTCGCCAAAAATGTTGCGCTCGGTGCGAAGACAGATGTTTGAAGATGCCAGAGCACAACTTGCAACTCTCCACTGGGACCAGCCTGTTGATCTAATTAGGGAGTACGCCGAGCCCGTCTGTCTTGCGCTTGCGCTCGAAGTGACGCAACCCTCCTGTAGCGACATAGACTTGCTCAAGCAGTTGGCCAGGCAGGTATCCGCCTCGTCTGCCGACCCCTTCGATCCTGAGATTAAATCAAGATCGAAGGCAGCCTCTGCCGTGCTGTGTCCTTACTTTGCCTCAGGCCCAATGCCTTTGCGTGAGTCTGGTTTTGTGGCACTCTCGCAGACTATGGTGCACCTGCTGGCGAATGTATGGTTCGGGCTCATCACTCATCCTGAAGAATGGAGTCGTCTTCATCGCCAGCCTGCTCTGATTGCGCGTGGAGTAGAGGAGTTGTTGCGCTTCGCCGGATTAACGCGATTCGTCTATCGGCGCGCCCAGGCCGATACGGTGATCAACGGAATCTGCATTAGCCAGGGAGAGCGGCTTACGCTGCGCATCTTCGCAGCCAACCGCGACCCTGATCGCTTCTCCAATCCAAACGCCGTCTCTGTAATGCGTCGCGGCCTGGGACAGGTCAGTCTTGGCGCTGGGCGGCATGCATGCGTCGGAGCACCTCTTATCCGTACCGCCGCTCTTGCCGCCACCTACGCACTCGTCGAGCGTCTTCCAGAGGTGCGCCTTCTCTCACCCATAAACTGGCGCGGTGGCGATGGCTTCCGCTCGCCCTCGACTTTGCCTGTCGTCGCTTCCTTGTAAGAGATCGCAGCCATGGAAGTACGGCCACCATCATCCTCATAAGGTGGTCTGGGTGGAGTAACTCGCGTCGCACGCGAACCGCTTTCTCGAAGATGGGCGTAGACGCTCGCAACTCCCGTACAAATCGTCACACTTCACTCCCATCCGGCAGCACAAAAAAGTTAAACTAACCTCATGCCCGATCCAAAAGCTCGCTTGGCAGTAGCCCTCGACTATCCAGACGCCCTGCAGGCCCTCAAACTAGTCGATACTCTCGGCCACACCTGCCAATGGTTCAAAATCGGCATGGAGCTCTACTACGCCGCCGGCAACACCATCGTCCGCGAACTTAGAGACCGTGACTTCGACGTCTTCCTCGACCTCAAACTTCACGACATCCCCAACACCGTAGCCGGTGCCGTCCGCTCCGCCACACAAGCCGGAGCAGGGCTCCTCACCATTCACGCCAGCGGAGGCTCTGCCATGATGGCCGCCGCAGCCGAAGCCGCCCGCGCCCCCGGCGGGCCCCGCCTCCTCGCCGTCACTGTCCTCACCAGCATGGACGCCGCTCAACTCACAGGCACAGGCATCACCGTCTCTCCCGCCGACCAGGTCCTCCGCCTTGCAAAGCTCGCCACTCAATCAGGCATTGACGGCTTCGTCTGCTCCGCCGAAGAGGTCGCCGCCGTCCGCGCAGCCACCGGCCCCGACACCCTCCTCGTCATCCCGGGAATCCGCCCCGCAGGCGCGGCCCTCGGCGACCAGAAACGCATCGCCACTCCAGCGCAGGCCATCGCCGCAGGAGCCTCCATGCTCGTCGTAGGCCGCCCCATCACCCAGGCCCCAGACCCCGCCGCCGCCGCCCAGGCCATCCTTCAAGAGATAGCCGAAGAGATAGCCAAAGCCGAAGCCCGCCAGAAAAAGTAATTCAACCTTAGCCGGATACGGGTGCCCCATATCTCGACTCTGAGATGTGGGCATTCGCGCCACGCGCGAACCGCTTTCTCTACACGCCGCCTTCAGAATCTCGTCGCCGAATACACATTCATGCACTTTCATCGCATGATGTGAGCCTTCGAGCAAAGCTCGAACCGATTCCACCGCCTCACAAATTCACTTGACGCCCCCCAAACCAAGGCGCACCCTTATTTCACTTAAAACTCGAGAAGGGATCCACTCATGCACAAAACTCTCTTCGTCCTTGCCCTCCTTGCCTCTGCCTTGTCCATCCCTCCAACCGCTCACGCCGACACCATGTACCAGATCACCTTCGACTTCCCCTCCCCTCCCGGAGTCCGCGGAGGCATCACCACCCTCGACTTCGCCCCCACCCCCTACTTCATTTTTTCTCCCCCATGCCCCCCGCTCGATTGCCTCACCGTTCTGGCCACCGACCCCGCCGAATCCGGATTTTACTCCCTCATCGACTTCACCCAGATTTCACCCACCGAGATGGTCGTCGGATACGCCCCTTACTCCCTGTCCTTCCCTTACCCCCCCTCCCGGTGCTTTCACCAATATCGTTATCTTTGGATCGCTTCTTCCCTTGGCCGGCCCAGCTGACGCTCCCACCGTTCTCACCGGAACCTTCGACGGCATGTTGGTACCCGACGCACCAATCCCAAACATCCCCGGCACCATCACCATCGAACCTCTCACCAACTCAACCGTTCCCGAACCCTCCTCCTTCGCCCTGATGGCAACTGGAATCCTCGGAGCAATCACCACACTCCGATACCGCAGATTCATAACAAGCTAAGGCCGGGTACAACCCAAACCTCTACCCCACCCTTAACGACTGGGTGCCCCATCCAACCGGGTGCCCCATCCTTCGCGCCTTTGCAAAGGGTGGGGTGCATTTTGTCAATCCATCATATATCCATTCCATCGGGTGCCCCATTCATGCAGCTTCATCGCATGAGTGGGCCTTCGAGCAAAGCTCGAACCTTCACCACAGAGCATAATCCCAATCGAGGAACGATCTGGTCACGCCCACCGCTGGCATACCCCAAAAAACTTCAAAAAGTTGGCGTATTTTTAGCACCCAAAAGAGCGCTGCTAAAACACCACATCCACCACACAAAACACCACAACTTCACCACCAAAACACCACGCGAAAGAGGCGCTTTTCGGAAAAACCCCCGAAAAAACGCCTCTCCACCACGCCAAAAAAAACCATCCACAAAAATGGGGAAGCTAGACCGCCGAATCGATCCGAAGATCCCCCAAAGCCTGCACCGAATCACTCAGCCGCAAAGCCAGCGACTTGGCCGACCCGCCCCCACGCTGGAACTCGCCCAGAGGCATCTCGGTCACATCAAAACCACGCTCCATCAATCGTTTAGCTAGGTCCGTCTCCACCGCGCCCATCAAAACATCGCGCCCCACATTGATCACATTGCAGCCAAACTGAGTAGCCTCTAACTCGCTGACAACAATCCTCTTATCCGCTGCATAGGCAGCATGGATCTTCTCGAGCGAAGCCGCATCGAAGGCGCCCGGAAAGTACATCAGGTACCCTCCGCTAAGTGGCGCAAAACAAAGATCCAAATGATAAAACCGTGGATCCACCAGATGCAGTGACGTCACTCGCGTATGCCACGCATCCCCCAGGTGCCGATGGCTATGCCTGCAAGTCCGAACCCCGTGTGCCGCCCACAGATGCCCGCCATTGGCGTCAAAGAGCGCATCCCCCTCACCCTCGAACGAAGTCTCCCGCGGCGTCTCCCACAGCAGAAAACCCGCGTCCTGCAACCACTTTCGCAGATGCCCCTCTTCGGTCTGCCGCTGCGGATGAGCAAAACTCGACACCGCCGCCAGCCCATGCTGCACCACCGCCGCATGCGCCACAAACACCATATCCGGCGACCCCTCCCGAGCGTGCAGCAAGCGAACATCCGCCACCCGCTGCAGCTGCCGGTACAGGTTCTTCCACTGCATAAACGCAGTATCCCGCGACGGTCGATGCAGATTCCCCGCCATCCACGGGTTGATCACGTAGTCCACGTCATAAAACTCAGGCGGGCACATCAGAAATGTAGGGCGAGTGAAGTGCGGGAGAGGTGCAAAAGCAGAAGAGGTCACTGCAGAGCTGCTGTTCATCATAAAACTGGGTTCCTACTTTCCAGCGTCGAGTCTGCCCGTCTCAACCAACGATCGTCAAGTCTCTCACGGTAAATTATCTGTACAACTTTGGTGCATAATCCTCAACGAACCCCAACCCATGTCAGACACTCACAAGGCACTCAAAAGAAAGGTCCGCACACAACAAAGAGCCCACACAGGGCCCTTTGTCGGTTGCATCTTTGTTGAATCTTTCGCTTAGAGTTTTTCGAAGAAATCGCACGCGGAGCAGGAGATATACACTCCGCCAGGAGTACCGCGCTCGCGGTCCTTCACGCGCTTCACAATGCGAGTTGGTTTGGAGCACTTTGGACAATCCGTGCTCTTGTTAGTATCCATGACCTTCTTACGGTCGCCGGTCTTGGCAATCTTCGCCATAATGCTTGCTCTCCCTAATACGAACGTTACAAATATCTCGGCCCACGCATTGGATATCTCGATCGACTATGACCATCGCGGGCAAGCAGAATCTCATCATCCGGTGCTTCTCGTAAAGATTGTCCGGGACGAACCACGGCGGGAATCGGAGGAGAAGAACTGCGATTGAAGCTCTCCTACAAGTCTACACGACCAAAGCCCTAACGTGGCTGTTGAGCCAACGCAAGATTGTTCGAAGGAGGCTGTGCCGACGGTGCGGACGCTCCGCCCTTACTGTCCTTCTTGTCATCCGGAAATTGAACTTTACCATCGGTGCGGCCCGCGGACGCCGCCTCACCCGGCTTTAGCAACGTCGGCGGAGCATTCGTCTTCTCGGTTCCATCAGGGGCCTTGTCTCCCATCGCGACCTCACGCGCTGGCTCGCCTGAGTTATACCCAGCCATCTCATCCTTGTCATGAATCTCGATCGGTTTGCCCAGCGCCGCAATCTCCACGACCGTCACGCGGTCCCCTACAAACCGCACAAACCGAATCGTCTGCGGCACGTGACCATAGATCCACTCCTCGTATCGTCCACCGCTCGCATCTCCGCTCGGCTGGTCCCGCATCTTGTTCTCCGGAGCGCCCAGCGCCGCCAGCACCATTCGATGATTCATCCCCACCAGAACTTCATGCGCCGCAATCGCCTCCTTCAACGAGGGAGGCAGAGTATCCGCATAAGCCTGTTCGGAGGTCTTCACCCCAAAATCGATCACTGGCTCCAGCAACGCCTTTACCTCCGGCGCGGAGATCTCCGGAACGTGCCCCTCGAAGATCAGCGTAATTCGCGACCCCGTGGCCCGGTCCTGATTCGTCTGCGCAACCGGCGCGTCATTGATCTGGATATGACTTAGAAACCGATGTTTCAGATACGGACCGCCGTTGAGGTCCAGCACAATCCGATCAGGCTTGATCTCCAAAGACGTAATGATGACTCGGTCGCCCAGCGCCGCAGCCTCACCCTTCTGGTAGATCATCTTTCTATACTCCGCCCCACCGGGACTAATCGGTCCATTCGCTCGCAGCGTCACCCCCGCGCTCACCGGCAACGCACGATGAGCGAACCCCTGCTCTGCTTCAAGATTTCGAACTAGCTCACGACGACCACGCTCCGTCATCGGCGTATCAGGCAACGAAACATGTGTAGGGGAAAAATCCGTAGAGATGTCAGCAGTCGCAGTCCCTTCCCCGACCACAAAGACCTGACCATGAGCCGCCTTCAAAGACAGCGACGACAATGCCAGACTACCCAGCAAAAGAGCCGACCTGTAGCGAAAAAGTGCCATGGAAGCGCCTCAGATACACAACAGCTTGCGCCTTCTCTTCCCCTTTGACAAGAGCCGGTTCACGAATTTTGATCAGACCACAGAGAAGTAGCGTTAAAGTCCCAAAATCAAAACAACAGCGCCTCAATCCGACCCGGCTAGAGCTTCGGTTCCTCGCCAACCGATCGCGATTGGGGAGTGGCCGGCAAAATCTGAACCAAGGATGGCACAGCGGCCGGTTTTGCCTCCTGCTCCATCGCCGCATGTGCCGGAGGTGGCGGAATCTCGATCGCATAGCCGCCCGCAACAATGGGTTTATGGGTGTAGTCCCATGCATAATCGCGAGTGATACGGACCAAAACCGCCACTGCGATCAGCAAAACGAAAGCCGTGAAAACCGCTCCCTCGGGTCCGTAGTTCCCTCCCGTCAGCCACAGTGGACCGAAGGACCGCGTCTGCACCACGCTCGAGAAGTCACTGATTCCGCTGATTGGAAGGCCAAACAGGATGCCGATGCTGGCGTTCCAGGCAAAGTGAAGTCCCCACGGTAGCCACAATCCGTGGGTCCGCAGCCACGCCACCGACAGCAGCAGGCCAGCTAGCATCGTCACAAAGACGCTCGTCCACGTAGCCCCCGGATTCAGTGCATGTCCGAGCCCAAAGAAAAGAGACATTCCAATTGTCGCCGCTACTGGTCCCATCGCTTCAATCAAGCGCCGAAAGGGATAGCCGCGAAATGCTACCTCCTCGGCCAGAGCCGCGACCGCAAGAGTTCCAAGATTCAAAAGCAGCAGCCAGATCGCCCGCGGCTGCAACCACAGCTGGACATCCAACTTTCCCGTCAGAGTCATAGGAAGAACGGCCAGCACCACGCAACCCCAGCCAACAGCGACCCCAAGGGTCCACTCCCGCCGCGATGTCACTCGCCTTGGAAGACCCAGAACCTCCCGAAGCGAAGACTGCCGATGGGCAATAGCCTGCAAGATCGAAAACCCGACCGCCAACAAAAAAAGAAGAAAAAGCGCCGCCAGCAGAGGTCTCTCCGCGTCAAGCCCAAATCGCTCCGAAAGGCCACGCGCCGAACGTCCCGCCAGAATATCGGAAGCCACAAACCAGGTCGCAGATGTTACGAAGAGCGCCAGCTGCAGCGTGCGCTCAGAGCGGCCTGAGTGTGTCGAATTGAGGGATTGCAACGCTGGCTGCTCCAGAAACGGTGGTTCCGCTAAACGGTGGTGTAAAACTGTGCGATATTACGAAACTTGGTGTAGCGCTGCTCAAGCAGGGTCTCGAGCGGCAGTGCCCGAAGCTCTGCGAGGTTGCCCCGCAGTCTTTCGTCGACCAATGTCATGGCCTCTTCCGGATTGTTCTGCGTCCCACCCCACGGCTCAGGCAATACCTCATCGACACAGCCAAGTAATTTGACGTCCACGGCGGTGTACTTCAACGCCGTCGCTGCCTGCTGCTTCTTGCTGGCATCCTTCCACATAATCGACGCGCATCCCTCAGGAGAGATCACCGAGTAGATCGCGTTTTCGAGCATCAACACTCGATCGGCTACCGCCAGCGCTAGTGCTCCGCCCGATCCACCCTCACCCGTAATCGTGGCGATGGTGGGCACCCGCAATCGGGACATCTCCAGCAGACTCCGTGCGATTGCCTCCCCCTGCCCGCGCTCCTCCGCCCCGATGCCAGGATTCGCTCCAGCGAGGTCGAGGAAGGTAAACACAGGCCTGCCAAACTTTTCAGCAATCTTCATCGCCCGCAGAGCCTTGCGATACCCTTCTGGATCGGGGCTGCCAAACTTCCGCGCCACCCGTTCCTTCAGCGTCCTCCCCTTCAGGTTCCCGATCACCATCACCGGTTCGCCGTGAAAGACCGCCATCCCACAACTCATCGCGGCATCGTCGCCAAAGGCGCGGTCGCCATGGATCTCGCTGAAGTCGGTAAACAATGCTGCAATGAAATCCATCGGGTAGGGGCGCTGGGGGTGCCGCGCCAGCTCCGTCTTAATCCACGCTTCGGGAGTCGGTGCGGATACTGCCTGGGAGTGCGCTGTTCTTCCTGTCTCGTGTTCTGCCATTGTCTAGGTGTGCTTCACTAACTTCTCTCTCGATTGTATGGCATTGGCGGCTAGTCGATGATGCGAACCCCTCCGCGGCCCACCAGTTCCTCCACCTGATCGATGAAAAGCCGATCCGCGGCGACCAGGCAGTTGTGGGGTTCAAGCACCGCACAAAACTCCCCCGGCTCTTCGAGATCTAGCAGCAGCTTTCCTTTGCCAGGAGCTCCAACCAGGATGGCATGCAGCTTCTCAAGCAGCGCCGCATCAGGATTATGCAGGGGAACCTTGATCCGCAACGAATCCGGCAGCTTGATCTTTACATCCTCCAGCGCCTGAATGCTCGAAACGGCAAGCTTCGGCGCCGAATCCTCTTCGCCGCGCAACACGCCCCGAACCACCACGGGCACATCGATCTTTAACTTCTCCGCAAGCTTCTCGTACGATTGCGGAAACGCGATCAACTCGATCTTACCCACCGTATCCTCAAGCGAAGCCTGCGCATACATCTCCCCCGAGCGCTTCGACTTCGCGACCTTCAGGCCTGTAATCACGCCCGCAATAGAGATCTCATTCTGCGGCTCTTCACTTCGTCCTCGTCGAAATACCTGCGGCTCAGGCTTCATCTCGCAGGCCGTCGCTGTATCGACAACCTTCATGTTCCGAAGCTTCTCGCGATACTTATCCATCGGATGCCCGGACACAAAGAATCCCAGCACCTCTTTTTCATTCTGCAAACGTGTGTGTTCGTCCCACTCCGCAACGCTTGGCAGTGCCTCCTCACCATTGTGCGAAGAAGGAGAATGAATATCCGCATCGAAGATTCCAAACAAGCCATGCTGCCCAGCCGCCTCATCGCGTTGAGACTTCTGTGCCCGCTCCATCGCCTTATCCAGAGCAGCGCACAACGCCGCCCGGCCGCCAAACACATCCATCGCGCCAGCTTTGATCAGAGACTCCAGCACACGCTTATTCAGCAGCCGCAGGTCAACTTTCTCGCAGAACTCCCACAAGCTGGAGAACCCCTTCTTTCCCGCAGCCTGCAGCGCCGTCCGCGCCGCAATGATCGACTCAATCGCGTTATGCCCAACATTTTTGATCGCTGCCAACCCAAATCCGATCGCAGCCCCACCGGGTGTTTCGATCGGAGTAAAGTTCGCATCCGAAACCTGCACATTCGGCGGCACCACCGAGATATTCATCTCGCGGCACTCCGAGATGTACTTCACCACGTTCTCCGGCTTCGACGTTTCGCTCGTGAGCAGAGCCGCCATAAACTCCACCGGATAATGCGTCTTCAACCACGCCGTGTGATAGGCCAGCAGCGCATACGCAGCCGAATGTGACTTATTGAAGCCATATCCGGCAAACTGCGCCATCAGGTCAAAGATCTTCCCTGCCGTATCCTTCGGATGTTTATTCGCCGCCGCGCCACTCATGAAGCGATCGCGCTGCTTCGCCATCTCCGCGGGATCCTTCTTCCCCATCGCCCGCCGCAGCAGGTCCGAATCGCCCAGTGAGTAGCCCGCCAGCACGTTTGAGATCTGCATCACCTGCTCCTGGTACACAATGACCCCCAGCGTCTCGCGAAGAATCATCTCCAGTTCAGGCAGCTCATAACTCACCGCCCGCCGTCCCCACTTGCGCTCGATGAAGTCGTCGATCATGCCACCCTGAATCGGCCCCGGACGATACAGCGCGTTCAAAGCAGTCAGGTCCTCAACCGTGTTCGGCTTATATCGCCGCAACACATCTCGCATCCCGCCCGACTCAAACTGAAACACACCCGAGGTCAGCGCCCGGTGATACACCTGCTCATACGTCTTCGCATCATCCAGCGGAACCATCGCCATATCGACATCCGTACCCGTCGTCGACTTGATCAGCTTCAACGCATCATCAATCACCGTCAGCGTCGTCAGTCCGAGGAAGTCCATCTTCAGAAGCCCCATCTTCTCGACAGCCTTCATGTCATATGCTGTGACGATATCGTCGTTCTTCGCACGCGTCACCGGAACCAACTCCGTCAGCGGCTTCGGCGCAATCACGACACCCGCCGCATGCACGCCCGCGCCGCGAACAAGTCCCTCCAGCCGCAGCGCCGCATCGATCAACTCCTTAATCTTCGGATCGCCCTCATACGCCCCTGCCAACGAAGGCGAATCCTTCAAAGCCTGATCGATCGTGATCCCAATCGTAGTCGGAATCATCTTCGCGATCCGGTCGACCTCGCCATACGGCATATCCAGCGCACGTCCCACGTCCTTGATCGCAGCCTTGGCCGCCATCGTGTTGAACGTAATAATCTGCGCAACCTGATCCCGCCCATACTTTCGGTTGACGTACTCAATCACCTCACCACGCCGGTTCATGCAGAAGTCGATATCGATATCCGGCATCGACACGCGCTCCGGATTCAGAAAACGCTCAAACAACAGTTCATTCTGCAGCGGATCGATATCCGTAATCTGCATCACGTAAGCCACCAATGAACCCGCAGCCGATCCACGCCCCGGTCCCACTGGAATCCTTTGCTCGCGCGCATACTTGATAAAGTCCCAGACAATCATGAAATAACCAGGAAACTTCATCTGTTTGATGATGTTCAGCTCGCGGTCCAGCCGCTCGTGATACTCAGGAATCGTTTTTTTCAACAATCCCCGGGAACGCAGATGGGCAACAGCCGTTTCGAGGCGCATCTCCAGGCCCTTGCGGCACACCTGCTCAAAGTAGGTATCAAGCGTCTCTCCCTCAGGCACGTTGAAATCCGGAAACGGATTGTCCACCTTCAACATCTTTACGTTGCATCGTTCAATAAACTGCATTGTCCGTGTGCAGACCTCGGGATTCTGCGAGAAAGTCCGCAGCATCTCCTCCGCGCTCTTGATGTAAAACTCCTGCGTATCGAACTTGAATCGCTTCGGGTCGTTCATGCTGCCGGCCGTCTGCACGCAGAGTAGAATCTCATGCGCTCGCGAATCATCCGAAGCGACATAGTGGCTATCATTGGTCGCGATCAGAGGAATATCAAGCTCGCGCTCCATCTTGAACAACGCATCGCAGACGCCCTTATCCGGCGCCAGTCCATGGTCCTGAATCTCGAGAAAATAGTTGCCTTTACCGAAAAGATCCTGATAAAAGCCAGCAATACGCTTCGCCTCCTCGTACTTGTCCTCCATCAAAAACTGATTCACCTCACCCGCAAGACAGCCCGAGAATCCAATCAAGCCCTCCGAATGTTTCGCAAGAAAATCCTTCGACACGCGCGGCTTTCGATAGAACCCATGCAGCGCCGCCTCGCTCGTCAGCCGAACCAGATTGCGATAGCCCTCCTGATTCTCTGCCAGCACCAACAGGTGGTTATACTTATCTCCCTCCGGCGCGGCACGATGATCGTCGTTCTTGCAGATGTAAAGTTCGCACCCGAGAATCGGCTTGATTCCCTTCTTCTGCATCGCTTCGAAAAAGTGCACCGCGCCATAGATATTTCCGTGGTCGGTCATCGCAGCCGCTGTCTGGCCAATCTTGCTCAAATGCCCGGCAAGTTTATCTACGTCGCAGGCGCCATCGAGGAGTGAGTAGTCAGTATGAAGATGAAGGTGAGTAAACTCTGCTGCCATCTCTATAGTTTAGAGCCGTCCCACCCATAGGAAAACGCGTCCCAAATTGCCGTATTAGAATCGTTACCCAAGTATGGTCGGCATCTTTTTCATCGACGCAATCAGCCGCAGGCTCCGGCGCAAAAATCGCGAGAAGAAACTTTGCCTCGCCGCTCAATGGCCTGTCGCCAAGGCCGAAATCAACCACTGGCAAGTCCTCTCCGCCGACGAAGACGTGGTCTCACCTGGGGTCACCTACCAGATCGAAGCCGGTTTCCACTTCAAGATCAACGGGGAATACTATGGCGGCTATCTTCGCAGCGTAGCTCTCACTCATCATGAAGCCGAGTCGAAGTCGACCGGCAGCCCCTCGGTAAACATCCGCTACAACCCCGCCAATCCAGACGAGACGGCCGTACTCGCCGAAGACAACCTGGGAAGTCTACCCTTCCGCATCCTC
Source organism: Tunturibacter empetritectus (assembly GCF_040358985.1). Lineage (NCBI taxonomy): Bacteria > Pseudomonadati > Acidobacteriota > Terriglobia > Terriglobales > Acidobacteriaceae > Tunturiibacter > Tunturiibacter empetritectus. The sequence goes on along the minus strand of NZ_CP132932.1, from coordinate 4,274,504 downwards.
TCCGGCTGACATAGGAGGACACGCTACGACCGAACCAACTCCTCCGCCAACCGCACATAGAGATCGACACAGTCCAACAGTTCTTTCTTTGCGATCTTTTCATTTGGCGTATGTGCTACATGAATCGACCCGGGCCCCAACAGGAACGGCTCACCCCAGGCCGTCAGCTTCGGAATATCCGTCGTAAACTTTGCAATCATCGTCGGCAGCTGCCCAACCTTCCGCATCCTGACAAATGGTAGATCGAGGCTGAACTCAACATCCGCCCTGTCGCCGACGGCCGCAACGATCGATCTCCTCACTTCCTCCGAAGGCCCCACCAGGCGAACCAGAATATGTGCCTCTGCCTTATCCGCGATTACATTCGGAGCTCGCCCCCCTTCAATCAATCCGATGTTCAACGTCGAAGGGCCGATCTCCGGCTCAACCGGCAACGGCATCGCCAGAACATCATGCAGCGCTTCTATCAACTTATCGATAGCCGACTCCCCCAGCTCAGGATAGGCAGAGTGCGCCATGCGGCCCTTCGCCCTCAGTTCAACCCGCAACGCGCCCTTCGATGCCAGCGCCAGCCGGTTATCCGTCGGCTCTCCATTGATCAAAAACCGCGAACCCTTCGGAGATAAGTTGGCGACAGCAGCGCCCGCCGAATCCCGCTCCTCCCCCACCACAAAAAGCAATCCAACCTTCACTCCGCCATCGCGCAGCCGATCCGCCGCCGCAACCTGTGCCGCAACAATTCCCTTTGCATCGCAGGTTCCCCTGCCATACAAAAACTCGTCGTCCTCCGTGCAGCCAAAGAAGGGAGGAACCGTATCCATGTGGGTCGAAAGCACCACATCCGGCGCGACCCCAGGCATGGCGGCGTACACATTGAACCGCTCCCCACTGCCTGCTCCCGGGGTACTGGCACGGTCCGGCTGCTCAACCGCCGTTCGCTCCACCTCGTAATGCTGCGCCCCCAGATAATCATAAAGAAACGCACCGGCAAGACCCTCGTGATACGTAGTGGACTCAATATTTACTAGCTGTTTCGTCAGTTCGATAGGGTCAATCGCCATGCCCTCCAGCATACGGTATCCCCTATAAAGAGCGGACAACGAACACACCCGATAAACTGAAAATGATGACGCAAACTTCCAGCTCCCAGACCCCTAGCTCACAGATCCGTTCCATCGACGATCTCCACGGCCCCACCGGTCGCCTCGAAGCCCTTCTCAACACAGGTCGCGACGATGCCTCGTATGCTGCGCTCGTCTGCCATCCGCACCCCTCGGGAGGCGGAACCATGCACAACAAAGTGGTCTATCACGCCATGAAGGCCTTCTTATCCTTCGGCCTTCCCGTCCTTCGCTTCAACTTCCGTGGCGTAGGCCTCAGTGAAGGCGCTCACGATCACGGGCTCGGAGAACAGGACGACGTCCTCGCAGCTCTCGACTGGTTACAACACAATCTCGACCGTCCCATCCTCTTCGCCGGCTTCTCCTTCGGCTCGAACGTCGGGCTGCGAGCCTGCTGTGGTGATCCCCGCGTGAAGGGTCTCGTCGGCCTCGGCGTTCCCGTCCACGCAGAGGGCCGCGACTACACCTATAAGTTTCTGCCTAATTGCACCCAACCCAAGCTCTTTATCAGCGGCGACCACGACCAATACGGCCCACGCGACATTCTCGAAGGCGTCTTTGAAAGAGCGCCTGAACCAAAGCGCCTGGTCTGGATCTCAGACGCCGACCACTTTTTTCAGGGAACCACCGCGTCGCCCAACCCGAAGCTCGATCTGATGCAGGCCGAGATTCGCCTCTGGTTGCAGAGCGTATTCAGCTTAAGTTAGCGAACTAAGCCGCGCCTCGTTCAGCCACCTGGTTGGCAAACGCGGCAGACTCCGCATGCCGGCTCACCGTCACACGCGCTTCAGAAGGCAACGGTTTCTGTAACCACTCCCGCATCGCCGTATTGCAGATCTCCGGCATCTCCTCAAACGCGATGTGTCCGACGCCTGGAAGCACCATCAAACTCGATTGAGGCAGAATCCGCTGCAGCTCCCGCCCCGAGTTCAGGCCCACCGCCCTGTCGCGATCGCCCCAGATCAGCAGCATTGGCTTCGCCACCAACCGCTCCAGCACAGATCGCAGCAATCCCATATCTACAAACCAGCGCTGCACAATCTGCAACACGTGGTCCATGGTTCCGGGAACGTGTAGCCCTTCGATATACCCCTCAAGCGCCCCGGCTGAAACCCGGGAGGGATCCCCATACATGCGGCTAAGTGCTGTCGCCTTCAATCTCCTCGGGAAAGAAGGAATCTGTCGTGCGAACCAGATCCCAAATCGTGTCTGATAAAACCGGATCAACTGGTGTCCCAGGTCGCAGAACGGATTTGCCGGCGCGAACAGGATCAACCGGCGCACACGATCGGAGTGCCGTGCGGCAAACATCATAGCCACGGCCCCACCATGGGAATGAGCTGCTATATCGGCCTCGTCCAGACCAAGCGCGTCCATGTAAGCTGCCAGCCGGTCCGCCGTCGCTTCCAGTCCGGCATCAAGTCCAGGCACGCGCTCCGACTCGCCCATATTGAACAGGTCGATCGCGTACACGTCAGAGTCCTGCGCAAGAAAACTAATGTTTCTCCGCCAATTTTTGGCCGATCCTACCAGGCCGTGCAGAAGCAGCAGTGGTCTGCCCGAACCGGCGCGTTGATAGTGGACCTTCACCCCGTCCACCACAACAAACCCCTCACCAATTTGACTAATCTCTCTTCGTGTCACTTTCCGGCAGCCTCATTTTGCTCAAGGAAGGTCATTCCAAAGCAACCTTCAAATATTACAGGAGTATTAATTGTTTCCTATGGATTATTTTAGCTAAATCCAATATCACCTCAGAGATGTTTCAAATCCGATAATTGGCTCCTCCAATTACATAGATGCGTAGGATGTGAACAATTTCTTCATCGGCAGCGTAAGATTTGAAATAACTTCGAGTATTACGGAGTAGGTTATGATTTTCTGTAGACTTCAAGATGGCAAGTGACCTCCTGCTGGTGCATTGAACGTTATATCGTTTGGTCCTTAATGTGCTCACGTTGTTCTAAGCCGCCAGATTTTCATGAAAAACGCCTCCCAAACTCGCATTCTGGCTATCGTACTTGCAGTGGCGACTGTCGCCGCCTGCGTCCTTGCAGCCATGAACTTCGATCGGGAGAGCGGTTTCGACGTCCCCACTGACGGCATCTGGTGGGTCGAGGCAGCCACCGGCCTCCGGGCTGAGCGCGTTCCAGCGATATCCCCAGGCCATCGCGCCGGCATACGTACCGGCGACATTCTCGTCAGTGTCGACGACCAACCCACCCCCCGCGTCGCATCACTCACCCGCGAGATGTTTCGCAGCGGCATCTGGGCCCATGCCACCTACTCCATCCTCCGCCCGGTTCCGCAATCCATTGACCTCCACGGGGCGACCAAGCTCGACATTCAGGTCATTCTCGAGCCCAAAGACCGCACCATCAATCAAGGACTTCGCTTCATCGCGCTGGTCTATCTCTGCATCGGCATCTACGTCCTGTTCCGGCGCTGGACCGCTCCAAAGTCTGTCCACTTCTACGTCTTCTGTCTCGCCTCGTTTGTCCTCTACAGCTTCCGATCTACCGGCGAACCCGGCACCTTTGACTGGTTTATCTACTGGGGCAACATGGCCGCGCAGGCGCTCCAGCCAGCCCTCTTCCTTCACTTCGCAGTCAGCTTCTCCGACAACTTCGCCTCCGACCAACGCAACCGTCTGCGCCGACGCATCGGCTGTGCGCTGCTCTATCTCCCAGGAATATTTCTCATCGGTCTGCAGTACACGGCCATACGCTTCTGGTCCGCGACCGAGGTCCTTCTCCACCGCCTCGACCAGATCGCCCTTGGCTACCTGGCCCTCTACTACGTCATCGCCGCCATCGTCTTCCGCCTCCGTTATCGCTGGGCCGAGTCCGCACTCGAACGCCAACAACTCAAGTGGCTCACCCGTGGCACCCTCATCGCGGTCACGCCGTTTACCCTGCTCTACGTCATCCCCTACCTAGCTGACTGGTCGGTCAACAGCCAGATCGCCAAGATCGCCGGTCTCTCTCTCGTCGTCCTTCCCCTCACCTTCAGCTGGGCCATCGTCCGCTACCGGCTCATGGACGTCGACCTCATCTTCAAACGCGGCGTCACCTACACCCTGGCCACCGCATCGCTCGTCGGCCTTTACTTCGGCATCATCGCCCTCACCGGCGAGATCGTCCACACCCGGCTCTCCAGCCTCGGCGTCTGGGGCCTTCTCGCCGCCATCATCATCGCCGGGATCGTCTTCGATCCGCTTAAGCGCATGATTCAGGCGCGAGTCGATCGCGTCTTCGATCAAAAGCGCTTCGACTACCGCGAAACCCTCGTCGAATTTGGCCGCGGCATCAACGCCCAAACCGATCTTCGTGCCCTGCTGGACTCCATCGTCGAGCGCCTTCCCCAGACTCTCCTCGTCACTCGCGTCGCCGTCTTTCTCGCCTCGGAGAGCGAGGGCATCTACACCCCGCGACACTTCGATCTAGCCGCCTCCCACGGCCTCACCAACCTCCACACCGCCGAACTCCGCAGCCTCGATGTTCGCTTCCTGGACTTCGACCGCCCCGGAGCCAATAACCACATCTTCCTCGAAAACCCCCAGCAGATCCTCCGCCTCCCCGAAGCCCAGCGCCAGAGCGCAGGCCGCCTCGACCTCAACTACTACCTTCCCTGCCGCGTCGCCAATCGCGAAGGCGGTGGAACCCGCACCGTCGCGGTCATCGGTCTCGGCCGCACCGACGACGGAGACTTCCTCTCCAGCGAAGACATGGAGCTGCTCGAATCCCTCGCCGGCTACATCGGCATCGCCATTCAAAACGCGCAACTCTACCGCCGCCTCGAACAGAAGATCACCGAGTTCGAAAGCCTCAAGGAGTTCCACGAGAACATCGTCGAGTCCATCAACATCGGCGTCTTCGCCGTCGACCTCGACGACCGCATCGAAAGCTGGAACACCCAGATGGAGGGCATGTACTCGAAGTCGCGCAGTGAAGTCCTCCGCCAGCCCCTCTCGGCCATCCTGCCGCCGGACTTCGTAGCCCGTTTCAACAGCGTGCGCGAGGAACACGGCACCCACACCCTCTACAAGTTCCGCCTCGTCCTACCCGACGGAAAGGTCCGCATCGCTAACATCGCCATCGCCCCACTGGTCACGCGTAACTTCGTCGCCGTAGGCCGCATCATTCTCGTCGACGACATCACCGACCGCATTCAGCTCGAAGCCCAGCTCACCCAGGCTGAAAAGCTCTCCTCCATCGGCCTGCTCGCCGCCGGCGTCGCCCACGAGGTCAACACTCCCCTCGCCGTCATCTCCAGTTACACCCAGATGCTCACCAAGCACATGCGCGACGATGAGCGCCTCGCCCCCGTGCTCGAAAAGATCACGCAGCAGACCTTCCGCGCCTCCGAGATCGTCAACGGCCTGCTCAACTTCTCCCGCACCAGCGGCGCCGAGTTCGCCCCCCTCAACCTCAACGAGCTTCTCCGCGACACCGTCACTCTGCTCGAGCATCAGTTCAAAACCGCGCAGATCCGCGTCGAAACCAACTTCGATCCACACCTCGCCCGCATTCACGGCAACCAGGGCAAGCTGCAACAGGTCGTTCTCAACCTCATGTTGAACGCGAAGGACGCGATGTTTGGAACCGCCAACGCGACGCTCAAGATCGCAACCTTCAACGGCGCTGGCCGCGTCATCGTCCGCATTCAGGACTCCGGCAACGGTATCGAAAAAGAGCACCTCCACCGCATCTACGATCCCTTCTTCACCACCAAGACCAAGCCCCAGGAGGGCGAACACAAGGGCACCGGCCTCGGCCTCGCCGTCAGTTACGGCATCATGCAGGAGCACGCCGGAAAGATCCACGTTGAGAGCGAGATCGGCGTCGGCACCGCCTTCCAGTTGGAGTTCCCCACCTCAGCCGCTCGCCCTCCCGTCATCGCGGATGGACCTCCGAAGGCCGAAGCAGTAAAGGCCGAAGCGGTGAAGACCGAAGCAGTAACGATCGACAGGAAGGCGATGCATGTCTGAGATCACCGAGCTCGCCGCCGAAACCCTCCATCTCCAACGCACCGCCCGAGTCGTCGGCGATCCCCGCATCCTCATCATCGATGACGAAGCAGCCATCCGCGAGTCGCTCGACACCCTGCTCACCCTCGAAGGCTTCACCGTCAGTGCCGCAAGCGATGGCCCCTCCGGCCTCGAGCTGCTCTCACGCAACGAGTACGACCTGCTCCTCCTCGACCTCGCCCTGCCTGGTGAAAGCGGATTGGATCTCCTCCCCCGTATCGTCGAGATGCAGCCCAACCTTCCCGTCATCATGATCACGGCCTACGGCACGGTCGGCAACGTCGTCGACGCAATCCGCGCCGGAGCAGAAAACTTCGTCCAGAAGCCGTGGGACAACGAGAAGCTGCTTGCCGACATCCGCGCCGCCGTCGCTCGCCATCGTGCCGAAGAAGAGGTCGTTCAACTCAAGCGCACCCTCAAGCAGCGCTACAACTTTGAAAACATCGTCGGCAAGAGTGAGCCGATGCTCCGCCTCTTCGACCTCATCGCACAAGTCGCCCCCAGCCGCTCGACCGTTCTCATCCAGGGTGAAAGCGGCACCGGCAAAGAACTCATAGCCAAGGCCATCCACGCCAACTCCCCTCGCAAGGATCGTCCTTTCGTGCCGGTCAACACCGGTGCCGTGCCATCCGAGCTGCTTGAATCCACTCTCTTCGGCCACGTCAAAGGCGCCTTCACCTCTGCCGTCACAGCTAAAAAAGGTCTCTTCGAAGTCGCTAACGGCGGTACGCTCTTCCTCGACGAGATCGGCACCATGGGTATGGACATGCAAGCCAAGATCCTCCGTGTCCTTCAAGACCGCCGCTTCATGCATCTCGGCGGCGTACAGGAGATTCAAGTCGACGTTCGCATCATCGCCGCCACCAACGTCAACCTTCAGGACGCCGTCCGCGCAGGACGCTTCCGCGAAGACCTCTTCTACCGCCTCAACGTCATCAGCCTGGAACTCCCGCCGCTTCGTTCCCGCCGCGAAGACATCCCTCTGCTCGCATCACACTTCCTCAAATTTTACGCAGAAGAGAATGGTACGGAGACGCGCTCCCTCTCCCCTGAGGCGATGCGCATCATCATGGACTACGAGTGGCCCGGCAACGTTCGCGAACTTGAGAACGCCATGGAGCGCGGTGTCGTCCTCTCCACCTCCCGCAGCATCAATCCAGACCTGCTGCCCACTCAACTCACCGGAAGCACCTACTCGGCCAGCCTGCTCGACCACCAGCCAAACGCCAGTCTCTTCGACCTGATGGAAGAGATCGAGCGTCGCATCATCTCCGACCGCCTCGAACGTTGCCACTGGAACCAGACCGAAGCCGCCGAATACTTCAAGATTCCGCTCTCGACTCTCAACCAGAAGATCAAGCGCCTTAACGTAGAAGTCAAGAAACGAACCCGCGACTAGCCTCCAGGCTGAATCACAATCTTCATCGAGTCAGCCTGGGGATGCGACGCCAGATCGATCGCCGCCACCGCATCCTCCAGCGAAAACCGGTGCGAGATCAGGTTGGTCAAATCGAACCCGCTACGGTAGCCGTCGAACACCATCCGCGTCACCTCATCCTGTATCGCGACCGACGCACTGTAAGACCCCATCAACGTCTTCTCGTCCATACACACAGCCGCAGGATCGAACGGTGCCTCCCCATGCTGCGTCGAAGCAAACAGCACCACTCGTCCGCCCGGCCGAATCGCCTCCATGGCAACCTTGATCAACGCATCGCTGCCAACCGCCAGCAGAGCGATATCTGCACCGCGTCCTTCGGTAGCCTTCTTCGCCGCTGCAACCACATTTTCACGAGCATCAACAGGATGATCAAGCCCGAACTTCGCTGCCACGGCGTGCCGCTCTTTATACAGATCACTGGTCAGAACATTAGCTCCCGTCCGCCGTGCTAGCGCAGCCAGCAAAATCCCAATCGGTCCTTGGCCAATCACCAGCACTGTCTCATCCGCCTTCAAATCGAGCAACTGAATCGCCTTATAGCAGGTGTTCACCGGCTCCAGAAACGCCGCCTGCTCAAACGGAATATTGTCGGGAATCTTCACCAACCCACGCCGCACAATCCAGTCCATCACGCGAATGTACTCGGCAAAGCCGCCGCCAGAGGGCGCAAAACCCGCCGTACATCCAACCCTCTTATAAACCTCACACTGCGCAAACGTCTGTTTGCGACAGTAATAGCACTCGCCACAAGGAATGTGATGGTAAGCCATCACCCGATCGTCGACAGCGAACCTCTCAACCCCGGCGCCCACTCGCACAATCGTCCCCGCCATCTCGTGCCCAAAGACACGCGGCGCATCATGCGAACCGCTATGAATCTTCTTCAAATCCGTCCCACAGATTCCGCAGGTATGGATCTTGACTAACACCTCCCCGTCACCAATCTCAGGTACCGCGATCGTCTCAATCCGAACATCATCTACACCGCGATAGACCGCAGCACGCATCGTCTCAGGAATAATGTGTGACATCAACCGATCCTTATCTCTGCTTCTCAGTGTAGTCGCCGCTCGATCTGCGCACCGAACCACTCTCATCCAACCATTCATAGAGCGCCTCTGCCAAATTCTTAGCCGCGGCAGAACTATGTCTTCCCAACTTCATCAAAGCCGACCACGATCCAGGCCGCATCGCAACATGCGCCAAAAACGCAGGCATCTTTAACCGCCCATTCTCTGCGACAAACGGATTCAAGTCTGGCAACCGCGCATTGGCATCATCCGATACGGCCTTAAAGCAATAGAACGGAATGCCTTTTCTCAAAGCAGTCCGGGCAATCGTCGCTGCTTCCATATCCACAAGCCCCGCTCCGTAGCTTGCAGCTAACCGCTTCTTCTCGCGCTCATCAGCTACTTGCGTCGTAGTTGCCAACACTGGCCAAGATGGCTGAAAATCCGTCGGCCGAAACCGTTCTCCGGTCTTTGTATCGATAACTAAAGAGACGCCTGAAACGGATTCCGCCGCAGTAGCTCCATTCAGAGCACCCGCCCATCCCACCGAGCAAACAGCGTCAACCGCAGCAACCTTCTCCGCTTCAGCAAAGGCCACAGCAGCCCTCACTTCCCCCATGCCCGCGCACGCGGCAATCCAGCACCCATTCGCATGGCGGTACTCCCACACCGAACATCCTTTACCCGAATCTCTCCGCTTCCAACTCCCTGCACCTCGACCGCGAACCAGCGGCTTCAGTTCCCCTTCAAGCGCAGCAATAATCGCGATGTTTCCCTTCATGCCGCCTGTCCATCCAGTGGCGGCGCATATCCATGGGCGACGAACCACTCAATCGCCGCTCGCAACGCACTATAAACAGGCAGCACCTGAAATCCCAGATCCCGCTCTGCCTTCGCCGAAGAGGCAAACATCATCTTCTTTCCCATTCGAACAGCCTCGACGGTCGCACGAGGCTCCTTGCCCCTCAACTTGCCAGTAACGTTTTCATCAAAGAAGGCAAAGGCCATCGCCACCGCATGCGGCACCTTCATCGTCGGAGAAGGAAGCCCCGTAATCGCCGACATACGATCCAGAATCTGCTTCAGCGTAAGGTTCTCTCCACCAAGGATGTATCGCTCCCCAGGAGTTCCACGCTCGAGCGCGACGACATGCATCCGCGCCACCTCGACCACATCCACCAGGTTCAGCCCGGTATCCACATATGCAGGAAAATTTCTATTCAGGAAGTCGACAATGATCCTCCCCGTCGGCGTTGGCTTCGAATCGCCAGGGCCAATCGGCGTTGTAGGATTCAGGATCATCACATGCTGACCGGCCTTCGCCGCTTTGATAGCCTCAAGTTCGCCAAGAAACTTGGACCGCTTGTAGTGGCCGATCATCTCCTGCAACGAGACCGGCGACTCTTCATCCACGATCGTCCCATCTTTCTTGAAGCCCATCGTCGCCACGCTTGACGTATAAACCACACGCTCGACCCCAGCCTGGCAAGCGAGCCTCAGCAGCTCCCGCGTGCCAGTCACATTGGCTGCGTACATCTGGTCCGGGTCACGCACCCACAGACGATAATCCGCGGCAACATGAACCAGAGCATCGCAACCCACCAAAGCCGAGCGGAGCTTCTCAGGCTCGCGAAGGTCTCCGGTCACCATCTCGGCATCAAGGTCAGCAAGAGAGTCCAACCGGCTCGTCTGCCGAGTCAGCAGCCGAAGGCTGGCGCCCTCTGCCGCATAACTTCTGGCCACATGGCTTCCAACGAAGCCCGTCGCTCCCGTAATAAATACGCGCACTCTCGCTCTTTCCAGCCAAACTGGCAGGTAACCCTGGAACATCAACCTGCTACCCGGCAAACTCTACGCCCGACTGCGGTCTTAGTCCAGCTTCTCCGGCTCGATCTGGATGTTCTGTTCGCCGGCTGCCTTCTTCTCCCAGTACTTCTTCACCCACGCTTCGAAGGTCTTGCCCGCCGCCGTATCGCGGCCACTGAACGCAATCGCCGCAATGTCCGCGTAAGTGATACTTACCTTCGTCTTCTCATTCACTGGAAGAATTCGTACAAACGAATCAGCGAGGGAGGCACCTGTCCGTCGATCGAAAAGATAGCCAATCACTTGAGACCCATCTTTACGAGTAACTGTAATATCGCCGCGATAGTCAAATGCCTTCTCCAACGCCTCGGTGATCTCTTGATCGGTCGCAAGCGTCGGAATCCAGCCTTCAAGTTGTTCGCGGTCGCGACCCGCAATGTGCTCGAGTTCGTCCGCACTCTGATGCCGCAACTGTTCGATCTTCAGATGTTCCTGTTGTTCTGTTGCCATGACACCTAGTCTCCTGAGATCGATTGCAGTTCTGTCTTCGTTGTCCCGACTGGAGCTTGAATCTGAATTAGCGGACTGGCATGCTCCGGCCGCCACTCGTTGAGCAGCTTCTGTGCACCCTCATCAGGATAGAGAGACGAAAACATATACCTCTTGGCCGTGGTCAGAAAGCCCTTCAGAGAGCCAAAGTTATAGTCCACCGCAGAAGCTTCGTGTCCGGAGTGCACCATGCAGTTCGCGCATTGGGGATTACCGCTCTTCGCGCCGTAGTTCTCCCACTTTGTGGAGTCCAGCAGCTCTTGAAAGGTATCCGCATAGCCATCCTGCAGCAGGTAGCATGGCTTTTGCCAGCCAAAGATGCTGAAGGTTGGCATTCCCCACGGCGTACATTCAAAGTTCTGCTTCCCCATCAAAAATTCGGAAAAGAGGGGGTGAGTATTGAACTCCCACTCTTTTTTGCGATTGGAGAGTATGGCGCGAAACATTCTGCGAGACTTCGCCTTGCCGAGAAAATGATTCTGATCCGGCGCCTTATCGTAGGTGTAGCCAGGCGATACCATCATGCTTTCGACGCCGGCTGCCATCATCTCGTCGAAGTGGGCACGAACACTATTCGGATCAGCCCCGTCGAATAAAGTGGTGTTGGTCGTAACGCGAAAACCAGCCGCAACTGCAGCCCTTACGCCCTCCATCGCAATATCGTATCCACCTTCGCGGCAGACGGAGAAGTCATGATGTTCGCGCTGGCCATCCACATGGACTGAAAAAGAAAGATACTTGCTTGGCTTGAACAAGTGCAGCTTCTCTTTCAAAAGCAGAGCATTGGTGCACATATAAACGTACTTCTTGCGCGCTACCAATCCGGCAACGATCTCGGGCATCTGAGGGTGCAGCAATGGTTCCCCACCGGGAATCGAAACCATCGGCGTTCCGCACTCTTCCACAGCCTTGAAACAATCCTCTGGCGAAAGCTCTGACTTCAGGATGTGCGCGGGATACTGAATCTTCCCGCAGCCGGCGCACGCCAGGTTGCAGCGAAACAACGGCTCCAGCATCAGCACGAGCGGATACTTCTTCCGGCCCATCAGCTTCTGCTTCAAAACATAAGTTGCAACCGTCCAGGCTTGCGAGACTGGCACTGCCATCGTGTCTCCTCCAACTCCAGATAAATTCTTGACGCGCGGCTTACTGAGTTAGTGAGCCGTACCGCTCCTCATGGCACGTTCGTAGGTCGTCAATGCCAGCAGCGGGAAGTACTGTTTGTAAAGGTGGTATCCCAGATAAAACACACGCGGGAACCCCGTACCCGTGTAGTAGCTCTCGCCGTTGCGCCCCGGAACAAGCTCATCCCAGCTTCCATCTTCATGCTGGCGATCTACCAGCCAGCGAATACCCTTCGCCACCGAATCAGAACGCGTATCCCCCGCAGCCAGTAGTCCAAGCACAGCCCACGCCGTCTGCGAGGGCGTACTCGGTCCAATGCCACGCTGATTCGGATCGTCGTAGGTACCGCACGTCTCGCCCCAGCCGCCGTCCGCATTCTGCACCATGCGAATCCACTCAGCCGCCTGTTGTACCGCTGGTTCGTGATTCCAGAACCCCATCGCCTCCAGGCCACGCAGCACCAGGAACGTTCCGTAGAGATAGTTGACGCCCCAGCGCCCGAACCAACTCCCGTCGGACTCCTGCTCCTTCAGGATGAATTGAATCGCCTTCTCCACACGAGGATCGCTTCTTGTAACTCCATACAGCGCGAGCATCTCCAACATGCGACCGGTAATGTCGACTGTCGGCGGATCAAGCATCGCGTTATGGTCCGCAAACGGGATATACTGAAAGATCATCTTGGTGTTGTCGCGATCAAAACTCGCCCAGCCACCGTTCTTACACTGCATCGCCCAAATCCAGTTCAGGGCGCGCTGGCAAGCATCATACTGATATCGTTCCCGCGGATTATCCACGCAATTGAGCGCAAGAAGAACCTGTCCCGTATCATCCACATCCGGATAAAACTCGTTGTTAAACTCGAAGTACCAACCGCCCGGTTCAACATTCTTGACCTTCTCCGCCCAGTCGCCTTTTTGACGCACTTCCTTCGACAGGATCCAATCCGCAGCCTTTAACATGCGCGAATCGTCTCTGCGAACGCCCGCTTCACCAAGTGCATACATAGCCTGAGCTGTGTCCCACACCGGCGGAAAACAGGGCTGCATGCGAAATGTAGGCGTCGAATAGTCGTCCGTGCCATCAGGACAATCGATACCAAGCTTCTCAAACTCATCGAGCGCACGAATCAACTGAGGATCATCTACTGAGCGCCCCAGGCACCGCAGAGCCACGATCGAATTCAACATGGCAGGATATATCGCGCCCAGTCCATCAGACTTCTCAAACCGCTCCAGCATCCAGGCCTCGGCCCGCTTCAGTGCCACCTTACGCAATGGCCGAATGTGAACCCGCTCGGCCAAATGCATCACCCGATCTACGGCAAGAAAGAAGTTGCGCCAGCCAAACGGCTTTTTCTTATCCCAGCGAAGATGCAGATTGGCATTCTCGCGCCCGCCAACAAAAAGCTCCTCGATCCCCTGCTCCGGCGCGAGCTTTTTGAACGGTTTCTTCGCATAGATGATCGACAGCGGAACAAGAATGCCGCGCGACCACGAAGAGATCTCATAGATATTGAAGTAGCACCAGTTTGGAAAGAGAACAATCTCCGGCGGAATAGCCGGCACAGCGTCGTAATCGTACTGCCCCAGCGCGCACAGATAGATCTTCGTAAAAGTGTTGCACTCGACGACTCCACCATGTGCAAGCACCCACTCACGAGCCTTCACCAGCACTGGATGATCCTTCGACCATCCCATCAGCTTCAGAGCAAGATAAGCCTTGACCCCGTAGCTGATATTGGACGGTCCACCCGGAAACAAACCCCAGCCTCCATCGTCATTCTGGTGCCGAAGAATCTCATTGATCGCGCGTTCCATCCGGCCCGGTTCGCCTGTGCCCAGCAGCGTATGCATGAAGATATAGTCAGACTCCAGCATGCTGTCTGCTTCGAGCTCGCCGCACCAGTACCCGTCTGGATGTTGCTGCGCAAAGAGCCAGTCCTTCGCCCGCGCAACACCCTGCGTAATACGATCCAGTCCAACATCCATCCGGCCAAAACGCGGCTGGGCCGGCTGATCAACGCCCTTCGGATTACTTGCAGATATACCCATGAAAAGCAAACTCTCTGTTACGAAACTAGTTACCGGTTTACTGGTGGAGCAGATGCAATCGCCTGAACGATCTCCGGAGGCAAACCAAAGCGCACGTTCTCCGGCATCACTTCAACCTCATCGACGGAGCCATAGCCCATCGTCTGCAGATATTCGACGACATCCTTGACAAGAACCTCAGGAGCCGAAGCGCCAGCTGTCACAGCAACTGTATCGACACCATCAAGCCACTCCGGCCGAATAGCATCTGCCGTATCGATCAGATACGAATTCGTATCCAGATTCTTCGAAACCTCGACCAAACGGTTGGAGTTGGAGCTGTTTGTCGATCCGACAACCAGCACCAGATCCGCTCCATGAGCAACGTTCTTCACCGCAACCTGCCGGTTCTCCGTTGCGTAGCAGATATCCTGTGAGTGCGGCCCAACGATATTCGGATACTTGTTCTTGAGCGCCTGGATCATATCCCGGGCCTCATCGAGCGACAGCGTCGTCTGCGTCAGATACGCCACACGATTCGGATCCGGCACAACCAGGTCCGCAACCTCCTGCACCGTCGAAACCACCTGGGTCACATCCGGAGCCTCACCCTGCGTGCCCTCAATCTCGTCATGGTCACGATGCCCGATCAGCACCAGTGAGTACCCCTGCTTGGCAAACTTGATCGCCTCCACGTGAACCTTCGTCACCAGCGGGCAGGTCGCATCCACCACCTTCAACCCGCGTTCCTTCGCCCGGTCGCGAACCGCCGGCGAAACTCCATGAGCCGAGTAAATCACCCGAGCGCCCTCTGGAACCTCGTCAAGTTCGTTGACAAAGATTGCGCCCTTCTTCGCCAGGTCGGTCACAACATAGCTGTTATGAACAATCTCTTTGCGAACATAGATCGGAGCGCCAAAGGTCTCCAGCGCAATCTGCACGATATCGATCGCACGCACTACGCCGGCACAGAAGCCGCGAGGCTTGAGGAGGAGAACCCGCTTAGTTTTCGTTTTGTTGCCGCTCTCGGTTCCAGCAGCGTGGTCAAGGGTGGTTGTAATCACGTCCCTAGTATACCGCGTTCAACCCTGTCTTAGCACAGAATTGAACCATTCTAGGTGCAACATAACAAGCCAAGAAAGCAACAAAAGCCGCACAAATAATGGAACCTTTTAAGCTCCCCGGCATCGTCCAATCGCGCCAAAACCCTAAAGCTTTTGGCCAGCGCAGGCCGGGTGTCCGCAATCGCATTGCAGCTTCGTCTCACCCTTCGCAGTTTCACAATAAGCAGAACAGTACTTCTGCCCTTCAGGCGGCGTACAGAGACAACCCTTCATAGCGCACTTATTCGAATCGTTTGACATCGCTCATCCTCCTGAATCGCATCTCCTCACTCGGATGCGTACGCCGTCTTACAAGATGTGCGGCCAAAAATCAGCGGCTGCTCTCCAGCA
Organism: Tunturibacter empetritectus; assembly: GCF_040358985.1. Taxonomy (NCBI): domain Bacteria; kingdom Pseudomonadati; phylum Acidobacteriota; class Terriglobia; order Terriglobales; family Acidobacteriaceae; genus Tunturiibacter; species Tunturiibacter empetritectus. Next base: position 4,258,936 of record NZ_CP132932.1, on the reverse strand, counting down.
AATGTGCTGCATGCTTGAGGCTGGTCTCCGTCAACTTCGCCCCACTTAACATGCGCGCAATCTCCTGCGTTCGCTCTGAGTCCTCCATGCGGCGAACCTCAGTCTGGGTGCGTCCACGCTTCTCCGTTTTTTCGATCAGAAAGTGCTGATCCCCAAACGCCGCAATCTGCGGCAGATGGGTAATACACAACACCTGCTGGCCTTTGGACAACGTCTTCAGCTTTCGCCCAACCGCCTCCGCCGCCCGTCCGCCGATGCCGATATCGATCTCGTCAAACACCAACGTCCGTGGCAGAACCGACTTCTTCTTCCTCCCCGCCCCACCCGACGCCGCCTCCTCCACAGTCACCTTCAGCGCCAGCATCACCCGCGACATCTCACCACCCGAAGCAATCTCATACAGCGGTTTCATCGGCTCCCCGGCATTAGTCGCGATCAGACACTCTACCTGATCCCAGCCATGCGCGGTCCAGCTCTCCGTCGACTTCTCCGCGGTCACGCGCACATGAAACCGCGTGCTCATGGCAAGATCGTTGATCTGCGCCTCCGCCAGCTTCTCCAGTCTCTTCGCAGCCTCTGTACGCCCAGCGGTAAGCTTCGCCGCAACAACCCTATAGGCCTCCGCGTCCTTCTCCTGCTTAACCTTAAGTTCCACCAGCAGCGCATCGCGATTCTCCACCTCAGCCAGCTGCCGCGCCGCCTCCGCACCAAAGTCGATAACATCTTTCAAGCTCTGCCCATACTTCCGCTTCAACCGATCGAGTGCAGCCAGCCGATCTTCAATCTCCTCAAGCCGCCCGGGCGCAGCATGAACATTGTCGGCAAAATCCCTCACCTCGGCATCGACATCTTCCACGATCGCCTTCGCCGCAGCCAACTGTTGCGCAGGCTCCTGAAACCGCGCATCGTACCGCGCCAACTCCTCCACATGCTTCAAAGCCGCACCCAGCGCGCTCTCCGCAGAGCTCTCCGACTCATACAGCAGCTCATGCGCGCTCATCGCCGCCGTATAAAGTTTCTCAGCATTTGCCAGCACTCGCTTCTCAGCCTCAAGCTGCGCGTCTTCATCCTCGGCACTCAGCCCAGCCTGATCGATCTCTCTACTCTGAAACCGCCACAGATCCGCCATCCGCAAACGGTCCTGCTCCGCAGACTGCAACTCGTCCAACTTATCCGTAGTCGCACGCCACGCAGCAAACGCCTCTGCCACTCCGTCCACACTCACCGCACCAAAGCGATCCAACAAAATACGTTGCTGCGCCTGGTCGAACGAGCCCATCGTCTCCCCCTGCGAGTGCACCAGCGCAAGCTCAGGCGCAAGCTGTCGCAACACGCCAACCGTCGCTGGCTGATTATTCACAAACACCCGTCCCTTGCCGCTAACCAGGATCTCGCGTCGCAGCAAAAGATGATCCGACTCACTGTCGATCCCATTCGCCTCAAGAATCGCAGCCGCTCCCTGGGTCAGTTCGAAGACGCAACTGACCACCGCCTTCTCTTCCCCATGACGAACAAAATCAGCCGATGCCTTCCCCCCCAGCAGCAGTGCCAGGGCATCGATCAGAATCGACTTTCCCGCGCCCGTCTCGCCAGTCAGCAGGTTAAGGCCCAGCCCGAACGTAGCGACCGCACGGTCGATCACAGCATAGTTTTCCGCTCGCAACTCCAGCAGCATAGGGCCCTCAGGCAAACACGTATCGCGAGAATAGCAAACCTCGCCCCCAACTATCGTTTACACCTGAAACACCCTCGAGATCCGCACCACAGAAGGTGCTCCAACCCGATTGCCAGCCACATTTGCCTCAACGACGATTTACACTAAGCACTGGTACACAACAACTATGGTCTGGACCCTTTCGTTAGCTCTTTACTTTTTCCAGGAAGATCCCTCAGCCGCCGCACCCCCCGCGGCCTCCAACACCAGCGCCTTGGTAGAGATGATCCACAACAGCGGCCCTGTCGCCTTCGCCGTCCTGATCATCCTGCTTATCGCCAGCATCTTCTCCTGGGCCATCATGTTTTCCAAGTGGTCCAGCTTCAGCAGAGCCCACACCCAGAGCCAGCGCTTCGTCCGCGCGTTTCGCAAATCGACTCGCCTCAGCGAAATCGCCGCTGTAGCCGACCAGTTCAAGCCCAGCCCACTCGTCGCCGTCTTCACCGAGATTCACGACGAGTACCAGCGCCAGAACGGCGGGCGCGGCCTCCCCCGCAACCCCGTCGCACTCGAACGCGCAGCCCAGACCGCCTCGAGCGAAGCCCTTACGTCAATGGAGAGCCGTATGACCTGGCTCGCCACCATCGCCGCCACCGCTCCCTTCATCGGCCTCTTCGGCACCGTCATGGGCATCATCGACGCCTTCCACGGCCTCGGCACCGCAGGCGCCGCAACCCTCCGCGCCGTTGCTCCCGGTATCTCGGAGGCCCTCATCACCACCGCCGCCGGCCTCGTCGTCGCCATCCCCGCCGTCGTTGGCTACAACCAGCTCACCGCACGTCTCCGCGAGTTCGGCGCACGCATGGACGACTTCGGTCGCGAGCTCCTCAACGCCATCGAAAACGCAGCTATGATCACTCCCAGCCAGCCCCAACCGCCCCAGCCGCAGCCCGAAGAGATCCGCCGGAGGACCTTCTAGCGATGGCCTTCTCTGCAAAAGGACGCACCCAGACCGCGCTCGCTGAGATCAACATCACGCCGCTGGTCGACGTCGTTCTTGTGCTCCTGCTCATCTTCATGCTTACCGCGCCGGTTCTCCAGTCCGGTGTCGAGGTCGCGATCCCCAAGACGCGCTCCGTCAATCAACTCACCGAAGAGCGGATGGTCGTCACCATCGACCGCGAGCAGAACGTCTTCCTGCAGGACAAGCCCGTCAACGTCAACCAGCTCCCCACCCTGCTCAGATCCACCGGCAAAGCCGACCCCTCCAAGCGCATCATCTACTTGCGAGCCGACGAACGCGTGCCCTTCGGCGCCTTCGCCTCCGTCATGGATGCGGTCAAGCAGGCCGGCATCACAAACATCAGCATCGTCACCCAGCCGATCCAGAAGTGAGGAGGGTGACATAAATACATCTCTCACAATCGGTCGCGACAGCAATCCCGACAAGCTCGGCGCAAACTTCGTCGGCTCCATCGTGCTGCACGGACTCATCGCTGCCGTCATACTGGGCTGGGCCTTCATCTTCCACACCCGAGGCCACGACTGGGGCGAGAACGCCTCAAATGCAGGAGCCATCCAGGCCACCATGGTCTCCTCGCTCCCGCTCCCTCCCACACAACGCACCCTCGATACCGGCGTCCTCACCTCGGAGGCCCCAAGCCCCGCCCCCGTCATTACCAAAGAGAGAACCGAACCGCCCCCGACTCTCAACGAAGTCGCAATCCCGGAGAAGATCACCAAGCCCATCAAAGAGGCTGAAAAACCCACGCCCGCGCCGCCAAAACACATCCAGCCCGTCACCCCTCCACCCACCAAAGCAGTCACCGGCGAGACCGCAGGTGTCCGCATCGCGCAATCGACGCTGGAGGTAAAAAACGGCACCGCCAGTGTCTCGGTCGAAGACCGCACCTTCGGCCAGCGCTTCGCCTACTACGTCAACATCGTCAACAGCAAAGTCGCACAGAACTGGTACACCGCAGAGGCCGACCCGCGCACCTCCATCGGCAAAAGCACAACCATCATCTTCGATATTAATCGCGAAGGCGTCCCCTCCAACGCCCGCATCGAGACGCCCAGCGGCTCCCCCTCGCTCGACCTCTCCGCCATGCGAGCCGTTCAGCGTGTCGACGGCTTCGGTCCCCTGCCGCAAGGCGATCACATCACCGTCGAATACACCTTCCACCTTCATCCCCAGTAAAAGCTTCGTTTTCAAGGAGTGTTTCTTTTGATTCTCCTTGACAACTGCCCGAAGACACCCCGTCCTGACGATTTTGCGTCTAACATAGAACAGAATGCATAGACAGAAACGTACGCCGTTCCTCCGGCACGCCTACCTTTGTCGTCTTGGAGTTCTTCTCCTTCTTCTCGTTGGCGCCTCCGCTCTGCAGGCGCAGGAAGGCTTCAAGACTGAAACCTCCAGCGGAGTCTCCAACATCCGCATCGCCGTCGCAGACTTCAAACCTGCCTCAGCAGATCCGCAAACCTCTGCCTTCAAGCACACCTTCGATTCAACCCTCTTCGCCGATCTCTCGAACGCAGGCATCTTCGACATCGTCTCCAAGAGTCTCCTCCCCCAATCCACCCCCGGCGCGCCCGCCGAGATGAGTATTCAGCAGTGGGCCAACGCCCCGACCTCCGCCGCCATGGTGGCCTTTGGCAACTTCAGCGTTCAAGGCAACAGAATCATCTGCAACGGCTTCCTCTTCGACGCCAAAAATATCCAGTACCCTCAGGTGCTCGCCAAGCAGTACAACGAGGACGCCAGCGACGACGCAGCCCGGCAGATCGCGCATCGCTTCGCCGACGAGATCATCTTCCGTCTCAGCGGAGGCAGCCAGGGTATCGCCGAATCAAAGATCTTCTACGTCAAGCTCACCGGCGCCGACAAAGAGATCTGGCAGATGGACTACGACGGAGCCAACCAGCACCCTCTCACTCACCTCGGCACCATCTCGATCTCCCCACGCATCTCGCCCGACAACTCCCGCCTGGCCTTCTCTTCCCTCGGTCGCGACGGCTTTCAGATCCGCATGTTCTCCCTCGTCCTTAACCGTATGGTGAACTTCTCCTCAGCCGGCGGCACCAACCTCTCCCCGGCATGGTCCCCCAACGGCAAGGACATCGCCTTCTCATCCTCCCGCAGCGGCGACCCCGAGATCTGGATCTCCGACACCAACGGAGGTTCCTCCCGCCGCGTCACCAGCTTCCGCGGCCCCGACGTCTCACCCGTCTTCAACCCACGCTCCGGCTCTCAGATCGCCTGGATCAGCGGACGCACCAATCTCCCCCAGCTCTACGTCATGGACACCGACGGATCCAACGTCCAGCGTATGACCGACGGCGGATATGCCACTTCGCCTTCATGGTCGCCTAACGGACAGTTCCTCACCTTCGCATGGGATCGCAAATACGGCCCCGGCGCACCTGGTGGACAGGATATCTACGTCATGGAGATCGCCACCAAACGCTGGATTCAACTCACCCACGATGGCGGTCGTTGCGACTTCCCTTCGTGGTCCCCGGACGGCCGCCACATCGTCTACGCCAACTCCCCCGACGGCAGAGCCACCCATATGAAGATCATGACCATGCTGGCCGACGGCACGCAAAAGCATGAGCTCACCGGCGCCGGCGCAGATATGCCCAACTGGAGTTGGAAGTAACAGCTTTTTATCGTCTCTGCGGAAACGCTTCGCAGGAAACTTGATCTTTGCACTATTACCGTTGGCAGGAGACAACAAATGAACGCGATGCAAATAGGAATTCGCAAGACCTTGGTGATTGCAGCAACTCTCATCTCCATAGGCGCCGTCACCGGCTGCCACAAGAAAGCCAGCGGGATCGACCCCAACGCGCTCGGGCCCGCGCCTGCTCCTCCCGCTGCCGCGCCCACCGCCACCATCACCGCCGATCCCCTCGCCATCGACCTTGGTCAATCTGTCATCCTCAACTGGCGCACCCAGAACGCCGCCACGGTCTCTATCGATAGCATCGGCGACGTCGCCACTAACGGCACCCAGACCGTCTCCCCATCCACCTCCACCAACTTCCATCTCACTGCTAAAGGTGACGGTGGCACCACCGAAGCTAACGTCCGCGTAACCGTTCGTGTCCCCGTAGCGCCTGCTGCTCCTCCGGCAGATACCGACATGGGCAGCGAAGCAGCCTTCCACCAGAACGTTCAGGATGTCTTCTTCGACTACGACAGCTACGATCTTCGTCCCGACGCAGTTGCAGCGACAACCCGGGCAGCCGCTTACCTCACAGTTCATCCCGCTATTAAGGTCGTCATTGGGGGATACTGCGACGATCGCGGCTCTGCAGAGTACAACCTCGCCTTAGGCGAGAACCGCGCCAACGCCGCACGCACCGCTTTGGTGAACTCCGGTGTGCCGGCCAGCCGCCTCCGCGTCATCAGTTACGGAAAAGAAAAGCAGTTCTGCACCGAAGAAAACGAAAGCTGCTGGCAGCAAAACCGCCGCGCTCAGTTCTCCCTCGACCGCTAACCACATTGCATCCCGATTCCAAACCACCCTTCCCCTGTCCTGAATCAAGGACAGGGGTTTCTGCTAACCTGACCCCACTCTTTCAGCTCCCGTGCACTCCACCGCCCGGAGGGCCGACCAAAAGACAGAAAGCCGAGTGCCTCTGACATGATCAAACCAAAGCAGCACCATCTCCGTAAGTTCCTCTCCCCGGCAATCCCATTAGCCGCTCTCCTCGCGGCCATCCTATTCTGTGCAGCCCCAGCCTTCGCTGTCAGCAAGGACATGGTGCAGCTTCAAACCCAGATCCAGGAGCTGCAGGACGCCGTAGCTCGCCTTCAGCAGTCTAACGACGAGCGCATGGGCGCCATGAAAGACCTCATCCAACAAAGTGCCGACTCCATCAACAAGATGGGCGCAAACGTCGACGTCATGCGCAAGCAGCTACAGACCCAGCAGGAGGCGCAGGGCGGGAAGGTCGACCAGGTCTCCGGTCAGATTCAGTCCCTCAACGACTCCGTCGACGAGATCAAGGCCCGCATCGCAACCCTCCAGAAGCTCATGCAGGACGTTCAAAACCAGCAGCAATCAATGAGCGCCGGCATGCCCCAGCCGACTGGCTCCCCGGCCCCGCCGCCCTCAAACCCAGCTCCGCTCACAACGCCCAGCCCGGCCTCCACCCTCCCGGCCAACCCTGCCTCCGGTCCCAACGGGAAAAGAGTCAAACCGTCAGCAAACGTCCCACAGGCAACCGACAGCCCCGGCCCCGCCGTACCACCCGCCGACGAACTCTACAAGACCGCCCTCGGCGACTACATGGCCGCCAAATATCCCCTCGCCTCCTCCGAGTTCGGCGACGTCGTCAAGTACTACCCCGACAATCCCCTCTCAGGAAATTCCTTCTACTACCAGGCGGAGATCAACTATCGCGACGGCCACTACCCCGCTGCCATCAAGGCCTATGATGCCGTCCTCGAGCAGTATCCCGACAGCAACAAGGTCCCCGCCTCTCACCTTCACAAGGGCATCGCCCTCTTCAACCTCAAGGAGAACGAAGCCGGTACCCGCGAGCTCCGCACCCTCATCCAGCGCTTCCCCAACTCGCCCGAGTCCATGCAGGCCCGCAGCAAACTCAGCGGAATGGGCATCCCCGTCACACCGAAACGCTAGCCTTAGTTCCGCATCCCCTGCATCAAAGCCTCAATCTCGGCTCGCTCGTCCCCGCCAAGCGCCAGCAAAGGTAGACGCGGCCTCCCTCCAAAGTACCCATTCAAGTCACACCCAAATTTGATACCCGCAACTCCCATCTGCCTTTCAATCCTGGCCGCAACCTCCTGCAGCCGAACCTGCTTCTCCCGCGCCAACCCCTCATCGCCATCCTTCCACGCCGCCAGCACCTCGTAGCAGGCCTGCGGAGCCGCCGCCGCAAACACTGGCATCGCGCCAACCGCGCCACCGCTCAAACCTTCCAGCATCCCATCCGTGCTGCCAGCCAGCCGTTGAAATCCCACCACCTTCGTTCGCGTCTTCGTCACCGTCTTCGTGGCCGTCGCCACCGCAGGCATCCCATCCATCAACTCAGTGGCTAGGATCAAATCTTTCGCCTCCGCACCCTCACTTCGACTCTGCATCCTCCCGGTCACCGCTGCGAACACGGCAGTCACAGTCACATCTCGCTTGTAATTCGCAGTCCCCGCCTTGATCGATTCCACCCGAGCACCGTCCCCCGAACCATCCACCATTCCAAGAATCTTCGAGTGCCCCGCCAGCTCGATTACAACCTCGGCAGGCAGCGCAGCTCCATCCTCCGCCGCAGAGCTGGACAACACCACCGGCAGCGCTGACCGGTCACTTACCGCTTGAAAGTAAGCCAGCAGCTCCTTCCTCCGCTCCCCGTTACCTCGGAGCATCGAAGGCCGCCTCACCAGCACCGCATCATAGCCAAACTCCGCAGCCGACTCCACCAGCTCCAGCGTCCCCGCCACGCTATCGCGAGACACTCCAGCGATCAGCACCTTCTCTGGCGCAGCTGCAGCCGACACACTCCGCAACACGTGCCGCGTCTCCTCTTCACTCAGCAGAGTCGGCTCTCCCACCTCGCTCAGCGCAACCAGCCCCGCGGCCGGCGTCTTCGAGTAGCGTGCCACATTGTGTTCCAGCTTATGAAGATTGAGGCGTCCGTCAGGATAGAACGGTGTAGTCAGCGGTAGTTGAAGCCCATCGAGCAGCATCTCTCTATTCTAAAAGCGAATGCCCAAACCATGCGATGAACCCGCAATCTCATACCCCGAAAGACGTAACAAACAAGCCGTCTCGACGAAACCCTATTGCAGTAATCTAGCTCTTGGTGCCCATGACCAACGGACGAGACATCCCGCAGGGTAAATCTCTAGGCGACCTCGGCCGCGAAGCCTCTTGGTTTCTCACCCACACCCTCATCGCCGTCCTCATGCTTGCGAGTGTCATCGTCGTCCTCTCTCTCAATCATCCAGACCCGGACTCAGCCAACCCCAAGCTGCTCGCCACCATCCTGGCCGCCCTCGTTCCCATGCTTGGCGGAGCCATCGTCACGCGCCTCCTGCAAAACGACATCGCACCTTACACCTGGATCTCCGGCCTCGTCATCTTCTCTATCGTCTGTGTCTGGGTGCTCGACCTGCCCACCGGCAAAGGCCTCTGCGAGAACTGCGGCGCAGTCGAAAAACTCTGGCGCACCTTCTTCACCTTCCACCACGGCAGCGGGCTCATGGGCGGGGACGGCCTCCTCATCGGCACTTGGCTCCCCCTCTCCATGATCAGCTACGCCATCGGCGCAAAGTTCGCCATGGATCCCTACTAGCCCCCTACTAAACCACCTTCCGGCGCCAGCTAATCCACAACAGCAACCGCTTTGACCTCGGCCGCAATTCTGTTCGCATGAAGCGTCTGGAGCGCAACCACACTCAACGTACCCTCCTGCAAAGCGGAGATACCCTCAGCCGCCGCCCGTGCCGCTGCCAGCGTCGTGATCGTCGGAACCCGCGCCATCACCGCCGCCCGTCGAATCGCCTTCTCATCGAAGAACGTATCCTGCCCATGGGGTGTATTCACAATCAGATGGATCCGGTCTCCCTTGATGAGATCGACCACATTCGGCCGCCCCTCCTTAACCTTGTAGACGCGCTCCGGCTGCAGTCCCGCCTGTTCCAGCACAAGCGCCGTACCATGCGTAGCCACCAGATGAAATCCCATCTCCACAAAATCCCGCGCCAGCGACACTGCGCCTTCCTTATCATGGTCGTTGACGCTGAGAAACACCGTCCCCTGCAACGGAAGCACCTGCCCCGCGGCGATCTGCGCCTTCGCAAACGCCTCGCCGAAGTTATCCGCGACCCCCATCACCTCGCCCGTAGACTTCATCTCCGGACCAAGCACTGTATCGACTCCAGGGAATTTGCCCCACGGAAACACCGGCGACTTCACAAAGTAGTGCGAACCCGTCTCCAGATCCTTACCGCTGGTTGTCTGCTCCGGCAACAACTCCTTCAACTTCCGCCCCACCATAATCCGCGAAGCAATCTTCGCCAGTGGAATCCCCGTCGCCTTCGAAACATAAGGCACCGTCCGCGAAGCCCGGGGATTTACCTCGATCACGAAGACAATCCCCCGCTGAATCGCGAACTGAATATTCACCAGTCCACGCACACTCAACGCCATCGCCAGTTTGCGTGTGTACTCACGAATCGTCCGCAGCACGTCATCATTCAGATCAACCGCTGGTAACACGCAGGAAGAGTCGCCGGAGTGAATCCCCGCCTCTTCGATGTGTTGCATGATCCCAGCAATCACGACATCGTCGCCATCGCACAGTGCATCCACATCACACTCCACGGCATCTTCCAAAAAGTGGTCGATCAACACCGGCCGCTCCTGCGAGTACTCAATCGCAGTCGACATATACCGCACAACTGCCTCATCGTCATAAGCGATCACCATCGCGCGTCCGCCCAACACATACGAGGGCCGCACCAACACCGGATAACCCACACGATTCGCGCCGGCAACAGCCTCTTCCACGCTTGTCGCCATCGCTCCTTCAGGCTGCGGAATCTTCAACTCCTCAATCAGCTTCCCAAACCGTTTGCGATCCTCCGCCAGGTCGATCGACTCCGGCGACGTCCCAATAATCGGCACGCCGGCCTTCTTCAGCGGCAGCGAAAGATTCAGAGGCGTCTGTCCGCCAAACTGCACGATCATCCCAATCTCCGCACCCGAAGAGGCCTCATGCTCGTACACTCCCAGAACATCCTCGAGCGTCAGCGGCTCGAAGTACAGCCTGTCACTTGTGTCATAGTCGGTCGACACCGTCTCCGGATTGCAGTTCACCATGATGGTCTCGTACCCATCCTCACGCAGCGCAAACGCAGCATGGCAGCAGCAATAGTCAAACTCAATTCCCTGCCCGATACGATTCGGCCCACTCCCCAGGATCAGAATCTTCTTCTTCTTCGTCGGTGCCGCTTCATCCTCTTCGTCGTAGCAGCTGTACAGATAAGGCGTGTAGCTCTCAAACTCGCCTGCACACGTATCTACCATCTTGTACACCGGCATCACGTTCAACTTCTTCCGCAACGCGCGCACTGCCGACGTGCCCTCCGCACCAGTCAAACCCCAACTCGCCGCCAGCCTCTCATCCGAGATCCCCATCCGCTTCGCCGCACGCAGCTGCTCCGCCGTCACCTCGGCCATCGGCACACCGCCAACCGCCTTGATCTCATCCGTAATCTGCTTTATTTGGTACAGGAACCAAGGGTCCATCGAGGTCATGCGAGCAACCTCACGCACCGTCATCCCGCGCTCAAACGCATACCGAATGTAGTTCAGCCGCTCCGGATGCGGAGTCACCAAACGCTGCGTCAACCGCCGCGGTTCAATATCATCCGCCGTCGCCTTCTTGCCCGTCTCCAGCGACCGCACCGCCTTCATCATCGCTTCCTTGAAGGTCCTGCCGATCGCCATCACCTCGCCAACCGACTTCATCTGCGGCCCCAGCACCTCATCCGCACCAGGAAACTTTTCAAACTGCCACTTCGGAATCTTCACCACAACATAATCAATGGTCGGCTCAAAGCAAGCAGGCGTAGCCTTCGTGATGTCGTTCTGAATCTCATCGAGCGTATATCCCACCGCCAGCCGCGCTGCAATCTTCGCAATCGGAAAGCCCGTAGCCTTACTCGCCAGCGCCGACGAACGCGACACCCGCGGATTCATCTCAATCACCGTCATACGCCCGTTCAGCGGATTCACCGCGAACTGCACATTGCTCCCGCCCGTCTCCACGCCAATCTCGCGAATCACGCGAATAGCCGCATCCCGCATCACCTGGTACTCGCGATCGGTCAGCGTCTGCGCTGGTGCTACCGTAATCGAATCGCCCGTATGCACGCCCATCGGATCGAAGTTCTCAATCGAGCAGATGATGATGACGTTGTCCTTCAGGTCCCGCACCACCTCCAACTCATACTCCTTCCAACCCAGCACACTCTCTTCGAGCAGACACTCATGCACCGGCGAAAGATCCAACCCGCGCGAAAGAATCTCCATCAACTCTTCGCGGTTGTAAGCAATTCCCCCACCCGAACCGCCCAGCGTAAACGAAGGCCGAATCACCACCGGAAATCCGATCTTCGTCGCAAACTCCAACCCGTCGCGGATGTTATTGATCAACGCAGACCGCGGCATATCCAGCCCGATCTTCGTCATCGCGTCCTTGAACAGCAGTCGATCCTCAGCCTTCTTGATCGCCTCCAGCTTCGCGCCGATCAACTCGATACCAAGCTTGTCCAACACACCAGAATCCGCCAGATCCACCGCAAGATTCAGCGCCGTCTGCCCACCCACCGTAGGCAATACTGCAAACGTCCCCTTGCCTCCAAGGCCATCCGGATCAAGCATCTCCTTCTCAACGCGAAGGATCTCCTCAAGATAAGCGGCATTCAGTGGCTCGATGTAAGTCCGATCCGCCACCTCAGGATCGGTCATGATCGACGCCGGGTTCGAGTTCACCAGCACCACCTCATACCCCTCGGCCTTCAGCGCCTTACAAGCCTGCGTCCCGGAGTAATCAAACTCCGCCGACTGCCCAATCACAATCGGCCCCGAGCCGATCACCAGAATCTTCGCAATGTCATTCCTGCGTGGCATGTCTTTTCTTCTTCCTCTTACCGATCTCTATGTGCCGAAAAAATGCGCGACCAAAGCCGCGCCATTTAATCTCTATTTTTTGAACTCTTCCATCATCTTCCGAAAATCCTTGAAGAGATAATGAGAGTCATGCGGCCCCGGACTCGCCTCCGGGTGATACTGCACGCTGAACATCGGGTCCGTCTTGTGCCTCAAACCGGCCAGAGTCTGATCGTTCAGATTCGTATGAGTCTTCTCAACATCGTTCGGCAGCGAATCAGGATCCACGTTGAAGTTATGATTCTGCGCCGTGATCTCTACCTTGCCCGTCTGGTGGTTCATGATCGGGTGATTCCCGCCGTGATGCCCAAACTTCAGCTTGTACGTCTTCCCGCCCAGAGCCAGCCCGAAGATCTGATGACCAAGACAGATTCCGAAGATCGGCTTTTTGCCCTGCAGCTCTCGCACATTCTCGACCGCATACTCTAACGGCTCCGGATCACCCGGCCCATTTGAGAAGAAAACCCCATCCGGCTCCATCGCCAACACATCCGCAGCCGAGGTCTTCGCCGGAACCACCGTCACCCGGCAGTTCTCCCGCGTCAGCATCCGAAGAATATTCTCCTTGATCCCGAAGTCATACGCGACCACATGCATCTGCTTCGCATCTTCACCGCGCGCCGCAGTCAGCAGCGTATCGCCCGTCTGATTCTTCGGTTCATTCGCATCCCACTCATAAGCAACCTTCGTACTCACGACGCTCGCCAGGTCGGTGCCATCCATCTTGCGTATCGATCGCGCCTTCGCCACCAGCGCATCCACATCGAGATTCTCCCCCGACGCAATCACTCCACGCATCACACCATTCGCCCGCAAGTGCCGCACCACCGCCCGTGTATCGATCTCCGCGATCACCGGCACGCCATAGCGTTCCAGATACTCATCCGCCACCTGCGTCGAACGCCAGTTTGAGCTCATCGGTGAAAACTCGCGCGTCACCAAACCCTCGATAAACGGCTTCTTCGACTCCGCATCGCTCGGCGTCGTCCCATAGTTTCCAATGTGTGGATTTGTCAAAACCACGATCTGACCCGCATAAGAGGGATCGGTGAAAATCTCCTGATAGCCGGTTAGTGATGTATTGAAGACCACCTCGCCCGAGCATTCCGCCCGCGCGCCAAAACTCTTACCCCGAAACACGCGCCCATCTTCTAGCGCCAGTATTGCCTGCATTGCCTCTCCTGTCTGGAGTGGATTTAATAGATTCTATCAGCATTAGCGCTGCAAAACGCTGACTGCAGGCAAATCCCTTGGCACGCAAAAAGACTCGGCACAATGGCCGAGCCCTTTCACAATCTGTTCAAACTCTACCGCTGGTGATGATGGTGATGCCGATGGCGATGGTGGCGTTGATGATGATCGTCTTGCGCGTTTGCTGGAACTACGGCCCCCACCAGAACGACGAAAGCGATGACGGCAAGAAATATACTACGCAACTTCATGATAAGAACTCCCTCTCTACCGGCCACTCCTTCGAATGGTCTGTCAGTAAGATGCAGCTTAGCCTGTCATCTTGTGGGTTGGAAACATCAATTCCCGAAATTACGAAGTGTTCCAAGCTTGATTCCCCAAGATTCCCCAAACGGATCACTACTCAATATCCACCAGAACATTCTCCCCCTCCACCCGCAGCGGAAACACCCCCACCCTCTCATCCGCCGGATACTCCGCCAACCCCGTCTTCGCATGGAACGCCCAAGAGTGCCACGGGCAGATCACCGCCTCCCCCTCAACCCAGCCCTGCCCCAGCGGTCCCTGCCGATGGGGACAAACATTATCCAGCGCCGACAGCTCCCCATTCACATTCGCCAGGCAAATTGCGACGCCCTCTACTTCGGCCTCCATCACCCGTCCCACCGGCGGAGCCTCCGCCACCCCACACAACCTTACCCACTGCGCCACTCGAAATCCTCCACGATCTCCATGTTAGAGCCTCGCACTCACCAAAACGACTCAGCTACGTAACCCCGAATGCTAAAGTCGATACAGAAGCCCGACTCATGCCCCGCCCTACTCCAAAGCCCAGCCAGCGCACTCCGCCAACCACCGCCCAGCCTGAAGTCGTAAGTCCTCTCTGGCTCGTCAAAGCCATCGCACTAACCATCATCGCGGCCCTCGGCTGTGGCTATCTCACTCTCTGCCTCCTCTTCTACCAGGGCCAGTGGCAGCTCGTCCTCCACCCCACGCGCACCTCGGCCGCCCCCACCTCCATCGCCGGCATCCCCTACGAACTCATCCGCTTCGGCCCCGACGAGTCCGCCATCCCGCAGCTCACCGGTTGGTGGATCCCCTCCTCCCCTAACGTCCGCTACGCCCACTCCACCATCCTCTTCCTCCCTGGCGCCGACGGCTCCCTGGCCAACTCCATCCCCACCCTCGCCAGCCTCCACAACCTCGGCCTCAACGTCTTCGCCTTCGACTACCGCGGCTACGGCCAGAGCGCCACCACCCGCCCCAGCCAGCAAAACATGGCCCACGACGCCGACTCCGCGTGGCAGTACCTCACCAACTCCCGAGCCATCCCCGCCCAACAAATCATCCTCTACGGAACCGGCGTAGGAGCCTCCCTGGCCACCCAATTAGCCGCAAATCACACCACCATCCCCGCCTTGATTCTCGACGACCCCCACGCCGACCTCCTCCCACAAGCCCAGCGTGACCCCCGCGCCCGTCTCCTCCCCGTCCGCCTCCTCTTTCACGAGCAGTTCCCCCTGGCCGCACCGCTCTCCACCCTGAAAACTCCCAAACTCCTCCTCTCCCCCAGCACTTCACCCAACCAAAGCTTTCGCACCGCCGCCGATCCCAAACTCACCGTAGAACTACCGTTCCCAGAACTCCCCACCCCAGAACTCCCCTCACCCTCCAGCTCTCTCTACACTCAAAGCCTCACCCGATTTTTAGATCAATATCTAACCCACGATCTTTCACCCGCGCCAACCCAGCAACTCGTACCTTCCCCGGCACCCACCCATTAAGATCCAGTTCATCTTCACAACACCCCACGATACCCTCTTCCAAAAGGGATCTATATGACTAAATGGCTCAACAGTCTCCAGCCCACCGGTGCGCTCCTCATGCGACTCATCCTGGGTGTCTCCATGGCGATCCACGGCTACCACAAGGTCCTGCCGCTCTCTGCCCTGCACCACTACGCCCACTACGTCACTACCCTTGACCTGCCTTACTGGCTCGGATACATCTCGGCCTACACTGAGTTCGTTGGCGGTATCCTCCTCATCCTGGGTCTTCTCACCCGCTTCGCCGCCTTTCTGGTCGCCACCAACATGCTGGTAGCCTTTGCCACCGTCGGAATCCATCAGGGCTTTGGTATCTACAACTACATCCTCGCCCTCGCTGCCCTGGCCATCATGCTGATCTTCTACGGAGCCGGAGCCATGGCCCTCGACCGCAAGATAGGCTTCGCCTGACTCGAAACCAACAAGCGCAGAAAACCAAAAAAGTGCCGACCAAAAAGGAGTGAAGGCTCCCGATACTCTGGGAGCCTTACATTGTGGTGGGGAGTTCTTTTGTTGCGGATATTGGAAGCCGGAACTGTGGGAACTGCAAGCCCGACTGTCGTGTGTTACATCCAATAAGACGCAGAATATAAAGAAAAGTTGCCGTGCTTTTTCCACTATTTTGTATCTTGCTGATTTTTACATTCCATAAACAGAAGAGTGACACAGTAGAGACATTCGCGCTCGTCAGGCTTCATCACCCCTGAGAGAAGTTCAAAAACTCACTCGGACTCACGCGCGATCCAGGGAACACCATCTCAAGATTCTTCGCCCCCAAAGTCTTATAAGCTGTTTCACCTAGCACCCGCCGGAAATCTGTTGTCACCGTCAGGTCCCGTCCTTCGTTCAGCTGTTCGTTAGCCAGCCCAGGCCACTTGCCATAAATTTTGCCGCCCTTCACCCTGCCACCCAGTACAAACATCACATTCGCATGACCGTGGTCGGTTCCGCCCGACCCATTCTGCCGAGCCGTCCGTCCAAACTCCGACATCGTCACCACCGTCACATTCTCAGCGTCGCTCCCCATGTCCTTCCAGAACGCCGCAATCGTATCCGAAAACTCCTTCAGCCGATTCGCCAGCTGCCCATTCACATTCCCCTGGTTCTGGTGCGTATCCCAGCCGCCCATATCCGAGAACGCCGCCTCCACCCCCAGGTTCGCCTTCATCAGTTGCGCCACCTGCTTCATGCTGTTGGCAAATGGAGTATTCGGATACACCACTCCAGCTGCCGGCTGATACTTCGCCGGGTCCGCCGACTTCAGCATCTTCACCGCCTCGAACGTCTCCTGCCCAGTCCCATGCAGCACCGCGTCCGTACTCTCGTCATACATCGCCTGAAATGCGTTACTGATCGGCGAAGTCTGCGGTCCCTTCCCAGCCACCGAAAAATCCGCCAGATTACTCACCGCAATCGCCGGCACCCTCCCCTGCAGCGTTCGCGGCACCTGCGTCCCCAGCGCCACCGCACGAAACGCCGTAGGCTTCCCCGTCAGGACCTCCGTCTGCAACGCGCGATTCAACCACCCGTCCGTCGTAGCCTTTACGCCGGGTGTCCCGCACTCCATATAATCCTGCGCGTCAAAGTGCGAACGCGTCGTATCGGGCGAACCCGCCGCATGAACAATCGCCAGATGCCCCTGGTCATAGAGCGGCTTGAACGCCGTCATCGCCGGATGCAGTCCAAAAGATCCATTCAGATCCAGAACATCCTTCTCCTCAATCGCAATCGAAGGCCGCATCGCATAGTAGTTCTTCTCTTTGTAAGGAACCACCACATTCAGCCCATCCACCGCGCCCCGCTGAAACAGCACAACCAGCTTCTTCTTGTTCGCCGCCGCCGTAGTTACCTCAGCCAGAACGCTTCGCGACAAAAACGCCGGAATCGTCGAAGTCCCGATCAGCGCCAGCGCGCCGCCCTTCATAAATCCGCGCCGCGTCACCTGCCGCCGCGCCGCATCGCGCCCATGAAGATCGCAACCCCAGTCGCTCTGATCCACCATACTCTTCATGTTCGCCATCTTAGACCCCTGTCCGCGTATCGCATCACGCCATCTGCATCTACAAACGCATTTACTTCGGAGAAGTTGCCAAATCGGAACAATTCCAACTCACGTGCACTCATTACACCGCACCTAAGACCACAACTCTACCGCCGTTGAAACTCCGGCGAACCAAGCAGCAATCCAGCCATTCCCGCCGCCTCACGGTCCAGCGGCGGCCTTACCTTTTGCTTCGGCGAAGAGATGTTCAACACCTGCGCCATCGGCTCCTGTTCATTCGCTCTGATCCCGAAGCTCTTCTCCGCCTGCTGCTGCGTCGTCTGATCCTGAAACTGT
The DNA here is from genome assembly GCF_040358985.1 of Tunturibacter empetritectus. Classification (NCBI taxonomy): domain Bacteria; kingdom Pseudomonadati; phylum Acidobacteriota; class Terriglobia; order Terriglobales; family Acidobacteriaceae; genus Tunturiibacter; species Tunturiibacter empetritectus. The sequence goes on along the minus strand of NZ_CP132932.1, from coordinate 4,241,218 downwards.
GCCAGCACCGTCTCCCTTGTTCGATCGCTCACCGCCTGCCCAAGCAGCGCGACCTCCAGCTTCTTCTCCTTCTCCGCAGCCGAATCTCCCGTCGCCACCAAACCCTGCGCCGAACCCTGCTCCCCCAGCATCCGTGCCCAATCCGTCTGCACTCCCCCAACCCGATCGTTACTCAACGACACCGCAAAGTTCAGCCGGTTCACCAGATCGCCCGAGTTCACCCACGGCTCCGCCATCCAGCTATAGCCATTCGGTGTCTGCATCCCATATAGCGGCATACCCAGCTTCTCCAGCGCCTGATAAAGCGGAATCGCCGTCGTCACCTCAGCCCCGCTCGCCCGCACCGCAGACACCACAAACTCCTCCGGCGTCTTTACCTTCGCACGGCGTACCTCCGGCGACCAGAACTCCGGCGAATCAAACATCGTCCGCAGCACCGTCTTGATGTCACCCCCGCTCACAACAAACGCCTTCGCCATCCTGTCCACCAACGCAGGCGGAGGAGTATCGCTCACAAACCGCACCGCCAGCTTCCTCGAAACAAACCGGGCCGTCGCCGGACTGGTCGCCAGCAGATGCAGCACCTCCAGCCCCTCTGCCTCACCCTTCTCTCCAATCTTCTTCCCGAGAACAGTCTTCGTCCCCGGCTCATGCCGCCGCTCTTCAAACCGATACGTACCACTCCGCGCTGGCTGATCGATCGTCCATCCCGTCAGCACCTCCGCCACCTCGGTCACATCCTGCTGCGTATACCCACGCCCGCAAGCCTTATCCAACATGCTCACCGGACGATCCGCGCTCACCTCGCACTGCACGCCCAGCGTATGCAACTCCATCAACTCCCGCGCATAGTTCTCATTCAATCCGCGGTCCTTCAGAGCCTGCTTCACCTGCGGGTTCTGCGCAAACTTCGCCAGCTTACCGCCATTCCTCGCCGCCATCGAATCCGGCCCAATGCTCTGCCAGTTATCCAAATACATCAACATCGCCGGACTCTTCGCCGTCGCCACCAGCAGGTCTTCAAACTTCCCCAGCGCACGCGGCCGAATCACATCCCGCTCATAAGCAGGCAGCAAAAACGGCTCATTCTGATTCTTCTTGATATACACATTGAAGTGGTTCAGCCAGAAGTCAGTCATCACCGCCTCGAGCTGCCGTTCGCTGTAGATATCGCGCAGCATCCGCGACTCCAGCAACTCCGCGCCAATTATCCTCGGCGATCCCTGCAGCGATGTCAGCGTCTCCCGCTGCATCGGAGAGAGACCATCCGCTGCCGCAGCCATCTCACTATTGCTCAAACTCTTGCGAAACCTCACCAGTTCCTCCGGCGGCATCGCCAGAATCCGCTGCATCCTCTCATCCGGCGGCAGGTTGATCACCCGCACCGCATCCAGCCCCGAATAAAACTGCTCCTCATGCGTGGCCATCGCAGGAGTAGCGGGATCAACTCCATCCCCAGGCAGCGCCGCAGTACCCTTCATCTCCTCCGCACTCTTAGCCATCGAGCCGTCACTAGCCATACCACCCGCCGCCGGCACTCCATCCTCGCCGCCGCTGTTCTTCGCCGCCGCAGCCTGCTCCGCCTCTTTCTTCGCCTTCGCCGTCTTGTAAAACGCAATCTGATCCGCGTAGATCGCATGCTCTACGGGATCACTCGGCAATGGCTCATTCTTTGCAATCATCTGCCGCAACACCGCAGGACTCGGATAGCGCTGCATCAACTCCGTCTGCTCCATCTGCATCGCAGGAAACGCAGCCAGCCGCACCTCCAGCGCCGAATCGTCGATGCTCTGCGGATTCAGCTGCCGCTCGAACCACGCCTTCACCCCAATCTCTCGCACCGCCGCCACATCTCCCGGCCGCGGCCCAAACGTAAATCGGTTCAGCGCATGCAGCGCCCTCTGGTCACTCTCAATCTGCTTCACCGAAGGCTCTACCGCCCTCTTCGTAGCCGCAGCCGCCACCATTGGCTGCTCCACCATCAACACGCACAAAACACCCGAGAGCAAAACCCGCACTCCACCGACAAAAACTCCGGCTCTCTGTCCAGATCGCATCGCCACTCCTAACCATGCGCCGAAAAATTATGCAGCGCAGCCAACCGCAGAATTACACACTGCAATCAAAGACACCAAACCAACGCATCAGTTGCGCAATCTTTGTGTCTGACCAACGGGAAGACCCATGCACACCCCCAGCCAAGACCGGTATACACGTCACGAAGTGACCGCCCTCCGCGTAGGAGGCCCGTCCGGCAGGACGCTTTAGAACGCCGCCAGTTCCGCCATCGCCCGATACAAATCCTCCGGCTGCGGCAGAATCGCATCCTCCAGCAGCGGCTGATACGCGACAAACGTATCCATCGCCGCCACGCGCCTCACCGGAGCGTCAAGGTCATGAAACAGCTCATCCCCTATCCGCGCCGCGATCTCCGCGCCATACCCCCAGCTCAACATATCCTCATGCGCCACAATCACGCGGCTGGTCTTCCTCACGCTCTCCGCAATCGCCTCCCAGTCATAGGGAGTCAAACTCCGCAGATCGATCAGCTCCACATCCACACCCGTATCGCGATGCAGCTTCTGCGCCGCCTGCAGCGCCCGCGGCACTACCGCGCCATACGTCAGCACGGTCAGGTCCTTCCCCGGCCGCACAATCTTCGCCTTCCCAAACGGAATGCAGTAGTCCGGCCCCGGATAGGCCGCCCGCCCAAACGTCTCGCGATACAAACGCTTGTGCTCCAGAAACAACACCGGGTCATCGCAGCGAATCGCCGTCCGCAGCAACCCCAGCGCATCCAGCGCATTCGACGGCATCACCACCCGCACCCCCGGCGTATGTGTAAAGATGCTCTCACCCGACTGCGAGTGATAGATCGATCCACCCGTCAGGTACCCGCCAATCGGCACCCGCATCACCAGCGGGCAGCTGAAGTCGCCATTCGATCGCCACCGCACCAGCGACAGTTCATTCCGCATCTGGTGCATCGCCGGCCAGATGTAGTCGAAGAACTGAATCTCCACCACCGGCTTCATCCCGCGCACTGCCATCCCAATCGCACGGCCCGTAATATTCGCCTCAGCCAGCGGCGAGTTCCAGCAACGGTCACTGCCAAACTCCGTCTGCAATCCAGCCGTCAGCTTGAACACACCACCCTTGCCCTTGATCTTCCCCGCCCGCAGCGCACCATCGCGAGTCGCATCGGCCACATCTTCGCCAAACACCACCACCCGTTCATCCCGTCGCATCTCGTCCTTAAGGCAGCAGTTGATCAGGTCTGCCATCGTGCGCTCCGTAGCATCCGCAGTCGGCTTCGGCTCGGTCGCAAACCGCGCATCCTGCGAACTCAGATCCTCCGAGTAAACATGCTTCGTAATCGAAGCCACCGCAGGCAGCGTAGCCATCACCGCGCGATCCGCCGCCCGCTGCACCTCTTCATCCACCTGTCGCTCCAGCTTGTTGATCGCATCGGCATCCAGAATCCCCTCGCGCAGCAGCCACATCTGCATCCGCGAGATCGGGTCCCGCGCAGCATCCGCATCCAGCTCCTCCACCGACCGATAAAGCCTCTCATCATCGCTCAACGAATGCGAGTAAGGCCGAATCACATGCCCATGCACCAGTGCCGGTCCCTTCCCCGAACGGCAGTAAGCCACCGCCTCCACCATCGCCTTATAACTCGCAATCGGATCGGTCCCATCAATCTCCGCAAAGTGAAAGTTAGGAAAATTAGCCACCAGCTTCGAGATATTTCCCCCCGGCGTATTCACCTCCACCGGAGTCGAGATCGCATACCCATTGTCCTCGACCACATACAACACCGGCAGCTTCCCATTTGAAGCCGTACTCAACGACTCCCAGAACTCTCCCTGGCTCGTCGACCCCTCACCAATCGAAACATAAACCACCTCATCGCCATGAAACGTCACATCCTTGAAGCTCCGATAGTCGCTCTCGCGAGAGTCGCCGTCCGGTTTCTTAGCCGCCTCAGGATGCGTCGTAAAAAATCTCCCGGCCTCCGCACACCCAACCGCATGCAGGCACTGCGTAGCCGTCGACGAGGACGGCGAAACAATATTCAACTTCCTGCTCGACCAGTGCGAAGGCATCTGCCGTCCCCCGCTCGCCGTATCGTCCGCCGCACCCACCGCCTGCAGCAGCTGCTCCTCCACCGTATTACCCAGCGTTAGACAGATCGCGCGATCCCGATAGTAAGGAAAGAACCAGTCATACCCCGGCTTCAGCGCCATCCCCGCCGCAACCAGCAGCGCCTCGTGCCCGGCACAAGAGATCTGAAAAAAAATCTTCTGCTGCCGCTTCAAAACAATCTCACGATCATCGGTACGCCGCGACAGGTACATCAGCCGATAAAACTCCACCAGCTGCTCCCGCGTCAGCAAGCTCTCCGCCGCGCCTCCCGCCGTCTTCTTGCTCTCCTGCACACCCGATCCAGACTGTCTTGCCATACACCCATCCTTTACATCGAAGAGCCATCGAAAGTCCGCAGCTCATTGAACACTACCGACACAGATTGTACCGGGAAGCCACTACACTTGACTTCCCCGTCTCCCGCTTTCCACAGCTAAAACCCAGAAAAATGGGCAGCCCAAAGGCCACCCACCCATCAACACGCATCTCACAACTAAACAAACAAAGGCGCAAGCACCAGCGTAATCGTAGCCAGCAACTTAATCAGCACGTGCAAGCTAGGCCCAGCCGTGTCTTTAAACGGATCGCCCACCGTATCCCCCACCACCGCCGCCTTATGCGCCTCCGACTTCTTCCCGCCATACTGTCCTGTCTCGATAAACTTCTTTGCGTTATCCCAGGCCCCGCCGCCGTTGTTCATCAACATCGCCAGCAGCACGCCAGAGATCGTTCCAACCATCAGCAACCCAGCCACAGCCTCCGCACCAGCCAGATTCACCGCAACGCCGCCAATCGCCGGCACCGGCAAGATCGTCCCCGGCGCATACAACGCAGAGCTGGCTTGATAACTTGCACTCAAGTGCCGGAAGATCAACCCCACCACCACCGGCAGCCCAACCACCAACACCCCGGGCAACACCATCTCCTTCAGCGCCGCACCGGTTACGATGTTCACGCACCGCGCATAGTCCGGCTTCGACGTACCGGCCATAATCCCATGATTCTCCTTGAACTGATTCCGGACATCCTGCACCACCATCTGCGCCGTCCGCCCCACCGCCTTGATGGCCATCGAGCTGAACAGATACGTCAGCGTCGCACCCAGCAGCGCACCAACAAACACCGGCACCTGCGCCAAATTGATATTGGTAAAGCTCCAACCCGCAGGCATATATCCACCTGCATTTGCCACCTTAGCAGTTACAATTACTTTAATCTCTTCCAGGTAAGCCGAAAACAAAAGAAACGCCGCCAGCGAAGCCGATCCCACCGCGTACCCCTTGGTCAGCGCTTTCGTCGTATTCCCCGCCGAATCCAGCTTGTCCGTCCGCTCACGAATCGAATCCGGTTGATCCGACATCTCGATAATCCCGCCTGCATTATCGGTGATCGGACCAAACGTATCCATCGCCAGAATGTAAGCAGCGCAGCTCAGCATCCCCATCGTAGCGATCGCCGTTCCGTAGATCCCCTTCGCATAGTCACTGATACCCGCAACTCCAGCCAGCCCCTGCACGCCAAAGTAGTAGCTCAGCAACAACGCAGCCGAGATCACCACCACCGGCATCGCCGGCGTCTCCATTCCCACGGCCAGCCCGCTGATGATGTTCGTCGCCGGTCCCGTCACCGAAGCCTCAACGATCGACCTTACCGGCCGAAACTTCGCCTCCGTGTAGTACTCCGTAATCCACACAAAGAGAAATGCCGTCACTAACCCAACCACGCCACACCCCAGCAGCCACAACGGCTGCACCTGCGGCCCATTCAACATCGTGTAAACCGCACCGGCAAATCCCGCCAGCGCCAGCGCCGATGTCACATAAAATCCCTTGTTCAGCGCGTGCATCGGATCCTCATCCTCGCGCGTGCTCACCACAAACACGCCGACAATGCTCGCAATCAAATTGATCGCAAGCACAATAAGCGGAAACAGAATCCCCTTCACGCCAAACACCGGATAAAGCGCCGCGCCCAGAATCATCGCGCCCACATTCTCCGCCGCAGTCGATTCAAATATATCCGCACCACGACCCGCGCAGTCACCAACGTTATCGCCCACCAAGTCCGCAATCACCGCTGGATTCCGCGGATCGTCCTCGGGAATCCCCGCCTCTACCTTCCCCACCAGGTCCGCACCCACATCCGCGGCCTTAGTATAAATTCCACCGCCAAGCTGCGCGAACAGCGCCACCAGTGAAGCCCCGAACCCAAACCCCACCAGCTGATACGGCACAGCCTGCGGATGCTCCAACCCGCCAAAGAACAGGAACAGCACCCCGACACCCAGCAACGAGAGCGCGACCACCACCAACCCCGTCACCGCCCCGCCGCGCAACGCCATCTGCAGCGCTTTATTCAAGCTAGTCCGCGCCGCCGAAGCCGTCCGTATGTTCGCCCGAATCGAGCAGTACATTCCCGTAAATCCCGCCAGCCCCGAGCACACCGCCCCCACCAGAAAGCTCACCACCGTCTTCAGCGCATAGGGCGAAGTCCGCGGCGACATCTTGTACCCCACGAAGACAACCACCGCCAGCACCAGTGCAATCGACCCGATCGTCTTATACTGCCTCCGCAAAAACGCCTCTGCCCCTTCACGAATCGCATTCGAAATCGCCTGCATCTCCACTGTCCCCGTATCGGAGGCGATTACGGCCCGCGCCAGCATCAGTGCAGCAACCAACGCCAGCACCCCAACCGTCAGGGCAATCCACAAATAGACTCGCCCGTCGCCGCCGTCCACAGACGCAGAGGACACAGGAACCTGCGACTGAACGGCCAACGCCAAAATACTTACTCCAACCATGCAAGGGTCTCCTTAGAACAAAAACTTTCTCTCCGCTTCACAAAGGCGCAATTAGAGCACGTGCGATCAAACAGGGTCAACGTATCCGCTAATCGAGCAGGATCAGTCAGATTTCACTCAATCGACAGACCAAAGTAATAGCACACAACCGGACTGGCACTAATGCAAATTCGCGCACAGCCGATTCATACCTCAGCACAACCACGAGGTGCCTCCGTGTTCGTCTTCCACAAAATCGCTTCACCAGAGCCAACTCCGCCAGAGGCTCGCACCCGTCACCTCCGCCGAAGTATCTCGCGCCTCGCCGCTCTCTTTCTCCCTCTTCTTCCACCCGCTGCCATAGCCCAGATCGACACCACCAGCATAGCTCCCCATCGCTACCTCGTCCTCTATCGCAACGCCACCATCCCCGGCGACGCCGAGGCCCACCTCCTCTCCGCCGGCACCCGCCTCACCCAGCGCAACGAGCACCTCGGCATCGCAGCCGTCCAGTCTCCCGCCTCACAGGACGACGCCACCACCCTCCGCCTCCTCGCAGCTCAACCCAATGTCAGTTACGTCCTCCACGACCGAATCGTCTCCGCTCTGCACATCCGCCTCAAGCCCATCGCACCTACCTCGAACGACAACAACGGAGCACAATCTCTCCCGTCAACCTCAACCATAGGCCGCCTTCCCACCCACGGCCCCATCACCACAGCACCGCCCTCCAACCCAACGCCGCCCCCCTCTACTCCGCCACCGCCGCCCCCAGCCCATGACACTTACGACACCTATTACACCTCCACCCCCCAGGGATGGGCTGTCCAGCAGATCGGCGGCTACGGAAACAACACCCCCGGCGCACCCGCGCACGGCCCCTGGGACACCACCATGGGCAAAGGCATCCGCATCGCAATCCTCGACAGCGGCGTCGATGCCACCCACCCCGACATCGCCCCAAACCTCGCCCTCAATCTCACCGAGGTCGACCAAAGCGCCTATCCCAGCGCCTGCGACGACGGCAGTCCACAGGATCAGCAAGGCCACGGCACCTGGACCTCCTCCCTCGCCGCCGGAGCCATCGGTCCCGGGACCGGCAAGATCATCGGCGTAGCCCCCGCCGCCACCATCCTCAACATCAAAGTCCTCCAGCGCATGCCCATCTCCATCACCGGCGACACCAACCCCGCCGACCTGTGCGAAGCCGGCGAAGCCAGCGGGCTCCTCAGTTGGGTCATGAAAGGCATCGAAGACGCCGTCACCAACCGCGCCGATGTCATCTCCCTCTCCGTCGGCGCGGTCGCCGACCTAACTACTGGAGACGGAGCCGGCCTCCTCGCCGCCTTCAACCAGATCACCTATGCCGCCGCCCAGGCCAACATTGTCCTCGTCTCCTCCGCCGGCAACGACGGCCTCGACCTCTCCAACCTTCGCTACGTCGAACTCCCCGCACAGTCTCGCAGCGTCCTCGCCATCGCCGCCTCCACCAACCCGGCCTGCGCGCAGAACACCACCCCCGGCGCCACCTGCACCCCCGGCCCCGTCTCGCTCGCCTACTACAGCAACTATGGAGCTCCCCTCAACGCCCTCGCAGCACCGGGTGGCAGCTATCCCGACGGCCCCGATACCGGCGTCAGCGGTTGGATCCTGGGTGCCTGCAGCTCCGGCCTCCCCAACACAACCGACGGCCTCCCCGCCGACTCCGCCCACAGCTACGGCTGCTTCAACCTAGGCCACACCGCTTACGTTCAGGCCATGGGCACCAGCGCCTCAGCGCCCCTCGTCGCCGGAGTCGCCGCTCTTGTCCGCGCAGCCCACCCGGACTGGAGCGCCGCAACCGTAGTCACCGCCATGCGAAACTCAGCCGTCACCGTCCCCGGCTTCTCTATCCCCCAGGTCAACGCTGCAGCAGCTCTCTCCCTACCTACCCCACAATAAACTGTCCTGCCGGACGGGCCTCCTGCGCGGAGCGCGGCCACTTCGTGGCGTGTGTACCTTATTTGGGCGAGGCTTGCGGCATCGGTCCTCCCGTTGGTCAGAATCGACTTCTCTTCCGACCAACGGGAGGACCACGCGAAGCTTTAAAAAGGCGTGTGAACGCCCGCCCCACGCGCAGTGGGCCCGTCCGGCAGGACTAGCCCTTCATCCGCTCCTTCACGCTATGGGCCAGCTTCTCAATCTCATCCGCCTTCTTGATCACATCAACCGACAGAATATTCTTATTCGTCTTATCCACCTGCTGCTTTAGATCCGTCGCCAGCGCCAGCAGTTTATCCGTATCCGCCACCAACCGCTTCTGCCGCTCCGTGCTCCTAACCTCCTCCTGCTGCTCCGCACGACGCGAATCCATATTCGGACTCATATCGTCCGGCTGATGCCCCTGTCCCGGGAAGCGCTGTGGCGGCGGTGTAAACTGCTTCGGCTCTCCCCCGCTCACCCGTCCCGACACGCCCATCATCAACGCCACCCCCATCATCGCCACTCGAAGCATCCGCATAGCACCCTCCCATCACGTCCCGTCGCCACCCCACATCCCCTGCCTGAATTGCATCTTACAAACACCTGACGCATTCTGTTCACAGTATTCTTTTTCGAAAGCGAGACGCCGTAATCATGCTCCTTCTGGTAGTTCCCCCGCAAGACGAGCGAATCCTCCAGGTCATCGAACGCGACTGGCATCAGGACATCATCCTCTTCCTGCAGAACAAGCTGCCCAAGATCATCGTCGTCCTCCTGGTCCTCTTCATCCTCCAGCGCGTCGTTCTCCTCTTCGTCAAAAAGATGCGTACCCGCGCCGACCACCAGGTGGGCAACTTCCACCGCGCCGCCCAGCTCCGCACCATCGCCTCCATCGTGCGTGCCACCTCCTACGGCGTCCTCGGCTTCATCGCCTTCCTGCAGCTGCTCAACATCTTCGACATCCCCTACCAGCCCATCCTCGCCTCCGCAGGCATCGTTGGTGTCGGCATCGGCCTCGGCGCGCAATCCATCTTCAAGGACATGCTCACCGGGATCTTCATCCTCATCGAGGACCAGTACAACGTAGGCGAAGTCGTCGCTCTCGCCGGACTCAAGGGCACCGTCGAAGATCTCTCCCTGCGCAGCACCCGCGTCCGCGACGCCGACGGCACCCTCTACATCATCCCCAACAGCCAGATCGCCAATGTCGCCAACTTCTCCCGCGACTACGCCGTCGCCACCCTTCCCGTCAGTGTGGACGCCAGCGCCAATCCCGACAAAGTCATCGCCGTCCTCACAGCCCTGGCCGAGCAGGTTCGCCAGGACTCAGCCTTCAAAGACATTGCCATCGCCGATCCGGTCGTCCTCGGTGTCGACAAGATCAACGGCCGCGAGGTCACCTATCCCATCCAGCTCCGTGTCCGCGCCAACCAGAGAGATGCCGTCCTCCGCGAACTGCGCCGCCGCATCATCCTCACCTTCGAAAAGGAAGGCATCCCGCTAGGCAACGATCCCGCGAACATGCTCATCCTCCGAGCGCCAAACCCAACAGGCCCACCCTTACAGCAGCCTCTAATAGGTAGCTAGCAAATCAATCCGACCGACGGAAGAATCACGCGAAGCGGTATACAAGTCACGAAGTGACCGCCTCGCGCGCAGCGAGCCCGTCCGGCAGGACAACCCTTACACCCTCACAAAGCCTTATTCATAGCCTCAATCAACTCATCCGCGGTAGCAACCGGCGGCAAACACCCCTTGCCGCTGCAAACCACCGCAAAGCTCCCCTCCCCCTCAAGCCCCGGCAGATGCGGCAGCGTCTCCGCCAGCGCCGGAGGCAGCGCCCCCAGCTGATCCCGCCGCAGCCGAATCACGCTCTTATTCACCGCATACCGAGCCAACGCCACCGCCTCAAGCCTCCTCGCCGCGGCATCGTCCCCAATCACGCAGATCTCCACCGACCTCAAGACCATCCTCTGCAACGCCAGCCCATAGCTAGCGGCATACAGCCCAAAGTGCTCCACCACCCCGGCAAACGTCTCCAGCGTCTCCAATGCCTTCACTGCATAGTCTTCCCGCCCATTCAACGCTTCCAGCCGCAACAGCAACGCCGCTCCAACAGAGTTCCCCGCAGGTGTAGGCGAGTCCTGCAACGGCTTCCTCCGCGTCACCAGCGCCCCCAGCCGAGTCTCACCCTCCGCAACACTCTCAGTATCGAAGAACGCGCACCCAACCGGGTCATAAAACTTCATCACCGCACTCTCCATAATTGCCATTGCAGCCGTGTAGTATCGCATCTCCCCGGTTAGCTCCCACGCATCCAGCGCTGCATGCCCCAGGAACACATAGTCCTCAAGCACCCCAGCCACCCGCACTCCCTTCCCGCCTTGTTCGCCATAAGCGACCACATGCGCCACGCCAGCCTTGGCCTCCCACGCCTCCGCCAGCACCCGGTCCAGAGACTTCAGCGCAAACGCCCGCACCTCCGGCATATCCAGCACCCGCCCCGCCTCCAGGTACGCCGAGATCATCATCCCATTCCAGCCCACATAGATCGTCTTATCCACATAAGGAGTAGGCCGCCTCAGCCGCGCCGCATACAGCTTCTCCTTGGCAGCAGCCAGCCGCTCCTTCGCGACCTCCACCGTAATCCCATTCGCCTTTGCCACACCCTCCAGCGTCCCTCGAACATGCAGAACATTCTTCGCCGGGTTGTGGTGCATATCGCCGATCTCGCCAATATCGTAGTAAGCGCTCGCCACTGCCAGTTCCTCAGCAGTCAGCGCCTCAGCGGCCTCATCGCGCGTCCACGTAAAGTAGTCGCCGTCATCCTCGAGCGAAAAGTCCGCATCCTGCGAAGCATAAAACCCGCCGCGCTCCCGGTCGCTCAGCCACTCGTCGATCCACCCAATCATCTCCCGCGCCACCCGTGCCGCCTCCGGCTCCACAAACGTCTGGAACGCATGCACATAGTTTTTCAGCAGCTCGCTGTTGTCATACGACATCTTCTCGAAGTGCGGCACCACCCACCGCTCATCCACCGAGTAGCGATGAAATCCCCCCGCCAGATGGTCATAGATCCCACCCCTCGACATCTTCTGCAGCGTCACCATCGCCGCAGTCTTCGCCGCCTCGCTCACATTCTCCATCCCGCCGGCCGACACGCGCGACGCCACATCCAGCAGCAGATCGATCGCCCCCGAGTGAGGAAACTTCGGCTGTGACCCAAACCCGCCCGACCGCGAATCAAACTGCTTCAGCGCCGACCCCACCAGCTTCGCCACCAGCTCCGGCCCCGGATTCCCTGCCCTCCCCATAAACGATTCGTTATGCTCAATCGCCGCCATCACGCTTCCAGCCGACTCATTTACCTCATCCCGCCGATTCTGAAACGCCTCCGCCATCGTCAGCAGCACCCGCTGAAACCCCGGCCGTCCATGCTGATCCGCCGGCGGAAAATAAGTCCCCCCAAAGTAAGGCTTCCCCTCCGGAGTCAGAAACGCAGTCAACGGCCAACCACCCTGCCCGCTGATCGCAGACACCGCCGCCTGGTACCGCGTATCCACATCCGGCCGCTCATCCCGATCCACCTTCACCGCAACAAAGTGGTCGTTGATGATCTTCGCCGTAGCCGCACTCTCATACGACTCCCGATCCATCACATGACACCAGTGGCACCACACCGCGCCGATATCCAGCAGGATCGGCTTATCCTCTACCTTCGCCTTCTCGAACGCCGCCTCGCCCCACTCCTGCCACTCCACCGGCTGATGCATCGCCGACCGCAGATAAGCCGAAGCCGCACTCGCCAAAGAGTTCAAGTGCCCATCACCCTGCGCGTGAATCCCCGCCGCTTCCTCACTCGCCACCGGTTCGTTGCTCACAGTCGGATCGTTACTCGCCGCTTTATGACTCATAGACCTCCAGTCTAGTTCAAACGCGGTCCCCAACCTCATACCTTGTTCGTCATTCCGAACCTTTGGTTTGTCATTCCCGAAGGGAATCTGCGGTTGTCTTCCTACGCACCAATAGCAAATCCGCTTTAGCCTCTCATCACCCAAAAAAGCACCGTCATCTCGACCAAAGGGGTTGCTCGTCATCACGATCACGAACAGAGCCCGTCATTCTGAGCGCAGCGAAGAACCCCCTCATTTGCCTTTGCCTTGCCCGTTGCGTTTGCCTTTGCCGTTGCCTGCTCTTTTGTTTTTATTCCGCAGCGAAGCGGACGAATCCGCCGCTCGCACTCGCAAACAGCCGGGTGCCCCATCCATCGCGTTCTCTGCGATGGGTGGGAAAGCACAATGTTCGCCGCCCTGAAAGCCTGCTTTGTAGCAGTCTTGCACCCACTCAAAAACAAAAAGGGCCCGAGCCAAAGCCCGAGCCCTCCATCAAATCATCCCTTGCTACTGCTGCGGCGGAGCAGCACCAGGATTTACATCAATCGGCTTCGGCGGCTCAGGAGCCTTCGGAGCCGTCAGCCCAGGAATCACCGGCGTCGGCATTCCCGCGCCTCCAACCGCCTGCGCCGCAGCTTCGATACTGATCCCATAACGATCCAGAGTGTTCGCCAGAAGCTGGAACAGTTGCGCCCGGTCTCTCGCATACGCTGCCGTAGCGGAGATCAGGTTGTTCTCCCCCGTCGCCAGATTTCTGCCCTGCTGCAGCACATTCGCAGTGGTCGATGCTCCCAGCTTATACTTCTTCTGTTCCGCATCCAGGCTCTGCGCCGCGAAGTCTCTCGCCGCCTGCGCCGCCTGCACCTGCGCCCGGTCGTTGGTCAACGCATACTGCTGGTTCGTCACCTGAATCCGAATCAGCGTGTAAAGCTGCTGCAACCGCATCTGCGACTGCCGGTACTCCATCTGCGACCGCGCCTGATCCGCCTGCGCCTGCCGGTTCCGCAGCGGAATCGTCATGTTCACGCCAACACCCTTATCCGGAGCGTTGTTGTTGAACGTGTTCTGAAACACATCGCCATACCCAACCGAAGGAAACGTTCCAGGAGGATACTTGTTATTGGGCGGAGGAGCAGTGGAGTTGAAGTTGACGGCATTCGGGTTCTGAGCACCACCCAGAGCGCTCCCGCCATAGAACGCATACGCATCGACAATCGGCAGCAATCCATTCTTGAACGCCTTGATCGTGATCTCGTTATTCTTCATATTCAACACCGCCTGCTCAATCTGCGGGTTGTTCGCATACGCCTGCTTCACCAGATCCTCGACCTGCAGATCCTCCTCAGGCAATCGATCCAGCGCCACCCGGTCAGTCGGAATCACCGGAGCCTGCGACATCTGCGGATCGTTAAGATTCCGCAAAATCGCCTGCTTCATCAGCAGCTGCTGATACTCAAGGTTCGTCTTCGACGCCACCAGCGCCTGCTTGTCGCTCGCCACCGCGCTGTCTGAGTTCACCACATCCAGCGGCGCCAGCGTGCCAATCTCCAACTGCTTCCGGTTGTCCGAGGTCAGTTGCGACGACTGCGTCAGTTGACGCTCCTTCGCCTGCTCATCTTCATACGCGCTCACCAAAGCCCAGTAGATGTTCTCCACCTGATTTACCGTGTAGAGAAGCTGCTGACGAAACGCCGAGTCCGTAATCCGCCGGTCGTTCTTGGCCTGCAGGATAAACCGGCCATTCACGCCCCAGCCAAAACCCTGCAGCAGGTGCTGCGTCGCCGTCGCTTTGAAACTCGTCGTCAACGAAGGGCTGTAGTTGCTGAAAGGATTATCCGTCGTCACGCGCGTATTGTTGAACCCCACCGTCAACTGCGTGCCGGTAAGAAATCCCTGCGCATAGCCGAAGTTGTAAGTCGCCGTATCCGTCGTCAACACCGACAACCCACCGCTGAACAGCGTATTCAACTGCGGCTGCGTTGACGCCTCATACTCCAGCTGCCCCGTCAGCACCGGATCCAGATTCTCCGGAACCGGCCCGCCGCCGTTCGTGCTCACAACGATTCCACCGACACCGGTACCGCCGCCGCCCACGCCCTGCGACGTCGCTCCCGGTCCGCCGCCCGTCGTAATCGTCGTCGTCGTTCCGCCAATCGTATTCGTCAGCAGACCCGTCGAAACGCCGCGCAGTGAAGATCCCGCTCGTGCCCGCAGCAGATCTGTATCCGCAATATCAAGATTGATCCGCGAGATCGCAATATCGTAGTTATTCTGCAGAGCCAGCGTCACCGCATCCGCCAGGCTCAGATAGATCTTCCCATCCTTCAGCAAACTTCCCAGCGTCGTGTTCCCCATCTGGAAGGTCGGAACCTGAATCGCAGTATACGGAGCGATCGGATTCCAGATATGGCTCTTCGGCTTCGTATAGTCGCGGCTCGTATCGCGCAAAAACAACGGCTCGGTCGGCTTCGGATCAGGAGCCTGCGGCAATCCCGCCTGTCCCGTCGTGTCGTTGGCCACCGCTTGCGGCGCTGCCGGCCTGGTCGCACTGGTTGGGTTCGACTGCGTCTGCTCCTGCCCCAAGCTCGGCTGTGTGCACAGACTCATCAGCAGCAGTGCAATGCTCGCCGCCCCCTGCATATCCTTTAATCTCACGATTCGCTCTCCAACTCTTTCCTGAAGCTTCTCGACGCTCTACCGGCAACGCCCTACACCGGAATAATCAACTTCACCGAACTCCCGGTGACTCAACAGCTCTCCCAACCCCGCTCAACCACACGAGGGGTTCAGCCTCACAACCAGATTTTGCAATTCTTATTCAGACGCGCAGCACCTTCCCAACGACTCTTAAATGACAGCCACAGACATGCGAAGGCACCTATGCCACGACACTAGGAAAAATCCTGCTAACCCAAACACCGCTCTAACCATCAACGTTGTCGGGGTTCCAGCACAGATACGCACTCATCGCCCGCTTCGTTCCCAACATCTTCAGTAAAACTACATTCCCAAAAGTGAGTATCTGGATACGATACGGTAAGTATATCAACCCCCTGCCCTTACCAACAGCTGCTCTCGCCCGCGTCCTCTACTTCATCCCTCCCAACCGTGATACCGTCCAAAGCAGCCCATGCCGCACTGGAAGACCATCCTCACCTACGACGGAACCCCCTACAACGGCTGGCAGATCCAGCCCTCTCTCCCCACCGTTCAGGGAACCCTCGCCCAGGCCATCCATCGCGTCACCGGCGAAACCGTCCTCCCCCAGGGCTCCGGCCGCACCGACACCGGAGTCCACGCCCTCGGCCAGGTTGCCACCTTCTCGCTCTCCGTCCCCATCCCCGCCGCCAACCTCCATCGCGCCCTCAACCGAGCCCTCCCACCCAGCATCCGCATCCTCGCCATCGAAGCCGTCTCCGAAGATTTCCACGCCCGCCACAGCGCCCGCCGCAAAACCTACGAGTACCGCATCCTCCCCTCGTGCGACGACGAAGACCGCATCTGCTCCCCCATGCTTGCCCCCTACGTCTGGGCCTGCCGCCTTCCCCTCGAGCTCGCCGCCCTGCAACAAGCTGCCATCCACATCCTCGGCACCCACGACTTCACCTCCTTCGCCGCCGCCGACCCAGACCTCACCACCCGCACCAGATCATTAGAAGAAGCCGCAGTCACGCCAACGACTGACAGCACACCTTCTCCCATCCCAACCGACAACACCCGCACCATCTTCCACTCCGCTTGGCACCAACAAGAGGACCTCCTCATCTACCGAATCACCGGCTCAGGCTTCCTACACCATATGGTCCGCAACCTCGTCGGCACCTTCGTCGAAGCAGCCGCCAACCGCCTCCCCCCCGACGCCATTCCAAAGATCCTCGCCGCCCGCAACCGCTCCGCCGCCGGCCCCACCGCCCCCGCCCGCGGCCTCTTCCTCGTCGAGGTCTTATATACAGACGCCGAGATCACGCATACCGAAGCCGAGGCCAACTCCTGATGCCAGCCACAGCCGCATCGACGGCGAACGCCCAGCGCCGCATCTCTCGCCTTGCCACCCTCACCGCCGTCCACCGCGCCTTTCACTGGCTGCACCTCCACCAACCCCAACTGCGCCAGTGGCAGCTCGAGCTCGTCCGCATCCCCGCCCCACCCTTCGGCGAATCCGCCCGAGCCGCCTGGTTCCTCGAGCGCTTCCACCACCTCGGCCTCACCAACCTCCACCTCGACGACGCCGGCAACGCCCTCGCCGAACTCCAACCCGAAGCAGCATCCTCTCCTGCTCTAAATAACGACACCTCGATCGAAGCCGCTGACACTCTCCCTGACCACGGCACCGTAGACAAACCCTCATCGCCAGACAGCAGCCAACTCCAACCCTGCATCCTCCTCTCCGCCCACCTCGACACCGTCTTCCCCCCCAACACCCCCATCGACCTCACCGAAGAAAAAGACTCACCCCGCATCGCCGCCCCCGGCATCTGCGACAACGCCGCCGGCCTCACCGCCCTCCTCGCCATCGCCGCAGCCCTTCGCTTCGCCAACATCACGCCACCCATCCCCATCCTCTTCGCCGCCAACGTAGGTGAAGAGGGCGAAGGCGACCTCCGCGGCATGCGTCACCTCTTCGAGCGCGGCCCCTATCGCACCAGCATCGCCGCCGCCCTCATCCTCGAAGGCGGAGGAACCGCCGCCGCCATCAACCAAGCCCTCGGCAGCCTCCGCTTCCGCGTCACCATCACCGGCCCCGGCGGTCACTCCTGGGCCGACGCAGGCACCCCAAACCCAATCCTCGTCCTCAGCAAAGCACTCACCGAGATCGCCGCCCTCCACCTCCCCACCGACCCCCTCACCACCCTCAACGTCGGCCACATCTCCGGCGGCACCTCCATCAACTCCATCCCCGAGTCCGCCTCCGCCCTCCTCGATCTCCGCTCCACCGACTCCACCCTGCTCACCTCCACCGCCTCCCGCATCCACCAGATCTTCGACGACATCGTCACCGCACAATCCACCACCACCACACCACTAAAGCTTCACATCGAGACCATAGGAAACCGTCCCGCCGCCACCCTCCCCGACGACTCCCCCCTCCTCCACACCCTCCGCGCCGTCGACCGCCATCTCTCCCTCCGCACCGAGCTCCGCCTCGGCTCCACCGACGCCAACATCCCCCTCTCCCGCGGCATCCCCGCCCTCGCCCTCGGCAGCGGCGGCATCGGCGGAGGCATCCACACCCTCCAGGAGTGGTACGACCCCACCGGCCGCGAGACCGCCCTCCGCCGCATCCTCCTCACCCTCCTCGACACCACCCAACTCGTGGCCGAAGGCCTCCCTGGCAACAACTAGCATTTGTCTCAAGCCTTCTAAGCCTTTGCCGTCATCCTGACCTGAGCGAAGTCGAACCTACTCATCAATTTTTCTTAGCAACTTTGCAAAAACTACCGTGTTCCCACCGCAGACAGCACAAAAACTTTGCAAAGCACTAAAGAGATCAACCTTTGTGCCGATATAGCCGAGAGCTAAGGTACCCCAACGAAGGGTCCTGACCAGAAGCGGCAAACTTTGGAGGTGCCTAAATTTCGATCCACAGAAAATTAAGTGGCAAGCCGCCACAATTAAGCTAAAATCCTGCCCAAGAATCCGCCTAACATTCTGGCACGTCTCGAGATCAACCCCCGCGATCCGGCGAACCCAAGGTGTAAAGCACACGGCACTCCAGCTCTCCGTGTGTTGTGGAGGTCCCCCATGAAGCGCATCTTTGCCACGTTGCTCCTTCTTCTGCCCGTCTCCCTCACCGCAGGCGCAGAGCAGCTCATTCCAGCCGGCTCCGTCATGCAGTGCATGGTCTCAGACAAAATCTCATCCAAGACCTTTCACCTCGGCGACCCCGTCCTCTGCCAACTCAGCCGCGTCGAGCTCTACGGTCGCTCCGTTCTCCCCTACGGTAGCTACCTCGTCGGCCGCTTTGAAGACTACAAAGATCCCGGCCACTTCGTCGGCAAGGGCTGGATGGAGCTCAAATTCGATCGCATCGTCGTAGGCAACGATACCGTTATCCCCATCTCTACCCGCGTCATCGCAGACTCCGGCAAAAATCGCGTTGACTCCAACGGCCGCATCCTCGGCACCGGACACGCCACCCGCGACACCATCGAGTGGCTCATCCCCGTCCTCTGGCCCATCGATCTCATCAACCTGCCCCGCCGCGGACCCTACCCCGTCCTCAAGCCCGAGACCCGCCTCACCATCAAACTCCTCGACGACATAGGCATCCCCACCAAGTCAGAGGTCCAGCATCAGCCCGAGATGATCTCCCGCTTCAACTACGCCGATCCCACCCCAGCTCCAGTGGAGCGGCAGGCCGCCCCCATCCAACAGGCCTATCCCCAGCCGGCTTATCCGCAACCCGTCCAGCAGTCCTACGCGCCCCAGCCCTACTATCCCCAGCAACAGAACCCCTCGGTCGTCGTAGTCCAGGCCCAGGCACCCGCCCCAACCATCATCCAGCAGGCCCCAGCCGTCGTACACCCGCACGTGGTCTACGGCTATCCACCTCCGCCACCCCCGTACGGCTACGCCTACCCACCGCCCTACGGCTACTACCGCCCCTACTAAACACCCGACAGCACCAGTCCCCGGCAAGTCCCCATCATGGCGCTTCTCGCACTTATAGCGGGAAGCGCCATGATGGCATAGTTCCTGAATGCTGTATCGCTCGTCGCTCGCATAGGGCGTTTTGTACAAGCGTATTGACTGACTAGACACTCTCTTATATGCTAAATATGCAGCACAAGGAAACAAAAGCGATGGCCAGACCAAGAAGTGAAGACAAGCGCAGCGCCATCCTGACAGCGGCAACTCGCGTCATCGTCACCCAGGGGCTCAGCGCACCGACCGCAGTCATCGCTAGAGATGCTGGCGTAGCCAACGGTTCCCTCTTCACCTACTTCGAGACCAAAGCTGATCTATTCAATCAACTCTATCTCGAACTGAAAGCCGGGATGGCCTCTGCCTCCCTCGAAGGACTTCGGCCCGGGGCTGAGCTTCGGACCCAGGTATCTCACGTCTGGACAAACTGGATGGCCTGGGCAGTCTCCAATCCCGAGAAGCGACGCGCGCTCACCCAACTCGGCGTCTCCGACGAGATCACGCCCGCGACACGTGCCGCCGGGCATAAGACCATGACAGCCATCGGCGACCTGTTGGAACGCAGTCGCGCCAATGGTCCCCTGCGCGGAGCTCCGATGGGCTTTGTCGTCGCGATCATGAACTCGCTGGCCGAGGCAACGATGGACTTCATGGTCCAGGACCCAGCCAACGCGGACAAGCACTGCAAAGCCGGTTTTGACGCCCTGTGGCGCGTATTAACCTAGCCAGTTTCTTAGCCAAATAATGACTGACTAGACACGCAATTAAATGGAGAAAAATGTCGAATAATCCCACCAATCGCAAGGCGTACCTCATCACCGGCCCGACCTCCGGTATAGGCCGCTGCACGGCATTTGAGCTGGCCACGCACGGCACGGTCGTCCTGGTCGGACGCGACCGCGGAAAGCTCAATGAATTGCAGAAGGCAATTGAGCGAAAAGGTGGGCATGCGGTATCGGCCGTCTGCGATCTGTCGGATCTTGTGAGCGTACGGCGCGCGGCTGCGGAGATCGTCGCGCTCCATCTCCCGATCGTCGGGCTGCTCAACAACGCCGGCATCATGCAGATGCGCGCTACAAAGAATGCAATGGGCTGGGACATGTCCTTCGCAACCAACCACCTCGGCCCATTCGTACTGACCGAAGCGCTCATACCGCATCTCCCCTATGGTGCGACCGTCATCTTCGTCGCCTCCGCTGTAGAAGATCCCGAGCGCAAGCCGGCGAAGATGGCGGGCTTCCGCGGCAGCCGCTATCTCTCCGCCGAGGCAAGCACGCGCGGCGAGTGGAACCCCGGCGGCTCCAGGATGCCAGGCGCGGACGCCTACGCCACCTCGAAGCAGTGCAACCTCGCCACAGCAATGGCCTTCGCCCGCGAGACTCCACGGCTGCACTTCAACGCGGTCGAGCCAGGCCTGAATCCAACCACCGGTTTGGGAGGGCATGACGCCGGGGCCCTTGTGCGCTCTCTGCAGACATTCGTTATTCCGCTGCTTGTGCCGCTGCTCATGCCCTTCATCAAAATCTTGAGCACCCCAAAGCGAGCCGCGAGCGTAATCACCAAAATCCTGATCAATGAATCCGGTGAGACCGGCATCTACTACGACGAGCGCGGACGCCCAATGCCCGGCTCCGTGCTCGTCCGCGACCCCAACTTTCAGGACCGTGTCGTCGCAGAAACGCGCGCCTTACTATCGACGTTTCCAAAATGAATGGAGGCCAGCGCCCCGCCTGAGGGCGATCTGGCCTGAGTATCCTCTGATTAAGTTGTTTTGAAAGGGCGGGACTTTAGTCCCGCCGCAGTTGATCCGCTGGAACGCGACTTTAGTCGCTGAGGGAATGCTGGTACTTAATCAGAGTCTCCCTAAAGCAAGTTCTACACAGCCTCTGACGCGTCTGTTCGAAAACCTGTCAAGCCCCTAATCACACAAAACCCGCGCCAGCCGCGAACTTTAGCGTGGCGTATCAGTTATGCTCCGCCCGGTATAATAGAACTAAGCCAATAAATCAGATCTCAACACAGCCCCCACGCGTGGTCAGCAGTCACGCAGGATAAAACCTGCACTTTCAGACGAAGTACTACCCGCAACACAAACAAAACAAGTATTTTGTGCGCAACTCATTTACCTTCTATATTTTAGCGCCATCAACCACCTGTAAGCCACTGATTCAAATACACTTCCCTGCAAGATACCTCAAGGAGGGGAGGGGGAGGGTGCAGTCAACAAAAGTCCCGCTCTAAACCACACTTCTCCACAAACACCACCACACTCCGCGATACACTCCACTCGTGAAACCCTTCACTCTCACCGCCACTCTCCTCCTAACCACCCTCGTCCAGGCGCAGAAGACTCCGCCTGACACCATCTACCTCCATGGCAACATCCTCACCGGCACCCACCTCCGCCCCAACGACCCCTCCCCCACCCCCGCAAAGGTCCAGGCCCTCGCCATTGCCAAAGGAAAGGTCCTCGCCGCCGGCACCGATGCCGAGATCCTCAAACTGAAGGCCCCGAAGACCCGCATCATCGACCTGCACAACGCCTTCGCCATGCCCGGCTTCAACGACGCCCACACCCACATGGCCTCCGCTGGCCGCCAGCAACTCTCCATCAACCTCGATGGAGTCAGATCCCTCGCCGAGATGCAGCAACGCATCCGCACCTACGCCGCCAAAGCCCAGCCCGGCTCCTGGCTCCAGGGCGGCGGCTGGGACCACACCCTCTGGCCCGGAGCCAAACTCCCCACCCGCGAGGACATCGACCCGATCACCCAGGGCCACCCCTGCATCCTCGAGCGGGTAGACGGCCACATCGCACTTGCCAACTCCGCCGCCCTCGCCGCCGCCGGCATCACCGACGAGACCCCAAACCCCCAGGGGGCCAAAATTGACCACGACTCCTCCGGCAACCCCACCGGCATCCTCCGCGAATCCGCCGCGACTAACCTCGTCTTCAACAAAATCCCCTCGCCCGGCCCCGAGGAGCGCACCAAAGCCCTCAACCTCGCCATCAACGACGCCCTCGCCCATGGCGTCACCAGCGTCCAGGACTACTCCGACTGGGAGGACTTCCTCGCCCTCGAAGAGTTAGAGGACGCGAACAAACTCCACCTCCGCTTCGCCGAGTGGCTCCCCTTCGACAAACCCCTCGAGGTCCTCAAGGAGCGCCGCGCCAGCCACCCCACCGACGACCCGCTCCTCCACCTCACCATGCTCAAGGCCTTCATGGACGGTTCCCTCGGCTCCCGCACCGCAGCCCTCGATGAGCCCTACTCCGACGACCCCAACAACTCCGGCCTCCCCCGTTACGACCAGAACAAGCTCACCCAACTAGCCTCCGAGCGCGCCGCCGCAGGCTTCCAGCTGGGCTTCCACGCCATCGGCGACCGTGCCAACGCCATGGCCCTCAATGCCTTCGGGGCCGCAGACCAGGTCGCCACCCTCGCCCCGCCAACCCCCAACCCCAACACCCGCGGCCCTGATAACTCCAGCCCTGATAACCCCGACGCCCACATCGTCACCACCCCCGCAGCCCTCCGCTTCCGCATAGAACACGCCCAGGTCCTGATGCCCGAAGACTTTGACCGCTTCGCGAGCGAGGGCGTCATCGCCTCCATGCAACCCTCCCACCTCCTCACCGACATGAAGTGGGCCACCGACCGCCTCGGCCCCGACCGCGCGAAGTACGCCTATGCCTGGAAGAGCTTCCTCGACCACAACGTCACCCTCGCCTTCGGAACCGATTACCCGGTGGAGTCCATCAACCCCTTCCGCGGACTCTACGCCGCCATCACCCGCCAGAACGAAGCCGGCACCCAGACCTTCCAGCCACAGGAAAAAATCTCCCTCAACGAGGCCCTCTACGCCTACACCCAGGCCTCCGCCTTCGCCGAGTTTCGCGAACACCAGAAGGGCCGTCTCGAACCCGGATACCTCGCCGACCTCATCGTTCTAGACCGCGACATCACCACCGCAACCCCGCAGCAACTCCTCCACACCACGATCCTTCGCACCATCGTGAACGGCAAAACGGTCTACTCGTCACCGAAGCCCAACGCCGGAGCGAGCAACTAGTTGCCACGCCAACTAAGCCCCACCACCCTGGCCCACCTCTTACTTCTCGCGGTCGTCATCATCTGGGGGGCCACCTTCGTTTTAGTAAAAGATGCGCTCCAGGACATCTCACCCCTGCTATTCAATCTGTTCAGAATGGCTCTTGCCTTCATCGCCCTAGCCATCGTGAACTATCGTCAACTCCGCGACATTAACCGCGAAACCATAGTGTCCGGCGTCATCGTCGGACTCTTCCTCGCCGCTGGATACCAGTTCCAAACCACCGGCCTAGCCCGCACCACCGCGGCGAAGTCCGCCCTGATCACCGGTTTGGTCGTAGTCTTCGTCCCCCTCTTCACCCTCATCCCTGCGATTCGCCCGCAAGGAACACCACCTCCCCGCTGGACATCCGCCATCGGAGCCATCCTCGCCTTCGCCGGGCTTCTCCTACTCACTACGCCCGCCGGAACATCCTGGCGGAATCTCTCCAGCAGCATCGGTGCGGGAGATCTACTCACACTGGGTTGCTCCATAGCCTTCGCCGCCCATCTCCTGTCGTTGGCTCATACCTCCCGCAAGGTCCCAACCGCCCAGCTCGCCGCTCTCCAGATCGGAGCAGCTGCATTCCTGATGGCCATTACCCTACCCTTAGGCGGAAGGCCTCATCTCACCCTCACGCTTCGGTTAGTCACAGCGCTCGCCATTACCAGCCTCCTTGCGACAGCCGCAGCCTTCACCATCCAAAGCTGGGCGCAGCAGCACCTACCCCCCACCCACACCGCGATCCTCCTCACTCTCGAGCCCATCTTCGCCTGCCTTACCTCATTCTTCGTCCTGCACGAACATCTAGGCCGCCGTTCTCTCCTGGGAGCTGCTCTCATTCTCTCTGGGATCGCCTTCATCGAGACCTTTCCCTCGGAAGCTCCAATCCCTACCTACCCGGCCTGAGCTTTACGCAGACTTTCGTCTTCTTTTTGCGTCTAATGAGATTGTGAAGCTGACCTCACCTCAGGCCAAAGCACAAAACACCGCAGCGACTATACTTAAACTTTACGCCGCGCACACGATCCGGCACACAGCAACACATAATACTGAGGTCAAGACCTACTAATGGATACACCGAAGAACACATCCTCCACCTTGCTCGAACGCGTCCGAACCCATCGCCTCGCCACGACGTTCACCCTTCTCGCCACATTGTCGGTCGGCATACTCGCAGGTTCAATTCTCACGCGCAATGTCAGCGGCAAAGAGCAGTCTGAGGTCAACTCCAGCGACGCCAAACCGCTCGTCATTCCCTCTCCGGTCGCGCTCTCCAATGGCTTCTCCCAGATCGTCAAACAGGTCGGACCCGCCGTCGTCAATATCAATACTGAAGAGCTACCCAAGCCATCAACCAGCAGACGTGGCAGACGCGGCACGCAGAAAACACCCCAGCCGAGCGACCCCAACGGGGACGATGACAGCCAGCAGTCCCCAGGCGATATGCAGGACTTCTTCAACCGCTTCTTCGGAGGCGGCCAGGGTGGCGACGATGGCGACGGTGGTGCTGCGGGCGAACGCCGCGCGCTCGGCTCCGGCTTCATCGTCGATCCTCGCGGCTACATCATCACCAACAACCACGTCGTCGATAAAGCCGACAAGATCTACGTAAAGCTCTCCACCGACCCGGACGGCGGTCCCGGTGACGAAGGCCGTCATGCCACCGTGATCGGCGTCGACAAAGACACCGACATCGCTGTTATCAAGATCGACACCAAAGAGCCGCTCCCCACCGTCAAGCTCGGCAACTCCGACGGCGCACAGGTCGGCGACTGGGTCCTCGCCATCGGCAGCCCCTTCGCCCTCTCAAAGACCGTGACCGCCGGCATCATCTCCGCCAAGAACCGCAGCATCGACGAGCCTAGCCCCAACGGCGTCTCTCAAACCCAGTTCCAGCGCTTCATCCAGACTGACGCCGCCATCAATCCCGGCAACTCCGGCGGCCCGCTCGTCGACATGGCAGGCCAGGTCGTCGGCATGAACACCGCCATCTACACCCAGTCCATGGGCTCGCAAGGTGTCGGATTCGCCATGCCCGCCAACATCATCGCCACCGTCTACAACATGCTCATCGGACCCGAACATAAGGTGGTTCGTGGCTCCATCGGCATTCAGTTCCAGGTCGCACAGTCTTCTGCTGTCAACCGGGTGTATGGCTTCTCGAGCGGCGTTATCGTTGGCGTCGTCACACCCAATGGCGGCGCAGCAAAGGCCGGCATTCAAGCAGGCGACGTCATCGTCTCGATCGATGGCCGGAACATCAAAGATGGCGATGATCTGGTCAATGACATCTCAGCCCGCCATGTCGGCTCAACTGTAAAGCTAGGCTACCTCCGCGACGGCAAGCAGAACACCGCGAATGTAGTCATCGGTGATCGTGCCAAGACTTATGCCGACATCACCGGCCAGCCCGACGACACCTCTACCCCGCAGGAGGCTGATGCAGGAGAGGGCAAGCTTGGCATTACCGTCTCGGTGATCCCGGCCTCCTTAGCAGCCAAGGTGGGAATCAAGGGTGGCGTCATCGTCACCAACGTCCGCCCCGGCTCCTTCGCTGATGAGATTGGTCTCGGCAAAGGAACGATCATTACCGCAATCAATCGCAAACCCGTGACAGATGAGGCCAGCTATCGTGCCATCGTCTCCACCCTCAAATCTAAAGACGACGTAGTGTTTGTCATTCAGTCTGCCACCCAGAAAAACCTCAACTCCTACGTAGGCGGCACGCTGCCGTAGCTGTTCCTCTCATCGAAACTGCAGAAGAAGGAGTGTCCTGATAGATCTCAGCCTCACTCCTGCTTCATCGCCCGATGAACTACACAAATAGCCCACAAAAAAGATGTATTCCCATTAGTCAACCTTTTTGTTGCGCAGCGCGTTACTATCGGGATACTCTACTGTCAACATCGACGGCCGTATCGGGTATCCACTACCGATCTACTCCAAGGTGGTGTTCTAACTATGCAGTTTGGCAAACAACTTCTCACCTCGACGTTACTTCTGGCAACGGCACTCCCATGCCTGGCGTTGACTCACCCGCGTCGTGGCCCCACATCGCACAAGGTGTCGAGCAAACATTCTAAATCCGCAAAGCCAGTGGGTCAGCGAACCATCGACGATGCGCGAGCCACCCAGATCCAGACTTCCCTGATCAAGTCCGGCTATCTCTCCGGCGAGGCATCAGGCCATTGGGACTCCCAGACGCAATCAGCAATGCAGAAATTTCAGGAAGATAACGGCTGGCAGACAAAGTTGATCCCCGACTCCCGAGCCATCATCAAGCTCGGTCTCGGACCCGAACAGAGTTCCAAGGTGACGAACGGAACCTCTGCAATGACTGTCTCCGGTGTATCTCCAACCTCAGGTTTCATGAAGCGATAAACATTCGCTCACACAAAAAGAGGGCCAATCGGCTCTCTTTCCTTTCGACGAGACTCGCATACGTTGTTGCTACTGAATCCGGATGGTAAAGACGTGGTCTTTCACGTCCTCATGTGACACCGGCAGATTACCCGCTCTTCCCACTGTGCCGCTTTCCAGCCACATCCTCAACCAATAGTCCTGATGAAGTCGTACTAGGCGAGCCGCCACTGGTTGCTTTTGTTCTAACACCGCGGTAATCCGCGCCGCCATCGAATTCTTATCCGCAGCAGTCTCCAGTTTTGCCTCCACTCCTTCGCACGCAAGAAGCCTGCTTCGAGCAGCCTCGAACTGGGCCCCCTCCACCACTCCGCTCTCAACCTTCAATCCAGTCATCTGCTCCATCGCCAGTGCGGACGACGCATCCAGATGATCCGCGAAGCCGATGTACAAAATTCGTGAGCCCGCAACTCTCAACGGCAGCAGACCGAACTTTTCAACGAATACCCTGGGCATCACCAAAGCCATCGCCTCTGGAGAAAATCCCTCGGTCGTCAGCACCGGACACCCCCACTGCATGCTCAATCCACGAGTAATCTGCTCAGCCTCCACGCCGCACTCGCTCAGGAGCCATTCGCCGATCTTCCCTGTCCCGTTCTCTCTTTGTGCCGCCAACGCCCTCTGAAGCTGGGGGTGAGTAATCCACCCCTGCGCCAGCATCAGCAGGCCAAGTGGAACTCGATGCCGATGCGGAGACAAATCTGCCGACGCCCCTCCATCTCGCAGCTCGCGACGCACTGCCGCCTGCACAATCGCGAGCACGCACCGTCCGCTGCATCCCCACTGTCCTTCGAAGATCGGTCGGCGTCGATTGCGCCAGGGCATCGTCCAACCACTCTCACACTCGGAGTTTTCGCATATCCTCCGCTGCGGCGTCTTCCCAGCAGAAGCCGGAAGACCATACCCTTCAAATCCCACAAGCTCCTTCGACGGCCTGTACTCATCCTCCTGCCAGGCCACCCCGTTCCCTACTCTCAAGGCACTCGGCATCAGCGCGCTCACCTTCATCGCTCCCGTCTTCTTCGTTAGAAAAGGCATCGAATGCTCTCCAGTCTCAACTGCGGCGTAGCCACTTCCGTGATGCGCAGCGCGAAGTTGCCGCTGACGACAACCACCTCGCCCCGAGCCACGATTCTGTCTCCCACTACAAGGTCCACCGGTTCGGACACATGACGGTCCAGCTCCACCACGTCTCCCGGTCCAAGCTCCAGTACCTCTCGCAGCGACATATCACGCGAACCGAACTGCAAGGTCGCATCCAGCTCAATGTCACACAACAGTCCCATCCCAGCATCAATTCCTGTAATCCCATCCGAACCCGTCACCTTCTCCATGTCTCGTCCCTCTCTTAGTTCACACTCATCGTTTCGGCTGCGCTCTGAGTCTCCAAAACGCCGCTTAGGTCTTCACTCTCGATCGCGCCCTCTAGCTGAGCCCCACGGTGTTCACCGGTCCTCACCGGGTGCGCTCTTCCCAGCTGCAAGCCGCCAACCCGCAACTCGGAGATAGCGTGTTTCGCCAACGGCAGACGCAGGACCATCCCCGGTTCCAGAGCCGCTAGCTCACTCGCTCGAAGTCTCATCGAAGGAAACTGCAAGGCAGCGCCGAACTTTACCTCGCCCATCAATTGCCGCACCCTTGCCTGCGCCTCCTTCGATCGCCTCTTGGGACGATCCCCTTCAGAGATCAAACGCCGCAGAATCGCATTCAGCACAACCGCCGGCAGACAGAGATTCATCGCGCCCTGAGCCTCAGGCATACGCGCCTCGAAGCTCACGCACAGCGTCTTTTCTCCAGAAGTCAACATCCGGGCCACCGCCGCCTCTGACTCGCGCTTCTCAAAGACGAACTCCAGCCCGACCGACTGCCAAGCCAGGTTCAGCTCCTGCACCGTCATCTGCACAACCGACGTCAGAATCGCATCTTCAATATCGGTCAACTCTCGCGCTGGCCACGCTCGCCCCACCCCGCCCAGCAGAACATCCACGATTGGTGATGCCAACGCCAGCTCCAGCTCCAGCAACCCAACAGCTCCCAGTGGCTCCAGCCGAATCGAACAGATGTAATTCGGAGAGGAGAGCCGTTCCAGAAATTCGCTGAATGGGAGCTGCTCCCCTGCGACCAGCTTCATCTTGAATGGAGTCCTCAACCACGCCCCCAAGGTGTGCATCAAATTCCTCGCAAACAAGTCGTTCACCGAACTGATCGCCCGCATCTGATCGTTGCTGATCTGCCCCGCGCTGCTGAAGTCATACCGCTCCAGCACCACCTCCCCCTCGGCTCCTTCAGGTTTCGCCGAAGCATTCGCCCCAGCCGCCGCAAACAGCGCATCAATATCTCCCTGCCCAAGCTGCTTTCCCATGCATCCCTTTCTTCGGTTAGAGATCTCTCATAATGATCGGATCAGAGCATCAACGTGCTTCAGCAATTGCGCTTCGAAGCCTTAGCCTTCACAACCCCGACAGAGTCGCCTGGCCGCAGACTCGCAAGAGACGCCCTCAGCCTCAGCACCGCCGAAGAGTGGATCTGAGAGACCCTCGACTCCACCACGCCCAGCGTCAGCCCAATCTCTTTCATCGTCAGCTCTTCGTAGTAGTAAAGCGTTAACACCATGCGCTCTTTCTCCGGAAGCTCATCGATCGCATCCGCAAGCCTCTGCTTCATCTCCCCCTTCAAGCAGCGAAACAGCGGGTCGTCCTCCGGCGCACCAGGAACATACGCAAGCTCCTCATCACCAGAGTCCTCCGACCGCTCCATGTGCAGGCTTCCAATCTCGAGCCCCTTCAGATCGCCTAGCAATGCCTGGTACTCTGCCAGCGTCAACACCATCTCCCGCGCAATCTCCTGCTCCGATGGCGCTCGCCCAACCCGCTGCGTCACTGCGCGAATCGCTTCTTCGACCGCCCTGCCCTTCCGCCGCAGATCCCTCGGGCTCCAATCCAGCGTCCGCAACGAATCAAGAATCGCACCGCGAATTCTGAACTGCGCATAGCTCTTGAACTGCACCTTCTTCTTGTGGTCAAACTTCGTGAAGGCATCGATCAAACCTACGACACCGGCCGAGACGAGGTCGTCCAACTCCACATGCTGAGGCAGACGTTCATGGATGCGTCGCGCCAGGTAACGCACCGTCGGCAGATGCTCCATCAAAAGCAAGTCCCGCTCCGTGGCACTGCCATCCACTTGTGCTACCAGCGCCTCCCCGGTAAACGGAGCGAATATCCCCGCCTCCGCAATACCCATCACCTCGTCAAACCGTGCAGCCTCCAAAGACGTCCACTGCTCGCCCGTCAGCTTCCCCTTCGACAACTTCTGCCCTACCTGCACCGGAATCGAACTGTCTGTGTTCATACTTCCTCCATTCCTCATCTGCCGCTACTCCCTTACCGTCGTCCTACGAACCGTCTCTACCCAACCGTGCCAATGCTCCGAACCCGAATCTCCGGAGGAATTTCTCCCGGTGCCAACACCGTCACCTTGGGCAGAAACGGCTCCAGCCAACGCCGCACGTGATAACGGGCCGGACTCGGACATAGAAGCACGGGGAGTGCCGAGGTCGAGGCTCCTCCGGTTAGGCGTTTCACAGATTCCACCAGGCGTTTCAAAAAGTCCGATCGCATCCCCGCTGGGCGCGCACCATCTCCCAGCAGCAACCCCGCTCCCTGGGGATCAAAGGTCTGCTGCAACTCGCTCTCCAACTCCGGATCAAGCACCAGCACCTTCAGGCCGCCCTCGTTATCCAGCAGAGAGTGCACCAGCCCTTTCCCCAACGACTGCCGCACACTCTCCACCAGGTGCACCACGTTCTTCGACTGCTGCGCGGCCTCCACCAAAATCTCGAGGATCGCCCCCAGGTCGCGGATCGAAACCTGCTCGCGAAGCAGCTGCTGTAGCACACGCTGCACCTCGCCGAGCGTCATCAGCTTCGGCACCAACTCTTCCACCAGCTTCGGATGACTCTCGTTGAGGCTGTCAAGCAGACGCTTCACCTCCTGCCGTCCCAGCAGCTCATGAGCATGTCTGCGGATCAGCTCGCCCAGGTGCGTCCCAATCACTGTCGTCTGGTCCACCACCGAGTAGCCCGCAGCCAGAGCCTGCTCTTCCAGCCCCGGCTGAATCCACCGCGCCTGCACGCCAAACGCCGGCTCCTTCGTCTCCACACCAGGCAGCACCCGCGCCTTCGGATCCGAGTTCACAGCCAGCAACCAGTTCTGCTCCGTCTGCCAACGCGCAATCTCAATCCCGCGAAGACTCACCACATACTCCCGAGGCTTCAGCCGCAGGTTGTCCGTGATATGAATCGGCGGAACGATAAACCCAAGCTCGGTCGCCAGATGCCTACGCAGTGCACGAACGCGGTTGAGCATTTGTCCCCCTTGCTTCTCATCCACCATCGGAATCAGCTGGAATCCAATCTCCAGCGTCAGGTCATCCATTTTCAGCAACGAAGCCAGATTCTCGCCCTTCGCCGCATCCCCCGCCTTCGCCTTATCGCCCTTCACATTCGCTTCAGCCGCCTCCTCCGCCAACAACAGAGAGGCCTCCTTCGCCGCAGGCAGCCGCCGCGCAATCAACCCAACCCCAACCGCCAGCAACACAAACGACAGCTTCGGCAGTCCGGGAATTAGAGCCAATCCAAGCAACACGCCACAAGCGATCCAAAGCGTGTTGCGCCCCTTCAAAAGCTGCGTTCCCAGCTCTTCATCAAGCGACCCCGCAGACGAAGCCCGCGTCAACACCATGCCGCCCGCAATCGAAACCAGCAGGCTGGGAATCATCGTCACCAGGCCATCGCCCACTGTCAGAATGGTGTAAGTCTTCACAGCGGTGGCGAGATCTGTGCCATGCTGCAGCACACCGATCAACAATCCCGCCACAATGTTGATCGCCGTAATCAAGATCGTCGCCAGCGAGTCCCGCTGATTGAACTTCGCCGCACCGTCCATCGCGCCGTAGAACTCAGCCTCCCGCGCAATGGCCTGTCTTCGCTTCCTCGCTCCCTGCTCATCTATCAGGCCGGCGTTCATATCCGCATCGATCGCCATCTGCTTACCCGGCAGAGCATCGAGGGTGAACCGCGCCGTAACCTCCGCAGTTCTCACCGCCCCGTGGCTCACCACAAGAAACTGAATTGCGATCAGCGCAAGAAACAGCACCAGCCCGACGACATAGTTTCCGCCCACTACAAACTGCCCAAACGCCTCAATCACCGAGCCAGCCGCGTGCGTTCCCTCCTGTCCATGCAGCAGAATCCTGCGGCTCGAAGCCAGATTCAACGACAGCCGAAATAGTGTCAGCAGCAAAAGCAGCGTAGGAAACACGGAGAAGTCCACCGCTCTCCGCACCTGCACCGCCGTCAAGAACACAATCACTGAAGCCGTAATGGAGGCAGCCAGCAGAATATCCAGCATCACACTCGGTACCGGGATAATCATGACGAACACTATGCTGATCGCAGCCACCGGCAGCATCAACGTCTGCAGCTTCGCCATCTGGAAGCCACTATTTTTCTTTATCGTTGTTTCACTCACATCCCACCTCCAAAGCCACGCATTCCAACCATCCCAGTCGCTCCCACATTGCCTCTCCCGTCAAGCAGCTTTCCCACAAGCTGAGCCTTCTGCTCGCGCTCTTTCGCCTGGCGATCCTGCCGCACCCGCTCCTCAACCTTCTGCCGATACAGAAAAGCCAGAATTCCAGCCACCGCCGCATACAGATCGAATGGAATCGACTGCCCCGGCTCGACCATCTTGTATAAACTCCGCGCCAGCGGCGGATTCTCAATGATCGGAACCCCCGCCCACCGCGCCTCTTCGCGAATCTCCGCTGCCAGCAGATCGCGCCCCTTGGCCAGCACC
The DNA here is from genome assembly GCF_040358985.1 of Tunturibacter empetritectus. NCBI lineage: Bacteria > Pseudomonadati > Acidobacteriota > Terriglobia > Terriglobales > Acidobacteriaceae > Tunturiibacter > Tunturiibacter empetritectus. The sequence goes on along the minus strand of NZ_CP132932.1, from coordinate 4,208,414 downwards.
GTCGGCGCCGACATCGTCTCGAAGCTGAACTCCAACGCCACCGCATAGTGCGTGGGATTGGTAATCACCACACTCGCGCGCGACATATCCGCCTTCACCTTGCGCTTGCGCATCGCCCGCTGAATCTGCCTGATCTTCGCCTTGATCTGCGGATTGCCCATCGCATCGCGCATCTCTTCGCGCATCTCCTGCTTGCTCATCTTCAGGCGCTGATTCCAACTCCTCCACTCGATCGCGTAGTCCAGCGCGGACCACGCCAGCGTGACCCACGCTGCATCGAGCGCCAGCCCATACGCGGCAGAAAACGTAGCCGGCAGCCGCAGCAGGCTCATCACAGGCATCGGAATCATCAACGCCTTCAAGGCTCCCCACCCCAACACCACCATCACCGACGCCGGCACCAACGACTTAACCAACCGCGTCGCAGATCGCAAGCTGAGCAGGTTCCCCAAATTCGTAATCGGATTCAACTTCGAAAACTTGAACTCAACCGCACTCGTATAGATCTGCACCCCTCCGCTCTGAGCCACTCCCGACACCAGAGCCCCGGCGAAGCTCGCCGCCATCACCAACCCCACCGGCAGAAGAGAGGGCACAAGGATTCGCCGCACCGCCACATTAAAAAGCTGCTCGCCGTTCTGCCCGTTCAAGCCGCTCGCGTTCGTCGTAGCCGAGCGCAGGCTCTCCTGATACACCTTGCCCCAGCTGGCAACAAACCCATTCGACATCGCCCCAAGCATGACCACCCCGCCCAGCATCGCCATCGCCGACAACAACTCCCGGCTATGAACGCTGTCGCCCTTCTCCTTTGCCTTCTTCTTTCGTAGTGGCGTAGCCTGCTCTGTGCCTTTATCTGCCATGAAGGTTCCCTCTCATGCAGCACGCCATTGTTTCTCAAACGCCATCATGACGCTCATGCCCGCACCAGCATCTTTGCCGCCGCATCCAGCAGCGCCGTGAAGTGCCGCTCAATCCATCCGGGCCATACCGCAAGGCTCGCGATCAAGACCACATACGACACCATCGTCTTGATCGGGACACTGATCACAATCGAAGGCAACTGCGGCGACAGCCGTGCCACCAGTGCAATAGTTACCTCCACTGCCAACGCAGCAGCCATCACAGGAGCAGCCAACTGCACCCCAGCCAGAAAGATTCCACTCGCCATCATGGCCAGTGCCACTCCGGTCTTTGCCTGCATTACGGCCTGTCCCACAGGAACCGCAGAAAAGCTCCTCACCACTGCGGCCAGCAGGCTCCGGTCAAGACCCGAGCCGATGATCACAAGCACCCCGAGCCAGCTCAGCATCTGCCCCAATACCGCGGTCTCAATCATCGAGTTCGGGTCCAGCAGATTCACCAGCGAGAAGCTGAACTGCAACCCCAGCAGCGTTCCCGCAAAGGTCAACGCCTCGTTCAACAACATCAGCGAAAGTCCAAACAGCAGACCCACGCTCAACTCACCCAGCAGCGCCCTTCCATCAAGCACGGCACGTGCGCCCGGAACCGTCGCCACCGCGGGCGCCAGCAGAATCGTCATCGCAAACACAAACCCAGCCTTGATCCGAGGCGCAATCGCCGAAGAGGAGAACACGGGAGCGAAGACCATCAGCCCGCTCAACCGCACCATCACCAGAACCGCCGCCGACAGGTACTGCGGCCAATCCGCCATCAACCCACTTACTTCACGTTTCATAGCGGCCTCTATCCCAGGTACCTGTGAAAGTCGGTGAACAAACGCACCGTGAAGCCCACCAGCCGATGCACCATCCACGGCAGCACCGCTACGGTGATGACAAAGACCACCACCAATCTCGGAACTGCGGTCAGCGTCTGCTCCTGCACGCTGGTGAGCGTCTGAAGCAAACTCACCGCAAGGCTCACCAGAGCCGCCGTCACCAGCAACGGCGTGCTCAGAAGCATCGCCTCAATCAACACCCGCCGCATAATCTCAACTGTCTGGTCCGGCCCCATCACTGCTCCAATCGCTACTAACGCGCCACCCTAAAACTCTTAATCAGCTGATCTGCCAGCAGACTCCAACCGTCGATCATCACGAAGAGCAGAATCTTCAACGGCGTCGAGATCACAACCGGCGGCAACTGCATCATGCCGATTGAGGTCGTAATGCTCGCCACCACCAAGTCCACCAGCAGGAACGGTAAAAACAAGATCGCGCCAATCTGAAATCCAGCCTTCAACTCGCTCAAGATGTAAGCCGGAATCACCACCTGAATCGGCAGGTCCTCTCTCTTGTTCGGCCGCACAGCCATCCCTGCAGAGGCAAACACCGCAAGATCTTTCTCCCGCGCATAACGGAGCATGTAACGCTTCACCGGAGCGACGCCGAGATCCAGTGCCTGCTCGCCCGTAATAGTCCCCGCACTGTAAGGAGCAACCGCACTCTGCTCTACCTCCAGCAAAACTGGCTGCATAAGGAACCACGTCATCATCAGCGCCAGCCCCATTAGGATCTGGTTAGAAGGCGCTGTCTGTGTCCCCAGCGCCTGCCGCAAAAAGTGAAACACCACCAGCAGCCGCACCATCGGTGTCATCGACAAAAGCAGTGCTGGCAGCAGCGTCAACAACGTCAGCCCAACCACGATCGACCACGGAACGCTCTTGCCTCCCGCAAGCTCCGACGTAATCGAATCGTTCTTCTTCGCCCCCGAAGCTACACCCACATTCGCACTCGAACCCAGCCCGTGCGCCTTCACACCAGTTCTGCCACTCTTTGAAGCAGACTGGTCATGCCCCGCAGTCGAGCCTCCTGCGGGCTTCTTGACCCAGAATGACTCCGGCGCCATAACAGCAGCCACTATCATCGAGCTCTCTGCGCGAGCATGAACTGCAGGCAAAGCCATCGCCAACCCGGCCAGAGCCAACCCCAGCCAACGAAATCGGCTCACTACACGCATCGCTCCTCCATCCTGTCCGTCGTATGGTCTGGCGATGTCTCAGCCCTCAACCGCACGATCATCTCCACGCTATCGAAGCTGCCTCCAACCAGAAAGCTCTCCCCCGCACACCTCACCAGCATCAGCTGCCGCTTTCCGCCAAGCGACAACGTCTCCACCAGCTGAAGCTGCTTCTGCTTACACTCTCCTTGTCCACGCCACCCATGCACTAGCGCCAGCAACCATCCCGCAAGCCCAGCCACCTCGGGTACCGACGCTCCCTCCAAACTTCCCGGTCTCACACCCTGCCAAAGCCGCATCTCAACTCCCCGTTCTAATACTTTGTTCTGTGCTAAAAATCCGCATGATCGCTTGCACTCGATGTCCGTTACTCTTCCCTCACGGCCTTATCCAAGCCGAGTCAATCGAAGTCCCATACGCTGATCGACGACCTCGAACTCGCTCCAACCCAGTTGCACCTGACCAACCATCAGCGGCACGTCTTCGGTCTCAGGCGAGACGCTTTCAAGGACCTGCCCCACCTTCAATGTCAGCAGGTCCCGCACCCTGAATCGGTTCAAAGCCACTCCAACCCGCATCGCGATCCGCAGCTGCGACAGCGTCTCCCATGAGGGATGTGTCTCAATCCGTGCCATCCACGGTGCGGCCGGCGTCGTCTTTACCAGACCCAGACCCGTCATCCCCACCCCCTCTGCACCAAGTACCGCAAGCTCCGTCCCCGTCATCGTCTCCCCCTCTCTCTTCTCTGCAACGGTCCCAATCTTGCTTAGCGCTGAACCAGAAAATCGGTGAAGAATACATCCATCACCTTCAAATCAGCGTTGTGTTCTGCCAACGCAGCTTTCAACTCGGCCTTTAGCTGTTCCTTTCCATCGACAGCCAACAACCGATCCGCCGTCTGTCTCCCCAACACCGTCAGCATCGTGTCGCGCACCGCGGCTACGTCGCCACTGTTCTCCTTGCCTTCTTTGGGCTTCTCTTCCGTGGGCTTGGCCTCTTTGCCCTCCGTGGCGTCAGCCACTCGCAGAGTCATCGCCACCCGCAGGTAGGAACTCCCACTCGCATCCGCCAGGTTCACCAGCAGCGGCTCCAGCACCATCGAATGAGTCGCAATCGGAGCAGCAACTTCAGTCTTAAGAGCCGCACCCTCTCGCCCCGAGAGTCGCCCAGTCCGCGCCAGGTAGTACCCAACCCCGCTGACAGCCAACGTAGCGACGAGAACTCCCACCACCACAGCGATCAATAAGGGAATGAGCGGAAACTTGGCTTCCACCGGAGCCGCTACCGAAGCGGGAGAGGAATCCGGAGGAGCCGCAGAAGAGGCGCCGGCAAGTACTGTAGGTGAAGTAGCCATGATGCCTTGAGAGAATGCAAACAAGTGGCCAGTCAAGCGTTCGCGAACATTAGCGAATCTTCAGGATCGCCCCATGAGGCTCATCCCAGCGCCGCCGACCCATACAAATACAACAAAGAGCAGCTAAGGGCGGCCAGCCGGTAGGACCGATCTTCTAGGTCCCGCACCCGCTAAGCCGCCTCATCCAGATTCAGGAGATGTTACCGAACCATTGCAATCACATCCTGCGAGATCGTATCGAAGGTCGTCACCGTCTTCGAGTTGGCCTCAAACGCCCTTTGCGCGACAATCAGATTAGAGAACTCTGTTGAGATGTTGACATTGGACTGCTCGAGCGTACTGTCATCGACCACGCCGCGCCCACCAGTTCCGGCCACTCCTGCAACCGCCTGCCCCGAAGCCCCAGTCGTCTGGAAGTTATTCCCCCCGACCGATACTAATCCCTGCACGTTGGCAACGTTCGCCACCGCCACCTGGCCGATTGTCTCCGAGTTGCCGTTGCTAAACTTGGCTTGGATCACCCCGCTGGGATCAACAGTGAATCCCGTATAGTTTCCACTCGCGAAGCCGTCCTGCGGGGTATTGCCATTGCTGCTCGCCGAAGCCAGCTGCGTGACCAACGGGCTTGACCCACTTCCATTCAGGTTCCAGTTGAAGGTAAGATTCGCTGCCCCATCTGCCATTCCTGGGAAGCTGATCCCACTCACTGTGTTGGTCGGTGACGTCAGATTTCCGCTGGAATCGAAGGTCAATGTCCCCGTATTGTTCACTGGAGTTCCGGTCGCATCACCGGCGGGTAGCGCAATCGAGTAACTCCATGAATTGGTCGCGGTCTTATCATAGGTGATCGTCGCCTGATGGCTCTGTCCAAGGGAATCGAATACCTCCAGCGGAGTTGAAAAGGTTGTGCCGACAGTCGCTCCTGAATTCAGATTTGCTGTCACCGAAAAATTCTGCGTTGCCTGTGCTCCCTCGGTTGCGCCTACTGGAAGTGTGATCGGCTGTGGATTGGTGTTCGTGTTCACCACTCCGTTTACGGCCGGATAGCCCAGCACAAATTGACCGTCCTGCGTAGTCAGACTGCCGCTATTGCCAACCGTAAAGTTACCGGCTCTGGTCAGAGACTGTTGACCGTTCTGCTCCACAATGAAAAAGCCATTTCCATCCAGAGCCATATCGCTCGTGTTTCCATTCGCATCTGGCAAAAGTGTTCCTTCACTAAAATCAGTCGACGTCGAACCAACCTTCGTTCCTGATCCAACCTGGATCGGATCGCCCGCACCTGACTCCCCAAGCTGCTGGTGGAACAGATCTTCAAACGAAGTCGTCTGTCCTTTGTAGGCGGTTGTGTTAAGGTTTGCCAGATTGTTGCCAATCGTGTTCAGCGCCGTCGTATCGGCTTCCAATCCTGACAGTGCAATCGAAAAATTTCCCATCGTCTTCTCCTCGTTCTTTCTATTGATCGTTCTGTTGATTGCGGTCCGCTCTCAAGCAACTCTACGGACTGCCAATGTTTGTCTTAGCTTGTAGCCGAGCCGCCCCATATCGCGTTCTGTCCTCGAATCGACTGCAAACTCGTTGCAACGTTCGCACTCGCAACCGCAGCCACTGCATTCGAACTCGCCCCAGACCCTGAACCGGATCCTGAAGAGCCTGAACTAGAACTCGGAGACACTGCACCATCAAGAGTCCCGATTCCCTGGTTAATCGAGATCAACTGTTCAAGGCTATTAACCTGTGCCAGCTGCGTGATGTACTGGTTCGGATCCGTAGGCTGCGTAGGATCCTGGTTCTGCAGCTCGCTCACCAGCAGAGTGAGAAAGTCCTGCGACGTAATATCCGAGTTAGCCGCGGAACTGCTGTTGCTCCCGCTCGCCGGACTGCTGCTGTCTGCCTTTGGTGTCGCTTTTACCGCTGCGTTTCGCGGAGCCAGTGCCGAAGCCACCGTTCCCGCCGCTGAACTCCCGGACCCTACACCTGCCCCTACAATCGAAGTTATGTTTGACCAATCCATTGTTCCCCTCCTCGTGTCTTATGCCGTTGAAATGAATTCCCCTCGGTTATGCCCTGACGCTTAACCAGCTTCCGCCGCTTCCATAACTCGCCAGCGGTGACATCCCATCCTCATCAACTCCGTGCAAACCTCTATAACTCGTGACGCCTTCCGCAACCTCCGCGGCTGTCTTGACCGAACTCTGTTGTTGCCCTCCTTCATGGCTCTGCCGTGGTGCCTGTCCGCTACCTCCGCTCTCCGGTCCAGCAGAGTTGCTTCGAGACTCCGCTCCCGCGCTCGCCGCCGGATGAACGACAACCGTGTTCACCGCAACCTTCTCCGACTGGAGATAGGCCGTCAGCGAAGGCAGCTCCCGATGCAGCATCTCCTGACTCGCCAGCGAAGCCGCCGACACCGATGCGTTCACCACGCCGCCATCGGAGATCTCCGCCCGAACCTTCAACCACCCGTGCGTTCCATCCGGGATACCAACCTCGAGAGCCGTTGGAGTCGCCGACAGAGTTCGCGGCATCGGCTCCATGGGCTCCATAGACCGCACCACACCGTCCGAGCCATCCTGCTCTCTCAGCCCATTCGACGAACCGGCGGTTGAGATGCCCGTCTCACCACCGGATAGCTTCGTCAATCCCGCGATAGCCGGCGCTGCAGATCCTGCCGTAACCTCGCCGCCTGACGCGACAGCATGGACCACCGCGACAGGAGTGTCGCTAGTCGTGCGGGTCTTCGTATCACTGTCACTACCTGCATTCGCCGCCACCTGCGATCTCTCTTCCTTCGCGTCAGGCTTTGCTGGGGCAGCCAAATCTCCTTGAGCTGCCTGTGTAGTCTCACGATCCGAAATAGAGGTTTTCGCGCCATGCACAGCATTCCTATTGCTGCCCGAAACCTCGGCAGCCACAAACCCGACGCCCGACGATGTACCTCCAGACAAAGAAGCAGCGCCAGAGCCAACTCCGCTCTGGCCACTCACCACATTGAGTGCAACATTCGAAGCAGCAATAGGCACAGCAGGCATACCAGACGCAGCCATCGCAACACACTTAGCAGGCGTAGCAGACGCGGCGACCTCAACCGGCAAAGCAGGCGTCGCAGCTGTATGTGCCGGGATCGGATTGGCCATCTGGACAACAACCTGGACACCAACTCCGTGCGTCGACTTCGTCTCATCAGCCACCGCAGCCATTGTGACTGTCCCGCTCTTCGCAGTCACAACCGGCTGGCTAGCATACCCCGCTTGCGTCTTCGTTGTTGTCTTCTTCTCGGGAGCGGCCTCCAGCGCCTTGCCCGTTGCTAAAGCCTCTCTCTGACTCACTGGCGTCTGGAACCGAGGCAGCTGAATCTGATTTCCTTCCGCCTGCTGCTCCAGTGGTATCCCTGTCTCCGTCTGCAAGCTGGCGATCGGCGCAACCTGAGCGACCACGGGAGTGTCTGTCTGGTTCTCTTCTATGTTCCCGACCGGTTCAGCAACCCACGTCTCTGCCTCTTCCGTCTTCTTCTGAATCTTTGTTCCCGCCACGATTGCAGGCTGCAATAGCGCAATCTTTGCGAGGTTGATCTCTTTGCTCTCGACCTGAGCTGGCGTCAACTGGCCAGCGAATATCTTCGCCTTGACACCAGCCGCCAGATCAGGCGCATCAACAAGATTCTTCGTAGTCGCTTCGGTCTTTCCATTCGCCGCCTCAGGCAGAGTCGCAACCTTGGAGTTTCTCCCCAAGTCCTTCTCCAAAATCGCCGGAGAGGTCCCCACACGAGCATCGAGAGTCTGCGCGAACGTGGGCCGGTCGAAATTTTCTACGTCGAGGGCTACCAACTGCTTCCCGCTCTGCTCTGCGCCCATTGCCATCAGAATCGCCGTACTCATCATCTCGGTCCTCGCCCATCTCCTGCGACTAGTGCAATAGCAAGTACCATTCCAAAACATGCGACGAAACGATTAGGAAGCCTTCATCTGTTCCCGCTCTTCTGTCTTCTCCTTCGCATCGGTCCATCGCCGTCGCGATAGAAAGAGATCATCGGAGGAGGACTGCATTCTTCTCCCCTCTTCCATCTGCACCCGTGCCTCCATCTCCTCGAAGACACGTTTCATCTGTTCCTTCTTCAACCGGCTCGCAACATACTGTTCTCTCGCCGCATCGCTCAATTCCTGGCGATCCATCCGAACCTCTTCCAGCTTCTGTCGCCTCCACCCCGCGGTCTCTTGTTGCGTCTCGGACATCATCCAGACCACGCGATCGCCCTCCGTTAATGCCTTACGCCCATCGATACGGGCTACCTCCGCCGCACTCTGCTCGACGGCAATCGCCTGCTGCGCCTCGCGAACCGCCGTCGTCAACCTTTGCAGCTCCGTCGAGTGCATCTGCTCGACTGCGGTATACAGATTCATCAATCGCTGCAGCGTCTCTAACCGTGTCGACATTCTCTATAACTCCATCGCATTCAGTCGTGCCACACTCTCCTGCATCGTCACGCGCTCGTCGCTTCCCTGCTCAAGAAACGCGCGCAGCACAGGCATCGCCCGCATAGCCCGATCCAGATCTTCATCTGTCCCCGGCTTGTAAGCTCCAATACGAATCAGATCCTCCGACCGCGCATAAGCCGCCAGCAGTCTCCGCACCGTCGAAGCCTGTGCCCGATGCTCCGGCATCGTCACCGCAGGCATCAACCGGCTCAGCGAATCCAGCACGTTCACCGGTGGATACCATCCACTCGCCGCCATCGACCGAGACAGCACCACATGCCCATCGAGCAGCGATCGCACCGCGTCCACCACCGGATCCTGCTGATCGTCGCCCTCCATCAGCACTGTGTAGAACGCCGTGATGCTACCCTTGCGAAAGTTCCCCGCCCGCTCCACCAGCTTCGCCAGCTTGGCAAACACCGACGGCGTATACCCTTTGCTCGCCGGTGGCTCCCCCGCCGCAAGCCCAAGCTCTCGCGCCGCCATCGCATACCGCATCAACGAATCCAGCACCAGCAGAACATGCTTCCCCTGCGCAGCGTAGAACTCCGCCACCGCAGTCGCCGCCATCGCCGCCCGCATCCGCAGTAGCGGGCTCTGATCCGAAGTCGAAACCACTACCACCGATCGCTTGCGTCCTTCCTCTCCCAGCGAGTCCTCCATAAACTCCCGCACCTCGCGCCCGCGCTCTCCCACCAGCCCAACCACCGTAATATCAGCCGCCGTATTCCGCGTCATCATCCCGATCAAAGTGCTCTTGCCCACACCCGAGCCACCAAAGATTCCCACCCTCTGCCCGCGCCCAACCGTCAGCATCCCATCCAGCACCCGAAGCCCTGTCTGCAGCGACTCTCGAATAGGTTCACGCTCCATCGGGTGTGGCACTGTGCCATCAAGCGGCCACATCTCAACTGCCCTAAGCGTCGGCAAGCCATCAAGGGGATCCCCCAGCGCATCGACGATCCTTCCCTCCATCTCCGTCCCCACAGCAATCTGCGGTGTTACCCCCATTGCAAGCACCGCGTCTCCATATCGAATTCCCTGCGTCTCCTTCAAAGGCATCGCCAGCACATGCCGCCCGCGAAATCCGATCACCTCCGCCCTGTGTCTCTGCCCCTCGCTGTCAACAATCTCGCAGCACTCCCCCACCGAACACAGCGGTCCCTCAGCCTCCAACGTCTGTCCATTCGCCTCCACCACGCGCCCGCTCCACCGCCACGCCGGACGATTCGCCAGCTGCGTCATGTAAGTCCCCAGCCCGTTCGCGTTCCCACCTATCGCACCCTGTAAGTCGTCGCTCATGCCGGCCTCTGCTGCATTAGATCGAAGAAGCCTCGCTCAATTTCCCCCAACTGCGCGCTTACACCCAGCTCCACTCTGCCAACATTCGTTTCGAGCACGCACTCGCCAGCCTTTAGCCGCTCATCTTCCACCAGCTTCATAGCGGCACCCTGATGCGCAGCAAACGTCCCCTGCCACATCTCAATCTCGTCCACAGGGACGCGCAGCACCACCGCACTATCCTTTGCAACCTTCTCGAGCGCCACTCTTACTACACCCGTCAACAGAAGTGGATCGAGCTTCACCTCGCGATGCAGCACCCGCGCAGCGACAGCCAGCGCCAACCGAACCACCTCGCCCTCCACCCCGGCAAAGTATCTCGTCCGTTCCTGGCGAAACTCCTCTTCAATCTTTTGCAGCCGCGAACGCTCCTGCGCAATCCTCTTGTCAAGCTCGGCCCCCCACACAAGACGAGCCTCAGCCACCGCCTCACTCCGCGCTTCTTCAACCTGTGCCGACACCTGCTCCGCGTGCGATCGCAGCCGTCCGTCGAGTGCCTCTTCTTCCTTCAGCAAAGCCTCTACATCAACAATCTTGTCCTCTGCCACGATCTCCGCAACGGGCTCCAGCCGATCTAACGGATAAAACTCAAGTCGCGACACGTTTCTCGCACCGGGTTTCATCAACCTCTCGGGCAACCCCACCGCAGTGCTGCGGCCAGCCTCTGCGCCAGTGTTCTCAGACGGCGAGATCATCATCCACCTCCATCTTCAGAATCATCCTGCCCTCGCTCTCGAGCTGCCTCGCCAGAGCCAGCAATTCCTGCTGGGCCGCGTTGACGTCTCGCATCCGCACCGGTCCCATCACCTCCATGTCCTCCTTCAACATATCGACGGCGCGCGAACTCATCGCCTTGAGCAAATGAGCCTTCACATTGTCCTTTCCGCCCTTCAGCGCCATCGCAAGCACCTTTTTGTCGGCCGAGCTTACAAACTCGCGAATGCTCTCCGCCGGCACCGTGCAAAGATCTTCGAACACAAACATCAGCTCCCGTATTCCAATCGCCACCTTCGGCTCGTTCTGTTCAATCTCTTCCAGAATCTCGCGGCTCTCGCCCTGGTCCAGACGATTCAACAGCTCAGCGACCGCCTTGAAGCCCGAGTACGACTTCCGTCCGCTCGACCCCATCTTCTCCATCCGCTTATGCAGCGCCATCGCAACCGTCTGCGCCATCTCCGGCGAGAACTGCCGCATCTCCGCCAGCCGCCGCACCACATCCACGCGCATTGCGCCGTGCAGATTCATCAACACCGTCGAGCCTCGCTTGGCATCCAGATGCGCCAGCACCAGCGCGACCGTCTGCGAGTGTTCATTCTCCAGAAACTTGCTCAGGTGTTGCGCGTCCATGCTCTGCAGCATCGCCATGTCGCCGTTCGTGCGCTCGCGAATCTTCTTCACCTGTAGCAGCAGTTCCTCCGCGCGCATTGCGCCAAAGGCCTCCGTCAGCAGCTTCAGCGCATACTCCGGACCACCGCGGACCATATACTGCTGAGTCTCCAGCAGCCCATAGAACTCCGTCAGCACCTGTGTTAACTGCGCCGCCGGGACGTCTCCCAACCGCGTGATCTCTTCAGTCACCCGGCGAACATCGTTCTCAGAAAGGCTCTGAAAGAGTGTCTTCGCCAGCTCATCTCCGATCGCTACCATAAGAATCGCAGCCTTACGCAGCCCTGGAATATCTGCCGGCATAAACCCCGACTCCGGTGTCAACAGCAACGGATTCTGCCGCATCGTCTCTGCCCCTGAAAACTGCATCGCTGTCCCCATTACGACCTCTCCTCAGACGTCCCAATCCATGCCTCAATCAACCGCGTGCTCTGCCCCGGCTCCCGTCGAATGTGCTCCGACACCTGCTCAAAGATTCCCTGCTGTAGTTGATAGGTCTTATTCCTCACTCGCGGTAGAGACCTCTCATCGATCGATTCGCTCGGCGGCAGAAGTTGCTCCTCATCGACTGCGTTGATCCCAACGTGTCCGGCCTCGGTTGGCAGCAACATCGGTTCACGCAACGCCGCAGTCATCTGTGTCGCAACTGGCCGCAGCACAAACAGCACCAGCAGCACGCCGCAGAGCCCAATCACCGCCGTTCGCATCAGTCCTGGCTGCGTGTGCAGAAACCCGCGTACCTGGTCCATCAACCTGTCCATCGTCGGCGGCTTTACCTCAGGCGTGTTCGTGCTGAAGCTCACGTTCTGCATTACCACCTGGTCGCCGCGTCGCGCATCGTAGCCAACCGCAGCCTGCGCCAGCTCCTCCAGCCGATGCATCTCCTCCGCACTCCGCGGCTTCCACACCACATGCTCCAACTTGCCCGCACCTTCAGTTATGCTCCGATCGTTCACCACCACCGCAGCCGACACACGCCGCACCCGGCCCGGACCCTTCTCCATATGCATCAGATGTTTTGTAACTCCATAGGTTTCATTCTCCTGGTGAATGCTCTGTCCCTGGGCTCCACTCTGCTGCGGATACACCGGCAGCGACTGACCCTGCTTCTGCAGCAGCGGCGGAGTACCCGGCGCGGCGGCCACCTGCGATCCTGCCACCGCACCCTCAGGCGACGCGCCAGGCGAGTTACTTGCCGTCCCAGGCACACCTGAAGGCCCTCCCCGTCCTGTCGAAGTCTGTTCGCTCTTCTGCATACTCAGCGTCGCCACCTCCGTCGGGTCGTAGACCTCGTCGGTCCGCTCCTCACTCCCCTCGTCGTAACTCACATTCACTGTGGCGCGCACATTGTTACGCCCAGCCAGGGGCTCCAGCATCGCAACCAGCTTCGCCTCCATTGCCTGCTCTGCATCCGCTTCAGACGCATTGCTCGAATGCGGCTTGAAGTTCACGCGCCCATCTGCATCCACCAGCGTCACCTGGTCTGTGCTCAGGTTCTCCACTGATCCCGCAACGAGACTACGAATCGCATCTGCTTGCTCAGGATTGAGCGCATCCCTCTTAAGCTTCAACACCACCGAAGCCTTCGCCACCTTCTCTTCAGCGGTAAACAGCGAAGGCTGTGGCAGTACTAGGTGCACCCGCGCCGACTTCACCACACCCAGCGTCCCAATCGTGTGTTCGAGTTCACCCTCCAGAGCCCGTTGATAGTTCACTCGCTCATCGAACTCGCTTCCCACCCAGTTCGGCTTATCGAACAACTCAAAGCCCAGTCGCCCCGTCTGCGGCATCCCCTTCGCCGCGACCTCCATCCGAGCCTTATCCAACATATCCGACGGCACCTGCACCCCTGCACCATCCGCCGTCGTCTCATATGGAATTCCCGCGGCTGCAAGCTCCTGCGAAACCTGCTGCACGTCCTTCCCATCCAACCCGCTGAACAGCACGCGCCAATCTGGACGCCCGGCGAACCAGACCATCCCAGCGCACACAGCCGCCAGAAAAACTCCAGCCGCGATCAGCCACGTCCTCTTCGCAGCAGGCATCGCCATCAGCTGCTCACGCATCGCCGTGACCATCGCCTGCGTCTTCTCGAGCGGTGTACCGCCAGCCACACCAGCGCCGGCTTCTCCCGCTCGTTGCATCCCCGCCCCGCCAACCTGTTCTGTCTCAGCCATCTCGCCCCGGTGTCTTTCTGAACCCTAAGTTCTTAGAACTGCATGCCCATCATCTGCTGATAAGCGCCTACTGCCTTGTTCCGCACCTGCAGCGCCAGCTCGAACGCCATATTCGCCTTCTGCGTCGCAATCATTGCGTCGTGCACCTCAACCCCCGAGCCATTCAACAACCCGGTCACGGCCTCAGACGCCTTCTGGTCGAGCTTCGTCGTCTCCTTCATCATCGACTGCAACACCCCCGCAAACGGCACGCTGCTCGCGCCCCCTGTGTTCGACGCCGCCACCCCCACGTCACTCAGGAAGCCATCATCGAGGCCTCCCGTCCCTACTCTGTTCATCACTCCAGAACCAACAGGCAATCCGACCACAATCCCTCCTCCGCTTTTCCTATGTCGCGCCCTGCACCATCGCTCTACTTCAAAAGATCAAGCGAAGAGTTGAAGATGCTCTTCTCCGCCGTAATCGCCGACGCATTCATCCCATACGATCGCGTCGCACCCATCAGATCCACCATCTCCGTCAGAGGATTGATATCGGGATACGCTACAAATCCATCCGGGCCCGCATCCGGATGCGAGGGGTCATAGCGCTGCAGCGGCTTACTTGCATCCGCGATCACGCCAGTCACTTCAACTCCGCCCGGTGTCGGATTGGCAGCCGTCAAGTCACCGCTCAAACCACCACTGATCCCACCGGTGTAGATATTTTTGAAGCCGTTCCCAGCACCAACGCTCGAGCCACCTCCCAACTGGTTCGCCATCGACTCCTGAAACGTCCCGCCATTCTGAGCTTCAAACACCACATGGTGCCGCTGATACGGCCCGCCATCAGGCGTCCGTGTCGTCTCGGCGTTGGCCATATTCGAAGCCACCACCTCAGCCCGTACCCGCTCGGCCTTCAAGGCCGAACCGCTCACATCCATTACTCCGAAGATATTCATGGCTTATTTCGAATCCATATGAATTGCACTCATCACCGTTGAAAACTCGCTCTTCAAAAGCTGCGTCCCCAGCTTGAACTGCATCTGCGCCTTGGCCAATTGCAGGCCCTCGCGATCCATGGACACGTTATTTCCATCCGGCCGCGCCACCAGGCCATCCACATCCTGCATCGGAGCCTGCATACCCTCAAGACCCGCCGCGCCCGCGCCATCGTTCAACTGCTGCGCAAACACCCCTTCGAAATCGAACCCCTGCGTCTTGAACCCAGGCGTATCCACATTCGCCATATTCCTGGCGGTCACCTGCATCTGCTGACTGGTCAGATCCAGATACCGTCCCAAAGCGTCGCCCATCGCTGTCGTCGTCTGCATAGGTCCTTCCCCTCCACGCCATGATCTATGCAGTCCTACGACCAAACAAAAGCGCCCTCAAATGAGAGCGCTCTTATCAACTTCCGATCCCGAACTGTCCATCACCCACAGATTGCCTGAAAATTCGGAATCATGATCGTTTAAAAAATCAGAGATCGGGGTTCGAAGTTTGGGGGATTGTATGAAGTTTTTTTCGTCTGGTATTTAGATGGATTTTGCAGGGGTTTTCCGAGAAAACATGGTTTTGGCTGTGGTGTTTTGGTGGTGAAGACGTGGTGAGATGTGTGGTGAAGGTGGTGTTTTAGCATCCACTCTTTGCCTGACTAAAAATACGCCACGATTTTCAACTATTTTTTAGGCGAGCTCGACTTCGTCTCATCTTAGATGATCTCAATCCGTGATTTTTAGACGAGCACGGCCAGCAGCCTCGACTTAAAGCCAGCCAACCTGGCTTCGGCCAACAGCCCTCGACTCCAAACGACATCCTGGCTCCAGTCCACCCTCCCTACTCCCAGGCCACTCGTCTTAACTCCGAGTGGCCCGCCGGAAACGAATCTCTTCCTCCCCAATCTCCATCTTCTCTGCTGCCAGAATTGCGCCACGCTCCAGCACGTGCATCAGCTCCCGCACATTGCCTGGCCAGCTGTGTTCGTAGAGCTTCGCCTCTGCCTTAACGGTCAATCGCTTGCGCGGCATCTCCTGCCCCATCTGCTCCAGGATGTGCTCCGCCAGCAGTCCAAGATCGTCCATCCGATCCCGCAACGCCGGCACCTCCACCGGAAAGACAGCTAGCCGGTGATAGAGATCCAACCGGAACGTCCTCTCCGCGCCAGTGCTCGTGGCCAGCTTCTCCAACGGTTGATGCGTCGCCGCGATTACCCGCACATCCACGCGCATCGTCTCGTTATCGCCTACCCGCTGCAACTCGCCGCACTCCAGAAACCGCAACATCTTCGCCTGCAACGCCATCGGCATCTCCCCAATCTCATCCAGGAAGAGCGTTCCCCCATGCGCGGCTTCGATCCGCCCGGTTCGTGACTGCACCGCGCCAGTAAAGGCTCCGCGCGTATGTCCAAACAGTTCAGCCTCCAGCAGAGCCTCAGGAATCGCCGCGCAGTTCAACACCGCAAACGGCTTCCCCGCCCGCTCACTCAAGCGATGCAAAGCTCGCGCCGCGACCTCTTTTCCGGTTCCCGTCTCCCCTTCGATCAGCACCGTCGTTGACCGAGGAGCCACCAGCCGGATCAACCGCGTCAGTTCGCGCATCGGCTCGCTCGTGCCAATCATCTCAGGCAACATCGCCTCGGTCTTTGCTGCAGGCCGCGTTGTCTCCTCCCGCCCCAGCAGAACCGCAAGCGCCTGCCGCGTCGACTCCAGCCGAACCTGCTCTTCTCTCTCCCGAGCCTCGCTCTGGTCCACATCTTTTCGTACTGGAGAAGGCATCCGAATCGGCCCCCTCGCTCCTGCAGCAGAAGCGGTGGTGGCCGCAGGCACTGGCACCGAAACCGGAGCCGCAGCCCACGCCGCGGTATCGTTCACCGGAGCGTGCACCGGAGTATTCTGGGCCTCGCGCAGCGCGTGCAGCAACTCATTACGCCGCGGACTTCGCGCTCCACCATCTGCGCCGCCATCCACCCGAAGCAGTTCCATGGCCGGATACATCATCCGGATCACGCTCGCAAACTCACCCACCTCAAGATCCGGCAGCCAGCTATCCACCAGCAGCGCCTCCGACCGTGCGTCCTCAAGCTGCGCCATCGCCTCCGCCCCACCACTGGCCTCGCGAACCTGCCACCGCAGCCCCGTAAGAGAGGCACGCAGACGCTGCCTCAACCCCGCATCCGCACTGGCCAATACCACCGTCCGCACAGCAGCCACCTCGGCTGCGTCCATGTTTGACACTGAGTTCATCACCGACTCCCGTCCCATGCCCATCTCCGTCACCCTATCCTCTCGTCGTTCGTATCTTCCTTTACCTGCTGCAACATCGTTCGCATCGTTCCAACCGTCTGGTTCAACCGCACACACTCTTTCAAAGCTTCTCGAATCGCCTCCAGCATTGCATCCGGCTCTCCGATCATCTCGCCCATCGCCAGCCTGCACTGCAACACCGTCAGCGGCTGACAAAGGTCGTGCAGCGCGACGTCAAGGCGCTCCACGAAATCTGCAGGACCTGCCTGTGGTGCCAGCTCACGCACCGGCATACGCCGCACTCGCCGGAAGCAGGTCAACCCGGCCCGCACTCTTACGCCCGCTGCTCATCCGGTAACCTTCTCCTCGCACTGTCTCGATGACCGAGTACCCCAGGTCGCCATCTATACTCGCCACCGCCAGCTTCCGTCGCAGATAGTTGATGTACACATCCACCACATTGGTCCCGGCATCGGGAGACATCTGCCACACATCTCGCAGCAACTCACTCCGGCTGGAGCACTGCCCGCCCCGCTTCAGCAAAAACTCCAGCAGGCTAAACTCCTTTACCGTCAGGTCCACCAGCTGACCGTTCCGCATTACCTTGCGCTCCATCCGGTTCAGCTCGACGTCGCCATGCCGGAGCACCGGGTCGGCGAACTGCTCCCGCCGCCGCAGTAATGCCCGGCAACGCGCAGTCAGTTCATGAAAACTGAAAGGTTTCAGCAGACAGTCATCCGCGCCCAGGTTCAAACATTTGATCCGCTCTTCCACCGAGCTGCGGCCAGTCAGCACAAGCACCGAGGTCTCATCGAAGCGCCCGCTCATCTCCGCCAGCACTTCGGTTCCATCTTTTCGCGGAAGACTCAGGTCCAGGACGATCAGGTCCGGACGATGTTCCTCCGCATGCCGCAACCCAGCCTCGCCATCGCACACCCAATCCACTTGGTGTCCCTCCAGCTTTAAACCCTTCTGGAGAAACAACCCTAAAGCTGCATCATCTTCCACAATCAGAACTCGCATTTCGTCTCCCAAGGCACAATCAAGTTGTTCAGGTCACACCGTCCAACCGAAATTGCGTTACCGTTTCGGTGGCGTGTTATTACCTTGGTGCATCCTGCTCATCCTGACAAGAGTTCTTCACAGTCTTTTTTGGGGACAATTTCAAAACGGGAATTTTCGCATTACCTCGCCAAAAACCGCTCCACGCGCGACGACACAGCTTCAGCGTCGCAGTTCATGATCAGATGCGCGCAGCTTCCCGCCGAAATGTACGTCTCTGCCCCCACAGCTTTCGCCCACTGCAGCGCAGGCTGCGGAGTCACCATGCGATCCTCCGCCGCCACAATTACCAGGAACTTCACAGGCACTTCCCGCGCAACCTCGCCGATCGTTCTTCCATGCAGCACATCGTGATGCATGATCGCCTTCGCCTGCCACACCCTGTCATTCGCGTCCTGTCGTTGCGGGGACTCGACCGTCTTCAACCATTGTGCAAACTGCGCTTTGGGAACCTCAGCATTCCGATACTGTGGCGCGCTCACAATCATCGTCCCGATCGCATTGGCAAGCTTCAACTGCGGCTCCGTCACATACCGCCCATCCTTGTAGTCGGGGTCCGACTCGATCGCATCGATCACGATCTGTTTCGACAGCAGATCAAAGCTCGTTACCTGTGGGGTCCCCACAATCGGCACCGCAAGATCGACGAACTTCGGATACAGGACCGCCCACGCAAACACCTGCTCTGCGCCCATCGACAGCCCTACCACCGCGTGCGCATGCCGCACATGCAGCACCTCGGTCAACACGCGATACTGCGCACGCACCATGTCCTCCATCGTGAACACCGGAAACTCCGGCCCATGCTGCTTTTTGCTATTCGATGGCGACGAAGAAACCCCATCCCCGAACGCATCGAAGGCCACCCCGAAGAACCGCGACGTATCCACCAGCCGGTGCCCGGTCTCGTCATTCCCGAAGAGAGGCACCAGATCCTCACTCCGTCCATTCAGCCAGGAAGGCATCACCACGACATTCGACCCATCCGCGTTTAAGGTGCCAAAGGTGCGATACCCAACCCTGCAATCCAACACCACGTTACCGTTTTCCAAAGTGCAGCTTCCCAACTCGGCAATCTTCTGTGCCTCCTCCGCCCACCCCGCGGGCACAAAGAGCACCAAGGCCATCACTAACCCGAAGAGGCGAACCAGCTTCTTAGAAGTTTTCATGGAATCAGCATATCCATATCCTCATCATCTCCATCTCCATCTCCGCTCTCTCTATCGCGAGTGCTCCTCGAATCCCCCTCGATAAAATTAACTCGAAAGATCTCCTTGCAATTCGCTTTTTATTCGCTACAATCATCCGCATGGCAATTACACGGCGACAAAAAGAGGTCATTGACTTTCTTTCCGGCTTCACCCAGAAGAATGGCTACTCGCCCTCCTACGAGGAGATCGCCAGCGGTCTGGGCCTCAGCTCCCTCGCCACCGTCCATAAACACATCACCAACCTCCAGAATAAGGGCCTCCTCCAGCGCGCGCACAATCGCAGCCGTTCGATCGACGTCCTTCCCGCGCGCAGCAGTAAAAAGGGCTCCGACCGCCTCCCGTTGCTGGGCCGCATCGCCGCTGGCAAGCCTGTAGAAGCGATCGAGAGCGCTGAGAGCATCTCCCTCTCAGACATCATCGGCAACCGCGAGGTCTTTGCTCTCGAAGTCCGAGGCGACTCCATGCGCGACGAACACATCGTCTCCGGCGACTACGTTCTGGTCGAGCGCACCCGTACCGCTCGCGAGGGCGAGATCATCGTCGCTCTGATCGACGGCTCCGACGCAACCCTCAAGCGCTTCTACCGCGAGGGCAGCATGATCCGCCTCCAACCCTCCAATACCGAGATGTCTCCCATCTACGCTCCAGCCGCCAATGTCAGCATCCAGGGCAAGGTCCTTGGGGTTCTTCGAAAGTACGCATAAATTCGCAGCCGTCCGCCTGTCCCACTGCTTCCTCCCTCCCAACTCCCTCGTCTAAACGTCGACTCTGCAACATCGGCACGCCGCCACGTAAACTTTTTCGTAGTCGACGGAACCGCGGAGCGCATTCCTGCGTAACCACACTCCGAAGACTCATATCACCAGCACCAACGGGAGCAAGCCATTGGCCACGCAGCGTAAAAACAAACGGAAGACATGGCTTTGGGTCGGCCTCAGCGTCCTGGTCTTAGCCGTCGTTCTCGGCGTGGTCGCAGCCGCCCGCGGCAACACCACAAAGTTTGAGCCCTCGCAGCTAGCCAAGGTAGAGCGTGGAGACATCGCCCGCTCCGTCGTCGCCACCGGCAAGGTTCAGCCCATCACTAAGGTAGAGGTCAAATCCAAAGCCTCAGGAATCGTCACTCGCCTCGACACCGACATCAATGCCCACGTCCATCAGGGCCAGGTTCTCGCCCAACTCGACCAGCAGGAGATCCTCGATCAGGTCGCCGCACAGAAGGCCCAACTCGCCGCAGCCGAATCAAACGCTCGCGCCGCCGAAGCCTCCATCCAGTACGACAAGGTTAACGCTGAAGCGCCCGATCTGCCGATGTACAAACACACGTACGATCGCAACCTCCAGATGTCCAAAGAGGGTGTGGTCTCCCAGCAGGCGCTCGACGACGCTCAGCAGAAGTACCTCTCTGCCGCCAACACCCGTGATAAGGCCGTCTCGCAAATCTCGGTCGACTCCTCGAAACTTCGCCAGGCAGAGGCCCAGGTAGCCCAGAACAAGGCGTCTCTGAAGCAACTCGAAGAGCAGCTCGGCTACACCACCGTCATCTCCCCTATGGACGGCACCATCCTCTCCCGCGACGTGGAGATCGGCGACGCTGTCAGCTCCATCCTCGTCCTCGGCTCAACAGCCACCCTCGTCATGACTATCGGCGATACCAACCAGGTCTACGTCCAGGGTAAGGTCGACGAGTCCGACATCGGCAAGGTCTACATGGGTCAGGCCGCCCGCATCAAAGTCGAGTCGTTCAAGGACAAGACCTTTCTCGGCAAAGTCACCAAGATCGCACCCCTCGGCGTAGAAAAGGATAACGTCACGACCTTCGAGGTCCGCGTCTCCATCGACAATCCAGGCGGCGAACTCAAAGCCAACATGACCGCCAACGCCGAGATCCTCCTCGAAGAGCACAAAAACGTCCTCACTGTACCCGAGCAGGCCGTTCTCTACGACAAAGACCGCAACGCCTCCGTCGAAGTCCCGGACCCCAAACAAAAGACCGGCCGCAAAAAGATCGACATTAAGGCCGGCATCTCCAACGGCACCAAAACCGAGATCCTTGCCGGCCTCAACCCCGGCGACACCGTCATCCTTCAGCAATAACCTGTAAGACCAGTGATATGAACCAAAGTCTGCCAGTTGAGCAGACACTGATCGCAATCTCCACCCGACGAGCTAACATCCAAATCGCAGTTACCCAGAGTCGAAAAAAGGAACGCCCATGAAGATGACAGTCTTCGCCTCCACCGCCGCAATGCTCACACTAGCTGCAGCCACAGCCTTCGCTGCCGACGGCAACTTTGAGCGCACCCTCAGCGCCGGCAGCTCCCCCAATGTCTCTGTCTCTACCGGCTCCGGCCAGATTCGTCTCCATCCCGGCTCCGTAGATCAGGTCCACATCGTCGCACACCTCCACTCCAGCCACGGTTGGATGAGTGGAGGCTCCGACACCGACAGCCGCATCCAGCAGATTATCAGCAATCCGCCCATCGTCCAGAGCGGCAATGACATCACCATCGGCGAACGCCACAACAACGACCTCTTCCGCAACATCTCCATCGACTACGACATTACCCTCCCACGCGCCTCCACCATCAACTCCACCACCGGTTCAGGCGACGTCGATATTCAGGACGTTGGAGCCTCTGTCAAAGCGCAGAGCGGCTCTGGCAACGTCCACGTTCGCGGCGTCCAGGGCATGACCACCCTTGGCACAGGCTCCGGCGATATCGAACTTCAGCAGACCGGTCCAGGCGATGTTAAGGCCGAAACGGGCTCTGGCAATATCCAGCTTCACGGCCTCAACGGAGCCCTCAAAGCCAGCACTGGCTCCGGCGACATCACTGCTGAAGGCCAGCCCGCCAGCGACTGGAAGCTCTCGACCGGCAGCGGCAACGTTCATCTCACGGTTGGCAGCGCCCACTTCAACCTCGACGCCGACACCGGTTCCGGAAACATCAGTGTCGCGCAGCCCATGACCATGCAGGGTAGCCTCAACCGTCACCACGTCAGCGCGGTCGTAGGCGGCGGCGGACCCACGCTCCGCATCGGCACTGGCTCCGGCGACATCTCCATCCAGTAGTCCTCCCCTAAACAAGAGAGACGGTGGCCGCGGGAACCAACCGCAGCCACCGTTTTTTATTTAAGTCATCCGATGCTAAGCGATGATGTTCACGCGCCCATTCTCCAGGTCATAAACTCCACCGGCCACCTTCACTCC
Source organism: Tunturibacter empetritectus (assembly GCF_040358985.1). Lineage (NCBI taxonomy): Bacteria > Pseudomonadati > Acidobacteriota > Terriglobia > Terriglobales > Acidobacteriaceae > Tunturiibacter > Tunturiibacter empetritectus. The sequence goes on along the minus strand of NZ_CP132932.1, from coordinate 4,186,059 downwards.
GCTTTCTTTCATGGCTTTGGCAATCAAGGTAGAACTCTCCCGCACCAGTCTCGTCTGAAACACAACATTTGCCTTCACCGCCTGCACCACATCTCCATGCGCATCCTGCACTGCCGGCATCAGGTGCTGGTAGAGTACGCTGATCTGCCCCGGAACCTCTTTGCCCTGTACCGCTGCAGCGATCGCTCCGCAGTTCGTATGTCCAAGAATTAGAACCGCCTTCAACCCTAACACCCCCACGCCATACTCCAGGCTTGCCATCACCTCGGGTGTCACAATATTTCCTGCCACCCTTGTCACGAACACATGCCCGATGCTCTGATCAAACAATATCTCCACCGGCACGCGCGAGTCGGCGCACGAAAGTACCGCAGCAAAAGGCTCCTGCTTCAAAACCGTCTTTTCCTGCAAGATCTTTAGATCCTCAGGAAACGAAGTAATCTTTCCTGCAATGTATCGCTCATTTCCCGCCATCAGCTCTTTCATTGCCGTCTCGCCCGTCATTCCGGTCTGCGCCAGCGCTAATCGACCAAAACCCGCAACCTCCGCCGTGGCGCCAGCTGCTATCGTTCCCGCGACAAACCGCCTCCGTGTCCACTTTCCTTCAGCACTCATCGCATAGTCTCCCTTGTTGCCACAAAGCTTATACCAGCCCCGTCGTTTACCCTTAAACCATGCCTCTCGCCTCCCCACCCCGCCTCATCGTCTTCGATCTCGACGGCACCCTCATCGACTCCCGCGTCGATCTCTGCAACTCCGTCAACGCCACCTTGGCCCAGCTCGGCAAACCCACCCTCCCCGAGGCTGTCATCTCCGGCTACATCGGCGATGGAGCTTCCATGCTCGTTCGCCGCGCCATCGGCGACCCGGAAGGCGACATCACAGACGAGCAATATGTAACCCAAGCACTCACATTCTTCCTCGACTACTACCGTATTCACAAACTCGACTACACCTACGTCTACCCCGGCGTCCTCGAAGCCCTCCAAGCTATTCGCTATACACACCCCCAAACTCTCATGGCGGTACTCACCAACAAACCTGTCCATCCCTCCCGCGACATCTGCGATCACTTCGGCCTATCGCCCTTCTTCTTTCAGAACTACGGCGGCAACAGCTTTCACACCAAAAAACCCGACCCCCACGGTCTAGAAGCCCTGATCGCCGAAGCCTCCACCCTCGCTGGCCACGCCATCACTCCCGCCGAAACCATCATGGTAGGCGACACCGACATCGACGTTCTTACCGCCCGCAACTGCGGCGCCCACAGCATCGGCTGCACTTTCGGCCTCAAGCCCCACTCCCTCGAAGACGCTCCGCCTGACCACCTCGCCCACACCCCCGCCGACTGGCTTGCCTTCCTCGTCAATCCCCAACAAACCTTTTGACGCCTCCCTGACGTCCGACTATCCTCATCGGCAACTATGACTGCCACCTCAAACCCGCTCGCAACCACCTGCTGCGTAATTGGAGGTGGTCCGGCAGGCATCATGCTGGGCTTTCTCCTCGCCCGTGCCGGCGTAAAAGTTACAGTCCTCGAAAAGCACAAAGACTTCTTCCGCGACTTCCGCGGAGACACCATCCACCCCTCCACTCTTGACCTTCTCTATGAACTCGGCCTGCTCGAAAAGTTCCTCGAAGTCCCCCACTCCCAGGTTGCCGCGCTCTCCGCCATTGTTGGTGGTCATCGCTTTCCAATAGCCGACTTCTCGCACGTCCCCACCCACTGCAAGTTCATCGCCCTCATGCCCCAGTGGGACTTCCTTGACTTCCTCTCAAACGAAGCCAGCCGTTTGCCCGCCTTCACCTTGCGAATGGGCTGGGAGGCTACCGGCCTCATCCGTCAAAACGACGTCACCACCGGTGTCCGCGCTAATACACCAGAAGGTCCTGTCGAAATCCCAGCCACTCTCACCATTGGCTGCGACGGCCGCCACGCCATCTCCCGCGATGCGGGCCACCTACAACTGCAAGACGTCGGGGTTCCCGTCGATGTTCTCTGGCTCAAGATCGCCCGCCAGCCCTCCGATCCCGAAAACGCTCTCGGCTACATCAACTACGGCCGCCTCATCATCCTTATCAACCGCAACGACTACTTTCAGATCGGCTACATTATCGCCAAAGGCACCTTTCCCGCCATCCAGCAGGAAGGCATCCCCGCCTTTCAACAAAGTATCGAGCGCATCGTGCCCTTTCTCGCTGGCCGCACCTCCGAGATAGACTCCTGGGACAAGGTGAAGCTGCTCACCATCCAGGTCAACCGCCTCATCGAGTGGTCGTCGCCCGGCCTTCTCTGCATCGGCGATGCGGCCCACGCCATGTCGCCTGTCGGAGGCATCGGCATCAACATTGCGATTCAGGACGCCGTAGCCACCGCTAACATTCTCACCGAAGCGCTGCTCTCGAACACCCTCAGCCCGCACAATCTCGCTCAGGTACAGCACTACCGCGAAGGCGCCGTCCGCAACACCCAGCGCGTACAAGTCTTCGCCCATCGCATTCTCAATCGAGTCCTCCACAATCCCGGCCCCATCCACCCGCCCCTCGCACTACGCATCCTCACAAGCATCCCGGGGTTCCAGAACTTGCCCGCCCGCTTCGTAGGAGTAGGACTCCAGCCCCAGCACATCAAAGACTTCTAGCCTCTACTCAAACCCGCGATTCCAGCTCGAGATCACGCGCGTCTCCCGCTCCCACCCCATCACACTCACGCTTCCCGTCCCCAGCGCCAGCAAACTCCCGCCGGTCGCCGGCAAACCGATCCACCGCGCCGCCAGAATCCGCAAAATATGCGCATGCGCAAACAGCGCCACCTTCCCACCCTGCGGAGCAGCCGCCAGCGCTCGGGCGATCACTCCATCCGCGCGCTCCCCCACATGCTCCACCGTCTCGCCGCCGACAATCTCGTTCTTCCACACCGACCACCCCGGAATCTCCGCCTGGATCTCCTTAGTCGTCTTGCCTTCATACACGCCATAGTTCCACTCCTTCAACCCGTTCTCCACCACAGCCTGGTCGCCAAATCCCGCAATCGCGCAGGTCTCCCGCGCCCGCTGCATCGGACTCTCAAACACCGCATCGAACTTCGTCCCCTTCAAATAATCCCGCAACTCCTCCGCCCGCTTCCGTCCATGGTCGGTCAGCGGAATATCCGTCCGGCTCGTATGCGCTCCACTCAAACTCCACTCCGTCTCCCCATGCCGCACCAGCCACAACTCAGTTCCAACACTCATCGCATCCTCCGTTCTAAATAAACTATCCTATAGAGATGGACTTCCAGCTCTCGACCACCTACAAGCCTCAGGGCGATCAGCCTCGCGCCATCGCTGAGCTCATCTCCGGCATCCACGCCGGCGAAAAAGATCAAGTCCTCCTCGGCGTCACCGGCTCCGGAAAAACCTTCACCATGGCCAAGGTCATCGAAGAGCTGCAACGCCCCGCCCTCATCCTCGCGCACAACAAAACCCTCGCCGCCCAGCTCTACCACGAGTTCAAAACCTTCTTCCCCTCGAACGCCGTCGAGTACTTCGTCTCCTACTACGACTACTACCAACCCGAAGCCTACATCCCCGCCGGCGATCTCTTTATTGAAAAGGAGTCAACCATCAATGAAGAATTAGATAAACTCCGCCTCGCCGCCACCCGCAGCCTCTTCGAGCGGCGCGACGCCATCATCGTCTCCTCCGTCTCCTGCATCTACGGCCTCGGCTCGCCCGAAGCCTACTACGGCATGTTGATGCTCCTTGAAAAAGGTCAGAAGATCAAGCGCGAAGACATCACCCGCCGCCTCGTCGAGATCCTCTACGAGCGCAACGATGTAGACTTCCGCCGCGGCACCTTCCGCGTCCGCGGCGACATCATCGAGGTCTACCCCACCTACGACGAAAACGCCTACCGTATAGAGCTCTTCGGCGACGAGATCGACAGCCTGTCGCAAATAGACCCTCTCTTCGGCACCGTCAGGCAAAAATACTCCCGCCTCCCCATCTATCCCAAGTCCCACTACGTCGTCCAACCCGAACGCAAGACCACCGCCGTCAACTCTATCCTCGAAGAGATGGAGTGGTGGGAGAAAGAACTCGAAAACCAGGGCCGCTTAGTCGAGTCCCAACGCATCCACCAGCGCACCCGCTTCGACCTCGAGATGATCAAGTCCGTTGGCTTCTGCCACGGCATCGAAAACTACTCCCGCCACTTCTCCTCGCGTCTCCCCGGCGAACCGCCGCCCACGCTCCTCGACTACTTCCCCCAGGACTACCTCCTCTTCATCGACGAGTCCCACGTCACCGTCCCGCAACTCCACGGCATGTGGCACGGCGATCGCAGCCGCAAACAAAACCTCGTCGACTATGGCTTCCGACTCCCCTCCGCAATGGACAACCGCCCCCTCCGCTTTGAAGAGTTCGAGTCCCGCACCGGCCAGATCATCTACGTCTCCGCCACCCCCGGCGCCTACGAGCTGACAAAATCCGCAGGCGTAGTCGTTGAACAGATCATTCGTCCCACGGGCCTGATCGATCCTCAAGTCGAGATTCGCCCCATCAAAGGCCAGATCGACGACCTACTCGCCGAGATCCGCGACCGCACCGCGAAGAACCAACGCGTCCTCGTCACCACCCTCACCAAGCGCATGTCCGAAGACCTCGCCAGCTACTACACCGAAGTCGGCGTCCGCTGCCGCTACATGCACTCCGAGATCGAAACCCTCGAACGCATCAAGCTCCTCCGCGACCTCCGCAAAGGCGAGTACGACGTCCTCATCGGCATCAACCTACTCCGCGAAGGACTCGACCTACCGGAGGTCTCGTTGGTAGCAATCCTGGACGCCGACAAGGAAGGCTTCCTCCGCTCCCAGGGATCACTCATCCAGACCATCGGCCGCGCTGCCCGTCACGTCGAAGGCCGGGCAATTCTTTATGCGGATAAGATGACCGACTCCATGCAGCGCGCCATCAACGAGACCGACCGCCGCCGCGAAAAACAAGTCGCCTACAACGAAGAAAACGGCATCACTCCCGCTAGCATCATCCGCCCCATCGAGATGGGCCTAGCCGGCATCCTCAAAGCCGACTACGCCGACCTCACCGACGAAGCCGAAGGCATGCCCGACTTCTCCACCCAGCAGGAACTAGACGTCTACATCGGCAAACTAGAATCCGACATGCGCGAAGCCGCCAAAAAATTCGAATTCGAAAAAGCCGCCAAACTCCGCGACACGGTAAAAGAACTCCGCACCAAAGAATTCCTCTTCAGCTAACGCTTAGTTACTTAATCTTTGTAATCTACCTTGAAAGGTGGAGCAGATCAGTCAATACTCTATGTTTCTCACCGGACTCGAACCAGCCAAGACAGGTAGCAAGATCATCAGTCCAAACATCGTTTGGAACAGCGGCGACTGGTTGAAAGATTTCAATCAGGTTCTCATCTTTAAGGCGAGGCAGAAGCCAGGATGCGACGGTGTAGCGGAAGTTCTTCCAATCTCCAGATGATGGATGCATGTTCACAGCGAGAATATCGAAATCGCCGAACCGATAGGGCCGCGTTTGCAATGTAATCGAATCAGGGGTTTCAAGAGTCGTGTCGCTCCCTTGCAGGATCTGTTTTGTAGTCTTTTCACCGCTTCGCGTTTTCTGCACCTCAACTACGTAGAGCGAGCCTTCATCGTAGTGCCTCGGGTAGTAGAGTTTGGGCATGCCCTTCTCAAGCCGCTGGAGTTTGATTTGTATTCGAGCTGACGTAACGCCCTTTTTCAGCTGAGCATCATACGACAGATCACCTACGAGTACGGTTGGCCTCCATCCGTATTGCTCTACAGACGGACTAACAGAGTTTTCAAAAACGGCCTCCGCGATAATCCCTCGGACACCACGCTTGGTGAGGTCAGAAGATCGTCTGATCGCAGTGAGGATCGTCTCCGCGTCTATGCCCCATTCTTTTTCTAAGGGATGAGGAACGAGAGTACTAAGGCGTTGCTTCAAGACTTTTTGCTCATCAGTACTGCATTCAGCTATGAGCTTTTCAATCTCTTCTATCTGCTCGGTCATTCGGTCTCCTGCCTGCTGGCTCGGGTTCAAAGGTCTCAATCTCAACTCTGCGCACAAGTGTGCGTCCTCCGACCGGCCATACGTGGAGCCTTCCTTTCTTTACTAATCGAGCGATCGCTTGCCTAGACACTCCGCGTATGCGGGCTGCTTCGGCTTGAGAGACCCAATCATCCGGATTAAATAAATTGGTTGACAAAGTAAACCCATTCCATTACGTTCAACACTGAGGGGTCGCGTACTATGACTACATCAGTGTCTGTGAAGCTCCAATCCGTGCCAGTTGAAGATCGCAATTCGGTTGAACAACCGATTGGGGACTTGGCGATAGAGAATCCCGCCAAACTTATTGCGAAAGAACCTTATTTTTCGTCACGTTACGGGGCCGCATACCTCGGTGATTCTTTAGAAGTACTGCGTACACTACCAAGTGGTTGCGTAAATCTAGTGGTAACCTCTCCTCCTTATGCTCTTCACTTTAAAAAAGAATACGGCAACGAGACAAAAGAGCAATACGTTGAGTGGTTCCTGCCATTCGCGCGGGAGATTTTCCGAGTGTTGGCGCAAGACGGCAGTTTTGTACTTAATATTGGGGGAAGCTATAACAAGGGGACACCTACAAGATCCCTCTACCACTTTAGACTCTTGCTCGCTCTGGTCGACGAGATTGGTTTTTTCTTAGCGCAGGAATGCTTTTGGCATAATCCAGCCAAAATGCCCGTCCCTGCTGAATGGGTGACTGTGCGACGCATTCGCGTTCGTGACTCCGTGGAATATGTTTGGTGGTTCTCCAAGACACCCCATCCCAAAGCGTCGAATCTCAAGGTTCTCAGGGATTACAGCGCGGATATGATCCGGTTGAACAAACGAAACCTAAGAGAAACGACTCGGCCATCTGGTCATGTGATTCGCGAGTCTTTCACCAAACTTCACCCCGGTGGGGCTATACCTTCGAATGTTGTGGAGAGCGGTTGGGACCTTGAAAGTCCCGAGAGCATGATGAAAATGGGCAACAATTCAGCCAACGACCAATATACCCTTCGCTGCAAAGCGGAGGGCATAAAGATCCATCCTGCTCGGTTTCCTTCCGCGTTACCCAAATTCTTTATCAAGATGCTTACAGAGCCAAACGACCTGGTGTTCGATCCCTTTGGGGGCTCACTTACAACCGGGGCAGTCGCCGAAAAATTAGAGCGAAGGTGGATCGCCGGTGAAGCTGTCGAGGAATACCTGAAAGCGGGAACATTTCGATTTGAAATATCCGAAGAAAATCCAAAACTTTTCTGACCTATTTGGATGGGTGGACGCACGCGTACAAATCTTCCTCTTGCAACTCGGAAATGTATGAACGTACCGCGCATTTGCACACCCATGAGGGGATAGGCTGTAAGTACAAAAATTCACAAAAGAATATGAGCACACTCCGACAAAGTGGCCACACCGCGAAACTCCTCCCAAGGCGGTTCTACTCCCCCTCCCCCAACATCGTAGCCCGAGCGCTCCTCGGCAAGCTTCTCATCCGCGACCTGCAAGGCAAACGCCTCACCGCCCGCATCACCGAAGTCGAAGCCTACCTCGGCCTCATCGACCGGCATCTCACGCAGCCCGCGGACTCACTCCCAGCAACGCAATCCTCTTCGGCCCATCCGGACACGCCTACGTCTACTTCATCTACGGCATGTACTACTGTCTCAACGTCGCCTCGCATCTTCCCGGCGAAGCCGGAGGAGTCCTCATCCGAGCCCTCGATCCAATCGACGGCCTCGAAACCATGGCCGCTCTCCGCGGTCTTCCCCACAACGCCAAACCCAAGCTCCTCACCGGAGGCCCCGGCCGTCTCTGTCAGGCTCTCGACATCACCCGCAACAACTCCAACGGCCTCGACGTAACCTCACCCACCTCCGCAATCCAAATCGCCGACGACGGCCACCGTCCCACCGAAATCCAAACCACCCCACGCATCGGCATCAGCAAAGCCGCCGACCGCCCCCTCCGCTTCCTCGTCGGCGAAATCGCCAAAGCCAAGCACTCCGCATCTCCGTCCTGAGATCTGGTTTCTCCTGACACCCACGCAATCCACGAGAATCACGCGAAACCGCCTGGCATCCTCACCACTTCATCCAATCCCCCAGCCGACATTTACATAGCGTCTTCAACCAGCCTCTTCATCATCAGGCTCTCCGGCGTACCCTCTTTGCTTAGCCCCTCCAGCACTCCCTCTCGATCCCGCACCGTACGGTTTTGACTGACCTTCCACTTCCCCTCCAGGCGGCTGATCGGCAGCTCCAGCCCCACAATCCCTTTCATCATTGTGTCGATAAACTCCTCGGGTGCATCGCTCACCTTCCACGGCATCGCTGTCTCGGCTTCGTTCTCATTCGTCACTCTCTCAAGGTGTGCTCTCATCCAGCCCTTATCGTCCATCACCTTCAGCGATCCGTACGCATGAACCACAACATAATTCCACGTCGGAACCTCTCTCCCATGCTCCACCTTCCCCGGATACCAGGTCGGCGAGATGTAGTGCTGCGGGCCGGAGAAGATGGCCAGGGCTTCCACCGAAGCCTCCAGATCGCGCCACTGCGAATTCGCCCGCGAGACGTGGCCCCGCAGCACCCCCAGCGGCGAACCGTCCTCCTCAAGCACCATCGGAATATGAGAAGCCACCAGCCCCGACGAACTCAACGTCACCAACGCCGCCAGCGGCTCCGCCCTCATCAGCGAGTGCAGCACCGGCACCCGCCGCTCTTCATTCGCCCGTGGAATATACATCCCTCACCTCGTACCTGCAGCCTAAACCCCAAACCACTCTCAACCAGAATAAGATAGACACCGCGCGTTCCCGCAAGTGAGCCATCCACAATCTGAGATTCGAGGAAACATGATCATCATCAACGACGAGTACGTCACACTCGACACCCCCAAAGGCCCCATGCGGACCCACATCGTCCGCCCCGCCGCCCCCGGCCGCTACCCCGGCATCGTCTTCTACTCCGAGATCTTCCAGATCACCGCCCCCATCCGCCGCACCGCCGCCATGCTCGCCGGCCACGGCTACATCGTCGCCATGCCCGAGATCTACCACGAGTTTGAACCTGCCGGCACCGTCTTCGCCTACGACCAGGCCGGCTCCGACCGCGGCAACGTCCTCAAGACCACCAAAGAACTCAGCAGCTACGACGCCGACGCCCGAGCCGTCCTCGACCACCTTGCCACCCGCCCCGACTGCACCGGCCATCTAGGTGCGATGGGCATCTGCATCGGCGGCCACCTCGCCTTCCGCGCCGCCATGAACCCCGACGTCCTCGCCACCGCCTGCTTCTACGCCACCGACATCCACAAAGGCTCCCTCGTCAAAGGCGGAGACGACTCTCTCAAACGCGCAAAAAACATCCGGGGTGAGCTCCTGATGATCTGGGGACGCCAGGACCCGCACATCCCTCTCGAAGGCCGCATGGCCGTCCTCGCCCGGCTTAACGAACTCCAGAAGAAGTTCAGCTGGCACGAGGTCAACGGAGCCCACGCCTTCATGCGCGACGAGGGCATACGCTACGACCCCGAACTCGCCTACAACCTCTACGGCCTTGTCTTTGACTTCTTCCACCGCAAACTAGGCGAAGGAAATATTGATAGATCCAGAAACTAGTTGGCAAACTTTGATACTACCGTCCTAATTTCTCTTAAAAATTATAGACATCCACCGCTTCGAAAATGGTCGAAATGCAACATTAGTTTTTTGACGACGCCTACTTGACCCCTACAGTAGATCGCACATGTCACAGAGCTACTTGTCAAGACGGCGTGCAGATAGATTCCGAAGCAGATAAGTATCCATCACCCACCCATTTTTCTCCCGAGCCGCGCTTCGAGCCGCCTCGATACTCTCAAGCATTTCGGCAAGTGTTCCAGACAAGAGGATCTCTTTATCACTACCCACGTAAGCCCCCCAGTAGATCTCCACCTCTTTGTTTAGTACATCTTTGAATGAGCACGTTCCATCGAGCATGACGACAACATTCTCTGTGCTGGAAACTAGATCAGTCGATAGCTGACGACCCGTTGTGATGCAAATCGACTCCCCGATACCATTCAAGGTTATTTTGTGGCGTGCCGCGAGAGCTTGAATGCTGGTAATTCCAGGGATGACTTCGTAATCGAAATGAATTTGACCTCGACTAACAATCTGATCAATCACTCGCAGAGTGCTGTCATAAAGTGACGGATCTCCCCAGATGAGAAACGCGCCACACTCATCCTCCTGCAACTCGTTCTTAATCAGATCTTCGTAGATTAGTGCCCGCTGCTGGTGCCATGCCTCAACTCGAGAGGTATAAGAATCTATGGTCGGGTCGCGCCCTGGATCGATGATCTCGATAGTTCTGTAGGATGGCTCGTCGATGTATCGTTCACATATCTCTTTTCTAAACTGCGTGAGATCGCTTTTTGTTTCTCCTTTGTTAGTAACAAAGAACACGTCAACCTGGTTTATAGCCTTAATCGCTTGAATTGTGACTTGCTCTGGATTACCCGGACCGATTCCAATGATGTATAGCTTCCTCATATTGACATCCCTTTTAAATGATAGATAAAGCCATCAACACCTGCGCCCAGGTTGACAAGCGTTATCGTGTTGTTCGATTGAACTGGATCAAGCGATCAACTTCCATGAGTACTTCTTCGAGTGTTTCGACTGTTGAAGCCGTGTGTTTGACAGGCCGCTTCACCATGACTACCGGTATCTTGAGTAGCTGTGCGGCTTGAATTTTGGTATATGTTGCCGGCCCACCACTATTTTTGGAGACAACGTAATTGATTGAGTGATTCTCTAGTAACCGCAACTCTTCGCTAAGATCGAATGGGCCGCGTTGCAATAGAATTTGATGAAAACGCGGTAGCGGTCCGTTTGGTTCTTCTATGGCGCGGATCAGAAACCAGGCATTGTGACAAGCAGCGAACGAATTTAGCTCTTGTCTACCAATCGACAGGAGTACACGTCTTTTCTGAAAATCAACAAGACTGGCTGCTTCTTTAAAATCTTTGACTTCATGCCAAATATCCGCTTTTGTCTTAGTCCAGGGTGGCCTTATGAAAGCAATAAGTGACAATCCCAATCTGGCGCACGCAAGCTCTGCGTTATGACTGATTCGGACGGCAAAGGGATGGGTGACATCAACGACCATCCCGATGCGCTCTTTCACGAGGAAAGAGACTAGCCCGTCAACACCACCAAATCCTCCGACCCTGACGATGCCTTCGGGACGCTTAGGCTCGCTTACGCGACCAGCCAACGAAGAGATGATGTATAGGTCCGGTCTATGTGCAAGACGTAAAGCAAGCTCAGTCCCCTCTCCGGTCCCACCAAGAATCAGTATTCGTTGTGAGTTTTGAGGACCGCGTGCGCTTCTTATCTCACCCGATGTTGGATCGAGGTCGGCCAAGTTAACATCCTAGTTTTGAATTCCATACAATCAATCTGCGTCCGGGAATACTGGTTTAAAATCACCCTGTGCCTCCGGCTCGCGCTCTCTAGAAACAGAGTAGAGATAGCTCTCACCAAAATTGGAACGGCTAAGGGTTCGTCCAACCAAAATCAGAGCGTTCCTGTCTATCCCTGACTGAGCCACGATCTCTTGGATTGTCGATAGCGTCCCGCGCAAAATAATTTCGTCCGGCCAACTCGCACGGAACACGACGACTACAGGACAGTCTGCACCATAAAGTGGCAACAGCTGTGAAGCTACCATCTCAAGATTCATGATGGAGAGATGAATCGCCATTGTCGCGCCCGATTGACCTAGCGTTACGAGATCTTCACCTTCTGGCATTGCGGTTGACCGAGTGGAAGTTCTTGTCAGAATCAAGGTCTGGGCTACCTCAGGAAGAGTTAGTTCTTGACTAAGTGCTGCTGCGGCGGCGGCGAATGATGGGACACCGGGGGTTACGTCGTAAGGAATTCCGAGAGCGGTGAGCCGGCGGATCTGCTCTGCCATCGTGCTCCAGATTGAAAGATCCCCAGAATGGATTCGAGCTACGTCGAGTCCGTTCTCATGAGCTGACGAGATCTCTGCAATGATCTCATCAAGATTCATCTCGGCTGAATCAACGATACGAGCTCCCGACGGAGCATGTGCGATCACTTCTTTCGGTACTAATGAGCCTGCATACAGACACACGGGGGAGCGGCTAATCAGATCTCTTCCCCGCAGTGTGAGCAAGTCGGGAGCGCCAGGACCTGCGCCAATGAAATGAACAGTCATGGCAGCACCGCCACAGCACATGTGCAGAAACGTCCCGTCTGGCGCGGTAAAATAAGACGGGCCGCGGGTCCGAGGGAAGCCAAAGCCGATGCTTCGGCGACGCTGGGAGTTCCAAGCTTCGATGCAGCCAACAATGACTGAATTTTGATTCCGCTAACCTGCGCAAGAACACTGGCAGGAAACAGTACCAACTGCAGTCTGAGGGCGGTCGCGACTGCTTCCCCGATATTTGAGCACCGATCCAGCGTTGCGAGGAAGCCGCCGGGAGTGATTTCACTCATACACTTTTGAATAAGCTGAATAACATCCGAAGCTGTCGCACGAGAGGAGCAGCCAATGCCGATCGAACAAGGGGTACTCATGACTTCACCACCGACCATTGGGTTATTGGCATCAGATGCCGCCATCCAAGGACGCCGCCGACGGGCTCTGCACGAGCAACGAGGATTCGCACAAGTTCGCCACCGTACAATCTCTGCCAGGTTGCGACAGCTATCTCGCTTTCAATGGTAACTGCGTTCGCAACGATTCGACCACCTTTGGTAAGTTTGTTCCAGCAAGCTTGGAATAAGCCGTCCCCGCTAATTCCCCCTCCGATGAAAATTGCATCTGGCGGCTGCAACCCGTCGAGAGTCGACGGTACACTTCCCTTGATTACCTTTAGGGTTGGGACGCCAAGTCTCTTTGCGTTGACTAAAATTCTTGCGGCCCTATCTTCGCGTTCTTCAAAGGCAATGCACGAGCATGAAGGATGAGAACGCATCCATTCGATACCTACCGTTCCTGTACCCGCCCCAATATCCCATAACTGTTCGCCCGGCAACGGTGCTAAACGCGATAGAGTTGCGGCGCGAACTTCACGTTTTGTCAGTTGCCCGTCTGTTACATAGAAATCGTCCGGAAGTCCCGGAACAACCGACAAACGTTTCGCTTCAGGATCAGCAACGCATACAACCGCAATCAGATTCAAGTCTCCACATTGGTTTACCGACCAGATATTTGCCCGGTCGTCCCGGCGTCTCTCCGCAGAGCCACCTAGATATTCAAAAACGGTGAATTGACTCGATCCATACCCGCTGTCGGTTAGAAATTTCGCGACTGTCGCAGGAGTTGTGCCGTCTTCAGAGAAAAGTATCAGCTGCTGGCCTGGATGTAGATATCTCTGTATTTGCTCAATTGGGCGATTGACCAGTGATAACAGGACTGTCTCAGAAATTGCCCAACCGAGACGCGCACACGCGAGCGAGAATGCTGAGACCTGCGGTATAACAACAAATTCGGCGGGAGCCAACTCGCGAGTAAGCGTTGCACCAACGCCAAAAAGCATCGGATCACCGCTGGCTAAAACTGAAACTCTGCTCCGCCTTCGATGGTGCGTCAGAATCTCGTGCACCGCTATGGCCATGGGAGAGGGCCACGCTATCTGGACAGCACGCACCTTAGGGATATAGGCGAGATGGCGAACGCCACCGTAAATAAACTCAGCAGACTCTACAGCTTGTTTCGCTGCCGAACTAAGTCCCTCCCAGCCATCTTCGCCGATGCCTATGATCGACAACCAGCGTTCCTTAACATCCGATCTCGCTGCTCCAATTTCAGGAAACGGCATTGTTAAACTCCATAGGTTCGCGGAGTGTAAATCATCTCCCGATGATCCGACAGCAGAAGGCTGCGAGTGGTTGAAGACCCAACAAGAATGAGCGTCTGCATATCGGCCAATGAGGGATCGAATCGCGCAAGATCTGTGAGCACAATCTTTTCGTCTGATCTGCCGACAGCGCGAGCTAGTACTACCGGGGTATCGGGGGTTCGGTAACCTGCAAGAATCGCCTGTGCCTCCACGAGCTGCCACTTCCGCTCAGAAGAGATGGGGTTATAAATCGCGAGGGCGAAGTCAGCAGAAGCAACAGCGTGCAACCGCTTCACGATGACCTCCCATGGCTTTAGACGATCCGATAGCGAGAGAACACAAAAATCGTGCCCCAGAGGCGCACCTATTCTAGCTGCTACGGCCTGCATAGCCGATACCCCAGGAACAATCCGGATATCGAGAGAACGCCATGCTTCTGGCCCCTGATCAACCGACTCCAACACGGCGGAGGCCATTGCAAAAATACCAGGATCTCCAGATGAAACGACACATACGCGCCTTCCGGACTCCGCGAGAGAGAGAGCATGCCGTGCGCGTTCTGCCTCTACCTTGTTATCAGAACCAAAACGACGCTGACCGGATCGAAGTGGGACTCGATCCAGATATCGCTGATATCCAACCAGATCGGTCGCCTCAGCCAAGGCTTGCTGGGCCTCCGGCGTAATCCACTCGGCAGACCCTGGTCCCAGTCCGACAACTGTTATTTGTCCTGGACTACTGACGATATCGCCTTGCTGACTTTGCCTGGAATCGGGGACAAGTATGAGCGAGAAATAAGGAACGCTTGACGAATCCACTTCGCTTAGTGGAACTATCCGTTCCTGGCTCATAGTCGCACGCTCGATGTAGAGAGCCTTGTTCAAAACTCCGGCTCGCGACAATGCGTTTTTCACCTTCGTGAAGTTGCGACCAAGTTTTATAACCGCAAATGCATCACGAGGATTTAGCCGGGCCGTCAAGGCATCTTCCGACAGAGTTGCAGGAAGTATGGTTAGCTCTGAGTCCCTTCTGACGAGCGGGGTGCCGAGCCTTGCTGCCGCGGCCATCACAGATGGAATTCCAGGAACCACCGACGTGAAAAAACGGTGAGCCAGCCTGTCGTGAAGGTACATAAACGACCCGTAAAAAAAAGGGTCGCCCTCGCAAAGAACCGCAACGTCGAGACCTTCCAGGAGATATGCTGCGACTTGCTCCGCCATCTGATCATAAAACTGAGCAATGATCGCCTCGTACCCGCCGGGGTGATCTGTCGACTCTGTCGTGAGTGGGTAGATCATCGGCATCTCGATTTGTTCGCGTGTCAACTCTGAGCGCACAATGCAGCGCGCGTTACTCTGGCCGTGCTTGGCTGTCGGATAAGCAACAACGTGAGCCTGCTTGATGATACGCAAAGCCTTAAGAGTTATAAGCTCGGGATCGCCAGGTCCTAGCCCAACGCCGAAAAGTCTTCCTGGCATATTGCCTTCGATCATTCTTCCTCACTTGCGAGAGCGTTGACGGCAGCCGCGGCGATGGCACTTCCACCACGGCGCCCTCGAACGGTCAAATAAGGAAGATTAAGGTGGTTAGTCTCAAGAGCTACTTTTGACTCCGCGGCCCCGACGAAACCAACAGGAATGCCGATGATGAGGGCCGGAGCCGCTGCGCCTGTTTCGAGCATCTCGAGCAGGTGAAACAAAGCCGTCGGTGCGTTCCCGATCACAACAATAGAATCGCCAAGTCTATCGCGCCAAAGCTCCAGCGCCGCAGCACTGCGGGTCGTCTCGAACCTTCTCGCTAGTTCCGCGGTACGTGGATCACTCAGCGTGCAGATCACTTCGTTGTTCTTCGGAAGTCTGGACCGGGTGATCCCATTTGCCACCATATTTGCATCACAAAGTATGGGCATCCCAGCTAGAAGCGCCTGCTTGCCGACTTCAGTAGCGGTCGGTGATGCAGAAACATATTGCGGCAGATCTGTCATCCCGCAGGCATGAATCATCCGCACCACTACGCGCGCCAGGACAGGCGAGAACGAGGATAGATCTGATTCCGCCCTAATGATCTCAAAAGATTCGCGGTAAATATCCTGAGCGTCTTTCTTATAAATCATCTTCACAAATGAACCTCAAAGGGCTCCTCTGCCTGACATGCAGCCACCACCTTATCTATGGCAGAATCGAGCGAACAGTTTGACGCAATCAATTGTCCATTGATCCGCAAACCGTAACCCGAAGAACTTGCTATCAACTCTGCAGTCGCACCATTCCGCATCGCACATTGTTTTTCACATCCTGAAATGTTGACCGTCCAACCAGGCTTTGCATTGCGGCCGGCCACGCGACGTACCAACGAAGACGCATCGCGTCTCACATCAGCCAAAGAAGCATCGCAGCCGGAGCTTCCCGCACACGCGGCGATTCCGCGATACCCATCTTTAGCATCGAACGACAAACTCGCGGCCTCAAGGCGCTCAGTAATTTGACTAATCGAACGTTTAGGAACAGCTGCGAGCACGACACCCCGCCATGGGGCCAACCGAATATCTCCATCGCACTCTTTCGCGACTACGGCTATACGCTGCACTTGTTCCGCGGTTAGTCGTCCAAGAGGGACTAAGGGGACTAAGCTTGCGAAATCAGATTGGTGAGTTGCATAGACTCCTACCGGCATATGGGCAACGAGGGTTGAACTGTCGGGAGAAGGACAAGCCACAAGGAAACTCGACAACCCATCTAATAATCGATCCAGCGCCTGAGGTACTGACGCAATTTTCTTTCCTCTTGCCGGTATTTGGAATTCCTTTGAAATCTTGAGACATATCTTTGCGGCCTCGAGTACACAGTCCAAAGCCTCATCTATCCTCACGCAAAAGCCGGATAAGGTGTCTCCTATGACGAATTGAAACGAATGCGTTTTATCTAAACTCACTACTCGCAAAGTTAGATCATCGCTATCGCGAGCAAACCAGTCTCCACCTCCATCTATGGAAAAACTAAACTTGGGTGGTAGGGCCGCCAGTACCTGATCCGCGATGAGGCGGCGATCTAATTTCTGAACGAATGGCCGTGTATCTATAATCTCGCCCAAGCCTAAACCAGCGAATGGGCTTGTCACGATATTGCGTACGCGGTCGTGCTCCGGAGAAGGAAGAAAGCCGGCGAAGTCCAACCCTTGGATCACGGAATTCAGATCTTGCTGTTGAATGGCTCGCAGTTGCAAGTTGGAACGTGAAGTAATTTCGACTTGCCCGTCAGCGAACGAGGCTGAGAGTTCGGCTACAGCAACGAGTTGGCTGGGAGTGATCATCCCACCCGGCACTCTTACCCGCGTGAGTAGACCGTCTTTCGCCTGGACCGCGTGAAGGATGCCAGGGCAGAAACTCTCTCCAACTCTCATCATGCGACTTTCTCTCTTGACCTGTCACCGCAAGATGGTCGGGAACGCAGCGACGGAATAGGCTGCGGCCACCCGGCCTTCCCCTCGGAGGCGTGTGTCATTGTGTCCGCTATGGACACTGTTTGCGGCAGGTCTTCGGACTTACAGGCTACCTAATCGCTCCAGCTTCCCAGTCCACTAATAGACCAGTGCTCTTGTTGGAGCTTTCGTTCCTGATTACCGCTGCGGGGCAGTTCCGGACTCTCACCGGATTCCCTTTTGGTTGGCTTCTCTGAAGCAACCACCGGAAACAGTTTCGAGTATAGATCAGATAAATATTCCGGACAAACGAGATGAATTTCCGTGAGAAGCAGATGTCAACGCTTTGTCGGAGTTATGTTTGGATTTGGTTTGGAAGTAACGCCTGGGGCAGGAGTCCTGACGCGAAGCGCGATTCGGACATTTGTGGCGTGGTGGCCCGGGGCAGAGTCCAACTGCCGACCTTCGCGTTAGGAGTGCGCTGCTCTATGCAACTGAGCTACCGGGCCACGTCTCGGTAGTGTATCGCGTAGGTTGTTGGTGGTGCGGTGGTAAACTTGGGGGTGGAGAGTTTATGCCTGAGATACAGCGTCGACGTGCGGTAACGGTGAATATTGGTGGGGTTCGGGTTGGGTCGGATTCGCCGGTCGTGGTGCAGTCGATGACCAATACAGATACGGCTGATGTCGAGAGTTCGGTGCAGCAGATTGCGGCGCTGGCTCGCGCCGGCTCGGAGATGGTGCGGGTGACGGTCAACAACGACGAGTCGGCGAAGGCTGTGCCGGCGATTGTCGAGGAACTGGCGAAGAAGGGCTGGTCGACTCCGATCATCGGCGACTTTCACTACAACGGTCACCTGTTGCTGAAGAAGTATCCCGAGACGGCCAAAGCGCTGGCGAAGTACAGGATCAATCCGGGTAATGTGTCGATCGGTCGGAAGGATGATGACAACTTCCGGACGATGGTTGAGGTTGCGGTGGAGCATCAGAAGCCAGTTCGAATCGGCGTGAACTGGGGTTCGCTCGACCAGGCGCTGCTGACGAAGATGATGGACGAAAATTCGAAGTCAGCCAATCCCCTGCCCGCTCGCGACGTGATGATGGAGGCGATGGTTGTGTCGGCTCTGGATAACGCGACAGCTGCCGAGCGGTATGGGCTGCGGCGAGATCAGATTATTTTGAGTGCGAAGGTCTCGGGGGTGCGGGATCTGATTGATGTTTATACCGAGTTGGCGAAGCGTTGCGACTATGCGCTGCATCTTGGGCTGACCGAGGCCGGCATGGGGATGAAGGGCGTTGTGGCTTCGGCTGCCGGTCTGGCTCCTTTGCTGCTCTCTGGGATTGGGGATACGATCCGGGTTAGTTTGACTCCTACTCCCGGTGGGGACCGGTCGGAGGAGGTGCGTTGCGGACAGCAGATTCTGCAGTCGCTTGGGATTCGCAGCTTTATGCCGCAGGTGACCAGCTGCCCAGGTTGCGGTCGGACGACTTCGACCTACTTCCAGGAGCTGGCGGAGCGGATTCAGGGCTACCTTGTGGCGTCGATGCCGGAGTGGAAGAAGCGGTATCCGGGGGTCGAGGAGTTGAAGCTGGCGGTGATGGGCTGCATCGTCAACGGGCCCGGGGAATCGAAGCATGCCAACATCGGGATCTCGCTGCCGGGTACGTTTGAGGAGCCTAAGGCTCCGGTTTATGTTGATGGCAAGCTGTTCACCACGTTGAAGGGTGATCGGATCGTCGAGGAGTTTCAGGTGATTCTCGATGAATATGTCGAGAAGCGGTATGGCCGGGTGCTGGTGGAGGCTTAGACCCTCCCGACTCATGGCCTTGACCGATTCTTTTTGTGGCTTCTTTTCGCCAAGGTACCCCCCTCCCCCCTCCGGGGTATTTTGGACATAAGATGCTTATTTTCAATAACCTGCAGGTGGGTATTGTCCGCAAGCTATTCATTTCAATTGGGTTATTGCTAAAATACTTATTATCAATGAATCAGCCCCGGAGTGTCTCCGGGGCTGATGTTTTTCTAATCTTGTTACAAGTATAGCTGTTGGAGTGGAACTAATACGCCAGACGGAAGTGATTGCCGGGCAATAACTTGCGTCTATTCGACACTTGACACAGTTTTAGCCACCGTTGAATGGAATAGAAAAGCTGCGCATACAGAGCAGCTTTCCATAAAGTCAATCGGGATTCGACGATCAGTGTCAGGCGATGATTCTACGGCGGAGTCCACCGATCATTCCCAGAAGACCGGTGCCCAAAAGTGCGAACGTGGCTGGCTCCGGAACTGCAGAGACCAGCGGAGTGATGCTCACGTTCGCGGTTTGATCTTCGCTGACAAGACTGCCTGGAAATCCGAAGAGGCTTTGCTGATACTGCGAAGGAATGCCCAGGAAGAGATTGGCGTCAACGCCGTTCGCCAGTTGGTAGGAGACGCCCGCGTTGTCGAGCGAAGCGGAGGTGTTTCCGCTGGAGAAGAACAGAAGGTTGTCATTGAAGCCGAAGCTGCCCGGGGCAAGAATGCTGGAGATTGCTTCGCCGTCGGTCGTGCCGGTTACGCCGACGATCCTGTATGTGCCGGCGGTGGTTGTGGCCTTGGCGTCGAACTGGCCAGAGCCGGAGAAGGGTGTACCGGGAAGTCCGGTAACGCTACTGTTTCCTGTGAAGCTGAAGTTGAAGAACGTATCGGCGAATGCCGAGGCAGAGGATAGCATCGCGAGTGCGAGGCCACAGACGATCATCGCTGGCTTTTTCATGTTGCTCCTGGAAAGTTTATTTCTAGTGGTACATCACGCATACGTGCACCGATGTTGAGCAGATTCCCAATGACCGGGAATGTTTAGCTGTAATTCATAAAACAATTCAGGAGGATGCACTTCGTTGCAGAATTGTGGAATTCGATTTCCCGTTAGTGCGAAAGGCGGACGAGACAACGGTGAAACGTCCTGCCGGACGGGCCTCCTGCGCGGAGGGCGGTCACTTCGTGACGTGTCTACCGGTCTTGATGAGGGGACCGGCCTGGTCCTCCCGTTGGTCGGAAAGAGTTGACTGCTCGATACATTTGTTGAAATTAAGATACGGCTGGAACCGTGCCCCTGAGCAAAAGCAGAATTCCAATACGCACCTAGCGGGGCGATGATTTCTTGCGGAGTTCGGAGAGGGGGTAGAAGGTGCCACGCCAGGTGACGCCGCCTTGCTTGAGGGTGGTGAGCATGGAACGGAGGATGGAGGATACGATGAGCGCGGCGCTAACCGGAAAGAGAACGGCGTACCAGGGGGACACTCTGCTCTTGCGGCTGGATAGAACGTAGAGGAGTGCTACAGAGGCGAGAGTAATAATCGCCGCGATGCGGGTGTTTGGGAGGGCGACGAAGAAGACGGGAGCTATGCAGAAGACTGTGATCGAGAGGCAGGAGAGAAGGACGAGGGCGGGGTTGTAGTGGAAGATGGCGAAGAAGTTTTTTGTCATGCCGTTGAGGATGCCAGAGACGCCGCTGGCCCAGTGCACGTTGACTAATCCGGGGCCGGTGGCGATGCGCTGACGGAAGCCCTGGCGTTTGATTCGGGTGCCGAGGGCGAGGTCTTCGACGATCTCCATGCGGAGGGCTTCGAAGCCGCCTAGTTGCTGATAGACAGTAGTACGGAGGAGGTTGAAGGCTCCTACACCGACGGCGTCGCGGAGGGCTTTGGGGTCGGAGATGCGCCAGGTGCGAACGGCCCAGAGGCTCATGACCTGCAGGTAGCTGAGGAGCATGCCCTCGCCTGCGGATTTGATGGTAGCGGTGGGGAGGAGGACGAAGTGGTCCGCCTGAGTGGTGACGGTTTGGGCGAGCGCGAGGCGGAGGGTCTCGGGGCGGAAGAAGATGTCGGCGTCGGTGAAGAGGAGATAGTCGGGGTGGTGGAGGGAGATGGCGTGGCGGGCGGCGAAGGCCATGGCGTGGGTTTTGCCGAGCCAGCCGGTGGGGAGTTCGGTGATGCGGAGGGCGGTGAGCTTAGCTGGATGTTGGGTGGCAAGGGCGTTGATGATTGCGCCGGTGGAGTCGGTGGAGCGGTCGTCGACGGCGATGAGGTGGAGGGCGGCGTAGTCCTGCTGGAGAAGAGAGGTTAGGCATGCGGCGATGCTTTTTTCTTCGTTGCAGGCGGGGATGATGACGGCGATGGAGGGACGATCAGGTGGGGTTCGATTGTGAGCTGGTGTGGTGAGGTCGGGGACGCGGCGGAGGCCGACGGCGGAGGTGAGGGCCTTCCATATCCACAGGAGTGCGATGAACCAGGCGGAGAGTTTGAGAATTACATCGAGCCGACCATTCAACAATTTGACCCGATCTTTTCCAGCCAATTTTTCAACTCGTTATAACCCTCCAGAGGGAGAAGAACTGTTCCATCCTGAAGGTGAATGACTGGAACATTCTTCTTGCCTAGGTTCAAATAGACCCATAGACAACCGGAATTCCTTACGCTGTAAATGAGTCGTTCTTTCCGTACAGGACCAATACCCTCGATAGGCAAAAAGAGGTCGTCGTACTCGACGTTGCCACGAGCGTCTGTCACTACGCATCGATTATTTTGACTCTCAACACTGCATCCAACCCAGTTGCCCCGTCTAGTGAAATCGAATACTACCGTAGGAGGCCGTAACCAGACTGCGTTGGTTGGCAAGTTCTTGGGGTGTGACGGCGTGGATCGACCCCACCAGATGAGACATTGCAACCCGCCGCCCAGGACGGCGATCACAGTCAAGAATCCGAATATTGTTTTTGAGAAACGCTTCATGGAATCGTCCTGTTTCTTCTAGGCGATGGTACTAGTGTAGTGAGTCCAAAGTTCGCCGCCTAACAACGCAGGTCCTTCGACTGCATTTGGCGCAAAGAACGCGCCAAACTTCGCTCAGGATGACACTTCATTTACTAATGAACTTTGAACTGAACACACTAAAGCGAACTGAGAGTAGTTTCGGGTTTTGTCCCTTAACGAAAGGTTGTCATTGCGTCGCGTGCGTGTGACTTATGTCTTTGCAGCGGCGAGGATCTCGTCATGCAAAGGTGGGGCGTAGCGGGAGCCGAGGAAGAAGATGACCGAGGCGAGGAGCAGGGTGATGAGGGTGGAGCCGAGGCCGAGGTTGAGGGTGGAGCGGTCGCTGACGGCGCCGATGATGCGGGGGGAGATGGCGTCGCCCAAGGCGTGGATGATGAAGAGTTGGCCAGCCATGGCGGTGGCGCGGATCTCTGGACGGACAGCGTTGAGGGTGGCGGCGTTGACGGGGCCGGTGCCGAGGAAGATGAGGAAGATGGCTGCGCCGAGGCCGTAGAGCGTGAGGTTGTGGGGGCCGAAGAAGCAGAGGAGCGCGGGCGGGACGGCGATGGCGGCGCTGATAGCGGGGACGAGATAGAGGGCTTTGGGATTGGTGCGCGACCATTTTTGCGCGATGGTGCCGCCGGTGATGGTGCCGCCGAGGCCGGCGACTACGGTGATGGCTCCCATGATGTAAGCGGCGGAGGATTGGCTGCGGCCGTCGATGCGCTGGAGGAAGGAGGGCATCCACCAGGAGATGCCTCCGAGGGAGAAGGTGACGGCAGCGTAGCCGAGGATGGAGCAGAGGTAGGCGGGGTTTTTGATGAGGGAGAGGATGGCTCCCTTTTCGAGTTTCGCCTTGCCGTGTTCGCCGGCGGTTGCGTCTCCACTGGCGGCTGGATCTCCGCTGGCTCCGCGGGCTGGCTCCTTGAGGAAGATGGCGATGAGGATGGCGAGGATGGCGGCGGGAATGGCGGAGACGATGAAAGACATACGCCAGCCGTAGTGTTCGCCTACGGTGCCACCGACGAGGTAGCCGAGGGCTGCACCTACGGGGATGGCTACGTTGAAGATGGTGAGGACGCGGTTGCGCTGGTCGGGCTCGTAGTAGTCGGCGAGGAGAGAGGGGGCGAAGATGCCGAAGCTGGCTTCGCCTACGCCGAGGGCTGCGTGGCGGAGGTTGAGCGAGTCGTAGGAGTGGACGGTGGCGGTGAGGAAGTTGATCGCGGCCCAGAAGAGGGCGGCGGTGACGATCATGGGCTTGCGGGGGAAGCGGTCGCCTAGCCATCCGGTGATGGGCGAGGTGAACATGTAGGCGATCATGAACCAGAAGGTGAGGCGGCCGATGTGCTCGTCGGAGAGGTGGAACTCGTGCTTGACCTGCTCCTGTACGCCGGGGAGGATGTAGCGGTCGATGTAGTTGACGAAGTTTAGGGCGGTGAGGAGGACGAGGGCGGTGGTGGCTCCGGCGACGGAGGGTGCGTGTGTGGGTTTGGGCTTTTCTGTAGTCGAGGAGGCCATCTCGCTGGAAGGATAGCAGGTGTCTTGCGAGGATTTTTTTGGGGCGTGGGCGGAGGGTGGTTTTGTTCGGGGATATTGAGATTTAAGGTGTTTTGTTGTGGTGAATTGGTGGTGAGAACGTGGTGGTTTGTGTGGTGGATGTGGTGTTTTGGCTGGCGCTTTTTCGGAGACGAAAAGTGCGCCAGCTTTTTGAGATTTATTTTTGCGGGGGCGTTTCTGTGCGGGGGTAGGTGGCGGTGACTACGGTGGAGATGCCGCCGCGAGGGCGGAAGTCGCCTACGATTACGGCCCAGACGGGATTGCAGGCTTTGACGACGTCGTCGAGGATTTGGTTGACGATGTTTTCCTGGAAGATGCCGAGGTTGCGGTAGGTGAAGAGATATTCCTTGAGGGATTTCAGTTCGAGGCAGCTCTCGCGGGGCATGTAGCGGATGCTGATGCGTCCGAAGTCGGGGAGGCTGGTCTTGGGGCAGACGGAGGTGAACTCGGGGTCGTCGACGAGGATCTCGTAGGCCTTGAACTGGTTCTGCCAGGTTTCGATGGCGGGGAAGATGGCGTCGAGGCCGGACTTGGCGTGGTCGTCGGTGTAGCCAGTGGTGTGCGGGTTGGGAAGGATGGCGGTGCTCATGCTTCTATTTTAGCTTGTTTGGCGTGGGTTTTTGTTGGGTTTGGGTCTCGCAATGGCGGCCAATGGCTTGCCATTCACTAAGACGTTTTTGTTGCAGGCTGCAGCAGATCCCTTTGGAGATGACAACAAGTGAAACAAATGCAAGCGCAAAAGCAAAGATGCGGGGGTCTCTCCGCTGCGCTGTTCACGCTGAGGCTGTAAACAGCTTCGGTCGAGATGACGATTTATCGATGTGAGAAAGAAGCTAAAGCAAGATGACTGCTAATCCAGGATTGATTGGCTGTTGTCGCCGATGGTGATTAGTGGGATGGCGGCGGAGCGGAGGGTCCAGGTGCGGCCGTTGTGGCGGAGGTCGGTGAGGGTGAGGGGGGCTATGTCGATGCGCCAGAAGGATTGGGGTGGGGCGTCGAGGGTGTGGAGGATGGCGGCGCGGATGACTGCGGGGTGGGTGATGGCTATGGTGTGGCTCGTGTCTTCGCCGGTGAGTGTTGTGAGCCAGTCTCCGACTCGCGTGATGAGAGCGGTGATGGATTCGCCTTGGTGGGGGGCTGCGGTTGGGTCGGTGAGCCATTGGGTAATGGAGGCGGAGTCTTCGGCGTGTAGGTCGGCGAGGGTGCGGCCTTGCCAGATGCCGTAGTTCAGGTCTCGGAGTTCGTTGGCTGGTGTTGCGGTGAGGTTTAGGGCCCGGGCGGTTTGTTGGGTGCGGAGTTCGGGGGCGGTGAGGATGTGGTGGGCGCGAGGTGGTTGCCAGTTGATGGTGGTGAGTTTGGCGATAGAGGGTTCTTCGATGGGCTCGTCGGAGGGAAAGGCAGAGAGCCGCGTGGCGGAGGTGGGGGCGTGGCTTATGAGTGAAAGGCGGGCTGGCACGCGCTGGTCTCCGTGATGCTTCGCAAGGGGATGTGTAAAAGTGTTCGCGAGCTTGACTTTGATGATTGTGGCACATAGGGTTGAGATAGATTTTGATGAGGATGGAAGAAGCCGGTGAAAGTCCGGTGCGGTCGCGCCACTGTGATTGACCTGTAGTTCGGGTTGAGAGCCAGACGTTTCTTCCTCGTTCGAATGAGCAATGCGTGGGACGCACGATCCCTGGAGGTTACAAATGGCTCAATCCGTATTTGGTTCCGTTGCACAGCCGGTTTCCCTTCCCGCTCTACCCGTTGTTCCGCTGCGCGAGATTCTGCCGTATGCGGTGTTCGGTGGGCTGCTGTTGCTGCTGGCGATTTACTTTGTCGGCGCGGAGCAGGGCGCTACCTCGATGTTTCGCGGGACGATGGTGCATGAGTTTTTGCATGACGGTCGCCACCTTCTTGGCTTTCCCTGCCACTAGGGCGGGTTTTGCGTTGAAGTAAAGCGCAGGCAATCGCAGATACAAAGACGAAATTCGGGTATCTTGACGGATACCGCAGCATGAATCGGTTCGCGGCAACTGAGTGTTTTGGCCGCAATCGACTGTGTGGCTCACAAAGTGCCGTGAGCCACTTCGCTCAGGATGACGAGTCATAGGGGTTAGTCGATGTTCCAAATCCACACCTATAACTGCGAGCGACGCGCTCCGGGCAGAAGATTTTGATGACTCGAACTCTGCTCCTTCGCGGGATGCTGGTGGGCGTTGTTGCGGGCCTGCTCGTCTTTGCGTTTGCACGATGGATTGGCGAGCCGCAGGTTGAGCGCGCGATTGCGTTTGAGACGGCTGCGGATCAGGCCAAGGGCGAGGCTCCTGAGCCTGAGATGGTGAGCCGCCGTGTGCAGAAGAGTGCCGGGCTGCTTACCGGTGCGGTGGTTTATGGTGCGGCGGTGGGTGGGTTGTTTGGGCTGGTGTTCGCGTTTGCTTATGGGCGGATTGGGGGGCTGGGGCCGCGGGCGCTCGCGGCTGTGCTGGCTGGGCTTGGGTTTGTGGCGATTGTGCTGGTGCCTCAGTTGAAGTATCCGGCGAATCCTCCGGCGGTGGGGAGTGCGGAGACGATTGGGGTGAGAACCGGGGCTTACTTTTTGCTAATTGCTGTTTCGATATCGGCGATGGTGTTCTCGTTGCAGATGCGGAGGCGGCTGGCGCGGCGGTTTGGGGAGTGGAATGGTTCCCTGCTGGCGGCTGGTTTGTTTGTGGTGGTGGTGAGTGGAGTGGCGCACTTTTTGCCGGAGGTGGATGAGGTCCCGGCGGGGTTTCCGGTGACGCTGATGTGGAAGTTTCGCGTGGCGGCGGTGGAGATTCAGGCGGTGCTTTGGGGGGCGCTCGGTTTGGGATTTGGGTGGCTGACGGAGCGGGAGTTGCCGCGTCGGTAATGCTAAATGCTATGTCCTGCCGGACGAGCCCGCTGCGCGCGGCGCAGTCACTTCGTGACTTGTATACCTTGTTTGGTGAGGATTAACTGCTTGGGTCCTCCCTTTGGTCGGTGTGATGACTTGCTTCCAGATGCTAGCTGCGCGATAAAAAAATGTGATTTGTTTTTTGTTTGAACTACGTCTAAGTGCCATGAGGACAGCGCTGAATGGGTGAGTACGAGAACGAACTGTCGAAGCTGGTCGACCAACTAAACCGTTCAGCGATAAATCCGAGATCCAGTGAGAGACGAACCCTTGATCATTTTCTAACCAACGCTCTTCAGCGAAGTGCGTCCGATATGGTCTTCATAGCCGGGTCGCCGGTGATGCTGAGAGTGAACGGAGGTCTGACTCCGGACGTGGGGCTGCCCCTCTCCGGTGAGAATATTAGGGATATTTTGCTGCCACTGCTTACGTCCGCTCAATTGAACGAACTGCAGAAAGAGAAGTGCCTGGACTTCTGCTTTGTGCGTAGTTCGATTGGAAGATTCAGGGCCAATTTTCACTACCAACGGGGCACACTTGCGGCAGCGCTGCGTGTTTTGCCTGAGCAGATTCCTTCGCTTGAGTCGCTTCATCTGCCGGCCGCACTGGCGATGCTGGCGGAGCGGCGTCAGGGGCTGGTGCTTCTGACCGGACCGACTGGCTGCGGTAAGACCTCCACGCTTGCGGCGTTGGTTGATCGCATTAATGCGCAACGGCACGACCACATTATTACGATTGAAGATCCGATTGAGTATCAGCATGTGAATCGCAATTCTCTGGTGGAGCAGATTGAACTTGGTCACGACACGCTGAGCTTTGGCCAGGCTGTGCGTTCGGTGCTTCGACAGGATCCGGATGTGATTATGATCGGCGAGATGCGGGATAGCGAAACGATTGCTGCCGCCTTGACAGCCGCCGAAACGGGACACCTGGTGCTCTCGTCGCTGCATACCAATGATGCGGCGCAGACAGTTTCGCGCATTCTGGATACGTTTCCGACAGGTTACCAGTCGCAGATAAGACAACAACTGTCGCTGGCGCTGCTGGCGGTGATCTCACAACAACTGCTGTCGGCGGAGAATGGGGGCGGACGCTATCCGGCAGTGGAGATACTTGTGGCTACGGGAGCGACGCGGAATTTAATTCGACGTGGAGACGACCATCAACTGCGGGCCAGCATTGAGACTGGGCGCGCCGATGGGATGCTGACGATGGAACAGTCGCTGACGGAACTTGTGAGGGCTGGGCGTATCTCGAGAGAGACGGCGTTTGCACACTGCTATCACCCGGAGGATCTGCGGCGTCATCTGGTCGGCTGAGCGGGGTAAGTGCGCGCAGAGGGGGAGCTCGCTAGTTGGGACTTAACTTTGAGTTCGTCCTATACTTCCGGTCAACGGCTTGTCGCTTGTTGCGATCCATCTTGGCGGAAGCGATTGGAAGAGCGCGATGAAGGCTATCTTACGCACACAATACGGGCCACCAGACCTGTTGCAGTACGCGGAGGTCGCAACACCTGTGCCTGGGGATCGTGAGGTCCTGATCAAGCTTTGCGCGGCAGCGGTGAATCCGCTGGACCTGTACCTGATGAAAGGTGCGCCGTGGGATCGGTTGCCGGGACTGCGGAGGCGAAGACCGATGATCCTGGGTTGCGATGTGGCAGGCCGCGTGGAAGCGGTGGGCAAAGAGGTAAAAGGGTTTCAGGTTGGGGATGAGGTATTCGGGGTCACAGGTTTCAAAGGAGAAGGATTTGCCGAGTATGTATGTGTCGCCGAGGAGAATTTGGGGCCGAAGCCAGACAACCTGACGTTTGAAGAAGCGGCGGCGGTACCGGTGGCGGCTATTACTGCGCTGCAGGGTCTGCGCGATAAGGGGAGAGTTCGGCCAGGGTCTAAGGTTCTGGTGGAAGGGGCGTCTGGTGGTGTGGGCACCTTTGCGGTGCAGATCGCCAAAGCGTTTGGGGCTGACGTGACCGCGGTGTGCAGCACGAGAAATGTGGAGATAGCGCGTTCGATTGGCGCAGACCGTGTGATCGATTACAGCAAAGAGGATTTCACGCGGAACGCACAGCGGTACGATCTGATCCTGGGGGCGAATGCTCATCATTCGATCTTCGCCTACAGGAGGTTGCTGGCCGACGATGGAGTTTATGTCGCAGCGGGAGGCGGTCTGCCTCAGATCTTCGAGGCGTTTGTCCTGGCGCCGGTGCTATCGCGGATGGGGCGGAAGAAGATGGGTTTCTTTTTGACGAAGGTAACCCGGAAGGATCTGGATTTTATGAAGTATCTTCTGGAGAGCGGCAAAGTTGTGCCGGTTATTGACAGACGTTATCGGTTGAGCGAGGCGGCAGAAGCGCTTCGCTACCTGGCAGAAGGACATGCTCAGGGGAAGATTGTGTTGACTGTTTCGCACCGTCTCGATATCTGAGTGGGTCGATTCTTCGCACCTCAGTCGATGATGCTTTTCGCATACGAGGCACACTTCTCTACTTCTTTGGGCGAACGACCGGTTCCGGCATAGTCGCAATCTACGTAGGCTGTGATGGGAGCTTGCTTCTCCTTTAGGAACTGGAGGACTTCTTTCATGTGCGCTGCGCCTTCTCCAAATGGAACACTGGAACCTCCGGGCACCGCATCCTTGAGATCGAACGAGTACATGGACAGATAGTTGGTTTGGACGAACTGCAATGCATCGATCTTTGCTTTGGTCAGGTCGCCTATGTCGGGGTCCATGCGGAAGTACTGTGAGGCGGCGAGCTGTTTGTGTAGTTCGTTCAGATCGGAGAACTGAAGGCAGACGATCATTTGATGTTTTTCCGCTGCGGCCGCGACCGTATTTGTCAATGTTGCCGGGAGACGGTTAACGATTGAGTCTGCTCCGAGAGCTTTTGCCATCAGGAACAGGCGGTCGATCTCTGCCTCAGAGCTGCCGAATCTGAGCGAATAGGATTTTATTCTGAGGCCCTGTTTTTCAAAGGTGGACCGGATGTCTTCGAAGTAACTCATTGGAACTGAGAGTCGCCAGTTCGTCAGTGCGGCCTCGGTCGCCTTTTGTTGTTCTATCTGCTGGGGTGTTGGAGATGATTTTGGCGGATTGAAGACGCCGACAGGAAACACAGGGTTGAACTTTGCAGGCTCTACGTGGGTGAACAGGATCTGACAATCCTGCAGTCTCGCCTGCTTCATCGTTTGGATGATGATGGGAATCGCTTCCTGTTGGGAGAGAGCGCGCAGACTCCATGTGTTCAGTCCAAGGCGGAGTCTGTTTTCCGCAAAGCCGAGGCTCTGGCGCGAACAGACAGCTATGGCTGCAAGCGCACCTATTCGCTGGTTGAATTGCCTTCGTGAGAGGTTCATTGATTGCCTCGCCAATTCTAACTGGTCCCGACCAGGGATATTGGCGGGGATGGAGTTAACTTGTTCGAATCGGCGCAGGCGGTACGACGGTGTTGACCAGGCCGGTCGCTACGTCATAGACAAGGCCGGAGAGGAGCCATTTGGCGGGCAGTGCGGGAACTGCACGGAGTAGAGCTACGTCGGCAGCGACCGCGGCGTATGGGTCAGTGACGGCTTTTGCTTTGACTTCACTCTCGGGTATTTGAAAATAATGCGCGAGCTTGTCGGGGTCGCCTGCGAGGCGGGTGATGCCGCAGTCGGTGTGGTGAAGAACGATGAGGTGAAACTCTCCGCCTCCGGCGGGAGCTCCGCCGAGGACCTGGCCGATTCGTCCGAGTAGACCGAGTTCCTCGAGCAAGACTGGCGTGATTCGGCCACCGATGTTACGGATGACGAGGGCTTCCCCCAGTTTGATTCCCAGGATATGAGCCGGGTCGACGCGCATATCGGCGCAACCGATGATCGTGGCTTTCAGGTTTCCGCTTGCGGCAAGAAGGGAGGGCATCGTTGTGCCTTCGGCAGACTGTTGAGCAGCGATGGCTTTGTTGCGTTCTAACAAGGTATCTAGATTACTCATGTTAATTCTCCATGAGAGCGGTTGTGCGATCGCTTGGTCGATTGATTGCAGATGGTTCGAGCTAGGGCTTAGAGTCGCCGTCGAGCGCGGGGGATTCATGCTCTTTGTATAAGAGAAGGAGGAACCTGCCGGACGGGCCCGCTGCGCGCGAGGCGGCCACTTCGTGGCGGGTATACCCTTTTGCTCCCGTTGGTCGCGTTCTAGTTGCGGCGGCCCAGGGTTGGGCGGTCGTCGGTGCTGGTAGAGGGGTTGTTCGGGTTGTTGGGGTCGTTGTTGCCGTTGCCGCTGGCGGTGCGACGGAGCGTGGGCTTGTTGCCGCCCTTGCCGTCGTTGATCTTGCGTTTGTTCTCGAGACGGGCGAGGCGGCTCTTGACGTCGTCAAACTCCGAGGTGGTGACCATGTAGTCGGGACGCGCGGGGAGGATGGTGGCGATCTCTTCCTCAGAGTGCATGATGCGGTCGGGGGTCTGGGGGTGGTCGGCGAAGACCTTGGCGAGGGTGCCGGGTTTATGCTTCTCGAGGGCGTCGAGTTTCTCGAAGAACTGGACGAAGGCCTGGGGGTCGTAGCCGGACTTGTACATGTACTGGACGCCGAGCCAGTCGGCTTCGGCCTCGTCCATGCGTGAGAATTGCAGGAAACTTAGTGGGATGGCGAGTTGGGTGGCCTCATAGATGCCGTAGCCGGTCCAGCTGCCCTGGGTGAAGATGATGAGCGGGATGGAGCCGATCTGCGCGTAGTTCATCTTGGTCATCTGGCGGGCGGCGTGGTGGGCGCAGACGTGGGCGATCTCGTGGGCCATGACACCGCCGAGTTCGGCTTCTTCGTCGGCGGCGAGGATGAGGCCGGAGTTGACGTAGAAGAAGCCGCCGGGAAGAGCCATGGCGTTGATCTCGTCGGAGTCGATGACCTTGATGGTGAAGGGGACTTTGCAGTCGGAGTTTTTGACGATGTTCTGGCCGACGCGGTTGACGTACTCGACGATAACGGGGTCGTTGACCATGTGAGCGGACTTCTCGATCTCCATGGAGTATTGCTTGCCGGTGCGGATCTCCCAGTCAGTGGAGTACCAGTTGCCGATGCCGCGGCCGCCGATGTTGCGGGTGCCTACGGAGTTGACGTCATCTTCGCTACCGGCCTTGATGTTGGTCTTCATGTCCTCGCCGGGAGATGGGAGGCGGTCGGTTTTGTTCTCGGCTTTGACGGTTGCGGCGGCGTCCTTGCTCTCTTTAGGCGTGGCGGTGGGGTGGCCGGGGATGGGCTTCTCGGCGGGGACGTCGGATGGGATGGTGGCCGTGGGGGTGCTTGTCGGGGTTGGGGTGGGCGACTGTGCGGGTGGCGGGCTGCCGGCCGGGGCTTGGGATGGAGTCGGGATTTGAGTTTGGGACCACGCGGCGACGGATAGGGTGAGGAGGGCGGTCAAGCCAAGGTGCGTGACGGATCGCATGTGGGGTCTCCTGATGGGCCGCTTCCCTGCTGGCCGGACGCAGCTCGACGTGTCTTAGACCATAGTATGCGCCTTTTGGTGAGCGGAGGGATACTGCCTGGGTCTGCTCTGGTGGCTTTGCGAGCAGGCTACCTCTCGACGAAGGATTTTAGCCTGCCCAGCGCCTGATCCCACTGCTGGGAGACTTGGTCCAAATACCGCTTCATCTCTTCCAGAGGCTGGGGGTCGAACTCGAAGAGGCTTTCGCGGCCACTGCGGACGGCATGAACGATGCCGACGCTTTCGAGCACCCGCAGATGCTTGGTGATGGCCTGGCGGGTGAGGGGGGAGCCTTCGGTCAACTGGGCGATCGATTGCGGCGGGCCGGTGGAGAGTGTGATGACCAGCGACAGCCGCGTTCGATCTCCTAGGGCGGCGAAGACGGGGGCGTAGGATCTTTGGCGTCTGCTAGGGGTTCTGGGTGACATGGGCTTCGATATTGCCGAGCTGTTGCGCCCAGCCGTTGTCGTTCATGCGGAAGGCCTCGAGACGGCGGTGCTCGGGGATCTTGTCGAAGCCTGATTCGGTGACCTGGAGGAAGGTGCCGCCGGGGATACTCTTCAAACGAAATTCGACGAGGGTCGGAGGTTCGTTCGAGTAGTCGGCTTTGGGATCGACGGCGTAGGGGTGCCAGGTGTAGGAGAAGAGGTTCTCAGGCTCGATCTTCTGGGTGGTGACTTCCATGATGAGGTGCTCGTAGCCGGGATGAGTGATTTGGCCGCGGATGATGGAGCCGGGAAGGAAGGGGCCTTCGAGCTTGACGTGGAACCATTCGCCGAACTCGCGGTGGTCGGTGAGGGCTCGCCAGACGCGGGAGATGGGGGCTTTGAGTTCGATTGTTTTTTCGATGCGGTTGGTGGACATGGGCAACCTCTTGGTTGCATGTTAGAGGATGCGGGTGGAAAGTGCAACTTTTCGGTTGCTTTTACGTTTTTGATGTACTGGGTCTGCACAGGGTCTTGTGAGGGAGAGAAACAACAGCCGACTGCTGGGGGGTGAAAGCGACGAACGGTTGGGACTGGTAGGGTCCTTCGGGATCCTTCGCTGCGCTCAGGATGACAGCAAAAGCTGAGGGTGATATAGCTTCGCTTGGGCAGGTGTTACCAGGTGTTGTAAGAGGTGCCGTCGGAGGCGGTTTGCTGGGCTCCGCTGTGGACGTCGTCGATGCCGGTTTCGGTCTGGTCGAGGCTCATGTTGGTGTCCTCCTGGACGGGGAGCCAGGTGTCGGAGCGGTGGGTGAAGGGGTCGACGGGCATCGACTTGAGGTAGCCCGCCTGGACGAGGTCGTCGAGGGATTGGGGGGCCTTGGCTTTGTCGACGGTGTAGGAGTCGATGGCCTGGCGCATGGTGTGGAGATCTTCCTTAAGGACAGCCTCTTTGGCGTTGCGGATGTTGCTGGTGTAGGCGGGGATGGCGATGGCGGCAAGGAGGCCGATGACGACCATGACGATCATCAGCTCGAGGAGGGTAAAGCCTGAGGTGGGACAGGGTTCAGTGAAAAGGGGTTCAGGGAAACGGGGTGCAGGGTTTAGGGTGCAGGGCTCAGGGTTTGGGGCTGGTGTTGGGATGGCTGGGGTCTGTAAGAGTCGTGGCGCTCCGAACAAAATGCGGGGATCCTTCCCCTTCGACAGGCTCAGGGTCAGGATGACAGCGAAGTATTGGCGGATTACTGCGACGGTATCTTGCCGAATTGGGGGAGTGGCTACCATGTGGAGTACTTCGTTCCGTCGAGTGCGGTTCCGGTGCTCTTGCTGTGGACGTCAAAGACGTTTTGGCCGCCGAAGGAGTCGGAGTCCGTGTCGTCCTGGTTGGAGCGCATGCCCCAGTCGGTGTTGTTGGTCATGGGGTCGGTGGGGATGCGACGAAGAAATTTTACCTTTTTCCCCTGGGCTGCGGTGACCTCGACTCCATCGACGAGGGTTTGCAGGTCCGGGGGGTATCCGAGGGAGTCTGCTTTGATCTGGAAGGCTCCCTTGTCGGCGGCGTCTTTGTAGTGGTCGATGGCGTCGCGCATCTCCCAGAGGTCGCGGCGAAGCTCGCGCTCTTTGGTGCGTTTGACCTGGAAGCGGGCGATGGGAATGGCCGCGGAGGCGAGCAGGGCTACAATGGCGACGCAGATGATGAGTTCGACGAGGGTGAGACCTGATTGTGGGGTTAGGGTGAAGGGCTTAGGGTACAGGGCGGAGGGTTCAGGGCTGGGTGTGTGGCGTGCTCTACGCCCTGATCCCTGCACCCTACACCCTGCTTTAGTGCGTACTCGACGCCCTGATCCCTGCACCCTGATCCCTGCCTTACTTGACATGCACCGTGGCCTGCGAACCGACGGCCGGAAGATTGGCCTGCGCGCTGTTGAGAGCGCCGACTTTGACGAGAGTCAGGGTTGAATCTCCGGGAGCGACTGCCTTGAAGGTGAGGGTGCAGAGGCTGCCGGTTCCGCTGACTCCGGCCGTGTTGGGCGGACGGATGGAGGAGATGGCGACGAGGCCGTTGTCTTCGCGGTGGACGAGGGAGACGGCCTGGCCATCTTTGCCGAGGAAGTCTCCGGCGTCAACGTTAACGAGCTGGAGGAGCGCCGGGTTGAACTGGAGCTGGAGAGGCACGGAGAAGACGTCGTGTCCGTTGCCGAGCATGACGGCGACCTGGAAGGTGCTACCGACGGGCTGGTTGGAGTCTGGCGGGACGACGGTGAAGCTGACGGGTGGTCCGCCGACGGTTGGGGTCGCTGGTGCCTGGACTGCGGGGGTCTGGGTTGCCGGTTGAGGCGTGGCAGCGGGCTGGGTCGCGGGAGTTTGTGCTCCTGGAATGTAGTTGGCAGGTGGAGCGACTGGAGCGGCTTGCTGGCTTAGCTGCTGGACCATGGTGCTGGCAGCATTGGCTGCGCTGGTCGGTGAGGCAGGAGTGTGCGGTTTGTTGGGGTAGATGGGCTCGGAGTCGCTGTCGTTGGTGGACGCGTCGCGGCGTAGCTCGATCGACTGACCGGTGCCAGTGTCGATGGGGCGGACGTTGGCGCGGGTGAGAACAGACTCGCGGACGATGTGCGGTATGATGATGAAGACGATCTCTTGCTTGTCGTTGATCTTGTCGCGGGAGGTAAAGAAGTACTTGAAGAAGGGCAGCTCGCCGATGCCTGGGGTGCCGGCGATGTTCAGGGCGTCGTTCTTGGTGATGATGCCGGCGAGAAGACTGGGCTCGCCGTCCTTGAGGGTGATGACCTGCTCAGAGGTACGCTGACCGATGACGGGCTCGTTGACCCCGCTGATGTTGACGGTAGTGACCTGGGAGAGCACCTCGATCTTCATTTTGAGGGTGACTTCGCGGTCATAGTGGACGGTGGGGGTCATGTCGATGTTGACGCCGATATCGAGGTAGGTGAACTGGGTCTGGACGCCGATGCTGGCTACGCCGGTGGATACGCCTGCGTTGTAAGATCCGGTTGCTACGGGGATCTTCTCACCGATCTTCATGGTTGCGCGCTGACCATCGGTGGCGCGGATGCTGGGGTTCTGAAGGACGCGGGTGTCGGCGTCGGTGAGCAGCGCGTTAAGAGTGCCACCGGTGATGCCTACGGCGAAGTTGTTGGCGTTGAGGTGGGCGAGGGTGTTGAGGGTAAAGTTGGAGGTGGTTCCTGTGCCTGTGCCGGTACCGGTGCCGCTACTACTACTGCTACTGGATGAAGTGGTGTTGGGATTGGCCTGTGGGGTGAGGGTGATGGATTGCGGCAGCGTGATGCCGAGGTTGTGTTCGACGTTCTTGTTGACTTCGAGGACGGCGACATCTACGACCACTTCGGGGCGAGCACGATCAAGGTCGTTCAAAAGCTTTTGCGCGAGGAGGAGCTGGTCGGGCGTGGCGCGCATGACGATGGCGTTCTG
This sequence comes from Tunturibacter empetritectus, assembly GCF_040358985.1. NCBI lineage: Bacteria > Pseudomonadati > Acidobacteriota > Terriglobia > Terriglobales > Acidobacteriaceae > Tunturiibacter > Tunturiibacter empetritectus. The sequence goes on along the minus strand of NZ_CP132932.1, from coordinate 4,150,146 downwards.
GCTGGGAACGAGATAGATCTTTACGCTTGGATCGAGCAGGTTGCGAATGGCAATGACGACTTCGTTGGCGTCGTTCTGCTGGCTGGCGTTGGTGAGATAAAAGGTCTGGACGGCTTGCTCGTCGAGGTCGGTGCGCTTGGTGCGCGAGTTGGTGGCAATGAAGATGGTGTTGGGTGTGATGGCCTTGTAGAAGGTGCCGGAGATGGTGCCGACGATGCGGAGGGCGTCCGAGAGGGTGACGTTGGTGAGGTCGACAGGGATGCGCTTGGAGCTGTAGTCGGGGTCGAAGAGGACGTTGAGGCCAGCCGCCTTGCCGATGGCTTCGTAGATGACCTTTACGTCCTCGACCATGTGGAGGGTGATGGGATCGTTAGAGACGGGCTTGAGTTCGACCGGGCCGGCGATGGAGCCGAGCGTGCTAAGGGTCTCGTTCTGCCGCGACATCTGCTCCTTCGCCTGGGGAGTATTATCACGCTCTACCTGTTGCTCTCTCTGGATCTGATTGATCTCCTGCTCGGCGGCCTGGTTGCCGGAGTCGATCTGGAGGGCGCGATTGAACTGGGCCATGGCACCCTGGATGTCGCCGTTCTGGCGAAGGACGCGGCCGCGATCGACGTGGGCGACTGCGGCCTGATAGCGCATCTTCTGGAAGTGCTCCAAGAAGCGGAGGTCCTTCGGCTTTTTGAGGACGGCGTTGTGATAGTCCTCATAAGCTGCGTCGAAGTCCTGACGCGCTTCTGCGTCCTGGCCGTGCTTGTCCCACTTGGCGGCTGACTGGGCGTGTGCGGTTGTGGCGCAGAGGCTCGCGATGCCGCAGAGGAGCAAAGCAGGGAGCGCGCGGCCTTGATACACACGACGGGGAGAGATTGATAGACGGCTGATTGTTTTGTACACGCGACCCATGCTGCTTCCGTTTTCGTCCTTTACACCGTGAAGAGTATGGCGTTTGCCGGAGATAACGCCTGCCGGGAAGATCTTTCCGGCGTGGGCGCTGCCTGTGGGGTCCGTGCCTGCCAGGCTGCTGCGCTCGGGTGAGTATAGCATTCGCTCCAAAGTGACCTCGTCAAAAAGTGGGTAGGTGCTGGGGATGGTCCGCGGTCGTTGTGGGGCACGGCTCGCGGCTGGAGGATTGGGCAGATCTCATGACGTCAAGGTAGGACTGACGGACGAGATTGTGATTAGACGCGCGGGAGCCGCTCGGGTGAGGGCTGCGTGTGAATCGAAAGTTGCAGGCGTGTTAAAGTAAGAGATTGCATGGCACGTTCTATGTCCAACACGATAGCCGCCCACCAGCCCAAACCGGTGGTGAAGGAGAAGGACCGCGATCCGGTGGCGGCGGGCAAGCGGGATGCCGCGTTCAACCGGTCGGCTAGTTTTAACTATTTTTTGACAGACAAGTTCGAGGCCGGGGTGGCGCTGCGTGGGACCGAGGTGAAGTCGATCCGTGAGGGCAAGGCGAATCTGAAGGACGCTTATGGGCTGCTGAAGGACGGCGAGTGTTTTCTGCTGAATGCGCACATTGGACCGTTCTCTCATGGGAATGCGATGAATCATGATTCGCTGCGTACGAGGAAGCTGCTGCTGCATAAGAGCGAGGTGCGGAAGCTCGAGGGTATGACGAAGCAGAAGGGATTTACGCTGATCCCGACACGACTTTATTTTCGCAATGGGCGGGTGAAGTGCGAGATTGCTCTGGCGAAGGGCAAGCAGGAGTGGGACAAACGCGCCACGGAACGCAAGCGCGAGGCCGATAACGAGGCCAAGGCCGCGGTGGCCCGGAGTCAACGAGGGTAGTTCTACTTTCGTTGTAGTTTTACTTCAAAGATGATCGACAGGCTGTCGGGTTACGATAGGGCATGGACACGAAGTTACTCTTTCAGGATGCTGCCGGGTTTCAAACGCCGCTGCTGGCTGTATTTGCCGTGGATATCGCTGTGGGCAAAGATGCTGAGCCGCTGGTGGCTTTGTTGACGACGTCGGATTCGGTGGCGGATTCGGCGGCGAAGGTTCTGGCGTCGGGCGAGTTCAAAGCTACGGTGGGCGAGACGTTGTTGCTGCATGGTCCGAATGGGTTGAAGACGGAGCGGTTGCTGGTGGTGGGGCTGGGCAAGGCGAAGGGCCTGTCGGTGGATGAGGTTCGCAAGGGTGCGGGGACTGCGGTGCGTGCGGCCAAGCCGCTGGGAGTCCGGGAGATGGCGATTGCGTTTCCTGAGGACCATGCGCTGGACGATGAACACCTGGAGACGCTGCCCTGTGCGTTGCTGTCGCGCGTGCTGGTGGAAGGTGCGGAGGTTGCGGAGAAGGATTGGGATACGTATCGGAGTGAACGGAAGGACCGGTCGGTGCGGTCGCTTTCGGTGATTGCGAAGGAGGCAGAGAAGTCAACCCGGGCGGAGATCCAGGAAGGCTTTGACGCTGGAGTGATTGTGGCGTCGGCGCAGAACTTTGCGCGGTCACTGGTGAATGAGCCCGGCAATGTGCTGACGCCAACGGAGCTTGGTAAGCGTGCGGCGGCGATGTGCTCGGAGATGGGATTGAAGTGCGAGGTGCATTCGACGGTGAAGCTGCTGGAGTTGAAGATGGGGGCGTTTGCCGCAGTAGCGCAGGGTTCGGAGCAGCCGCCAGCGCTGATTGTGATGACGTATGAGCCGAAGCTCGGGAAGGGTGAGGCGCCGACGAAGGATGCTCCAGTGCTGGGGCTGGTGGGGAAAGGGATTACGTTCGACACGGGCGGGATCTCGATCAAGCCGGGCGATGGCATGGAGAAGATGAAGTACGACATGGCCGGGGCGGCGGCTATGATCGGCGCGATGCGTGCGATTGCGCAGTTGAAGCCGAGGGTGAAGGTGATTGGGATTGTGTGCTCGGCGGAGAATATGCCGGATGGGAAGGCTTATCGGCCGGGCGATGTCGTGACGGCGATGTCGGGCAAGACGATTGAGGTGATCAACACAGACGCGGAGGGACGGCTGGTGCTGGCGGATGGTTTGCACTATGCGAAGACGCTGGGTTGCACGCATTTGATCGATGCGGCGACGCTGACGGGGGCTTGCGTGGTGGCGTTGGGGATTGTGAATGTGGGTTTGTTCTCGAACGATGAGCCGACTTGGCAGAAGTTTACGGACGCGACGAAGATCTCAGGGGAAAAGTTCTGGCGGCTTCCCTGCACCGATGATTACAAGGATCAGATCAAGAGCCATATTGCGGATATGAGGAATACGGGGGCGAATCGGTGGGGTGGGGCTATTTCGGCGGCGATGTTCTTGAAGGAGTTTGTGGGGGAGACGCCCTGGTTGCATCTGGATATCGCTGGGTGTGCCTGGCACGATGAGAATAAGCCTTGGATTGCGAATGGGCCTAGTGGCGTGGCGGTGAGGTCGATTCTGGAGTGGGTGCGGGGGTACTCAGACTAGTAAGCGGTTCTGCCTTGCCGTACCACCCGAGAATGGTATGGTCCGCGCTCGAGCTACCAATGCACCCGAGAGGATATACATGATCTTAAAACCTATCTTTACGCTTGGGCATCGTGAGCCCGTGACCGTTCCTGCACCAATCCCAGAAAGCATTCAGTGCCTGATTTGTCTGCAAATGGTTCCCTCGAGGAACTGCACTCCTTCATCAGGCATGGCGTTTTTGAAGTTTGAGTTTGAAAAGACAAATGCGGGGGTCTTTCCACTGCGCTGGTCACGATAAAACCGTGAGCAGCTTAGGTCGAGATGACGATTTTTTGAGTTTGTGCGAATGAAACAGGCAAAGGCGAACGGGCGCCAACGTTGTTGAAGCAGGCGTTAGCGATGAAGCAGGCGGCGGCAAAATGCGGGGATTCTTCGCTCTGCTCAGAATGACGGACTCTTTATAAATCCTAAGTATGTGTCTTTTAGAGTTACATAACGGGTGGGGCTTCGATGCCTAGATAGGCAAGGGCGCGGGTCATCTCGCGTTGGGCTACTGCGGCGGTGGCTAGCAGGAGGGCTTTTCGGGTGGGGTCGGCTTCGTTGAGGACGTGGTGGCGGTGGTAGAAGTTGTTGAACTGCTGGGCTAGCTGGAAGGCGTACTTGGCGAGGTAGGCCGGCTCGGCGGTGGCTATGCATTGCTCGATCAACAGCGTTAGTTTTGAGGCGAGGAGCCATGTCTCCCAGAGGCTGCTTCCCTCTTCGGTGTCGAGGATATTCGACAGGTCAAGTGTTGCGATTGCGGCCAGGGATGCGGCTGCGGTGGTGTTGGCCTTGCGAAAGATGTTTGCGGCGCGGACGATGGCGTACTGGACATAGGGGCCGGTCTCGCCTTCGAAGCTGAGGGCGTCTTTGAAGTCGAAGGCGATGATGGTGTTGCGGGTGAAGCGGAGCATGAAGTAGCGGAGGGCTCCTACTGCGATTTGCGTAGCGATGGTGAGGCGCTGGGCGGATTCGATCTCGGGGTGGCGGGTGTCTACTTCGGATTTGGCGGCGGCGATGAGGCGATCGAGGAGGTCGTCGGCTTTGACGCCGAAGCCCTTGCGTCCGCTGACTTCGATGAAGGGCTTCTTCTGATCTTCTTCGCTGATGGTGTAGCCAAGTTCGACGGCGCAGCGCGGGGTGAGGGCGACCATCTCGTAGCTGAAGTGGGTGTAGCGGTCGGCGGCTTCGGTGTAGCCCATGCCGCGAAGGGCGGCGATGACGTTGTTCTGTGGGTCGTTCTGGCGGGAGTCGATGACGTTGTAGATGGCGTCGGCTTTGCCGAAGGTGGGGTGTGGGGTTTCTCCGTGGGTCGTGGAGATCCAGCAACAGTGCGAGGGGTACTCGTGAAATTTTGCGTAGCCGAAGTCCTTGCCGGGGAGGAGGCCGAACTTCCAGAGGTGGTAGGCGATGTCCTTGCCGACGTAGGTGACGGTGCCGTTGGAGCGGACTATGACCTTGGCGTCTTCGTCGGGCAGGCTGGAGTCTGCGGTTGCTATTTCTTCTGATGTGCCTGCGCGTTCCTCTAACGTGCCGGCGCGACGCATGACGTAGCAGCCTTTGTTCTTGCCTGCGGTCTCGAGGTAGAGGACACCTTTTTCGAGCATGAGTTCGCGGGCTGCGTCCCAGAAGTGCAGGCTTAAAATCTCGCTTTCGCGGGGGAGGAAGTCGTACTCGATGTTGAGGCGCTGCATGGTGTCGAGGTGGCGGCGCAGGACGGCGGTGGAGATGAGGTCGGCGATGTCTGCGGTGTCGTTGTGGCCGATCTCGAGGGCGTGAAGAGTGTCGAGGCGGATCTGTTTTCGGGCTGCGATGTGTTCAGAATCTGCGGTGTACCACTGGGAGACGCGGGCGTAGAGATCCCAGCAGTAGAAGTCAATGCGCTGGTTGGTCTCGAGGAGCTCGGTGAGGAGTTCGCGGGTGCTGGTGAGGGTCTTGCCTTCGAGGTAGACGAGGCCTACGACTACGTCTGCGACCTGGACGCCGGTGTTGTCGATGTAGTTTTGCACGCCTACTTCGTAGCCGGTTTTGAAGGTGTCGGGGCGGAGGAGGCGCTGGAAGGTGTCGCCGAGGATGGCGTTGCGGAGGTGGCCGATGTGGGCGGCCTTGTTGGGGTTGATGCTGGTGTGCTCGACGAGGGCGAAGCGGGGGCCGCCGATGTCGGCGTGCTGGTCGGCGGCGATGCGGCGGACGGCGGCGGCGCGGTCGAGGCGGATATTGAGGTAGCCTGCGCCCGCTACTTCTACGCTGGCGACGCCTTCTAGTGTGGGGAGGGCTGCGGTGAGTTCGGCTGCTAGTTCCGTTGCGATGGCACGGGGGGCTTTGCGGAGGCGCTTAGCCAGCTCGAAGGCGACGGGGAGGGCTAGTTCGCCGAGGGTAATGCTGGGGGGCTGCTCTATAACAAGTTGCGGGGCGCCCGGGTTCGTAAGGGTGACGTCGTACTTTGCGAGGAGGATGGCTTGGATGCGGGCCAATAGAGACTGCTGGATTGTGCGATACATGCTTTGGGCGTCACCACTTGGAAGATGGGTTCAGTTTACTAGAGGCTTGTCCTGCCGGACGGGCCCACTGCGCGTGGGGCGGGCGTTCGCACGCCTTTTTAGAGCTTCGCGTGGTCCTCCCGTTGATCGGAATGATCTCCCTAGCGACCAACGGGGAGCGCCAACCGAAGGGGTATATACACGAAGTGACCGCTCTCCGCGCAGGAGGCTCCTCCGGCAGGATCATTCTTTATGGCAGCGTGGCCGGCAGATCTTCAATTTCTTCGAGGAGGGGCTTGTGATTGTGGATGCGGATGCGATGAAGGAGGAAGATGATGCCACCTGCTCCGGTGACCGAGAGGAGCATCCAGACGTGAATCGCGAGGCCGAAGACCGCGGATTGCGACATCGACGCGCCGTGATTGACGAGGGAAGTTTTGACGGCGAGTTCGAAGGGGCCGATGGCTCCGGGGGAGCTGGGAATGAGATAGGAGAGGTTGGCGAAGGAGACGGCTAGCCAGGCAGCGATGCGGTCTACCGAAAGGCCGAGGAGACGGATGGCCGAGAGGAAGATCATGCCTTCGCAGGTCCAGATGACAACCGATTGAAAGAGCAGAAGAAGAGAACCGACGACGCCAAGGCGGCCGGTTGCGTCAAGGGCGAGGGTGATCCAGTGTTCGATTTTCTTCAGCAGTGGGGAGTCGGGAAGACGGGTGAAGAGCCGCTGCACGGGAGCCTGCAGGCTGCGCGCCGCTACGAGGAGGATGAGCAGGCCGATGGCTGAGACGGCGAGGGAGATGTTGGCGATGAGGCGGAGGCGCGGCGTGGCGATGCTGCCTACGGTCGAGACAAAGAGAAGGACGAGGACGAAGATGTCGAGGAGCTTTTCGAGGATGACGGTGCTGAGGATGACGGAGGGCGCGGTGCCGAGGTCGTCGGAATAGGTGAAGATACGCATGATGTCGCCGATGCGCAGGGGGAGGATGTTGTTGGCGGCGAGCGAGGTCATGAGGACGCGGGCGCAGACGGCGAAGTGGGCGCGGAGGGAGCGGCCGTTGCGCGGCATCATCTGGCTCCAGCGAACGCAACGCAGGGTGTAGCTGGCGGCAGTGAAGGCGAGGACGCCAAGGATCCACACGGGGTGCGCGAGGCGGAGGGAGCGAAACTCGTTGAGCGGGATGTTGTGAAAGGTGTACCAGAGAAAAAAGGCGCTGATGAGAAGGCCGGGGATGGTCTTCAGCAGGTTGCGGCTGTTGGCGACGGCGCTCATGCGAGCAGCCAGAAGAACGCCGTGCGATGGGTGGTTTCGCGGGGAACCGGAGGGGACAAAGGACAATCAAGCATGCAGCTCCGATTGTATCGTCTGTGTGTGACCGATCTTCTTACATTTTGGGTTGCGAGGCTATATGCGGCCCGGTGTGATTAGACGGAGAGGGAGAAGAAGACACTGCGGAAGGCCTCTTCGTCCTGTTGCGGATTCTTTCTGCGCTGGGGATCAGGTTCGGCGTGGGCCTCGACGCGGGAGATGAGGTCGCCATCCTCGCTGGCTGCAACGCTGCTGAGTCTTCGGCGCACGGTGGCGGCGGCTTTTCTGGCTTCCTGGGCCTGCAGAGTAGATTGGATAGAACCCAGTGCGAGCTGGCTGACGGGGTTGCTGTGAATGTGCACGATGTGGCTTCTCCTGATGTTCTTCCCTTCGTGTTATTGCCCTTGTGTTGTTCCTCTTCGTTCGGATTGATGAACTTGCTCCTTAGAGAGCAATTGGAGGGCCGCGTTGCGGGAGGAAGAGATGAGAGTTTTATAAGAAATAGTGAGTGGCGATTTTTTCGTTTTGATCTGGGAGAGACGTAAGCTGAATCGATGTTTTGACGTCTAAGGGTGAAAAGAGTTTGTCTTCATCTTCTTCGAGAAGATCGGGAGTTTAGCTTCGGGAGCAGTCGCATTGTTTTCGGTTAGCGATTTCGCAGAGCGTAAGCCGATGTCATGCGGTAGCAATAAGACCACGGCAGGAGCAGATTTATTTGGCTACATCGATCGCATCACAGCTCTCTTCGGTAGAGCTCGAACTGGAGCGGTACCGGCGGGAACGAAGTTTTGCCGCTTGGTTGGTGACTGTGCTGACGTTTTCTGCGTTGCTGATCCACGGCTATCACCCCTATGCCGAGGATGGGGGCATCTACCTGCCTGAGATTAAACGGCTGCTGGATCCGGAGCTTTATCCGTATGGTGCGGAGTTTGTGGTGGGGCATCTGCGGTACTCGGTGTTTGCGCCGCTGATGGCTGGGCTGGTGCGTGAGTCGCGCCTGAGCCTGGAGATGGTGTTGCTGGTGGTACATCTGGCGAGTGTCTGGATGACGTTGTTTGCGGTGTGGCTGCTGGCGGCTCGCTGCTATGGGTCGCGTGAGGCGAGGAGCGGAGCGGTAGCGCTGCTGGCGATGTGGCTGACGATTCCGATTGCGGGGACGTCGCTGATGCTGATGGATCCGTATGTGACGGCGCGAAGTCTTTCGACACCCTGTGCGTTGCTGGCACTGGTTGGCGCGCTGCAGTTTTTCTCGCCACAGTTTGAGATGGAAGGAGAGCGGCGGCGCGGGCTGGCGCTTTGTTGTGGGGCGCTGATGGGCGCGGCGATGATGCATCCGCTGATGGGGGCTTATGCGCTGGGATCGGTGCTGGTGCTGGGTGCTGAGATGTCGGCTAGCCGGCTGGTGCGGGTGTGGGGGACGGTGGGGTTATGTTTGACGGCGGTGATGGTGGCGGCGGGAGTGCAGTTGTCGGCGCCGGCGGAGAGCGCGGCTTACCAGAGGGTTATGCTGACGCGGGAGTACTGGTTTCTTAGCCAATGGCATTGGTATGAGTGGATTGGGCTGGCGGCTCCGCTGATTATTCTTGCGATCGTTGCCTTGAAGTGTGGCCGCGATGTGGAGGTGGTGCGGGTGGGTTTGGCGCGTGCTGCGATGGTGTCCGGTGGGACGGCGATTGCGGTTGCGTTACTGTTTGCGCGAGAGGGCGCAGCGGTGCATCAGGTGGCAAGACTGCAACCTCTGCGGGTCTTCCAACTGGTGTATGTGGTGATGATTCTGGTGGTGGGAGCGACGCTTGGGGGGCGGGTGTTGCGGCGACGGGTGTGGGGATGGGTTGCTGCGTTCTCTGTGCTGGCGGTGGTTATGTTGCGGGTCGGCTGTGAGATCTTCCCGGCTTCAAGGCACGTTGAACTTCCGAGCGCAATGGGATTGGTTGGCGGGGGTTTGGGAAATCGATGGGAGCAGGCGTTTGTCTGGATCAGAGAGAACACGCCGAAGGATGCGGTGTTTGCGTTGGATGCTCACTACACGGTGAGGGAGGGGGAGGATGCTCAGGGCTTTCGCGCGATTGCGGAGCGGAGTTCGCTGCCGGACTCCAAAGATGGTGGGACGGCCTCGAACAGGCCGGAGCTTACGGAGGAGTGGTCGCAGGGGATGGCGCTGCAGACTGGGCTTGGTGGAGGGTTTCGCGGGGACTCGGAACGTGGCCGGGTTGCTGCGCTGAAGGCGGTTGGCGCGACGTGGGTGATTCTGGAGCGAGACGCTCCGACGGGGTTTGGGTGTGCTTACGAGAATGATTCGGTGAAGGTGTGCCGCCTGCCGTGAGGGGAGCAGGCGGCAACGGCTTCAGTTCCCTGCCGGGGTTGGTTTGGCGGGAGCCGGTGTGGTGGTGAGGACGACCGTCTCCTGATCTTTGTTCTCGATCTTGGAGTAAAAGCTACGGAGGTCGGCGTACTCTTCGGTTTTGAAGAAGATCTCTGCCAGAAAGTAGTCTCTGCGGACGGTAAAGCTATTCGGGGTGGACTCTGAATTCAAGCTGTATAGAGCAAATTTCTGAAAGTTCTCCTTGTTGCTGGCGGGGAGAGATTCTACTTTAAAGGACGGCGGGAACTTGATGCGGACAGCGTCTTGATTGGTGCGGGAGTATGGGAAATATACGGGGATGTCTCGTTTCTCGTGGGGGAATGCAGGCTTTGCGTTGACCTCGAAGATGTCAGCGGGGATGAGGAGGCGTTTGCCGGTGGCGGAGCCGAGGTTTCCTTTGAAGGAGAGGTTGACGACGAGGGGTTGTTCGTAGTCTTCGAGCTTCTCGATGGTGGTGACCTCGATGTCGGCTCCAGCAGGCATGAGACGTTCGACGTTCGTGCGAAGTTCGCGTTTGAGGCTTTCGTCGTCGCCGGTGAGGGCACGCTGCCTCCAATGAAGAGCGGGAGATCCGGTGTAGGTCAGCTTCATGATGCCGGAGACTTCGCCGTGCTCGTCCATGGTCAGGTCGGCGATTCGTGTGGTCTTCGAGTAGAGATAAGTCTCACCCGGAGTTTCTACCGTTCCTGCGCCCCCATCCATCTGCCGGAGACCGCCCACCTGGGTGTGCTTCCACGCAAGATGCTGGTAGGGACAGTAGCGCGAGCCTGGATCGAAGAACTGGTCCTTGCCGTCGACGTTGACGATGGCTATGTCGTCATCGAGTTGCGACATGCTGAGATACGCGGGAAAGAAGAGGCTGCGATCACGGCTGGTGACCACGGCGAGATAGGCTTTCATGCCGGCGGCGCGCGCCATGGCTACGAAGAGTGCCGCGATCTGATCGTTGTTGCCGCGCTTCCGGGTCCAGATGTCGTCGGTGGTGTGAACTTCTTTGAGGCCCTGAGACTTTTCTTCAGCGCTGGAGTGCTCGCGGGTGTAGCTGGCGTTTTCGAGCTTCATGACGGCGGCGTAGATCTTGTGCAGCTTTTGATCCGGCGTGTCGGTTGGAAGGACGAGGTCGTGCACGGCTGCGGTGACGACGGGGCCGGGTCCGATGAACTTGTCACGACTCTTTGCCCAGTGCTTGCCTTCGTTCTTCCAGTACTCGTCGCCGTTGCGATAGGGAGAGTAGTAGAAGAGGACGCGATAGGTAAAGCTGGAGATGGGCGGCATGTAATCCTCCTCGGGAGCGGGAGGAACATCGTGAACGTTGAGATCGAAGATGTACTGGCCCGCGGCATAGGCGCTGCTGGGAAGCTGGGTTTGTTTTAGATCGGCGCCCGCAGGAAGGATTTTGGTCCAGGAGATTGTGTTGGTGAGTTGGCCGCCGTCTTCGCTCGAGAGGAGTTGTTTGTCGGTGGGCCGCCAGGAATAGTGGGCTTTGCGGGTGTAGAGAGCGGACTGGATGTACCACTGCGGCGCCCTGAACCAGTTATCGTCGAGCCGCAGCTTGTAACGGTATTCGATGATGCTGCCCACTTCGACGTCCGGCAGGGTAAAGACCTTGGCCATGAAGCGAATGCCCTGTGTCTTTTCGACGAGCTTCTCGTAGGGTTTGCCGGTGAAGGGGATGATGGTGCCATCGGGGTGAATGGTTCTGCCCTGAATGTCGTCTATGTCCGTGGAGCCGTTTTCGCTGGAGTGCGAGTATCCGAGCTCGACGTTGGCGTACTCCTTACCGCGCTCGGTGAGGACTTTGAGCCGGACGTAGGTGCTGAACATGTGGAGCTTGTCTTCGGTGGTCTCTTCGCGGAAGAGGTAGACGGCGGCGGCTCCGGGGACCTCGGGCTGTGAGGTCATGGAGAGTTCTTCCGCGGTGGGGACGGTCCACTGCGCGCGGGCGAAGGGTGCGGCGAGGAGAGTCAAGGCAGAGAGCAGAGTGAGGCAGAGGGTGCGGCGTGAGGTGTGGTTCATGTTGTCGTCCTTGTTCGCTTGTTTCGTTCGATTACTTCGTGATGCGGGGGCTGCTTCGTGATTGATTTTTTGTTTAAAGATTTTTACTGCTTTTTGAGGACGGCTTTACTTTGCTCGTCGGCCGCTATGACACCGGAGAGCTTTTGAACATCGGGATATCTGTCGGCGGGGAGAGTGACCTCGCGAACGGTGTAGGTGCGGGTGTAGTGAAGGGTATTGTCCTTGACGACACTCGAGCTCTCGTAGGAGGCGAAGTCGAGGTCGAGCTTGACGGGGTCGGGAATCTCGTCGACTGCGTAGCCGGAGGGTAGCTCGATGGTGTAGTCGTCCTGCACCTGCATGGTTTCGCTTAGATTGATCGGGATGTTGTGGCGCTCTTTGCGGTCGGCGTAGAGATCTTCGCTGCCGAGGACGCGGGGACGAACCATGAGCAGAGGGCCCATGGGCTTGCCGAAGTGGTCGGCGGTGAGGGAGTAGGAGGTGGTGAGGTCCTTGTTGAGAGCCTCGGCGTTCTGCACCTTGAAGTCAGAGACGGAGAAGGTGGTGAAGTCCTGGCCTAGAAGGCGATCGAGAAACTTGGTCTGCTCTTTGGCGTCGCCGCTGATGTAGAGATCGCGGCGGTGTTCGGAGAGGTCGCCAAAGCGCTTCTCGATGACGCTGCCTTTGAGGGAGCCGTCGGGTTGCAGTTGAAAGGTGGCGGTGCGATGGATGGTGTTGAGATCGGGAGAGAGTAGCGGAAATTGAATGATCTGGCTGTCGGAGCCTTCTACGAGGACGCCGTAGCCGCCCTGGAGGTTGTGCGCGAGCTGACCGAAGGCGGTCTTGTCCCAGGTGGGGTCGAAGATGAGATAGCGGCGACCGGACTTAGCGGTGACGACGCTGCGGAGCTTGGGGGAGTTGTAGCCTTTGGGGATTTCGATGGCTGCGATCATGTGGTCGCCGACGATCGAGGGTGCGTCGGGGTCTACGACTCCACGGCGATGGTCGACCATGACAAGAGCGCCGTGGACCCCTACGGTGGAGAGCATGGAGACGAGCAGGGTGGCTTTGTCTTTGCAGTCGCCGTAGCGGTTGTGGAAGATGTCGGCGGCGTAGTGAGGCTGGTAGCCGCCGATGCCCATCTCGATGACGAAGTAGCGGACCTGTTTTTGAACGAACTCGGCGATGGCTTCGGTCTTATCGTAGAAGTCGGTCTTGCCGCCGGCTAGTTCGCTGGCTTTGGCGGCGATCTCGGGTGTGGCGGCGAGGCGGTCCTTCGAGAGGGACTGGTACCACTGGCCGATGCTCTGCCAGGTGCCGTCGGTGGGCGCGGGGAGGGTGGGGCTAGCGTAGTGGACGGTCATGCGCCCCTCGAGGGAGAACTCGGACGGGCGGAGCTCAACCTGATCGAGGTCGATGGCAGGGACGTCCTTCATCTCCCAGCGCCAGCGCTGGTGCTCGAGGTCGATAGCGGGGAGTTCCCTGCTGTGCGCCCAGACGGTGCCGTGGGTGAATCCGGGCGGGAGCTCGAGGGTGAAGGTTTGGTTGAGGCGGGGAAGGCCGCTTTGGAAGAACCAGGTCTTCTCGGTGAGGTAGGGGTGGGTGTGCTGCTCGTACTCGTAGGCGACGACGCCGCCGGGGTCGCGGCCGGGAGCCTCTACGGCCTTGATCTTGAGATCCATGAAGAGGCTGCCCTGGCCGGGGTAGCCAAACTCTAGCTGCTCGTTGTCTTTGACGGCGTACTCGTGACCGTCGGGGCCGATACTCCAGACGTGCAGGGAGAGAATTTTGGTGTCCTTGTCGAAGGGAACGGCGATTCTGCCTTCGTCGCGGCCTTGGGGGCGAAGGATTTTAACGACGCTGCGGAAGTGTTCGGTGGCGCTGCCGTCGGGCGCAACGGTGTAGGTGGTGTCTTCGAGAAGGACTACGGCGTTGGTTTGAGGGGAGTATTGGGGAAGCTTCTGCTGCGCGGCGGTACGGACCCAGTCGGGAACGCTGTCGGGCCGAGAGGCCAGCGCTGGGATCGCGCTGAGGAGGATGAGACTAATTGTTGAGATAGATAGATGGAGGTTGCGCAAATGCTCTGCTCGCGGGTTCGTTCGTTGGGTCATTGGGTCTTCGATACACTGGCGGCCCCGCCGTCGATGACAAACGTCCGGCTGGGTGACAGGGTTGCGTACGTTTGAGAGTTATACGTGGGCCGCGGGCGCAGTTCAAGCAAATTCAGGCGGCGGAGGGTACGTCAAATGGGTAATCTTCCCGGCTTGGCGTTGGTTTTCCGACTCGGCCAGAGAGGAAGGATCAGCAGATTTGTCTCTTCGTTCAACTCCACTTGGGTGGGAATGACGCCAAAGGGCAAGAGCAAAGGCGAAATGCGGGGATTCTTCGCTCCGCTCAGAATGACAGCGTAGTCAGAACCACAGTGGCGACAAACAGGCAGATGCGAAACAAACAACTAAGTGCGGCGGTTGTTCCGTCAGGCTGGGTGGGTGTAGCTGTTTCCCTGGAGGCGGGCGCGGGCTCGGCGGCGCAGGGCAGAGCGCAGGATGACGGCGAGGAGGAAGCAGACGACCAGGGTGGATATGACCATGAGCCACTGGTAGTCGGCGAAGAGCATGTTGAGCTGGAGCCAAAGCGAGAGGGAGCCTACGCGGTAGACGTCGTTGCCGATGCGGTAGGAGATGAAGTGCGAGTCGCGCAGCACGCTTACGGATTGGGAGATGTCGGAGGACTGAGAGGTTTGAAGGAAGGCTGAGAGAAAGTTGGGGATGACGGTTTTGTCGCGCAGGGCGATGACGACTACGGACTGCTTCGATCCGCTGGGCCACTCGACGCCTTCAAGGAGCGCGTCGGGGATGCTGCCGGCGGTTTCAAGCTGCCCGGACTGGATGTGGTCGGAGCTGCGTACCTTCCACCAGGCGTGTTGGAGTTGGGCGAAGAAGTCCTGGGTGTCCTGAATGTGTAAGCCGCTGCCGTCGACGCTGACTGGGAGTGAGGGATTGAGGCGGCTGATGGCGGGCTGGTCGTCGACGGTGCCGAGGACAAGGTAGTCCTTGCGGGCGTCGGGGCGCATGCCTTCGGCGTTGGTGACGGTAACGTTTAGGACGGGGTAGCCGGTCTGGGCGCCGAAGTGAGCCATGAGGGTGAGATAGAGCTCAATCTCTTCGGGGCTGGGGTTGTCGGGCAGGACGACAGCGGTGTCGGATAGGTCGGCTTTGCGGGTGAAGGGGTAGCCGGCGTTGGCGAAGATCTCAAGATTCGGCAGGACGGCCAGGTGGGGAATGTCCTTGAGGTCGAGGTAGGAGTCTTTGAGGATGGAGCCCTGGAGGTTCGGGGAGGCTGGGTCGGGACAGTCAGGTTTTTTGGCGAGTTGGAAGAAGAAGCGCAGCAGGATGGAGTTCGAGAAGGGTCGCATATCCGAGACGGGGATTGGGACGATGCGCGCGGGGGAGGCTTTGTCGTTGTGCGATAGCGGGGTGGAGTTGATGTAGGCGTCGTTGAGATAGACCTGGAGAGAACTGTCGTCTGAGAGGGGGACGCCGTTGTAGCGATAGGCAAGATGGAATCCGAGATTCTGACGCGTGCCGTAGAAGAGATTGGGCGGGAGGCGCATGTTGATGGCGACCGGGTTGGTGCCGTCGGTCTGGAGGCTGTTGGTTTGGAGGAGGTCGCCTATCGGCGTGTTCTTTTGGGTGCTGAGCCAGCGGGGTGCGTCGTCGGCTTCGCGTGGCGCAGGCATTTTGATGGCGGGGATGCGAACACGGTCACCGCTCAGGAAGTCACGCTGGAGGGTTAGCGCAAGGGCCGCGCTGAGAAGGTCGGCATCGGTTTCGCCGGTGAGGATCAGGAGCTTTGAGTAGGGGTCTGAGGGGTTGGACCGCATGACGACGGTGGGGCCGGCGATGGAGTTGATCTGAAGGGCTGCAGGAAACGATGGGCCGTTCTGGCCGATGACGATTGCGTTGCCGGTGGGGATAGTTCCGACTGTGACCGGGAAGCGGATGGGGTGGGAGTCGGCGAGGAGTCCGAACCACGAGGCGATGATGCCTGCGGCTTGAAGGGCCTTCGGAGACGGCTGGCCGAGGAAGACGATGGGGATGACGGGACGAGGATTGACGAGAGGATCGTAGAAGGGCGCGGGGAGGAGCTTGAGGTCATCGTGAAGCTGGGTGAGGGTTCCGGTGAACTCGATGGTGGAGGTGCTGTCGATGTGCGCCCAGAGGGTGGAGTGGGTTGGGTCTTCGCATTGGGAGGCGTAGTGGCCTACGAACTCGAAGGTGAGCTGGTTGTCTCGCGTCAGGGTGTCGGCTGGAAGCGTGACGGTTGATTCGAGCAGGTCAGCGCTTTGGGTTGGAACCGAATTTGTAACTGTTTGGGTGGCTTGAGTCGAGCTGGCGGAGTGTGGGTCGATGACGGGAAGGGCCGCGAAGAGAGTTCCGTTGAGGCTCACCTTGATATGGCTGAGAGATGGAATGAGGCCGGGCGAGACGTGGTAGCGAAGATGCATTGTCGCGGTCTTGACGACCTGCGTCTGCGGCAGTGCGAAGTGGATCGTGTTGAAGGCGTCCAGGCCCTGCATGACGATGGTTCGCGGGACACCCAAGTCGGTAAGGCTGACGACTTTGTCGAAGGTATCGGGCGGCGCGGCGGCAGATTGTGCAGCGGCCAGTCGTGCGGCGTATGCCTTGTAGGAAAGGAATGGTTTGACCGCAGGCGAGTTTTGAGGTGGTTGCTGGGTTTCGGTCGAAGACGGGATCTGGGCTGCAGGGGCGCTGGGAGCTGGCGCAGCGGGGGCTGGTGGCTGAGTTTGGGCTGAAGGCGCGGTTTGAGCCGGCGGTGGGGTGCTGGAATTATTTTGTAGCAAAAAATGTGTGGAGTGAAGCGGTTGAACCTGAGCGGAGAGAGCGGAAGAGCTTAGCAGAAGAGCCAGGATGACGAGTGGCACGATGCTGGGAGCTAACTCTCCGTTGGATGATGCTTCTTTTGCTTTTGCCCCGCTGCGAAAGGTGCGGGCGAAGCCATGGCCGGCGAGTTGAACGATGCGGCGCAGGCTGGTGAGTGGCCGGTCGGCTTCGCGCGATTCTCCCCAGCCTAGCCATGTGTCGGCGCGAGAGTAGAGGACAAGGGTGAGTGCCTCTTCTTCGAGGAGGGTGAGCGGGTCGAACTGGGCGCGGAAGGTGTTGCCTTCGATTCCAACGACGGTGGCGGGCAGGGTGGCTCTGCCGTCCAGAACCGGCAAGGTGAGTTTGACGGCATCGCCGATGCGGGCGGTGAAGGCGCGCTCAATGCGGACCATGAGGCCGCCGCTGGACATATCGCTGGTGACTCCGCGGACGATGGTTCCATTGCCGAGTTGTACGTCGGCGGGGACGGACATGGGGAGGCGGACGGACTGGCGGCGCTGGCGGCTCTCCCAGGCGACGGAGGTGGCGACGCCGAGGATGACCATGTTGAAGCAGGCCCAGAGAAGATTCATCAGAATGGTTCCGGGGTGGCCTCCGTCGTACATGTCCGCGATGAAGTGGAGGGGCGAGGGTGTTCCGGTGCCGGGAAACTGAATGAACCTGGGGATGGCGCAGAGGATGCCGATAGCGTTCAGCGCTGAGAGGAAGAGAAAGGGCTGGGCGATACGCGAGTCGAAGAATCGGCGCGTGACGACGCCTCCTTTAGCGGTCACGTCGAAGTTGCCGAACCTAGGGTTGAGTAAGGCGAAGAGTGTGGGAAGAAAGATGTATGGTGCGAGGACGGTCTCGTAGATTTGATTCCAGAAGGAGTGGCGATGCTGGCCCTGGATGCGGGAGTTGGCGATGTTCGCAAGGACGAGGTGCGGGAGGGCGTAGGCGAAGATGAGCAGCCAGTAGCCGGGGAGATTAACGTGTCCAAAGATGAGATAGACAAGCGGTGCGGTGAGGAAGATGAGTCTCGGGAGAGCGTAGAGGAAGTGCGTCATCGCGTTGAAGTAGCAGAGCCGCTGGGCCAAGCTGAGGCCGCCGGCGAAGAGTGGGTTTTCTGTGCGGAGGATCTGGACCATACCGCGAGCCCAGCGGATGCGCTGGCGGATGTGGCCGCTGAGACGTTCGGTGGCAAGGCCTGCTGCCTGCGGGATGTTGATGTAGGCCGTGTTCCACCCGTTCCTCTGCATGCGGAGTGAGGTGTGGGCGTCCTCGGTAACGGTTTCGACGGCGATGCCGCCTATCTGATCGAGGGCGGAGCGACGAATGACCGCGCAGGAGCCGCAGAAGAAGGTTGCGTTCCAGAAGTCGTTGCCGTCCTGAACGATTCCGTTGAAGAGCTCCCCTTCGTTGGGGATGGTGCGGAACTGGTCTAGATTGCGCTCGAAGGGATCGGGCGAATAGAAGTGATGCGGGGTCTGGAGCATTCCCAGCTTCTGGTCGCGCAGGAACCAGCCCATGGTGATTTGCAGGAAGCTTCGCGTGGGGACGTGGTCGCAGTCGAAGATGACGACGTATGGAGAGTTGAGCTGGACGAGGGCGTGGTTGATGTTGCCGGCCTTCGCATGCTGGTTGTCGTCGCGCGTCATGTAGCCGATGCCAGCGTCTGCGGCGAACTGGCGGAACTCTTCGCGCTTGCCGTCGTCGAGGAGATAGACGTTGAGTCTGTCGGAGGGCCAGTCGATGTTAAGTGCGGCGAGGGCGGTGTACTTTACGACGTTGAGCGGCTCATTATAGGTGGGGATGAGGAGATCGACGGCAGGCCACTCGGTTATCTCGTCGGGCAAAGAGACGGGCGTGCGGCGTAGCGGCCAGAGCGTCTGGAAGAAGCCGAGAAAGAGGACGACGAAGGCATAGATTTCAGCGAAGAGGAGTAGGCAGATGAAGAAGCCGTCGAGGATGCTCCAGGTCGAGCCGGGGTCGCGGAAAAATTTGAGGGTGGTGGAGACTCTCCAGAAGCCGTAGCGGAAGGTGGAGAACATCGAGGCCAGCATGAGCGTCAGGGTGACGAGGTAGGAGCCGGAGCTGCGATCCATCCAGATGACCAGGGCTACGGTGAGGATACCGAGGACGATCTGCTGGGGCCAGGTGAGTTCGAGAATGCCGGTGAATGCTAGAAGAAATACTCCGCTGAGAAGGATGAGAAGGCGTATGGCTTTGTAGAAGAGAGCGTCACCTGATTGAATTTGATCAAAGAGAGGACCCTCCCTCATCGTTCGCTCCAACGAACGTTGCGGAAGCCCGCGGTTGCCGGTGCGGCAACTGTGCGGAGCCAGGTGGCGAGGTTCAGATAGTCTTCGGCGACGGGTGCATCGGGGGCGTAGTCGACTACGGTCATGCCCTCGGCTAGAGCTTCGCTGACAGACTGGGCACGGCGGATGACGAAGGGGAGGAGGCGATCTCCTAACTGCCGACGCATCACCTCACGGACGTCGAGGTGCAGCGGCAGCGAGGTGTCGAACTGATTGAGCACGTAGTAGGGCTGTAGGGGGCGGCCGTCGCCGTCGTTGACGCCGCTGAAGAACTTTTCGACGGTCTGGAGACTGATGACGGAGTTCATGTCGGGCGCGACGGGAACGAGAATGGTCGGGCTCATGCGGGACATGCGGCGGACGATCCAGCTGGAGCCTACGGTGAGGTCGAGGAGGATACGGTGGGCGCCGCGGCCGTTGCTGATGATCTCTTCGGCGAGAAGCTCCTGTGCCTCTTCGTTGGTCTGCTTTTGGTCTACGTCGTAGCTGACGAGATAGATGGGAGCGTCGGTGCTGCCGCTGGGTGGGGAGAAGGTGCGGACGGTTCCGTGGCGAAGCTCGCTGGCGCCGAAGTAGAACGGCAGCAGACCGTGCGAGGTGGTGTCGGTGAGCAGGACTTTCTCTCCCATGGAGGAGAGCGCGCGCCCAACGGTGGCGACGAGGCTGGTCTTGCCAACTCCTCCGGCGAGGGAGAAGACGGCAAGGACTGGTGTTCGGGTCTCCTTTTGGCGTACAGGTGCTGCTTCAGGCTGATCCTGACCGGGCTGCTCGAAGACTCCCTTGAGAGCGTACCAGCGCGCAGCGACGCGTTCCCTGGAGTGCTGGAGGGTGTCGGCTACGGAGGATTGAGAAGGAGGTTGCTGCGCGGCAAGTGGCTTGGGCGCGACGGGCTGCGCGGGCGAGGCATAGAGCCATGCCGGGCCGGCGGGATCTGACTGAAAGGCAGGCCGCGCGGAGGCTAGCGGCGCAGGCTCAGGGGATGGGTCTGCGGAGTTGCGACGCTGCGGTTCGGATGGATTGTGCGGCTGCTGATAGTCGAAGTCATCCTGGGCTCGGCGGCCGCGGGTGGAGTCAGAGGGGACGAGGGCCTGAGAGAACGGCGAGACGGGCCTTGGGGGTGTGGGGGAGATCGGCGGCGCAGACCGAAAGGCTCCCGATAGCCTGGGGCGAGTGGGTGTGGCGGGAGAGAGATTTGACGAAGAGTCTCGCGTGGAATCAAGCGGAGCATCGGCCGGTGTTCTTGAGTAATCCTTGACGGACGGAGACCTCTGATCCGGGATGGCTGCGGGTGACGCGATGGCTGGTTCGCTTTGAGATGCGGATTCGTCGGCGCGCGGCTGAGGATCGGTGCGACGTTGACCCGAAAGCGGGGCCGCGCCTTCGTTTGACGGCGATGGCGGCGGTGGAGCGGACTGTTCGGTGGTCGGCTTCATATCCTGGGATGAAAGAGGTGCAGGCACGGCTCGGTTTTGCGTAGGAATCAAATGTCTGATTGGATCAGGAGTAGTGTACTCGGCTTGAGAGTCGTCTGGGCCGCGATAAATCTGGCGGACACCGGAGGCTTCATCCGGGCGGTAACCCTGGGGGCGGCGTGGGGTCATATTCTGCTTAACATAGACACGCGGCTCCGGCTGGATTGGATCGCTGCTCAAGGGCGATTCCTGTGGAGAAATTTCCGGTTGGCGGAGTGGGGCTTCGGTAGCTGGGTGATGGTTTGGCTCCGGGTACGCCGGAGGTGGGGTTTGAGCATAGGGATCTGAGATTCGCCCGGGAAGCTCAGGGCCATCGTCGCCGGCTCTGCGGCGAATCTCCGAGTCGGCGTAGCGAGCAGCCTGCCGCTGGGCGGAGGCGTGGGCCTCTGCAATCTCGCGTTCTTCTCGGCGAGCGGCAGCTTCGGCGACAGCAGCAACTTCGGCCCGGCGAGCGGCTTCCAGGCGTTCTGCTGCGGCGGTACGAGCGGCTTCTTCGGCCTCGCGCAACGCACGCCGCCGGTGGGAGTCGGAGTCTTCTGAGTAGGGATCGAGTGCGACCTTCGAGGCGTTGCGTGCTGCGGCATCTGCGGTTGCTGCGGCGTCTTCGGCTTCGGCCTGAGCCAGTAGGGCCTGCTCCCGCACCTGCTCGGCGGCTCGATGTCTGAGCTGCGCACGATACTCTCGCCGCGATGCCGAGAAGTCGCGATACTTGGCTCCGTGAAGATTTGCCCAAGAATAAAGTACAGCAACATCTTCAGGTGTTTCCGTTAATGCGAGATCTTCGACCTTGTCGGTGGTCTTGTCTGTGCCGCGCGAGTCCATAGCTCTTGGTCCTGTAGTTCGGTGAAGCGGTTTGTTCGATTTGAACTGCGCCGGTTCGCTGCCAGCTCAAATTGGTGGTTGCACCTGTTCCAATGCAATAGCCTGAGGCTACTGTGGGTAGTACCCCAAGTCAATGAATCCGTTGTGCGACTTAAGTGTGAGAATTCAATAGGGGCGCGGGTTTTCTGCGTCAATCCAGGCGGAATCGGGGGTTAAAATCAGTCTTCCCGAAATGGACCTTTTGGGGAAGACTCCGAAAAGATCGTGATGGAGTGGACGCAGTGGGCTTGATCAGGATTTGTGGCGGTCCAAGGCGTCGCCTTGACGGGAGTCTCCGATCTCCCTCGGGCGCAAGAGAGTGAGGATAAAAGCTTGCGATGGCGCTGGTTGGAGGCACGATCCACCTGCCTAAATGTGCTAACTTGGTAGTGTGGTTTGAGAGCGTAGCTCAGTTGGTAGAGCATCGCCCTTTTAAGGCGTTGGTCCTGGGTTCGAGCCCCAGCGCTCTCACCATAACTATCCCATAATCAGGCACCTATACCACTTTTACAATGGTCGAGATCAAGAAATCGTTTCGGCCTGGCAAGGGAGATCTTCTACGGGTGACGATCATGTCGCCTAGTCGCGGGATTGTACGTCGAACAGCAGGATATCCAGCAACAGAGGTCAAGGTGCAACAGCGGGCGATCTCGTCTCTTGACGATACAAGAGGCCACGTAAGTTGTTGAGACATCCGGCTATAACTGCGTTAGGCGCAAGCACAATCGTCCTGCTGGTCGTGCTTGTGTCTTTAGCCTCGCCTTTGCACAGCGAGTTTTACCATCTGATCGGGCCGGTTCGTGCGGTGGCCGTGCCTGTATTTCTGAACTTCGCGGCTGTGTGGCTGGTGTTATCTCTCCTGCTTGCCTGGGGACGGAGTCATCCGCGATTCAACTCCTGGTTGTGGAGCGGTCTAGGGGTTGGATTGAGTTGGAAGATCATAACGAACTGGTATGTGCTTCACGAATCTCCCGTGCCAGTTGTTGTCAAAACAATCTTTCTGGGTGTGGTTTGCCTGATCTTCTTTACCTGGGTGGCGTGGCGCTCCCGCATTCGACCGATTCTTTATCGTGCTCAGCAGTTGGCTGTGCCGATCCTTGGATTCGTTGCCCTGAGCGGAATGGCGATGATTGTTCAGTCAGTCTTCTTTACGTGGCAGGCTAGGCACCTGAATGCGCCGCGTCCGCTGCATCAGCGAAGAGGAGACAGCGCTTCCTCTCCTCGTCGCGGGCGAATCATCTGGATTCTCTTTGATGAACTCTCTTACCGGCAAGTCTACGAGCATCGTTATCAGGGGCTTGAGTTGCCGGCTTTTACGCAGTTGGCTCGAACGGCAACGGTGTTCACCCATACCGTTCCGAGCGGCGTGTACACAGAACAGGTTCTTCCTTCCCTAATGACGGGAGATCGATACGATGGCGTGCGTCCTGCTGCTGCCGGGTGGCCTCTTGAGGTGCACAACCGGTCTGCGGGAATGTGGGAGACTTTCAATCCTCGCAAAACGGTCTTTCAAGATGCGCTTGATGCAGGCTATAGCACTGCGATCGCGGGGTGGTACAACCCGTATTGCCGCATTCTGCCTGAGGTTCTCGACCGATGTTTCTGGACGAATCACACCGTCGTGCCGGGTGACATGTATCCAGAGCAGAGCATCCTCTGGAACAGTGAGCAGCCGGTCATAGGTCACCTTGTAAACCTGGCGCGGTCGTTCCATCTGTTTCCACGACAGAATGGTCCTTCTAATCCGATCAGATTTCATCAACAGGATTACCGAGAACTTGCTGGAGCAGGAGACGAGCTTCTCAGAGACCCCTCGGCCGACTTCATTCTTCTCCATATGCCGATCCCGCATCCAGGAGGAATCTACAACCGACGTACGGGTAATTTCGAGGTATCTCACCCCAACTACATTGACAACCTTGCGCTGTGCGACGTTTACCTGGCGCATGTTCGCCATGAACTGGAAGAAAATGGAACTTGGGATAACTCCACGCTGGTAATTATGGGCGATCACTCGTGGCGAGTGAAACTGTTCTGGGCGAAGAGTCCGGACTGGACAGAAGAGGAGCGGATTGCTTCGAACAATGTCACATTTGACGACAGGCCTGGCTACATTGTGAAGCTTCCCGGTCAGACAACGCCTTCACAAATCGACGAGCCGTTTGAATCGATGAGGACGCGGGAGCTCTTCGACAAGCTGCTGAAGGGGCAGATCAAAACACCGGAGCAGCTACGCACGTGGGTTACGCAGAGGCCATGATTACGGGCTGTTCAGGAGTGCATCCTGTTTCGAACCCTCCTTTTTTGCGGAGACGTTCCGAATGGGATTCGCCAGACTTATGCCGTCGGCTTGTCTGGTGGGGGCACGACGGCGCAGAAGTCTTCGAGAAAGCGACTGGTGTATTGGCCGATCAGTTCTTCGACGCGTTCGGCAGAGTCGGCGCGGAGGATGAGACCGGCGTGATGATGACGATTGAGACGGTGAACGATCTCGGGTGCATCGTAGCTGCTGGTGTCGGGATGATCCTGCCGTGCGAGGCAGATGACGCTGCCAGCATATTGGTGATTTAGATTCGGCAAGGTGTAGTCCATGTTGAGGAGCGTGGCTACTTCGATTCTTGCCCACTCGACCCAAGGGTTGATGCCTGAGGCGAACTCGACGACGTCTGCGATGTGGGCGCCCCCGACGCGGGCTGCGGTTTCGAGGAAGTAGAAGCTGCCGTCAGCTTGTGATTTGATGAACTCGGTGTGGGTGACGCCGGAGACGAGGCCGAGGGATTCGATCACCTGTTTGTGGATTGTGCCGAGGGCGATGGCGTCGCTCGATTCCCTGTCGATGGCTCGTGTGCTGAAGATGCCTCCCTGGTGCATCGTCTGCATTGGCGGCTTGCCGTACTTGTAGGGGGCGCCGAAGAGTACCTTGCCGTTCCAGGTGACGCCTTCCATGTGAAAGATCTCGCCGGGGACGAAGCGCTCGAGGACGTAGTGTGACTGCAGATCGCCTAGCTCGTCGAGGATGGGCCATAGGGCGTCCGGCGACTCGATCTTGCGGATGCCTATAGCGGAGGCGTTGGTGCGGGGTTTTAGCAACCATGGTCCAGGGACGTTGTGGAGAAAGGTGCGGAGATCATCGTGGTGGAAGACTCCGGTGAACTCTGGGACGGGGATGCCTTTTTGTTTGGCGCTGACGCGCATGGCGAGCTTGTCGCGAAAGTTTCGGGTGAGAGATTCGCCCATTCCGGGGAGGCGCATGTGTTCGCGGAGGAGGGCGGCTACTTCGAGGTCAAACTCATCCAGAGCGACGATGCGGTCGATGGGGTTGGTGCGTGCGAGAAAGGTAACTGTGTTTAAGACCTGCTCGGGGGTTAGCTTCTCCGGCATGGTGATGAGCTTGGTGAGGGACTCGCGGGGCCAGTCGGCGTGTTCGAGTTTTTCAACGGTGAGCAGGAGAACGCTGGCGCCGAGACGTGCGGCCTCTTTCAGAAAAGGCTGACCCTTCTCGTAGGTGCTGATGCAGAGAATCGTGGGCATTCGTTGCGTATCAGTCACACTGGCTCCTGTGGTTGGCTGGCACAGATTGATTGCCTGTCGAGAATCTCAGGCTCGGTTAGAGTATCTGTTTTTGCGAAGGAGCAGAACTGCTAGGACGCGGGCTCCTCTGCGAAGGTTTGCTTTACGCCATCCTCGAGGGTGGTGAAGGGCGCGGTATATCCGGCGGCGCGGAGACCTGAGATATCGGCCTGGGTGTAGTGCTGGTAACGGTTTTTGAGGTCGCCGGGGAATGGAATGTATTCGATGTTGCCCTGGCCGTGTACCTGCATGAGCGATTCGGCTACGGCTTTGAAGGTGCGGGCTTCGCCGGTGCCTGCGTTGACGACGGCGTGGATGGGCTTTTTAGGGCTTTCGGGTAGGAGGCCGGCGAAGAACATGTTGATGCGGGCGAGGTCTTTGACGAAGACGAAGTCGCGACGCTGTTCGCCGTCGGCGTAGCCGCCTGAGCCCTCGAACATGCGGATGGCGCCGGTGTCTTTGAGCTGACGGGTGAAGTGGTGTATGACGCTGGCCATGCGGCCTTTGTGCTGCTCGCGTGGGCCGTAGACGTTGAAGTAGCGGAGGCCGACGACGGTGCACTTCATATCGTGAAGATGGCGGCGGACATAGTTGTCGAAGACAAGCTTCGAGTAGCCGTAGACGTTGAGAGGACGCTCGTTGGCGGGGAGTTCGGTGAAGCTCGTGCTGGCTCCGTAGACGGCGGCGGTGGAGGCGTAGACGAGGGGAACCTTACGTTCAAGGGCGAAGTGCAACAACTCTTTGGAGTAGGTGAAGTTGTTGTCCATCATGTATCGGCCGTCGTCTTCGAGGGTGTTGGAACAGGCGCCCTGATGGAGGATGGCTCGGATTCGCGTGTTCTCGAAGTCACCGGCTTTGAGTGCGGCGCGGAACTCGCGCTTGTCCATGTAGTCGGCGTATTCGGCTCCGGCGAGATTGAGGAACTTGGGGCCGGTGAGGTTGGGGGCGGGAGCGAGGTTGTCCACCAGCAGGATGTTGCGTTCGCCTGCGCGGTTGAGCTGCTGGATGAGGTTGCTGCCGATGAAGCCTGCTCCGCCGGTGACGATGATCACTTCTTAATCTCCTCGCTCGGGGTTGGATTTGCCGTTAGCTTTTTTACGATGTTGGTGGTCGAGAAGCCTTCTACGGTGGGGACGATCTCGACTCGTCCTCCGTAGGCGAGAACATCTTCATGGCCGACCACAGTTTCGACGGTGTAGTCGCCGCCTTTGACGAGGACGTTGGGCCGTAACGCGCGGATGAGTTCGAGGGGGGTGTCCTCTTCAAAGAGGACCACGGCGTCTACCGCGGCCAGGGCGGCCATTACGCGGGCGCGTTCCCGTTCGGAGACGATGGGGCGGGTTGGGCCTTTGAGACGGCAGACGGAGGCGTCTGCGTTGAGGCCCAGAACGAGCTTTGAACCGAAGCGGCGGCAGTCTTCGAGCAGGGTGATGTGGCCGACGTGGAGGAGATCGAAGCAGCCGTTGGTAAAGACGATGGTCTCGCCGGAGGAGCGCCACTCGGCTACGCGGAGTTTGAGACGGTCGAGGTCAAGGATCTTTTCTCCGGCGGTGAGTCCGGAGCTGGGAGTGAGGGCTGCTACCAACTCATGCGCTGCGATGGGAACGGTGCCTACTTTGCTAACTACGATTCCGGCGGCGAGGTTGGCGAGTTCGACTGCGGTTTCGATCTGCAGCCCACCCGCGACGCCGGCGGCGAGGGTGGCGATGACAGTGTCGCCTGCTCCTGAGACATCGAAGACCTCACGGGCGCGGGCGGGTGAGTGGTAGATACCTGGGTTGCCTGTCGACGGTGGCCTAAGGACTGTGATTCCCTTCTCGCTCATAGTGACGGTGAGGAATTTGAAGTCATGTTCGGTGGCTAAGGCCTGGGCTGCGGCGAGGAGTTCGTCGGTGTGGTGAGAGGGTACGCCGGTAGCTGCTGAGAGTTCGCCGAGATTGGGACAGACGGTGGTGGCGCCGGAGTATTTGCTGAAGTCGGGGGTCTTGGGGTCTGCGAAGACAGGGATGCCTGCGGTGCGTGCGGCGCGGATGACGGCTTCGCTGAGGGAGCGGGTCAGGGCACCTTTGGCGTAGTCGGAGAGGACTACTGCGTGAACCTTTGCGATGAGTTCGACGGCGCGCTCCTGAAGGTGCTGGCCTTCGACTGCGGGGACGGGATCGCGGCTTTCGATGTCGAGGCGCAGGAGTTGCTGCATGCGGCCGACGATGCGGGTCTTGGAGATGGTGGGGAGGGAGCTTGAGACGACTCCGGCGGTGTTGATGCCGGCGCGATCAAGGATGGCGGCTAGTTCGGCCTGCTCGGAGTCCGCTCCCCAGAGGCCGGCGAGGAAGGTCTGACAGCCGAGGCCGGCGAGGTTCATGGCTACGTTGGCAGCTCCGCCGGCGCGCTCGTATCGCTGGGCGTGGCGGATGACTGGGACGGGGGCCTCGGGGGAGATGCGCTCGACCTCGCCGTGGATGTAGCGGTCGAGCATGATGTCGCCGATGACGAGCACTTTGAGTTGGCTGAAGCCGCCCTCAAGCAGATTCAGGATCGAATGAAGTTCGGGCAGCATGTACGAAAAAGATCTCCTGCCGATCATCATCGCATCTTTGAGTAAAGGTGCGTTTCTCTCCGCTAGCCGAGGATGGCGCGAACCTCGGTAATCACCTCGTCGACGGTGATTGAGGTGAGGCACTTCTTTTTTTCGACGATGCAGGTTTCGAGGCCGCAGCCCCAGCAGTCGGTTTGGTGATAGACGACGCGATGTTGCTTGCCGTAAGGAAACCAGACGCGAGGCTTGTTGCGGGCGGCGAAGATGGCGACGCAGGGGGTTTGGACGGCTGCGGCGAGGTGCATAGGGCCGCTGTCGTGGCCGATGAAGATTTGGGACTGAGCGAAGACTGCGGCGCTCTCGCGCGGAGTGAGGACGCCGCAGAGATTGATGACGCGCTTCGTGGAGTTTTGCTTCCAACCTTCCGCAGCGAAGTTGCTGGCTTCGGCCTCTTCGGAGGCTCCGCATAGGGCTAACGCGTGGTTGGGATAGAGGGCGGCGATGTGTTCGAGGAGTGTGCGCCAGTTTTCCCGGCCCCAGTCTTTCGACTGGACTTTGGTTCCTACGCTAACTGCAATGACAGGCAGGCCGGCGGCTGGGGTGAGAGCTTCTTGGGCGCGGGTGTGCTCGGCGGAAGTGAGGCGGAGATCCCAGCTTGCAGGGTCGTCGAGTTGCGCGTCTCCCAATTCGGCGAGATTGCGGGTAAGGCGCGCTCCTTCTGGTTCGAGAGCCTGGGTCAGCTGCTCCAAGCGGTTCTGCTGCATGTCTTCGGTGAGGGGGACGCCGATGAGTCGCTTTATTCCACAAAGACGGAAGAATTTCTCGTCGCGGCGTGCCGACTCCACTCCTCGCGCAGACCCCATGTAGACCAGGACCTCTGGGCGCCAGCGCAGGAGCTGCCACCAGAGGGAGATTAGTTCTCGTGGGCTGCGCATGCCGACGACGTAGCGGAAGTAGCCTTGGACGAGGCCGCTGTTTTCGAGGATGGCGTCAGCGGGCGGGGCTTTGACGTTGACGGGAAAGTTGGTGAGGATGCGGCGTTCGGCCTGTGGGAAGGCACGGGCTACGAGGTGGAGGGCGGGAAGTGCGATGAGGGTGTCGCCGAGGCTGCCCAGGCGGTAGATCAGGACCCGTTTTGGGGAGGTTGCCATTGTCTCTGTCTAGTCTGCTTGGTTCCGGGAGTTAGGGCAAATAGGACGAAAGGGGTAGGAGGAGCCTGTTAGCCTGATCGGGCGAGGACCGTGGCTTTGAATGAAGCGAATCATCTGATCTTTGTCTCGATCGCAGCGTATCGCGATCCGCAGCTGGTTCCTACGATTGAGGACTGCATCGTAAAGGCTCGCTATCCCGAACGGCTGCGCTTTGGGATCTGCTGGCAACACGATCCGAAGGAAGATACGCTTCCCTTTCGCAATGACGACTGCTTCAGAGTACTTGCCGTTGACTGGCGGGAGAGTAAAGGAGCCTGCTGGGCGCGGTCCGAGGTGATGAAGCTGTGGCGGGGCGAGGACTGGTTTTTGCAGGTGGACTCGCACTGCCGGTTTGCCTGGGATTGGGATGTGAAGCTGCTCGACGAGATAGGGCAGACAGGAAGCGCAAAGCCTATCTTGAGCACATATGCTTCGCCTTTTACTCCGGGTGGCAACGAGGTGTTGCTGGATGGACCGTTGCAGATGGCCTTTCAGGGATTCACCGAGGACGGTATTCCGCATATGAAGCCGCTGGCGATTGCGGACTGGCAGAACCTGACGAAGCCACGACGGGCACGGTTTCTTTCGGCGGGATTTTTGTTTGCTCCGGGGAAGTTTGTTGATGAGATTGGATACGATCCCGACTTGTATTTTCTGGGGGAGGAGACGGCGATGACGCTGCGCGCCTTCACCAGTGGATATGACCTGTTTCATCCGCAGGAGACGATTGTCTGGCACGACTACGGCAGGCCGAGTGCGCCTAAGCATTGGGGCGATCACACCGAAGATAACGCGGACAAGGCTGGCCGTGTGTGGCATGAATTGGACTCGCGCAGTAAGGAGAAGGTTCGACGGCTGCTTGCAGGACACCCGGTGGAGAGCTATGGATTGGGGTCGACGCGAAGCCTTGAGGAGTATGAGGCTTATGCGGGACTTTCGTTCAAGCTGCGAAAGGCTCAGGATTACACCGTGCGGGGTGGGGAACCGCCTAACCCTCAGGCTGCTGAGGACTGGACGGGGCAGATCTTTCGCTGGATGGTGCGGATCACATTTGATCGCTCTGCACTGCCTGCTGCGGCTTTTGACGATGCCGAGTTCTGGTACGTCGGGGTTAAAGATGAGAGCGGCGCTGAGATCTATCGTCAGGACATTCCGCAGTCGCAGCTGGTTGCGCTTCCGAGTGGCGAATTGAAGATCGTACTGATTTGCGAGTTCGAGTCGGGGGCGATTCCGGCAGCCTGGGCGGTGTGGCCGGTGAGCCGTTCGCTGGGATGGCTGAGCAAGATTGAAGGAACTCTTGGCGATGAGGATTATGCAATCGTGCTTGACGACGACACTGAATAAACTTCTGACTTAACTTTCACGATTGCCTTCGAGTGGTTACAACAATGCTCTCTGCAACTGGTAAAGTCTTTGGTTGTGAGGAGGCCTATGCTCGATGCACTTTTGATAACCCGGATGCAGGACGAGATGACGGCGGCCCTGCATGAGACAGAGAACGAAGTTGCGTTCGAGACGGGGGCTGATGGATTGATGGCGCTGGCGATGGCGCAGCACCGGGCTAACTTCGAGCTCTGGCATGAGGAGGATAAGGCGCGGGTTCCCGGAGTGCCGGATGCGGAGATCGTGCGGGTGAAGCATGCGATCGACACATTGAATCAACAACGAAACGATCTGGTCGAGAAGATGGATCTGTGGCTGACAGAGCGGCTGGAGCAGGATCCGGTGGCTCCCCTGCACTCGGAGACGCCTGGGCTCATGATCGATAGACTCTCCATTCTGGCGTTGAAGATTTACCACACGCGGGTGGAGGCGCAGCGGGCGAGTGCGTCCGAGGAGCATCGCTCGCGCAATGTGGGGCGTCTGGCTCTGCTGGTGGAGCAGCGGGACGATCTGGCGGGGTGCCTAGATGTGCTGTGGAGCGAGGTGCTTGGAGGCAGGCGACGGTTTAAGCTGTATCGACAGATGAAGATGTATAACGACCCTGAGTTGAACCCGGCGGTCTACGGGCGGGTGTAGCCGTTCGGGGCGTGAGAGACTTTGAGCGATAGCGAGGGTTTTGGTTGCGCTACACCGGAGTGGGGTTGACCTTACGGCCAGGTCTGCGTATAAAACCGACACGAGAACAAACCAAATTGAGTACCCGTTAGAATGGGGATGCTCAGAAACCGCCTCAGGCGACAGGAATGACGATGGCTCAGACAAAGACTGCAACTGTACCTGCAACAAAGCGTGCTCCACGTACCCTCGCTGGAACCATTCCTCAGACGAACGACACCGCACGTGCGCAAGTGGTGGCTCACTACGAAGCTGCGCTGCGACTGATGCAGGATGGAAAGTACGACAAAGCCCATGCCGCGTTCGACAAGATGCTGGCTGCAGGCGCAGGCGAACTGAGCGACCGGGTCCGCATGTACTCGACGGCGTGTGCGCAGCAGATGACCAAGGGAAAGAATGCCTTCTCCAACTGCGAAGAACAATATGACTA
Organism: Tunturibacter empetritectus; assembly: GCF_040358985.1. Taxonomy (NCBI): domain Bacteria; kingdom Pseudomonadati; phylum Acidobacteriota; class Terriglobia; order Terriglobales; family Acidobacteriaceae; genus Tunturiibacter; species Tunturiibacter empetritectus. The sequence continues at coordinate 4,119,248 of NZ_CP132932.1, read as the reverse complement.
CGCCATCTCTCTGCTGAACGATGGACAGTACGAAGATGCCCGGGAGCACTTCAACCTGATCCTGAAGGAGAATGACAAGGCGGACTATGCCTTCTATGGTCTGGCGGTGCTGGCGAGTATGACGGGTGATTCGCATCACTGTTTGGAGCATCTGACCGAGGCGATCCGGCAGAATCCACGGAACAGAATCCAGGCGCGGGCAGACTCGGACTTCCAGGATATGGCAGACGATCCGCGCTTTACCGAGTTGCTGTATCCCGAAGCATAGCTACGACTGCAATCCAATCCAACGAGCGCTTCGTTTAGGCTGGTGTGGGAGAGTCTGCGCATGTCGTTGCGGAAGCTGACCGAATCGAAAGAGAAAGACCTGCGCGTGGTTGCCATTGGCGGCGGCACAGGATTGTCGACGCTGCTGCGGGGGCTGAAGCGGTACGTGGTGACTCCGGACCGGAGGAGAGGGATTCGTCTGGGAGAGTCTGCGCGGGTCGAGCGGGCTCCTACGCCACCCTGCCCTGAAGAGCACTGCATCATTAGGGAGCTTTCGGCGGTGGTGACGGTGACCGACGATGGAGGCTCGTCCGGGCGGCTGCGCGAGGACTTCAAGATGCTTCCGCCGGGGGACATCCGGAATTGCATGGTCGCGCTTTCGGAGGATGAGCACCTGCTGTCGAAGCTGTTTCAGTATCGCTTCGAGCATGGCGAGCTGGAGGGGCATAGCTTCGGCAATCTCTTTGTGGCTGCGCTTTCGCACATCACGGGGGACTTCGCCCAGGCGGTGCAGATGTCCTCGCAGATCCTCGCCGCGCGGGGGAAGATCTTCCCTTCTACAAATACCAATGTGACCCTGGCGGCGGATATGGACGATGGCTCGCTGGTGCGTGGGGAGACCAACATTACGGCGAGTAAACGCAGCATCGTGGAACTGCGACTGGAGCCTGAGACTGCTGACCCTCTGCCTGAGACGCTGGAGGCGATTGCGAACGCCGACCTGATCACGCTGGGGCCGGGGTCGCTTTATACTTCGCTGATTACGAACATGCTGGTCCGTGGCATTCCGGAGGCGCTGGCTGAGTCGCGCGCTACCAAGGTGTTTGTGTGCAACCTGATGACGCAGGCCAACGAATCGCTGGGGCTAACGGCCTCTCAGCATATCGAGAAGATCAGGCAGCATGCGGGTGGGGTTAAGATTCCTATCTTCGACTATGCGCTGATCAATACGGGGCATATCTCGGCGGGGCAGCTGGAGCAGTATGCGCGTGAGGGGCAGCAGCCGATCGTGGCGGACGTGGAGAGAGTGCGAGCGCTGGGGGTGGAGCCGGTGACGGGCAACTTTGTCCATGAGGGCGATGTGCTGCGGCATGACTATGACCTTCTGGCGGAGCGGCTGCTGGAGCTGGGGATGGGGCGTTCGTTGACGGTTACGGGTGTGGGGCAGGTACCCTCTCCCCGTACTTAGTATGCAAAGTCTTCGAAGATAAGGGTTTTTTCTAAAGGCTATGTCCTGCCGGACGGGCCAACTGCGCGTGGGGCGGTCACTTCGTGACCTGTATACCGCTTTCGCCGGGCGCTCCCGATGGTCGTGAATCACCATCATTCAGGACTACGCGAAGCTCTAAAAAGGCGTGCGAACGTCTGTCCTCCGCGCAGGAGGCCTGTTCGGCAGGACAGCTTTTTTAGAGGGTGGCGATCTCGACGAGGGGTGGCTGCTCGAGGGTGCGTTTTAGCTGGCCGCAGGCGGCGTAAATGTCGCGGCCGCGGGGCTTACGGATGAAGGCAGGGATGCCTGCGTCGCGGAGTCGCCTTTGAAAGATGCCCACATCTTGCGGGGTGGGTTCGTGGAAGGGCATATCGGGGCCCGAATTCCAGACGATGAGGTTGATTTTGGCTCTAAGATTTTTCAGGAGGGCGATGAGTTCGTCGGCGTGCTCGCGCCGGTCGTTGATGCCTCCCAGGAGGACATACTCGAAGGTGACGCGCTCGCGGGGTCGTAGTGGAACGGCGGAGATGGCCTCGAGGAGGGCGGCGATGTTCCATTTGCGGGTAATGGGCATGATGGACTCGCGGACGACGTCGTTGGAGGCGTTGAGGCTGACGGCCAGCTTGGGACGGATGGTCTCGCCGGCGAACTGTTCTATGCCGGGGAGGATGCCGGAGGTGCTGACAGTCATGCGGGATTCGGGGATGCTCATGGGGCCGGCGAGGAGGCGGACGGCGTCCATAAAGCTGGAGTAGTTGAGGAAGGGTTCGCCCATGCCCATGAAGACCAGATTGATGCGGTCGCGGCCGACTTCAACCTTGTGGCGGTTGAGGACGGCGGCTACCTGACCGGCTATCTCGCCTGGGGTGAGGTTGCGACGGATGCCCAGCTTGGCGGTGAGGCAGAACTGGCAGTTGACGGCGCAGCCTACCTGGCTGGAGATACAGATGGTGGCGCGCTTGTAGTCCTCGTCATCGTGGGTGGGGTGCTCCTCCTCCTCGGCAGCCTGGGTTCCGTCGCCGCGCTCGCCTCCGTCGCCTCCTGGCATCCAGACGGTCTCGACGGTCTCGCCATCGGCCATACAGACGAGGTAGCGCTCGGTGCCGTCGATAGAGCGTGCGGTCTGGAGAAGCTCTGGCAGGCCGACGATGTAGCCTGCGGTATGGAGCGTGGCTCGGAGGGTGGTGGGGAGGGTGGTGATCTGGTCGAGCGAGGAGGTGCGCTGGCCATACAGAGCGTCGTAGAGCTGACGCGCCCGGTAGGCGGGCTGAGCGAGGTTTTCCATCAGACCGGTCAGTTCCTGGAAAGAGGCGCCGAAGAGCGGTTTTGCATCAACCCTCGGATCAAAAAAAACTTTTAAATCATTCATTTATAGGCACTTGTATGTTTTGTGCTTTTCCGCCCACAGCCGTCTAGAAGCGTGGTGACAGGCCCGAGCATCATATAAGTCTACTCCGATAGATACAAAAGATGGCGCAGGTGGCGCTGTGAAACAATGGAGTCTGAAGGAGTCTCATGTCTGTAACGCTAGTAGATGACGCCGCAATTACGAAGAGTGCCACTCGCAACATCAGGAAGACGGTGTTGTCGAATGGTCTATTGGTGCTGACCGAGAGCATGCCGCATGTAAGAAGTGTCTCGATGGGGGCCTGGGTGGGCTCTGGCTCGCGGGACGAAACGAAGGAGGTCAACGGGATCTCGCACTTCGTGGAGCATATGGTGTTCAAGGGTACGACCTCGCGGTCGGCGCAGCAGATTGCCCGGGAGGTGGATACGATCGGGGGAAATCTGGACGCGTTTACGGGGAAGGAGACGGTCTGCTTCAACATCAAGGTGCTGGATGAGAATGTGGCTCCTGCGCTGGATGTGCTGTCGGACCTGGTGCTGCACCCGACGTTTGCGCCTGAGGATGTGGAGCGCGAGAAGGGCGTAATTCTGGAAGAGATCAAGATGGACGAAGATAACCCCGACTATCTGGTGCACGAGGTGTGGACGCAGAACTTCTGGAAGGGCGATGCGCTGGGAAGGCCGATTCTGGGGACAGCGAAGACGGTCTCAGGCTTTGATCAACAGACGCTGCTGAACTTTTATGCGGGGCAGTTTGCGCCGCGCAATATGGTCTTTTCGGCTGCGGGAAACCTGGAGCATGATGCGTTTGTGGCCCAGGTGGAACGGGAGTTCGGCTCGCTGGCGGCTAGTGGGGCCGGCGTTCCGGAGAAAGTGGCGGCACCGAGGGCTACGCCGCACATTACGCTGAAGCGGAAGAAGTCGCTGGAGCAGGTGCAGCTTTGTTTGGGGATGCCGGCGCCTCCCGTGAACGATTCGCGGCGGTACGTGGTGTATCTGATGAATACGATGCTGGGCGGCGGGATGAGCTCGCGGCTGTTCCAAACGATTCGCGAGGACCGGGGGTTGGCTTACTCGATCTACTCGGAGATGAACCCGTTCCGGGATACGGGCTCGCTGTGCGTATACGCGGGGACCTCGGTGGACAAGACGCAGGAGGTGTTGCGGCTTACCCTGCAGGAGTTGCGGCGTCTCAAGGAAGAGACGGTCAGCGAGGTGGAGTTGAAGCGGGCCAAGGATCAGCTGAAGAGCAATATGGTGATTGGGCTGGAGAGCTCGGGCAGCAGGATGGCGAATCTGGCGCGGCAGCAGATGTACTTTGGACGATTTTCCGGCGTGGATGAGATTATGCACGAGATCGAAGCGGTATCGACGGCCGATGTGCAGGAGCTGGCGCAGGAGTTGTTCAAGCCGGAGACGATGGCGTTGACGCTGCTTGGAAATCTTGGCGGGATGAAGATTGAGCGGGAAGATTTGGCCTGCTAGGTCCTTCTGCTGATAGAGTTTGTTCGGTGGTAGAGATACAGAATTGCCGAGGATTGATAAGACAATGAATGTACGGGACCGGTTGCGCGCAGGGCTGCAGGTACGACCAAACGAAGATGGATTTACGCTGATCGAACTGTTGATCGTAATGTCGGTGATGTTGATTTTGATGACGCTTGCAGTGCCGCAGCTGTTGAAGCTGAGGAAGCAGGCGCAGGAGACGTCGGCAGTGCAGTCTTTGAGGACGATCGGGCAAGCAGAACTGCAGTACAACTCGGCTTATCCGGCGAATGGATTTTCGTGTTCGCTGCCGACGCTGGGTGGTGATCCGAAGTCGGGTGCGCCGACCGCGCAGGCGGCACAGCTGATTACTCCGGATCTGGCGAGTGGACAGAAGGCCGGGTATACATTCGCCATCACCAACTGCACTAAAGTGACGGTGAACAATCAGGATATGTATACCTCGTTTGAGATCACGGCGGTTCCGAACTCGATTGGAAAGACCGGGGACCGCGGCTTTTGCACGGATGAGAACAATACGATCCGCTATGACCCGGCGGGTGGAACCAACTGCACACAGCCCATTCAGTAATGCTGGTTAAGGCTTTGCTGTTCGCGTCGTTTTGCTGCGCTCCGCTGCTGGTTGCGCAGGAGAACGACGCGTTGGTGCGTAAGGTAGATGACCACTACAACCATCTCAGTTCCCTGCGCGCTCATTACACGGAGAGCTACGCGGGGATGGGGATGAATCGCACGGAAGAGGGCACGCTGCTGCTGAAGAAGCCAGGGCGGATGCTGTGGAGCTACGCTGCGCCGGTGGGCAAGGTGTTTGTGCTGGATGGGAAGTTTGCGTGGTTCTACACACCGGGCGATGCGCAGGCTACGCGGGTGCCGGCGAGGCAGTTGGATGATCTGCGGTCGCCGCTGCGGTTTCTGCTGGGGCATACGCAGTTGAAGAAAGAACTCGATAGCTTAACCGTGGTTGCGGACGGGAGTGGGTTCCGGATTTCGGGTGTGCCGAAGGGAATGGCGCAGAGGGTGAAGCTGCTGTCTCTGTGGGTGACTGCGACGGGGGCGATTGAGCGGATGAAGCTGGAAGAGGTGGACGGGGCGGTAACGGAGTTCGCATTCACCGGGATGCAGGAGAATGTTCCAGTCAAGGATGCGGACTTTGCGTTTGTTCCACCCGATGGAGTGAGTGTGGTGGAGGGGTTGCCTCCGATCTAGCAAAAAAAGCTGCGGATCAATACTCGATTAATTTTTGAGGGACCGGGTATGGGAAGGCTGTCTTGGCGGGATTTGACGGGTGTTTGCGGAGTCGTTGGCGGAAAACCGGTAGTAAAATCATGACAATCTTCAAGTCGAATTTGTCGTTGAACGCGCATGCGAGATGCGCAGAAAAGTAGAGATAGATTGTGAGCCATGTTGTTTCAGTGAGTCGCCTGAGTACCTCGGAGTTTCATTCGGCTGTTGCTTCGCTCTCCCCTGCGGTTGCGGTCTTTGATTGCGACGGGACCCTGTGGTCGGGGGATGCCGGGTCTTCGTTTATGAAGTGGACGATCGAGACGGGGCTGGTCTCGCGTGAGATGACCGACTGGATCGACTCGCGATACCGCGGATACCTGAAGGGTGAGGTGTCTGAGGTGGCCATCTGCGGGGAGATGGTGCAGATGTACCAGCGCCTGCGCGAGGACGAAATGCAGCGTGCGGCGAAGAACTTCTTTGCCAGTCAGATTGAGACGAATATCTTTCCTGAGATGAAGGAGCTGGTTGGTGAACTTTGTGCGAAGGGTGTGGAGATCTGGGCGGTCAGTTCGACCAATAACTGGGTGATTGAAGAGGGGGTCAAGCGGTTCGGGATTCCGGCGGAACGGGTGCTGGCGGCGCGGGTACAGGTTAAGGACGGCGTGGTAACCGACGTGATTCTCGATGTCCCCACGGATGAGGGGAAGGTTGCGTCGCTGAAGCGGGCCGGGGTAACGGTGCCGGATGCTGTGTTTGGGAACTCGGTCCATGACGCGGCGATGCTGGCGATTGCGAAGCGGGCATTTCCGGTGAATCCGAGTGCGGCTTTGGTGGAGCGGAGCGCGCAGGAGAGCTGGCCGGTTTACTATCCGGCGACGGTTCGACCGGCCTAAGTAAGGTGAATAGAAGCTTTTAAGCTGCGGATATCGTCTAATCTGTAGTCAGGTGAGAGAGCCGATTCGCAAACTCGAGGAGCATGTTGAGGCCGCAGTGCAAAAACCACTCCGCTTGGTGGTGGCGGCGTTGATTTTACGAGGGGATGCGGGTGAAGGTGGGCGAGGGCTGGAGGTGCTGATCTGCCAACGCAAGCCGGACCAGCCGATGAGTTTGAAGTGGGAGTTTCCCGGAGGGAAGATCGAAGCCGGTGAGACGTCGGAGGACGCCTTGGCTCGAGAGTTGAATGAGGAGTTGGGGATTACGGCTATCATTGGCCGGCGGGTGGCGCGGGTGAGGCATAAGTATCGCAATGGCGGAGCGATCGACCTTCAATTCTTTGTGGTGCGGGAGTTTGATGGCGCACTGGAGAATCGAATCTTCAATGACATGCGCTGGACGCCTTTGACGGAGCTGCCGGGATATGACTTTCTGGCCGCTGACCTTGGGTTGATTCGAGATCTGTCTGAGGGGAAGTTGTTATAGGTGGTCAGTTCTCAATTGGTGTCCAACGCGGAAGAGATACTACGAGAACAAGCAACACCAGAGCCAAGAGCAAAAGCAAAATGCGGGGCGGCAAAGCGCCGCCTCCAGTCGAGATGATGTAGTTTCAGGGCTGGATAAGAAAAACAAAACCAGCGTCCTAGCCGTGGAGGGTATTCCACACGAGAATGAGTGAGAGCGAGGTGACGATGATGACGGTCGTCCACGCGATGATGTTGAACCAGCGCTTGTTGGTGTATTTGCCCATGAGGTCGTGCTTGTTGATGAGATTGAGCATGAAGACTAGAACGAGGGGCAAGAGAACGCCGTTGAGCACCTGGGAGAGGATGCTGAATTTGACCAGCGGGAAGTTTGGGATCAGGACGATGGCGGCGCCAGCGAAGAGCAGCACGCTGTAGAGCCAGTAGAAGAACTTCGCTTCAGTGAAGCTCTTGTCCAGACCACTCTCGAAGCCGAGACCTTCGCAGACGGTGTAGGCGGTCGAGAGGGGCAGGATGGAGGCAGCGAAGAGGGACGCATTGAAGAGGCCGGCTGCGAAGAGGATGAACGCGTACTGACCGGCTAGGGGTTTCATGGCTCCGGCGGCGTCTGAGGGGTCGGCGATGTGGCGGATGCCGTGGGTGTAGAGGGTTGCGGCGCAGGCGACGACGATGAACCAGGCGACGATGTCGGTGAAGATGGAGCCTACGATGACGTCCAGCCGTGAGGTTTTGTACTGGCGAACGCTGACCCCTTTTTCGACGATAGAGGATTGCAGGTAGAACTGCATCCAGGGGGTGATGGTGGTGCCGATGACGGCGACGGTAGTGTAGACGTAGTCTTTATCAGACCAGACGTTGCGCGGGGGCAGCTTGACGGTTTCGACGAGGGCCAGGTGCCAGTCCGGGCCGCTGAGGACTCCGGTGATGATGTAGGCGATGTAGAAGACACTGGCGATGAGGAAGATTTTTTCGACGCTCTTGTAGTCGCCTTTGACGACCAGGATCCAGACGATAAAGGCGCAGACGGGGACGCTGGCGTATTTGGAGATGTGGAAGAGCTGCATGCTGCCGGCGATGCCGGAGAACTCGGTGATGACGTTGGTGAAGTTCACCACGATGAGCAGGATCATGATGACGAAGGTGATGCGGAGGCCGAACTCTTCGCGGATGAGGTCGCTGAGGCCTTTGCCGGTGACGACTCCCATGCGGGCGCACATCTCCTGCACGACGATGAGGGCGAGGGTGATGGGGATCATCGTCCAGAGAAGCGTATAGCCGAACTGCGCGCCTGCTGCGGAGTAGGTGAGGATGCCGCCGGCGTCGTTGTCTACGTTGGCTGTGATAAAGCCGGGGCCGAGCACGGCAAAGATGAGAATGAGTCGGGTTCTCCAGGTGCGCCAGGGGCTCATTACTGATCCTTGTGTGGACTAGTGTGGTGGAAGTTTGTGCTGTTTTGAGGAACCTATAGGCTCGCCTTTATCAGGCTAACTCATCTTGATGCCTGGGGGTTGGGGGGAGGGGCGATCCTTTTTGAAGCGGCATCCAGCTTGCACCTGCTGGGCCTGTTTGTCCTGCAGATGGTGGCTATAGCCGGTTGCGTTCGGTTTGTGCGAGGCGATGGAGTTCTCTTGCGGGGGCTTCGAGGGTGCGGTCTTCGGCTGTCTTCGCGTTGGCTTGAATGTGGAGGGGATTTTTTGAGGAGAAGAGGATGATGCTCCTGGGATTCATGACGAGGGCGGCTTTGAGCATGAGGTGGGCGAGATGTTCGGGGTTGCTGAGGTCGATGTTCGTGGATGCGGACCAACGCTGGCAGAGCTGTTTATCTACGGACAGAGTGCGATGCAGAGAGCGGAAGTTTTCCGTGAGGGCGCGGTGATGGATGCGGAAGGGTGACGGCGGGAGGACAGCGGGTTTCTCCTCTACGCTGCGCTCCGGTCGAAATAGCGGGTTTGCTGCAGGGTCTGCTTCTGGGTCGAGGACGGACCACTCGTACTGGAGGGCGCGGCAGTAGGCGGGATGCTGGACGAGGAGGGAAGGGATTTTATCGGCGCTGCTGCCTATGCCGAAGGAGCCTATGGTTCCTTGCTGCACCTCTTCTTCGAGAAGGCTTAGGAGGGCTTCATCGCGCAGGTCGGCGGCTGTTGCCTCGTGAAGCAGCCATAGGTCTATGCGGTCGGTGCGAAGGGCGGCGAGGCTGCATTCGAGCGAGGCTTTGGCTTGCTGCGGCGTGAAGGTGGCCTTCTCGGTGGTTCGCATGGCTGCATTTGCGGCTTGGGCGAGACGGTGCTTCGCGCTTGGGACGGCTTTTAAGATGGGTCCGGCTACGCGGCGGGCGAGCGAGATCAGCGGCCTTTTTTTTGCAGGGGGTATTCCGTATTTTGTGGTGACGGTGACCTGGTCCCGATGGCGCTGGAGGAATTCGCCAAGGCAGCCCTCGGCTTCGCCGTAGCCGTACATGGGAGCGACGTCAAAGTGGCGAATGCCTGCGTCGAAGGCGGATTCGAGGATGGCGAGGGAGGCGCGGCGGCCAAGGGCGCCCATGAGGCTGGAGCTACCGAAGCCGAGGCGGGTGGTGGTGCGTCCAGTATCGGCTAGTTCGATGAGTTGCATTCCAGATGATTTTGGCTCAGACGGACGGAGATGGGAAGTGCTTGTTGTGGTGGCGGGTCAGGGTTGGGATTGGGTTGGGCACTTTAATTGTGTGGAGGTTCCATTCGTTTTGCGACGCTCACAGGAACCTGAATGGTGCCGAGGCGGCCGGTGGCGGTGTCCCATACAGCGACGATGAGGTAGTCGTCTCCCTTTGGAAGATTGAACTGCTGGTCGAAGGTGAGGCTGGCGTTCGGAGTTTTGCTCAGTTTGTCGCCTTTGAAGCTGAGTGTGAACTTCTGACCGAGGCGGCTGATGGAGCGGCCATATTGATTGAAGGCGAAGACGCCGGCTCCAATCTCGACACGCTGGCCGCCGGGGATGTTCTGCTGGACGAAGTCTGCCGCGGGCACGGTGTAGTGGATGGTGTAGACCGTCTGGTTTTTCTTCTCGGGGAGGGTTGGGGCGTCTCCTGAGACGGCTGTTGATGATGAGGGCCGCACGTCTGCGTAAAAGATGATCGGTTCGCTGTGATTCTCGGGAAGCTGGATCTTCTCGCCATTAGAGGTAAGTACGGTTCTCATGGTCTTTGAGTCTGACGGAGAGTTTCTCGGGTCGGAGATATTGGCGCCGTCGCCGTAGTAGCCGGTACGGTAGCTGAGGGTGTAGGGTCCGCCGTCGATGGTTACTTTAACGTTGTGCCACTTATTGTCTTGCTGGAAGTTGCGGGGGGAGTAGGAGAAGGAGTAGAAGTCGGCGTCGGTGGCGATGATCTTCGAGGAGATCTCGGCGAGTCCGTTGTTGTCGTAGAAGGCGCGTCCGCCGGTGGCTTTGGCTTCGTCGTCCATCTGCATGTGTTCCCAGACCGGGGGAGGGTCTATTGTGAGACCGCGAGCGTCGATGGGATAGAGTGCGATGCGGCTGGCCTCGAGTTCATCGTAGATGACGCGGAGGGCGTGATAGTCGATGGAAGGCGGAATATTGGATGCGTCTGACCTAAGAAGCAGGTTGGAGCCTGCGCTGAACCAGAGCACGTTTTTGCGTCCAGGAAGCTGGCCGAGATAGATGGCGATCTGCTGCATGGCCTGGAGGGAGTTGTAGCTCCACGCTCCTGGTAAGGGGAGGACGGGAACAGCTTTGCGGATGGCGGTGTGCAGGAGAGCGTGGTCCGTGGTGAAGTCCTGAAGCAATAGTGTGTACTCGCCGTTGTGAGCGAAGATGGCAAGCGAGTTTTGCGGAGGTAGAGCGTCGATGAAGTCGGTTAGCTGTTTGTAGAGGTACATCTGATCGACGATGTTGATGGTGACGGTGTCGAGGACGATGACGTTGAAGACCGGGGGCGGGTGGAGGAGGAAGGCGTTGCTGAAGGTGTGCGGGGCGGAGGGTGCCGCGGTCGGGGTGACTGCGGGCTGCGCGCCGGTGTGCTCCTCGAAGGAAGCGATCTCCTGCGGCTTCTTGTTGTCGAAGATGTGGAAGGCGGAGCGGCTCAGGTTATGAACTGGGTTGCCGTTCGCGTCGGTTACGGTGACGTCGGTGAGGACGACGCGGGCCTGGGTGTGCAGGGTGAAGCCGGATGGATCGGGAGACTGGGCTTGTATAGAGACTGCCATTGCCGAGAGTAAAACAGCCAACGCAGCGTGAGCGAAGCGAATGGACATGGCCTGTCTCTACTGAAGAACGCCTTCCCAGCGGTTTGACGGTGGAGAATGAGCGAAAGTTGCACTCAGGCGTTGTGCGTGCCTGAGAGATGGTCGCTGAGGCGCAGGGCCAGGGCGAGGACGGTGTGGGTGGGGTTGGAGAAGCCGGAGCTGGGGAACACGGCAGAGCTGCAGATGTAGGTGTTGGTGAGGCCGTAGAGGCGAAGGTCGGTGTCGACGATGCCGGTGGCGTCGGAGGTGGACATGCGCATACCGCCCATGTGGTGGTTGCTGTCGTCGCAGCGGGCGAGGAAGTTTGGACTGCCGGAGAGGAGGTCTTCGTTGGGGAGGATGCGGGCTACGCCGGCGAGGGCTCGCTGGGCGATGCGGACATACTGGCGGATGGTGTCCAGTTCCCTTTCGGAGATCTGCCAGTCGAAGCGGATTCGCAGAAGGCCGAGGGGGTCGCGCTGATCGGTGAGGGTGATACTGCTGTGGGAGGTTGGCTCCTGCTCGCAGTGGACGCGGAGGAAGATGCGGACCTCGGGTGGGCTGTAGGCGCGGCGTTTTACTTTATACCGCCAGCCCTGGTGGACGAGCATGGGGAGATGATTTGCTGTATGTCGCAGGTTGTCGCGGGTTACCTCACTGAAACGGCCGCGCATGAGGTTGCGGATGGTTGATTTGGCCTGACCGCGAGCTTTGCCGGTGTCCTCGAAGGACATGGTGGAGCCGATGTTGAGGGTGCCGTGGGCGGCCTGTGCTTGCGGTATGAGGCGTAGCTTGGGGAGGTATTTGAAGCCGTGGGCGAAGATGGGATCGAAGGTATCGTGGAAGCGCTTTGGGTCGAGCGGCTCGACGGCGGCGGCGTTGCAGTCGATGTGATCCTGGAAGTGCTGGCCAAGGAGGCCGGAGCGGTTCCAGGGCAGACCGCTGGGGCGAGGCTGGAGGAAGAAGCGCGAGTTTTCGATTCCGCCGAGGGCGAAGATGTAGTTGGGCGCACGGAAGATGGCTTCCTTGCCGGTGAGGGTACGTGCGCGAAGGCCGGTGGCGGCGGTGCCCTCGGTCATCAACTCGATCGCGCTGGCGTGAAGCCAGAGGTGGAGGTTGGGGTGCTCCCTAAGCGTCTTGTGATGGAGGCGGGCGAAGTTTGGCTCAGGACACCAGCGCGAGAGATAGGCTTCGAGATCTTCGAACTGGGTGAAGGGCAGGTTGAGGTCTTTCCAGACCTCCGCGTCGTTACGTTCGACTTTGGCCAGCCCCTCGAGGACGAGGGCGCGCTCGTAGAAGGAGGTCAACTTGGACTTTGGAAATGGCCAGCCGCTTTCTGGGACGCCTTGACGGGGGGTGAAGTCGAGGGCGTCGAGTTCGAGGATCTGGCCTCCCCAGCGGACCGTGGTTCCACCTTTCACACGTATGCGGCCGGTGTGGATGCCACGGTGCGGAAGGCCAGCGATCTCGCTGTCGTAGAGGGCCTGGGAAGAGTCTTCGCGGGTTGCGCCGCCGCCTTCGAGGAGGAGGATTTTCTTGCCCCTAAGCGCAGACTCTACGGCGAGGGTGATGCCTGCGGCTCCGGCGCCGACGATGCAGAGGTCCGCGTCGAGGACGGCAGGCTTCTCGTGGAGGAGATCGTAAATCACCGACTGCCCGCGTGCGTTGTTTTGGCAGAAGGCTTCAATCTTTCGATTATTGATTGGGCGCGCTCGACGATTAGTTCGACCTGTCGGTCGTTGTAGTAGCCGTCGCGTGCGGCGCGGATGCAGCCGGCTGCTGCGATGCGGTTCCGCGCTTCCTCGTCGGGCAGGTAGCGGCTGATCTTTGCGGCTAACTCTTCGAAGCCGGTGAAGAAGACCGCCTCTTCATCTTCTTTGAAGCGCTGCATGTGGCCATCGGAGCGCTCGGCGAGCAGGAAGCCTCCGCATCCGGCGATCTCGAAGCTCTTGTGCACGAACTCGTCGCAGTTGGAGTGGGTGATGAAGCTTAGGTTTATTTTTGATTTCCAAATGCCTTCGCGGTACTCATCGCGGAACAGCTCGCCTCCGTTAAAGAGGGCTTTGTAGGCGCTTACCTCCATGGCGCGGCCCCACTGGTGGGGGTTGCCGGAGATGACGACGGGAAAGCCGCAGTCGCGCCAGAGTCGCGTGAGGGTTTGGGCACGGTCGTCGTAGGGCGTCCCTATGAAGGAGACCTCGCGGTTTCGATCGGCGTCGGACCAGCCCTCCGGCGGCGGGAATTGTAGCGTGGGTTCGTAGGCGGTTTGAATCTTGATGACATCGCGCGCGCCACGCGATTTGTAGTCGAGGATGTTCTTGTCGCGCTGGACGACGTGGAGGTCGTAGTGGGGGATGTCCTTCATGTACATTCGCCAGCCTGGATCCTGGCGGGTTCCGAAGGGGTTGTCGATCATGTAGCTGACCGTTGCGATGTTCAAGGCGCGCATTCGGTCCAGCGTTCGAGGCCGGATGTAGAGGAGCTTGTCTGTCCAGAGGATGTCGGGTTTTTCGGCTTCTGCGATTTTGATCAGATCCGAGTTGAGCCGGGTTACGGAAGGTCCCAGGACGAGGCGCTGGTTTACCTTGCGCAGAACGGGATTTCTGGATTCGTAGTCGAAGACGTTGAAGGGAATGACCTGATGTCCGAGGCGCTCCAATGCCCAGAGGCGATAGAGGGAGGTGTCGTTGGGTGAGAGCCCGGTAGCGTACAGAATCTTCATGCGATGCTGCGTTTCCTTTTACACGATGTCTGTTTTAGCGGCTCGCCCGCAAGAGGGCAATCACCTGTTCGGCGTGAATGACGCCGGTGAGATGCTTTTCGTTATCGATTACCGGAAGTGAGCGCAGGTTGTACTTGTCGAACAGCTCGGCTACCTTGCGGCCGTTGGCATCTACGTTGCACGTGACGAGATGACTGTGCGGCATATTGGTCAGGGGCGTGCCGGGCGCCGCGAGCAAGAGCTGGACCAGCGGAACCAGTGCGATGATCTTCTCGTCTTCGTCGAGCAGATAGATGTCGGTGATCATGTCGATATCGCCTTCGTAGTCGCGCAGTGCGCCGATTGCGTGATCGACGAGTGCTGCGGAGGGCAAGGCAATGTACTCGGTCGTCATTCGGCCAGCAGCGGAGTTGCCGGCGAACTCGAGGAGGTCTTCGACCTCCTGGCGCTCCTCTGGGTCCATCTCCTCGAGGATGGCTTCGGAGCGCTCGTCGGTGAGCTCGGAGAGAAGGTCGGCGGCGGCGCCGGGGTCCATCTCTTCGACGATTCCTGCGATTTGCTCCGAGTCGAGCGACTCTATCAACGCCTGCTGCATCTTGGGCTTGACCTCCTCGAGGGCCTCGGCTGCAACCTCCTCGTCGAGGGAGACAAAGAGAGCGTGGCGCTCGGCGGGGGCCAGCTCTTCTAGGATGTCCGCGATGTCAGACGGATGCATCTTCGAGAGGCGATCCTGCTCGATCTTGAGGCGGACGCGGCGGGCGGGGTCGCGGTCGATGAGGTCGACGAAGTCCCATGGGATGACGCTGGCGCCAAAGCGGGAGGAGATGCGGTCGACCGAGGTTGAAGGCAGACCTTTGAGGAGGCGCCGGACGGCTCCGCGCATGCCGACTTCGACCTCGGCGATACGCAGCGAGAGGTCGGGAAGGTCTTCCTGGCAGTTCTCCCACACCAGATCGACGTCGTTGACGCGGACGACCTTGTGGCCATGCACGTCGATGATCTGCTGATCGAGCAGATCGCGCTCGAGGAGGAGAAAGCTCTCATCTTCAGGCAGTGGAGTGGGTTGCGCGGACTCGCGGAGCTGCATGGTGCCATCGGGGCTGAGTTCGAGTTGGGAGATCAGGACCAGGGAGGGCTTATCGGTTCGCTTGGAGGAGGCCAATTTGAGGACGACCCCGTGGATATGAGCCGCATCGACCGAAGGCGCCACGGCCAGCTCTCGCACGTGGCCCAAGGTGGCTCCCTGGGCGTCGGCGACGGCCGATCCCATGAGGGCTGAGACGCTGGTCCTTTGATTGGCGTGCCTGGTCATAACGGGTCTGCGTTCTCCAACATAACCTGTAATCGCATGTTAGCCCACCTTGAGCACGACAAGTTGCAGGAAAGAGCCGGTCTGGTCAACCCCTGGGGCCAAAAAAGAGTCTGAAATTGCAGAAGAAGGACGGGTAACCTTGACATTCAAGAAATCCACAAGCAAACTGCCATCATCGCTGTTGTCTGACGTTGACGACTGGCATACCAGCACTGCAAGGACTGCTTTGGCCGATTCAACGACTATGCGCGCCAGCTACACATTGGACTCGTCTCTCGACAGCGTTAATAAGATCGAGCAGATCGGAGAGCAGTTCGCCGAAAAGGCGGGGTTCGATGAAGACACGGTTCCCCACATCGCCATGGCGGTGCGCGAGGCCGCAGTGAATGCGGTGCTGCACGGGAACTCGTACGACACCAACAAACACGTGGTTGCTTCGTTCGAGACGACGTCCGACTCGCTGATTATCAGGATTTCTGACCAGGGCCCTGGGCTTGATCCAGACAAGATTCCCGACCCGCTGGCGCCGGAAAATATCCTCCGCGGCTCTGGTCGCGGTATCTTTCTCATCAAGGCTTTCATGGATGAGGTAAACTTTCGGCAGTTACATCCGGGCACGGAACTGACACTTATCAAGCATCGAACACCCGCGCAGTCGGGGACCTAAGGAGAACACTAGACATGAGCATGAAAGTAAAAACTCGCCAGGTGGATGGAATCACCATTCTGGATCTTAGCGGCCGCATCACTCTTGGCGAAGGCAGTGTGACGATCCGCGACGCCGTGCGCGATGTTCTGGCGAAGGGTTCCAATAAGATTCTGCTCAACCTTGGCGACATCAGCTACATCGATAGCTCGGGCATCGGCGAGCTGGTCAGCGCCTTTACCACCGTCAAGAACAGTGGTGGCGAGCTGAAGCTGCTGAACCTGACGAAGAAGGTTCACGATCTGCTGCAGATCACCAAGCTTTACACCGTCTTCGACGTCAAGGACGATGAGGCGACCGCGATCTCTTCGTTCATCAAATAAAAAAAACAGGGCAATAAAAAAGCCGCCGCTAAATGCGACGGCTTTTTTATTGGGCCAGGTCAGTTCGCTTCGTCTACTTTGAGAAGTCGACCTTCGGCGCCACACCGTTCTCTGGGTTGCCCTTGAAGTACTCGTCGCGGTAATGAAAGCCAGCGATGTTGGCCCAGATGCTTTGAGGAAACTGCCGGACGTAAACATTGTAATCCTCAAGGGTCTTGTTGTACCGCTGACGTTCGACGGCGATACGATTCTCCGTTCCAGACAGTTCGTCAGTGAGTCGGGTGAACTGCTCGTTCCCCTTGAGGTTGGGATACTGCTCCTGCAGACGGAAGAACGGGCCAAGGGCCACGTCCAGCTTGGCGTTGGCGTTAATGTTGGCGGAGTGGTCGCTGCCTGCTGCGAGGACACCGGCGCGGGCGTTGGCAATGTTGGTCAAAATTGTTGATTCTTCGGCGACATACCCCTTCACCGAGGCGACTAGATTAGGAATAAGGTCAAGACGTCGCTGCTGTACGACGTTGACCTGTGAGAACGCCTGGTTGACGGATTCATTCTTCTGCACCAGCGTGTTCTTGGCGCCGATGTAGCTGCCTCCTACAAAAAGGAGAACGACGATGAGAAGAGCTACAACACCCAGCACAACCCATAAAGATTTCATGTTTCCTCAATTCCCTTCGTCTGAAGTTTCGATGTCCCGACAGGTGGTGTCTCCGGCTGTACTGTATCACTGTAACCGTATTTCTTTGTTTACCTTTGCAGCAACCTGATGATTTTCAGGTCTTCAAAAGTCTCCGCTGGCACCGCCGCCTCCTGAACTTCCGCCTCCGAAGCCGCCAAAACCGCCTCCACGGTCGTCATCGCGCCCACGTCCGCCCCCGCCGAAACCACCTCCCCCGCCTCCCATCAGATTTCCCAGGAGAAAAAAGATAAGGCCGGTGTTCCCAGTTTTGACAAGGAAGAAGAGGATCAGCAGGATCACTCCTCCACCGATCACGACCTCTGTGAGGCTCAGTTGAACGGGCTCCTGCTGGCGGTGGTATTGATGAACCGGCTGGTCGAGGTTGAGGGTGACTCCTGCATCGGTCGCGATGATTCGGGCGATCTGCGTTACGCCGAGTGGGATGGCTGTATTAAAGTCGCCCTGACTGGCCGCGGGAACCATCGAACGGCCAATGTCGCCCACTTTGGCGTCGTTGAGAATGCCCTCCAAACCGTAGCCGACCTCTATGCGGTAGCGCCTTGGGGTGTTGGTTGAGAAGAGCACCAGGACACCCCGGTCAGTTCCCTTTGCGCCAACCTTCCATTTATCTTCAAGCGACGTGGCAAACTCTTCGATCGACTGGTCGCCGTCGAGGGTTTTGACGGTAACGACCGCGATCTGCGCATGGGCCTGGCGGTCAACCTGGGTGCAGAGGTTTTCGAGGCTGGATTTGGTCGAGGGAGAGAGGACGCCGGCGAAGTCGCTGACATAGCCGGTGGGCGCCGGGAGCGTAGCCACCGACTCCGCTGTCACCACAAGCGAGGGCGCGAAGATCAGGAGGACGACGGCCAGCCATCGCGAAAGATAGTTCATCGATGGCCATTCTACCCCCTGATGGTTTCTGCCGTTGATGAGTGTGGAATAACAATTGAGTTACTTGCGCGAAAAAAGAGGGTGCACATGGCACCCTCGACCACCAGAACCGAAGAACAGACGTTACATGGTAGGACTAGCTGATTTGGCGCCGTGTTGCGGCATGGTAACGCCTTTGTCGCGAGCGAGCTTATCGACCATCATGCTGTGTTCATGAATAACCTTCGTTGCGTTGTTGACCGCGGTCTGAAGGGTCGGATCGGTTGTGCTGGCTGCCTCCTGGCGGAACTCGTGCAGGTCCTTGTGATGGTCCTTCACCATAAAGGACAAGTACTCCGTATTGAAGTCGTTGCCTGAGAGTCCGTTGAGTTTGTCGTACTCGGCCTGATCTTCCTTGTTGAGATTTGTTGGCAGGCGCACGCCCATGGAGTCCGCGATTGGGGCCATGTCGTTGTTGAGTTTGGTGTGGTCGTCGACCATCTTCTGGCCAAAGGCTTTGACCTCGTCGCTGCTTCCCTTTTGAGCCGCGAGTTGGCCAAGTTTCACTTCAGCCATGCCTCCTTGCGCGGCTTTACGAAGGAACATTTTATCTTTCATGTTCTGAGCGGTGTCTCCGGAGTTGGCGGCGGAATCCTGCATGGAGGTGGCAGAGGCGGGGACTTGCTGCGCTCGATTGGGCTGCGTCTGCGAGGCTGGGGGAGACATAGGGTCAGACTGAGCCAGAACAGATGCGGGGACGAGAATTGCTGTACAGAGGATCAGGATTTGAGGGATTTGGCTGCAAGCTGAACTTAGTTTCATGATTATGCTCCAGTTGCGGACGACTTGTTTCGGTCATGCCGCAGATGACCATGCTTGTTGGGTGTATTCGGCCAACTTATGGTTGCCTCTCGAAGCGCGAAGGACGCTGTATCCTGTGCAGGGAGCTTCAAACTAATGACGCAAAGCATCATCCTGCCACCCCAGGCTCGCCAGGAACCTACGCCCACAACGCTGCATGGACAGACACTTGAAGATAACTACCGGTGGATGAGGGATAAGTCTTCGCCCGAGGTGCTGGCTCATCTTAAGGCGGAGAACGCTTATACACTCTCCGTGATGGCGGGAACCGAGGGTCTGCAGAAGAAGCTGTACGACGAGATGCTGTCGCATATCAAAGAGACGGATGTTTCCGTTCCCTATCGAAATCGGGGCTGGTTCTACTATGTCCGTACTGTGGAGGGGAAACAGTACCCGATTCACTGCCGACGACTGGCTGTGGGAGCAGCGTATGACGAGTCGCAGCCGGAAGAGATTCTGCTGGATGTGAACCAACTTGCAGAGGGCCAGTCGTTTATGGCATTGGGCGCGCTGTCAGTAAGCATCGACGATACGAAACTTGCCTACTCCACCGATAACACGGGCTTTCGACAGTACACGCTGCATGTACGCGATCTGAAGACCGGCCTGGACTTACCGGACAGTGCAGAACGGGTGGGCTCGATCGCGTGGGCCGCAGACTCGCACACACTCTTCTACACGACTGAGGATGAGGTGACGAAGCGGCATGATCATCTCTTTCGGCATCGTCTGGGCGACTCCTCAGAGAGCGATGTTTTGATCTACGAAGAGAAAGATGAACGCTTCAACGTGGGAGTGGGCAAGACTCGTGACAACGAGTACCTGCTGATGGAGGCGGGGAGCCATACAACTAGCGAGTGCCGTTTTCTCTCTGCGAAGACTCCTGAAGGCGAGTTTCAGATGATTGCGCCACGCGTCGATGAGCAGGAGTACGCGGTCGATCATCGCAAGGGCTTGTTCTACATTCGAACGAACGATGTGGGTAAAAGCTTTCGTGTGGTGACGACCAGAGTGGAGACGCCAGAACGAGATTTCTGGGAGGAGTTGATTCCGTTACAAGCAGACGCGCCGCTTGAAGACTTCGATGTCTTCGATTCGTTTTGCGTTTGTTCGCGGCGCAGACTTGGTCTTCCTACCCTTACGGTCATCGAATTCGGCATGGCAAAGGGAGTCGGCCTATCGCGAGAGATCGCATTTCCAGAGCCGGTTTATGCTGCCGCGACGAATATGAATCCGGAGTTTGCAACAGAGAAGCTTCGGTATAGCTATACATCGCTGGTGTCGCCTGCTTCAATTTACGAGTATGACCTGCGGTTGGGGACGTCGCAGCTTTTGAAGCAGCAGGAGGTTCCGGGCGGCTTCGATTCGTCTCGTTATGCTTCGGAGCGAGTCTGGGTTGAGACTTCTGACGGGGTGAAGATTCCGGTTTCTGTTGTTTATCGACGTGATTCTTTTACGCGAAACTCTACTAACCCTGTTTATGTTTATGGGTATGGCTCATATGGATATCCGCTTCCCATCGGGTTCAGCTCGTCGCGGTTGTCGCTGCTGGATCGAGGTGTGGTGATCGCTTATGCGCACATTCGTGGTGGTGGCGAGATGGGAGATTTGTGGCACGATGCCGGCAAGATGATGGTGAAACGCAATACGTTCAGCGACTTCATCGCGGTGACTGAGCAGTTGGTCGCGAAGGGGTACGGGGCCAGGGATCGGGTTGCAATTGAGGGTGGGAGTGCGGGTGGGTTGTTGATGGGTGCGGTGGTCAATGAGCGGCCAGAGTTGTTTCGGGTGGTTCTGTCGCACGTTCCGTTTGTGGATGTGCTGAACACGATGCTTGACGCGAGTTTGCCACTGACTGTGGCGGAGTATGAGGAGTGGGGGAATCCGAACGAGGCGGAGGCTTTTGAGTACATGCGGTCTTACTCGCCGTATGACAACCTCAAGGCCGGAGAGTATCCGGCCTTGCTGGTGAAGACGAGCCTGAACGACTCCCAGGTGATGTACTGGGAGCCGGCGAAGTATGTGGCTAAACTGCGCACGCTGAAGACGAACGATGCTCCACTACTGCTGCACATCAATATGGATGCCGGACATGGTGGTGCTTCGGGGCGGTACGACTATCTGAAAGAGATTGCGTTCGACTATGCGTTTTTGCTGACCGAACTTGGAGCGGCGGACTAGGGTCCGCCTCTTCCGTCAGACCGATTGGAACGCTTGCGCAGCACCCAGGTTGTCATGCATCGATAGTCCTGCACGATTGTTGTCTTCAGCTGGTCCACCATGACGGCATCCAACTGCTGGGTCAACTGCATCAGCATGGCCTCGTCGACCAGGAACCACTCCGATCCGTCGTTGATGCGATAGATGTTGGGTCGCACCTGTTCGAAGTCCATGCCGATGCGCGAACCCAGACGGCAGAAGAGCATACCTCCTGGGCGCAGAACTCGCCATAGCTCTTCGAGCATTGCGAGGAAATGAGATTCGTCGTGCGCGAAGTGCAGCACTGAGCTGCAGATCACCACGTCTGCAAAGTTATGTGGCAGGTTTATTTGTTCGAGGTTTCCCACTTGAAAGTTGGTTGACGGCAGGGTTGGGGCTAGTTCTGCTGCAAGCGCTCGGACGTGCGCTACTCCTTCTGTGTTTGCGTCTATCGCGAAGATCTCGCAACCCTCTCGTAGAAGGTGCACGAGATTTCTGCCGTAGCCACAGCCGGCGTCAAGGACGCGCATATCGGGAGTGATGTTCCCTCGCAGAATCTGGTCGAAGACGTAGATATCAATCTGGCCGAACTGCTCCTGCACGTTCATTGCTGTTTCAGCAATCGACATCGATACTCCAATGTTTCCAATTTGGCTATTCGCGTTCGATCGCGATTTGCAATGTGCACCATCTCATCAGTGTACAGATCGCGTTCGCATGGAACGTGAGCGATGACTATTTGAAGAACATTGGAATTGCAATCTGCTTCTTGACTAGCGAACATGAGGTAACTTATTTTAGCCGTTAAAAATAATGGACAAACGTATAAACATCCATTTAAATCGTCGGATGCAAACACTTGGGCTTTCGTCTCAACCACAACCAACGGACAATCTCTTTAAGCGTCTTTTCTGGCCTGCGATCGAGAGCCAATACGATGTTGATTTGATTGGACAACAGGGATTTTGGGTCTGCACTGTAGTTGCGGTGTTATCGCTTGGCATGATGACCCTTCTTCACATGCCTCTTACCGGCCTGTTTACTGCAGTTGTGTTTTTTCTAGGCGGATGCGGTGTTCGACAACAAAGTGTTGCCGCTGCTGGTCTGGTTTTCGCTCTTTATTTAACCAACCTAGTCGGAGGCCTGGTGCTTGGCAGTTTCGGTAATCCGCTGATCCAGCTTATTGTTTTGATGCTTTTGTTCGCCAATGTTCGGGCTACTGTTCTATCGCGGCGCTGGATGGCTCAACCAGTCGATACCATCGACCAGGAGCTTCCAGAGAGATCCATGGAAACCGTAACAGACAAATTTGCAAATGGCTTGCCAGCATTGCTTTGGGCTAAGAGCCGATACGCTTTCTTTCCGCTCGCCGGCGTGCTTCTGCTGCTTTCAATTGCTGGCGTCGTTCTGATGAAGAAGCAAGCCCTAATCAGAACTGCGACGCCAGTAGGTGCCACTACAACTTTAGATGTCGGCCCATCGAACTAAACCTTAACAGTCGCCGAGTCTTCGATCTTGTCGCCTTCTCCTGGCGCAAGAAAGAGATTTGTTTCGAGGCCGTGCTGGCGGGTGTAGAGGTCGTAGTAGCGGCCTTGCAGTTTATAGAGCGAGTCGTGGGTACCGCGTTCGACGATCCTTCCCTGCTCGATGACGAGAATCTGGTCGGCGCGGCGGATGGTGGAGAGGCGGTGCGCGATGACGAAGGTGGTGCGGCCCTGCATAAGGAAGTTGAGGCCACTCTGGATGAGAGCTTCGGACTCTGAGTCGAGCGAACTGGTGGCTTCGTCGAGGATGAGGATGCGCGGATCGGCGAGGATGGCGCGGGCGATGGAGATACGCTGGCGCTGGCCGCCGGAGAGCTTGACGCCGCGTTCGCCGACGATGGTGTCGTACTGCTCGGGAAAGCGTTCGGCGAACTCGTCAACCCGGGCTATGCGGCTGGCCTCCATCAGTTGCTCTTCGGTGGCCTGCGGGCGGCTGAAGAGAATGTTCTCGCGGATGGTGCCGTCGAAGAGGAAGGTCTCTTGCAGGACGACTCCGAGTTGCTGGCGGTAGCTGCTGAGCCGGATGGTCGCGAGATCGATGCCGTCGATGAGTACGTGGCCGCCGACGGCGTTGTGGAAGCCGCAGATGAGGGAGATGATGGTGGACTTGCCGGAGCCTGAAGAACCTACAAGTGCGGTGACGGTGCCGGGTTTGGATTCGAAGCTGATGCCGTGGAGGACTGGCTTGTCGGTCTCGTAGGCGAAGGTTACGTCTTGAAAGGCTACGTCGCCGTGGATGGGATTGATGGCGACAGTGCGATTGGGCTCGCTGTCTTCTTCGCGTTCGTTCAGAATCTCGGTGGTACGGTCGAGGCCTGCGAGGGCTTCGGTAAGCTGGGTCCCGATGGAGACAAGTTGCACGATAGGGGCCACCATGAAGGCGAGCAGCATGGTGTACTCCACATAACCGCCTACATCGAGGCGGTGGGCTGCGATCTCTTTCGCGCCGAGATACATGATGAGACCACCGACAACTCCGAGCACCATCGTGGAGGAGAGGGTCATCAGCGACTGGGCGGTGATGGAGCTAATTACGTTTTTGAGGAGCCGCTCTACGCCGCGGGCAAAGACACGGGCTTCACTCTCTTCGGCGTGATAGCCCTTGACGACGCGGACACCGCCGAGCGATTCAGTGAGACGGCCAGTGACCTCGGCGTTGATTTTGGAGCGTTCGCGGAAGATGGGACGGATGGTTTTGAAGGCCTTCTGCAAGATGAGGCCAAAGACGAGCAGGATGCAGACGGTGAGCAGAGTCATGCGGCCGCTGATGCGAATCAGAATGCAGAAGGCGATGATTGCGGTGATAATTCCGCCGACGAACTCGAGCAACCCTGTGCCGACCAGATTGCGGACGCCTTCGACGTCGGTCATGATGCGGGCGACCAGGGTGCCGGTTCGATTCTCGTCATAGAAGGCTACAGGCAAGCGGCCGATGTGTTGTTGAACGCGGGTGCGAAGCTCGGAGATGAGCCGCTGGCCAGCGGTGGAGAGGAGCTGGGTGAGGGTGTAAGAGGTGACTCCCTGCAGGAAGGTGGCGGTGGCGACGGTTCCGATGATCCACGGCAGCAGGTTTAACTGATGCTTGTACATCACATTGTTGATGAGGTAGCGCGAGGAGACCGGCAGAGCGAAGCTGCAGAGACGGTTGATGATCATCAGCAGGAAACTGCCGCCGAGCAGCCACCGGCGGGGCTTGACGAGCTTCCATACCTCCGGCATGACCTTGGTGAGTTTGGGCTTGGGGCGTGAGGCAGTGAGGTCGGCCGCTGTGGCTCTGCCGGTGCCGCGAGAGGGACGGTCTGCGGCTTTCATACCGCCGCCAAAACTGGATGGACCGAAGGAAGAGGACATGGCTAAGTTGAGTTTACGCTGGAGCCGAAGCTAGGCGAGTCGAGCGCGGCGGGCAGAGATGAAAGAACGGACGCAAAACAGCACATAGATCAAGCAGAATAAGCAGAGCGCGCCCTTCTCTTCGACGGCGATGGGGTGAGGAAATATGGCGCCGCGGGCGAGCTTGAGCGTGTCGATGGCCGAGGGAATCATTCCTAGAAAGACCAGCAAGGCTACGGTGACGGAGATGTGCATCCAGAGCATGCGTTTTTTGGAATCATCGGTATTCGCCATGACGCCAAAGAGGACGAAGAAGATGCCGATTCCGCTAGGGATGAGGGCAGTAGGGTGAGAGCTACCCGTCGTGACGTATCCGGTGATGCCAAGCAAGATGAGCAGAATGCCAAAGGCGATGGTGAGCTTTGCCATAAGGGTGGAACTCCTTGATAGAACCACAATCAGGATACTTGAATGGCTTGGGCGTCCGCCTGCAGAGGGCAGGAAAGGGGCATAATCGCAAAAATACCCAGTCCGAAAGCTGGGTATTATCGCGAAGAGACATTGTCCTTTTTTATCCTAAAAATCGGCTCACGAATTATCTTGGACCGCTCGACATGTGCGACATTGCAGTCTCATAGCCGCGACGGAAACCCTCGCGATAGTCACCTCGCGCACTGGAGGGTACGTGGGGATGACGGTACTCATCGCGGTTATTTACGTCGGGGCGACGGTGATTGTCAAAGTCCTTGCGCGCTCCCTCGATGCCGTCATGAAAGCCCTGACGTTGAATATCGCGGAACTCCTGCGGTGGAGCGTCCCAGCCACCTGGTCCCTGTCCGTATGACTGAGGTGATGGAGCGTATGGCTGAGCTAACACAATACCTGGCGTTACAAGGGCAATAGCGAGTGCTGGAATAGCAAGTCGATTCATTTTCATTTTGATCGTAACCTCCGTGCGTGTTCTGCACAGGTGATCAGATGACAGATTCTGCTTCTTCCGTTGTCTGAAGGTTAGGCGGCGCTCTTTTTGATTGCGGCTAATACATCTTCTGGCTTCCACTCGTTGGTGGGATACCAGTCGACGATCTTGCCGTCTTTATTGATGAGGACTGTAGAAAGAGAGTGGGTAAGGGATTTGCTGTCGCCTGGGGTGACACCTACGTTGAAAAATTGTGTCATTGCAGGCAACTCTTTCTCTGGAGGTGCGGCGAAGTCCCAGTGAAGAAACTTTTCGTTAGTGTAGTTGCCGGTGTAGGCGCCGCCGTAGCTCCGAAGAACCTTTGGCGTGTCGTAGGTGGGGTCGAAGCTGACGCTGATGAGGTGGGTTTGTTTGTAGAGGGCTGGGTTGGCTGCAAGAGCTTTGTCGATGCTGGCGAAGTTGTGGCTCATGCGGGGGCAGAAATCTGCGAGCTGACAACGAGTGTAGATGAAGGTCATCAACACGACCTTACCCTTGAACTGGTCGAGGTGAATTGTTTGGCCGCTCTGGTTGAGGAGTTTGAAGTTGGGTACGAGATCGCCTGTGGTGGGAACGTGATAGGAGACGGGAGGCTTGTAGTCAGGGCGGGCCTGCGCGATGACGACGATGTCTTTGAGGCGAACATTTTCGAAGCTGTCGCCCTGCTTGTCGGCGAGGACCTTGGCGGTGATGCGGTCGCCGGGGTGGAGCTCGCTTACCACACTTGGGTCAGCGAGTTTATAGTCCATGGTCATCGCCTCCATGAAGCCGGGAACCTGTTCGCCGTCGAGGGTGATGCGCGTGGTATCGGTGGAGACGACCTGGCCGCGAATTGTGAATGTATTTGCGGCTGAGGCTGACCTGGATGGGATTGGTGATGCGTTTTGGTGACAGCCAGCGAGAAGAACAAAAGAGGCGAGGAGAAATAAAGGCTTGCGGGGCACGGGCAGACTCCTGAGTCAATGATAATGGCTGAACGGTGAGATTACGCAAGGGGGGCCATTGATGGAGCGAAGTAAGAACGGGGTGCCTTCTCTGGGGCTGATGCATTTTGGGCTGATGCTTACCGGGCTTGGAACCGCACTGCTGGGGCCGATTCTTCCTTTGCTGGCCAAGCAGTGGGAGATGGTGGACTCGCAGAGCGGTCTTTTGATGATGGCGACGTTTTGTGGCGCTTTTCTTGGTGGAGTGACGGTGTCACCGAGGCTGAGATGGAGTCTGCTGGTGGGACTGGCAGCCGGCGCGGTGGGGTTCGGAGGCTTTGCGCTGTCTCCGTCGATGGCATTGGGTTGCGTAGGTTTGTTTGTGGGCGGATTTGGGCTTGGACAGATCATTACTTCGATCAACATCCTGGCTGGCCGCAGGTTTACGGCGCATCGCGGCTCTGCTCTGTCACTGTTGAATTTTTCGTTCAGCCTAGGAGCCATGCTGTCTGCGCTGCTGGCGGCGTGGTTGTTACCGCACTTTGCTTTGAAGAGAGTGCTTGAAGGATTCGCTGGACTGTTTGTGATTGGGCTGTTGGTGCTGTGGAGGCAGATGGGCGGAGAGGTCCCGGATGTTGACCGCTTCGACGCTGCACGGGTAGAAGCTGGTTTGCAGGTTGGTTTGAGGGGGCGAGTCTATCTGTACTTCGCTGGGTTGCTTGTGCTTTACGGTGGACTGGAGACGTGCTTAAGCGGATGGCTGACGACGTTTGCGCTGCGTTATGGGGATAAGACGCTGGCGGTGAGCGAGTATACGACGCTGCTGTTTTGGATGGCGTTGACCTTTGGGCGGCTGGGCGCTTCGGCGATACTGATGCATGTGGGAGAGAAGACTATGCAGCGATGGAGCCTGACACTGGCTGCTGGATTCACAGCGGCCCTGGCGATGGCACATTCCGCGGGGACGATTGCGATCTTTGCTGTGCTTCTCGGGTTTAGTCTTGCGCCATTCTTTCCAGCTACCTTCGCACTGCTGATGGCAGAGCGGCCTAAGGCGCGGCAAGCGGGGATTGTGGTTGCAGTTTCGGGGCTGGGGGCAGCGGCACTGCCGTGGATGATGGGAGTAGTTTCTACGAGGAATGGATCGCTGCAACTGGCGCTTGCATTGCCCTTTGCGGCCGCGCTGGGACTGCTCGCGATGAGTTTGTTTACACCTCGGAGGCTGCTGGTCGGGGACTGAATTCGGAGTCTGCTTTTCCTGCGGCGTTGGGCGTATAACCAAAGGATGGATGGTCGCGGGCTGCTGCCGGGTGGGATTGCTGAGGCGTTGAAGCAGGGTTCAGTTGTCGTAACAAGCAATCAACGGGCAGCGCGGGCCATTCGACTGGAGTGGGATCGGCGCAACCGGGCGTTGGGTCTGGCGAGCTGGTCACCCGCAGCCGTGATGTCGTGGGATACGTGGCTTGCCGACATGTGGCAGCGGCTGTTGGTGGAGGGCCGCGTCACTGCGATGAGGTTGAATCGGTCGCAGGAACTGGTGGTTTGGCGAACCATTCTCGAAGCTGACGAGGAACTCGCAAGTTTGCGGACTGTGGATGCGCTGGCGGCTATGGCGGCGGACGCTTGGCGACTGATATGCAGTTACGATGGGCGATTGAGCCTGCAAGCGGCGATCGGCAACTCAGATACACGATCGTTCCAACGATGGTCACGCACGTTTGAACGGCTTTGTTTGGCTGAGGAATTTATAACAGGGGCCCAGTTGGAAGACGCGCTCCGGGTACAAGTCGAACGGGGGGGTACGAGAAGCGTATTCTTGGGGCTCGTAGCGGACAGGATCGCGCTGGTGGGATTCGATCAGATGACTCCATCGCAAAGCCGATTGGTGGAGGCTTTCCGTTCGACGGGAGTACAAGTGGAGGAACTGCGGCTGAAGCTCCCCGCACAGAGACGTCTGCTGGTGGAAGCGGTGGATGGTCAGGAGGAGCTGTTTCTCGCGGCGCGCTGGGTGCGGAGGTTTCTCGAAGAGAACACAGGAACAACCGTTGCTGTGATTGTGCCGGCACTTGAGAGTGAGCGCAGAGAGATTGACCGCGTATTTCGTGAGGTGCTGGCACCAGAGCTTGAAGACATTCGTGCGGACGATCACGTCGGACCTTATGAGTTTTCCCTTGGTTCTACGTTGGGGGAGGCGCCCCTGGTTGCTGCAGCGTTTGATCTGCTGCGATGGTCAAGCGAGCCGTTGCCGCTGGAGAGAGTGAGTGCGTTGCTGCTGTCGCCTTACTTCGCGATGAGCCGAGGAGAGCGGAATGCACGTGCGGAGTTCGATGCCTTTGAGCTGCGTAAGGCCCGGATGCTGCGGCCGGAGATCTCGCTGCGTGAATTGGTCGAGATGATGGATCGATCAAAGCGGAGGGTGAAGTTTCCGCAAGTGCTCGCCACATTGCGCGCGATGCAGCGGGTTGCGGGTCGATTGCAAGGGCTCGATGAACGCTCTCATGCAGAGTGGGCGGAGAAGATGCGGGAGCTTCTGGAAACGGCGGCGTGGGGCTCAGAGCGCGGGGAGTCCAGCGTCGAATTTCAGATGAGGCTCAAGTGGGAGAGTGCTCTGGATGAACTAGCGACGCTGGACTTTGACGGCGTGCCCGTGGACTATGCACAGGCACTAGAGGCTCTCGAAGGGGTTGCGCGGCTGACGTTGTTTGCCCCGGAGTCACGAGGGGCGCCGGTACAGGTGATGGCCCCGCTGGAGGCTGCGGGAAGCACGGTTGATGCAGTATGGTTCTTGCGCGCGGGCGATCTCGACTGGCCGATGCGGGCGGTTGGCAGTTCCCTGCTGCCCTGGCATCTGCAGCGTGAATTGAAGATGCCAGGAACTGATCCTGCGCTCGACAGTGAACGCGCACAGAGGATCACGGAACGGATCGCGGCAAGTGCCGGTAGTGTTGTTTTCAGCTATGCCAAGGAATCTCCTGACGGAGAGCAGAGGCCATCCCCACTGTTGACAGGACTCAATCTGGAGGCGGCTAGGGCTGATGAGCTTGTGGGGGAGGAATCACAGCGGACCATCGTTGAGTTAGCAGATTTTGCGGACGCTGCTCAAGTTCAGGCTCCGCCAGACAGGGTGATTCGCGGTGGCGCCAAGGTTTTAGAGCTGCAGGCGGCGTGTAGCTTTCGTGCATTTGCGGAGAAGCGTCTGTGGTCGGCAGAGATTGAGTCGATTGAACCAGGCATGGACGCGAGAGAGAGCGGCACAGCACTACACAAGGCGCTCGAGCTTTTTTGGGACGGGGTAAAGACACAGGATAATCTGCGTTCGATGACGATGGAGGAACGTGAGGAGGCGCTGGCGTGGTGTGTCATCCAGGCGTTGAGGAAGGCAACAGAGTCGAGTGCGACCGGTTGGGACAAGACTTATGTAGAGGTGCAGAACGAGAGGTTGCGCAGACTTCTATCCGGTTGGCTTGAGCTGGAGCTGGAGCGAGGACTGCCGTTTGAGGTGAAGCTCAGCGAGAAGGAGTTCGAGGATGTTCGCGTCGGGCCGCTGCGTCTGAGTGTGCGTATGGACCGGGTTGACGTCGTGGAAGGCGGCGAGGTACTGATCGACTACAAGACAGGCTCTGCTTCGCCGAATGATTGGCTGACGCAGAGGCCTAACGCTCCACAGCTTCCGCTCTATGCGATTCTTTCTCAGGCGGATCAGCTGCAAGGTGTCGCATTTGGTCTCGTCAAGGCTGGTAAAGACCGTGGCCTGCAGGGGTACGCAGCGAGTGACGGAGTGCTACCCAAGCCAACCAGGCTAAAAGAAGCTGCAACACTTGAAGCTCAGGTGGAGCGATGGAGAGAGGTGCTGGCGGAGCTGGCTGAGGAGTTTCACTCAGGTGAGGCGCGCGTGAGTCCGAAGACGTTTCCGGGGACCTGCGCACACTGCGGACAGAGGATCTTGTGCAGGCTTAACGTTTCGCTGCTGGAGGAGGAGGAAGAGCAGGAGGACGGCTTTGCTGCAGAGGTGGGTCGTGGCTGATCTTTTTATTGTGCCACAGAGCGACACCCCTCCACTAGATACGTCCGGTACACGGCCGCCGGACTGGCAGGAGCGTGAACGAGCGCTTGATATTCGACGGTCGTGGATCGTCGAGGCGCCTGCGGGGTCTGGCAAGACCGGGCTGCTAATTCAACGCTATCTAAAGCTGCTGGCTGACGAGAGTGTCGAAGATCCCAGCCAGGTCCTGGCCATTACGTTCACAGTAAAGGCCACGGCGGAGATGCGGGAGCGCGTGATTGGTCAGCTGGAGAACGCTGCCCGAGGCGAGCCTCTGAAGAGTAACTCGGACTTTGATCGTGAGACTCGTGCTTTGGCGGAGAGCGTGCTCCGGCGCGATGGCATTTTGGGATGGGAGTTGCTGCAACATCCACGAAGATTGAATATTCGCACGATCGATTCGGTTTGCGGTGAAGTGGCGCGATTGTTGCCGGTTCTCTCAGGCGCTGGAGGCCGACAGACACCGGTTGAAGATGGGATGTTGATGTATCGCGAAGCGGCGAGAGAGACTTTGATGCAACTTGGTGGAGACGATGTGGAGCTGGATGCTGCGCTGCGCATCGTGTTGTTGCATCGAGATGGTAGCCTTCGCGACTGCGAGCGGCTGTTGATGGAGATGCTGCCGTTGCGCAATCAGTGGGGCGAACTTGTTCCGCTGGGGACGCAACAACTGGATGACACTTTTCTGGATGAAACGGTGTTGCCTAAGCTTGAGCTAGCGCTGGAGCAGGCTGTCTGTGAAGGGCTGACGCGACTGTCTCTTAGCGTTCCGGCGGATATTTTGCAGGAACTAGCCTCCCTTGCGAGCGAGATGGGGCATGCGGAAGGTTATCGAGGAAGTCCATCACCGATTGCTATGTGCGCCGGTCTGCACAATACGCCGCAGGAGATCGCTGAAGACCTTGAACACTGGCGAGCTTTGATTCATCTCCTCACGACTCAGGAGTCGAAGTGGAGGGCGACGGCGGCTCGTAATCATCTCGGCTTCAAGATTGAAAGGCATCATGCTGAGCGGTTGAGGCTTCTGGTGGAACAGCTGCGGGATCGCGACGATGTGTTGGAGGCAATCAAGAGAGTGAGGAGTTTGCCGCCTATTGAGTACCCGCAGGAGCAGTGGGTCGTGGCCAAGGCGTTGTTTCGAGTTTTGAACAGGGCGCTGGCTGAGTTGCAGCTGGTGTTTGCGCGACGCGAAGAGTGCGATTTTGCCGAGCTTGGACTGCTGGCGCGGGTCGCATTACAGCGGGAGGGCGCAGTCGCGGATTTGAACAGGGCATTGGGAATGAGCCTTCAGCATCTGCTAGTTGATGAGATGCAGGACACGTCTACGGGCCAATACGAACTGATTCAACTGCTCACCCAGAGATGGGACGGACATGGCCAGACGGTATTTCTCGTCGGCGATCCGAAGCAGTCGATCTACCTGTTCCGGCAGGCGCGAGTGGAGCGGTTTGTGAAGACGATGCAGACGGAGTTTCTGGGGGATCTTCCCGTTGGCAGACTACAGTTGACGGCAAACTTCCGTTCGCAGAAGACTCTAGTTGACGCGTTCAACGATGATTTTTCTCTTCTGTTTCCTCGGACGATCAGCGCAACGAACCCTGAGGACGTGCCGTATGTTGAGGCTCAGGCTGTACGTGGCTCTTCGCGTAGTGGCTCACTGAATCTTATGTGGCATGCCCGAGTGCTGCCTTGGCAGACTTCGACTGAAGCGATGAAACGAGCGAAATGTCGGCAAGCCAAATTGGAGGCGGAGCAGGTGCGGGCTATCGTTGAACATTGGCGTCGCAGGCCGCTGCCTCCAGGACGAAGCGAGCCGTGGAAGCTGGCAGTGTTGGTGCGGAGCCGCAACTTGCTAACGGATATCGTTGCGGAGCTGAAGAACAAATCGAAGGGGGCGATTCCGTTTCGCGCGGTGGATATAGAGGCACTGGGTGAGAGGCAGGAGGTTCTCGATCTCTTTGCGCTGACCAGAGCTTTGATGCACCCGGCAGATCGTGTGGCTTGGCTCGCAGTGTTGCGTGCTCCGTGGTGCGGCCTGGGTCGTGCCGATCTTCACGTGCTCACTGGAGCGGATGATCCCGACTGGGCAGAACGATGCATGGGAGATGTGATTGCAGAGAGGCTGGAACTGCTGGAGGAAGAGAGTCGCGCAATAGTGCTGCGCGTGTGGCCAGTGCTGCAGGCGGCAGAAGAGAAACGGTCGGGTTTAAGCGCGGCCCAGTGGGTAGAGAGGACGTGGCGATCGTTGGGCGGGGATGCGTCTTTAACGCCGGAGGAGTTGGGCAATGCACGAAGGTATCTGCAGCTTCTAGATGAGATGGAAGGAGACAGCGGCACGATCGATATGAGTCTGCTGAAACGTCGACTCGATAAATTGTTTGCTCAGCCGGCGAGCGGAGGTTGGGCTGTTGATTTGATGACTATCCATAAGTCAAAGGGCCTGGAATGGGATGTTGTGATGGTACCGGGGCTTCAGAAGAAGGATCCTGCAGATCGCGAAAGGTTGCTGACGTGGAGCGAAATCGATTTCACCGATGCGGAAGCGGCACATATTATGCTCGCGCCGATCGCGGGTCGCGGCGAAGGTTCAAGGGCGCTGAATCTCTGGTTGAGGGGTATTGATAGAGCGAAGAAGGCTGCGGAGAGAAAGCGCGTCTTCTATGTTGCGTGCACGCGAGCGCGGGAGGAGCTGCATCTGTTCGCATCTCCTGAAGCAACGGCGAGGGGAGAGGTTATGCGGCCATATGGGAGTCTGCTAGCTACGGCATGGCCCGCAGTGGGGCGGCACTTTACGGCTGGTGTTCCGGCTTCGCAGAGGCTCATTCAATTGCCCATGATGTTTCCCAAGTCTGAAGAAGAGAGCTTTGTCGGCGAGATCGCGGCGGGCGCCGACGAAGCGACACGCCCCACGATGCTTAAGCGCCTTCCGATGGAATTCAGGCCGGAGTCGCGATTTTCGATGAAGCGACAGCTCTCCCAAGGAGAGGATGCGATTGCAGCAGGAGCTAAACTCTTTAAAAGACCTGAGGGTTCCTTCGAGGCTCGTGCCATTGGCAATGCCGTCCATGCTTTCCTCGAGGTTCTAGCCAAAAGGCTGGCAGAGGGAGTGGGGGTTGCAGCCGTACTGTACGAAGTGGCGGGATGGACTCCTAGAATTGCGTCGGTGCTGCGGGGAGATGGGCTATCTCTGGTCGTGGTCGAGCGGCTGGTCCCACGAGTGACGACTGCGCTGACCAACATGCTGCAGGACGAAGAAGGACGATGGGTGCTGAGCCAGCATAAACAAGCGTCGAACGAACTCTCTCTGAGCGCGTGGCATGATGTGCGCAGCAGTGTGCGGCTGGATCGAGTGTTTTATAGCGGGCCACAACCGATGCAGGCAGGAGCCAGTTATCTTTGGATCATCGACTACAAAACTGCAACCCACGGACGTGAAGGACTGGAGGGGTTTCTTGCTGAAGAGCGAACGAAGTACGGGGAGCAGATGGAAGCTTATGCTCAGATGATGAGGGACCGCGTTGAGAACGGAAGGCTGCGGGTTGGCTTGTACTACCCGATGTTGCCAAAACTCGTCTGGTGGGAACCTGGGACGGACTGATGGTATAGAAGTTTATGAAACTTGGTGTCCCTTCACTGAAACCTACGGTGCGGTGCTGTTATGACGAACATCCGCACCTCGAACCCAGAAGATGACATCTTCTGCGATATTTGTGGCGTGATCTCCGACGCGTTCCAGGTTGCGGGAGATGATCAGAGCGTTGAGCGATTGCGGTGTAAGTTCGGGCTTCTCCTTGATGAGTGAGCTGAGCGCGTAAAAGGCCGCATCATTCATCTCGTCGACCTGATCGTCGAGTCGCAGAACTGATTCGGCCAGTTCGGCGTCGCCTTCGATAAAGGCCTGGAGGGACTTGCGAACCATCGCAGAAGAGAGCGAGGCAAGCTTAGGAATATCTACAGGGAGATCGATGTTGGCGAAGGCTCCCATCTCTCGTACGCGCACGGCGATGTTGACCGCCTGGTCGCCTACGCGCTCGAGATCGGCGTTGATCCTGATCACGGAGAGGATGAAGCGAAGGTCGATGGCCATTGGCTGTTCCATAGCCAGCAGATCGAGCGCCATCTGATCGATCTCACGTTCGAGGCGATTGATGGAGGGTTCGGCCCGGAAGACCAGTTCGCAGATCGAAAGGTCGCGCGTGCGGTAGGCTTCGATAGAGCGCTGAATTGCCTGCTCCGCCATGCCCGCCATGACAAGCAGCTTTTCTTTCAAGTCGTCGAGACTCTGATGAAATTTGACGCGCATCAGCCGAATCTCCCGGTGATGTAATCTTCCGTTCGCTTGTCGCGCGGATTGGTGAAGATCTTATGGGTGGAATCGAACTCGACCATCTTGCCATTGAGGAAGAAGCCGGTGTTCTCCGCAACTCGGGCGGCTTGCTGCATGTTGTGCGTCACGATGACGATGGTGTACTGGCTCTTAAGCTGGAAGATGAGATCTTCGATCTTGGAGGTAGAGACGGGGTCCAGCGCGGAGGCGGGCTCGTCCATTAGCAGAACCTCGGGATCGACGGCGAGCGCACGGGCGATACACATGCGCTGTTGCTGACCTCCGGAGAGCGAAGCTCCTGATTTCTTCTTGAGGTCATCCTTGACCTCTTCCCAGAGCGCGGCCTGTTTGAGTGAACGCTCGACCGTCTCGTCAAGGATGCGGCGGTTGCGGAAACCGTTGAGCTTGAGTCCGCTGACGACATTGTCGTAGATGGACATGGTCGGGAAGGGGTTGGGGCGCTGAAAGACCATTCCCACGCGGCGGCGGATCTCTACCGGCGAGGCATCGTTGTAGATGTCGATGTCGCCCATTTTGACGATGCCGGTGGCGCGGGCGATGGGGTTAGTCTCGTGCATGCGGTTGAGGCAGCGAACGAAGGTGGATTTGCCACAGCCCGAAGGGCCGATGAGCGCGGTGGCGTGGTTCGCCGGGATGTGCAGGTTGATGTCCTGCAGGGTGTGGGTTGTTCCATACCACGCGTTCAAATCCTCAACTAAAATGCCGACTCCCACTAGCTTCCTCCCTTGAGTACGCCGCGGTTGGCAAAGATGCGGACGAGCGTGACTGAGACCATAATTAAGATGATGAGAACGAGCGAGCCGGCCCAGGCCAGACGATGCCACTCGTCATACGGCGAGATGGCGTATACGTAAATCTGCAGCGGCAGGGCGGCGATGGGCTCGCTAAGCTTGAAGTTCCAGAACTGATTTCCGAAGGCGGTGAAGAGCAGCGGAGCGGTCTCTCCGGCAACGCGGGCGAATGCCAGCATACAGCCGGTGATGATGCCGGGCGAAGCCGTGCGCAGGCTGACCGAGATCGCTGTCCTCCATTTGGGGACACCGAGACCAAGAGCTGCTTCGCGAATAGCGTGCGGCACCGTGGCCAGCATCTCTTCGGTGGTGCGTGTGATGGTTGGGACCATCATGATCGCGAGAGCTACTCCGCCAGCCAGAGCGGAGAAGTGTTTTTGCTGGACGACGATCAACGAATAGATCGAGATGCCCATGACGATCGATGGAACGCCATTGAGCACGTCGGCGGTGAAGCGAACCGCAGTGGCGAGGGTTTTGCCGCGACCAAACTCCGCCAGGTAGACACCGGCGGCGATGCCGATCGGGATACCCATCAGACTGGCAAGCAGGAGGACGATGCCTGAACCGACGATGGAGTTCGCCATACCTCCGCCCGCCTCACCCACCGGGGCGGGAATATGGGTAAAGAACGCGAGATTCAGCGAGCTGGCGCCCTTGTAGATGAGGTAGAAGAGGATTGCGATCAGGGGGAGGATTACCAGAACGGTCGCGAGGATGCAAAGACCACTGACGAAGTAGTTGGTGGCGGTGCGCCGTGTCGTATTCCTGCGCATGGACGGCGATTCGAAGTCCATGGGGCGTGGCTGGTTGCTCAGGGGTTGACTACTCAT
The DNA here is from genome assembly GCF_040358985.1 of Tunturibacter empetritectus. NCBI lineage: Bacteria > Pseudomonadati > Acidobacteriota > Terriglobia > Terriglobales > Acidobacteriaceae > Tunturiibacter > Tunturiibacter empetritectus. The sequence continues at coordinate 4,083,115 of NZ_CP132932.1, read as the reverse complement.
GTCAGTTCACCCGCGCCGGTGCGTTGCGTGTGACTGCCCAAACCATCAGGCGTGCGATGGCGTTAACGACGATGGTAACCAGGAAGAGGGCGAGACCAATCTCGATGAGCGCGCTTAGGTAGAGGTCGCCGGTGGCCTCCGAGAACTCATTCGCGATGACACTGGCCAGCGTGTAGCCGGGAGCGAAGAGGGACTTGCTGATATCGGGATGATTGCCGATGACCATCGTGACGGCCATCGTCTCTCCGAGTGCGCGCCCGAGGCCCAGCATGATTGCTCCGACGATGCCGATGCGGGAGTTGCGCAGCACGCCGATGCGAATCATCTCCCACCGAGTGGCTCCCAGCGCAAGGACAGCTTCGCGCTGGCTATTGGGGACTGCGTTCATGATGTCGCGGGTTAGTGAGGAGATGATCGGAAGGATCATGATGGCGAGGATCATGCTGGCGGTTAGGAGACCAACGCCGAAGTTAGTGCCTTCGAAGAAGCCTGTCCAGCCCAGAATCTTATAGAGAAAGGGGCCGATGAGGTCGCGCATGAGCGGGACAAGTACAAAGACTGCCCAAAGACCGTAGACGACGCTGGGGATGGCCGCCAGTAGCTCGGTCAGGAAGGAGATCGGAGCGCGAAGCACGCGCGGGCACAGTTCTGTAAGAAAGATTGCTACGCCAAGCGCCAGAGGGACCGCCATGCACAGAGCCAGCAGCGAAGTGGCGAGTGTGCCATAGATGAAGGGCAGCGCGCCGAAGTCGCCCGAGACCGGATCCCATGCCTGACGCGTGAAGAACTTCCAGCCGAACTGGATGAGACTCAAGCGGGAGTGAACTACAAGTATGACGAAGATGAAGAGGACAATCGCGAAGATGCTGCAGGCGCATAGAAGCATGACCGCAGCGAAGCTGTTATCAGCAAAGGTGCCGCTTCCCCGCTTACTGAGGAAATCTCGAATTGGAGACGGAGCAACACCAACCGGAGCCGGCGTCGCGTTCGGAGCAGATGCCACAGGAGGCTGTGGCAGAGGCGATGGCACAGGCAACGGAGAACTGGATTCTCGTTCGGGAGTCATACGGGTAGAAGACACAATCCTATTTTCCTGACGGTTGACTCTACGGATCGATTGTATCGAGCTTACTGCCCTGGAGCTGCGAAGAAAAAGATGCCGCACGGACTTCAATGTGAAACCCGTGCGGCAGAGTAGCTACTTTACGTTCGCGATGCTCTTGCGAACCATATCCTGCACTTGCTTGGGCAACGGAGCATAGGTCAGCGCAGCGGCTTCGGTTTCGCCATGATCCAGCATCCAGCCTAAAAAGTCAGCCAGCGCCTTTGCCTTGTTCGGATCGGTGGAGTGAGTCGGGATCAACAGCCAGGTAAAGCTGGAGATCGGGTAGGCGTCCGCTCCAGGTGCGTTGGTGATGGAGACGCGGTAGTCTGCGGGCATCGTCTTAGCGGCACCGGCGGCGGCAGCGGTGACTCCGCCGGTGGAGGCCTTAAGGAACTTGCCCGAGGCATTCCGTACCGCACCGAAGCTCATCTTGTTCGTCTCGGCGTAGATCAGCTCGACATATCCGAAGGAGAACGGCGACTGACGAACCATGCCGGCGACGCCTTCGTTGCCCTTTTGCCCGATTCCCGTAGGCCACTTGATCGAGGCTCCCTTTCCAGGACCGGAGTTCCAGCCAGACGAAACTTTAGAGAGGTAGTCGGTAAAGATGAAGGTCGTTCCGCTTCCGTCCGAACGGTAAACGGGAAGGATGGCCTTATCCGGCAGGTTGGCGCCAGGGTTGTCTTTCGCGATGCGGGAATCGTTCCACTTCGTGATCTTGCCGAGGTAGATATCGGCAATTACATCACCTGAGAAGTTCAGATCCTTGTTGATGCCTGGAATGTTGTACACCGGAACAACGGCCCCCAGAACGGTAGGAATGTGCATGACCTTGACCTTGGCCGCGCTAAGCTGATCGTTGGTCATAGGGCTATCGCTGGCGCCGAAGTCCACTGTGCCTTCGGAGACCTGGCGGATACCGCCACCGGAGCCGATGGACTGGTAGTTGATCTTCACTTCCGGGTGCAGCGCGCTGTACTCGCTAAACCACTTGGAGTAGATCGGATAGGGGAAGGTCGCCCCGGCTCCGTTGATGTTCTGTGCGTTGGCTCCGGCAGTTACAAGCGCCAATACGGCTGCTGCGATGACTTTCAGTTTCACTCGTCCCCCTAGGATTAAATGCATCGATCCAAATCAATCAGTCAATACATCTCAATATTGAGTGTGAGGCGGAATTGTTACGGAGAGGTTACATCGTAGTGAAAACGGCATTATTCCACCAAGTTCTGAGCCTTGGGGAGTGTGAAGATAAAGTTGCTGCCGGCGTTTAGCTCGCTTTCTGCACGAATCGATCCGCCGTGCGTCTGCACCATATGTCGTGCGATCGCGAGTCCCAGCCCGGTGCCTCCCGACTCCCGTGAGCGCGCTTTATCGACCCGGTAGAAGCGCTCGAAGATGCGGCCGAGATGTTCTGAAGCAATTCCGGGGCCAAAATCGCGAACACTGAACTCGACGGCTTCAATCGGATCCCACACATCCCGGGACGAGACGACCACCTTGGAGACGGGCGCGTTCCTGGCCTGCCCGTACTTGATGCCATTCTCAATGAGATTGCTGAGCACCTGGAGGATGGCGTCAGTGTCAGCGAAGACCTCGGCAGTGGAAATGTCACCGATTTCGAGGATGGATTCGGTGTCCTGTACGAGGCCGCTCATCGCCTGCACGGCGTCGCGTACCAGAATGTCGGCTGGGATGGGAGCCGGGTGCAACTCCTGTTCGGACGATTCGACTCGCGCCATGACCAGGAGATCTTCGGTCAGGCGGTTCATGCGAGTTGCGTTCTTCAGGATGATACTCAGAAATTCTCGCGCAGATTGACTGAGCGATGCCTCATGGTCGAGCAGAGTTTCAACGTAACCGGTGATCGAGGTAAGCGGAGTACGCAGCTCATGCGAGACGTTGGCTACGAAGTCGCGCTGGGTTCGTTCAACTTGTTCGATGCGTGTGATGTCGTGGAGAACGGCCACGGCTCCGCCACCGGGCATCGGAGAGACGTTGACTTCAAAGATACGCCCAGGCAGAAGTGAGGTCGATCGGCCATCGCTCACGACTCTCTGTTCGAGTGCGGTCCGAACACAGTCCAGAATCTCCGGGTCTCGGATAGTCTGGACTAGCGCATGGCCGACGCGGATGGCACTACTGAACGAGGCGCCTGGAATCAGCTTCTGCATCCGCTGATTGGTCCACTGAATGCGGCCTGCGGGATCGACGGCCACAACGGCATCTTGCATACTGTCGATCATCGCTTCAAGCTCGTGGCGACTCTCCGAGGCGTCGCTCAGCGAGCGGTTGACGTGATCGGAGGCTACGGAGATGGCACGTGCCAGTCCATCGAAGTCGGTGAAGGTGGGATTGATCTCCCCGACCTGGCGCTCAGGAACGGCCGCGGCCGAGTTTTGCAGAAGTGTGACGTCCTGCCGAACTAAACGCGCGAGAAAGAACGCGCTGATGCCGGCCCATGCGATGACGAGCAGGCCAGCGATGATCCATCGGTACGGGAGCGAGGAGAGCCCGACCAGCGCACAGAGTACCGATGCGATCGCGATGCGGAAGAATACCGAAAGAAAGAAGCTGCGCCTCACGAGTTGCCCCCTCGCCTAGGCCTGTGCCGCCTTCGGAATCTCGAACCGATAGCCTGCACCGCGCATGGTCTTAAGATAGCGCGGCGTCTCGGCGTCAGCCTCGATCTTTTCGCGAATACGCCGGACATACACGTCGACGGAGCGCGGCGTGACAAAGCGGGCATCGCCCCAAACTGCATCCAAGAGATGATCGCGGCTGAAGACGCGTCCAGGATGCCGGGCAAGATAGTCCAGAAGCCGGAACTCTGTCGCCGTCGTCGTGACAAGTTCGCCGTTCACGCGAAGCTGCATGGCGCTGGCGTCAATCTCTACGTTCTCGAACTTCAGCACCGAGGGCGAGCTTGGCCGCTCGAAGCGCCTTAGTACTGCCTTAACTCTGGCTACGAGCTCACGGGTGGCGAAGGGCTTGGTGATGTAGTCATCGGCACCCATCTCCAAGCCGTGGACGCGGTCGTTCTCAGCTGCACGGGCGGTGAGGAAGATGATCGGAACCACGCTGAGGGTAGGATTCTGACGAAGCCGCCGGCACAGGTCGAGGCCGTCGCCGCCAGGCACCATAATATCCAGGAGGAAAAGCGCGGGCGGCTGCCGTTCAGCATCGGCAAGTATCTGATTGATAGCGAGATATGGGCGAACTGTAAAACCTGCGCTCTCCAGGTGGTACTGCACCAAGCGGGAGATATCCGCATCGTCTTCCAAAACAAAAATCGTCTGACTCACTTCGTAAACCCCTGTCAAATCGCGACTTGATTAACGTCAGGTTAGCGCACCCCGGACGGGGGATTGCTAACGTACGATGAATCATCCACAGTAAACCGTATGAAGAGTACGTTCGTATACTCTAGAGTAACTCTACAAGTTGTAGATGATCTGAACTCCATGAAACGGAACTCCAATCTCGTCCTTTGCGTGGATGACGAACGAATCGGGCTCGAGGTTCGGAAGATTTTGCTGGAACGGGCTGGATATCGAGTGCTGACCGCCTCTGATGGACCGACTGGGCTCGCTATCTTCTCTGCTGAGCCAGTGGAGGCGGTTGTGCTGGACTATTCGATGCCGGGCATGCACGGGGGCGAGATCGCTCTCCAAATGCGTCGGGTCAAGCCCCAGGTCCCTATCCTTCTGCTCTCGGCTTATATTGGGCTGGCTCCCGAGGTGACTGCTGTTGTTGATCTGTATATGACCAAGGGAGAGGGCGCGCCGGTTCTTCTGGAAAAACTAGGCAGCCTGCTGCAACCAGTCAGTTGACCCACCACTCAAAGCAAAGTACGAGATTGAGAGGACAGTGAATCTAAGTCAGTTCAATAACATTTTAAGGCAGGTGTTCGTATTGCCTGTGGTGGCGTTGCTGTTGGTCGCCGGTGCGCTCTACGTTCAGATCAGGGGATCGAATGTCACCGTGAATTTGATCCAGGAATCTGATGCCAGAATCTCCCAGGCCACCCTTCTCTCGAAGCTGGTTGTCGATGAGGAATCGGGTCTGCGCGGATATGAAACTACCGGCGACACAAGATTTTTGCAGCCGTTTTACGAGGCTGAGTCCCACCTGCAGACCGAGATTCAGACCCTCGACAACATGGCAGGCGCGGACGCGGACCAGAAGCACGACATTGCGGATCTCCGAGACGAACACCAGACGTGGCAGGATGCGTTTGCCCTTCCCGTTATTGCGACCGTTCGCGGAGGGGGACAGACGAACGACGTGGATCTGAACCTTCACGGCAAGGTGTTGATGGATAACGTTCGCCACGACCTGACCGATATTATCGAGAAGGCTGAGGCCAGCCGCGCCCGGCGCATCGCCCTCTGGCATCGCCAGGTTCATAGCCTGCTGCTAGTGTTGCTCGCGCTGGCCCTTGGCATGGGGGTGTTTATTGGCCTGTTTACGCGAAGCCGTCTCCATGCCGTCTCCGCGGCCTATCGAGGGTCGCTCGATATTCTTAGCCGCCGCGCGGAAGAGCTCTACCAATCGGAGCAACAACTTCGGACAACGCTCGAATCGATCGGCGATGGCGTCATCACGTGCGACGCCGGAGGCCGCATCCAGATGATGAATCCCGTGGCCAGGGAGTTGACGGGCTGGAGCCAGTCTGAAGCCAATGGACGACAACTTGAAGAGATCTTCCGCATCGTCGACGAGACTACGCGTGAACCGGTGGAGACGCCAGTCGCAAAGGTGAGGCGGCTGGACAAGATCGTGGGCATGGCAAACCATCACACTATTCTTCTGCGCAAGGATGGCACTGAACTCGATATCTCCGACAGCGGCGCGCCGATCCACGATAAGGTCGGAAACACGATCGGTATCGTTCTTGTCTTTCGCGACATCACGAAGGAACGCAAGACACAAGAGGCTTTGATCGCGAATGAGAAGTTGGCGGTTGCAGGTCGTCTTGCTGCCACTATCGCGCACGAAATTCATAATCCGCTAGATTCTGTGTCGAATCTGCTTTACCTAATGCGCAATGGAGCGTCTCCGGAAGAGTCTGTCCACTTCATGGACATGGCCGAACAGGAGTTAACGCGAGTCACGCAGATCAGCCGCGCCATGCTTGGGCTGTATCGCGAATCGAAGGCTCCCGTGATCGTCGATCTCAAAGAGATGCTCGAGGAGATTCTTCTCCTGATGGAAAGGCGGCTGAGTGATCTCGGTGTCACGACTACAACCGAGATGCCTGAACCGATCAAAGTCTGTGCCTTTCCTGCAGAACTGCGCCAAGTCTTCACGAACCTCATCACCAATGCAGCCGAAGCAGCGGGCGTTGGCGGTAAGGTGAAGGTCAGCGTCGCGCCACGGAGCGCAAGCGTCGAAGCAAACGGCCAGAAGCAGCAGGCAGGAGCAACGGTAACGATCGCCGATAATGGCGAGGGCATTCCAGACGATGTGCAGCCACACCTGTTTCAACCCTTTTTCACGACCAAAGGAGAGCATGGCACTGGCCTCGGCCTTTGGGTGAGCCGTGGAATCATCAATAAACACGGGGGGATTATTTCGGTTACCAGCGACACAAGCGATGCATCGCACGGCACCCAGGTGAGCGTCTTCCTCGCGACCAATCCCACCATCAATGCCGGCGGAGACTAAAGCTGCGAAGCAAAGCCGGGTTCGCCGCTAGAGCGCCCGCAACTCCTCAGAGATAATCACTGCGGCGTTGGTGCAGGCGGCGCGATCAACATCGTAGTGCGTCACGAATCGTACAGAGTGCGGACCAATGGCGCTGGCCAACACTCCTTTCTGCTTTAAGGCCGCAACGAAGCCTACGGCATCCCCACCGTTTGCGTGGTCTTTGCCGCGCAGCTTGAAGATCACAATGTTGGTCTGCACGCTATCCAGGTCGGTCTCTGCCTTACTGGGCTCCGCTGCAACCGCGTCTGCCAAAAGACGAGCGTTTGAGTGATCTTCCTGCAACCGCTTTGGCATGTCATGCAAGGCGATGAGCCCTGCAGCAGCGAGGACCCCCGCCTGTCGCATCCCTCCGCCCAAAGCTTTACGATAAACTCGCGCAGATTCAATCGCTTTTTTGCTGCCGAGCAGCATGGAGCCGACGGGAGCGCCCAAACCCTTTGACAGACAGAACATCACGGTGTCGAATCCGCTCGTCAACTTCGCAACGCTGAGTCCCAGCGCAGTTGCAGCGTTGAATACTCTCGCTCCATCTAGATGTACTGGTAAGCCAATTTCGCGTGCGCCTGCCCATACCTCTTCGAGAATTTTCAACGGGGTCACTGTACCGCCGGCCATGTTGTGTGTGTTCTCGAGAGTGATAAGGCCAGTCTGTGCCCTGTAGTAGATCTTCGCTCCGATCGCAGGCTTGATGTGGTCCCACGTAAGAATGCCTCGCTCTGCCGCGACCGTCCGCGCCTGGCAGCCGGAGAATGCGGACATCATCGCCATCTCCCAGTCCAGCACATGCGATCGCGCCTCACAAATGACTTCCTGCCCGTGTTGCGTGTGCAGTCGAATTGCAATCTGATTTCCCATCGTCCCCGTTGGCACGAAGATGGAGGCCTCGCGACCGAAGACCTCTGCGGCCTCCTTCTCCAAGCGGTTGACGGTCGGGTCTTCACTGTAGACATCGTCACCTACCTCCGCGGAGGCCATCGCTTCGCGCATGGCTGCAGTGGGACGGGTCACGGTGTCGCTGCGCAGATCGATCATGGGCTTCGTTCTCTCCTGTGGCAGTTGTTCTTTGTTATGCGGCGGTAGGAATCAACAGACGGCTGAAGACTTCGTTCGACGCTAATCGCCCCTGTGGGGTCAACCGAATATTGTCGGAATAGAGTTCGAGGAGACCTGCATCGCGGACCTCCATCAGTGCAGGCATCGTTTCTTCCAGTAAGTCCTCGCCAAACTGTCTCCGCAACTGGTCGAGATCGACCCCTTCATTCAAACGCAAGCCGAGAAAGAGTGACTCCTCAAAGGCCTGGCCGCGCCCGACAGCATTTGCCTCGGCATGCGTCGTGTGGTCTCCCGAGCCAAATATCTGAAACGAATTTGGTTCGGATATTTGTCCAAGATATTGATCAAGATCGCTCGTGTTGGCAAATCTCACCGCATCCCGACCAGCACGGAGCATCGAGTGAGCATCGAGTCCAAAGCCGATGTAGGGCTGACGCTGCCAATACTTCAGATTGTGACGGGAGTGGTGTCCTGGTCGCGCGAAGTTCGAGATCTCATACTGCTGCACACCTGCCTCGTGCAGCATGTCGCACGCCTGCTGATACCACTCCGCAGCCTGATCCTCACTAGGTACAGCCGCCGCACTGTAGCGGCTTCCCTGCTTCAGCATCTCTCGCCCCAACCGCGAGTCGTCATCCACTTCAAGTAGATACACGCTGATATGTGGCGCACCACTTGCAACCGCTCTCTCTACCGAATACTGCCAACTCTGCGCTGTCTGGTGCGGCAGCCCGACGATTAGGTCAACGTTGATCTCGCGAACGCCAGCCGCTGTCACCCTCGCAATCTCTTTGTCGCACTGCTGACGGGTATGCAGCCTCCCCACGGCCGTCGTCTCCTGGTCAACAAACGACTGAACTCCAAAGCTGATCCGGTTCATTCCCTGCTGCAGCAGTTCGTCCAAGGTTTCATCCGCGAGCTGGCCGGGAGCGCACTCCAGAGTGATCTCCGCATCGGGGTTAAGGTCGAACTCGCTGCGCAGATGCTGAAATATCTTCTTAAACTGTTGAGCCGAAAGCAGGCTAGGCGTCCCTCCGCCGAAGTAGATCGTGTCCACGGCCCTGGGGAGCGAGCCTTCGATTCTTTCTGCAGCCGTGTGCGCTCCGCGAATCTCCCTACACAGGCGATTGATATAGTGCTGCATTCGTTCTGCGCCGAATACATCGGAAGCAAAGTTGCAGAAGGTGCACTTCGCCTTGCAGAACGGAACCGAGATGTAGACACCGACAGGTCCAGCCATTCGTCCAAAATACCCCTCCCTCAATTGTTTCACGCCCTGTCGTTTCTCGACGTAACTAAACCAACTACGGCGACTCTAACAAAAAAGAGGTTCCGTCCTATGTTGCAGATTCGTTCCTTCTTCACTTATTTCCTTTCGCTCTTCTTCCTTGCCCTGCCGATCTCCGCACTCTCGCAATCTGCTTCGTCTAACCGCACGCCGGTGCTGGTGGAACTCTTCACTTCGGAGGGTTGCTCCAGTTGCCCTCCCGCAGATGCGCTGCTGGCCAAGCTTGACCAGGATCAGCCCATTCAGAACGTAGAGATCATCGTTCTCGGGGAGCACGTCGACTACTGGGATAACCTCGGCTGGCACGACCGGTTCTCCTCGCACCAGTACACGGAGCGACAAAACCAGTACAGTGCCCGCCTCGGCGTCGATGGCGTCTACACACCGCAGATGATCGTCGACGGAGCCGACCAGTTCGTGGGCAACGACTCCACCCACGCACGCCGGTCGATCACGAGCGCTGCGCAGAAGGCCAAGCTGAACCTGTCGCTGTCCCGTCCCGCGGTGGACGCCCGAAAGATTTCAGCTTCTGTCTCGTTGCCAGCGTCTTCGGCGTCTTTGTCGCACGGCGAACTCTACGCTGCTCTTGTCGACCCGGCCGACTTCACCGACGTTCGCAACGGTGAAAATGGCGGCCGCCGGCTAAAGCACGTCGGTGTTGTGCGGAATCTGCAACGCATCGGCTCATTGAAAGACCTGAGCGCCGGCCCACTTAATTTCAGCCTCAACGCGCCAGAAGATGCGAATCTGGTCAACATCCGCGTGGTAGTCTTCGCCCAGCAGAATAACCAGGGCAACGTTCTGGGCGCGGTGGTAACCGACGTAAAACATTAGTGGAACTGCACTTCCGAATCTCCGGCCAGCCTTAAGCATCTAGAATAAAGACTGCAAATGGCCGACGACCAGAAACCGAAGGATCCGAAGGAACAGCCCTCGAAAAAACCGTCGCAGGACGATGAGGTCGCGGGCAAAGCCTACGATGCGCGCCTCATGCGCCGCCTTCTAACTTATCTGAGGCCCTACAAGCTGCAGACTGGCCTGTCCGCACTCACCATCTTCTTCAAAGCTTCGACAGATGTCATGGGGCCGTATCTGGTCAAGGTCGCGGTCGACACCTACATGACCGACACGCCGCCGGCAAAGCTCTCTTGGCTTGCGCGTCATCTCAGCTCGCGGCCCATGACCGGCATCACTCAGATCGGTTGTCTCTATCTCGGTGCGCTGCTTCTCACTTATGTGCTGGAGTTTGCGCAGACTTACATGATGCAGTGGACTGGCCAAAAGATCATGTTCGACCTTCGCAGTCAGATCTTCCGTCACTTGCAACGCATGCAGCCCTCCTTCTTCGATCACAACCCTGTCGGCAAGCTTGTCACCCGCGTGACTTCGGATGTAGATGCGCTCAACGAGATGTTTACCTCCGGCGTGCTCGCCATCTTCGAGGACATCTTCGTACTTCTCTTCATCGTTCTCATTATGCTGCGGATGAGCTGGCCTCTGGCTCTCCTGGCGCTTTCGGTCATCCCGGCGATTCTTTACGTCACCAAGATCTTTCGGCGCCACGTTCGCGACAGCTACAGGCGTCAGCGCGCCGCTACCGCGCGTATCAACTCCTTCACGCAGGAGTATGTCTCGGGCATGTCTATCGTGCAGCTCTTCAACCGCGAGCGCCGCGCCTTTAACGACTACTCCTCAGTTAATGCCGAGAATAAGCAAGCTTGGACCGACGCCATCTTCGCCTACGCTGTTTACTACCCAGTCGTTGAGTTCCTCAGCGCTACGGCGATCGCGCTTGTGATCTGGCGCGGCGGCATTTCGGCGCTTCATTATCTTCAGGCGATGCAACTGCACGAACTCCAGCCGCTTTTACATGCTCTGCCGAAAGCCGGCAACGTCGTGACCGTTGGCATTCTCATCGCTTTCATCCAGTATGCGCAGCGCTTCTTTCGGCCCATTCAGGATCTCAGCGAGAAGTACAACATTCTGCAAGCTGCCATGGCCGCCAGCGAACGAGTGTTCAACCTGCTGGATACGCAGCCGACCATCGTCTCGCCAGCCGCTCCGATCGCTGATGATAACTCTGGACGCGTCGAATTCCACAACGTCTGGTTTACCTATCAGAAGCTCGATGACGCACAACACGTGCGTATAGCCTCGGCAACCGAAGAAGAACTCAACACCTTTGCGGATATCGAATGGATTCTTCGCGGCGTCAGCTTCACCGTCGAACCCGACGAAACTGCCGCAATCGTCGGCCACACCGGCGCCGGGAAGACTACCATCACCGGCCTGATGATGCGCTTTTATGACATCCAGCGCGGCAGCATTCTGGTCGACGGCATCGATGTCCGCGAGCAGGATCTAAAGAAATTGCGCCAGCGCTTCGGCGTTGTTCTACAGGACCCCTTCCTCTTCACCGGCACCATCGCCGACAACATTCGCCTTGGCTCCAAATGGATCACCGACAAACGGCTCCAACTAGCAGCTGACGAGGTCAACGTTGGGGACTTCATCCGTTCGCTTCCGCTGCAATTTGCTGAACCAGTCCGCGAACGTGGTGCTACGCTCTCCACCGGTCAGAAACAGCTCATCAGCTTCGCCCGCGCGCTCGCCCACGATCCCGGTATTCTGATCCTTGATGAAGCCACCTCCTCGGTCGACACCGACACCGAGCTTCGCGTCCGCCTCGCACTCTCCCGCATGATCACCGGACGCACCTCGATCCTTATCGCTCACCGTCTCTCGACGATTCAACGCGCCGACACCATCCTCGTGATGCACAAAGGTCAGTTGCGCGAACGCGGTACCCACCAGCAGCTTCTCACCGAACGCGGGCTCTACTGGAAGCTTTACCAACTCCAGTACCGCGATCAGGAACTCAGCGCGGGGAGCGATTCTGTCCCGCTGGAGCCTCTCAACGCCGACTGATCTCCGTCGGCAACTGCTCCGCAACCACCCTGGAAGACATTCGCGCAGCCCACTCAACAATCGGACGCCAGTATACCTCTGCCGGAAAGTAGACTGGCCCGTCGTGAGCAAATCCAGAGACGATGATTAGCTCCCCTCTCGACCCAGAAGCCTCGTGGACGCGCTTCGCCATTGCTACAGGGAATAGTTGATCCCCATCACTATGTACGACTAGAACCGGAGTTGTTATTTCATTCAGCCGACGAAGGTTGTGCCAGACATCAGGCATAGCATGGGTCATCCAACGTCGAAACCCCATTGCAAGCGCCGCTTCGCGAAGTGTGGAATACCCCTGGCAAAGAATCACACCTTCAACCTCGATTGTCGGTGTGACAGCTAAGACCACCCCTGAGCCAAGAGAAAAGCCGAGCAGAAAAATGTGCCGGTGCCCGTGATCCTTCAACAACCGATAGGCCGCAATCGCATCTTCTTCGCAATGGGGTACGCTCACTCTTCCGGAACTCGCGCCATATCCTGAGTAGTTGAATACGAGCGATGAAACGCCCATTGCCTTCAAAAGCTCCTGAACGCCACTCCAATATTCAACCTGCTCACCGATCCCATGGCAGATTAGAAACACAGGCGCATCATCGCTCGCTCGAACGTATACCGCAGATAGTTTCCTGTCACCGCTGTGAATAATCAGACGCTGCTGGGCGAAGGCGAACGCATCGAGCAGACGTTTCATCGAGCCATTCAGGCGGTCTCTTCGAAGAAACACCCGGCCGACGATATCCAGCCCAAAAGAAAGAATTTGGTCTCTCATCTTTTCGCCGCCTTCAGGCAATCCTCCACCAACTTCTTCACCCGCTTCTCCCGTGCTTCAGGGCTTTGATAATAAAAGATCGCGAGCAGGCTGCTCCTCCTCTGCGTCACCGTCAATTGCTTCCAGCCTCTCCGAGCCGCCGGCGCCCTATTAAACGCGACCTCAAGCACCGGGGGCAGCACCCTCTCTCCTTCCATGGTTAGCAACATCCGTTCGGCCATCTGCTCCGCCCGTCTCTGCCGCGCCTGAGGACCTTCCACCGCGGCCAGCCACTTCCCTACCTCGCGCTGCATCGACCCGCTTTGCTCTCCGTACCACCTGGCGAGCTTCTTCTCCCGTTTAAGGAGCCTTTCAAACTCGAGCGTCACGACCGCCTCGCGTTCGGCAAGGTCAGGCTCAATCCGGAGGTCGACTACTGTCCCGACTTTCGCCGCGGCTGCTCGCTGCATCTTCTTGTTCACCAGAACGAAGTGGCCGCCCCGTACTGCATCGCCAAACAGCGAAGTGCGGAAGACCTCGCCCCCGATTTCAACCTTCACCCGCAGACGAACCATCTTCTTCCAGGCCTCCTCCACCTCGAACGGAAGCCGTACGATGACCCAACCCAGCCCGTTATTGGCCGGCTCGAGTACTGCGCGAACCTTTTTAGCTGCACTTAAATCCATGCAATCTCCACGATAAAAATCTACACTGGATCCATTGCCAACTAGTCCCAATCCGCGCATCTTCCTCTCGGCAGGCGAAGCCAGCGGCGACCACTACGGCGCCCAGGTCCTCTCTGAACTTCGCAGCCGCCGGGCAGGCCTCACCAGCTTCGGGCTGGGAGGGAGGGAGTCGGAAGAGGCCGGCCTTGAGCGCATCGTCCGCGCCGAGGATGTCGCCCACATGGGCATCACCGAGGTCATCCGGCACATTCCTTATATCTATGGGGAGTACCGCCGCCTCGTGGCCGCCATCAAAGAGCGGCGCCCCGACGTCGCAATCCTAATCGACTTTCCCGACGTCAACCTCCGCCTTGCGCGCGAACTGAAGAAACTGGGCATCCCGGTCATCTACTTCGTAAGTCCGCAACTCTGGGCCTGGAAGCGACGCCGCCTCCGTTGGGTCCAGCAGCGCGTCGATCGCATGATGGTGATATTTCCGTTTGAAGAGAAGTTCTACAGTGCCAGAGGAGTCGACGCCGCATTTGTCGGCCATCCGCTGGCTGAACTTCCCATCCCGACGATCTCTCGCGAAGATTACGCCGCGGCCCATGGCCTTGATCCGGCCAGGCAGTGGATAGCACTTCTGCCCGGCAGTCGCTGGAAAGAAGTCACCGCCAACGTAGACACAATGATCGAGTTGACTTACCAACTCTCCTCCGGGTTCGAGTTTCTATTGCCCGTAGCTGCCACTATCGATCGTCAAAAGCTAGCGGCCTATATCGCTGGCCCTGACGAGTGGTGGCCGGCAAAGCCCGAGTCCGACCTGAAGCGCCTGCATCTTCATCTTGTGCCCGACGCCCGCGAGGCTCTCCACCATGCCCGGGCCAGCGTCGTCGCCAGCGGCACAGCCACGGTCCAGGCGGCGGTGCTTGGAAACCCCTTTGTCGTTGTCTACCGCGTCTCCTCCGTCACCTTTCGGCTGGCAAAACGTCTTATCCGCTACCCACCCGAGATCTGGCCGACCGGCCAAACCGACGCCGACGGCAACCTGCCCATCGCCATGGTAAATCTCATCGCCGGGCGCCGGATCGTGCCGGAGCTCCTGCAGGACCGCTTTACTGCCAAAGACGTGGCGACCGCTCTGGCTCCCCTGCTGGCTGACAGCCCCGAACGCGAGCAGATGATCGACGACCTCGCAGAAGTCCGCCATATTCTCCGTCCGCAGTTCGATTCAAGCTCTATACAGCGGGTTTGCGATGGGATCGAAGAGCTGCTGTCTCGAAGTACTCCCGCAGGTGGCCGAAACATAACGGCAAGCGTCTAATCAATCGACCGCTGTACCATGATGTTTTGAGGAATCTTAGCTCGCATGGCCGCTCTCTTCCGCATCCTTCGAACCACACCCACGAGAGTGCTCTCACTCTGCCTAATCACAGCGACGGTCTGGGCTGCACCCGCCAAACCTCAGCTGCAAATCACCAGCTACGTTATCAGCGCCGACCTTGACCCCTCGGTCAACCGCCTCAGCGCCACCGCTGATGTTACCTTCACCGCCCTTGAAGAGCTTTCAACCCCTACCTTCGAGCTGAACAACGGCCTTCAAATCACGAAGGTCACCGACGCCCAGGGCCATCCTCTCGAGTCCGAACGCCTTACCAACAACAGTACCGTCCGCTTCACCCTGGCCACGCCGCTGCCAAAGGGGGCAAGCACTACCTATCACTTCGAGTACTCTGGCACCCTGAAAGGCGCTGAGACCAGTCCGGTCGAAGGCATCAAGCTCGCCTCCGTCGAAGACCCTATCAGCATCCTCCTCTATGCCGGGCGCTGGTTTCCCATGACCGCGCTCTTCACCAATCGCTTCACCGCCGAGATGCACATCCGGGTGCCTTCGGACGAGCGCGTTGTAGGCTCGGGCAGTGGAGTCGCCGCAGCAAAGAGCCTTCCGGGGAACCGCACCGAGCATATCTTTAAGTGGGCCAAACCCGGTTTTCCCGGCACCATCATCGCGGGAAAGTTCATTGAGCCTATCACCGCCGGGAACATGCGCGTCTATGTCACCGAAAAGCACAAGGACCACGCCCACGACTTCGCCAGCCTGGGCGAGCGCGAATATCTCTTCCTGTCCGGCACCTTCGGTCAGCCCGAATCCACCCGCATGAACCTGGTCGAGCTGCCTGACGACGCTGTCTCCGCGGCGTGGGCCCCGGAGATCGCCGCCATCGCAGGCAATCGAATTGCAGCTCGCAACGAACAACGGTTGCTCTCCAACACACTTGCCCACCAGTGGTGGGGCAGCCAGGTATCGCCCGCAACGATGAACGATGCATGGATCACCAACGGTATGTCCCGCTACGCCGAGCTGATGTATCTGGAAGATTCTTCTGGCAAAAACGCCTTCCAGTCCGCCATCACCGACGTCTCCGCCGGCGCCCTTGCCTACGACACCGAACCCCTGACAACCATCGGCCGCCTTGATCCCTTCTCCCCGCAGTTCCAGTCCATGACCCTCGAAAAAGGCGCAATGGTCTTCCATATGCTTCGCTGGGAGATGGGCGACGACGTCTTCATCAAGTTTCTCCGCGCCATTCTCTCGCAGTACGCTGACAAGTCTGTCCACACCTCTAACGTCCAGACCATAGCGGAAAAGGAGTCAAGCCTGCAGCTTGAACCGTTCTTTGCCCAGTGGCTCGACGGCACGGGAGCGCCCGCGTTTGCCGATAAGTACTCCGTATTCCGTCTAGGTAACAACAAGGGATTTCGCACGATTGGAGCTATCACCCAGGATCTTGATCTCTTTCGGATGCCGATTGAGCTCCGCATCGAAACCGACGGTAAGACCGAGATTCGCCGCGTCGATGTCTCCGGATCCGACTCGCAGTACTCCATCGAAACCTTCGGGCGTCCCCGCCGCATCAGCATCGACCCTGAGAACTGGCTGCTGAAGAGTACGCCCGACCTGGCTGTTCGCGTCGCTGTCCTCCGTGGTCAGGAGCAGGTGGCTCAGGGGGATCTCACAGCTGCTCTCATTGAGTATCAAAAGGCTCTTGATGCCAACAAGAACAGTTCGCTCGCTGCGTATCGCATAGGCGAAATTTTTTTCATGCAACGCAACTACCAGTCCGCCGCTAACAGCTTCCGTGACGCTCTTCGCGGCGACGGCGACCCCAAGTGGGTCGAGGTCTGGAGCCACATCGAATTGGGCCGGATCTTTGACGTGACCGGTCAGCGCGACCGCGCCGTCAACGAGTATCGCCTCGCCGTCCAGACCAATGACAACACCCAGGGTGCTGTCAATGAAGCCCGCGCCTCTATGCAAAAGCCGTACAAGCGTGAGCAGACGGAAAATTAGTACACATCAGACAATTCGTATCCCCAGGAGCGGTGCAAATTGCAGTGCCTGCGATGCATCGACCAATGCGCCCTTGATGTCCTCCGCATTCAACTGCACTCCATCCACCACCGATCCTCGCAGATCCGCATCGACAAGCTTGCTCTTGCTCATCTCCGCGTTCCGAAGATTACACCTGCGGAATCGAGTGCCCGTGAGATCCGCTCCATAGAAGTCCGCCTCTTCAAAGTTGCAAGAATCGAACTCCGAAGATTTGAAGTGAGAGAAGCGGAATTGCGAGTATCGCTGGTCCCCCTGCGAGATCAAGACGTCCTGGCAATCCAACTTACTCGCGCGAAAACCGGTCATTCGGCAGTTGACGAACTCAACTCTCACCAAGGACATCGCCTTGGCCTCCAGATTTGCCAGATCGCAGTTCACCAGGCGCACATCGGCGAGCTTGATCGAACTGAATTTGCTGTTCGACAGATTGACCCGTTCGAGAATCGAAGTTTCCATGAGGAGAGAGTCTACGATTTGCTCTTCCAGTACGATCGCCTCGATTAATCCGTCCGAGATCGAGATCACATCGCGCTCAAAGAGAGCTTCTGCATTAGCTAGAGCCTCGGGCTCGCTCCTAAACTCGGGCTCACGGCGATGGAATATGAATTCTTTAGGAGTTTTAACCTGCTTCACTTCGCCTCGCGAATGTATTTAGACCAGCAAATTATTGCCCTGCTCAAGGCGATCAATACTCCATGTTAGCCAGTTTTTGGTGGTTCGCAGTTGTAACGAAGACTTTTTGGACGAAAAAGACGTGACCTATTTGTGAAAAATCTCGCTCCTACTCGTACCGGAGTGCCTCGATGGGGTCCAGGCTTGCGGCCTTCATCGCCGGAATCATCCCGCTGATTGTTCCTACAATAATGAGAATTACCGTTGCCACCAGAACGGTGTTCGGCGAGATGAGCAGATGAATATCCCCGGCCTCCGCGTTCGAGGCCAGTGCGCTGTAGAAAGTAATTCTCCCTACTCCCTTTGCCACAGCGTACGCCAAGGCGATTCCGCCAACGCCGCCGACCCCCGAGATTACCAGTGCTTCAGCCAGAAACTGCAGCAGGATGTGGCGCTTCCTCGCTCCCAGCGCCTTCTCCACCCCGATCTCGCGCGTTCTCTGCTGCACGCTCACGAGCATAATATTCATCAGACCGATGCCAGCAATTCCCAAGGTCAGAGCGCCTATAAACGACAACAACACCTGCAACCCCAGTGAAATAATCCGAAACTGCGTCAACTGCTCCATGATGTTCGCCACAAATACAGCACGGCGATCGCTCGGCCTGTAACCATGCGCTATCGCGAGGGTCTTGCGCAGCGCCAGTTCGACCATCTTCGGATCGCCCTTGTAATCCAGCCAAATACCGTCGAGGTACTTTGTGTCCTTGATATCGCTCATCGTGGTGAGCGGCACATTCACCTGGCGGTTGATGTCGTTATCATCCCCCTCTTGCATCTTCGGCGTCATCACCCCCACCACCTCGAAGCTTACTCCATTCAGCCGAATCTTCTCTCCGATCGGGTACAGGCCTGAAAACAGCTTCGTCTTCGCCTCTGATCCGATTACCGTCACGTGCGCCCTCTGCTGCACGTCCGCCTCGGTGATTGGCCGGCCCTCGGCGAGGTCCAGTCTCTGGATTGACTGCAGATTCGGCGTAATCCCTGTGACATCCCAGCTATAACTGTGCAGATCGTTCTGAACCGGAACGGTTTTATCCACTGTTGGGGCCACGCGCATCACACCCGGCACCGTCTCCTGAATCCGTTCCACATCCTCCTGAGTCAGTCGGACCTGCACACCCGCCTTCGATCCTCCTGCCTGCTCGCTGGTCCTACCCGGAAAGACGCCGATCATGTTTGTCCCAAACTGCGCGAAGATGTTCTCGAACGCCTGCCCGAACCCCGCGCCATAGGCCAGCAGCAGCACTACCGTCGCGATGCCCCACGCCATGCCTACGATCGTAATCATCGTCCGTCGACGGTTATGTTTCATCGCCTCAATAGCCTGCCCCAGGATGTCACTCAGCATGGTCTTATTCCTTTCGCAGTGCTTCCACAGGAGCGAGCATCGCGGCCTGCCTCGCCGGATAGAGCCCGGCCACAATTCCGCACAATGTCAGCGTCCCCATCGCCATCGCAGCCGACCACGGTACAAGGCGCGGGGGATCAAATCCCATGTCGTTATTTCCAACTACCGAACCGAGCGCCGCCATCAGAGCCGCAGCGCCGATAATTCCGATCAGCCCACTCAACGCCGTCAGCGTCAGCCCCTCAAGAAAGAACTGGAAGAGAATGCTCCGATTTGTCGCACCCAGTGCTTTGCGAAGACCAATCTCCTTCGTTCGCTCTGTCACCGTCACCAACATAATGTTGATAATTCCCACAGCACCTAGCGCCAGCGTTACGATTCCGACGCCCCCAAGGAACACGTCCATCGCGGTAAAGATCAACCCCACCATCCGGTTCGACTTGATCGTATCCCACTCTTCGAATCCCTCTTTCCGAGCTGGATCGAAGCCGTGGCGTGTCGCGATGACTTTGTGTACTTCAGCCTTCGCGGTTTCGTTCAACTCTTCTGTCAGCGGCTGGTACTGGATTTGAGAGATCGAATCCTGCGGGATGTTGTCGCCAGTCAGAGGAAAGAACTCCTGCATTGTGGTCAACGGAATGTAGATTCTCTGATTAGGCCCGTCATTGTTACCACGCCCTACCTTCTTCGCTACCCCGATCACTTGAAACCGGTAGCCATTCAATGTGATGACTGCACCAAGAGGGGGCCGACCCGGAAATAAAAGCCCGACCATCCTCTGTCCCAGCACCACTACCTGCCGTCGCTCGGTCAGATCCTGCTGGTCTAAGTAGCGGCCTTGTGCGATCGGAAGATTCGAAATCTCCGGATAGTTGAGTTCAACTCCCAAGACCTGACCGCCCGCACTTGAAAAATCGCTCACCTGCTTCAAATCGCTGCGGTTGATGACCGAGGTGACGTTACGAACGTCTGGGGCCTGCTCACGAATCGCCGCCGCATCGCTCATCGTCAACTTGTACGGACGCATTCCCACATGCTGCTCGGGCAGTACGGGTATCGTTCCACCCCACATCATGATCACATCGGTGCCAAGCTCGGCGAGCCCCCTACGCTGTCCCGAACGGAACCCTTCTCCCAGTCCAATCAACAACAAAAGCGAGGCGACACCCCAGGCAATGCCGAACATCGTCAGGAACGAACGCAGCTTATTGGCGCCGATCGACCGGAATACCTGAGCGAAGATATTGATAAGAGCGCGCATAGCTATGGTTGGACGAAAGCTTCCCGAAGTTGTCTACGCAAAGTTGCGCAAACCAGTTCCCTTCCAGCGATGAATTAACATCGGCAGTCTTCGCTGACACAGATAGGGATAACTGCAACAGGAAAGCAACTAGTGTGTCGCCCGGGAGACGTTCTTGATCAGCGCAGGCTCCTCCGTGTCCGCCTCCGCCTGTACCGCAAGTCCAAGTGTAGAGAGAAACCGGCTGACAGTCTCGACAATCGGCTTCAAGGTAGCCGCCGGATATAACACCTGTACCACCGGCGCTACGGCTGCATCACCCCGCACAAGTTCGCCCCGCACAGCAACGCACCGATCCGGCCTGTAGACACAGGACGCCAGATCCGTAATGCTCAGCGCATAACTTGGTGTACACAGAATTGTTTTGGGCGGGGCCATCCGGTCGATCATGCTGAAGATTTCAAGCTTCGACTCGAGCTCATCCGGCACAAAGTCGACGGCAATATCAGCCGTGCGAACGGCATCTTCAACCGTCGCGGCCAACTCCAGGCTTCCCGCCGCAACGCGCTTGCTCAGGTCCGAGTATTCCGCCTCGGCCCGCCACAGATTGGCCGGCATCACGTCTTCGAGCACCACGTCAAAGCCCGCCGCGGCACAAGCTAAAGCGAAGCTGCGGCCAGCCACTCCCGCTCCGATAATCGCAACCCTGCGAATCTCGGGAAGCAGCTGGCGCGCAACCTCCTGCATCACTTTTTGCTCGCGACCGCAGCGATTACGGAGTCGTAGCTCGGTTCTGCGCCCTTGATATGCTCGGACACGCGCTGGCGCTCCTCCTCTGTCAGCGACGGCAGCACTGCTAGAATGCGGCGTAGCGTTACCGAGATGTCATCAACGTAGTTCATAGTGCGGATTGCTTCGCCAGAGAGAGGCATGCTTTGGTGCTCCTAAGAGATTAAAGATACTTATTCAGTCTAAACGTTCGCGCCCAGCTCTGCCCGTTTCGACGCCTCTTCTACCGGCTTGCCTGCTTCGACCCCCTCCGATGGCTTCTCCCATCCATCACGATCGGTCATCGCCATCAGGTCGGCCAGCTGAGCTGCAAAGTCCGGATGCACGGCGTTCAGCCCGTACCGCCAGCACCAGTTCCCCGCTCCAGCCGACGGCGTATTCATTCTCGCTTCGCTGCCCAGATGCAACACATCCTGCATCGGAAAGACGCAGAGATTCGCCACAGACCGAGCCGCCGCACGAATCATCGCCCAGACGATATCTTCGTCGTGATCGATCTTCTGCAGATAGGTTTGCACATTCGTACGCTCGACATCGCTCACATCATCCCGCCACCAACCCAGCGTCGTGTTGTTGTCGTGCGTGCCCGTGTACACCACCGTATTCGGAACGTACCGATGGGGGAGATAGAGATGTGCGCCACGATCCGAGAACCCGAACTGCAGAATACGCATACCTGGCATGCCAAAGTGCTCCCGCAGCTCGTCCACCTCGGGGGTGATCAGCCCAAGATCCTCCGCGACAAATGGCAGATCTCCAAAGACCTCCTTCAAACGCTGAAACAGCTCATGCCCTGGAGCCTTCACCCACTGCCCATTGATCGCCGTCTCCTCCTCAGCGGGAATCGACCAGAACGCCTCAAACCCGCGGAAGTGGTCCAGCCGGATCACGTCATACAGGGTCAACGACCGCCGAATCCGCGCCACCCACCAGTCGAATCCTCGCTCTTTCAACAGACCCCACTTGTAGAGTGGATTTCCCCAACGCTGTCCGGTCGCGGAAAAGTAATCCGGCGGCACACCCGACACACGAACCGGTCTTAGGTCTTCGTCCAGCTCAAACATCTCGGGATGCGTCCATACATCGGCGCTGTCGTAGTTTACGAAGATGGCAACATCTCCCATGATGCGAATCTTCCGCTCGGCACAGTATCCCCGCAGCGCGCACCACTGCTCATTGAAAAAAAACTGGACTACCTGCTCAATCGCAAGCTCGCGTCCACGATCGTTCAAAAGCTTGCCCAGTGCATCGCCTTCACGCCGTGCATACCCCGGTGGCCACTCATGCCAGCTGCCATACTCGTGCATACGACGAAGCACGTTGAACATCGCATAGTCCTGCAGCCATGAGCTGTTGTGTTCGCAAAATCTCTGGAAGCTCGCCCGCCAGTTATCCGGCGCATGGTCGAGGAAGTTCCCAGCTGCTTCTTCGATCAGCGGCAGTTTCAGCCGAAACGCCGCCTCAAAGTCCGCGGACCCGTCATGCCCCGGCAGCCCTGCAATCCGCTCTCCTGCAATCCACCCGTCATGGACCAGAGCTTCGAGGCTGATCAAAAGCGGATTCCCCGCAAACGCCGAAAGCGCGGAGTAGGGAGAACTCCCATAACCGGTCGGACTCAGAGGCAGCACCTGCCACATTCTCTGCTTCGCTGCTGCCAGAAAATCTACAAACTCATACGCGGCAGGTCCAAAGTCCCCTATTCCACCATACGAAGGCAGCGAGGTCACATGCAGCAAGACTCCCGAAAGACGTTCCTGATTGCTCACTTCCCCACTCATCCAGCCCCCCTATATAGCCTCAACGTATGATGCCAAAAATCGATCTTCGCACCGCAAAATGATAGGCCCTTGGGCGCACCCGGCCATTCGCCTACAATTAAGTCATCGGCGCCACCATCCATCCTAACCGTCAGGCTTAGATTATTTGCCTTAGTGAGGTACTCTCCCAGGTACGATCAGTATCCCTGGAGGCGCCGCCATTCAGCCCGGCGAGATCGACGGCAGTGTGCTTCGATGCAAAACGCAAAGATGCCCCAGGTCTTGATTCTCCTGGGGCATCTTTTACAGCATGGAGCGAACGGCTAGTTGCCGGCTGGCAAACCGGGCTCAGCCTGCTTCTTCGAGAACCTGACCGCGCCACCCTTCTCGTACTTCTGGGTCAACTCGCCGATGTAGACACGGAAGATCTCTTCCCGTTGCTCGTTGAGCAGTTTGTCTTTCGTTGCGTTGAAGTTCTTCGCGATGTCGTCGGCCGTGGGCTCCTGCTTGTCGATCACGCTGAGCACAACTCCAACTCGCCCGGCATTGATCGGCCCTGAGATCGCGCCCTTGGGCAACGAGAACGCCACCGAACCTGCACCGCTCATCGCACCGAGATCCGGCACCTGGCCATCCTTGCCGACCAGATCGCTGGTCTTCAATGGAACGTTCATCTCCGCCGCAGCCTTCTTCAGATCGTTCAGCACCTTCGCCCGCTCGTCCAGCTTGTTCAACTGGGCGCTCAGCAACTGAGGCACCTGCTGCTCGCGGTAGTCCTCGAGAATGTGAGACTTGTAATCCGCAAACTCCGGAGCGTGAGCCGGCTTTACGTCGGTCACCTGGAAGACGGCAAATCCATCGCCGGTAGCGACCGGAGCCGGGTCTGCACCCTTCACCACCGAAAACGCCTGCGTCAACAATCCCGAACCATCTGCCAACCCAGCGATCACGCCGTCCTTTGAAACATAGTCGGTCGTCACCGCGTGCAGCCCCTTCGAAACAGCAGCTTTGTCCAGACCGTTCTTCTTCGCATCCGTAGCCAGTGACGAAGCGAACGTCTGCTCCGCCGCGCCTGCCCTCTGCTGCTCGAGCACCGGCACAATCTCCGGCTTCACCTCAGCCAGTGGGCGAAGATGCGCCGTCTTCTTCTCCTCGACCTGCAGGATGTGATATCCGAACTGTGTCTTGACCAGCTCCGAGGTCTGTCCCCGTGCAAGGGTGAACGCCGCCTTATCAAACTCAGGTACTGTCTTGCCGCGATCCAGCCAGCCCAATTCTCCGCCCTGCGTCTTGCTGCCTGGGTCGTCCGAATTCTTGCTCGCTAGGTCCGCAAAGTTTCCGCCACTCTTGATCTGCTTCAGGATATCCTCAGCCTTCGCTTTTGCCGCGGAATCGGTCTTAGCATCGGCACCAGCAGGAACTGCGATCAGGATGTGACGAACCTTCACCTGCTCTTTGACCTGATACTGATCCTGATGGGCGTTGTAGTAGGCCAACACATCCGCATCCGAGATCTGCGGCTTGCCGCCTGGCAGATTTGACGTATCGAACGAAACATACTCAATCTTCCGCTGCTCAGGAACAGCATTCGCATACCGCGCCGCGTTTGTCTTGAAGAACGCCTGCAACTCCGAATCCGACGGGTTGATTGTCTTGCGGACATCATCGGCCGAGATCACCGCGTAGTCGAACTTCACTTTGGTACCATCGACCTTGTAGGACTCACGCACTGCGTTATCAGATACCGACACGCCACCCGTGATCAGCGCCTGCAGGCGGTTGAGCTCCATATCGCTCTTCACCTGCGACTCAAAGTCCCCGCGAGTTGTCTGAAACGCGCTTTGCACAAAATTGATATACGCATCGTCGCCGATATATTGGCCATTGGGAAACAGATACTGCGCAAATGGGCCGGTCTGCAGCTCGCGGCGCAGATCTTCATCGCTCACCTGCAGATTCATTCTGTCTGCTTCATGCTTAAGGATCGCCCGCTGCACCAGAATCTGCCCGGCGCGCGGCAGAAAGTAAGGCAGCAGCGCATCTGGAAAGTGCTGCTGCTGCAGCTGCCGACTGGCCAGCTGATTAACTTCAACCGTCTTGATGGGCGTGCTCTCTCCAAAGACGCGCCCGAAGGCTCCGGGCTGCTTCACTGTGGCATAAACCGACGCATCGTTCGTCGTAGCGTTGTCAAAGATGCCGGGCACCAGCGTAATCACCATCGTGATCACGGCAAATCCAATAATGACGGCGAAGATAATCTTCGTGATGCGGTTGTCCTGCTGCAGAATACGAATCATGCTTGACTAAAACCTTCACTTCGCGCAAAAGCCTCTCCCGTGCCGGGATTGGCTGCGTGCCCGGGATTTTGCGTGACCTTGCGGGGAGGTCTCTCGACCAACGCCACGCCGGTTGCAGGGCAAGCGACAAGTATAAATCATCAGCCTATGGAAATTCACCCGCCTCCGGCGCTCCAAAGACTCCACCGTCTACTCGTGTCCGTTCGCGGACAACCATTCCGATCTTGGACACCGACCGCTTCCTCAAAACATCCATGACCAAAGAAAACCCCGGAAAATGAGCTTTCGTCCGTGTTCTCTCTGGCACGGCAATTGCTAACTCCCTCATAATCATCTCTTCGAGGACCCGCATGCGCTCTTTCTTTCAAGATCTGAAGATTGCAGTTCGACATCTATCCAAGTCGCCCGGATTCGCCGCAACGGCCATTCTGATGCTGGCCTTAGCTATCGGTGCTACCACGGCAATCTTCTCTCTTGTTGAAGGCGTCCTGTTGCGGCCGCTGCCCTTTCCTGAACCGAGCCGCCTCGTTGTTCTCTCAGATATCCTCAAAGGTTTGGACACCGGCAGTGGTAATAATGAAGCCGGCGTCACCGCTCCCGACATCCGCAACTACAGCCGCGACACGCATAGTTTCACCAGCCTCGGCGGCTACCATTCCACCAGCTATGAGCTCTCCGGCGCAGGCGAGGCCGCCAACGTCAACGCAACACGCATGAGCAGTGGCGTATTCCCTGCCCTCGCTGTCCAGCCCCTTCTTGGTCGCTTCTTCACGAAGCAGGAGGACGATCAGCACCAGCAGGTCCTGGTCCTCAGCTACTCCACTTGGCAGACCCGCTTTCAGGGCGACCCTAACATCCTCGGCCGCAAGGTCCTGCTCGATCGCAAGCCCTACCTCATCATCGGCGTGATGCCCCGCAACTTCGAGTTCCCTCTCGTCCCTGGCCACCTTAACCGCAGTGAGTTCTGGGTTCCGGTCAGCTTCGAACCGGAGGAGCTCGGCACCGGCGCAGCCTCGTGGAACTTTCAGATGGTAGGCCGCCTCAAGCCGGGTGTAACCATCTCTCAGGCCATCGAGGACGCAAACCTTGTCGCCAAAGAGACTGTAAGGAACTACCCCGCCTTCATGGCAGAATTCAGCATCACCTCGATTATCCGGCCGCTGGATGAAGAGACCGTGGAAGAGGCGCGGCCTCTGATCCGTACCCTTTTTCTCGCTGTTGCCGTCGTTCTTTTGATCGCGTGTGCCAACCTTGCCGGTCTTCTTCTGGTGCGCTCCATCCGTCGCCGCCGCGAGATCGCCGTCCGTCTCGCGCTCGGGGCCACCGCCTCCACCCTGCTCTGGCAGGCGATCCTAGAAAGCCTCGTCCTGAGCGTATCGGGAGGAGTCCTGGGGCTAATTCTCGCCGCCATTGCACTTCGTGTGGGCATTCAAGCACTTCCTGAAACGCTGCCGCGCATCAATGAGATCGGCCTCGACTGGCCGGTCGTCGCCTTCGCCCTCGGACTTGCAGTGGTCACAGGCGTCATCTGCGGTCTCGCCCCCGCGTTTGCGGCCATTCGCACCAGCGTCAACGACACCCTGAAAGAAGGCGGCCGAACCGGTACCTCAGGCGGCGGCCACGCCAGGCTTCGCTCCGCACTCGTCATCTCCGAGATCGCCGTAGCACTCGTTCTGCTGGCGGCCTCCGGACTTTTGCTTCGCAGCTTTGAAAAGATGCGCCAGGTCGATCTCGGCTTTCAACCGGATCACACCCTCGTCGCCAGCTATAGTCTCCCCAAAAAACAATATGAAAACCAGACTGCCGTCAATGAGTTCGGCCACGAGCTTTTGGCACGTCTGCAAGCCCTTCCCGGTGTCAAAGCCGTCGGCTTTACTACCTTCCTCCCAGCGAGCGGAAACAACTCCAGCAGCGCCTTTGTCGCAGAAGGACACTCCCTGCCGGCGACTGCGGGGGGGCTCGATCTAGGAACCTCAATCGGTGTGCGAGGTGATTACTTCCGGGCAATGGGGATTCCACTCCTCCAAGGCAGGTTTTTCACACCCGATGACAACGCCAACCAGCCACCCGTAATCATCGTCAACCACATGCTGGCCCAGCAATCCTGGCCCAATCAAAACCCAATTGGCAAGAGGTTTCGTATCGGCACGGAGACGATGAAGACACCGTGGGCGACGGTAGTCGGCGAAGTCGCAGACGTGAAGGAGAACTCCCCCGACCTTCCCTTGAAGCAGCAGTACTACATACCGGACGAGCAGGAAGCAGAGATGGCGGGATCACTCGGATCTCCCACCGACATCGCAGACAACGGCGGGTACATTGTGTTGCGAACAGCAATGGCACCCGAGCAGATGGAAAATCTCTTGCGTTCCACAGTGCACTCAATCGACCCGCAGCTCCCTCTCACCCAGGTCCAAAGCATGGAGCACGCCATCTCGGACACCGAGGCACCCCGCCGTTTCAACACCGCACTGATCTCCTCCTTCGCCTTCATCGCAGTCTTGTTGGCCGTACTCGGAATCTATAGCGTCATAGCATTCTCAGTCGCGCTGCGTGTGCAGGAGATGGCAATTCGAATGGCTCTCGGATCTCAGCGCGCGGGTATCGTTCGTCTGGTGGTTATCTCAGGCGCCAAACTCGCACTCATCGGGTGTGCGATAGGTTTGGCAGGGGCCATCGCCGCCTCCCGTCTGCTGAAGACCTTACTCTTCGGGGTGAGTGCCTTTGATCCCCTGGTTCTCACTCTCGCGACACTGTCGCTCCTGCTGCTAGCCTTGGCCGCCTCTCTGCTGCCAGCCAATCGCGCAGCCTCGGTTGACCTCACCCAGGCACTCCGGTCCGAGTAGCACAAGAGCTCCGCCGCCCTCAAGTAAGCAAAGAAGAAGACAGCTCCAAAGGATGGGATAGGAAAGTGTCTGGAAGGCACTGCAAGGCTAAGCAGCCAGATTCATTTACTGCTTTGCGACACCTGTAGGACTTGATCCTGCGGGAGCGGGCATATACACGATCACCTCACCGGGCCGCGTGTAGTGCAATTCCTCGCGTGCCTGATGCTCAATCGCATTCGGATCGCTCTGTAATCTGCCGACATGCCCTTTCAACAGATCGTTCTCGCGCTGCAGACTGTGCAGCTGAATGTCGAGGCTTTGCGCGTCGTTGCGCTTCTGCTGATAAACCGTCAGCCCATTCTGCCCAAAGATAACGTGGTAACCCATCGCGACCGCGAGCACCGCTGCGGCACCAGTAGCGATCTTTCGCCACCCTACCCGGCCATGTTCATAGAGACGTGCGATGGCACCGGATCGCATCGCCACTACGCCTGCTGTCTTTAAACGTGTCATCCCAATTTCAGTACAAACTTCGCTCCTCGCACCGTCAAGTGGAAATCCCCAATTCCCCCAGGCACGTACCTACTTCATACCGGCTTCTGCTAAAAGGCTGAAAACTGAAGTCCACATCTTCCGTATCCATGCTGATGACCGAATAATCTGCACGAACCCAACCACCTTGTTATCCTTCTTGTGTGGAACGTGCAGTCTGGCCCCAACCCCAACACTTCAACCGCAGCACAAAACACTAAAGCAATAGCAGCGAAAGGATCTCCGCATGCAATCCGCCACCTCCTCTCAACTCGGTCTCACCCACCGCACCGGATCGCTTCAGGAATCTCTCTCCGGCAAAGTCATCCTCACCATCGCAGCGAGTGCCTTCGTAGCCATCTGCGCTCACATCTCTCTCCCACTTCCCTTCACGCCCGTGCCCCTCACCCTGCAGAACTTCGCCGTCATCCTCGTCGGCATGCTGCTCGGTCCCGTAGCTGGCTTCTCCGCAATGGTCCTCTATCTAGCCGAAGGCGCGATGGGCCTCCCCGTCTTCACGCCCCACAGCATCGGTGGCATCGCTCACCTGCTCGGGCCCAACGCAGGCTACCTCTTCTCCTACCCCTTGGCCGCGGCAACCGCCGGCTGGGCTGTCAGAGCCATGCAGCGCATCACCACCCCTTTCCGTGCAGGCCTTGTAGCCGCAACCCTCGCCAGCGCACCTATCTTCATCTTCGGAGCAGGCTGGCTAGCCCATCTCCTCCACACCAGCGCCGCCGCCACCTGGACCATGGCCATCGCCCCATTCCTTCCCGGCGAGATCGTCAAGATCACCGCGGCCGCCGGTATCTTCAGCTCAATCAAACGATGGCGCAAGTCCTAACGCGACCCATCAGCCGCAAGCAACCCAAACTTGACGCAGAGCCACTCACCACTGCGCATCACACACGCATAACGAACACCGAAGGAAGCATCATGACCACCGCAACCACCGCAATCCAGGAAATCAGCATCGCCCACAGCCCCGACTCCGACGACGCCTTTATGTTCTATGGCCTCGCCACCAATAAGGTTCGAGTCCCCGGCTACAAATTCACCCACACCCTCACCGACATCGAGACCCTTAATCACCGCGCCATCAACGAGGCCTTCTACGACGTCACCGCCATCTCCTTCCACGCCTACCCCTACCTGCAGGACAACTACACCCTCATGTCCTGCGGCGGCAGTGTCGGCGAAGGCTACGGCCCCATGATCGTCGCCCCCCGCAAGCTCTCGCTCGACGAAGTCAAGAAGACGCGTATCGCGGTCCCCGGCACCCTCACTACCGCCTATCTCACGCTCAAGCTCTTCGCGCCCGAGATCGAAACCGTCACCGTCCCCTTCGACAAGATCATCCCCGCCGTCGTCGCAGGCGAGTTCGCCGCTGGCCTCATCATCCACGAAGGCCAACTCACCTACGCTAACGATGGCCTCATCAAGCTCCTCGACCTCGGCCAGTGGTGGCGCGACCAGACTGGCCTACCCCTCCCTCTCGGCGGCAATGCCATCCGCCGCTCCCTCGGCGCCGAGGCTCTCCTCACCACCACCAACGCCTTGCGCGACAGCATCCAGCACGCACTCGACAACCGCGAAGAGGCCTTAGCCTACGCCATGCAGTTCGCCCGCGACCTCGACCCCACCCTCGCCAATCGCTTCGTCGGCATGTACGTCAACGAGCGCACCCTGAACTACGGCGAAGACGGCAAGGACGCCATTCGCAAACTTCTCGCCATGGGCTACGACCGCGGCATCATTCCCCACCGCGCCAGCGTAGACTTCGTCGGCTAGACCGGCCAGTTCACAAGCACTCAGCGCCAGCGCGCTGCGCAGATACTTTCATCCAACTCACAGCTTGCAGGCCTGTTTTACGCTGCAAGCTGTGTTATCTTTAATAAGTCGCCTGATTGAGTCCTGTCTACAACACCCCATGCAAAGACTCTCACCGATCTCCTTCTCCAGGAGTAAAAAACTAAAGGACGCGTAGCTCAGTTGGTAGAGCATTCGACTCTTAATCGACTGGTCGTAGGTTCGATCCCTACCGCGTCCACCACCTTTAACTACCATGCAAGTCAACAACTCACAGAGTGCAGGGAGCGAATTGCACTACTTTTGCACTAGATATAATCCCGGTGCATGATCAACAGCTCAGAGTCGGCCCCAGCACTCCGGAAGATCCGTCGCCATGACAGCAGAGCGCGATACTCTCCTCGTTGTAAGTGATACGCTCAACAGCGTGCTGTGCTTTACAGCAGACCTGTCTACGGACATCTCCACGCCCCCACATTGGCAGCAGAGGTCCCCAAGCCACTCAGTATCACTACACTTTTCGAACCCGTTTAATTCAACGTCAGATTCGCGTCGCTAAAGGGTAGGATGAGCTCCACGCCACTGAGCAATCTCGCCTAGGCTCATCGGGAGCAGCAGCACTCTTCCCTGCTCGGCCGAGCGAAATGTTGTCTCCAGCACAGCCATCACCGCAACCGCATCGATCGCCGGAATCGAAGCTTGTTGCCCTCCAAGCATCGCGTCCCTGATCTGCATGTAGTACATCTGCTGGTTGCCCGGCGGTGCGGGAATCTCTGTGCGCATGCCCATCTCGCCATCGTACAGAAGGCCCGGGTCAGGGTCGTAGCCGAAGCCGGGACTGCCAGGCACCATGCCTTCCTTCAACTGTGTCTCCTGCACATCTGCACCGTACTTCATCCAGCTCCCTCTTGTCCCATGCACAATCGACCTTGGACCGCCTTTCGAGACCAGCAAGGACGCATGAAGTATCGTACGCATGCTCTCATAGTTCAGCTGAACATGAGCCCAGTCGTCTGTCTTTCCGCCTTCGCGCAGAGTGGCAAAGCTCGCGCTAATAGATTGTGGGAGGCCGAAGAGATAAAGCGCCTGATCGATTAGATGTGGCCCCAGATCAAACCACAACCCCGCACCTGGACCCATATCCTCGCGCCAGCGCTGACGAACGTGAGGCCGATAGCGGTCCATGTGGCACTCATAGTGTGAGACCACACCAAGCAGGCCCGACTGCAGCACCGCACGTGTGGCCTGAATCTCGCTCTCCCATCGGCGATTGTGAAACACCGAAATCATTCTTCCCTGCTCCTCTGCAATTTGCAGCAGAGAGCGCGCTTCGGCGAGTGTCACCGTGAACGGCTTGTCGACCACCACATCCTTACCCGCGCGCAACGCAGCCGAAGCAAGCGGATAATGGCTGTCGTTAGGGCTCGCGATCACCACCAGATCGACATTGGGATGTATCGCCACCTCCGCGGGAGAACAAACCGTGATCTCACCCAGGTCCTTCCGCACAATCTCAGGCCTGCTTGAGCCCACCATTCTCAACGCAAGCCCCGGAACCGCACGAATTAGCGGTGCGTGAAAGGTCTTTCCTGCATAACCATAGCCGACCAGGCCAACATTAATTCTTCTGGAATCTCCGCTCATCCCACCTTCAGAGTCGCCAACCAAATATCAGCTCGGCAGTTTCGTGTTCTAGATTGTTATGTAACAAGGATCAACGAAATTACTTCGATGAATTGCCTAGCTGCGTTCGCGGATAAGCTTTCGGTAAAGATCGATCGTCTGCTCTGCGATCGCCGACCAGGCAAAGGTCTCTTCTACACGTCTGCGGCCAGCCTCCCCAAACCTCTTAGCCTTCTCAGGATCAGCGAGCAAGTCGGATATCTTCTCTGCCAGATCACGCGAAAACTTCTCTGGATTCGAGGGAAACGTAGTCACCGGATCTTGCTCGAACGACACCAGAGAACCCGTTACCCCGTCTATCACGACCTCAAGAATCCCCCCGGTCGCACTCGCCACTACCGGAGCGTGGCAGGCCATCGCCTCCAGATTGATAATGCCAAATGGTTCGTAGACAGAAGGGCAACAAAAAACAGCCGCGTTACTGTAAAGCTGGATCGCCTCCGGCTTGGTCACCATCTTCTCGATCCATACTACGTGCGGATTTATCTTACTGACTGCCTCAACCTTTTCGCGCATCTCGGCCGCAATCTCCGGTGTGTCCGGCGCGCCTGCGCAAAGCACAACCTGTGTTCCCTTCGGCAGATGAGGGATCGCCTCGACGAGATGCGTAACACCCTTCTGCCGAGTAATTCGCCCGACGAACAAAACGTAAGGCACCATCGGATCAACTCCATACTTGATGAGCGCCGACGTGTCCGAAGTCTTCTGATACTCCTTCAGATCAATCCCGTTATAGATAACGTGAATGCGTTCCGGGTTGATCTCAGGATAAGAACGAAGGATATCTTCTTTTGTTCCCTTCGACACAGCGATCACCGCATCGGCATCCAAGATCGCGGTACGTTCCATC
Source organism: Tunturibacter empetritectus (assembly GCF_040358985.1). Lineage (NCBI taxonomy): Bacteria > Pseudomonadati > Acidobacteriota > Terriglobia > Terriglobales > Acidobacteriaceae > Tunturiibacter > Tunturiibacter empetritectus. The sequence goes on along the minus strand of NZ_CP132932.1, from coordinate 4,050,382 downwards.
CAAGAGCTCATCGCATACCCACTGCCCAGCTGCTCCGCCTTCCATCCACGCAAAGGTTCCAGGCTGTGCGTGGTCAGGACGAACGGAACGTTGAAGAGCTTCTTGGCAAAAAATCCTGCCATCGATACGTACCACGTGTGCGTATGCACCACATCGATCGCCGCCAGCGACTTCACCTGTGCGAGATTGAGACTCAACGCCTCAAGGGCCGTCTTGTACTTTCCCTCTGTGCCATTTGTGATCTCCGACCATGGTTCTGCACCATGAACATGCAAGTTCCCTTCATCGACCGATTGATTTCCCCAGCAATAGACCTCGATGTCGATCGTCCTGGCCAACTCGCGGCTGAGATATTCCACATGAACTCCGGCCCCGCCGTAAACATTTGGGGGATACTCCCGTGTCATCAGAGCAACTCGCAAACCAAGCCTCCTCCTGTTCGGTATCAACCTTTCAGCGTCGAAACGAACAGAGACACATCATACGCAAATACACTCAAAAATTCTGCGGCAGATGCGCGGATCTTCCGATCTGACAGAGCGTCAAGACAGCCAGCTCTTAGAAAACGCCGCGAGGCTCGATCGCGATTCTTCAACGAAAGTCTCCGCATTGTGCAGCAGGGAGTTAAACTCTGGATGTTTTCGCACTGCACTCAACCATGGGTCGGAACTCAGAGTGGCGGTTGCGCAAACAAACCCTGACTGCGCCGCCTGCTTTATAGCTTCTACAGCTAGGTCCGTCATCTTGAGCCGGCCATAGTGTCGCGCAAAATAAACGAGAATTTCGGGTTCGCGAGTTGTATCCGCAGTCTCCATCAGCTGGACAGCTTCACTCGTCCTGCCTTCGAGAACAGCCAACAGCGAGCTCATAAGAGCAACCATTAATTTCGATAACGCCATTCCGTTCAGTCGATCGCGCAAGAGACTAATCGCCCGTCTTCGATTTCCCAGAGCCGCCCAGGCTGCCGCGTCGAGATAGTAGGCAGCCCTTCCGCTGTAATGCTCAATGGCAGAGGCATATTCGCCGGAAAGAAACAGCGTATGAGCCACGCTCGTCACAAGCGCCGGGTCCAGCTCGACTCCTCGGTGGTGTGCTTTAACCGACTGCTGGAGCAGTCCTCGAAATCGGAATACTTGGACCAAACTGGTAAACGATTCCGGTTCTCCAGGATGGCGCCGCAACCGTTCCAGCAGCCGATCCAATGCTTCATTCGCATGTCCAGTGTCTACCTGAATCAAGGTATAGAACTGGTGCGCGCAGGCTAGGTCCGGATCAAGAGCGAACGCCCGCTGAAATGCGGCATGCGCCAGCTCCAGATTTACTGAAGAGCTGCTGCTGAATTTATCAAGGAACCAGCAGCATCGACCCAGCCACGCCCACGCAGGCGCAAAGCTGGGATCCACCGCAAGACAGGTCCAGTACAGGTCGCGCGCAAGCTGCATCGACTCCAAAGATCGTTGAATGGTCAGCTCTTTTGCGCGAGTGAACCTCTCATACGTCGCTTGCGCTACACCCGGTTCCCCCGTAACAGCCAGCTCAAATCGATAGCCATGCTTCGAAACGGTGCGAATCGTATCGCGACCAATAATCTTTCTCAGGTTTACGATCGTGTTGGTAAGGTTTGATTCACTCACATGCACGGATGGCCAGAGCGTCTCAATCAGCTCTTGTTTGCTAACCAGGCGTCCGGCCCTCCGTATTAGACAGAGGAGCGCGTCAAAGGCTTTAGGTTGAAGCGGAACCGGAACGCGAGCTTTCTTTAGGAGACGCTCGTCCGGATGCAGTTCGAAATCGCCGAACCGGTACGCATACTCCACTGAGCTTTGATTTTTCTTTGAAAATCCGTGTGTCATAAGTGGAATGCTCAACGTGGAAACAAGCCTACACTGCTCGCATGAACGAGACCAGAACACCAATCATTCGTCCTCTTATCGTCCCGGCTAAGATACTCGGAACGGCGAAACGGCAGCTTCCCACAAACACACGGGGCATCAAGCTTCGCATCGCTGCCATCTGTCTTCTGATCTGTGGTTTTGACTGGCGGCCGGATCTAGCGTCTTTCCTGATGGCCCAGGTAGCCGACCCTACGCCCCAGACTAGTTCGTTGCGAGACGGACAACACGACTTCGATTTCAACTTCGGAGTATGGCATACCCATATCAGGAGAGTCCTCGATCCTTTCTCAGGCTCGTCCAAGTCAGTCGAACTCAACGGAACAGTCACAGTAAGAAAAGTCTGGGACGGTCGCGCGCAACTGGAGGAGATCGAGGCCGACGGTCCCAACGGACATTGGGAGGGACTAACCCTGTTTCTTTATAATCCCCACTCTCATCAATGGAGCCAGACCTTCATCGACAGCAAGATGGGCGTTTTGAATACGCCGACGATCGGTTCGTTCAAAGACGGACGCGGCGAGCTCTTCTCCCAGGACACATTCCACGACAAATCAATCCTGGTTCGTGGAGTGTGGTCTAACATCAAGCCGGGTTCTCATCGTTACGAAGAATCCTACTCGAACGATGGTGGCGCGACTTGGGCAGCAGCTTTCACGGCAGACCTGACGCAGGAAACGCAATCGACTGCCCCCGACATTCCCATCGCTGATGCGAACAAGGATGCGAAGACCACGTCCGTAGAGGACGGACAACACGACTTCGACTTTGACTTCGGCACTTGGAAGACCCACTCCTCTCGCCTTCTGCATCCCCTCACGGGATCGACGACGTGGGCCGACATGGACGGAGGATCTGTGATCAAGAAGGTTTGGAATGGCCGCGCCAATCTAGCGGAGTACAAAGCGGACGGTCCTGCAGGTCACATCGAACTCCTATCCCTGCGTTGGTTCAACCCAGCCACGCGCGAGTGGAACCTCGACTTCGCAACCCCAAACGTTGGCACGCTTGGTATTCCAGGTGTCGGCGAGTACAAAAACGGGCATGGCGACTTCTATGACTACGAGCTCATCAACGGCAGATCCGTGCTTGTACGGTTTTCCATCTGGAAGATCACCCCAGACACCGCACAATCCGAACAGGCATTCTCTGACGATGGCGGAAAGACCTGGGAGGTCAACTGGGTCAATAAGTACGAACGGTAAGCTGAAATGAGTCGGTATTCTGCCCCTCCTGCGTCATCTTACGAACGCACTTCTCTACATCGGGCACTTGAGAGGAGATGCTGGAGAGGTTCCAACTCATACGATCCCGCCTGGAGCCAAAGAGATTTCGGCACCAGGCAAGGATTCGACCCCGGAGTACGTTGTTCGGTTCATGCTATCTGGATCGAAATAAAGGAATGAGAACGAAGCGCGGCTTAAAACGTGAACGCAAGCCCCGCCTGAACTGTCCGAGGCGATTGAGCAAGGAACAAGGTCTGTCCATCCGCCGACAGGAACGGTCGATACCCCTGCGCCAGGAGATTCGTGACATCAACAGTAGCATCGAGCCCCGGCGGTAAGAGATGCCCCAGTCGCAAAGCCTGCCGCAGATAGCAGCTGAAATATGCCTGGTCACTGAACGGCGCGTAGGGATCAACCGCAGTTACCAATCGCGTCGGCTGCCAGCGATAGGCTGCTCGAATCGCCGTTCCACTACGCAGCACTCGGCCCTTCAAAGCGACCGTTGCAGTCCGGGCACTCACAGGCGCCAGATCAGATCCAGTCCCAGGCAGGCCGACGGAAGCCCCATCTTTCGCGCCAAGCCCGGCCCCAGTACCGTACTCTACCGCGACCCAAAGGTTCGTCGTCAGTGGCTCAGTCAACATTACATTCAGGCCCCTTGCGTTGTAGCCCGCATTCAAAAACCGGAAGTTCCCCGTCGTCGAGTCGGCGATAATCCCACTCGCGCCGTTCTGCCCTGTCTGAGCAACGTCACCCGCAGTCAACGCACCGCCACCTGAGACCGCCACCCGGTTCAAAGAGTCACTGTAAAACGCAACTTGTACCATTCCGCGGCCTGTCTTCCGGCCAACCGTAAACTCCTGGTGTAGCCCACCCTCGGTCTGTACCTTCCCTTGATAGATCACCGCAACTGGCAGCTCGCGTTTCACCGTATCGAGCCCTGCAAACGACTGCAGGTCCTGCGACGTGGCCATCCGATAGCCAACGCTCCAATTCTCGGTAGGGTGAGCCGTTACCTTCAGGAACGGCCGTGATCCGGAGGTATATCCGGAGGTCCGAGCGACATACACGGTGCCCCCCGCTTCCACGTCAACCAGATCTCCAAGCTGCATCTTCTGTCCGCTGGCCAACTGCACGACTTGCAGACCAGAGGATCCATCCGGCCCCAGAACTTCGGGATGCGCTTGATAGCTCAATACCGTCCGCGCCGCGCCGCCCATCCCAAGCTGCATTCCATAGCCCGTCGCAACCTCAGTGGATTGCCCGGCTGAGGGTGCCCCAGGCTGCGTCCCAATATCCGCCCGCAAGGTCAACCCAGCCCCGTCGTCGAGCACCCGGTCGAACGCAAAAACATTATGAACTCCGCTGCTCCCAAAGCCGCCATCGCCGGCCATAACCTCGGCACGCACTCTTTCAGCACGCTTAGGTGTCTCACGAACGCTTGACGAGACCATGATCACGTCCCCATCTTCAGCCAGCCGAAGGATAGGGCGATTGGCGACTGACCGCAAAGTCCACTTCCAATCGTCATCCGGCTCGTCCGCCTTCCGACGCTCGGCTGGAAGCCATGCAGTCGATTCGAAGAGGGTGCTCAGAGTGAGATTGACAATCGCCTGTGCTCCCGACTGAAGCTGCAGGTTGCCCCGCATCGCCGGAACAAACAGCGCCGCGCTCGCACGGACCTCATATTGGCCCGGAAGCAGATGCGCAATGAAATAGCGGCCGTGGAGGTCGGTAAAAGCAGTCCCAGCCATGGCAGAATCTGCCGCTATGACTTGAACCAGGGCACCCAGTTGTGCCACTCCCTGTGCGTCGCGAACCACCCCTGAGACAGCCGCACCTTGGCCCATAGCAACGCTGGTAGCTGCAAGGAGCAGCATCAGCGGCAGAAGCGCGATCTTCACCTGGGGTCGTTGCACAGTAAAACCGTCCTGCGCGTCGAATGGCTGTCCAACAATTCCGCACCCAGAAAATTAGGGGACGGCGTTACAGAGTGCGAGGTGACTGGTTATCGCGAATTGGCATCTGCATAACCATGTTCTAAAACTGCACCTGTCTAATCTACGATAAACGGCGCAGATTCTGCGATCTGCTGCTTCGTTATTCCATCATTTACTTTGATGTTGACCTGATACTTACCGGGCTGAAGACTCGCCAGCGGCAAACTCTTTTCAATCGTAACCTGATCCGCGTTGGGGTTGGTCTTCGTGGTCAACTCCTGCGTCTCAAGAATGGCTTTATTCGTAGCCACATCTAAGATCTGATACTCGATCGTCGCACCATTCTGCTTACTCTTCTCGTCAATTCCGAGGTTATAAACCTGCATCCAGAAGTTAAGATTCTGCGCTCGATGAAACGTAACCGGAACTCCGATTCCAGTAGGTACACGTGGAGTAATGTGGGTGTCGCCAATGATGAAGTTCCCCGCACCGATATCCTTTGACGGAACCCTCTCCATCGAAGAAGCCAGAATCAAGGAAGACGAAGCAAGGCGGTCGTCGTCGTAGGCTGGCACGTTCAAACTGCGCTGCCACCTGCCAATGTGGTCGGGATTATTGACATCCTTGATGACAATATCGATCTTGTAAAGCCCAGGACGCAGTGGCAGCGACTTCCAATAGACCGACTGATCAGCCCGCTTGCGCCCGAGCAGCTCGCTCGGCACCTGCACACTGACCGTATCTTCAAAGGTCTGTATCGCCTTGTGATTCAAATTTGAAACGCGTCCTAGAATGTTCACCGTGCCCATCGCGACGCCGTCTTTATTGGTGAAGGTAATGTCACCGTTTTTAATCTGCAAGGTTACAGGAACCAGAATCGTATCGTTAGTCACCTTGACGTAGTCGGTCCGAACATCAAATAGAAACGGCGGCCCAGTCAAAATCTTCGAAGTCGTCATAAACGACTCGAGGTCTTTGAACTTGATCTCAGGGGGAGCCATCAGCTTGGCGAATCGGTCCAGTCGATCAAACTGTTTGCTTTGGTTCTGGGACGATAACGGCCCGGCTCCAAGCTGCTCGAGTCCGCCGCCTGAAAAACGGTCTGCCTGTTTCGACTGCCCCGTCTGCTCATACATCGTCTGACCGGCGCCCGGAACATGCTTCAACGCATCTTTCTCAGAGCGGTCGATCGTCATGTGATAGTCGCCGCACATGCAGGTGTCGACAAACTCGATATCGATATTGTCCCCGATACCCTCCAGATACCTGTAGTGCCAGATCTCAAACGGGAACGTAGAGGTGTTTCCGCCGCCTTCTTCAATCGGACGCTCGTAACTGCCGCCGCTGGGGTGCGAGTCGATGCTGTCCGCCTTACCGTAGGCGATGTAGATATGACCGCGATCTGTTCTCCAACCAGGTTTGCCGGCGGCGAAGTGGTCGTTCGCATAGGCGATGCGCGCGTAGTGCTCCTCGCGAAACTCGTTCTCTGGTGAGTCAGGATTCGGATTGCGACGCAGCCAGAAGTTCTCTATAAACTGGTCGCGCTCCTCATCGTTGCTCAAGCTCTTGAACGCCTGCAGCTCCTGATCTGTGATGATCCAGCGAACATCCTCATCCACCCACTTCTTGTAAACACCCTTTAACTCAGCCTTCAGAGCCTTCTGCTGGTCACGCCTCTCTTTATCGCTTAGAGGACGCTTCAGCGGATCCGGCTTCTCCACCGTCACCGGCCCTCTCGTCACACCGTCAGTCTGGGCGGAATCGCTGGGTGTTTCCTGGGCAGTCAAAAGACGCCCCCCCATTAGGACCAACAAAAATAGGGTCGTGCCGGATACCAAGCGCCGAGAAGTCGTCATAGAGAAGGGGTGCACTCCTGTTACCAACCAACATTGTAGAGCGGTTACACCTTCGTTACAAGAGGAGACTCTAGGCCGCCCCTGATATCATCGCTCCTGATCCCGGGCAAGTCCATAGGTCTCTATCCCGGATAGTTGCAGGCTTTTGCGTACTCTCTCGTAAAGTGATCTGATTCAGGTTTTGGAAAGGATTGCGGAACGCAACCTCGTCCACTTCCGTACTGTCTTAGCAAGCACCGACTCCCAACCACCTCTGCCTGACCGCGGAGGTGCGATAGAAAGCGGCAATGAGCATAAAGAAAATCCTCTTGATCGTCGTTGCGGTCCTGATCCTTGCAGGCATCGTGGTTGGCACCATCCTTCACGGTCAGGCTAACGTTACGAAAGTCTCCACCACCAAGGCCGCTCATCAGGATCTGGTCTCCGTCGTCAACGGCACCGGCCAGATCAAGCCGAAGACCTATGTCAACATCGGCGCCACAGCCTTCGGACGCATCACCCACCTCTACGTGAAAGAAGGCGATCATGTGAAGGCGGGTACGACCCTCGCCACGGTTGAGAGCGTTCAGCCTCAAGCCACCGTCGCTGCCCAACAAGCAACGATCGCCTCCTCCCGCACCGATATCACCAGCTACATCGCCGCGGAAAAGACCGCTGATGCAAACATCGCCCAGGGCAAAGCCGATCTCGAACAGAAGAAACTCGACTTCGGCCGCGCCGAGTCTTTATACAACGAAAAGCTGATCGCGAAACAGGACTACGACGCCAAGAAAGCCGCATACGACATGGCTGTCGCTACCCTCGCCCAGCGTCAGGCCGCTCTCGCACAAGCCACCGCGCAGACCGAGTCACAACGCGGCCACATGAATCAGGCAGTCGCCAGCCAGCGCGCCAACTACGACGCCCTCGACAAGACGGTTAGCCGCGCACCCTTTGACGGCCTTGTCACCAACGTTCCCGTCCGCGAAGGCGAGACCGTCGTTCTCGGTATTCAGAATGCCGAAGGTTCCACCCTGATGACCCTCGCCGATATGTCCGTCATCACCGCCGAAGTCAAGGTCGACGAGACAGACATCGTCAATGTCGCCATGAACCAGCCAGCCGACATCACCGTCGATGCCCTCCCCGGCCGCGTCTTCAAGGGCCACGTCACCGAGGTGGGTGACCAGGCGCTCCTCCGCACCACCGGCGTCGCCACCAGCCAGAGCACCACCGGCACAGAAGAAGCAAAGGACTTCAAGGTCGTCGTAACCCTGGATCAGACCACCAACGAGCTTCGCCCGGGCCTCTCCGCTACAGCAAAGATCACCACCGCCCACAAACCGAATGCCCTAACCATCCCCATCCAGGCGCTTGTCCAGCGTGACCCGGCCGTCGAAACCGCACTCGAAAAGAATGCGGGCAAAGGAAGCGTCGTTGCCGTCTCCGCGTCCAGCACTCCTAGCCGAAAACCGCAACCGATACAGGGGGTTTACGTCCTCCAGTCAGACCACAAAAAGCGGCGCGCGATCTTCGTTCCAGTCACCACCGGAGTCACGGGAGCCACAGACATAGAAGTCCTTAGCGGTTTGAAGGACGGCGATGAGATCGTCACCGGCCGCTATCGAATCCTGCGAACACTAAAGAGCGGGACCGCCGTCAAAGTAGACAACAGCGTCGAAGCCTCAAGTGACTCTGACAAGTCATGAGAAAAAAATCTGAAATATCGGCGAAAGTCCTAAAATTGTTGTTCTCGGAGTGACTCAATCAATACCGCGGGAACCATCCCACCACCCCAAACGTACTATCCTGAAACACGTAGGAGCACGGAGAACCGGATGGCCATCGAAACTGCAGTCGAATCCAACCTCAGCACCAGCAACGCCTCCGGGCCTACCCCAGGAGACGTCATCGTCACCGACAATCTCTGGAAGACCTACGAGATGGGCGACCAGCAGGTGCACGCCCTTCGCGGCGTCAACCTCCGCATTCGCCACAACGAGTACGTTGCCATCATGGGCCCATCCGGCTCCGGCAAATCAACCCTGATGAACCTCATCGGCTGCCTGGACTCCCCCTCACAAGGCCGATACTGGCTCAATGGCCACGATGTCTCCGAGCTGAACGACGATGAGCTCGCCCGCATTCGAAATAAAGAAATTGGCTTCGTCTTCCAAACTTTCAACCTGCTCGCCCGCGCCACCTCGCTCCACAACGTCGAGCTGCCTCTCATCTACAACGGCACACCAGCCGCTGCACGTACCGAGCGTGCAAAGAGTGTCCTCGAGTCGGTAGGCCTCGGCACCCGCATGATGCACAAGCCCAATGAGCTCTCCGGCGGCCAACGTCAGCGCGTCGCCATCGCCCGCGCCCTGGTCAACAAACCCTCGATCATCCTCGCCGACGAACCCACCGGCAACCTCGACTCCAAGACCGGTGACGAGATCATGGCCCTCTTCGACGAGCTCCACTCAAATGGCAACACCATCGTTCTCGTCACGCACGAACCCGACATCGCCGAGTACGCCCACCGAATCATCACCATCCGCGACGGTGTCGTCGCAGGCGACCATCTCTCTTCGCGCATTCGCAACTAGCAGCAAACATTCATCTTCTAAGTGACATCCGTATCCTTCTCATTCCCGTCTAAAATGGAATGATGGCAAAAGTGTTTCGCCGTTTGCGCCTCGCTGGAACTCTCGCTGCCGCCCTCCTGGGCTCTCCCCTGCTCCACGCCGCTGACCCCGCGCGCTTCGACCTCGCTGGCCCCAAGGTAGATGTTCACGTTACACGCGCAGGCAAAACCCTGCCCATCGCCCAGGTTCCCAATCTCCAGCCAGGCGACAAGATCTGGCTTCGCGCCGACTTGCCCCCCACGCAATCGGTCCACTACCTCCTCGTTGCCGCCTTCCTGCGCGGAACCACAAACCCTCCGCCAGACAACTGGTTTCATGAGATCCAGACGTGGAATAAAAAGGTTCGCGAAGAGGGCGTCACCATCACCGTCCCCGCCGAGGCTCAGCAGGTCATCCTCTTCCTCGCGCCTGAGACCGGCGGAGACTTCAGCACCCTACGCTCTGCGGTTCGCGGCCGCCCTGGCATCTTCGTCCGCGCGTCTCAAGACCTCATCGAATCCGGCTTCGAGCAAGCCCGCATCGAAACTTATCTCGCCGCCATCCGTCGCGTCCCGCCCGATGACGCCAAAGGACTAGCCGAGCACTCCGACCTCCTCGCCCGCACCCTCAACCTCAAACCCAACGGAGACTGCTTCAAGCGCCCCGTCGACACCCAATCCACCTGCCTCACTCAGGCCGGAAATCAGTCCCTCCTCGACGACGGCCACGGGCAGTCGGTCGCCGACGCGCTCAACGACGGATCCAACTCCGACCTCATCAACCAGGCCAGCTACACCAGGCTCGCTGGTGGCGGAAACTACAGCCCATACGTCGGCGCCATCGTCGACCTCATCCGCATTACCAGCACCCTCCACACCGCCAAATATCAGTACATCCCCGCCATTGCCTTCCCGGACGGTGACGCCCTCAACCTCCGCCTCAACACCCCACCTTCCTTCAACAACCCCAAATCTGTCATCGTCATCGGTCTTCCTGCAATTCAGGCTGCAGTCCCCCCGCCTCTGCGCTCGCCCAACCCTGAGGCCATCTCCTGCCTGCTGAAACCCGAAGTGGCCCTTCCCGTTGAAGGCGCACCTCTGGTCTACGCTACAGCTCTGGCGCATGATCTCGTCCTCCACCTCGACGGCCCCAACGGCGGTACCGACATTCCCGTCACTCCAGACGCCTTTCGAGGCGGTCTCGTCCTCGCTCACCTTCCCGCCCGTAAGCCGTTACCTATCGATTCGAGCCTCACGTCAGACACCGACTCCAGGCCAACCGCAAGCCCCGCCGCAGCCGAATCCCATCCGGCAGAAACAGCCTCTAAGCCAGCCCTGCATCCAGGCACAAACACCATCACCGGCACCATCACCGGCTTCTGGGGCTTCGACGCCTTCAAGGGTCCAACCCTCAAACTCCAGGATTCCCCGGGCAAAGACTGGAAGCTCGCCGAGGATGACGTCCTTATTGCCGGTCGCGAAAACCACCTCATGTTGAGCTCCACCGGCACCGCTTGTGTCGACATCATCTCTCTCGATACCAGCACGGGCAAACTAATCGAAACGAAGTGGAAGCCTACCGACAAGCCCTCTGCGGTCGATGTCACCGTCTCCCTCAAATCCATCGACCCAGGCTCCCTCCATCTCGCCATCAAGCAATTCGGCGACGAGAAAGCCGACACCGTCGCAGCCAGGACGTACTCTGAACCCGCGCGCCTCGCCTCCCTCGAGTTCCACGCCGGTGACACCACGGCGGACCTTACCGGCTCCAGCCTCGATCAGGTCCAGCAGCTCACCATCAACAGCCTCGTCTTCACGCCAGCTCCGCCAAGCACCCCGTCCAATCAGGACACCGCGACCCCAATGCCAGCACCTTCAAACTCCGACACCCAACTCCGTCTTACCCTTCCGCCAAACAGCCAGGCGCCTAAGTTCCGTGTCGGCGAGCATCTCAACGCGAGCTTCTCCCTCAAAGATGGCCGCACCCTCACCCTTCCGGTCACGGTCTCCCCAGCACGTCCCTCTGTCACTCTCCTCAGCAAAAACATCGGCCAATCGACGACGACATCCATTCACCTGGCCGATCAGGACGACCTGCCCGCCGACCAGCAACTCACCTTCTCCCTCAAATCGATAGTCCCCTTCCCCCGCACCGGAAAGATCGAAGTGGCGAACGCCGACGATAGCCTCCACACCACCCTGAGTGTCGCCTCCGGCAATCTGGTGCTTCAGAACCCACACACCATCCTGGCCACACTAGATCCCATCAAAGACTTTGGCGCCTCCGCCTTTGGTCCGCTCCGCCTTCGTCCAGTCTCTCCTGACGGAACCACCGGCGACTGGCTCCCATTGGTCACTCTTGTCCGCCTACCGACCCTCAAAGACCTTCACTGCCCAGCGGACACCGCTCAACCCTGCACCGTCACCGGCTCCAGCCTCTATCTCGTAGACTCTATCGCCACCGACTCCGCCTTCACCTCTCCCACCACGGTTCCGGAGGGCTTCGTCGGTACCTCACTCACCTTACCCCGCCCCGCAAAAACTGGCTTCTTTTTGCGCCTGCGCGACGACCCCACGGCCGCAAACACCGTAACCCTTCCAATCCTGCCTCAGCCGGCATCGATCGCCGCACCCAACTCTCCAACCGCGTCTGCCAGCCCCAGGGGTCCCGCGAGAGCTCAGTAACCACAAAGCCATCACAAGCCATATCCTCAAATAGAGAAGGCGCCCTGCCGAAGCTGGACGCCGTCTATCTTCCAACGATCTTCTATTTAATCTCTACCGATTCCTTCGCTTCAAGGCTCTGCTGCAGCGTGCTGTGCTTTCTGCTGTAGGTAAAGTAGACAACTAGCCCGATAATCAGCCAGACAACCAAGCGAACCCAGTTCCAGATCCCTAGCTTGTACATCATGTATCCGTTGAAGAGAATCCCAAGAGCCGGCACGACCGGCACCCACGGCGTCCTGAACGGTCTTGCTCGGTCGGGATCAGTCCTCCGCAGCACAATCACGGCAATACACACGATCACGAACGCAAGCAATGTCCCGATATTCACCATCTTGCCGATATCGTCGATGGGAGTAATGCTTCCCACGATCGCCGCCAGAAGACCCGCAAGAATCGTCCCCTTCCACGGCGTCCGGAACTTGTGATGGATGTCACCGAAAAACTTCTTTGGCAGCAGACCGTCATGCGCCATCGAATAGAGCACCCGGCTTTGCCCCAGCAACATCACCAGCATCACGCTGGTCAGCCCCGCCAGCGCGCCAATCGTCACAATGTTTGAGGCCCAGGCAAGGTTGTGATCCAGAAAGGCCCGCGAGATCGGTGCTTCAATGTTCACCTCGCGCCACGGCACCATCCCAGTCAAAACAGCTGCCACGCCGATATATAACAGCGTGCAGATCGACAGCGACACAATGATCCCAATCGGCAGATCGCGCTGAGGATTCTTAGCCTCCTGCGCCGTCGTCGACACCGCATCAAAGCCAATGTACGAAAAGAAGACCAGGCCGGCAGCCAGCCCGATTCCACCAACGCCAAACGGTGCAAAGCTATGCCAATCCGTTCCCCAGTTTGATTTCGTGATGTAGTGCGACCCCAAACCAAGCACAAACAACACGATCCCAACTTTGATTGCCACGATGGTCGCGTTGAACTTCGCGCTCTCTTTAATTCCCACCACCAGCACCGCTGTAATCACCAGCGCAATCAGGAACGCCGGAACGTTGATCCCTATCTCTACTCCAAAGAGGTGCGGCGCATTCAACAACGCGTGTGCCTGTGTCACCAGCTCAGGCGGGTGCGCCGCCTTCAGAGCGTCCATCGCGTCGCTGAACGCCGGCGTACCCGGAACCATCCCCGGATGAGAGCTCAACACCATGCCTCTCGCCACCATATCGGTCGCCTGCCTTAGGCCCGTCCAATGATCATAGGCCAGCCACAGGGGAAACTTAAGGTGGAAGATGTTCAACATCTCCACAAAATTATTCGACCAGCCCGAGCTCACCGTACTCGCGCCCATCGCGTACTCAAGCGTCAGATCCCACCCGATAATCCAAGCGATCAACTCACCCAGGGTCGCGTACGCATAGGTGTAGGCGCTGCCAGCCAGCGGAATCATCGCCGCAAACTCCGCATAGCACAGTCCCGCAAAGGCGCATCCCAATCCGCTCAGCACAAACGCCAGCATTAGGCTAGGCCCAGCGGTTCGCGCTCCCAATCCACTCAACACAAAGATACCTGCGCCGATGACCGCGCCGATGCCCAGCGCAGTCAACTGCACCGGCCCCAGCACACGCTCTAGTGTATCGACGCCGTGTTCATTGGCCTCGGCCATCATCTTGTTCATTGACTTCTTGGCAAACAGATTTCCCATGCGCGTTCTAATCTCCCAACTTCCCTAAACAGCTTCCGCAACAGCTTGTCGCTTCCACACCAGATACACCGGTATGCCTAGCAGAACAATTATCAGGCCCGGCCACGTGTATTGAGGTTTGTAACGCAATAGTACTGCACAAATCCACACAGCCATCACGATATAAAGTGCCGGCAACACCGGGTATCCAAACGCCTTATAAGGCCGCGCCGCCGTCGGCCGAGTCCGTCGAAGCACAAACAGCCCCGCAATCGTCAGAATATAAAAGACGAGCACGGCGAAGATCACATAATCCAGCAGCTGCCCGTAACTCCCAGACAGACACAACAGACACGTCCAGGCCCACTGCACCCAAAGCGAGTTCACCGGAGTCTTCGACCGCTCACTCAGCCTGCCCACCGCTTTAAAAAACAGCCCATCCCTGCTCATCGCGTAGTACACTCGCGCACCCGCCAACAGCATTCCGTTCACACATCCAAACGTCGAGATCAAAATCGCACCAGCCATCAGCTTCGCGCCGTAGCCCGCAAAAGCCTGCTCCATCACCGCCGTCGCAACCCTGTCCTCTGACGCAAACTGAATCCCTCGGCCCACAATCGTCGTCGCGGCCGGATCCCCCGCCAACGGCAGCACACTCAGATAAACGAAGTTGCACAGCACGTACAGCAGCAACACCACGCCCGTACCAATGGCCAGCGATAGTGGGAGATTCCTCTTCGGATTCCTAATCTCCCCAGCCGTGAATGTAACGTTGTTCCACGCATCCGAGCTAAACAGCGACCCCACCTGCACCACCGCAACAATGGTCAGCACTCCAACATAAGCCGTTGGCCCACCTACACCGACCTGCACCGCATGGGTCGTATGCCATCCAGCTCTCGCCCAGAAGTTCTGCCATCCCGTACCGAAGTTCGCGGCCACCGCAGCCGAGTTCTTCGCGACCACCCCAATCAACACCACCGCCATCAGAGCCAGCACCTTCGCAGAAGTGAAGACATTCTGCACAGCCGCGCCCATCTTCACCCCAAACGTGTTCAGCAGCGTCAGCAGCGTAATCACCACAATCGCCGACAGGTTCGCCGTATTCAACCCAATATCCATGTTGCCCAGCACCATCGGCCCCACATGCCACGGCGGAACATGCCCGATATGCCAGATCCAGTTCTGCGCGCTCACTCTCGGAAAGAAGACCCCAAGAAACTTCCCGAACGCCACTCCCACCGCAGCAATCGTTCCCGTCTGGATCACCAGGAACAGCGTCCACCCATAAAGAAAACCCCACAACGGCCCCAACGCCTCGCGCAGATAAACATACTGCCCACCCGCCTTAGGCATCATCGCCGCCAGCTCTCCATAACTCAGCGCACCAATAATCGTCATCAGCGCAGTCACCAGCCACGCCGCAATCAGCAACGCCGGCGACCCCAATCCACGGGACATATCCGCCGACACAATGAAGATGCCCGATCCAATCATCGAACCCATTACAATCGCGGTCGCAGAAAACAACCCCATCCCCTGCACAAACTGAGGAGCAGAAGACACCGGCTCGCCATCTTCCGCAACGCATCTTTGTTTGTCATCCCGCAGCGAAGGGGAGAGGTCGGCTGTTATTTTTTTCACAAGATTCACGTTCGTCTGTTCTACCGTAAAACATCGAGAAAGTCTCTCGCCACTTTCTCCACCGACTCCCCCTCAGCAATCAAGGCGCTGATCACCGCAACCGAATCCGCCCCAGCATCGATCACGCTTCGCGCATTCGCCCGCGTAACTCCGCCAATCCCCACAATCGGCTTCGTCGTCAACGTCCGCGCCCGTCTCACACCCGCCAACCCAATCACCGGCTCCGCGTCCAGCTTCGTCCCCGTAGCAAACACCGGCCCCACCGCAACATAATCCGCACAACTCAACTCCGCCAGTCGAACCTGCTCCTCCGTATGCGTAGAAACCCCAACCCAGCTCTCCGCCCCCACTACCCGGCGCGCATCATCTGGCGACAGATCCTCCTGCCCCACATGAACTCCATCCCACCCGGCAATCACCGCAAGGTCCGCTCGATCATTCAGAATCAACCGGCACCCGCTGTCGCCCATCGCATCGCGAATCAGGGCGGCAACCCGCAAAATCGCCTGAGGACCGCCCGCCTTGTTGCGATACTGAAGCAGTCCGACCCCAGCCGCTTTTAGTTCCTTCGCAAATCGCTCAACTGCCATTCCGCGACTCGCCAGAAAACCATCGTCCACAATCGGATACAAACGCGGTAGCAGGATTCCCACCTAGCTTTCCTTCTGCCGCTCGAAGAACCGCTCCATAAACTTCGTATCGAACTGCCCCGAACGAAACTCTTTATCCGCAAAGATCTTCTCGTGCAGCGGAATCGTCGTATGAATTCCCTGCACCACAAACTGGCTCAGCGCCCGCTGCATCTTGTTCATCGCCTCTTCGCGATCCGCTCCATGACAGATCAGCTTCGCAATCAAAGAGTCGTAGTAAGGCGGCACAAACCCCTCAGCGTATTGGGCAGTATCCACCCGCACCCCATTACCTCCCGGCAGATTGAAGGCCGTAATTTTTCCGGCGCTTGGCGTGAACTTCTCTGGATGCTCCGCATTAATACGGCACTCGATCGCATGCCCGCGAATCTCCACCGGACGCGTAATAATCGAGGTCAGCTTCTCGCCCGCAGCAATCCGCAGCTGCGCCTTCACTAGATCAATTCCTGTAACCATCTCGGTTACACAATGCTCCACCTGGATCCTAGTATTCATCTCGATGAAGTAGATCTTGCCATCCTCATCCATCAAAAACTCAATCGTCCCGGCATTCCAATAGCCAATATTCTCCAGCGCCCGCTTGATCGTCTTACCCAGTTCTTCACGAAGCTTGGGAGTGATCATCAGACTGGGAGCCTCTTCAATCAACTTCTGGTGCCGTCGCTGGATCGAGCACTCACGCTCCCCCAGGCTCATCACATTGCCATGCTCATCGGCCAGCACCTGGAACTCAATGTGCCGGGGCCGCTCGATGAACTTCTCCATGTACATATCGCCATTCCCGAATGCATTCGCCGCCTCGGTCGAAGCCTGCTGGTACATCCCCGGCAACTCTTCTTTGTTACGACAGATGCGCATCCCACGACCGCCACCACCCGCGACCGCCTTCAGAATCACCGGGTACCCAACATCCTTGGCCCACTCCAGCGCCTCATTCTCGTCCGCGATAATCCCATCGGACCCCGGCAGAATCGGCACCTTTGCCTTCTTCATCGTCTGCCGCGCCGTGGACTTCTCGCCCATCATCCGTGTTACCTCGGGCGGAGGCCCGATGAACTTGATGTTCGACGCGCGGCACACCTCGGCGAAGTTCGCATTCTCGCTCAGCAGCCCATACCCAGGATGAATCGCGTCTACATCCGCAATCTCAGCCGCCGAGATTACGGCAGGTACATTCAGATAGCTATCCGCCGAACGCGGAGGTCCGATACAGATCGCCTCATCGGCAAACCGCACATGCAGCGAATTCCGATCAGCCTCGCTGTACACCGCAACCGTGCGGATACCCATCTCCTTACAGGCGCTGATCACGCGCAGTGCAATCTCCCCACGATTGGCAATCAATACCTTACGAAACATAAATACAGGTGCCTTCCATTGATCTTTGCGGACTGATCTTTGCTGACGAATCTTTCACTGACGAATCGCTACCGTCTTTACCGCGCCTTGATAGCAAACAGTGGCTGTCCATACTCCACCGGCTGACCGCTCGCTGCGATTCGTTTCACAACTTCGCCGGCCACATCGGACTCAATCTCATTCATCAGCTTCATGGCCTCGACGATGCAGAGCACCTGCCCCACCTCCACCTGATCGCCCACCTTCACAAACGCAGGCGCGCCTGGCGACGGCGACTCATAGAACGTCCCCACAATCGGCGACTTCACCTCATGCAGCTTCTCCTCAACCTCAGCAGCCGGAACAGGAGCGCTCGCCGCGGCAGCGACAGCCGGAACCGCTGCAGCAGGCGCCGATGCCATCAATCGACTCAAATGCGCCATATCAAATCCGCCAGCAGGAGCAGCGACAGCAGGCTCACCCGCGAACTTAATCCGCACCTTCAGGTCGTCCTGTTCCATATCGAACTCGGCGATCTCGTTCGCCTTCAAAAACTCGACCAGTTCGCGCAGCTCATTCAACTTATTTCCGTCCATCATGTCTCTTCCCGTGCCTCTTCCGGCACCATGTCTTTTTTAGAGCTCTATCCAGGCCTTCACACTGGGCGTCAAAACCTCGCCGCCATTAGCCGTCACTAAAACCATATCTTCGATGCGCAACCCAAACCTTCCGGGCATATACACACCAGGTTCGATTGTAATCACCATTCCCTGCTCTAACACCTGCGTCTGCTTCGCCGCAAGCCGTGGTCCTTCATGAATCTCCAACCCAACACCGTGCCCGGTAGAGTGGCTGAAGTACTTATCCAGCTTCACCCTCCGCAAAACGCTCCTGGCCGCCTCGTCCACCTCTCCGGCAGTCACCCCCGGCGCAACAGCGGCGACCGCGGCCTCCTGAGCTTCCAGCACAGAATCATACACGTCCCGCTCACTAGGCAACGCCTTGCCTATGTGTACGGTACGAGTCATGTCGCTGCAATATCCGTCGAGAATAACACCGAAGTCCAGGGTCACGAACCCCTGCTTTGGCAGCTTAGCCCCTGTTGCACGCCCATGCGGCAGCGCCGATCGCTCCCCGCTCGCAACGATCGTGTCGAACGACATCCCCTCCGCCCCCGCCAGCCTCGCCGCGTACTCCAACGTCGCCGCTACCTCCGTCTCGGTCAGCCCCGCCTCCAGATACGTCAGCATGCCCTCAAACAGATCGCACCCCACCAGCGCAGCGGCACGTATCAACTTCACCTCGTCGACGTCTTTCACCTCGCGCATCCGCGCCACTAACGGCCCCACCGCCACAAACATTCCTCGCCGCACCTTAGCCGAGAGAGCCTTCCGCATCATCTCCAGGCCCGCCACCGTCGTATGCGCCGCGTCAAATCCGCAGCGCCTTACCCCGGCAGTCTCAAGCCACTCACAAGCCGCCACCACCGCAGGCTTCTTCGCAATCATCACCCTGGTCCTGGCCGCCTCCACGCGCGCTTGCACCGTATACCGTCCGTCAGTAAACAGAGTCGCGCGTCCCCCCGCGAACGCAAGCACCGCATTCGAGCCCGTAAACCCGCACAAATAGCGAACATCCGGCAGATGCGCGATCAACATCCCATCAACGCCAGCTGCCTTCGCGGCCGCAGTAGCTCTTTTCTTCCTCAAGCTAAAATTCATCACCTCTGATTCTACCCAACCCCATCGTCCCTAACCTGTCTTTCGCCCATAGCGTTGCAACCGGTATTATGGAAGTATGCCCGGCTCTCAACCCGATCAGCCGTCGCGCTTTACCCGACGCAAATTCCTCATAGGCTCAGGGACCGCAGCAGCAGCTCTGGCTCTCTACTCCGGAGAGATCGCTCGCCACGAAGTCGACGTCGTCCAACGCCCCATCGCCATCGCGAATCTCCCAACCGCCTTCCACGGCTATCGCATCGTTCAACTCAGCGACATACACCTAGACGAGTACACTGAACCCTTCTTCTTCGAACGCGTCATCCACAAAGTCAACACGCTCGCCCCGGACCTCGTCCTCCTCACCGGCGACTTCATCACCCACGGCTCTGTCACGTTCATCGCCGGCAAACACGCTGCTCACCGTTGTGCGGAGATCATCGCTACCCTCACCGCCCCTCTGCGCTACGGCATCCTCGGCAATCACGACGTAGCCGTCAACGCCCCCATGGTCATTCAGGCTCTCTCCAGCCGCGGCACACCCGTCCTGGTCAACCGTTATCTTCCCATCGAACGCAGCGGCTCCCGTCTCTGGCTCTGCGGCGTCGACGACCCCGGCACCAGCGCTCCCAACCTCGACCTCGCCATCCCCACTAGGCCCGACGGTCCAGTCATCCTCATGGCCCACGAGCCCGACTACGCCGACGACGTCGTCGCCCATCCCAGGGGCCCCCTCGTCGACCTCATGCTCTCCGGCCACGCCCACGGCGGCCAGGTCCGTCTGCCCTTCCTTGGCCCGCTCATCCTGCCTCCACTAGGCGAAAAATATCCAGAAGGTCACTACCAGTTCAATCGAATGCAGCTATACGTGAATCGCGGCATCGGCACCGTTGGCCTGCCCTTCCGCCTCAACTGCCCCCCGGAGATCACAGTCATCACCCTTCAGCCAGCCTGAACCGTAACGCCAGACACCCAGTTGCGCGCATCTCCAAACCATCGAGAAAACCTTCAGTCCGACCCGAAGGCGGTAAAAAAGATCATCACCACTCCCAGCGCAAGCAGCGCCACAGCCCCCGCCAGTCGTCCCACCACGCCATACCAGGGTTTGCCTGCAGCCGACCAGCAAAGCTGAATCGCAAACCAGAACGCTGCCACCGCGACAGCCCCAAACAGGACGACATACCCGTCAATGTGAAACGCCAGAAGTCTGATCAATCCGTCTACCGCGCCCTCGCAACCGGTTTCTTTTGTTTTGGCATCACGGCAATCGGCGTAGGCGGCTTCACGCCCGACTTCTCATCCATCCACGCATCCAGCAGCGTCTTCTTGAACCGCCACCGATTCCCCAGCTTGAACGCAGGAATAAACCCCTCCGACGCGTACCGGTACAACGTATCCCCGCTGATCCCCAGATACTCCGACGCCTGCCGGATATCCATCACCTCACGCACCGTTGTCTGTACCGACACAGCCATCACAAGTCTCCGTTCGACCCAAAAAGCAGCGCTGCAAAATGAATGCCGGACGCGGAAGCACCCAGCACCCTCTTTGTACCCCCTTTTGTCTACCGGCACAACAAAAATCTCCTTTGTTAACTGGAAGCTAACGGCTGCAACCCCTTCATTACCGCCAGTAAGTCCTCCCCCACCGTTCTCGTCTTCGCAATCGCGTCCGCAAGGGGAATATCCGTAATCGCAGTGCCCTTCAGCACCACCAGCCGGCCAAACTTGCCCGCATGCACTAGGTCGATCGCCGCCACGCCGTACCGAGTAGCCAGCATCCGGTCATAAGCCGAAGGCGTCCCGCCCCGCTGTGTATGCCCCAGGTTCACGCTGCGTGTCTCATACCCTGTCCGCTTCTCAATCTCCTCCGCCAGCGCCTGCCCAATCCCGCTCAGTCGCGCATGTCCAAACGAATCAACAGCCGTCCCATGAGTCGCCTGCCCCGTCTCCGGAAACTGCGCACCTTCGGCCGCGACCACAATCGAAAACTTCTTCCCATGCTCGCGCCGGTACTTCACCAACCGGCACACCTCATCAATATCGATCGGAACCTCTGGCACAAGAATCACATCGGCGCCACCCGCAATCCCCGCCGTAATCGCGATCCACCCGGCATCGCGTCCCATCACCTCGCACACCATCACGCGGTTATGCGCCTCGGCAGTCGAGTGCAACCGATCGACCGCCTCCGTAGCGATCCCCACAGCCGTATCGAACCCAAAGCAGGCATCGGTCCCATTCAAATCGTTATCGATGGTCTTCGGCACGCCAACGCACTTCACGCCCTTCTCACTCAGAGCCAGACTGATCGACTGCGTATCGTCCCCGCCCAGCGCAATCAGAGCATCCAGCTTATGCTTCCCCAGCACCTCAACGCACTTGTCAAACCCACCCGGAATCTTCTTCACATTCGTCCGTGAAGACCGCAGAATCGTACCGCCCCGATGCAGAATTCCAGACGTCGTCTCAAGCGTAAGCGGCATCGTCACATCATCCAGCACGCCGCGCCACCCCTCCATAAACCCAACAAACTCATCCCCATGGTGCAGGATTCCCTTACGCACCGCCGCCCGAATCACCGCATTCAGCCCAGGACAATCTCCGCCCCCCGTCAACATCCCAATCCGCATCGCAAGCTCCTTTATTTTTAACGTCAGCGAAATAATACCGCGAAATAACACCTTAGTCCGCCACAAGCCTCAGCCTGCCACCGGCCTTGCGGATCGACAAAAGCCGCCCCCGCTAAAGTTCATCCTTTACTCCCGTCAGGATGGACCCCCCAGGCACAATCCGCATCCAAATCAAAAGTTATGGCCTTTTTTTCAGACTCACAGGAAACAATCTCCCACTTCGGCGGCTCCATCAATGAGCTGCAGGATTTTTTTCGAATCAGTACAGTTCCTTACGGCGAGCCGGACGACTTCTTCGCATTTGCCCGGAAGCTCCGGAAGGACATCCAGCTTCGCACCAATCTCTCCGTTCTGGCCAAATCCATCATGGAAAGGGAGAGCGAAATCTCCCTCCGTATCTTCCTCACGATCCTCGCCATAGCCAGCGGCGGCCCGGACATCGCCACCTCTGAACGCGAGATCAGCTCACCGGTCAACCTCATCATCGACTTCCTCATCAGCATAGGAAGCTGCAGTCAGATCAGCGCCGAGCACCCTGACAGCCCCTGCTCCACGTCTACAACCGACCCTGCCGCAATCGACCATGCCGGAGATTTTGAAGCGCTCGAGCGCGTCTACGTCCATCCATCCCTCGAAGCGCAGTCCAACACCTTTGCGCCTACTGCCATCTACGACGAAGAACCCAGCGAAGAATTAATCCCTCACTCAAGCTTCGATTCCCCACTCGATCCGAGACACGTCGCCTCCCATGACGTCAACATGCTCACCGAATCGCTCAGCCGACTCGAGCTCAACAGTCTGCAGGTCAAGTTCTACCTCGACTCGATCGATCAACGCATCAGCCGGATGGAGCCGCGACTCGAAAACATTCCTTCGCTTGTCTTGCCCGCTGCGCCCCAACCCTCCGGCGAGCGCGTCGGCTCCCGCCTCAGAGACCAGAGCGACGCAAAGTTCTCCGCCACCGTTCCACCAACCCAACAGCTCAGCGATCCACAAACAGATCAGTACCCCGGCGAATCAGCCCAACAAGTGGAAGCCACCAAAGAAACCGACATAAACCAGGCAACCGTCGCAAAGGAAGAGATCCAGCTAAAGATCCCGCAGGCAAAAGAAAATCCCGAGGTGGTTACCAAGCCCTGGATGAGGTTCATACATCCGCTCCCCTCCGGGAAACAATATATCTTTCAGATCTTCCTTCTCGGTGCGGCACTGCTCCTTGCGAACCTGGTCTACTGGCGCCTTGTACGTGATACGACCTTCGCAAAATCGGCTCCAGCCAGTGAGGCTCTTCCTGTCGCCGAAGCTCTTTCACCCAGCTCCGCCTCGTCGCCGGACTCGCCTGATCAGACGCAAAAGCCCTCTGTAACCCTCCCCACCGACGCACCAGGCGTTAACTCGCAGCCCACCGCTCAGATCGATCCGTCGCTAAACCCAAAACTCCCCATCATCACGAAGCCATTCGACACCAATCAGCCGACTCACTCCAACACCTCCGCATCTTTGATCTCCACCCCCACCAAAAGCCCTGACGAGGTAGCCACCGACACCGCCTCTCGCGCAGGTGGCCCTCCGTCTGCCCCTCGCGCAACCACGCGATGGAGTCCCATAACGATCTCCGGTCGCCGCGTCAACGTCACGTCCGGCGTCATGGCAGCAAATCTCCTCTCCGCCCCAAAGCCTGTATACCCGAAGCTCGCCAGTCTCACCCACACGCAGGGCAACGTCGTCATGCAGGCCATCATCTCGAAGAGAGGTACCGTCGAGAACCTGCGCGTTATCAAAGGACATCATTTACTACGAGGCGCCGCAACCGACGCCGTGCGCACGTGGCGCTTCCGTCCCTACATCGTCGATGGAGTTCCAGTTGAGGTTGCAACTATCGTCAGTGTCGACTTCGTCCGGCACTAGACCTCACTCACCGCCACCAATCCGACCGCACCTCGACCCCCGCTACCACCTCGCTAGGCCGCCCCGGCTCAGGAGCCCACAACAGAATCTCCCGCTCCCCCGCAATCTCCAGCATCCGCGTGATCGGTTGCCGCCACGCATGCAGCGCCAGATCGAACAGCCCCCAGTGAATCGGCATCATCAGCCCCTTGCCGCCAAGCGCTTCAAATGCTCTCGCCGCGCCATCGGGCCCAAGATGAATTCCATCCCACAACGCATCGAACGCGCCAATCTCGAGCATCGTAAGATCGAACGGCCCATATACAGAGCCAATCTCTGCAAACCCTTCCCACCATCCCGAATCTGCGCCAAAGTAGACTTTATGTTTCGGCCCGCGAAACACAAACGCAGACCACAGCGTCTCGAATCGATTGAATAGACTCCTCCCGGAAAAATGCCTCGACGGAACAGCTGTGATCTCCACCTCACCCACCGAGACACTCTGCGTCCAATCCAGCTCCGTGATCCTCCCGGCATCGACTCCAAACCCCTGCAGCAGCTCTCCCACTCCCAACGAAGTCAGCCACTTCGCCTCGCCCATCGAATCGAGCCGCGCCAATCCACAAATCGTCGCCTCTCCCAAGTGGTCGAAGTGGTCGTGCGACAGCAGCACCACATCCACAGGCGGCAGATCCTCCAGCTTCATCGGTGCAGCAAAAAATCTCTTCGGCCCCATCCATCGCGTTGGGGAAGCGCGCTCATCCCACATCGGGTCGATCAGCACTCGCAACCCATCAATCTCCATCAACAAAGACGAGTGCCCCATCCAGGTCACCCGAAGACCGCTCACCGGAACCCCAGCATACACGGAGACATCGGTGTGGAACGGCCCCAGCGTCTTCGTCGGCACCGTCTCCGCCTTGTTGAACAAGTAACGGGGCAGCACCTTGAAGATCGTGCTCAACCCGCCGATCACCGTAGGCACCGGATTCAAAAACCTCCGCCCTACCTTGTTCGCCCGCCGCAGCATCGTCGTATCGCCGGATACTAAAGTCCCCAAATCAAGCCCCCTGCAAACCCCTAAGGCAAATAGTAAAAGGGATTCGGTAGTTTTACGCTGATTTCCGCTCTTGGCTCCCCATTCAGGTCACTCCACTGATCCCCCACGCTCATCACAATGCGATACCCTGCATCCACAATCCTCTTCCGCTCCTCGCTCTTGTAGGCAACCGTAGCCATCGTCTTCTCAGGCCCCTCGCGCAACGCAAGCCCCTTCCATCCCCGATACCCCGCGGCCTCCAGGTTCTTCGCCGTGGCCGCCTTTTGCTCCCCAGGCCGACCCGTAATAAAAAAGACCTCCAGCCCCGCAGCCCGAGCTTCGTTGAACAACCGAAGTGTCCCCGGTATCGCCATATCCGCTTCGGCGGAGACCGCCCACTCATTGAAAGGCACCGAGATAAATCCGTAGTCCTCCCGCTTCATCTCGCAGTAGTTCGTCAGCGCAGTCTCATCGATATCCAGCACCAGCGCCAACTTCTCGCCAGTCTTCTCCGCAGCGATCAGCCGCTTCAACTCTGCCTCGGCCCTCTTCGCTTGAGCGTCCAGATCCGCCCAGTAACACCCACCCGTCCCCACGCAATCGGCGTAGTCCTCCAGCCGATACCGCGCCACACCGAAGTTCTCCATCGGCTCCGCCGCCACCACCATCGTCGGATCAGCCGCCGCCGTCTCCGCCGTAGCCACTGCGACTTCCACCGTAGGCCTCGGCCCCACCCGAGGCCGCAAACTAGCCGCCTGCTTCCCCGACGGCACAGCACAAACCGGCGGCCCAACCTGCGCCAGACAAACTCCACCAGCCAGCGCCACCACACCCACCAAACGCAACCCGCCGCCTAAAGCACTTAGCTCACCGCTTCGATGCAGTCGCCTCATCCGCATAGAAATCTCCAATCTCCTTCGCGTACTTCTGCTCCACCACACGCCGTTTCAGCTTCATACTAGGAGTCAGCGTTCCATCCTCCACGCTCCACTCGTCAGCAACCAAACTCATCCGCTTCATACTCTCGAAGTTCGCCAGACCCATATTCACCTTATCCACGATCTCCTGGTAAGCCTTCACCACCTTCGCATCCTTCACCAGAGCCGCACGATCCCCCGCAGCAACTCCCTGCCCCTTCGCCCATCCCTCAAGCGCCGCAAAGTTCGGCGAAATCAGCACACACGCAAACTTGTGTTTATCTCCCACCAGAGCCGCCTGCCCCACTAGAACATTCGCCTTCAGCTTATTCTCAATTGGCTGCGGAGCAATCAGCTTCCCGCCACTGGTCTTCAACAGCTCCTTCTTCCTGTCCGTAATCGACAAGTACCCGTCCGTATCGATATTCCCAATATCACCAGTCTTGAACCACCCATCCGCAGTAAACGCCTCCTTCGTCGCTTCCTCCTTCTTCCAATACCCCACAAACACCGAAGGGCCTCTCACCTCCAGTTCTCCATCTTCCGCAAACCGGCACTCCACATTCTTCAGCGCCTGCCCAACCGTCCCAATCCGGTGCGCCTCCGGATAGTTCACCGCAATCACCGGCGAGGTCTCCGTCAACCCATACCCTTCAAAGATCCGAATCCCTACATCCGCAAACCATCCCGCCGAATCCATCCCCAGCGGCGCGCCGCCCGAGATAAACACCTCCGCGCGCCCCCCAAACGCCTCGCGAATCTTCGAGTACACCAGCTTGTTCGCAACCTTCCAGCTCAGCGAACCAGGAGTCTTTCCCCCCAATATCTCCGCCCGATGCTTCTTCCCCACGCCCAGAGCCCAGCGCAGTATCTTCAACTTCGCCGGTGACGCAGCCGACTTCCCCTCCACCGCCTGCCGAATCTTTTCATACACCCGAGGCACCGCAAGAAACACCGTCGGCTTCACCGCCTGCATCGCCGGCGCCAGCTGGTCGAACTTTGGGCAGTAAGCCAGCTTCACCCCATAACTCAGGAACGCATAGTCCGTATGTCGAGCCGTTACGTGCGACAGCGGCAAAAACGAGATGCAGCTGTCCTTCTCCGTAAAACCCATCTCCCCCGTCGAGAAGTTCACGTTGCTGGTCAGATTTCCATGCGTCAACATCACACCCTTCGGTTCACCGGTCGTGCCGGACGTGTAGATAATCGTCGCCAGATCCTCCGGCTTCACCCTCTTCAACATTCCATCGAACTCCACATCTCTCTGCTGCCTCGCCTTCGCGCCATCCATCAACGTGCCAAAGCTCTCAGCATTCGGAAACTCTCCCGCATCCATCACCACCACATGCTTTAACTCCGGCAGATCCCCCGCAGCCGACAGCTTGTCATACTGCTCCCGCGACGACAGCACCGCCACCTTCGAGCCCGAGTCCCGCAACATATATCCAATCTGATCCGGCGTCAGCGTCGGATACAGCGGCACATCCACCGCTCCAATCGACAGCGTCGCAAAGTCCGTCACCGCCCACTCCCACCGGTTCTCCGAAAGAATCGCCACGCGATCGCCCTGGGCCACACCCCAGCCGCGAAGCACATCCGCCAGCGCCCGCACTTGCCCATAAAGCTCATCAGAAGTAATCGGCTTCCACGCCCCATCCGCGCCCTGCCCCATCATCACTGCCCGGCTGCCCCGTCCCGTAACCTGCTCCAGAACATCATTCAAAGTCGAAAAATCAAACATCGTCTCTCCCCAAAAATCTAATGCTGCTGTTGTAACTGTGCGTTTTCTATTCTTTCAAATCTGGAAGTTGGTCATCTGGAGTCATGCGGGAAACCGCTGGCGTAATCATTTGCGGTTGCTTTTCTTCTAACATCACATTGCAGCCGTCACTTCGTCTGAATCCCGCTCAGCAGCACATCCATCACCTGAGCAGCCGTCGCCTTCGAATCATAGACCCGCCCTGTAAACACAGCAGAACTCAGCAGCTCATCGATCGCCCCGAACATGCAGTGAGCCACCACGCCATCGGAAACATCCCGCCGGAAGATCCCCTCCTGCTGCCCCCGCCGCACCACCTCGCGCACCACCTGGATGTACTTCACCAGATGATGATGCGAAAACTCCGCGATAAACTTCGCGCTCTGCCGCACCTCGGTCTGCATCAACACCGCCATGCTGCGATTCACCGCATGACTCTCCAGGTGAACCTGCGCGATGTACTCCAACTGCGCCCGCGGATCATGCAGAGTCCTGAACTCCTCCTCCACCTGCCGATGAAACTTATCGAAGGTCGAGTCGATCGCCGTCCGCAGCACGTCATCCTTACTCTTGAAGTAGAGATAGATCGTCCCATCCGCCACCCCGGCGCGCTTCGCAATCGCACTCACTGGCGAGCTGAAATAGCCATGCTCGGCGATCACCTCCACCGCCGCATCCAGAATGCGTTGATATTTTTCGCTTCCGGGTCCCGTTGCCGGCACCTCTGCCCTAATCGAATCAGGCCTCGTCTTCTTCGCTAATCGTTTCAGTCCAGGCCTCAAACCGGAAATCTCCGGTGCCGCCACTCTAATGAATCCACACAACTTTGCCAAGAATGAATTAGGATTCATTGCCCCAAAATGAATCTTTATGCAACTCGCATTTGACGAACCGTGTCCAACGATGCGGAGTCGTAGGCTAGCTAGTCGCCCTCCCACACCGTGGAGGCGCGTTCATACCAGGCCACACGCAACGCAGCAGCCTGATCAAACGCCTAAGCTTGGGGACGCGGAGTCAACCGAATGAACCCCACCGCCCGCGCAGGCCAATCCGCCAGCATCGTCTGCCCAAGCCCACTCCCCGACTCCCTGACATGCTCTGCAATCAAAGCCCGCAGACTCTCCTGCGCCTCCGCCCCAACAGCATCAAATGCTTCAGCATCAATGAACTCCGAATGATACCTCAACCCCGACACAAAGGACCCATCGGCATCAAAAACCCACGCCAGACCGCCCGTCATCCCAGCGCCAAAGTTGATCCCCACCCTGCCAAGAATCGCCACCACTCCCCCAGTCATGTACTCGCACCCGTGGTCGCCAACTCCCTCGACGACAGCAATCGCACCGGAGTTTCGAACCGCAAACCGTTCTCCCGCCCGCCCCGCCGCGAACAACCTTCCAGACGTCGCCCCATAAAGAGCAACATTCCCCAGAATCACATGCTTCCCGCTGTCCTTCGCCGCCAATCCACGCGCCCGAATCACAAGCTCGCCACCCGACAGCCCCTTCCCAACGAAATCATTCGCCTGTCCCTCGAGCACCAGCTTCATTCCATCCACCGTGAACGCGCCAAACGACTGCCCAGCCGTCCCCGTCAGGTTGAACGTAACATCCGCCACAAGCTCTCCCTGCGCTCGACGCAGCGCCAGCTCTCCCGCCAACCGCGAACCAACCGCGCGATCGCTGTTAGCAATCTTTGAGTCCACCACAAACGGCTCTCCAGCATCCGTCGCCGCCATCGCCGGCCCAACCCAGGCCTCATCCAGCGGCGGCCCCGCCACAGGCTGCGTATTCCGCACGCCCATAAACCGGCTTGGCCCATCCGATACCTTCGCCAGCATTGGCTGCAGATCAAGATTCCCATCGAACCGCACCTGCTCCAGCAGATCCGCCCGCCCAATCGCCGCCTCAATCGAAGGCAGCCCATAGCGAGCCAGCAGATGTTGCAGATCCCCCGAGAGCTGCTCAAAAAACCGAACCACATGCTCCGGCTTCCCCCGAAACTTCGCCCGCAGCTCCGGCTTCTGCGTCGCAATCCCGGTCGGACAGGTATTCAAGTGACACTGCCGCGCCATATCGCAACCCAGAACCACCAGCACCGCCGTCCCAAACGCATACTCATCCGCACCCAGCAGCGCCGCAATCAAGATATCCCGCGCCGTAGCCAGCCCGCCATCGGTACGCAGTCTTACGCGTCCGCGCATGCCGTTCTGCATCAGCACCTGCTGCGCCTCAGCTAGCCCCAGCTCCCAGGGATTCCCCGCATACTTGATGCTCGAAAGCGCAGCCGCACCAGTCCCGCCTGTGTTCCCAGCGATCACGATGTAATCCGCATAAGCCTTCGCCACACCAGCCGCAACCGTACCCACACCACAACCCGACACCAACTTCACGCCAATCGCAGCCTTCGGATTAACTCGCTTTAGGTCATAGATCAGCTGCGCCAGATCCTCGATCGAGTAAATATCATGATGCGGCGGTGGTGAGATGAGCGACACCCCCGGCTGAGCATGACGCAACCGCGCAATCAATCCACTCACCTTATGCCCCGGCAGTTGTCCACCTTCACCAGGCTTCGCTCCCTGCGCCACTTTGATCTCAATCTCCTCAGCGTGCACGAGATACTCAGCCGTAACACCAAACCGCCCCGACGCAATCTGCTTGATCTTGTTGTTCAGGTTCATGTTTGAGGACACATGCACCGCAGGCGCTTCTACCGCAGCCTCGGCCACCGCCGCGCCTCCGCCCGACCGAGCAGCCAAACTCATCCCTCCGCCCGAATCTACCCGCTCCGCCCCTTCAGGATGCAGCCGGTAGACCGCCGAATCCTCGCCACCCTCACCCGTATTCGACCGCCCGCCCAGCATATTCATCGCAGCCGTAATCGTCTGGTGAGCCTCCGGGCTCAAAGACCCAAGCGACATCGCACTCGCCACAAACCGCTTACACAAACTCGCAGGCGTCTCCACATCACTCAACGACAGCTCAGGCCCCGCCGGACGAATCTCCAGCAGATCCCGCAACACCGCAGGATCACGCGCAATCACATCCCGCGTATAGATCGCGAACGCACCCGCAGGGTCCGCAGGCTGCGGCACATTCCGCGCACTCCCCACTACCGACTGCAACGCCTTCACCGTCGGCGGCTGCCACGCATGCGGCTCCGAGACATCCGCCTTCCTAAACCGCACCCAGCCATAATCCGGCAACTCCGCCGAAGCCGCAGCAGCAGCCTCACCCGGCGTCCACGTTTGACGCAACTGCCGCTCCACCTCGGCAAATCCAACACCAGACAATGGAGCCGGCGTTCCAAAGAAACATCGCGCCACCACACTCGAGTGCAAGCCGAGGATGTCGAACAGATGCGCCCCGCGGTAGCTGTCCACCACCGAGATCCCCATCTTCGACATCACCTTCGCGAGCCCTCCGTCAAGCGACTTCATCATCTTCCGCTCAGCATCCGCCGCATCCGTACCCGCAGGCGCAAGACTCCTGCCCGTCTCCAGCGCAAGCCACGGACAAACCGCACCCGCTCCATAACCAATCAGCACCGCAGCATGATGAATATCCCTGCAATCCCCAGCCTCAACCGCAAGCCCAGCCAACGTCCGCAGACCAGCATCCACCAGCGAATGATGCACCGCTCCGGTAGCCATCGCCATCGGAATCGGCAACCTCTCCACACTCGCACTGCGATCAGACAGCAACAGAATCCGAGCTCCCTCGCGCACCAGCTTGATCGCTTGCATGCACAGCTCATCAATCCCCTGCGTCAGCGTCTTCTCCGCACCAAACACCGCCTGCAACTCCGCCAGCTTCAGCTCTTCCTTGTGCGGATACTCCCCCTTCCGCAACGCCTCCACCTGCCCCAGCGTCAAAAAGGGAGAAGGCAGCGACACTCCAGGCAGCGGCGCATTCTTATCCAGCATGTGAGGCCAAGGCCCAAGCCGCGTATGCAGCGACACCACGCAGGACTCGCGCAACGAGTCGATCGGCGGATTGGTCACCTGCGCAAACCTCTGTCGAAAGTACGCATAGATCGGACGCGGCGACCGAGCCAGAAACGCCAGCGGCGTATCATCGCCCATCGAATACACAGCGTCCTTCCCCTCCAGCGCCATCGGCTGCAGAATCATCTTCACGTCTTCACGCGTATACCCAAACCCACGCTGGACCGCAGCCAGCGCAGCCGAATCCACCGCCCCCGCCTCAGCCGCAATCAGCGGTGTGTCTTCCATCAACTTCGCGTAAGTCGCCCCCGCATCAAACAGCTCCAGCAACTCCTCATCCTCATAAACCTTGTGGTGCTCCAGATCCACCAGCAGCATCTGCCCGGGCCCCAACCGTCCGCTATGCGTCACCTCTTCCGGATCGAGATCCACCAGCCCCGCCTCCGACCCCGCAACCACAAGCCCCCCACTAGTAATTGCAAATCGACAAGGCCGCAGTCCATTCCGATCCAGCGCTGCACCTACAACGCGTCCATCGCTGAACGCAAGCGCAGCCGGACCATCCCAAGGCTCTGCGCAATCCGTGTGGTACCTCAAAAAAGAAGACTCATGATGCCCTTCCGTCGCGGGCGGCAGCAGCATCCGAACCGCCTCAGCCAGCGTCCTCCCGTTCTGCGACAGCAGTTCCACCGCCTCATCCAGACTCGTAGAGTCCGTCCCATCCTTCGTCAGCACCGGCTTGCACTCCACCGGCAGCGTCGAGTCGCGAGCATCCATCCGCGCCCTATTTCCCCACACCGTATTGATCTCGCCGTTATGCCCCAGCTTCCGCCCCGGCTGAGCGCGATGCCAAGTAGGGGACGTATTCGTCGCATAACGCTGATGAAACACCGCGAACGGCGTAACGTAATCCTCTGAAGCCAGATCAGGATAAAAGTCACGCAGAAAAACGCCCGTGCACATCGCCTTATAGACAATCGTCTGCGACGACATCGAGCACACATACCCCGTTACATCGCCCTGCTCATGCGCCCGCTCAAATTGCTTCCGCGCAAGATACAGCCGCCGCTCCATCGTCTCCGGCTCTGCATCCGTCGCATCGACGATCAGCACCTGACGAATCTTCGGCATCGTCTCCAGCGCCGTCTGCCCTAGGTATTCCGTCTTCACAGGCACATCGCGCCAACACAAAATCTCAAAGTCATGAGACTGCAGACACCGATCCACAATCTCTTCAGCACGCGTCTCCGCCATCGGAATTAGCAGCATCCCAACGCCCAGCACTTGTTTTTCATCAATCGAAAGATTCGCAGCTTTAACCAGCAGAGACCGCGGAACCGCAGTCATCACGCCAACCCCGTCGCTGCTCTTCCCATCAGCCGCCGTCGCACCGCGATGCGCCAGCCGTCCCAGCGCGGTCAGGGCCTGCTCCAGAATCACATGCGAAGCCGCAGCATCCACCGAAGCAACAAAACCTACACCACAAGAGTCATGATCGAAACGCTCGTCAATTAGCGACGGCGAAACCGCGGAAGACACACCCACATCACGGCGAGTTGGGGACAAACTAGCTGCCAGGGACCGTTCCATGCTTCACTATACGTCGCACCCGGCAGCAAAATCCCGGGCGCGACCCTTCCTTTTGTGTGGAGCGCTCGTCAACCGAGAAAAAAGACGAGACAGCATTATGTATAAATATACATAAAATAATGTATATTTATACACATCAACCTCATCTACCTAATTGAGTTCATCTACTAAATTGAGCCGCTGTTGACGACTTAGCTACGCAAACACAGGTACAACAAATCCAATGAAACAACAGCGTCACGCCGTAATTCGAGAGTTACTGGTAAAGTCTGCGGTCACCAGCCAGGATGAGTTACGCCGAAAACTAGCCGGACGCGGATTTCACGTCACTCAAGCAACATTATCGCGCGATATTCATGAGCTTAGATTAAATAAAGGACCAAACGGCTACTCTCTTCCCAACGGCAACGACTCCGACGAGGACGCGCTCCCCGGGATCCGAGAAGTACTTGAAAGCTTCGGCCTCGAAGTCCGTCAGGCCATCAACCTCCTCGTCCTCGTCACCACCACCGGAAGCGCTCAACCCATCGCCGCTGGCATTGACTACGAGGACTGGCCCGAGGTGATAGGCACTATCGCCGGCGACGACACTGTCCTCATCATCTGTCCGGACGAGAAACAAGCAAACCTGTTGAAGACACGAATCGAAGACTACCTTGGCTAACTCAACCATCTCAATGACAAACGTACTTGAACAACCCGCCGCACGCACCACCGCGCCCCGCACTGCCATCGCCGGCATCGGCGGCTACGCCGGTGGCGAACTCGCCCGCCTGCTCCTGCATCATCCCCGACTCCGCGGAAACGCGCCAACACTCCTTGGCCGAGCCGGAGAACCAGAGTCCACCAGCCTGCACTACCTCGAAGACATTCATCCCCAGCTTGCCGTCGCAGGCGATCAACACGCCCATCCGATCCTTCCCTTCTCCTGGAACCGCATCACCGACACCGGAACCGAAGTCCTATTCCTCGCCACACCGCACGAGCAATCCCGCGAGTGGGTTCCTCAGGCCATCGAACGCGGCATCAAGGTCATCGACCTCAGCGGCGCATGGCGGCTCCAGCACCACACCAACCGCGCCGTCTACAAGCTCAAAGACGCCAACGCCGACCACGCCGCCCAGCTTCAACAAGAAGCCGTCTACGGCTGCCCCGAGCTTCACCGCGACGAGATCCGCAACGCCCGCCTCGTCGCCAACCCCGGCTGCTACGCCACCTCCATCCTCCTCGCCCTAGCCCCGCTCCTCCAGGCCGAGCTAGTTGATCTGGAACACGGCATCATCTGCGACGCAAAATCCGGCGTAAGCGGAGCAGGCAAAGCCCCCACCGCCAAGACCCACTTCATGCATGCGGCCGACAACCTCTCCGCGTACGCAGTCTTCGGCCACCGCCACACCGGCGAACTCCTCGAGCAGCTTCACATCACCTCGGACCAGATCCAGTTCACCCCGCATCTACTCCCCATACCGCGCGGAATCCTGTCCACCATCTACCTCCGCCTCAAAACCAAAACCGAAGCCGCCGCAATCACCACCGTGCTGCAAAACTTCTACCAACACAGTCCGCTGGTCCGGCTCCGCAACACGCCGCACCTGCCGGAGATCCAGCACATCGTTCGCACCAACTTCTGCGATCTCGGCTTTGCACTCGCCGCCGACGGAAACCGTCTGATCCTGGTCTCCTGCCTCGACAATCTTTTAAAAGGAGCCTCCGGTCAGGCGGTTCAAAACCTCAACCTGATGTGCGGATGGAACGAAGAGGAGGGCTTGCTGTGAGATTTGTCGTCAAGCTAGGCGGTGCCGCTCTCGAAGATAAAAAGATCCTCCACGCTTGCGGAAAAGCCATCGCCGATCTCGTCACCGATGGAAATCAGGTCGCCGTCGTCCACGGGGGCGGCGTGCAGCTCACCCGCACCCTCGCCCAGATGGGCAAGAAGAGCGAGTTCATCTCCGGCCTCCGCATCACCGATGCCGAGACCCGCGACGCCGCCCTCATGGTCCTCGCTGGCCGCGTCAACAAGTCCCTCGTCGCGTCCATCGGCACCCACGGCCAGTCCGCCGTCGGCCTCTCCGGCGGTGACGGCCACGTCTTCCGAGCACGCAAGAAAAAAACCACCCCCGACCTCGGCTTCGTCGGCGAGATCGCCGCCATGGACCCCAAGTGGCTCGAAGCCATCTGGGCCATGGGCGCCGTCCCCGTCATCTCCTCCATCGCCCTCGGCTTCGACGGCGAGTACTACAACATCAACGCCGACGAGATGGCCGCCGCCTGCGCCATCGGCGCCAAGGCCGACACTCTCGTCTTCCTCACCGACGTCCCCGGCGTCAAAGGCGCCGACGGCAACGTCATGCGTTGGCTCACCCTCGCCCAGATCCCCGCCATGGAGCAGGCTCAGGTCGTCTCCGGCGGCATGCTCCCTAAACTCAACGCCTGCCGCGACGCCCTCACTCACGGCGTCAAGCGTGTACGCATTCTTCCCGCAGAAGCGGCATCTCTACTACCTGACCTCGTCTCCACACGGGTCAACGACGGAACGGAGGTCATGGTCGCATGAACGAAGCATCCACTCAGAAGCCGAACTTGCAATCCAGCTTGCAATCCATTCAGGCAGCCGAAAAAAAGCTGCTCCTCAACACCTACGAGCGCAACCCCATCCTCTTTGTCAGCGGTGAAGGCGTTCACCTGCGCGACGAAAACGGCAATGACTATCTCGACCTCCTCAGCGGCATCGGCGTCTGCGGCCTCGGTTACAACCACCCCGCAGTAGAAGAGGCCATTGCGCATCAGTCAAAGCGCCTCATCCACACCTCCAACCTGTTCTTCCACGAGCACACCGCCGAACTCGCCCTTCGCCTCACCGAGATCACCGGCCTCGACCGCGTCTTCTTCACCAACAGCGGCACCGAAGCCTGGGAGGCCGCACTCAAGCTGGCCCGCGCCCACGCCGGACTTCTCCGCTCCAAAGGCCGCACCATCGGCACAAAGTTCCTCGCCCTTGACCACAGCTTCCACGGCCGCACCATGGGTTCAGTCGCCACCACAGCGAAAGAAAAATACCGCGAACCCTTCATGCCCGTCATGCCCGGCGTCGACTTCGTCCGCTTCAACAACGTAGCCGACCTTCGCGCAAAGTTCTCATCCGAAGTCTGTGCCATCTGCATCGAGCCCATCCAGGGCGAAGGCGGCATCCACCCAGTCACGCAGAAGTTCTTCGCAGCAGCGCGCGAGCTATGCGACTCCACCGGCGCCCTCCTCATCGCCGACGAGATCCAATCCGGCATGGGCCGCACCGGCAAGTGGTTCGCCTACCAGCACTACAACATCCTCCCCGACGTCACGACGGTAGCCAAGCCCATCGCCAACGGCGTCCCCATGGGCGCGATGCTCTGCACCAACGCCGCCGCCGAAGCAATCACCCCCGGCATGCACGGCACCACCTTCGGCGGCAACCCACTCGCCTGCGCCGTAGCCATCGCCGTCATCGACACCATCAAGCGCGACAACCTCCTCGCCCACATCAACGAGACAGGCGCCTACTTCCACGACCAGCTCACGCAACTGGCCCAGCGCCACGACTGCATCACCGAAGTCCGCGGCAAAGGCCTCATGCTCGGCATTGAGATCAACTCCGCCGACCTTGCCCAGCGCGTCACCGCTCAAATGATGGAGAAGAAAATCATCATCAACCGCACCAGCGAGACCGTCCTCCGTCTCCTTCCACCCTTCATCCTCGAGCGTCAACACGTCGACACCGCCATCAAGGCCTTCGACGAGATCTTCACTGCAGCACTGGCCGGAGCAGCACCGGCAGGAGAAAAATCTCATGGGTAGCAAAACCGTCATTATGAACTCAAAACCCGACACCGAAGACCTCATCCCCCACCGCGCCCCCCTCGGCATCCAGTCCGACACCGCCTTCAGCGAAGCCTCCAAGCGCCTCCACGGCCGCGACCTCTGCTCCATCGCCGACCTCACCGTCGAAGAGATGGCCGCCCTCATGGAGCTCGCCCACGCCGTCAAAGCCAACCCCGAAGACTTTCGCCACGCCCTCGACGCCCGCCAGATGGTCATGTTCTTCGAGAAGGCCTCCCTCCGCACCCGCCTCACCTTTGAGACCGCCATCAACACCCTCGGCGGCAACGCCATCTTCGTCGACCAGACCCAGTCCCCCCTCGGCGAACGCGAGTCCCTCGCCGATATGGCCCACAACATCGAGCGCTGGATGTCCATCATGGTCCTCCGCACCTACGCCCACGACACCATCACCGAGATCGCCGCCTGCTCCAAAATCCCCGTCATCAACGCCCTCTCCGACCTCGAACATCCCTGCCAGGCCATCGCCGACTTCTTCACCCTTGAAGAGCGCTTCGGCTCCGCAGAGGGCCTTCACTTCACCTACGTCGGCGACGGCAACAACGTCTGCCACTCCCTCATGCTCACCGCCGCGCAACTCGGCGCGCACTGCACCGTAGCCACCCCCAAAGGCTTCGCGCCCAAACTCGAAATCATCCACAAAGCGATCGAGATCGCCGAGACCACCGGCGGCAGCATCACCCTCATGCACGACCCCGTCAAAGCCGTCACCGGAGCCGACGCCGTCTACACCGACGTCTGCACCTCCATGGGCTTCGAGCACGAGGCCACCAAGCGCGCCCCCATCTTCAAGCCCTACCAGGTCAACGAAGCCCTCATGGCCCACGCCCAGGCCGACGCCGTCTTCATGCACTGCCTCCCCGCCCACCGTAACGCCGAAGTCACCGACGCCGTCCTCGACGGCCCCCAGTCCCTAGTCTTCGACCAAGCCGAAAATCGCATGCACGCCCAAAAAGCCATCCTGCTCATGCTCCTCGGCGGAGCCAAGCGCACCTCCAACAGCCGCAGCCGAGGCATCCAACCCCGCAAACGCTCCTAAAATGGAAGCTCAATCAACCAATCACTTCGCACAATATTTAGGAGCGGCTATTGGCGGTGTCATTTTTATGGTCTATAGCGCCCTTGGATCGCTTCTAATTTATGGGACTGAACTCACACCTTCAAAGAAGCGTTTCATTCGAATCTGTTATGCAGTGCTGGGTGCGGGTATGCTCACCTGGGGTCTATGGCACCTAGTACTACGTTAGCCGCGCGACACATGCGCCACCATCAGCAATGAGGAATCAAATGTCCGTAATTCTAGAAACCCTCCCCCTCGGCCAAAAAGTCGGCATAGCCTTCTCCGGCGGCCTCGACACCAGCGCCGCGCTCCACTGGATGAAGCAGAAGGGCGCCCTCCCCTACGCCTACACCGCGAACCTCGGCCAGCCCGACGAAGCCGATTACGACGAGATCCCCCGCAAAGCCCTCGAGTACGGCGCAGAAAAAGCCCGCCTCATCGACTGCCGCGGCCCCCTCGTCCGCGAAGGCATCGCCGCCCTCCAATCCGGCGCCTTCCACATCACCACCGCCGGCGTCACGTACTTCAACACCACCCCCATCGGCCGGGCTGTAACTGGGACAATGTTAGTCACGGCGATGAAGGAAGACGACGTCAACATCTGGGGCGACGGCTCCACCTTCAAAGGCAACGACATCGAGCGCTTCTACCGCTACGGCCTCCTCGTCAACCCCGACCTCAAGGTCTACAAGCCCTGGCTCGACGCCGCCTTCATCGACGAGCTCGGCGGCCGCGCCGAAATGTCCGCCTTCATGACCAAGGCCGGCTTCGGCTACAAGATGTCCGCCGAAAAAGCCTACTCCACCGACTCCAACATCCTCGGCGCAACCCACGAAGCCAAGGACCTCGAGCTCCTCACCACCAGCATGAAGATCGTCGTCCCGATCATGGGCACCGCCTTCTGGCGCGACGACGTCACAATTAAACCTGAAGCCATCACCATCCGCTTTGAAGAAGGCTTCCCCGTTGCCCTCAACGGCAAAGAGCTCTCCGACCCCGTAGCCCTCATGCTCGAAGCCAACGCC
Source organism: Tunturibacter empetritectus (assembly GCF_040358985.1). Lineage (NCBI taxonomy): Bacteria > Pseudomonadati > Acidobacteriota > Terriglobia > Terriglobales > Acidobacteriaceae > Tunturiibacter > Tunturiibacter empetritectus. The sequence continues at coordinate 4,011,437 of NZ_CP132932.1, read as the reverse complement.
ATCGGCGGCCGCCACGGCCTCGGCATGAGCGACCAAATCGAAAACCGCATCATCGAAGCCAAGTCCCGCGGCATCTACGAGTCACCCGGCCTCGCCCTCCTCTTCATCGCCTACGAGCGCCTCATCACCGGCATCCACAACGAGGACACCATCGAGCAGTACCGCGACAACGGCCGCAAGCTAGGCCGCCTCCTCTACCAGGGCCGCTGGTTCGACCCTCAGGCCATCATGCTCCGCGAAGCCGCCCAGCGCTGGGTCGCCAAACCTGTAACCGGCGAGGTTACAATCGAACTCCGCCGCGGCAACGACTACTCCATCCTCAACACCGCCTCGACCAACCTGACCTTCCACCCCGAGCGCCTCACCATGGAAAAGGGCGAGTCCACCTTCTCCCCCCGCGACCGCATCGGCCAACTCACCATGCGCAACCTAGACATCACCGACACCCGCGCCAAGCTAATCACCTACGCCCAAACCGGCCTGATCACCCTCAGCAAAGGCTCCGAGATGCCCCAACTCAACAGCAGCAACGACAAGAAGTAACCACATACGTAAGCGAGAGGAAACAAGTGTTGATGGACTGCGATACCTTACAGGCCGCTCGAATCGGTGCCGGGGCCGCGATCGTTGGTGGTATTGTTGCCGGAATTTTGTCTGGTGCTTATCAGCACTTTCGCGATTGGTATACGCGACCCAGACTAAAACTTGAATTCGATGCTAACGCAGACAAATTCGAGGCGGCCTGGACCAGCGGAGGCCCTTTCAATGGCGTCCTAATTAGAGTGAGTCTCCGTAATCAAGGAAAAACTGCAGCTCAGAATTGCCGGGTTTTCGTTACGTCTCTCACCAGTCAACATGCTTCCGGAAGTACTCCAACCACGTTCACGGGTTCGCGGCAAATTTCGTGGGCTGGTTGGGACTTTGAACCTAGATCCGTTCAAAAGGGAATTGTTTTCTATCTCGATCTTGCCCGATTCAGCAAGGAACCTCCGTCAGGGTGGCAATTCACATTCAGAGAGACGCGGACAAAGGACGAGGAACTGAAGAAATATACAGGAATCTATCGATTTAGACTGGCTGCTGTCGCTGATAACTGCCCGCCAAACTACTTTGACGTGGATGTTGACTACAACGGCAATTGGAATAATTTGCGCGCATGGACACCATCCAAATGATCGGGTTCTTTTCGACGGCTGCCACAATTGAAGGTCGATCTGCAGAACTGCAATTGCATGGAACCAAACAAAAGGTGAGGCAAATAAACACATGAAAAATGATCTGCCAGCAAACGAACGCCTAGGGGCTTCTGATCCTATGGGTGTTTCTTTCACGGTCGGGGAGTTGCTAGCGTGCCTTAGCCGGTTACGTCCTGACTTGCCAATTTTTCGGGAAGAAACAATGAACGAGGGATTGCAATACATCACCACGCCTTCGTCGATCCGTCAGACGATTACGTGTCTTTTACTCACCTGAACACTCTATTAGTGCCTGACTCGCATTAGACCGTAAGCGGAAAGAAATGATAGATATGTCCAATGAAACAAACCCGAACAAGATGTGGTCCGGCCGCTTTCGCGAACCACTCGACGCCACCTTCGAATCCTGGCAGCGTTCCTTCCCCTTCGACTGGCACCTCGTACCCTACGAAGTAGAAGCCAGCATAGCGCACGCCCGAGCCATTGAAGCCGCAGGCATCCTCACCAGTGAAGAGCTCCTCCAAATGGAAGAAGGCCTCCGCGCCGTAGCCAAACAGCAAGCCGACCAAGGCGAAGCCATCGTCACCGCCAACCCCCAGGCCGAAGACGTCCACCACTACGTCGAACTCGAACTCACCAAACAAATCGGCGACCTAGCCCTCAAGCTCCACACCGGCCGCAGCCGCAACGAGCAGATCGCCACCGACATGCGCCTCTTCGTCCGCGAAGCCATCGACAACACACTCGCGGGCCTCAAAGCATGGCGCAAATCCCTCATCGATCTCGCCGAATCCGCAGGCGAAGCCACCATGCCCTCCTACACCCACCTCCAGCGCGCCGAACCCGTCTTAATCGCCCATTGGCTCTTAGCCTATGTAACGATGATCGAGCGCGACGCCTCCCGCCTCACCGACGCCCGCAAGCGCATGAACCTCTGCCCCCTCGGCTCCGGGGCAGTAGCAGGCGCAACCCTCGCCCTCGACCGCACCATCGCCGCGCGCGTCCTCAACTTCGACGCCCCCACGCCCAACAGCATGGACGCAACCAGCGACCGCGACTTCGCCCTAGAGTTCACCCAAGCCATCGCCACCCTCGGCATCCACATCTCCCGCTTCGCCGAAGAACTCACCCTCTACTCCACCGCCGAATTCGGCTTCCTCGACCTCCCCGAGCGCTTCTCCACCGGCTCCTCCGCCATGCCGCAAAAGAAAAACCCTGATCTCACCGAACTCATCCGCGGCAAATCCGGCCGCTTACTGGGAGCCGCTACGACCCTCGCGACCCTGATAAAGGGCCTCCCCCTCGCCTACAACAAAGACCTGCAGGAAGGCCAGGAACCAGTCTTCGACGCTGCCGACACCATCGCCGGCATCCTCAGCGTCCTCCCCGCCTTCACCTCCTCCCTCAAGTTCCGCTACGACACCATGAAGACCGCCGCCCACTCCGGCTACCTCAACGCCATGGCCGCCGCAACCTACCTCACCGACAAGGGCATCCCCTTCCGCAAAGCCCACGAGCACATCGGCAACGCCGTCCGGCTAGCAATGGGAGAGGGGACCCCCAAAACCCAACGCGAACTCCAGCAACTCACCCTCGAAGAACTCCGCACCATCTGCCCCCAATTCGGCGAAGACTTCTTCCCCGCCATCACCCTCGAAGCCACCCTCGACTGCCACGACGTCATCGGCGGCACCGCCCGCCCCCGCGTCAAAACCGCACTCTCCGAAGCAAAGTCCCGTCTCTAGGAACACGCGTGACGTTTGTTTTTGCCGTCATCCTGAACGCAGTGAAGGACCCCGAAGAACTCAACCAGCCTCTACCGCCCGAACCTTTCTGCCTCAAAGTTCAACCCGGAAGTTTGAGCTTCATCACAAGCGCGGTTCCCCGCACGCGAACCGCATTCCTCAACCCCGCACCAAACCCGGTCCTCAAATCATCCAATACTCTGCGAAAATATAAAGAGGAGCCAAAGTAATTGCCCATCACCCCCCTGATGACTGTGAGTGAATCCACCTCCTCATCGCGCCCACGCGTAGGCGGAGCAACCGTGCGCAAGGCCAAGCTCCCCGACGCCGTCGACATCTTCGACCTCGTCAACTCCCTGTCCGGCGACGGCACCCTCCTCCGCCGCAACTACGCCGAGATCTGCGAGAACATCCGCGACTTCGCCGTAGCCGAATCCCCCATCGACGGCGACTCAGGCGGCGTCTTCCTCGGCTGCGGCGCTCTCCACCTCTACGGTCCCCACCTCGCCGAGGTCCGCTCCATCGTCGTCAAGCCCGAAGCCAAAGGCCAGGGCGCCGGCGGCCGTCTCCTCCGCGCCCTCCTCGAAGAAGCAGAAGAGCAAAAGGTCACCGCCGTCTGCCTCTTCACCCGCATCCCCGACTTCTTCTTTCACTTCGGCTTTCGCGCCGTCGACCGCACCACCCTGCCCGACAAGATCTACAAGGACTGCCAGACCTGCCCCCGCCTCTACGCCTGCGACGAGGTAGCCATGGTCCGCGGCCCCCTGCCAAAGATCGCCGTCCTTGGCCCATCCCGCATCGCACAAACTGAACTAGTCAAACTCCAGACCGGCGTAATCCCCCAGGCAGAATAGAGCGGTTCTCCTCCTTCCGACCAACGGGAGGACCAGCAATCCCAATCGTGCCAGGAAAAGGTATACAAGTCACGAAGTGACCGCCCCACGCGCAGTGGGCCCGTCCGGCAGGACACATCACCAAGCGTGATAAAAGCCATCCCTCTCCGAAAGCTGAACCTCCGTATTAAACAACTCACTCAGCCTCTCCGCGGTCAGCAGCTCCCCCTTCGACCCATCCCCCACAATCTGCCCCTCCCGCATCATCAAAATCCGCTCGATCTCCGGCGGGATATCCGCAATATGGTGCGTGATCAGCATGATCCCAGTCCCCTGCTGCGCCAGCCTCCGCAACAACCCGCGTAGCTCCGCCTGCGCCGCCAGATCCAGCGCATTGGAAGGCTCATCCAGCAGCAACATCCCTGCCGACCCCACCAGCGCCCGCCCAATCATAATGCTCCTCTGCTGCCCCGCCGACATCTCCCCCACCAGCTTCTCCGCAAACCCCACCGCATCAATCTGCTGCAGCACCTCCTCCGCGTGAGCCCGCATAGCCTCCGTCACCACAAGATTCGACCACAGCGTACTACTCGAAAAAAAGCCAGTAATCACGGCATCGCGGCCGCTGGTCTGCAGCGTCTGCTTCCCCGGCAACTCAGCCGAAACCACGCCCAGCCGCTTCTTCAACTCCGTCAGATCCCACCGCTCCCGCCCAAAAATCCTCACCTGCGTCTCCGGCTGCACCAGCGGATAACACTCGCAGGTAATCGTCTTGATCAGCGTCGACTTCCCGCACCCATTCGGACCAAGAATGGCAATATGCTCCCCTGCATTCACCGTCAGATTGATATCGTGAAGAACAACATTCTCTCCGCGGGCTACATTAACATGGGCAAGATGAAGAAACGGCTCGGTTGAGTTTCCTGACATGGCTCCAGAATATAGAGAGACCCGCACAACTTATGTCTCTCTCAACCATTTCTTATCCTCCACGGCAAGATTCGTAATCCTGTATCAGTTTTGGCATCTGATGAAAGAGCGAATCTCGAATTCAACAAACACAAACAAGCGGAGAACCGATGGCAGAAGAATTGAAGCTTTCCGATGAGCGAACAGCATACGTCTTGCTCCGTATCGCAGTCGGCGTAAACCTTCTGATGCACGGCGTAAGCCGCATGATCGCAGGCCCGGGAGAGTTCGCCGCGAAACTCGTCATGCAGTTCAGCCACGCACCACTTCCCGCCTGGAGCGTATGGATCTTCGGCTTAATCCTGCCCTCAATAGAAGCTCTCTTAGGTCTCCTGATCATGATCGGCCTGAGAACGCGAGCAGCTCTCATCGCCGCAAGTCTCCTCATCACACTCCTGACATTTGGGTCGGCGCTCCTGCAGGACTGGGCCGCCGCAGGAACGCAGCTAACCTATGCCTTGGTCTACTCCACGCTCATCTTTCTCCATCGACACAACGGATACTCGATTGACTCCTGGATTAGCCGACGCTAGCCCCTCCGTTCTACCAGCAAAGGAACTCCATGCTTCGGCCGCAGGCTGATAGCGGGGTTCAGTGCTATCTCAGTCGCTGATCCCTCGGGCAGACTAAGCCGCCAGTCGCGAACGATCGTAGCAAGAGACAGCACTCCCTCCATCCAGGCCAACCCTTCACCGATGCACTGCCGGCTACCCGCCGCGAACGGAAAGAAGGCAAACCGTGGCCGCGATCTCGCTCCCTCCTTCTTATCTACCGCAAAACGCTCAGGATCAAAGCGTAGCGGATCAGGATAAAAACGCGGATCCCGATGAACAACGAACTGCGGCGCGATAAGAACAGTCCCTTTGGCAATTGGATAACCGGCGATCTCGTACGGATCTACACAAGTGCGCGCTATCACCCACACCGGAGGATAAAGCCGCATAGTCTCCGAAAAGACTTGAGTAGCATAAGTCAGACGCGCGTAGTCGTCCGCCGTCGGCGCTCGGTCGCCAAGAATCGTGCATGCCTCCTGCCACAGACGTGTCTGCACATCTGGGTGTTTCGCAATCAGCCATAACGCGAAGCTCAGCGCGTTAGCAGTGGTCTCATGGCCCGCCAGCATAATCGTCAGACACTCATCATGCAACTGCTGATCCGACATACGGCCACTTGAGTCTTCGACATCCACCGCTTCAAGCAACATCGAAAGAAGGTCGCCCCGATCACCCGGCAACCGGCGGCGCTCCCGAATCATTCCATAGATAATCGCGTCGAGGTCAGCCTGTCCTTTGCGAATTCGCCTCATGGCAGGCAGAGGCAGTCGTTGAATCTGTTCGGAAAAAGGCAGAATAGCCAGCGGAAGAAATCCCATGAATGCATCGACCGCCGTCGAAACCTTCTTCACCTCTTCGTGAGACTGAACATCCAGGTCGAACAGGCATTTGCCAACGATCCGCAACGCCAGCTCCAGCATATCTTCATGCACATCACGCACCGCCCCAGGCTTCCAGCTCTCCGAGATTCCCGCAGCGTTTTGCCCAATCACCTCGCCATACGCCGCGATTCTTTGACGCAGGAATGCCGGCTGCGCAAGCCTTCGCTGACGCATATGCAGCGGCTCCTCACTAGTCAGCAAACCCTCACCTAGCACAGTCTTCGCCCTCTGCATCACAATGCCGCGGTGATGCCTGCCCGCATCCTTGAGAAGAAGATCCTCTACAAGTTCAGGGTGATTCAACTGATAGATATGTCGCCCAAAGACGGTGTAATGAACCAGGTCGCCATAACGCCGGGCAGACTCCGTCATAGACTCCACCGCCGTCTGTCGAAACATGCGGCCAGAGACAAGCCGTGGAAGAAAAGAAGGACCAGCAGGATATCTCTTCGAGCGTCCTGGATGAACATCGAGTTTAGCTGCGGACATTCGGGCCTCTGTTTGATTCTAGCCCGCAGGAAAACCAGGGATCTCTCAGGGATCGTTGAAAGGTGAGGCTGGCAGGAAGGTCTTCGCAAACATGTGCGGCGGACTGCAACAACCGATCTGCTCTTTCTGTGTCGTCAATCTTCACTCTTCTTCACAATCCGAATACACCTGCTCCAGGCATCCCATCGCTGTATTAGGGGTTCGCGCACGTTGTCGATCTCTACTCTCAGGCGATCTTCAACCATTTAGAGGAGCCAAGCAATGTCAACGACACGTTTCGAAACGACGATCAACGCATTGAAACAGGGAGCTAAATCCCTCACGGTCGACAAAGCCACAAGCAACATCGAAGGCTGGGAAGAATATCTCTCCAAGCATGAGCACGCAGGCGTGAAGAAAGTCGTTAAGGATCTCGGCCAATTGAAGAAACTCCTGCATGACCCGAACCTCGACGGCACAGCCATCAAAAACCTGCTACACACGTTAGGCAAGGAGACCATATCGGTTGCCGGCGACCAGGACACCGCAACCGCGACTCACATCAAACAACTCGGGGAAGCTCTGGCAACGGCTAGCTGATTGCAAAATCAACACCCATACAGAAAGGAGCCAAACAGTCGCACTGACGCCAAAAAGTCGGTGGCTTGAAAGGCATAGCGTCACATTCCTTTTAGGATCGAGCCAACAATGCCACCGACTACCCCACCCTCAGCAGCCTGCTGCGCGCGCTCCTTCGGCAGGTACTCCTGAATCTGATGGGCAAGCCGCGAGATAGGCAGCGTCTGCAACCACACCCGACCGGGACCTGTCAGCGCCGCAAGAAACACACCATCGCCACCAAAGATCATGTTCTTGATGCCAGGAACGCGCTGAATCTGAAACGCAACGGTAGACTGAAACGCGCCCACATGGCCCGGATGAACCCGCAGTGTCTCACCGGGAGCAAGATCCTTGATCACAAGTTCCCCAGACAGCTCAAGCCACGCAATCCCCTGCCCGCTGATCTTCTGCAATAAAAATCCATCTCCACCGAAGATCCCAGCACCAAGCGACTGCTGGAAGCCAACCCCCAGCTCGATGGCTGCGGTAGCGCAGAGAAAGCCATGCCGATGAACCATGTACTCATGCCCCGGCCCAACCTCCACAGGCACGATGTGTCCTGGCACTCGCGTCGCAAACGCAACCTCGCCAGGGCCGCCAATCGCGCGATACTCCGTCATAAACAACGATCCGCCTCCGGCCACTCTCGCAATAGCACCGAAGAAGCCGCCGCCGCCCGCATGCTGAGTGTGGGTTGTCATCTGGACCGAAGCAGTCATCCACGAGAGTTCTCCCGCCTCCGAGATGACCGCATCATTCGGGCCGAGAGCAAACTCAAGAACAGGCATAGTGGTACCGAGAATGCGGCTTTGCATAAGGTCTCCTGATACCGCGACGCAACAAGTATACGTGGGCGGCAAACTTCTCTTATCTACAGGAGGGCCATCACTGATCGTAGCTGCAAGAAAGAGGTAAACCCGTAAGGAACTGACCGTTCCAACCGGGACCCCGCAAACAGATCATCGCTTGCAGGGTGGCCAAGCGCAGTGGGCCCGACCGGTAAAACAGTTGCAGTGCATGACAAATGCGTTCAACGAAGGCCGACATAAACTTCAATCTGGGCCTTCTCCGGATCGGCCGAACGCTGATCGTAAATCTCGTAGTCCGCTCGGAAGGATCGCGTCCCCCCTAGCTCCCCGGGCGACATCGACCAGATCCGATGCCACGTCTCAGGAACAACCTTCGTCACCGGTCCTCTGTTCGACGTAACCACAGCATAGCGGCCATCAGGAACGTGTTTCGCGACGAAGTTCTTAGGTATGTTCTGGATCGAAGAGACAGGCAAACCCAGAAGGTACGTGTACTGGCCCTTATGGTCCGACTCATAGTCGGTATATACCGCAATCAGATCGATGCCAAGCTTGTTCGGAATCTTCGCAGCAAGATTATCGCGCAACAGCCTATGCCAGATCTCCCCGATCTTTCCGTTGCCGTTCTTCTCAGCCGCATTATCTGTGCGAGCCGCTACGCCTACCACGTAGAACCCGGCGTGTTGCTGGATATTCATCGCATCCTCTCTGTCTTTTCGCAGGTGCGATTATAAGGCGTCGTCACTCGCATGAGCGATCCTCAAAGCTCTAGCGAAGCCTGCAATGGACACAGGCCTGCACCACAGCCCGCTCGGTGCAACCAGAGCGAGCCGAGTGGAAAGTGAGGTTTTATCTAGCGTAGAGCAATACTCGTGGCACCTAACCAACGTCGCTCCAGTCGAGAATCACCTTCCCCGAGTTCCCCGACCGCATCGCCGCAAAGCCGTCCTCATAGTCACGCCAGTTCATCCGGTGCGTAATCACGCCCGAGATATCCAGCCCGCTCTCAAGCATCACGGTCATCTTGTACCAGGTCTCGTACATCTCCCGTCCGTAGATGCCGCGAATCGTAAGCTGATTGAACACCACCTGATTCCAATTAATCGAAATATCCTCCGAAGGAATCCCTAGCATCGCAATCTTCGCGCCGTGGCTCATATTCGCGAGCATATCCCGAAACGCATTCGGATTCCCCGACATCTCAAGCCCCACATCGAAGCCCTCCTGCATATGCAGCTTCTGCTGAATCTCCTTCAGCGGAGTCGCCCGAGGATCAACCGCCAGCGTCACCCCCACCTTCTCCGCTAGAGCCCTGCGGTACTCATTCGGATCCGAGATCACCACGTGCCGAGCACCCGCATGTCGAGCCACAGCCGCAGCCATAATCCCGATCGGCCCAGCCCCCGTAACCAGCACATCCTCGCCCAGCACGGGAAACGCCAGCGCAGTATGCACCGCATTGCCCAGCGGATCGAAGATCGCCGCAATCTCATGCGGCACCCCTGCACTGTGAATCCAGATATTCGACATCGGCAGCACAACGTACTCCGCAAACGCCCCGTTGCGATTCACCCCAACGCCCAGCGTGAACGCGCAAAGATGGCGCCGCCCCGCAAGGCAGTTACGGCAGCGCCCGCAAACCACATGCCCCTCGCCGCTCACCAGCTGCCCAATCGGAATATCGTTTACATTCGACCCAACCGCCACCACCTCGCCGACAAACTCATGTCCAATCGTCAGCCCCTGCTTGATCGTCGAGCGAGCCCACGCGTCCCACTCATAGATGTGAAGGTCGGTCCCGCAGATGCCGGTAGCCAGAACACGAATCTTAACGTCATTGATGCCCATCTCTGGCTCAGGAACATCTTCGAGCCACAGGCCGCGCTCTTCGCGGCTCTTCACTAATGCCTTCACTGGGGGAACCTTTCCTGTTGCGTCTAGCAGCTGAACTACGGCTCGACAACCTCAACCCGCAGTCACCATTCTAGTCTGCACCGCAGCACCGCAAGCAGCTCTACAATCACACCACAGGCTATAAGATAAACAGACGTGATAATTTCACAAGACTCACAGCGGAACGCCGCTCCATCTGATCAGACTCTAGCGAGACCCATGCTCTTTCCCACCGATGACCTTCGCATCACCTGGACCAAAGTCGTCCTCCCGCCCGTCGCCCTCGAAGAAGAGCTCCCCATCACCGAAGCCGCCTCCGCGACCGTCTACAAAGCCCGCACCGAGATCATCAAAATCCTCCACGGCGAAGACCATCGTCTCCTCGTAGTCGTCGGCCCCTGCTCCATCCACGACACCGACGCCGCCCGCGAGTACGCCGAGCTACTCAAATCCGCCATCGCCGAGCACTCCCGCGACCTCTGCATCATCATGCGCGTCTACTTCGAGAAGCCCCGCACCACCCTCGGCTGGAAGGGCCTCATCAACGACCCCTACCTCGACGAGTCCTTCAAGATCAACGACGGCCTCCGCAAAGCCCGCCACCTCCTCCTCGACCTCGCCGAGATGGGCGTCCCCGCCGGCACCGAGTTCCTCGACATGATCTCCCCGCAGTACGTCTCCTCCCTCGTAAGCTGGGGAGCCATCGGCGCCCGCACCACCGAAAGTCAGGTCCACCGCGAGCTCGTCTCCGGCCTCTCCTGCCCCGTCGGTTTCAAAAACGGCACCTCCGGCAACGTGCAGATCGCCATTGAAGCCATCCTCTCCGCCAATCAGGCTCACAACTTCCTCGGCCACACCAAGCACGGCCAGACCGCCATCTTCGTCACCAAAGGCAACCAGGACTGCCACATCATCCTGCGCGGCGGCCGCAACACCACCAACTACGACGCCACCGCCGTAGAAGACACCTGCAAGCAGATGGAAAAAGCCGGCATCCGCCCTCAGGTCATGATCGACTGCAGCCACGCCAACAGCCACAAAGACCACACCCAGCAATCCGCCGTAGCCCGCAACGTAGCCGCCCAGATTACCGCCGCAACTCCAGCGAACGACACCCGCATCATGGGCGTCATGCTCGAAAGCAACCTCGTCGCTGGCGCGCAAAAGCTAGTCCCCGGTAAACCCCTCGTCTACGGCCAATCCATCACCGACGCCTGCATCGACTGGCCCGAAACCAAAGCCGCCCTAGCCGAATTAGCCGCCGCCGTCCGCGCCGCCCGCAGCTAGCGCACTCTTCCAACCAATACAAAGGCGTCGAATTTAGAAAGTCGTCATCCTGAGCGGAGCGAAGGATCCCCGTATTTTTACTCATGGCTCCATCCGTTCCACCCGTCGCAACATGACGACACACCCAAACTGCGCACAATTGGGTATATCCTCATCTAGAAATCATGCACATCCACTCTTCGCTCCTAGCCTTCGCAACCCTGACCGTCGTCACCGTCTCCCTCTCCGCGCAACAGCCCGCTGCGCCAAAGCATGAGGACACCGAAGTCTACGAGCCGGTCCCCCCGATCGTCACACCCGGAGCCACCGACTCCGCGCCACCCTCCGACGCCATCGTCCTCTTCGACGGCAAAAACCTCGACCAGTGGGTCTCCACCAAAGACAAATCCCCCGCTCAATGGACCGTAGCCGACGGCATCCTCACCGTCAGCAAAGCCCCAGGCTCCGGCAACATCAAAACCAAACACAGCTTCAAAAACTACCAGCTCCACATCGAGTGGCGAATCCCCACAAACATCACCGGCACCGACCAGGCCCGCGGCAACAGCGGCGTCTTCCTCGCCTCCACCGGCACCGGCGACGCCGGCTACGAGCTCCAGATCCTCGACTCCTACAACAACAAAACCTACGTCAACGGCCAGGCCGGCAGCATCTATAAGCAGGCCATCCCACTCGCCAACCCCAACCGCAAACCCGGCGAGTGGCAGACCTACAACGTCATCTGGACCGCACCCACCTTCAACGAAGACGGCACCCTTAAAACCCCCGCCTACGCCACCGTCTTCTTCAACGGCATCCTCGTCCAAAATCACTTCGAGCTAAAAGGCGAGACCCGCTACATCGGCCAGCCCTTCTACAAAAAGTACGACACCGCCCCAATCAAGCTGCAAGCCCATGGCGACCACAGCGAACCCATCAGCTTCCGCAACATATGGGTCCGCGAACTCAAGTAGCGCAACTCTGAATCAGCCTTCCATCACAAAATTAGGCGGCCTGTTGCTGTCATCCTGCCCCTGAGCGAAGCCGATGGGGGAAGGATCCCTCCGAACTCCGTATTAGCTGGCGCACTAAGCCTCTGCTGTCATCCTGAGCACAGCGAAGGATCCCGACGAACTCCGTCCTGCCCAAACCGCCCGTCCCTTTCCACCCAACCTCTTCACGCCGTTGTCTGTTCTTTATCGCCCCATTGCAAGCTACTGCAATTTTGTGACCGTTTAGATCACATATTATCCAGTTCGCGGATTGAACTGCGAACACAGCGCAAACGTCTTCTCCAAATGTTCAATAAACACCCGCACTTTGGTCGACATCCTGCGACTCGCAGGCCTCACCGCAAGGATCGGCACCATTCGCTCAAAGGGCCTCATCAGACGTAGAACTGTACCTTCTCTCAGCTCTGCGGCGAAGAGCCACGCTGGGGCCTGCGCAATCCCCAGATGTTCTAGGACACCCATCCTCATCTGCTCAATATCGCTGGTGCGAAACACTCCAGTCGGAATAACTCGCTTAACGTCTTTTCCCGATCCGAACTTCCAAGGCTGCACCGCCCCTCGCTCCATAAAAACAACCGATCGGAATCGGCTAAGCTCGTCCGGCGAACCAGGAGCTCCATACCGCGACAGATACTGCGGAGTAGCCACCAGAATAATCATCGTCTGCGCGAACCTGCGCCCAACCAGACTCGAGTCCGGCAGATCGCCCGAGTGAATCGCCAGATCGAACCCATCCTCGATGATCGTCGTCGGACTCTCCGACGCAGCCATCTCGATCGCAATATCAGGGTAGGCAGCGAAAAATGCAGACAGCTTTGACACCATGTGCAGCCGGGCGAACGTAGGAGCAACGGTCACGCGAATCAGCCCCTTCGGGGCCGTCTGTCCTCGACCGATGCGTGAAGTCGCGCTCTCAAAGTCATCAAGAATCCGTGAAGCAGACTCATAGAAATCATGACCCGCCTCCGTCAGCACAATCGAGCGGGACGTCCGATGAATCAGTTCAGTTCCCAGTTCATCTTCCAGCGCAGAGATCTGTTTGCTGATAGCAGGCTGGCCAACTCCACGTTCTTTCGCGACAGCGGAGAAACTCCCTTTCTCTATCAGCCGGACGAACACCTGCATCGCATCCAATTTATCCACGCCAACTCTCCGCTCTACAAAATGGATTGTATTTCCTCAAGCAGCAGCGCATATACCTCTTTCTGCGCGGCGATCAGCAACCCTAATGAGGGGGCTGTCTCACTCTCCGATGCTTACCTCACGTTCTGGATCTATTCCTCAATGGAATGGCTGTTATTCCTGAAAATGGCAAATCCAATCGCGACGACACCACATCAGATAGGAGCTTCACACCTTCGAAGACCATGACGGTCGGCCGACTCATGAATCATTCACAGGAACATTAAAGGAGAATCATGTCTAACCTCACGAAAAAAGTAGCACTCGTTACGGGCGGCTCCCGCGGTATCGGCGCAGCGATCGCCAAACGTCTCGCCTCCGACGGCGCCAGCGTCGCCATCACCTACGCCAAAGACGCAACCTCGGCCTCTGCCGTAGTCAAAGCGATTGAAGCCGAGGGCGGAAAAGCCCTCGCCATTCAAGCCGACGCCGCCGACCCCCAGGCAGTCAAAGCCGCGGTCGAAAAGACCGTCGCAACCTTCGGCGGACTCGACATTCTCGTAAACAACGCCGGCACCGCCATCCCCAAGCCATTCGAAGAGACCCCCTTGGACGAGATCGACCAGGTCATCAACATCAACATCCGCGGTGTACTGGCCGCAACCCAGGCCGCTCTCAAGCACTTGAAGACTGGCGGTCGCATCATCATGATCGGCTCCTGCGTCGGCGAGCGGGTCGTCGCTCCCGGTCTCGTCGCATACTCCGCCACCAAGGGCGCCGTCAAGATGTTCACGCAGGGGCTGGCCAGAGAAATTGGTGGCCGCGGCATCACCGTCAACAACGTCCAGCCAGGCCCAATCGACACCGATCTGAATCCCGCCTCCGGCGACTGGGCTGTTCCTCAAAAGGCTGCCACATCGCTCGGCCGCTACGGCACGGTCGATGAGGTTGCAGCTCTGGTCTCATTCGTCGCCAGTCCAGAAGCCTCCTACATCACAGGAACCAATCTCACAGTAGATGGCGGAACCAACGCCTGAGCCAACCTGCACTCGGCACAAAAAAGTGTCACCTTTGCAAACACAATTGAGAGCCGGCCCAAGGATGAGTCGGCTCTCAACCTGTGGCATACATCGAGTCGCCGCAACCCGTGCACTCACAAACGAGGAGAAAGAATGATCACGCTTCACAATAAAACCGCGCTCGTTACCGGAGCCTCCCGAGGAATCGGCCGCGCTACAGCCCTGGCTCTCGCCGAAGCCGGAGCCCACGTTCTGGTTCACTACGGCCGCTCCGCGCAGGAGGCCCAATCTCTCGTCGCCGCCATTCAATCCAAAGGCGGACGCGCAGACGCAATCTCCGTAGATCTCGCAACCCCGAACGGCGCTGCCCTGCTTGCCGAAAAGGTCCGCTCCATCGTCGGCGATCGACTCGACATCCTCGTATCCAACGCAGGAGTCAGCAAGTCTGCCCGCATCGCCGATCACACCGTAGAAGACTTCGACAATCTTTTCGCCACCAACGTCCGAAGCCCCTTCTTCCTCGTGCAGCAACTCCTGCCCATTCTCGGCGAAGGCTCCAACATCATCATGATCACCTCCGTCGTAGCCCACGCTGTCATCGGTAAACCCGGCATCGAGAACCCTTCCGTCCTCGCCTACGCCTCCACCAAAGGTGCACTCGAAACTCTCGTCAGGAACTGGGCCGCCATCCTCGGACCAAGCGGTATCCGCGTCAACGCCGTCGCACCAGGCGTCATCGACACCGACATGTCGAACTTCACCAAAACCGAAGCCGGACGCGAAACCGCTTTAGAAATGCAAGCTCTCAAGCGACTCGGCAAGCCCGAAGACGTCGCCGACGTAGTCGCCTTTCTCGCCTCCGATAAAGCGCGCTGGATCACCGGAGCCAGCATCCCGGTCGACGGTGGCTCGAAGCTCTAATCCCATAGAGGCCAAGCCCTCTGCTAGCATTAACTCTTGGCCTCTATGACGAATAGCATCAGCACCTCCGACTCCCCCATCCGCGTCCGCATCGCTCCCTCCCCCACAGGCGACCCTCACGTAGGCACCGCTTACATCGGCCTCATTAACTACCTCTACGCCCGCCAGCGCGACGGAAAATTCGTCCTCCGCATCGAAGACACCGACCGCACCCGCTTCGTCGCCACCTCCGAGCAGGAGATCTTCAACTCCCTCCGCTGGCTCGGCCTCACCTGGGACGAAGGCCCCGACCTCGGTGGCCCCTACGGCCCCTATCGCCAGTCCGAGCGCACCGAAATCTACCGCGAGCATGTCGAACTCCTCCTCGCCAACGGCACCGCCTACCGCGCCTTTGAGACCCCCGAAGAACTGGAGTCTCTCAGACAGCGCCAGATCGCCGCCAAACTCCCCCCTCGCTACGACGGAGGCCACCGCGAACTCTCGCAGTTACAAATAGACGCCTACCTCGCCGAAGGACGCCCCTTTGTCGTCCGCATGAAGGTCCCCGCCGGCCAGACCACATTTCGTGACGAGCTGCGCGGCGACATCACCTTCGACCACTCCAACGTCGACGACCAGGTCCTCATGAAGTCCGACGGCTTCCCCACCTATCACCTCGCCAACGTCGTCGACGACCACCTCATGCGCATCACCGACGTCATCCGCGCCGAAGAGTGGATCTCCTCCACCCCCAAGCACGTCCTCCTCTATAAAGCCTTAGGCTGGCAGATCCCCCGCTTCTGGCACATGCCTCTCCTGCGCAATCTGGACAAGTCCAAAATCTCCAAACGCAAAAATCCTGTCTCCCTCATCTACTTCCGCCAGGCCGGCATCCTCCCCGAAGCCATGATCAACTTCCTAGGTCTCATGGGCGGCGGCATGCCCGCACCCAGCGCAGACGCAGCCACGCCAGCACCATCCCCACAAACCAAAGCCACCACCAAACCAAGCGAGACCGACATCTTCACCCTTCCCGACATGGTCGCCCGCTTCGACGTCAAAAATATCCGCCTCGGCGGCCCCGTCTTCGACCTCACCAAACTAAAGTGGCTCAACGGCGAATACCTCCGCGCCCTCACCCCTGAAGCCTTCTACAAGGCCCTACGCGAAACCATCCTCAGCGACGCCTACCTGCAACAAATAGCCCCACTCATCCAGACCCGCATCGAAACCCTCGGCGAGTTTGGCAACCTCACCCACTTCCTCTTCGCCGACGACATCATGCCCACCGCAGAAGTCTTCGTCCCAAAAAAGCGCACGCCCGAAGAGACCCTCACCTTCGCCGCCGAGCAACTCACCGTCCTTGAAGCTACCGACTGGACCCACGAAGCCCTTGAGCCCGCCCTCAAGCAACTAGGCGAAGCCCAGCAGTGGTCGGTCAAAGAAAACTTCATGCTCCTCCGCGCCATCCTCACCGGCAGCACCATGTCTCCACCGCTGCTCGAGAGCATGATCGTCTTCGGCAAATCCCGCACCCTCGACCGCGTCCGCCGCTTCCTCGAAACCCAGAAGAAACTCGCAAACACAAAAAAATAGAGACGCCCTCGAGCAACGTAGCAGCGGCATGGAGTCTGGCATGCTTTTTTGTTTGTCATTCCCGAAGGGAATCTGAGGTTGCCATCTCCCTATCAACCGCAAATCCGCACTAAGCCCCAAACTGCCGCAGGTGATGGTCCAGGTGCTTGTACATCCAAGCCGACCACTCCTGCGGCGTCAATCTCCCGAAGAAGCTATGCGGATGTGTAGTGCAACCCGCCTGTCCGGCCGCAGCAAAGCGGTCGATCAGCCCGCACAACCGCTCCCGTTCCGTCTCCAGATCCCGTTCCTCCTCCACTACCAGCCCCGGCACCGTAGGCGAGTTCTTGCGCATCGGCTCCCCATCTCGAAACGCCATCGGCTTTATCACCGGCCCCAAAATCCTCCCAATCAACATCCGCGGCGGGCGCCGATCTCCTAACGCCAACTCCATCCCCCTCGCACAATGCTCCACCGCCTGCGCTGCATTCATCCTGCCCCACTGCGCCGCGCTATCCGGTCGCAACTGCGCCATCCGCCCCTTCACCTCGTCCACTGCCGACGCTTCAAAGAGATTTTTCATGCGGAAAGTTTACCCCAGAAAAACCTCACCCCGTCTAGTCCCAAACCAACTCTCGAAGCCTTCGCCGCCGACCATCTCACGATCGAGCCACGTTACCGCCGAACTCTTTCCCCAAAGAAATTTATAGAGTTCCCGCAACCTCCTCTGCTAGTCTCTTGTCTGGTCTCACCCCAACGCGTTCAGGCCCAAGAAAAGAGTGTCAGCTCCATATGAAGCACCTTCGTCGAGTACTCCTGCCACTCCTTACCGTGGCCCTGCTGGTTTCCTCTCTGCCCTCGTTCTCCCAAACCCCAGCCTCCCAAACCTCTTTCGCGCAAACGCCGGAACCCCGAATCAAAGGCGCCATCACCGGCTCATCCCGCGCAGTCCTTGCAAACTCACGCACCCCAAGAGTGCGCGACGCTGAGGACCGCGGCGCCGTCGCCTCCAACACCCCCATCCCAGGCATCACTCTGGTCTTCAAACGCTCGCCCACGCAGGAAGCCAACCTGCAAGAGCTTCTCGCCGCCCAGCAGAACACGGCCTCACCGCTCTACCACCAGTGGCTCACCCCGGAGACCTTCGCCACCCGCTTCGGCGTCGCAGCGGAGGACATTGCAGCCACTCAAAGCTGGCTCACCTCACGCGGCTTTCACATCGACAGCGTATCCCGCAGCCGCGACCGCATCACCTTCTCCGGCACCGCCGCGCAAGTCCAGGCAGCCTTCAGCACCGAGCTCCACCACTACCGCACCACTGAAGGCGAGCAACACTTCGCCCCCGCCGCCGATCTCACCCTCCCCGCCGAACTCGTCCCCGTCACCGCAGCCGTACTCCACCTCTCCGACTTCCGCCCCAAACCAAACGTAAAAATCCGCCCCCATCCGGACTACACCGCCGCCCCAACTCAGATTCACTATCTCGGCCCGCAGGACATCACGGTGATGTACGACCTAAACCCTCTCTACCAAATATCCTCCGGTACAGGTCAGGGGTTAGCTGTCGTTGGCCAGTCCTATGTGAATCTCTCCGAAGGAGTCAGCTATTTTCGGGGCAACCTCGCCCCGGGAACGGTCAACATCAGTACGGTTCTGGTTCCAAACTCCGGTGTCGAAGCCACCTCACCCGGCGATGAAGGGGAATCGGAGATCGATCTCGAGTACTCCTCCGGCATAGCAACAAATGCGAACATATTTCTTGTCTATGTCGGTAGCAACCAGAACTTCGACGTCTTCGATGCGCTTTCCTTCGCCATCACAGAAAACATCGCTCCAGTGGTAAGCATCAGCTACGGCATCTGTGAACAGCTTCTAAGCGCAAGTGAACTCAGTCAGAACAATGCGTTGTTCGAAGAGGCGGCATCGCAGGGCCAGACTCTGGTGGCTTC
This sequence comes from Tunturibacter empetritectus, assembly GCF_040358985.1. NCBI lineage: Bacteria > Pseudomonadati > Acidobacteriota > Terriglobia > Terriglobales > Acidobacteriaceae > Tunturiibacter > Tunturiibacter empetritectus. Next base: position 3,992,624 of record NZ_CP132932.1, on the reverse strand, counting down.
CTCAGGAGATAGCGGCTCGACTGCTTGTGCCTCGTTTCCCTCTTCGGAGGCCACCACGGCACAGCAGCAAGCTCTGGCAGTCAGCTTTCCGGCAAGCAGCCCCTACGTCACAGCAGTGGGCGGCACTCAAATGGCGCCCGGCACCTTTACTTCTGGGGCGAACTCCTATTGGGATGGCGCCACCAGCTCTGATGTCATCAGTTCGTTGCTGTCCTACGTTCCAGAGGTGGCTTGGAACGAAGACTCCGCCTCGAATGGCATTGCTGCAGGCGGAGGAGGCGCCAGCACAGTGTTTCCCCGGCCCACATGGCAGAGCGCCTTTCCTGGCATCCCCGCAGGCTCCTTCCGTCTCCTCCCCGACATTGCGCTTCAGTCCTCCATCGATAATCCGGGCTTTCTCTTTTGCACCACTGACCCCTCCCTCGCCGATCTGCAGGGTCTGACTAACAGTTGCGCTAACGGACTTCTAGGGAGCAACAACAAATACACTGTCGCCGGAGGAACCAGCTTTGCCGCTCCCATCTTCGCAGGCTACATCGCCCTTCTGAACGGAGCCAAAAACGCCACCGGGCAAGGCAACGTCAACACCATGCTGTACACCCTGGCCAGCACACCAACCACATATGCGACCGCTTTTCACGACATCACCTCCGGCACCAACGCATGCCTGCCCGTGGCCGCTGTCTGTTCCACACCTGGCCAGTCGAACTACGCTGCCGCCACAGGTTATGACCAGGCGACAGGCCTTGGCAGCATCGATTTCAATGCGTTGACGAAGGTCTGGCCCGCCAGCAGCGCAGCCAATCTCCTCCCCACAGTCGTGAACCTCACCGTATCGCCGACAGCAGCTGCCGTGGCCGAACCCGTATCGATCCAGATAGGCATCGGCCCCCTGTACGCACAGACCGCAATCAACGTGCCCACCGGCAGCGTCTCAGTGTCGGTCGATGGCGTCGTGGCTCAGGCCTCTTTGGCTCTCTCAGCCAATTCAACCGCCACTTACAGCCTTATCGCACCGTCAACTCCTGGCTATCACCTGATAGTCGTCACCTACTCAGGCGACGCGACCCACTCCACCTCCACCTCCACCTATTCCTTGCTGGCAGGAAGCGTAACCGCCACCGGCAGCTTCAGCGTGTCAGCCGCCAATCTCACCGTTGCAAACGGCAGCCAGGGAAGCATCCCAATCAGCGCAACGCCCGCTGCGGGCTACAGTGGCCGGGTCGCCTGGTCTCTCGCTGCCTCCACGACGAATGGCACAGCGGAAGTGTGTTACACCATCCGTCCATCAACCACCAGCAACCTGAACGCGGCAACGCTCACCATCTTCGTAGGTTCGGCATGCAACTCCCCATCCCCCGCAGTGCGCTCGAACCTTCGCCCCATCCACCCTGGCGTTGCCGCGAAGCGGGAAGCTCCATACCCCTGGCGCAAGACGCAGATCGCGCTCTACGCCGGGCTGATACTCTGCGGCTTTCTCGCACGACACCGGCGTAAGATCCCCCTGTCGCTGCTTCTAGCTCTGGCATCTCTCACCTGCATCGCCACCACCCTCACCGGCTGCGGCGGAGGCAGCGGCGGAAACAACCCCGGCACGCCACCTGCAGTATCGTCCAACGCAACCACCTACACCCTCACCCTCACAGGAAAAGACTCCGTCAACACGTCCATCACCGCCTCCACCACCTTCACCCTCACGGTGAACTAAAGCAGTTCCACAGTTGGTGAGACCCTTTCGCTTTTTTGTTTGTCATTCCCGAAAGGAATCTGCGTTTGTTGTTACTGGCGCTATCACCCATCTCAGCAAACCGCAGAAATGGCCTACATGCAAATCGCCGACCACCTGAAGTCCCTCGAAGAACGGCTCCTCGACCCAAACATCCGCCGCGACTCGAACGCCGTCGCCTCCCAACTGACCGACGACTTCGTCGAGTTCGGCAGCTCAGGCCGAGTCTTCGACAAAGCCACCATCCTCGAAGACCTGAAAGCCGAACCTCCCCACCCAGCCTCCCTCCTCTCCGACTTCAAAACCCGGGAACTAGCCCCCAACGTCGTCCTCGCCACCTACAAAGCCACCCGCCGCAATGCCGCCGGAGAACTCATCGGCCAATCCTGGCGCAGCTCCATCTGGACCCTCATCAACGGCCAATGGCAGATTACCTTCCACCAAGGAACTCCAATTCCAGCCGCACCCATCCCCACCACCCCAAATCCACCTGCACCCCAAAAATAAATCTCAAAACCGTGGCGTATTTTTCGGGCCCCAAAAACTACGCGGCGAAACACCACGCTCTCACCACCAGCCACCACATTCTTAACCACAAAAAACCACCACCAAACACCACGTTTTTTCCAAACACCCCTCAAAAACACCAGCAAAACAACAAAAAAACGGCTCTCACGAGGGTCATATTTTTTCCTAAATTAAACCATCAACCCGCCTTGAACATCTGCTTGATCCCCCGCAGCGCCTGCCGCGTCCGCTCCTCATTTTCAATCAGCGAAAACCGCACATGCCCATCCCCATGCTCGCCAAAACCCACCCCAGGGCTCACCGCGACCTTCGCCTCCAGCAGCAGCTTCTTCGAAAACTCAATAGATCCAAGCCCTTTGTACTGCTCCGGAATCTTAGCCCAAGCAAACATGGTCGCCTTCGGCAACTCCACCGGCCATCCCAGCTTATTCAGCCCCGGCACTAGAACATCCCGCCGTTCCCTGTAAATATCGCGAATCTCCGCTACACACTCCTGCGGCCCATCCAGCGCACAGATCGCCGCCACCTGAATCGGCGTAAACGTCCCATAGTCGAAGTAGCTCTTGATGCGCCCCAAGGCCGCGACCAGCTTGGAGTTTCCCACCATGAAGCCTACTCGCCACCCAGGCATATTGTAACTTTTTGAGAGCGTAAAGAACTCAACCGCAATCTCCTTAGCCCCAGGCACTTCTAAAATACTTGGCGCACGATATCCATCAAACACAATGTCCGCATAGGCCAGATCGTGAATGATATAAATCCCCAACTCCCTGCACAGCGCCACGATCCGCTCAAAGAACGAAAGCTCCACACATTGCGCCGTAGGGTTCGAGGGAAAGTTCAGAATCAGCAGCTTCGGCCGCGGCTCCATGCGTGGCAGATCATGCTCCAACTCCTCCAGCAGCGCCTCCGCAGTACCGCCCCGCATAGGAATGCTCTGCACCTTCGAGCCCGCAATCACCGGCCCAAAGATATGAATAGGATAGCTGGGATTCGGCACAGCGACGGTATCTTCGTCATCCAGCACCGCCAGGCAAAGGTGCGCGATCCCCTCCTTCGAGCCGATCGTAACGATCGCTTCGGTCTCCGGATCCAGATCCACATCGTAGCGCCGCTTGTACCAGTTACAAATCGCCCGACGCAGTCGAGGAACGCCACGCGACAACGAGTACCGGTGCGTAGCCGTCCGTTGCGCCGCTTCAATCAGCTTGTCTACAATATGTTTCGGCGTCGCGCCATCGGGATTCCCCATCCCGAAATCAATAATGTCCTCACCACGCTTGCGCGCCGCAGCCTTCAGCTCACTTGTGATGTTGAAGACATACGCCGGCAGCCGTGTCAGCCTTCGAAATTCTTCCATTCCCGTCCGCCCGCTCCTGTCTGTCCTGTTCTTCCATGATGCCACCACTACATCAGAAAAACCTCCAGACGTATCGAGCCTACCAACAGAAGTTTTCCCGATCGCTCCACAACGAGCTACTACCACTGGTTACTTCGCCGTGAAGATCACCTGAACCGGCAGACTCTTCGGCGGATAGCACGCCGCATGATCGCACGCCTGGTACCGCAACGTTGCATCCACCGTATGCGTCCCCGCCTCCGCCACCACCGGCAACTTCACAGTAAACGCACCCGTATATACATCCAGCTTCTCCGTCGGGTCGAAGCTAAAGCTGTACGAAGTACCAACCGGGTACTCAACCGCCTCAGTCTTCACTCCAGCCGCCGGCTGCAGTTCAATCCTGGTCGGAATCAACAGCTCCGACTTCGGCGTATGCGAATTTACGTGATAGCCATCCAGCACGCGAAAGTGCAGCTCCAGCACGCTGCGCTTCCCTGCCGCAACACTCTGCGGCTCCGCCCCATACACAACATACGACTTCGGCTTTACAACAGGAGCATCAAGATTCCCGACCTGCTGCGCCGTCAACACAACCGGCAACCCAATCAGCAATCCCGCGAAGGACCTCATCAATCCCATCACTGTCCACCCGCCGCCGTCGCTTCCGAAGCAACGATCTTCTTGATGTGCGCCTCGATCTCATCCTTGCTGCCAAGTCCAGCCGTCTCTTCGACGATCACGCCATTTTTATCGACATAAAACGACATCGGCAGGTAGTCCATCCCATCCGGTCCGCCATAAGCCTTCTGAATCTTCCCATCGGTCAGCAAAATGGGATAGGTCACGCCAGTCTTCTGTGCCACCTTAGCGATCGCGTCTTTACCAGCATCAACATCGTCAGCAAGTCCGAGGATCTCAAAGCCCTGCGCCGCATACTGTTTGCGAAACTCTTCAAACCACGGCATCTCCACCTTGCAGGGCCCACACCAAGTCGCCCAGAAGTTCACCAGCACCGGCCGGCCCTTATAATCGCTCAGCGAAACCTTCTTGCCATCCAAAGTCGCAAGCGTAAACGCAGGTGCAACCTTGCCGCGCATCTGCATCGCCTCCGCTTCAGGAGACTGCGAATCCTGCGCCGCCGATCCCGCCTTCTCCGGCACAAGAACCACGTGGTTTTCCTGAGCCTGTTGCATCGCAAGCCTTCGCTCGCGCAGATTGTGCCACCCTGCCCACAACAGCAGCGCAATCCCAACCACCATCACACCAAAGACCAATCCGCTCCGCTTCACGTGAAAAATCCTTTCGGCATAAACCTTCGCGCCACACTAGCCCTTTTAGTTTAGACGCAAAGCCCCCATAAACGATGCAACGACAGCATCCTCCAGAAGTTGCTGCTCCCCCGGCAAGACCGTGCTGAAGCCCACACCGCCGCGCCCCGCGCATCGCTCTGCTAGCATCGACATGGTTCAGCCATTATGTCCAGCAAAGCCACCACCGCATCCGACACACCGCGTCCCTCCGAGTTCGTCCGCATCGAGGCAGCCGCTCTCAACGAGCTCGCCCTCCGCCTCGACACCACGATGCTCGCCCCGTTCACCCAGGCCATCGATCGTCTCCTTCAAGCCGCTACGAATCAGAGCCGCGTCACCCTCAGCGGCATTGGCAAGAGCGGCATCATCGCCCGCAAGATCGCCGCCACTTTTCGCTCCACAGGCACGCCGGCGCACTTCCTCCACGCTGCCGAAGCGATTCACGGCGACCTCGGCATGCTCGCGCCCGGCGACATCGTGATAGCCCTCTCCTATAGCGGCGAAACCGAAGAGTTGCTCCGCCTCCTCCCCACCCTCAAACGCCTCAACGCCACACTGATCGCCATCAGCGGCTGCGCCAGCTCTACCCTCGCCCAAGCCAGTAACATCTTTCTCGACTCCCGCGTCTCCACCGAAGCCTGCACCCTCAACCTCGCACCCACCGCCTCCACCACCGTTATGCTCGCTCTTGGCGACGCCCTCGCCCTCGAAGTAAGCCGCCTCCGTAAGTGGACACCGGAAGACTTCGCCGACCTCCACCCCGGCGGCCGCCTCGGCAGACGCCTTGCCCGCGTCCGCGAGCTGATGCACACCGGCGATGCGCTCCCTCAGGTCGGCGAAGCTACACCCATGCCGCAGGTCATCTACGAGATGTCGCGAAAGAAACTCGGCATGACCACCGTGCTCAAAGATGGCCACCTTGCCGGCATGATCTCCGACGGCGACCTCCGCAGGCTCCTCGAGCGCGACGGCTCCCACGCCCTCGAACACACCGCAGCCGAGATCATGAACTCACAGCCTCACACCATCGCAGAGAACACCCTGGCCTCCTCAGCCCTGGCCATCATGGAGGAAAAGAAGATCACCTCACTCATCGTCGTAGCTTCAGGCGGCCGGGTAGAAGGTGTCGTCCACCTCCACGACCTGTGGACCTTGCAACTCACCTGATCCCGAAGCCGCTTTCCTAATCGACATAGCTCAACTCTTCAGCCGATGTCTTGCTGATAATTCGATTGTAGGAAGAAGTAACGATGCTGTAGCACTCGCAAGCTTTTTTGATCAGCGCCGGGCGATCCAGAATGTTGATCTTTCCCCGGCTGTAGCCAATAACTCCGGCCCGCTGCAGATCTCCTGCCGCCACCGTCACCGTCGACCGCTGCACCCCCAGCATCCGCGCCAGAAACTCCTGGGTCAGGTTCAAAGACTCCGACTCCATCCGGTCAGCGGATGTCAGCAGCCATCGCGCCAGCCTCGCATCCACCTCATGCATCCGGTTGCACAACACTGACTGAGCAGTCTGCACAAGCTGCAGGTAGGCAAACGAATGGACCAGCCGTCGTAACATTCCACCCTTCAAAAACTGATCGCGCACGATAGAAGAACGGATTCGCAGCCCCTCGCCTTGTCCCTGCATCAACACCGAATGCGACATCTGCGGTTGATCCAACAGCGCCGGCAAACCGGAGAACCCCTCACGCCCGATCACTCCAACCTCCACCGATTCGCCCTTCTCCGTTATCGCATCCGTCGAGATCAAGCCACTATTCAAAAAATAAATAAACTCGATAGCCTCATTAGGCTCCGAGAGACGCGTCTCCAGAGGCAGCTCGATAGGCACAAGAAATCTCACCAACGCCTCATACTCGGCATCCGGCAATTGGGCCAATATGAGATTTCTTGGTCGCGGAAGTATCTCAGGCATCGTGTGGTTCTTTCGCACCTCTAGCGTCCTTTGCACGAGAGTCACCCTCTCTAGCCGCAAAGACGAGTTGCCCACGAATTGCAGGGCGGGTAGATGCGATTACTTGGACTGTACGCTTTATCAACTTCGAAAGTCTGTCACATGAACGACATAGCGGTCACAATCCAGACCTAACCCCATTCCATGCCCCATCAACCCAAACAAACCTCGTCCAGAAATAAATCTCAAACAACCCGGTTAGAATGAAGGCTCATCCTAAAACGCCCACCCGAGCCTCGGCGCGATGGGCCGGAAAGCGCCTTTTTTGACAATGCATCGCTGGTCGCAACTCTTCATCCCCACCCTCCGCGAAGCACCCGCAGACGCCGAAGTCGCCAGCCACAAACTCCTCCTACGCGCAGGCTACATCCGCCAGCTAGGCGCTGGCATCTACAGCTACCTCTTCCTCGGAAACCGCTCCGTCAATAAGATCGTCGCCATCGTGCGCGAGGAGATGGACCGCATCGGCCAGGAGTTCTTTCTCCCCGCTCTTAACCCGAAAGAGTTATGGGAGTCCAGCGGCCGCTGGTCCGGCATGGGCGAAAACATGTTCCGCCTCAAAGACCGCAAGGGTGCCGAGCTCTGCCTTGCCATGACCCACGAAGAGGTCATGACCTCCATCGCTCGCAACGAGCTCCGCAGCTACAAGCAGCTCCCCCAGATCTGGTACCAGATCCAGACTAAATTCCGCGATGAACCCCGCCCCAAATCCGGGCTTCTTCGCGTCCGCCAGTTCCTTATGAAGGACGCCTACTCCTTCGACATTGATGAGGCCGGCCTCGACGTCTCCTACAACAAGCACGACGTAGCCTACCGCCGCATCTTTACCCGCTGCGGTCTGCAGTTCGTCGCCGTCGACGCAGACTCCGGGGCCATGGGCGGCTCTGCCTCGCAGGAGTTCATGGTTTATACCGACGCCGGCGAAGACCTCATCGCCAGCAGCCCATCCGGCTACGCCGCCAATATCGAAAAAGCCACCTCGCAGCTGGCCCCCGTCGAAAGCCTCGCCCCCACTGGCGACGGACTCCCCGAGCTCGTCCACACCCCCGGCCAGCGCACCATCGACGAGGTCGGCGCCTTCCTCAACCTCGCGCCAGTCCACCAGATCAAAACCATGGCCTATATGGTCGAACTACCCGAAGCCGACCACGCCAAACTCGGCAAACTCCGCCCTGTCGTAGTCTTCCTCCGCGGCGACCACTCCCTCAACGAAGCCAAGCTCCTCGCCATCGCCGGCGGCGAGCTCAGGCCCATGGTCGCCGAAGAGATCGAAGCCACCTTCAGGGCCCCCGCAGGCTACCTCGGCCCCATCGGCCTCGAAGCCGCGCCACATCCCAAAAAACCCGGCACCCTTATCATCCTCGATAAGGCGCTCGAAGGCCGCACCAACCTCGTCGCCGGAGCCAACAAGGAGGAGTATCACCTCCGCAACGTCACCCCCACTCGCGACTTCAAGCCCACCCTCGTCGCCGACGTCCGCAACATCGTCGAAGGCGAGCTCGACCCCATCGGCGGCCAGCCCATGCGCCTCGGCAAAGCCGTCGAAGTCGGCCACATCTTCAAACTAGGCGATAAGTACACCAAAAGCATGGGAGCCTCCGTCCTCAACCGTGACGGCAAAGAGGTCACTCCGATCATGGGCTGCTACGGCATCGGCATCGAACGCATCCTCACCGCCGCGATTGAAAACTCAGCCGCAGCCAACCAGGGCACGGCCTACGCCCTTCACCCTGCCATCGCCCCCTTCCAGGTCGTCGTCACCATCACCAATATCGGCGACGAGGCCCTTCTCGCTGCGGGAGAAAAGATCGCGGCAGACCTCGAAGCCGCAGGCGTAGACGTTCTCCTCGACGACCGCGACGAACGCGCAGGAGTCAAGTTCAAAGACGCCGATCTCGTCGGTATCCCGTATCGAATCAATATCGGTCGCGGAGTCGCCGAGGGCAAGGTAGAATTTGTCGACCGCCTGCGAAGCGTCACCGAAGACGTCGCCCTCAACGAAGTCACCACGAAGGTATCCGGCCAGATAACCTCCACGCTGAACAACTCGCTCTCCCCAGCTGGCCTCTAACCGTCCAACGAATGAGCCTCTTGCCAGTCAAACTCAAATACGGCAGCAACGTCCGAAACAAACTGAAAGCCTCCGGTCTGGAGTCGCACATTCTGCGTGTGGCTCTCATCGCTCTGCTCGCCATCCTGGTCGTCGGCTGCAGTGTCTTCGCCTACTTCTATTACCACTACCAGCGCGTCGTCGACGACCGCATCGCCTCCGGCCCCATCTTCGCCAGCGTCTCGCAGATCTACGCCGCGCCACGCGAGGTTCGTGCCGGACAGAAGCTCTCCGCCGCCGCCATCGCCGCAGACCTGCGCCAGGCAGGCTACAACGCCAACTCCCAGCTTGGCACCTACCAGCTCAACGCAGACAACATCTTCATCAAACCCGGCCCCGAAAGCTACCACAACACCGACGGCGCCACCATCAACACCAGTGGCGGCATCGTGCAAAGCATCACCGCTGAAAACGGTGTCACCCTCAGCGCCTACGAGCTCGAGCCCCAGCTCATCACCGCCCTCTCCGAAGACAAGAACCGCACCAAGCGCCGCCTCGTCTCTTACGACGAGATCCCTCCCCGCATGGTCCAGGCCGTCACCGCCATTGAGGACCGCGACTTCTTCAATCACGGCGGCATCAACTACCTCCGCATCGCCAAGTGCGCCTTCTCCGACCTCGTCACCCATCACCGCACCTGCGGCGGCTCTACGCTAACCCAGCAGCTTGCAAAAAACCTCTTCCTGTCGCCCGAGAAGCGCATCAAGCGCAAGATGATCGAGATCCTCATCACCTTCCAGCTCGAAGCCCGCTTCAATAAAAAGCAGATCTTCGAGATGTACGCTAACGAGATCAACCTCGGCCAGCGAGGCAGCTACGCCATCAACGGATTCGGCGAGGCCGCCCAGACCTTCTTCGGCAAAAATCTCCAGCAGCTCGACCTTGCGGAGTGCGCTCTCCTCGCCGGCACCATCCAGTCGCCCACTCGCCTCAATCCCTACCGTCATCCCGAGCGCGCCATGGCGCGGCGCAACGTTGTCCTGGACTCCATGGTAGAAACCGGTTCCATCACCGCCAGCCAGGCACAAGCTGCAAAGGCCGACCCCTTACGCCTCGCACCACCCAACATTGACGCCAGCGAAGCCCCGTACTTCGTCGACCTCGTCCACGACCAGCTCGTCAAACACATCGGCGACCAGGACATCGCTCACCAGAGCCTCCGAATCTACACCTCGCTCGACCCCGAACTTCAGCGCGCCGCCTCCGAGGCCATCGAGATCGGAATGAAGAACGTCGACGAGCTTGTCCGCAAACGGCATAAGACTTCCAAAGACGAGGATTCCGGTCCCATCACCTATCCCCAGGTCTCGCTCGTAGCGATCAACCCGCACACAGGGCAGATCCTTGCCCTCGTCGGCGGTCGCAACTACGGCGCCTCCCAGCTCAATCACGCCGTCTCCCAGCGCCCAACCGGGTCCATCTTCAAACCCTTCGTCTACGCCGCGGCCTACAACAGCTCCCTCAACGGTCTCTCGCTCAGCAGCGGCGAAGAAGGAGCAGGAAGCGGAGTCTTCACCGCGCTCACCCAACTCAACGACGAAGAGACCACCTTCACCTACGACAACGGCCGCCAGACCTACACGCCAAAGAATAAGATCAGCGGTTATAAAGGCGACGTGACCGCAGCCTACGCCCTCGCTCACTCACTCAACGCGGCTACAGTTCAGCTGGGCCAGATGGTAGGTTTCGACAATGTCGCCGCACTCGCCCGGTCTGCCGGAATTACCAACGCGCGCGGCACTCCGTCGGTAGCCATCGGCACCTACAACGCCACACCTATCGACATGGCCGGGGCCTACACGGTCTTCGCTAACAACGGCGTCCACCTCACCCCCTGGATGCTCGCCTCCGTCCGCAACGCGAATGGAGACGTCGTCTCCGACTTCTCACCCGAAGCCAAGCAGGTCATGGACCCTCGCGCCGCCTACCTCACTCAATCTCTCCTCGAAGGAGTGATGAACTACGGCACCGCCGCCGCCGTCCGAGGCCACGGCTTCACCGCCCCCGCCGCTGGCAAGACCGGCACCAGCCACGACGCGTGGTTCGCAGGCTATACCTCCAACCTGATCTGCATCATCTGGGTCGGCAACGACGACTACACCGACATCAAGCTGGAGGGCGCGCACGCCGCCGAACCCATCTGGACCGAGTTCATGAAGCGCGCCATCCTCCTGCCTCAGTACTCTGACGTCAAAGCCTTCATCCCGCCCGTAGGCATCACGACAGCTCGCATCGACAAGACATCCAACCTCCTCGCCGACCCCAGCTGCCCTGGCAACATCCTCTATGCTGCCTTCCTCGACGGCACCGCACCGGTCAACACCTGCAGTCAGATGAGCGAGAGTCCGCAGAACTTCATCCAGAAGATGCTGGGCCTGGGCGGCAAATCCACTCCTGACACCACGATGCCACCCAGCCCCGCGCCCATCGTCCGCGTCAACCCGAACACACCACCCGACGGCAACGCCCCCGACACCACCCAGCAGCCAGCCCAGCCCAAGAAGAAAAACTTCCTTCAGAAGATCTTCGGCGGCGGCAAAGACAAAGACAAACAGCAACAGCAGCCCACTCCACCACAATAGAGGTCAGTTTGAGTTGGGAATGCGACACGTCAAAACAGAAGATAAGGCATGGGCAGCGTCACAGATAAGAAAGATTAGTCAGCGCAACCGCCCTCGCTGGATTGTCTTGGGATTACTCTTTGCCGGTGGAGCTATCTATATTGATTTTTTTCTAGAGGCGGGGAAACGTGCAGCTGGACAAGAAATTCTCTGGTCCATCTGCACGCTTGGCTCCTTATTAATTGCGATCCGGAAGTTTCTAAACTATCCGCGGCTCCTGCTCCCAATCGTACTCACTCTGATCGCTCATGGGCTCATCATTGTGTTAGCAGGGCGCCTTTTACCTCTAGACAATTCGCTGACCCTGCTCTTCTTCTGGCTGCCGGAACTCTTACTACTCTTTTTAGTCTTAGCCGTCTTTGCCAGACTTCTAGATCCGAACGGCGCACGACCTGATCCGGAGGAACTTTAACATCCGATCTTCCCGCGTCGCACCGCGACTGCCCGCCCCACCGGAGCAGCCGTCTCCCCCATCCCAACCCAGGGCTGGCACTCCGGACACCAATACGTAGACCGAGCCTGCACCCCCTGCTTCCGCATCATCACCGCCGCCCCACACCGCCGGCACTCCTGCCCCTGCCGTCCATACACCCAAAGTCTCTCCTCGCGATTCGACGAATGCGTCGTCCGCCGATTCCCCGAGTAAGTCACAATACCATCCCCCGCCCCGTCCACCACATTCGCTTTCATATACCTCTGCGATACCTCCACCATCACCTCCATCTCTCGCTGCGTAATCGTCCTCATTGCGCGAAACGGATTCACCCCCGCCGCAAACGCCACCTCGCTCTTGTAAACATTCCCAAGCCCAGCCAGCACGCGCTGATTCAGCAGCACCACAGCAATCTCCGCCTCAGGATTTTCTACCGCATAAGCACCCAGCCGAGCCATCCCACCCTCCACGGTAAACTCATCCGACAAAATATCCGGCCCCAGCTTCGGCACCTGGCTACTCCGCTCCAGCGACCGCGCCGTATGGAACTCCGCAACGGGAATGTTGAACCCAACAGCCTCCCACCCCACATCAACCGGGTGCCCCATCCTTTGCGGCTTCATCGCAAAGGGTGGGGTATCGTTTGCGGAAACAAACGACCGCTCTTCCTCCATCTCAGATTGCATCGAAGAAGAAGATTCAGGCCCCACCCGAATCACCACCCGCATCCTATCCCTTCCCATCCACCACTTTTCTCCGGTGCGATACAGATGCCAGCTTCCGCTCATCAACATATGCGTCACAAGAATCAAATCACCCGAGAAAAAAATCAGGCACCACTTCCCGCGTGACTCTACCTTCTCGACGGTCCTGCCTATCAGTGGAGCATCATCGTTCACTCGAGCCAGCTTGGCCAACCCAGTGTCGAACCCAGTCACCACCTTGCCCCCAATCGCCCTCTGCAGCGCTCGAGCAGCGCGATAAATCGTATCCCCTTCAGGCATTCGCTCTCACCTCACCGCGAGCGCCCGGCAGCGGCGGCAATCCCCTGCGCACATTGAACCCCATAGCCCCCGCCGCAAATCCCGCATCGAGCAAAAACTTTGCCATCCAATGCTCCGCCACTGCCACTCCATTGACACTCGCAATCAACATCCCACCCCTGCCCTGTGCATCCTCCTGGGCCTGCACCCGCGACACCAGAAACTCCGCCAAACTCCGCGCAACCTGCGATCTCTGCGGCTCTTCCTCCGGCAGAAACACCTGCAAATTAGGATTCCCCCGCCGCAGATAAGTCACAAGCGCCCCATCGCAAAGAATCACACGAGCCCCAACGCTCCGCGTCAAGGAAGACCCCTCCTCCGGTGCGGCAGGCCACCGCATCAAGGCTCCATAGGGATTCGCCGGATCAGTCGCCGCCAGCTGCAGCATCTCCGTCTTGTCCGCCTGGTTCGCAGACCGCAACGACCGCAGCAGGTCCACCGCAGCCGGCAGCGCAAACTGCGTCGCCCCCAGATCCGCCGCAAAGTACCCTCGCCGAATCTTTCCGCTCTCCTCCAGCGCCTTCATCACGTCGTAGATCGCCGAAAACCCACCCGGCAGATTCTCCGCATGCGCTGTCTCACGAAACACCACCCCATACCGCGTCAGCAACTGTTGCGCAATCGCATGACTCCACTCAGTCGCCGATCTCTCCATCGCAAACGCCGCCGCATTCAACCCCCACCGCCCCTGCGCCGTCGGCGGAGTCGTCCTCCTCGACCGAAATCCAATCTGTTGATGCACCCTCCGAGCCGGCTTCCCAGATCTACCAGCCCCACTCGCCGCCGACCTCTCGCAGTAAGCACGCAGCGCGGCGAAGCCATCATTAGTAAGCATCCCTCGCCACACCAAACTCCAAAGCGCCTCCAACGTCTCCCCCGGATACCCGCCCCCGACCCCATCATGCAGATCCTGAAAGAACGAAGCCCCATGCCCTTTCAAATACTCCACAATCTCCGTCTCTTTACTCACTGCAATCGCCGCAGCAGGAATCACCTTCCCATCCTGATCCCGCATCACTCGCTCCGCCGGCAGCGTCGGGGCAATAGGCCAAAGAGCAGACAGCTTCTCCGCCAGATAAAGCCCAATCCGCCCATCTCTCTCCCCAATCGGATCGAACCCCACCCAAATTACCTCACCCGCCGCAATCAAAGTATCCAAATCCGAGCTCTTATATCCCACAAGCCGCGCGGGCAGAATCTCCGTCTCAAGAATCGAAGCCGGCAGCGGCGCCCCCTGCAAATTCTCGATCACATCCAGCAGCGCATCCAGCCCCCGCCGAGGCTGCACCACACCCTGCCACCGCGTAAACAGCCGCGCCAGCGTCCTCTGCTCCACCGGCTCGACCTCCTTCCGCAACCTCGCCAGCGACCTGCGCCGAATCGAACGCAGCACCTCGTTGTCGCACCACTCCCGATGAATTCCCCCCGGTCTAAACCCACCCTCTACCACCTTCCCACTCTGAATCAGCCGCTGCAGCACCGCCTCCACGCTCTCCACCGGCAGATCAAATCGCCCAGCAGCCTCAGGCGTCGTAAAGGGGCCATGCGTCCGCGCAAACCTCCTCATCAGATCCAGCAGCGCATCCGGCATCTCCTCAAGAAACGCGCCCGGCAGCCCCGGCGGCAGTGGCACTCCCAGTGCATCCCGATACCGCGCCGCATCTTCCACCGCAATCACCCGCTTCTCTCCTGCGACCTGCACCTCCAGCGCCCGCCGAGCCCGCATCAGCTTCCCGACTGATTCTGCAACCTCATCCGTTACACATCGACGTAGCAGCTCCTCCCGCGTCAGATCCCCAAGCCGCAGCAGCAGATCATGCACCCCGTCCATATTCCGCGCACGATAACTTTCAGCCAAACACTGTAGTTGCTCCTCGGTCTCCTCAATCGCATTGATATCGAGCAGCTCCCGAAGATCCGCATCGCCCATCAGCTCCCGTAGCTGATCCTGATCGATCGAAAGCGCCTGCGCCCGCCTCTCTGCCAGCGGTGCATCTCCGTCATAGATATAGTTCGCCACATAACTGAACAGCAGCGCCGAAGCAAACGGCGAAGGCGTCCGCGAGTCCACCGTATGCACCCGCAGACTTCTGTTCTGCACCGCACGCAGCGTCTCCATCAGCGCTGGCATATCGAACACATCCCGCAGGCACTCCCGGTAAGCCTCAAGCACAATCGGAAACGAAGCATACCGGCTCGCAACACTCAACAAGTCATACGCCCTCTTCCTCTGCTGCCACAGCGGCGTCCGTCCATCCGCCCTCCTCCTAGGCAGCAACAAAGCCCGCGCCGCGCTCTCGCGAAACTTCGCCGCAAACAGTGCCGTCGACCCCAGCTGCCGCAGCACCAGCTCCGCAGCCTCCTCAGCCTCCAGCAGAATCGGTTCAATCGCAGGAGCCTCCTCGGTCTCAGGAAAGCGCAGCACAAAGCCATCCTCCGACCACATCGTCTCCACCTCCTGCCCGTTCCCCGCGCGAAGCTTCGCCGTTACCGCCATCGCCCACGGCGCATGTACCCGGCTGCCAAACGGAGTCAGCACACAAACCCGCCAATCCCCCAGCTCATCCCTCACCCGCTCCACCACAATGTTCTGATCATCCGGAACATTGACCGTAGCCAACTCCTGATCCGCCAGATACCGCAGCACATTCTCCGCCGCCCCTGGCTCCAGATCATGCTCCGCCGTCAGCCGTGCCATCGCCACGCTGCGCGGAGCATCGCGCAACTCCCTCACCAGCGCCCCAATTCTTCGCCCAAACTCCAGCGGCCGTCCCGCCTGATCTCCATGCCAGAACGGCATCTTCCCCGCCTCACCCGGAGCCGGTGTCACCAGCACCCGGTCATGCGTGATCTCATCGATCCGCCAAGTCGAAGCCCCAAGGATAAACGTATCTCCCGTCCGGCTCTCGAAGACCATCTCCTCGTCCAGCTCCCCCACCCGCACAGGCTTCGAGCGTTGCCCCGCCAGAAACACCCCATACGTCCCGCGATCAGGAATCGTCCCCCCGTTCAGAATCGCAATCCGTTTCACCCCGGCACGCGGTGTAATCCAGTTCCTCGTCCTGTCCCAGGTAATCCGCGGCCGCAACTCGGCAAACTCATCCGACGGATACCGCCCCGCCAGCATATCCAGCACTCCATCGAAGACACTCTGGCTCAACCCCGCAAACGGAGCCGCACTCCGAACCAACCCGAACAGCGCCGCATAACTAATTCCTGGACTCTCCTCTTCTTCCGTCTTATGCTTCGATCGCCGCTCCGCATCGGCAACGTTCAGTGGAGGATGAGCAATCACCGCCACCATCTGCTGCGCCAGCACATCCAGCGGGTTCCGCAGAAACCGCGTCGACTCCACGTGCCCCTCATGCATCGCCCGCGTCACCGCCGCACACGCAATCAGATCCGCTCGATACTTCGGAAAGATAATCCCATTGGACGGAGCGCCCACCTGGTGCCCCGCTCTTCCAATCCGCTGCATCCCACTAGCCACAGAGGGCGGAGCCTCAATCTGAATCACCAGGTCGATCGCCCCCATATCGATCCCCAATTCAAGCGACGAAGTCGCCACCAGCGCCTTGATCTTTCCCGCCTTCAGCAGCTCCTCGATCTCCGTCCTCTGCGTTGACGCAAGCGAACCATGATGCGCCCGCGCAATCTGCTCTCCCGCAAGCTCATTCAACGCCCCAGCCAGCCGCTCCGCCACCCTTCGAGCATTCACGAAGATCAGCGTAGACGTCCGCCCTTGAATAATCTCCAGCAGTCTCGGATGAATCGACTGCCAGATCGAAGTTCTCTTCGGCCCCTGCGAAGCCGGCCCACTGGGCTGCTCCTGAATCTCCCCCAGCCGGGCCATATCCTCCACCGGAACCTCAACCTTCAGCTCCAGCACCTTCCGCGCTCCGGCGTTCACCACCGTCACTGGCCGATACAGTGGAGCATCCGCGCCAACATCCGGCCTCACCCCATCGTCACTGGCCGTACTCATCAACACACGACTCACATCAAGCGCCGGCTCAACCACGCTCAACTCACCAGCCGCTTCGCTGATCCGCTGACTCGCTGACTCGCTGACCTGCTGTCCCGCTGACTCGCCGACTCGCTGAGCCGCTGCCTCCGCCCCACCAAGAAATCGCGCCACCTCCTCCAGCGGCCGTTGCGTAGCCGACAAACCAATCCGCTGCAGCCTCCTCCCCGTCAACGCCTCCAGCCGCTCCAGCGACAACGCCATATGTGCCCCGCGTTTGCTCGGCACCAGTGCATGAATCTCATCCACAATCACCGTCTCCACCGACCGCAGCGCCTCCCCCGCCTCCGAGGTCAGCATCAGGTACAGACTCTCCGGCGTAGTAATCAGAATGTCGCCAGGGTGCCTCCGAAACCGCGCGCGCTCCTTCTGCGGTGTGTCCCCCGTGCGCACGCTGATCTCCGGCATCCGCACCATGACGCCCTCACGCTTCGCCATGTTGGCAATCCCTACAAGAGGAGACCTGAGATTGCGCTCCACATCCGCCGCCAGCGCCTTCAGCGGCGAAAGATACACCACCCTGCACCCGCTCGCAGCCTCGGGAGCCGTCCGCATCATCAATCTGTCGAGACACCACAGAAACGCCGTCAGCGTCTTGCCCGTGCCCGTCGGCGCAAGGATCAGCGTCGACTCACCACGAGCGATCGCCGGCCAGCCCTCCACTTGTGGAGCCGTCGGCGCTTCAAACACAGCCCGAAACCACTTCGCAGTAATCGGATGAAACAGCCCAAGCGCGGTCTCACCCGCGAGCTTCTCAGGCAGCAGTGGCTCCGTCTTCTCCGGTACTATCTTCTTGTCAGGCTTCGAAGGCTTAGAAGTCTTTGGCGGCATAGTCAAAGTGTGCGCTCTTTGCAGCATAACTGCCGCACACTATATTGGATGCGCGCCCAAGCTCTCAGGTCCAGCCGCGACCTGTCCTCAATCCCCTCAACTCTCACTCACCGGACTGTAGAAGTAGCAGTCCGCCCCAAACTCCACCTCAAAAAGATTCGTAGAATCCTCCGCCTGCTCCGCATTCCCCAGCACCAAATACCCGGCAGGAGACAGCTTCCGGTGAATCTCCCTGAAGAGCGTCCTTCGGTCCTGCTGAGAAAAATAAAGCAGCACATTTCTCAACAACACCAAATCGAATGTCGGCAGCAAAGGCAACGGAGTACATAGATTGGCATAATGAAACTCGCACATCGACCGAATCTGCGGGCTGACCTCCCACTCCTCGCCGTGTCGGGTCATATACTTCAACAGCATCCGCGCCGGCAGTCCGCGATTGACCTCCAGCCGCCGATACCGCCCCTTCTGCGCATAATCGACCACGTGCCGCGAGATGTCGGTGCCGATGATCTTCACATCCCAGCTCGCAATCTCCGGAAAGTGCTCCGCAATCATCATCGCCAAACTGTAAGCCTCCTGCCCGGTCGAACTCGCCGCACTCCAGATCCGCAGCCGCTGCTGCTCCCCTCGACGTTCCAACAGTCGCGGAATCAGAATCTGCCGCAGCATCTCAAACGGCCTCATATCGCGGAAGAAACTCGTCTCATTGATCGTCATCGCCTCAGCAACCGCGCGATGCAGATGAGCCGGCCGCCCCGCCTTCAACATATTCACAAAATCCTGAAGACTATCCGCGCCCGATAACCGTGCGATCGGTGTCAGCCTCGTGTCAAACAGAGCATTGCGCGACGGATCAATCAGGTTCGCCGACTGCTCCAGTACAAGCTCACGAAGATAAGCGTAGTCCGTATCAGAGCAGGCCATCGTTGATCTCCCGTCGCGGCGCCATCGCCGAGATTGCAAGGCGTGCCGTCTCCATCTTCGTCAGTCTTCCCGCGTTGACCCTCTGATTCAGCGCACCCGCAATCTCCCCCAGCGGAAGCGTTGCGCTTGCAATTCCAGCCTCGGTCACCTTGGCTGGCATACCCCAGACTGCAGAGCTCGCCTCGTCCTGCGCCAGCACCACGCCCCCGCGTTCATGGACGGCCCGCGCTCCATCCAGCCCATCGGCGCCCATGCCCGTCATCACCAGCGCCAGCGCCGATGCGCCATACATCCGTGCCGCAGAAAAGAACAGATAGTCCACGGCAGGCCTGCAGTGATTCAAAGGCTCCCGCTGATGCAGCCGAACCCTGCTGCTCCGCCCAGCCAACCCCGCGTCCTGCCTGTCCGTCAACCCGTTGCCTGGGCCTACCTCCATGTGCGCATCCCCCGGAGCCAGCCAGATCGTGCCCGGTCGAATCATCGCGTTCTCATAGGCTTCTTTCACCCGCAGCGAACAGCATTTATCCAGCCGCTCCGCCAGCGCACCGGTAAACAGCTTCGGCATATGCTGAACGATCAACACCGGAACAGGAAAATCTGCGGGCAATCGCGGCAACAACTGCTCCAGTGCCGATGGCCCACCGGTAGACAATCCGATCACCACCAGCTCAATCGGAGCGGGCGACTTCGGCAACGTCGTACCAGCCGGAGCCCTGCCCGCGTTGCTCGAGCCATCCCGCGTGACCACGCTCTCCTGCTTCCGCTTCGCTCCTCTGGCTAGCGCAGCAATCCGCGGCAGCAGTTGCTGCGAAAGCGAAAGCATCGCTGTCGCAAAATCCCGTTGCTCCGCCGGCTTGGTCACATAGTCTGCCGCGCCACACGCCAGCGCCTCCAGCGTGGATCTCGCCCCACGCTCTGTATGAGCACTGCACATGATCACCGGCAGCCCCGGATACTCCACCTGCAGGCGACGCAAAACCTCCAGCCCGTTCAACCTCGGCATCTCAAGATCCAGCACCAGAACATCCGGCGATAGCCGCTTTACCGACTCCAGACAATCCACCCCATCGAGCGCCACTCCGCACAACACCATGCGAGGCAGTTCGCTCGATCGATCCTTCGCGTGACTCTGAAACAGCTTCCACATCACCCCGCGCATCACCGCCGAGTCGTCCGCTGCAAGAATGCGGAGCGGCCGCTCCGCCATGGATCCCATATCTGCTGTCCTCAGACTTTCTCTCTCGCCCACAACGTCAAGCTGCGATGACGCCAAGCAGAAGCATCTTCTCCCGAAGGCTCTCCGGAGTAAACGGCTTCATCAGAAACTCATCTGCGCCATTGTCCAGCGCCGTCGTGATAAACGAGTGATCGGCCTCGGTCGTCACCATCATCACCTTCATCTCTGGCCCAAGCTTAGCCTCGCGCAACTTCTTCACGCACTCCAGCCCGTTCATCACCGGCATGTTCACATCCAGCAGCATCAGGTCGAATGACTCCTCCGCCCGAAGTACAGCCAGCGCGTCGCTCCCATCCTTCGCCTCTTCACACACCACATCCATCCGGCCCAGCAGGTGCCGCAGATACTCTCTGATAAAACTTGAATCATCAACGATCAGGGCTCGCATCTATGCCTCCATTCGAACTGCTCTTGAACAATCCCACCTCCGACAGGCGCGACGGCGACAGCTTCCGCGGATCCAGCTGCACCATCAAGCCCGCGTCCATCTTGTAGGCTCCATCGAACAACCATTTGCCCCTCGCCTCCAAGGTGCAGGGATTGTCTTCTAACGCGCGGCGGCTCACCGTCACCACTCCGCCCACCGCATCCACCACCAGCCCAAACCGCTCCGCAGCCTCGTCCTCCGCCATCACCAGCACGCAGCATCTGCCGGAGTGCGCCTCCATCCCCAACAGCGCCCGAAGATTCACCGTCGTCAGCACCTCGCCGCGATAAGGGACAACGCCCGCGATAAACGCAGGCGACATCGGCACCCGCTGCAGATCCCTCTCCCCCAGCACCTCGCGTATCTTCCTTGTATCGATGCCGAACATCTCACTGCCCGCGTAAAACGAACAAAGCGAGACTGCATCACTCTCATCCTGAATCGCGTCCGCCTTCTCCCGACCGGCTATCTTCACGCAACCTCCTGCCAGGCGGCCTTCGCCTTCACACCAAACTCACGATGAACCTGCGTCAGCTTCTCCTTCACCAGGGCAAGCTCCATCCCCGTCTCATGGCTCGCCTCACCCTGATCGATCAAGGTTCCCGTCGAAACATCTAGAACCTGCCGCACCACAATTCCTCCACGCTGCGCTCCTCCCACGCTGGCATCGCCGCAGATCAGCACCGTCACCATCGTCTCTTCGCCCACCTGCCGGACAGACTCCAACTCCATCAGCACACCACCTTCATCCCTCAGCGGCAGCAGTTCGCCGCGATACTGCAGCAACGGACGCCCCCCCGCATACTCAATCTGTCCCAGCGGCACGCTCTCAATTCGCTCCACCACATCCAGCGGCAGCGCCGTTCGCTCTCTCACCCGATCCTCAAAGATCAGGAACGAGATTCCCGCATCCTCCAGCACCGCAGCCTCGCCAGCGCCGATTCCAGAGACCTCCTCTTCGATCGGCTTCACTCCAGCTCGCGCCGCAGTTGCACCGATATCCAGAATCAAAGCCAGCGTTCCATTGCCCAGCACCGTCGCGCCAGAAAACAAGCCGATCTCCCGCAGCACCGGCGACAGCGGCTTCACCACAATCTCCTCGGGAGACATCAGGTCATCGACCACCAGCCCGTACCTGCAGCCCTCCGCCTCCAGCACCGCCAGGTAGTGTCCCTTCGACTGGTCCGGATTATCCGCCTCCAACCCCAGCAACCGATCAAGCCAAACCATCGGCAACAAACGTTCTCGCAGCCGATACAACTCCGACGAACCGATCCGCTGCACCACCTGCGCAAACTCACGCTCCGGAATATCCACCAGCTCCACCAGCGTGCTCTGCGGCAGCGCAAACGCCTGTCCCCCGCTCTTCACCACCAGCGAAGGAACGATCGCCAGCGTCAGCGGCACCCGCAGGCGCAACGTAGTCCCTATTCCCCTGCGAGACTCGACCTCAACGCTCCCGCCAACCTTTTCCACGTTGGCCCGCACCACATCCATGCCGACACCGCGCCCGGAGACCGTAGTCACCGCAGCGGCCGTCGAAAATCCCGGCAGAAAAATAAGCTGCAACGCCTCCCGCTCCGACATCCCCGCAGCATCTTCCGCCGTTACCAGATTGCGTTCAATCGCCTTCTGCAGTACTCGCTCAATCGGAATCCCGGCGCCATCGTCTTCAATCTCAATCACCACCGATCCGCTCTGGTGGAACGCCTTCAGCCTCAGACAACCCTCAGCCGACTTCCCCGCCAGCACACGGTCTGCAGGCGACTCGATCCCATGATCGACGGCATTTCTCACAGCATGGGTCAGCGGATCTTTAATCGCCTCGAGCAGGCTCTTATCCAGCCCCGTCTCCTGCCCGCTAAACTCAACCCGCACCTCGCGTCCGCACGTCCTCGCAAGATCCCGCACCATCCGCGGAAACTTCCCAAACAGATTCCCCACCGGCTGCATCCGAGCCTGCATCACCGTCTCGCGCAGATCCGCCGTAACGCTATCCAGCCGCCGCGCCAGCTCAGGAAAGTTCGCCGCCTCCATCCCACTCTGCAGCATCTGGTTGCGCGTCAACACCAGCTCGCCCACCAGGTTCATCATGCGGTTCAGCACATCCACATCGATCCGCAGCGTCTTGTCCGCGCTCGCCTTCTCAGTCACGACAGTCGGCTGCAACGCAGGCGGCTGCAAGGTCGAAGATGCTCCGCTATTCGAAGCGACCGGCGCAACACCCTCACTCTTCGTCGTCTCCACCAGGGCAATCTGTGGAGCCTCGATCTCCGGCAGCTCTGCAGGCACCTGCCCATTCAACCTCGCCAGCTCAGCGATCAGCTCTCCATCCTCATCGCCCGCCCGAGTCCCCTCGCTCCCGGTCTCCTCGATCAGCACCAGAATCGCCCGCAGTCCATCCATCAGACGAAGCAATCCGCTGATCAGATCCGAGTTCACCTCCAGCCTGCCATCCCGCAGCGACCCCAGCAGATGCTCTCCAGCATGCGCCAGCTTCTCAAGCCGATCGAATCCCAGAAATCCCGTCGTCCCCTTGATCGTATGGACGGCGCGGAAGATCTCCCCCAGCAATCCAGCATCGTCAGGCCGCATCTCCAGCTCGGTCAGGCACCGCTCCATCCGGTCCAGACCCTCCTGGCTCTCCGCAATAAATTCTTTGGTTAGCTCGTCCACACAACCTATATCGGGCGTGGAACGGTAACCATGAGGCGCCCGCCACTTGCTATCGCCCTCCGCACCCGATAGCCTCACTCACATCATGTCCTCCGAACTCTCCGCCGCCTCACCCAGCGCCCTCACGCCAGCACAAATCGCCGCCCTCCAGCAGCAAGCCGCCGCCGTCGCGCACCACGCCTACGCACCCTACAGCAACTTCCGCGTCGGCGCCGCCCTCCTCCTCACCGACGGTACCATCGTAACCGGCTGCAACGTCGAAAACGCCTCCTACCGCCTCACCACCTGCGCCGAGCAGACCGCCATCACCTCCGCCGTCGCCCTCCGAGGCCCCGGCATCCGCATCCGCGCCATCGCCGTCGCCAACCTCAACGACACCGCGAGTCAGCCCTGCGGAGCCTGCCGCCAGACCATCCACGAGTTCAGCACCCCCGACACCATCGTCTTCTACCCAGCCGAAGCCGGCGCCACCGCCCAGGCCACCATCGCCGAGCTCCTACCCGCCGCCTTCGTCCTCTAAAAGCTGATCCCAAAATGACCCAGACCATCCATCCCATCGACATCGTCCTCCACAAGCGCGACGGCCGCGCCCTCAGCGACGCAGAGATCCAGGCCTTCATCCACGCCCTCGTTCAACGCACGCCACAAAAACAACTCGTCACCGACGCCCAGATCGCCGCCTTCCTCATGGCCGTCTTCCACCACGGCCTCAACCCACAAGAGCTCGCCACCCTCACCACCGCCATGCGCTACTCCGGGGAGACCTTCGACGCCGCCCCCCTCCACAGCTTCACCATCGACAAGCACTCCACCGGCGGCGTCGGCGACAAGACCTCCCTCCTCATCGCCCCCATCCTCGCTGCCGCAGGCCTAACCTCGCCCAACGCCAACGGTATCCCTGGCATCTGCGTGCCCATGATCTCCGGCCGCAGCCTCGGCCACACCGGTGGCACCCTCGACAAGCTCGAAACCATCCCCGGCTTCAACACCCAGCTCACCCTCGACCAACTCCTCCTCACGCTCGAAAAGTGCGGCGCAGCCCTCGTCGGACAAACCCCGCATCTCGTCCCCGCCGACCGTATCCTCTACGCCCTCCGCGACCACACCGGCACCGTCGAATCTCCCTACCTCATCTGCGCCAGCATCATGAGCAAAAAACTAGCCGAAGACCTCAACGCCCTCGTCCTCGACGTAAAAACCGGCAGCGGCGCCTTCATGCCCACCTACGACCAGTCCAAGCTCCTCGCTGAACTCATGGTCCAGACCGGCGAAGCCTCCGGTACCCGCACCGTCGCCCTCCTCACCAGTCACGACGAGCCCCTCGGCCGCTTCTCCGGCAACTGGATCGAAGTCTGGGAGTGCGTCGACATCCTGCGAGCTACCAGCATCGAAGATCGCCACCCCCTCTCCGCCGACCTCATCCAACTCTCCAACCTCCTCGCCGGCTGGATGCTTCATCTCGCAGGTAAAGCCCCCACTCCCGAAGCAGGAGCTAAGCTCTCCGACGAGATCCTCCTCAGCGGCGCAGCCTTCAAAGCATGGATCAGAGTCGTAGCCACCCAGTGCGGCGACGTCTCCCTCTTCCACGACCCCGCCGCCCACCACCTCTACACCGCCTCGCGCACCCTCACCGCCACCCACTCCGGATACCTCGCCTCCATGGACTGCAAACAAGTAGGCTGGGCCGTTCAGCGTCTCGGTGCAGGCCGAGCCAAACCCGGCGATCCCGTCAGCGCCCACGCTGGCATCGAGATGCACGCCAAGCTCGGCGACCCGATCAAAGCCGGTCAACCTCTAGTCACACTCTTCAGCGAAGACCTCTCGCTCCTCGACGAACCCGAGAGCATGCTCCGCGACACCCTCCACATCGCCCCCAACCCGCCCCAACTCCAGCCGCTCCTCCGCGAAGTCATCACGAAGAGCACCTAACTCCCAGCCCCCAAAAAAGTGGACCCGGAGATTTTCATCGCCGGGTCCTACTCACGCAAAGCACAAACTATTTGAGAGCAATCAGAACATCGCTATTGACGCGTACGGACGCTTCTTCCTGCGCCTGAGTCCTGGCCCGCTTCTCCTGCTTCGAAGTCGTCAGGTGGCAGCTCATTGATCCATTCGCTGTGCGAATCTCACTCAGGAAGTACTGGTTCCCGTAGTGATGAAAGACCAGCTTGTTGTCTGCTGAGGAACTGTTATCAGGAACCGTGATCGCCATCAAGGCAACACCCTTCTGACGGTCCGCAATAGTCAGCATCCGCGGCGAGTTGCTGTCGTTACCGATCGTGTAGTTCCCGGCAGGCAGCGTGCGGCCATTCACCGTGAAGTTGAAAGGAACACTTGCCGTGACCTTATGATCCTGGGCCATGGCGCTACCAGCGGTGGCGATACCGGCGGCGACGAAGAGTGCGATTGCAGTAAGGTTTTTCATGACGATCTCCTTTGTGAGATTTCTCTCTCAGGTCCCGATTGGTCTCTGGATTTCGTTCTCTCCGGAGCTTGTTGTTACGCCCGAATAGAATGCAACCGCATGGCCAAACCGCGCCAAACTCCGGACAATCCGCAGCTCATTTTTATTTGCAACAAGATGGGATCGCAAACCCGGCTCGCAAGCCGGCGACGCTCGCCCAACAATCACTCTTCTGGTATCCGAATGGTTCCCCGCGGTATCCAATCGGCTCCCGTGCCCCGAATCGTGTCCCGGCTCGTGCCCGGAATCGCGGTCACCCGGCCAATTCAGCTACACTCACCTTCAACGGAGGCCCGATGAAACCGCGGCTCCTTGCCATCTCCGGCTCGCTGACCGGAACCGTTCGTGAGCTGAGCGACAGCCCCATCTCGGTTGGCCGACTCGAAGTAAACCAGCTATGCCTCGCCGACCCGGCGGTCTCTCGAAAACACTGCACCATCCAACCTGTCGAATGGCAGAACAGCCTGAGCCAAAACAGTCAGGGCCAAAATAGCCAATATGAGCTCGTCGACCTCGACAGCAGATGCGGCACCTTCGTCAATGGGATGCCCGTCCTGCGCCGATCCCTGGATCACGGCGACACCATCCGCATCGGCAGCGCCAGCTTCCTCTATCTCACACACGAAGACGAACCCGCTACTCCCAGAAGACGCTCAACCGACTTCTCTTCAAGCCCATCGTCCGAAACAAAAAAAGTCGCGCCTCCCGCAGGGCTCCCGCAACTGGGAGTTGGAGTCGGACGCATGGCTCGCGACCTCACTGCCCTCTTCGGAATCAGTAACGTCATCAACTCCATCCGCGACGCTCAGCTTCTCCAGCGCGAACTGCTGCAACTCATCTTTGAAGTCGTACCTGCAGACGAAGGAGCCGTAGTTCTGCTCACCGACTTCGAAGAAGAATCGCTTGAAATCTGCACCTGGAACCGCCTTACCGGTGCGACCTCAAATCTGGAAATCAAAAAAGACATCGTTCATCGCGCATTCTGGGAGCGTACAGCCGTCCAGACCGACGCAAATCCAGACGAAGGCGAAACCCAGAACATCCTCTGCCTGCCGCTGGTCGCCATAGAACGAACCATCGGCGTCCTCTATCTCACCTCTCTCCCGCCCGCCCCGCCCTTCGCTGAAGACCACCTCTACTTCCTCGACTCCGCGTCCCGAATCGCAGCCGTAACCCTCGAAAACATCCTCGCCCTCGATTCCCTGCGCTCAGAAAACTCAAAGCTGAAACGGCAGCTCAACACCGCCACCAACCTCGTCGGCGAAAGCCGCCAGATCCGCCAGGTCAGCGACTTCATCTCCCGCGTCGCACAGAGCGACGCCACCGTCCTCATTCGCGGCGAGAGCGGCACCGGCAAAGAGGTCATCGCACGCTCCATCCACCAGAGCAGCCCAAGAAGCGAACTTCCCTTCATCGCCATCAACTGCGCCGCCATCCCCGAGACGCTGCTCGAAAGCGAGCTCTTCGGCCACGAGAAGGGCGCCTACACCGGAGCACTCGGCATGCGCAAGGGCAAACTCGAATCCGCCGAAGACGGAACCCTCTTCCTCGACGAGATCGGCGAACTCGCTCCTCCCATGCAGGCCAAGCTTCTCCGCGTCCTCCAGCAAAGAGAGTTCGAGCGCGTCGGCGGAACCCACTCCGTCCCCTTCAAAGCCCGCGTCCTCGCTGCAACCAACAAGGATCTCGAGCTGGCCATCAAGTCCAAAGAGTTTCGCCAGGACCTCTACTACCGTCTCAACGTAGTCTCCGTCTCCGTCCCCCCGCTGCGCGAACACAGCGAAGACATCCCCCTGCTCGCCCTTTACTTCGCCTCAAAGTACGCACAGAAAAACAAGCGCCCCTTCAAAGGCATCTCCTCCGAAGCACGCTCCCTGCTGCTCGGCTACAGCTGGCCCGGCAACGTCCGCGAACTCGAGAACGCCATCGAGCACGCCATCGTCCTCGGCCTCACCGAAGAGATCCTCGCCGAAGACCTTCCCACTATCATCCTCGAGCAGCAGTCCGCAAAACTCGCAGGAGCCAAGTACCACGACGTCCTGAACGAATCAAAAAAGGAGATGATCCTCAACGCCCTTCAAGACGCCAAAGGAAGCTACCCTGAAGCCGCACGCACCCTCGGCATCCACCCCAAGTACCTCCACCGCCTCGCACGAAACTTCAACCTGAAATCCGATCCTCCCTGACTCCGCTGGAGATTATGCGGGCGAAGCCCGATACCAAACTAAGAGGCCCATATCAAGCCTTCGCTGGGAAAAGCCCGTATCAAGCCTTCGCTGGGAGAGACCCGTATCAAGTCTTTGCTGGGAGAAACCCGCGTAATAAGTCGTTGCTGTCATCCTGAGCGCAGCGAAGGATCCCGACGAACTTCGCCCTGCCCAAACCGCTCGCCCTTTTCAAACCACACGCCGTTGTCTGTTCTCTACCGCTCACCCAGCCATCGAACCACCCGGAAAAGGAGATCCCTCGAGGCACTTCGTCTCCGGTACACTCAACCAAAGTATTCAAACTGCGTTCATCTCCGCAGCAGGAGCGAAGCCTTTGTCCCGATTCACCGGTCTGCTCGGCCTCATCACCTTCCTCGGCCTCGCCTATGCCTTCTCCACCAACCGCCGCGCCATCCGCTGGCGCACCGTGGCCTGGGGACTCGGCCTGCAGATCCTCTTCGCCTTCCTCGTCATCAAATGGAACGCCGGCCAGGCCATCCTCCGCAACATCTCGAACGTCATCACCTCACTCCTCGCACACTCCGTCGACGGCTCCTCCCTCGTCTTCGGTCCTCTCGGCATCCCCGGCCGCCCCTTCGCCGTCCTCGCCTTCGCCGTCCTCCCCACCATCATCTTCGTCAGCGCCTTCTTCGCCATCATGTACCACGTCGGCCTCATGCAGTACATCATCCGCGTCGTCGCATGGATCATGCAGCGGACGATGGGTACCTCTGGCGCCGAATCCACCAACGTCGCCGCCAGCATCTTCATGGGACAGACCGAAGCCCCCCTCACCATCCGTCCCTTCCTCGCCGGCGCCACCCGCTCCGAACTCATGGTCATCATGACCTCCGGCATGGCCCATGTCTCCGGCGGCATCATGGCCGCTTACATCAGCTTCGGCATTAACGCCCAAGATCTCCTCTCCGCTGTCATCATGACCGCACCCGGCACCATCCTCGTCGCCAAGATGCTCGTCCCCGAAACCGAAGTCCCCGCCACCATCGGCACCGTCCACATGCCGCCCAACGAAGAACACAAAAACGAAAACTTCATCGCCGCCGTCGCCCGCGGCACCATCGACGGCGGCCGCCTCGCCTTCAACGTCGCCATCATGCTCATCAGCTTCGTCGCTCTCGTCGGCCTCTTCAACGCCATCATGCTGGGCATCTCCAACTTTCTTTGGGCCCACGGCCACATCCCCTTCCCCCACTCCCTCAACGCCATCCTCGGCGTCATCGGAGCACCCGTCGCCTGGCTCATCGGCGTCCCCTGGCACGACGCCCACACCATCGGCAACCTCCTCGGCACCCGCACCATGATCAACGAGTTCGTCGCCTTCACCCAACTCGGCGCCATCAAATCCACCCTCGCCCCGCGTACCTTCTCCATCGCCACCTTCGCCCTCTGCGGCTTCGCCAACGTAGGCAGCATCGGCATGCAGATCGGCGGCATCGGCGCACTCGTCCCCAACCGCCGCAACGACCTCGCCCAGCTAGGCCTCCGCGCCATGCTCGCCGGAACCATGGCCAACCTCATGTCCGCCAGCATCGTCTCCATGCTTATCAAATAAACTTCGGACCAACCACCCTTTGCACTAAAATTCTCCGCAATCCTGCTTCTCTCCCAACGGATCGCGTTACGAAGAGAATGCAGTAACTGCGCGTCACAACGGGAGAGACAGGAGAGCTCAGCACGATGGCATTCCTCAGAAGCAGTAAAAACACTGCCGAGTACAAACAACAAGTTCAAACCGAAGAAATAAAGACCACTGGGCTGCTCAACCTGGTCGTCGTCCTCGCTGTGGTCTCCGTCGCCTACACGGACTGGATCGTCGTAGCCAACATCTCCCTCGGCTATCTTTACGTCCTTCCCATCGCCCTCAGCGCCTTCATCAACCCTCTTCCCATCACCATCGGACTCGCGGTCCTGGGTTCCATCTTGCAAGAGTTCTTCGGCCCCATCGGCGACAACACTCACGTCAGAATCGTCCGCTTCATCATTAGCCTTGCCGGCTTTCTCATCGTTGGGTTTCTTGTCAGCCTTATCGCAAAACAACGCGGCCGCCTTGCCGCCGAGGTGCGCCGCCAACGCGACGAATACGAAGACGATCTCCTCCTCGCCGCACAAGTCCAGCGCCAGGTGCTATCCAAAGCTCCTATCGTTCCGGGGCTCGAGCTCGCTGCCTTCATGCAGACCGCCCGGCTCCTCGGTGGCGACTATTACGACTTCTTCCAGATCTCCGACGAAATAGTCGATGTCGTCATAGCCGACGTCTCCGGCAAAGGCGCCGCCGCCTCTCTGCTCATGCCCTCTCTCGCCGTTGCCCTGCGTCTTCGTGCGCACGAGCTGAGCGGCCCAGCCGCAATCCTCAAAGATCTCGACGAGTGCCTCAAACAAATCACCCGTCCCGCTACCTTCGTCACCATGTTCTACGCCCGGTTCAATACGAAACTCCGCATACTGGAGTACGCCAGCGGAGGCCACAACCCACCTCTGCTCCTGCGAACCAGCAACTCCCAATCCATGCTTCTCGAGGAAGCCGGCCCCATCATGGGCATCCTGCCCGACACCCAGTTCTCGAACACGATCATCACCCTCGAACCCGGCGACATCCTCGCCCTCTACACCGACGGCGTCACCGAGCAGGAGAACGAAAGCGAAGAAGAGTTCTCGTTCGAGCGTCTTACAAAACTCATCCAGGACAAAAGTTCAGAGCCAGCCACCACCCTGGTAACCGACATCGCTGACGCCGTCTCCACCTTCGCCGGCCCCAAAGAGCAAACCGACGACCTAACCCTAGTCATCGCCAAACTCCTCTAGACCTGGCTGCCTTCCTCACGAGTACCGCTCTCTGTGCAATTGGTTTCATTCCCGGCATCGCCGTCAGCTCCTTCTCGAAACAAAGAATTCATCGACGTTGCGGAGGCTTCGCGATAGACTTTGACGACCGAAGCTATCTAGCACTACCGGCAGTTAATCGGCAACGACAAGTTTGGTTGGAGGGCGGAGCTTGGGCTGCGTCGCTAACCCGCCTCACCTTAAAGGACTTGATGCAAGAATTGACGACTTCCGGCTCCTCTGTAGGACGCCTGCACCATCTGGACGCCTTGAGAGGATTAGCCGCGACTGTGGTGGTCTTCAATCATGTCCGCGTAATCATGACGTGGGCTACTCTTCCATTTATCTTCGGTCCTCTCTTCGCTGGCGGGAAGTGCGTTGTGCTCTTCTTTGTCCTGAGTGGCTATGTCCTTTCGCTTCCTTTTTGGGTTGGAAAGCAGCTGCCGTATGGACGATATCTGACCCGCCGTCTATGCCGGATTTATCTGCCATATCTCGGCGTAGCTCTGTTGGCAGCGTACTTCGCCTCAAAGTTTGGCGGAGCCAAACTCCCTCTGACACAGACGTACTACGATACCTGGCATGAACCGATCACACGAAAACTCGTTCTGCATCAACTTGTGTTTGGCAGTGGTGGAGTAACTCCGCAGCCACTTAGCATGGGTTTTTGGTCTCTAAAATTTGAATTGGCCATTTCGTTCTTCTTTCCTTTACTGTGCTGGGCCTTACGTGGCCCAACACTGATCGGCTTAGCGGCTGCACTTGCTCTGGGCTTCGAAGGAGCACGGCTCCCCGGTGACTTTGGTGGGCTTGTGATGTACACAGGAGCCTTCATGATAGGCGCCCTGGCCGCGAAGGAGAGAGAACGGATCTACTTGTGGTTTCGTGGAATCGGCACACCCATGCGCTATCTGCTGCTTGGCCTGGTGGTCGTAGGATTTTATGCGGGCGAAAGTAAGAACTTCATCAACGTTCTGGCAGCCTGTGGCGTCATTGTTATCGCGGATTGCAGCCGCGTTCGCGGTTGGCTCTCCCGGTTTTTCTTCGTCTACCTTGGCAAGATCTCCTACAGCCTCTACCTGCTGCATGGAACGGCCCTGTTTCTCTGTTTCACTCTGCTCTACACCAAAGTTCCTTCGGCCATCGTGATCTCCGCATATCTTGTCAGCGCATTCACAGCGGCGCACTTCTACGCCAAATATGTAGAGGAAGGCTCGATTGCGCTTGGCCGAAGGCTAACTCGTGGTAAGCAGAGGAAGCTGAAGCCTGAAGATCTCACCCAACCAGCCGCAGATAATCCGGTTCATCCGCAATCGTCCGATACCGAAACTGCCGCACAATCTTAGGCCCCTTCAAAAAGAAGAGCCCTTGCATCTGATGGCCGTCTTCTTTGATCGCCCCGATCCCATGCTTGAAGATCGCACCCTTCAACCACCCAATCCACACCGAAGGTTGCAACAACGTCAGCGCCGGATGCATCCTCGGCAGCGCAAACACAGGCAGTTGATAAACCACCGCCTCCGGATCGCTCACCCGCTCCACATCCCCCAGACCGTAATACTCGAAGAACGGCTTCGCACGCTCCGGCGTCCCCAGATGCACAAACACCGGTCTCACCCCGCGCCGCGCCAACTCACCACGAAGATCTGCAACATCACTGATCGCCTGACGACAAAAAGAGCACCCAAAGTGTCGCAAAAAAACCAGCAACATAGGCGAAGCCTCCGCCAGCGCCAGCAGGCTCGCGCCCGACTCCGCATGAATCGAAGCCAGCACCCCCGCCACCTCGTCCGCAGAGCTCATACCCCTCCAACCATCAGCCTTGCCCGATCATTCCTTCGTTGGATCGAACGTTCATGCTGAAACTTCGCTCTTCTCATCGTCTCCAGAACACTACACCCAAGGCCCCGCCTCCCGCTTTCCTGTCAAGCAGTCTGAGTCCTAACACGAAAGAGTTAGCAGAGTCCCCCACAACTTCGAATAACGTTGGTCCTGTTCGCATACGTACTTCTCTCTCTGTGCAACTAACCTCTGAACTTCATGACTCGTAAACCTCTACCGCGCCTCACTCTCCTGTTGACTCTGCTTACCGTGGGCTGCGCGCAGCAGGTAGTGGCACCGCCTCCCCCTCCGCCGCCCCCACCAGTAGTGATATTGAAAGTCACAGCCGCCAAGAAGATCTTTCTTTCTAATGGAGGTGTTGACCACGGGTTCAACCAATTCATACCTGGAGGACCGAACGTCACCTACGATGAGCTGTATGCGTCCCTCAAGCAGTGGGGCTACTTCCAGTTAGTCGACTCTCCGAGCCAGGCCGATCTTATCTTTGACATCAGCTCAAGCACCATCGTCCATGAATCCATAATAAAACCCGGTGGGAACGTGAACATAGCCAGTGACACGACGGAGGCCTATATCCCGACCTTCACGCTGTCCATCTACTCCGCTTCGAAGAATGATCAGTTTTATTATTCGATCGTCATGCCTGCCAACCTCGGAAGCAACAAAGCAAAGACCGCGATTGCCTTCACGCAATCCATCGGTGTACTGACCGACAAGGTCAAGGCTCTGGTAGCCGTTCCTGCACCACCGCAAAATCCTTAGCGTCATCCTCCCGCCACCGTCTCTCACCACGTACCCGCCTCTCTCGACTAGTGTTTTTCCTGTCAAGCCCCCTGCACACCCAAAAAACAAAATAAATCCGCCCTCACCTCCACAAAACCACCGTCAATCCAGCCTTTCCGCACTCTCAACACGCAAAAAATAAATCCCCAAACCGTGGCGCATTTACCCACTCCAACTCGGTAGACTTATAACAGGTATGAATTTTTGCCGAAACCGGATCGAGCCAGCTTTGTGCAGGAGCCTCTAAGTCCTTTGACTGGACGAATTTAGCCGTAACCCTTTTGTTATGACGATTTTGCAGGGAGAGATAGCCAGCAAGTCTATGATTCTGAATAAGTTACACGCCGGTAATGAGGGGGGGTACCCCCCCTCGGAACTATAACCAGGAGTTGCAAGGACTGCAATGAGCGAGACCAGCCAGACGACCGACCTCTACACCAGGGCCCAGGCCGCCGCCGCCTGCATCCGCAGCAAGACCCCGCTCCAGCCCGCCATCGGCATCATCCTCGGCTCCGGTATCGGCAACTTCGCCACCCACGTCAAGTCCGCCACGCGCATCCCCTACGCCGACATCCCTCACTTCCCCCAATCCACCGTCCAGGGCCACTCCGGCCACCTCGTCCTCGGCCTGATCGCAGGCGTCCCCGTAGCCGTCATGCAGGGCCGCGTCCACGCCTACGAGGGCTACAGCATGGAGCAGGTCACCTTCCCCACCCGCGTCCTCGGCCTCCTCGGATGTAAAACTCTCATCGTCACCAACGCCGCCGGAGGCATCCGCACCACCCTCGCCCAGGGCTCCATCGTCGCCATCTCCGACCACATCAACCTCACCGGAACCAACGCCGCCCTCGGCCCCAACGAACCCCGCTTCACCGTCCTCGAAACCCCAGCCCAGCGCTTCTTCGATATGTCCACTGCCTACTCGCTCCGCCTCCGCACCCTCGCCATCGAAGAGGCTGCCCGCCAGGAGTTCCTCCTCACCGAAGGCGTCTACCTCGCTGTCCTCGGCCCCAGCTTCGAGACCCCCGCCGAGATCCGCGCCTTCCGCACCCTGGGAGCCGACCTCGTCGGCATGTCCACCGTCCACGAGGTCATCGTCGCCCGCCACATGGGCATCGAAGTCCTCGGTCTCTCCCTCGTCACCAACATGGCCGCCGGAGTCCCCGCCTATGGACGCGAGACCGCTGACACCATCGACCACGAGGACGTCATGGAGACAGGCAAGCGCGTAGAAAGACAGTTCACCAACCTCCTCAACGCCCTAATCCCCCAGATCGCCGTCGAATAGTGAGTAGCAGATAGGACTAGGAAACGCATGATCAAGTTCTATTTTGAAAGGGCGGGACTTTAGTCCCGCCACAAAATCGAACCGAGCAATGCGACTTTAGTCGCTGAGGGAATGCTATGTACTTAATCAGAGCTTGCCTTAGTCGTAATGACATCTGGTCCCGTCATTGCATAAGAGAGTTCTGTTAGGAACCAGATGCGAGTCGAACGGAAAAGCTTGTCATTCTGAGCGCAGCGAAGAACCCCCGCATTCGCCTTTGTTCTTGCTGTTGCACGTTTGGTTTCACTAACTAACTCTCAACCGCCTAAAGCGCTCCTACCAACTCGGAGTCATGCTCCCACACACTCACCCCAACCTCCAGCCCCTCATACATCTCCGCCACCACCCCCTGCGCCGCCTCTGACAGCACAAACCGGTCCGCCCGCTCGACAATCTCCTCCCCAAACCTGATCTTCGCCCGCAGCCCCCTCAACCCAAGAAACCGGAACATGTGCGGCGTAAACTTCATGTCCCCCCACCAGCACACATCCTCACCCACCGTCGCGCTTCCATTCACTACATGAGAATCAAGCGAATACCGCAGCGCCGAAACCCGCAGCGCAACCCCACCATTCAACACCGAGTGAAACAGCCCCCGCCGAAACGGCAGTACCTCTGCACCATCGGTCGTCGTCCCCTCCGGAAAGAACAGCACCGGCAAGCCGCTCCGATAAGCCTCCGCCATCGCCCGATTCACACCCGGATACGTCTTCGGCCCACCGCCCCGCTCCACATACACCGTCCCCGCCTGCGCCGTCAGCCAGCCCAGCAGCGGCCATCCACGCACCTCCGTCTTCGCCACCATCACGAACGGCTGCACCGAACTGTACAGCAAAATATCCAGGTAACTCAGGTGATTCGACACCACCGCCCCGCTCGACGGCACCGTCCCCTCCACCATGCACTCGAACCCCAGCACCCTCACAATCCGCCGGCACCACCCATGAATCCAGACCGCACCCTCAGCCCCCACCCTCGGGTGCCGGATCCAGCAATCCACCACCGCCGCCGCCAACAGTCCCACAAACAAGACGCCACGCAGCACCGAACGCAAAAATCGCCACACAGCGACCGCCACCCTCACCTCAGCACCCCTCAAGAAATCTCTTCGCCACCCTCGGATGCAGCGTCTGCAGATCCAACAGCGTCAGAAAATCGATCGTCTTGAAGTCTCGATCGATCGCCGGCTCACTGCAGATCTTCGCACCAATCGTCAGGTAAGCCCGCAGCAGCTTCGGAGCGCGAACCTCCGTCATCTCAACCTTCGCAGCCGGCAATCGAAACGAAGCGGCAGCAACCGTCAACAGTGAAGGCTCCACCATGCAGCCGCGCAGCGACTCATACACAGCATGGCCCATCTCCGCATCCTGCGACGTCAGCGAGCAGCACCCCATCATGTACCGCCCACCATTCACCAGCGCATACCGCGCAATCCCCCTCCACAGCAGATGCAGCACCTCCGACGACCGATGCTCCCGGTGGATGCACGCCCGGCCCAGTTCCACAATCTGTGCCCGCATCGCCTCATAAGGCTTGAAGCAGAACTCCTGTTCGCTGTAGTACCCAAAGTACTTTCCCGCCACATCCCCCATCTGCATCCGGTATGTCCCGACAATCGCGCCCGTGCTGCGCTCCTGCACAATCATGTGGTCGCACACATCATCAAAGTGATCTTTGTCGTACCCATCGGCATAGGCCGACTCCAACCCTTCATTCATCTCCAGGTTGAACACCAGAAAGCGCAGCCTGTACGCCGCGGCCCGCTCCCCCTCACTCAACGCCAGCCGCACTACATAATCTCCTGCCTCCAGTCGAATATCCTTCTTCGACGGCAGCTCCGGAGACACAGCCTTATTCGGAAGAAGTGCGATAGACCGAGACTCAGTGACTGTAAGCATCGACTCTCCTTGCAAGCCAGGATTGTGGTGCGTTCGATGTCAGTCTGCGTCCTCTTCTGTTACAGAATGTTCACGTCAAATGAACATTCGTTGAATCAAAAATGGTGCATCTCCCCCGCCACCTGCTCCCCTTCCCCAAAGGTGTTAGTTCTCAACGCAGCCACCGCCGCCCTGGCCTCCACAGCCGCCTGCTTCCGGTGCAGCGCATCGCTCGAAAACTCCATCGGCCTTTCTGCGAACCGCACCTTCGCGCTCACCCCATGCAGCCCAAGAAAGGTGAAGACATGCCCCAGCATATTCCGGTCGCCCCAGTAGCAGACGTCATCCGCAACGCTCACACCCGGTCCGTTGTCTTCCCCAAGTTCATAGCGAAGACAAGCTGCAGTAACCGGAGCACCACCATCAATCGCCTGCGCCAGCAGCCCGCTATGAAACTTCAACAGTCCGCTTCCATTGCTCGTCGTCCCCTCAGGAAAAAACACCACCGGCAATCCCGCGTCCACCGCCGCCTGCATCCCCGCCCGCGCTCTCATGGCCGACCCGCCATGCCCGCGCTCCACATAAACCGTTCCCGACATCGTCGTCATCCACCCCACCACCGGCCATTTTTTAATCTCCGCCTTCGACACAAACACGCAAGGGTGCACCGCCGCAAACACCACAATGTCCAGATAGCTCAAGTGATTCGAGATCACCGCCCCGCGCTCAGGAAAACTCCCCGCAACACTGATCTCAATCCCCAGCCCCCGCATCGCACTCGCACAAAAGCGATGCAGCCAAGCAGCCCGCGCCTCTCGTGTCGACGGCCGCGTCAGCGCCAACTCCGCACCGAACCTCACGAACATCCCCACCATCCAAACACTCCGCCAGGCAGCCCGAAAAAAGTTCACCAGATCCAATCCTCACTCGCATTGAAGCTGCACTTGTTGAACGAAGCCTCATCGCGCAGTCTATCCTGTCAGCAGTGCAGCCAAGCGAATCCAATCTCAAAGTCAACCGCGAAGTCCCCGTACCCGTCCATCACAACTGGCTCTATCGCCGCGTCGCCCTTCCTGTCCTCGCGCTTCTTCGCATGGGAGCATCGCCGGAAAAACTAGCCTGGAGCCTCGCCGTAGGCCTCCTCATCGGCATTAACCCCATCCTCGGCAGCACCACCGTCCTCTGCCTCGCTGTAGCTTTCGTCCTGCGCCTCAACATAGCCGCGTCACAGCTGGGCAACCACGTCGTCTATCCGCTCGAAATCGT
Source organism: Tunturibacter empetritectus (assembly GCF_040358985.1). Classification (NCBI taxonomy): domain Bacteria; kingdom Pseudomonadati; phylum Acidobacteriota; class Terriglobia; order Terriglobales; family Acidobacteriaceae; genus Tunturiibacter; species Tunturiibacter empetritectus. The sequence goes on along the minus strand of NZ_CP132932.1, from coordinate 3,954,825 downwards.
CCTCGTCATCCCGTTCATCCGTCTCGCCAGCCGCGTCTTCCACACCGCCCCCATGCCTCTCTCGGCAAACGAGCTGCTTCACGCCGCACGCGAGCGTCCCCTCGCCCTCTCCCGCCAGCTCTGGTTATGGGAGTGGCACGCCTTCATCCTCTGGGCTATCTTCGCCGCAATCGCAATCCCAATCATCGCGCTCGCGCTCACCCCACTCCTGCGAAGACTCCTCAAGCGCGTCGAGCACCACCAGTACCCCCTGCTCTCAACCGCGACGAACTCAGAAGAGTAACTCGTCTAGTCCGCATACTTCGATGGCGGCAACGGCTCAGTGCTCTTCACCCACGCGGAATAGATCATGTCCCGCAACTCCGTAGCGCCAGCCGCCAGCCTCTCCTCAGCAAATGCCTTCCCCTCCGGTGTTCCCGCGCCAGCAAACGCACCAGTCTTCTCCAGCTGATACGTCCTCTCTACCAGTGAGTTCGTATGCCGCAGATAGGCCATGTAGTCGGTAAACACATCCCCCAGCACCACCGGCTTCTCCGCAATCAAAGGAGCAACCTCACCCGGCTTCACATTGGCAGACACAAAAGCAGACTCGAACAGCGCATGAATCTTGTGCTCGGTCGTATACCCATTCGGATTCGGCCCCGTCCACCCGTTGTACTGAATCGTCGTATGCAGCGGCTGCGACCCATCCGCGACATAGTGCCCCAGCCATCCCGCCAGAAACACAATCTCGCACTCTGAAGGTTTTGTATCTTTGTGGTCTTCCTTCAGCTTCCGATAATCCCGCATAGCGCTCTTCAACCGCTCCCACACTTCAGCGGTTACATAAGGCTGCAGCCCAACCTTCTCCGGCGTCAGCGCCAGATCCAGATGCGACTTCTGCGCAAACTCAAGCGCACGCACATAGTCATACCGTTTCCGCGGCAGCTCCCCAATCAGGTCCGCCCACTCCAGATCGATGTAGTGTTCCGGAAAACCCGCCGCATTCAACTCAGGCTCCAGCGGCGACTTCCACCGATCCGGCTCGGGCCCGTAGTATTCCAGCGCATCCAGCCCTTGCTTCGATCGCAAAAACTCCGGCACGTCCGACGGCAGCGCAGCCCCTGCCAATCGGTTGATCATCATGTGCCCCTCCCTGCCCCACGCCAAACTCTGCTGAACTGTCATCACCGGCAGCAAAGCCATTGCAGCCGCAATCCTCACCAAACCCATACCTCTCATCATGCAAAAAGTATACGTGCCTCGCATCAACCAAAAGTAAACCGACGAGCAACGCGAGGCCCACAGCACTCACATCACCAAAACAAGGTATACAAGTCACGAAGTGACCGCCCCGCGCGGAGCGGGCCCGGCCGGCCACATCTTCTAAACTCAAAAAATTAAACCGTAACCAAAGCCCCCATCACCGCCACACTCCCAAACACCCGCCGATACCGAGCAATCTCCTCTACCGGCCCAGTAGACTTCCGCGCATTATCCGACAGCTTCACCGCCGGCCGCCCCCCCACCGTCATCAGCTTGCACACCAGGCTAATCGGCTCCAGCCCAGTCTCTCCCCGCGGATGACATCCACGAAAATCATTCGTCAGCAACGTCCCCCAACCAGCGCTAAAACGTATCCGTCCATGAAAGTACTCATGCAGCCGCAGAATATCCTCCACATCCAACCCATCGGACGCGATCAGCCGTTTCTTCTTCGCATCCCTGCCCCGCTCCGTCAGCCACGCAACATACTCATCCCCAGCAACAAAAGGGTCCTTACTATCGCACCGCTGCCCCGTCCAGTCCGCCACCCAATCCGGAGCTCCAGCCAAGAACTGCGTCGTCCCAAACGTATCCGGCAGCATAATCAGCAACTCGCCGCCATAGCTCTTCTGCCAAAGCTCCAACACGCGATACTGCGACGCATGCAACTCCTCATCATCGTTCGCCAACGCCGCCATCGCCATCGGCAGCTCATGCGCGTTGGTCCCCATCGCCTCCAGGTCATGCTTGTAAGCAAGAAAAGTATTCGACGTACCCGACAGACTCGGCCCCAGCGCCATCCGCATCACCTCAACCACATACTCCTGCCACAAAAAACTATGCCGGCGCCGCGTCCCAAACTCCGAGATCCTTACCTCCGGCACCTGCCGCAACCGTTCCATCTTCTCCCAGAGCTTCGTCTTCGCCTGCGCATACAAAACATCCAGCTCCAGCTCGCTCAGCGTACTCAACGCCGCCCGAGTCTTCATCTCACTCACCAGCGCCAGCCCATAGACCTCCCACATCGTCACCTCGGTCCACAGCCCCTCAAACCGCACCACAATCTGGCCATCGTGCTCCGTCACCGTGTACTCCGACAGCCGAAAGTCCCTCTCCAGCCACTCCAGAAACGCCGGCTCAAAGATCGACCGCGTCCCATAGAACGTATTTCCCGCCAGCCAGATGATCTCCGACCGCCGAAACCGCAGCCCGCGCACATGCTCCATCTGGTCCACCAGCATAGCCATCGCGATATGGTCCGACAGCCGCACCGACACCGTCCTGTTTGTAACCTCCGAAGTCACATGGATCTTCGGAAAGTTCTTCCAGATAAACTGCAGCATCAGCAGCTTGTAGAAGTCCGTATCCAGCAGCGACCGCACAATCGGGTCCAGCTTCCAGTTATGGTTATGGGCCCGCTCCGCAAAGTTAACATTCATCCCAACAGTCTCGTCTCCAATTCACTTCAAAGCAACTCCCTCCCCTTGGCCCATCCGTTGAGTCCAAGTGGCCCTGTACATCGAATCGGCAAAGGGTTGATGATGATCTCGCAACTCCAGCAATCGCCCAGCCGCAGCGGAAAAACCGCACACCTTCGCAAAGGGAGCAACCACGTGAAGCCCGAACCCCAGGCAACCTCTTCCCCCCGCATCTTCGCCGAACCAGCCGAGCGCGAGTGTCCAGAGTGCCCCTACCTGCGCATCTTCAAATCCACCGTCTACGTCCGCAACCACGACAAAAGCCTTAAGTTCTACGTCGACCAGCTCGGCTTCAGCATCGTTGCAGACGCCCACTTCGACTTCGACGGCCGCTGGGTCGCCGTCGCTCCTCCCGACGGCTCCGCAGTCCTAGCCCTCATGGCGCCCAGGCCCGGCACAGAGAACTACAAACTCATCGGTCGCAACACCCAGATCGGCTTCATCTCCGAGGACATCAACACCACATACGAACTTTGGCGCAACCGCGGCGTCCGCTTCCATCACCCGCCCCAGCAGACCATCTTCGGCGCCACCGTAGCCGGCTTTTACGACATCGACGGCAACTCCTTCGAACTCCTCGCCTCCAGCCAGATCAGCCGCGAGATCGAGCGCCAGCGCAACAACGCCATCGAAAAGATTGAGGCCGAGCGCCGCGCCGCGCAGGAGTTCGAGATCGCCCGCCAGGTTCAGGCCCGCCTCTTCCCCCAAACCCTCCCCCCGCTCGAGACCCTCGACTACGCCGGCGTCTGCATCCAGGCCCGTCACGTCGGCGGCGACTACTACGACTTCCTCTCCCTCGGTCACGGACGCCTCGGTCTCGTCATCGGCGACATCGCCGGCAAAGGCATCGCCGGCGCTCTCCTCATGGCAAACCTCCAGGCCAATCTCCGCAGCCAGTTCACCCTCGCCCGCGACGAGCCCCACACCTTCCTCCAATCCGTCAACCGCCTCTTCTACCAGAACACCACCGACAGCGCCTACGCCACCGTCTTCTTCGCCGACTACGACGACACCGCCCGCCTCCTCCGCTACGCCAACTGCGGCCACCTCTGCGCCATCATCCTCCGCCACAACGGCGACGTCGAGCGTCTCCACTCCACCGCAACCGTCCTCGGTCTCTTCGAAGAGTGGCACTCCCCCATCGTCGAATGCCAGCTCGCCCCAGGAGACATCTTCACCCTCTATACCGACGGCGTCACCGAATCCTTCAACGACTCCGAAGAGGAGTTCGGCGAAGACCGCCTCATCGCCGCTCTCGGCCGGCACTCCAAACTCGCACCCCAGGCCCTCCTCTCTGCCATCATCGACGAGATCAAGACCTTCAGCACCCACGAGCAACACGACGACATCACCCTCATCGTCGCAAAGTGCACCCCTTCAAAACTCTCCTTCGCGCCGAACACAACTGGAGCCAGGCCGATCTAGCCGGAACGACTCGAAGTCTCCCGGCAATCAAAGCGATCGTCCTGCCCATGACATCTGTCACCTCACTTCAGTGACGTGAGCCACTAACAACCAGGCAACAAACCCGGCACACTGAAATCGTTCGAAGGAGCTCAGCCATGACCACATCCCGCACAACCTGCCGCCTCGTCATCCTCATGCTGATCCTGGCTGGCATCCTATTGTTGAAAAAGCCAGTCTTCGGCCAGGCCATCACCGCCGCGCCCACCCGCTTCTCCGTCGTCATCGAAGGCGTCGCCCCGGGCAAAGGCCCCGACGTCCTCCTTATCCCCGGCCTCGCCAGCTCCCGCGACGTCTACGCCGCCGAAGCAAAACTTCTCACCGCAACCTATCGCCTTCACCTTATACAGATCGCAGGCTTCGCTGGCGAACCCTCCGGCCCCAACGCAAACGGTCCTATCCTTACCCCCGTGGTCGAGCAGCTCCACCAGTACATCCTCATCAACCACCTCCAGCCAATCCCAGTCATCGGCCACTCCATGGGCGGCCTCTTAGCCCTCATGCTCGCCCAGGCCCATCCCGAAGACGTCAGCAAGCTCCTCATCGTTGACACCCTCCCCTTCTACGGACTCGTCTTCGATCCAGCCGCCACCGTAGAAAGCGTCGCACCCCAGGCCAAGGCTGCCCACGACCAGTTCGTCGCCATGCCCAACGACCAGTTCGCCGCATCCAGCCCCCTCTATACCAACCGGCTCGTCAAAGATCCCGAAGGCCAGCGCCTGGTCTCAGCCTCCTCCATCGCCTCCGACCGCACCGTCTTCGCCAACGCCATGCTCGAAGACCTCGGCACCGACCTCCGTCCTCAGCTAGCCACAATCAAAACTCCGATGACGCTTCTCTATCCCTATGAAACCGCGGAAGGCCCAGCCAACCAGGTCACCGCTCTCTACACCACCGCCTACGCCGCCAAGCCCAACCTGAAGATCCTCCGCATCGATGACTCCCGCCACTTCATCATGTACGACCAACCCGCCGCCTTCGACAAAGCCGTCCAGACCTTCCTCAAGCCCTGAAGAAGTCCCGCGCCGACCAAAGGGAGGACCCAGGCAGCCGACCCACCAAGACCGGTATACGCGTCACGAAGTGACCGCCCCACGCGCAGTGGGCCCGTCCGGCAGGACACAAGCCCCTCGTATGAAATTCACATGAAATCCCGCACTGTTACTAGCCAAAATTGATATCCTGTAGGAGCCATGCCTACAAAAAAAGAACTTCTAGCCCGCCCCATTCAGCATCTCGACCTCAAGCAGCACAACGTCGTTCCCCTGGTCGACGCGATGTCCCAGATGGCCTACTCCGCGCGTGACACCGCCCGCGCCGCCAACATCTACGACATGATGCTCCGCGACAGCGACTGCGGCGTCATCCTCTGCCTCGCCGGCTCCCTCATATCCGCCGGCCTTCAAAAGATATTTGTCGACCTCATCCGCAACAACATGGTCGATGCCATCGTCTCCACTGGCGCCAACATCGTCGATCAGGACTTCTTCGAGGCCCTCGGCTTCAACCACTACGTCGCCGGCGACGAGTACAAGTACGGTGCAGGCGATGCCGAGCTCCGCGAACTCATGATCGACCGCATCTACGACACCTTCATCGACGAAGAAGAGCTTCGCCAGTGCGACGAGATCACCCACCAGATCACCAACTCCCTCGAGCCCAGGCCGCACAGCTCCCGCGAGTTCATCCGCGAGATGGGCGCCTACCTCAGCAAAAACGGCAAGACCCCGCAAGCTGGCGGCCGCGACTCCATCGTCCTCGCCGCCTACGAGAAGAACGTCCCCATCTTCTGTCCCGCCTTCTCCGACTGCTCCGCAGGCTTCGGTCTCGTCGCACATCAGCACGCCCGTCAGGGCAAGCCTATGGTTTCCATCGACTCTGCAAAAGACTTCTACGAGATCACCCAACTGAAGATCGCCAACCCCACCACCGGCCTCCTCATGGTCGGCGGCGGCGTCCCCAAGAACTTCGCCCAGGACATCGTCGTAGCCGCCGACATCCTCGGTGTCGAAGCCTCCATGCACAAGTACGCCATCCAGATCACCGTAGCCGACGCCCGCGACGGCGCCCTCTCCGGCTCCACCCTCAAAGAAGCCTCCAGCTGGGGCAAAGTCGACCTCACCTACGAGCAGATGGTCTTCTCCGAAGCCACACTCGCTCTACCCTTGATTACCGGTTATGCCTTCCACAAGAACGCCCAGGCGTCCCGAAAAGGGAAAAAATGGACCACCATTCTTGACCAGGTTCCCGTAACCGCATAAACCCTATAAAACCCCATAAAGGCCGCCTTTTCCCGCGAAAAGACGGCCTTTTTTATGCCAATCTTCGGCTTAAGTGCTTTGCCTCCAATGTTGTCATCTCTGATAACCCACTGAGGTGTTATTCCCACTGCAACTATTTTTCTGGCATCCTCACCCTTAATTCAGAATATCTCCGCAGAACGCATCGGGTTCGGGAGGAGTATCTACCGGGATCTAATCCAAGCTGCGTTTTAACACGTACGTGCTATAAAGCTTCCAACGGTTACCGAATACAGTTACCAACTAGTGGCATTAGAGTTACCATAGGTCACCGGCAAAAATGCATATCTTTCCTCTACTTGGCTACCTCTCGCTCCTCACCACCTCCGCAGTCTTGCTCGTCGCTTTCCTGCGCGTCCAACGCACCAACCGCGACCTCACCGACCAACTGACGCAAGCTCGAGAGCAGCAGCACCAGCACACCCTTCAACTCACCCACCGCTCCGAGCTCGACACCCTCAAAGACGAGTTCATCTCCACCGTCTCGCATGAGCTCCGCACCCCACTCACCAGCATCCGCGGCGCCCTCGGCCTGCTCTCCTCCGGCATCATCGGCGACGTAGACGCCAAAGCCCTCAACCTCCTCCGCATCGCCGTCACCAACACCGACCGCCTCATCCGCCTCATCAACGACATCCTCGATCTCGAGCGCATGGAATCCGGCCGCGCTCCCCTGCAAATTCGCCGCTGCTCCCTGCGCGATCTCGCCCAGCAGGCCATCGACACCATGACACCCATGGCCGACGCCAACACCGTTCATCTCGCGCTCGAACCTTCCACCGTAGCCCAGGCCGCCTATCCCGAAGCCCTCTTCTTCGACGGCGACGCCGACCGCATCCTCCAAGTCCTCACCAATCTCCTCTCGAACGCAATCAAGTTCTCACCCGCAGCCTCCACAGTGCGCATCCACACCGAAGCCGCCTCCGACTCCATCCTCCTCAAGGTCGTCGACGAAGGCCGCGGCATCCCCTCCGACAAGCTCGACAGCATCTTCGACCGCTTCCAGCAGATCGAACCCTCCGACGCCCGCCAGAAGGGGGGCACCGGCCTCGGCCTCGCCATCTGCCGCAGCATCGTCCAGCAACACAGCGGCTCCATCTGGGCGCAACGCAACCTCGGCCCCGGCACCACGCTCTACATGATGCTGCCCCGCACCACCCGCGCCACCGACGTCGCCGTCCCCGCTCAGCTCCCCCCACGCGGCGAGGGCGCCATCCTGGTCTGCGACGACGACGCCGGCATCCGCACCGTAGTCGCCGAGCACCTCACCCGCCAGGGCTACACCGTCGTCGAAGCCAGCTCCGGCGAACAGGCCCTTATCCTCGCCGCCGAGCACCACGTCGAAGCCATCCTTCTCGATCTCTACATGCCCGGCCTCAGCGGATGGGAGACCCTACAGCGTCTCCGCAACAACCCCATCACCGCCAACATCCCTGTCGTCGTGCTCAGCGTTCTCTCCTCTACCCTCCGTCCCCAACTCACCGGCGACGCACAGGGCTGGGTCCAGAAACCCTTCAACGAAAATCTCCTCTTCGCCGAGCTAGGCCGCGTTCTGCACCAGGGCGAAGGCCCCGCCTACGTCCTCCTCGTCGAAGACGACGAAGACCTCGCCAGCGTCCTCACCGCCAGCTTCCAGGATGCAGCCGTCCACGTCGATCACGCCGCCACCCGCCAGCAGGCCATCCGCCAGTGCATCACGCGCCCGCCCGACCTCCTCATCCTCGACCTCACCCTCCCCGACGGCGACGGCTTCTCCCTCGTCGAGTGGCTCCGCCAGCAACCCACCCTGCGCACCATGCCGCTGGTCGTCTACTCCGGCCGCGAGATGTCCGAAGGAGAGATGGCCAAGCTCCGCCTCGGTCCCACCGAGTTCCTCACCAAGGCCAAAGTCCAGCCCCAGGAGGTCGAAGAGCTGGTCCTCTCCATGGTCCACCGCCTCCGCACCAAGTTCGCCGACCTCGCCACCGCAGGCCCCGCCGCCTAGCAACTAACACCCACACGCGAAGCCACGTAGACAACTCCACGAACTCTTGTCGCATGAGAGAATAGACTCGCTCATGCGACGCATTCTCATAATCGACGACGAAGATGACATTCGCGAGGTAGCCGCGCTGTCCCTCGAAGCAACCGCAGGCTGGCAGATCCTCACCGCAAGCTCTGGTGCCGAAGGCATCGACATCGCCTCTGCCGAACAGCCCGACGCCATCCTCATGGACGTCATGATGCCCGGCGTCGACGGCCCCACCACCTTCGCCAGAATGCAACAGACTCCAGCCATCGCCCACATCCCCGTGCTCCTGCTCACCGCCAAGGTCCAAGGTGTAGACCAGCGACGCTTTGCCGGACTAGGCCTTGCCGGAATCCTCTTCAAACCCTTCGATCCCCTCACCCTTGCCGATCAGATCTCCACGGCTCTCGGCTGGGCAAACTAACACTCTGTCGCTAAAGAAGCACTGCAAACTGCCCCGTCACGCCGCATGGAGCATTTTGTTGTCATCTGCACGGAGCATTTTGCCATTCGCACACAAGCTTTGCTGTCATCCTGAGCGCAGCGAAGGATCCCGACGAATCCTGACCCTGCCCTAACCGCTTGTCCCTTTCAAACCACATTACCTACGTATCAAGGCATGACATCCAGGCCATGACATTCGTTCCACCTATCCGCCAATCCGCAGTAAACTACCCGCATGCTTTGGCAGCCAACTGGGTTCGATCTTCCACCGGCACGCCGAGCTAAGCCACTTCACTATGAAGAAAGCTGATCAGATCGACAACGTCCTCGCCAGTCTCTGGAAGAAAAACCTTCCAACCCTGCGCGAACGTCTCGACCTGCTCGACCGCACTGCCTCCCTCGCAGCCTCCGGCACCCTCCCCGAAGAACCCCGTCTCGAGGCCTACAGCATCGCCCACAAGCTCACCGGCTCTCTCGGCATGTTCGGCTATCAGCAAGGCACCGACATCGCCCGCCAGATCGAGCACATCCTGAAAGCCCCCACCCCCGCCCAGCTCACCACCCTCCCCGCACTGGCAAAAGACCTCCGCACCTCTCTCTCCGAAGGCCTGTAATGGCCGGCACAAGATCTTTCTTCGCGACCAGCGGGAGCGCCACCCGAAGGGGTACACAAGTCACGAAGTGACCGCCCTCCGCGCAGGAGGCCCGTCCGGCAGGACACATCAGTTACAAGCCAGTGCCATCCACATCCCAGTAGCCGTCCCACTCGCACCCGTCACCGTAAAGTCCACAAAGTTCCCCGCCGCCACTGTCACATTGCCCTCCTGAATACACGACGCACCCGGAGCAACCGTACAAACCAGCGAAGTATTCGCCATACTCCCCGGCGTCCCCTGTCGCAGAATCACATTCACCGTGTTTATCGTCTCACGCGAAAACACACTCAACTGCGTCGCCGTACATCCCGCCGGAACCCAGGTCAAAACAGCGTCGGTCTCCGTCGAAGCGTCCACGGCACTATTCACCGAATGAAACAGCAGATTGAACGACACCGAGTGATACACCGAAGCAAACGGTATCCCACTCGTCCCCGCCCCGCCCCCCCCGCCCGTCCCATTCGCCCCCGCCGCGCCCTGCGGAATCGTGAAGTTCAACACCGCAGCACTTCCACTCCCGACATTGGTCACGCTCGCCTGCGTCCCCGCAGCACCCGTCGTCACCGTCCCCACGCTCACAGAAGCCGCAGCCCCAGCCGGTCCTGTGGCTCCCGCGCTTCCATTCTGCGCCAGCACAGCCCACACCGCCGGCGAAATATCTGGCTCCGAACCAACCGACCCGGTCGTCGCCAGATAAGTCGAACCCCCATAACTGACCACATCATTCGCGTGATAAGAAACCGCAGAACTCCACGGCCCGCGAAACGTCACGCCTACCGCCCCCGCCGGCCCAGCAGGACCGGCCACTCCCGGTGGACCCTGCACTCCCGTCTGACCCTGCGCCCCCGCTGGCCCAGTCGAACCCGCTGGCCCTGCGACACCCGCCGGTCCAGCAACTCCCTCTGCTGCCAGCACCGCCCACTGCGAAGGACTCAGCGAAGGGGTATTCCCAACATTCCCCGCCACCAGCGAAACATAAGTCGATCCATTGAAGCTCACAGCATCATGCAGCGCATAGTTCGTCGATGAGGCATAATTCCCCGTATAGTTTGCCACCGGAGGCCCCTGCGGCCCCGTAGCGCCCGTAGCCCCCTGAGTCCCTGCCGCTCCAGCAAACCCAGCCGGACCCTGCAATCCCTGCGGACCCGCCGGACCCTGCGCCCCGGTAGCTCCCGTAGCCCCAGTAGCGAACACCGACCACTGCGCCGGACTCAAGCTCGGAGTACTTCCAATATTCCCCGCCACCAGCGAGACATAAGCTGACCCGCCAAACAGCACCCCATCCCCCAGCCCATAGTTCACCGCAGACGAGTACGTCCCTCGAAACGCCATCCCCACCGGCCCCGCAGGCCCCTGCGGACCCATCGGCCCACTCAGCCCCTGCGCCCCTGTAACTCCCGTCAAACCCTGCGCCCCAGCCTGCCCCACAATCCCCTGCAGACCCTGTGGACCCGAAGGTCCATTCGGCCCCACCGAACCCGGCAATCCCTGCGCCCCCGCAATCCCCTGCGAACCCTGCGCTCCCGTAGGCCCCGCCGGTCCCTGCGCCGTCAACACTCCCCATTGCCCTGGACTCGCACTCGGCGCATTCCCGTGATTCCCATTCAGCAGCGAAGCATAGCTCGCTCCCTGCCACAGCACCACATCTCCCAGCGCATAGTTCGTCGTCGAAACATAAGCGCCCTGATAAACCAACCCCGGCAGCCCCGGAGCACCCGCCCCTCCCGTAGCCCCCGTAGGCCCAGCAGCCCCGGCCGGTCCAGTTGGTCCGGTCAACCCCTCCAACCCCGGCGCCCCCGCAGGACCCGCTGGCCCCTGAATCCCCACCGCCCCCAGCGCCAGCACACCCCACTGCCCCGGACTCATCCCCGGAGTATTTCCACGGTTCGCCGCAATCAGTGAAACATAGCTCGACCCCTGATAGGTCACCACAGCATTCAGCACGTAACTCGTAGTCGCGGCATAGGTCCCCACGTAAGCCAGCCCAGCCGTTCCCCCACCACCGGAACCAGTCCCCGCCTGCGCCAGCACCGCCCACTGCGCCGTAAGCCCCGGCGTATTACCCTTGTTCCCCCCGGTCAACGAAATAAAACTCGACCCCGAGTAAGTCACCACATCATCGAGCGCATAGGTCGAACCCGCAGCATACGCCCCCTGAAAGCTCAGCCCCGGCGAACCAACTGGCCCAGCCTGTCCAGTAGCTCCCGTAGCTCCCGTCGGTCCCGCAGGCCCGGCCGGCCCCGTTGCCCCGGTCGCCCCCGTCGCTCCACCCCAGGCCAGCGCTACATCGAGCACCGCGGCATGCCCCGTCAGGTCGTTCTCTTTGCTGTCGAACTGCACCACCGCCGTCCCCGCCGTCAGAGCCACCCCATTATTGGTCGTCGGAGCACTCACCCATCCCTGCACCAGCCCCGTCACATCCACCACCACATAAACCCCGGCCTGCCCCACCGGCACCGTCTTCACCGCACTCCCCAGCAACGGCAGCGTCGCATACGTCACGCTGTACTCCCCCCAGCTCCCGTTCACCGGCTGCACGCTCACCGAACCCGTCGTATCCATCCGATTGCAATAAAGCCGCAGCGTCGCCCGCGACACCTGAGAAGCTGTAGTCCCCGCCGGCAGCATCGAAAGATCAAACTGCAGCAGCGCCGTATATCCGCCGCCCACATTCAGATTCGAGATTGTCCCGCTATTCACCGCTGGCCGCGCACTGTTCACATGGGCGTCCGCCACCAGCGTCGCCTCCACCGCAGACGCCGGCAGAGCCGCCGCCCACAACCCCGCAACCCCTAGCCCGTGTAGCAGAATCCGTCGTACCTGACCCATCCAACCCCTCATGGACAGGCCCCGCGACGCACCCTTGCGCCAAACCAGACCAGCCATCGTTTCCACGATCAATACTCAACAGCGCACGTCGAAGCCGGCTAGAAAGCGGCCCAGCAGCGTTACAAAACAAACAACCCGGATCATTCCCGTTTTAGGCTAAGACCACCCAAAACACAAGCACCTTCAACTGCGACTTCCGTGTCAATCCCGGCTCTCCCCCGCAAACCCGCGCCATACATCTTCCACACACCCGCATCCCATATAGTGTCAATGGGTCAGATAGAGCCAAAGGGTCAAAGCAAAGGTCACAACAATCAACCAGCACACCAAGAAGGACAAGACGGTATGAGCAATCCAACTCAGACTCCCAACCAGCCCGGCCAGCTTCCCCTCCCGGCCAACCTGGTCAATCTCTCCCGCCTCATCACCGCCTACTACACCCTTCATCCCGACCCCGCCATCCCCGTCCAGCGCGTAGCCTTCGGGACCTCCGGCCACCGCGGCAGCGCCTTCAAAACCGCCTTCAACGAAGACCACATCGCCGCCATCACCCAGGCCATCGTCGACTATCGCCACAGTCCTGAGAACGCCCAAAAAGCCACCGGCCCCCTCTTCCTGGCGCAGGACACCCACGCCCTCTCCGAACCCGCCTTCGCCACCGCCCTCGAGGTCCTCGCCGCCAACAACATCGACGTCATGGTCGACACCGACCTCGCCTACACCCCCACCCCCGCTCTCTCCCACGCCGTCCTCACCTACAACGCGAAGCACAAAGATCATCAATCTGACGGCATCGTCATCACCCCCTCCCACAACCCACCAGAGGACGGCGGCTTCAAGTACAACCCACCCAACGGCGGCCCCGCCGACACCACCGCCACCAAGTGGATCGAGAACCGTGCCAACGACATCATCGCTGCAGGCCTCACCGCCGTAAAAAAAATCCCCTACACCCAGGCCCTCAACGCCCCCACCACCCACCGCCACGACTACATCACCTCCTACGTCGACGATCTCGCCAACGTCATCGACTTCGAAGTCCTCGCCGGCACCACCCTCAAGCTGGCCGTCGACCCGCTAGGAGGAGCCGGCGTCCACTACTGGCCCCGCATCGCCGATAAGTATCACCTGCCGTTACAAATCCTCAACCCCAACGTTGACGCCACCTTCCGCTTCATGACCACCGACTGGGACGGCCGTATCCGCATGGACTGCTCCTCCCCCTACGCGATGGCCAGCATGATCGCCAACAAGCAAAAGTACGACGTAGCCTTCGCCGCCGACACCGACCACGACCGCCACGGCATCGTCACCCGCACCACCGGCCTCCTCAATCCCAACCACTACCTTGCTGTGTGTATTCAATACCTCTTCACCCACCGTCCTCAGTGGTCCGCGCAGGTCGGCATCGGCAAGACCCTCGTCTCCTCCAGCATCATCGACCGCGTAGCCAAAGGCCTCAACCGCCCGATGCTCGAAGTTCCTGTAGGCTTCAAGTGGTTTGTAGACGGCCTCATCGACGGCACCCTCGGCTTCGTCGGCGAAGAGTCCGCCGGCTCTACCTTCCTCCGCCGTAATGGCCAGGTCTGGACCACCGACAAGGACGGCCTCATCCCCGGCCTCCTCGCCGCCGAGATGACCGCCCGCACCGGCAAAGACCCCGGCCAGCTCTACATCGAACTAACGGAAAGATACGGCAACCCCGTCTACGAGCGCATCGACGCCGCAGCCACCAAAGAACAAAAAGCCAAACTAGCCAAACTGTCGCCGCAACAAGTCACCGCAAAACAGCTGGCTGGCGAGCCCATCACCGCCATCCTCACTGAAGCTCCCGGCAACCACGCCGCAATAGGCGGACTCAAGGTGACGACTGAGAATGGTTGGTTCGCCGCACGCCCCTCCGGCACCGAAGACGTCTACAAGATCTACGCCGAATCCTTCAAAGGCCTCGACCACCTCAAACAAATACAAACCGAAGCTCAGGCCCTGGTCACCGCCGCCATCTCCTAAGTCGTTGTAGACCAACTAATCCGCGCAATAGAGCAACAAGCTGTAAAAAACAGTTGTTTATAAGACTCAAAGAGGTACGAAATCCAGCTTGTCCTTCGTCTAACCTCTGCTATAAAAAGAGCTGAGTAGACGGCTCACGGTGAAACATATGATATGAAACTGCGTCCATTCATACTCAAGCGTTAAAAACTGGAAGCGCAGTCTACACCCAGAAAATAGCGTACGAAGCAATGTTGAAGATTTTCTGGGAGACACAATTTGGTAGTTTTATCCGTTGACTCAGCAGCCTACGAAACCGCACCGGCTACTCTCGACCGCTCCAGCAACAATGTAAGAAATAGAGTCATCCCCCTCACGGCTCTCGCCTCAGCCACCTTCCTGCTCCACGGCTATCATCCCTACTCGCAGGATGGAGCCATCTACGTCGCAGGACTCGAGCGAACCATCAACCCCTCGCTCTTTCAAGCCGACGCTATATTCGTCGACGGCCACAGCAGGCTCTCCCTCTTCTCCCATCTCCTGGCCTGGATCTCCATCCACGCCCACCTTCCCTTCAATATCCTTTTGTTGTTCCTCTACAGCCTCTCCATCTTTGCCTTCCTCTTCGCCTCTCATCTCCTTGCCATGCGGCTCTTCCGTTCGGAGTACGCCCGATGGAGTGGCACCCTCCTCGCCGCCGTCTGCCTCACCATGCCCGCCGCAGCCACGTCTTTGCTGGTGGCAGATCCCTATCTCACCGCCCGCTCGCTCTCCACCCCGCTCACTCTGCTCGCCATCGTCGCCTGCCTCGATCGCTCCTGGACCCGCATGGCCGTCTTCACCCTTCTCGCCTGTGCACTTCATCCGCTCATGGGCATCTACCTGGTCGGCTTCCTCTGCACGCTGATGCTGCTCAACCAACGTCGTGCACTCGCCGCCACAGCTCTCTGCGGAGCCGCCTTCCTCCTCTGCGGCCTCATCGCCTGGATCACCTGGCACGACCCCATCTCCCCCTACTACCGCGAAGCCGCGCTCAGCCGTAGCTACTACTTCCTCTCCCGCTGGCAAGACGAGGAGATCCTCGGCCTCATCGCCCCGCTTCTCCTCATGGCCTTCGTCGCCATAAAGTCCGGCCTCCGCTCCAACACCGGCAAGCTCTGTCTGGCCTGCGTCTTCACCGGAGCCACAAGCTGCCTGGCCTCCCTCTGCTTCGTCCACCCCAGCCACCCCGGCCTGCTCATGCGCCTTCAGGTGCTGCGAAGCTTTCACACCATTTACGTCCTCGGCCTCGTCATGCTCGGCGGCTTCATCGGCCGGCACATCCTCCGGCGAAGGGTCCTGCCAGGAATCGCCGTTCTCATCATTGCCATCGCAGGAATGGCCTATGGCGATAACCAGTCCTATCCCGTCTCCTCGCACATCGAATGGCCCTGGGAGCGTCCATCCAGCCCCGAGGAGCAAGCCTTACTCTGGGTCCGCACCCACACGCCCCCGCAGGCCCTCTTCGCCTCCGACTCCACTACAACCCATAGCTCCGACGACGAACCCGGATTCCGCGCCATGGCGGAACGAAGCACCCTCAACGACAGCAAAGACGAGGGAGTCTCCTCTCTCTTTCCTGCACTGGCTGCCGTATGGGGTCCCTATCGCGACGCGCAACTAGGTCTGAATCACCTCACCGACGTCGAAAGGACGGAGCGGCTGCGCCCCTACGGAGTCACCTGGCTCCTCCTCTCCCCCCAGGCAGCTACCGCCTTCTCCTGCCCCTACCGCAACTCCGCCGTAGCCGTATGCCAACTCAACACGGTACCCGCAACCCTCGCAAAAAAATAATAGACCCGCTTCTCGGTTTGCCGGTGCACTCTTTTGCTGCACAACCCATATCGTCTTTTTAATCAAAAAGTCGAACTGAGCTTCGCGATCCAGGGCCGCTTAGGACTACTATTATGGCCTGCTTCGGAGGGCAGACCCTATGGCATTGGATATGGAAAAACTCAATGCATTTGTTGGGCGCTTTGTCGGCGATCTCGGAGCAACAGCACACGCAGGCATGGTGGTTATCGGGGAAAAACTCGGTCTCTACAAGGCACTCTCCAGTCAGCCGATGACCTCCGCCGAGCTTTCGGCCAAGACCTCAACCGATGAGCGTTATGTCCGTGAATGGCTCGCCTCGCAAGCCGCCGGCGGATACGTCACCTACGACGAGAAGGCAGGCAAGTTCAGCCTGTCTGAGGAACAGGCCTTCACCCTGGCGAACGAAGACAGCCCGGCCTATCTCCCCGGTGCCTTTGAACTTGCACTCGGCTCTCTTGCAGCGGTTCCACGAATCACCGAGTCGTTTCGCACAGGTGCCGGAATGGGTTGGCATGAGCACGACGAGGGTGTCTTTCACGGATGTGAAAAATTCTTCCGGCCTGGCTACGCAGCCAATCTCGTGAGCTCCTGGATTCCTTCGCTCGACGGCATCCAGCAAAAGCTCGAATCAGGGGCTCGGGTCGCCGACGTGGGCTGCGGAAAAGGTGCCTCCTCAATTTTGATGGCGCAGGCATTTCCTAACTCCCACTTCTTCGGATTCGATTATCACGACCAATCCATTGCTGGAGCTCGCGACTCTGCGAAGCGGCAAGGACTCGCTGACCGTCTTACGTTCGAAGTCGCCAAAGCCAAAGAGTACCCTGGAACGGACTACGACTTCGTCACGGTCTTCGACTCTCTGCACGACATGGGTGATCCCGTCGGAGCCGCAACCCATGTCCTGCAGTCTCTCCGCAGCGACGGCACCTGGATGATCGTTGAACCCTTCGCCAATGATGATTTAAAGGACAATCTAAATCCTGTAGGCCGGGTCTACTACTCGTTCTCAACCCTCTTGTGTACGCCTTGTTCCCGATCGCAGGAGGTCGGACTTTGCCTTGGCGCGCAATCCGGAGAAGCCCGCATCCGCGACGTCGTAACCAAAGCAGGCTTCCGTCGATTCCGGCGAGCTGCGGAGACCCCCTTCAACATAGTCTATGAAGCTCGTCCCTGATCGAAGTACCTGATTGACAATCAAAAAGTTTTGCACAACTTGCTAACCTCGCAGCCTCAAAAACCCAGCCACTTCTTGCGAACTCAATGCGTCTAACCTCGCATGTAAGTGAGAAGGAGTTTAACGAATGCAGATTCAGATCAGCAGCGATAAAAACATCTCCATGCATAAAAAACTCTCCAACCTGATCGATTCCGACCTTCATCGGATCCTCAACCGATTCAAAGACGAAATCACCCGCGTTGAAGTCCACCTCAGCGACGAAAACGGAGACAAGTCAGGAGCTCAAGACAAGCGCTGCCGCCTGGAAGTCCGTCCTAAACGCCATCAGTCGCTGGCCGTCACCAACGACTCCTCCGACATTCCCACCGCCGTCACCGGTGCCGCCGCCAAGATGCAACGGCTTCTGGTCAGCACCTTCGGCCGCATCGAAGACAAAAACCGCGGCCTCACCACCAGAACCAGCGGCGAGGGCCAGAACCTCGTCCTGAAACCAGAAGCCATCTAAAACCTCCCAAGGGGGGAGTCATCCCCCCAACGGGACCAGCGACACCAACAAATGTGCTGTCGCATTACTCTGCCGTCACCTGCTCCCGACGTCCAAACCTTCCCCCCTCAAACAAAAGTCTTCACCTCGACAGAAGCTGTACACAGTCTCATCGTTGCGGGTGCCCCATCCTTTCGCAGTCTCATCGCGATAGGGTGGGGTATTCGCGCAAAAGCGCGAACCGCAGTTCGTCTTCGCCTGCCTGTTCTCCCCAATCCAAAAAGCCGCATCATCTCGACCAAAGCTGTTCACACTCTCACCGCGAACAACGCAGCGGAAAGCCCCCGCATCTCGCCGTCAGCCCAACCCGTTGTGGGTGCCCCATCCTTTCGCAGTCTCATCGCGATAGGGTGGGGTATTCGCGCGAAAGCGCGAACCGCAGTTCGTCTTCGCCTGCACCTGTTCTCTCCAATCCAAAAAACTCCGTCATTTCGACCAAAGCTGTTCACACTCTCACCGCGAACAACGCAGCGGAAAGCCCCGCATCTCGCCGTTAGCCCTTCTCAAAAACCCAACCCGTTGCCGCCCAGCATTACGCAGAAAAACCGTCCCCAAAAAACTTGTCAACCCCCAAACCGCAGATCCCCCTTCACCACAAAGCTTTACGCGTGGCGCATTAGTTTCCATCCACAAGCTAAAATAGAAGCAGGAACAAAATCGCCACCGGCACACGCTCGGCATTTTTATGGAAGGCTGGAGCAAACTATTTAACCAAAAAACGAGGAATCTCCCCTAACCCGCTCATTCCAGATATTTTGCGCACAACCAATTTAGGATCAATATTTTACAGACACCACCCCACTGTAACCCATTGATTAGAAGCACGTTCCGTCCAAGATACCCCGTGGGGAGAGGGGTGTACCCGGACAAACCAGAACCCGTGGTACTCTTTCCGCCGAAGAGGCTCAAACCCCCATGGCCG
Source organism: Tunturibacter empetritectus (assembly GCF_040358985.1). Lineage (NCBI taxonomy): Bacteria > Pseudomonadati > Acidobacteriota > Terriglobia > Terriglobales > Acidobacteriaceae > Tunturiibacter > Tunturiibacter empetritectus. Next base: position 3,935,915 of record NZ_CP132932.1, on the reverse strand, counting down.
TCACCCGCCGCACCTTCTGCTCCCAAGCCGCGACCCTCCTCCTCTCCCCGCATCTCCTCCACACCCAAACCCAGACCCAGACCCAACCCACCGCCCGCCCCGACGTAGCCGCTATCGACCACGACCGCATCCTCGCCCAGGCCAACCGCTACCTCACGCAGCCTCCTGTGCCCCTCACCACCCTTTCCTGCCCCCGTAGCCCCGGCACCCCCCACGACTTCTACTCCGAACCCGAAGATTTCTTCCCCGACCCCGCCAACCCCACCGCACCGTGGACGCAACAGACCCAACACACGAACCCGAGCCCAGACCTCAATCCCGACGCCTTCACCGCCCACCGCGACGCCCTGCTTAACCTCAGCCTCACCGTCCCCGCCCTCACCGCCGCCTACCTCCTCACCACCGACCTCCGCTACGCCCAGCAAGCCGCCGCCCACCTCCGCGCCTGGTTCCTCACCCCCGCAACCAGCATGACCCCCACCCTCCAAAACGCCCAAACCATCCCCCCCGCAAAAAATGGTCGCCTCGAAGGAGTCGTCGAGGCAGTCCACCTCGCAGAAGTAGTCCAATCGCTCCCCTTCCTACTCAACTCCGAAGCCCTAACCTCCGAAGAACTAGCCGGGCTGACCAGATGGTTCACCGCCTACTTAGACTGGCTCAACACCTCACGCACAGCCGGCCTCGCCCGCGACAACAAGAGCCATCACGGAACCTCATGGCTCCTCCAGGCCTCCGCCATCGCCCGCCTCACCGAGCCAGCCGACGATCGACCACTCACCACACTCCGCCACCAGTTCAGAACCTCCACCCTCCGCGCCCAGATCGTCTCCGACGGCACCTTCCCCCACGAACTCACCACCCCCAACCCCTACCGCAACACCCTCTTCAACCTCGACATGCTCGCCGCCATCTGCCTCCTCCTCTCCACCCGCTTCGAGAGCGCCTGGGAGTACGAGCTGCAGGACGGCCCCGGCATGCACACCGTCATCGCCCGCCTCTACCCCTACCTCCTCAACCGCGGCACCTGGCCCTACCGAGCCGACGCTACCTACTTCACCTCGCTCCCCCTCCGATCCCCAGGCCTCCTCTTCGCCGCCCGAGCCTACGACCGCCCCGAGTACGCCGCCCTCTGGAAGACCCTTCCCCCCGACCCACCCAACGCCGAACTCCAGCGCACCTTCCCCATCCGCCAGCCCCTCCTCTGGACCACCCGCCCAAAGCCTTGGCTCCCCTCTGGCACCCACGCAAAAAACTAAATCGGGTGCCTCGAACGAAACGCCTTCACAATCTCGAGGTATCTCCGCGCAATATCGGTGATCGCCTCAGGTCGCCCGTCCGCAATCATCTTCTTGTCCACCAGATCCGAGCCAACTCCAAGCGCAAACGCACCCGCCTCCAGGAACTCCGCCGCCGTCCCCAACACCACGCCGCCAGTAGGAATCATCTCGATATGCGGCAACGGCCCCTTAAGAGAAGTAAGGTACTTCGGCCCACCCATCGCACTCGCCGGAAACACCTTCACCACATCCGCCCCAGCCTGCCACGCCGTTACAATCTCCGTCGGAGTCAGCGCACCCGGCAGCACCGTAACCGAATACCGATGACACATCTCGATCGTCGCCACATTCAGCGCCGGACTCACCACAAACTGAGCCCCCTCGAGGATGCACATCCGAGCCGTCTCCGCATCCAGCACCGTCCCCGCCCCAATCAGGATCTCCGGCCGTTGCTCTGCCAGCCGACGCATCACCTCAATCGCCCCCGGCACCGTCATCGTCACCTCAAGCACGGTCACCCCACCCGCCGCAATCGCATCCGCCAGCGCCAGCGCCTGCTCCACCGAATCCGCCCGCAAAACCGGCACCAGTCCAATCTCCCGCAACTCCCGCAATACCGCAGTCTTCTCCATTGCTCTCCCTAATCTCAACTCTACCGCTGCACTCCAGCCGACCCACCCGCCATAACCCGCTCCACCTCACTCAGCGTCGCCATCGAACTATCCCCCGGCGTCGTCATCGCTAACGCCCCATGCGCCACGCCGCAATCAAGCGCCCACTGCAAGCCCTTCGCCTCCATCAACCCATAGATCAAACCTGCCGCAAATGAATCCCCACCACCCACACGGTCCAGCACCTCAAGATCATCGAATCGAATACTTTCGCAGACCCTTCCCCCCGCATACCCAAACGCCCCCCAGTCGTTTCTGTTCGCCGTCTTCGGCCTCCGCGTCGTCGTAGCAATCACCTTGATATTCCCGAACTCCTGGCACACCCGCGTGGCCATCTCCCCATAGCTCTCGTAACTATGCCATGGCGCACCATGCGAAGCGTCACACAAGACCGCCGCCAAATCCCCCACATGCCCAAACATCACATCCACAAAGGGAGCTAGCATCCGATTCACATCGCTCGCTCCCTGCCGCCCACCGGCACTCTTCCACAGTGACGGCCGATAGTTACAGTCATATGACACAACCACCCCGTGCCGCTGCGCCGCCACCATCGCCTCTCGAGCCACCGCAGGCGCCTCCGCCGACAGCGCACACATCACCCCACCCGTATGAAACCAGCGCACTCCCTCTCCGGCAAAAATCCCATCCCAATCGACCTGCCCCGGCTTCATCTGTGAGATCGGCGTATGCCCCCGATCCATCATCCCCATAGCGCCGCGCAATCCAAATCCACGCTCCAGAAAGTAGATTCCGTTGCGCGCCTCCCGCCCTATTCCGTCATACTCGACCCACTGCAGATGCGACAGATCAACACCGCCCTCCCGCATCAGATCTTCGAGCAATCGACCCACCGGATTATCCGCGAGCACCGTAACAACTGATGTTCGTCTCCCGAAACACCGGCGCAGCCCGCGCGCCACGTTGTACTCGCCACCGCCCTCCCACACGCGGAAGTGCCGCGCTCCCGCAATCCGCTCTTCGCCAGGATCAAACCGCAGCATCACCTCACCGAGACTCACCAGGTCCCACCTGCAAGCGTCCGCCGCATGAATCGTCAACCCAGCCGAGGCATCGCTCATCTCAAGTCCGCAATCGATACAGGGTCCATGTCGTCGTAAGCTTGATTCTCGCCACCCATCCCCCAACAAAAAGCATAGTTCTTCGTCCCAACTCCAGCGTGGATCGACCAGCCCGGCGATACCACTACCTCCTTATCCGCCACTACGAGGTGACTCGTAGCATCGGGCGGTCCCATCAAATGCAGTACACGGTGCGCAGGATCCACATCGAAGTAAAAATAAACCTCACTCCGTCTCTTATGTGTATGCGGAGGCATAGTATTCCAGTTACTTCCGGACTCCAGCAAAGTAAATCCCATCACTAACTGGCAGCTCTTAATTCCATCCTTGTAGATAGCTTTATAAATAGTCCGCTTGTTACAAGTCTCGGCAGATCCTAACTGCAATCCCTGCAAATCAGCAAACTTCACCATCACAGTCGGATACTCCGCATGAGCTGGATAACTCAAGAGATAAAAGTAAGCCGGATCCTTCGCGCTCTCACTCGAAAAAGTAACTGCCTTACTTCCACGACCTGCATAGAGACAGTCCAGCTTACCCATCTCAAAGCTCTTTCCATCTACCACCACCGAACCAGCCCCACCTACATTTAAAACCCCAAGCTCACGCCTCTCCAGAAAATACTCCGAGCGCAACTCCGGCTCAGTCTCAAGTGTCAGCTCCTCGCTAACAGGAACTGCCGAGCCAATCACCGTTCGATCGAGGTCCACATAGGCAAATTCGATCTCCCCCACTTCAAACATCCCCTCCAGCAGAAAGGTCTCCCGCAACTCCTCGGTGTTCATCAACCCGTAGCGCACCGCATCTGCCATCTGACAAAGCCGCATTCCCTATCTCCGATCCAATCCAGTATAAGAGCCCCCGCGCTATTAGCATCCGCGGGCCGACCTGGCTATTTCGCAGCGACGCTTCCTTCAACCGCCGGCTTCTCAACTTTGATGACAAAGATCGTGATCGTCTGCCCTGGCCCTTCAATCGCCTGGTGCGGCGTCCCCGCCGTAATGTGAAGAATATCTCCCCTATGCAGCACATGAGCTGTAGCACCCTCCAGGCGCGACCCACGCGTCTCCCCATTCTCGCCTTCCTTTGCATCGACCACCGTGCCACCCGTTAGTTCTGTCCCTTCTCCGTCCACCACAATCAGAAAGTCGGAGTAGTAGGCATGCACCTCGGCCCCACCGCTCTTCGCCCTCGCAGTAATCATCGTGTAGTGGCCCGGATACTTCTCGAGCGTCGCACCGGAGCTCCCGTTCGCACTCGCCTTCGCCTTCTCAAGCTGCTCGGCGCCGCGGGTCGCAACATCACTCGGCGTCAGCAGATCCACTAACCCAACCCGTGCCTGCGTAACCGCTCCAGGCGTCGTTGCCTGCGACCACCCCGCCGATACCGCCAATATCCCGGCCCCCAAAACAGCCGTCAGCCTCGTCAACCACCACATATAGTTTTCTCCTCAAACAATACCCAACCATACGGACCCCCCGCTTCGTCGTCAACCTCTCCTTCCGTTTGCTCCTCAACTCTGATCCCAGTACATTGGCCTAGATGCCCACCAAGCCCTTCAACATTCTCGAAAGCTTCCGCCTCGACAACAAAGTAGCCCTTGTCACCGGCTCCGCCAGCGGCCTCGGCGCAGCCATCGCCATCGCTCTCTCGCAAGCAGGAGCCACGGTAGCCTGCCACGGCAACCGCCGCGCCGCCACAGAGACCGCCGCAGCCATCGGCGAAAATGCCGCAGCCTTTCACGCCGATCTCGCCTCCCCTACTGGCGCCGAAGATCTATTCACCCAGGTCAAAGAAAGATTCGGCCGCGTCGATATCCTCATCAACAACGCAGGAACCATCCTCCGCGCCGCCGCCGAAGAGGTCACCCTCGAAGACTGGCAGCAGGTCCTTCAGGTCAATCTCACCAGCGTCTTCCAACTCTCCCAACTCGCCGCTCGCGACATGATCCCGCGCGGCGGCCTTGGCACAAACTGCGGAAAAATCGTCAACATCGCCTCCCTCCTCAGCTTTCAGGGCGGCATTCGCGTCCCTGCCTACGCCGCCAGCAAAGGCGGAGTCGCCCAACTCACCAAGGCCCTCGCCAACGAGTGGGCCCCCAAAGGCATCCAGGTCAACGCCATCGCACCCGGCTACTTCGCCACCACCAACACCGAAGCCCTCCAGGCCGACGAGACCCGCAACCGCCAGATCCTCGACCGCATCCCCGCCGCTCGCTGGGGCCAACCCGAAGACCTCGCAGGCGCTGCCCTCTACCTCAGCTCTCCCGCCAGCAACTACGTCACCGGGACCGTCCTCACCGTCGACGGCGGCTGGATGGGCAGATAAAAGATGGGCAGATAGAAGATAGGCAGACAGAATCTGCTCCCACTTTAGCCTGAACAAGCATCCAAGAAGCCAAGGAGTACATCATGCCGCAGAGCCCGCACGACCGCGCCGCCGAGTATCACAACAAAGCCGCCCACGCCCACCAGGCCGCAGCCACAGCGCACGGCAAAGGCGATCACCTCACCGCCCACGAGCTCTCCCAACAAGCCCACGAGCACTCCACGAAAGCCTTTGAGCATTCAAAGGAGGCGAATGATCGCACCGCATCCAGCAAGAACTAACCGCTCTGCATCCGCGCATGAACTATATCGACTTAGACAAGTTCGACAGCCTCTAAACTGAAACCATGCTTCGAGTCCCCTTCGACCAACTCCACGCGGCCCTCCTCCGCGCCATGCAGCAACTCGGCCTCACCCACGACCGCGCCGACTTCTGCGCCCGCCTCTTCGCAGAAACCACCCGCGACGGCATCTACACCCACGGCCTCAATCGATTCCCTCGCTTCGTCGAAACCATTCGCAACGGCAGCATCGACATACACGCCGAACCCACCAAATCCGCCGGCGTCGGAGCCATCGAGCGATGGGACGGCCATAGCGGCATCGGCAATCTCAACGCCCACGCCTCCATGCAGCGAGCCATCGCCCTCGCCCAACAACACGGCATAGGCGCAGTCGCTCTCGCCAACACCAACCACTGGATGCGCGGCGGAACCTACGGCTGGCAGGCCGCCGAGCAAGGCCTCTTCGCCCTTTGCTGGACCAACACCCTCGCCAACCTCCCTCCCTGGGGAGCCACCACGCCCGCCCTCGGCAACAATCCCCTCGTCATCGCCGTCCCCCGTCCCGGCGGCCACGTCGTACTGGACATGGCAATGTCGCAGTTCTCCTACGGCACACTCGCCGCCTACAGCAAACGAGAGCAACCTCTCCCCGTCGACGGCGGCTTCGACACCGCAGGCAATCTCACCCGCGATCCAGCAGCCATCGAGTCGTCCCAGCGCGCCCTCCCCGTCGGTTACTGGAAGGGCTCAGGACTCTCCCTCGTCCTCGACATGCTCGCCGCGATGCTCTCTGGCGGCCTCGCAACCCACCAGATTCCCAGCGATCCACTCCGCGAGTCCGGCCTCTCCCAGGTCTTCCTCGCCATTAGCCCAACCGCCATCGCCGATCCCGACGAACTCACCCGCATCGCCGAAGGCATCCTCGACTCCCTCCACCACGCAACCCCAGCCGACCCCAACAGACCCATCCGCTACCCAGGCGAACAGACCCTGCAGCTTCGAGAAGAGAACATGCGCCTCGGCGTCCCCGTCGACCCCGAAATCTGGCAGCAGCTAACCCTCTCCACAACTCAATGACCGCAAACCGCAAGAGCCAATCCGCCGCCCACGAACTATCCAACACCTGATAGCTTTACTGCATCCATTAAGTGCAGCCATAACTTCTATGTGACTCGTCCTTTCTCTTTTGCAGTCTCACTTTAGGAGCGATTTGAAAGACCCTGTGAAAGCTGAGAGTCCATGGCGCGATCGAATCAGCGCCCTCAAAAACATGCCCGCTGTCCTGCGCATCCTCTGGGAGTCAGGCCGCGCTGTCGTCACATGGGGGCTCTTCCTTCGACTGATCGTCGCCACCCTTCCCTTCGGCATCGCGAAGATCGCCGCATACATCCTCAACGACATCGCAGAAGTCATTCGCGGCCACGCCCTTGCCCCCAACTTCTGGAAGCTCGTCATCGCCGAGGTGGTCCTCAACGTCTCCCTCGGCCTCATCACTCGAGCCATCGACTACTCCGACTCCCTCCTCGCCAATCGCTATACCCAGTACGTTAGCGTACGCGTCATGGAGCAGGCCGCGCGTCTCGACCTCACCACCTATGAAGATCCCGTCTTCTACGACCGCCTCGAACGCGCCCGCGTGCAGGCCACCGACCGCCTCGCCATGATCCAGCAGCTAGGCCGTCTGGTCACGCAGATCATCACCACCCTCTCGTTCTCTGCCGCTCTCGCGCTCGCCTCTCCCTGGCTGGTCCTCCTCCTCGCACTTGGCGTCCTCCCCTCCTTCCTCGGCGAGACCCACTATGCCTTCCTCGGCTACGCAAAAAACTTCCGCCAGACCCCCGCCAAGCGTCAGATGGACTACCTCCGGCAGGTCGCCGGAAGCCGCGAAGGCGCGAAAGAAGTAAAGCTCTTCGGCTTGAACAAATTCTTCACAGATAGATTTCAAACACTCGCCAATCAGATCTACCTCGAAGACGTCACTCTCTCCAGATCGAAACTCATCGTCGGCGGTCTGCTCGGCGTCATCGGCACGCTCGGCTACTACGGAGCCTACGTCTACGTCATCTGGCGCACCCTGCACGGCGCCTACAACATCGGCCAGTTCGGATTTCTCACCACTGCCATCCAGCAAGCCAGCTCCAACCTCCAGCAGGTCTTCTCCACCGCCTCCGGCATCGCTGATCAAGCCCTCTTCCTCACCGACCTCATCGCCTTCTTCGACATGAAGCCAACCGTTATCTCCAACCCCGACGGGCATCCCGCCCCCGCGAAGATCCAACGCGGCTTCGAGTTCCGCAACGTCTCCTTCACCTATCCCGGCACCGACCGAACCGTCCTCAAAAACTTCAACCTCACCCTCTCCCCCGGAGAAAGAATCGCGCTCATCGGCGAAAACGGCCAGGGCAAGACCACCGTCGTCAAACTCATAACCCGTCTCTACGACCCCACCGAAGGGCAAATTCTCCTCGACGGCATCGACCTCCGCGAGTACAACCTCGAAGATCTCCACCGCAACATCGGAGTCATCTTTCAGGACTTCATGCGCTTCGAGATGACCGCCCGCGAAAACATCGCCGTGGGCCGCATTGATCAGCCCTATCAGGAGAGCGATATCGAACTCGCCGCCCACAAGAGCCTCGCCGACACCGTCGTCACGAAGCTCGCCGGCGGCTACGATCAGATGCTTGGCCGCCGCTTTGAAGGCGGCGTCGAACTCTCCGGTGGAGAGTGGCAGAAGATAGCCCTCGCCCGCGCCTATCTCCGCGATGCCCAGCTCCTCATCCTCGATGAGCCCACCGCAGCCCTCGACGCCCGCAGCGAACTCGAGGTCTTCGAGCGCTTCGCGGAACTGACCCTGGGAAAGATGGCCTTGCTCATCTCCCACCGCTTCTCCACCGTACGCATGGCCGACCGTATCGTCGTCCTCTCCGGCGGCCGGCTCCTCGAAGAAGGTAATCATCAACAACTCATAGAAAAAAATGGACTCTATGCGAGCATGTTTGAGATGCAGGCCGCAAGCTACAGGTAAGCTCACCCTCGCATCTCATCCAGTCAGCACCGGCAGAGTCGGCATCAGCAGATAATCGCAGTCAGCACCCGCCGCGGCGGGAGAATGGATTGAGAAAAGCTACATGGCACCATCTTCACAGAATCCTGTCACCACAGAACACGCTCTGCCGCTCACTGCTCCGGAGATGCCGACTGCGGGCCTCCCTGAAAAACCCTCCGTCTCTGACGAAGAGTTGAGAGCACGCGCCGATGCCATGAGCCGCCAGTGGGAGATGGTGCCGGCCAGCGTAAAATCCGACGGACTCTCAAAACGCCTCGAAAGCCTCAAACAACGCCTCACCGAAATCCTTCGCACCTGCAAAAAGACCGCCTCCATCCACGACCTCACCCCGGAGCTAGAACTCCTCGAGAGCACCCGCATGCTCGAGTCCGCGCTCGTCGCAGGAGACAACACCGCCGAAACCTTCGCCGCCCTCCCTCACGTCCGCGTAGACAAAGACAGCGATCTGCCGCGAGCCATCAATCTCACCGAAGGGTACCTCGTCGCAGCCCGCGGCATCTGGTCCGCTGAGTCCCTCACCGTCTACGTCCAGCAGGCCCAGCAACGCGACGCGCTTCTGCTCGAAGAGATCACAGTCCTCCCGCAAGCCCTCAAGCTCGCGCAGCTCGAATACATCCTTGACCGTGCCGAAGAAGCCTTCGCCGCCGGCCCCCTCCCGCCCATCGAGCAGTCGCCCTTCTCCGCAATCCTCCACAGCATGCGCCGCCTCAACCAGTTCGAGTGGCGCAACGTCCTCGAGCCTCTCATCGCCTTCGACTCCGTCCTGCGCGAAGACCCCGCAGCCGTCTTCGCTCGCATGGAGGACGAAACCCGCCACAACTACCACATGCGCGTAGCAGAGCTAGCCCACTACGCCGACGCCAGCGAGGTCCAAACCGCCCAGATCGCCCTCAACCTCGCACGCAACGCCGCTACAACCTCTGACCCCGATCCCCGCCTCGCTCTGCGCATCCGCCACATCGGTTACTACCTCTTCGCCGAAGGTCTCCCCGAACTTCACCGCCGCATCGGATACCACCCTCCCCCCATCGAACGAATCCGCGCCTTCCTCCGCCGCTTCAACGAAGACTTCTACATCCTGGGCATCTTCACGCTGTCCTGTCTCCTCATCGTCGCCATCATCGCCCCCCTGGTTCCGCATCACGCCTTCTGGCCGGTCATGGTAGCGCTCCTGCTCGCGCTTCTTCCCACAACCCAGGGCGGCGTCGACCTCATTAACAATACCGTCACCGCGCTCATGCACGCAGAGTCTCTCCCTAAGATCGATCTCTCCAAGAGCGTCCCCAGCGACGCCATCACCCTCGTCGTCGTCCCCACACTCCTGCTCAACGAGATCCAGGTTCGCGAGCTCTTCGACGAACTCGAAGCCCGCTACCTCTCCAACCAGGACCCAAACATCCACTTCGGCCTCCTCACCGATCTGCCCGACACCAAGGCCCGTCCCTTGGACGAAGACTCCAATCTCCTCGCCAAACTCGCAGCAGACTGCGTCGATCATCTCAACGCAAAATACCCTCGCACCAAGGGCGGAGCCTTCTTCCTCTTCCACCGCTACCGTGTCTTCAACTCCCGCCAGGGCGTCTGGATGGGATGGGAGCGCAAACGCGGCAAGCTCCTCGACCTCAACAAATTTCTCCTCAACGAGGAGGACAGCTTCCCTCTGAAAGCCGGGCCGCTCGAAATCCTGCAACACGTCCGGTACGTCATCACCCTCGACTCCGACACCCAACTCCCTCGCGGCACCGCGGCCCGCATGGTCGGCACCATGGCCCACCCGCTCAACCAGGCCATCGTCAACCCGCGCCTCCGCATCGTTACTCAAGGCTACGGCATCCTCCAGCCGCGCGTCGGTGTCAGCGTCGCCTCCGCCTCGCGCTCCCGCCTAGCCTCCCTCTACTCCGGCGAAACCGGCTTCGACATCTATACCCGCGCCGTATCCGACGTCTATCAGGATCTCTTCGGCGAAGGCATCTTCGCCGGCAAGGGCATCTACGAAGTCGCCATCCTCCACGAGGTCCTCGACCGCCGCTTCCCCCGCAACGCTCTCCTCTCGCACGACCTCATCGAAGGCTCTTACGCCCGCGCCGGTCTCGTCACCGACATCGAGATCATCGACGACTATCCCTCCCACTACTCCGCCCACACCCGCCGCAAGCACCGCTGGGTCCGCGGCGACTGGCAGATCGCGCGCTGGCTCTTCGCTCTCGTCCCCGACGAATCTGGCAAGTCCGTCCCCAACCCCATCAACACCGTCTCCCGCTGGAAGATCTTCGACAACCTCCGCCGCAGCCTCGTCGAACCCGTCACCTTCCTCCTCTTTCTCCTTGGCTGGTTTGTCCTCCCCGGCGGCGCACTCTACTGGACCATAGCCGGCTTGGTCCTTCTCCTCCTCCCAGTCCTTGTGCAACTTGGCTTCAACCTCGGCCGAGCTCTGCTCAAACTCAGCTTCGTCGGCGCACGCGAGGGTGTCCTCACCTTCGCCACCTCCTTCGGCTTCACCATGCTGAACCTCACCTTCCTCCCGCACCACATGTTCCTTGCCATCGACGCCATCGTCCGCTCTCTAAGCCGGACCTTGGTCTCCGGCAAACACATGCTCGAGTGGGAGACAGCCGCCCAGGCAGAATCCGGCAAGTCCCGAACCCCCCTCGACATCTACCTTCAGCTCTCCCCCGTCGCGGCCGTACTCATAGCCCTCGCCCTCGCCTTTCACAACATCTGGTCCCTCGTAGCCGCCTCTCCAGTCCTTCTTCTATGGGCCATCGCACCTCTGGTAGCCATCTGGCTCAACTCCCCGCCCCGCCGCGAAGAAGGCCCCCTCACCGCCGACGACACCAACTTCCTGCAGCAACAGGCGCTCTATATCTGGCGCTACTTTCACGACTTCGGCGACGAGAAAAATCACTGGCTCATCCCCGACAACGTCGAAGAGCAGAACACCCTCCAGATCAAAAAACTCTCCCCCACCAACCTCGGCATGCTCTTCAACGCCCGTCAGGCCGCGTACGAGTTCGGCTTCCTCACTCTGCCCGAGTTCGCCCAGGCCACGCTCGGAACCCTCACCACCTACGACCGCCTCGAAAAGCAACGCGGCCACATCTACAACTGGTACGACATCGAAACCCTCCGTCCCATCCTGCCCCACATCGTCTCTGCAGTCGACAGCGGCAATCTTGCCGCCTCCCTCTACACCCTGCGCACCGGTGCACTCGATCTCCTCAAGCGCCCCATCCTCGCGCCAGAAACCTTCGCCGGCCTGAAACAAATGCAGCAGCAACCCGTCAAGACCACCATCACTCTAGCGCCGGCCGAACCCCCGGCAACCGCGATCCGATCGCATCTCCGCTCCATCGCGCAACAATTCAAGACCGCGAGCGACGCTCCATCCAGTCAGGACAACAAGCAATGGTCGGCCAACGAGATCTCCAACTACCTCGCGGCGTTATCTCTCTTCGCCGAACGGTATACTCCCTGGCTTCTCCCCCGCTTCGAATCTCTCTTCGTCCCACCTCAACTCTACGGCTCCGAACACAAATCGATTCCAACCCTCCTCGACGCAGCCGAATATGTAACAGAATTAGAATCAAAACTCTCCGGCGCCTCACGCGACCTGCCAACAGACTCTCCCCTCGCCACCGCCGCCGCCGAGCTGTTAGCCCTCCTCCCAGCCACCCGGCAACGCCTCGCCCAACTCAAATCCGACATCACCTCCATCGCCAGCGAAGCAGAGCGCCACGCCGACGCCATGGAGTACGGCTTCCTCCTCGTCGAAGCCCGTCAGCTCCTCTCCATCGGCTACGACGGCAACACGCACGAGCTCTACTCCTCCTGCTACGACCTCCTTGCCTCCGAGGCCCGCATCGCCTCCTTCATCGCCGTAGCCAAAGGCGACATCCCCCAGCAATCATGGTTTCGCCTCGACCGCTCCCACGTCCTGGTCAACGGACGCGCCGCTCTCCTCTCCTGGACCGGAACCATGTTCGAGTACCTGATGCCGTCCCTCTGGATGCGCACCTTTCCCGACACCCTCATCGCTCGCTCCCTCGAGTCAGCCGTTCGCATTCAAAAGGATCACGTCCGCAACATCCCCTGGGGCATCTCCGAATCCGGCTTCGCCAAAAAAGATCCTCAAGGCCGCTACAGCTACCAGGCTTGGGGCATTCCCAAACTCGCACTGAAGTACGGCGCCGAAGATGGCCCCGTCATCTCGCCCTACTCCAGCTTCCTCGCCCTCCCTCTTCTTCGCAAAGACTCCATCGCGAATCTTCGTCGCATGGCAGCGATGGATTGGATGGGAGCCTATGGCTTCTACGAAGCAGCCGACTACACTGAAGGCCATCAACCCCAACTCGTGCGCTCCTGGATGGCCCACCACCAGGGCATGTGCCTTCTCGCCGTAACCAACCTGCTCAAGAACAACATCGTGCAGGACTGGTTCCACGGCACTCCTCGCGTCCGCGCCGCAGAGCTCCTCCTCCACGAAAAAGCCCTGAGCAAAGAGACACTCAAGGATCTGGAGAAGATCTCGAAGTTACAGGCAACCGAATAACAACCCACATCGCAACAAAAAGATGGGCAGTGGATTCAATCCCACCGCCCATCTTTCTTTGCTCCGCGCTACTGTTAGAAGTGGAACCCAAGCTCCGCCGTCAAGGCACGCGGCGTCACATAGTGCGTCCCGCTGAACGTCGAGAGAAAGTTGTAGAGCGCATACTTGTTCGTGATGTTCACACCCGTCAGACGTAGACTCCACTTGTTCTTATCGCCGTTGAACAGATTATCCTGCCCAATCGAAGCATCGAACAGACTGCGCTCAGCGATACGCGGCGGATGCTTATCGTCATTCTCCGTTCCAGGCGCAGGAATCGACACCAGCTTCGAAGTAAGCTCCGAAGCCAGGCACTGATTGCCCGGAATGCCAACATACGGAGTCGCCTTCACTCCATTGCACGTAAGCCCAGCCTGAAACTGCTGATCCGGCGTCAATCCACTCAGATCGATTCCCGGTTGCCCGTTGATCGTGATTGACGGACCTCCGTTCGCTGGATTACACAGGCTGTTCGGATCGGTCACGTTGTAGCACGGCACAGATCCCGCCGTCAGTCCACTATCGAACCGCCAGTTGAATCCAACCCACGGGCTATGCTTTCCCGGAATCTGATATTGTGCGTGCGTGTTTTCATTGAATCGTTCATCATGGTCGATCCGGAACGGAAACCCGCTGCCGCCCACCGTCGCTCCAGCCCCCGCAACCTGCGGAGGAAAGAACCGGGCTGCTACAGACGACATAACTACAAACGCTGAGAAGTTGTGAATGTTCGGAACGTCGGCCCGCAAAGCAAATCCTGGAATCTTCGAATTATGCCAGTCGATCGGAAAGGTGATCGGAGTATTCCCCAGCACGCTGAAGTCGAAAGCATTGTGGGTGTACTTCCAGATGTAGTCGCCGCTTACGACAAAGTTCTTGCCAAACGCCTGTTGCAGACCTGCATGAAACTCATTCTTAAATCCAGGCTGCAGTGTTCCCGAGACCCCAGGCGTACACGAAAGCAACGGCGAAAGAACCGCATTCTCACAGCCTTGACTGGACAGCACGAGATTTTCATTGAACGGCGACTCCAGCGTCCGTGCATATGAGAGACGCAACACCGTGTTCGTCTGCTTCACGGTATAAGCGATACCAACGCGAGGCTCAGCCTGACGAGCAACCGTCAAGCCGTTATAGAAATCACCACGGATACCAAGATTGAAGAGCCAGTTCCCTGCCTTGATCTGATCCTGGGCATACAGAGCCAACTCCTTCACATCCGTGTGCCCGATAAAGTTGAACTGCCCGCCGCCGCGAGTCAAATCGAATGGCAGCAGCACCGGGTTGAAGGGAGTGGTAGCAGATCCAAGCTGGCCGGCCAGAACGCCATCATTCGGAAACAGCCCCGCGGCCGCACACTGCGATGGATCACTGAACCCGTTCACAGGATTCGCCGCGCCATCGGTGCACGGCGAGTTGAAGGTATTCGAAACCACACCGAGCGTGTCGCTCTCTCGCAAAAACGTCTGCGAGTAATTGGCTCCGACCTTAATATTGTTATTCCCCCTCACATAAGAAATATCGGTGTGCACGCCGGCGTTCGTCAGCGAGCGAGTCTGCGCGATCGTCTGATTCTGCAGATTCGGCGGACCAAGATCAGCCAGAGGATTCCCGCTCGGATAGTAGTCATACTGATCCTTGCGAATATACGGACCAAAATTAAAGACCGAGTTCGCCCCAATCGTTCGCGTATACGTCGGCGCAATATCAAAGGTCCCAATCTTCGAACGTTGATCCGTATTTCCCACATTCGCGAAGACAGGATTCGCTCCCGCTCCTCCGATAATCACGTTCTGCACATTCAGATTGTCGAAGGAGTTCGGCGTCTGAAACCATGAACGGCTGTAGTTCAGGTTCAGGTGAACCGAGTCCACCGCCGAAAGCTGACGGTCGATACGGTCAAACACATTAACCTCATTGCCCTTGTCGTGAAAGACCGTGAACTCTGGAGGATCGAGGAAGCGGCCAGTATTCAGTCCATCCACCTCAACGAAGTTCCCCCACTTCTCCCCGCCATAGCTCAGATCGATCCCGCCAGTCGACGAACCGAAGCTTCCATACGAGGTGGTCACACTCCCGGTTGGCTTCTTCACTCCAAGTCCCGACCGCGTCGTCACCTGGATGACAAGGCTCGTCTTGCCCCCAAACTCCGCCGGCGGCGCGCCCGAGATCACCTCAATCGACTGAATCGAGTTCGAAGGAATCTGGTTCGAAAAAACCTTGCTCTGCTGATCCGTAATCGGCTGGCCATCAATCGAGAAGGAGTTCGAAGCATGGTCACCCAACCCATGAAACAGCCCATTCGAATCAGCAGCGACACCCGGCGACGACAGAGTCACCAGCGAGCTGAGCGAAGAAGACTGGCTCTCGAGCGGCAGCTTGTCGAACAGGCCGCGATCCACATCCGTATGGAACGTCGAATCGCTCTCCACCAGATCGCTCCCCGTCACATTCACAACCGTCGAAGTTGCGCCGATAGTCAGACTGGTCTTCACCACGATTGGCACAAACGACCTGACCTGAACATCCTGAGTCGAAGACGCAAACCCCGTCAACGAAACCACAACGTGATAAGGATTCAGCGGCAGGTTCGTAAACTGATAGTGCCCCGAGCTATCCGTCGTAGTCACGCGGCTATACCCGCTCACCGGATTCTCAATCGACACCGTGGCCCCCGGCACAATAGCACCCGTCGCGTCCGTTACCGTACCAACCACAGTGCCGGCATTTCCAGCAGACTGCGACCAAAAAACCGCACTACTGAAAACAAAGAAAACTACAAATAATGCGAAGATGACGCGTCGTTTCGACGTGTGCATACACAACCCCCTTGAGTTTAAACCTGATCTTTGACGTCGTTTCTAAGCGAGAACGAAGTCAACAGGCGGAGGTCGGGTATAGAGTGCGAACGTGAAAAAAGTCTTCGTCCGCGTCGACGGATCGAAGACCTCTACTGCAGATACGACGGAGGCAACCACCAGCGCAACCGGCGGCTGGGCAACTTCTACCGCAACGTGAGCCGTAACGCAGAGTGCGCAATCCGCATGCGAGATGTCGCCAACCGGGTGGGAGTGAACAGCCTGAATCGTCCCGGTCGCCAGAACCAGCAACACACAAAGCAGCGCGAAGAAGACTCTCCACGAACCCTGCGCATTCGGTTTTGGCCTCAGGCTGAACACAATAAATCTAATATAGCGCAGTATCTCAGCCACAAAAGCGCCGCAGAACCGAGCCTGAATCAACCCAAACCCCTCGGCTGCCCGCAGCACATTGAAAACTAAGGGCAATCCCTAATCTCACTACTGCGAATTTATTCTTGATAATCTTTCAGACCAGCTGAACTTCCACCTTCTTCGCCTCGCGATCCAGCAGCGTAATCCGAAAGCTACGAATCTGCCCCGCGCGAACCGGCTCCGCCTTCGCCTCAGCCGCACTCGGCCCATTCTTCCATCGCGACGCCAGCATCGACCCCAACGACGAAAGATCCACCGCCCCCGGCTTCGCCTCTTCCTTCGCCGCAGCCTCCGCCATCAGCCACGCGCGCACGCGAATCCCTTCACCCAACTCCACCGTCCCCTGCTCGCCCGCAACCTCAATCAACCGCCCCGTCACCACATCCCCTTCGTTGTGCTCAGCGATGTACTCCTCCAACCCCGTCGGCACCAACTGCTTCATACTCAGCCTGATCTGCCTCTTCTCCCTGTCGAAATCGAGCACCTTCGCCTTCACCACCTGCCCCGCTCGCAGCACATCCTGCGGCCGCTCCACCCGCTTCTCCGCGCTGATCTCGCTGACATGAATCATCCCCTCAACACCCTCCGTCAACTGCACAAACGCGCCGAACTTCGTAAAGCTCACCACCGGCCCCTCCACCTGCGAGCCCACCATAAACCTCTCCGCCGCATCCACCCACGGATCGCCCAGCGTCTGCTTCAGCCCCAGCGACATCCTTCGCTCCGGCACACTCACGCCGAGAATCATCACCTCCACCACATCGCCCGGCTTCACCAGGTCACCCGGCTTCCTCACCTTCTTCACCCACGACATCTCCGAGACGTGCACCATCCCCTCAACGCCTGGCTCCAACTCCACAAACGCACCAAAGTCCGTCACCCGCGTCACCGCACCCCGCACCCGCTCTCCCGCAACATACCTCCCCGCCACCGCATCCCAAGGATGCGCCATCAACTGCTTCATCCCCAGCGCGATCCTCTTCCCCGCTGCCTCCACCTTCAATACCTTCGCCTCAATCTGCTGCCCCACCGTCAACACATCCGCTGGCTTCTCCACCCGAGCCCACGCAATGTCGCTGATGTGCAACAACCCATCCACTCCACCGATGTCGACAAACGCGCCATAGTCCGTCAAACTGCGCACCGTCCCCGAAACCACGTCGCCCTCGTTGATCTCCCCAAACCGCCGCTCTTTGGTCGAACGATCTTCCTCCTCCGCCACCGTCCGCCGATCCACAACCAGATCCTCCGCCACATCCAGCTTGATGATCCGGCAGCGAATCTCCTGCCCCACCAGCTTCTCCATCTCCGCCGCATCGCGCGCCCCACTTCGCGACCCCGGCATAAACGCCCTCACCCCAACATCCACCGTCAGGCCGCCCTTCACCACGCCTGTCACCGTCCCCGCAATCACCGTCTTCTCCGCAAACGCCTGCTCCAGCGCGCTCCAGTCCTTCGGCAGCTCCACCCGCATCCGCGACAGCTCGTAGTACCCCTCTTCGTTGCGCCCCTTCACCGAAACCAGCAGCTTGCCGCCCGGCTCCACCGTCTCTCCCGCACTCTCAAACAGAGACAGCGGCAACACACCCTCCGTCTTGTACCCAATATCCACAAACACCGAATCAGCCGACACCGCAACCACCGTTCCCGCTATCTGCTTGCCACCCTCACCCGAGCGGCGCGAGTGCGTCTGTTCATACTCCGACAGAATCGCGTCGAAAGATTCGATAGACTCAACGGCTTCAATAGGTTCAACGGACGGATCGAACTTCGGAGTGCTCTGGGGAGTGTTCTGGTTTGACATGAAAAACTGAGGCCTCATTCCTACTGATTTTGGCTAGAATATCACCGCGCTGGTCCTCGCCTTCGCCAGTCGCAAACCCTCTAAGGAAGTCTGATGAGATTGTCCTCTTGAAAGTTCGAAAAACAGCTTTTGCTTCTAGGTAAGCCAAGGCTTTAGCCTCGGCAATCAGACCCGCCAACGACGCGGGGTTTAGCCCCTTGGGTTTGCTTTCGTAGCATCCGCCTCGCAGGCTTTTACCTATCAGGCATATGATGAGGGAGACATGAGGAATCCCTCTTCGTTTTTCAGCAGACCTCGTACAGTGCTTCTCTTGCTGTCTGCCATCCTCTACCTCTGTTTCACACCGTCCTCCCCTGCCCAGACTGCAGATCCGGCACCCGCCGTGCAGGGTCAAGAGAAGGGTAAAACTTTCTCCTACCGAGGCTACCGTTTCGATATCCAGGAGATCGAGGCTATCCCGGAGAAGCCGGCGCTGTTGGCCGCTATCCAGCAACAGACCGACCTGGTTGAGTCGACCCCGCTGACCGAACCGACCAAGCAGTTTCTTCGCGGCTTCACCGTGCACGTCTCCGTAGGAGAAGGCGAGCACGGCGGTGGAGGCCACTTCGGCCAGAAAGGTGTCTTCGTCTCGCTGCGTCCGCAACAGGATAACCGCCCCATCCTGCTGCACGAGTTCATGCACGCCTTTCAGAATGACCGCCTGCCCAAGGGCCGCCAGAATCCAGATGTTCTGAGGTTCTACGAGCGGGCGAAGACCGCGGACCTCTGGCCTCCTCAGGCCTACATGCTCAAAAATGTCGGTGAGTTCTTCGCCATGACTGCAAGTACCTATCTCTGCGGCCATGCCGACCGTCCTCCGTTCAATCGCGCCAACATCGAACAAAAGCAGCCGCGCTACGCAGAGTGGCTTGCAAGCAACGTCCGCTGAAGCCGTGGCACCGGCACCTGTTTCCGTCAGACACTCTGTCCTCATGCCCTCTCTCACGAACAGAACTCTCCTGCGAGCCTTTCTACTCACCGCAGTAGCTTTCTTCGCAGCGCATCCCGCGCGATGCAGCCTCACACTCGATGACTCCATCCTCATCGCCCCCTCACAACTCAGCAACGGCTCACCCTTCCTCATCACCGTCTCCCTGCCGAACCCGGCCCTCTCCGTCACCGGCAACTGGCAGTCTCACCAGATCTCCTTCTTCCCAAACTCCGATCGCCACACCTGGTACGCACTAGCCGGTGTCGATGTAGAACTCACCCCCGGCAACTACCCACTCACCATCGAGGCAGACCTCAAAGATAAAACCCATCAGACCCTGCACCAGCAACTCACCATCGAGACCGCACCCTACCTGCAGGTTCCCCTCACCGTCCCCGACAAGTTCGTTCAACCCGACCCCAAATCACTCCGCCAGATCGCCGCCGACAAGATCGTCAAAGACAAAGCCTTCGCCACCTCAGCCGCGAAGCCGCTATGGACCGGCAACTTCCTCCCACCCCTCCGCCTCGCGCCCCAGTCCGACTCCTTCGGCAATCAGCGCCTCTTCAACGGCAAGGTCGCCAGCGTCCACCGCGGCCTCGACTATCACGCCAAACTCCACACCCCCGTAGCCGCCATCAACTCCGGCCGCGTCGTTCTCGCACGTCCTCTCTACTTTGAAGGAGGCTGCGTCATCATCGACCATGGCCTCGGCCTCATGAGCGTCTACATGCATCTCTCAAAGATTGAAGTTTCCGCAGGCCGCCGCGTCCGCCGAGGCCAGATCATCGCCCTCAGCGGCGCCTCCGGACGCGCCACCGGCCCCCACCTTCACCTGGGCGTCCGTTGGCAAGGCAGCTATCTCGACCCCGCCAAACTCTACGAAATCCAGTTGCCCACCACTACGCCGCTCAGGGCACGCTAGCAGCTCAATGTCTGAAATGCCGGTAATTCCGCGAGGAACCGGCAGCCTAGCCCGTGAATCGCCCCCGCTATGCGGCCGCGCAGCACCGGGCTGCCTTGCAGGCTACGGGACAAGCTTCAAAGTAATCTCTCGGAGGATTGTCTTTGTCGTTTCTGATCCACACTGCGTGAGCTCACGATCTGTGCAAGTGCGAACTCTAAGTACGACAGGGTTGTGTATCGCCGCTGATACTATCCGGCCATCACGGGTGTCCACAACGAGTCTCACGTCAAAGGTCTCCGTGCCGGTCTCTGCGCTGAATCCTTCACTCTCTCTGGAGACCTGGACGAAGTTGTTCGGCTTAGCCGACGTTGGCGCTTGCATCCACTTCCCAGGTTGCTGAACGTGAAGTTCAGGGGGAGGTACGTGCTGGATAAGCAAAGTCTTAGTATGCCCGGCTGCGTCTGAGGATTCCACGGAAAGGGAAAAATCAACCACGTCTTGGCCGAGTAGGACACGCTGTCCGTCGGCCCAGGAATTGGGAGTGGTGCGCGAAACATAGGCCGTCTGTCCGGGCCGCGCCAGCTTCGCTCTGATGGCTAATAGAAGATCGCTATAGAAGGTCAGGGTATCGGTGATGGGCCCAATCAGGAGCGGTTGAACGTTCGCAAGGTTCGGCACCTTCAGGTATGTAGCGGCGTCATCCAGAGAAATGGTTTGCCGCATCGCCAGGCTTGCAGGTGTGAGCGTCTGCTGCGTATTCGAGGTGAGGTCCGACCAACCGATCTCCTCATAGAAGCGACCGTTTGTATCGCGCTTCACGCTGTCGGCGGCTCGAATGGTGTACTTCCAGCCATCGTTGTCACCCGTCATCAAATAATGGGAAACCATTCCATCTGCGTAGTGGCGCTGAAGGCCTCCAGCGTCTGGCGAAACCTGCTGGGCGGGAACCATAGTTGTTGCTGGAATTGACGCGGCAAAAATCATCAGCAGTACAAAGCTCAACGCGGTGTCCCTCAAACTTTACGAAATGTTATCAAGTGGAAAGGTAGCGCGAAACGCTCTTTCCGTCCTCAATCTCCTGACAAACGCAAGGCGAGCCGCAGGAAAACCTCGCTAGAAAAAGGCAAAATAACCTGTCAAGCCCCTAAACTACCCAAACCATTCATTCGGAAAGACATACGTGTGGCGTACAAGTTAGCCCCGGCGCGCTATACTAGAAATAGAGCAAAGAAAACCCCAGCCAAAAGCTGGGTTTTTCACTTTAAGCCGCATAACCCGTTTGTTTGCACGTATCTGGACGCAACCCTTTTGGAATGACATATTTACAGGTCTATATCAGCCGTAAAACCATGATAATAAGGAATTTACGCGCGGGCAATAGGGGGGGTACCCCCCATCTAGGGCAGCCGCTCAGCCGGACTCCTAACTTCTTCCAGATCAGTACCGAACAGACGCCGTAGTGGTCTTTGGATCGCTCGCAGTAACGCCCTGGCAGCCAGCAGAGCCGCTACCAGCAGGACCACCGCGATCGAAGCAGCAATCAACGGGTGATGCGTCGCAAACCACGTCAGCCCCACCGCCGCTACATCCTCGGTCGAGCTCAACGCGATATTCGATACCGGCTCCGGACTAGGCGTCACCGCAGCCCGCAGAGCCGTCTTCGATCCATGCGCCGCCAGCGCGACCGCAGCTCCAATCGCCGTAGCCAGCACCTGCATCTGCGGAGACAACTGCGAACTCGCGTGATACGCCACCAGCGCAGCGATAGGAATTCGCACCACCGTATGCAACGCGTTCCAGATCATATCGAAAGCAGGAATCTTGTCCGCCACAAACTCGATCGCGAACATAATCCCGCACACCACCAGCACCCAGGTGTGCCCCAGCGAGTCCAGACCAGGAGGCAGCGCCACCCAGTGCGTACGCGCAAGAATCCCAAGCGTCAGCACGGTGGCATAGATATTCAGGCCAGCCGCAAAGCTGGCAGCAATCACAAGCGCCGTAATATTGGCTGGGCTGAAGCTCATTTGGCTGAAAGTGTACAGCCTCGCGAATGCGGCTGTTCACTTTTATTCAGTCATCGACGAGCAATCAGTATCATTTGCCCGACGAGCATTCCGAATCGTTCGCCCGCTACTCTATCGGCGAACAGCCCGTTTGATCTGCGCATACTGCAGCAAGATGAAGCTGTCCGTCATCCCGGCGATGTAATCCGCCACCACGCGAGCCAGACCCTGGTTCTCCACCGACTCGAAGTGGTTCACCGGCAGCTCCTCCGGATCGTTGATCCAGTAGTCGAACAGCGCCGTCACCACCTCTTCCGCCTTGTCGTGCTCATGCTCGAGCTCCGGGCAGGTATAAAGTGCGTCATAGAGATACCGCTTCTCCTGCAGACGCTCCGCCTCCACCTTCGGCGAAAACAGCGCCAGCCGGCTCGGATGTCTCCGCACATCGGCCAGCGACTCAGCACCGATGGCCATCGTGTTCCGCGCCGTATTTTCAATCAGGTCGTCGGTCAGAACGTTCTGCATCAACTGCAGCGCCTCGTTGAACAGAAACTTCTCATCGACCCCGGCATGTTCGCGTTCCACTGTCTTGTAGCAACGCGCAACAATCTCCACATGCTCACAAATATGGCTCACCTCAAGCAGACCGGACTCGACCCCATCGTCAAGATCCGCCGTAAGATAGGCGATCTCGTCGGCGAGATCGATCAGCTGCGCCTCCAGCGGCGGTCGCTGATCCAGCAGCAGGCCGGTCAGATCCGGATGCTTCTCGATACTGTAGTCCCGCGAGTGCTTGATGATCCCCTCGCGAACTCCCAGCGTAAGGTTCAGCCCGCGATGCGCCGCGTAGCGCTGCTCGAAGTGGTCGACGATGCGCAGAGCGTGGATGTTGTGATCAAAGCCGCGTCCATGCCTCTTCAGGCACTGATCCAGCGCCCGCTCCCCGGCGTGCCCAAACGGCGGATGTCCAATGTCATGAACCAGCGCCAGCGTCTCGGCCAGATCCTCCTGCAGACCAAGCGCCGCAGCCGCCGCCCGCGCAATCTGCGCCACCTCGATGGTGTGGGTCAACCGGCTGCGAAAGTGGTCCGAGGCGCGGCTGGTAAAGACCTGCGTCTTCCCCGCCAGGCGCCGGAAGGCGCGGGCCTGCACAATCCGCTCCCGGTCCCGCTGAAACGGAGTCCGGGAAGGCCGAAACGGTGCCGGGTACACACGCGTCAGCAGCAGATCGCCCGGATCGGCGACGACCGCGCAACTGTGAAGATCGATTGCCATAGTCAGCTCTAGTGTAAACGGCAGAGGCTCCTCAAAATTACTCGAGGAGCCTCAAACCCTTACCGCTGTGTGACGATCTTGCTATTTGACCAAGACGTTTCCGACCTTCGCCAGCTTCACCCGCGCGTTCTCAAGCTTGTGCTGAACCTTCGCAACATCCGCAGGATCGGCATCCGCTGACAGCGAACGAGCATACTCGGTCATCGAGCGCTCCCACTGCGCCACCGCCATCTTCAGGTTCCCGGTCTTCTCATAGACCTCGCCAAGATGATCGTGAACCGTGGGATCGGTGTTGATCCGCTCGTTCGCCTTGCGCAGATTTTCTTCTGCCAGAGCATATTGACCGGATTTGTAGTAAGCCCAACCGAGAGAATCCAAGAACGCGCCATTCTGAGGATCGAGCTCAACCGCCTTGCGGATCAGCGTCAGCGCCTCCGGAAGTCGAACGCCGCGATCAGCCAGCATGTAACCAAGATAGTTGAGAACGGTCGCGTTCTGCGGATCAATCGCAAGCGCCTTGCGAAACTCCGCTTCGGCCAGATCGTACTGTTTCTGCCGGTCATAAAGCGCGCCGCGCAGAAACGCCACGTAGAGCCTCTCGTCAGGCTTTGTAGCGAGCGCGTCAGAGCTCGTAAGCTCTGCAGAAGCCTCCTGATAGCGCTTCAGCCGAGTGTAAATCTGCGCCAAAGCCAGATGAGAGTCACGCTCGTCCGGAGTTCCCTTCGTCGCCGCCAACTGCGCATTCGCCAGCGCAATCCCCTGATCGACTGCGCCTGTATCGGCGAGCTGACCAGCATACATCAGCTGAATCCCATGATCGTTCGGCATCAGCTTCGCGATCTCAGCGGCAGTCGCAGTAGCTTCCTTCCACTGATGAGCATCGCGATAGGCATCGATCTGGCCTTGATAGCCACTCTTGACGTAGTCACCGCCAAGCGACGCCATCTGCTTGTAAGCAGCAACTGCATCTGCAGTCTTGTTCTCCTCGCGATAGATGATCGCGAGCCGATCCAGGAAGATCGAGCGATTGGCCTTCTCTCCATCGGTGTACTTTCCATCCGGATGAGCAGAGTCAGCCACCAGCTTGGTCAACACACCAATCGCATCGTCGTAACGACCCAGCGAGTCGTAGATAAGAGCCTCATTGTAAGTAAGCTCCAGCGATTCAGGAGCCAGCGGCTTCGCCTTATCCAGCGTCTTCAGCGCTTCGTCGTAATGCCCTTGTCTCCGCTCAATCTCGGAGATATGGATCTGAGACTGAGCATCTTGCGGCTCAGCCGCAACAATGCCATTCAATACCTTCAGCGCCTCATCCAGTTGACCATCGCCAAGCAAGGCATTGGCAAGACCGCGCTCTGTATCCAGGTTATCGGGCTCAGCATCCAGAGCCCGATGATAAGCAGCGATCGCGTCCCTATTCCTCTTCAGTTGCTCGTAGCTCGCACCTAACGCGAACTCGACGCGCGGCGATCGATCGTCGACCGGAATGGCGCTGAGAACCTCGGCCGCGCGCTTCGGATCTCCCTGTTCGCTGTAGAGCCGCGCCATATTGAGCGCGACCTCCTCCGAATTGGCGTCTATCCCCTGAGCGGCCTTGAACTGAGCCTCTGCCTTCCCCGAGTCGTGATTCAGTCCATACAGCTGGCCCAGTAAAAGATGCGTCTCCACGTCATTCGGCTTCAGTTGTGCAAGCTTTTCGTACTCTGTAATCGCGAGTTGAAGCATCTGTCCGGACTGAGAGCTTTGCATGTCTCCAAGCGAACGCAGATAGACCTTTCCCAGCAAGGTATGGGCTTCAATATCATCAGGGTTCTTGGTCACCTGGTCCTGCGCAGCCGTCACTGCCTCACGAATGCGGCCGATCTTGAAGTAAAGGTCGGCCAGACCATCCTGCAGAAGGCGCGAGTTCGGGTCGGCATCCAAAGCCAGCTTGTATTGCTCCACCGCCTGGGTTGCATAGTCCGACCGCCCCGCGTTCACCGCCATATCTTCGTAAAGCCGCGCCAACCCATAGTGGTAGTACGAAGACGCGCGATCAGGTTGAACCGAAGCTGCTACCAAACCCTTCGCAGCGCCTGGAGCCTGAGCAATCATCGTGTGTGCAACAAAAAAAAGCGCCGCAGCGGGAATCAGCCGGAGATGGCGAAGAGAAGAGGCACGTAAAAGAAGTGTCATGTTGTAGTTTCCTGTGCCGACGGAATGGAAGTCGATGCTATGCTCCTGGACACTGGTTAGACGATGGCGCCTGCGGATTGGATGCAGGTGGCCCAGACCAGCCGTTTGCGCAGCATGGCCGTGATTATATCCGTCATTGGCGCAAATCCGGAAGATTATCCGTGCCGGAAGTGCCTGACGCCTGTAAATGCCATCGCCACGCCCAGCCGGTCCGCAGCCTCGATCACCTCGGCATCCCGCACCGACCCCCCAGGCTGAATCACCGCTGTAGCACCAGCTTGCGCTACAACTTCCAGGCCATCCGCGAAGGGGAAAAATGCGTCGGAGGCTGCAACAATGCCCTTTAGCGGCAGTACGGCTTTCATTGCGCCGAAGCGTGCCGCATCCACCCGGCTCATCTGGCCCGCCCCGATGCCTACCGTCTGGCCATGTCCCCCGCTGAAACGAGCGTAGACGATCGCGTTCGATTTGACGTGTTTGCATACTCCCCAGGCAAAGAGCAGAGCACGCAGCTCCTCCGCAGTGGGCGTTCGTTTGGACACGATCTGGAGCTCCCCCTCGCTGATCCGCAACCGGTCGGCATCCTGCACCAGCATCCCACCTGAAACCTGCTTCAAGACGCGTGGAATATCGACAGGCGAAATCTCGAGGAGCCTGAGATTCTTTTTCGTCCCAAAACGTTCCAGCGCCTCACTGGTGAACGAGGGCGCGACGATAGCCTCGACGAATAGCTTCGCAATCTCCTCAGCCGCTGCGGCATCCACCTCGCGGTTGATCCCAATCACTCCGCCAAAGGCCGACACCGGATCGGCCTCGAGTGCTCGCCGATAGGCCTCGGCGACCGTGGCTCCGGTCGAAGCACCACAAGGGTTGGTGTGTTTGATGATGACCACAGCCGGCTCATCGAACTCGCTTACCAACTCCCAGCAGGCGTCCAGATCCACAATGTTGTTGTAGCTGAGTTCCTTCCCCTGAAGCTGCCTGGCGTTCGCCACACCCTTTTCGCTGCCGTCTGTATAGAGCGCAGCCTTCTGGTGCGGATTCTCTCCATAGCGAAGCGATTTGAGAAGCGGATCATTGACCCGAACAGTTGAAGGCAACTGCTCCTGCAAAAAAATAGCCTTCCCGCTCGGAGTTTCGATGTTCTCCAGCGCCGTCGCTATACCTGCATCGTATGCTGCGGTGACCGCAAAGGCCGTCTTGGCGAGCCTCCAGCGTGTCGCGTGACTCAGACCGCCCGAGTTCGCCGCCATCTCATCCGCCAATCGAGAGTAGTCCGCAACAGAGGTCACAATCGCGACGTCCGCAAAGTTTTTCGCCGCCGACCGAACCATCGAAGGTCCACCGATATCGATATTTTCGATCACGTCCGCGAAAGCAACACCCGGACGATTCGCCGTGTTCCCGAATGCGTACAAGTTCACCACCACCATATCGATCGGTTCTATCTGGTGCTCAGCAACCGAAGCCATATGTTCCGCGTTATCACGAATATGCAGGATTCCGCCATGCACCTTCGGGTGAAGAGTCTTCACACGGCCATCGAGCATCTCGGGAAATCCGGTCAGGTCGCTAATATCGCGCACAGGGAGACCGGCCTCTCGCAGCGCGCGGGCGGTCCCCCCTGTTGAAACTAGGTCCACGCCGAACGATGCAAGAACTCGAGCAAAATCAACAAGTCCTGTCTTGTCGGTTACAGAGAGTAGAGCGCGGCGGATCTGCCGAAGATCGGTCGGAGCAGTTGAGGAGGCAACGTCGTGTTCAATCATCACCTGACTATTCTAAAGCCAGCAAGCGACAACACTTCGTCACAACAGAGCCGAACCAGTCAGCGAGCTTACGTGCGGAACCTGGTGCGTGACACACCAGCGCTTCAACCCATTCGCAACATTCTCGACGGCGCGCGGATCGGCGTAGCTTGCCGTCCCAACCTGCACGGCAGTCGCCCCCGCCATCATGAACTCCACCGCGTCCTCGGCCCGAACAACCCCTCCCATGCCAACGATAGGGATCGTCACATTCCTCGAAACCTCATGCACCATCCGCACTGCAATGGGCTTGATCGCGGGGCCGGAGAGTCCTCCGGTAATGTTGGCGATACGAGGCCGGCGCGTCTCCACATCAATCGCCAAAGAGACGAAGGTGTTGACCAGTGAGACCGCGTCAGCGCCACCGTCCGCTGCAACGCGCGCCATCAATCCAATATCAGTAACATTAGGTGAAAGCTTAACCATCAGAGGCCTGCGAGCCGCCGCCTTGCATCGGGCCACCAACTCCCAAAGCTGCGGCGGATCGGTCCCGAAGACCATTCCCCCATGGCTGGTATTGGGGCAACTCGCATTCAGCTCATACATCGCTACACCGGGGGCATCGTTCAAAGCTTGAATCACCTCGACGCAATCCTCAATGGTGAACCCGAAGACGTTCGCGATAATGACCGTGCCAGTGATCTTCCTCAGTTTGGGAAGTTTTTCGGCGATAAAAGCGCGAACCCCCATGTTCTGCAGCCCAATCGCATTCATCATCCCGGCGGCGGTCTCTATGATTCTCGGAGCCGGGTTGCCAGCCATCGGCTCGCGCGAGAGCCCTTTCGTGACGAACCCTCCGATGCGATCCAGAGAAACAATATCTTCAAACTCGATCCCATAACCGAACGTTCCGCTTGCCGCAATCACCGGCGAGCTAAACTCAACACCGGCGACGGTCACCCGCATGTCCGGACCTTTGGCTCGTGCAGTCGCGCTCACTGTCCCGATTCCATTCCCATACCTAACTAGTGTAGCGGTAACTTATTGCTCGCCATCGATCCAAAGAAATGGAGGTATCGGTGATATCGCAAGTTTGCATGGCGGGAAGACGCTAAAATGTGAGGTGATGATTGACCTTGCATTTGTGCGGGCTAATTTGGCCCTAGTAGAAGAAAAGTTGCGTAACCGGGAGATAGATCCCGCAATTGCACTCCGTAACTTTGTTGAAATCGACCGCGAGCGCCGCGAGGCTATCACTCGAGTGGAGACGCTGAAGGCCCAGCGAAACAAGCTAACGGAAGAGATTGCGAAGCTCAGACGTGAAGGCGCAGATACGACCGCACAGACCGAACAGACTCGCACCCTGAAGTCTGAAGCGGAGTCGCTCGAGTCCGCCGCAGCGGCCTCCGACGAGCGTTTGAAAGAGATACTGCAGGCCCTACCCAACTTATCCCAGGATGGCGTTCCCATTGGGCGATCCGCCGACGACAACCGACAAGAGAAGGTCTGGGGCGAGAAAACAACCTTCGATTTTATGGCGAAACCTCACTGGGATCTAGGCGAAACGCTAGGCATTCTCGACTTTGGCCGCGCTGCCAAAATCTCAGGCTCCCGTTTTGTTGTCCAATTCGGCCAGGGAGCCCGGCTTGAACGCGCCCTCGCCAACTTTATGATCGACCTTCATACAGGCGAGCACGGCTATACAGAAGTCCTGCCACCGTACATGGTCAACTCTAAGTCGCTCTTTGGCACGGGCCAACTGCCCAAGTTTGACGAAGATCTCTTCCATTGCGACGACAAAGGTACCTACCAGCCCGGGGTTTACCAGGAGAACGATCATTGGCTCATTCCCACCGCTGAGGTCCCGGTCACGAACCTATTTCGCGAAGAGACGCTCGACGAATCGCAGCTTCCAATATCTTTCTGCGCCTATACCCCTTGTTTCCGCTCCGAAGCAGGCTCCTACGGCAAAGATGTTCGTGGCATGATCCGCCAGCATCAGTTCCAGAAGGTCGAGTTGGTGAAGTTCGTACGTCCAGAAGACTCCAACTCCGAGCACGAACGACTCACACGCCATGCTGAGACAGTGCTTGAGCGCCTCGGCCTCCCTTACCGGCGAATGCTGCTCTGCACAGGCGATATGGGCTTTTCTGCTGCTAAGACCTATGACCTCGAGGTGTGGTTGCCCGGCCAGCAACTCTATCGCGAGATATCCTCGTGCTCGAACTTCGAGACCTTCCAAGCCCGCAGGGCGAATATTCGCTACCGCCCGGCCAAAGCAAAGAAGAGCGAGTTCCTTCATACCCTCAACGGCAGCGGACTCGCTGTAGGACGCACCTACCTTGCGATTCTGGAGAACTATCAGCAATCGGACGGCACCGTAAGAGTCCCGGACGTGTTGATACCCTATATGAACGGCGATACGGTGATCGGCAAGCAGCAAGGCTGGAGCTAAGACATGTTCAAACTGATTCGTAACTACATCTTCTGGGCCTACGAACGGGGTAGCTTTCACTATGACGTCATGGTGACTGCCATTCTCGTCTTCATGTTTGTCTCACCCCACTTGATCGACTTCAAAGACAAACCTGTTGAGACCGTCGCTCTCCACGCCAGCGAGGTGCTGGTGCGGGAAGCTGGAACCGCCGGCGGGAGCAGCCGCTTTATCTATCAGGTTCGAGCTGAGGATATGGGCGGCGCCAGTACGGACGCCGAGCGCCAGGCCGCCATTTTACGGTTGATCGAACCGATCTCAGGCGAGGTGTCGATCCAGCGGTACGAACCCGTTCGCGACGTACAGGGCAAGATCATCGCCTACAACGCGTGGGTTCTCCGTTAGCTTCTGGCGCAGAAAGCATCCAACTTTCGGGAGTACCTGACTTATGACCACATTTCGTCGTACTGTTGCATCACTTATCCTGTCATCCGTTGTTTCCGTCATCGCTCCAGCTTCTGCGGTTGCGCAGCCGAAGCCTGGACATCTGGATGAAGTTCTTCGGCAGATGGATGCGGCGAGCTTGAGGTTTCAGTCGGCCGAAGCCACTTTTCAGTGGGACCTTTACGAGAAGGTTGTGCAGCAGACGACGACACAGAAGGGCACCATTTATTTCAAGAAAGACGGGGCTAAGACCGTGATGGGGGCGAAGGTCACCTCTCCCTCCATCAAGATTCTGGAGTATCGGAACGGAGTTTTGACTCTGTTTGACCCTGGCACGGATCATGAGACGGTCATCACTCCTAAGGGCAACCAGGCTCAGATGGAGAGCTTTCTGACGCTTGGGTTTGGCGGTAGCGGCAGAGAGATGGCCAAGGCTTGGACGATCTCGGATCTGGGTGATGAAGTGGTGAGTGGGGTGCAAACGGCGAAGCTGGATCTTGTGCCAAAGGACCCCGCTGTCCGCAACAACTGCACGCATATGACGATCTGGGTAGACCCTGTCCGTGGCATTACTGTGAAACAGAGCTTCTACATGCCGTCGGAGGACTATCGAACGGCTGTCTACTCCGACATCAAGTACAACCAGAGCGTCGATACCAAGCCTTATCAGATCAAGACGGACAGCAAGACAACAACTGATTCCCATTGAGCTGTTACTGAAGCTTTCGTCCGAGGGATCAGGCTTGTCGGTCGGTTGGGCTATGTTCTGTCTAGCTTAGGCGTCGAGTAAAAACTGGCCGTCGCGCATGATCTGCTCTTCACCCTGGGCGTCGCCTAGCCAGATGCTGAATTCGAGGCCGACTACGTCGATGTGCGTGGAAGACTTCCAGGGCGCTCCGGTGTGGGCGCCGTAGGGGTCTCCGAAGGCGATGTGGATGCCGGGGAACTTTTCATCCTGAAGGATGTTGCCGATGACGCGGTCGACTCCGATGTTGGTGCCGATGGCGAACTCCCCTACGCGGTCGGAGTTTTCGTCGGTGTGGGTGTATGCCCAGAAATCGCGCTCGAGGGCTTTGTTTTCGCTTGAAACGCGGGTGATGCGGTTGCCTTCGATGTTGATGGTGAGGGGATGGGCGCGGAGGATGCCGTAGCGGGCGCAGAGGAAGTCGCCTACGACGCCATCGACGACGAAGACGCCATTGACTTCGCCGGGCGCGGTGAAGCACTCGCCACCGGGGAGGTTGCCCCACTTCTCGGTGCTGATGATGCCGGAGGTCTTAAA
Source organism: Tunturibacter empetritectus (assembly GCF_040358985.1). Classification (NCBI taxonomy): domain Bacteria; kingdom Pseudomonadati; phylum Acidobacteriota; class Terriglobia; order Terriglobales; family Acidobacteriaceae; genus Tunturiibacter; species Tunturiibacter empetritectus. Next base: position 3,904,338 of record NZ_CP132932.1, on the reverse strand, counting down.
CCAGCGATAGTCGGGGTTGAGCTGGGCGTGGATGTCGGTGCCGGCCGGGGTGGTGGCGCGAACGTAGGTGGCGGCGCGGACCTTGTCGAGGACTGCCTGCGAGAGGCGGTCGATAGCGAGGAAGTCGGCGCGCATCCCCTGGGTCATGATCTCGGGGGTGATATTGACCATGTGGGCATGGCGCATGCGGCGGCGATTGACGACGTCGGTCATCTGCATGCGGCTATGAAGCTCGTTGGGCTGGACTTCGACGGCGAAGATGCTGACCTGCGAGGACTCCATGTCTTCGAGGATGGCTGAGGGGAGATCGATGAGAGGACGTGGGGCGAGGGCTTCGAGGACGAAGGCGTTCCAGGTGCAGCCGATCTGGTCCAGCTCCGCGACGAGCGAGGCGGCGATGGTGAGGCAGCGCTCATCCGTGATAAGAGTGACCTTCTCGTTGGGCTGGATGCGGAGGCAGGTGGTGGCGGCGTTGCGAGCACCTGGGGTGAACTCAGGGGGGAAGGCGGTGGTGCGGAGGTCTGGTGCTGCCTGCGTTGCTTGATCAACCATGGGTTGGGCCTTCCGAATAAAACTTCTTTCTAAGATAGCTTGTTGTTACTGCTGAGTTACAGGAGAAAAAGGAGTTTAAAGGGGTACCTCCCCCCTCCCCCCGGGGGGTATCTTGGGCGTAAAGTCTTTTAATTCTTTGGCTTAGAGACGACCTGCACCTGCAAAATATTGCAGCCAAAGGAGTTACGCGCAAAATATTTATTATCAACGAGATAGCAATATCACCCCTTGTGCTTGTCTCTCTTTGTGTCCGCCTGTATCAAGTATAGCTATTTGAGGTTATCTAATGTGCCACGCGAATCTCCTTATCTGGCGCGGGGATTTGCGTTTAAGGGGCTTGACAGGATTCTTGGAGCGCCGAACGAACCTCAATCGGCTTTACTGTCGAGCATACGCAAGATCAGCTTTTGAAACCGGGGGTCCGACCGCAGCGGCTCCCACTTCGGCTCCGACAGGAGCGAGATCATGAAGGTCGAGCGCGCCTCGAACGCTTTATCCAGCCAGGCGAAGGCTTCCTCGCGGTCGTTCATCGACGCATAGATGATCGCCACAAAGTATGGGTCGATAAAACTATGCTTGCCTCGCTCTGCCAGCTCCTGCACGACTGCCAGCGCATCGTGCCGTCTGCCGGAGCTTCCCAGGGCATAGCCCCGTTCGGCCGTCAGCAACGGCGGTTCGAACCCATTCTTTTGCTTGAATGTCGTCAATACAGTGATTGCCTCGGCGTAGTTATGCTGTGCCACCAGCGTCTTGCCGATTCCCCAGTAGGGCACGGGCGAGCGAGGGTCCGCAGCAAGCGCCTGCCGGTAGTGCCGCAGCGCGGCGCTGTAGTCGCCCCGGTAGTAGTTGACGCAACCCAGCTCCGCGATCAGCGATGCCGAACCTGGATCGTAGGTCAACATGCGGGATAACAGCTCTTCGGCCGCCCGGGGCTTTCCTGCGCCCTCGATCAGGTGCGCGGTGCAGGAGAGCGTGCTCATCGCGGCCTCCTCGGCTCCTGCCGCGGTCATCTCCGCCTCTGCCGCTGCGGGCTTCCAGTCATACACCAGGTGAATGAGGCCAAGGCTTCCGTGAGCCTCTCCCAGCGAGGGATTGATCTTCAGCGCTCGCTCCGCGTAGAGCCGCGCCTGCGGAATATGGTCCCGAGGAGCCTCAAAGTAGAGCCCCAGCAACAGATGTTCGCCTGCTATCGCGGACCACGCGAGGTCGAACTGCGGGTCCAGCGATACGGCGCGCTCAAAGTGCGACAGTGCCTGGTGCAGGTCCCCCGGCTCTCCGCTGCGTGCCAGAGAGTCCCCCTCTAGAAATTCCTGGTAGGCCTGCGGGCTTGCGGTGACGCTTCGCAGACTGCGCCCTGGGTCCAACGCTGAGCTTTCCAGATGCAGCTTTCCGATCAGGTCGCGCTGGAGCTCCGCCTGCGCCGAGCGCAGGTCTTGATCTTCGACGATGTACTCGCGGTCGAGCAGCACTGTTCCATCGGCTAGATCGCTCAGCTCCGCGACGAGCGAGAGGTGGTCCGTGGTGCGCCGCAGTTCGCCCGTCATGACGGCTCCGACCTTGAGCGCCCTGCCTGCTTCGAGCGCCTTACCCGCTTCCAGAGGGTTCGCGGTTGGCTGTCGGTAACGAAAGGCCGCGGTGCGGGCGATCATCTTCAGCGAAGGAATCTGCGAGAGCTGCCGGATGAGGTCGTCGGTAAGGCCATCGCAGAGGTAGTCCAGTTTTGGGTCTCCAGTGCGGTTGACGATCGGCAAGATGGCGAGCGACAAGGTTGCCGGCTTGATCGCGCCCTGCTGCTTGCGTCCGCGAGAGGCACGTACGCCCAGGGCTACCCCGGCCAGCACCAGGAGGAGTCCACAGGCGGCGATCCAGAGCCTTCGCCGGGGCCCGACTTCCCTGGCGGCCGTAATCGCTTCAGGCGTCGGCGCGCGAGGATCTTCCTGACCTTGGTTCGCTGAGACGGACTGGCTGGCAGCAGCGGGTTGCCCGGGTAGCGCCGGACTGGCCGTCTGCCGAGTACGCAGGACCGCTGTGTAGCCGCCCTTTGGCACCTCGATGATGAGGGTCTCGTCTCGACCCTCGTCGTCGTAGTATTCGCGGAGCCTGGCTCGGAGACGGCTGGCCTCCACTCGCACGGTGGCATCGATCGAGGGGTCGTAGCTTGCATCGCGATCGAAGACATCCATCGCGATGGTGAACTCCTTGACCGTGACGGGCGGCTGCGAGAGGGCGGCGTCCATCAAGTAGCGCAAGAATCGCCGGCTCCGCTCCGCCCTGGTGAATACGCGTGAGGATAAAACGCGCTCCAAGGCCAGCTTGACTTCCGTATGGTCGACCGTCGCGTTGAACGCCAGCATCCAGAACCCCTGCAACCACCACAATCCATTGCGCGAGCACGTAAGTTACGAGAAGGAACTTCAGTGTAGCGCGGTTCTCGGAGCAGAGTCGACAAAGTTCGCGGCCAACGCCGTCAAGGAGATTCCATTGAAACACTCTGTTCTAATCCAGACCCACTTCGTTGCTGCCTTCGCGGCGGTCGCTCTCCTCTCTCCCGCAGTCCAGGCCCAGCTTCCGGTCGATGCCTCCAAGGCGACAGCCTGGGTGTCCGGTCTTGAAGGGCCGCGTGGTCTCGCCTTCGGTCCTGACGGCGAGCTCTACATTGCCGAGGCGGGCACCGGCGGTTCCAACTCGACTGTCGGTGTCTGCGCGCAGCCCGCTGCCCCCATCGGTCCTTACAAAGGTGGAACCACGGCCCGTATCTCCAAGGTCGATTCGCATGGGACTCGCTCGACGCTGGCGACCGGACTTCCTTCCGCACTCGACGGCACCGGTGCGGTAGAGGGTGTCGCCGATGTCGCCTTCCTCGACGGCAAACTGTATGCTGTGCTCGCGGGCGGCGGCTGCGCCCATGCCAATCCGGACCTGCCCAATGGCATCGTCAAGGTGGACTATCGAAGCGGCAAATGGAGTTATGTAACCGACCTCACGGCCTTCTATCAGGAGCATCCGGCGGCTTACGTTGCCAGCGACTTCGACACCGCAGGCGTGCCTTATGCCATGATCGCGCATAACGACAAGCTCTTTGTCGTCGAGGCCAACCACGGCGTGATCACGGCCACGACACCGGAGGGCGCTACCCATCAGGTACTCGACACCTCCCTGGCCTACGGACACGTTGTGCCCACCTCGATTGCCAGCAACGGCTTCAACCTTTATGTCGGCAGCCTCGGCGTCTTTCCCATCTCACCTACCGCTGCAAGCATCGTTACGCTCTCCAAGGAGCTGTTCTTCATCGACACGACGCCCGGCCTGGAGACCAAGCCGTCAGAGCTTGGCAAGTTCCGCATCGCGAACTCGCGCGCAGGCTTCACGACCATTGTCAGCCTGAAGTTCGGCCATGATGGGCTGCTCTACGCGCTTGAACTGTCCGATGCGCCAGGAGGTCCCGCTCCCGGCAACGGCAAGGTCGTTAGACTGGATGCCGACGGCAAGATCGTCGACGTGGTCACCGGCCTCAACGTACCTACCGGCATGGCGTTCGGTCCCGATCACGACCTGTACATCTCCAACTGGGGGGCAGGGGGCCCGGGTGCGATTCTCCGCATTAGAATTCCATAGGCGACGTTCAGAAGATTGCGTGCAGGCCCGGTGTCCGGAGTGATCGGACTCCGGGCTTTTTATCGATTGGACCGGAACGTCATAGGCCGGCGCGGGTTTCGGCGGCCATGTAGTCGACGACGGCGCGGAGGCTGCCGGTCTCGCGGAAGACTTTGAGTTGGCGGTCGGCTCCGGTGCCCTGGGCGAGCATGGTGTGGATGTAAGAGATCTCGCGGCGGCTGCCTAGTTCGTCGACGACGTCGTCGATGAAGGCGAGGTACTCGAGGATGAGGTCGCGGACGGGGACCTCGGTCTGTTTACCGAAGTCGATCATCTTGCCATCGATGCCGTAGCGGACGGCGCGGAACTTGTTCTCCATGAGGAGAGCGCGGGCGTACTGACGATAATCGACGTTGCGGGAGTGGAGATGCCAGAGCTTGCAGGCGGTGGCCTGGATGAGCGCTGCGATGGCGATGGACTCCTGGGCGCGGAGTGGGATGTCGCAGATGCGGACCTCAACGGTGTCGAAGAAGGGATGGGGGCGGACGTCCCACCAGATCTTTTTGGCGTTGTCGATGGAGTTGGTCTTGATGAGGAGGTTGACGTAGCTCTCGAACTCGGAGTAGCTGGCAAAGGCGTCGGGGAGATTGGTGCGGGGGAAGTTTTCGAAGACTTTGGCGCGGTAGCTCTTGTAGCCGGTTTCCATGCCAAGCCAGAAGGGGGAGTTGGTGGAGAGAGCGAGGATGTGGGGGAGAAAGTAGCGAAGCGAGTTCATTATGCGAATGGCGGCTTCGCGGTCTTCAATGCCGACGTGGACGTGGAGGCCGAAGATAAGGTTGGCGCGGGCGACGAGTTGGAGGTCTTCGACGACCTGGGCGTAGCGGGGGTCGGGGTAGATCTCCTGGACGCGCCAATCGGCGAAGGGGTGGGTGGCGCCGGCGATGAGGAGGAGGTTGTGCTCTTCAGCCAGGGCGATCATGTTGCGGCGGAGGTCGAAGAGGTCCTCTTGGGCGACCTGGATGTTGCTGCAGATGCGGGTGCCGACTTCGATGACGGACTGATGCATCTCGGCCTTGACGCGCTCTTCGAGGCGGAGTTTGCCTTTGGCCAGCATCTCGGTCGCGATGTGGGAGCGCAGGTCGCGGGTCTCGGGGTCGACTGTCTGGTACTCCTCTTCAATGCCTAGCGTGAAGGATGGCCGCATATGCTCTCCGTCTTTGGGGTGAACCAGAAGCGTACCACTTGAGGGTGTTTTGCCGGACGGGCGGAATCATCTTCCCTCGCGACCAACGGGAGCGCCAACCGAAGGGGTATACAAGTCACGAAGTGACCGCCCTCTGCGCAAGAGGCTCGTCCGGCAGGACAGTTCCTTAGATCTTTTCTTTCTTTGCTGCACTCTTGCCGGCAGGTTTTTTCGCGATCGCTTTTTTCTCTACAGACTTTTCTTTCGGATTCAGCATTGCGGCCCAGCGAAGTTCGGGTTTGGTTGGCTTCTGAGCTTTCTTTACGGCGAGCTTTGCTACTTTGTCGACGATCCAGTCGAAGCTCTCTTTGCCGACGGAGTGGAGGTCGGCGTCGGGTGCGGGATTCATGAAGTCGATGGCGTAGGGGATGCCGTCTTCTACGGCAAACTCTACGGTGTTGAGGTCGTAGCCGAGGGCCTTGCAGAGGGTGAGGGCGTCTTCTTCGACGCGCTTGAGGAGCTTTTTGTCGTACTCCGGGGGATCGAGCACATAGCGGTGCTCGTGGGGACGGCGCGGGTCGTAGGGCATGATGCGGACGTCGGTCTGGCCTACGACGTAGCAGCGGAAGTACTCCTTGAAGTTGACCGCGGCCTGCAGGGTCATGCAGAGGTCGCGGGTCTGGTCGTAGGCGTGGAAGAACTCGTCGCGGTTGTGGACATGGAAGACGTCGCGCCAGCCGCCGCCGTCGTGGGGTTTGAGGAAGGCGGGAAAACCCACGTAGTCGAAGATGCCGTCCCAGTCGAGGGGAAATTGCAGGTTGCGGAGGGAGCGCTCGTTGATCTGCGGCGGGAACTTTTTGTGGGGGAGGAGAACGGTTTTGGGGACGGCTACGCCTAGTTTGGAGGCGAGGGCGTAGTTGAAGAACTTGTCGTCGGCGGACCACCAGAAGGGGTTGTTGATGATCTGGGTGCCGGTGAGGGCCGCGTTCTTCAGGAAGGCGCGGTAGAAGGGCATGTCGTGCGAGATGCGGTCGATGATGACCGCGTAGCCTGACGGTGCGGCCATCTGCACGCCGCCGACACAGAGGAACTCGGCCTGAATGCTTTCGATCTCCATCGCGTTGATGCGATCGACCAAGGCGCCGGGAAAGGTATTTTCCATTCCAAACAGAACACCGATTTTTTTCACTGAATCCTCCTTGCGGGTTGTGGTATTTCGACAGCGTGTGTCCTGCCGGACGGGCTCCCTACGCGGGAAGCGGTCACTTCGTGACTTGTATACCGGTCTTGGTTGGTGAGGTGCTTGGGTCCTCCCGTTGGTCGGGTCGAGGCTTTGGGTTAGAGATAAGTTTGCAGCATTCTTTGCCACCAGGGCCAGTCGTGGCCTGTGTTGTCGCCCCATACATCGAGACGGACGGGGATGTTTTTATTGCGAAAGATCTGGGCCATGCGTTCGTTATCGTTCCAGCACTGGTCGTGGACGCCTGTGGCGAGGACGTAGGTATTACGGCGGTAACGGTCGAGATACCACGAGTCGGTGATGTTGGGGAGATAGTGCATTGGGATGTTGAAGTAGCAGTCGTCGTCGTAGTAGCCGCGGAGAAAGTTGGAGGGGTCGTAGGCTCCGCTCATGGAGAGCATGCCAGTGAAGATGTCGGGGTGGCGGAGGGCGATGTTCATGGCGTGATAGCCGCCGAAGCTGGTGCCGATGGTGCCGATGCCGGAGTACTGGTTCATCTGGCGGATGAGGGGAACGACCTCGTTGATGATGTAGTTGCCGTACTGCACCTGGCGGGCTATGCGCCAGCGGGGCGGGACGTCGCGGTTGTACCAGCTTTCGCCATCGACCGAGTCGACGCAGTAGAGCTGGAGATGACCATGTTCGAGCTTGTCCTGTAGAGTGCTGACCATCTGACGGTCTTCAAACTCGTAGAAGCGGCCGCAGGAGGTGGGGAAGACGACGGCGGGATAACCTGCGTGTCCAAAGACGAGCAGCTCCATATCGCGCCCGAGGGAGGGTGAGAACCATTTGTGGTATTCGCGTTTCATCGGGCTCCCTCTGCTAGAGTGTTTCTCCTGTCACTGTAAACTGGACAAATCCTGCGAGTGCCGTTTTTGTTGAGTAAAAACGGCGTCCAGATCTGTGGCTTCGGTGTACACCCACAGGAGAAATACTTTAGTCTGATGCAACCGTAGTTTATTTGGAGCAGCTTCTTTCGCATTGAAACAATCATCGCCATCTCATTCCATTCCTGCGCTTAAGCCTCTTGAGGGCGAGACAGCGTCCGTCAGTTTGCCCGAAGAGGCGATTACAGAGCATACCCCGAACGAACTGGAGTCTAATCCGAGATACATCGTCAGCGAATTTCATTCGGAGATTCTGCCGGACGACCGGGTGGTTTCGGTTTATCTGCCGCCACAGTATCTGGAGCAGGAGAAGCGGCGCTTCCCTGTCTTCTATTTGAACGATGGGCAGAATCTGTTCGACGGGAGAACGTCGTATCTTGCAGGGCGAACGTGGAGGGCGCATACGACGGCAGACGAGCTGACCCTGAACGGTGAGATTGAGCCGGTCATCCTGGTTGGTGTGGCGAATGCGGGCATTCGGCGGATGGCAGAGTACACGCCAACACGAGACTTCAAGCTCGGTGGGGGCGAGGGGCGGAGTTACGGGCGGTTGCTGGTTGAGGAGTTGAAGCCGCTGATCGATGGCTCCTACCGGACTTTGACTGATGCCAAGAATACGGGGCTGGGAGGGTCGTCGCTGGGCGGATTGATCTCGCTGTATCTAGGTTTTATGTATCCGGAGGTGTTCGGCAAGCTGGCGGTGATGTCGCCTTCGCTGTGGTGGGATCAGCGGAGCATCTTTAATGTGGTCGATCAGACACGGCCGAGGCCCGTGCTAAGCATCTGGCTGGACATCGGCACGGCAGAGGGGGTGCGACATGTGCGGGATACGGACCATTTGGAAAGGCAGTTGATCAAGCGGGGTTGGCAGACGGGAAAAGACCTTCTTTATGAGAAGGTTGATGGGGCGGTTCACGATGAAAACTCGTGGGCGGAGCGGTTTGGCGACGTGTTGCGGTTTCATTTTCCCCGGGAGTGAGGGAGTTTGCGGCTCTTGGCGCTTCTTCGTTGCGAAAAGAGGCATTTTCGGCCATACTTAGATGTTGGGTAATGTATCTTAGGTCCCTGTCCGATAGATCGGCAGCGTGGCTATGTCACCCAAACCAAAAATGTTCTGAAAGGCATTGCCCGTGTTGATGATTCGTTTGGCGCGCGTTGGAGCGCGTAAGCAGCCACATTACCGCATCGTTGTTATTGAGAAGGACCGCGCCCGCAACGGCCGTTCGGTCGAAGTAGTGGGAACGTACAATCCGCGCACCAACCCTGCAACAGTTGATTTGAAGCGCGACCGCATCGACTACTGGACTGGGAATGGAGCACAGTTGTCGGAGCGTGTGGGGAAGCTGATGGCTCAGAAGCCGGCAGAGACAGCAGTCGCGGTTGCCTAGGAGTTACTAGTCGATGCTATCTTTGGGCATGAAGTAATGGTTCCCAAAGATAGCTGACACAATAGGTTCTCTGAAGCATCTCCTGGCACCGTTTCACGTAGACTCCTTGGTATTGCACAGTCGAAATGCAGTGGCCTTGCAAAGCAGAGGGCCCGGGGTTTATAACCCTGGACTTGCTGCGACCGGTGTCTCGCTCGTTGTAGCACCTCCTGGAAGATCTCGCAGTAGACGAGACAAAGGGAAAGGGCTTGAGCGTTGCACCGTGACTCCCAGACCCAGAAGGTGTGTGATGAACCAGGCAACCCAGTTTCCTGCAGGGGACAACCCTGTAAAGAACATGACAGACCTTGTAGCAGAGATAGCCCGTGCCTTGGTAGACGACCAGGACAGCGTCTCGGTTGAGGCTATAGAAGACGGCGAATGTACAGCGATTCGTTTGCGGGTTGCTGCCAGCGACGTTGGTAAGGTGATCGGAAAGCAAGGCCGTACGGCGCGTTCCATGCGTACGATTCTCAGCGCAGCCAGCATGAAGCTGAAGCACCGCTTTTCGCTAGATATTGTGGAAGAGGACCACCCCACTGCACCGTAACGTTCCGAGTAGCTCGCAGGATCCGGGCTCTCGTATCTGCCCGGATTCTGACCTATGACGAAAGCCACTACAGCCTGGATTGTGTTGGCACATCTGCTTCGGCCGCAGGGTCGCAAGGGTGAGGTGCTGGCAGAGCTGTTTACCGACTTCCCCGAGCGCTTCGAAGAGCAGACGAGAGTTTTTCTTGCTGCCTCGGGGTTTGCAGGAGAGGAGTCAGAAGCGCGAGCTGCGGAGGTAGTGGCGTTCTGGCTGCCGGTGGGTAAGAACGAGGGACGCATCGTGCTGCAGTTTGCGGGCATCGACACAATCTCAGATGCGGAGGTGGTCGCGGGGCTGGATGTGATCGTCCCACGAGAGGAACGGCGTCCGCTGGATGACGATTCGGTTTACATCAGCGAATTGATCGGTTGCACAGTGTATGACGGAGCGATTGCGGTGGGTGTCGTTGAAGATGTTCAGTTTGCTACGACCGCGGATGGAGCACGCCGGCTTACCGACGCTGCGCCTCTGCTGGAGATCACTTCGCTTGCCGGGGATGAGATTCTTATCCCGTTTGTAAAGGCGTTTTTAGTGGCGGTGGATACCGCGGCGAAGCGCATCGAGATGAAGCTGCCTGACGGTTTGATTGAGGTCAATCGAAGCTCGGGCGACAAGAGTTAAGCAAACGCTTGTGGCAAAATCCAAAGCCAGAACTAGAAGTGGTAGGCCACTCCTAACGAGAGGATTGGATAGACGGGCACCCTCTTCAGGTCTTCGTTTATTTTTTTAATCTCCTGCGTGAGACTGGCCTGGGCTTCGGAGTTACTGGCGAAGCTGGTACACCCGTCGTTAGTGCAGGCGGTTCCGGTGAGATTGATATTGATGGTGGCCGCGCCGGTGTAGGCAGCCCCGAACTCCAGGGGGACGGAGAGGCGGCGGCTGGTGCGAGGAAGAATGTTGCCGAAGCCCACGAGAAGCAGAGGGGATAGATTGCGGGGATACGCGAGCGACATGTTGCCATGGACTGGATCGACGACGCTGTTGACGAAGTCCTGATCGCCCAGGGAGAAGTTCTGCCCCGCTGGCACTGTCGCGGTGGATGAGACGGTGTTTTTGGAGTAGAGAATACCGGGGCTAATGTGGAAGCTGTGCCCCAAGGGGAACCAGTCGAGGGTGCTCTGCGAGGACCTGAAGTGGAGATTCGCGTTGTAGTTCACGCCGTCAATGCCGAAGGGGTAGGCAAAGGCCAGGAAGTTGACTCCGGAACGGAGATTGAAATGGCGGAAGAGCGGTGTCGCCAGCTCTGCGCTGGCTCCTAATGTATTGGCCTTGATGCCGAAGGCTGCCGTACGGAACGGTCTTTGGGACGGAAGTTTTTTTGCTCTCAGGGGTGCAGGGGCGATACGGATGACGCCTTCTGCGCTGGAGGATTCGGCGGCTGGCTTATGCAGCCCTTCGGTCGATAGGCTCGCTGTTGCCGGGAGGGCCAGCGCGAGTTGCAAGGGTGCCCCAAGATTCGCGGGCGTCTGCTGCTGTGCTGTCATTGTGATGCTGAGAGATGCCGACAGGAACATTGGAAGAACAGCGAGTTTCGGATAAAGCATCGGGACGCTCTTTCGGCTCGCCAGAATGACCTGAAGGACCGAAGTCGAGGCGCAGGTCATCCTAATGAGATCCTGGAATGAGATCAGTCGCGAGTTTCACAACATCCGAGTGATATGGTGCAATCTGGGAGTCAAGAAACGAGCGGCTGTAACGCACTTATCGTCTATGCGCTTTGACATCATTACGATCTTTCCCGATTTCTTTGCCGGGCCCTTCGACTACGGGATTCTGAAGCGTGCCCGCACGACGGGTTTGGTGGAGATTGCGACGCATGATCTGCGCAGCTTCACGCACGATCGCCATCGGACAGTGGACGACCGGCCGTTTGGCGGCGGCGAGGGGATGGTACTGAAGGCGCAACCGATCTATGACGCGGTGCAGTCGCTGCACATCTCTCCGAAGGCGGAGCGGGACACGAGCAGAGAGACGGTGATTCTGCTGTCGGCACAGGGGCAGCCGTTCAGCCAATCGCTGGCGCAGGAGCTTTCGACGACGGAGCGAGTGGTCATTCTGTGCGGGAGATATGAGGGCGTGGATGAGCGTGTGAACCAACTGCTCTGCGACCGGGAGATTTCGATTGGCGATTATGTTTTGTCGGGCGGAGAGCTGGCGGCTGCTGTGATCGTCGATGCTGTGGTTCGGCTGCTGCCGGGGGCTTTGGGGAATCCTGACTCATCGCGATTTGAGAGCTTCGGCGCTGATGAGGTTGCGAACCTTCCTGATTCGGCGGATGGGCCTCCGCGGTCTACTTATGGGTCGGGTGGGTTGCTGGATTATCCACACTACACTCGACCAGCGGACTTCATGGGCCTGATGATCCCGGAGGCTCTGTCGGGAGGCAATCATGAGGTGATCCGGCAGTGGCGGAGGCGGATGGCGTTGAAGAAGACGTTGGAGAATCGTCCGGACTTGTTGGAGAGGATCGAGATCTCGGATGAGGACCGGGAGATTCTGGCAGAGCTTCGGGGATTTGATTGAGGATATGGCCTGCCGGCCGGGCCCACTGCGCGTGGAGCGGTCACTTCGTGACTTGTGTACCTTGTTCGTATGGAGTGGAGCGCGACGGTCCTCCCTTAGGTCGGAGGGGGATGATTCCAGAGGCGTTTTGCGATGATTTCGTGTACACTAAAGGTCGAGTCCAACATAGGAAAGTTGTGTCATGTCCATTCATCCGATTATGCAGAAGCTGGCCGCGAAGTTCGAGCGGACCGATTTACCCGCGTTCGCCCCTGGCGACACAGTTCGAGTTCAAGTAAAGATTCGTGAAGGCGAAAAAGAGCGTCTGCAGGCGTTTGAGGGCATGGTGATTGCCTGCCGTAAGGGCGCGCAGGGATCCTTTACCGTTCGCAAGATGAGCTTCGGCCAGGGCGTCGAGCGCATCTTCCCGTACAACTCTAAGGTCGTCGACAAGGTCGAGAAGGTTCGCTCGTACGAGGTTCGCCGTTCGAAGCTGTTCTATCTGCGCGGTCTTCGCGGCAAAGCTGCTCGTCTGCGCGAGGTTGAGCGCGCGGCCAAGTAACGATTCGGTTCCCTGTTTTCCACTGAGCTTTCACTGAGCCACGACTTCGGTCGTGGCTTCGCTTTGCGCGGTGGTTATACACTCGAACGTGAAGAGCATGGCCTCGATTCCCTCCACTCGCACTCTCCGAAAGGTGACGGCAGCCACCGCCAAACAGCGCATGCTGAAGCAGCTGGTGTGCAGCGATGCACCGGAACAGGCTCTGCGGTATTACGGCTTTCAGCGCATCGCCGGTGTCGATGAGGTGGGGCGTGGGGCGCTGTTTGGCCCGGTGGTGGCCGCGGCGGTGATTTTGCCGGAGTGCCTCGACGAGTTGGCAAATGCAGGGCTGAAGGACTCCAAACAGATGACACGGGAGGAGCGCGAGTCGCTTGATCAGCAGATACGCGAGATGGCTCTTGCGGTTTGCGTGGCGGAGGTCGATGCGGAGACGATCGACCGGGTGAATATCTACCAGGCGACGCGGATGGCAATGCTGGCGGCGGTTCAGGGACTGATGATGGCTCCGGATCATCTACTGATCGATGCGATGCGACTCGATCATCCTTGCCAACAAACGAAGCTTATCTATGGCGATGCGCTGAGCCTTTCGATTGCTGCGGCTTCAGTGATCGCGAAGGTGCATCGTGACGCGTTGATGCGTGAACTGGACGCGGTGCATCCAGGATATGGGCTGGCTTCGCACAAGGGATATGGGACGCCGGAGCATCGGCGGGCGTTGGCTGAGATTGGCCCTTGCGCTTTACACAGGAGGAGCTTCGCGCCGGTGCGAGGGGTCGATCCTGATGCGGAGCTGGAGGAAGCGGTATCGACCGAACTTCTTTTTGAGGACGCTGATCTGGATGCGGGGCTGGAGGGTGAGTGGGCTTGAAGTTGATGTGCGTAACGGCGCATCCAGACGATGAGTGCTATGCCTTTGGTGGGGCGCTGGCGTTAGCGGCGGATCGAGGAGTTGAGACGTACGTGGTCTGCCTGACGGATGGGCAAGCGGCTACAAACCGAGGCAACGCCTCGGACGGAGAGGCGCTGGGGAGTATGCGGCAGGAGGAGTTTCGCGCCTCTTGTGAGGTGCTGGGCGTTACGCATTGCGAGCTTATGGACTACATGGATGCGCAGTTGGAGTTTGTAGATCTGTCACAGGCCTCCGAAGAGCTGGTGGTGAGGATGCGAAGATTCAAGCCGGACGTTGTGATTACCTTTGGCGGAGACGGCGGACAGAATACTCACCCTGATCATATGATCACTTCGATGGTGACGACCGCGGCGTTTCACTGGTCGGGACAGCCGAACCGATATCCGGGGGCGGGAGATCTGCACAAAGCGCAACGGCTGTATTATGTGACGTCAAACTTTGTGATGCGTGACCGGCAACTAGCGATGATGATGCCTTGGAGTGTGGCCCTGGATATCCGGGCTGTGCGCGAGCGAAAGAACGAGGCATTTCGAAGACACGTGTCGCAGGCACCGTTGATGGAAAAGACGAAGGAGATCTTCGCCCGATATGGAGCTGAGGAGTTCTATGCACTTGCGGCTACCACTAAGCCTCAGATCTGCAAATTGCAAACGGATCTCTTCGAAGGTCTGAGCTAGTTCGGTCTCTGCACATTCGAAGACTCCAGCAGCCACGCTGTTGCAGTTCGATGGACAGTTGGGGTTAGCGTTATTTTTCTGTGTGTTCTAGCGAGGTTGTGATGAGTGAGACCGATGTTGAACGTGCGATGGACCCTATCGCGTTATTCGGCTTGTGGATGAGTGATGCAGAGGCTGCCGAGTTGAACGATGCGAATGCGGTAGCGTTGGCTACGGCTACACGAGAGGGGGTGCCCAGTGTGCGGATGGTGCTGATGAAGCGGGTGGATGAGCGGGGGTTCTGTTTCTATACGAATGCGGGGAGTCAGAAGGGTTCGGAGTTGGCAGAGAATCCGCGGGCGGCGATGTGCTTTCACTGGAAGTCGCTGCGACGGCAGGTGAGAATCTCGGGATCGGTGGCCGAGCTGCCGAGTGAGGATGCGGATGCGTACTTTCATAGCCGGTCGCGGCTAAGCCAGCTTGGTGCGGCGGCTTCCGAACAAAGTCGCGTGCTGGCTTCGCGGGAGGCGCTGGTGGAGCGGGTGAAGGAGTTGGAGCAGGAGTTTCCGGGGGAGATTCCGCGACCGGATTACTGGCGAGGGTACGTGTTGCGGCCGGAGCGGATTGAGTTCTGGAAGGACGGAGAGGGGCGGCTGCACGACCGATTTCTGTTTACGCTAAGTGGGGAGGGGTGGCAAAAGGAGCGACTGTTTCCTTAGATCGATGATGACAGATCAGATCCAGAGTTTTGGAAGAGCGCCTGAAGAACCGGTTAGCGGATCGGAGTGGGGAAAGCGGACCTTGCGCATGCTTACGAGTGTCTCAGGGCTGGGGGCGGTGCGGCAGATGTCCCAGTGCTCGTTCTCTGGGTAGGCGCCGATCACAAGGAAGTCGTCGGACGCCGAGATGCGGCAATGGCCGGTACCGGTGGGCAGAACGAGGACGTCGCCGGAGTGTACCGAGAGTGGTTCGCCGCCTTCTCCGCCAAGGACGAGGTCGGCGTGACCAGCTGCAAAGCCAAGGACCTCGTGTGCGGTAGAGTGGTAGTGGTGGAAGGGATAGACGCCGTTGCGCCACTGTGGCGGCCATCCGTTGGTGGTGAAGATACGTTCCATGGCAGAGGCAAGGTCTCCTGTTGATGGGAGAGCGTTGCGATAGAGCAGAACGGGCCATGGACTGTTCGGCATCCAGCCGTTGGGCTTGAGATGAAGCTGTTCGGGCGTTGCAGTCTGCGGACTTTCGTTTGCAGACGCTGAATTTTTAGTGGTGGCCAGACTGGCTACGAAACCCGTCGCGAATTGTCTGCGGTCGATTGGCGTCATGCTCAATGAGATGGCCTAGCGGTTAGCGGAGTTGGAACTCGGGGCTGCCCATGACGAGGGCGGTCAGCAGGTTGAGGGTGTCGGTGGAGTTAGCCGTTGGAATTTCGCCGATCTGTTTGTGGATGAGCTGGTTGGTTTGGCTGGAGACGGCGTTGCCGATGAGAGTGTCCTCAAGGACGTGGAGGGCTATGTCCTGGCCGGCTGTATCTGGTGGAGGCTGGTTCGCGGTGCCGTTGTGGATGTCGGCGGTGAGGAGGGCTTCAGAGAATTTGGCTCGGTTCGATTTTTCTGTCTCGGAGATCTGTGGAGCGGGTGAGCTAGCAGGTTGGGACATGAGGCCGAGTGCGAGGACGTGGGCTGAGTCGAACTTCTGGTTTGCGAACTTGTTGCCGGTGAGGGCGTAGGCGAAGTTGAGGCGGTCGACGAGAGCGGTGGAGTTCATCCACAGGTCGGCGGTGATGTAGTAGCCGGTGGGGGGAAGCGCGTAGTAGAGGGGCATGCCCATCGTCTTGAGGGTGTTGATCAGCGCGCCGGGGTTTACCGGGTCGGTGGCGGTGGTGCGGAAGGCGGAGGCGACGAACTCCATCGGTGTCTTGACCTTGTTGCGGAAGTACTTCTTCGAGTTGAACTCGGGGGATTGGACGAGGGTGCGGAGGATGGCTTTGATGTCGCCGTCGGTGGCGAGGTAGGTGGCGGCCATGCGGTCGACGAGGGCAGGTGGTGGGTCGTCGGCGACGAAGCGCTGGGCCAATTTGTAACTGACGAAGTGCGCGGTGTGCGGATCACCTGCAAGGATGGTGAGAGCTTCGATTCCCTCTTTCATGCCGGCTTGCGTCGCCGCTTGAGATGCATTTGGGAAGACGGGCTCTGAGGAGATGGTGCGGCGCAGCCACTGTTTGGGGCCGGGTTCGTGTTTTTTGTAGTCGTATTGGAAGGGGCCACCCTGGTTGGGGCGATCGACGGTCCAGCCGGTGAGGATGGCGGAGAGTGCGGTGACATCAGCCTGGGTGTAGCCGCCGTTGACTCCGACAGTGTGAAGCTCCATGACTTCCCTGCCGTAGTTCTCGTTGAGGCCGTGGTTGCCCCTCTTCGAGTTGGGGTTGGCGGGGTTGATGCCGTTGGCCAGGGAGTCGGGGCCTATCGATAACCAATTGTCGAGGTAGATCATCATCGCCGGGGTTTGCGCGGTCGCGAGAAGGAGATCGCGGAACTTGCCGAGGGCGTGTTTGCGGATGGCATCGCGCTCGTAGCTGGTGGTGTACCAGGCGTCGGAGTCTTTGCCGATGAAGATGTTGAAGTGGTTGAACCAGAAGTCGGACATGACCTCCTGCAGCTGGCGTTCGCTGAGGATGGCTCGGAGGACCTTGGCTTGGGCGAGTTCGTCGATGATGTAGTGGGGTGCGCCGATGTTGGCGGCCATGCCGTTGAAGATCTCGCGCTCGCGGGGGTTGAAGTCGGCCAGAAGAAGATTTTTCTGGTCTCCCGCCACGTACGTGGTGAAGGCGATGCGTTCGGGGATGGGGAGTTTGATGAGCGCGGCCATTCGCTGATTTTTGGGGAGGGCGAAGAGTTCTCCGGCGATGCGGGCGGCGGTTTCCTGGTCGGTTTTCTTCTGGGCGGCGGCTTCGGCGTCGGTGGGGGGTGTGACGAGTTTGCCGTCGGCGCTGGTCTTTTTGCTGTCGATGTCTTTGTTGAGCTTATAGACCTGGACCTGGTACATGGCGAGGAGGAGGGCGTCGGTAGGATAGGGGCGCTTGCCTTCCGCTGTCTGGGCGATGGTGAAGTGGTCGGGAAAGAGTTGGAGGGCCTGGTCGGGCTGGAGGCTGAGGGTGGTGTAGTCGGCGAGGCGGCGGTCGAGGGCGGCGTCGGGGATTGAGGCAGGGTTGAGTTGCTGCTCCAACCACTTTTCGGGGGTGAGGGCGATTACTTTTTCGAGGTCGCCGGGGCGGGGGCCGAAGGTGAAGCGGCTGAGGAGCTGCTGGGCCCGTTCCTGCTGGGTGAGCGGGATGAGTGGGGCGGGTTTGGCTGGCTTGGACTTTGCGGGTTTGGGTGTGGGTTTGGCTTGGGGGTGCGCTGGCGCGGCGACGGCTAGAGCAAGGAGAACTGGTAAGAACCTTCGCATAGACGCCTCTAGCTGCTTAGACCTTACTTCAAGGTTCAAAGTTGCGTTGAGCCTTGGGAGGAGACGGTACCCCCCTCCCCCACTGGGGTATTTTGGGCGTAAAGTCTTTTGATTCTTATACCTGCAGACACTACCTACCCCTAAAGTATTGCAAGTAAAGTAGTTATTCGCAAAATACTTGTTATCAATGAGTTAGAGGTTTGTCTTATTCCTTCCTGTCTCTTTTTGTGTCCCTATATCAAGTATAGCTACTGGAGTGTAACTAATACGCCACGCGAATCTGCAGGACTGGCGCGGGGATTTGCGGTTTTGGGGCTTGACAGGTTTTGATTGGGATTTGGAAATCGGGACAAGAGAACAAGCAGCGACTGGAGTGTTTGGGTCGGAAGGTTCGAACTATACGGGGTGGGTGGAAGGTGTCGGGATCCTTCCCTGTTCGGCTTCCCCTCATGGTCAGGATGACGGCAAAAACAACTACGAATCTTTTCCGTTCGACTTCGCTCAGGATCAGGTGACGACGAAGAACAAATAATGGCACCTTACGAATGCCACAAAGCCGACAACGATCGACGGGCTTGATCGTGCTGCGGCTGAACGGTATGGTGGGCGCATGAGTGTGGTTCGCGCGACGACGGGTGACGATGCGGGTGCGATCGCCCATGTGCATGTGGCGAGTTGGCAGACGACATACGCGGGGCTTGTGCCGGAGGCTTATCTTGCTGGTTTGAAGGAGACGGAGCGTGAGTCGCAGTGGCGAGAGTGGTTGACGCTTGATGTCGATGTGTTCGTTGCGGAGTTGGAGGGAGAGGTGGTCGGGTTCGTAAGCGGAGGGGCGATACGGGAGCCTGTGGAGGGGTTCGATGCGGAGCTGTTTGCGATCTATCTGCTGCGGGAGGCGCAGCGGCGTGGGATTGGGATGGCTCTTTTGAGGAGGCTGTCTGAGGCGTTGAAGGAGAGAGGGTTCAGGAGCATGATGGCCTGGGTGCTCGAGGATAATGCTTCCGGGGGCTTCTATTCGCAGGCGGGTGGGGTGCGGATTTGTTCCAAGGAGATCGAGATTGGTGGGGTGATGCTGCCTGTCGTGGCTTATGGGTGGGTTGATCTTGAGGCGATTGGGGCGGCTGTTAGTAGTGGATCATTTTGAATTTCAGGGCGACCATAGTTACCGAAACCCCGTTTTACAGGAATGCTCAACTGCTAGGATACGTCGCATGAGTTACGACCTGATGGTTTTTGAGCCAGAAGCTGCGCCAAAGAATCACGACGCCTTCATGGGATGGTACTTCACGCTGACGAAATGGAATGATGGACCTTACGACGATCCGGCACGGACGTCCGCTCGCTTACATGCTTGGGTACGAGAGATGCAGCGCACATTCCCGGACATGAACAGTCCAGAAGCAGAAATCCATCTGAAAGATGACGAGGGCGTGCTTGGGGACTACACCATCGGGCGGCAGTTCATCTATGCCGGATTCGCGTGGTCGAAGGCCGTCGCTGCTGCTGGCGAAGCGGAAAGATTAGCAAAATTGCATGGGGTGGGCTTATTCGACGTCAGCTCCGATAGAGAAGAGGTGTGGCTTCCGGTAAACGGAACACTAGAACTCGCTCACCAGAAGAGGGCCCGGTTTTTCAAACGATTGTCACGCCTACTCCGTGGCCGCTGAGCCAGTTCGACCCGTTCCGAAAGTCCGTTCGGCAAAGTCGGTCATTCACTCCAAACCGATCCACTCTCGAGTGTTTGACGGTGGTTTTTCGTGGTGAGTTTGTGGTGGGATGATGGTGGCTTGTGGTGCTACAGCAACAACAACGACGACCGCAGATTCTATTCCGCACCCTGAGCATAGTCGAACGGAAGAGGCTTGGAGAGGACGGCATACCCCAGGGGCTGAAGCCCCGCGGCTGGCCAGTTCGATAGAGACCAAGGCTAAAGCCTTGGGGTACCTAGAAGCGACGTCGACGGCAACGGCAACATCGGTTCCTCCACTACGCTGTGGAATGACAAACAAAAGAACAAGCAATCGCAACGACAAAAGCAAATACGGGGATTCTTCGCTGCGCTCAGAATGACGACATAGAACTACATTTGCAAAAGGCGACGGCGATTCTGGGCTAGACGGAGGTGGGGCGGGTGGGGATGGGGGTGGGCTTTTTGAGGCGCTTCATCGCGGTGTAGGCTACGCGGGCCAGGATGAGGAGGGTCAGGACTGCAGTGACCTTCCAGGGGGCGTTGTTGCCTTTTTTGACGAGCCACCAGAAGTGAACGACTCCGGCGATGGCTGCGAGGTAGACGAGGCGGTGGAGGCGCTGCCAGTTTTTGCCGCCCATGGCTCGCATGATGAAGGCTGGTGAGGTGCAGGCGAGGGCGAGGAGAAGGACCCAGGCGAAGAGGCCTACCTGGATGAAGCGGCGCTTGAGGACGTCTTCGACCATGCCGGGCCAGATGAGCTTCCACTGGGTGACTAATGCGCTGGGATGGCCGGCGCGGAGGCCCGTGAGGGCGGTGGTGATGTCGTATCCGGAGAAGAGGAAGATGTAGGTGGCGAGATGGAGCGTCGCGTAGAAGAAGGCGTAGAGGCCGATGAGGCGGCGGAAGCGGATGAGGAAGCCGAGGCTGGTGGCGAGGCGGCGGATGGGCGTGATGGCGAGGGAGGCGAAGAGGGTGTAGAGTGTCCAGTCGCCGGTGTAGTGGGTGATGTAGTTGACGGGGTCGGCGTTGAGGGCGAGGGCGCCTGAGGTGTAGAAGTGCAGAAGCCAGGCGAGGGGGGCGAGGCAGAGAAGGTGAAGGAGGACTTTGAGGAGGAGGATGGCGCGCTTGGACATTGGGCTGGGGTTAGTTTAGCTCGGCGTTCGATGGAACGTTTTTTGGAGGAGTTGAGTTACAGGGCTTGTTACGCTGTAAGTCATGAAGTTAATCGTTGCTAACAGCGAGATCTAAAGGAGTGAAGATGGGATTCTTCGCGGGAGTTTTTCTGTTCGTTGTAGTAGTCGGGCTGGTGGATCGCCGCCTTCCCTGGCCGTCCCCGAGAGAGCAGGAGGTTGGCAGATGATTGCTGGCCACTTTGGTTTTGCCGCAATGGTTAAATCTCGTGAGAGATCTACGCCTCTCTGGGGGTTGATGCTGGCGACGGTGTGGCTTGACGTCGTCTTCGTTCCGCTCTTCCTTGCTCATCGGGAGACGGTGCAGCCGATTCATGCGGGGTACGGCGGCTTGATTATTCATGCGGACTACACGCACTCGATTGTCGGCATGTTGACGTTGTCCGCTGCATTGGGGGCGTTGTTCCTGCCGAAGATGGGCAGGAGAGTCGCACTGGTCATCGCGCTGGTGAGTGCGTCTCACTGGGTGCTTGATCTGGTTGTCCATCGAGCTGACATGCCTGTGCTCCCCGGAAACTTCGGCAACCTTCCGGACTTCGGCTTCGGACTTTGGAATCATCCGCAAGCGGCGGCATGCGTAGAGTTCATTCTCGTTGCCGCGGGCGCGATGATGTACTGGCGCGCAGCGAGGGAGGTGTCGGCCAGAGCGGGCAGAGATGGAAGATTAGCGTCACTTTCAGCGGCACTGATCGCGGCATTCGGACTACTTGTGTTGTTTCTGGACTACACGAGTTAGAGGCCGGGAGGAGCGACAACACAGAATACTGGGGCAACGCCTTAAACGCTGAGCCCTCCGAGCACTTGTGATGAGTGGCTCAGAGGGCTGATCGAGAGAACGGGGCCGGAAGAGGTTGAAGCAAAGTAGTGCAGCGTCTTAAGAACGATTTAGAGAGGCCAATGGATTTTTACTTGAGCTAAATTTCGACGTTGATGGATTGCTCGTTGCGGACGAGGACAACCGCAGTCCCCTGCGGGGATGACAACAAGAGAGGCAACTGCCAAAAAATGCGGGGAGTTTTTAGTAGAATTTTTTGAGATCCATGCCGGCGTAGAGGCTGGCTACCTGGTCGCCGTAGCCGTTGAACATCTGCGTGGGGATGTTGCGGGGGAGGAGGCTGGTATCGAGACGGCGCTCGTGGGCCTGAGACCAGCGGGCGTTGTCGTAGTTTGGATTGACATTGGAATAGAAGCCGTACTCGCGGCCGTCGGCTACGTTCCAGGTAGTCGCAGGCTCTTTGTCGGTGAAGTGGAAGCGGACGATGGCCTTGGCGGATTTGTAGCCGTACTTCCAGGGGACGATGACGCGGACGGGAGCGCCGTTCTGGTTGGGCAGGACTTGGCCGTAGCAGCCGAAGGTGAGCAGGGTGAGGGGGTTCATGGCCTCGTCCATGCGGAGTCCTTCGCGATAGGGCCAGTCGTAGCCGGAGGGCTCGTCGGGCATGACTTTTTTGTTGTTGTAGGAGAAGAACTGAACGTACTTTGCACTGGGGAGGGGCTCGCAGAAGTTGATGAACTCGGAGAGGGAGTAGCCGTCCCAGGGAATGATCATGGACCAGGCTTCGACGCAGCGGAAGCGGTAGACGCGGGACTCGAGCGGACGATAGTGGAGGAGGTCGTCGATGTTGATGGTCTGGGGCTTTTTGACCATGCCGGTGATCTGGATGGGCCAAGGGCGGGTTTGCAGGCGGTAGGCTTCGTGGGAGGGGTCCGACTTGTCGGTGCCGTACTCGTAAAAATTGTTGTAGCTGGAGGCCTTGGCGAGGGGAGTCTGCGGGTCGTCGAGGGTGTACTTGCTGGGGATGGTTTTTAGCTGCTCGGCTGCGTGGACGGTGGTGGGCGGATTGATGAGGGAGGGGAGGGTGCGGGCGGCGAGGGCTGCGGCGCCGAGGGTGGCGGCGGAGGTGAGGAAGCGGCGGCGGGTCTGGTGGTGTTGCTCGAAGACGTGCTGCGGGGTGATCTCGGAGGATCGGATGGTGGCTTCGAAGCTGGGCGATTTGCGGAGCAACATTGCGTTGGTTCCCTCTTATTACAGGTTACTGCTATTAGGTAGGACTCGGCTTGGGGCTGGTGGTTACAGTTGCTGTTACCTGTACGGGTGGGGCTGGGCGGTGGATGGTGGGTTTCTGGCGTGATTTGGGGCGGGTGGGTGTGAGAGATTAGAAAGTAATGACTTCTAAACGGGTTGTCGCGGGTCTGGCTGCGGTTTCGGTGATGGGGCTAGTGGTGGCGGGCGGGGTTTTGAGCTGCCAGGAGCTGCGGGATGCGGCGCGGCTGGATAAGGCGAATTTGGCCGCGGAGCAGGTACGGTCGGCGATTGGGGTGCAGAAGATTGCGGCCAATGAGGGGTCGGCTGCGCTGTGGCAGAGCCTGGTGAAGCTGCGGACGCGGGCGAGTCTGATGATGATTGTGGCGCATCCGGACGATGAGGATGGCGGGATGCTGACGTATGAGGCGCGGGGGCAGGGCGCGCATGTGGCGATGCTGACGCTGACTCGGGGTGAGGGTGGGCAGAATCTGATGTCGGCGGACTTTGACGACGCGCTGGGGTTGGTGCGGACGCAGGAGCTGCTGGCGGCTGGGCGTTATATGGGGATCGACCAGATGTGGGGGACGCAGGTGGACTTCGGGTTCTCGAAGACGAAGGAGGAGGCGCTGGAGAACTGGGGGCACGATCGCGTGCTGTATGATGCGGTGCGTGCGGTGAGACTGTATCGGCCTCTGGTGGTGACGGCGGTGTTTATTGGTGGGATCACGGATGGGCATGGGCAGCACCAGGTGTCGGGTGAGATGGCGCAGGAGGTGTTCGATGCGGCGGGGGATCCGAAGGTGTTTTCGGATCAGGTTGCGGCGGGGTTGATGCCGTGGAGTCCGCTGAAGGTTTATGGGAGGGTGCCGTTTTTTTCGGTGACGTCGAAGGGGATGTATGACTATGCGACGGGAAAGTATGCTCCGGCGCGGTTCTATAACTATGTGACGAAGGAGTGGACGACGGAGTCTCCGAAGGCGAATGTGACAGTGGCAGAGGGAGACTATAGCCCGGTGCTGGGGATGACTTATTTGCAGTTTGCGCGGATGGGGCTGGGGCTGCAGAAGACGCAGAATGGCGGGATGGGTGTGCCAGCGGCGGGGAGGTTCGATGTGGGGTATCACCGGTATGGGGCTCGATTGCCTGCTGGGGTGAAGACTGGGGAGGAGGAGAAGGGATTTTTTGACGGCGTGGATGTAACGCTGGTGGGGATGAGTGCGCTGGCTCCTGGCGAGAGTACTTTTTTGAAGCAGGATCTGGCGAAGATCGATGGGTTGGTGGGGCAGGCGGTGGGGGTTTATAAGATTGCTGCGCCGGAGAAGACTGCTCCGTTTTTGCGCGATGGGTTGAAGGCGACCGATGAGTTGATTGCGAAGGTAGAGGCCAGTGGGCTGACTTATCGGGAGAAGTACGATCTGCTGCATGAGCTGCGGGTGAAGCGGATGCAGTTCAACGATGCGATTGTGCAGGCGCTTGGGATTAGTCTGCGGGCGCAGGTTGCGGGGAAGGCGGAGACGGGTCCGTTTGCGCGGTTCAGCGATGGCGCGGAGACGTTTGTGACGGCGGTGCCAGGGCAAAGCTTTGCGGTGAAGACGCTGGTGGTGAATGGAAGCAAGGTGCCGGTAGCGGTGAAGGGTGCGGGGCTGGAGTCGAGCGCGGGAGCTAATTATGAAGACTCGAGCGCGAAGGCTGCCTCGGGCACGAAGGCTGGTGAGAAGACGATTGTTAGCGGAGAGGCTTACGAAGATTTGTTTCAGGTGAAGCTGCCTGAGGATGCGAAGGTGACGCGGCCTCCGTTTACTCGTCCAGGGATTGAACAGGCTTATTACGATGTGGCGGATCCTGCGATGCGGAATGCTTCGCTTCCCTTGCCTGCTCTGACGGCGTGGGTGACGGTGGACTACGACGGCGTGGAGGTGAAGCTGGGACAGGAGGTGCAGACGCTGCATCGGGTGACGGGGTTGGGGACGGTGTACGAGCCGCTGGTGGTGGCTCCGGCGATCTCGGTTGCGGTGTCGCCTTCGGCGGGTGTGGTGCCGCTGACGGAGAAGACGCTGATGGTGACCGCGAAGGTGAAGAGCAATGTGAAGGGTGTGGCGACGGGGACGGTGAAGCTGGAGTTGCCTGCTGGATGGACGGCGTCGCCGGAGACGGCGGAGTTTTCGCTGGGGAAGGATGGGGATTCGGTGGATGTGCCGTTTGTGGTAACGCCGGGGAAGATGGCGGAGACGGCTTACACGATGACGGCGGTTGCGAGTTGTGCGGGAAAGGAATATCGCGAGGGGTACAAGACGGTTGGATATGCGGGTTTGTTGCCGGCGAATCTTTATCGTCCGGCGACGTATCGGGCGCGTGGAGCGGATGTGAAGATCGCTCCGGGATTGAAGGTTGGATATCTGCCTGGGACAGGAGATGAGGTGCAGGCTTCGCTTGAGAATCTTGGTGTGCATGCGACGACGCTGACGATGAGTGATGTTGCCGGTGGGAAGTTGAGTGGGTATGACGTGGTGGTGCTGGGGGTGAGGGCCTATGCGGCGCATCCTGGGCTGGCTGCGGCGAATGGGCAGCTGCTTCAGTATGCGAAGAACGGCGGCGTAGTGATTGTTCAGTACAACCTGGGGAACTTTGACTATGGTCCGTACTCGTTTTCACTGGGTGACGCGGAGAAGGTGGTGGATGAGAGGGCTCCGGTGCGGTTGCTGGTGCCGGAGAGTCCCGTGTTGAGCTGGCCGAACAGGATTACGGAGCGGGACTTCGATGGGTGGGTGGAGGAGCGCGGGCACGGATTTATGGAGACGTGGGATTCGCAGTATGTCGCTCCGCTGGAGACGCATGATCCGGATCAGGATGCACAGAAGGGTGGGCTGCTGGTGGCGAAGACGGGCAAGGGCGCTTATGTGTATGTGGCGCTGGCGCTGTACCGTGAGCTGCCGGAGGGAGTGCCGGGGGCGTATCGGCTGTTTGCGAATCTGTTGAGTTTGGGGAAGGATAAGGCGAAGTGAGCGTTTGGGTGGAGATCTCGAACAATCCGCTTTTTTTGCGGAATAGAAGGCAATGGCAACAGCAGAAACCAAGACAACCGCAGATCTCCTTCGGGGATGACAACAAGAAAGACAAATGCAAAATGCTTTGGCATCTGCGTAGATGCGTCAACTCGGGTGCGGCGAGACAGAAGCGGGCTGGTTGAGAGACACTGGACGACATGATGACTGGGGAGAGAGAAAGCCAACTGATTGAGGCTGCGGATCTGCTGCTGGATGCGCGCAGAACGGGCGTGCCGATCGAGGATCTGCCGGAGGCTTTGCAGCCGAAGGATATGATTGAGGCTTATGCGCTGCAGGATCGTATCGCAGAGGCCTACGGGGAGATTGGTGGGTGGAAGATCGGGGCTCCGAGTGCGGAGGCCGAACCGTTGTTTGCGCCGATGCCGCTGGCGTGGATGGCGCGGGATGGCGCGCTAGTCGGCGAGGTGCGGAGGTATCGCGGACTGGAGTCGGAGATTGCTTTTTTGATTGGCGAGGATCTGCCGCAGAGGGCAACGCCGTACTCCCGCGAGGAGGTGGTGGCTGCGATTGCGAGTTGCCATCCGGCGATCGAGGTAATTGAGAGTGGACTGCGCGATCCGTTGAAGGCGGCGCGGATGTCCATGCTGGGCGATCTGCAGATGCATGGCGGGTTTGTGTATGGGGTAGCGGTGGCTGACTGGGAGAAGATCGACTTCAAGGCCGAGCATGTGGTGATCGCAGTAGATGGAGCGGTGAGGGTGGAGCGGACGGGGTCGAATACTTCGGGGGACTTGATGCGTCTGCTGCCTTGGTTGGCGAACGAGGGCGCTGCGAGGACTGGTGGGTTGAAGGCCGGACAGTGGGTGACGACGGGAAGTTGGACTGGGGTGACTTCGGGCGATCCGGGTTCTGTTGCGGATGTGAAGTTTTCATCCGCGGGCGAGGTTCATCTGCGGTTTGAACCACTTCGTGGCGTGTAATCGCTTCGCGGGGTGCTCCCGCTGGTTGCAAGCTGAAGCTCGTGCCGACCAGCGGGAGGACCTAGAAAGTTGATCCCGACGAGACCGGTATACGCGTCACGAAGTGACCGCCGTCCGCGCAGGGCGCCCGTCCGGCAGGACCTGACTCAACTTCATGACGAGGCATTTGGCGGCGCCGCCGGCTTTGAGGAACTCGGTGAGCGTGACTTCTATGACGTCGAAGCCGCGAGATTCGAGTTGGCGGCGGAGATCGCTGCTGATGTTGTTCAGGATGATGGTGCGATCGACGTTGATGGCGTTGCAGGCGAAGCAGACGGCATCCGACTCGGCGACGATGATTCTTTTTTCGAGTGGGTAGAAGGCTTCGATCTTGTCAAGGGAGGCTCGATCGAAGGCCTCCGGAAAGTACATGACGTAGCCACCTTCGAGAGGCGCGAAGCAGGTGTCGAGGTGGTAGAAGCGTGGGTCGGTGAGGTGGAGAGAGGTGACCTCGATGTCCCAGATCTTGCGGAGCGCTTGATGGCTGGAGGGGACGGTGCGGGGGCCGTAGCCTACGAAGAGACGGGTGCCGTCTGTGGAGAAGAGGGCGTCACCTTCGCCTTCGAAGGGCGTGGCGCGTGGGGTGCCGATGACCTTGTAACCGGCCTGCTCGAACCAGCGACGGAAGTGCGGCTCTTCGCCCTGGCGCTCGGGATGGAAGAAGCTGCTGATGGCTACGGTACCGTTGCGCTCGAGGCCGGCGTTGGCGGTGAAGACCATGTCGGGTGAGCCGGGCTGGGGTTCGACGAGTTGGACGTTGGCGATGGTGCTGACGGCTTCATAGAGGCGCTGCCACTGCTCGGCTGCGCGGGTGCGCGAGGAGGCGTGGACGTTGCCAGCCATCCAGGGGTTGATGACGTAGTTGACGTCGTAGAGCTTGGGGGGGCACATCAGAAAGGTCGCGGCGGTGGAAGGGATCGTGGCCAGGATGGATGGGGTGGTGATTTCGATTGGCTGCGTGCTCATGTTGTAAGCATGGATGAGCGCGAAAGGCGCGTCAATGCTAATGATTATGCATTTGTAACGGATATTTATACATAAAGAGATTTGTCCTCCCGGACGGGCCCACTACGCGTGGGGCGACCACTTCGTGGTGGGTATACCCCTTCGGTTGGCCCTCCCGTTGGTCGGAGGAGATGTTGATTCCGACCAACGGGAGGACTTGTATTGCTGGATTTGGCAAGGAAAGGTATACGTGTCACGAAGTGACCGCCTCCTGCGTAGGGAGCCCGTCCGGCAGGACAGAGTATTTAGAGGTTGCCGCGCAGTTCCTGTTCTCTCTCGATAGCTTCAAAGAGAGCTTTGAAGTTGCCTTTACCGAAGCTTCGGCTGCCCTTGCGCTGGATGATCTCGTAGAAGACGGTGGGGCGGTCTTCGACGGGCTTGGTGAAGATCTGGAGCATGTAGCCCTCGTTGTCGCGATCGACGAGGATGCCTAGTTTTTCGAGATCTTCGATGGGCTCGTCGATCTTGCCGATGCGGGTTTGCAGCTCGGTGTAGTAGGAGTGGGGGACGGTGAGAAAGTCGACACCCTGCTGCTTCATGGCGGCTACGGTGCTGAGGATGTCATTGGTCGCGAGGGCCATGTGCTGGACGCCAGGACCCTGGTAGAAGTCGAGGTATTCCTCGATCTGGGACTTGCGGCGGCCTTCGGCTGGCTCGTTGATGGGGAACTTGACGTAGCCGTTGCCGTTGGCCATGACCTTGGACATGAGGGCGGAGTACTCGGTGGAGATGTCGTTGTCGTCGAAGTGCTGGTAGAGGCCGAAGCCCATGACGTCGCGATAGAAGTCGACCCACTGGTTCATGGAGTTCCAGCCGACGTTGCCGACGATGTGGTCGATGTGGAGGAGGCCTACGGGGCGGGCGATGGGGTCGTGAGGGACGGCTTGATAGCCGGGGAAGAAGGCTCCGGTGTAGTGAGTGCGCTCGACGAAGGTGTGGACGGTGTCGCCATAGGCAGCGATGCTGGCAGTGACGACGCGGCCATGGTCGTCTTTGAACTCGGTGGGTTCCTGGATGCTGCGGGCTCCGCGGCTGGTGGTCTCGAGCCAGGACTGGCGGGCGTCGTCGACCCAGAGGGCGATGGCGTGGACTCCGTCGCCGTGCTTGTCGACGTGGCGGGCGATGTCGGAGTCGGTGCGGAGGGCGGTGGTGAGGACGAAGCGGACTTTGCCCTGCTGGAGGACGTAGCTGGCGCGGTCGCGTTGGCCGGTCTCGGGGCCTGCGTAGGCGACGAGGGACATGCCGAAGGCTGCGCGGTAGAAGTAGGCGGCCTGGCGGGCGTTGCCGACGTAGAATTCGACGTGGTCGGTGCCCTTGAGGGGGAGGAAGTCGGGGGTAGATTCGGTTGTTGTCTGGGAGGTTGTCTGGGGCTTGGTTGGGGCGTGTGTTGCCATGAGTGGGTCTCCGGTTAGGCGAGCGTGGTGGCCCGCGGTGCAGGATGAGGATAGTTCAAGCGGGAGGGGGTTGGCTAGGGCGGGTCAGGCTCCGGTGTGGGCGGGGTGGATGGTGGCGCGGCACTCGCCTAGGCCGATGCGGGGATGACCGGGGGATTTGCAGGAGCCTCGGAGGATGATCTCGTCGCCGTCCTCGAGGAAGGTGCGGGTCTCGCCGGTGGGGAGGAGGAAGGGTTGGGCTCCGTTGCGGGCGAGCTCTAGGAGGCAGCCGGCGGAGTCTTCGGCTGGGCCGGAGATGGTGCCGGTGGCGAGGATGTCGCCTACCTGTAGGTTGCAGCCGTTGCTGGTGTGGTGGGCGATGAGCTGCGCTGGGGTCCAGTAGAGATCTCGTGGGTTGGATTCGCTGAGTAGGAATGGTTGGAGCTTATTGGCTTTCATTCTTTTAGTCAGGATAGATACTTCAAGTAATACATTCAGATTCCCGTATTTTTGGTCGGCGACGGCGTGGAGGTAAGGGAGAGGCTTCGGGTGGGTGGCAGGGCGAGGGACAGCGGGAACCCGGAAGGTCTCGAGAGCGGCTATGGGGGTGACCCAGGAGGAGATGGTGGTGGCGAAGTTTTTTGCGAGGAATGGGCCGAGGGGCTGGTACTCCCAGGACTGGATGTCGCGGGCGGACCAGTCGTTGAGGAGGCTGATGCCGAAGAGGTGGTCGGCGGCGCTGGAGATGGGGACGGGGACGCCTTGCGCGCTGGGCTGGCCGATGTAAAGCGCTAGTTCGAGTTCGTAGTCTAGTTTGTTGGTGGGAAGAAAGTTAGGTTGGAGATCTTCGGCGGACGGGCGGGTTTGGCCGATGGGCCGGACGATGGGTTCGCCGCTGACCAGGATGGAGGAGGCTCGGCCGTGGTAGCCGATGGGGATGTACTTGTAGTTGGGGAGGAGGGGCTGGTCGGGACGGAAGAGCTGGCCGACGCGGGTGGCGTGGTGGATGGAGGCGTAGAAGTCGGTGTAGTTGGGGATGTGGACGGGTTTTTGGAAGGTCGATCCGGCGATGGAGTGGAGCGCGGCTTCGGCTTTTTCTTTGTGCTCGGGCTTTGCGCTGGCATGGAGGAGGGTGGTGAGGGTTTTGCGGAGGAGAGCCCAGGATCGAGGGCCCTGGGACATGAGGAGGTTGAGGGTGGGGGACTGGCAGGCTTCGGTGAGGGTGGGGGGGAGGAGGCCGGAGGTGGAGCTAGCGTGGAGGTCGATGAGGTGAGTGCCTATGGCGACGCAGAGATGTTGCTGGTCTTCTATCGAAAAGGCGCCGTAGGGGAGATGGGTGAGGGGGAAGTCGGTGGTGGGGTGGTTGGCGTCGGGGAGCCAGCTTTTGTGAGCTGCGATGCTTTGTTTTGCCATGCAGCATGATAGCTTGTGTCCTGCCGGACGGGCGCCCTGCGCGGGCAGCGGTCACATCGTGACGCGTATACCGCTTTGCTTGGTGCTCCCGCTGGTCGCTCTCAAGGGCTGTGCGACCAACGGGAAGATTCACGGTGATCTCAGTGGCTGGGTTGTGCTGGCAGTTCCCTGCCTGGGGCTGCGGTTTTCTTGCCTGAGAACTTGCCGAGGAAAGTCTTCAGGATGACATAGAGGACCGGGATAAAGAAGAGGTTGAGGATGGTGGAGAGGATCATGCCGCCGACGATGGCAGTTCCGACCGAGTGACGGCCGTAGGCTCCGGCGCCGGAGGCGAAGTAGAGCGGAAGGACGCCGAGGATGAAGGCGATGGAGGTCATCAGGATGGGGCGGAGGCGAAGCTCTGCGGCCTCGATGGCGGCGTCGACGATCGAGCGGCCCTGCGCCAGGAGTTGCTCGGCGAACTCTACGATGAGAATCGAGTTTTTGGCTGAGAGCCCGATGAGCATGACGAGACCGATCTGGACGTAGACGTCGTCGACCAGGCCGCGGAGAGAGACGAGCGAGAGCGCGCCGAGGATGGCCATGGGGACGGCGAGAAGGATGATGAACGGCAGGGCGAAGGACTCGTACTGGGCCGAGAGGGTGAGGTAGACGACCAGCAGGCCAAGGCCAAAGATGATGATGGCCTTGCCGGCGGACTCGACTTCTTCGAGGGCGAGGCCGGTCCAGGAGTAGGTCATGCCCTGAAGTTTGTTCTTCTGGAAGAGCTTGACCATGGCGTCGTTGCCTTGACCGGAGCTGGTTCCGGGGGCGGGCGAGCCGTCGATCTCTGCGGAGCGGAAGAGGTTGTAGTGGTTGATGACCTGTGGGCCCGAGATCTGGGTGACGGTGGCCAGGTTGTCGAGCGGGATCATCTGGTTGGTATTGGAGCGAACGTAGTACTGGCGCAGGTCCTGCGCGTTGCGGCGGAACTGCTCGTCGGCCTGAACGTAGACGCGGTAGGAGCGGTTATTGAAGTTGAAGTCGTTGATGTAGCTGGAGCCCATGAAGGTGCCGAGGGCGGCGGTGATCTGGGCAAAGGGGACGCCGATGGTCTCGGCCTTCTGGCGGTCGATGACTACCTGAAGCTGGGGGTCGTTCGAGGTGAACTGGGTGTTCATGGCGATGAGACCGGAGCCGGGGGCACTGCCCTGCGCAACGAGGGTGTGGGCGACACGTGAGATGTCGTCGAAGGTGTTGCGACCGCCATCCTGCAGGATGAACTGGAATCCACCGACGGTGCCGAGACCTGCGACGGCGGGAGGCTCTGCGGCGAAGGCGATACCGCCGGGGACGCCGAAGAGCTTGGGTCCTACGTCGAGGACGATATTGTGGGCGGTAAACTTGGGTCCCATCTTGGTGCGGTCGTTGATGGGCTTAAGCGGTGCGAAGATGAGGCCAGAGTTTGGCGAGCTGCCGCCGGCGAGCGAGAAACCCATGACGGAGAAGGTGCCGAAGACGCCGTCGTTCTTGCGTACGAGATCAGCTACGCGGTCGGCGAACTCGCCGGTATAGCTGAGCGAGGCTCCCGGGGGCGTCTGCACGATGATGAGGAAGTAGGACTGATCTTCCTGCGGAATGAAGGCAGTGGGAACGTAGTTGTACATGAACGCCGTGGCCGCGAGGGCGCCAACGAAGAACAGAAGCATGACGTAGCGAATGCGGACGACGAAGGTGACGACCTTCGCGTAGGTGCGGATGACCCACTGGATGACGGCTTCGATGGGGTTGAGGAGAAGGCCCATGATGCCGGTCTTTTTTTGTTCTGGACGCAGGAGGATGGCGGCGAGGGCCGGCGAGAGGGTGAGGGCGTTGAAGGCTGAGATCGCGATGGAGAAAGCGATGGTAAGCGAGAACTGTTTATAGAGAATGCCGGTTGTGCCGGGAAAGAAGCTGACCGGGATGAAGACGGAGATAAGGACGAGCGAGGTGGCGATGACGGCGCTGGTGACCTCGGCCATGGCGATGCTGGTGGCCTTGTGGGGATCGGAGGAGGTCTGGGCCATGCCCGATCCGGTCTTCTCCTGGCCGAGAGTGTCGGGAGCGTATGGGTCAGGTTCGCTGAGCTCGTGACGCTCGGGTATGACGGAGTGGCCGGAGAGGTGACGCTGCACGTTTTCGATGACGACGATGGCGTCGTCGAC
This sequence comes from Tunturibacter empetritectus, assembly GCF_040358985.1. Lineage (NCBI taxonomy): Bacteria > Pseudomonadati > Acidobacteriota > Terriglobia > Terriglobales > Acidobacteriaceae > Tunturiibacter > Tunturiibacter empetritectus. The sequence goes on along the minus strand of NZ_CP132932.1, from coordinate 3,871,885 downwards.
GACCAGGCCTGTGGCGAGAGTGATGCCGAAAAGGGTAAGCGAGTTGATGCTGAAGCCGAAGACCTTGATGAAGGCGAAGGTGCCGATGAGCGAGACCGGGATGGTGACGGCGGGGATGATGGTGGCACGCCAGTCCTGCAGGAAGAGGAAGATGACGATGATGACGATGACGATCGCTTCGCCGATGGTGGTGACGACCTCGTTGACCGATTCGCCGATGACCAGGGTGGTGTCGACAGCGATGATGCCCTTCATGCCGGGGGGGAAGTTTTTCTGGAGCTCTGCGAGGACAGCGCGGCACTTCTTATCGACGTCGAGGGCGTTGGCGTTGGAGAGCTGCTGGACGCCGACGCCGATGGCATCTCCGCCGGAGTATTTGAGGGCTGTGCTGTAGGTTTCGGCGCCTAGCTCCGCGCGGCCGATATCTTTGAACAGAACAACGCCGCCGGCGGTGGGATTATTTTTGATGACGATGTTTTCAAACTGTTTCGGGTCGTCGAAGCGGCCGATGACTCGAACCGCCATCTGGAAGACCTGCTTGGGATCGGCAGGAGGCTGCCCAAGTTGTCCGGCGGGGACTTCCACGTTCTGCCCTGCGAGGGCATTGGTGACATCGAGTGCGGTGAGACCGCGGGCGGCGAGCCGGTTGGGATCAAGCCAGAGGCGCATGGCGTACTTGCGCTCGCCGAAGATGATGACGGCACCGACGCCGGGGACGCGCTTAAGCGCATCCGAGACGTAGACATCGAGGTAGTTGGAGATGAAGGCCGGGGAGAGCGAGTGGTCGGGCGAGATGAAGCCTGCGGCGAAGATGAAGTTCGAGCTTGCCTTGGTGATGCTGATGCCGGTGTTGTTGACGACGGCGGGGAGACGCCCCTGCACGGTAGCGACGCGGTTCTGCACGTCGACAGCGGCGATGTCAAGGTTGTAGCCGGTGTTGAAGGTGACGGTGATGGCGGAGGTGCCGTCGTTCGAGCTGGTGGAGCTTATGTAACGCATGCCCTCGACGCCGTTGATGGCCTGCTCGAGGATGATGGTGACGGCGGACTCGACGTCCTTGGAGTTGGCGCCGATGTAGTTGCTGGTGACGACGACCTGGGGCGGCGCGAGGTCCGGATAGAGCGAGATGGGCAGGCTCGGAATGCAGACCGCGCCCGCGAGCACGATGAGGAGCGCACAGACCGTGGCGAAGATTGGACGGCGAATGAAAAAATCTACAAACAAGGCTGACCTCTAACCGGAGCGGCTGGCCCCGGGGTGATGCGTGAACTGTGCGGAGCCTTGGATGGGACTCCGCAGACAGAGGGGAAGCAGTTGCTTAGCCGAGCGGCTTGACCGGCGCACCTTCCTGCAAAAACTGCAGGCCGGAGGTGATTACTTTTTCTCCCGTCTTGAGACCACCAAGAACGGGATAGGTGTTTCCGACGGTTTCGCCTACGGTGACGGGGACCTGATGGGCGATGTATCCGTCCCCTTTCGGCGTTGCGACGTAGACGAAGGTCTGGCCGCCGACGAGACTTACGGCGAGGACCGGGACTGTAGGCGCAGGCGCGGTGCTCCAGATGATGCGGGCCTTGACCAACTGCTGGTTGCGAAGGATGTCCGCGGTTCGCGGGACACTTGCCTTGGCGAGGATGCTTTGCAAGCCGTTGTCGACCTGAGGGGAGATGAAGTCGACCTTCGTCTTGACGAGGACGTTGCCTGCTGTGTCGAGGATCTCTACCGGCAGTCCGTTGCGAATGCTGCCGGCGCGCTCGGTGGGGATATAAATGTACGCCTCGAGGTCGGCGTTCTCATCGACCGTGGTGAGTACGGTGGTGGGGGAGACGTAATCACCGAGGTGAACGGGGATGTCGCCGACGATGCCGTTGAAGGGGGCGCGGATGTCGTAGTAGGCGAGTTGCTGCTTCTGGGTGTCGGTGAGCGCCTGGTTGGACTCGAAGTCGGCCTTGGAGTTTTCATAGGCCTGATTGGCCTGATCGTAGGCGTCACGCGAGACGACTCCCGCCTCGAAGAGCTTGCGCTGCCGCTCAACTTCGATCTTGTTGTAGTCGTAGAGGGCCTTCTTCTGCGCCTGAGTTCCCTGCTGCGACTGGACGGCGGCCATCTGCTTGAGAGGATCGACGCGCATGAGCACCTGACCAGCCTTCACGGCCTGTCCAGACTTTACGAAGATCTTGACCAGATTGCCGTCGACCTGCGGCTGCATGGTGGAGGAGCGGCGGCTCTTGATGGTGGCGACGTAGGTGTCGGCGGTAGGCACAGGCGACAACGATACGGGTGCTACCTTCACGGGCATGGCCTGGGGAGGCGGCTGGGGCGGCGGGGCGGACTTGCAACCTGCGACCAGGCATGCGGCCGCACAGACAAGCACTGGGAGGACGCGAGGGGTATTCAAAATCAAGGGCACAGAACTTCTCCTTCACAAGCGACGACTTCGAAGACAAGCCACCAAACGAGTTGCAATAAGCGGTGGGCAGGAAGAATTACGACGCAAGATTCTGCGGATCAACGTCTTACTGGTTACGACTCAGGATTTCCATTTTAGATGACAGCATTCCCGAGAAGGGTTCGGAATATGCACCGAAAGAGTTTTTGAGTAGCCCAATCTGCTCCTGGGGAGGGTGTCAGGCGTCCAAACTGCTCTTTTCCGCAAAGGAAAAGGGGTTGAAGCTTTGATGACGATCGAACGCATCGGCGTGTTCGGCTCGTTTGAGCCAGTTTATGACAAGATACGTGATCGGGGTAGCGAGGACCTCGTATCCGACCTTGAGGGCGTAGCCGGTAAGAATTATGTTGACGAGGATGCGGGCGGGATAGATTCCGCCGAAGGTGAGCGTGATGACGAGAACCGTGTCGACGGCCTGGCCGACGATGGTGGAGCCGATGGTGCGGGTCCAGAGTTTGCGTCCGTTGGTGAAGAGCTTGAGACGCGCCATGGTGTAGGAGTTGGCGAACTCGCCGGCCCAGAAGGCGATGAGGCTGGCGGCCAGAATGCGCGGGATGAAGCCGAAGACGGTGGAGAAGGCCTGCTGGTTATGCCAGCCTGGGGCGGAGGGCAGCGCGATGACGATGGCTCCGATGAAGTAGAGGAGGGCGGTGCCGAAGAAACCCAGCCAGATGGCTCGGCGGGAGGCGGCAAAGCCGTAGACCTCGGTGAAGACGTCCCCAAAGATATAGGTGATGGGAAAGAGGAGAACGGCTCCACTGACGGCGAAGGGGCCAATGGACCAGCGACCGATCGCGACTGGCCCGAGGAGACAGACCTTTTGGGCGATAAGGTTCGAGACGAGCAGGATGACCACGAAGGCGGTGGTGAGGGCGTCAAGATATTTGAAGCTGCGGGGAGTCGATGGCGCGGCACTCGGTTGGATCGTGTGGAGTTGCGTGGGCATCGTTACCAGTATGCCGTGTGGGAGTAAGGCGCGCCAGTTTTTGACAGAGCATGGGCTGCTTGTTAGCGTTAGAGGTGGTGAGGGTGCTGGGTACGCCTTCTGCCTGGTCAAGTCCCCGTCGTCTAGCCCGGCCCAGGACACCGCCCTTTCACGGCGATAACATGGGTTCGAATCCCATCGGGGACACCAAACAAAAGTCAGGCTTTTCGGCGTTATACCTTGATCGACAGCCTGTCGCCAATCCTCAAGCTGCGGGTGATAGGCTTCACTTAGTCACCATAGAGTCACTGGGAAATTCCCGTCGTTTCCGGACTTCACCTGGGCCCGTACGCGGTGAAGACGTAGTCTTTTGCCTTCACTGCCGTGTGGCACGCGAACCCGCACCTGGCGTCGTTGCCCTGCGGCGGCTTGTCACCTAAGTTGCCTAGCCTGAACTTGCCGGACGCGGGCTCATACTCGAAGACGCCGTAACCCCATCCGCCGCTGTCCGCGAACCTCTTGCTGTCCTTCACCATCAAGTCAACGTCATGCTGGGTGCCTGGGACTGTCGGCGCACCGGGCTGCCCGGCATCCACTTTCGCATTCCAATGGACCTTCGCCATCTTGGCACCATCCGGAAAAGGCTTGCCGTTACCGGGAATTCCTGCCTTATAGGCGTTGATCATCACGGGATTGCCGAGGATCGCAGCGACCGCACCTCCGTTGTGGCTGATGGCGATCACCGGCCAGCTTTCGTATCCTCTAAACTCAGAGAACGCTAGGCCATTCGGTATTTTGAGGGTGTACTTGTCCTGCGCGGAGACGACGGCTTGTGTCTGTGACGGGACTGGCGCGGTGGCGGGGGCAGTGTCGGGGCGGGGAAGTTTATGGATGAAACGTGCAAGCTTCCAGGTGTCGTTATCGGAGATGCTCGACTTCCAGGCAGGCATGCCAGTGAGGCGAACTCCGTTCTGTATGATCCAGAACAGTTCAGCGTCGTTCCAGTGCTGCACGTGGGCTGAACTCAGGTCCATAGCAGGCGGGGTCATGTTGCGGCCGAGGTTCCCGTCTCCGCGGGCATCTGCACCGTGGCATTGGGCGCAAGACCCAAGAAACACCTCCTGGCCCTGACTGACGACCTCGTCCGTCTCAGGCAGCGGGTTGTTCCTTTTGCCTGCCGCCAATGGGATGGTGACGTCTTTCGCCGCATTGGCCAGGCTCGTCTCTCCTTGGGAAGGAGTTTTGCCGGCTGCACAACCTTGAAGTAAGGCGCCCAGCATTGCACTGATCACGCCAAGCACCAGCTTGTGTTTTAGCATTGCGTTGCGATCGCCTCTGCGCCACCTACCAATCGACAACTGGCCGACAGGTTCTCTCATGAGTTCAGGCATGGTGAATTCTCCTTCACAAAGAAAGTTTTCTAGGCCCGATCCCGCGTGTGCCACTTCTTGAAGCTTCTGATGTTTCTGGAACCAGAACGGTGGCGGTCTATTTTTACTCAGGCTCTCCTATCTTGGGTAGCCGACCCTTCACCTGGTAGCTTGACTGTTCCTCAAAGTCGTTGGGTTGGCGGATGCGTCCCTGGGTTCAGTTTTGGAGCAGATGTGGGCGCTGGGGTCGCTCATAGAAGGAGGTGGAGTTGTTGTCCCCCAAGTGGAGGGAGCGGAACCCATCGTAAGGGTCAGCGTTGCACCGTGCTTGATTTGGGCGTGGCGGAACCAGGCGTTGGGGAGATCGACTCCGTTGAGGGTTGCCGATTGGACGTAGCGGTTAAGGCCGTTGGGGTCGAGGTTCCTGGCGATGATGCGGAGTTTTTTGCCGTTGGCGAGAGCGAGCGAGGCGTCGGGGATGCTGGGAGTGCTGATGAGGTAGACGTCCTGGCCGGCGACGGGAAAGAGGCCGAGCGTGGAGAAGATGAGCCAGCTGGACATGGCGCCGGAGTCGTCGTTGCCGGGGATGCCGGCGCGGGTGTCGGTGAAGGCTTTTTCAAGGAGGAGATGGACGATGTCGGCGGTCTTGTCGGGGCGGAGTGCGTAGTTGTAGAGGACGGGGATGAGGAAGCCGGGCTCGTTGGTGACGTCGAAGTGGCGGCGGAGGAAGATGTTGTCGAGGCGGTGGACGAAGGTCTCATTGCCGCCGGCCATCTCGATGAGGCGGCGCATGTCCTGGGGGGCATAGATGGAGTAGGTCCAGATGTCGCCCTCGTAGAAGAAGTCGGGCCAGGTGCCGCGGACGACGAGGTAGGGGTCGGCCCAGGTGCCGTCGGGGTTGCGAGGACGGAGGAAGCCGTGGAAGCCTTCGGCGGTCATGTCCTTGTCCCAGAGGTGCTCGAAGTTGTGGGTGCGGCTGGCGTAGAGCGCGGCTTCTTTTTGGTGGCCGAGGCCGCAGGCGACTTGTGAGATGGCGAAGTCGTCGTAGCTGTACTCGGCGATGCGTGAGCCGGAGCGCTCGTCGGCGAGGGTGATGTAGCCTTTTTCGTTGTAGTCCTTGAGGCCGCCGCGACCTTCTCTCTGCGCGTTGGCCGGTGGGACTTCGGCATCGTGAACCATGGCGGCGAAGGCGGTTTCGTAGTCGATGTTTTTGAGACCTTTTACGTAGGCGTCGGCAACTACTACATTGGCATTGGAGCCGCCCTGGGTGCGACCGTTGTCGTTGCCGCTGCGGGCGTCGGGCATGTAGCCGGTGTGACGGTAGATGTCGATGAGGGAGCGGATAATGTCGCGCTGGCGGCCGGGGGAGATGAGGGTGAGGAGCGGGCTGGAGCTGCGGTAGGTGTCCCAGATGGCGTAGTAGTCGTCGTAGTAGGGCTCGGTGGATTGCCAGTCGGGGTTTTCGCCGGTACGGTCGGTGGGCATCAGCATGATGTGATACATCGCGGTGTAGAGCTGGCGACGCTGGGAGTCGGTCTCGCCGGTGAGGCTGAGCTTGGCTAGCTCGGTGTTCCACAATGCTATCGCGGCGGAGTGGACGGCGGCGAAGTTCCAGGTGGGGATCTCTTGTTGGACGTTTTGTTTTGCCTGGTCGGCGCTGATGAAGGAGATGCCGACTTTTGCCTGGATGATTTGGTTGGCGTGGGTGGTGAAGTCGAAGGTGGCACCGATGGGGATGTCGTTGGTGACGGTCGCGTCCTGCGCGGAGGTGAGAGACGTGCCTGTCCATGTTTGTGTGGCGGTGGCTGGGGTGTCGAGGACCATGTAGTAGTAGACCTTGTACTCGCCGCCCTTGTTCCAGCCGCCGGTGAATCGGGCGATGCCTTGCGCTTCGTGATTGCTGGTGAGGTGGATCTCGGCGCCGAGGAAGCGCTGGGACTCGGAGCCGGGGCCGAGGTCGAGCGCGTGGGCTACGTTGATGGTGAGGTGGGATTGCTGTGATGCGGGGAACGTGTAGCGGTGAAAACCGACGCGCCGACTGCTGGTGAGCTCGGCTTTGACTTTGTAACGGGTGAGGCTCGCGGCGTAGTAGCCGACGTGGTTGACCTCGTCGGTACGGGGAGATTTGATGTCGTTGAGGTCGAGGGGGCCGGTGACGGGAGCGACGAGGATATTGCCGTATTTGCCTTGTGCGCCGCTGAGATGAAGGTGCGAGAAGCCGAGGATGACTCCGTTGCTGGAGTAGCCGAAACCGGAGCGGCGGCCGTCAAAGGTCTCCATGTCGGGACTGAGTTTGACGAGGCCGTAGGGGATGGTGGAGCCGACGAAGGTATTACCGCCCCAGTCGACGCCGATGAAGGGGTCTACGTTGCGGGTGTAGTCGGGTGTAGTTTTTTGCGCGGTGAGTGGGACTGCAAGCAGGAGTGCGGTAAGAAAGAAGTGAATCGAACGCCGGAGGATGGAGTGCACTGCTGCTTGCATAAAGATCGGTCCCTTGAATGTCTCAACTGCATGTGAAGACTTGTGATGCGAGTGGGACCTGTTCGCGGGCCCCACTCGTGTCCTGCTTGATGGTAGGGCGTTTAGAAGGAGTAGCGAAGGCTGGCCTGCATTGCTCGTTGACCGGTCTTGCTGGTGACTTTGCCGAAGGTGGCGTCGGTGTAGGTTGAGTCCGGTGCAGCCCAGTTGGGATGGTTGGGGAAGTTGAAGGCGTCGAAGCGGAAGGAGAGTGCTTGACCTTCAAAGGTGGCGAAGCGCTTTTGCAGACTTGCGTTGAAGCTTGCCTGACCGGGACCGTAGATCAGGTTGCGGTTGTGCTGCGGGGTGAACGTTCCGGCAGCCGGAAGTGAAAAAGCGCTTGCGTTGAACCACGAGTTATTGTCTTTGCCGACGGAGAATTTGCCATTGCCGCGAAGCGAGGCGCCAGGAGCGATCTGGAGGAACTGTCCCTGAAAGCCTGGGCCAACGCCGGCGATGTCCTGACTGGTTGCGACGTTGAGTGGCGTGCCGGTCTGGAACTGATAGGCCTGCGAGAGTTGCCAGCCGCCGAGAGCTTCGTTGGCGATACGGCTGCTGCTCCGGAAGGGGATATGGTAGACAGAGTTGAGGACGAGGACCTGACGCAGATCATAGTCCGCCGTGCCGCAGAGTCCTTTCGGATCGTCTGCGTTGGGCAGGATGTTTTTCTGGAATGAGCCGCAGTCGCGCGAGTGAGCGTAGGTGTACGCGACCCCGAAGCCGAGGCTGTGACTGAAGCGATGATTTACGTCGATCTGAAGGCCCTGGTAGAAGGCGGTGTCGCCTTGATAGACCTCGGTGATGGCAGCGTAACCGAGATAGGGACGATGGGCGTTGACACCACTGGTGCCGAAGGCCTGCGCGGTTCCGATCGGCGCCTGGTTTACGTCGGATTCAAACTGCTGATGTAAAGAGTGGCGGCCCACGTAGGAGACGTCGGCTACTGTATCAAAGCCGAGATCTCGCTCGACGGATACGCTCCAGATGTAGGCCTCAGGCTGTGGGGATTGCTGATTGATATCGCCGGAGAGAGTGGGGAAAGAGCCGGTGCCGATTGCGGTGCCAGCGGGGTTGTCGACGCTGCCGCCTGTGATCGAAACCACCTGCTGCAACGGTGCGAAGCCGCCGAGAAATACGTTGTCGGAGGTGCCCTGACGGCTGGTGTAGCGGCCAAAGCCAGTGCGAAGAACCGTCTTGTTGTTAAGCGAATACGCCACGCCGACGCGGGGCTGGAAGAGGAACTTCTGCACGTGGACGTACCCGCGCGGAAGGTTGTGGAAGAGGTTGTTGTACTGTCCAGTCACGGCGATGGGGACGTGAGCGTTTGCGCTGGCGGGAAAGCCATTGCCAAAGAGAACGGTTCCGTCGAGCGGGTTGCCGCTGCCAGCTATCGGATTACCCGTTGTTGGGTTCACCTTTACCGCAGTAGCAGAGTTGTAGAAGGCAGGGTCGAAGGTCCCGGCGTTGTTCCAGATGCTGTAGAAGGGGTGAATGCTGGTATATCGCAGGCCGAACTCGAGGTGCAGTTTCGGAGTAGCTTTCCAGGAGTCCTGTGCGAAGAACTCGAACATATTGGCGCGGCTAGGAGTCTCGTTGCGTGGACCGATCTCGGAGTAGGTGTTGAAGATGCCGAGGGCCGCGTCGGCGAGGTCGTAGCCGGTGCCGTTGGTGTTGGTGCTTGAGAAGTCGAACTTCCCGTTCTGGTTGTTGGTCTGTCCGGGAGTGGAGTTGGCGAAGGCGATCTGGTCGTCATCGTTTTCGCCGGCCCGCTCAAAGAGAACGCCGCCACGCAGGGTGTGGTTGCTGATGATGCGTGTGACGGTATCGGCGAAGTCGAAGATCTCGCCCTGAGAGTGAGAGGGGTAGGTGCTGCCATCGAGTGTGGTAATGCCAGTCGTATCAAATGCAATAGTGGGAATCTTGTTTGGGAGATCTTTGCCTGAAGGAAAGAGGTATGGATAGTTGATGCCGTATGCGGTGCGGTTGTAGGTGCCTGTCGACGTGTCGATGCTGAGGCGAGCGACATCGTGGCTGGCGGTGAAGAGAAATTCATTGGTGGTGCTGGGACCGAAGGTGTGCACATAGTCCAGCGAGCCGGTCTGGTTGGGACGGCTGTAGATGCGCGGAACGATGTCGTAGTTCGAGGTCGCGAAGGGGTTCACCTCATGATAGTAGAAGTGAATAAGGCGGAAGCGGATGTAGTCTTTCTCGGTTGGGAGGATGTCGAGATTGCCGCTGTCGATCTGTTGCTGGATGGGATAGTGCGCTGTCTCAAGCAGATTGGCTGCACCTATTTTAAAGCCTGGCGTCGGCGTAGGGAACGCATTGAGCAGACCTACGCCATTCGGGCTGAGACGATCTTTGGGTATGACGTTGCCGGGAAAACAGCCGGGGCCGCCTGCCTTCGGGTCGCATGGAAGGCCGGATGTAGGGTCCTTGATGTGCTGCGCGACGGAGCTGAAGTCGCCGTTTCGGAAGGCTGCGTTGGGGACGGTATCGGTTTCCGTGGAGAGTGACGGATTACGTACGAAGGCCTCGGAGTAGAGGAAAAAGACCTTGCGCTTGGGCAGAACGTGCGGGATGTAGAGAGGGCCGTCCAGGACAAAGCCGAACTGGTTGTAGGTGAAGGGCGCGACCTTGTTTGTTTTGAGGGCTTCGGGGTAGTTAGGGTTTGAGTTGTTGGCATTGGCGTTGCGGACCCATGTGTTGGCGTTGAGGACAGGGTTCTGAAAGTACTCGTAGGCGCTGCCGTGGAAGTGATCGGTGCCGCTCTTGGTGATAATGCGAATCTGGCCGCCAATGGATCGGCCGTACTCTGCAGGGTAGTTGGTTGAGAGGACCTGGACCTCTTCGACGGCGTCGAGGTCCGGTGTGCCGACGGAGTCGCCACTGGCGCGGATGCGGACGGCGACGGCGCCGTCGTAGGTGAGAAGATTGTCGCGCTCGCGAGCTCCGTTGATGTCGATGGCACCAAGGCCGGTGCTGAAGTTTGAGGAGGAGACGGTGCTGGTGATACTGGTGATGCCGGCCTTGGTGAGTGCGAGATAGATTGGGTTGCGGCCGTTGAGTGGAAGATTGTCGGCCTGGCTGCTGGTGATGACCCGTCCGAGGGTGGAGCTGTCGGCCTGCAAAGTAGTTTCGTTCGCGGTGATTTCGATCGACTCGTTATCTTTGCCGACGACGAGAGAGACGTTGACCGTTGCAGGGATCGCTGGGTCGAGGTTGTTGTTCGTTCTGGTAACGGTGTCAAAGCCCGGCGACACCACCTTGACGGTGTATTTGCCCGGTGCAAGGCCAGCGATGGTGTAGAAGCCGGATTTGTTGCTGATGGTCTGGTGTTCGGCGCCGGTCTGCTCGCTGATTACGGTGATTGCTGCTGCACCGACGGCTGCGCCGGAGGGATCGGTGACGACGCCGGCGATCGAGGAGTTGTCGGACTGCGCGAGCAGGGTCGCAGAGCTGATGGCCGCGATACCGATGAGCAGTGCAATAAACAGCAGACGGCAGAGACGGGGGAGATTGACTGCACACCTCGTCAACATTGAAGGAGTTGATTCGTTAGGAGCGGATGATGCAGGTTGCGTTACTGGCACACGTGCCTCCTGGCGAGAGCGTAAGAGTCTGTTGAATTGGAGCGTTAGGGAGCAGCCTTTCAGAGGGCGCGGGAGGGCGGAAGGCGAACAGTCTGCTAAATTCAGGGTCTTATTTCATTGAGGGCTCAAGCAGCGAGTCGACGCATCCGGGTGGCGCGGTGATTGGATTGCAGCGAGCGGCCAGGCCATGCGGGAGGCCTACGAAGAATCCAGTCCAACGCGAGGGCTCGGAGGATGGGTAGTCTGTGCTTAACATCTGTGCGCCGCTGGAGAGAGCGATGTCGGCTCGGGTGTGGTCGTTGGTGCGGGCAGCTTCCGTGCCGTCGTCGGTCCGGGTGCGGATGAGATATCCCTGGCGGGCCAGGACGTCGATCTCGGCCTTCGTCCCATCGTTTTCTTCGGTGAAGGCTGCGTCTGGTGAACCAGGTGCGGCGTTGGTGAAGATGAGGCGGCCACGAAGGGAGGCATGTCCCTGTATGTAAACCGGGCCCACGTTGCGTTGGTCCATAAGAAAGATAACCTTGCCGCGAGAGTCTGAGAGCGTTGGCCATCCACCGGTCTTCTTGCTGGAAGCCGATGAAGCAGGGCTGGTGGATTGAACGGCTTCGAGCAGCGTGTCGTAGCTGCCACGAACCTGATCTGGCGCGATCATCTCGTCGGAGGAGAAGACGGAACGGATCTCGGCGTCGAGCGCGTCGAAGGTCTCGGAGGTAAACGGCTCCGGCGTGTGCGCTTGTGGGGCTGATCCTTCGCGGCCCTGCTTGGTTTCGACCAGGATGAAGATGGGGAGATGCTGCGGATGCTGTTGCGACCAGCCGCGAATTGTCGTGAGGCAGGCGATGAAGGTGTGGCAGGAGCTGCGCTGGTCGACATCCATGACGTGCATCACTTTGAAGCCGGGCTTGTCCATCTCGTGTTGCGGATCGAAGTCGGGATCGGCTGGAAGTCCCGCTTCTGCGACTTTGCCGACGATGGCTGGATGCGAGTAGCGACCACCCTTCGAATCGGCGTAGATGTCGATCTCGAGCTGACGCACGCCGCCGGTCAGTTGATCGGCCAGGGGAGCATGAGCATAATCAAGCGCGCGCATCGCCTTCGGGTTCTGTTGCTCGATGAGCTTGCGTTCGCTGGGGGCGATGCCAGAGTGGTAGCTGTTATGACTGCCGATCACCTGAATCTGATTGATACGCAGCGTTTGATCCTGCTCAGAAACGGTATTTTTCTGTGCGAGGACGCTCAGTGGAAGCATGATCATCAGGGAAAGTGCCGCTCGAAAATTCGTCATCTTGTCTTACATCCTTCTGAGACGGTCTGAGAGGAGGTTGGCCGATGGTACGGAACCGGAGATAGCATTTGGCACTGGCCGCCGGTCCATTGATTCTGTTCTTCGTTGAGACTTTGATCTTCCTCTGCCTCCAGGTTCTTCGTCAGGGGGATCCACGGTGTAAAGGATGGAGTACACGCGGAGGTGGTAACTCTCATCTGACGGAAAATAAATTGCTTACAGGAAGGCACCAACGATAATTTGATGCTGTCGTAACTTTTGATATCTCATATATTTTGGGGATTCATAAAGGAGTAACAAAAAGCCAGCTCTGTCGATGTCTACTAAGGACAGTGGAAGACGTTTTGATAAGCACGGGTCGAGGGTCCGCCAAAGCGGAACGCCTGTCAGGAACGGCGGTTGCAGACCATCTTGTGCGGCTTGAAAAGGATCCGCGCTGGGGCGTCGCTAGGCGAGTCGCCGCAAGCAAAGGATTCGCCAAATCCAAGTTTTTGATCAGCTTCATCCTCTATATCTGCGAGAAGCACCTGCTCGATCAGACCTGCGAGATCACCGAGCAGTTGATCGGCGAACACGTCTTTCGACGTCCACAGGGATACAACCCCGGCGAAGACAATATTGTGCGCAACTACGCGCGTCTGCTGCGGCAAAGACTCGATGAGTACTTCAGCAGCGAAGGCATCGATGAGACGATCCGCATCGCTGTTCCGCGGGGCGGCTATGTGCCTATTTTTATTGAAGATGGGAAAGCCGTCGGCGAGAGCAGACCGCAACCTGTGCAGACGGGATTGATCGGAGTCGTCGGGGTCGACTCATCGCAACAACAATCGGAAGAGAGAGTCGATCGGGCGGTGAAGGACCAGGTGTTGCCAGGTCGGCAAGTCTGGCGGCTCAGAGCCTTATGTGCTGCGTTGTTTATGGCTCTCCTCTTCGTAGTGGCGCGTGACATCCATCTTGCGTCGCCGCCGCAGAGTGTTTCGGACCGGTTCTGGAGCGTCTTCTTCTCGCCGACACGGGACACACTGCTGGTACCGGCCGACAGCGGGCTGGTGATCTACCAGGATCTGACCAATAGAAGGATCCCCCTGGCAGAGTACGCAGCCGGAGAGTATCAGAAGCATACTTCCACCACCTCCGGTATAGATTCAGCGATGGTGAACGAACTGGGTGGACGGCGCTATACCAGTGTCGTGGATCTGGATGTTGTCTCAGCTATCTCTCAGCTTCCAGCAGTAGTGAAGAACCGGTTCAAAGTGCGATATGCGCGCGAGGTAACGCTGGATGATCTGAAACAGTCCAACGTCATCCTGCTAGGGTCCTTCGATTCCAATCCCTGGGTGGATCTCTTTCAAAGAGACCTGAACTTTCAGTTCGAACATCAGCCAAAGGTCAACGACGTCGTCATTCACAATCTTCACCCTCTGCCGGGTGAGAGGGAGTATTACGAGACGAACCAGAGCGACGCCGCACGCAGCACGTTCGGTCTGATTGTCGTTACTCCAAATCTGGATGGCACAGGCCACGTTCTTCTGATTGAGGGAATCAACATGGCTGGCACAGAGGCTGCAGCAGACTATCTTTTCAGCGATGCTTCGGCGCCGCTGTTGAGCAAGATCTTCGACTCTAAGGGCAATATACTGCCGTTTGAAGTTCTGCTGGAGACCAGTAACATTGGTGCGAATGCTCCACGTCCACGAATCATCTCCCAGCGGATTCTTCTGAGATAACCTTGTTGCCCATAACAGCCGCAGGTAGCGTGTCGACCCAAGTTGCGGTCGATCCAAGTATTTTCGGGGCGCTGGGTGTTCCCTGTGCAGGTCGTCAACTCTGCTCCGGGAGGATCAAGCAACGTTGGGCAGATATAGCCTCTTGCCGTTGAGATCGATATCTTTCCAGCGGAGTCCGAGAAGTTTCCCGTCGCATCCCGTGAAGGCCGCCAAGGCTATGTGTAAGGGATTTTCGTCGCTTGAGACGCACGAAATCGAAACGTGCGAAGTATCGAGCCCTAATACGCTTTACCATAGATTTTTGAGGGAGAGGTGCAATGAAAGTCGGTCTTCTAGCAGCCTTGTTGTGGTCTCAAGCGACCGCTTTTGCGGCCACTCATACAGTTTTCGTCGTGGACAAGGTTGTCCAAGGCGGCAAAGGAACGTTCTACGGGGTCAAAACGAAGGCCCTAGACGGCGACTATCATTCCTCACCCGCAGTCATCACAGAGTTCATTGAGAGATGCCCTGCCGTGTCCTTCACGCAGTCCAGACCTAAAGCCGACTACATCTTGGACACAGAGCCGGGTTCGTCAACGATCACCGACCAACAAGGGACCGTTCGCTACACCTCGTCAGCAAAGAATTTGAAGAACATGGCGAAAGACGTATGCGCCTTTGTGTCTACTCACTAAACCGTTGTGTCTTCTTTCCAGTCAAATAGCAGCAGTTGTTCGCTGCAAGTGTTCACATCATTTCTCAGAGAGCACGCAGACTCGCTTGACGAAGGGTCTCGGCAGCGGATTCGGGTGTGATGTCCCGCTGCGGAGAGCCTAGGAGTTCGTAGCCAACCATGAACTTTCGGATGGTGGCCGACCTGAGCAGAGGTGGGTAAAAGTGGGCGTGAAACTGCCACTCTGGATGTTCCTCCCCGTCGCATGGAGCAGGATGCAGACCCATGGAGTAGGGGAATGGGGTGTCAAAGACCTGATCGTAGGTTGCGGTGACTGCGTGCAGGATGGCCGCGAAGTCTGATCGCTCCGTGTCGGTGAATGCCTGCAGGGTGCTGACGTGGCGGCGCGGCAGGATCATCACTTCGAAAGGCCACACGGCCCAGAACGGAACGACTGCGAGGAAGCTCTCGTTCTGTGAGACGATACGCTCGCCCAGCGACTCTTCCAGTTTCTGATACTCGCATAAGAGAACAGCATTGTTTTTTGTGAGGTATTCGCGCTGGCCGGCAAGCTCTGAAACTACTTCATCGGGGATCGAACGGCTGGCCCACAGCTGTCCGTGCGGATGCGGATTGCTGGCCCCCATCATGGCTCCGCGGTTTTCAAAGATCTGCACGTAGTTCACGTCGTCGCGTGTGCCGAGCTCTGCGTACTGCTCGCTCCATACGTCGACGACGGCGCGAATTTCAGGTACTGACATCTTGGCCAGCGTGAGGTCGTGGCGCGGGGAGAAGCAGATGACACGGCATACTCCGCTCTCGCCTTCTGCGAGCAGCAGGCCTTTGCTGCCTTCATCGCTCGAGAACTGCGGGGTGTCCGGCTTCAACGCGGCGAAGTCGTTTTCGAAGACGTAGGTGCTGATGTATTTGTCGGTTCGCACTCCGCCTGCGCGTACGTTTCCCGGACAGAGATAGCAGGTTGGATCGTAGGTCAGTGCGACCTCTGTGGTCTTCGTCTCGGTTTGCCCTTGCCAGGGACGCTGCGTGCGATGGGGAGAGACTAGAACCCACTCGCGTTTGAGGGGATTGAATCGCCGGTGAGGGTTTTGCTGCGCTAGAGGAATCACTGGACACCGCCGGTTGCTGCCATGGCGAGCGCTCCGTCGGACGGCGCACTGATGAAACATTCTGCGGTGATTCCGGTCTTTGCGGCGTACTCGCGCTTCAAGGTTGCGACGAATTGCTCCGCGACCTCTGCGCGAATCATATTCACGGTGCATCCCCCAAATCCGCCGCCGGTGATGCGAGCGCCGAAACACCCTGGCTGCCGGGTGGCGATCTCAACCAGTGCATCGACCTCTTCGCAGCTTGCGGCAAAGTCGTCGCGCATGCTCCTGTGAGCCTCAACCATTATGCTTCCGAACTGCTTCATATCGTCGTGCAACAGCGCCTCCCGAGCATCCAATACGCGTTGATTTTCTGTGATGATGTGTTTGCATCGCGCGAAGCTGGCGGCGGACATCTTGCTTTTGCAGGCTTCGAGATCACTTAGTGTCGCATCTCGAAGCAGCTTTATGTGTCGCTCGTGTTGCAGGACGGCCTGGCCAGACTCGACCTCGTCGCGACGGTCTCCATATTCTCCGGTGGCCACGGCATGTTTCACCATGGAGTTGCAGATGACTACACGTACCTGGTCGGGCAAGGGAAGAAGCTCGAAGGTGAGGGAACGGGTGTCGAGCAGCATCGCTCGATGGGCTACGGCACCGGCCACGACGAACTGATCCATAATGCCGCTCTTTGCGCCAACGTACTCGTTTTCGGCTCGGCGGCAGAGGGTTGCGAGTTTGTCGAGGGGAAGGGTTGCGCCGGCGTGCGCTAAAAGCGCCAGCGCTGTCGCTACTTCGACGGAGGCAGAAGAGCTTAGTCCAGCTCCCAGAGGGACATCGCCTGCAAGAGTCATCTTGAAGCCACTGACCGCGATTTCCTGCTGCTGGAGAGACCAAAGAACGCCTGCGGGATAGTCAGACCAATGCCCTCTCGGGGCACACTCCAGTGAGGCAACTTCAAAGGAGACTTCTTCGTCGTAGTTTGCCGAGTAGAAGACGGCACGTTGGTCGTTCGTCCGACTGAGGATGGCGACGGTTCGAAAGTCTATCGCCATGGGCATGACTAGACCGCCCGTGTAGTCGGTGTGCTCGCCGATCAGATTGACTCGAGCCGGAGCGGCGAAGAGCTTGCCCTCAAGACCAAATCGCTGCTGATGGAGCTGCAGCAGTTGTTCGTTGTCCACCCTCATTCGCAGAACCCGCATTTCTGAAGTTGCTACAAGATCATGTCATAACCGTATACGTAAACGGAAGCCATTTGGTTACTCTTCGCGAAGGACTTCCAACGGTTTTCTGCCCAGGATGCGGTGGCTTGCTACCCAGCCGGTGGCGACGGTGAGCGCGGCAGTTCCGAGGAGCGCGCCGAAGGTCCAGAACCATTGGAAGTGGTACGCGACGGTGAGTTTTGTGAGCAGCACCCTGGCGATGATGTTTGCGAAGAGGATGCCTACCGCGCCGGCGACCAGCCCCAGGACCGCGAACTCGATGGAAAATACCGTGGCGATGCGTGCTCGCGTGGCTCCCAGGGTTTTGAGGACGACGACCTCGCGAATGCGGCGATAGCGGGTTCCGGCGATCGAACTGGCGAGAATGACGATGCCGGCGAAGATGGAGAACGCTGCGAGAAACTGGATGACGTACGTGATCTGGAGGACTACGGCTCGCACGGTTTCGAGGGCCTGGGCTACGTTGATGACCGTGACGGTGGGGTAGGAGTTGTAGAGTGCGCGCTGCAGTTCGCCGACGCGATTTGGGTCGGCGTGTACGCCGCCATACCAGATGACCGGCAGCCCAGCGAGGGCCGGTTGCGGAAGAATAAACTCGGCTCGCGAATAGGCGTGCTGGCCGTCTGATTTGGTGAGCGCTACAACTGTGGCGACGAACTGGGTGTCTTGTGCGGCGAAGGTGATGTGCGAGCCGACATGAACGCCCAGCCTGTCCGCTTGACGTTTTTCTACGGCGACGACTGGGCGCTTCTCGTCTGCGGACCACCAGCTCCCCTCCACCGTCTTGGTTCCGGGAGGCGAGGCTGCAGACCAGGTGAGGTTGATCGACCGCAGCATTCGCTTGGGGAAGTTCTTCAGCTTCGCTTCGTTTGCGGGGACACCGTCGATGTCGACGATGCGCGATGAGACGACGGGGAGGAGCTCCGGGGATGCGGTGACGCTGGGCTGTGTCTTTAGCAGCGTGCGAATTCCGTTGATCTCTTCGTTGGTGATATCGATGAGGAAGACGTTGGGAAGGTTGGGCGCGGCGGATACGTGAAGTTCCGAGACAACGGCTTGCTGGACGAGATAGACCGTCATGATCTGCATCACACCAAGCCCGAGAGCAGCCAGCAACGCGGCAGAGGGATTGCCTGGACGATAGAGATTTGCCAGTCCGTGACGAAGTGAGGACGGCAGATGAAGACGGGTCTTGGTGAGGAAGAAGCGGAGTCCAGCGAGGACGGCTACGGAGGCGAGTAACAGCACCGCGAGGACGGCTACCAGGCCAAAGGAAAAGACCTCGCCTACTACGAGTGAATCGCTCAGTGTGGTTGCGATGGCGGCTAGTCCGGCGAGAATGAGCACCGCTGCGGCGACCTGGGCTAGATTTTTGGTGATTTTACGCCAAGCTGCAGTAACGAACGGGTCGTCGTTATCTTCCACTGCCCGGCGAAGAATCAGGATGGGACGGACTCCGCGGATATCGAGCAATGGAGGCAGGGTGAAGAGAAGAGTCGTAAGCAGGCCGGCTGCGAGCCCCGTGATGACGGTGCGTAGCTGGAGATGAAGCTCAGTATCGACGTGGATGAGCCTGGCCAGCAGATGGGGAAAGCTGAGCTGTACAGCGACGCCCAAAGCTACACCCAACAAGCCTCCGGCGAGACCCAGCAGGAGCGTCTGCAAAAGATAGATCTTGATGATCTGGCCTGAGCGTGCGCCCAGGGACTTCATGATTGCGATGGTGTCGAGACGCTGCTGCAGGTGCGCCCGCATGGCCATAGCGACGCCAATGGCACCAAGGACAAGGGCCACGAGGCTCATCAGCGACAGAAGACTTGTGGCACGGTCAAGACCCTGCGTGAGCGCCGGGTTGGTCTCGCGGTAGTCGATAATTTGTGCCTCTGGAAGGAGCTTTTCCAGGCGGACTTTCAAGTCAGCGACAGCCTTGTCGGATATTGGTGCGCCGTTGCTGGGCGGAGGGACCTTGAAGAGATATCGCTGTCCGGCGTGGCTTCCGGGTGCGAGGAGTCCGCTTGCGTCCAGGCCCTCCCGCGAGATGAGCACGCGCGGACCGGCTGCGAAGTTGCCTGAGAGACGATCCGGCTCATTGACGACAACCGAGCCGATGCGAAAGAGCTGGGTGCCGATCTTGAGTTGATCTCCTATTTTGACGTTCAATCGAACGAGGAGGTCGTCGGCAACGGCAACGGTGTTTGCGTCGAGTACGGTCTTCAGTTGGGCGGAGGGGGCGAGTTCGACTTGTCCGTAGAATGGGTACTTTGCGGGATCGACCGACTTGAGCGAGACCAGTAGCGGGTCGAGTGTCTTCGCGGAGGACGCCATCGAAAGCAGCTCGGTGACGGGGGTGATCTCGACGCCGGTTGCTGCGATCTCGTCCAAGGCCTTCTGCTGGTCGGGCGTTGGCTGTTGGAACATCCTCGCGGACAGGTCGGCGGCCATGATGCTGCGGGCTCGATTGAGCAGGGTGCTGCGGAAGGAGGAGGAGAAGCCGCGTACTCCGGTGAGCGCGGCGACGCCGATGGCGACGGAGAGAATGACGAAGAAGAACTTTCCGCGGGAGGAGTGCATCTCGCGGGCGGCGATCTTTGCGGCGGAGCGATAGGAGAGGGTCGCCATCAGCCCTCGGTCAGGGCGGCTTCACGGGAGGTCTCGGCCGGGGTGGGATTGATCTCATCGGCGATGATCAGGCCATCGCGCAGAGTGATGCGGCGGTTCGCGTAGCTGGCAAGCACTGGATCGTGCGTCACGAGGACGAGGGTGGTGCCTTCGGTACGATTCAGATTGAGCAGAAGTTCGAGCACGTGAGCGCCGTTGGTGGTGTCGAGATTTCCGGTGGGCTCGTCGGCGAGGACGATGGGCGGGCGGAGGATGAAGGCACGGGCGAGAGCTACCCGCTGCTGCTCACCACCAGAGAGCTGGACGGGATAGTGGTCCATGCGGTCGCCAAGGCCGACGCTCGAGAGCAGGTCACGCGCGCGGGTGAGGCCACTTTCTTTGGTGTCGTCGTTAAGCTCGTGCGGCAGGAGGACGTTTTCGAGTGCAGTCAGCGTTGGAATCAGTTGATACGACTGGAAGACGAATCCGATGGTCTTTCCGCGAACCTGCGCGAGCTTGTCCTCCGGGAGATAGCTGATGGCGGTGCCGTTCAGGTGGACGTTGCCGGCGCTGGGGGTATCGAGACCGGCCAGAAGGCCGAGAAGTGTGGACTTTCCACTGCCGCTCGAACCCATGATAGCGGCGAACTGCCCGCGTGGAATGGTGAAGTCAAGTCCTTTGAGAATGTCTACGGTACGAGGACCATTGCGGATCGACTTGCGAAGACCTTCGACGGCGATCATGGGAGTGGATGATGTCAACTTCGGTGACTCTCCTTCTTCGGCAACGGTTTTGTTACTTTGTAGAGATGTGGAGAACAATGTAAAGATGCGGAGAACAGTATCTGTAGCTATTTTAGCGGTCTTGTCTCTCTTGGTAGCGGTGCTCTTGCCGAGTGGCTGCCGCGCCGACAAGACAGCGAAACCGTCCGAGGTGGCCGATTCGAGTCAGCCGATTGCCGAGAGCGCGGCTCCGGATGCGGCTTCCCTGCCCTCCCCGGTGGCCACGAGCGATAAGCGGCCGGTCATCGTCTGCTTCGGCGACAGCCTTACTGCTGGATACGGAACTGACCTCGGGCAGAGCTATCCTGACTATCTTCAGACGGATCTGAATACTGAAGGATATAACTACCGCGTCGTCAACGAGGGCATCAGCGGCAATACGACCAAGGACGGCGTGGACCGTCTCGACACGGTGCTTGCGCTAAAGCCGGTAGTGGTAGTGGTGGAGTTTGGCGGGAACGATGGGTTGCGCGGCCTTCGCATTGAAGACTCACGCACAAACCTGGATAAGATTGTTGCCACCCTGAAGGCCAGTGGCACGAAGGTCGTTCTCGCTGGAATTACTCTGCCGCCTGACTATGGCCCTGACTACATCAAGCAGTTCAACGACACGTACGCGATGCTCGCAGCAAAGCACCATGTGCCGATACTGCCCTTTGTGCTGAAGGGCGTCTTCGGCGTCGACGGAATGATGCAGGCTGATAGGACCCATGCGACGAGCGCGGGGAATCAGATCGTGGCAAAGAATATGCTCCCTCTGGTGAAGCCTCTGCTGAAAAAATAAAGGCTAGCCAAGGACGACGATGGGTTGCATGAGCGTGCCGGCGATACGGCGGGCGACTGCGAGCAAGTCTGTGGGAGTGGTGAATACCTTGATTAGTGCGGCCTGCGAAAAATCAGGCAGATTGACCTGCATTCCGTTTCGCAGGCGGCCGGCGAGTTGATCGTCCACTGTGACCGAGGGCATCTCGGGGAGCAGCGTTCGCGGGTGCGGCAGGAGCGCCTCAAGTTCGGCGGCCGAGGCTGTTTTGAGTTGGTCGATGGTGATTGCATGTTCGAGAGAGAATGCTCCGGCACGCGTTCTGCGCAGGCTGGAGAGATGCGCTCCACAGTTCGCCAACTGGCCAAGCTCGTGGGCTACGGAACGGACGTACCCGCCGGCGGAGACAGACATGACAAACGATGCGGTGTCGCCTACTAGAGAGGTGAGTTCAAAGTTGTGAATCGTAATGCGGGCCGGCTTGACCGCGACCTCCACACCGGCTCTGGCCAGCTTGTGGGCGGCGACGCCGTTGATCTTCTTCGCGGAAAAGATGGGGGGAACCTGATCTAACTCTCCGTGAAATCTTTGACTCAGTGCTTGTAGTTCCTCGAGCGTCTGACGCAGTGGGAGTGGCTCAGCCGCCGGCATTCCGTCTGCATCGAAGCTGTCGGTTGCGAAGCCGAAGCGGATGTGGCCCGTGTAGTGCTTGTCGGCCTGCCCGAAGAACTGCGCCAGACGCGTGTACTTGCCGAGAAGCAACGGCAGGACGCCAGTGGCCATGGGATCCAGCGTGCCCAGGTGGCCGATAGACTTTTCGCCGGTAGCTCGGCGTACGATGGCCACCACGTCATGCGAGGTAACGCCGGACGGTTTATCGAGTACAAGGAGACCATTCATGCAGTCTCCAGTTTAGCCGTTAGAGACCACTTCCCTGCCGCCGAACGAGAGAAAGGAACTCGTTTCGCGTCTGAAGCTGCGTTTTGAAGACGCCGAGCATAGCTGAGGTGACGGTGGAGGAGTGTTGCTTTTCGACTCCACGCATCATCATGCAGAGATGTTGCGCCTCGAGAATTACGGCTACGCCCTGCGGGTGGATTGCATCGGTGATGGCTTCGCCTATCTGACGGGTCAGCCGCTCCTGAACCTGCAGCCTTCGGGCGAAGACATCGACCAGGCGCGGAATCTTGCTAAGCCCGATGACCTTCCCATTGGGGACGTACGCGATGTGCGCCTTGCCGAAGAAGGGGAGAAGGTGATGCTCACACTGCGAGAAGAACTCGATGTCTTTTACGATGACCATCTCGTCATAGTCGACATCGAAGAGGGCCTCGTGGAGAACTTCCATGACGTTCATGGTGTAGCCACGTGTGAGAAACTCCATGGACTTTTCCATGCGTTCGGGAGTGCGCAGCAGGCCATCCCGCGTGGGATCTTCTCCGATGCGGAGGAGCAGTTCGCGATAGAGATCCTGGGTTGAAACGGTGTCGAGCAATGGTGGTTCAATTGTGGCCAGGGTGCGTGCCATAGGACGGGCCTCTCTTAGATCGTGCCTAGCGTTGGTGTCGCGTCGCCGGCGTAGTCGAACGAGTTGTTACTAGTCTCCTCAACGTGAACCCGCTCCAGATGGGCGGCGGGAAAGCGTTGAAAGATGCGATAGATCTCGATACTTAGATTCTCCGTGGTGGAGACGATATTCGCAAAGCAATTCATGGTGTTCAGGTTCATGTGATCGAATCGGGCGAGAAGATTTGTTTGCGCAAAGGCGTCAAGGTCCGCGAGATTGCAGACCATCCCGGTGGACGGATCGACCTGGCCGCTCATGGTTACCTGCACGGTGTAGTTGTGGCCGTGGCCGTGGGGATTGTTGCACTTCCCGAAGACGGCGCGATTCTTCGCAGCGTCGTACGTCTCAGTGTGGAGGCGATGCGACGCGCTGAAGTGGTAGCGACGATTGAGATGTGCCTTCATGGCTCTCCATAGTAGTCCGCGAAGAGGTCGGGCATCTCGTAGACGCGGACGCGGTGCAGCTTTGCGTGGGGAATCTTGTTGTCGAGACGCTGCCAGATCGCGATAGCAATGTTCTCAGTCGTGGGGATGGTGGTTTTGAACTCTGGGACTTCGAGGTTGAGGTGGCGGTGGTCGTATACACTGACGACCTCGCGCTCGAGGATGTCCTTCAACTCTTTTAAATCGACGACGAAGCCTGAGGTGGCGTCTACCGAGCCTGCGACTGTGACCTCGAGCGTGTAATTGTGACCGTGGCCGTTGCGATTGGCGCATTTGCCGAAGACGCGCTGATTCTCTTCAGGCGACCACGCTTCGTTCCAATAGAAGTGGGCGGAGGAGAACTCGGCTTTGCGGGTGAGAAAGATCATCGTTATTCCTGTGGTTAGACGTGTTTATGAGATGGCCGGATGCAAACCATGGTAACTAGGGGGCGGTATTGTAGTTACGTCCCTTCCAGAAGACGTTTTTCTTGAAGCGGTGACGGTTGACGCTGCGCAGAAGCAGGTAGATGAAGAATGGAACTCCAAGGATGGAGATTGCTATGTCGAGCGCTGGAAAGTTGGAGCGCGCAACACGGGAGTAAAAGCGCCATAGAGTCCTGACCCAGATGAGAAGGATAACGTTTCTCTGCCAGGGCTGCAGCCAGTACAGGCCAAACGCTGCAACGGGCAGGCCGAAGGAGAGAAGGACATCGAGGATGCGCCAGAGAGCCAGGGCGACGGGCTTTGGGAAGAGGAGGGCGAGGTTCTTCGTCCAGCCTTCGATCATCTCAGCGGTGTTCCAGTACATTCGCGTGGCGAGTGCCTCGGGCGCGTAGCGGAAGCGGATGGTGTGGGAGCCGCGTTTGATGTTTTCGGCGAGCGCTACGTCTTCGAGAATGCTCTTGCCGACGGCACGATGTCCGCCGACGGAGAAGTATGACTCACGTTCGACGAGAAGAAACTGACCATTAGCAGCGGCGAGGCGGCTGGCTGGATCGTTGACCTTCTTTGACGGATAGACAGAGGCTAGTTCCGAGAAGACCAGCGGCATGACGGCATGCTGCCAGAAGCCGGTGACGATCTGGCGTGGCGAGTAGGAGAGCATGACAGCGTGGTGGCGGTCCATCTCTCGGAGGGAGCGGGAGATATCGTTAGTCTCGTGGAGGGTATCGGCGTCGGTGAAGAGAAGGTATCGGCCACGCGCGGCCTGTGCGCCGGTCCAGCAGGCATTTGTCTTGCCGGTAAATCCTCCGTTGGTGCTGAGGTCTAATGGTGGGGCGTCGAGGACGAGGAAACCTGCATGGGTGACGGCAGCTTCGGCGGCGATGTTGCGCGTGTTGTCGGTTGAGTCATCGTTGACGACGATCAACTCCCACTGCTGGCCGAGGAGGAAGCCGGGCTCAGATTGGCTCAAAATAGAAGCGAGACAGGCTGGCAGCGAGCGTTGCTCGTTGCGGGCGGGAATGATAACCGAGAGTTCGAGGTCGGGTGCTTCGGTAGAATTCGGATGCTGTGCGGGGTCGGTGTCGGTCACGACTTCGTATTATAGGAAGTGGAGTGACTTGTGCGTAGATTGTTGATGAGTGCGGTGCTGGGATCGCTGCTGGCTGCGGGGTGCGACCGGGGCAGCCATCCCGGGAATATCGATAAGCCCGCGCCGCAGTTTGTGATGGGAGACGGCACCCGGACGGTCGATTTGAGCAGGCTGCGCGGGCGGGTAGTGGTGCTGAACCTGTGGGCGACCTGGTGCGCGCCCTGCATCGAGGAGCTGCCCAGCCTGCTGGCGCTGGAAAAGCAGATGCCGGAGCTGGCGATCGTCGCGGTGAGTATGGATCAGGATCCGGATGTGTATAAGCGGTTTCTGGTGGACCATCACGTCGACTTGCTGACCGTTCGAGATGAGGATCAGAAGGTCAACGCGCTGTATGGAACGGTGCAGATTCCTGAGACCTACATCATCGATAAGCAGGGCGTGTTGCGACGGAAGTTCATCGGCGCGCAGGTGTGGACCAGTCCCGAAATCACCAGCTATCTTTCGAAGATGTGACTCTGGCGGCTCGCTGGTAGTATCAGTTTATGACACAGCTTGATGTTCTTTACCGCTATGGAGTTCCGCCGACCGAAGCCTCCGTCGTGGCGATGGCCAAGATGCGCGAGGTGTACGGTGTTCGCCATATGGCGCTGGACGAGGCAAAGAAGACGGTGCGAGTGGAATACGATGCGACCCGTCTGACCGAACCGGTGATCCATCAACTGCTGCGACGTGCCGGATTGGATATCGTCGAGACGGTGTCGATGTTCACAGTACCCCCACCACCAGAGCCGGCAGCTGCGAGCTAGTTGCCCGCATACGATTTCTCCGGTATTTTTAGGATGCTCTTGTAGTTTACTTCCCTGTTTTGCGCGCCCGTAGCTCAGCTGGATAGAGCATTTGGCTTCGAACCAAAGGGTCGGGAGTTCGAATCTCTCCGGGCGCACCACACCTGTCAACCATCTTAGTTTAGGCTTTACGGCGATTTCAACAGAATCGCAACTGCACGTTGCAAGCCGTATCAAGCACTCGATCCACCTGCGATTCAGTTATCAACCGTTGATAACCCAAAACAATACTTAGCTCGTAATCCCCCATTCATAGTTCTTTGATCGGAGATTAACCACTCCCCTTGTAACTTAGGGCTATGCGAAAAAAAAGATTTTCTGCTGCACCCAGCCTTGTGGCGGCCATACTGTTTTTCTTCCTCTGCTCCCATCTGCAAGCCCAGTACGAGAACGGCAGCCTCGTCGGAACCATCCATGACTCCAGCGGCGCCACCGTCTCCGGCGTGTCAGTAACCATCACCAACGATGCCACTGGAATCGTTGCCAAGGCGACCTCGAGCGCCTCCGGCGACTACGAAGTTCCCTCTCTGCGCGTCGGCGTCTACACCATCTCCGCCAACTCTCCCGGCTTCTCGGATGCAGTCGCAAAGAACATTACGATCTCCGTCGGCGTTCGCGAACGCATCGACCTCTCCCTGCAGGTCGGCTCCACCCAGACCACGGTTGAAGTCTCGGACGTCGCACTTCAAATCGAGACCGAGACCAGCCAACGCGGCCAGACGATCACCCAGTATCAAAGCGCCGCTTTTCCGCTGGTCAGTCGCAACTACTCTGACCTCCTCGGCCTGGTCACCGGCTCCCGCCAGGCACCCACAGCCGCCACCACCAGCTCCATCAGCTCGCTCGTCCGCGCCGGTGCCTACAACATCAACGGCCAGCGCAGCATGTTCAACAACTTCCTCCTCGACGGCATGGACAACAACGCCTACGGCGAGAGCAATCAGGGCTTTGACAACCAGATCATCGCCATCCCGCCAGACTCCGTCGCCCAGTTCCAGATCGTCACCAATAACGAGAGCGCAGAGTACGGCCGCTCCTCCGGCGCCACTATTAACGTCGCCTCCGCCAGCGGAATTAACCGTTTCCACGCCACCATCTACGAGTTCATCCGCAACACCGACCTCAACGCCGCCGGCTACTTCAAGCCCACCCTCACCGGCAGCAGCGGAAACGTCGTCCCCTTTCAGAAACCAACCTTCAACCGAAACCAGTTCGGCGTCAACTTCGGCGGTCCCATCCTCAAGGACAAGCTCTTCTACTTCGTCGACTACGAAGGCTTCCGCCAGGTCCTCAAGCCGCTCAGTGTCAATACCGTCCCCACCACTAACGAACTCAACGGCAAGCTTGTCGTAGCCGTGCAAAATCCTCTCACCGGCCAGGTCTATCCGGCCGGCACTGCCATCCCAGCCTCCGCTATCAACCCAGTGTCGCAGCAGATCATCAACTACTTCAAGCAGATCCCGACGCAAGGCACCGGCCTCGCCTCCACCGGCCTCGCACAGGACAACTTCGCACGCCTCGTCCCCTTCACCGATAACTCCGACAAGGGCGACCTTCGCCTCGACTACCAGCAGAACTCCAACAGCTCCTGGTTCCTCCGTGTCAGCGACCGCAAGGAGACCGGCGTCAACTCTCCCGTCTTCCCGCTGCCCCTCGACGGCCAGACCAACGGCACCATCCGCGTCCTCGACCAGCAGGTAGCTCTTGGCTACACCCACCTCCTCGGAGCCAACAAGGTCATCGACGCGCGCCTCGGGCTCTCCCGCACCAAGGCCGGCAAGTACTCGCTCTCGATCGGCGACAACGCCATCTCCATCCCCGGCCTGCCCTCCGATCCCACCGTCGCCGGCGGCCTGCCCTCCACCAGCATCAACGGCGGCTTCACCTCCTTCGGCCGTCAAAGCACCAACCCCCAGTGGCAGAACCCGGCCCTGATCGATCCCAAAGTCAACTTCACCTGGATCAAAGGCCACCACTCCCTCAAGTTCGGCTACGAGTACGAGCACATCTGGATGGCCGTCAACGACAACAATCCCCTCTACGGCTCTTTCAGCTACTCCGGCGGCTACAGCCTCTGCCCTAGCACCACCGTCGCCGGCGTCAAGGTACCGACCAACCCGAACGGCCAATCCTGCCCCGACATCAAAGGCGCCGTCGCCGACAACTACTGGGCCGACTTCCTCTTTGGCACCACCAACAACTACTCTCTCGCCAATCTCTTCGTCGCCCATCTTCGCCAGACCCTGCACAGCGTCTACGCGCAGGACGACTGGAAGGTCGATCCCAAGCTGACCCTCAACCTCGGCCTCCGTTGGGAGTACGGCTCGCCCTACTCCGAGCAGCACAACTACATCTCCAACTTTGATCCCATCACCCAGACCGTCCTCACCATCAGCCCTGGCGCGGTCGCCGGCAACGGCATCACCCCGGTCTCTCCAGGCGGAGTCTACGGCAGCACCCTCGTCAACCCCGACCTGAACGACTTTGCGCCCCGTCTCGGCTTTGCCTACGCAGCTACTCCGCGCACCTCCATCCGCGGCGGCTACGGCACCAGCTACGTCCACTACACTCGCGCGGGCTCGGGCGACATCCTCGCCATCAACGCCCCGCAGGCCCAGTTTGTCTCAGTCACCCAGAAGACACCCAGCACCACCAACCATTGCCCGGTAGGCGGAGCCTCTGCAAGCTGCTACGTCACCGCCGACCAGGGCTTTCCCAACGGTATTGCCACCACCTTCAACAAAGCCACCGACAACATCACCTGGGTTCCCAAGAACACCCGCGACAGCTATGTCCAAAGCTACTTTCTCAGCGTGCAGCAAGAGCTCGCCAAGAACACGCTCCTCGACATCGCCTACGTCGGCAACCACGGCAGCAAGCTCCAGGGCTTCCTCAATGGCAACCAACTCAACCCCGCAGTCCGCACTCCCACCGGGGCCTTCACTCGCCCCTTCGCCAACTGGCCCAGCGACATCACCACAGCCCTGAACGAGTTCTACTCCCACTACGACGCGCTCCAGGTTCGTTATGAGCAGCGCTTTGTATCCGGCCTTACGCTCCTCAACTCCTTCACCTGGTCGCACTCACTCGACAATGCCAGTGCCTCCCTCGAGGGCAACAGCCCCTCGCCGCAGGACGCCAACAACATCAACGCCGACTACGGCCAGTCCGACTACAACCTGCCCATCAGCAACGTCACCAGCCTCGTCTACGACCTGCCTGTAGGCCGTGGCCGGCACTTTCTCAACACCGCCAACGCCGTCACCGACACTCTCCTCGGCGGGTGGCAGATCAGCGCCATCAACACCATGCAGGCCGGCACCGTCTTCAACGTTGGCTACTCCCCCAACTCCGCAAATGCCGTCTCTCCTCAGATTCCCGCAACCTACCGCGGAGCCAATGAGTATCGCCCCAACATTGTCGCTGGGCAGAAAGCTATTAAGAAAACCAAGCTGAGCAGCGGCTACCTCCAATACATCAATCTCGCCGCATTCACCCTGCCGGAGACAAAGGACGGAAGCGGAAATCTCGTCAGCCCCTTCGGCAATGCCTCACGCAACCCGGGCCGCTCGCCGGCCTTTTACCAGACTGACGTCGCCCTCAACAAGACCTTCAGCACTCCGCTTGAGAGCCTGCGCGTGCAGTTCCGTGCAGAGTCTTACAACCTTTTCAATCACACCAACTTCTACATCCCCGGCAGCGGCCTCACCGGCACGCTGAGCACGGCAGCCACAAGCACCGCACCGGCGAGCCTCAACAACCCAACCGGAGGCGGCCAGATCACCAGCACCTTCGAGCCGCGCATCTTTCAGTTCGGCTTGAAGATTCTCTACTAGCTACACGCTACCAACACAAAGCCCTGCGCCAACCAGCGCAGGGCTTTTTTGTTGTCCTTTCGGATCAAGCAAGATGCGTTGTTCTGCTCGCGGGCACGAGTAAGTCCTCGATACGCACCGGGAGATCGCGCACACGAATACCCGTCGCGTGATAGACAGCATTGGTAATTGCGGAGGCGATCCCAGCCAGTCCAATCTCTCCGACACCTCGCGCGCCCAGTGCGTTGAGCTGATAGTCCGGATAGTCGAGGAAGGTGACGTCGATCTCCGGCGTGTCCGCGTTCACGGCGACGACATAGTCGGCCAGGTTGTTGTTGATCGGAGCACCCGACCGCGCGTCATACATCGTCTCTTCGAACATGGCCATACCAACACCCATCACCACCGCTCCTTCGATCTGGTTGCGGGCAGGCCGCGGATTCAGGATGCGTCCCGCGTCGATCACCGTGACAACCCGGCTGACGCGGAGGCGCGCTGTCTCGGGCTGCCAGGTCACCTCGGCAAATTGCGCACCGTAGGAGTGAAACGAGACCTTGGGCTTTGCTCCAAAGGTTCCGTCAGACTTGCCTGTACCAGAGACTGAGTTGACTTTGGCGATCCTCAGAATCTCCGCCATCGGTACTGCGCCTTGTTGCTGTCCCTTCAGGCGAACGGTTCCGTCGACGAGTTCGAGCTCTTCCTGCTTCTTGCCCTTGAAGGGCGATCCGTCAGACTTGATCGCAGCAAGCAACAGCGTTTTGCCTGCGTTCTGCGACGCCGCAAGCACTGCGGGTGTCATGGACGCCGTAACCCATGAACCGCCCGAGATTGGTCCTGGTGGAAGCGAGGAGTCGCCGAGTACGACATCGATTCGATTGACTGGAATGCCTGTCTCGTGACTGACCACCTGGGCCATGACGGTATAGGTTCCTCCGCCGATGTCCTGGGTGCCGCAGGCGACGCGCGCTGATCCGTCCTGGAGGAGTTCGACCGTCGCCTCGGTTTCGATTCGCGCCGCCAGCCACGAGCACGCGGCCATGCCCCAGCCCAGCGTCAGGCCGTCACGCTTCATCGATCCGATCTCTGGAGTGCGTTTCGCCCAGCCAAACTTCTCCGACCCGACCGTCAGACACTCCTTCATGTGACGGGAAGAGAATGGAATATTCAGGCTCTCGTCCAGCGCCGGCTCGTTTTTCAAACGCAGCTGAACAGGGTCCATCTTCAACGCGATCGCCAGCTCATCCATCGCCGATTCCAACGCAAACAGTCCCGGCACTGCGCCTGGCCCGCGCATCGCTGTTGGGTTGCCGACGTTACGGCGAACCAGGCCTCCGGTCACAAGCAGGTTCGGCGTGCTGTAGAGGAACGGCGTAATCTCGCCGCAACCTTCGTCGTAGTCATCGAGCATCGATGTGTGGTTGACGTAGTCCTGTTGCACTGCGGTCAACTTGCCATCAGCGTCGGCAGCAAGCTGGATTCGCTGGTCGACTGCGGGCCTGTGACCGACGGTCTGAAACATCATCTGTCGACTTACCACCAGCTTTACCGGACGCCCGAGATTGCGTGCACACGCCGCTGCGAGTAATCCATGGGGCCACGGCCACAACTTGCCGCCGAATCCCGATCCCAGGAATCGCGTAATCACCTGCACCTGCTCCGTAGGAACGCCCAGCATCTGCGCCATCACATCGCGATGATTAACAACCGCCTGCGAGGTCTCATACAGCGTATATTTCTTGCCGTCGAAGACCGCAACTGAGGCATGCAGCTCAATTGGGTTGTGGGTCTCGACCGGAATCTTGTAGACCGCATCCACCTTCACCTTCGCCGCTGTCAATGCCGCAGCCGTATCTCCGCGCTTGCTCTTCTCGTCAGGCTTGTCGGTCGTCAGCGGAGTGCCCAACAGCTTCTCGCCGATATCCGGCTTCTCTTTGTTGCAGGTCGCCTTCACACTTTCGGCCGCGGCTCGTGCCTGTTCGACGGTCTGGGCTACGACGACTGCAACATACTGCCCGTAGTAACGAATCGTATCGTCCTCAAACGGGGGGCGCTTCTCGTCGACGATGAGCGTGAACCCGGTTGACGGCGGCACACGATAGAGCTTCCCGATGTTCTCGCGATGGTAGACGGCAACGACACCGGGCATCTTCTCCGCTCCGGCCGTGTCCATGTGTGCGATCGTTCCGTTTGAGATCGTTGCGCAGACCGGCCATGCGTAGAGCAGGCCCGGGAAATGATGGTCTGAAGCATACATCGCAGAGCCACTTACTTTGAGCGGGCCATCAATCCGAGGCGTCGCGACGCCAATCACCTTCGACTCCGTTACCTGATCCATCGTCGTCTCCTTAGGCGCTTTGGCTCGCTTGTCCCATCGCGTGTGTCAGGCAGCGTTTCGCCAGCTCTACTTTGAATCCGTTCTGGCTCTGAGGCTTTGCACCGTGAAGCGCAACCTCTGCTGCGGTCCGGAAGTTGGCAGAGTTTGCAGCCCTTCCAAGAAGCGCTCTCTCGGCTTCCGTTGAGCGCCACGGCTTTGTTCCAACCCCACCGATCGCGACGCGAATGAATTCGATCTTGCCGCCTGCATCCTGCTTCATAACAATCGCTGCGGAGGCCAGCGCGAACTCGTAGGAGGCACGATCGCGCAGCTTCAAGTACACGCTCTTCGCGCCAGACGGCATCTTCGGCAATGTGACATGCGTGACCAGATCGCCCGGCTCCAACACAGTCTCCCGCTGCGGGGTGGATCCGGGAACGACGTAGAACTCTGCAATCGGCACGGTCCGCTGGCCCTTCACGCCTTCGATATGAACCACAGCATCGAGCACCATCAGCGCGACGTTCTGGTCGGAGGGATTGGTCGCAATGCAGTGTTCACTCGTCCCCAGAATCGCCAGCATGCGGTTGTAGCCACCGATTGCGGAGCAGCCAGAGCCCGGCTCGCGCTTGTTGCATCCAGTCGCCGTATCCCTGTAGTAGACGCAGCGTGTCTTCTGGAGCAGGTTGCCTCCTGTCGTCGCCATGTTGCGCAACTGCGGCGAGGCACCAGCCAGCAGTGCCTGCGACAGAACCGCATACTGCTCCTTCACGGTCGCATCCTGGGCCACGTCCGCGTTCCGTGCGAGAGCGCCGATCTTCAGTGCGCCGTCGGCAGTCTTTTCGATCCGGTCAAGAGGCAGACCGTTGATGTCCACCAAACGGGTAGGCCGCTCGACGTTCAGCTTCATGTAGTCGATCAGGTTGGTGCCGCCTGCGATGAATCGCACCTCTGCGCCATTCTGCGCGGTGGAGGATTTCGCCTGAGCCTTCACTGCCTCCGGGACCGTCTGGGCCGTCACCAGTTCGAAGAGTTCCATCGCCGATCTCCTCCTATGCCATTCGTCGAACTGCCTGGACGGCTGCAACGATGTTGGGGTACGCTCCGCAGCGGCAGATGTTGCCGCTCATCGCCTCCTTCACATCACTATCCCCTGTGCCCCACGGTTCTTTCACCATAGCGACAGCAGACATGATCTGTCCTGAAGTGCAATATCCGCACTGAAAACCGTCGTGCTCCACAAACGCCTCCTGCATGGGGTGCAGGTGGCCGGGTTGACCGAGGCCTTCGATGGTGGTGATCTCAACGTTTTGCTGCATGCCCGCGAAGGTAAGGCAGCTGTTCACGCGCCGGCCATTGATATGCACAGTACACGCGCCACATTGCCCGTGGTCGCAACCTTTTTTGGTGCCGGTCAGATGCAGCGTCTCGCGTAGGGTGTCCAGCAGCGTCGCACGCGGATCGATCTGTACCGAATACGACTGGCCGTTCACCTTAAGAGTGACCGGCATAGTTCCGGGTATCGCCTGTGTTTGAGGAGCTGTTCGCTCCTGCGTCTCCGCTATCGCAGTGGAGACGGCCAGCGGAGTGACTGCTGTCGCCGCCGTAGCAACCCCGGCTGCTCCCATGTGGGACAGAAAGGATCTGCGGCTCAGCTTGCCTAAAGAAGACGCCGGTTCTTTTGCGTCTTTCTCTTTCGCGTCTCTCTCATCAACGGCCAAGTTCCACCTCCGGACACGGCACTGTTTGAACGTACGAAATTATTTCACAGGGGCAGTTTCTCAGTTGCCGGAGACCTTTGTCGATATTCGCCTCGGGACTACGCCCAGTTTGCCCCATAGAGCGAAATCCTATATCTTTAAATGGTTGCAACCCCACGCAATGTGCGCCCGTAGCTCAGTTGGATAGAGCATTTGGCTACGAACCAAAGGGTCGGAGGTTCGAATCCTTCCGGGCGCACCATACAAACTCAAATCCAGAGAATACCTTGCAAAAACCATAGATTCCTCTGTGGAAAGCCTCCTTGTGCCTACTCGAACCGCTGGTTACGTCTGTATTCGTCGCGGACGAGCACCAGGATCAGTCCGAAGATAACGCCGAGCGTGTCGATCATGATGTCGGACCGCTCCAATGCATTCTTGTAGATAACGTGCTCCAGAAACTCCAGAAGATATCCGAAGGACACGACCACCGCGGCCAAGGCAAATCGAGACCACAGCGAGGTTACGCTGCTGACCAGCAGAACAGTTACGGCAAGAAAGGCCAGCACATGCCCCAGGCGGTGGTAGTGTCCGGTGGTGTGCAACAGAAGCTTGTCCTGGTTGGGCAGGAAGGACAACACGGCAAGCAACACCATCGAGACGCAGCCCAGAATAATGACTGCAGAGCGGCGTTTACGTTCTTCCAACATATGCTGATGGTCTCATTCCTTTAGCCTTTGCGAAATACGATGCAGCATAACTCTGCGAGCCTCGACGAATCCTATTCGAAGATAGAGCTGGATTGCGCGATCATTCGTGGCGCTGACATGGAGCCAGGAGACCAAGCCGTCGCGGCGATGTTTTCTCCCCAGATGCCAGATCAGATTTTCGGCATATCCTTTGCCACGGTGGTCGGGATGCGTGCAGACTCCACTGATTTCAGAATAGCTCTTCAGAGGCCCGTCGAGTTTGAGGCGCTCGCCCCCCATGGCGACAAGCTGGCCATCAGACCGCACCCCGAAGTACGAGCCCATCTCGCAGGTTTTGCTGCGAAAGAAGCCCGGAAATGCGAGGTCGGTGAGGGCTACCATCTCCAGTGCCTCCCGGCATGAGAGCTGGGCGATCTCGACCGTCGCGGCAGGCGGCTCGATCTCCGCCGGAAGAACCATCTGGAGACACTCGAGCGTCTGCTCAAAGACCAGCTGCGGCGGATGAGGGTAGCTTTCGCCCACGATCCAGACCGACTCACCAGGCGCCAGGAGAGAGTGAAGCTGCAAGAGTGCCGTCTCGGTGGGGGCAGCGACGGCCGCAAAGGGCACTACCGCAGCAGGATAGCGGCAGGCCTCCCCAGCTGAAATCGCAAACTGGCGGTGCCTGGTGTGGAGAGCGGTCCACACTGGGTTGGCGAAGAGATCCTCGGGCAGATCGAACATTTCTACAGGATACGGTGTCTCCACGTTAGGCCGTATCTCTCAGAGCGGCGCCGAGTTCCGCGATCTTTCCCTGCGATCTTTGCCCGCGATTGTTACCGGTCAAAAAAAATCGCGGCTGATAATCGAGCGTCCTTGATTGACGACCAATTTAGTCCTCATTACACTAGATACTGGCGGCGAGGGTTGATCCAGCCTCATGGAGATTGGGCTCGGGCTGGCTGCCGTCGGCTATCCGGAGTGCCGCCAGGGAAGAAGAAAGACGTTATGTTGCAGGCATTTATCATCACGCTCCGCGAGGGGGTCGAAGCATCGCTGATTGTCGGCATTGTCTTCGCCTACCTGTCCAAGATCGGCAGGCCCGAGCTGAAGCGAACAGTCTTCTGGGCCCTAGGTTCCGCCATCGCTGCAAGCGTCGCGGGCGCAGTCGTGATCGCCCGCAGCCAGTTCAATACGGACATCTTCGAAGGCTGGGTGATGCTGGGCGCCGCCGTCTTCGTAATTAGCATGATCTGGTTTATGCACAAGACCGCCCGCACCATGAAGGGATCGATCGAGGAGAAGATCTCCCAGTACACCGGCCCGGCGGGAGTGTCGAAGGCGGGGCTGTTCTTCTTCGTCTTTCTGCTGGTCCTGCGCGAGGGCGTCGAGACGGTGTTGATTCTGTCCGCTGTCACCCTGAACTCGACCGAGCTGCTCAGCTTTACCGGAACGCTGCTGGGGATCGCAGTTGCGATCGTCTTCGGCGTTCTGTTCATTCGGGGCAGCGTGAAGATCAACCTGCAGCGATTCTTCCGCGTCACCACCGTCATTCTGTACTTCGTGGCCTTCCAGCTGATCGTCAGTGGGCTGCATGAGCTCAGCGAGAATGGGGTGCTTCCGTCTAGTCCCACGGAGATGCGTCTGATCGGCCCCATCGTCCGCAACGATCTCTTCTTCTTCGTCACGATGCTGGCGCTCGCCGGATTGATGATGCTGTTGGAGTACAAGCGCCGCGCACCCGCCGTGCTAAACGCGAGCGCGACCCCTGCCGACAAGCGGCGTGCTGAGTGGACCCAGCGGCGCGAAAAGATGTGGATGACCGCCGTCATTGCAACCAGCTTCGTCTTCATCTTTCTCTCTACAGCCGAGTTCATCTATGCGAAGAGCTCTACCGCCCTCTCCCCCACTGCCGCGGTGACGCTGGTCGGTTCGCAGGTGACGCTGCCTACGGCGGATGTCAACGACGACAAGTTGCATCGCTACGGCGTGCACCTGGACGACGGCAAGGGCGGCAACGTAGAGATCAGGTTTCTGCTCTTCAAAAAGCCAGACGGGAATATCGTCTCGGTTGCCGACGCCTGTCAGATCTGCGGGCCGGTTGGCTTCTACATCGGCGATCAGGGGATCACCTGCAAGATGTGCGCTTCGCCTTTGAATGCGAACTCGATGGGGATGAAGGGCGGCTGCAATCCCATCCCGCTGAAGTCGACCGTGGGTGGTGGGCAGTTGGTGATTGAGGCGGCGGACCTCCGCGAACTGGCTCCGGTCTTTGAACGATGAGGGATCGCTAGATGTTCTTTCGCCTCCTCATGGAGAGCTTTCGCAGGCAGCGCCGCCGCAAGATGCTGGCGGGTGTGGCGATTCTGCTTGGGACGACGGCCGTGACGGCGATGCTTGCACTCGCAACGACGATTGGCGATCGAATCCATAAAGAGCTTGCAGTCTATGGAGCCAATATTGTTGTTTATCCGAAGGCCGATCTGCTTGATGTGAAGGTGGGCGGGGTGGATCTGAAGCCTGCTTCTGGCGGCGCTTACCTGAAGGAGAGCGATCTGGCGAAGCTCAAGACCATCTTCTGGGCGAACAACATCACTGGCGTCTCGCCGGAGTTGCCTGCGCAGATGGCGATTGCGCGAAAGGACGGAGATCCGCTCATTGCCGTAAATGCAGTCGGTTATTGGTTCGATCATGACTTCAACACATTGAAGACGGGAGCGCCGACACTGCATCCGTGGTGGCATCTCGAAGGATCATGGCCTGCGCCACAGAACAGTCCGGGTAGCAGGGGTGTAGTGGTTGGGGCGAATCTTGCGAAGAAGCTTGGCCTCAAGGTCGGCGACACCTTTGTCATGCAGGGTGCGCAGGCTGCGCCCTCTTCGCGACTGTCTGCAGATGTTACCGGCATCGTCACAACGGGCGGCGAAGATGACAATGGCATCCTGCTTACGCTCCACGACGCGCAAGCCTACGCCGGCGCAAACGATGCCGTCCGTCGTGTTGAGGTAAGCGCCCGTACGAAGCCGGAGGATGCGTTTGCGCGGGTCGATCCTGATTCCCTGCCGCCGAAGCAGCGAGAGATCTGGTACTGCCGTCCCTATGCGAACTCAATTGCCTATCAGATTCGTGAAGCGATTCCTGGAGCGCAGGCGGAGCAGGTGCGGCGCGTGGAACAAAGCGAAGGCAATGTGCTGAAGCGAATCTCGGGGCTGATGTGGCTGATCAGCGCGGCAGCACTGCTGGCTGCGGGGTTTGCAGTAAGCGCCGCAATGGCGACTGCGATTCTTGAACGCCAAGGAGAGATTGGCTTGATGCGTTCGCTGGGTGCAAGCAAAGGTGCCATTGCCCTGCTCTTCTATGCAGAGGCCGGACTGCTCGCGCTGATCGCGGGAACTATTGGCTATCTGCTCGGTTCGGGGCTTGCTGCGTGGCTCGGCGCGAGGATCTTTGCCGGAGACGGCGGTGCGGCGGAGGCGGTGTTGATTCCGGTGTTGCTGCCGGTTGTCGTCGCGCTGGCGCTGGTGGTTGCGATTGCGGGAAGCACGCCGTCGATCCGGACGGCTCTGCGTATGGAGCCTTCGGCGATCCTGAGGGCCGATGCCTGATGGTGAAGCTGAGCCTCTTTGGCATGTTGCGACGGTCGCTGGTGCATCGCAGGGCGCGAAGTCTCTCGGCACTGGTGGCGATGACGGTGTCGGCTGGCGTGGCGACAGCGCTTCTGACGCTCTACGCGGATCTCGACGCCAAGCTGCATAAGGAGTTTCGCAGCTTCGGCGCGAACATTGTCCTCTCTGCTCCCGCTTCTTCGCCTCTGCGCACCGACGCTCTGGCCCGCGTGCAGGAGGCGGCGGGGCCTGATGCGTTGGCCGTGGAGTTTGCCTATGCCGTCGCGACGACCGATACGGGGACACCGTTGGTCGTGGCCGGAACAGACTTTGCTGCAGTCAGGCGGCTGGACTCGTGGTGGCAGGTGCAGACGTGGCCCGACGCTACGGCTTCGGACGTCGCGTTGCTTGGCCAGAGGGCGGCGCAGTTTGTTGGGAATGAACACGCGGTTGCCCTTACCTTCGCAGGACACGCCATCACGCTGAATGGTGCAGGACGGATCAAGACAGGTGGCGACGAAGATAGCCGCATTTATATGCCGCTACCCGCCTTCAGTGCGTGGACCGGAGTTGGGCCAAGCGTGATTGAGCTTCAGGTTCCGGGAGGGGCAGCGAAGGTCGAGGCAGCCATAGCGCGTCTGCAGCAGGACTTCCCCGAGATGCAGGTCCAACCCGTACGGCAGCTGGTCGAGGGAGAGTCGAAGATCGTCGATCGCACCCACGCGCTGATGTATGGAGCGGTGCTGCTGATTGCGCTGACTGTGGCGGTGAGTGTGTTAGCGACGCTGTCGGCGAGTGTGCTCGAGCGGCGGAGGGACTTTGCGTTGATGAAGGCGCTGGGCGGATCGCAGATGCAGTTGATGGGAATGTTCTTGCTGGAGGCGTTGGTGCTGGCACTGGCGGGTGTTGCGGTGGGCTTCATCGTCGGATC
The DNA here is from genome assembly GCF_040358985.1 of Tunturibacter empetritectus. NCBI lineage: Bacteria > Pseudomonadati > Acidobacteriota > Terriglobia > Terriglobales > Acidobacteriaceae > Tunturiibacter > Tunturiibacter empetritectus. The sequence continues at coordinate 3,833,471 of NZ_CP132932.1, read as the reverse complement.
TGCAGCAGCATGGGCCATCAGCGAAGGGAACTTCCATACTGCGACACTGCCGCGGCCTTCGGTGCTGCCACTGGTGCTGCTGCTGAATGTGGTGATCGCCGCGATGGCGGCACTGTTCCCTGCCCGGGTGCTGCGTGGTCTGCAGCCAGCTGCGCTGCTGAAGGGGGAGTGAGAAGATATGAGCGTGAGCGAAGCGAAGGTAGTGGCGAAGATACAGACCGGGCCGCTGGCTGATCCAACCGGAAGCACGCGGGATGACTGCGCTGTGATTGCGCTGCATCACGTGACCCGTGAGTATGTGGGACATGCAGGCGTGGTGCGTGCGTTGGCTGATGCGAGTTTCTCCATCGTCGCCGGGGAGTGGGTTGCGATCACCGGTCCTTCCGGTTCGGGCAAGAGTACGCTGGTCAATCTCATCGGCTGCCTCGACCGGCCGACGGCGGGTGAGTTGAAGATCGACAACGTCGATACCGCGTCGATGAGTGCCACGGAGCTTGATCGATTTCGCGCAGACAAGATCGGATTTATCTTTCAGCAGTTTCATCTGATTCCTTACTTGTCAGCACTTGAAAACGTAATGCTGGCGCAGTACTTTCATTCGATGACAGATGAGGCGGAGGCGCGGGCGGCGTTGGTGCGCGTTGGGTTGGGCGACCGGGTCTCGCATCTGCCCAGTGAGCTGTCAGGCGGCGAGCAGCAGCGGGTCTGTATCGCGCGGGCGTTGATCAACAATCCGCCCATCCTACTGGCGGATGAACCGACTGGAAATCTCGACGCGGCCAATCAGAAGATCGTGGCGGAGTTGCTGCAGGATCTGCATAGGAACGGCCATACGATCGTGATGGTGACGCATGATCCGGAGATGGCTGGGCTGGCGCAGAGGAGGATCGCGCTGAGCCATGGACAGGTCTTCTGCCATCCTGTCAGTGGGCCGATGGTCACTTTGCGGCGCTCGACGGACCGTTTGTAGCTGGATTTTTATTTTTGTGGTGAATGCGCGTTTTGCTGGGGGTTTTGGCGAAAAGGCGTGTTTTGGTGTGGTGTTTTTGTGGTGGGATTATGGTGAATTGCGTGGCTGATGTGGTGTTTTAGCAGTCACTTTTTGGGCTCTGAAAAATACGCCAACTTTTTCAACTTTATTTTTGGGCTCGCTTGCTGCCGCTTCGCGGATGTCCTGCCGGACGGGCCCACTTCGCTTGCCACCCCACGAACGAAGACCTGTTCGCGGGGACCCCGATTCGGGCGGTCACTTCGTGACTTGCATACCGGTCCTGGTAGGGCTAACTGCTTCGGTCCTCGCGTTGCTCGGAGGAGAGACCTTGTGCCGACCATCGGGAGACCCACCCGAAGGGGTATACCGCACGAAGTGCTAGCGCTCGCCCCATTTTAGTTTTGAGCGGAGGACACTGAAGAGGCCGTTCGGACTGTGGCGCAGGAGGCGGACCGCAGCCTCCGAACGCTGGCAGTGGACCAGGTCGCCTAGCTTGAGCTGGACTGCTTCCTGGCCGTCAACGGTGAGGTAGATCTCGTTGGGAACGCCGACGACCTCGACGCTGACGGTGGAGTCGCCCGGGACCACGATGGGGCGAATGGTGAGCAGGTGGGGACAGATAGGGGTGACCAGCATGGCGTTGACGCTGGGCATGACAATAGGCCCGTCGGCAGCGAGGTTGTAGGCGGTGGAGCCGGTGGGCGTGGAGACGATGATGCCGTCGGCACGAAAGGTGGCTACGGCCTGGCTGTCGATCTCGACCGAGAAGTCACCCATGCGGGCGATAGTTCCTTTGGCGACTACGACGTCGTTGAGGGCATCCCACTGCTTGACGATCTGGCCGTCGCGGATGATCTCTGCTCGCATCATGCTGCGAACCTCGATCTCGGCACAGTTGTCGCACCAGGCTTCGAGGGTGGTGTAGAGCTCGGAGAGGGGGATCTCGGTGAGGAAGCCGAGGGAGCCGAGGTTGACGCTAAGGATTGGGGTGGTGGTGCGGGCGAAGGCTCGGGCTGCGGCGAGGAGGGTGCCGTCGCCACCGAGGACGATGACTAGATTTGGCTTGTGGTTGGGGAGGTCTACGCGGGCGATGGGGTTGGCGCCCGAGACGTAGGCGGCGCTGTCGGGGTCGAGGAGGTAGTGGTAGTAGCGCGCTTCGAGCCACGCGATGAGATCGCGGAGGATTCCGGCGAGTTCCGGCTTCTGGGGCTTGGAGATAATGGCGGCCTGGAGCATGGATCTTTAGTGTAACTGTATGGCAGCAATGCGTTGAGCCCCAACTGCGCAAAGACGTTCAGGTTGCGTCGATGGGCCATGAGACGTAACCTCTACCTCTGACGGTAGCCTGCTGGTACCGGTGGTAGCGGGAGGGGGCAGGTCCTCTCTTTGCGCTGAACTTCTGCTCTCGGGCCTGCTGCCCGGGATGTCCTTTCGATCTGGCGTGCAACATCGATTTTGGCGCTTGCATCTTAACCTGGATACGGTACGGACGAGGTGATGGCATGGGGAAACCGGCACGGTTGGTCCTGATTGCGGTAGGCGCTATTTTGGCGTTGATCGTCCTTGCGGCTGTTTGTGTGCCGCTGTTCCTCAACACGGATAGCTTCAAGGCAAAGATTGAATCGACGCTGACCAAGTCGCTGGGGCGGCAGGTGACGATCGGCAAGGTGAATCTGTCGGTGCTGTCGGGCAGCCTGGTGGCGGAGAATGCGGTGGTTGCGGACGATCCGCGGTTCAGCACGCAGCCGTTTATTCAGGCGGATAAGGTGAAGATTGGGGTGGAGATCTTTCCTCTGATCCTGAGCAAGCAGGTGATTATTCGCGGGTTTTCGATGCAGTCGCCGAAGATCCAACTGCTGCGGGCAGCCAACGGGACCTGGAACTACTCCACGATTGGGACCGGCGGCCAGCAGGCGCAGAGTGAGGAGACCAAGCAGGCGTTTCCGAACCTGACGGTGGGCGAGGTGAACGTCGAAGACGGCAGGATTACCGTGGGTGCCGGACCGGGGACGACTGGCGCGGCGAGTGCGCCCAACCGGGTTTATGAAAATGTGAACTTGAAGGTGAAGGATTTTTCGTTTGCAAAGGCGTTTCCGTTTGAGGCCTCGGCGAATCTGCCTGCGGGCGGATCGGTCGCGCTGAAGGGCTCGGCGGGGCCTTTCAACCAGCAGGATGCTTCGGCCACACCTTTCTCAGGAAACCTTGAAGTGAAACACCTGGATCCGCTGGCGGCGGGGTTTGTGGATGCGTCGGATGGGGTCACGGGCACGATCGACAACATCGTGCTGGATGCGGCGTGGAGCGGAACGCAGATGCACATCACCAAGCTTCTGGTGGATACTCCCAAGCTGACGGTGGTACAGAGCAATGGGCCGAAGCAGCCAAAGCCTAAAGACCCAAATGCGGAGGGGGCGTCGATGCTCGACAACCTGTCCGTGGATGATGCTCAGGTAAAGAATGGAACGATCACGCTGGCGACGGCAGGCAAGACGGGCTCCGCCGTATATAGCCAGGTGAACGCGCAGGTAACGAATCTTTCGCCGAAGAGCGCTTCGCCGTTTAACCTGAGCGGGCAACTGCCGAATGGCGGGGGCGTGAGCGCGAACGGAACGGTTGGACCGTTCAACCAGGCGAACAATGCGAGCACCCCGATAAATGGGCAGGTGACACTGAAGCATGTTGAGATTGGGACGGCAGGAGTGCTGCCGCCGGATGCGGGGATCAGCGGCGTGGCCGATCTGCAGGCGAAGATTCAGTCGAACGGGCAGACGTTGAATGCGCAGGGAGCCGCGACCGTTGTGGGGATCAAACTGGCGAAGGATGGTGTGCCGTCGCCGAAACCGGTGCAGCTGCAGTTCACGCTGACGCAGAACGAGCAGGCGATGAACGGCGTGGTGCAGCAGGCGGTGGTGACGATTGGCAGCGCGGTGATCAATCTGTCGGGGACGTACCAGACGAGCGGACCTTCGACGGCGCTAAATATGAAGGTGGTTGGGAACTCGGTCTCAATTAATGAACTGGAGGCGTTTTTGCCTTCGGTTGGAGTGCATCTGCCGTCGGGCTCGCGGCTGCAGGGAGGGACGCTAACGACGGCGCTGGCGGTGACGGGGACTTCGGCTGCTCCGGTGATCAGCGGGCCGGTGAGGATTAACGACACGCAACTAGCGGGGTTTAATCTGGGATCGAAGCTGGGGGCGCTGTCGTCGCTTACGGGCGGCAGGATTGGGTCTTCTACGGGATCGGGGACGACGATTCGCTCTTTGAGTATGAATGTGCGTGAAGAGGGCGGAAATATTCGGACGGATAATATTGCGCTGGATGTGGCTGGAGTGGGGACGGCGACTGGTGCTGGGAGTGTGAGTGCCGGTGGAGCGCTGAACTACAACGTGGTGCTGAAGCTGACGGGCTTGATGGGTGGCGGAGGTGGGACGCAGCAGGCGAGCTCTGGCGGAGGCGCGGCGGCTGGGCTGGCTGGGGCGCTGGGCGGGTTTATTCCGGGCGGCGGCGCTGGTGGTGCTGCGCTGGGCGGGCTTACGGGAGGATTGCTGAAGGCAGGGATTCCTGTGGCGATTGGCGGGACGACGAGTAATCCTACGTTCAGCCCGAATGTTGCCGGGCTGGCCGGGGCGGTTGGGGCTAATGCGGCAAAGGGTCTGCTGGGCGGTCAGGGGGTACAGAAGAATGGAAAGACTCCCCCCAATCCTCTTGGCAATGCGCTGGGTGGTCTGTTTGGGAAGCATTAGTTGAGGAAAGGTTGATGCCCCTGACGACTCTCGAGAAAGCGGGCGTGGAGGAGGTACTCGTGGTTTCCTTCCATGCCGAGGATGGGAGAGTCGATGAGGTCGATGGCGGTGCCGTGCTGCTCAATGACGCAGTCGCGGACGCGCTCGATGGCAGCTTGACGGGCGTCGGGATCTCGGACGATGCCTCCTTTGCCGATGTTGGCGCGGCCGGCTTCGAACTGCGGTTTGATGAGGATGATGGCGGTGCCTTGCCAGGGCTGATCGGGCGTGCTGAGAGCTGCGAGGACGGCGGGAAGAACGAGGGTCGCGGAGATGAAGGAGACATCCATGGCGAGGAAGGCTGGGGTGGGGGTGTGGGGGGCGAGGAGCTCGCCGGGTGTGAGGAGGCGGGCGTTGGTGCGCTCGCGGAGGGTGACGCGGGGGTCGTCGCGAAGCTTGTGGGCGATCTGGCCGTAGCCGGTGTCGACAGCAAGTACGGAGGCTGCGCCGGACTGGAGCATGCAGTCGGTGAATCCGCCGGTGGAGGCGCCGATGTCGACGCAGGGAAGATTGGTGAGGTTGATGGACCAGTGGGCGAGCGCGTGCTCGAGCTTGAGGCCGCCGCGGCTGACGTATTTGAGATCGGAGCCGAGGAGACGGATGACGGCGTTGGAGGAGATGGAGGTGCCTGGTTTGTCGATACGCTGCTCGTCGACGAGGACGCGGCCGGCGAGGATCAAAGCCTGGGCGCGCTCGCGGGAGGCGGCGTGGCCTTGATCGACGAGCAGCTTGTCGATGCGAGACTTTGGGGACTTATTGCGCTGGGGTGGTGTGGCGTCGCTCATCTCTTCGGGTCTATCGGGTCGGGTCTGTCGGGGGAGTTCTATGAGGCGAGGTTTGGGATGGGGTGTAGAACATGGTGAACAAGAGGAGCTGCATTTCTTTATGAGAATGAAATTGCATATTCGATACGGATGACGAGTAAGTCTGCCACGGGCTGAATTTTCGGGTAAAGTAGCTCTGGTGTGCACTGAATGAAGTAACTTATCTGAGGTTACATGGGGTTGCCTGAGGGAACCTAAATACTTGGCTTTTTTTGCAATCTGCAATTGTAGTGGGTGCGTTTTATGTATAGAGAAACGGGACTCGTAAATTCACCACCGCCCTCGGGGCAGGACGATGCTGTTCTGCTTGGCCTTGTGCAGAGGGGGGACGAGTACGCCATGGCGGCGCTGTTCGACCGCTATTCGAAGGTTGTGTACTCGGTGGCCCTTCGGGTCCTCCGCGACCCGGCTGCGGCGGAGGACGTGCTCCAGGAAATCTTTATGCAGATCTGGCGTAACCCTGATGGCTTTGTAGCAACTCGCGGCAGTCTTGGCGGCTGGCTCGCTGTGGTTTCGAGAAATCGATCGATCGATTCTCTGCGTCGGAAGCGTCCGATGGAATCGGTCGACGATATGTCGCTGGCTTCGAACTACAATCTTGCGAACGAAGCGGAACGAAATAGTTTGATGGAAAAGGCACGGGGCGTGATCAAACTGCTGCCGGTGGAGCAGCGTAAGACTTTGGAGATGGCGTTTTTTGATGGACTGACGCACTCCGAGATCGCCGAGATGACGGGCGATCCACTTGGGACAGTCAAGACAAGAATCCGCAGCGCGCTTACTTCGCTGAGAAAGGCGTTCCCAGCATGAGCGAGCCACGGCGTATTACATCAGAAGATCTGGCGTTGTTTGCCATGCAGCTGCTTCCTGCGGAAGAGATGGCAGAGATTGCCGCCTACGTGGAACGGTCTGAGGAAGCGCGGCGCGAGTTGGCGGAGATACAGGGCGATCTTGCCGTGTATGCCCATACGGTAGAGATGCAATCGCCGTCCGCGGAGGCTCGCGAGCGGCTGATGAAACAGGTTGGGCGGGAGAAGAAGGCGATTCCGATCGATCGGCCGGTTGAGACCGCGGCCGCTGCTGCTACTGCCAGCGCAAGTGCGCGCGTGGCTGCGAATGATGAATTTGGACATGCGGCGGGTAGCCTCTACTCGACGGAGGAAGAGCCACAGAAGCCCGGGTTTGCCGGTAGGGTTCTGCCGTGGGTCGGCTGGGCGGCGGCTGCGGGTCTGGCTGTGGCGGCGGGCTCTCTGTACAAAGAGCGAGAGACGCTTCGCGGCGCCGTGACGGAGCAGAGCAGCAGAATCGATCATTTGACCGCAGATGCTGCGGCGGCGCGACAGGTTCTGGATGCGATGACCGACAGCTCGGCGGTAAGGGTGACCTTGAATGTGAAGGGTGCGCCACCGCCTGTTCCACAAGGCAGGGCGACTTATGTTGCGAGCAAGGGGACGCTGATCTTTCTAGCTACGAATCTTGAACCGCTGCAGCCTTCAAAGACATATGAGCTTTGGCTGATTCCAGCCGGCGCAGGACAGAATCCGATTCCGGCGGGAACGTTCCGTCCGGACGCACGCGGCAATGCCAGTGTAATTATGCCGACTCTGCCGAAGGGCGTCGAGGCGAAGGCGTTCGGAGTGACGGTAGAGGAGGAAGGTGGAGCTGCGACGCCGACTCTGCCGATCATCCTGGTCGGGGCTGCTGCGGGAGAGTGAGTCCGGTGTCAGATCGAATGAAGTGAAAAGGCCATCCTTTGAGGGATGGCCCTTCTTTTTTTATTTAACCCTTATCTCGGAGTCGAGCCACGGAGCATGTGCATTTGCGGCGATCAGGTTGCCTAGTGTGGTCTAGGGTTGGGTGACGCGAACAGCTACGCCTCCGCCCTGCAAGGGGACGGTGGTGTCGATGGCGTCCGTATCGGTGCGGATGACGGTCATGAAGTTCGAGTCTGGCGATACGACATAGACCTTGCCGGTGGGTGTGCCGCTGGTAACAGCAATGTAGTTCGGATGGCCGTTTTTGAATGGTGTTGCTGCATCGACGTTGATGCTGAGAGGAAGTGGGATGGTAGCGATGACGGTGTTGGTGTTGAGGTTGATTACCGAGAGAGTGCAACCGGTGGTGGTGGCCGTGATGGGCGCGCCTGGTGCCGCGCATGCGAGATCCTTATTGCCGCTGTTGATGACGTAGGCGCGGCTGTTGGTGGTGTCCTGCAGGACGCCGACCATGACCGGATTGACGCCAACTGGAACGGTCGCGACGACGGTGCCAAAGCCGATGGCGTCGACGGGATTATTGAGGTCGCAGTTGGGGTTGCCGACCTGGGCGGTCGCCGAGCAGAGGGGGATGCTGATGATGCTGAGTGAGCCCGGGTTGACGCCATCGCCTGCGTTGACGACGACCACCTCATTACGAACCGGCGCGAAGTCTGCCCAGAGCGGCGAGGTGCCGACGGTAATGGGGTTGGTGGCGCCGACGGGAACAGTGTCGAGTGCGTTGGTCTGAGCGTTGATGACCGAGACAGTGCCGTCGCCCTGATTGAGAACGAAGGCGCGCTTGGCGTCGGCAGTCATAACACCGTAGACGGGATTGACGCCTACTGGAATCGGTGTTGGGTCGAGGGTATTGCTGGCTACTTCGATGGTGCTGGCCAAGCCGGGAGCGCCTGGGGGAAGGCTCGCGCTGAGAGCGTAGACGCGTGGGGCGCTGGCGATGCCGACGGTATAGACCGGCGTGTAGGCCGGAGGGATGGCGAGTTGCTGCCGGAGCGCGAGGGGGGCGCCGGTGAACTGCGAGATGTTTCCCTGTCCGGGAGTGTCTGTCGGGTCTGTAACGTAGGTGTTGACGCCTTCCGGAAGGATGGCCACCGGGTTAGCACCGGGGAGCAACGTGGTCTGGAGGATCTGACTGGTAAGCAGGCTGGTGTCGATACTGAAGCTGGTGAAGGTGTGGTCGCTGTTGAGCGTGTATCCGGTGTTGGCGGTTGAGGTGGTTGTGGTGCCGCCGTTGAGGATGAGGTAGTAGGGGTCGACACCTACGTTGGCCGTGATGAGGATGGTGTCTCCAGCGAAGTCGACGAAGGTCAGCAGACCTGGCTGGGGAACGGCCGGGGCACCCGTGATTGGATTAGCCGGCGTGCCGGTGCTGGAGATGGCTACGGCGAACTTTTGCGGCTGAGCGGCGGGGCCGACAGGGTTGATGGCACTGACGACGGGGCGGTAGTTGTTGCCGCATCCGGTGACTGAGGCCATAACGGCGGCGACCGCTGCGAAGCTGAGTGCAGCGCGGAGTGCCTGAGTTGCAGACCTGACTGGGCGCCGGTGTGGCCGCGACTGGGTGATTCCTTTTGCTTCGATACTTGCTAAGTGCAAAACTGCTCCCGCGTTGGTGCTGGTGTTGGCTATGCTCAAGGTTCGATTGTAAATCACGGAAAGGCATGTGTTGGGATGGGCGAGGAAATACAGGGATCAGCGAGAGATACGCAGAGAGATGCGCACTGGGCAAAGGCGATTCCGCGGGCTCGGGACCGCTGGCAGTCGAGGTGGCTGGTCGGGGTGGTGGCTCCTCTGCTGGTGGTGGGGGCGGTAAAAGTTTGCGTTTCGACGGTTGGGGGAGGGTCGATGCAGTCGCTTCTCTTCCCTGTCGGGTTCAGCATGGGATTCGCCGGGTTGGTGTGGATGTTGCGATCGGCTACGCTGCCGGCGGCCGGGGTGGGACTGCTGGTGTGCTTGATTACAGCACTGGTGGTGAGAGTGCCGGGCGGCGGCCTGGGATTTTTTGCGAGGCCTGCGCTGTGTGCTTTGATTGCGCTGTTTGTGCTCACCTTCGTTGCGACTCGATTTGGCAGGCGCAGGAAAGAGGCGCGCGGTCTGGCGGAGGCTCGGAGCGGAAGGCGCGCTTCGCAGGTGGTGGCGAACCTTGGAGTAGCGGCGTTGTGCGCGGCGGTGGGGTGGTATGGAGGGTGCCTTGCAGCGCTGGCGGAGGCTACGGCGGATACGGTGTCCTCCGAGATTGGGCAGGCGCTGGGTGGGCCGACGTGGTTGATCACGAAGTTTAGACGGGTGCCTGCGGGAAGAGATGGAGGAGTGAGTTTTGCGGGGAGTTTAGGTGGGGTGATGGGTGCGGGCGTGGTGGTGATGGCGGGATCGCTTGGGTTTGCGAGTTGGAGAGAGGGTGCCGTTGTGTTCGGCGCTGCTTGCGCTGGCCTGGTGTTTGATAGTGTGCTGGGAGCGACAGTGGAGGAGCGCGGGTGGCTGGGGAATGATCTGGTTAATTTCTTTTCGACACTGTTTGCGGTGGCGACATGGGCTGTTTGGAAGATGATCTTTGGGTAAGGAAGAACAACACAAAAGCGAAATACGGGGATCCTTTACTACGTTCAAGATGACGACTTCAAGAGGCGACGAAAGGGTGAGGGAGTTTTGACGGATGTCGATTGCTTCGGTCGAGATGACGGAGTGAGTGAGCTAGGAACAAAGGCAACAGCAGATCCCCTTCAGGGATGACAATAAAAAGACCAAGAGCAAACTAGACGTCGGGTTTGCCTTCGAGCCAGCTGTGCAGGAAGGCTACGTTGATGTTGAGGCGGAGGGCGGTGTAGCTGATGATCTCGTGGACGTAGCGCATGAAGAGGTCGTAGTTACTGATGTGGCCGAGTGAGGGGCGGGGCGAGGTGTAGACGTCGAGGCCGGCGTCCTGACAGAGCTGGCGGATGCGGAAGAGATGGGTACCGTCGGAGACGACGACGATGTGGTGGAGATTGTTCTCGTGGGCGATGGCGGCGAGGCGATGGACCTGCTGCTCGGTGTCGATGGACTGGGTTTCGGCGATGATGTTGGCGAAGGGGATGCCGTTGGCGAGGAGGTAGTCGCGGCCTACTCCGCCTTCGGTGTTGCCGGAGTCCTTATCGGTACCGCCGCCGAGGGTGATGACGAGCGGGGCGATCTGTTTGCGGTAGAGCTCTACGGCGTGGTCGAGGCGGGCGTGGAGGACGGGCGAAGGATGGCCAAGGTACTCGGCTGCGCCGAAGACGGCGATGGCGTCGGCGGGTTGGGCGTTGTCCTGGCTGGCGACGGCGTCGATCTGCACGTAGACCCAGATGCACCAGGCCGTGGCGATGATGAGAACCAGCGCGAGAAGGCGGCGGAGGAGGCCCCTGCTGGTGCTTCGGCTGCGCAGATTGGATTGAGGCGCGATCATGTTTGTCCAGAGAGCGTGCAAAGGCTCAAGGCTGTGCCAGATGGTTCAACTTTTGCATCGAGTTAGTCTACAGGGTTGAACCTGCGAGGCTCGACGCAAAAGTTGTAGAGAGTTTGGGATGAGGACAAATTGTCAGTGCTGGAGGGCGAGGGCGATCTCGTGGGTAGGGATGGCCCCTTCGCGGAGGATCATCCAGGAGTTGCCGCCGCCGGAGAGATCGACGATGGTGGTGGCGGTGGTACGGGCAGTGGGGCCGCCGTCGACGATGAGGGGGATCTTGTCGCCGAGTTGCTCGCGGACTCCGATGGCGTAGGCGCACTCGGGGTGGCCGGCGAGGTTGGCGGAGGTGGCGGTGATGGGCAGGCCCAGGCGGGTGACGACGGCGCGGGGGATGGCGGCTTCGGGGACGCGGAGGGCGAGGTTGCCGGTGTTGGCGGTGACGCGGAGGGGGAGCTTGGAGCCGGCTTTGACGACGATGGTGAGTGGGCCGGGCCAGAACTTTTCGGCTAGGCGGTCGAAGGCAGAGTCGAGCTGACGGGCTAGCTCGTAGGCTTGGGCTACCTCGGCGATGAGGAGAGAGAGAGGCTTGTGGCGGGCGCGGGCTTTGAGGTCGTAGATGCGGTCGACGGCCTGGAGGTTGACGGGATCGACGGCGAGGCCGTAGAAGGTGTCGGTGGGGAGGGCGACGACGTTGCCGTTGTTGAGGCTGGCGACGACGTAATCGATGAGCGCTGGTTCTGGCTCGTCGGGATGGATACGGAGTGTTTCGGCCGTCAAATCTGGCTCCTGTGCCGGTTAGTCCGTCCGCTGGGGCCGGTTGTTGCTGGTGATGCCGCAGACTCGCACCTTAGCATACCGCCTCTGTGGGCTCAAGGGCAGCGGAGCCGGTGAGAGGCGGGGACGGCGTAAGATTTGGGAGATGCAGACTTCGGAGTTGGTGGTTTCGAGCAGGGCGAATGCGCGGGTGAAGCAACTGCGGGCGGCGTTTCAGGGCCATGCGCGGTTGAGTGGCGGGATGGTCGCGATTGAGGGAGATCATCTGCTGGAAGAGGCTCTGCGGAGTGGGATGGTGCTGAAGACAGTGTTTGTGAGTGAGCGGCGGACGGTGCCGGGGATTGTGCCGCGTGGGGTGGAGGTGGTGCGGCTGACGGAGGAGGTGTTTGGGAGTGTGGTGGAGACACAATCGCCGCAGGGGGTGGCGGCTTTGATGGTGCCTCCGGTGAGGGTTTTGGCGGATTTGTTTGAGGGGGTGGGCGCGGCTTTGATTTTGATTGCGGTAGGGGTTCAGGATCCGGGGAATCTGGGGACGCTGGTGCGGTCGGCGGAGGCGTTTGGGGCTAATGGAGTGCTGACTACGGCGGGGACGGTGAGTGCGTGGAACCAGAAGGCTCTGCGGGCCAGTGTGGGGAGTGTGTTTCGTGTGCCGGTGGTTGGGGTAACGGCTGCTGAGGTTGCGGAGTTGAAAGGGCTAGGGGTTCGGTTGATTGCTGCTGTGGGGGCGGAGGATTCTGGTGTGGTTGCGGCGCGGGAGATGGATTTTTCTGCTGCTTGCGCGGTGATGATTGGGAATGAAGGGAGTGGGTTGGCAGCGGACTGGTTGGAGATGTGTGATGAGCGGGTGACGATTCCCTGCCCTGGGCCGGTGGAGAGCTTGAATGCTGCGGTGGCTGGGAGTCTGTTGTTGTATGAGGCGAGTCGGCAACGGGTAAATGCTGGATTGTGATGGTTCGGGTGGGTCAGTTTGAGGCTCGCAGATGCTGCGCCTAATTGTTAGAGACGTAATAGCATTGGCTGCATGGATTTGTGTCGGTGAAGACAGAATGAGCAAGCGACGCAGTTTCGCGATTTGGGTGTTCGAGATAGTTTGCGAGGCAGTCGGAACCTGTCTGTGGATAACGGCCGCTGCATTCATCTATGCGGATCCGGGACTCCACAATGACTTGAGTTTCCGATTGATTTTCGGGATAAGTGCTTTTGTACTGATTGAATTTGCTCTGACTGGATATTTACTTACGACTGTGATTTCGGCTCTGTATCTGCCCCGGAGACAGAGGTTTCTGTATCCATTGGTATCCGGAGGCCTCTACTTAGTTCATTCAGGAATCTTTTTTGTTGCTGTGGGCAATCATATTCTCGACAAGCACAATCTCTTCATTCAGGTCGGGGGCGCATCTATTTCGTTTGCAGTGACGCTTGTTGGGGATCGTCTGCGGGGATTACCAGAATTGATCGCGAGGCCGCCAGGGAGCGATGACAACACGATGGAACTATTGAGGTAAGGGATGAGTTTGTTTGACACTTCGCCGGTGAGGGCTGCTGCGGAACGTGGGCTGCGTGCGGCACCGTTAGCGGAGAGGATGCGGCCGCGGACTCTTGCGGAGTATGTGGGACAGGATCATTTGCTGGGGCCGGGCAAGCCGCTGCGGCTGGCGATTGAGGGAGATGATCCGACGTCGATGATTTTTTGGGGGCCTCCGGGGACTGGGAAGACTACGCTGGCGAAGATTATTGCGCAGATGACGCAGGCTAGTTTTATCGAGTTCTCCGCGGTGATGAGTGGGATCAAAGAGATTAAGAACGTGATGGTGGAGGCGGAGAAGGCGGCGAGCTTCGGGTCGCGAACGATTTTGTTTGTGGATGAGATTCATCGGTTCAACAAAGCACAGCAGGATGCGTTTCTGCCGTATGTGGAGCGGGGGACGATTCGGCTGATCGGGGCTACGACGGAGAATCCTTCGTTTGAGATTAATGCCGCGCTGCTGTCGCGATGCAGGGTCTATACGCTGGTGGCGTTGACTGAAGAGCAGGTGGTGGGGCTGCTGCAGCGGGCGCTGACGGATGTTGAGCACGGGCTTGGAGCGAGTGGCGTTGAGGCGGACGAGGAGGCATTGGCTACGATTGCTTCTTATTCGAGTGGGGATGCTCGGAATGCTCTGAATGCACTGGATGTGGCGGGGAAGCTGGCTGTCTCTCTAGAACCGGGAGGGCGTGGGGAGAAGCTGATTACAAAGGCGCTGGCTGCGGAGGCTCTGCAGCGGCGCGTGTTGCTGTATGACAAGAAGGGCGAGCAGCACTACGACATTATCTCGGCGCTGCATAAGAGTGTGAGGAACTCGGACCCGGATGCGGCGATGTATTGGTTGGGACGGATGCTGGAGGCGGGGGAAGACCCGATGTACTGCGCACGGCGGATTGTGCGGATGGCGGTGGAGGATATTGGACTGGCGGCTCCGGAGGCTTTGAATCTTTGCCTCAGCGCGCGGGATGCGATGCACTTTCTGGGGCATCCGGAGGGTGAGCTGGCGTTGGCGCAGGCGGTGGTTTATCTGGCTCTCGCGCCGAAGTCGAATGCGGTTTATACAGCTTATGGTGCAGTGAAGGCGGATATTGAAGCGACGGCTGCGGAGCCGGTGCCGCTGCATCTGCGAAATGCTCCGACGAAGCTGATGAAGTCGCTCGACTATGGCAAGGACTATCAGTACGCGCATGATGTAGAGGGTCGCGTGGCGGATATGGAGTGTCTGCCGGCGGGGTTGGCGGGACGGCGCTACTATCATCCGACAAATGAAGGGCGAGAGAAGCTGTTGGCGCAGCGGATGGAGGAGATTTCACGGATCGTTTCACAGAACAGGGGACGAAAGTGGGAGCCGTAACGTGATAAGTTAGCTCGGTTCGCGGATTACTCACTCTCTTGAGGTGCTCGCTTGGAATCGTATCCTCCGCTTATTCCGTATCTGGTTGTTCGCGACGCCGCGGCTGCGATCGAGTTTTACAAGACTGCCCTGGGGGCGATGGAGATCGTGCGGCATCAGATGCCGGAGTCGACCAAAATTACCCATGCTCATCTTGTGATCAGTGATGGAAGCATCGTGCTTTCGGATGATTTCCCCGAGATGAGGGGAGGCAAGGCGTCGACGCCAGAGGCGCTGGGCGGCTCCCCGGTGACGATTCATCTGCAGATGGCCGATGTGGACAGCTTCTGGGAGCGGGCGGTTGCGGGAGGCGTAACTGTAACGATGCCGCTGGCCGATCAGTTCTGGGGGGACCGCTACGGACAGTTCGAAGACCCGTTCGGACATAAGTGGTCGGTGGGGCAGACGAAGGTCTCGTTGAGCGAAGAGCAGCTGAAAGAGGCCGCGAGGGTGTGGTTCAAAATCTAGAGCAGTGTTCTTGAAGGTGAAGAGTTATACGAAGCGCCCTAACGCCGGGCGGGCGCCACGGGGCCTTCGGCAGGACCTTCGTGGAGTATTGGACGCTTCGCGTGAGATGCAACAGCTTTACAGCAATTGGGAATCCGCTCTAGCGGCTTACGTCCTTTTCGAGGGCGGTGAGGACGATGTCTTTGGTGAGGAGCTCGGGGAGGACGTCAGCGGAGGAGTTCTTCATCGCGGGATAGATGACGTAGGTGGGGACGCCGCTGCGGTTGACCGAGGCGAGCTGTTTGGTGATCTCGGGGTCGTACTGGGTCCAGTCGGCTTTGAGGAGAGTGACTTTGTTCTTGTTGAACTCGTGCTGGACTTCGGCGGATTTGAGGACGACGCGCTCGTTGACCTGGCAGCTGAGGCACCAGGCGGCGGTGAAGTCGATGAAGACGGGATGCCCGGCGGCGCGGGCCTGATCGAGGGCTTGTTGCGAGTAAGGGGCCCAGACTAGCGTGGTGTCCTTCGGTTGATAGAGAGGGATGGCAAGGCCTAGGGCGGCGATCAGGAGTGCTGCGATGGCGCTCTTCCAGCTTGCGGGCCACTTGCCGAGAGCCCAACCTGCGATGGCCAGGGCGAGGAAGCACCAGAGAAGACGGGCGACGTGATCGACACCCTGACTGTTGCCGCTGTGGAGGTTGCCATAGACCCAGGCGAGCCAGATGGCGGTGCCGAAGAGCGGGACGGCGGTGAGCTGCTTGAGTATCTCCATCCATGCGCCGGGACGAGGGAGGATGCGGGTCCAGGCGGGTTGGAAGCTGAGGAGGAGATAGGGTGTGGCGAGGCCGAGGCCAAGGGCGGTGAAGACGGCGAAGGTGACTCCGGCGGGTTGGGCGAGGGCAAAGCCGATGGCTGCTCCCATGAGCGGCGCGGTGCAGGGCGTGGCGACGATGGTGGCGAGGACTCCGGTGAAGAAGCTGCCGGTGTAGCCCTGCTTCTGCGCGAGGCCACCGCCTACGCTGGTGAGGGAGAGGCCGAGGTCGAACTGTCCGGCAAGCGAGAGGGCGAAGAAGAAGAGGCCTGCGGCGAGGACGGCGATGAAGGTTGGGGATTGTAGCTGGAAGCCCCATCCCGCCTGGGTGCCGGTGGCTCGGAGGATGAGGAGTGCGGCGACGATGATCCAGAAGGAGACCAGGATGCCGAGGGTATAGACGATGCCGTGGCTGCGGAGGCGGCTGCGCTCTTCGCCGGAGGACTGCACGAGGGCGAGGCCCTTGAGGAAGAGGACCGGGAAGACACAGGGCATCAGGTTGAGGATGATGCCGCCTACGAAGGCGAGGCCGATGGCGCTGAGCGTGGTGACGCTGCTGGTGGCCGGTGCTCCAGGGAGTTTGCTGCCGGGTGCAGCAGCGACTTCGCCTGGGGTGACGGGGGCGGTGATCTCGTAGGCGTCGGTGTCGGAGAGCTTGAGGACGCCGTGGAGTTGAGCGGGGAGGGTTTTGAGGTCTTCGGAGCGGCGGACTCGGAGGCGAACACCGTCTGAGGTGGGCTCGATCTGCTGTGGGGCGGCGTTGGCGATCTGGTCCTGATCGGAGGGATAGAACTCGGCGTTGGTCTCGCGGCCGCCAGTGACGAGGTTCAGGACGAAGTCGGTTTTGCCGCCGGTGATGGTGAGCTTGGCGTCGGCTGGGAGCGGCTTGGGGATGAGACCGAGGGCTTCGCCGACTGCGCCGACGGGCTCGGCTGGAGCAGAGCTTGTGCCATCTCCGGCGACGACGTTGAGGTTAAGGCCGAGATGGGCCTTACCGGGAATGCAGACCTCGCGGCAGACCAGCCAGTTGATCTTGGCGTCGAGGTGGATGGGGCCGGGCTTGAGGCTGCTGGCGGAGGTGAGTTGGACGGGGAAGGCTACCTCGTCTTCGTAGCCGAAGTCCATGAGCGGACCGAGCGGGAGGCGGCTGGGGATGGGAAAGAGCATGGGGCCAGCGGTGATGCCTTCGGGGAGGGTCCAGGTTATCTTGGGTGGTTCGCCGGAGTCGCCGGCGTTGATCCAGTAGACGTGCCAGTGCTCTTCGAGGGTGAGGACGAGGCCGACCTGGAGAGTGCCGCCGGGGGCGATGCTCGGGGAGAGAGAGACGAGTTCGGCGGTGAGATGCTGGGCTTTGACAGGGCCGGGGCCGCCGTCACCGACGACCTGAAGCTGGGCGTGCGCGGGCTTGAAAAGCAAGGAGGCGCAGGCGAAGAGCAGGAAGGCGGAGAGTTTGCGTACGTTATTCATTCACTTCCAATTGTAGGGCTTTGTGCGAGAGGCTTTGTTACCTGGGTGTCAGGTGGCGGTGTTCGACCATGATGCAGCGGTCCATGACGACGTGGATTCCTGCAGCTTCGGCGCGGTCGGCTGCTTCAAGGTTGACGATTCCCTGCTGGACCCAGAGGTTGGGGAGGTTTAGCCGGATCATATCGTCGACGATGGCGGGTATGAACTTTGGGAGGCGGAAGACGTTGACGATGCCGGGCTTGATGGGGAGATCGGAGAGTGACGCGAAGGATCTTTCGCCGAGGACTTCGGGGATGGAGGGGTTGATGGGGTAGAGCCTGTAGCCGTGTTGCTGCATGTAGGCGGAGACATAGTGGCTAGGCTTGGAAGGGTCTTCCGAGAGGCCGATGACCGCGATGGTGCGTGGGTTCTCTTTGGTGGCGCCTAACATGCTGCGGATGATCTCTGACTCGTTCATCTTGTTTTGGGGCCTCGCAGTTAGAGTCTATCTGGGCCATGCGCCTAAAAGACGGCGGATGACAAGCAGTTCGCCGAGGTGGTAGGCGTTGTGGTCGGCGACGAGGAGAGCCTCGCGGAGTAGATTCTGGCCGTCGCCCCAGCGGAAGGGCTTGTAGAGGTCGGAGCTGGGATCTTCGATCAGCGAGTGGAAGTGTTCAGCGTCGGAGCGGATTGCGGCGACGCACTGGTCCCAGGAGTTGGAAGCGGGTGGCTGCGGGGACTTGGGCCAGTACTCGTCCGGCCACTTGAGGCCGTGATAGCCGCCGGTGGGGGGTGCGGAGAAGTTGAGTATGTCGCGCTGTGTGATGCGGAGATGATCGAGGATCTGCCAGGCGGAGTAGGGGAGGTTGGATGGGACAGTGCCGCGAAGATCGGCTGGAAAGTCGTTTATGACTTCGTCGAAGGTGGCGTGGGCCTGACCGCCGTGGAGAAGGGCGGTCAAGTGTTTGCGCAAGGGTGCCTGTTCATCTGGTGTCTTCTTCTTGTCGTTGGTCTTAGCTGTGCTCGGTTTGGATATGCTCACTGAGTTTGCCTCCGATGTCCCATCTTGTTGGATGCGACCGAGGCACCAGAGTTACATCGGTTTGCGGGCAATTACGACGGTGAGAGGCGGGAAGGTGGTGATCAGGCTACCGCGTGTCTTTTCTACGATGAGACCGGCGGCGGCTAATTCTCTGGCGTATTCACCGGTGAGTTTGTAGTCGGAGAGGAGTGCGATGCCGCCAGGTTTGAGGACGCGGATGATCTGGTGAAGTGCCTGAAGGCGGGTTGGCTTGTCGTAGATATTGTGGATGCAGAGGTTGGAGACGATGACGTCAAAGGTGGCGTCGGGGAAGGACATTGTTTGTGCGGGCTGGCTGACGAGGGTGCAGTATTTTGAGATGCCTTCAAGGTCGAGGTTGCGCTGGGTGGCCGCGGAGGAGTTGCCGCCCATGTCGACGTTGGACCAGACGTCGATGCCGGTGGCGTGGCCGGTTCCTGAGAGTGCGGCGATGCGTTTGGCTGCTCCTGCGAGGAGAAGGCCGCGTCCGCAGCCTACGTCGAGGACATTTTCGTCGCCACGCCATTGGTGGAGACTGAGCATGAAATCGCTATGGCGAAACTTTCCAACCTTGACGTAAAGGAGGAAGAGAAAACCTTCTGCAAGAAGAAAGCCTGCAGGCCAGTAGAAGCTGCGGGCATTCAGTTCGACCGGACCGAGGTGAAGGATGTGCGGCGAGAAGATCGCGAAGAGCAGGCAGGCGGTGCCGATGAGAAAGAAGTTGCGCATGACGGCGGGTGCGTCTACGCCGTAGTCGGGCTTCGTTGGCAGCGAGGTGGACAAGGGCTTCTCCAAAGCGACGTCTTCTCAATGCAAGACATCAGCTTGAATGAGTATCCCTTGTCCTCAGCTTGTGCAGTAATGCTGCTTGTCATACCCGAGGATGACAGATGTCATGCCACGTCGTCGTCTTCGGCTTCGGCGGGGAAGTTGCCCTCGCGGCGCATGCGGAGGTAGCCGCGGATGAATGGTTCGAGGTCGCCGTCGAGGACCTTGTCGACGTCGCCTACTTCGACTCGGGTGCGTAGGTCCTTGGCCATGCGATAGGGCTGGAGGACGTAACTGCGTATCTGGGAGCCGAACTTGATGTCGAGCTTGGAGTCTTCGAGCTTGCGTGCTGTGGCCTTCTTCTTGTCTAGCTCGTACTCGTAGAGCTTGGAGCGCATCATCTTCATGGCGCGCTCTTTGTTCTTGTGCTGGGAGCGCTCGTTCTGGCATCCGGTGACGAGGCCGGTGGGGATGTGGGTGATGCGGACAGCGGAGTCGGTGGTGTTGACGTGCTGGCCGCCTTTGCCGCCGGAGCGGTAGGTGTCGATGCGGAGGTCTTCGGTCTTGATGTCGATGACGATGGTGTCGTCGATCTCGGGCGAGACGAAGACGCTGGCGAAGCTGGTGTGGCGGCGCTTGGCGGAGTCGAAGGGTGAGATGCGGACCAGCCTATGAACCCCCGTCTCTCCACTTAACAGGCCGAAGGCGAAGTCGCCAGTGATGGTGAAGGTGGCGGATTTGATGCCGGCCTCGTCGCCGTCCTGAATCTCGTTGATCTCGACCTTGAAGCTTTGGCGCTCGCCCCAGCGGATGTACATGCGCATGAGCATCTCGGCCCAGTCCTGAGACTCTGTACCGCCGGCACCTGGGTGGACGGTGACGATAGCGTTGAGGGGATCTGTCTCCTCCGAGAGCATGGTTTTGGATTCGAGTTTTTCGGCGAAGTCGAGCAGAGCGGGGATCTCGCGGGCGAGGTCGGGCTCGGTGTTTTCGCCTTCGCGGGCTAGGTCGAAGTAGGCTTCGATGTCGTCGGAGCGGCGGGCCAGTTCGGCGTCGTCGGCGAGTAGAGTTTCAAGGCGTTTGCGCTCGCGCATGAGGGGCTGAGAACGCGAGGCGTCGGCCCAGACGGTGGGGTCGGCTATCTTCTCTTCACTGATGGAGAGTTCGCGGCGGAGTCGGGCCGAGTCAAAGATACTCCCGCAGAGCGCGCACTTTGTCACGGACCGGGGAGTAAGAGTATTCGAAGTCAGAGAGCATAAGATTTGATTTTAGTTCATCGAAGGATTTTTATTCTGGCCCCGGCGAGTCTGAACCAAATGTTGTGACAGTTTGACACGGAGTTTTTTGGCTCGACTGGCGCGATGTCATCTGGCGGCCTGGTTTTCAAGGGTTTGCTTAGGCATTAGGTTGATGATAGTTTCTGCAACTAAGTCTGCCCACTGTCTGTATTGGCTTTCGCCGGGATGGAAGCCATCTGCCGCCATCTCCTTTGGATTGGAGGCCCATTGAAGCGAGACATATGCGATATTGCGCTGAGGGGCGATCCATTGTCGAAGGTGTACGTCCAGCAAATGCGCACATCTCCCCAGGTACCAACGAAGTGGTTGAGGAGCAGCAGGGGTAAGGTGCAGCGGAGGCAGACCATTGATCACCGCGAACTGTGCTCCAGTCCGACGTAAAAGTTCGTGGATCAGGATTTCATAGTCCTCAACGAACTGACGCGAAGTCCTCTGCGAAGTGACGTCGTTGACCCCGAGTGCCGTCACGATTACATCGGCTGGCAAAAGCTCCTGCTCTCTCACAAACTCGAAAGCCTGGCTGGTATTGAGACCCGACTTGGCGATGAGCTGCCATCGAACAGACCGGCCGAGTTCCTTTGCAAGAATGGCGGCAATTTGAAAAGCCAGGGCAGCCTTCTGATTTTGAACACCGACTCCAGCCATCGTCGAGTCCCCTACAAAGAGCAGCTTCAACTCCGACTGATTGCCTTCAGCCAAGATGACACCAGTCCGTTCGCCTGCCGCTTCAGCCAGACGACGAGCCGTTCGGCGCATTGTTCGACCCTGGGCTAAGAGAAGGGGGCCAAGAACGATCTTGTAGATCCACATTCTTCTCACGCGAATTATTAGAGCAGTCTGTGCATTGATGTCGAAGACGAACGACCATAAACGAAGGCAAAATGTGGGGATCCTTCGACTGCGTGTCTCACAAAGTGCTGTGAGACACTCCGCGCAGGATGACGGGTTTCTTGGGCGGTCTTTTTATCTACTTGAATACATTTACTGCTTTGCAATACGACTGCGGAGGCTGAAGGCGAGGCCAAGTGTGGTGAGGAGGGCGCAGGCGTAGGCGAAGAGGTCTCCGTGGGAGGCGTAAAAGGTGAGGTCTTGCTCGTAGCCGAAGTGGACGCGCAGGCTGGAGCGCAAGTGACGCGGGAGAGCGGCGGTGACGTGGCCGTAAGGGTTAATGGCTGCGGTGACGCCGGTGTTGGTGGAGCGGAGGATCCAGCGATGGTTTTCGATGGCGCGCATGCGGACCATGTTGAGGTGTTGCCATGCGGCGCTGGTGTCGCCGTACCAGCCGTCGTCGGAGATATTGACTAGAACCTCTGCGCCATTTTTGACAAACTGACGGATCTCGTCGCCGAAGATGGACTCGTAACAGACAAAGGTGCCGTAGTTATGCCCGCGGAAGGAGAAGACGGTGCGGTTGGAGCCGCGATCCATGTCGCCGGCGCCCGCGGTGAGTTTGCTGGCGAAGAAGAAAAAGCTCTTGAAGGGAATGTACTCTCCCCAGGGGACGAGATGGATCTTGTCGTAACGGGCCGGGGAGCTGCCATCGGGAGTGAAGATGGCTGCGGAGTCATATTTGAAGTACGGGCGGTCGCTATGGGTATCGGGATTTGGAACGATGCCGATGCTGCCGATGATCAACAGCGCCTGGCTGGAGGCGGCGAGTTCGTTCATGCGCTGGTGGAAGTTGGGGTCAGTCGTGAAGAAGCCTGAAGGCGCTTCGGGCCAGACGATGAGGTCGGTTGGTATCGGCACAGTCGCACTGGAATCGGTCCCTTCGTCCAACGCGTGCTGACGGAGGAGGAAGACAGTCTGCGTGCCTGGAAGTTCGGGGATTCCGAGGAGGAACTTTGTGGAGGGGCGGCGGCTGAGATAGGAGAAGGAGTCGAGGAGCTGCTGGCTGGTGGGTTGCGGGCCGGTGTTGGCAGCTCCTACTTCGAGATTTTCCTGCACGAGTGTTGCGGTTGCGGACGTGGGCGATGGCTTCGGGTTTGCAATGAGGCGCAGGCCAAGGATGTAGACGACGACGATGATGACGCCTGCAACGGTGAGCGCGGGGCGAGTGTAGCGTCGCTCGCGGAGGCGGATGCGAACCAGCCAGAGGGCGTTGACCGCGGCGATGACGAAGGAGAGGCCGTAGGCTCCGGTGATGGGAGCGAGGCGGGTAAGCATGGGGTTGTCGACCTGGGCGATGCCGAGAAGATCCCACGGGAGACCGGTGATACGGGCGCGGGCGAGTTCTACGGCTACCCAGACGACGGGGACGAAGAGCAGGGTGGTCTGACGGCTGAACCGAGTTCGGAGTGCGGCGAGGAGGGCTGCGAAGAGAGCGTGATAGAGGCCGAGGTAGAGACAGAAGAGGATGAGAATGCCGGCGGAGATGGGCTTGGCGAGGCCGCCGTAGAGATACATCGTCTGGTAGATCCAGTAGCAGTTGCCCATGTACCAGAGAAAGCCGCAGAGGTAACCGAGGGCTGCGCCCTGACGGATGGTAAGTGGGTTGTTGTTCTTGTCGTTAGCAAGAATCGCCCAAATGAGAGGAAGAAGTGCGACCCAGCAGAAGGTGGTTCGCCAGAGAGGCACGGGCCCCGCGATGGGAAAGGGTAAAACCTGGAGGATGCCGGATAACACGGCCATGGCCCAGAGTCGCGGGGGGATAAGTCGCATGCGTTTGCAGTCTAACATTGAGCCGACAATTTCCAGTTAGTTTGCGCCATGTGAGAGATACAATGGTGATGCATGGATTTTGTCATTCATCTCGTTGCGAAGATTGTTGTCCCGCTGTTTTTTATTGGGATGGCGGGTTCGGCGGTGGTGATTGTGGTGAGTTTTGCAGAAGATTTGAAGGAGTTGCTGGGGGATGAAGAATAGCTGTCAGCGGCGGAAGCAGGATCACAGTCTGCTCTTGCCGGTGGGTGTTGGCAGTGTTTCACTGCAGGTGGGGAGTGACCGTCGCATATGCTGAAGCTATTCGGTGTCGATGGTTGTTCGTGGTGTCAAACAGCAAATCATAATGGGATCTAAACAGACGATTACTAAGCCGCAATCGAACCGCGTCCGCCTGGTCGTGGCGTCGTCGGTGATGCTCACCTTTATTTCGTTCTGGCGAGCTGCGGCGATTGTGCTGAACGACCTGGGATCATCGGCATTTTACGCGGGCGGCATCGCGGAGGAGGCAGTGGGCAAGGCTGCGCCGTGGTTCATTCTGGGCGTGATGCTGTTCAGCTTTGCAGTGCGTGCGGTGTATGTCGAGAGCTGCAGCATGTTCACGCGCGGCGGCGTGTACCGAATTGTGAAGGAGGCGCTGGGCGGAACGTTTGCGAAGCTGAGCGTGTCGGCGCTGATGTTCGACTACATTCTGACTGGGCCGATCTCAGGTGTTTCGGCGGGGCAATATATTGTCGGGTTGCTGAATGAGGTGTTGCGGCTTTGCGCGGCGCACCATTGGGCTGTCAAGCTGGTGCTGCATCCCAGCGGCTCGGCTCGGCAGTTGCCGGTGGATGGAACTTCCGCCGCGATTGCGGGGCTTATCACCATCTACTTCTGGTGGCAAAACACGAAGGGGATTGAGGAGTCGAGCGACAAGGCTCTGAAGGTGATGAAGATCACGACTGTGATGGTTGTGATTCTGCTTACGTGGGGAATTTTTTCGGCGATTCATGTTGGGGCACATCTTCCGCCGTGGCCTACGCCGGACAATCTTCACTTCAGCAAGGATGCTCTGGGATTTTTGAAGCACACAGGATTCATGCGGTCGTTGGGCCTGTTCGGTGTGCTGATGGCGTTTGGACACTCGGTGCTGGCGATGAGCGGTGAAGAATCATTAGCTCAGGTAAACCGCGAGATCGAGCATCCGAAGTTGAAGAATTTGAAGCGCGCCGCGATTGTTATTGCGATCTACAGCTTCATCTTCACGGGTATCGGCACGCTGCTGGCGGTGATGCTGATTCCGGATACGGTGCGGGTGCCGGTCTATCGAGATAACCTGATCGCTGGAATGGCGATGTTCATGGTGGGGCCGCTGGCGGTTCGAATCGGCTTCCGCGTCTTTGTGGTGATCGTGGGATTCCTGATTCTTGGCGGGGCAGTCAATACGGCGATCGTGGGTTCGACCGGCGTACTGATGCGAGTGGCTGAGGATGGGGTGCTGTCGGACTGGTTTCGTAAGCCGCAGAGAAAATATGGGACCAGTTATCGCATTGTGAACCTGGTTGCAGGGCTGCAGGTGTTCACGATTCTTGTAACTCGGGGCAACGTGATCATGCTGGGCGAGGCATATGCGTTTGGCGTGATCTGGAGCTTTACCTTCAATGCGCTCGCAATGCTGGTGTTGCGGTGGAAGTACAAGGGCGAACGTGGCTGGAAGGTTCCCCTGAATATTCGAATCGGGAAGACAGAGATTCCTTTGGGGCTCCTTTCTGTCTTCCTGGTGTTGCTTACTACGGCAATTGTCAATTTATTTACAAAGTCGGTAGCTACGGTAAGTGGAATTATCTTTGCGGCTGCATTCTTTGTAATTTTTTCTCTGTCGGAGAGAGATAACAAACGTCGTCACGATCTAACCACGATGCAGATGAAGGAACATTTTCAGCTGGAGCATCAGGATAATGTGGGACGTGAGGCGTTGGAGATTCGTCCAGGCGCAGTCGTGGTGACGATGCGCGACTCCGCTGCACCGTTTGCGCTGAAGTGGGCTTTGACGCATACCAATACGGACGATCAGGATCTGGTGGTGCTGGCTGCTCGAATGATGGGCGCGGGCGGACCGGAGTATGTAGATGCGTCGGAACAGTTATTCAGCGAACATGAGCAGATGCTATTTACCAAGGCGGTGTCTGTCGCTGAGAGCTTTGGGAAACATATTTCTTTGCTGGTAGTTCCTGCCGGAGATATTTTTTCGGCGCTGGTACAGACGGCTAACTCGCTGGATGCAGCGGCGGTGGTCTCTGGACTATCGACCAAGCTTACTGCCGAGGAGCAGGCTTATCACGTTGGCCAGGCGTGGGAGGCGCTGCCTGAGCCGAAGCGGCAATTTACTTTTTATGTGATCAAACCGGATGGTGAGTCCCTGAGCTTCCACATCGGACCACATGCCCCTACGATTGAGCCGCACGAAGTACAGCTTGTGCATCGTCTGTGGCTCAATATTCGACGCGCGCCGGATATGCAGGACCTTCACCACAGTGACATACTCGCCTATGCTCTGACCCGCATGGCGACTGAGTTTGCGCGAGATAAACAAGGAACGCTGAAGGATCTGCAAAGGTGCATTGATGAGTCTCATCATCGTCGCGGGCTGGGGGGCTCGCGGCATGAGGAACTCGATGAAGCTGGACCTGGATATGCGATCCGCGCTCCAAAAACAGCACCTATAGCAGAAGAAGATAATGTCACTATTGTTAAATCAAAGTAGCGGACGAGTTACTTCTTGTTTGCATTGAGTTAGTTACTTCTGTATCGTCATGGGGTGGCAATAAAATTGGTTGACGCAGATAATTTCGAGTAACTCGACCTAGATGACGCCACCGGAGGTAACACGTGGAAGTTAGCCGCATTATTGCCGAGATAGATGCCCAGATCGTAAAGCTCCAGCAAGCTCGCGCGCTGCTGGCTGGGACGACGGCAACGAAAAAGCGCACAGGGCCGGGCCGTCCGAAAGGGAGTAAGAACGCAGCTGCTTCAACAGCAGCAGCGGCCCCTCGCAAACGCAAGTTGAGCCCCGAGGGTCGCAAACGAATCGCCGACGCGATGAAGAAACGCTGGGCGGAGCGTCGGAAGCAGAGTGCTAAGGGCTAGATCTCTGAAGATTTCAACTATGAAAGCGAAGGCGCCTCCAGTTGGGGCGCCTTCCGCTTTTCTCGGGACACTTTTTTCTATACGGCTTAGGGATGAATAACACCCTCGGGATCAGCCGATGGCTTAGCGCGTGATGATGACCTCGCGCAGACTGTCTTTGGCGAGGAAGAATCGGAAGTTACTAAATGCACTAAACAGGTTTTCGATCTTGCGATTGTTGAATATGTTGAGCAGAGGATAGTTTCCTGCGCGCTGCATCTCGACTACGTCGTTATCGGTCAGATGATAGCGACAAAAGAAGGTCTCCGGGCTGCTTGTCTGATGAAAGAAGGCGAGCATGAGTCCGCCGGGCTGTAGAACTTTGTGGATGCGGGCCAGCACAGGCGCTATCAAAGGTTCGGGTAGATAGTCCGCTGTGTCCCAAAAGATGACGACGTCGAAGACGCGACCGGAAAAATTGAGATTGCTCTCGAGAAATCGATCGACATCAAACCTGGGTTCCTGGCCGTCTTCGCCGGGAGTGAGCCACTCCGGCTTTGATGCCTCATCTACGACGCTCGCCATATATATGCTGTGACCCAGGCTGGTGATGTAGTTAATGTTGGTGGACGAGGTAGGACCGATGTCGAGAATGCGCAGAGATTCCTGCGACTGCAGGTGCTTCAATAACTCTTTCCACCCGCTGGAGTGACGCGGGATGCGGCCGGTGTCTCCACCTCGTTGAGTGCTTGTGCTTTCGCTACCGCCGAAAAGGCTGCGCATGAGCCCGCTTCCCTTTCTGGTTCTATGCCTGTGGTTGAGTGAAGAGAGGAGCGCCGGACTCGACTGGAGCGGCGTGCGTTGCGGCAGGAGTGGCGGACTTGGACATTCCTTCGGAGTTGGATTTGAGCTCGACGCTTCCCTTCAGGATCGCGCTTTCTTCGATGC
The DNA here is from genome assembly GCF_040358985.1 of Tunturibacter empetritectus. Lineage (NCBI taxonomy): Bacteria > Pseudomonadati > Acidobacteriota > Terriglobia > Terriglobales > Acidobacteriaceae > Tunturiibacter > Tunturiibacter empetritectus. The sequence goes on along the minus strand of NZ_CP132932.1, from coordinate 3,806,436 downwards.
TGAGCCGGCCGGCCAGGATGTCTCCATTGACGATCGCCGACTGACGGAGGTCGACGCGCCCCGTCGCTTGAACGTTGCCGGTAAGATGACCGAAGACGGTGACGTCGCGGACGCTGATATCGGCCCGTACGCGCGCGTTGGGTCCGATGGTCAAAGCGCTCTCTTTGAGAGTGATGGTTCCTTCGATGTCTCCGTCGATGTAAAGGTCTTCCTCGCCGGAGAGTTCTCCTCGAATGACGACCGACTTACCGATGACGGTGGAACCCTCTGCTGGTTTCATAAGCGTTTTGTTCTCCTTGAGGTCGTGCCTGCTGCACATGCACCTTGCCCGAACTATACCCAAGCTCATGCCGCGAGGCAAACGCGAGAATACTTTGTCCCGCTCTGTGAGTCATAAGAAGGAACCATAGAATGGAGAGATGAGAGGTGTGGATTGGTAAGAGGTTCCGGGGATGGATGCGAGGCCGCTTCAGTCAGCAAGTCCCGATTCATAGCTATTTCCGGGCGGATGAGGGCACGGAAGCGGATTTTGCCTGGGTGTCTTCTCTTCCTGACGGCTGTGGCGGGAGGAACTGCAGGCGCACAGAACGCCACTACTACGAAAGATGTAGGCGAGGCAGCACTGCAGTCGATCCCGCCTCGCTCGTGGGTCGTCGACGCGGCCAAAAATGAGTTGGAGGCGCTGCATCACACCGACTCCTACCTGCGCTATCGCACGCACACGGTGAGCGAGAAGGGGGACGTGGTTCGCGACGTGGTGGAGAGTAGAGACGGGACAGTGGCGCGCCTGATCATGAGGGACGGAAAACCGTTAACGGAAGAGCAGGATCAAGGCGAACGGCAAAGACTGAACGACATGATGGCGTCACCTTCGACATACCTTCGACATGTGCGGAATAGCGAGTCGGATCGGAAGATGGCAGATAAGTTAGTGCCTCTGATGCCGGATGCGATGATCTACACCTACACGCCGGGGCAGCCGCAGTCCGGGAAAAACGGCGGGCCTCCGGAGGTCGTGCTCGACTACAAGCCTGACCCGAAGTTCAATCCGCCAAATACGGAGGCTGGGGCGTTAACGGGGCTTGAGGGAAGAGTCTGGATCGATGCAAAGTCGCATACTCTGGTTCGCATGGAAGGGACGATCTCGCGTGGAGTGAACTTCGGCTGGGGAATGCTCGCTCACATCTATCCTGGGGGCAAACTGGTGCTTGATCAGACCAGTGTCGGGGAAAACAGATGGATCTTCACTTACTTTTCGATGAAGCTGAGCGTGCGAGCGCTGATGTTGAAGACGGTCAACGTGAATACTGAGTCAACGGGCAGCGACTTCCAGAAGCTTGGGCCGATGAGCTACCAAGATGCTATCCGGATGATGCTAGCTACGCCACTGCCGGAGCGGTAGACGATAGATCAGGCGATGACGCGAGCCTTGGCATGGAGGGTCTGCCGGCGCACGGTGAGAGACTCGATGCGGTCGCGCTGCACTTCGAATCCTCTGCCGATAGTCGTGGGCACGGTGATCTCTCCGCGTTCACTGACGGTGACCTGCGGCTCAATGATGTCCTCGGTCCAGTAGCGGCTGGAGGCGGAGACGTCGCCGGGCAGCGAGAAGTTAGGCAGAGAGGAGAGGGCGATGTTGTGGGATCGGCCGATGCCGGTTTCGAGCATGCCGCCGCACCAGACCGGAATGGCGCGCTCTTCTGCAACGTTGTGGATGGCGATGGCCTCGCTGAAGCCGCCGACGCGGCCGACTTTGATGTTGATGATGCGACAGGACTCCATGGCGATGGCAGCGAGAGCGTCGCGGCGATTGCGGATGGATTCGTCGAGGCAGATTGAGGTCAAGAGGCGCTTCTGCAGCATGGCGTGGAAGTAGAAGTCGTCGTACCAGAGAGGCTGCTCGATCATGAGCAGATTGAATCGGTCCCATTCGACGAGGTCTTCAAGGTCTTTCATGCGATAGACGGAGTTGGCGTCGCAACTGAGAGTGATATCGGGCCAGCGGTTGCGGACCGCTTCGAAGATGCTGACATCCCAGCCTGGCTTGCACTTTAGCTTGATGCGCTGATAGCCTGCCGCGAGTTCAGTGGCGATCTTATCCATCAGGTGCGCGGGCGAGGGCTGGATGCCGATCGAGACTCCACAGGAAATAACGTCACGGGTTCCACCGAGGAGTTTCGCCAGCGGGACGCGTTTGACCTGCGATTCGAGGTCCCAGACGGCGTTTTCGAGGGCGGCTTTGGCCATGCGGTGGCCGCGGACCTGGTGGAAGATAGCTGGGCAGCTTCCGCCGCACTCCACATCGGCCTCGAGCAGACGGGGACCGAGCTCGGACTCAATGAGGAGCCAGGCGGTGTCGATGGTCTCGTCGCTGAAGAAGGGGTGCTCGCCGGCGACACATTCGCCCCACGCGGTGAGGCCTTCGGATTCGATCTCGACGAGGAGAATGCGACGGCTGGTGGTAAGACCGAAGCTGGTCTCGAAGGGGTGCGCTAACGGCAGGTTGATTTCGCGGAGATGAATGGCGTCGATGTTGAGCATTTGCAGTCCTGTCTTTCCGAGTTGCGGATCGCAGCGGGTCTGGTGGCGTGGCTCAAAGAGATTGTACTGCGATCGAGGGGCGGATAGGTCAGACCTCCGAGGAGTTCTTCCAGGGACCCATGAGGAAGGTACCGTTGCCCTGGGTGTCGCGTTCGTACCCAACGACGGCCAATCCGCGCTGAAACGCCGATTCGAGGGCGGTGCGGTTGTTGCCCTGCAGGGCTCTGGCGAGGCTTCGTTGCTGAGCGTCCTGCTTCCATTGGTAGATGGTGTGGGGAACGGTGATGCGTTCGAGGATCTCCTGGGGCTGCGGCTCGCCACGGAGCAGATCGGCGACATGGCTGGAGCGCAGCCACCACTCTGCATAGAGCCTGTCGGTGGGCAAGCCACCCTGCAAAGGGGAGGAGGAGGGTCCATAGAAGTCTGCTTGATAGCGGCGCACGATGGCGCCGAGCCGGTTGATGTTCAGATGCGAGTTTCTGATCTCGAGAGGATCGAAGGTCCACTCCATGAGGTCAAAGCCGCGGGTGATGGCGTCGTCGCGCTGGGCGAGCTTGAGGCGGCGGCCGATGCCGAGGTTTTGGTACTGCTGGAGGACTGCGAGCATGTAGGAGTGGAGGTAAGATTTGCCCTCGCGATAGCCAGGGAGAGACATGGCGAAACCTATGAGGCTCTGGCCGTCGAAGGCACCAAGGACCTGGCCGCCGATGCGGTGTGCAACGATGAAGACGCGCCGAGGGACGATGTCGTTGTCGCTGTAACTCCAGACCTCGCGCTGGAGGTCGACGCAGCGCTCAAGGTGTTCGAGACTGGTGAGGGACTGGATGGAGATGGCTGTCTGAGGGCTGGCGTTCATGACCTTGTGGGCTCGGTGGCGGCGTTCTTCGCCTGGTTCCATAGTATTTCGAGCTGATCGGGGCTGGAGGCGGCCAGGGCGGCGCTATTGCCTGCGGCGGACTCCATCGCGGCGAAGCGTCGGCGAAATTTTGCGTTTGTAGCGCGTAGAGCAGATTCGGGGTCGACCTTGAGGTGTCGGGCGAGGTTGACGGCGGTGAAGAGAATGTCGCCTAACTCCGCTTCGATCGCTGTTGCTGAGCTGGCGGTCGAGGTGGGATTCAGCTCGGCCTTGAGCTCGCCGATCTCTTCGTGCAGCTTGTCGAAGAGGCCTTCGGAGTTGGGCCAGTCAAATCCTACTTTTGCTGCGCGGGAGCCGAGTTTGCCCGCTTCCATCAAGGCGGGCATGGAGCGAGGGATCTCGTCGAGCATGGAGGTCTGGGTGGATGCGGGCGCCTTCTTTTCGGTCTGCTTGATCTGCTCCCAGTTGCGCAGGACAGCGTTGGAGTCAGTGGCTTCAGCGTCGCCGAAGATGTGGGGATGACGGCGAATCAACTTGGCGTTTAGATTTTCCGCTACATCCTGGATGGTGAAGTAGCCAGCCTCTGAGGCCATCTGGGCGTAGAAGAGAACCTGGAGGAGGAGATCGCCGAGCTCGTCCTTTAGATCGGGCCACGCGCGGCGCTCGATGGCATCGAAGACCTCGTAGGTCTCCTCGAGGGTGTGACGCTTGATAGAGTCGAAGGTCTGCTCGCGGTCCCACGGGCAGCCGTTCGGAGCGCGCAGACGGGCCATGATCGCAATGGCTTCAGCAATCGGATCTTTGGCAGAGACGACATCTTGCGAGAGATTCTTAGGGATGAGATCAGGCATATCTTTCATATCTTCTACCTTCAACTTTACCCGATCATTTCTATCTATGACTTAGTGCTGACATGGGCTTCCGTACTTGAAGTTAATGCATTATGCTTTGCAGCATATGGTGCCGGAGACAGACACGAACGCGAAACCAAAGACCCGCAGAAGCCGCTGGGTGCTGTTGCTTGTCTTGCCTTATATTGGGCTGTGTTTTCCGATAGTTTACGCGCGTTCAACGCCTGAACTTTGGGGATTTCCGTTTTTCTACTGGTATCAGTTTGCCTGGGTCATCCTGGCGTCCGGGTTGTTGGCGATCGTCTATCGCAAGCTCAAGACATAGGCTTCTACATTGCGGCCTTCCAGGCGCAATTTGCTACGTCGGCACGATGTTAAAAACAAACGCGCCGACAATCATGTTGGCGCGTTTTAGTGATTTTGTTTGTCGACTTCGAGTTGAAAAAGCTGCTTACATCTGACCATTCGGTTTGGTGGAAGAAGCGGTGCTCGGCTGGTCGCTGTTCATGTTAGTCATCAGCTTGATGTCGACTCGGCGATTCTTCGCGCGGCCGGCTGCTGTGCTGTCGCTGGCGACCTGCTGGTCTTTGCCGATGCCGATCAGGTAGAACTTATGCGGCGGGATGTTGTACTTCGACGCCAGGTAGTTGACGACCGCGTCGGCGCGATGCTGGCTGAGCTGATAGTTGTAGGCCGCGTCGCCAACTGAGTCCGTTCCGCCGGTGACTTCAAGGATGTAGCCGCGAGTGTTGGTGAGGTTCGCCGCCAAGTCGTCGAGCTGCTTCTTATCAGATGCAGTGAGAACATACTTGTCGAAGGCGAAGGTTACGCCAACATCCGAGACCTGCTTATAGTTGTCCAGGTTGGCTACGACGCCGCTCAGGCTGTCGACCCGGTTGTAAGCTTCCTTCGCGGACTGATTGGCTGCATCGGCGGACTGGCCGGCAGCCAGGGCATGTTGGTCGGCCGTGTTCGCCGCGGATTGTGCACCGGCGATTCCGGTCTTGGCCCGCTCGTCGGTGTCGACGATATTGCGGTGGTCGGCGGCAGTCTTGGTATCCAGATCATTTGTTTGCTGGATGATGGGAGCGGTCTGGGAGCGAACGTAATTTTTCGTCGAGCAGCCGACCGTGAAGGTGAGGGCAAGAGCACTGGCAAATACGGCGGTGCAGGCAGATTTGATCTTCATGTCTTTGTTGTTATTGGATCTCATTCTTTCCACTCTCCTGGTAGTAAGTGCTGCAATAGACCTGCCACAGCAGTTGATAAGATGCAATCAGAGTGCCAAAAATATGCATGGCAGTAGACCATTTCTTTTCAACTAGTTATTAGGATTATCTAACACGCCTGATGAAAGCGCTAGCTGGGAAGCGGGAACTTTTGATCGGCTGTCGCGTCAAATCTACTGAGCAAAGATATGCACACTGCAGGCTCCGTAAGGCTGCGTCTACACTGAGATGCGGGCTCCGATATACGCGATGGATCTTCACCAGAAAATTCGAACTCTCCCCACCCAGCCAGGCTGCTATCTCTATAAAAATGCTGAGGGCGAGGTGATCTACGTCGGCAAGGCGAAGAACCTTCGTGCACGGGTGCGCTCGTATTTTCTGGAGGCGTCGCAGGCGAATGCCAAGACCGGCACCCTGATGCGCGAGGCCATCGATGTGGAGTACATCACGGTCGCCAACGAGCACGAGGCCCTTGCGCTGGAGAACAACCTCATCAAGCAGAAGAAGCCACGCTTCAACATTCTGCTGCGCGATGACAAGACCTACCCCTACATCAAGCTGACGATGAATGACCGCTACCCGAAGGTCTTCGTGACGCGCCGGTTGCGCAAGGACGGCGGGGCCTACTACGGTCCTTACTTTCCGGGGAACCTGGCCTATCGACTGGTGGATCTGATCCATCGCAGCTTTCTGATTCCAAGCTGCAAGGTTGACCTGTCGCGATATCATCCGCGGGCTTGCCTGCAGTACTACATCAAGCGCTGCCTGGGTCCTTGCCTGGAGGGACTAACCACACCGGACGCTTACCGCGAGACCATACGCGATGTGCAGCTCTTTCTGGAGGGGAGGCCGAACGAGCTTGAGCAGTCGCTGACGAAGCGGATGGAGGCGGCAGCAGAGGCGCAGCAGTTTGAGATGGCTGCGCGTCTGCGAGATCAGATCGTTACGGTTCATCAGATGCAGGACAAACAGCGCATGGCGAGCGCGGACAATGAGGACGCCGACGTCTTCGGCTATCACTTTGAGAACGAGATGCTCGCGGTCAACCTGTTCCACATGCGAAGCGGCAAGATTGTGGACCGGCGCGATTTCTTCTGGGAGGATCTGCCGGACTCTCTGCTGGATGCGGCGACGGAGGCGGTCTCCGAGGTGGACGAGTTGGAGGCACTGCCTCGCATGGAGCCTGACCCCGCAACGCCAGCGCCGGAGATCGGCGAGGGTATCGCCATTGTGCAACATGCAGCGGTGTCGGAGATGGGAGGCGCATTCAGTCCGGGGGTGTTTTTCTCTGCGCTTCTGAAACAGCTTTATCTCGATCAGAGTTATGTGCCGCGATCGGTTCTCGTGCCGGTTGAGTTTCCTGACCGAGCGCTGCTGGCAGAGGCCCTGACTGAGAGAACTGGAAAGCGAATCGAGATTCTTGCTCCACAGCGCGGTGAAAAACGATCCCTTGTCGACCTTGTCTGTCAGAATGCGAAACAGTCTTATGATCAGCGGTTCCGCGTGCTGCAGCCTGCGATGAAGGCTATCCAGGAGGCGTTGCAGGATGCGCTTACGCTCGAGGAGCTGCCACGTCGAATCGAGTGCTTCGACATCTCGCATATTCAAGGTGCTGAGACGGTGGCCTCCATGGTGGTGTGGGAGGATGGCGCGATGAAAAAGTCCGACTACAGGAAGTTTCAAGTGAAGACGGTTACAGGCGTCGACGATTTCGCGAGCATGCGTGAGGTAATTCAACGTCGCTACAAGCGACTGCAGGAAGATAAGAAGCCCTTCCCTTCCCTGATCCTGATCGATGGAGGACTAGGGCAGTTGCATGCGGCGTATTCGGCGCTTGAGGAGATCGGCGTCACGCTGCAGCCCTTGGCTTCGATCGCGAAGAAGGAAGAGATCATCTATGTGTATGGGCAGGAGAATGAGCCGGTGGTGCTGGACCGGCGGTCTCCGGTGTTGCACCTGATGCAGAAGATTCGCGACGAGAGCCATCGGTTCGCTGTGACCTATCATCGCAAGCGGCGCCAGATGCGCGACCGCGACAGTGAGTTGCTGTCGATACCGGGCGTTGGGCCGAGAACCCGGCAACGATTGATCGAACACTTTGGCAGCGTGCGCGGGATTAAGCAGGCTGGAACTGATGCGCTCACTGCGGTGGTGAATGCTGCAACGGCCGAGCGAATTCGCAGTTACTTCGCGGCTGAGGCGTCTGGCGATGCGGTGCTGCCGGTGTTGAACGAGGCTTCCTGAGATTACTCGGCGCTGTCTGCCGGCGGAACGGCACCACCGAATTTAAAGGTGTTGCAGGCTGCGATGGTTCCCTGCTGGAATCCGCGTCTGAACCAGCCGACGCGTTGTGCTGACGATCCGTGGGTGAAGCTTTCGGGGCTGACTGTTCCTCGCTCCAGGCGTTGTATATGGTCGTCGCCGACTGCGGCCGCTGCCTGCAGACCAGCTGTGATATCCGAGTCGTGAACTATGTTCCGCTGCGCTGTACTGTGCGCCCATACGCCCGCGAAACAGTCTGCCTGGAGTTCAAGATCGACCGAAAGGCGGTTTCTCTCCGACGGATTTTGACCTGAGAGCTGGCGAACTTTGCCTTCGATCCCGAGGAGATCCTGTACGTGGTGTCCTAGCTCGTGAGCGATGACGTAAGCCTGGGCGAAGTCCGCATTGCTGCCGCCGAGACGTCTCAGCTCATCCCAAAAACTGAGGTCGATGTAGACCTTCTCATCCGCCGGACAGTAGAACGGTCCGCTCTGCGACTGAGCCGTGCCACAGCCTGAGTACGTTCGACCGCGAAAGAGTACGAGCGTGGAGCGCTGGTAGTTTTTGCCGGTCTGTGTGGGTAGAAGCTTTGTCCAAGTGTTCTGCACATCGTCCAGGGTCCAGGAGACGAGTTGTGCCGCCCTCTTCTCCTGAGGCGATTCAGAAGTTATCGGGCGGTTGCCGGCGGAAGGCACGCTCTGTTGCGTGGAGGACGGTGATGTGCTGTGGCCGGAGAGATAGCTGCCGATATAGTTGCGGCCCGTGACCAGGCTGACGACCAGCAGGATCAAAAAACCAACGATACCGATCCCACCGCCGCCAAAGCCTCCGCCACCGCCGCCGGAAGAACCACGTCTGTCTTCAATGTCGCCACTGAGTCCGCCGCCAGGTGTCCAATCCATAGTTCGCTCCAGTTGGTGCGTCTCCATCTTATAAGTAAGATCTTTTCTTTCGTGGCACTCGAGTGAGGTTTTCTCGCCAATTTACTTGCGGTCGTGCGGCGGAGGTGTGCTACTCTCCGGGAACCGATGCCAAACAGCAAGTCCGAACTGCCCCGCGTCCTGAACGCATCCCACGCGACCTCCATTGTCGTGGGCATCATTATCGGGAGCGGCATCTTTCTAGTGCCGCGAGAGATGATGGCTGCGGTGGGCTCGTCCGGCATGGTCTATGTGGTTTGGATCGTGGGTGGTTTGCTCTCGCTCTTCGGCGCAATGACCTATGCGGAGATCGCTGCCGCCAGACCGAAGTATGGCGGCGAATACGCTTTTCTTCGCGAGGCCTATGGAGATCTGACCGGCTTCCTTTATATGTGGACGCAGATTACGGTGGCCAAACCTGCATCCCTGGCTACCATCGCCGCGGGGCTTGCGCGTGTACTGGGGACCTTCGCAGTCTTCAGCTTTTTTGCCCGCCCGGCATTCTTTCATCTCTTTTGGGGACAGATCTTCGCGATCACGGTGACGTGGCTCATCGCCATTCTCAACATTATTGGGACAAGAAGATCTGCCAACGTGCAGCTTCTGCTCACGTGGCTCAAGGGCCTGCTGATTCTAGTGATTGCGGGATTTTGTTTTGGCGCAGCAGGCCAGCATGGTTCGTGGCACAACTTCAGCACAGACTTTACGGGAGCGCGGGGAGGCTTTACCGGCTTCATGATTGCGCTGGTCGCGGCGCTGTGGGCCTATGACGGATGGAGCGACGTCGTCACCATGGCGGGCGAGGTGCAGAAGCCGCAGCGCAGCATGCCGCTAGCCCTGGTTGGAGGGGTTGCCATTGTTGGCGTGCTCTACATGCTGACCAATGCGGCGATTCAATATGTGTTGCCTGCAGCGGCAATCGCTACCGCGGATCGGCCTGCAGCCGATGCAATGCGTCTGGTCACCGGGCCGTGGGGAGCGACGCTGGTGTCGATCGGTATGGCCGTCAGTATCTGCGCGACCTTTGTAGGGTCGTCGCTCTCGGGTGCGCGTGTGCCGTTCGCAGCGGCTCGCGATGGATTGTTCTTCAAACAAATGGCGCATGTGAACTCGCGATTTCAAACGCCGTCGACAGCGTTGATCCTTCAGGCCATCCTGAGTTCTCTGCTGCTGCTGGCCATCGGAAAGTTTCAGGCGCTTTTTTCGCTGGCCATCTTCGGCGAGTGGCTCTTCTACATGTTGACCGCTAGCACGATCTTTGTGTTTCGCAGTCGCGACTCAAGCACGCCCCGGCCGTATAGCATCTGGGGATACCCTGCGTTGCCGGCACTGTTCATTCTTGCGGCGGCAGTGCTGCTGGTGTTTTCGTTTGCTGATCAGCCGCGGAACTCTCTCATCGGAACCGGCATCATTCTGCTGGGAGTTCCGCTGCACTATCTGCTGCAACGAGAGCGAAGCGCCTAGCTGCGATTCTGGATGACGCGCTCGTAGAGGCGAAGGTATTCGCTGGCAGGCTTATCCCAGGAAAAATCCTGCGCCATGCCTCGCTGCATCATCTGGGCCCACTCCTGCTTGTTACGGAAGGTATCAAGGGCACGCTTGAGCGCGTCGAAGAAGGCCCCCGCACTGTAGCCCCAGAATTTGAAACCATTGCCGCCACCGTTTGGCTGTTCGTCGATGGTGTCGTCGAGGCCACCCGTAGCGCGGACGACGGGAATCGTACCGTACTTGAGGCTGTAGAGCTGGTTTAGACCGCCGGGCTCGTAGCGGGACGGCATCAGAAAGATGTCCGCGCCTGCTTCGATCTTGTGCGCCATGACGTTATCGAACTTTACCTTCACGCGCACCTTAGCGGGATGGCGCTCGGCCATCTCCACTAACAGCCGTTCGTAGTACTCTTCGCCGCTCCCAAGAATGACCAGCACCATGTCTTCCTGCGCCAGACGATCCATGATCTCGACGATAAAGTCGGAGCCTTTCTGGGTCGCGAAACGGGTGACCACCCCGATCACAGCGGTGTCGTCACTGACATTCTCGAGTCCGTAAGCGTGAAGCAGATCGCGGCGGCACTCTTTCTTGCCGGCGAGGTTTTCGGCCGTGTAATGCGCTGCAATGTTGGGGTCGGTCGCGGGATTCCACTCCTCGGTGTCGATGCCGTTCGTAATTCCGAGCAGGTCTCCGCTCCGTTGGCGAAAGACCCCTTCGAGCCCGTTGCCGAACTCGCTGGTCTGGAGTTCTTCGGCATACTTGCGGCTGACCGTTGTGATGGCATCCGCATACACCACGCCGCCTTTCAGGAAATCAATCTTCTCGTAGTGTTCGAGCTTGTCGACCGTGTACAGGTCCCAGGGGAGCAGCAACTTTTCGATAGTCTGCGAAGGAAACCAGCCCTGCGATCCCGCGTTGTGAATCGTCAACACGGCTGGGACGTTTCGCAGCACAGGATCGAAGTAATAGATGGAGCGCAACATGACCGGGAGCATCGCCGCCTCCCAGTCATGAACGTGGAAGACATCAGGAATACCGAGGATCTTTGAGGCTTCGATCACGCTGCGGCAGAGCAGGCCGAAGCGCTCTGCGTTGTCGGGGTAATCTCCGGACGGCGTACCGTAGAAGTTTTCGCGGTCGAATAGTTCGGCACAATCGAGGAAGTAGGTCTGGACTCCGCTCTTGACTCCCCCATCGAGAACACGCACGAAGCGGTTATAGCCGGGAAAAGGAATTGTGACGCTGGGCAGCACAACCGTAGGGTTCGGGACAGCCTTCGCGACCTGGCGATAGTAGGGCAGAAAGACGCTAACGCGATGGCCGAGTTGAGCCAATGCGCGTGGGAGTGCGCTGACCACATCTGCCATCCCACCCGACTTGGCCCAGGGGGAGCACTCCGATGCTGCGAAAACAATATGCATACCTTCGTCCTTTATCTTTCCAACCAAACCGTTAGTCTATAGAAGAGCGAGACCGCACACATTGGATGCAGATGAAACGTAAGCCGAAGCTGGGGCAGAATTTTCTGGTCGATGACTCCGCCCGACATGCCATCGTCGATGCCCTTGGTGATCTTAGCAAGCGCACTGTCATCGAGATTGGCCCGGGACATGGGGCGATTACCGATATACTGGCTGCTCGTTGCCACAAGTTGATAGCACTGGAGCTTGACCGGAGCCTGGCGGCGGAGTTGACCTTCCGCTTTCGCGATCATGCGCAGGTACAGATTCTCGAGTGCGATGTTCTGAAGACGAACCTGCGAACGCTGGTGCCGGAAGGCGAGACGGCAGACGTGATCGGCAATCTCCCGTACTACATCACGTCGGATATTCTGCTGCAACTCTTCGCGGCTGGCAGCGCCGGTATAGTCGCCCGAGCTGTTCTGATGATGCAGCGGGAGGTGGCGGACCGCGTTTCGGCGGCGCCCGGAGTTCGTGACTATGGCTTACTCTCGGCAACGGCACAGGTGAACGCGCAGGTCGACAACCTCTTTACGCTGCCGCCATCCGCTTTTTCGCCGCCGCCTGACGTCTACTCCACGGTTTTGCGGCTGCACTTTGCGCCGAGGTTTGCTGAGCTTGGAGTGGACCCTGACGGGTTCAATATCTTCTTGAAGCAGAGCTTTGCGCAGAAGCGTAAGACGCTGCAAAACAATCTTCGTGCCGCTGGCTACTCGGCCGAAGAGTTCTCTGCAGCGTGGCCTGCCAGCGTTCCCACGCAAGCACGCGCCGAATCACTCGCACTCGAATCGATGGCAGAGCTTTATCGTTCTTTGTCGCATGTCGTTGCCGATCGCGACTGAGGAGATTGTTCCCGATACCTGCGGTATTGCAGGATCCTAACGACTGTCCGCTGCAACCTGCTCCAGCATCTTTGCCGCGCGCAATCGAACGCGCTGAATCACTGCTGTGTCGTCTGCGATTGCGGTCAGCGTCGGCAAGATCGTTCCCAGTTCGAGCGCACGTCCTTCCTTCACTTCGTCCGCAAAGGAGTTCATCTCGGCATCGAGGCCGAGGCGATCGTAGCGGTGCAAAAATTCAAGCTTACGGCCTTCATCCAGTGTCGAAGAGACTCCGAGGAAGATGTCGGTCAGCGTACCTACAGTTTTGTTCTCTGAGTAGTTGTAGACACACGATCCCGACCCATCGGAGCCGGCGTAGGTAAGCGTCTTTGTGCCTGAGTCGGCTATGTTCTTCGCCTTGGAGGCGCATTCGACGTTGAAGTGATTCAGCATTCGCGCAGCCTTGAAGACCTTTGCGACGACGTCTGGAGTCAGGTTGATCGGTCGCTCGACATGCTGCGCCGCCTGGCCCCGCATCGAGGTCTGCGTTGCTGGGATCTCTGCCTGATCTGCCTGGTAGGTGCCGGTTCCGTTCTCGTGAATCCGCAGAGTAAAACGCGGAACCGGAAGCCCTGTGCGGTTGAACTGAAAACTGACCTCAGCAGATGGGATGGGAGAGGCCGCCGTCGCAGATTCAGCCGTTTGAGCAGCGGCCACAAAGTAGGGGCCTAGAAAAAGCGCCGCGCCAAGCATTATGCTCCCTCTCGCTTTCATCGGCGCGCGCCCTGGAGCTCGAGTGTCTGGGCGGTATGGATGTGGCAGATCGCAATGGCCAGCGCGTCGGCAGCATCTGCAGAGTCGAAGGCGTTTTCGTTGTCGAGCAAACGCCTCACCATGAACTGCACCTGCTCCTTGGCGGCCAGCCCGTAACCAACCACGGAGCTTTTTATCGAGAGTGGAGCATATTCGGCGATGGGCATTCCGCAGGTCGCGGCGGCCAGCATCGCCACGCCACGCACCTGACCAAGCTTCAGCGCAGACTTTGCATTCGCCGAGAAGAAAACCTCCTCGATGGCGACGATCTCCGGGTGGTGCAGAGTCATCAAGGCGGTCAACTCAGCGTAGACCTGAGCGAGCCTCTGTGGCGTCTTCTCTTTTTTATTGAGCCGGATCGTACCGGCCGCCAGGTGAATGAGCCGAGGCATGCGGGCGTCGCAATCCACCTCCACCACCCCGTAGCCGGTGAACTCCGTTCCGCAGTCGATGCCGAAGACTCGCATGGGCGAAGTTTACTGCATCCGGCCAGCTCTTCCTATGACCAGTCATGCACCTGACGAATTTCTAGATTAATCCGATACCGTTCTTGGCTGAGTGGTCTTTTGATTGAGCCGCCAATAAATAGCTCGACAGATGGTCTCCGAAACAAAAACCTCGAATGCAGCACCAATCAAGTCGAAAAAGAAATCAGCCACGGCCACTACCTCGAGATCCCTTCCAGAGGGGAGCTGGCCGTGGCGTAGAGTTTGCGCTGCATTCTTCCTGCAAGATAGGCCTGCCGCCCTGCCAGCACGGCGTGTTGCATCGCTTCGGCCATCAGCAAGGGGTCCTTCGCCGCAGCTATCGCGGTGTTCATCAGCACGGCATCGAAGCCCAGCTCCATCGCAACCGCAGCATCGGAGGCTGTACCAACGCCTGCATCCACAATCAGCGGGACTTCCGTGATCAGCTCGCGCAGAATGCGCAGGTTGGCCGTATTTTGCAGCCCGAGCCCGCTGCCGATGGGTGCGCCGAGAGGCATGACCGCCGCCGCGCCAGCGTCAATCAGTCGCTTGGCAAAGACGATATCGTCGGACGTATATGGCAGCACGGTGAAGCCTTCTTTGACGAGCACGCGGGTTGCTTCGAGCGTCGCCTGCACATCGGGATAGAGCGTCTGCTGATCTCCGATCACCTCAATCTTGACCCAGTCCGACAACCCCACCTCGCGCCCAAGTCGGGCTGCGCGGATCGCCTCGTCCGCGGTGTAGCACCCAGCCGTATTAGGCAGCAAAAAATAACGCCTTGGATCGATGAAGTCCAGCAGAGACTCGCTCGTGCGATCGAGGTTCACCCGGCGGACCGCGACCGTCACCATCTCCGCTCCCGAAGCTTCGATGGCGGCCTGAGTCTCAGCGCCATCTTTGTACTTCCCTGTCCCGACGATCAGTCGTGATTGAAAGGCTCGTCCTGCGATCACCAGAGGTTTCATAGTTAATATCCTATCGGAAGGATGACGGCAAAACGCAAACGGCTCGCACTCTGAAGAGAGCAGCGAGCCGTCTGGCGGTGAACTGTTGAGATTGACCTGAGGCGTCCATACTCGGACTTGGCCTCGGCGTGGACTTTTTTACTACAAAGACCGCCAGGACTAGAGCTATGGACGCTCTAAGCCTCAGTCACCTCACGTTGCGTTGAACTACATGTACTGTCAATTTTCATAGGCTGGACCATCCTCCTTTCCCGTGTAACTGCAGACTACTCCCGAATTCCGGTTGCATGCAAGTGCGTTGCAAATGCTTGTGATAGTACATCTGCAGAGGTTGCAATCTGCATCAGAGCTTTAGTCGCGATCCCTGATTCGTCTCGGATTGTCGACTCATGGCTCGAAATGAAGAAAGGTTCACTATGAAAGCAGCAACTATTGTTGGAATTCTCCTCATTGTCCTTGGAATTATCGGATTCGCTACCGGCGGTCTCTCCTTTACCCACGAGAAGAAAGTTGTCGACGCGGGACCGGTTCAAATCTCGCACAAGACTCAGGACACGCTTCCACTGTCTCCTATTCTGAGCACCGTAGCTCTCGTAGCAGGAATTGGCTTGGTCGTTGTCGGGGCGAAATCGCGCTGAGCCAGACTTTATAGGCGAGGAAGCACCAGGCTCAATTCTTGAACACAACCAAGCCAGCTGCTATTTGAGATAGGCGCGCACAAGATCAATCAAGTCCTCCCCTAGCTCAGGAGTCAGAGGGGCATGTCCGTCGCGCAACAGATGCAGTCGGATATGGTCTTCGAGCACCTCAGCCATCAGCCCGTTAATTCCGCCACGCGCCGCTGCGAGCAGCATCAGCACCTCGGCGCACTCGTGATCCTCTGATGCCAGAGTGCGTTCCACGCGGTCTATCTGACCTCGAATCTTCTTGACCCGGTTGAGCAATTTGATCTGGGCTGATTTGGTATGTGACATTTCTCTTCTCCAATGTACCCTACCGGGGTATACTATGTCAGGCCGATTCAGTATGGGGGCCATCTCTCAATCAGAGCCGCTCAACCTTTCGAAAGGGTTCAACCCGCCTGGCAAATTTGCACTCTATTCACTTTCAGGCCTGAAGATAACAGTTCCATGACAGGAAAACTCAACCGGACTTGCCTGCTTGCGGGCGCATGCATGTGGCTATCAGCCTCCACGTTCTTGGCGGCCCAGACACAGCTCGCCACAGAGACGACCGCGGCACCCCAGATCGATGCTCCTGCTCCGGTCACTCCTGCTCCGGTCACTCCTGTTCCAGACACTAGTGAAACCGACTCGCCCACCATGTTTCCACACTGGGAGCACTCGCGATTCTTCATCGGCGGGCAGGCCAACATCATCTTTCAGGCGCATGGGCCGTTCCATTCGCCCTACGAGGGCGTCAACAGCCTGCTGTCCCGAGGGGAATATAAGACATCCCTGCTCGGCACGCTTTTTCTAGGTGCGCGAGTCATCACTGATCCGAAGTTCGCGCTGGACGCCCTCTTCGACCTCGAATCTGCGGGCGGCCGGGGCGACAGCGAGGCGCTGGGACTAGCGGGCTTCACGAATCTCGATGTGGTGCGCAATCCGAACCTCGGTTCGACGCCGTACATGGCTCGCGTGCAACTCCATCAGACGATCGGCTTCACCAGCAAGCTCGTGGAAAATGCTCAGTCACAGTTTTATCCTGGCACGGAGCTACCGGAGCGCCGGCTGGAGTTTCACGTGGGCAAGATGAGCCTGCCCGACTTTCTCGACATCAACAGCATCGGCAGCGACAGCCATCTTCAGTTCATGAACTGGACGGTGGACAACAACGGCGCGTGGGACTACGCGGCCGACACGCGCGGCTACACCTACGGCATCGTCAGCGAGTACGACGACAAGGCCTGGTCCGTGCGGTATGCCCTTGCGCTGATGCCAACCGTAGTTAACGGGATCGATCTAGACTGGGCTCTCCGTCGTGCCAGCGGACAGAACTGGGAGTTCGAGCTGCGCAAGCCTCTCCTTGGCCGCATGCTCTCGCCTGAGCGCAAAGGCACGGTCCGCGTGCTGAGTTATGTCAATCACGCCCACATGGGCTTATATCGCGACGCCAATAAGGCTTTTCTTGCCGGCGAAGGCACGCGGCCAGTCATCCAGAATGTTGAGAAGTTCAGCGCGGTGAAGTACGGCTTCGCCTTGAACTTCGAACAGGAACTCACCAGGGACATACGGATGTTTGGCCGTTTCGGATGGAATGAGGGCCAGCACGAGTCCTTCGCTTATACCGAAGTGGATCAGACACTGGAGTTTGGTGGCGACTACTCTGGCCGCAGGTGGTCTCGTCCTAACGACAAGCTGGGCTTAGTCTTCGTCACGAACGCCATCAAAAAAGATCATCAGGATTATCTGAAGCTGGGCGGTCTGGGGTTTTTGCTGGGCGACGGCAAGCTGAACTACGCGCGCGAGGACATCCTCGAGAGCTACTACAACCTGCACACCTGGCGGGGAATCTACTATGCGCTCGATCTTCAATTCATCGAACATCCTGGCTACAATCAGGATCGAGGGCCGGTGCTGGTCGAATCGGTCCGCATGCACGTGGACTTCTAGGCATCACGCCTACCTATACTTTTCTGGTGCAACGTCTTTGAAGGAAGTAACTTAGGTCCGTATTTACGCCTCCTAGCTATTCTGTAAGCGCGGCCTTGAAACCGTATACTCTTCCTGTGCCCGGCATCATTATCTTCTTAGCGTTTGTACTTGGACTTCTCTTCGGCAGCTTCCTCAACGTCTGTATCTCGCGCCTCCCGCAGCGTGAGTCGGTCGTCCATCCACGCTCTCGGTGCCCTGAGTGCGGAGTGCCAATTCGCTGGTACGACAATGTTCCACTTATAAGTTGGATAGTTCTTCGTCGTCGTTGCCGGGACTGCAAACAGGCTATTCCTTGGCTTTATCCCGTCATTGAACTATCCGTGGCTCTTTGGTTCACTTTCATCTCGGTCTACTACTGGATCTCAGCAATGAACCAACACAATGGCCAGGTAGGCCCGTACATGACGGAACAGATCGCCAACGAATACATCTACGGATTTTCACTTCTCGTCCTCGGCTTTCTGCTCATCGGCCTCATGGTCATGGATTGGCAGACCATGATCTTGCCTGACTCCTTCACGCTCGGTGGCATCGCCATCGCTCTCTTTCTCGTTTGTACGCAGGCCCTCTTCCTCGGCCCAAACGAAGACCAGGTGGTCCTCAGCAATCATCACATTCAACTGACTAGTCCTGGCGGAGTAACCGATCGCGGCAATCTCTTCTTTACCGGCCCGGAGAGCCTGATCTTCGGTCGCATTGCTGCGGTCTGCGGAGTAGCGCTCCTGCTCCTCCTCATCCGCTGGCTCTACAAGGCAGTCCGCCATCGCGACGGCATGGGCCTCGGCGACGTCAAACTGCTCGCCATGATCGCGGCGTTTCTCGGCTTCTGGCCTGCGGTCCTCTCCCTCTTTCTTGGAACATTAGCGGCTGCGGTCTATGGAGTCATCCTTCTGGTGCGCGGCAGGGCAGGAGCTATTTCCAGACTCGCCTTCGGAAGCTTTCTTTCGATCGGTGGACTAATCAGCGCACTTTTCGGTAATCGTCTGATCAACATGTACATAGCTCTCCTTCGATAGCCGCACATCGTCGTGACAATCACTTGACACTTGCCAGCCGCAATCTTAGAGTCGAAGATGGCCATGCACAGTTACCCCTACATCTGGAACTACCTTCCACTCGTGCTTCAGGTCCTGGCCGCCCTCGGACTCGCTTTGGGCATGGTGGGCGCCTCTTTTTTCATCGGAAAACACAAAAACTCGCGCACCAAGGCCGGAGCCTACGAGTGCGGCATGGAGCCGGTGGGCGACGCTCGTGGCCGCTTCACCGTCCGCTTCTACATGGTTGCGATGCTCTTCATCCTGTTCGATGTTGAAGCCGTCTTCATGCTTCCCTGGGCTGTAATCTTCCGTCGCCTGCCAGCGATTACCGGCTCGCGCATGTTCGGCTTCTACGAGATGCTCGTCTATCTCGGCTTCGTCGCAGTAGGCCTTTTCTATGTTTGGAAGAAGGGCATCCTGGACTGGGCGAACGATAAGGGAGACCTCTAATGTACGATCCAGCCTCTGCCATCAAGGGCAAACAGGCCGTCTTCGAGGCGCATCCTGAAAACGCCGCCGTGAAAGCTCTGGCCGACCTTGCGACTGACGCCAAGTTCGACCGCGCCGAGCTCACCATCACCGTGGCTCGTGAGAGCATCGTCTCCGCAGCGAAAGCCGTCCAGCAAGCTGGATACAACTTCCTTGAGGATGTCACCGCTGTCGACTGGTACCCCTCTGAACCACGCTTCCAGATCTCTTACAGTATCCTTTCGCACAAGTTGAAAGAGCGTCTGCGCCTCGTCGTTCGTCTTGATGGAGAAGATGCCTCGCTCGACAGCATCACGTCGGTATGGCCCTCTGCCAACTTCTACGAGCGAGAAGTCTTCGATCTCTTTGGAGTTCACTTCGGTGGCCATCCTAATCTTCGCCGAATCATGATGCCGGAAGACTGGAAGGGGCATCCATTACGCAAGGACTACCCCGTGGAGGGCTACCGCTAATGACTCCCCCTGTTGAAGAACTTACCGGCGTGGCAGCGATCGATCCGGGCATTGACGATCTCATCGCCAACTCCGCACGAAATCGACAGAATCCGCCGTCCAAAGATCAGACCATGATCATCAACATGGGTCCGCAGCATCCTTCGACCCACGGTGTTCTGCGCCTCGTCATCGAGGTCGACGGCGAGACCATCGTCGGGCTGGCTCCGGACATCGGCTATCTTCACACTGGCATCGAGAAGACCTGCGAGGCCAAGTTCTACCAGCAGGTCGTCCCCATGACCGACCGCATCGACTATCTCTGTCCCATGACCAACAATCTCGCCTACTGCCTTGCAGTGGAGAAGTTGTTGGGGCTCGAGATTCCCGAACGCGCACAGTATCTCCGCGTCCTCTTCAACGAGCTGACGCGCATTCAGTCACACCTGGTCTGGCTTGGCACCCACGCCATGGACATCGGCGCTCTCACCGTCTTCCTCTACTGCTTCCGCGAGCGCGAGGATCTGCTGCGCATCTTTGAAGCGGTCGCCGGCCAGCGCATGATGACGAGCTACGTCCGCGTCGGCGGCCTTAGCCTGGAGCCGCCGCGGGATATCTACGACAAGATCCGCACCTTCCTCAAGAACTTCCCTGCCCACGTGGAGGAGTATGAGGGTCTGCTGCAGACCAACCCCATCTGGATGAATCGCCTGAAGGGCGTGGGCTACCTCTCAGCCGCAGACGCGATTGCGCTGGGCGTCACCGGCCCCCCGCTGCGAGCCTCTGGAGTCGACTTCGATGTTCGCCGGGATATGCCTTACTCGGGCTACGAGAAGTTTCAGTTCAACGTACCGGTCTCTGATGTCGGCGACGTTTGGGCGCGCTACATCGTTCGCATGCAGGAGTTCCGCGAGTCGGTCAAGATCTGCCTGCAGGCGCTCGATGGCCTTCCTGAAGGACACATCGTCGCGGATGCACCGAAGATCATCCTCCCGAATCGCGAGCAGATGAAGACTCAGATGGAGTCCCTCATCCATCACTTCAAGATTGTGACGGAAGGCTTTGGTGTTCCGGCAGGTGAGGCGACCAGCTCCGTCGAAGCACCGCACGGCATGATGAACTACTACGTTGTCTCCGATGGCACCGCCAAACCCTACCGCGTCCACATGCGCAATCCGGGATTCGCAACCCTGCAAGCACTCGAAACCATGTGCAAAGGCCGCCTCCTCGCCGATGTCGTCGCCGTCATCGGATCGATCGATATCGTTCTAGGCGAGATCGACCGCTAACCTCTGATGCTTGAAGCACGCCTCAGAGCTGAACTTTGGACCTCGTGGGCCTCGCTGCTTCGCTCTTACGCCGCCGCCCACGGAATGAACAGCAAGCACCATGCAGTAGTTGAAGTGGGAGCAGAAGAGATTACACTTCGTGTGGCCAGCCGCTGGCTTCGCTTCACGCACGAGACGATGGAATCAAGTGATGGAAGCCGCTCTGCCTTCAATATGCAGGAGGACGGAACGGTCAAACTGAACGGTATCGCCGAAGAGATGGACCTTGCCGCTGAGAGGCTGGCGCGGGAGATGATGCAGAGTGAGTGAAATAGCCAATACGATCTTTTCGCCAGAGACGGCCGCACGCTTTGACCATCTCGTCACTATCTACCCGCTCAAGCGGTCGGCGCTTGTGCCGATGCTGCTCTACGCACAGGATGAGATCGGCTATATCTCCGACGCCGTCATCTCCGAAATCGCACAGCGCATCGACCTTCTGGAGTTGGACGTACGCAATGTGCTTTCGTACTACTCCATGCTGCGCACCAAGCCCGCGGGCAAGTACAACGTGCAGGTCTGCACCAATATCTCCTGCATGCTGCGCGGTGGGTACGAGATCCTTGACCACTGCAAGCACAAGCTCGGCATCGGCCACAAAGGCACGACACCAGACGGCGTCTTCTCGCTGGAAGAGGTTGAATGCATCGGCGCTTGCTGCTGGGCGCCAGCTATCCAGATCAACTACGACTTCCACGACGACCTCACCACCGAAAAAGTCGACGTTCTGTTTCAGATGTATCGCGACGGGCTGAGTTTCGACGCGACGGGAAAGGACGTGAAGTAGATGCCATCACTCGTCTCGCACCCCGATGAGGTAAAAGTAGTCTCCCGCCGCTTCGGCCTGGGCGCAACCGATATCGACAAGTATGTCGAACTCGATGGCTATAAAGCCGTTCAGCAAGCCATCGCTAAAGGACCTGAGTGGATCATCACTGAGATGAAGGCCAGTGGCCTGCGCGGCCGTGGAGGCGCTGGTTTCCCGACCGGCATGAAGTGGTCCTTCGTCCCAAAGCAATCTGAAAAGCCGAAGTATGTGCTGGTAAACGGTGACGAATCCGAACCGGGCACCTGCAAGGATCACGTCCTCTTCCTGCACGATCCTCATGCCGTCATTGAAGGCACGATGATCGCAGGCCTCGCCATCGGCTCCAAACTCGGCTTCATCTATCTTCGTGGCGAGTATCGCTACCTGCTCAAGATTGTCGAGAAGGCCGTCGCCGACGCTTACGCAAAGGGCTTCCTGGGCAAAAACATCTTCGGCACCGGCGTGGACTTCGACATCATCACCCAGACCGGAGCAGGAGCATACGAGGTCGGCGAAGAGTCCGCCCTGATGGAGTCGCTCGAAGGCAAACGCGGAGTGCCTCGCATTAAGCCTCCCTTCCCTGCCGTTGTTGGGCTCTACGGCGGACCTACCGTCATCAATAATGCCGAAACCATCGCCAACGCGCCGCACATCCTGCTGATGGGCGGCGAGGCTTATGCCAAGCTTGGCAGCGAACGCAACGGCGGCACACGCCTCTTCGGCATCAGCGGTCATGTCGAACGCCCCGGAGTCTACGAGCTTCCGATGGGCTACAACCTCAAGCGAGCCATCTACGAGGTTGCCGGCGGTATTAAGGATGGCAAGAAGCTGAAAGCTGTCGTCCCCGGCGGATCGAGCTGTCCCGTCATGACCGCCGACGAGATCGACGTGGGCCTTGACTTCGACCAGATGGGCAAGGCCGGCACCATGCTCGGCTCGGGTGGCATCGTGGTGCTCGATGAGACCGTCTCCATCGTCGAGTTCGCGCTTCGCACCATCGCGTTCTACCAGCATGAATCCTGCGGCTGGTGCATTCCCTGCCGCGAGGGTACGGACTGGATCAAGAAGACTCTCACGCGCGTCTACAACGGTGGCGGCAATAAAAAAGATGTCGACAACGTTCAATATCTCGCCGAGAACATGCTGGGACGCACCTTCTGCCCGCTGGGCGACGCAGCGGCCATGCCCACCATCGCCTTCGTCAAAAAATTCCGCAAAGAGTTTGAAGACTACATCGAGGGCCACAAGGCCGGAACCCCCATCATCACTGTTGAACAGCTGGTCGGAGCGCACTGAAATGCTATTTGATGTACCCAGCATGAAAAAATTGACGAGAGTGCCTTACGAAGAAACTTACCGCCCACTTCGTCAGGCACTGGACAAAGTTAATCCCAACGCTTTCCCGATAATCCATAACGAACTTACTTCACGGTTTCATGGGCGACAAATAGATACCTCAAGTTGGATTCCCGGTAAAGATTGGACCGGGACTATTTACGATCCAATTTATGTAGCTTGCGGATTGGATGAAGCAGCGGCGGCAAAATTCTTCGGCCAGATCGTTTGGCAGGTTGTAATGGATCTTGATTCATGCTGGGCCTCAGGACATTACGAACTTGACGGCGTTCAGATCAAGGGTCGCACCTATTTCAGCATTGATTGCCCTAAGTAGAATCGGAGTTTTATGGCAGACGTAACCCTTACCGTAGACGGTAAAAAAATCACCGCACCCGCAGGCACGCTTCTGCTCGAGGCCTGCAAGTCCGCCGGTATTGAGATCCCAGCCTTCTGCTACTACCCCGGCCTCTCGTTACAGGCAGCATGCCGGATGTGCGTCGTGCGCATCGAGAAGATGCCGAAGCTCCAGACCGCCTGCACCACGCCGGTCGCCGAGGGCATGGTCGTGACCAGCGAGTCGCCCGAGATCGCCCAGGCCCGCAAGGCTACACTCCAGCTTCTGCTCGGCAACCATCCCCTCGACTGTCCGGTCTGCGACGCCGGCGGCGAGTGCGAGTTGCAGGACATGACCTTCAAGTATGGCGCGGCCGACAGCTTCTACGCCGAACCCAAGAACCATCGCGAAGAACAGAAGTGGTCCCCCGTCGTCTACTTCGATCGTCCGCGCTGCATCCTTTGTTATCGCTGCGTGCGCATGTGCGGCGAAGGCATGGACGTCTTTGCTCTCGGCATTCAAAACCGGGGCAGCTCTTCAGTCATCGCCCCAAATGTCCCCGCGCAGATGTCTCCCGACGATCTCGCCCACGTGGACTGCGAGCAGTGCGGCATGTGCATCGACGCCTGCCCGGTCGGCGCGCTGACCTCCGGCACCTATCGCTACAAGACGCGGCCCTGGGAGATGAATCACGTCTCGACCATCTGCACGCACTGCGGCGATGGATGCAAGACCACCCTCGGCGTTCGCAGCACCACGGACGGCTCCGAGATCGTCCGCGGCGACAACCGCGACAAATCCGGCATCAACGTCGACTTCCTCTGCAACAAGGGCCGCTACGCCTTCGACTTTGCCAACAATGAAGACCGCATCACCCAGCCGCTTGTTCGCCAGCCCAACGGCGAGATGAAGCCCGTCAGCTGGGAGGTTGCACTCGACCACGTCGGCAAGAGGCTCCGCGAACTTCGCGACACGCGCGGCGGCAAGAGCATTGGCGTCATCGGCTCCAATCGCACCACCAACGAAGAGGCCTACCTGCTACAGAAGTTCGCTCGCACCGTGCTGGGCACCAACAACATCGATCACCATCGCACCGCGGACTACGTAGCCTTTGCCCGCGCCCTAGCAGGAACCACAGATCGTACCGCCAGCCTGAAGGACACGCTGACCGCGCCGGCCATCATGATCCTCGGCGGCGACCCCACCATCCAGGCACCCGCCACCGCGTGGAATATCCGCACCAACGTCCGCAACAACCGCGCCCGGCTCTACATCGCCAACTCTGCCGAGATCAAGCTTCGCCGCCAGGCCAAGGCCTTCGCGCACATTGCACCCTTCAGCTACGGCGCACTGGCCAGCTTCATCGCCGGAGACGACAGTGCCGTTGATGCCCTCACCCACTCCGGCGCAGACGCATCCTCCTTTCACGAATTCCGCAAGGCCATCCGCGCCGAGGAGAGCCTCCTCGTCCTTCTCGGATCGGAGTTCCGCGACGCAGATCTGCAGCGCCTCCTCGCTTTCGGCAAGACGCTGCCGAACCGCAAGTTCGCCCTCATCTCCGACTACGTCAACTCACGCGGCGCAGCAGACATGGGCCTGCTCCCCGACCTGCTTCCCGGCTACACTCCACTCGCAGGCAACACCACCTTCGCCGAGTACAACACTCCTACCACTCCAGGTCTCGATCTGCTCGAGATGTTCGAAGCCGCTGGACGTGGCGAACTCTCAGCGCTCTACGTCGTCGGAACGAACCCAGTCTCCCGATACAGCGTCGATCCCGCATCCCTCAAGGACACCTTCGTGGTGGTGCAGGATATGTTCCTCACCGAGACCGCAGCCGTGGCCGATGTCATTCTTCCGGCCTCGAACCTCTACGAGAAGTCCGGCTCCGTGACCAACAGCTACGGCGACCTTCAGCTCGTAAACAAGGCTGGCGATCGTGCCGGAGTCCGCAGCGACTTCGAGTTGATCGTCCGGATCGCCGACAAGATGGGCGCGAACATGAAGGTTCTGGTTCCCTTCGGCAAAGGCACGCGGGCCGATATGGGCCAGTCCCGCGGCGCACAGTCCGGCGAGGCCGACCGCCATGCAGTGTGGCTTTCAGCGAACAACATGGAGCCGAAGCTCAGCCCCTTCGATCCCTTCGCAATTCTCGACGAGATACAGCGCCTCGTCCCCGGATACAACCTGCTACGCCTTCAGCTGCTCAGTGGCAACGACCAGCATCTGCAGCCAGCTGTAACCGTAACCGACCTCGTTCAAATAAGCAAACGCCGCGACCTCGTCCTTCCGGCGAACGATACACTATTTACCTCGGGCACCCTGGGACGCTACTCCGCCATGCTCTCCGACCTGCAGCATAACGAGAGCCTTCGTCCTCCAACCGGCCTCACCCAGATTCAGACTGCAGCCGACTAAGTAGACTCAACCGCAGACTCGAAACAACCACAGGAGCCCAACCCACCGCCGTGAGCCACCTCAGCCCATTTCAGACATTTCTGCTGCTCAGCATCCTCAAGGTTGCGGTGGTCACCGTCCTCACGCTGATGGCGGTCGCTTATACCGTTCTGCTGGAGAGAAAGTTCCTGGGCCGCATCCAGAATCGCTGGGGACCCTCCCGCGTCGGACCCTTCGGCCTGATGCAGCCGATGGCTGATGGCATCAAGCTCTTCCTCAAAGAGGACCTCCTGCCTATCGCGGCAGAACGGCCCCTCTTCATCGCCGCGCCGATCATCGCGCTGACCTGTGCACTGATCTCCATCGCGGTTGTCCCCTTCGGCGGTATGCAAACGGTTAAGGGCGTCGAGATGTTCAACATCGCCGACCTCAACATCGGGCTGCTCGTCATCCTGGGCATCACCTCCATCGGGGTCTACGGGATCGCACTCTCGGGGTGGTCCTCGAACAATAAGTTCTCCCTCCTCGGCAGCCTTCGTGCGACCTCGCAGATGATCAGCTACGAGTTGGCTCTCGGTCTGTCTCTTGTCGGCGTCGTTCTCCGTGCGCAGTCGCTCAGTCTGCGCGATATCGTCAACAGCCAGGGCGCACACGGCCTGCTTAGCTGGAACGTCTTTGGCGGCTTCCAGTTCGTTGGCTTCTTCATCTACATCATGGCCGCCTATGCTGAGACCAATCGCGCGCCCTTCGACCTTCCCGAAGCCGAGTCCGAGCTCGTCGCCGGCTATCACACCGAGTACAGCTCCATGAAGTTCGCCATGTTCTTCATGGCCGAGTACGCGAACATGATCACCGTAAGCTGCGTCGCTAGCTTGCTCTTCTTTGGCGGAGCCTCCAGCCCTCTCGGCCATCTGCTCCCAGCGGACTTTGGCGGCCCCATCCTCTCCGCCATCTTCCCAATCCTCTGGTTCGTAGGCAAGGTTCTAGGCTTCCTTCTGCTCTTTATCTGGGTACGTGGCACGCTGCCGCGCTTCCGTTACGACCAGCTCATGAGCTTCGGCTGGAAGTTTCTCCTGCCGCTTGCCATGGCCAACATCATCGTCACAAGTTTAGTCATTGCCTTACGGAGTTAGCTCCACGGAATAAGCAACAAGGTGTTTTACAATCAGCAGATAGCCCAGTTCTTCAAAATCGGCCTCTGCCCTGTTTTAAGCGTCTCAAGCGATTCACAAAGGACCTGACGGAAACATCATGCAACTGGCACTCTTTCTCATCTTTGGTGGGCTGGCCGTAGCAGGGGCGCTTAACCTCCTCCTGCAGCGCCATCCCATCAACAGCGCACTCTCGCTGGTCGTCGTCATGATGTCGCTGGCGGTCCTCTACTGGTCGCTGGGGGCCGAGTTCCTCGCCGCCTCCCAGGTCATCGTCTACTCGGGCGCCATCATGGTCTTCTTCGTCTTCGTCATCATGCTCCTGAACGCAGGCGAAGAGGAGCGAACCACTGGCAGCCGAGCCGCGTACCTCGTCGGCTTCCCCGGTGCCGCTGCCATCTTCTGTCTGCTCAGCTTCGTCTTCCTTTCAGAGCGCAAGGCTCTCGGCTACACCAACATCGGCGGCTATCTCAACCACGTCACCAGCAACATCTCCGAGATCAGCACCATCCTCTTCACCAAGCTGCTTCTGCCCTTCGAAGTCACCTCGATCCTCATCCTGGTAGCCATCCTCGGAGCCGTTGTGCTCGCGCGAAAGGAGCAATAGATGCTTCCACAAGTGCCCATCGCCGCCTACCTCATCCTCGCTGCTGTACTGTTCTCCACCGGCGTCGCGGCCTTCCTCATCAAACGCAACCTCATCACCATCTTCATGTCGATTGAGCTCATGCTCAACGCCGTCAACCTCACCTTCGTCGCCTTCGCGCATATGTGGCACCAGGTCTCCGGCCAAATCTTCGTCTTCTTCGTGATGGTGGTCGCCGCAGCCGAGGCCGCCGTCGGCCTTGCCATCATCATCGCCATCTTCCGCACGCGTGAAACGCTGAACGTCGACCAGATCGACCTGATGAAATCGTGACCTCTATGCCCTCTGCCTCCATGATCTCCGACTACCTCTGGCTGATCCCGCTCGTCCCCTTTGCCGGCTTTCTGATCAACGGCACAGTGGGCCGCAAGTTTCCCCGTCCTCTGATCTCCGCCGTCGCTCTGCTCTGCACTGCTATTCCAGCCGCGATCGTTGCGTGGCTCTGGATCGTCATGAAGGCCGAAGGTGCGCCCGAAGTCCTCCGCGTCGTCAGCCAGCCGTGGATCGCAATCACCGGCCTCCAGATCGACTTCGCCCTTACCGTCGATCACCTCACCCTCATCATGCTCGGCGTCGTCACCGGCGTCGGCTTCCTCATTCACGTTTATTCGGTCGGCTATATGGCGCATGAAGAGGGATACTGGCGTTTCTTCGCCTACCTGAACCTCTTCATGTTCTTCATGCTCGTCCTCGTCCTCGCTGAGAGCTTCCTCCTGCTCTTCGTCGGTTGGGAGGGAGTAGGTCTCGCCTCCTACCTACTCATCGGCTTCTACTTCACCAAGGACTCCGCCGCCAACGCCGGGAAAAAAGCATTCATCGTCAACCGCATCGGCGACTTCGGCTTCCTCCTCGCGATGTTCCTCCTCGTTCGCGAGTTCGGCTCCCTCGACTTCTCGCACATCTTTCAGGCGATCAGCGTCAACCCCGGCTGGAACGGCGGCATTCTCACCGCGATCGCCCTTCTGCTTGTCCTCGGTGCGGCGGGCAAATCCGCGCAGATCCCGCTGTACGTCTGGCTCCCCGACGCGATGGAAGGTCCCACCCCCGTCTCCGCGCTCATCCATGCGGCGACGATGGTCACCGCCGGCATCTACATGGTCGCGCGCTGCCATGTGCTCTTCGACCGCAGCCCCTACGCGCTCGGCGTCGTTGCTATCATCGGCGCGGCTACGGCCATCTTTGCCGCCTGCATCGGCATGGTACAGCACGATATCAAACGCGTCCTCGCCTACTCCACCGTCTCTCAGCTCGGCTATATGTTCCTGGCCTGCGGAGTCGGAGCCTACACGGCAGGCATCTTCCATCTGCTCACCCACGCCTTCTTCAAGGCGCTGCTCTTCCTCTCTGCCGGCTCGGTCATCCACGCGCTCTCCGGCGAGCAGGACATGCGCAAGATGGGCGGTCTCCGCAAGCGCATCCCGGTCACCTTCTGGACGATGACGATGGGCGTCTTCGCCATCTCCGGCATCCCGCCACTGGCCGGTTTCTTCTCCAAGGACGAGATCCTCTACCAGGCCTTCGTCTCGAACAATCCTCTAGGCAAACTGCTATGGCTAGTCGGCCTCATCACAGCGGGAATGACCTCCTTCTATATGTTCCGCCTCTGGTTCAAGACCTTCTTTGGTCCTGAACACTTTGAGGAGCGTACGGATCTCCACGATCACGGAGCAGCCGTCCACACTCACTCCGGCAGCCACGCCGTTATGGTCGTCGACCCAGAAGACAACCATACGCACGGCGTCCACGAGTCCCCCGCGATCATGACCGTTCCGCTCGCTATCCTCGCGCTGCTGTCGATTATTGGCGGGTGGGTAGGCGTTCCCGCAGCTATGGGCGGCCATAACGAGATCGAACACTTCCTGGATCCCGTCTTCAGCACAGGTGCCGCCGTCGAAGCAGCATCCACCAGCCACGGTTCCGAGCTTGGTCTCGCCGTAGTCTCCGTCCTCGTCGCACTCGCAGGTCTCGGCATCGCCTACCTCTTCTATTACAAGAAGCCCGGCACCGCCGCAGCCCTCGCAGCAAAAATGCCAGCCCTCTACAACCTCGTCGACCACAAGTTCTACATCGACGAGATCTATGGCGCCCTCATCGTCTCCCCGCTGCTCATGTTCAGCCGACTCTTCCTCGGCGGCATCATCGATGGCGGCATCGTCAACGGCTCTGGCGCCGCCGCTGGCGCAACTACGCGAGGCTTCAGCTCTCTCGTCCGCCGCGTTCAGTCTGGAAACATTCGCTCTTACGCCGGTTGGCTCGCACTCGGGGCCGCCGCCGTTCTACTCGTCATGATCTTCGGCCGCTCCATCTGGATGCACTAAGCAAGCTCGTTCTACCAGTACCCTGCTCTTGCACCACCCAAAGGAAACGATGAATATCGACCACACCATCCTGACCGTCCTCATCTTCGTCCCGCTCGCGGGCGCGGTCCTGCTGGCCTTGCTGCCCGACAAGGGCAAGCTGATGCAATGGGGTGCGCTCGCCGTCACCCTCATCACCTTCGTCTGCACCCTGCATCTGCCCGCACACTACGACTACTCCGCCGTCGCCGGCAGCTTCCAGTTCGAACAGAATCACGAGTGGATCACCTCGCCCGCCATCCGCTATCATCTCGGCGTTGACGGCCTTTCTATGTGGCTCGTCGTTCTCACAGGCTTCCTCGCCCCCCTCGGCGTCCTCGTCTCCTGGAACACCATCGGCGATCGCAAGAAGCTCTTCTACACTCTCTTCCTCCTGCAGCAGGTCGCGATGATCGGTATCTTCGTCTCGCTCGACCTCTTCCTCTACTACGCCTTCTGGGAACTCTCGCTGGTTCCCATGACATTGCTCATCGCAACCTTCGGCCGCAGCGCCAACCGTCGACGCGCCGCCATCAAATACTTCCTCTACACCTTCATCCCCTCAGCGATCCTCCTAGTCGGCATGCTCTGGGTCTACGCCCGCACCGGCACCTTCCAGCTCCCTGAGCTAGCCCAGCTTGCAGCCACCCACAATATCTCCAGCAATAACGCGGCACTCTGGCTGGCCTCGCTCGCCTTCCTCGTAGCCTTCGCGGTGAAAGTTCCAGTCTTCCCGCTCCACGGCTGGCTCTCTGACGCAATCGCCGAAGCCCCTACCGCCGCCGTGATGGTGTTGGTTGGCAAACTTGGCCTCTACTCCATCCTGCGCTTCTCCTTCAGCATCTTCCCCGAGCAGTCCCGCCAGATCGCCCCCCTCATGATCGCCCTCGGAGCCATCGGCATCGTCTACGGGGCACTCTTCGCTCTCGTTCAAAAAGATCTCAAGCAACTAGCCGCATACGGCGCACTCGGGCACGTCAGCGTCGTCATCCTCGGCATCTTCACCTTCACCATCGCGGGTATCGATGGAGGCATCTACGCCACCCTCAACGAAGGCATCGGCGCCGGAGCTTTCTTCATCCTTCTCGGCATCCTCTACGAGCGCTACGGCACCTACGACATGCGCGACTACGGTGGTCTCGCCGCCAAGCTTCCCTGGATGGTGACCCTCTTCGTCATCACAACCCTATCGGTGATCGGCTTGCCGATGCTCAACGGCTTCGTAGGCGAGTTCCTCGTCCTCACCGGCGGCATGCAGTCCGCAGTTACTCATCACACTCGCTGGACGGTGCTCGCCACCACTGGCGTCATCCTCACCGCCTCCTACATGCTCTGGATGATTCAGCGCGTCTTCTATGGCGATCTGAACGAGAACACAGCCGACGTTCCAGTCCCTGACGTCACCGCCCGCGAACACCTCGCACTCTGGCCTCTCATCGCCGTGATGTTGTTCATGGGCATCGCGTCCCCCTACTGGCTGCGCGCCATCGACACCGCAGGCACCTACCTCGCGCAGGAGCCGCAGCCCATCGAACCCGCAGCCGCCGTCAGCACCATCGTCCCACAGACATCCGCCGCCCAGGAGGCCACGAAGTAATGTCCCCTAACGTCCTGGCCCTCCTTCCCGAGCTTATCCTCACCCTCACCGGTGTCGTTGTCATGCTCGCGGAGCCATGCCTGAAGCCAGGCTCCAGCCGCAAGCCTCTCGGCTGGCTAGCTATCGCGGGCACCGTCGCCGCTCTCGCAGCAAGCTGGTATCAGATTCAGTTCGGCACCGTCCACGCCTTCTCCGGCACCATTCAGGTCGACGCCTTTTCTGTACTCTTCCACTTCGTCATCGGCTCCGTTGTCCTGGTCACCCTGCTAGGCTCACTCGATTTCTTCGAAGGCAATGCCAGCCACGCGGGCGAGTACTTTGCCCTCACGCTCTTCGGCGCAGTCGGCATGATGCTGATGACCTGCTCGGTCGAACTGCTCATGATCTTCGTCGGTCTGGAGATCTCCTCGATCTCAACCTACATTATGTGCGGCTTCCGCAAGGGTCAAGCCACCGGCACCGAGTCCTCAATCAAATATTTCCTGCTCGGCTCCTTCGCCACGGCCTTCTTCCTCTACGGCGTAGCCCTCGCGTTCGGAGCCACGGGCTCGACCAACATCTACGCTATCGCCCACGGCCTCGAGACCACTACAACTCCTGCCCTCGCCTTTACCGCCCTCGCGCTCATCGTTATCGGTCTCGGCTTTAAAGTCTCCGCCGCGCCCTTCCATGTCTGGACCCCTGATGTCTATCAGGGCGCACCAGCGCCGGTCGTTGGCCTCATGTCGACCGCTCCCAAAGCCGCTGCCTTCGCCGTCCTGCTGCGCATCACCTTCACCGGCTTCCCCACCTATCAACATCGCTGGGCCATCCTGATGTGGATTCTCGCCGCCCTGTCGATGACCATCGGCAACTTGGGCGCCCTGATGCAGCGCGACGTCAAGCGCATGCTCGCTTACTCCAGCATCGCCCACGCCGGCTACCTCCTCGTCGCCTTTACTGCTTTTCCCTACGACGGTATCGCCGCAGCCTGCTTTTACACAGCGACCTACGCCGCGATGAACGTCGGTGCCTTCGCGGTCGTCACGCAGATCTCCGGCTACGACGAGTGCGCTCGCAGCATCGACGACTTTACCGGCCTCGGCCAGAAGCGTCCCTACCTCGCCGCTCTGCTCAGCTTCTTCCTGCTTTCGCTCATCGGAATCCCCTTCACCGGCGGCTTCTTCGGCAAGTTCTACGTCTTCTCGGCGGCGATTCACGGCGGCAATGTGTGGCTGGCGGTCATCGGC
This sequence comes from Tunturibacter empetritectus, assembly GCF_040358985.1. Lineage (NCBI taxonomy): Bacteria > Pseudomonadati > Acidobacteriota > Terriglobia > Terriglobales > Acidobacteriaceae > Tunturiibacter > Tunturiibacter empetritectus. Next base: position 3,773,982 of record NZ_CP132932.1, on the reverse strand, counting down.
CTGCTCAACAGTGGCGTCGCCTGCTTCTACTACCTGCGTCTACTGGCTGCGATCTACACGCGCCCCGGCAGCGAAAGTACCCGCCTCAACCAGCTTCGCCGCATCAGTGTTCCTGCGGCGATTGGGATTGGTCTTGCTGCTGTGGCGACGGGCGCTCTCGGCATTCTCCCCAGCGGTGCGGTCTCCTTTGCGGAGTACGCCAGCCACTCGACTCTCATCGAACAGGGCCGACAGGAGTGTGCCGCCTCTCCCGATAGCTGCCACCTCCAGCTGCAGTTCGACGAGAAGTAACTGCGTCCTGCCGGACGGGCCTCCTGCGCTCAGTCACCCCACAAACGAAGGCCTGTTTATGGGGACCCCGATTCAGCGGCCACCTCGTGGCGTGTATACCGGTTTTGCAAACACATAAATCTAGTTCCTCCCGCTGGTCGGCATGAATTTCTTCCGACCAACGGGAGGACCACACTTATCGCATCACCCAAAACAAGGTACACAAGTCACGAAGTGACCGCCCCGCGCGCAGCGGGCCCGTCCGGCAGGACATCTATCTTCTAACCAAAAGAAAGCCCCCGCATATAGCGGAGGCTTTCTTTTCCCACACTTCCCAAAGCTTACTGGACCTTGAGAAAGATGATGACAAACGTGAACAGCGCGAGCGACTCAATAAACGCCAGACCAAGAATCAGGAAGATAAAGATTCCAGGACGAGCGCCCGGGTTACGTGCCAGCGCCTCGGTTGCCGAAGCGGTCGCCTTACCCTGACCCAGACCGCAAAGACCAGCAGCCAGCGCCATGCCCAGACCCGCAGCCAGAGGAACCCACTGGGCTCCGGGGCTTGGGGCGGCAGCGCCCTGCGCAAAAGCCGGCGTTGCGAAAAGCAGCGCGGCCAACGACATAAAAAGATATTGCAGCTTCTTCATCGTGTTACTCCTGCCTCCGTGGATACGCCGCCAGTGGGTGGTTGATGCTCACCGTGCTGGCACCCTCACGCTATGCGGCGTTGTTGCACACTGCGAGAGGAGGCCCCAACGCAGCGAAACTTGATAGCCCAAGGCTTTAGCCTTGGGTATGCGAAGCATCAATGATCGTGCGCCGTTGCCAGCGAGAGATAGATCGCCGCCAGCAGAAAGAACACGTAAGCCTGCACCACAGCCACGCCAAGGTGCAGCCCCAGGAAGATCAGCGGAATTCCAACCGGAACCAGCGAGAAGAATGCGATCGTCACCAGGTCTCCCGCAAACATATTCGCGTAGAGACGAACCGTCAGCGAGAGAACGCGAGCGAGGTGCGAGATGATCTCAATCGGCAGCAGCAGCGGGTACAACCACCACACCGGACCCAGAAACTGCTTAATGTATGCCCAGCCGTTCTCGCGAATCCCGTGATAGTGGTAGTAGATGAACGTCACCAGCGCGAAGCCTAGCGGCACCACGGCATAAGCCGTAGGAGACTTCAGCCCGGGAATGATGCCCATCAGGTTGGCCAGCAAAATAAACAGCCCCAGGGATGTCAGGTAGCTCGTGAAACGCTCCGACCCGTGGCCGATGATCTGCTCGCCCTGCTCCGAGACAAACTCATGGGTCATCTCTGCCAGGTGCTGCGCGCCGGCTGGCTTCTCAACGCTCAACGTCGTCCGTACCAGGGTGAAGTACGCGATCAGCAAGAGAAAAACCAGCAACTCCATCGCAAACGAATCCGTAATCGGATAGGCCGGGTACTTCGGATGCACATGCAGCGTCTGCAGCAGCGAGGTCGTGAACGCACCGAAGTGCTGATTCAAAAATTGAGTGAAGAGTGTCTGTGTTGGCATATAAATAAACTTCTTTTCAGTCTGATCCGCGAACGCCCGGCCTAAACCGTCCACGCCTTCATTAGCCTCAAACCCTCGATCGTCAGTGCAAACACACCCAGAGCGAGGCCAGCGGCAAGCGCGTAGACCGAACCATTCAGAATCTTAAGGCTAACATAAAGCAGCACTACGGTCAGCCCCAGCCGCAGGAAGAAACCGAACAAAATCAGTCCCATCGGCTTCGCTTTTCCTCCGCCATCCATCCGAACCATCACCGCCGTCATCAACCGCAGCCACTCAAACAGACCCGACCCCGAGATCAGCGCCCCCACCAGCAGCAAAACCGCGGACTGCCAGCCCATCTTCCACCACACCAGCGGCGCTGCAACCACGGTAATGACCACCAGCAACCGCAACGCGCTCAAGATCGTCCGTTTGAAGTCCGCGTCGCTGAAGCTCTCCATCGTCTTCACAAGATCATCCTCACCTGCGCTCTTATCCACGCTTGATATACCGCGACGCCGTCCGAAAGATCTGGACGAATCCCGCCGCTGCCCCAAGCAGTATCCCGACAACCGTGATCCAGCCTTGATGAAAGTGCCGATCCAGCCAGCTCCCCACTAACCACCCGATGACGCACCCAGCCGGCAGAGCAATCGCCAACTGAATCATCGATTCAGCCTTCACCAACTCACCGAGCGCACCTTTGCCGCCTCCACTCGCGCCGTTACCGCCGTTCCCTGCTCCATCATCCGCCATAGCAGGACTATTACACCACGCATACAGCGTCCGATGGGATCTCATCTTCGATTTCCGTCCTCCGAAAGGATCCATCTCCTCAACCCTCGGTACGTCGTAGAATTTTTCGATGAGCACCGACTCCGATTGCGTTATCGACCTCTATGAAAGGCACGCCGCAGCCTGGGCTAACGAGCGGCTGCGCGAGAATAACTTTTGCGAACGCGGGTGGTTGAATCGCTTTTGCGCGCTGATTCCAACGGGCGGATCGGTCTTGGACATCGGCTGCGGAGCCGGTGCTCCAATCGCAAAACATCTTAGCGAAAGCGGCTACGCCGTGACCGGCATTGACTCCTCGGCCACGATGATCGCCATGTTTCAAGCGCGTTTGCCCAGTCAGCAGGCGCTTCTTTCAGATATGCGCACATTGTGTCTTGAGCAACGTTTTGACGGCATCCTCGCCTGGGATAGCTTCTTTCACTTGAATCATGAGAACCAGAGGCGGATGTTTTCGATATTCAAAGCGCACGCCGCCCCGCACGCCGCGCTGATGTTCACGAGCGGAAGTTCGTATGGTGAGGCGATTGGGCAGCTTCATGGTGAGCCGTTGTATCATGCGAGTCTTGACTCGGCCGAGTACATCAGGTTGCTCAGCGAGCACGGCTTCGCGGTCGTCGCCACTGTATCAGAGGATCAAACTTGCGGCGGCCGCGCCGTTTGGCTCGCCCAACTGCAATAGGACGCTTTACACCTTTAAGCAAGAATTCAAAGTGAGACGCTCCCCACTCGCTTCACACACTCTCATATACTGGGGTGTCAGCAACATCCAGCCAAAGGAATCCCTGTGTACGAGTCGGAGTTCGAAAAAAATCTCTATCAGCAGCGCCGCGACAAGCTCCAGCAGATTGCCGCCCTCGGTCAGCTCGAAGGCCTCAGCCACGCCGAGGCGACCTACCCCAATCACTACGCCGCCAGCCACACCATCCCCGAGATCCGCGCCGCCTACGACCCCCTCGCCGCCGAGCAGCTCGACGCCGACCCCATCCTCGTCAGCATCGCCGGCCGCATCATGGCCATCCGCGTTCAGGGCAAGGCTGGCTTCGCGCAGCTCCAGCAAGGCGGCCAGCGCTTCCAGATCTACGTCCGCAAAGACGACGTTGGTGAAAACACCTTCGCTCTCTACAAGCTCCTCGACCTCGGCGACCACATCGGCGTCCGCGGCCATCTCTTCCGCACCCGCACCGGCGAGCTCACCATCCACGTTGGCGGCTTCGACAACCTGCCCGCGCTAACCTTCCTCACCAAGGCCATGCTGTCTTTGCCAGATAAGTATCACGGCCTCGAAGACACCGAGCTTCGCTACCGCCAGCGCTACGTCGACCTCTTCATGAACACCGGCGCCACCAAGCCCGCCACCTCAGGCGAAGCACCAGCCGAGCCGGCCGAACCCGAAACGCCCAACGTCCGCGAGGTCTTCGTCAAGCGCGCCGCCATCCTCCGCGCCATCCGCAAGTTCTTCGACCGCCGCGGCTACCTCGAAGTCGAAACCCCCATGATGCATCAGGTAGCCGGAGGCGCAGCCGCCCAGCCCTTTACCACCCATCACAATGCGCTCGACCTCGACCTCTTCCTTCGCATCGCGCCCGAGCTCTACCTCAAGCGCCTCGTCGTAGGCGGCCTCGATCGCGTCTACGAGATCAACCGCAACTTCCGCAACGAAGGCATCAGCACCCGCCACAACCCCGAGTTCACCATGCTCGAGTTCTACCAAGCCTACGCGAACTATCACGATCTGATGACCCTCAGCGAAGAACTTGTAATCTGCGTCGCCAAAGAGGTCAACGGCTCGACCATCACCCACTTCAACGGACACGAGATCGATCTCAGCAAATGGACCAAGCTCTCCATGCGCGAGGCCATCATCAAGTGGTGGCCGCCGAACGCACCAATTCAACCAACCGTAGAAGATTTTTCTTCTGAGGAAAAATTCAGAGCGCTCATCGACGAAGGAGAAAAGTTCGCCGACCCGGAGAAGTCGTCCTTCGATCGCGCCCTCAATCGCCTCGGCGCAGACTGCCACTTCGTTCGCGAGTTCGTCCTCGACAAGGGCGCACCCTACGGCAAAGCCATCTCCGATCTCTTCGAGCTGAGAGCCGAAGCCCTGCGAGGCGGCGAGATGGGCATCGAAGAACCACTCATCCAGCCCACCATCATCTACGACTTCCCCCTGGCCGTAAGCCCCCTCTCGAAGATCAAACCCGACGAGCCCGGCTGGGTCGAGCGTTTCGAGTTCTACATCGGAGGCTTCGAGGTCGGCAACGCCTTCTCCGAGCTCAACGACCCCGACGACCAGCGCACCCGCTTCGAGCAGCAGATGGCCGAAAAGGCACGTGGCGACAACGAAGCCCACCAGATGGACGAGGATTACGTTCGCGCCCTCGGCTACGGCCTGCCCCCGACAGCAGGCGAAGGCATCGGCATCGACCGCCTCACCATGCTCCTCACCAACTCCAAATCCATCCGCGACGTCATCCTCTTTCCCCTCCTGCGCCCCCATGTCAAACAGTCCGACGCAGCCGAAGCCAAACACGGCGCGTCAGCCGAATAAACCATAGTCAGCCGAATAGAACACAGCCGCTCGAATAGCGCACACGCGGCGACGCCAGCCCCGTCGCCGCGCCCCAAACGCGTTATCCTTATCCTGTGGCCACCTCCGCGACAACCGATCACGTCCTCGCGCCCGCGAAGTCCCATTCGCTGCTCGCCGACTACGCCACTCTCTTCAAACTCCGCGTCTCAACCATGGTCATCATCACCGCCGGAGCAGGCTTCTATCTGGGCAGCCTCCGCAGCGGCATCAGCCCCTTCCACGCCGGTCTCCTCCAGGCTCTCGCAGGAATCGCCGTCGTAACCTGCGGCAGCAGCGCGCTCAACCAGGCCCTCGAACGCAAAACCGACTCGCTTATGCGCCGCACCGCCTCACGCCCCATGGCAGCCGGTAGAATCTCGCTCACGCACGGCCTCATCCTTGGTTTCGCGGCCATCTTCCTCGGCTCGCTCTACCTCGCCTACACCACCAACCTGCTCACCGGAACCCTCACACTCCTCACCGCGATCGGCTACGTCGCCATCTACACCCCGCTCAAGCGCGTCACCACCATCAACACCTTCATCGGCGCATTCCCCGGCGCACTGCCCCCCCTCATCGGCTGGACCGCCGCACGCGGCATCATCGAGTGGCCCGGCGTAGCTCTCTTCGCCATCCTCTTCGTCTGGCAGTTCCCCCACTTCATGGCCATCGGCTGGATGTACCGCGACGACTACGCCCGCGCCGGCATCCGCCTCACACCCAACCTGCCAAATACCCAGTACGCCGCACAGAGCACAGTCATTCAGGCCCTCTTCTACGCGGTCCTTATGATCCCAGCCAGCCTGTGGCCCGCAGCGCTACACACCACCGGCTACTTCTACGCAGTCGCAGCGACGATCCTGGGTACAGGCTACCTCTGGTACACCATTCGCTTCGCGCGCATCCTCCGCAATCCCGACTCCGACTCCTCGCGCCTCGTAGCCCGCGATCTCCTCCGCGCCTCAGTGATTTATCTCCCGCTACTTTTAGCCGCCATGATGCTAGACGCCAAAGGACGTCTTCTCTTCTAATGCCCGCGCAAACTGCTCTGCCCAACAAAAATCCCGGCGCAAACCTGCGCACTCCGCCAAGCATCATCGCGACTATCATCGTCGTCAGCGCCGCGGCCAGCGCACTCATCTGCTACCTCGTCTACTTCCATGCGCCGCTTGATATCACCGGCAATCATCTTCGCTCGCTCCCGCTACTCAATGCGATCCTCAACGCCCTCTGCACCATCGCGCTTATCATTGGCTTCGGCTATATCAGAGCTCGCCGCGTTACCCAACACCGCGCGGCCATGTTCACGGCGTTCTTCTTCTCCACCATCTTTCTCGTCTCCTACCTGACCAACTTCACCCTCCATGGCGAAACTCACTTCAACCGCCTCAGCCCATGGTGGCCCTTCTACTGGAAGCTCCTCGCCTCCCACATCTTCCTCTCGGTCGTCGCCCTGCCGATGATCCTGATCACATTCTTCCTTTCGCTCACCGGCCGCTTCCCGACGCACAAAAAACTTGCACGCTACACCTTCCCCATCTGGCTCTACGTCTCCGTCACCGGAGTCATCGTATACGCCATGCAAGCCTTGATTCACTAAGGAAGATCCACTCACGCAGATTCACAACAAAGCAACATCAAACCACCGCACGAAGCACCGTCCCTATGCAACCAGACACCCGCAAGCTCCTCCGTACCGGCCTCCTCATCTTCGGGACTGGAGTCATCGCAGCAGCACTCATCTTCACCAGCTTCGGAGGCATCTCCCGCCATCAGGGTCCGCACACCAACCTCGGCTGGCTGTCCCTGATGCTCGCAATGGGCTGCCTCCCCACCGGTTTTCTCACGCTTCTTTTGGCAGCTATCAAACTCCTCGGCGACCGCCACCGCTGACCCTCCACACATAAAAAAGCCCCGATCGCCATGATCAGAGCTTTCTCATCAAACCGAAACGCAGAAGCAGCTACTTTCCCAGTGTCGGAGGATTCGAGCTGCTACCCACCGCCGGCCCGGTCGCTCCCGTGCTCACGCCATCGAGCGAAGCCTGGTACGAAATGATCGTCTTCAGCGTCTCGTACGGAATCCCAGCCAGCGGCAATAGGTGCCCATTCACCGCAAGCATCGGCGTCTGCTCAACACCCACATCCTGCGCCAGCTTGATCGAGGCATTCACCTGCTCCTTGGTTGCCGGAGTCGCCGCGCACGCATCGATCGCTGCCGGATCTAGTCCAGCCTTGGTCACAGCATCCTTCAGCGTCTGATTCCCAGTCTCGTCCGTCAAAGCAGCCTGGGTATCAAACACCGCAGCCGAGTAGACAAAGAACGCGTCGTTCTTCTGCTTCTGCACGCAGTACCCATACGCCGCCGCCTTGAACGCAAAGGGGTGCAGATCCACCAGAGGAAAGCTCTGATACACCACACGGGCGTTCGGGAAGTCCTTCACCAGCTGATTCATCGTGGACTGCGCGTCTTTGCAATGCGGACACTGCAGATCGGAAAACTCTACCAGAAGAAGGTCCTTGCTCGTCGCGCCCCGCGTCGCACCATCTGCCCGAGCCTGTAGCGTCTTGCGCAGATCGGCAAACGGCGTCGCGCCAAACGGCACTACCGCATCGCCCGCAACCGCATGCTTTCCATCCGGCGTCACAAAAAACGCCGTCGGCTGCACCTTCGCATTCGGAGTCTTGTCCGACACAAACACAATCACCTTGGTCACATTCGGCGCCGAGGTGGTCTGAATCGCCTCCACCCGCCAGATGCGGTTCGAATCATAACCCCACAGCGCCTTCAGAAACGCATTGACCGTATCCACCGTAGGCGTAGACGCCGTGAAGTACTTCTGATTCACCGGAGGAAAAGGATCCGCCTTGGTATCCTGCCCCAGGCTCTGCAGCTTCAGGGGAGCATCAGACTTCTGCCCGGCAGGAGCCGTCTGCGCTCCCGCACCCGCTGCCGTCTGCGCCGCCGCCACTGCCGTAGCACTCAGAGCCACCACTCCCGCCAACATCCAATTCGAAATCTTCCTGTTTAAAATCTTCAAAGACACCATCCTTCGCCGTCGCTATCCGCGCAGCTCCTCTATTACACCTGAACCTTGACCGCAATGGGAAACCGGCGCCCCATTCCGAACGACTTTCTCGTAACTTTCAACACCGGAGCCGCCTGCTGCCGCTTGTATTCGCTCTTCTCCACCAGCTGCAGCACCGACCTCACCAAAGCCACATCCAATCCCTGCTCTTCAGCAATCTGCTCCGCCGAACAATACCGCTCCACATACGCCTCCAGGATCGGATCAAGCACCTCATACGGTGGCAACGAGTCGGTATCCCGCTGCTCTGGCCGCAGCTCCGCTGAAGGTGGTTTCGAGATCGTCTCCCACGGAATGATCTCCTTCACGCGATTCACATACCGGCTCAACGCATACACCCGCATCTTCATCACATCACCAATCACGGCCAGCGCACCCACCATATCGCCGTACAGCGTGCAGTACCCGGTCGACATCTCGCTCTTATTCCCAGTCGTCAACACCAGCGCGCCAAACTTGTTCGACAACGCCATCAGCAGCGTCCCACGAATGCGCGGCTGCAGGTTCTCCTCTGCAAGCCCAAACGGCGTCCCTGCAAACAGCGGCTGCAACACATGTTGAAACTGCGCGAACACATCATGGATCGGCAGCAGTTCAAACCTCACCCCCAGGTTCTTCGCCAGCTTCCGCGCATCCTCAATCGAGCCCAGCGACGAGTACTCCGTCGGCATTCCCACACCAATTACGTTTTCCTTGCCAAGAGCCTCCACTGCAATCGCCGCCACCAGCGCCGAATCGATCCCCCCGCTCAACCCCACCAGCACCTTGCTGAACCCGCACTTCCTCACGTAGTCCCGCGTCCCCAGCACCAGCGCACTCCACATCGCAGCGACCTCGTCCACCTGAGTCGCTGCCGCGATCGCCTCGCCATCCCGTGTGTCGAAGACCACCAGATCCTCAGCAAACGAAGCAGCCCGCGCCACGACATGACCATCCGGCCGAATCACCAGCGACGAACCATCAAACACCAGGCTGTCGTTCCCGCCCACCTGGTTCGTCATCGCCACAAACGCATGATGCCGCCGTGCCAGCGCAGCCAGCATATTCTGCCGGATCTGCGGCTTTCCCTGCCAATAAGGCGAAGCCGAGATATTCAAGATCACCCGCTGCTGTCCCGCCAGCTCCGTCGACTGCGACTCCCACCGCCCCATCAGCCTCTCAACAGGATCCACCGGATACATCTGCCGGGGCCAGAATCCTTTGTCGTTCCAGGCGTCCTCGCAGATCGTAATCGCAAGCGGCTCCCCGCCGACACAGACCAGCGCCTGCTCCGTCGCCGGCTCAAAGTATCTCTGCTCGTCGAAGACGTCATAGAACGGCAGCAGCATCTTCTGCTGCACAAAGCTCACGCTGCCTCCATCCATCAATGCCGCGACGTTCCGCACCTGCTTGCCCACGCTGGCCTTCGAAGCCATCACCGTGCCGCACAGAATCGCCGGTCGGCCCGCAACCGCGGTCCAGCCTGCAAGCTCCGCAACCACCTGCTCTGCCCTCTCAACGAAGGATGCTTTCTCAAGAAAATCCGCCGGCGGATACCCGCACACCGCAAGCTCGGGAAACACTACAAGGCCCACGCCCAACTCCTCGGCACGAGACGCATATTCAAGAATCTTCTTCGCATTCCCGGCGAAGTCACCCACCGTCGGGTTGATCTGGGCAAGCGCTATCTTCACCCTTCAAGTCTACCGCTTAGGAGCCTGTCCCGCTCAACACCACACCCACTGTGCGCGCCAGAATCCGAAGATCCATAATCAGACTCCAGTTCTCCACGTACGCCGTATCCAGCGAGATATAGCTGTCGAATGAAGGATCCTGCCGCGCCTCCACCTGCCACAGCCCGGTAATCCCCGGCAGCACATCCAGCCGCCGCAGATGCGCCAGATCGTACTGCTCCACCTCAGCCGCCATCGGAGGCCGCGGCCCCACCAGGCTCATATCGCCCTTCAGCACGTTATAAAACTGCGGCAGCTCATCCAGCGAATACTTCCGCAGCACCTTGCCTACCTTCGTAATCCGAGGGTCCTTCTTGATCTTGAACAGCACGCTATCCCGTTCATTCATGTGTTCCAGATCCGCCTTCAACTTATCCGCGTTCTGCACCATCGTCCGGAACTTGTAGCACGAGAACGCGCGGCCTTTTCGCCCGATCCGCTGAGCCTTATAAAAGATCGGCCCCGGAGAATCCAGCCGAATCGCAGCGGCAATCGCCAGCATCACCGGCGCAGTCAAAGCCAGCCCAATCACGGAAACCGTCGTGTCGAGCACCCGCTTCAGCAAAAATCCGCCGATCGGAAAGTCTCTGCGATGCAGCGGAATCGTCGGGAACTGACCGACATATTCCACCCTGGCATTCCACGCCAGGCCATCGTACATATCCGGAACCACGCGAACGTCGATGCCGGCAATCCGAGCCTCCTCCACCATGCGGATCACCATCTTCTCCTCTGCCGGCACCGAGAAGAAGATCTCGTCCACAAACAACGATCGCGCCAGCGACAGGCAGTTCCTCGCATCGCCGATCACATCTGCATTGCCGGACTCCGCCTCGCGCTCCGTCAATGCAACAAAGCCCTTGAATCGAAATCCGAGATGCTGCAGCGTGTCGATATGGTTCCTCAGCGCATGCCCCACACGCCCCGCCCCCACAATCAAAACATTCCGCGTCTCGATACCGGCGCGGAATCGCCGATAGACCATCCTCCGCCACAACGCGCGCCGCAGGCACAGCAGCACCGTCGTAAACACCACCATCAACCCAACCACGATTCGCGAGATCGCCTCGCCGCTCGACAGATAAAGCGTCCCGCACAGAAGCAAGCCCGAGGTCAGCGATGCCTGAATCGTCATCCTCTGCTCATGCAATCCGCTATGGTGCTGAATCGTCCCGTACAGCCCATAAGACCGCGTAAAGAAGATCAGGCAGATTCCATACCAGCCAATGTAAAAAAACAGAAGATTCGGGGAGGACTTGATCAGATGCGGGAGCACATGCAGCGTAGGCACATTCGCGGGCGTCTCAACACGGAACCTTAAAGCTGCAACCGCCGCAATCACCACGGTCAGCAGGTCCAGCGAGGCCCACACCGTACTCGTGATCGACGGCCTGCGGAAGACCCCGTCGGCCCTTGACGCGCGCCTTCCATTCCCCGTGTATTTTCTCTCTGAAACGATGACCTGCTGCAGATAATCCGGTGTCGCCATAGCGAACGCCTTTCAACTCAAATAATCCCAGGGCCTTGTAGTCGATAGGATGCCCAAATTGAAGCTCATGGGTATCGTCGATAAAAAAAGACGCAAAATAAGACAGTGCTGCGGGTCATTGATAATTTTGGATGCTATCTGGAGCATACGTCTCAGACCGGGGCTTGGCAACTGATACTGCAACAGTTTGCACGACACATCTAACATCTTCGTGGGAGGCGCTTTACCGAAGCCGCGCCCTGCCTCACGCCCGTAACCCTAGACCGGAGTTACCAACTCATCGAGCGCCAGAAACTCCTGAAGTATCGGGTCCTGGCTGCGTTCCATCTCTTCCATTGTTCCAAAGAAAATCGCTTTGCCTGCGCTCAAAAACACCACTCGGTCCGCCAGCTTCTTTGCCAGCCGCATATCGTGAGTTACCACAATGCTCGTCAGATGCAGTTGTTGTTTCAGCCGTTCGATTAAATCTCCAAGAAGATGTGCCATCAGCGGGTCCACCATCGTTGTCGGCTCGTCATACAACACCGCCTCCGGCTGCGATGCCAGCGCCCGCGCAATCGCGATGGAACGCTTCATCCCCGTCGACAGGTCCGACGGCAGCAGACCCTCCATCCCCGCAACCCCCACCATCTCCAGCAACCCCTTCACTACCTGCAGAATCTGGTCCTCGGCCATCTCCCCGCGCTCCCGCATCGGAAACGCAACGTTCTCTCCCACCGTAATCGAGTCGAACAATGCTCCGTTCTGAAAGACCATCGTCACCTTTCGGCGGATCTCTTGTAACTCCTTCTCCTGAAAGCCGCAGATATTCTCCCCCGCAACCTTGATCATCCCCTTATCCGGCTTCAAAAAACCCAGCAGCATCTGCAGAGACACCGACTTGCCCACGCCGCTTCGACCCAGGATGCACAGCGTCTCTCCCGGCAGTACATAGAAGCTCACATCCTCCAGCACCACAAACTCGCCGAACGACTTATACACATGCTCAAACGAGATGTAGGGCGCAGGCTTGTTCTTGATATCCGGCAAAGCCTCGGCAGCCGCCTCATTCTGTTCCGCCGCCTGCTGAATGAAATCACCCACCTCAGCCGACACGTCCTCCGACACGCTCTCAATCAGCGGAGTATCCGCGGTCACCTCGTGCGGCTGTTCCTCGATCTTGTCATCCGGCTCTGCCATCTAAGCGACTCCTACCCACCAAAAAATCAAGACACAAATCTAGCCTAACCCATCGCCCGCTTCGTATCCCGCTATGTATCCAGTGCATCGACATGCCGCTCCGCCTCGGCAAACTCCTCCGGCGTATTCAAATTCGCAAACCACAGATGCTTCGCCGACTGCTGCGCCTCGGTCGTTGCCATCCAGCCTTCTTGGCGTGGACCGTACAAGTTTGGCGTTGCTTGAAATGTCGATTCATCGTTCCATGGCAAATTGCGGAATGTCCTTCCGAGCACGCCCCCCTGCTTCGCCGCCAGTTCCCTGCCCGCCCGCTCCAATACCGGATACAACTTGAACTCCCCCCGCTCTACAGCACTCGCCACAAAGGGGGCGACGTGCCGGTGAACCATCGCCAATGTAGGCTGCGGAACACCATCCACCGTAAACATTGCCAGCCTCGCTCCCCTCTTTTCCTCCGTCATCGTTCTGCGAACCCACTGACTCAAAAACGCCGTCGGAAGAAACGGCATATCCACCGGCAGAAACAGGCTCCAATCAAAAGTGGAATGCATAAGCGCCGCCTCCAGCCCTCCAAGAGGTCCACAACCTGGATGCAGATCAGCCACAATCGGCGCGAACTCCGCGAGTTCCGGGTTTCCGCTCAGTATGCGAACATCCATGCACACCCGCCGCAGCTTCTTCACCGCATGGCGCACCAGCGGCTTCCCCGCCAGCTCCAGCAAAGCCTTGTCCCGCCCCATGCGCAAACTCTTTCCACCCGCCAGCACATAGCCGCCGACCTCTTCCGGGACCGAGCACGCCATCAGGCACCCACGCCACTCAAAAACCGCACGATCGACTCAATTCCACGATGAAAGTTCGCCAGATGAAACTTCTCGTTCGGCGCGTGAAGGTTGTCATCCGGCAGCCCGAATCCCATCATCACCGTCGGCACCTTCAGCTCCCGCACAAAGTCCCCCACAATCGGAATCGACCCGCCCCCACGCACAAACACCGTCTCCTTACCGAACACCTCGCGCATCGCCTCGGTCGCGGCCCTCACGTAAGAGTTATCCGTGCTCACCACGATCGGATCGCCCGCATGAATCAACCGCACCTCCAGCGCAACTCCCTTCGGCGCGATCGACTCCACATAGGCCTTATACTTCGCGAAGCTCTCCGCCGGTGTCATATCCGGCACCAGCCGCATGCTCACCTTCGCCACGGCCTTCGCTGGAATCACAGTCTTCGCGCCCACTCCAACGAACCCACCCGGCATCCCATGCACATCGAGCGTTGGCCTCGCCCACGTCCGTTCCTGCACACTCAATCCCGGCTCGCCGGTCAGCACACTCGATCCAACCTCCGTCGCGCGATAGTGCTCTTCATCAAACGGCAACGCCTTCCAAGCCTTCAACTCATCTGCGGTCGGCTTCTGCACCTCGTCATAAAATCCCGGAATCAAAATTTTCCCACTCTCATCCTTCAACTTCGCAATCACCTGCGCCAGCGCCACGAAAGGATTCGGAGCCGCCCCGCCGTACATCCCCGAGTGCAGATCCGTCTTCGCCCCGCGAGCTTCAATCTCCGTATAGATCATTCCGCGCAGGCCCACGCACAGCGTCGGCAGCTCCGGCGCAAACATCTCCGTATCGCTCACCAGCGCCACATCCGCCTTCAGCTGATCGCCGTGCTCCCGCACAAACGCCGCAATCCCCTCGCCGCCAACCTCCTCCTCACCCTCAACGATCACCCGCACATTCACCGGCAGCTTCCCGCCACCCGCAGCCATCAGCGACTCGAGCGCCTTCACATGCATCCACATCTGCCCCTTGTCATCCACGGCCCCGCGAGCATAGATGTTCCCATCCCTCTCCGTCGGCTCGAACGGCGGCGTCTTCCACTCCTCCAACGGCTCTGCCGGCTGAACATCATAGTGCCCATAGCAAAGCACCGTAGGCTTAGCCTTCCCATCCGCTCCCGGCCCATTTGCTTCTGGCGCCGCATGCAGCCAGTCCGCATACACCAGCGGATGTCCCCTCCGCTCCGCCGTCGTCGTCTCAATCAGACGAACGTTCTCCATCCCAATCCTCTTCAACTCCGCCGCAACAAACTCCGCAGCCCGCCGCACATCCCCCGCATGCTCAGGATCCGTAGACACCGAGGGAATCCGCAGCAGAGCCTTCAGCTCTTCGACAAAACGCCCCTTGTTCTCCCGCCCAAATTCAACCGCCGTCATCGTCTTCGTCGTCACCGATTCACTCCTGGAACAGTCTCACGCCAGCAAAGTCCCTTCCCGGCAAAACACAAGTATATGTCCGCTCTGCGCGGCCCAATCATTCCCCTTGCATCTGGTCCATCCCAGAGCGTAATTAATGCGGGCTAAGAGGAAAACGAAATGACCACCTCCCTCAAAGACGGCACCATGATTGACAAGCTGGCGCAGTTCGACCTGCCTCAGGAGATCGCCGACTCCGAACAGAAGAAGCCCTGGCAATCCGGCCACTACGCCAAAACCCTCTTCAAGAAGCACGACCTCCGTGTCGTCCTCATCGTCATGGAAAACGCAGCGCGGATGAAGGAGCATCACGCAGACGGAACCCTCTCCGTCCAGGTCCTCAAGGGTCAGATACGCTTCACCGTTCACGGCAAGCCCCATGACCTCAAGACAGGAGACCTCATCACTCTCAGCGCCTCCATCCGCCACGAAGTAGAAGCCCTTCAGGACTCCGCCTTCCTCCTAACACTCTCCTGGCCCAGCAATCAGGATCTGCTGGCAATGAAGCACCGCGGCTACGGCACCTGACCACCTGCCCCGAGCTTATCCCCACACAGAAAATTCTTATCTTCCTCGCAAAGCGGCGCGCTTCGGCGAACAATAAGCAGATGAGCGCCCAACCCACCGGTCAAACCTGGAACACCGAAGCCTATGCCGCCAACGGCCGATTCGTAGCCAACCTCGCCTCCAACGTCGTCGCTCTCCTCGCTCCCCAACCCGGCGAACGCATCCTCGATCTTGGCTGTGGCGACGGCGCTCTCACCGAACAACTCGCCGCTACCGGCGCCATCCTCACCGGCGTCGACGCCTCACCCGCCATGCTCGCCGCAGCCCGTCAACGCAACCTCCACAGCGCAGCAAAATTTGAGGTCGATCAGTATGACGCCACGGCACTCCCCTACAACAACCAGTTCGACGCCGTCTTCTCCAACGCCGCTCTTCACTGGATCCCCGGCATCTCCGGCCACCATGCCACGCTCGCCGGCGTTCACCGCGCCCTCCGCAGCACCAATCCACAGGCCCGCTTCGTCGCCGAGATGGGCGGCTACGGCAACGTCGCTGCCATCCGCACCGCACTCCAGGCCACCCTCGCGCCCTTCCACATCGACGCAGAAGCCACCGCCGCCAGTTTCTTCCCGTCGCCCGCGCTCTATCGCCATCTCCTCGAATCCGCCGGCTTCACCGTCCAATCCATCGAACTCATCCCTCGCCCCACACCGCTTCCCACAGGCATGGAGTCCTGGCTCAACACCTTCCGCAACGGTGTCCTCGACCGCCTCGATCCACACGATCGCGCAGCCGCAGTCGCCAACACTATTGCCCTGCTCGAGCCCATCCTCCGCGACGCCGACGGCAACTGGATCGCCGACTACGTTCGCCTTCGCTTCCACGCCACCCTCCGCTAAGCCCCGTAAATTCCCCGGCAAAAGCGCGCATCTTACATCATCTCCCCAACCCTTCCCGCAGGGAGAATCAGATAAAGTCGATGAATCATCTCCGTAAGACGAAACATCCTATTTTTGCGTCTAACGAATCAATAAAACGATTAGCCTATGAAAATAAAATCAAGCCTCCCCCTCAGCGCCACCAATTTGTTCCTGTCACTGTATCTTTTTTGTGGCAGCGCGCATGCACAAGATAAGCCAGCAACGTTTACCCAGGTCAGTGTCGAAACCTCTTCCTCGTCCTTGCTCGACAACTCCGATCTACCCGACGCGCCCCAGGCCCCGGTCTCAGGCCCGGTCGCAGAGCAGGAAGGCGTTCAAACCAAGCGCATCCTCGGCATCTTTCCAAACTTCCGCGCCGTCAGCGCCAACACTCATCTCCCGCCGCAAACTGTCCTGGAAAAGTTCAAAACTGCCTCGCAGGACAGCTTTGACTACTCCTCCATCTTTCTGCCGGCCGCCGTCGCCGGCATCAATCAGGCGACAAACAGCACTCCGGAATTTCGCCAGGGAGCCGCCGGCTACGGACGCTACTACTGGCATGCCTTCGCCGATCAGGCCGTGGAAAACTACACCGTCGAGGCCATCTTCCCCGTCATCACCCGGGAAGACAACCGCTATTACACCTTGGGACGCGGCGGCTTCATGAAGCGCGCTGGCTACTCTCTAAGCCGCGTCGTAATCACGCGCAATGATGCCGGAAATGAGACCTTCAACATTAGCGAGATCGTCGGTGCAGGCGCCGGCGCCGGACTCTCCAACCTTTACTACCCCTCGAGAGAACGTACCCTCGGCAACACCGTCAGCAAATGGGGGTCAAACATCGGTATCGACGCCGGCACCTTCCTCTTTCACGAGTTCTGGCCCGACATCAACCACAAACTGTTCCACGGCAAACAACCCAGCCAGTAAAACCAACGGCCTGCCCTTCCCCACGGCAGGCCCTTCTGGCTTCTCTTCTCAGGCGCTAGCGGTCATTCCGACTCCGGTCCAAGATTCGCAAGGCACTGCTCCAGCACCCCATTCAAAGCCTCAATCGAACTCTCAGCCACCCCTCGCCACAGCTTCCCTTCAATCACCTTCACCATCTTCTCCGCCTCCTGAAGCAGCTCTTCCCCCTCAGCCGTCAGTCGCGCCGCAAGAATCCGGTCATTCCCCCGCCCTTTATTCCTTACAATCCACCCATCTCTCGCCAGCCCCGTCAACAGCGACTGCGCCGACTGCGGCGTCACATAGCACAGCCGCGCCAACTGGGCACCCGACACCCCCGGCTCCCCCCGAAGCGTCTTTAGTATGTGCAGCTGAGCCGTCGTCACACCCTGGGGTCGCAGCGCTTCATCCATCTGGCTGCGAAAGTGGATCAGGATGCGCTTCATCATCTGCGCCGCCCTCCGCCTCTCAGCCTGCCGCTTTACTCCGTTAGAATTTAAAGAAACCATATCAGTCTCCTGATATCATATCAGGAGACTGATATGGCAACAATGACTGCACCCTCGCCCTCGCTCGCCCGGCCCATGCCTATCGCCGCGCCCGCCGCGTGGAAGCCTCACCATAATCCCTGGGCCATCGCGCTCACCGTGACACTCGCCACCTTCATGGAGGTACTCGACACCTCCATCGCCAACGTTGCCCTGCCCCACATCGCCGGCACCCTCGGCGCGAGCTCTGAAGAAGCCACCTGGGTCCTCACCAGCTACCTCGTCTCCAGCGCCATCGTCCTGCCCATCTCCGGCTGGCTCTCCAACCGCTTCGGCCGCAAGCGCTTCTACATGGTCTGCGTCGCCCTCTTCACCATCTGCTCGTTCCTATGCGGCATCGCCAACACGCTTCCTCTTCTCATCGTCGCGCGCATCCTTCAAGGCGCAGGCGGCGGCGGCCTCGCTCCCAGCGAGCAGGCCATCCTCGCCGACACCTTCCCCATCGAAAAACGAGGCCAGGCCTTCGCAGTCTATGGCATGGCCGTCGTCGTCGCACCCGCCATCGGCCCAACCCTCGGCGGCTGGATCACCGACAACTTCAACTGGCACTGGATCTTCTTCATCAACATCCCCATCGGCCTCATCTCGCTCTATCTCAGCAACCGCATGGTCGAAGATCCACCCCATCTCAAAGAGCGCATGGAGCAGGCCAAGCACCTCAAGATCGACTTCCTCGGTCTGGGCCTCGTAGCCGTCGGTGTCGGCTGCCTCGAGTTCACCCTCGATAAAGGCCAGGAGAAGGACTGGTTCGGAGATCCCATGATCCGCACCTTCGCCATCCTCGCCGCCGCCACGCTGATCTTCTTCACCTGGTGGGAGTGGCACCATCCCGATCCCATCGTCGACCTCAAGCTCCTCAAGAACCGAAACTTCGGAACTGCCGTCTTCCTCCAGCTCATCCTCGGCATGGTCCTCTTCGGCTCGACCGTGCTCATCCCGCAGTACCTCCAAGGCCTGCTCGGCTACACCGCCGAACGCGCCGGCATGGTCCTCTCCCCCGCTGGCTTCGTCATGATGATCATGATGTTCGTCGCCGGCCGCAGCCTCGGCAAATTCGATCCACGCCTCATGGTCTGCCTCGGCTATCTCGTCACCGCCATCGGCATCTACAACCTCACGCGGCTCGACCTCAACACAGCCTTCGGCACCGTCACCCTCTGGCGAATGCTCCAGGTCATCGGTCTCGCCTTCATCTTCATCCCCATCAGCACGCTCAACTACGTCGGCGTGCCCGCCAGCAAGACCAACCAGATCTCCAGCCTCTCCAACTTCGCCCGCAACCTCGGCGGCAGCGCCGGCACCGCGCTCCTCACCACCTATCTGGCGCGCAACTCCCAGGTTCAGCAGGTCGCTCTCTCCGCCAACGTCGTCCGCGGCAGCGTCCCCTACAACCTCTACATGGACCGCATGAAAGAGATGCTGATGTCGCAGGGCATGTCTGCCGCCAGCGCCTCACAGATGGCCCTCGGCCAGGCCTACCAGGAAATGCTCCGCCAGGCCTCGATGCTCAGCTACAAGAACGCCTTCGCCATCCTCGCCTGCACCATCTTTTTGCTCACGCCGCTGCCCTTCATCATGCGTCTCCCCACCAAAGCCGCAAAACCCGACCCCGAAGCCATGGGCGGACACTAACCCCTGGCCTCAACGCCCTAATCCAGCATCTCGAACACACCCTACAGCCGCAAAAAGCGGGTGCCCCACATCTCGACTTTGATGTGTGCTCTCGGCAACGCTTTGAATAAGCGAGTAGCCGCTAACGAGCCGCATCCAGCTGCATAATCGTCTGCACACGCTCAAACGCAACCGGGCTCACCGACACCGAACCCTCAAATGGCCGCGCCAGGTCCGCAATCGCCGACAACGTCACCGCCACCACAAACGTCAACGCCAGCACCTGACAATAGTGCAGCCATTTATTGTCATTCCCCAGCAGACACGAAGACCCTACCGTCGCGCCCCCGCCAGCCAGCAGCAAGATCCACAGCACCACGGGCAGCCGCACGCGAAGTTGCTCCTCCCGCAGACTGCGCCTCTCCGACAGCTCACTCAACACCCTTGTCAGGTGGTCCACGCTATTCGCCGCGCCGGCATCGTCCTTCAGCCCCGCGAGCAGCTTCCACATCTCTACCTCGATCCTCTCTCCCGCACGGCTCTCCTCCTGACGCTGCATCGCCGGCCACTCCTGGTGCACTACCGCATCCGCATACTGCATCCCCAACCCGCGAAACGCCTCCCTCTCCGCAGCCGGTAGCGCCGACGCCACCCGCGTCACCGTCAACAGCGAACTCGCCTCCTGCGTCGCATTCACCTCCGCCGCCCGAAAGTCTATCCAGACCGTATACAGCATGAATCCCAGGATCACCCCATACGTCGTCCCCAAAATTCCCAGCTGCCATTCCGTCACATCATTGATCAGCTTGCGATTCGGAATCGGCCATGCCCGATTGAGCACCAGCACCAACGCCACCGAAACCAGCATCGCCAAAACCACCAGCAAGCTACTCTGCACGTAACTCAGCATAAGATTCCCGCCTCAATCAAATTCCGCAACTGACAAGTCAGCTTACAATCTCACCAGAGACACAAAGAAAGACTAAAATTCTTTCAGTGACCAAACCAGCCTCCAACGCGGTCTATGTTGTCGTCGCCGTGGTCCTCATCCTAGCCTCTTCTGCGAGCGCGACCTCTCTGCCCTCAGCGTCCACCCTGCTGGCCTGCACCGCCGCCCAACTCTCGCTCTCCTTCGACGGCGAAGGCGGCAACTTCGACGGCATGTCGCACTCCGGAACCCTGCTGGTGCTCCGCAACATCGGCGCGCAAACCTGCACCGTCCCCGGTCGCCCTGCACTCGTCTTCGAAGACGCCTCCAACACCAAACTCCCCATCTCCGTCGAACTCCCGCCCGGCATGCACCCCGGCCCCGTCATCCTGCCCGTAGCAATCCCTGCCAACGCCGAAGCCACCGGCGAACTCTATTGGGTCTCCGGCGAAGTCTTCGACAACAGCAAATGCTACACCCCAGCTTTCGTAGCAATATCTTTCGGCGCCGAAACCCTCCGCGCTCCCTTCACCGGCCACCTCTGCGCCCCCTCAGGCCAGGATGCCAAGTACCGCTTCGCCTACCTCAAGCGCGATCCGGTCTACGTCCGCTCGAAGTCCTAGCTCGCTAGCGCCACCCGAGCCTGATCCGCCGTATCTCCAACGGCCAACTTCACCTCCAACCGCGCCACCCATACCAGTTACACTAGTATTTGGGACAAAGTGCGCCCCGAAGGATACCGTTTTGCTCAACTCAGTCATTGCAAAAGTCTTTGGCACCAGTAACGAACGCGCCGTCAAGCGCATCCAGCCCACCGTCGCGCAGATCAACGCGCTCGAGCCGACCACCCTGGCGCTCTCCGACGAGGCTCTGCGCAACAAGACCGCCGAGTTCCGCCAGCGCATCGCCGCGGCCATCGCCAACATCCCCGACACCCCCGAGAACGCCGACGAGCGCAACGCCGCCGAAAAAGAAGCACTCAACGCCATCCTTCCCGAAGCCTTCGCCGTCGTCCGCGAAGCCGGCAAGCGCACTGTCGGCATGCGCCACTTCGACGTGCAGATGCTGGGCGGCATCGTCCTCCACTCCGGCAAGATCGCCGAGATGAAGACCGGCGAAGGAAAAACCCTGGTCGCCACCCTCCCCTGCTATCTCAACGCCCTCGCTGGCCGCGGCGTCCACGTCGTCACCGTCAACGACTACCTCGCCAAGCGCGACGCCGAGTGGATGGGCAAGATCTACGGCTTCCTCGGCCTGTCTGTAGGGGTGATAGTGCATGACCTCGATGATGCTCAGCGCCGCGAAGCCTACGCCTCCGATATCACCTACGGCACCAACAACGAGTTCGGCTTCGACTACCTGCGCGACAACATGAAGTTCGAGCTCAAGGATCAGGTCCAGCGCGGGCACTACTACTGCATCGTCGACGAGGTGGACTCCATCCTCATCGACGAGGCCCGCACCCCTCTCATCATCTCCGGCCCCACCGACCAGACCACGGACAAGTACGCACGCGTCAACATCATCATCCCCAAGCTCGAACTGGGCGAACTCATCGAGACCGTCGAAACCAAAACCTGGTCCGGCGACTACGTCGTAGACGAAAAAACCCGCTCCATCACCGTCACCGACGAGGGCTGGGAAAAGATCGAAGGACTCCTCGGCATCGGCAACATCGCCGACCCCGAAAATTGGGACCTCAAACACCACGTCGAAGTCGCCATCAAGGCCCACTCCCTCTACAAACGCGACGTCGAGTACGTCGTCAAAGAGGGCGAAGTCATCATCGTCGACGAGTTCACTGGCCGCCTCATGCCCGGTCGCCGCTGGTCGGATGGATTGCATCAAGCCGTCGAAGCCAAAGAAGGCGTGGCCATCCGCAAGGAAGATCAGACCCTCGCCACCATCACCTTCCAGAACTACTTCCGCATGTATAAAAAACTCAGCGGCATGACCGGCACCGCCGAGACCGAAGCCGCCGAGTTCGACAAGATCTACAAACTCGACATCGTCGTCACGCCCACCAACCGCAAGATGCTCCGCATCGAGAACGCCGACGTCGTCTACCGCACCGCGCAAGAGAAGTACTTCGCCGTCGCCGACGAGATCGCCCGCCTCCACGGCGAAAAGCAGCCCGTCCTCGTCGGCACCACGTCGATCGAAAAATCCGAGCTCCTCTCCGAGATCCTCAAGCGCAAAGGCGTTCGCCACGTCGTCCTCAACGCCAAGTTCCACGAGAAGGAAGCAGAGATCGTCGCCCAGGCCGGTCGTCTCGGCATGGTCACCATCGCCACCAACATGGCAGGCCGCGGAACCGACATCCTCCTCGGCGGCAACGCGGAGTTCATGGCCCGTCAGGACCTCGTCCGCAAGCAACAGGCCCGCGCCGTCTCCGCAGCCGAAGGCATCATCAACCCCGTCGCAGGCCCCGGCATGGTCCGCTTCTACTACACCGGCCAGGAGTTCGAAACCACGCAACCCAACTGGGACGCCGCCACCGCTGCCCACGAAGGCGCAGCCAAAGCCGAGCACGAATCCGTCATCGGCGCAGGCGGCCTCCACATCCTCGGCACCGAGCGCCACGAGTCCCGCCGCGTCGACAACCAGCTCCGCGGACGCGCCGGACGTCAGGGCGACCCCGGCTCCTCGCGCTTCTTCCTCTCCCTCGAAGACGACCTCATGCGCATCTTCGCCCGCGAGTGGGTCTCCACCTTGCTCCAGCGCCTCGGCATGGAAGAGGGAGTTCCCATCGAGTCCGGCATGATCTCCCGCCGCATCGAAGCCGCGCAGAAAGCCGTCGAAACCCAGAACTTCGAGTCCCGCAAACACGTCCTCGAGTACGACGACGTCATGAACAAGCAGCGCGAAGCCGTCTATGGTCTCCGCCGCCAGCTCATGGAAGGAGTCGACCAGAAGCAGCTCATCACCGACGACTACACCTCCACCATCCTCTCCAACATCCTCGACGAGAACGCCCCCGAAAAGGTCCACGCCGACGTGTGGAAGCTCGAGCCACTCTTCGCGCAGGTCTACGACATCTTCGGCGCACACCTCGAAAAAGAAGTCGATGCCACGGCACTCAACCGCCACGAGCTAGGCGAAGCTATCTTCCAAAACCTCCGCGGCCGCTACGACATCAAGGAGAGCATCCTCGGCGCCGAAGCCATGCGCTACCACGAGCGCATCGTCATGCTCTCCGTCCTCGACGGCCTCTGGAAGGACCACCTCCTCGCCATGGACCACCTCAAAGAGGGCATCGGCCTCCGCGGGTACGCACAGCAAGACCCGCTCGTCGCCTACAAGAAGGAGTCCTTCGAGATGTTCGAAGGCATGATGATGCGCTTCCAGGAAGACACCGCACGCCACCTCTTCCGCATGCAGATCATCGGCCCCGACGGGACCCCCATCGAGTCCGCCGAGCAACTCGCGCAAGCCCAGGCCCACGCGCAGGCTCTAGCCCAGGCGCAACAAGCCCAGCAGCTAGCCGCAGCCAACGCCCAAAACGCACTCCCACCTTCCGCCCCCCCGCAACACACCAACGCCCCAGCGGCGCGTCAAAATCCGCCAGCACCACCACCCAACCGAGCACCCTCCACCACCATCGACGCACTCGAGCGCGAGTTCCAAAAGAAGAAGCAGCGCGAACTGGAGCAGGCCCGCTCCGTCAGCTCAGCCTCCGCCGATACCAACGGCTCCGGCCCACGCCACGCCGGCGAAAAAGTAGGCCGCAACGACGAGTGCCCCTGCGGCTCCGGGAAAAAATACAAAAAATGCCACGGTGCCACCGCGTAAGCCAGCGAAGAAGCTGGCCTCCGAAGTGGCAAGCGAATAAAGTAGCATCATGGTCGAGTGTTTCGTGCCACGCCTGCAACTTCGAAACAACGGAGTAAAACGGTATGAACGCCCCGCGAAAGATCATCGTCTATATCGCGACAAGCGCTGACGGCTACATCGCCAGGCCAGACGGCGATATCGAATGGCTGAATCGCATGCCCACCACAAACGACTACGGCATGCGCGCGTTCTATCGCACAATTGACACCATCCTGTGGGGGCGCAAGACATACGACTGGGCTCTCGACTATGACAAGCAGCATGGCAACAAAGGCGGAATCTTCGACACTAAGCTCGCCAACTTCGTCTTCTCCGGAAGACCGCCCAAACACGAGACCCCAGGCGTGGAGTTCGTCTCGGAACCGGTAAAGAAGTTTGCGCAGCACCTCCGCGCGACGCCGGGAAAACATATCTGGATGATGGGCGGCGGAGAACTGATCGCCTCATTTCTCGACGCAGGCGAGATCGACGAGTTCGACATCCACGTCATGCCTACCCTGATCGGTGAGGGCATCCCACTCATCGCACCGCGGCATCGCGACGTGCCCCTTCACTTGCGCTCAGTCAAAAAGTACGCAGACAGCGTGGTCCGCCTCCGCTATGAGATCCCGCGCTAGCTGACTCGCTGCCTTTCGCTGACTCGCTACTTCTCCAAATCATCCAGCAACAACTTCGCCTCCGTCGCAAGCGTCGCCGTACCCTCTGTCTACCAATTGGACCGGACAATCACCTTGCCAATCATCCCAAGATTATCGTGCAGCGCGCAGATGTAGTTATACGTCCCCGCCTCCGTGAAGGTAATGCGAAAACGCGTATTGCCCGGAGGAGACTGCCCCACGCCAACCTGGTTTTGAGGCGATGCAACAATCAGCCCCGAATGCACATTGTCCCCCTGCGAACTGATCGTCGCATGCAACACACCATCAGCGTCCAGAGTCAAGGGCACATTGCCGGACGGAGGCCCGGGATTCGACGGCTCCTTTCCGAAGGTGATCGTATGCGGCAAGGCCGGGTCTAAATTGACCCACTCGATCGTGTCCCCCTTATGGACTTCAATGGTTCCCTTCAGAAAGCGCACGACCGAAAGCGATTCAAACCCAGCGCCGGTCACCGTCATCTCTCCAATGCCTGCAGTCACGCTATTCTTGTTTGCCAGCAAGTGCGCCGACAGCATGTCATCCATGTCCCTCTGCTTGTCTGTATCGGTAAGCAGACTCCTCCGCTGTTCCGCCGCCTGCGCGTCATAGAAGGCCTGATCGTGCGGCAGAGTCGCCGACGCGGCTAGGACGTGTATGACCCCAGTCATGTGCGTGTGCACCAGGCAGATCAGGCTAAAGTTGCCGGGTTTGGGAAAGCTCACAATGAAGCTCTGCCCCTCTACCAGCGGAGGCGCGCTCACGCACTTGGTGCCGTCGAAACTCGCGCCACTCGGCGAGAACCCAGGACAACCCACCGTAAAGTCTTCAAACGCCTGACCGGCGATGAAGAAGGACACCGTATGGATGTCTCCGCTGCCGGAGGTCCAGGTGATGCTGTCGCCCTCGTGAATCCACAGCTCGTTGGGAAGAAAAGCCACTGCCTGCCTGCCCATATCGCTACTTTGACCGCCCAACGCCGCTTTCCAGTTCTGTTGGGCATACACGCTACTCGGGACAAAAAAAGTCAGCGCCGCCAGCGCCGCCACGGACACAAACATCGAGATTCTCGATTTCATGATCGCCTCTTGGAAATATAGATTTTTGGGGGAGCAGGCCCGGAGCCCGGCAAAATTATAGGCCCCGTCCCAGCAATGTCAACTTCGCCACAGGTCGACGCACCGAGGCTAAGCGCATCGTTGAAGACGCGCCAACTGCCAGCCTCTGAAAATAAAAGAAGTTACAGAGCCACCGGCTCGCTGACTCGCTGACCGGTTTAACTGCCGACTAGCTAACTCGCTGCCTTTAGCTGACTCGCTATTTCTCCAAGTCATCCAGCAGCAGCTTAGCCTTCGTCGCCAGCGTCTTCGCCCCTTCGGCATCGCCGGACTTCAACGCATCCTGCGCATCCTTCCAGAAGTTCCGCACCTTGCTCACCTGCGCCTTCTGCTCTTCCACCTTCTGTGCCGGCAGCGCACTCAGCCTCTTGTCGATCGAAGCGATCAGCTCCTCGGCATCCTGCTTCGTCTGCGGATTCGTCTCTCCCCCCGCCGTCAGAGCACCCACAGCCGCATCCGGCGAAGGCGCTGCCGCACTGGCAACCTGCATCTCAGACACGGGCTCAGGTGGCGCAATGACCTTCGGTGGCTGCTTCTTCCTCTTCTTCGGCTTCCCTGCCTCGGTCGACACCGGCACCGTCGGCAGCTTCGCCGGCGGCTCTTCCACCATCGGCAGATCATCCGGCTCAGGAATATCTTCAAGCGCCACCGGAGACATCACCGGCGGCAGCGGCGCGAGCTGCGGCTTATGCCGGCATCCTGCCATCCCCATCGTCAAACCAAACCAGAGAGTCGTCCATGCGATCTTCTGCGTAATGTTGCCCGTACCCTTCAAACCCGTTCCCCTAGCTCTTTCTGAACTGCACCTGCGGCCTTCCTGCTCTCGCCGCCAACTCCCGACGCAACCGGCACTCGAAACGTAAACGTCGTCCCCCGCTCGACCGAACCCGGGTCGGCATTGGATCGTACCTCCATCGCTCCGCCATGCAGCTGCAAAATCCGATACGTCATCGCCAATCCGATTCCGCTGCCCTTTGGTTTGGTGGTGAAGTACAGTTCGAAGATACGCGGTAATAGCTCCTCAGGTATACCCTCTCCTTCGTCAATCACCTCAACCACCGCCATCTGGTGGTCCCGCCGCATTCGCACCACCATCGCCCCGCCCTCGGGCATCGCCTGCATCCCATTCAGCAAAAGGTTTAGCAGCGCCTGCTGCATCAGCTGCGCATCCACTCTCACCATCAACGGCTCGCGCGGACCATCCACCATCACCTGCACCCTATTCTCCTGCATCTCGGCAGCAGTCAGCTCCATTACCACCTCCACCACTTGGCGCAGGTCCTGCTCCTTCAAATGCAGCTCCATCGGCCGCGAAAAGTCTGCCAGCGTCTGCACCACCCTGTCCAGCCGCTGCATCTCTCCCGACAAAATCTCCACATGCCGCTGCGCCCCGCCAAACGCCTCCGCACCGCCCGGCGCCAGCTTCCCGCGCAGCAGCTCCAGGTGCAGCACCATCGCGTTGATCGGGTTCTTCACCTCATGCCCCACCCCAGCCGTCAGCCTTCCAATCGCCGCCAGCCTCCGCGCCACCTCCAACTCCTGCCCCAGCTGCGCCACCGACTCCATATCCCGCAGCGTCAGCAGCGTCGCCACACTCCCCGCCCCTGCCAGTTCCTCATCGATCTGGCCCGAGATCCGGTCCAGCGAGAACTGCACCTGCCGCCCATCCTCCAACGTCAACGCCTGCGCACTCACCTGGCCGCCCTCCGCAAACGCTTCGAGCACCGCCTCTCCCAGCACGCTATCCGGCGCAAAGATCTCTTCCAGCCGCATCCCCACCAGCTTTTCGTGATCCTGGTTCAACGGAGCACCCAGAAAATAAGCCACCGCATCCGACACCATCACCGCCCGCCGATCTGCCGTAAACAGCAGCACGCCGTCACGCAACGTATCCAGCATCTGGTTCAGATTCGCCTGCAGCGCCGTATACCCGGCCTCCTGCGTACGCATCTGCTCTCCCAGCCGGTCCAGCGTCTTCGTCACCCGAACCACCGCATCGCTTCGAGTATTTCGGCTTTCCAGCATCCTCTCCGGAATCGCGCCGCCCGCCTTCGTCAAGCTCTCAAGCCGCGCGCTGATCGACTCCAGCGGACGCAGCGCCACATTCGCCAGCAGCCCCGCCGACAACATCGCCGCCAGTGCCGCCAGCGCAGCAAAGATCAGTGCATCCAGCAGCCACGGCTCATATGCATTCTTCAAAAACGTCGACCGCACCCCAACATGCACCACCAGAAACGGCGCCCCATTCCGCTCCAGCGACTGCGAGATATCCAATACCCGCGGCTTGCCGAACACCACCCGCATCTGCCGCGAGATCGGCCCATTCTGAACACTCGCCAGGCTGAACCGGAACACCGCCGGCTGATCCACTGCATCCGGGTCCGTACTCAACAGCGTCAGCCCATGCGCATCCGTTACGCTCACATCCTGAACCGTAGGCGAGTAGCGCACAATCGTATTCATCACCTGCATCAGCGCCGTCTCGCTCCTCAGCGCGTCCACCACCGCCCGATGCAGCGCCTCGTCGCTCCGGTCCACCGGCGGATTCGCCCGCAGCCCCGTCTCCACCGCCTTCCGCATCTCCAGCCAGACCTCGTGCACCAGCACATCATTCGCCGCAGCCGTCTGCTCGATCCTCTGCCGCAGCAGCTCGCTCAAGAACAGTGCCGAAAGCACCAGCACGATCGCAAACGTCAGCCCCGTTGCCGACAGCACCAGCTTCGTCTTCAGCCGCATCGTTACTCCGTCACAGCAGCGTTCGAATATTCCTTCAGCTTATTCTGCAGCGTCTTCGAACTGATCCCCAGAATCTCCGCAGCCTTCGTCTTGTTGTTATGCGTCGCCACCAGCGTCTTCAGAATCAGCTGCCGTTCTGCCTCATCCACCGTCGTCCCCACCTCCACCCGCACCGAGTTCGACTCATCCAATCGCCGCTGTCCATCCTCAAACTGAGCCGCCTGCGCAGCTGCGACAACCGCAGCCTCCACGCCGGCCACGCGATTCGGCGGAGGAGCAAATCCCGGTTCCCCAAAGTGCGGCGGCAGATGTTCAATCCCCAGCATCCCCGACCCCGCCAGAATCACCGCCCTCTCAATCGTGTTGCGCAGCTCCCGCACATTGCCCGGCCAGTTATATCCCTCCAGCCGGATCATCAGCGAGTCCTTCAACCCCGCCACCGTGCAGTGATGCCGCTCGTTCATATCGTCGATCATCTTCTCCGCAATCGCCGACACATCCATCAGGTGATCGCGCAGCGGAGGCATCTGAATATTAAAAACATTCAGCCGATAGTAAAGGTCCCCACGCAACTCCCCACTCGCCACAGCCTTCTCCGGATCCTTATTCGTCGCCGCCACCACCCGTACATCCACCGGCGTCTCAATCTTGCTGCCCAGCCGTCTTAGCTTCCGATCCTCCAGCACCCGCAGCAGCTTTGCCTGCGTCGCCATAGGCATCTCGCCAATCTCATCGAGCAGCAGCGTCCCCTCCTCTGCCAACTCAAAGCATCCAGCCCTTCGCTCCAGCGCCCCGGTAAACGCGCCCTTCTCATGCCCGAAGATCTCGCTCTCGATCAGCGTCTCCGGAATCGCCGCGCAGTTCACCGCAACAAAAGGCTTCAGCCTCCGCGCACTCAGGTCATGCAGCGCCCGCGCCACCAGCTCTTTGCCGGTCCCGCTCTCCCCCGTCACCAGCACCGACACATTCGACGGAGCAATCCTCTCAATCATCGCAAAGATATCGACCATCTGCGGCGACGACCCCACCATCGGCCCCAGCACGCCCGTATCCCTCAGCTGCCGACCCGTTGCCTCGAGCTCTGCATCAGCCTCGCGCTGACGGCTCGCATTATGCAGAATCGTCTTCAGCCGAACCGGGTCCACCGGCTTCGGAATATAGTCGTACGCCCCCATCCGCATCGCATCCACAGCCGACTCAATCGACCCCTGCGCCGTCAGCATCACCACCGCAATCCTCTGTGGCAGCTCGCCAATCCGGCTCAGCAGCTCCATCCCATCCATCCGCGGCATCTTCAGGTCGGTCACAATAATCGCTGGAGCCCACGCCACCGCCTTCTCCAGACCCTCCATCCCATCCGCAGCACACTCAGCCCTGTAGCCCCAGCTCTCAATCAACTCCGTAAGGCCACTCCGAGCGTGGACCTCGTCTTCAACAATCAGTACCTTCTCCAATACACTCTCCAAACCAAAACCGTTCGCAGAACCCAAGACAGTCTCCAAGGCAGCCACCGTCCATAATGAAATTCGTGAGCACTCTCAGGATGCACCCTGCTCAACCGCATCCCCAACAACATACCCAGCCCGGCACACTCCGCCGAACCGCCGGCATTAACCCGGCTCTCGCCCAAGCCTCGCCCCAACTCTCGTCAAAGCCAGGCGCGGAACCCTGTGCCTGATGCCATCTCTCCTAATGCCATCTCTAAGGATATCCTTGAAATCATGCTAGAGCCCGAAATTACCGCAGAAGCCTTCTCCATGCTCCGCCAGCAGCCCAATGCCCCCCTCCTGTTGGACGTCCGCGAGCCCTGGGAGTACCAAACCGCTCACCTCCCCGACTCCACCCTCATTCCCATGGGCGATATCCCCTCCCGCGCCCACACCGAGCTCGATCCCGACGCCCCCATCGTCGTCCTCTGTCATCACGGAGCCCGCTCCCTCAGCGTCACCATGTGGCTGCGTAATCAAGGCTTCGACCACGTTCAGTCTCTCGCCGGTGGCATCGACGGCTGGTCCCGCTCCATCGACCCCACCATCCCCCGCTACTAACGCAAACGCAACCACTTCAAAGGCCATCATTCTAAACAAAGGCCGTCATCCTAAACAAAGGCCGTCATCTTGAACAAAGGCCATCATCCTGAACAAAGGTCGTCATCCAAAATGCAGCGAACCATCTTAAAGAGCCGTCATCCTGAACGCAGTGAAGGATCCCCGTATTTGCAGTTGTCGTTGCAGTTGTCGTTGCAGTTCTTGTTGTCATCCCCGAAGGGGATCTGCGGTTGCCTTTGCCTTCGCCCATTTGCTTCTCATTCAGCACCCTGAGCGTAGTCGAACACGGTGAAAAGCCTGCTGCTGCCTTCTCATAGGCGCCAATAGCCCCAAGCATCACAACCCCAGGAGGCCCAGATTGAAAACCCTTCTCCCCCTGCTCCTCTCCCTAACCCTAACCACCCCAGCCCAACAACCACTCCCACCCAACTACCAGACCATCCTCACCAACCAAACCTTCAACGTCATCCGCGTCCACTACGGCCCCCACGAGAAAGTCCCCGTCCACGACCACCCCGCCACCTCCACCGTCTACGTCTACCTCAACAACTCCGGCCCCGTAAACATCATCCACGAGAACCCGCCCGAAACCATCACCCGCCCGCCCACGCATCTCGGAGCCTACCGCATCAGCCGAGGCATCCTCGAGCGCCACTCCATAGAAAACCTCAGCGACCTCCCCTCAGACTTCCTCCGCGTCGAACTCCCCCACCTCGACCTAGGCAACACCCCTGACTTCCGCGGCCCCGCCCCCACCGACCTCACCCACAACATCAGCTCCACCGAGTTCTCCTCCGCCGGCCTCTCCGTCCGCAGAGTCGTCTGCGCTACCTCTGCTCCCTGCGCAGTCCCACCCTCGCCAGACCGATCCCTCGTAGTAACCCTCTCCCCTACGACCATCCTCCACAACAGCCACCCCACAAAGATCTCACTGGGCACCGTAGTCGCCATCGCCCCCAACCAGCCCTTCGAGATCGCCCCCGCCACCCCCGCCGAACCAGCCCACATCCTCCTCATCTCGGCCCATTGACGAAGTTGCCTCCGCCCACAGACATCAATCTGCCATGCATTGGACCAACCGGAAAGCCGCACTTCGGCGCAGTCAGCGTCGCAGTTGCAGCTTCTGAAGTGTAATCGCCTTCTCTGGGCAGGCTGTGACGCACAAGCCGCATCCCCGGCAAGCTTCAGGGACGAGAACGAACGCCTGCTTGCCGCCATGCACCAGCAACTTGAACCTCCCGACCCAAGGAAGCCCAGCCTTCTCCTCAGGCGTGACGGTGCGGATAACGAGAACATCGTAAGGACAAATGGGAACGCATGGTCCCTTCGCTTCGCAGCGCATGGGATCGATTACCGGCACCATGACGCCCGGCTCGAATCTGCAATCTGAATCAGGCTTGCTTGCTGACTGCAACGCCTCGCCTTGAAAACTTGCCATAAAGCTCACCTGCGTCTACGCGCTCGAGTCGCACCTGTGCGGGCCTGCCTGCCAGATCGGTCACGATCTCACGCCACCCCAGGGTGCGCTACTGTAATGACGTCTCAGAGCCTCAGATATTGTGGCGGCAGAACAGCATTCCAATGGAAGGGAGAGAATCCACCCTCCCATTAGCTCTGCGGTGGCAGTGGCTGCGGCTGAGCAGAATTCGTACCGTCCGGCGCAGACTCCCCATCCGAAGGCGCCGGCTGCTCCGGCTCGGCCTCAGGCATCCGCGCGGGATTATCCTGGATCCGCTGGCCAGGCACCCCCGGCAGCGGACGATCGATCGGAGCCTCCGGAGCCTCCTGAATCCGCGGCTCATCCTGCTGAGCCTGCCGAATCTTCGCGCTCCGCTCGACCACCCCGTTCAGCTCCTGCTGCTGCCGCTGCGAAGCCGCCTGCTGCCTCTGCAACAGACTCGCATCCCGCTGTCTTTGCGCCTCAGCCAGAGCATTCGGATCAACCGCCGGTGGCCGAGCCGGCGCCAAAGCAGGCGCAGCCGCCCGCCGCACCGGGTGATGTGTGCCTCTATCGGCGACCACAGGCACTGGCGGCGGATCATCAGGAAAGCCCGGTTGTGCCGCCCGGGGCACCGTCCGAACCACAGGCTGCACAGCAGCCGGAGCCTGTTTCTTCTTGCAACCCTGCCCCGCCATCAGCGCCAACCCCACCGTCGCCAACCCCGCACCCTTCGCGAATCCTTGCAGCATTCCGTACCTCGCCCTCATTGGATGCAGCCCCCTTCCCGAAGACCGCAAAGGTTAAATCGTTTGAGGTGATCAAACAACTCCTGTGCCATAATGCTTCTCAGGGAGGGACTACGACAAACTCAAGAAGGTCAACACTTAGCAATCAAATATTCATGATTAAAAGTGCTTAAATCGGCCAACCGATCTTCCCTTAATGCATCGAATGTGGCAGTACCATATAGCCAACTATTCCTCCCAACTCCCCAGGATGATGGTGACTAAATGATCGCAAGTGTTAAATCCTTTCTCAAGAACGTCCCACTGATTGGTCCAGGCCTCGTTCAACTTCGCCGAGCACACTTCAGAAACTCGGTTGACTACTGGGAGCGACGCTACCGCAAAGGTGGCGACTCAGGCCCGGGCAGCTACAACCGCCTCGCCCACTTCAAGGCCAACTTCCTTAACACCTTCGTCCAGCAGCACCACATCGCCTCCGTCATCGAGCACGGCTCGGGCGACGGCGCGCAGCTCAAACTTGCCAGTTACCCGGCCTACACCGGCGTCGATGTCTCCCCCAAAGCCATCGAAATCTGCCGCTCCCTCTTCGCCAACGACCCCAGCAAACGCTTCTTCGAAGCCAGTCTCCTCCCCGCAGGCACTAAGGCGGACCTCGCTCTCTCACTCGACGTCATCTACCACCTCGTCGAGGATCACGTCTTCGACGACTACATGCGTAAACTCTTCGCCTCCGGCAGCCGCTTCGTAGTCGTCTACTCCAGCAACATAACCAAGGAGTGGCACTACAAACACGTCCATCACCGCGCGTTCACCGACTGGGTGGCCAAACATCAACCCCAATGGTCTCTCCACTCCACAATTGCCAACGACTACCCCTACGACCCATCCAACCCAGACGACACCTCCTTCTCCGACTTCTACGTCTACGCCACCACCCACTAGAGCAGTATCGCCGTAGAGCACGACCGAAGATCTGTCATTTCCATCGAAGGGCACCGGCCTGTTGTCGCACGCAGTGGAGAAACCCGCTGTGTACCACCGCCAATTCCAGACACGAAAATAAATCTCAAAACGCTGTCACTTTTTTCGCCACCACAAATCACACCACCCATCAGCCACGAACTCACCACAAGCCACCACCATCTCACCATCAAAAAACCACGTTCAAAACCCCGTTTTACGCAAAACCTCCAGCAAAAACCAACACTCCCGCATCTTCAAAAAAATCCAGCACAAAACCAGCTCTTCAAAAGTATCTGCGGAGATCTCACTTCGCCCTGTTCTCACTTAGCCCGAGGATGCGTCTCGTCATATACCTTCTGCACCTGACCCACCGTCAACTGCGTATACCTCTGCGTCGTCGACAGCCGCTCATGCCCCAGCATCTCCTGGATCGCCCGCAGATCCGCACCCTCCTCCAGCATATGCGTTCCAAACGCATGCCGCAGCGTATGCGGATGCACATCCGCCGCCAGCCCCCGGCTCAGGGCGATCGCCTTCACAATCCGCCCCACACTCCGCGTCGTCAGCCTGCAATCGCCACGCATCCGCAGATTCATCATCAACGGCCCCTCATGCACCAGCGCGCCCTTGCCCGCCGCCACCAGCTTCGCCTCCCGCAGCGGCAGATACGCCCTCAACGCCACCGCAGCCTCGTCTCCCAGCGGCACCAGCCGCTCCTTCCGCCCCTTGCCGCGCACCAGCACCGCATCATCGCGCCACTTCACGCTGCCCATATTTAAACCCACCAGCTCCGAGTTACGAATCCCGCACCCATACAGCAGTTCGAAGATCACCCGGTCCCGCTCTGGCCACGCCGAAGCATCTCCCTCCTCCGCATCGCCACCACCGTCCGGGTGCCCCATCCTTCGCGTACTTTGCGAAGGGTGGGAGGCTACACCGTCCGCTCCGCCAGCCCTCTTCTCAGTCGAACCATCCAGCGAATTCAAAACTCGATTCACCTCTTCCATACTCGGCACCCGCGGCAGATGCTTCGGCAACTTCGGCGTACTCACCAGCAGCGCCGGATTCTGCGCCACATGCCCCTCCTTCGCCAGCCATTTGAACCAGCTCCTCACCGCCGCCAGCGCCCGCGCCGCACTCGCCTTGGTCAGCCCCCGTTCATACAGCGCCCCCAGGTAACCGCGAATATGCAGATGCTCCACCGCACTCACCTTCGCATCCTTCCCCAAAGTCTCATTCAGATAAGCCGCAAAGCTCCGCACCTCGCGCGCATAAGCCCGCACCGTATGCTCCGACGCGCCTCGCTCATTCGCGAGCATCGCCAGAAACCCTTCGGCCAATCCGTTAATCCCGCCAGCCTTATCCCGCATTTCGCCTCTGCCTTGCTCTGCCGTTGCCTTGTCTTTGTCGTTGCCTTTGTCTCTGCCGTTGCCTTTGTCTTTGCCGTTGCCGTTCTTGTTGTCATCCCTGAAGGGGATCTGCGGTTGCCTTTGCTGTCATCCTGAGCGGAGCGAAGGATCCCGAAGACCCTCGCTCGCCCCAACATCCCAAACCTTTCAACCCCAACCCTTTAAACCACCCGCCTTTTCCCCCGCGGATGATGCTCCCGATGCACCTTCTTCAAATGCCCCAACGCCACATGTGTATAAACCTGCGTCGTAGCAATATCCGCATGCCCCAGCAAAGTCTGCACACTCCTCAAATCCGCACCATGCTCCACCATGTGCGTAGCGCAGCTATGCCTCAGCATATGCGGACTAGCCTTACCCGTCCCCGAAGCCGACCGCACCATCTCCCAAACCCACTGCCGCGTCAGCGCATTTCCCCGCACACTAAGAAACAGCGCCCTCTGCACCGCATGGCCTCCCCGCTCCAGCCCGCTCCTCACCAACCCCGGCCTCCCCACCACCAGATACCTCTCCAAAGCCTCCACCGCCGACCGCCCCAGCGGCACAATCCTCTCCTTATCGCCTTTGCCCCTCACCTGCGCCCGCGCCTGGTCCAGATGCACATCCTCCACCCGCAGTGCGCATATCTCCCCCACCCTCAGCCCGCCCGCATACAGCAGCTCCAAGATCGCATGATCCCGCAGCGCCAGCCCATCCGCACCGTCACTCCGGGCAGCAACTCCGGTCCGCTCCAGCATCTCCGCCACCTCGCCCTCGGCCAGCGACTTCGGCAGCACCTTCCAGCTCGCAGGAGTCTCCACATTCACTGTCGGATCATGAGTAATCCGTTTATCCATCAGCAGCCAGCGATAGAACCCACGCAGGCAGCTCAGCTTCCGCGCAATCGACCTCGACTCCACCGCGTGCCCACGCAGCCCCTCCATAAACCCGCTCACATCCGCCTGGGTCGCCCCCACCAGCAACCCGTCGCGCCCCTCAACATGCTCCGCAAACTGCTCCAGATCCCTTTGATATGCCTCACAACTGGCCGGTCGAAGCCCTTTCTCCACCCGCAGATACGCCACAAACTCCCGCACTGTCCGCGCGTTCCCTCCAGCCTGCCCAATCTCGTGCATAGAACTCGATTATCCCGCCCGCCAAACCTCCGTGCCTGCCGACTCGCAACCCGAACCAACCTGGCCACGCACCAAGCCCGTCACTTGCCAAGGCGAGCGTCCTGCCGGACGGGCCTCCTGCGCGGAGAGCGGTCACTTCGTGACGCGCATACCCGTCTTTGCGAACGAGAAAGCATAGCTCCTCCCGTTGGTCGGCACGGACTTCAACCTGCGAACAACGGGAGCACCAAGCGAAGCGGTAAACAAGTCACGAAGTGACCGCCCCACGCGTAGTGGGCCCGCTGGCAGGACGCACTTGTCCCTAAAAAAGTCTCTTCTCTCCCATCGCGGCATGGGGTATCTTCCATTCAAATGCGCTCTACCACCCTCAGGCCCGCTCTCCTCGCTCTCTGCCTCTCCGTCCTCACCCTCCAACTCCCCGCCCAGACCTTCACCCTGCCGCCCATCACCTTCACAGGCGCACCCGCCTTCTCCCAAGCCGACCTCCTCAAAGTCAGCGGCCTGCAACCAGGCGCAGCCGCCACACAGGCAGACGTTCAAGCTGCCGCCCAACACCTCAGCGACACCGGCCTCTTCTCCGACATCAGCTTCGAATCCAACGCCACCGGCCTGGTCTACGATCTCAAGCCGATGCCGCCAGAAAATCTCCTCCCCGCCACCTTCACCAACTTCGTCTGGTGGTCCCCCTCCGAACTCACCTCCGCACTCACCGCCCGAGTCCCCCTCTACATCGGAGTCGTCCCGACCACCGGCAACCTCCAGGACAACATCACCTCCGCCCTCAAAGCGATGGTCGCCGAAAAAGGAGTCACCGCCAACGTCGTGGCCCTTGCCGTCAGCTCTCAACCCGGAGCCACCCCAACCGCCATCGCCTTCGCCATCCAGTCGCCTGAGATCCGCGTCCACAAACTAACCGTCGTGCATGCCTCCCCCGCCATGCAGCCCAGGCTCGACACCGTCATCAAAGACCAGACTAATCAGCCCTTCGACACCAACACCACCCGCACCACCATCACCAAAGCACTCACCTCGGCCTACCACGACGCGGGCTATCTCGACATGGCCGTCCTCAACCTCTCCCAAACCCCGCCCCAGGCCACCCCCAGCGTCATCGATCTCGACTTCACCGCCACGCTCAGCGAAGGCCAGCCCTACCAACTCTTCCAACTCACCTGGCCCGGCTCCGAGGTCATCAGCACCGCCGACTTCAACAAGCAAGCCAAGATGAAGCCCGGCGACATGGCCTCCGAAGCCGCTCTCCGCCAAAGCCTCTCCATCATCGCCGGCGCCTACTTTGCCAAAGGCTTTCAGGACGCCAAAGTCCAGGCCCCCGCCACCTTCGACCACCTCAGCCACCACGTCTCCTACACCATCATCGTCGACCCCGGCCCGCAGTACCACATCCACAGCGTCAAAGCCCTCGGCCTCTCCACCGAGCAGCAGAAGCAGTTCGACTCCGCCTGGCACATGAACCCCGGCGACTTCTACGACACCACCTACCTCACCGGGTTCCTCCACAACAACAGCGCCCTCCAGTCCCTCGCCGGCTACTCCGCCACCTACAACGCCGTCGCCGACCCCAACACCCACCTCGTCGACCTCACCATCACCTTCGCCAAAGGCGGCATCCTCAACTAAGCCCAATCATCTTCCGCCGCAACTCCGTATCGCGACCATCGGAAGCACTAGCCGAAGGGGTATACAAGTCACGAAGTGACCGCACCGCGCGCAGCGGACCCGGCCGGTAGGCCATCGCCGCCATTCCCTGTAAACTTGTAGCAGTCATGTTTGAAAACCTAAGCGACAAACTCCAGCGTTCCTTCAAGACCCTCCGCGGCCAGGGCACCATCTCCGACGAGAACATCTCCGACGCCATCCGCGAGATCCGCCTCGCCCTCCTCGAGTCCGACGTCAACCTCACCGTCGTCAACGAGCTCGTCGAGCACATTCGCACCCGTGCCATCGGCGAAAAAGTCGCCACCGCCCTAAGCCCGTCAGAACAAATCGTCAAAATCGTTCACGACGAGCTAGTCAATCTCCTCGGCCGCGACACCGCCCGCTTCCAGAAAGCCTCCCAGCCGCCGAGCGTCATCCTCATGGCTGGCCTGCAAGGCTCCGGCAAAACTACCACCAGCGGCAAGCTAGCCCAGTGGCTTAAAAAAGCCGGCCACCGCCCCATGCTCGTCTCAGTCGACGTCTACCGTCCCGCCGCCCGCGAACAGCTGGCCATCGTAGCCCGCTCCATCAGCGCGCAACTCTACGAAGGCAGCCTGACAACTGACAACGGACCACTGGGAACCCCCGACGTCCTCCGCCTCGCCAAAGAGGCCAAACGCGACGCCGCCAACTTCGGCTGCGACATGCTCATCGTCGACACCGCCGGCCGCAACCAGATCGACGCGTCGCTGATGGA
The DNA here is from genome assembly GCF_040358985.1 of Tunturibacter empetritectus. NCBI lineage: Bacteria > Pseudomonadati > Acidobacteriota > Terriglobia > Terriglobales > Acidobacteriaceae > Tunturiibacter > Tunturiibacter empetritectus. The sequence continues at coordinate 3,735,181 of NZ_CP132932.1, read as the reverse complement.
CGAGATGGCGCAGCTCAAAAAGCTCCTCTCGCCCTCCGAGATCCTCTTCGTCGCCGACGCCATGACCGGCCAGGACGCCGTCAACTCCGCCAAGGCCTTCAACGATCTCCTCACCATCACCGGCGCCATCCTCACTAAGATGGACGGCGACGCACGAGGAGGCGCTGCCCTCTCCATCCGCCACGTGACGGGAGCGCCGATAAAATTTCTGGGAACAGGCGAAAAGCCCGACGCCTTCGAGCCCTTCCACCCCGACCGCATCGTCTCCCGCATCATGGGCCACGGCGACATCGCCACCCTCCTCGAGCGCGCCGAATCCACCCTCGACCGCGGCAAAGCCGAGCAGTTCGCCAAAAAAGCCCTCTCCGGCGACGGCTTCACCCTCGACGACTTCCGCGACCAGCTCCGTCAGATCAAAAAGATGGGCTCCATGAAGTCCATCCTCAAGATGCTCCCCTCCGTCGGCCCCTTCGCGGGCATGCAGCAGGCCGTCGAAAACGTAGACGAAGGCCAGTTCACCCGCGTCGAATCCATCATTAATTCGATGACCAACAAAGAGCGCCTCGACCACGAGATCATCAACGGCAACCGCCGCAAGCGCATCGCCAAGGGCTCAGGCACATCCGTACAAGACGTAAACAACCTCCTCCGCCAGTACGCCCAGATGCGCAAGATGTTCAAGTCACTCGGCGGTGGCGGCGGCATCAAAGCCCAACAACGCATGATGAGCCAAATGCAAGGCAAACAAAAATTCGGCAGGTAATATCAATTTATGTTCGGTGATCACAACTCGGTTCAAACGAAGAGCTTTACCACGGACGAAGTCTATGGTGTTACTCGAGATGTCCCCCTCAACTATGTAACGCGGAAAAAAGTCGATGATTCGTTCGTCAGCACGTTGACTCGCGACAAACATGTCGTCATTTTCGGAAGTTCGAAGCAAGGCAAAACGTGTCTTAGAAAACATTGCCTAAAGGACGACGATTACATTCTTGTTCAATGTTCCAACAAGTGGAATATCCAAGAACTCCACTCCAACATACTAAAACGCGCAGGATTTCAAGTTGTTCAGTCCGAGAAGAAAACCATAGAAGGAACAAACAAAATAAACGCTGGCCTAAAAGCTGGTTTCATGGGAATCAGCGCGGAATTGGGGGGAGAGAAAGGATCGACTGAGACGAGCGAAGTGGAAGTCCACGATTTGGAACTCGATCCTGGTGATGTTAATGACATCATTGCCGCACTGAAGGCTGCCAACTTTCAAAAATTCATCGTTCTTGATGATTTTCACTACTTACCTGTTTCGACACAAATAGACTTTTCTGTTGCACTAAAAGCCTTTCATGAGGCCTCAAAAGTCTGCTTTATTATCATTGGCGTCTGGCTCGATAATGATCGTCTGATTGTCTACAACGGAGACCTCACGGGAAGGGTCGTATCTGTTGATGCTGATACCTGGACCGAAGAAGAACTTGGCTCAGTGATTAGCTGGGCGCAAAAATGCTCAACGTTACTTTTGATCCAGCGTTTGCAACGAGTCTCATTAAGTTTTCTAAGTTCAGTGTCTACGTTGTTCAAGAGGGTTGCCGCCTAGCTTGCTTGGAAGCAAACGTGACAAGTACAGCAGAAAGCCAAAGAGTCGTTGGCAAAGAAATTAATGTTGAAGCACTGATAAAAAATATCGTCGATCAACAAAGTGGTCGGTATACCACCTTCATGAACCTTTTTGCAGGTGGCTTTCAGGACACTCAGCTTAGGATGTATCGATGGCTTCTACATCCGGTCTTGACGGCAAAGTCTGAAAAACTTCAGGCAGGCTTCACGTATGCAGAATTACGGAAACACCTTCAAGAACACCACCCCTCAGGCAAGGCTTTGAATCCCGGTAATTTGACACAAGCACTACAGTACTGTTCCTCCCTTCAGGTCGAGAAAAATATTAAGCCAATTGTGCTTGATTATGATCAGACGGGTCTTCGACTCAATATTGTTGATCGTGGATTTATTGTGTGGCTTGAATACCAAGACAAAGCAGAACTTCTAGAGGCGCTGGATCTCGACAATCCAGATGAACCAACTTTGCCAGGATTTGAAGCGTCAACTTAGATGAATTGCGGGCCCTATTCACGCAGTCTCATCGCATGAGTAGGCATTCGCGCGCGGCGCGAACCGCACTACTCCCAACCCGCCCGGCACAAATTCATGCGAAAAATAAGGATCTTCTGCGAAGGGTAGGAACGTAAATCCACTAGGCCGCAAATAGAGGCATCACTTCATCTCCCCCACCGTCCCATCCGACCACGCCGTCACCGGAACCATAAAAATCGTCACCGGCTCAGGGTTCCCCTGCGCAGCGAAGACCTGTGACCCGTCGAGGTTCGCACCCCAGCTCGCAGCATCCGTAGTCGGCAGGAAGAACATCAGATGCGGACGCCAATGGCCGTCATGATCGTTCAGATTGCCCTGCTTCGACATCATGTAGCACATCGCCCCCTGCTCCGGCGCGCCAATGACCTTCGTCGCCACCGCCTCCTTCATGCGTGCCTCCACCTGATCCTTCGGCATCCCGGACAGCACCAACTCCGTCCGCTTCAGATACGCTGGCATCACCGACCGCGCAGCCGCCGCATTGAAGCAGTGCGGCGCACGCAGCTTCGGGTTCCAGAACTGTGGATCGTCAAAGGTGGTAGCCCACGAGCGCTCCACCAGGCAGACGAATCCGTTCTTCCCTTTCGCCGCCGTCTCGTAGCCGTGGCTGCCGAGCACCATCACCTCCGCATCACCGCTCACTGCCACATTCGCCGCACTGCGCGCCAGCGCAACCTCCTCCGCCACACTAGCCACGCGGTACTGCTCAATCGGAGCCATCGCCGGATACAGCGCCTTCGCTCCCTGCCCCCAGCCGACACCAGCCGCACCGAGTAGAGCCACACCACACACCACGCCAGACACTATCGTTCCAATCATTCGATTCGCCATCGCACAGCCTCCTTGAATAAGTCGCTTCACCTGCCTGGGCCGTCATTCCTGACCGTGAGACCGTTCACACGCGACAATGTTATGCCCAATGCCCATACCTCGCTTCTGAGATTTGGGCACTGACGCCACACGCGAACGGAAGATCCCAAACCTCTAACCGCGTGCTAAACTCCTCGCCACAAGGAGACACCCATGAAGCACGCCACCCCCGTGGCCGCCTTCTTAGCGGCCGCCCTCAGCACCACCGTTCTCATCTCGCAAGTCGAACAGAAGACCCAAAGATTCCCTCAGTTTGAAAATGAAGACGTCAAAATCTGGAAGACGATCGTCACGCCGCACCAGCCACTCGCCATGCACCACCACCATCATCCCCGCGTCATCATCGCACTCACCGGCGGTACCATGAACATCGTCGAGCCCTCCGGCGCATCCGAAACCCACGTGTGGGAGACAGGCAAAGCCTACTGGCTCCCTGCCATGGCTCCCAACACCCTCCACTCCGACATCAACGCCGGAGACAAGCCAATGGAGGTCATGGTCGTCGAACTCGAGAAGGAAAAATAACCCGAAACGAGAAGGGCAAAACCTGACAAGATGGCCTGACCACGGTCAACCAGCCCTACATCAAACTTTATGTAGCGTCTCTACAACTTTCAGGCCATCCAAACCGCCTCTCATCTCGTACCCCTTGCGAACGTCTCTTTCCAAAGAAGGAGGCACGAGATGTCGACTCATTACTGCCCCGAGGGGACACTGCTCCTCCAAAACCTTGCCGAAGCCATGCGCCGCCAGTGCGAACTCCCCGCAAAATCTAAAGCAATCGAAGAGATCGCCCGCGAAATGGACACCGCGGAAGCCGTCCAGGCAGCAAACCGGCACGCCGCCGACCATCTGATGGCCTGCCCCATCTGCCGCACCCCCTCGCCCACCCCAAGGATGACCTCTGTACCCAATCGCTTTCAAACGAAAGGACAGACCACCCAGGACCATTCAAGACAAAATTAGACCCATCGAAAACAGCCGAAAAATCGCATGTCAAGCCCCATATGCGCGAAAACCCGCTCCAGACGCGACTTTTCGCGTGGCGTATTCACTCCCCTCAAACAGTTATCCTGTAAGAGTGCGATATCGACTCTCACCAAGCGAGTTTCGAGACTCCATTTCGCCGTAAGTAATTCAAAACAAGTATTTTGCGCGCAACCCTCTTGTTTTCAAGATTTTACAGACACACTCCACCCCTAAGTCAATGTAAAGAAATAACTTCCTCCCAAAATACCCCGAGGGGGAGGGGGAGGGGTGCCTGCGCCGGAGCACAAAAGAGATTTGTTATCACGTTCGTAACAAAATCTGCATCACATCTCCATCTGGCGAATCTTCGCCGAACGGAGAAAAACTAAAGATGCTTATCGTTCTGATTATTCTGATCCTGGTGTTCGGCTTTGGAGGCTTTCGCATGGGACCTGGCCTCGGCTACTACGGAGGCGGTGGAATCAGTCTCATCCTCCTCATCGTCCTCATCCTGCTGTTGCTAAAGGTTATCTAGCCCAAAGTTATCTAACTGGACAGGCCCATTCCGCACGCCCGAGTGGGCCCGCTCAGTCCTCCCTGCCTCATCCCCCAGTTGAAACCCTAGTTGAGACTATCTTCGCAACAGGCTAGGATTAAGACGCTAGCCAAGCGTGCTCATGCCATCGACCATCCAAACCCGCAACACCCGCCAGAAAGATGCCATTCGCGCTGCCTTCGTGGAAGCCAACCGTCCGCTGTCCCCAGACGAAGCCCTCGCACTCGCCCAGAAAGAGGTCGATGCCCTCAGCATCGCCACCGTCTACCGCAACATCGGCAGCCTGGTCGACGACAGGTGGCTCACACCCGTTGACGTCCCCGGCCACTCCACCCGCTACGAGGTCGCCGGCAAGGCCCACCACCACCACTTCCAGTGCAACACCTGCGGCACCGTCCACGAACTTGAGGGCTGCGAGATGCAGTCCCGGCCGAAGCTCCCTCGCGGCTTCAAGTACGCCAGCCACGAGTTCTTCGTCTACGGTACCTGCTCCTCCTGCGCCAAATAGCGCCCTCTACCTCTTCGACCCACCCAGCAGCGATCCCAGCACCCCACGGATCAACTGCCGTCCTACCGTACTCCCCATCGTCCGCGCCGCGCTCTTCACCGCAGCCTGCAGCACCGTATCCCCCCGCTGCGAACTCCCCTGCCCCAGCACCCCGCCCAACGCAGTCCCAGCCGCCTCCAGGCTCCCCAACCACCCCGAGCCCGAACCCGCCGGAGACCCTGCTGAACCCGCCGCCCCACCCGAAGCCACAGCCTTCCCCTTCAGCCGCTCATACGCCGACTCCCGATCCACCACCGTCTCATACACCCCCGCCACCACCGAATTCTTAATAATTGCCGCTCTCTGTTCCGGAGTAATCGGACCGATCTGACTATGTGGAGGCATAATCATCGCGCGCTCCACAATCCCGGGAATTCCCTTCTCGTCCAGAAACGAGACCAGCGCCTCTCCTACACCCATCTCCGTAATCACGGCCTCCACATTCAACTTCGGATTCGCCCGAAACGTCTGCGCCGCCGCCTTCACCGCCTTCTGATCTCGTGGCGAAAACGCACGCAACGCATGCTGTACACGATTCCCCAGCTGACTAAGAACCGTATCCGGTACATCGATAGGATTCTGTGTCACAAAGAACACCCCAACCCCCTTCGACCGAATCAATCGCACCACCTGCTCAATGCGATTCTGCAAAACCGAAGGAAGGTCGTTGAACAGAAGATGAGCCTCATCGAAGAAGAACACCAGCTTCGGCTTCTCCTGATCTCCAACCTCCGGCAGCTTCTCAAACAGCTCACTCATCAGCCAAAGCAGAAACGTCGCATAAAGTTGTGGCGACCGCAGCAACTGATCCGCCGCCAGAATATTCACGACCCCTTTGCCACTAGAATCGACCTGCAGCAGATCATCAATGTTCAACGCGGGTTCGCCAAAGAAAAAGTCTCCTCCCTGCTGCTGCAGCACCACCAATCCACGCTGAATGCCGCCTATACTCGCAGTCGAGATATTTCCATACTGCGTCTGGTAGCTCTTCGTATCCTCGCCCACATGCAGCAACATCGCCTGCAGGTCCTTCATATCCAGCAATAGCAGCCCGCTGTCGTCAGCAATCTTGAATACGAGAGTCAACACACTAGCCTGCGTGTCATTAAGATTCAGAATCCTGCTCAGCAGCAGCGGTCCCATCTCACTGACAGTAGCTCTCACCGGATGCCCCTGTTTGCCGAAGACATCCCAGAACACCACGGGACATCCCGCAAAACTCCACTTACCCAGGCCTATCGCCGCAACTCGCGCATCGAACTTCGGCGAACTCTTTCCCGCCTGCGAGATTCCCGACAGATCTCCCTTCACATCTGCCGCAAATACCGGCACTCCAATCGAACTCAACGCCTCCGCCATCACCTGCAGCGTCACCGTCTTGCCTGTACCCGTGGCTCCCGCCACCAGGCCATGTCGATTCGTCATTCCCGGCAGCAGGTATAGTTCGTCCGCGCCCTTCGCAATCATCGGCATCTCAATCATCGATTCACTCCCAACTCAATCTGCCTGAAGACTACACGGCGTCGTGCCAACCTCAAAGCCACGCCGCTTCACCATCCGCACGACCTCAATCGTCTCCCCACTGCCTACTGGAACCTGCCTCCGTTCCACCTCTCGATATCCCTTTCGCGCATACAGCGACACTCCGGTCAACGTACTACCCATCTCAAAGTCCGTGAAGCCTGCTGCCACCGCCGCCTCCTCAGCAGCGTCAAGAATCAAGCCACCCAAGCCCATCCGCGCATAGTCAGGATGCACAAAGATCGCCCGAATCTTCGCCGCATTCTGCCGCGGATCCAATCTCTCCGGCGCGATCTTCTCCACTTGGTGATCCCCGCCATAAAGTGTCTTGCGAAAGCTCCATCCACCACATCCTGCAATCTCACCGCCTTCAGCGAAGGCTACAAAGTAAGTCCCATCCGCGATCAGCTGGCTATCCACAGTAAACACCGTAGCCAATGCGCCCTCTCTCTGCGCCGGAGAATAATCCGTAGTTTGAAGTCCCCGCACCGACGCCACGATGAGACTACGAATCTGAGCTACATCGTCCGAAGTAGCAATCCGCAAATGAAATCTTTTCATCTGAAAAGTGTATAAAAAGCGGTTCTGAACACGCCTCGCTCGCAGTCTTCTCAGTCAACTACAACCGCTTCAATGCTTTTATCAATCTCATCAATGTCCGGCCAAAATCGTAGCCTCCACCTTGTCCGTCTACTCAATCGCGTACTACACTCCTCCCCATGACGTTCACAATGCCTTACACTCTCAAGCTCGTCGCTGCAGCTCTTCTCCTCCCACTCACCACAGGCGCCGTCCACGCACAGGACTGGGCCAAGACCCGCCTCGAAGCCTCGCCCCGCCATCACGAATACGTCCCGCTCAAACACGGCGACCGCACCGTTCAGGCCTTCGTCGTCTACCCCGAAGTCAAGACCAAGGCCCCCGTCGTCATTCTCATCCACGAGATCTTCGGACTCAGCGACTGGGCCAAAGAGATGGCCGACGAGTTAGCCGCGCAGGGCTTCATCGTCATCGCTCCCGACCTGCTCACAGGCTTCGGCCCCAACGGAGGTGGCTCCGACGCCTTCCCCAATCAGGACGCCACCATCAAAGCCGTCTCCGCTCTTGATCCCGCCATCGTCAATGCAGACCTGGACGCCGCTGCGGACTACGGCAAGAAGCTCCCCGCAGCCAACGGCAAACTCGCCGTCACAGGCTTCTGCTGGGGAGGCGGCAAATCCTTCGCCTTCGCCGCTCACCGCAAAGATCTCTCAGCCGCCTTCGTCTTCTACGGCCCCGGCCCCTCGGACGTCACCACAATCACCGCCCCTGTCTACGGTTTTTACGCCGGCAACGATGCCCGCATTGGTGCAACCCTACCCGCTACCGTCGATGCCATGAAAGCCGCTGGAAAAAAATATGAGCCCATCACCTACGACGGCGCAGGCCACGGCTTCATGCGTGCCGGCGAAGATCCCAGCAACAACGTTCCCGGCAACAAGACCGCTCGCGAGCAAGCCTTCACCCGTCTCGTCACTCTCATCAAGGAGATGAAGGCGGCCCCGGTTGCCGCCAACGCCAGTCACAACAAAACCGTAGCGCAAAGATCGCAGCCGACCGCCTCCTGCCACGCCACAACAAATACTGTGAAAGCCAGCCCAACACCACAACCCACAGAGACAGCTGCAATAATGTAACTGTGGCCGCTGCGCTCAACATCTCGCTTCAGGATCAACTGGACCGCATCACGCAAAATACCCGTGCCCTCGTGCAGCCCGAGCGCCTCGCTGTCTCCGAAAGGGCGACCGAAGACCTCTTCAACACCGGCATCGAAGATCGCATCATGAAAACCGGAGATCAGGCTCCATCCTTCACCCTTGAAGACGCTCTGACTCACAAGCCCGTCAATTCAGCTGATCTACTCGCCCTCGCCCCACTCGTCGTCAACTTCTTTCGTGGCCGCTGGGACCCCTATTGCGTCACCGAACTTGAAGCCTGGAGAGATCTGTATACCGACCTACGCAGACGCGGCGCTATCTTCGTTGCGATCTCCCCGCAAACCACCCGCCAAAACAACTTCACCCTCGAGCAGCACGGCTTGCAATACCCTCTCCTCTCCGACCCTGGCGCAACCACTGCTGAAAAATTCGGCATAGCCCATACCATCCCGCAGCCTCTCCGCAGCTACTACCAGTCCATCCTCATCAACATCCCCTTCAACAACACCGGCCTCAGTTATCACAACGCCACAGAAGCCAGCTGGCGCCTCCCGATGCCTGCGGTCTTCGTCATCGACCAGACCAATACCATCGTCTTCGCCGAAGGCCACGCCGACTTCCGCGTCCGCCCTGAACCCGCCGACGTCCTCGCCGCTCTCAACCTGAGATAAAAACGCCGACCTCGCAGAGTTGCGAAACACCCCGTCAACATTCCACTTAATATTGAAGCTGTCTCGTGAACATCTTGCGATATCTGAGCCGTGCGTTTATCGTAGTGATAGTCCGTCTATCGAACACCTCGATAACGTCACGGAAAGGGATCCCGCATGAGCCTCACGCCTCGCCAACCCCTCGCATCGGCAGCCGAATCTCTCCCGCCCACTCCGCCCGCAGCCGCCAAACCCACTCCCGCCTCCTCTCTCGACGTCTTCACCGGCGATCCCAACTTTATGACCTCGCTAGCCCGCGGTCTTATCGTCATTCAGGCCTTCACCCAGCAATCCCCGCAGATGACCATCTCGCAACTCAGCGTAAAGACTGGCCTCTCCCGCGCCGCAGTTCGCCGCTGCCTCTATACCCTCACCAAACTGGGCTTTGCCGGCGCGGAAGACGGTTCGCGCTACTCCCTCCGTCCGCGTATGCTTACCCTCTCCCATACCTACACCACCTCCAACACCCTCTCCACCGCCGCCCAGCCTATCCTCGAACGCATGTCCGCTGCTCTCCGCGAGTCCTTCTCCGTCGCCACACTCGACGGCGAAGACATCGTCTATATCGCCCGCACCCAGGTCAACCGCGTCATGGCCGTCGACCTCCACATCGGCAGCCGCCTGCCCGCCTACTGCACCAGCATGGGCCGAATTCTCCTCGCCTACCTCCCGGCCGAACAACTCGAGCAGTACCTCGCCAAAGCCGTCCTCACCCCACACACCACACGCACCATTACCTCCGTCGAGAAGCTCCGCCTCACCCTGCGCAATGTGCGCCGCAACGGCTACGCCCTCGTCGATCAGGAGTATGAGGTCGGCCTCCGCTCTCTGGCCGTCCCCGTCTTTGCCTCTTCGGGCCGGGTCGTCGCCACGCTGAACCTCAGCGGCAATGCACCCCGTCTCTCCGTCCTCGAGATGCAGAGCCGCTTCCTCAACCACCTTCGCAATGCCGCCAACGAACTAGGCGCCTTCCTCAACTAGCATCAGCAAATCCTGGCGAACGAAGCTCGCGCGTCAAGCCATCATCTCCGCGAGCTTCAACACCGTCCGCCAGTTTCGCATCGTGCTCACGGTCTTCAGCTTCGAGTCAAAATACGCATTCGTCAGCTTTGTCTTCGCCGCTCCGGTCACGAGTTTCATATAGATCTCCCGCCCGATGACGGCAAACTCATCCGGTGCGGATCGCATCGCATCCAGCCCCGCCACCAGGTCCTGCCCCGGCCGATCAGCCAGAAAACAAACGTGCAGCATCTCTTCCGCAGTCCCAACCTTCAAAAACGGATTTGTCCGAATCGCTGCCTGCATCTCCGAAGCCGTCCGCAGCACCACCGGCACCTTCAACCCAAATTGCAATTCCACCTGATTCGTAATTGCGTCCTGCACTCCACCTGCCACCTTATCGCCTGCGCAGAAGACTACATTCCCGCTCTGAATGTAGGTCACCACCTCTTCACATCCAGAAGTGACGAAGAGTCCCGCCAGCTCTTTCATCGGCAGCATATTTTTACCGCCAACGTTGATGCCGCGCAGCAAAGCAACATATTTTCCAGTCGCTTTCGCCTTCATACTGTCACCTCTCAGACCGGCGCCACGCACCGCGCAAACGAAACTCCAGCCTTCGTCTCCACAACCACATCCCCGTCTCCCATCGGCACCACCACAGCCCTTCCGGGAATCAACTCCAACTCTCCATCAGGTGTCCTGACCACACCACTCCCCGCCAAACCAATAAGACAACCCGCTCCTGCAAAATCGACCGTCCGTTTCCTCGTCGCAGAGATCTCAAATCGATCCACCATAAAATATCTCTGCTCAATCAACCTCGTAAATCCATCCATCTCCCGTGGCGCAACCTTCCCCGCCTGTGTCTTAGACTTAATCACCTGTAAGCCCTTCTCCAGATGCAACTCCCGAGGCCGTCCATAGTCATAGAGCCGATAGGTCACATCGCTCGTCTGCTGCGTCTCCAGCAGCACCACCCCGGGCCCGATAGCGTGCACTGTCCCTGCATCCACGAATAACATGTCCCCCACCGACACTGGCACATGCTCCAGCAGCAGCTCCATCGTCCCACTCTCGACCGAAGCCGCGACCTCCTTCGCGCCAACGCCCGCCTTCAATCCCAGCGCGACCGTCGCACCCGGCTCCGCCTCCAGCACATACCAACACTCAGTTTTTCCCCGCGTCTCCCCCATCGCCCTCGCCTGCGCATCATCCGGATGCACTTGCACCGAAAGCTTATCCGCCGGAAACAAAATCTTTACGAGAAGCGGAAACTCGCCACCCATCTTCTCCCCAACCGAAGCCAGCGTCTGCCCCTTGAACGGTCCACTCTCCACCAGACACTGCGGTCCAGTCAGCCAGGCCTCCCCCACCAACTCGGTCGTCCCAGTCTCATCAAACCAGGGCTTGAGATCGCTCTTCCCCCACACTCTCTCGCTAAACCACGGCTTCAATCCAAACGGCGCAACTCTGGTCCCACTTGTCATACTTCAAGGGTATCAACTCCCACCTTTGGGTGGCATTACAAAAGTCTTACACCACGTCTGCCTTCACCCCTGATAGCGTCAGTAGTAGCAGTTCACCGGTACCCAAAACACAAGGACAGCGATACATATGACCCCGATCACCACCATCGAAGAAGCCCCGGTAAAGGCGCCCAAGCTCGCCGCCGTAGTCCCAGCTGTCGCCGAAGTCACCCAGAAGATCAAGCAGGACCTCCGCATGGGCCGCGAGCACCAGGAAGGCCGCATCAACTGGATCACCACCATCGCGATGGGACTCTTCCACGTCGGAGCCATCGCTGCTCTCTTCTTCTTCTCTTGGAAAAATCTCGCCGTCTTCCTCGTCATGTACTTCTTTGCGATCAACGTCGGCATCGGCGTGGCCTATCACCGCCTGCTGACCCATCGCGGTTATAAAGTTCCCAAGTGGGTCGAATACTTCGTCACCATGTGCGGCTGCCTCGCGCTCGAGGGCGGCCCGATCTTCTGGGTAGCCACCCACCGCGTTCATCATCAGAACTCCGACCAGGAAGGCGATCCGCACACGCCGCACGACGGCACCTGGTGGGCTCACGCCGGTTGGATCCTCTCCGGCCGCGCCCTCCACTCCGAGACCGCCCTCCTCGGCCGTTACGCCCCCGACCTCACCAAGGATCCCGTCCACGTCTGGCTCAGCAAATACCACTATGTTCCCCTCGTCGTCACCGGCCTCCTTCAGGTCGCACTCGGCGCAGCCCTCGCGCCCGCAGGTCATCACGCAGTAGGCGCTCTCGGCATGGTCCTCTGGGGAACCTTCCTCCGCGTCACCATCGGCCTCCACGCCACCTGGCTGGTCAACTCCGCCACCCACCTCTGGGGCAAGCGCCGCTTCGAGACCAAGGACGACTCCCGCAACAACTGGTGGGTCGCCATCCTCACCGGGGGCGAAGGCTGGCACAACAACCACCACGCCCATCCCGTCAGCGCCCGCCATGGCCTCGCCTGGTACGAGTTCGACATCAACTACTACTGCATCTGGCTCCTCAGCAAAGTCGGACTCGCGGAAAAAGTCCAGATCGCCAAATTCGATCTGAGTAACCCCAAACCGGCTGGCGTCATCTAGTCCACCAGTTAGAAGGAAAAATGGCCGTCACCCCAAAAGGTGACGGCCGTTTTTTATTCTGGATTCAATGTCGACAACCACCCAACTCCGCGCTATTCTCATCCGGAATCGAAACCGCTTCACGGGCCAGTGGCAATCTTCAAACTCGAAAAGAGGGCAAAATGAAGCGCAGAACCAAGCTCCTCCTGACCGCCACCCTTCTTATCGCCGGCGCCTGCGCCGTACCCACCCCCGCGATCGCGCAACCTGGTTACAGCGGCCCACCCCCCAGGATTACCTGCTCCTCCGACGACGGACGCAGAAACTGGTGTGATATCGGCCCCTCCCGCGACGTCCGTCTGGTCCGACAGATCAGCGACTCCCCCTGCATTCAGGACGACACCTGGGGCGTCGATCGTCGTGGCCTCTGGGTCGACCGTGGCTGCCGCGCCGAGTTCTTCATCGGCCGCAGAGAACCACCACCTCCTCCCATCACCGTCACCTGCTCCTCCAACGATGGACATAGGAACTGGTGCGACATCGGCCCCTCTCGCGATCGCGACGTCCGCATGGCGCGACAGATCAGTGGCTCTCCCTGCATTCAGGGCGACACATGGGGCGTCGATCAACGCGGCCTCTGGGTCGACCGTGGCTGCCGCGCCGACTTCCTCGTTGGTCGCTTTGAACCGCCACCTCCTCCCGTCACCGTCACCTGCTCCTCCAACGACGGAGGAAGAAACTGGTGTGACATTGGTCCCCGAGGCGTAGTTCGTCTCATCCGGCAGATCAGCGGATCCCCCTGCGTTCGCGGCCAGACCTGGGACATTGACAATCGCGGCCTCTGGGTCGACCGTGGTTGCCGCGCCGACTTCGAGGCCCGCTAGCACCAACCAGCAATATTTGCCTATCCTCAGACCCAACATTAGCAAAACAAAAAAAGCCGTCCTCCGAAAGGGTGACGACTTTTTAAAATTTTGCAACCAATCTCGACAAGCGTCCGTCTCCACGCTATCCTCATTCGGAATCGCAACCACTTCAAAGACCGTGCCAATCTTCAACTCGAAAGAGGCAAGATGAAGCTCACAACCAAGCTCCTCCTGATCGCCCTTCTCCTGATCGCGGGCACCTGCGCCACACCCACACCAGCAGCCGCGCAACCTGGCTACGGCGGCCCACCCCCGAGGATTACCTGCTCCTCCGACGACGGCCGCAGAAACTGGTGCAACATCGGCCCCTCTCGCGATGTCCGCCTGGTCCGGCAGATCAGCGGCTCCCCCTGCGTTCGCGACAGCACCTGGGGCGTCGATCGTCGTGGCCTTTGGGTCGACCGCGGCTGCCGCGCCGAGTTCATCGTCGGCCGCGCAGGACCACCACCTCCGCCGCCCGGCCCTGGCCCCGGTGCTATCGTCACCTGCTCCTCCAATGATGGAGGCAGAAGATGGTGTGACATCGGCCGCAGCCGCGATGTAAGACTCGTCCGGCAGATCAGCGGCTCCCCCTGCGTCCGCGGCCAGACCTGGGATGTGGACCGTCGCGGCCTTTGGGTAGACCGAGGCTGCCGCGCTGACTTCCGAGTCCGCTAACGCTCGCCCGTAGGAAGCCGATGACACCCAGATCGGCTTCCTGCGGCTACACTAAGCAGCAATGCTTCGCACCATTCGCGCCACTCAGTATGTCACCGCGCTTCGCGAGGGCGGCTCTCTTCCCGCAATTATCGAGGCTGACGACCTTGGCCTTTACGTCGTAAATTTCGCGGCGCCGGCCAGGGTCCCCTTGCGCTGGTAGCCGAACTCGTCGCCGGCGAAATCGGCCGCACCCTGGGTCTCAACATCCCCGAGCTTGTCTTCGCTCACGTCGATCCAGCCTTAGGACGTAACGAGCCAGACCAGGAGATTCGCGACCTCCTTCGCGCCAGCGCCGGACTCAACCTGGCCCTCGACTATCTGCCCGGCTCCTCCATGTTCGACCCCGCAGCAGGCGACAAAGCCGACCCCCAAACCGCCTCGCTCGCCGTCTGGTTCGACGCCTTCATCCTCAACGTTGACCGCACCCCCCGCAACGCCAATCTCCTCAACTGGCATAGCCAGCTCTACTTCATCGACCATGGCGCTGCCCTCTACTTTCACCACAACTGGCCCGACACCGGGCGCCTCGCCGACTCTCCCTTCGCCGACGTCCGCAGCCACATCCTTCTGCCTTGGGCATCGAAGCTGGAAGAAGTTGCGCTTCAGGCAACCACCCGCCTCAACGCTGCTCTCCTTCATGAAATCCTCGCGCAGATTCCCGACGAGTGGCTTCAATCCAGTCATCCCACTCCAGCCGAGGCACGCGCAGCCTATCTCGATCTCCTCACCCGCCGTCTGGCAGCATCCCCAATCTTCACCCAGGAGGCCGTCCGTGCTCGCGCCCATCTCATTTGACTACGCAGTCATTCGCGTCGTCCCCCGTGTCGAGCGCGAAGAGTTCCTCAACGCGGGCGTCGTCGTCTTCTGCCTGCAACAGCGTTTCCTCGAAGCCCGTATCCACATCGACAATCAGCGCCTTCGCGCCCTCTGGGCAGACCTCGACCTCGACCTGGTCCGAACTCACCTCGAAGCCTTCCCTAAAATTTGTGCCGCAGATCCAACCGCCGGCCCCATCTCCCAACTCAGCCAACGCGAACGCTTCCACTGGCTCGTCTCTCCCCGCAGCACCATCATTCAGGTCTCCCCCGTCCACACCGGTCTCTGCGATGCCCCGGAAGACCTCATGGACAATCTCGCCCGCCGTTATCTCCTTCTCTAACCCCCCCCCGCTATACTTCCAGCAAGCTATGAAGCTCCTCCGATCTCAAAGTAAGATCGCGTTGGCCGCGACGATCGTCATTCGACTCCTCCCCCTTTCCTGCGTAGCGCAACAAGTCGCTGTCCCTGTTAGTTCCATCAAGCAACACCTGAGCCTCTACAAAGGCAACGACACCAAACGCGAGGCAGCGCTCAAACAACTATTTATAGAAGCTGGCTGTCCCCCGGCCACGCTGTCCGAACAGATCGTCCCCACCAGAAAACAACCTAACGTCATCTGCCTGCTTCCCAGTGCTACACCCGCAACCATCGTCGTTGGAGCCCACTTTGATCATGTCGACAAAGGCGACGGTATCGTGGATAACTGGAGCGGCGCGGCGCTTCTCCCCAGTCTCTTTCAGACTCTTGCGGCTTCCCCTCGCCAACATACCTTCGTCTTTGTTGGGTTCACTGGCGAAGAAAGCGGCCTGGTCGGCTCCAGCTTCTACGTCAAGCAACTCAGTTCCGATCAGTTAGCGCACATCGAAGCCATGATTAATCTAGACACCCTCGGACTCGGCCCGACGAAAGTCTGGATCAGTCAATCCGATCCACGGCTGGTCAATACCATCGCTACCGTCGCCCACATTCTTGATATCCACATCGCCGGCATGAACGTAGACGGGTTCGGGGAATCTGACGAGGAGTCATTTGTAGCGCAGAAGGTCTGCACTCTCATGATCCATAGCCTTACCCCATCTAACGCCCACATACTACATCGTCCCGAAGACAACCCCACCGCTATTCATCTTGACGACTACTACGACACCTTCCGTCTGCTCGCCGCCTATCTTCCTGCTTTAGATGCCCTTCCCTTACCCAGCCACCACGTTTGCATCGCAAAGCCCGTTGACAACAGCAGCTTCTCTTCACCACGATTCAGGCGTCGCCTCCCGGCCACTTCCATACCTCATTGATGTA
Organism: Tunturibacter empetritectus; assembly: GCF_040358985.1. Classification (NCBI taxonomy): domain Bacteria; kingdom Pseudomonadati; phylum Acidobacteriota; class Terriglobia; order Terriglobales; family Acidobacteriaceae; genus Tunturiibacter; species Tunturiibacter empetritectus. Next base: position 3,718,835 of record NZ_CP132932.1, on the reverse strand, counting down.
CGCGCCTGCCCCACACCCCCGCTATACTTCCAGCAAGCCATGAACATCACTCGACGTCGCGGAGCTATCGCTTTCTTCATCACCCTCGGCGCTCTCCTGGTAGGTGGCCTCGTCACTCTCAACATCACCTGGATCATTCTTAACAAGCGCACCGTAGCCATCGCCGTCCTCGGCGTGATCCTCTTCGCAGCTCTCATCGCCGGCGTCGTCCTCAACACCGTCTTCCTCGTCCGTGAGATCCGCCGCAACGAGCGCCAGGACTCCTTCCTCAACGCCGTCACCCACGAGCTAAAAACCCCCATCGCCAGCATTCGTCTCTACCTCGAAACCCTCCAGCGCCGCCCCCTCGAGGAGCCCCAGCGCCAGGAGTTCTACAAGATCATGCTCTCCGACTCCGACCGTCTCCTCGCCACCGTCGAGCAGGTCCTCAAAGCTGGCCAGTTGGGCCAGCGGCACCGCCAGCAAAACCGCACCCTCATCAACATGGAGTCTCTCGTAGCTGACTGCATCGCCATCACGATCCAGCGCCACAACCTCCCCGCCGAAAACATCACCCTCGAACCCATCCCCGGAGTCATCCGCCTCTACACCCAGGGCATCGCCGAAGACCTCCGCACCGCCGTCCTCAACGTCCTCGACAACGCCGTCAAGTACTCCCCTGATGGCGTTCACATCCGCTGCTCGCTCGCCATCTCCAACTACACCTGGATCGCACTTCGCGTCACCGACACCGGAGTCGGTCTACCCGCCAACCAGTTCAAGCGCATCTTCACGCGCTTCTACCGCGTCCCCGGCCGAGCCATGGCCAAGATTAAGGGCACTGGCCTCGGCCTCTTTCTCGTGCGCAACATAGCTCATCAACACGGCGGCGAAGCAACTGCCACCAGCCCCGGTCCCGGCCTCGGCACCACCATCTCCATCACCCTTCCCCTCGCCACGCCAGCCTCTTCGGCAACTCCCGGCTAAGAGCGAAGCGCAGCATGCCACTAATCTGTCATCTCGACCCGGCCTGACCACAGTCGGAGGGGAAGTGAAAAACCCTGCTGTCCTCACCCATTCACGTTCAATCCACTGCCACCACCCGACGTACAATCACATCAAAGCTCGTAGCTCACTTCAACCGACTTCGTGACCTCCATGTTTCTGCTCTGGAAATACTTCGCCCTGGGATTCAGCGCGCTCCTCCCGCTCATCAATCCCCTCGGCTCCGCGCTCATCTTCCTTGGCCTCGTCGGCGCTGCGCCCATCGACATCTATCGCGGCCTCGCCCGCCGCATCGCCATCAACACCGTCATCTTCTTCGCCGTGATCGAGCTCATCGGCTCATATCTCCTTGGCTTCTTCGGTATCTCGCTTCCCATCGTTCAAGTCTCAGGCGGAATCGTCATTGCCATGATCGCCTGGTCGCTCCTGAATCAACCGGACAGCACTCCCAATCCGGAGAAAACGGCAGCCGCCGTCCCCGCCGTCACACCGGCAGAGATTGACAGCCTGCAACAGAAAGCCTTCTACCCCTTCACCTTTCCCATCACCGCCGGCCCGGGCTGCATCGTAGTCATGCTCACCCTCAGTGTGCACACCGATCAGACCACACTCGAAGACAAAGTCCTGGCCCACGTAGGTCTCTTCATCGCCGTCATCGGACTCAGCGCTCTCGTCTATCTTTGTTACGCCTATGCGCCCAAAATAGCCCGGACTATCTCTCCCGCGACCGCGCACGGCATCCTTCGCGTCGTTGCCTTCATCCTGCTCTGCATCGGAGTGCAGATAGCGTGGAACGGCCTCAGCGACCTCCTCACACCTCTACTGCAAAAATAGTAACTATAAGAGTTACGCATAGAAAATTGAAAACACCATGACCGAACCCGCCGCCCCACTCATCGTTCTCGTCGAAGACGAAGAGCATCTTGCCCAGGGCCTACTCTTCAACCTGCAGGCTGAAGGCTATCGCGTCCACCATGAATCCGACGGCGACGCCGCCCTTGGCTATCTCCTCGCCCCAAAAACCACCCCCGAAGAGCACATCGCCGCAATCCTCCTCGACGGCATGCTCCCTGGCGCTGACGGCTTCACCATCGTCCGCACACTCCGCGAAGCCCACCACTACACCCCCGTTCTCATGCTCACCGCGCGCTCCCGCCCCGAAGAAGTTCTCGAAGGCATCGAGGCCGGTGCCGACGACTACCTCGCCAAGCCCTTCGACCTCAACATCCTTCTCGTCCGCCTCAAATCACTCCTCCGCCGCACCGCCTGGCAGAACGCCGCAACTCCCGAAACTCCACCACCTGCTATCGCCGATCAGACCGACGAATACGCCTTCAACCACCGCACCATCCGCTTCGATACCCTGGAGCTCATCGCCCCCAACCGCATCACCCACCTCACCCTCATGGAGGCCGATCTCCTTCGCTACCTCACCGAGCGCGAAGGCCAGATCGTCTCGCGATCCGCCATCCTCGAAGACGTCTGGCGAGTCCACGAAGACACCGACACCCGCGCCATCGACAACTTCATCGTCCGTCTCCGTCGATACATCGAAGACGATCCTGCCGACCCCCAACACCTCATCACCGTCCGCGGCATCGGCTACCGCTTCCTCGCCAACCCCTAGGCACTCTCTTCCGTAATCCTGAACGAACGACAGCCTTACCATCTGTATGTCTCACCAGCTGTATATGCAGTTGTTGGTTTCATCGATCACAGACTAGGACTCGTCATCTCGACCGGAGGCGGCGCACTTTGCCGCCGCAGTGGAGAGACCCCCGTATCTCGCTTTCGCCTTTACTCTGATCGGCCCGAACCGACAACCTTACCGCGCTTCCTTCCATCTCCGCGCCTCCACTGGCGCAAGAATCCGATGCACAGTGCTCAACAGCTCAGGCAGCCGGAACGGCTTCGCCAGAAAGCTCCACCCCTCCTGCTCCAACCGCAGCTTCTGCGCGCTGTCTACCATACCACCCGAGATCATCAGCACCGGCAGCCCACTGCGGATCATCTTCAGCTCCCGCGCCAGCTCCATTCCCGACCTGCCCGGCATATACAGATCCGTCACCAACAGATCGATCTCCGGCACACTGCGAAAGATCTGCTCTGCCCTCTCAGCATCGCCGGAGCTAAATACTCCATAGCCTTCATGTTCCAGAAACGTCCGCGTCAGCGCCCGCATATCCGGATCATCATCCACCAGCAAAATCTTGCTCGGCGAAAGCTCCGCGGCACGACGCTCAGAGGCAAAAATATCTAGCGACATCGGCGAATCATCATAGTTGTTCTGAATCCTTGCTCCCACTTCAACCACACACTCTCAGCTCGCGCTTCGGCATCAACAGCCACGCGAAGTTCTCGCATTCAGCATGTTGCTCTCAGAAGATGGAGTGCACAATCTCTCCGCGAGTTGCCTTAATCCAAACGCAACCCCTAACTCCTTCTCTCACAATCAGCAATCTTCCACACACGCGATACACTTGAACCAGTTCCACGAAACAGCAAACAAATGCGCATCATCACCCGCTACATCCTTCGCGAAGTAATCTCGCACGCCCTCCTCGGCGGAGCCCTCTTTACTTTCATCATCTTCATGCGCGACCTCGGGCGCATCCTTGACTTCGTCGTCCGCGACTCCGCCACCATGGGAGATGTCGCCCGAATCATTGCCTTCACCCTCCCCCCAGCCCTTACCGTCACCATTCCCATGGCCGTTCTGGTCGGCATCCTTCTCGGCCTCTCCCGCCTCGCCGCCGACAGCGAGATCACCGCCATGCGTGCCAGCGGAATGGGTGCCATTGACTTCGTCCGCATCGTCTCCATCGTCTCCGCCGTCGCCCTCGCGCTCGGCCTCTTCAACTCGCTCTACCTCGCCCCTCGCGCCGCCTCCGGCCTCATCTCCCTCGGCGAATCTCTTAAATCCTCGCAAGCCTCCTTCGAGGTCCAGCCCCGCGTCTTCTATGAAGAGTTCAAAGACCGCGTCCTCTACATCCAGGACGTCAGCCCCGCAGCCGGAGCCGCCCTCTGGCATCACGTCTTCCTCGCCGACCTAACCGAGCCAGCTGACCCGCACATCACCACCGCCGACCAGGCCATCGTCGTCAACGGCACCCCCAATACGCCCGACGCCCAGACCATCCGCCTGCATCTACTCAATGGCGGCCAGCACGACACCTCCTCCACCGACCCCAACCAATACAACATCTCCACCTTCTCGAGCACCGACGTCCCCATCGAGACCGAAGCCCCCGAAGACGCGCACCTCGGACGCGTCAACACGCCCATCCAGGCCCTCTCCCTGCCCGAACTCTGGCGTCGCGCGAAAGCGATCCAGGCCACCAGCGGCCACGAATCCTCCGTCTACCGCATCGAGTTCAACAAGCGCTTCTCCTATCCCTTCGCCTGCCTCGTCCTCATGCTCGTCGGCGTTCCCCTCGGCATCTCCTCCAAACGCGGAGGCAAATCCACCGGCTTCGTCCTCACCATCCTCCTCGTCTTCATCTACTACTTCCTCTCTTCCGTAGGAGTAGCCTTCGCGCAATCAGGCAAGCTCTCGCCCTTCCTCGGCGTCTGGGGAGCGAACCTCCTCTTCGCCGCCGCCGGCGCTCTTCTCCTCTACCAGATGTCCCGCGGAGGCATCGCCCTCAGCCTCGTCTCCACCATCGGCGTCTGGCTCAGCAAGCTCATCACCCGCCTCACCAGTAACGGCCACGAGTCCGCCAACGCACGCTCCAACCACGACGTCGCCACCCTCCTCCGCCGCTTCCGCAGCATCGTCCGCATCCAGTTCCCCCTCCTGCTCGACGACTACGTCATGCGCGAGTACGCCACCAACTTCGCCATCGTCCTCAGCTCCTTCTCCACCCTCTTCCTCATCTTCACCTTCTTCGAGCTCATCGGTCCCATCTTCAAAAACCGCACGCCCCTCATCACCGTAGGCGAATACCTCATCAACCTCGTCCCCTACATCCTCTACAACGTCACTCCCCTTTGCGCTCTGGTCGCAGTTCTCGTCACCTTCGGCGCCCTTAGCCGCACCTCCGAGCTCACCGCGATGAAGTCCAGCGGCATCAGCCTCTACCGCATCATCACGCCAGTCCTCGTCGTCACCATCCTCATCTCCGCCGGCCTCTTCGTCTTCGACGAGATTTACCTACCCGCCGCCAACCGCCGCCAGGAGGCTCTCCTCTCAATCATCAAAGACAAACCCACCCAGACCTTCTCCCGCCCCGACCGCCAGTGGATCTCCGGCCAGACCAACAACGCCGGCGAACCCTCCCGCATCTTCTACTACCAGTACTTCAACGCAGAAAAAGACACCTTCGCCAACCTCACCGTCTTCGAGTTTGACCCAGCTTCTTTCACCCTGCAACGCCGCATCTTCGCCGCAACCGCCCAATGGGACCCCAAAGTCAACAACTGGGTCTTCGACAACGGCTGGCAGCGCACCTTCTCCGGCGAAACCATCTCCAGCTATCAGCCCTTCACCGTAGCCACCTTCCCCGAGATTCGCGAGCAACCCACCTACTTCAAAAAGGAGTACATCCCCTCGCAGGAGATGAGCTACACCGAACTCTCCCACTACATCACCGACCTCAAGCAATCCGGCTTCGATACCAAACGCCTCAGCGTACAGCTCAACAAAAAGATCGCCTACCCACTCATCACCCTGGTCATGGCCATCCTCGCCATCCCCTTCGCCTTGTCTATGGGTAAAAAAGGCTCCCTCACCGGCATCGCCACAGCCATCGGTCTCGCCATCACCTACTGGGTCGTCGCCCTCATCTTCGAGTCCCTCGGCAACGTCAACACGCTGCCCGCAGTCCTAGCCGCCTGGACGCCCGATCTTCTCTTCGGCATCACCGGCACCTACCTCCTCCTCCGCACCCCCACGTAACTTCAGCAACAGTACAAGTCAAGCAGCAGCGGACCCGCCCGTCCGCCGCGCCGTCTTTCATCAATCCTCGATAGCCGCGGCCAGCTTGCCGAACAAGCTCTCCCAGCCCATCACATGACCATCTCGCGAAGCCTCTGTAGCGAACTGTTCATGCCGCAACCGAATCTCCGTTCCGCCTTCGACATCTCTCAAAAACACCGTCACCATCGAGGTCTCCGTCGGAGCCCAACTTCCATTCCACGTAAACTGCAGCAGCTCGTTCGGAATCACCCTTAGATACTCCCCGCGAACCGCTACCTGACGCTTTCTTTCTTCCTCCGTCATTCCCTCCTTGGCACACATCATCCCCTGCGATAAAACTTCGTAAACTCCCCCCTCACGCACATCGAGCGTGGCGCTCACAAAGTTCATATCTCCGGGCGCATGCCATCTCTGTAGAATCTCCGGCCGCGTCCATGCCTCGTAGACCCGTGCCCGGCTCGCCCGAATCACTCGTGTCAGCTCAAGCTTCAAAGCACTTCCATCATTCTTCTTCTGTTCCAGCTCCAGAGTTGCCATTCGGCACATCCTCTCCCGGCGTCTCCGCCGTCTCCAGGTAATTCTGAAGGGCATCCAACTGGCCCGTCCAGAAGGTTTCGTAGTAGGCAAGCCACGCCTGCGCTGCCCGCAAACTATCCGCATTCAACTGCACCATCCGAAAGTTGCCCTTCTTCTCCCGTCGAATCAAATCCGCCCGTTCCAGCACCTGCAAATGCTTAGAAACCGCCGCCAGCGACATCTTGTAGGGCTCTGCAATCTGCCCCACAGTTCTGGCCTCCCGGCTCACGTCCCGCAGAATCGCGCGACGCGTAGCGTCCGAAAGGGCATGAAACACGGAATCCAGAGAAGCACCCGACAATTCAACCAAGCGGTTGAATATAGTCCAAAACTAAAAACTATTCAACCAAACAACTAAATAGATTGGCCACAGCACTAAAAACCACCAGTTCACCTCCAGTTTGTCCAAAGGTCCTAAACTGGAATCACAATGACTGCAAAGCTCTCCTCGATCGCCCTCCTGGCCGCTTTCACTACTGCCGCCACCGCCCAAACCACCCCGAAGGCAACCACCACCACCCCGCACCACGCCACTGCCGCAAAGACCGCAACCACGCCTCCCAACATCCCCAAGGTAGTTGGCCTCCCTAGGCCCCTCTACACGCTTCGGTACATCGACACCAAAATCGGCACAGGCGCACCCGCCGAAGAGCGCAAGTACTACACCGTCCACTACACCGGCTGGCTTACCAATGGCACCAAATTTGACTCCTCCTTCGATCACCCCGGCGGCGAACCCATCACCTTCCCCTACGGAGCACACCGCGTCATCATTGGCTGGGACACTGGATTCCAGGGCATGCACGTCGGAGGAAAGCGCCGTCTCTTCGTCCCTTATCAACTGGCCTACGGCGAATCCGGCCGTCCACCCGTTATCCCCGCCAAAGCGGACCTCATCTTCGACCTAGAGCTCGTCGCACAGTCCGACACTCCGCCTCAGCCCAAGACACCTCCCACTGCGCCCGAGTCCCCTCAAAAGACCGCACCAACAACCCCGACTACCCCGACTACTCCGACTACCCCAACGACTCCTACTGCGCCAACAACTCAAACAACCCCCACCACGCCGACTACTCCGAGTACCCCAACCACTCCAACCACCAACCCTCCGCACCCTGAGACCCTCTAGCCTCATCTCATCAGAAGGACACTCAGAAACCAACATGTTGGAACGACTTAAACCGCTCGCACCCTACCTCAGGCGATATTGGAAGCATCTCGCCTGGGGCGGGGTCGCAGTCATCCTCTACAACACCATCAAGGTGCTCATCCCCATCGTCATCGGCCACGCTATCGACGACATGCAGCACGGCATCACCGAAACCAAAGTCGTCCACCACACTCTTCGCCTCCTTCTCATCGCAGTACTCTCCGCGATCTTTCTCTACATCACCCGCCAGGTCATCATCGGCGCCTCCCGGGAGATCGAGTTCGACCTCCGCAACGATCTCTTCAGTAATCTGGAACGCCAGGCTCCCAGCTTCTACCACACCACCCGTACAGGCGACATCATGGCGCGCACCACCAACGACCTCAACGCCGTCCGCCAGCTCCTCGGCCCGGCGATCATGTACAGCGCCAACACCGTCGTCTTCACTGCAGCCGCGCTGCCCTTCATGTATCGCATCAGCCCCAAGCTCACCTTCTTCGCCTTCGTCCCCCTCCCCATGGCCTCGATCCTCGTCCAGTACTTCGGCAACCGCATCCATCGCCGCTTCGAGCGCATTCAGGCCATGTTCTCCGACATCTCCGCCAAGGCACATGAGAACTTCTCCGGCGCCCGCCTCATCCGAGCCTTCGCCCAGGAAGACGCCGAGATCGCCTCCTTCGAGACCGCCAATCTTGAGTACATCAAGCGCAGTTTGCACCTGGTCCGCCTCATGGCGATGCTCTGGCCCACGCTCGAGTTCGTTCTCGGCCTCTCGCTGATGATCACGCTGCTGGTCGGTGGCCACGAGGTCGTAGCCCATCACATCTCCGTGGGCCAGTTCACCTCGTTTAATGTCTACATGGTGCAGCTCACCTGGCCCATGATCGCCGTCGGCTGGGTCGTCAACCTCTTCCAGCGCGGCACCGCCTCTGTCGTCCGCATCGACGAGCTCCTTAAGCAGCAACCCGCCATCACCGATCAGGACGTCACCCCGCAGCAACTCCATCGCTTCGAAAACGCGGAAGAGATCGCAGGCGACATCGAGTTCCGCAATCTAACCTTCGCCTACCCCAACGCACCAGCAGTCCTGAAGGACATCAACCTCCGCATCCCTGCCGGATCCTCGCTAGCCATCGTCGGCCCCACCGGCTCCGGAAAATCGACCCTCGTCGGCCTCATCCCGCGCCTGCACGACGCAGCTCCCGGCATGGTCCTCGTAGACGGCGAACCCATCCGCTCCTATCCACTCGCCGACATCCGCCGCCAGATCGGCTTCGTCCCGCAAGAGACCTTCCTCTTCTCCGACACCATCCACCAGAACATCGCCTTCGGCAAACCCGATGCCTCCGAGGAGCAGGTGCAGGACGCAGCCAGCATCGCTCACATCAGCAACGAAATTCTCGAGTTCCCCAAAGGCTTCGAGACCATGGTAGGCGAGCGCGGAATCACCCTCTCCGGCGGCCAGAAGCAGCGCACCGCCATCGCCCGTGCCATCATCCGCGAACCCCGCATACTTATCCTTGACGACGCCCTGGCCAGCGTCGACACCTACACCGAAGAGCGCATCCTCAACGGCCTCCGTCAAGGCATGGGCACCCGCACCACCATCTTCATCTCCCACCGAATCTCAACCGCCCGCAACGCCGACCAGATCGCCGTCCTCGTAGCCGGACGCATCGCAGAGTTGGGAACCCACGAAGAACTCATCGTGCGCAACGGCTACTACACCAGTCTTTTTGAAAAGCAGCGCCTCGAAGAAGAGCTAGCCGTAGCCACGTAGCAAGTCAGCCAGTTAGCTAGTTAGCTGCAAGCCTGACGAGGAGACGACTCGCATTTGCGAACTTGCTGACTTGCTGACTTGCTGACAAAACTAAGCCGACCAACCCGAAGCAGCACTCTCACCAACCGGCGCATACACCTCCGTCTGCGGGACAAATCGCTCTTCCCGAGTCCGCAGCTCTCTCGGCAGCACCTTGCCTGCCTCCGGATCACGTGCCACTACCATCCATGCCTCACGAACATTACGAACAAACCCAATCACCTCTTCAAACTGCTCCTTCGACTCCAGATGCGACGCCTCCAGCGTCATTGTAAACATCGTCGTGTAAAAATCCGCCAGCGAAGCAGCAACCGTCCCACCCAGATCCGGACGCAACCGCGCCTGAAGATACGTCAGGATATCCAGCACCTTCTTCACCGCGATGCGTCGCCCGCGAACGTCGTCTTCCTCCACACACTGCATCGCCCGATAAAGAAACCGAACCGTGCCATCGTAAAGCGCAACGATCTGCTCAACTCCGGTTGCGCCCGCCAAAGACTGCTGCTGATAGCTTCGTTCGCTCATTGATTTATCCATTCGGATTCTGGTTGTAGCCGGTAACGGCGCTGTAAATCTCATTCACTTGGCTCAGTTGGCTGGGAATGGACTGCAGGATCTGGTTCGCAGTGTTCAGCTCATCCGTAAGTTGTGTCTTCTGCTCCGAGAGCAATGAGTTTTCGTTCGTGATGTCTGCATTCAGCGCCTTCTCCTGCGCTGCATTCTGCTGCTGCGCAAGATAGATCGCGCCGTTGGGAGCCTGCGTTCCAAGATTATTCACCGCCGTTGAGAGCGTCTGGCCAAAGCTGCCTGAACTCTGAAAAAAGCCGGTAACGTCGGAGAGATTCGAGCTGAGCGCGCTGGTAAGCGTACTTGAGTCCAGCGTCAAAGTCCCGTCATTGTTCATACTGATTCCCAACTGGCCAAAATTGTTGATTGAGCCGCTCGCCGCCCCTCCGAAGAGCGCCCCCGTAAGCTGGCTCTGCAACTGAGCCAATATCGGACTCCCTAGAAGTGCTGGAGCAGTGCCAGTAGAGCTATTCGTCGCCTCGGTATTGATGTCCTTGACCACCGTGTTATAGGCAGAGACGAAGTTACTCACAGCTGTTCCTATGTCCGTCGTATTGTCGGTAACCTGCACTTGCACCTGCGTTCCCGGAGAAGCAGACGAGAGCAGCTGAAAGGTTACCCCGGGAATCGCGCCGGTCACGGTGTTCGACGGACTCGTGACCTGAACTCCATCCACGGTTATTCGAGCGTCTTGTCCCTGTTGGCCGCTACTGGGTGGACCTGGAAACGTTATGCTGGTGCCACCATCGGCCAGAGTGCTGGTGATAGTGGCCAGCTGTCCGGCCGCACCGCTGGTTCCGCTTACAAGCGAGAGCCGCGACCCGGAGGAATCCGTAATCACGCTGGCAGTAACACCGATGGCAGCCGAATTGATCGCGGCAGCCAGGCCCGTAAGCGTATTGCTGCCGCTGGTGGCGGTGTCAAACACTTTGCCCTGAATCGTCACGGTGCCGGTAAGCGTATCGCTGGCACTCGAAATCGCGGTCGAAACATCTGATGAGGTCTGTGCCAATTGAGTAATTGTGACCGTGTGACTACCGGCCACAGCCGACGAACCGGCAGAGGTAAGGCTCAACAAATCGGTATTGGAGCTCGATCCCTGCTTCTCCGCAAAGACCCCGTTAAAATCCGTAAGCGACTGCAAGGCCGTCGTGAGGCTTCCGAGGTCAGTCCCAAGCCCACTGAAGACCGTATCCTGGGCCTGCAACGCAGTCAGTTGATTATTCCACGGAGTTTCAATCGCCTGTTCCGACGCCTGAATCGCCGTGACGGTTGTCGCTACGTCAAATCCCTGGCCGCTGGTCGCCGATCCGAAACTTAATCCAACTGTACCCATGTCATCTTCCCGCTTTCCTACACGGCAACAAGCAATCGTCGAGCCAGCCTCAAAGCCCGTGAATTAGAGATCTCTCAGCTTGATCATCGGAGGCCCATAACCGAAGAAGCGGGGACCGGACCATCTCATCCGGCCGCCGCCCACTTCTACGTCTTACTGCAGCAGCTTCAGAATCTCCTGCTGCACGCTGTTGGCCTGGGCCAACGCGCTGATACCGGTCTGGCTCAGCACCTGGAACTTCGCCAGATCGCTGGTCGCCTGACCGTAGTTGGTCGAACGAATGCTGCTCTCAGCCGAAGAGAGATTCACCTCTTCGGTGCTTGCAACGTTTGAAGCGGCGTTCAACTGGTTGATGTTCGCGCCAATAGCACCACGCTGGTTCGACACGTCGGTGATAGCACCATTGACCGCAGCCAGAGCAGCCGCCGCGCCCGTCACCAGGGACAAGCCGGAAAGAGTCGCTCCCGCACCGCCTCCGGTTGCCGTACCGACACTCGCTGTAGTCAACGCACCGACCGTAGCAGCAATCGTCGTGGTTCCAGTTGCCGTTCCGTCGGTCACGACGAAGTTCGTCGCAGCTGCCGAAAAGACCGCGTTGCTGTTGAAGTTTGTAGCAGTGCCGATATTGCCAATTTCGGTAACGATGCTTTGAAACTCGGTATTCGCCGCAGTCGTCTGAGCAGCCGTCAGGCCGCCGTTCTGCGCTTCAGTCGCCAGCGTCGTCGCCCGGTCCAGCAGGTTCGTCACCTGCGACAGAGCGCCATCAGCGGTCTGCAGCAAGCCAACACCGTTCTGGGCATTCTGGGCCGACTGGGTCAGAGCAGCTTCGTTGGCATGAAGGCCATCAGCAACCGAAAGACCGGCCGCGTCGTCCGCACCGCTGTTGATGCGCGAACCGGAAGAGAGCTGTTGAAGAACAGTCTGGAGACTGCCCTGTGTCTGGTTGAGGTTGTTCTCTGCATAGGTTGCTGCAACGTTGGTAAGAATGCCCAAGGACATAGGTAAACGCTCCTGTACTGCTCGGTTTGAGTTACCGCGACGCCAGTCCCGGGTGTCCGACCGGCGAACTCACCTCCTTGCCGAAGCAGTCAGTGAGATCCGGTTCACCAAGCGGTAGGCTCCGCGTTCAAACCCCTCATCGGCACCCCCCGCGCCGACTTTACGCAAATCTCATTTCGCTCCACCGTCATAGTCACCTGCCTCCTGCTTCCTATTGACGGCAACTTCCCTGCCGATGAGAGATCTGGGAGGAGTCCATAAACACATGATCGAACTAACACGCCTCAACGGTAGTCCTCTCGCCGTAAACTGCGATCTCATCAAATACGCAGAAGCCTCACCCGACACCGTCCTCACCTTAATCACCGGCGAAAAGCTCATCGTCCTCGAGCCCTGCAGCCAGGTCTCGCAGCTCACCCTCGAGTTCCGTGCTGCGGTCCTTCGCCAGGCATGGCCCGAGGCCGCACCCGCCCTCATCGCAAGATCCGCACACGACGCCGACCAGCAGCTTCGTAACTCAGAAAAAAATCAAGACCGCAAAGCCTCTCACGAATAATCAACTTCACCCTGGAAGAGGAGACCCATGGATATCGCCAGCATTGGTGGCATCGCTCTCGCCCTCATCGGCATTCTCGCCGGCATGATGGTCGAAGGCGGCAGCATCGCCCAGATCACCCAGCCCACCGCGGCCATGATCGTCATCGGGGGTACACTCGGCGCCGTCATGCTCCAATTTCCCATGAACATCTTCCTCGCCGCCATCAAAGCCATCGTGAAGGTCTTCCTCCACAAGGGTTCCAACGGTGAAGCCACTCTTGCTCAGATCGTCGCCTTTGCCAACAAGGCCCGCAGAAGCGGTATCGTCTCTCTCGACGCCGACCTCTCCACCGTCACCGACCCCTTCCTCCGCCAGGCCCTCATGCTCGCAGTCGACGGTACCGAACCCTCCGAAGTCCGCAAGATCATGCAGCTCGAGCTCGACAACAAATCCGAGATCGAAGAAAAGATCCCCGCTGTCTTCGAGGCTGCCGGCGGCTACTCCCCCACCGTCGGTATCATCGGCGCGGTCCTCGGACTCATCCAGGTCATGAAGAATCTCTCCAACATCGATGAGGTAGGCCGCGGCATCGCCGTCGCCTTCGTCGCCACCATCTACGGCGTCGCCATGGCCAATCTCATCTGCCTCCCCGCCGCCGGCAAGCTCAAGTTCCGCCATCGCGAAGAGCAGATGATTAAAGAGATGATGCTCGAAGGTGTCATCTCAATCCTCGAAGGCATGAACCCGCGCATGATTGAGACCAAGCTCCGTACCTACCTCTTCGACTCGCATCCACCCAAGCCAGGCAAGGCCGTAGAGGCCGGCGCATGAGCAAGAAGAAACATCCCGAGCACGTCAACCACGAGCGCTGGCTGGTCTCCTATGCCGACTTCATCACCCTGCTCTTCGCCTTCTTCGTCGTCCTCTTCGCCTCCAGCCAGTCGGACAAGAAGAAGCAGCTCAAGCTCTCCGAAGCCATGCAGACCGCCTTCACTCCCCTCGGCACCTTCGACGCCCACTCAAAGACGCCGCCGCTCACCGACATCAACGCCTCCGCCATCACCAACTCCATCCCTTCGCCGATCGTGCGTCCCCTTCCCTCCTCTACCACAGAGAGCCCACAGGAATCGTTAGAAGAGACCGAAGCCCGCTTGCGCAAGCTCATCGCTCAACAAGTCGCCGTGGGTGGCATCCCTCCCGGCGGCATCGCCATGCGCATCACCCCCGACGGTCTCGTCATATCACTTCACGAAGCCGGCTTCTTTCTCTCCGGCTCCGCAGAGGTCCGCCCAGCATCGATCCCCATGATCTCCATCCTCGCAACCACCCTGCCCGCAGGGCCACTCCGCGTCGAAGGCCACACCGACAACGTCCCCATCCACACTTTGCAGTTCGCCAGCAACTGGGAGCTCTCCACCGCACGCTCCACCGCCATCGCGCGCCTCCTCTTGGAACGTGGTCCCATCAACCCCGCTAACCTCGCCGCCGCCGGCTACGCCGAGTTTCACCCCGTCGCCAGCAACGACACCGAAGACGGACGCACCCAGAACCGCCGCGTCGACATCATCCTCTTGCGAAAGCAGGCAGCTTCACAATAACCAGCTTCCAGCAAAAATGACCATGTCCGAAAACCGCGAGTTTTCTTCTCTCACCATGAGAGACTTCGTACATGGAGCTACCTGACAAAGAGACCTGCTACCGGGCCCTTCAGAGCCGTGACCCCCGGTTCGACGGCCTGATGTACGTCGGCGTCAAATCCACCGGAATCTACTGCCGCCCCGTCTGTCCGGCCCGTACGGCGAAGTATGAAAACTGCACCTTCTATCCCTCCGCGGCAGCAGCGCATGAGGCCGGCTACCGTCCCTGCCTGCGTTGCCGTCCGGAGACAGCGCCCGAACTCGCCTCATGGCGCGGAACCTCCAACACCGTCTCACGCGCGCTGGCACTCATAGCCGACGGTGCCCTCGACGGCGAAGGCAAGACCGTAGACGCACTCGCCGAACGTCTAGGCGTCGGGGAGCGTCAACTCCGCAGACTCTTCCTCCAGCACCTCGGAGCATCACCAATCGCCGTAGCCCAGACCCGGCGCGTCCTCTTCGCCAAACACCTCATCCACGAAACGCAGATGCCCATGGCTGAAGTAGCGATCGCTGCGGGCTTCAACAGCCTGCGCCGCTTCAACGAGCTCTTTCAAACCCTCTTCCATCGCCCACCCAGCGCCCTCCGGCGAAAGTCCTCCGCAAGCCGCCCAACCACCGACGCAGGCATCACCCTCCGCCTGCGCTATCGCCCCCCGTACGACTGGGAGTCCATGCTCAGCTTCCTCAAGGCGCGTGCCATCCCCGGCGTTGAAGTAGTAGAGAACGCTTGTTATCGCCGCACCGTAGAGATCGACGGATCGCGTGGAAGCATTGCAGTCACTCATCTCCCGCAGCGACAGAGCCTCAGCGTATCGATTCAATTCCCTGCCGTACAGTCTCTCCCTGCAATCGTAGCCCGTGTGCGTCGCCTCTTCGACATCGGCGCAGACATCGAGACCATCGACGCCCACCTCTCGCACGATCCGCAACTCGCGCCTTGGGTAGCACTACGGCCCGGTCTGCGCGCCCCCGGCGGCTGGGACGGCTTCGAACTCGCCGTACGCGCCATCCTCGGCCAGCAGATCAGCGTCGTTGCCGCACGCAAACTCGCAGGACAACTCGTAGCCCTCCACGGCAAGCCGCTACCAAAAAGCCCAAGCACCCATCCAGGCCTGACCCACACCTTCCCCACGGCAAAGCGCATCGCCGCGGCAAAATCTCTTGGTCTGGGCATGCCCGCCGCACGCCTCGCCTCGTTGAAAGCACTCGCGCACGCAGCAGCCGACAACCCAAATCTCTTCCGTCCGCTTGGGACTATCGAAGAAGTCATCGCAAAGCTCCGCACCATTCCCGGCATCGGCGACTGGACCGCGCAATACATCGCTCTCCGCGCCATCCGCGAGATGGACGCCTTCCCCGCATCCGACATCGGTCTGCTGCGTGGGGCAGCGAAGCTCGACGGAGTACCCGCAACTCCAAAGTCTCTTCTGCATCGCGCCGAGTCATGGCGACCGTGGCGCGCCTACGCGGCACAACATCTCTGGGCCGCCAACACCAACGAAATTCTGCACACCGAGGGAACCCATGCCTGAAACTCTTAGACTGCTGACAGACCGATTCGACACGCCGATCGGCGAGATGATCATCGTAGCCGATCATGACGGAAACCTGCGCGCCGTTGAATGGACAGATCATGAAGAGCGCCTGCAAAGGTCTCTGCGGCTTCACTACGGCCGCAACGGGTTCAAGCTTGAGCCAGCCAAAAATCCGTCGGGCTTATCCGACGTGATGAAGCGTTACTTCGCAGGAGAGCTTGCCGCAATAAACGTGCTCCCCGTCCAGACAGCAGGAACACCATTCCAACGCGAGGTCTGGCGCGCTCTGCGACAGATCCCACACGGCACAACCGTCTCCTATGGCAAGTTGGCCGCGCAGATCGGACGACCCAACGCCGTCAGAGCAGTAGGGCTCGCCAACGGCTCCAACCCCATCGGAGTCGTAGTCCCCTGTCACCGCGTCATTGGATCCAACGGCTCCCTCACCGGCTACGGCGGCGGCCTCGAGCGCAAACGCTGGCTACTAAATCACGAAGACGCAAATCCTCAACATAAGAAACAAACCGCAAGCCTTCCCCTCCAACTCACTTGAGAATACAATCGCAACAACAAAATAATCTCGACTAGATGTATCCCTTGCCACGGTCTCTCCGTCAAACCTCACAGCAATGAAAAAAACTGTGCACCTCTTCGCGACGCTGCTCTGCCTCCTGACTCTTCTCGTCAGTGCAGCCACCTGCGTCGAGATCGCACAGCCGAAGCAACAATCCTCCTGCGATCACTGCCCCAAACCATCGCCCTTCGATCAACATCTCCCCTCCTGTTGCAGCGCCCAGCAGCAGCAAGCACCCGCAGTTATTTCGACACAGGTTGAGCCGCAGCTTCTACTCCACACAGTCCACGTCTCTCCACTAAGCGACGAGATCCCATCCCCACTGCGCGCACCCATCCTTCGACTCACGGGACCGCCCCCACTCCCTCTCTGCACCCCACTCCGTATCTGATTCCCTCTTGAGCCCTTCGCGTTACAGCGCCTCCACGCTGTCTCCAGACAACGCACGCCTCAAGACAAGGAACTCTCATGCGCTCCCTCCTCACAGCGGCCCTGTTTTCGTTGCCCTTCCTCGCGTCATCATTAACACAGGCCCAGACAAATCCAGGTTCTATGCCAAACATGCCCGGCATGAAGATGGACCCCGATCAGACATCCACACCAGAGAAGACCACCATGCCGATGAGCATGGACATGATGAAGCCGCCATCAACCCTCATCGACACCATCCTCAATCACACCACCTCCGGCACCAGCGCCGAGCCCGCCTCCACTCCCGTCTCCATGCTCATGCGCAACTACCGCGGCTGGATGCTCATGCTCCACGGCACCGCCTCCATCTCCGACACCCAACAGCACGCTTCCAACCCCACAGGCCCTACCCCCGATCTCTGCCTGCAACTCGGCCCATGCCCCAGCCCGGCAATCACACGCGGCGGCGACAAGCTCTTCTCCACCAACTGGATCATGCCCATGGCCATGCGCCAGCTCGGCACGCACGGCCAGTACGGCCAGCTCACCCTCCGCACCATGCTCTCGCTCGAACCCGCCACCATCTCCAGCCGCCAATACCCCGAGCTCTTCCAGCAAGGCGAAACCGCCTTCGGCAAACCCATCATCGACGGCCAGCATCCACACGACTTCTTCATGGAACTCGCCGCCCTCTACGATCTCCACCTCGGCAGCCACACCCTCCTCAGCCTCTACGCCGCTCCCATAGGCGACCCCGCCATCGGCCCCACCGCCTACCCCCACCGCCTCTCCGCGTCTGAAGATCCCATCGCCGCACTCGGCCACCACCAACAGGACTCCACTCACATCGCCTTCAACGTCTTCACCGGCGGCATCACCTGGCGCTGGCTCCGCTTCGAAGAGTCCGGCTTCCACGGCGCCGAACCCACCGAGCAGCGCTGGGGCTTTCAACCCTCCCCCAACGGTCACGCCGTCGACAGCTACTCCTCCCGCATCACCTTCGCCCCAACAAAAAACCTGAGCACCCAATACTCCATCGCCCACATCGTCAGCCCCGAAGCCCTCTACCCGCACGAGAACCAACAGCGCCAGACCGCCTCCATCATGTACAACCGTCCCTTCGGCCGCACCACTGCAGACGGCGCCCACACCAACAACTGGTCGAACACACTTATCTGGGGACGCACAAAATCCCTCACAGACAGCAGCAAAGAAAACTCCTACCTCCTCGAATCCCTCCTCAACTTCCGCACCCGCAACTACGTCTGGACACGCATCGAAAACGCCGGTCGCTCCAACGAACTCCTCATCCCCCCCGGCTCCCCGCTCCCACCCAACTTCACCGAATCCCCCCTCGGCCACGTAGCCGCATACTCCTTTGGCTACGACCGCGACTTGCCACTTGCCCCTCACCTCCTCATCGCCCCAGGCGCGCAGTTCACCACCTACACCACCCCCACCGCCCTGGTCTCAACCTACGGCACCCACCCCTTCGGAGCCGTCGCCTTCCTCCGCCTCCGCATCACAAAGTAGCGACCCCGAAGAATCTAACCGCCCGCTACCCCCTTCTCTTAGGTAAGAACTTCTTCTTCAAACTTCCTGACCTCATTCAATTGTTGAAGCGCGTTTTGCAAACTACGTCCGAAGGTTGCGCGTTCCACGAACTGACGCAACTCCATATTGGAGGATCTCTGGGAATAGACATACATCCCGTACGTACCCAGCAACCCAGCAACTCCTACTACCACTCCAATCCAGATAACTGAAGGGGCGTAAGCATACAAATCCACGTGCGCAAGTCCCAACAGCAACATCAGCAAAGGTATCCACAGGAACCACCAGGAGAGACCCGCGACCACAACACAGATCCCATACGCTCGACGCACACGGGCCAATCCGCCTTGCACTTCAACCACTGGCGCGGCATAGTCAATGCGGCTCAGCGCGGAGAAGACAATCCCCGCTGTGATCACGCAGCCGATTCCATAGGCTTGTACGAACACTCCTCCTAGAATGACCGAAATCGCCGTTGGCTTTGTGCTCCAGAGCAGCCCGGCCAAAACAAGGAAAAGCACTCCAAAGAAAATCTGAAATACCTGGTTCAGCTTTAGCGGTCTTAGACTTCTACTAGCTGCATCCAGCTTCTGTTGACGCAACATAGCCACGCTCAATTGGTTTCCACGTTCGAGCGCCTTCTCCAATAACTGCCACGCTGCCTTGAGTTCGTTCAGTTCCATTGTTGTTCTCCTTCATTCAAATTTCGGTTCGAATCCGTTGTTTCAATCGGCTGATCTTCGTCGAAACGTTTGTCGGCGTAATTCCCAAAATCTCGGCGATCTCCTTTTGAGACCTGTCTTCGAGATACAGCAGCAGAAGCGCCCGTTCAAAAGGAGGTTCCCTCTCGATAAACCGATGCAGTCGTTCCATGCGATCAGTTGTACCGGGATCAGGCACCGGAGTAGCTTCATACCCATCTTCCTCAAGTGACGTAAAGACTCTGCGATGCTTCACCTCTTCACGCACAAAGCTGATGGCCACGTTCAAAGCAATGCGGTACATCCATGTCGTGAAGTTTCGGGAAGAATCATACTTTGGCCACGCCTTCCAGAGTTGGGCAGCGATCTCCTGTGCAAGGTCACCTCGGTCTTCCTGCCGCCAGCAATAGGTATTCACTGTCTTGAAGACAATGCCTCGATGCGCCTGGAGAAGGGTTTCGAACTCTTGCTGCATCTTGCCCGTCACGTCCCTGCTCCTTCCAGCTACCAATCTCCACGCGTCTGGTACATGATTCGCAGCAGAATCAAAAATGTCACACATTATTTGTTTCTGCTCCGATGATCGAGCCACCCTTTCGGAGCGTAGCCTTCGTCCGTCTCCGAATCGCCGCCAACTAACCTCACCAGGACTCTCAACAACATGCAATCCACCAACAAAAACCTCATAGCCATCAGCGGAGCACCCGGCGCCGGCAAAACAACCTTGCTCAACGTCCTGCAATCGCACGGCTACGCTTGTGTTCCCGAAATCGCCCGCCGCATCATCCAGGAGCAGATGCAATCCGGCGGCAACGCTCTCCCCTGGCAAGAGACAACCGCCTACATAAAACTCATGCTCGAAGGCTCCATCGCGTCGTTTCTTCAACACCAGCACGCGCAACATCCAACCTTCTTCGACCGCGGCCTCCCCGACACACTCGGCTACGCGCAGATCATCCAACTCCCATATCAACACCCAGACCAACGCGCCATCAAAGAGGCCTGCACCCTTCACCGCTACTCAAAAGTCTTTCTCGCCCCACCATGGCGCGACATCTACACAACAGACACCCAACGTAAACAGACCTTCGACGAAGCCCTCTTCAGCTTCGAACAAGCGATGAAGGCCTATACCCGTTGCGGCTACGATCCAATCCTCATACCTCTAAGCACCCCAAACGAAAGAGCCGACTTCATCCAGTCTCATCTCGATTTACGCTAAGGTAGCCAGATGAATCTCTTCGTCGCCACCACCAACCCAGGCAAACTCCGAGACTTCGCCGCCACAGCCTCTCCGCAGATCACACTCGCCCCCCTACCCAACCTCAAACAAATCCACGCCCCCTCCGAAGACGAGCCCACCTTCGAAGGCAATGCCCGCCTCAAGGCCATCTACTACTCCCACCACGCCCCCGGCGAAATCGTCATCGCCGACGACTCCGGCCTCGAAGTCGACGCCCTCCACGGAGCACCCGGCGTCCGCTCCGCCCGCTACGCCGACGACCACAACTTCTCCCCGACAGACCTCCCCGACAACGCTCCTCACACCCCCGACGAGCGCAACAACCTCTACCTCCTCTCGAACCTCACCGACATCCCTCTCACCGAACGAAGCGCCCGCTACCACTGCGTCCTCGCCGCCGCCCGCGACGGCCAAATCCTCGCCATCGGCCACGGCGCAGTCGAAGGCGAGATCCTCACCGCCCCCCGCGGCACCGACGGCTTCGGCTACGACCCCCTCTTCTACCTCCCCGCCCAAAACAAAACCATGGCCGAACTCGACACCGCCACCAAACTCACCTTCAGCCACCGTGGCCGAGCCTTCGCCGCACTCCTCAAATCCTTATCCGCGGAACTCTAAAAACCTGTCCAAACCCCGTCATCTCGTATTTGCATTTGCCTGTTCTCTTCCCCACTCAAAAACCCGTCATCTCGACCGAAGCGATTCACAGCTTCATCGTGACCGCGCAGCGGAGAGACCCCCGTATTTCGTCTCTTTCGCTTTCGGTTCGTAGGCCTGATCAAAAAAGTTGTGAGGGGGGGTAGCTAACCTCTAACCATCCCAAATTCAAGCTCCATCAACTTAATCGCACAAACACAACGATAACCGCACAAAATCCAGCACTTTGCTTGACGCTGCCAATCCCCGAGCGGAATAATCGCCCTGCTGCACTTTTTCGTCCCTGCAGCCTGCAGTCCTCACGAGCATACGAATCCGTGAATCCCGCACCAAGGAGTCCCCATGGCCACCGCCGCCCCGCCAGCCCCTCCTGCCGCCCAGCCCAGCGTATCCAAGCTCAAAGGTGTGCAGCCACTCCGCGCCGGCCAGGGCAACTCCTACCTCTGGCACAAGCTTCACTCCCTCTCCGGCATCGTCCCCATCGGCGCCTTCCTCGTCGAGCACATCCTCTCCAACTTCGAGACCCTCAACGGCCCCCTCGCCTACGCCCAGCAGGTCAAGTTCCTCAACTCCCTCCCGCTCGTCCGCGTCCTCGAGTGGACCTTCATCTTCATCCCCCTCGCCTTCCACGCCCTCTACGGACTCTTCATCGCCTTCCGCGGCCGCGTCAGCGTCAACGTCTACCCCTGGGCCTCCAACTGGATGTACGTCTCCCAGCGCATCACCGGCGTCATCGCCTTCTTCTACATCGTCCAGCACGTCTGGCGACAGCGCTTCAGCGGCATCTCCCTCCCCGAGAACCCTGGCGCCGCCTTCCATAAAGTACAGGTTGAACTCTCCAACCCCTGGATGCTCGCCGTCTACGTCATCGCAATGATCGCCACCACCTGGCACTTCGCCTACGGCATCTGGCTCTTCGCCGCCAAGTGGGGCATCACCCCCGGCGAAAAGGCCCGCAAGAAATTCGGCTACGTCTGCACCGCCTTCGGCCTCGCCCTCTGCCTCATGGGCCTAGCCAGCATCTACGCGGTCGTCTGGAAGTACCCCAACGCCCCCGTCAACGTAATGCCCGCCCAACCCGCCGGCATCGACCTACCCGCCCCAACAGTCCCCCCACCAAACTCCACCAATCCTGCACAACCGGGCCAAGTGCAATGAGGTCGCTCTTTGAATCAACCCCAGATCATTGCGCTCGTGCTGTGCGTCGTATGCATGTCAGTCTTGAATCTGGCGGCGTCTTTGCTTTTCATACAAATGATGGGCGAGGTCAATCGCACCAGAACCATTCCAGAGCCAGAATGGGGACGCAAGTCTCCTGCTCGAATCAAGAGAATCTTTCGAGAACATCGCGGACTTTATCCGACAAGCCGTCTCAGAATGATGACCGCAGCCTGCATGGGCAGCGCACTGTTCGCCTTTCTACTAATGCTGGTTCTTCTCTTCTCCAGCGCCCCTCATTCCAGCCGCGTATCCGACTCGCAAACGACAAAGTCTCTTAGGTAGGAAATTAAAATGGCAGCAACACCCAGAATCATCGTAGTAGGCGGCGGCCTAGCCGGACTAGCCGCCGTCATCAAGATCGCCGAAGCCGGCGGCAAGGTCGACCTCTTCTCCATCGTCCCCGTCAAGCGCTCCCACTCCGTCTGCGCCCAGGGAGGCATCAACGCCGCCAAGGACCTCAAAGGCGAAGGCGACTCCGTCCTCAAGCACTTCGACGACACCGTCTACGGCGGCGACTTCCTCGCCAACCAGACCCCCGTCAAAAACATGACCGCCCAGGGCCCCGCCATCATCGACCTCCTCGACCGCATGGGCGTGCCCTTCAACCGTACCCCTGAAGGCCTCCTCGACTTCCGCCGCTTCGGCGGAACGTTATATCAACGCACGGCGTTTGCGGGCGCGACCACCGGCCAGCAACTCCTCTACGCCCTAGACGAGCAGGTCCGCCGCTACGAGTCCGAAGGCAAAGTCACCAAATACGAAGGCTGGGAGTTCCTCTCCGCAGTCCTTGGATCGAAAGGTGAAGCGAGAGGCATCTGCGCCATGGACCTCCGGTCTATGGAAACGAAAACATTCCCGGCGGATGCAATCATCATCTGCACCGGCGGCAATGGAGCCATCTTCGGAAAATCCACCAATTCAGTAGTTTGCACCGGCTCTGCTCAATCAGCACTTTACCAACAGGGAGCCTTCTACGCCAACGGCGAGTTCATCCAGGTCCACCCCACCGCCATCCCCGGCGAAGACAAGCTCCGTCTCATGTCCGAGTCCGCCCGAGGCGAAGGCGGCCGCGTCTGGGTCCCCCGCGACAAGACCGACAAGCGAGTAGCCCGCTCCATCCCCGAAGCCGACCGCTGGTACTTCCTCGAGGAGCGCTACCCCAAGTACGGCAACCTCGTCCCCCGCGACATCGCCACACGCGAGATCTTCAAAGTAGTTTACGAGGATGGCATGGGCATCGATGGCCAACCAATGGTCTACCTCGACCTCACCCATCTCCCCCCCGAGCGCCTCAACAAACTCGAAGGCATCCTCGAGATCTACGAGAAGTTCGTCGGCGACGACCCCCGCAAAGTCCCCATGAAGATCTTCCCCGGCATGCACTACACCATGGGCGGTCTCTGGGTCGATGCAACCCAGCAGACCAACATCCCCGGCATCTACGCCGCAGGCGAAGCCGACTACTCCATTCACGGGGCCAATCGCCTCGGCGCCAACTCCCTGCTCTCCTGCATCTACGGAGGCTTCGTCGCCGGTCCGCAAGCCGTGGCCTACGCCAAAGCCCTGCCCGCGCAGGAAGGAGATGGTGGACACGCCGCCGAGCTGCAGCGGCAACAAGAGAAGAACAACGCCCTGCTCAACAGCAAGGGCACCGAAAACCCCTTCAAGATCTGGCGCGAACTCGGCGAGACCATGACCAAGCACGCCACCATCGTCCGCTACAACGCCGGCCTCGACGAAGCCGATGCCAAGCTCGTCGAACTCCTCGACCGCTACAAAAACGTCAACCTCTCCGACAAAAGCCAGTGGGCCAACACCAGCTTCGCCTTCACCCGCCAGCTCTACAACATGCTCGAGCTGGGCCGAGTCATCGTCCACGGCGCACGCCTCCGCGACGAGTCCCGCGGAGCCCACTACAAACCCGACTTCCCCAACCGCGACGACGAAAAGTTCCTCAAAACCACCAAGGCCGCCTACGTCGACGGAGCACCCGCAATCACCTTCGAAGAGGTCGACATCAGCCACATCAAACCACGCCCCCGCGTCTACACCGCCACCTGACAAACGCTGTTCTAAATAAAAATGCCAGTCCACCCACAAAAATCGTCATCTCGACCGAAGGCGGCGCACTCTGCCGCCGAAGCAGAGAGACCCCCGTATTTGTCTTTGCCATTGTTTTTTCTCTCACGGTCGCTCCGCAGCAGCGCAGCAAAGCGATCCGCTACCCCAAAATGTCGTCATCCTGAGCGCAGTGAAGGATCCCCGTATTTGCCGTTGCCTGTCCTTTCATCCCACAGCGCACCAAAGCAATCCTCCACCCCACATCAAGCAACAAATCTAACCCAAACGGATCACCCTAAATCCCGCGCACCCCATCTAACCGGGCATGGAAAACATCACTCTTGTCTACATCGCCCTTGCCGTCATATTCGCCTCCGTCATGGCGTATATGTATCTCTACACCACGCACCTTCGCCCCAACGAGCGGACCATGGCCCTCAAAGGCCGTCCTCCGGTCAGCAAAGAAGAAGGCATAGCAGTCGCAACATTGGAAAAAGAACGCCTGCACAAAACCGGCAGCTTCTAGCTCCATCCTTTGCGACTGCAATCCTCAGCAACAAACGCCTCCAGCTCACCCCCACGCCGAAGGCACAGGATATCCGCAGGCCCGGAAGCGGCTCTCCTGTCGCTGTCCATAAAAATGAAAATTTTGACGCCGTTTTTTTCCAAGAAAAACGGCACTGCAATGAATTCTCCGATTCGCAGTAACAGGTGTACCGCTTTAAGGAGCATCGAATGGCATCCAGCACCATCAAAGTTGAGATCAAGCGCCAGTCTACCCCGGACGCCCCCTCCACCACCGAGAACTTCGAGATCCCCTACCGCCCGGGGATGAACATCACCTCGCTCCTCGGCGAGATCGCGCTCAATCCCGTCGACGTCTCAGGCAAGCCCACCACGCCCATCACCTACGACGCCAACTGCCTCGAAGAGATTTGCGGCTCCTGCGCCATGCTCATCAACGGCAAAGCCCGCATGGCCTGCTCCGCCCTGGTCGACAAGCTCACCGGACCAAATCACGATCAGCCCATCACCCTCGCCCCGCTCAGCAAATTCCCCGTAGTCCGCGACCTCAGCGTCGACCGCTCCGTCCTCTTCGAAAACCTCAAGAAGGTCAAAGCCTGGGTCCCCATCGACGGCTCCTACGACCTCGGCGCAGGCCCCCGCCAGGCTCCTCAAATACAAGAGCAGCGCTATCCCCTATCGAACTGCATCTCCTGCACCATCTGCATGGAGGTCTGCCCCCAGTTCAACGACGTCACCAACTTCGTCGGCGCAGCCACCATCGCCCAAGCCAAGCTCTTCAACATGGACCCCTCCGGCTCCGTCCTCAAATCAGAACGCCTCCGCGCCTTAGCTGGAGACGGCGGCATCCAAGAGTGCGGCTTCGCGCAAAACTGCGTCCAGGCCTGCCCCAAACAGCTCCCCCTCACCGAAGCCATTAGCGACATGGGCCGCGACGTCTTCATCCAGCAAGTAAAAGATCTCTTCGCCAGATAGGGTAGCCATTGGGACATATGGCCGGGTGCCCCATCCTTTGCGGTTTCATCGCATAGGGTGGGGTATTCGCGCCACGCGCGAACCGCTCTTAGCCGGGTGCCCCATTCATGCCGGATGCCGGGTGCCCCACTCATGCGCCACAAATCTCCGGATGCCCATCGATAGCAACCTCACCGTGATAGATAAGAACGTAAAATTCCACCCCACGCACCAAACGAAGCCACCCACCCGCACCATAAGGGTCAAACCAATAAGCTCACATCAGGAGAAAAAATGATCCAACTAGTAGACGCCCGCCGCATCATCGCCGCAGCCGAAAAGAAAGCCGAAGAACTAGGCCAACCCATGAACGTAGCCGTAGTCGACCAGGGCGGCAACCTCATCGCCTTTGAGCGTATGACCAACGCCTGGCTCGGCTCCATCGACATCGCGCAGAAAAAGGCCTGGACCTCCCGCGCCTTCGACATCACCACCAAGGACCTCGGCGACAACTCCCAATCCGGCCATCAGTTCTTCGGCATCCACGCTTCGAATGACGGCAAGGTCATGATCTTCGCCGGCGGCATCCCTCTCAAGAAAGAGGGTAAGGTAGTAGGCGCCATCGGAGTCAGCGGAGGCTCCGGCGTACAGGACCACGCCGTAGCCGAAGCCGGCGCAGCCGCACTCTAGTCTTCGACATCCTTAAAGCTAACAAGGACGCACCACCGGCCAGCGGTGCGTCCTTGCCTCGTTACCACTCAGTCCAAACAGCTACTTCGAGAAAATTGAATTCCCCGGAGTTGTCTCTTCGTTCGAGTGGATCCGGTTTTGCGCACGCTTCGCGCTCTCCATCCCGATATGATCCAACTTCTTCTCGTCAGTCTTCCCAACCTCTGTGGCGGTAGACCCCTCTTCAATCGACTCGTGGGAAGGACGTGCTCCGGTTTTCGTAGAATCAAGACCCTGTGCCATACATCACCTCTCCCGGAAGAGATGGCACCGCCGACCATCAAGGTTGCTCCACCGCGCCATTCGCTCTCAACAAAACGCGAAAATAAATTTGGAAAAGCTGGCACTTTTTTCGACGTGCAAAAATGTGGTGCAACAACACCACCTTAGGCACGCAACCCACCACGATCTCACCACAAAAACACCACACCAATCGCACGTATTTTTCCAAAATCCCCTGCAAAAACCACGTTTACCCACGCACAGAAAAAATCGCAAAACTCCGCCTAGGAAATCACGCGTAGCCCGAAATCCCCCACTTGCTACAATCGGCTATCCCGCAACCGAAAGAGTGGCGAGCCAACATGCACAAACGCGGCATCTTCGTCTCTACCCTGCTCACCATTGCCATCCACGCGCCAGCACAGACAAACTCCCCAAAATCAATGACCGATCCAGCCGCCGTCCACCAATCCGCCATCGTCATCGACACCCACGCCGATACCCCCCAACGCTTCGTCGACGAACACTGGGACTTCACCGATCCCCTCAACGGCGGCATGCTCAACTACTCGAGCGCCAAACAAGGCAACCTAGCCGCGCAGTTCTTCTCCATCTGGGTCGACCCCAACCAATACCCCGCAAACGCCAGCGCCCACCGCACTCTCGCGCTCATCGACGGCACCCTCGAGCAAGTCCGCAAACACCCCGACAAACTAGCCCTCTGCGTCTCCGCCGATGACATCATCGCCACTCACGCCCAAGGAAAGTTCGCCGTCCTCATGGGCATCGAAGGCGGCCACTCCATCGAAAATGACCTCGGCCTCCTCCGCGACTACTATCGCCTCGGCGTCCGCTACATGACCCTCACCTGGTCCAATACCAACAACTGGGCCGACTCCTCCGGCGACATCGACGACGAAAAAGTCCACCACCACAACGGCCTCACACCCTTCGGCAAACAAGTCGTCGCCGAGATGAATCGCCTCGGCATGATGATCGATATCTCCCATGTCTCTGACAAGACCTTCTGGGACGTCATCGCCACCACCCGCATACCAGTCATCGCCTCCCACTCCTCCGCACGCGCCCTCACTCACGCCGCGCGCAACATGACCGACGAGATGCTCCTCGCCATGAAGAAGAACAACGGCGTCGTCATGGTCAACTTCTTCCCCGCCTTCATCGACGAGAACTGGCGCAAAGCCTGGGCCGCACAAGAGCCCGAGCGGAAAAAGGCGCAGCAGGCACTTGAAGCCGAATACAAAGCCAAGGGCTTACCCGTTCCCTATACCGCCTCTGACAAAGTTGATCGCGAGTTCGCCGCAAAGATCGGCCGCGCCCCTTTCAACTCACTCATCGATCACTTCGACCACGTCATCAAGGTCGCTGGCATTGACCACGTCGGCATCGGCACCGACTTCGACGGCATACCCGTCCCACCCGCAGGAATCGACTCAGCAGCCGACCTACCCAAAGTGACCGCAGCCCTCATGGCTCGCGGCTACACTGCCGACGACATGCACAAACTGCTCGGAGGCAACCTGCTCCGCGTCTTCCGCGAAGTGCAAGCCGCCTCCGATCACAACCCATAACCACTCTGACGCCGCAAGAAAGGCTAAACCTTCTCCGCAATCAAGCTAATCTTGTGAATCTTCGGAGCCTCCGAAAATAGCGTCTCCGCATTCGCCATCAGCGCCTTCGCAATCTCACCATTCAAATGCGCATCACGCCCAGCCTCGTCGTTGAAGGTGTCAAAGACTCCAAAGAACCCACCTTTATCTTCCTTGAACCCATACCAGTGCACGGTCCCGGCCTCTGCCTTCGCCATCTCCGCACCTTGCTTCAGGAAAGCCTCGACATCCGCCTCTTTCCCCGGCTTTGCCTTCAACTCCGCGTACAACGCAAACTTCGCCATTTCAAAAGTTCCTCCAACCAGTTGAGATGCAAAAACCTTCCCGCGGTTACTTCTCCTGCATCTGAATCGTTTGGAGCAAATATGAACAAAAATAAACCTTCCGTCATTCGTGGAATCGTCACCGGCCTCACAGCAGGTATCATCGCCACGCTCGTCATGGATCAATTTCAAAAGCTGAGTGCCGCAGCCCAGAAAGCCACAGAAAAACAGATTAAAATGTCTCATGGTGAGACTGAAGAACACATCGCTCAGGAACAAGCCCAGAAGGAGCAGCAAGCCGCCGAACAGGAAGGTTCCACCGAGATCGTTGCCCGTAAGATCGCCGAAACAACAGGCACCCCTCTCGACGACCAGGATAAAAAGACCGCAGGCCAGGCAGTCCACTACACCTTCGGCACACTCATGGGCGTGGTCTACGCTGTCTCCTCCGAACTCATCCCCGAAGTCACCACCGGCGCAGGCACCGCTTACGGCACGTTGCTCTTCCTCGCCGCCGACGAGGTGGCAGTTCCAGCCTTCCAGCTCTCGCCCGCACCTTCGAACACGCCAGCCACCGATCACCTCCAACACTGGGCTGCTCACGTCGTCTATGGAGGCTCGCTCGAACTCGTTCGCAGCCTCATCCGCCGCCTCTGGAGGTGAGCTGGTACCAGCCGCTCACATTGCTCCCATCGCCCGTCTGCGATAGCCTGTTCATTGGAGCTACCAACCGCATGATGCTTCGTACTCTCGCACTCTCCCTGGCCCTAGCCGTATCCGTCCAGGCACAGTCGACCCCAGCACAGTCGACCCCACCGCCCCCAGCCGACGCTCTGCCCGACGCCCCCAGCACCACCAGCAACATCAAGGCCCCCGTCGTCCCCACCGGCCCCACTGCGGTCATAGACACCACCATGGGCCGGCTCACCTGCAAACTCTACGACAAGCAGGCACCCATCACCGTCGCCAACTTCATCGGTCTCGCCGAAGGCACCAAAGACTGGACCGACCCCAAGACCCTACAGAAGATGCACCGCCAGCCCTTCTATAACGGCACCACCTTCCACCGCGTCATTCCCAACTTCATGATCCAGGGTGGCGACCGCGTCGGCGACGGCACCGGCGACCCTGGCTACTTCTTCCAGGACGAGATCGACCCCGACCTCACCTTCGATACTCCAGGCCTCCTCGCCATGGCCAACGCCGGCCCCGGACCCTCCGGCGGCGGCACCAACGGCTCACAGTTCTTCATCACCGAAACAGAAGTCCCGCAGCTCAACGGCAAGCACACTATCTTCGGCCAGTGCGACGCCCACACCGCCCTGCTCGTCGCCTCCATCGCGCGCGTAGAACGCAACCCCAACGACAAGCCACTCACTCCAGTCGTCATCAATCGCGTCACCATTGTGCGCGAGGGCCAACCCATGCCGCCGGAGCCCGTGGCACCACCAGCGCCTGCGACGACACCCGCCGCCGTTGCCGCGCCGCCCAAATAACCTTCCGGCCTCCGCGACCCAAACGGAAACGCCTCTCTGCTAACAAAGCAATCAACCTGTCACTGCAAGGAGACTTCGAATGCCCACCAAACCCGGCACCTACGCCACCTTCAAGACCACCGAAGGCACCATCGTCTGCGAACTCTTCGAAAAAGATGCGCCCGAGACCGTAGCCAACTTCATCGGCCTCGCCGAAGGTACCAAGGAGTGGAACAGCCGCAGCAAGAAAGGCGCCAAGCTCTACGATGGCTCCATCTTCCACCGCGTTATACCCCAGTTCATGATCCAGGGCGGCGACCCCGAAGGCACCGGTATGGGCGGCCCCGGCTACAAGTTCGCCGACGAGACCAAAGGCTCGAAGCATGGATTCCAGGAGAAGGGCAAGCTCGCCATGGCCAACGCCGGTCCGAACACCAACGGCAGCCAGTTCTTCATCACTGTCGCCGACACCAGCTGGCTCACAGGCAAACACACCATCTTCGGTCAAGTCGTCGAAGGCTACGACATTGTAGAAAAAATCTCCAAGGTCAGCAAAGACGGCATGGACCGCCCCAAAACCCCAGTCGTCCTCGAGTCCGTCACCATCGAACGCGTAGCTTAGCTTCGTTTGAGTAACTAGAGAGGCCTACTCTTGGAGTAGGCCTTTTGTTTGCGGGCTTTCTGAGATATTTGCTTTTGTTATTAGTGCTAGGGTTTTCCGTAAGATTGGGAGCGTTGGTGAAGACTACAGGGTACATTCTTTTTATGGCTGCCTTTGTTGTCTATGCAATGATCTGGCAGGCAATTTGGCAGCTTGTGAGTGAGAACAGACAGGCCTACCCCGATAAACGCTTTGGCCGCTTTTGGTGGGCTCCAGCTTGGCGTGTTCACAGAAATAGTTATCCCAGCAGCAACCTAAGGCGCCAAATTGTAATGCTCTTCATGCTGACGTTCGCATTATTGTGCGCCGCGATGGTTTGCATCGGATATTCCATGCTTCACGCCACGCAGCGGTGAGCTTTCCCAACCGAGTTCCCGAACTTTACATCTAGCGAACAAAACTCGCAAAGATCAGCAGTCCGATCGCCACCACCGCCGCCAACTGCATCCACAACACCGCAAGAAAAAACCACGCGGACGATCGTTCTCTACTATCCGCCGTATCCAGAATCTGATGGAAGCTCTGCGCGCCGTCCAAAGTAAACCTTCGTTCTGTGCGATTTCCCTGAAGCCGCGCACGTATCAAATCGTTCTCTTCAACGCGAAGATAGCGCAGGCCCCTTGTTATCTGCCTTGAGAGAACATCGGCGCAATACCTTCCTGCCATTAGCTATCGTTCGTATCCGCCGCCAGCCTTTTCCCAAATGAGAACCCATTGTTCAAGCAATAGAAAAGGCCTGCTCATCGAGCAGGCCTTTTCCGTCAACTAAAAAACTTCTAAGCCACCCCAATCACCGTGCAAAGCTCCTTCACCGAATCAGCGCTCTTCTGCAACGCGGCCTGCTCCTCCGGTGTCAGTTTGATCTCGATGATCTGCTCCAGTCCCTTAGCCCCAAGCTTGCAGGGCACGCCGACATACAAGCCTGAGATCCCATACTCACCCTGCAGATAAGCCGCGCAAGGCAGAATCTTCTTCTTGTCCTTCAGGATCGCCTCAACCATCTCTACCGCCGCAGCCGAAGGAGCATAGTAAGCCGACCCCGTCTTCAGGTGCTTCACAATCTCCGCGCCACCATTGGCCGTACGTGTCTCCAACTCCTTCAGCCGAGTCGGTTCAATCAACTCCGTAATCGGAATCCCAGCTACAGTCGAGTACCGCGACAGCGGAACCATCGTGTCGCCATGTCCGCCCAGAACAAACGCAGTTACATTCTCAACCGACACCTTCAACTCCTCAGCAATAAACGTCCGAAACCGCGCCGAATCCAGCACGCCAGCCATTCCAATCACGCGCTCACGCGGCAAGCCTGCATGTTTGAACGCCGTCTGCGCCATCGCATCCAGCGGATTCGATACCACGATGATGATCGTATTCGGCGACGCCTTGACCACTTCGCCCACAACCTTCGACATAATCCCATGATTCGTTGTCAGCAAATCATCTCGGCTCATCCCCGGCTTGCGCGCAATCCCCGCCGTAATTACCACCACATCGGAGTTCGCCGTATCCGCATAATCGTTGGTTCCGATGATGCTGCAATCGCGCTTCTCGATCGGCATCGCCTGCAGCAGATCGAGCGCCTTGCCCTGCGGCACACCCTCCACAACATCGAGCAGCACAACATCCGCAAGCTCCTTCGCCGCAATCCAATGCGCCGCCGTCGCTCCAACATTTCCCGAACCAACAATCGTTACCTTCTTCCGCATCATCTCTCCCTTATCGCGTTGCATGCCGCTCTCACTCTTTATTCTAAAGTCGACGCAGCGACTCTGCGTTCGATATCGCCCACGCTGAACGAATACCGCACAAAACCCGAAACAAAAAGACTGGGGGATGGCCCGCACACAGCGAGCCATTCCCTCCCCCTCACTTACATATTCTCGATCATGCGCGTCGCAAATTCGCTAGTCTTGGCCTTCGTCGCTCCCTGCATCCCACGTTCAAAGTCATACGTCACGAACTTCTGCCCAATCGTCTTTTCCATCGAAGACTCAATCAACCGCGCAGCCTCCGTCCAGCCAAGAAAATCAAACAGCATCACACCCGAAAGAATCACCGAACCGGGATTGATCACATCCTTATCGGCATACTTCGGCGCAGTCCCATGTGTCGCCTCAAACACAGCATATCCATCGCCGATATTGCCACCCGGCGCAATGCCCAACCCGCCTACCTGAGCCGCTGCAGCATCCGAGATGTAATCCCCGTTCAGATTCGTCGTCGCCAACACGCTGTAGTCCTCAGGCCGCAAGATAATCTGCTGAAAGATCGAATCCGCAATCCGGTCGTTGATCAAGATCTTCGTCTTCCACTTGCCAGCGCCGTGCGACGCACCGATCGAAGCCAGAACCGACTTGACCTCAGCAATCACCTCTTCGCCAAACTCTTTCGCCGCGAACTCAATACCCGGTTCAATCAGCGCAGCATTCTCCTCGGCAGTCAGCTTTGGATTCGCCTCCACGTTCCCCAGAATCCAGCTCTCCCGCTCCGTTACCGTCTGCTCGCGAAACTCCTGCGACGCAACCTCGTACCCCCACTCGCGGAACGCTCCCTCGGTGAACTTCTGGATATTCCCTTTGTGTACCAGCGTCACTGTCTTGCGTTTGTTGTCCAACGCATACTGAATCGCCGCTCGCACCAGCCGCTTCGATCCTGTAATTGAGATCGGCTTTACCCCCACACCCGAGTCCAACCGGATCTTCTTCTTGGTCCCCTTCAGCATGTCATCGTTCACAAACGCGATGAACTTCTGAGCCTCGGGCGTCCCTTCGCGAAACTCGATCCCGGCGTAGATATCCTCGGTGTTCTCGCGGAAGATCACCACATTCAGCTTCTCCGGATGCTTCACTGGACTCGGCACGCCTGCATAGTACTTCACTGGCCGGACGCACTGATAAAGATCCATCAACTGTCGCAACGCAACATTCAGGCTGCGAATCCCCCCGCCCACCGGCGTCGTCAATGGTCCTTTGATCGACACGCGAA
This sequence comes from Tunturibacter empetritectus, assembly GCF_040358985.1. Classification (NCBI taxonomy): domain Bacteria; kingdom Pseudomonadati; phylum Acidobacteriota; class Terriglobia; order Terriglobales; family Acidobacteriaceae; genus Tunturiibacter; species Tunturiibacter empetritectus. The sequence goes on along the minus strand of NZ_CP132932.1, from coordinate 3,684,906 downwards.
AGTCCACCGTTGCTTTCACCGTGTCATCCGGCAACCAGTTCTTCGTCTGGCGATAAGCCTTCTCCCCTGCCAGCACCTCATACCACGCCACCGACCGCTTACCGCCATAAGCCTTTGCCACCGCAGCATCGAACACCCGCTGCGAGGCCTTCCAGATATCCCGCCCCGTTCCATCTCCTTCAATAAACGGAATAATCGGATGATCGGGAATCGTAAACTTTCCGTTGTTGTACTCGATCGCCTGCCCATTCGCCGGCACTGAAATTCCGTTGTAGCTCGTTTGCATCGTCATCGTCTCCGCAGAAGAAATCGAAGACCCACGCTACCATCCGCGCAAGACGAGTGGCAACCGGTATGCGGCATACACGTTCGTTTATCGAACCAGGTAGTAGTCCACCGTCGCAACCACGCGTACCTTCTTCATGATGCTTGCGTCCGCATCGTTCCCGCCGCTGCCACCCTCATCCCCCGCGGCCGCGCCACTCTCAGCAGCCGAGATCGAAAACACTCCCTGGTTCGCCGACCGAATCGAGCCCACCTGGCTCCCCGAGTCCGCCGCAAACCGATCCGCAGAAGCCCGCGCATTCCGTGTCGCCTCCGTAATCATGTCCGGCTTCAACGCATTCAGTCCCGTAAACTGATACCGAATCCCGCCCTGCTGCCCGTTCCCTCCGCCGACTACAATCCCCGCCTGCACCAGTTCCGCCGTCTTCTGCCCTGCCTTCGCGATCTTATCCACATCCTTCGACTGCACCGTCACCGTCTGCTCCACGATGTATCGCGGCCCCGTATTGTTCCCGCCATACTCATTCGCCAGTTTGTCCGTCACCTTGATCTGCCCCACCGAAATCTCGTTCGGCTGCACTCCCTGCACCGCAAAAAACTTCAGCACCGAGTTCTTATCCGTTTCACTCTTCGCAAACACCTGGGGCAGATCGTTCCCCGCCTCCTTGAAGCTCACCGGCCAGATGGCCGTATCCGACTTCACCGTCCGCTCCACCAGCCCCTTCACCGTCACATAACGATCCGCCAGCTTCAGGTCCTTGATCTGCGACCCCAACACCCATCCGCCCACCACCAAACCTAGCAGCAGACAAACTCCCACCATCGCCGCGGGAGCAAACAAGGAAGACCGTTCCGTATCCAAGAGAAAACCTCCATCCACACAACAGCAGCAGAATGCAGCAGCCCACTTCTCGTGTCAACGCGAAACGCAGCGATCCAAAAAGAAAAAGCCCCCGCATCATCGCGAGGGCCTCTGTCCGTAAGTCTGTCGACTTAGAAGATATTCCATAGCAGCTGGTTATAAACATCGTGATGGAACTGCACCTCAGGAGCCTTCACGATCGTCCCCAGAAGCCGCGCACAGCGATCCGCAGAAGCCTGCTTCAGATCTGCGTACCGAGCCTTCACATCCTCGCCCAGCAGCTCCGTCGTCCACTCCGCCGCACGGAAGTTCTCCAGTGCCGTGTAGACGTTGTCCGGCAGATAACGCTCCGCCTGACGCAGGTTCTTTATCTTCGCGGTATTGCCATGCAGCCCGCTCTTAAAGATCGAGTACAGCACCAGGTAAGGATTCGCATCCGGCCCGACCGATCGAACCTCCACCCGCGCCGACTTCTCGTTCCCGATCGGAATCCGAACCATCGACCCACGATCCGTTGCCGAAGCCTTGATCTGATTCGGCGCTTCAAAATGAGGATCCAGCCGGCGATACGCATTTACACTCGCATTTAGCAGTAGGCAAATATCGTTGCCATGCGTCAAAATGCGATCCGTAAACTGCCACGCCATCTTCGAGATCTTCTCCTCGCCCTTCGGATCCCAGAACAGATTCTTCCCGCCCTTGGTAATCGAGATATTCGTATGCATGCCGCTGCCATTCACCCCCACCACAGGCTTCGGCAGAAAGCTCGCCGTCATCCCCATCTGCGTCGCCACCTGTCTACAGATCAGCTTATAAAGCTGAATCTGGTCTGCAGCCGCCACGACCTCACCATAGCTGTAGTTGATCTCGAACTGTGAAGGCGCAACCTCAGGATGGTCCTTCTCATTCTCAAAACCCATCGCCCGCTGCACTTCCGCAGTAGTGTCAATAAACTCCCGCAGCGGATCGCCAGGCAGCGAGTGATAGTACCCGCCCTTATTCACATACTCGAAACTGCCCGTCTCGTGATAGCTCCGTTCCGCATCGATTCCCTCAAACAGGAACCCTTCAATCTCATTCGCCGCGTTCAGCGTGTATCCGTTCTTATCAAACAGCTCCTGCGAAAACGCCTTCAGTACTCCGCGAATATCTGCGCTGTATGTCGCGCCGTTCTTGTCGATTACCTCGCCGAACACCATCACCTTGCCTGCGCCGAATATATCCGCCGGCACCCAGTAAAACGCGCTCCAGTCGATCCCGAGCCGCAGATCGCTCTCCCGCTGCGCCGTAAATCCGCGAATCGACGAGCCATCAAAGGTCAGATTGTCATAGCTCTTCACTAGGAACTTCTTATCGTAGTCCAGCATGTGCAGACGGCCTTCAAGATCGCTGAACAGCACCGTCACCGCCTTGATCCGTCTCTCGTCGGTCAAATACTTCAACCGCTCCTCCCGAATCACATCAGCGTCAACTCGCTTCCTGCGCTGCTCCTTCGCCGCCAGGTTCAGATCCTCGAGTTCGCCATACGAAAGCTCCAGAAAATCACGAAATTCGCTCAAAATAACACTCCTTCTGCAATGAGATACACGCTGACTGCAACTGCTGGGAAAGATGTTTTTAGGTGATTGGAAGAGGATGCGCCTGACCGTAATCCGACAGCTCCACACCTCAAAACTAACAGAAAATTCACCGGCAAGAAAGCAAACTCCGCCATCCAACGCAAAGAACATCTGCGGCCGCTGCACTTCACACGCCTGAATCGTGGTCCGCATCAAACACGTCTAATCGAATGTCTGTCCGAACTCTCGGCGAAAAGGAGACCCATGCAATACAAAACTCTCGGTGACACCGGCCTTCTCGTCTCCACTCTCTGCTTCGGCACCATGACCTTCCACGGCGGCACAGGCCTCTTCCGCGCCATCGGCACCGTCGATCAGTCCGGAGCCGACGAACTCATCAAGGCCTCCGTCGACGCCGGCATCAACTTCTTCGACACCGCCGACGTCTACTCCGAAGGCGAGAGCGAAAAAGCCCTCGGCCAGTCCCTCAAAAATCTCAACACCCCCCGCCACAGCGTAGTCATCGCCACCAAGGTCTTCGGCCGCACCGGCCAGGGCCGCAACGAAGTCGGCGCCTCCCGCGGCCACATCATGGATGCTGTCGAAGCTAGCCTCCGCCGCCTCCAGACCGACCACATCGACCTCTACCAGATCCACGGCAACGACTTCATCACCCCAATCGAAGAGACCCTCCGCGCCTTGGACACGCTGGTCAATTCTGGCAAGGTCCGCTACATCGGCGTCTCCAACTGGCATGCCTGGAAGATCGCTAAAGCCCTCGGTATCTCCCAGTTCAAAAACCTCGCCCGCTTCGACACCCTCCAGGCCTACTACTCCATCGCTGGCCGCGACCTCGAACGCGATCTTGTCCCCCTGCTCGAAGCCGAGAAGACCGGCCTCCTTGTCTGGAGCCCCCTCGCCGGCGGCCTGCTCTCCGGCAAGTTCTCCCGCGACAATCAGCGCCCCGAAGGCTCCCGCCGCTCCGAGTTCGACTTCCCCCTCGTCGACAAAGAACGCACCTGGCGCATCCTCGACGTCATGGCCCCCATCGCCAAGGCCCACAACTGCAGCCCCGCACGCATCTCCCTCGCCTGGCTCCTCGCCAAGCCCGTCGTCACCTCCATCATCATCGGAGCCAAACGCCTCGACCAACTCAACGACAACCTCGCCGCCGTCGACCTCAAGCTCACCGCAGACGAACTCAAGCAGCTCGACGAAGTCAGCGCTCTGCCGCCCGAATACCCCGGCTGGATGCTCCCCTTCCAAAACGTCAACCGCCTCGAGCCCATAGCCCGCACCGTCCCAGTCACGCCAAAGAACTAGCCCCAAGAGGACACCGGCAGAAAGTCAGCGTCCTCCCGCAACCAAAGCCGGGCACCGGTGCCAAGCGTTGGGTGCCCCATTCATGCAGTCTCATCGCCGGGTGCCCCATATCTCGATTCTGAGATGTGGGCATTCGCGCCCCGCGCGAACCGCATTCCTTGGAGGCGTCAATCACCCAAAGATTAGCCTCTTGCAAATAACCCGTTCTCTGGCCGCAGACAACCTCACCTCGCCCAACAAACGCCTATAAACTTAGATCAGGATCATCATGACGACAACGAACAAGACAACCCCCAACAAACGCATCGGCCTCATTCAGATGTCCTGCGTCCCCGACACCGCAGCCAACCTCGACAAAGCAGCCGACCGTGTCCGCGAAGCCGCCCGCGCCGGAGCTAACGTCATCTGCCTCCCCGAGCTCTTCCGCGCCCAATACTTCTGCCAGCGCGAAGAGCACGCCCTCTTCGACACCGCCGAGTCCATCCCCGGCCCCTCCACCGAGCGCCTCTGCGCCGTCGCCAAAGAAGAGAAAGTAGTCGTCATCGCGTCTCTGTTCGAGCGCCGCGCCTCCGGTCTCTACCACAACACCGCCGCGATCCTCGAAACCGACGGCAGCATCAAGGGCATCTACCGCAAGATGCACATCCCCGACGACCCGCTCTACTACGAAAAGTTCTACTTCACCCCCGGCGACCTGGGCTTCAAAGCCATGAAGACCACCCAGGGGGACATCGGCACCCTCGTCTGCTGGGACCAGTGGTACCCCGAAGCCGCCCGCGAGACCGCCCTCCGCGGAGCCAACACCCTCTTCTACCCCACCGCCATCGGCTGGCACCCCTCCGAGAAAGCCGAGTACGGCGACGCCCAGTACTCCGCCTGGCAGACCACCCAGCGCGCCCACGCCATATCGAACGGAGTCTTCGTCGGTGCCGTCAACCGCGTAGGCCACGAGCACGGCGACGTCATTCACAACGGTGTCGAGATGGTTGGCCCCGGCGACCACACCCCGCAATCCGGCCTAGAATTCTGGGGTGGCAGCTTCATCGCCGATCCCTTCGGCCGTCTCATCGCGCAAGCCAGCCACGACAAAGAAGAGATTCTCATCGCCGAGATCGACCTCAAGCTCCAGGAAGACACTCGCCGCAACTGGCCCTTCCTCCGCGACCGCCGCATCGACGCCTACAACGGCATCACCAGCCGCTTCATCGACTAGATCCGCAGCCGACAAGCCCTCGGGACATACAGAGTGTTAGCACGCTGCGTTACGGCGCAGGCGTAAGACCGTGCCGTAACATCACCTGCGCAAGCGCGGCAGGATCAGGCGGCCCACCCACTGCGGAATTGGCAATCGCAGCGATCTCGCGGAAGTACGCCGGCCCCAGAATCCCCGGACTCACAATCGCAAGCACCTTGGCATCGACCGCCTCAAAGTTGTCAAAGCGATGAACCACTCCCCGAGGAATGCAGAGAGCTTCGCCTCGACGAACGTCCCTCCGCTCCCCATCTACCGTGAGACTCAGCACACCCTCAATTCCGTAGATCGTCTCTTCATAAGCGTCATGCCGGTGAGCGATCGGCACCTTCGCTCCACAGTTCAAATACCGCAACCGAACCGCCCGAGGAACCGCCCTCGACCAGAAATCGGATTGCAAGTTGTCCGATCCTAATCTCTTCCCGACCCATCACCATCAACTAGTCCTCTCCATCACGACTGATAAATTGCTCATCGTGCCGTCTTGTAAGTTGCATCATCATACCCTGCAGAATGCCAAACGACCGCACCGTAGGCCCTCGCGGACGTTCCAGTAACTCCCGTTACAATCTGACAATCATCCAAGGAGCCAGAATGCTTCCACGCATCGTTCTGTCCCTCGCACTCCTCGCTGCCTCTCCTGCCTTCGCCCAAACCACAAGCCCACATCCCCGCCGGCATCCCCCACTGGATCAAGCTCACCCCCGGCACCACGACCACCTACCTGGTCTTCAAAGAAAAGTAGTCCCTCCTCTTTCACACCGCAAACAGACTGCAACAAAACCCCGTTACACTTAAAAGGACATGTCGCAGACACCCGCCCATCAGCACTACCGCATGCCCGCCGAGTGGTCCCCTCACGCCGCCACCTGGATCGCGTGGCCTCACAACGCCGAAGACTGGCCCGGCAAATTCCAACCCATCCCCTTGGTCTACTCAGAGATCGTCCGCCACCTGTCTGGAGTGGAGGATGTGCACATCCTCGTCAACGACCTCGCCGCCGAGCGCCGCGCCACCAACCTCCTCCGCCGCGCCGGAGCCAACCTCGCCCGCCTCCACTTCCACCACTGGCCCACCGACCGCGTCTGGCTCCGCGATTCTGGCCCCATCTTTGTAAAAAAGATGGCTGAAGGCTCCATCAAGAAGAGTACCGAAGCCTCCACCAGACACCCGCAAGGCGAGCTAGCCATCACCAACTGGCACTTCAACGCCTGGGCCAAGTACGACAACTGGCATCGCGACGACCAGATCCCCAGCCACGTCGCCCAGCTCTACAACATGCCCCAGTCGCAACCCGAGACCATCAACTACATCGGCCACCCGCACCGCCTCGTCCTCGAAGGCGGCAGCATCGACACCAACGGCGCCGGCCTCCTCCTCACCACCGAAGAGTGTCTCCTCTCCGAGATCCAGCAACGCAACCCCGGCCTCGGCACAGAAGCCGAAACGCGCGCCCGCCTCGAGCAAGCCTTCCACGACTACCTCGGCATCGAAAAAGTTCTCTGGCTCCACAAAGGCTGCGCAGGCGACGACACCCACGGCCACGTCGACGACATCACCCGCTTCGTCGGCGAGAACAAAATCCTCACCGCCGTCGAGCCCAACACCCACGACGAAAATCATCTCCCCCTCGCCGAAAACCTCGACCGCCTGCGCAGCTTCCGCAATCTCGACAACCAGCCCTTCGAGATCGTCGAACTCCCCATGCCCGCCCCCGTCACCTTCGAGGGCCAGCGCCTCCCCGCCAGCTACGCCAACTTCTACATCGCCAATGGCCTCGTCCTGGTCCCCACCTTCAACGACCCCAACGACCGCCACGCCCTCAACATCCTTTCCGACTGCTTCCCCGACCGCGATATCATCGGCATCCACGCCGTCGACCTCGTCTGGGGCCTCGGCACCCTCCACTGCCTCAGCCAACAGGAACCTGCATGAAATGCGGTGTCTGTCCTCTTCGTTCACTTTGACAGTCAACAAATTTCGTACCCTGAAGAATTAAGCATCAACAGAAACCAGTCCGGTAAACTCAATAGAAGGAGATCATGATGCTTCCAGTAAAAGAAGCAGTAAAAGTCTCGTTTGCAACATTCGGAGAGCTCTTTCCAAGCCAAAGTATCAAAGATGTGCGGCTTGAAGAGGTGCGACTAGATGACTCGGAAAAGAACTGGGAAGTAACTGTATCTTTCAGAAATCCGGATTTTGAGGATGAGATAGCTACTAAAAAGTCCGAGCCAGTTGGTATTAACACAGTCTTCGGTTCTGATAACACCAGAGTGCCGATGCGTCATTACAAAACTATAACCATCAATGCCGAAATTGGGTCACTAGTTGGCATAAGGAATGAATGGGACCTGATGTAAGTTTCCCAATCCAAAACTCTCGCAACAAAATTGTCGTACTCGACACGAATCTCCTGCTACTGGCTATCAGTGCACGGGTTGGGCTACACCGTTTTGGATCGTTCAGTCGAGTCAATGCATTCACAGCAGAAGACGCGAAATTGCTTTCATGGATCGTGAGTCAGTTCAAAGCTGTTGCGACAACGGCTTACGTTCTTGCTGAAGTCAGCAACTTAGCGAATAAATTAACCGGAAGTTTACGGTCAGATTGGTTTCTACAGCTGCAGGCTTATGCGTTTATCACGATCGAATCACACGTGCCTATTCAAACTATTGGCAAGAAAGCTGAGACCGTGAGGTTCGGTGTCACAGATTCCGCTCTTAGTCACCTCTCGAACAATCACACAATTCTGACCGCTGAGTTCCGCTTGTCAGGATATCTAGAAAGTATCGGTCGCGAAGTTCTCAATTTCAATCATCTCCGCCGGTTCAATCGCTGAGATAGACCTTTGTAATCGCAATATCTCCTATAGAAATTTCGGGTCAATCGATGTCATCTAAGTTGAAATCCACCGGCGAACAGGTCATCCAACCCTATCGGGCCGCCCTCGAAACCTACATCGCCACTAACGCGAACCCAACCCACAAGTTCGGCCATCAGCCACGTCTCTACGCCCTCACCCAACAAATCGGACAAGCCCTCACCTACGACGACGACGTAGTCTTCGCCGCCGTATGGCTCCACGACCTCGGCGTCTTCATAGGCCACCGCCCTGAAGATGCGGCAGCCCTCAAGACCTGGGACCACGTCGCCTACATCATAGAAAGAGCCCCCGCCATCCTTACCGAAGCCGGCTTCCCCGCAGAAAAAATCCCCGCCGTCCTCGAAGTCATCCGCACCCACCAGCCCCAAGACACTCCCCTCACCCTCGAAGCCACCATCGCCCGTGACGCCGACATCCTCGAGCAGTTAGGTGCCATCGGCATCACCCGCACCCTCGCCAAACTCGGCAGCGACACCCGCTTCTGCACCTTCACCGATGCCCTCCACGCCCTCAAAAAACAACTCACCACCCTCCCCGATCAGCTTAAACTCGACACCTCCCGAGCCCTCGCCATACCCCGCTTTCACATCATGCAATCCTTCCTCGATGCCCTCGAATCCGAAGCCGGCCCAAATCTCTACTAGGCGCATTCAGCTCAAAGCAAAGCTAAACTAGCCTCCGATGACCTCCAGCGCAAACGACGACGTAGTCTACCTCCGCCAGGCCCTCACCGAAGCCACCGACGCCGAAGCCAACGGCGAAGTCCCTGTCGGCGCCATCATCGTTCACGGAGACAAGATCATCGGCCGCGCCCAGAACCGTGTCCTCCGCGACTCAGACCCCACCGCCCACGCCGAGATCGTCGCCCTCCGCCATGCCGGCCTTCACCTTCGCAACTATCGCCTCGCAGACTGCACCCTCTACGTCACCCTTGAGCCGTGTGCCATGTGCGCCGGAGCCATCCTCCACGCGCGCATCAGCCGCCTCGTCTACGCCGCACCCGACCCCAAAGCCGGAGCCTGCGGCAGCGTCCTGTCCGTCATGAACCACCCCCGGCTCAACCACAAAGTCGAAGTCACCCCCAACCTCCTCGCCGAAGAGTGCGGCACACTCCTTACAACATTTTTCCGTAAACGCCGCCAGGAAAAGTCCCAAGCTCGCATCCTACAGAACGAAGCAGCGACCGGCCAAAGCGATGCAGCGGCCGAAAGAACACCGTGGGAGACAATCATGGCGACAAAGAAGAAGTGGTCCGCAGACGTAGACACCGACTCAACCCATCCCGACGAGGGCCTCTTCAAGAAGAACGCCTCTGCTATAGCCAAGGCCCTCGCCACGAAAAAGGTCTCGCCAAAGGGCCCCGCCTCCGGCATGCAGATGTTGAACTTCTACATCAATCGTGCCGGTAAAAACTTATCGAAGGAACGCCACGCCGAACTGGAAAAAGCCAAAACGCTGCTCTCGGAGATCATCGCAAAAGAAAAACCCACATCCGAAGAGCCATCAAAAAAAGCCGCAAAAAAGAAAGCTCCGAAGAAGGCCACAAAGAAGGTTACAAACAAAACCACGAAGGAAGCTTCCGCAAAAAAGAGCTCTCCCGCAAAGTCATCTGCAAAAAAATCCACAAAAAAATAGGAGCCTTCCATGTCAGGTCGTCTCACAGGCAAAGTAGCCATAGTCACCGGCTCAGGCTCCGGTATCGGCCAGGCCATCGCCATCCGCTTCGCCGCCGAGGGCGCCTCTGTCGTCGTAGACTACCGCAACCACATCGACCAGGCCCAGAAGACGGCCTCCAAAGCAGAAGCCGCCGGCGGCAAAGCCATCCTCGTCCAGGCCGACGTCTCCCTCCTCGCCGACACGCAGAACCTCGTCGACCAGGCCTACACCCAACTAGGCCGCTGCGACATCCTCGTCAATAACGCCGGCATCGAGAAGGAAGCCGCCTTCTGGGACGTCACCGAAGCCGACTACGACGCCGTCCTCAACGTCAACCTCAAGGGCGCATTCTTCCTAACCCAGGCCTTCGCCCGCCGCCTTCGCGACGCCAAACTCCCCGGCCGCATTGTCAATATCTCCTCCGTCCACGAGGACATGGTCTTCCCCAACTTCTCCACCTACTGCGCCTCCAAGGGCGGCATGCGCATGTTGATGCGCGACCTCTCCGTCGAACTCGGCCCCCTCAACATCACCGTCAACAACATCGCCCCCGGCGCCATCTCTACCCCAATCAACACCAAGCTCATGGAAGACAAACCCAAGCTGGACGCCCTCCTCGCCAACATCCCGCTAGGCCGCATGGGCACGCCCGAAGAGGTCGCCGGCATCGCTCTCTTCCTCGCCTCCGACGACGCCGCCTACGTCACCGGTTCCACCTACTTCGTCGATGGCGGCCTGATCCGCAACTACCACGAGCAATAAAGTCAATCCCAACCAACGGGAGGAACAACACCGCAGCGATCAGCAAGAAAAGATATACCCGCCACGAAGTGGCCGCGTCGCGCGCAGCGAGCCCGTCCGGCAGGACAACCGGGTTCTAGTGCGTAGCGTAATAAGCAGTCAGGTCGGTGTTAGGACGCTGCAACTCAAACCCACGAAGCATAGTAATAATCTGCCCGCGATGGAAGCTCGAATGATTGATCGCATGAAGAACAATCTGCCAGCGAGGCACGCAGAAGACAGCATCGTCGGGCAGGACCGTGCAAAGCTCAAACGTTAGGTCCTCTTCTGAAGCACCATCAAGCCATCGGCGATAACCCTCCCAAAGCCCGGGCCACGATTGAACCAGAGACTCGAACGAGTGTTCAGGAGCCGGCCCCAAGGGCAGACGGCCTTTGCCTACCGCGACCAACCGGTCAAGCCAAACCCTCTCCGCATCGTGGCTATGCCGAAATGTCTGCAGAAGACTCGAGTGCGAAAACCCCAAATCGCGGGCAAGCTCCTCCTCCGTAAGCGACGAGCAGGCCTCCAGCACCTGTCGGGTAGCCCAGGCGGAGTAGCCCGTATGCGCCAGCAGAAGCTCTCTGAGATGCGAGGTTGGCATCCCAGAATTGTAATTTAGCCCCAATGCGGCATTTGCCACCCAACAGGTAAAATAAAGCTCTATGGATCTCACCGTCTACTCTGCCTCCTGGTGCCGCGACTGTCGCGAAGCCAAGCGCTTCCTCAACACCCACAACATCCCTTACAAAGAGATCGACATCGAGAACACCCCCGGCGCCGCCGACCTCGTCATCGCCAACGTGGGCAAGCGCGCCATCCCCCAGTTCGTCATCGACGGCAAGTGGGTCCAGCCCTACCGTCCCGGCGAAGGCTTCCTCCACGACGAAATGGCCGACCTCCTAGGCGTCACCCAGCCCTAACTCGGCCAATCTTTAAACCGCTTTATACAACTCTCGATGTTGTCATTCTGAGCGAAGCGAAGAATCCCCGCATTTGCCGGTCGTTCCAATGAACTTTTCACTACTTGATAGTTCGTGAACAATAGCCACGCGCAACACTGAAGGAAACAACATGATCGCCCGCTACACACGCCCCGAGCTAGGCCGCATCTGGTCCGACGCCAACAAATATCAGTGCTGGCTCACCGTAGAAGTAGCCGCCTCCCAGGCACTCGCCAAATTCGGCCTCGTCCCCCAGTCCGCCGCCGACACCATCCTCGACAAGGGCGCCTTCACCGTCGACCGCATCAACGAGATCGAAGCCGAAGTCCGTCACGACGTCATCGCCTTCACCACCACCGTCGCCGAGCACATCGCCGACCCCGAAGCCTCCCGCTGGCTCCACTACGGCCTCACCAGCACCGACGTCGTCGACACCGCACAATCCCTTCAACTCAAAGAAGCCTCCGCCATCATTCGCGCCGGCATCGTAGCTCTCTCCGACACCCTCAAAAAACGCGCTATAGAGTTCAAGCACACCCCCATCATCGGCCGCACCCACGGCATCCACGCCGAACCCAGCACCTTCGGCCTCAAGCTGCTCCTCTGGTACTCCGAGATGCAGCGCAACCTCACCCGCTTCGACGCCGCCGCCGAAGATCTCCGCGTCGGCAAGCTCTCCGGAGCCGTCGGCACCTTCGGCCACCTCAAGCCCGAGCACGAGGAAGCAATTTGTAACCAACTCGGTCTCAAACCCGTAGCCATCGCTACTCAAGTCGTCCAGCGCGACCGCCACGCCGCCTACATCTCAACCCTCGCCGTCCTCGCCAGCACGCTCGACAAAATAGCCACCGAGATCCGCCACCTCCAGCGCACCGAGGTCCGCGAGGCAGAAGAGTTCTTCAGCGAAAAACAAAAAGGCTCCAGCGCCATGCCCCACAAGCGCAACCCCATCACCAGCGAGCAGATCTCAGGCCTCGCCCGAGTCATCCGCGCGAACGCACAAACCGCCTTTGAAAACGTCGCCCTCTGGCACGAGCGCGACATCTCCCACTCCTCCGCCGAGCGCGTCATCCTCCCCGACTCCACCATCCTCGCCGACTACCTCCTCGCCAAAACCGAAAACCTCATCGCCAAGCTCCTCGTCTACCCCGCCCGCATGCTGAAGAACCTCGAGTCCACCGGCGGCCTCATCTTCTCCGGCCAACTCTTGCTCGACCTCGCCGAATCCGGCATGTCCCGCGAAGACGCCTACCGCCTCGTGCAAGGCCACGCCATGAACTCATGGAAGAACGACCTCACCTTTCGCGACGAGATCGCCAAAGTCCCCGAGATCACCAGCCGTCTCTCCCCCGAAAAACTCGCCCGCGCCTTCGACTACAACCGCCAACTGGCAAACGTCGACGCCATCTTCGCCAGAGCCCTTAACGAATAGACCGCATCATCGGCCACGCGCAAGATTTGCAGCTCAGCAGGAAGCTGCTCTTGCCCTGCGAGCTTTTTATGAATGACATCATCATTGCGCGATTCTTTTGTTTGTCCTTCCACAAACGAATTACAGACCTGCCTCTAACCCAGGCCGCTCTCAGCCGTCTAATCCATAGGTCTGAATGGGTAACACTCACCTTAAGTCGACCACTTAAAACCCACCACCGGATGCGCCGCACCCTGTTCTGAGAACTTGCCACCATCACCAGCAAAAGCTCTTCTCGAGCGAGGACCGATGAACGGTTGCACCTTCTATGTAATAGCGCTTCTGGCCCTGCTCGGCTCATCCTGCTCTTACTCGCAGAATTTGGCTAAAAACGTACCCTTGCCAGACTCCCCCGGCTCACTCCTGCAAACCCCGTCAGCAAATATTCAGGCCGATGGATACAAGGGCACAGCCCAGATCAACGGAGCCGTTGAGGACGTTCAGGGTGTCCCCGTATCCAACGCCACCATTGTTCTCAACGCACCGGGCAAGCTCGGCAAGCGCACAACCACCTCCGGCAGCGACGGCACCTTCACCTTCACCGCCCTCCCTGCAGGCGAGTTCCGCCTCCTCATTACCGCGCCCGGCCTCGATCCCTACACCTCACCCGAGTTCTCCGTATTATCCGGCGCCATCGTTGAGCTACCCAAAGCCACCCTGAAGCTCTCCACCAGCTCGTCGATCAACGTCTACGCCACGTCGGACCAGATCGCTCAAGAGCAGGTCCACGAGCAGGAGAAGCAGCGCGTCTTAGCCGTCTTTCCAAACTTCTACACCAGCTACATCTGGGACGCCGAACCAATGTCCTCCCGCCAAAAATACAGCCTTGCCGTGCGCAGCATCGTTGATCCGGTCAACCTCATCGCTAACGGAGCAGTCGCCGGTTTCGAACAGCTCAACAACTCCTTCTCCGGTTACGGGTCCGGCATCGAAGGCTACGGAAAACGCTTCGGCGCCGCCGTGGCCGATGACGCATCCAGCCGCCTCATCGGCAGCGCCATCCTGCCCTCCCTGCTCCACCAGGACCCGCGCTACTTCTACCAGGGAACCGGCGGTTTTCGCTCCCGCTCCCGTCACGCAGTCTTCTCCACCTTCCGCACCCGTGGCGACGACGGCCTCCAGCACTTCAACTACTCCCGCATCATCGGAAGCCTCTCCGCCGGAGCCATCTCTAACGCCTACTACCCCGCCTCCGATCGTGGCGCAGGTCTCACGTTCCGAAACTTCGGAATCACCATCGGCGGAACCGCCGCCGACAACCTCATCCGCGAGTTCGTCCTCCGCAGCCTGGTACCGTCCGTCCCCGCCTACGCCAACGGAAAATCTACACCGTAAGGCCACATCCAGCGCCGCCAATCCTGAACCCACCCGTCCCACCCCAGCCCGCATCCTGTCGCTTCCCCTGCGACAGCTCCGGCCACCTTCCTGCATAATCGGCCAAGAGGATCTCCCGTGGTCAAGACTTCTCTTCGCCTATTCATCCGCTGCATCGCCACCCTTGTTCTATCCGTCCTGCCCGTAGCCGCCCAGAACCCCGACTACGACCAGCCCTACCGCCCGCAAGTCCACTTCTCCCCCGAAGAGCACTGGACCAACGACCCCAACGGCCTCGTCTTTTACCAGGGCGAGTACCACCTCTTCTTCCAGTACAACCCCTTCGGCGACCAGTGGGGACACATGAGCTGGGGCCACGCCGTCAGCACCGACCTCCTCCACTGGCACGAGCTTCCCGTCGCCATCCCCGAGCACGACAACACCATGATCTTCACCGGCAGTGTCGTTGTCGATCGCCAGAACACCAGCGGCCTCTGCACTCACGGCGACTGCCTCGTCGCCATCTACACCGGACACACCCAAACATCAGAAGGCATCCGCCAAACCCAAAACCTCGCCGTCAGCCTCGATAAAGGCCGCAACTGGGCGCAGTACCCCGGCAACCCTGTCCTCGATCTCCACCTTGCCGACTTTCGCGACCCTAGCGTCAGTTGGGATCCCATCGCACACCATTGGGTCATGGCCGTCTCCCTGCCCAAAGAACATAAGATCCGCTTCTACTCCTCCGCCGACCTCAAACAGTGGACACAGCTCAGCGACTTCGGCCCCACCGGCGACGTCAACGGCGATTGGGAGTGCCCCGACCTCATTCACATCCCCTCCTCCAACAGTGCAAAGAGCATCTGGGCCCTCAAAGTAGGCCTCAATCCTGGCGCCCCGCAGGGCGGCTCCGGCGAGCAGTACTTCCTCGGCGACTTCGACGGCAAATCCTTCCATCAGTCCCGTCTCCGCGGCTCCCAGGGCTGGACCAACTACGGAAAAGACGACTACTGCGCCATCAGCTTCAACGGCCTGCCCAAAGATCAGAAGCCAGTCCTCCTCGGATGGATGAGCAACTGGCAGTACGCTGCAAAGATTCCCACCACGCCCTGGCGAGGACAGATGAGCCTCCCCCGCCATCTCTCCTACGTTAGCGACGCCGCAGGCCTCGCCCTCAAACAGGAGCCCATCGTCGCTCCCCTCCGAGGAAAAAACTACGAGATCTCCGCCCTCTCCACCAACACCTCCACCCTCTACGGCAGCGGCCACACGCTCCAGCCTCCCTTCGAGATCCGGCTCAACTTCGGCCATCCCGTCGAACCCATCTTCGGCCTCAAGATCTTCTCCGACCAGCAACATTGGATCGAAGTAGCCTTCGACACCAACAAAAAAGAGTTCTACATCGACCGCACCCACTCAGGCGCAGCCATCAGTCCGGACTTCCCCACCCGCACCAAAGCGCCGCTCGTCACCACTCGCCCCTACGACCTCACCCTCATCGTCGACCGGTCCTCCGTCGAAGCCTTCGCCCAGGACGGCACCATCGCCATGACCGACCTGGTCTTCCCCGTCTCTAACAACCTTCAGATCCAGATCTTCCCCGACGACGCCAAGCCAATCCAAAGCGAGGGACAACTCTGGGAGCTCAAATCAATCTGGTAGTCGCTCCCGCGATCTTGTTACGATTCGAAGGCAAGCCTCGCCGATCGGAGCCCTTCATGAAGAAAGCAGTCCTCGCCCTGTTCGCAAGCGTCCTGTTGACCGGCAGCGCCATCGCAGCCCAACCATCAGACGTGATGGTATCCATCCGCCAGTTCGTTGACGGCTTCAACAGCGGCGACACCCATTCGGCGTTCGCAGCCTACGAAGACGGCGACATCACCATCATCGACGAGTTCGCTCCTCACCGCTGGACCGGCCCCCGCGCCGCGCACGAATGGGCCGCCGACTACGAAAAGCACGCAGCAGCCACAGGCATCACCGACGGCATCGTCAAATACAGCGCCCCCACACGCACCGAAATCGAAGACGACCTCGCCTACGTCATTATCCCTACCGTCTATCTCTACAAGCAGAACGGCCAACCTTTTGCCGAGGAAGGCCAGGCAACCTTCATCCTCCACGCAGGGCCGGCCGGCTGGAAGATCCGCAGTTGGACATGGACCGGCGTCAAGCCCCACCCCGCAAAGTAACTCCGCCAGCAACGCCGCAGTTGGAAAGTTTGTCTTTGCCTTTGTTTGTAATTCCCGAAGGGAATCTGCGTTTGCAGTCTCTCTGCATCGCCAGGCAAATTGCGATAAAAAACCACGCATACGCCACATCTCCGTAACGCATGCGCCGTGACACCGAAGCCATGCCCTGTTCGAAAACCATCAGCCCGTTATACGATCTTTCTATGAGTGATTTCATTCCAAAAGCAGCCGAAGTCAAGACCCGCGGGCTAAGCCCGAAGGCACAGAAGCTCCAGGCCGCACGCGAAAAGGCGGCGGCTCAGGCAAAGGGCGGAGACAAAACCCTCGCCGGATCATCGACCGTCTCCGTCAAGGCGAAGGACTCCTTCGCCGGAACCAAAAAAACAACCTTCCAGCGCAAAGCTGTCTAGCAACGTGACGCCGGTCGTTCGGCAATCTTCAACCCGGACCGGCGTCTCAAGCATCCAGCGAATAACCCACTGCGAATCGCCCCACACGCAAACGTCATCCAATCGAAGTCAGCGGCCTGACCGAAAGGACCACTCATGTCCCGCACGGCCCTCATCGCCGGAGTCACCGGCATCGTAGGAAACAACCTCGCGCGACAACTGCTCGCCAACGGGTGGGAAGTTCACGGCCTCGCCCGGCACTCTGCGAATAACATCGAAGGCGTAAACTTCATCGCCGCCGATCTCCTCGATCCCACAGCCCTGCGAGCGTCGCTCGCTAACCTGAAGCCTTCGCATGTCTTCCTCACCACCTGGCTCCGCCAACCCACCGAAACCGAAAACATTCGCATCAACTCCGCGATGGTGCGCAACCTCCTCGAAGCAGTCGCGCCCGTTGAATCCGTCCGCCACGTAGCTCTAGTCACCGGTCTTAAGCACTACCTCGGCCCATTCGAGGCCTACGGCAAAGGCAAGCTCCCCGCCACACCCTTCCGCGAAGAACAGCCCCGTCTTGATATCGAAAACTTCTACTACGCACAAGAAGATGAGGTCTTCGCCGCAGCGGAGCGACAGAACTTCAGTTGGACAATCCACCGGCCCCACACCATCATCGGCTACGCTCTCGGCAACGCCATGAACATGGGCGTAACCCTCGCCGTCTACGCCAACATCTGCCGCGAGACCGGCCGCCCCTTCCTCTTCCCCGGCTCCGCAACCCAATGGAACAGCCTCACCGACATGACTGACGCAAGACTCCTCGCCCGCCATCTCGAGTGGGCCTCCACAACCGCCGTCGCGCACGACCACGCCTTCAACGTGGTCAACGGAGACGTCTTTCGCTGGAACTGGATGTGGCCTCGCCTCGCCACCTGGTTCGGCATCGAATCCGCCCCCTTCCCCGGCCACGCCACGCCACTCGAGCAACAGTTAGCCGGTGCCGAAGAGATCTGGAGCAACATCGCAAAATCCCACAACCTCATCGAGCCCAACCTCCACAACCTCGCCTCCGCCTGGCACACCGACGCCGACCTCGGCCGCCCCATCGAAGTCGTCACCGACATGAGCAAGAGCCGCAAGTTCGGCTTCCTCGACTACCAACCCACCGACGAAAGCTTCTTCGACCTCTTCACCCGCCTTCGCCACGAGCGCATCATCCCTTAGAATCTCCCACGCAGTGGTCTTTGATGCCACAACACTACTTGCCTGTTCAACAAAAAATGCTGCGATAACATTGAAAGCCATGGCCAATATCTGGAATGAAACTACGAAACAAGCTCGCTCCATGCCACTGGGATGGAGTGGCCTTCGTGATTTCCAGCGATCCCCACATGACTTCCGGCCTTTTACTACTTGGTATGTTCGTGTCTGCTCATTCACATTCCGCTTTACAAATATCCAGCAACTGGAAACCTGTCTCGAATTCTTCAAGCAAAAAACGCGAGCATCTAGCCGCATACCGTATAGAGATTTGAAGCCTTATGTCGACGCGGGCTTGCGTGGCTGGGAGGTCCAACGTTGGTTCGACCGCTTACCGATGTACTTACTTGAAGAACCGAAACGACAGAAAGTTGTTGCAGCACTAGCTTTGGCAAACAAGCGTTGGTTAGCGAGCCTTTCGTGACAGAATCATGACTAGCGCCGCTTCCCTCGTCCAAATCGTAGACACCGCCATAGCCGACGCCTATCGTCGCGGAGGCCATCATCTCGTCTGCCACCCCGGCTGCTCCCAATGCTGCATCGGCGTCTTCCCCATCGCGCACGAAGACGCAGCACGCCTACGCGAAGGACTCGCCACTCTCGAACAAACCGACCCAGAAAAATTCCGCCGCATCCAACAACGAGTAGCCGACTCCCTGACCCGCCTAGACCCTTGGTTCCCCGGCGACCTCACCACTGGCATCCTCAACGAGGACCACGAAGTCGCCATCCTCTTCGAAGAGTTCGCCAACGACGAACCCTGCCCCGTCCTCGATCTCACCACCGGCACCTGCGACCTCTACGAGCACCGCCCCATCCTCTGCCGCACCTTCGGCCCACCCATGCGCAGCGAAGGCGACAACGGCGAAGTCAACCTCGCCACCTGCGAGCTCTGCTTCATCCACGCCACCACCGAAGAGATCGCCGCCTGCGAACTCGACCCCACCATCCCCGCGCATGAAGAAGCCAGCAACCAAGCTTACAACGCCACTCACAACCTCCACGGCCAAACCCTCATCGCCTACGCCCTGCGCCCCTGAACGACTCCCTCAAACGAAACCCTCAAACCCACCAAACTCGTCATCTCGACCGAAGCCATGCAGTTTTATCGCATGGCGAAGTGGAGAGACCCCCGCATCTCGTCTTTGCTTTATCCGTCATGCAAGTATGCGCAGACTAGGTACCTTCCACCTCATCGGCGATAATCATTCTGTGCCACAGCCCCTACACACCGAAGCCCCAACTAACATCACCCTCGCCATCACCGGAGCCAGCGGCAGCATCTACGCCGCCGAGCTCCTTCGCGCCTTGGCAGCCGACGACCGCGTCACTAAGATCAACTTCGTAGCCTCCGACAGCGCCCTCCGCGTCTTCGCCGAAGAGCTCAACCTCAGCGGCCGCAACGACCTCGCAGAAAAGCTCCTCGGCGCCCCCTGCCCCAAACTCCAGCAACACGCCGAAACCGACATCGCAGCCAACATCGCCAGCGGCAGCTACCCCACGGCCGCCATGATCGTCCTTCCCTGCTCCATGGGCACCCTCGCCTCCATCGCCAACGGCCTCGCGCAAAACCTCATCCACCGCGCCGCCGACGTCTGCCTCAAAGAAAACCGCCCCCTCATCCTCTGCATCCGCGAAACACCCTTCAACCGCATCCACATCCGCAACATGCAGCTAGCCTCCGACGCCGGAGCCACCATCTTCCCTGCCATCCCCACCCTCTATAACCACCCTCAAAGCACACAGGAGATGGCCCGCAACTTCATCCACCGAGTCCTCGCCCACATAGGCCTGTCCCAACCCAACGCCTATCAGTGGCAACCCGACTAATGTCCTGCCGGACGGCCTCCTGCGCGGAGAGCGGTCACTTCGTGACCCGTATACCGGTCACGGCAGGATGAGCCTCGACGGTTCTCCCGTTGGTCGAAATCAAATCTCTCTCCCTACCAACGGGAGGACCACGCGAAGCTCTAAAAAGGCGTGCGAACGCCCGCCCCACGCGAAGTGGGCCCGTCCGGCAGGACACAATCCTCTAAATCAATACCCCGCAGCAAACGTCCTACCACCCCCACGCATAGGCGGCTGCGACCGCAAAAACTCTACCGTCCCCTCAAGCACCGGCTTAGCGCACTCCGCAGGAGCCAGATGACCGCATCCCCCAACCACATCCAGCACCGACTGCGGGACTTCCCGATGAATCGCCTCGCCCGACGCCAGCGGAATCAACTCATCCTGCGCGCCCCACACAATCAACATCGGCTGCGAAATACCATGCAGCCGAAAGTCCAGCAGATCGCGCCCACCAATCATTGAAGCCGTACTCCGATTCACCACCCACGCATTCCCCTGCAGCTTCCGCACCATCGCCTTCGCCGCAAAGTCCGGAATTGCCCGAGGCTTCGGCGTAAGTATCGCGATCAGCCTCCTCACCCCCGCCGGATCGCTCGGAGTAAACAACTCCGGCCCAAACGTAGCCGGAAAATACAGCCCCGCACTGTCATACACAATCAGCCGGTCAACCATCTCCGGATGATCCAGCGCAAGCTTCATCGCCACCCATCCACCCATCGACCATCCACCAACATCGGCCCGCGAAACATGCACCGCCTGCATAAACGTCGCCACCGTCTGCTCCTCGAGCGAGATCGAGTAACTCACATCCGGCTTAGACGATCTGCCATATCCCAGCAGATCCGGCACATACACATGAAATCCCTGCGCCGCCAGCGATGGAATCATCGCCCCCCAATCTTCCCCCCGAGCACCCAGCCCATGCACCAACACCAGCGGAGTCCCATCCGCAGCCCCAGCCTCAAAGTAATGAAGCCTATACCCCCCGGCTTCGACATACTCGCTCTTCACCCCCTGCCGCCACAGATGAAAGCGCGTATGCTGATCCGCAAACCACAGCGGATACCGGTAAAAGGCCAGCCCAACCGCCGCCCCCAAAAGCAAAACAACAGCCACAACGCGCAGTGCAAGCTTCATAGCCGAGTCATCTCCACTTACAGCTTCAGCGGCTTGCCAAACTCTTCTCCAAACACCGTATGCCCCGTCTCAAATCGCCCGCCATCGAACTTGTCCGGCCCCTTGGCATGTCCAATCGCCAGCAGCGCCACCACCCAGTAGCTCAGCGGAAGCCGCAACACCTCATGCACCTTGTCCTGTTCGAACCCCTCCATCGGCGCAGTGTCGTATCCCATCACCTCCGCCATCAGCATCATGTGCGTAAACGCCAGCATCACCTGCTTGTTCAGCCATGCCTGCATCTGCCCGCTGCTGAAGCTCGACATATAGTTCGGTACGCTGCTCTGTGCCTGCGCCGCATAACTCTCCGGCATCCCGCCCTTGCGCCCCTTCTCCAGCATCAGGTCCAGATCCTTGCGCCATCCATCCGAATCGCCGCAGGCCACAATCACCGCAGACGCCTCTTCCACCTTGCCCTGGTTATAGCTCGCTCCACGCAGCTTCTTCTTCTGCTCAGCAGACTGCACCACCACAAATCGCCAGGGCTGAAGGTTATATCCACTCGGAGCATGCAAACCCGCATCCAGAATCTCGCGCAGATCCTCCGCAGGAATCGGCACACCATCAAAGCTCGGTGTCGCCCTTCGCTCCTGAATTGCCTGACCCAGCGTCTTTTTATTTTTTGTCATTGTTCTCTTTCTCATCCCTATCAATAGAGTGACAGTTTTTACCTGGAAGGTGAGTCTTCATTCCGCGCTTTCCTTACCGTCGTGCTGAAACGATTCTCAAGATATCACTACCCCATGAAACCCCTGCAGGACGAACCATCCGCAAGAACCAGGCCGGACCCCACCGACCCGTCTCCCGCTCAGTGAATCTGACTCATCGCCTGCTCCGTCGCAAAGGGGTTTTGCCCGGCGGTCTCCGCAATCATCCACACTCCATGAAACGGGTTCCGCAACTCCGGATAAGCAGCCACCAGAGCTGTCATCGCATCCAAGTTGCGCTTCCGGGCAGCCGCCGCATCGCCCAGCTGGTCCACCTTCAGATGCGCCGTCACATCCACCTTGTCATTCCCCAAAGAGTCATCCACGCCAAGCGCAGTAAAGTGGTACTCCACCCCATCGGCTCCCTTCACTACCAGCGGCGACTCGGCACTCACGCCCTCCGACAACGCCGGCGGAGCCGCGGCCGTCTCCTCAGCCTTCAACTTCTCAAGATGAGTACTCTGAATGAAATTTGTCGGCCTAAGCAAGTTCTCCGCCTGCTGGTAATAGAGCCACGCATTCCAATGTTCCTTCTGCGCCGTCATCAATCGCGCCTGCGTCCAGTACCACAGCCCATTATGACCCGCCGCCAGCAAAGGCTTCGGATAAAACCCCGCCATCACCCACTGCCCCTGATCCTGCCGCAGTAAAAACGACAGCCGCCACGGAGAGCTGACATCCACAACATCCACAATCGCAAATCCATACCGCCCCGGTGCCAGTCCCGAGATCGTAAAATCCGTCTCCGCCACCGACTTATTCAGCGAGCAGAAAAACTGCGCATCCGGCACCGACCCATCCGCTCCACGCTTCAGCTGCGTTCCATCCAGCAGATAAACCTGCTCCACCTTCAACGTGCCACCCTTCACATGCGGGGACGTATTTCCAACAACGTCGCCAATGCCGGCGAAGTCCTTCGCATACTCAGCCAGAGTAGCCGCACGCAGACCGCTCACATCGCCTGCCTGAACTTTTGCCGCCAGCCCACGCGCCGCAGCTGCTAAAGCCTCCCGCTCCGGCCCCGCCATCTGTGACTGCGTCGTGCACACCTCAGCCGGCGCCACCCTACCCACCAACAGACCTAACGCCAGCAATCCAATCTTCCATCTCATCATCACGCCCGCCATATCAGCCTTGTGCCATGTCTCGAGAACTCATAGGAATCAGATGCTCGATTCGAGACCCTGAAAAGGCATCCCCAGTCTACAGCCAGGCCCGCAAATCCAGACATGCCCCGTCCTCAGAACACAACCGATACGCAATGGAGCAAAACTCAAGATGAAAGACGCCTAGTTGTATGCTCTGTTGATTGTTTGAAGTAGTCATCCTGTTGTTGTTTGTTTTATGTCGTCATCCTGAACGGAGTGAAGGTGAAAGCCGCTCAGTCGGACATTCCTGCCGTTGCTTGTTTTATGCCGTCATCCTGAACGGAGTGAAGGATCCCCGTATTTCGCCTTTGCTCTTGCTGTTGACTGTTCTTCAATCGGTCTCATCGACGCAACTCTACGTTAGCTATCGAGTTCTAAAACTACATGCCCAGTCTGAAAGCCTTCCTAAAAGACCGCAAATGGTGTCCCCATGACCAGATGTCTGTCAAAGTTCGGACAAGTGTTCCATTCGCGAATGACACCGTTGTCACTAATAGATAATCTATGGAGGACAGGCTGCATACGCTGCCGATAACCTTGCCTCACAACAAAGCGTCCTACTACTACATGCAGAGCTCCGGGCCAATCCGTTTCGTCGCCTCCAGCATCTTCGCCATCGCAGGTCTGATCTCTGCGCAGACTCCCCCGAACACGCCGCCCACACCCACTCCTGCAGCATCCACCCTGCCACCCACAGCACCAACCAGCGCGTCCGCGCAGCCGCTCCCTCCCGCCACGCCAGCCGTGCCTCTCACGCCAGCCCAGGAACAGCCAAAGCACGCCCAGGTCACCCTCGCCAACGGCATCCTCTCGGTCACCGCCGACAACTCCAGCCTCAACCAGATCCTCCGCCAGATCTCCCACGAGACCGGCATCAAGATCACAGGCGGCGTCGTCGACGAGCGCGTCTTTGGCAAATACGGTCCCGACGCTCCCAGTCAGATACTGGCCCAGCTACTGGACGGCACCGGCAGCAACATGCTCCTCGTGGCACGCGACGGCGCTACCCCGGCAGAGCTCATCCTCACCCCGCGCCAGGGTGGTCCCACCCCGCCAAGCCCTAACGCGCAGGCCTTCGACGACAAATCCGAAGCCGACGACGCTCAACCAGCATCCGACCCGCCCACATCCTCAGCCGAACCACCCTCGCCTCGAAACAGCACCGTTCCACCCATCACCCCGGCCGCGCCAGCCTCAACAACTCCAGCCGATACCTCCCAGCCGGACTCCCCCAATGGCGTCAAAACACCGCAGCAGATCTACGAGCAGCTCCAGCGCCTCCGCCAGCAGCAAGCTCCTCCCCAATAACTTTTTAAATTAAGTCCTTACTTAAAAAACCACGACTGCCACCCAGCAGCGCGCCTAGCTCTTCAGAACCTGCACTGTAGCCGTCACCTGTCGATCAGCATTCCCAGCGATCTGACGCGCATGCATCTGGAACGCGCTAAACATCGCAATACAAACCCCATAAGCAATCAAAACACCCACAGCCAGCGAAGCCAACACCGCACAGACCAACATAATCGACGTCATCACACCCAACCCTCGGATTTCATAAGCCGCCGGCCTTTTCCGGCGACAACGTTTTACATCTCGGCTATTGTTGCAAACTTACAGGCCATTACAATGACCCGAAAGTGGCTGTTGTTGCTCCTTCGGATACATCTTTCCCATTCCGGGGTTGCCCCAATCGCAAAACCGCGCCCGCCCCAACAAAATCTCTCCCCTCAAAATGCCGTATTCTAGAGACTTGGCCGAACAGCGCCACACACATCTCATGGGCATTACACACATCACCGTCCGCGGCGCTCGCCAGCACAACCTGCGCAACGTCGACGTCAGCATTCCGCGCAACACCCTCACCGTCGTCACCGGCCTCTCCGGCTCCGGAAAATCCTCCCTCGCCTTCGACACCATCTACGCAGAGGGCCAACGCCGCTACGTAGAGACCTTATCGGCATACGCCCGGCAATTCTTAGACCAGATGGAGCGCCCCGACGTCGACGCCATCGACGGCCTCTCCCCCGCCATCTCCATCGAGCAAAAGACCACCTCCCGCAGCCCCCGCTCCACCGTCGGCACCATCACAGAGATCTATGATTACCTGAGGCTGTTGTACGCGAGCGTAGGCCAACCCCACTGCCCCAACTGCCACCGCCCCATCACCCGCCAGTCCGCCGAGCAGATCGTCGAACGTATCGCCAGCCTCTCCCCCGGCGAGCGCATCACCGTCTACGCCCCCATCGTCCGCGGACGCAAAGGCGAGTTCCGCGAAGAACTCGAAGCACTCGACCAGCAAGGCTTCCGCGCCCGTATCGACGGCGAGATGACCGAGCTCACCGAAGGCATGCGCCTCGAAAAACGCAAAAACCACACCATCGAAGCCGTAGTCGACCGCATCATCCTCAAACCCCTCCCGCCCGATAACACCACCGCCGCTTTAGCCAACGCCGCGCCAAAGTACGACACCCGCCGCCTCGAAACCTCCGTCGCCAAAGCCCTTCAGATGGCCAACGGCCTTGTCCTCATCGCCATCCACGGCATGGACGAAACCCTCTACTCCTCCTCCATGGCCTGCCCCGACTGCGGCATCAACGTCCCCCGCCTCGAGCCCCGCAGCTTCTCCTTCAACTCCAACTACGGCGCCTGCCCCAACTGCCACGGCCTCGGCAGCATCTACGACTTCGACCCCGCCAAGACCATCACCGACTGGTCCAAGCCCCTGCTCGACGGCGCCATGGGCCCAGGCTCCGGCTCCGCCTACCTCCTCCGCCTCATCAAGCTCTTCGCCGAAAAAACCAAGATCAACATCAAGCTGCCCTTCGAAGACCTCACCACCGAACACCAGAATCTCTTCCTATACGGCCCTCCGCGCGCCGAAGCAGGCCGCACCGGCTTCCACGGCATCTTCGAATACCTCCGCTCCAACCTCGAAGACACCAAATCCGAGGGCTACCGCGAGTACATGATGCAGTACATGTCCGCGACCCTCTGTCCCGTCTGCAAAGGCCGCCGCCTCCGCCCCGAATCCCTCGCCGTAACCGTAAACAGCGCCTCCATCGCCGACTTCACCGCCCTCCCCCTGGAGCGCGCCCTCACCTCAGCGCGCAACATGAACTTCGTAGGCCGCGACCGCATCATCGCCGACCGCCTCCAGCGCGAGATCATCGAGCGCCTCGAGTTCCTCAACGCCGTCGGCCTTGGCTACCTCGCACTCGACCGCAGCGCCGCCACCCTCTCCGGGGGCGAAGGCCAGCGCATCCGCCTCGCCACACAGATTGGCTCCCGCCTCCGCGGCGTCCTCTACGTCCTCGACGAGCCCTCCATCGGCCTCCACCAGCGCGACAATCAGCGCCTCATCAATGCCCTCGAAAACCTTCGCGACCTCGGCAACACCGTCCTCGTCGTCGAGCACGATGAAGACACCATCCGCAAAGCCGACTACGTCCTCGACCTCGGCCCCGGCGCAGGAAAAAACGGCGGTCTCCTCATCGCCGACGGCACCCCCCAACAAATCATGGACAACCCAGCGTCCATCACCGGCCAGTACCTCGCCGGCAAGATCGAGATCTTAGCCCGCACCAACCCGCGCGCCCTCACCGGCAACTGGATCACCGTCGAAGACGCCCACTCCCACAATCTCCAGAACGTCACCGCCCACTTCCCCCTCGGCGTCATGACCGTCATCACCGGCGTCAGCGGCTCCGGCAAAAGCACGCTAGTCAACGACATTCTGTACCGCTCCCTGGCAAAAGAACTCTACGGCAGCCGCGAAGAGCCCGGCCAGCACGGCAAGGTCATCGGTATTGACCAGCTAGACAAAGTAATCCAGATCGACCAGTCCCCCATCGGCCGCACCCCACGCAGCAATCCTGCTACCTATACAGGAGTGTTCACGGCGATAAGAGATCTCTTCGCCATGCTCCCCGAGTCTCGCGAGCGCGGCTACAAACCCGGCCGTTTCTCCTTCAACGTTCAGGGCGGACGCTGCGAGGCCTGCCAGGGCGAAGGCCAGCGCCGCATCGAGATGAACTTCCTCCCCGACGTCTACGTCCTCTGCGAAGTATGTAACGGCCGCCGTTACAATCAAGAGACCCTCTCCGTCAAGTTCAACGGCTACTCCATCGCCGATCTCCTCGACCTCCCCATCGCCGACGCCGTCCCCATCCTCAAAGACATCCCAACCGTCAACGTAAAGCTGCAAACCCTCGTCGATGTAGGCCTCGGCTACATCCATCTTGGCCAGTCCGCCACCACCCTCTCCGGCGGCGAAGCCCAGCGTATGAAGCTGGCCCGCGAGCTCTCCAAGCGCCAGACCGGCCGCACCCTCTACCTCCTCGACGAGCCCACCACCGGCCTCCACTTCGACGACGTGCGCAAGCTCCTCGAAGTCCTCCACCGGTTAACCGACCTCGGCAACACCGTCATCATCATCGAGCACAACCTCGACATCATCCGCAACGCCGACTACATCCTCGACATGGGACCCGAAGGCGGCGAAGGCGGCGGCCGTATCATCGCCCACGGCACGCCCGAGCAGATCGCCACCGTCGCCGCCTCCCACACCGGCAGCTTCCTCGCCCGCTACTACGCCTCCCACAACCCGTCTTTAGGAAGCCAAGCCTTCGCCAGCCGCAACGGCACCAGCCACGCCGGCCCTCAGCCCGCAAACATCGCCGCAGCCCCCGACGCGGTCAAACAGCCAAAAGCCAAATTCATCGCCCCCGAAAAGAAGACCGGCCTGGCCAAAGCAAGCGCCGCCAAACCGGAAGAAAGATCCCCCAAAAGCATCACGCCAAAAGCCGCAAAGAAGTCCACAATAAGCAAAGCAGCAACTCCAGAATCGGCACCGAACAAGAAAGCACCTGCCTCAAAGCCAGTCCCACGCACGAAAAAAGCATGAGCGAACTAACTCCGAACCCCGCAACACCAGCCACCGGGTCCCCCGCGTCCCGATCCGTTAGCTCGAACATCGCCCAAAACACAGCCGCGTTTCTCTCTCCGAATCCAGTCGCCGCCAGCCCCCAAAGCCGAAGCCAATCTGATGCCCCGGTGCACCCGATACTCCCCGAACGCCCCATCCTTCCCGAACTCTCTCTCCTCCCCGAAGGCGAGGCCATCCTCCAGCCTCCCATGGACAACACCCCCAACGACGCGCCCGAAGACGCGCCTCACCGCATCCCCAACTTCGGCCACGCGCTCCTCTTCCTCGCCATCGCCGGTGTCTTCCTCTTCCTCACCCAGTTGCTTCTCCTTGGCCTCACCCACGCTCCCGCAATCGCAGGCAAACTATCCGCCGCCTCCATCCCCCCCAAGCTGCTCATAGCCTCAGAAGCCGTCACCTACCTCGCGACACTCGCCATCTCCTGGTTCGTCTTCCCTCTCCTCTGGAGGCGCCCCTTCGCCAACGGCATCGACGCCAACCCCGACGCCGCCCGCCGCAACGCCTTCCGTCTCATCCCCATCGGCCTCGCCCTCTCCTTCGCCGTGCAAGCCATCTCCTCGGTCATCTCCATCCCCAAAGACATCCCGATCGACGACTTCTTCCGCACCCCATCGGACGTCTGGCTGGTCACCCTCTTTGGCATCCTCGTCGCACCTCTCTTCGAAGAGATCCTCTTCCGGGGCTTCCTCCTGCCCGCCGTCGCCATCGCCTACGACTGGCTCTCACTCCCCCGCACCCCCGCCGCCCGCGAGCTCTGGCACTCCAACAACAAGATCTCCACCCCAGCCCTGGTCTTCTCCGCCGTCTTCACCAGCATCCTCTTCGCCGCACTCCACGGCCAGCAGACCGCCTTCACCTGGCCCGTCCTGCTGCTCCTGTTCTGTGTCTCCCTCATCCTCAGCGCCGTCCGCATCCGCCTGCGCTCGGTCCTGGCCTCCACCCTCATCCACGCCAGCTACAACTTCACCATCTTCCTCACCGCCTTCATCGCCACCGGCGGCTACCGCCACCTCGACAAGCTCTCCCACTAACCCATACAACAGTCCAAGATTGTTCCACTCTCTTTTTTCGTTTGCTCTTCAGCAGCGATCGACCCGCAGGTTAGAATCCTCTGGGCCCAATATGGAAGATCCTCCTTGGATTGAAGCAACAGCAACGGTCGAAGCGTGCGAACTCATAAAACATGCACCACGCATCCGCACTGGCCGCATTGCAAACTTTGAGATGCCGGACTTCTCAAGATATGCCGTTACATTCACCTACCATGCAAACGGGCAACTACACTCCGGCCAGTACATTGCCCATGCCGATGTCCCTTTAGGTCATACCTTTATCATCAGTTACGATCCGCACAATCCTAACGACAACTCAGGAAGTGAAGACGATCTCACGTTCCATCCGTTTAGGCGCCGACTCATTATCGGTGCTGCTCTCATTCTGATTTTGCTGGCATCACACTGGTTTCGCCACAGATAACGGTGTCGAATCCTGTCCTATCGGCAAACAGAAGGATCAGCACTCTGAGCAAAGCGAACAGCCCGCCCTCGAATACGCCCGCTCGAGGCAACGCCTAAACAGAAAAAGAAGTGATAGTCGGTCAAATTTAGTCTTCCGAATCCCAGTAAAGCTAACCCACTTCCGTCCCCAAGGTCTCAACCGCTTCCCCGCCAAGCAAACGCCGATTTAAAGTTCCTCCCGCAAACAACATCTCCTCCAGCGCTTCATCCACCGCAGCCTGTGCGAGAACGCTGCCCCCAGAGCCTTCCATCTGAAACTGCGCGCAACGCCTCATCAGCTCTTTGATAAAAGCGCCGCTCACACCCTTCGTTCGCCGAACGATCAACTCCAGCAATTCATCCGACAACTTCAGATCGCGCCCATACAGCTTCGTCAGCTTCGCCCGGCCCTCCTCGTCCGGTAACGGAAACTCAATCGCCTGATCGATGCGCCCCGGACGCGAGACCAGCGCCGGCTCGATCTGGTCCGGACGATTGGTCGTCAGGATAAACAACACCTCGGCATCTTCCCGCAGTCCATCCATCTCATTCAGCAGCTTGTTAAGCAACACCTCCTCGCCCCCGTTCCGCATCTCTGTTCTATCCCGGGCGATCAAGTCCACATCCTCAATCACCATCATGGAAGGCTGCAGAAATCGTGCCAGACGAAAATATTCTCCGATCAATCCCACCTGCTCAGCCGTCACCAGCAACGTCGTATGATTCGGCAACTGCGAAGCCAGATAGTGGATCGTGTGTGTCTTGCCCGTTCCCGGCGGCCCATAAAACAGCAGCCCCTTCCGCGCCTGAAAATGCATTGCCTTCAGCGCGTCTCGCGCTGCCATAAAACCGCCGACATTACGATCGAGCGTAGCCAGCGTCTTCTGCGGAAGGATGACATCCTCCCGGTTCACCTTGGCCAACCGATGCACCTTCACCGAACTGCCGCCTCCCATCGGATGATGATGCGCCTCAAGCGAAATCACTCGGCCGCGATAGCTTCGTCCCTCGCTGATCGCCTGCTCCAGTTGACGAAAGAAGTCATGGGAGAACCTGGAGCCGGATTCGCCTGCGGCAACAGCAATCTCGACGTTTACCCCCACCTGAAAGCCGAATCGCCCACCCGAAGCGAGCATGATCGCAAAAGGGACCCCATTCTCTCGCCCCATCCACAATCCATTCTTCAGACAACGTGCCGGTTCCGCATCGCCAATATCAATCTCGTCATACTGCAGTGGCCCCGTATCCACTTGAAAGTGAGAGCCGCCGAGTATCTGAGCAAACGTAACGCCCTCATGCGGATTCGGCGAAAAAAGTCCAGTCAACCGCGTCTGCGGTTCACGTTTCAGTAAGCTTTCCAGCCCGGTCTGAATATCGATCCGCGACGTAATCGGAAACTGGCGCGCCGCTGTCGCAATATCCCGAGCCGAAACTCCAAGATGCTTCAATAGATTTTTGGAGAGCTGCGGCTCGCGAAACCCCTGATTACCGACCGAAAATGAGAATCCCATGTAACAGCTTCTCCAGGCATGGTGTGCTTTTTCGAACTCAATAGATCCGTCGCGGAGACAGAAGCCGAAACCGCGACTGGCAGCCATTACATGGCCGACTACGTCTTGCTTGGAATGCGGGCAATCACCTTGATCTCGAAATCAAAACCGGCAAGCCAGTTCACACCGATTGCCGTCCAGTTTGGATAAGGAGCCTGTTCGAACATTTCGCTCTTCACGGCCATGATGGTTTCAAATTGGCTCTCAGGATCGGTGTGAGAGGTCGTCACATCTACAATGTCATCAAATCCGCATCCTCCCGCGATCAGCGTCGCTTTCAGATTGGCGAACGCGAGCCGAACTTGATCCTCGAAGTTCGGTTCCGGCGAGCCATCGCTACGGCTGCCGACTTGGCCGGAGACGAACAGCAGATTTTCGGATCGGATCGCAGCAGAATAGCCGTGCGCCTCGTAGAGGGCATGACGGTTTGCAGGGAATATCGCATCGCGCTGAGTCATATAGAAATCCTTTCAAGCACCCGTCCGGTAAGACCGCACACGCCACCGGGCGATCATAACAAGCGACGCGCGCCAGCCGGAAATGTCAGGACCCACTCGCCTTTCTGCAAGGTAGGATGGCGGGACTGCCGTACCCGGGACACCGTACCTCGGACATCATCACCTGGCCGATCTCGATTCTTCAAGTGTAGTGTGCTTTTTTCAGAATCGACAGATCTGCCAAGCCTCTCAAAAAAACCTGTCGAGCTCCAAAGCAGGCCAACGCCATACCAACAAAAGACATACCCATGGCACAGTAGTCTCCTCCAACTAGCCATAATAAAAACAGCAAGAAAACCGCGGCCCAGCCTGGGCTTCAAGGTTAAACCCACAAAGGGGAACCAACGGCAATGAAGACTTTGCCACTCAATTTACCAAACTCCTGATTTCGAAACTTCGACACATAAAAGCAGACCTGCAGCCCACCTCTAAGTCGCCTGATCTAAGACTTTGCTCAACAATACCTCGGGGGGAGGGCCAACCCGTATCCTCTACAATCGGAGCTGACCATGCCAACCGACAACAGGACCACCCTCCTCAACCTCATCGCCACCCACTCCTTCAAGCTGGGCGACTTCACCCTCGCCAGCGGCCAGAAGTCGGACTACTACATCGACTGCCGCATCACCACCCTGCACGCCGAAGGCGGACGCCTCTCCGGCCTCGTCCTCTACGACCTCATCAGCGAACACCTCCCCCAGGCAGAAGCCGTAGGCGGCCTCACCATGGGAGCCGACCCCCTCGTCTCC
The DNA here is from genome assembly GCF_040358985.1 of Tunturibacter empetritectus. Classification (NCBI taxonomy): domain Bacteria; kingdom Pseudomonadati; phylum Acidobacteriota; class Terriglobia; order Terriglobales; family Acidobacteriaceae; genus Tunturiibacter; species Tunturiibacter empetritectus. The sequence goes on along the minus strand of NZ_CP132932.1, from coordinate 3,652,619 downwards.
AACACCGCCAGCGCCAGTGCCTGGGCCCTCGCCGATCACAACGAGATCGCCGAACTCTCCGACGCGCTCGAACTCGACCCCGACGAACGCAGCGACGAAGGCCCCGCACCCACCCTCCTCCACGGCTTCCTCGTCCGCAAAGCAGAAAAGACTCACGGCACCGGCCGCCGCACCGAAGGCTTCCTCAAACTCGGCGCCCACGTCGTCATCGTCGACGACGTCTGCACCACCGGCGGCTCCACAATCACCGCCATCGAAGCCACCCGCGAAGCCGGCATGAACGTTGCTGGAGTCCTCTGCCTGGTAGACCGCGAACAAGGAGGCCGCGCCAACATCGAAGCCACCATCCCCGGCGTCCCCTTCCTCTCCGTCTTCACCGCCTCCGACGTCCGCGCCGCTCACATCGCCCAGCAAAAGAAGACGCAAAAGAAGAGATGAGCGCTGTAGATCAACAATCCAAAGCGCTTGCCTTCCTGCGCATCTCCATCGGCCTTCTCTTCCTCATCTTGTCCGAGTACAAACTGGCCAGCACCAAGTTCATCTGGGGAGGAATGGCCCAGGACATCGCAGGATTCCTCAAAGAGGGTTCCTACGCCTTCATCCGCCCCTTGCTCAAAAACATCATCCTTCCGCACGCCGTCTTCTTTGGCGCCGTCGTCGCCATCTCCGAACTGTTGATTGCACTGAGCTTGCTCACAGGAGTTCTGGTCCGCTGGGCAAGCCTGGGCGGTCTGACCATGGTGCTGCTCTTCCTCTTCTCTTCGAACTATCCCGGCCCCAACTCCCCCTTCTGGCTGTTCTTCGGCGCCTCTCTCGAAAACTCCGTCCTTGCCCTCTGCTTCATCGCTTTCCTGATCAGCCCTCCCGATCAGTGCTGGACTCTTCACCGGCCCAAACGATAAGGCGCCCACGCCTCTTCAACAACCCGCTTTTTCTCCTCAACTCCCGCGCCTAAACTGCTCCAGAGAAAGCCGTCCGTTTATTTTCTTGACTGTGTCATATCGCCACTGGTAGGGTTCGTTCGCTCTTCAAACAATAAACCGTACGGGCCTGAAAAGTTGTCACACCTTCGGAGGTTTCACGTGATCGCGATCAAGAAATTAAGTCTTCTCATTCTCCCGATATTGATACTCGCTCTGTCACCCGTTCTCTTTGGACAGGCGGTCAGCGGCACACTCCTTGGCACGATCAATGATCCAACCGGAGCCGCAGTCTCTGCAGCGAGAGTCATCGTCATTGAAACCGCTACCCAAACAACTCACGAGACCGTGACCAACGAAAGCGGCAACTTCACCCTGCCCAACCTTCCGCCAGGGACCTATACCATCACGGTCGAAGCCAACGGATTCAAGAAAGATACCCATGAGGGCATCGATCTTCTCACCAACACCTCAACGCGTGTCGATTTCGCTCTCGTCACAGGCAGCGCGTCCGAGACGATCACCGTGTCCACCGCTCCCGCGCTGCTGCAAACAGACCGCGCCGATATCTCCACCACCCTCGAGGCGCATCAGATCTCCAATCTCCCCCTCAGCAGCGGCAACAGCTTTCAATCCTTGCTTAACACCGTTCCCGGCATGGCCCCCGTCGTCTTCAACAACTCACAGTTCTTCAACGCCAACAACGATCTGTCTGTGAATGCCAACGGTCAGTCCTCCTACGTCAACCTCTATCAAATTGAGGGTATCGACGATGACCAGCGCACCGGAATCCACATCATCCTCGTCCCCCCCGCCGCCGCGATCCAGAACGTCGACATCACCACCAATAACTTCGAGGCGGAGTTTGGCCGTGCCGTCGGCGGCGTCGTCAACGTCACCCTCAAGTCAGGTACAAATCAGTTCCATGGATCTGTCTTCCAGAACATGGAAAACAACGGCGTCAATGCTCGCAACTACTTCTCCAGCGGTCCCAACGGACGCCTCGTCTACAACTACACGGGCGCTTCCATCGGAGGCCCGATCCTCAAAGACAAACTCTTTTTCTTCGGCGATTTCCTCCGCACCTCGGATCATGAGTCTTCCACAGTCAACACAAACATTCCCTTCTACAACGTCGTTGGCAGTAACCTCGATCTCAGCAAATACGCTGGCCAGGTCTACGATCCGAAGACCGGAGACACTGCAGATTGCAACGGCGGCCCAACTCCCGCTAACTGCGGCAAGGGGCGCACGCCGTTTGCAGGCAACCTCATTCCTCTCAGCCGCCTGTCGACCCCGGCCAACGACAGCAACATTGGTTTGACTGTTCTCCAATCCCTCGACGCCCTCGCGAGAGATCCCAAGACCAATCTCGCTTCCGCTGCTTATATTGCCGGTGCGAAGACCAACAACTTTTCCCAAAACTCCCCCTTCAGCAAAGATGCCATCAGCTACGACATCAAGTCAGACTGGACGATCTCCCAGAAAGATCATTTGAGCGGTCGATTCAGCCATCAAAAAATCACCACCTTCCAGGCGCCTCTGTTCGGATCCTTTCTCGGCGGCCCGGCAGGCGGAGGCTTCGAAGCGACTGGAACGGCAACCGCTTACAGCACCGGCGGCAACTACGATCACGTCTTTTCGCCAACCTTGTTCACTGAAGTTCGCGTCGGTGTAGCCCACCTGCGCAACTCGGCGCAGCAGTCAGACTTTGGTCAGGACGACGCCAAGAAGCTCGGCATCCCCGGCACCAATCTCAGTTCGATCGATAGCGGCCAGGTCGCCTTCCAGGTAAGCAACTTCGCCGGCAATGGAGAAAACGGCACCACCAATCCGCTCATCGGTTACTCCCAATCACTCCCGTGGCTCCGCGCCGAGTCGAACATCGACTTTGCCAACAACTGGACCAAGATCCTCGGCAACCATGCGCTCAAAGCAGGCGCCGACATCCGCCGCATCCGTGACGATCTCCTTCAGGGAAACATCAACGCGGCTGCCGGAACCTTCTACTTCAGTGAAAATCAAACCTCCACTCCCGGTGCTACGAAGTTCAATAACGCAACTACTGGTCAGGCTAACGCTATCGCCAGCATCCTCTTTGACACCCCGTATCAGGTAGGGCAGGACACTAACAGTACCTTCCCCGCCTACCGCCAGACCTGGCTCTTCTTTTTTGTCGCCGACAAGTGGCAGGCTACCTCGAAACTAACTGTCGACGTCGGTTTGCGCTATGAACTATACCCACCCGCAACGCCGCGCAAAGCGGGAGGATTTTCCAGCTACAGCCCGGCAACCAATCAGTTGACTATCGCCGGCGTAGCTGGAAATCCCTCGAATATCGGGATGAAGACCGACTACACCAACTTTGCGCCCCGGCTTGGTGCTTCCTTTCGCGCCACCGATTCCACAGTCCTCCGAGCCGGATTCGGCGTCAGCTACGTTCCCTTCGTCGATAACACTTACGCCTACAACTATCCCATCAAGACCAGTACCGACTACACCAATATTCCAACCTATGGAGCCGCCGTACTGGGTTCCACGAATCCCGCCGCAGTCAACTTCGTCAGCGGAATCCCACCCACCCCGCCCGTCCCCGTCGATGCTAATGGAAAGATCACAGCCACCGGCAACACCTTCCTCAACAGCCTTGGCAACCTTTACATCCCGCTCAACTTCAAGAACGCCTATGTCTCCTCCTGGAATGCGGCCATCCAGCAGGCGCTCCCGCATGACAGCTCCCTCCAGATCGCTTACGTTGCCAACCACGGCACGCGAATTGACTCCTCGCAGAACATCAACGTCCCCAGCGTCTACGGAGAGAGTGCTGCCTTCGATCCGTTGAACATAGCCTTTGGAAAGACCGCCTCCGTGACTCAATTCTTTCTGGGCTACTCCTCAAACTACCAATCGCTGCAAGTACAATTCACACGCCGATTCACCCACGGCATAGCCTATAGCTCAGCCTTTACCTGGGGCAAGGCGCAAAACTATGTGACCACCCCACAAGATGGAGCCCTGCTCTTCTACAGCGGCGACCGCCGTCGCAACTACGCCCTTGCGGACTTCGACCGCAGGCTCAACTTCTCCCAGACTCTCACCTGGGAGCTGCCCGCTGGACGGAATCACAAGTACTTCAACTCAGGCATCGGATCCTACGTACTGGGTGGCTGGAAGACCTCGGTCATCCTGTCGGCGGTCTCTGGCCTGCCGTTTACCCTCACAACCACCAGCGCAACCCCTGGCACCACCCAGACCGTCGATCAGGTTGCCCCCTTCCACGTCCTGCACCATCACAGCAACCCTAGCGGCACCACCCAATGGTTCGATCCAACCAGCTTCAGCATCAGCAGACTCACCGGTTGCGTATCCCCGGGTCCATGCGTCGTCGGAAACACGCAACGAAATCAATTCCGCGGCCCCGGCTACTTCTCAGACAACCTGTCCCTCTTCAAAAGCTTTCCTATCTTCCGCGAGTCGTCTCTAGAGGCTCGCTTCGATGCCTTCAACCTTACCAACACACCCGCATTCGGTCTGCCCGGAACCACTTACGGCTCCAGTTCGTTTGGTGTCATAACCGGAACCCTCGGCAGTGGCGTCGGCAATGTCAACGGCGTCGGCGGCCCACGTGTCCTTCAGGCTGCAGTCAAAATTTCTTTCTAACCAGGGGAGAAGTCCCGGTCCATCTCAATCGGGACTTCTCTCCTGCTTCCACAATCTGTTTCGAGATTCGCTATCTTACCCGAAGCTTCGCATCGTCCGACCGCTTAGCAACGATGCAACTAATTGGCTAATGGATCGTCTTAAGTTCCTGTTCCTGCATTACGCCAAAATGGCAAAGAAGAAAGAGGAGTTCCAATCATGAAGAGTGTTTCCCGGCGACTGTTCGTAGGGGGTTCGGCTGGCTTAGTCGCATCGCTCTCTTTGCCGATGCGCGCATGGGCCGCAACTTCGCCCTTCAAAATCGCCGTCATCTCCGACGAGATCTCGCAGGACTTCGATCATGCCTGCTCGGTCATCGCCAACGACTTCGGCCTCCACTACGTCGAACTCCGCGAGATCTGGGGCAAGAACCTTCAGACCGTCTCCGACGCCGAGATCGCAGAAGCCCTCAAAATCCTTGCAAAGTACAACCTCCAGGTCACAGACATCGCCAGCCCGCTCTTCAAAGTTGACTGGCCCGGCGCACCCAAATCCAAATACAGCTCCAAAGAAGATCTCCACGGCGCCGCCGAGTCCGCCTACAAGCAGCAAGACGAAGTCCTCACTCGTTCCATCTCTCTCGCCAAACAGTTCAAGACCGACAAGATCCGCTGCTTCGACTTCTGGCGCCTCGATGACGTCGCTCCCTACCGCGCAGCCATCAACGAAAAGCTTCGCGCCTCCGCTGAAATCACCGGTCAGCAAGGCATTCTCTTAGTCATCGAAAACGAGTTCGCCTGCAACACCGCCACCGGCCGCGAAGCCGCCAAAACCCTCGAAGCGGTTCTATCGCCCCACTTCGTTCTCAACTGGGACCCAGGCAACGCAGTCATGCGCGGAGAGCTCGACGCCTTCCCCGGCGGCTGGGACGCTCTTCCCAAAAACCGCATCCACCATTGCCACTGCAAGAACGCCGTCAAGGACGACTCAGGAAAGATCGTCTGGTCCCCCGTCGACAAAGGCTTCATCGACTGGACCGCGCAATACCGCGCCCTCAAACAGTCCGGCTACCGCGACGCCGTCAGTCTCGAAACCCACTGGCGCGGAGCAGGCACACCTGAAGCCTCCACGCGCATCAGCTGGGCCGGCATGAAGCAATGCCTGATCAACTCAGGCACCTTCTAGTGCTCCACCTTACCCGCCGCCGTCCCGAGCGGAGTAAAGAATTCATTTAGTTCGCTCTTGCATCTTGTCCCGGCTTTGCTGTTTGGTTGTCATTCCCGAAGGGAATCTGCTGTTGTCCTTTGATTGAGCGGTGATCCCCAGTCTTGCTATCACCTAGTTTTTGTCGTCATCCTGAGCGTAGCGAAGGACCCCGATGCTCTTTACACTACCGATGTCATCAAAACCTTTCTACCCTCGCTTCCCAAGTCTCAGAATCACAAACACCCACCAAACCGACACCACGATCAACCTCAATCGTTGCAAGTAATCTTCCTCATTCCGCAAAATCACCGCGCCTCCATGGGCGATGGGAGAAAACAATGATCACCAGACGAGAGTTTCTCGACACAATGGCAGTTAGCGCAGCAGGCCTCGCTGTCGCCTCCACCGCAAAGAGCTACGCGCAGATCATGGGCTCCAACGACCGGCTCAACTTTGCCGTCATCGGCGTTCGCAGCCGCGCCTATGCTCACCTCTCCGCCCTCAAGGCCAACAAGAAAGATGCCCGCATCACCTATGTCTGCGACGTCGACAGCAATACGCTCAAGAAGTTCGCCGACGACACGCAAAAAGAGATGGGTGAAGCCCCCGCCACCGAAAAAGACTTCCGCCACATCCTCCAACAAAAAGATGTCGACGCCATCACCATCGCCGCGCCCGACCACTGGCACACCCCCATGGCCATCGCCGGCTTGCAGGCCGGCAAGCACGTCTACGTCGAAAAACCCTGCAGCCATAACCCCGCCGAAGGCGCGCTCCTCGTTCAGGCCCAGCAGAAGTACGGAAAGCTCGTCCAGATGGGCACGCAGCAGCGCTCCTCCCCCCATACCGCAGAGATCGTCGACAAGATTCACAACGGCCTCATCGGTCGCGCCTACTTCGCCAAAGCCTGGTACAGCAACGTAAGAAAATCCATCGGCACCGGTAAAGAAGCACCCGTTCCTCCGCAACTCGACTGGGATCTCTTCCAGGGTCCGGCGCCGCGCAGAGCCTACACCGACAACATCCAGCCCTACAACTGGCACTGGTTCAGAACCTACGGTACCGGCGAAACCCTCAACAACGGCACCCACGAGGTTGACGTCTGCCGCTGGGCACTCGGCGTCGACTTTCCCGACCGCGTCACCTCCTCCGGTGGACGCTATCAGTTCAAGGACGACTGGCAGTTCTACGACACCCTCGTCACCAGCTTCTACTACCCCGACAAGATGATCACCTGGGAGGGCAAGAGCTGCCAGGGCATGAAGTACTACAACCGCGACCGTGGCTCGGCCATCATGGGAACCACCGGCACCGTCCTCGTCGACCGCGACGGCTACGAGATCTACGACCTCAAAGGAAACAAGACCAGCGAGTTGAAAGCAAACAAGGATCAAACCTCCTCCACCGACCTCACCGGTCGCGACTCCATGACCGACGCCCACTTCGCGAACTTCATCGCAGGCGTCCGCAAAGGAGAAAAACTTAACGCTCCCGTCTCCATCGGAAACGTAGCCGTCACCATGCTTCAACTCTCCAACGTTGCCTGGGAGGTCAACCGCGAGCTGCAACTCGACAACTCCGACGGCAAGGTGCTCCACGACTCCGAAGCCATGAAGATGTGGGGACGCGACTACGAAAAAGGCTGGGCGCCCCACGTCTAGAGCAATGCCGCAGTTGGTGTGGAACCGCTTTCGCTTTTGCCGTTGCCGTTGCAGTTGCTTTTGCCGTTGTCCTTCTTGTTGTCATTCCCGAAGGGAATCTGCGTTTGCAATTCCTACACCACAGGACAAACTGCCATAGCCGTCACCACCCGGCCGCAACCTTACCGTCATCTCCACTCAACCCAGCAAAGCACGGAGTCTACCCTCTCATGATCAACACCCTATCCCGTCGCAGCTTCGTCCAATCCGGCGCCCTCCTCGCAGCAGCAGGCATCACCTCCAACGCCATCCCTTCCCTCGCTCTGCAACCCTCCCCCGCCACCGGAGCACCCTCGCCCATCCAGCTCGGCCTCACCAGCTACACCTTCCGCAACTTCACCCGCGACCAGATGATCGGCTACATGAAGCAGCTCAACATCACCGACCTCAACGTCAAAGACATCAAAGACCACCTCCCCATGGACCCCGCCGAAGAGGCCAAGGCCCTCGCCGACTACACCGCCGCCGGCATCAAGCTCCACGCCGCCGGAGCCATCTACTTCACCAAAGATGACGACGCCGACATCCGCAGCAAATTCGAATACTGCAAGCGCGCCGGAATCTCCGTCATCGTCGCCGGCGACCCCGCCCCCGACACCCTCCCCCGCATCGAAAAATTCGTCAAGGAATACGACATCCGCATCGCCATCCACAACCACGGCCCCGAAGACAAGCTCTGGCACTCCCCCCTCGACATCCTCAAAGCCGTCAAAAACATGGACCCACGCATCGGCTGCTGCATCGACGTTGGCCACACCGTCCGTGCCGGCACCGACGTCGCCCAGGCCATTCACGAAGTCGGCCCCCGCCTCTTCAACGTCCACATGAAGGACCTCACCAACTTCCAAAGCAAAGAGAGCCAGGTAGCTGTAGGCGACGGAATCATGCCCGTCCGAGGCATCTTCGAAGCCCTCATCAAAACCAAATACAAAGGTTTCGTCGACCTCGAATACGAAGTCCACGCCGACGACCCCATGCCCGGCGTCATCGCCAGCTTCTCCTACATGCGAGGCGTCCTCGCAGGGATGGGATACCTCACCCACGGCTGATCCCACCCATCCCCTTCGTCAAGCGCCCCAGGACGCGACCCGCCGCCCTGACATATCCTCACCCGCAAGGAGGATGTTATCCTGCCGCAGGCTGGCGCGCGGAGCTTTCTCTGCTGCCAATCGACGGGGACCATCGACAATCGCACCTCACCACCGGCCGGCTAATCCACACGGCAGTTGTTGAGAACGCAGTTGTCGAGAACAAGGAGCAGCACCTTGAACACGCTTGAGATCAAGATCATGAAGTACGGAGAGATCGAAGCCGTCGAGCTCACCGGCGCACTCGTCCTCGGCACTCCCGTCAACACCCTGCGCCAAAAAATCGACAACCTCACCGCTCACGGAGCCACCCAGTTCGTCTTCAATCTCACCGGCATCACCCGCATGGACTCGAGCGGCATCGGCCTCCTCGTCATGATCATGAGCTCCACCAAAGAAGCCGGCGGAGCCTTGAAACTCGTCAATCCATCCAAGCAGGTAACCCAGACCCTGAAGATGTGCAACCTCCTGCCACTCTTCGAGATCTTCTCCGAAGAACAGGAAGCAATCTCCTCCTTCGCCCCCTCCTGAGCCGCCAGCCCGCAAGCCTCTCCCACGCTCGCTCTCATACACAATCGGCGCATACGATCGCAAGTGAAAACTCCGGTCTCCGGCACCGGTCATTAACCGAACACCACTCTCCAGACAAAGCGCCGCCTCAACGAGCACAAGCGCCTCAAAGACTCTGCACCCAGCCGCAGATCCCCATCCCTCCAGGCTCTGTCGATCCAGCAGACAAAATACGCTAGTCGAATGCTGCTTCCAAACCTGTTGATCCCCCCGTAATCATCCCAGTCCCAACCTTGACAGTCATTTAGGGCGCCGTGCATAGTCGTTATCGGTCAAACGTTTGCCTAATTCTCCCCTATCCCCCAGAAGGACTCTGCTTCATGGACGGAAGGCTCCCCAAACGTTCCGATCAGGAGGCCATCATGCAGCACTTTCATTCCAGCAGCTTCTCCCCACTCCCGAGACTCCGCCCCCATAGGCTCGGCTCAACATTGCTCGCCATCCTCTTCAGCTTGTGCGCGGTCACAGCGCACGCCCAATTCCGCGCGTCCATCCAGGGAACCGTCACCGACCCGCAGGGCGAAGTCGTCCCCGGCGCAACTCTGACTCTTACCGACACCGACACCAACCATCCCATCACCGCTATCTCAAATGCAAGCGGCGTCTATAACTTCAGCGCGCTGCCTCCCGACCACTTCACCCTCACCGCCGCGGCCAAGGGATTCAAGCAGCAGGTCATCCAGGACCTGCACATCATCCCCGAGCAGCCAAATGCTGTCAACGTAACCCTCGAGCTCGGCGAAGCAACCACCAGCGTCACCGTCAACGGCGATACCCTCCCTCCTCTCGACACCGAGACCGCCTCCATCAGCGGAACTGTAGACAGCAACCAGATCCAACATCTCCCCTCCACCGGCCGCGATGTCTTTCAGCTTGTGCAGCTCGCCCCCGGCGTCTTCGGCGACGGCGCACAATCTTCAAACCCAGGCAATGCCAATCAGCTTCCTGGAACCCAGGGCCCCGGCGGAGCCAACCGAAGCAATGGCATCTTCCAGACCGAGAACGGTCCCCAGGCCAACGCCAACGGAGGACAGTACGAGACCAATGGCATCCAGATCGACGGCATCAGTACCGTCAGCGCAGTCTGGGGCGGAACCTCGGTCATCACTCCCTCCGAAGACTCCGTCGGCAATATCAAAGTCCTCTCGAACGGCTACGACGCCGAAAACGGCCGCTTCAGCGGAGCCCAGATTCAGGTCACCTCGAAGACCGGCAGCAATCAATTTCACGGAAGCGCCTACTTCCGTGCCAGCCGCCCCGGCCTCAACGCCTACCAGCGCTACAACGGCGCCGGCACCTTTCAACCCGGTACTCCGTCGGAACGAGGCCTCTTGCGAGACAGCGAAAGGGCAAACCAGATCGGCGGAAGCGTTGGCGGCCCTATTCTTCACGACAGGCTCTTTGCCTTCTTCTCCTACGAAACCCAGCGCAATAACTCGCAGACGCCGGGTACCGGCTGGTATGAAACGGCCGCGTTTCAAGCCCTCGCCCCTGCAAACAGCATCTCCAAGACCTACCTGAGCTTCCCCGGCTCTCTAGTCTCAGCTTCATCTCTTATCGATCAAACCTGCGCCAATGCAGGCCTGGCCGAAGGCGTTAACTGCGTCACCATTCCAGGTCAGGGTCTTAACATCGGTTCCCCTCTCAAACAGGCTCTTGGCACCCAGGACCTCACCTGGCAAAGCGTCACCAACCCAGGTGTTGGCGGAGGCCTCTCGAACGTGCCCGACATCGCCTTCTACAACACGCTGAACCCTAGCTCTCAAATCGCCAGCCAGTACAACGGACGCCTCGACGCCGACATCACCAAGAAAGACCATGCCGCCTTCGCGGTCTACTGGGTCCCCCTCACCTCAACCACCTACAACAGTTCGGTCCGCGCCTACAATCTCTTCAATCACGAGCAAAATAACGAAGCATACTCCATCATCTACAACCACATCTTCTCGCCAACCTTTCTCAACGAAGCTCGCGCCAACGACGCCGGCTATCGCTACAACGAGGTCACCTCGAACCCGCAGGCGCCCTTCGGCCTCCCCCTCGCCATCGTGGAGAACCTGGGCAGTGCCACACTCGGTACCTTTGGTGCCGGTGGCCCAGCCGTTCTCAATCAACACACCTTCACCTACAAAGACGTAGCCACCAAGATCGCCGGAAATCACACCATCAAATTCGGTGGAGAAGTCACGAGGCTCTACTACCTCAACGACGCCATCAACGCTGCTCGGCCGCTCTACTCCTTCTACAACATCTGGGACTTTCTCAACGACGCTCCGGAACGGGAAGACGCCAGCTTCAATCCTGCAACCGGCACTCCCTCCGCCAACCGCCAGGATACCCGCGAAGATCTCTACGGCTTCTTCATCCAGGACGACTGGAAGGCTCTCCCGAATCTGACCCTCAATGCAGGCCTCCGTTACTCTTACTTTGGACCATTCTCCTCGAAAGAAAACAACCTCGGCGTCGTCGTTCTCGGCAGTGGTGCCACCGGCTTCACCGGCCTCACCGTCCGGCAAGGCGGCAATCTCACCAACGCGCAAAAGGGCAACTTCGGCCCGCAATTCGGCTTCGCCTTCAGCCCCGATATGTTTCACGGCAAAGCTGTCTTTCGCGGCGGGTACGGCCTCAACTACAACCAGTCCGAGATCTCGATCACATCCAACTCCGGCAACAATCCCCCCGGTATTCTTAGCGTCAGCTACGCCAGCGGCAGTCCCACCACCATCGATCCGCGAATCGTCTACGGCATCGCCCCCGATCCCAAATCGCTCTTCGGCTATCCGCCCAACCCCAACGCCATCGGAGGCTTCAACTCCGCAAACCTCCCGGTCAGAGGCGGAGCCTTCCTCTATGCCTTCCAACCCAACCAGCCCACCATCTACACCCAGCACTTCTCCCTCGACACCCAGATCGATCTCGGACATCAGTTCGTCGCCACCGTCGGCTACCAGGGAAGCACGACCAAGCATCTCATCGTTCAAACCTTCCTCTACGCCAACGCGTTCGCAGCCGGGATACCGCAAAACAATCTCGTGCAGAACATCGACGAGTATGCAAACACCGGTAACTCCAACAACAACTCCCTCCTGTTAGGTTTCAAGCACCAGATGTCGCACCAGTTCATGTTCGACGCGGAGTTCAACTACGCCAAGACCATGGATACCGGCTCCGGTCCCTTCTACATGGACCCCTATCCCTACCTGCCTTACCTCGCCTACGGTCGCTCCGACTTCAACTACGGAAAGGCGTTCAAGCTCTACGGCCTGTGGCAGCCAAAGTTCTTCCACGGCAACTCCTTTCTCTCAAAAGTTGCGGATGGCTGGTCGGTCAGCGGCATCTTCAACCTGCACACCGGCTTCCCCTTCACCCCCACCTACAACGTGCCCGGAGGCAGCCTCTACTACTCCGCCAGCCCCTACAACACCCTGCGCCCGGCCTCCTATAACGGAGGTGCCAAAAACAGCAGCAGCAACAATGCCTTTGAGAACGGCAGGCCAAACGTCAACTTCCCCAACGCCGGCCCTGCCCAACCCTACTTCACTGCACCCGTCGCGCCCACCGCTGGCAGTTCAGGCTTTGCCTCCGGCCTGCCGCAGCTTCCCGGTATCGCGCGCAACTCCTTCAACGGCCCCGGCTATAAAGACTTCGACGCAACCCTCGTCAAGTCCTTCGGTCTTCCAAAGGCACGCATCATCGGAGAGGACGCCGCTATCGAGATCAGAGCCGACGCCTTCAACCTCTTCAACAACATCAATCTCACACCAAGTACGATCGTCACGAACATCGAAACTCCCAACTTCGGCCAGGCCACCAGCGGCCTCTCCGGACGCATCGTCAACCTCCAGGCCCGCTTCAGCTTCTAGCCAACCTCTTCCCGTCTGCACCGAAACCAATCCGGTGCAGACGGGAAGTATCTCATCGTGTCCCAAATTGTTTGTCGTCTTCGAATTCGCCGTCGTAACTCTAAACTCCTTTGTAGCTATCCAGAGTTCGTCACCGTCACTTGACTCGTCATCCAAAACCTTCGGTCGTCATCTTTGTCCTTCGGTCGTCATCCGTAATCCTTCGGTCGTCATCCTGAGCGAAGTCGAAGGGGAAGGATCCCCGCATTTCGTTTTGTCGTTGCTGTTGCTGTTGTCATTGTCTGTCCTTTTAGTTGTCATCCCGTAGGGATCTGCTTTTGCAGCTGCCCTCACCGCAACCACACACCACCCATAAAAAAAGTGGCTGCCTCATTTATGGTGCACTCTAAACACGAGGATTTTTTTACCAACAAAAACCATAAAACCCGCGTCATTCCTGCCTCCGCACCACGCCACTGTAGTGCTAATTCACCACGTTTCGCCAGCAAGAAACCACATCGTCACCACGAATCACCACAAGCAAAACACTCTGGAGAGATCTCTCATGATTCGGTCCCGCACGCTCGCCCTGGCCGCGCTTAGCCTCAGCCTTATCAGCACGATGGGCCTCCACGCTCAGACAACCGAGCAAGTAAAGATAGACGCCAACGCTCCTACCACTCCCTTCCCCCACTTCTGGGAACAGACCTTCGGCTCCGGTCGCGCCATCCTCTCTCTCCGTCAGAGCTACCGCGACGACCTCCGCACCGTAAAGACCGTAACCGACTTCAAATCAGTGCGCTTCCACGGCATCTTCCTCGACGAAGTCGGCCTCTACGACCCCGACGCCACCACGCAAAACCCCGGCCTCCCTCCCGAAAAAGTTCAGGGCGCCGGCATCTACAACTTCTCCTACATCGACCAGATCTACGACGGCCTCCTCGCCAACAACGTCCGCCCTTTCATAGAGTTAAGCTTCATGCCCCGCAAGATGGCCGCCGATCCAAACCAGACGCAGTCCTTCTTCTACAAGCCCGTCGTCTCGCCGCCAAAGGACTACGCCCTCTGGGACGCCATGATCACCGCCTTCGCCCAGCACCTCATAACCCGCTATGGAATCAACGAAGTAGCAACCTGGAACTTTGAAGTCTGGAACGAGCCAAATCTGGATTTCTGGGGCGGCCGCCCCAACATCCCCACCTACTTCGAGCTCTACGACCACACCGCCCTCGCACTCAAAAAAGTCAGCCAACGAATCCGCGTAGGCGGCCCATCGACAGCCCAGGCCGCGTACGTCGCCGACTTTCTCAAGCACTGTAAAGAGAACAACATACCAGTCGACTTCGCCTCCACCCACGTCTACGCGAATGACACCGCCAAAGATGTCTTCCACACCGACGAACAGATTCCCCGCGACCTCATGGTCTATCGCGCAGTCAAAAAAGTGCACGACGAGATCGCCGCCTCACCCTACCCAAAGATGCCTCTCATCTTCAGCGAATACAACGCCAGCTACTCGAACGAGCCCGACGTCACCGACACCACCTACCTCGGATCATGGCTCGCCAACAACATTCGCCAGTGCGACGGCCTCACCGAGTCGATGAGCTACTGGACGTTCTCCGATGTCTTCGAGGAGCAGGGAGTCGTACGGACGCCCTTCTACGGCGGCTTTGGCCTCGTCGCTGCCAATGGCATTCCCAAGCCGTCATTCAACGCCTTCGCCATGCTGCATCGTCTTGGAGACCACCGAATTAAACTAGACAACGACGACGCACTCGCAACCAAATCGACCGATGGCGCCGTAGAAATCGCTCTCTGGAACTACGCCCCACCCTTCGGCATCGGAGCCGCCTACACTCCTCCTCCCACCAGCAAAGGTCCAGATAAAAACTTTCAGCTAACCTTTACCGGCGTTCCATCAAGCGCGAAAGTCGAACTCTTGCGAGTGGATGACGACCACGGAAACGCAGTGAAAGAGTTCGACGCCATGGGCAGGCCGCGCGACCTCACCCAGGATCAGATCAAAAAGTTGAGAGCCGCCGGTGCGATGGCGCCCGCAGAAAAACTCCGGCTCTCCAACGGTCATCTCCAGATCGCTGTGCCGCCACACGGCCTCGTCCTTCTCATAGTTAAGTGAAAAGCCAAATAAAGCAGCCAAATAAAACAGCTCTCCTCGCTGTTCAGAACGAGGTCACAAATGAGCCGACAAAACCGACTCCTGCAACTCTCTCTCATCCTTTTATGCACTGCGTGGCCTTGCTTCTCTCAGTCTCAGCCGCCTGCTGAAGTAGCCATCACAATCGACGCCCACGCCGCCACAACACCATTCCCGCATTTTTGGGAGCAGATGTTCGGCTCCGGGCGCGCCATCCTCACCCTGCGCGAAGCCTATCGCGAAGACCTCCGCGCCGTGAAAAAAGTGGCGGACTTCCGCTACGTCCGCTTCCACGCCATCCTCCACGACGAAGTCGGCGTCTACAACGAGGACGAGCACGGCAACCCCGTCTACAACTTCGCCTACGTCGACTCCATCTACGACGGCCTCTTGAAGAATGGCGTCCGTCCTGTCGTAGAGATCAGCTTCATGCCCAAAAAGCTTGCCTTCAACCCCGACGCCCTA
Source organism: Tunturibacter empetritectus (assembly GCF_040358985.1). Taxonomy (NCBI): domain Bacteria; kingdom Pseudomonadati; phylum Acidobacteriota; class Terriglobia; order Terriglobales; family Acidobacteriaceae; genus Tunturiibacter; species Tunturiibacter empetritectus. The sequence goes on along the minus strand of NZ_CP132932.1, from coordinate 3,637,031 downwards.
CACCCCTTCTGGTACAAGCAGAACGTCTCACCGCCAAAGAGCATGGAGCGCTGGGACGACCTCATCCAGCACTTCGCCCAGCACCTCGTCGAGCGCTATGGCATCGACGAAGTCTCCCAGTGGTACTTCGAAGTCTGGAACGAGCCCAACATCGACTTCTGGAACGGCATCCCGCGCCAGGAATCGTACTTCGATCTCTACGATCACACTGCGCGCACACTCAAATCCGTCAACCCACGTCTGCGAGTAGGCGGCCCTGCCACCGCAGCGGCACAATGGATCCCAGAGTTCCTTCAACACACATCAGACAACCACGTCCCCGTCGACTTTGTATCGACCCACGGCTACGCCGACGACACCGTCCACAACATGTTCGGCACCAACGAAGACATCGCCATGGACGACCGCGTAGGCCGCGCCATAGCCAAGGTTCGCGGAGAGATCAATCACTCCGCCACCCCTCACCTCCCGCTCTTCTGGACCGAATGGAACGTCCCCGGCCAAATGGAATCGCGCGACACCATCTATGTCGGCTCAGCGCTGGCCAACACAGTCCGTGAGTGCGACGGCAACGTAGACATGCTCTCCTTCTGGACCTTCTCTGACGTCTTCGAAGAAGGCGGCCCCACCAGCACTCCCTTCCGCGGAGACTTCGGGCTACGCGCCTTCGACGGCATCAACAAGCCCAGCTACTACGCCTACGGTCTCCTGCACCAACTCGGCGACCAACGCCTTGCCAACACCTCCAACAACATAATCGTCACACGAACAGCAAACGGAAACCTGGCCATCGCAGCCTGGAATCTCGTTGACCCCGGCCAGCAAGGCATCTCTCTAGAACTCAACCTTCATCTGGCCAGCGTCCCGCAAAACGCGAAGGTCGCGATTCAAAGAGCCGATCAGACCCACGGCAACGTCCTACCCCAGTGGGCAGCCATGGGCAAACCCAAAAACCCCACACCCGCCCAGGCCGAGCAACTCAACCGCGAGACCGCACTTCCCGCCCCGGAGCAGACAGCACTTCGCAATGGAACTCTCCACCTCAGCCTCACTCCAAACGCGTTGGTCCTGATTCAAGTCGAAGACTCGCAACACTGAATCGCCCAAACTCCGACAGAATCGCTTCACCTCGCCCCAAAATAAACACCGAGAAGAAAAAAGAAATCCCAATCACGGAGCGATACCGCAAATTTGCGCATCATAAGGCAGAACGAATTTAAGCGAAGCACAGCGTTGGAAGAATGACTGCTCCCCGCTGGCCCATACAAACAGATCAGGATAAAATCTGCGTAGAACAAGAGGGCTATTGAAACTTATCTCCATAGCGAGGCGCTCGGTTGAAGACACGCCTTCTCGTGCGCCGGAGATCTGCGTTTTATTCGGTCAGATTCTCGTACTCCTCACAACGCTTCTGGTAGCCGTCATGCCAGTGACGGAATACCTCTGGACCTTCGACAAGTTTCTCCGCGGTGGTCAGGACTGTGAGTTCGGGCTTCTCGCTCTGGCCGCAGTCTTCTGCCTCATGCTCGTTCTCTCTCATCAACGAAGAGCGGTCCTTGCCCTGATACTGTCGCTTCGACGCGTGTTGTCTTCTCTCTTTCAGCCAGCCGATCCAGCAGCCAGGCTCTGCCCCTGCATGGTCTCGTCTGTGCAGTACAACCTGCCGCGCAACATCTCCCTTCACTCCATCAATCTCCCACTACAAATCTGATAGCTCTCTTCGTGCTTTCGTAGTCGCGACTCCCTCCGAGTCGCATGCGGTCTCTACCTAAACTGATCTGTTCTCATACAGCCGATCATGGAGAAGCAATGAAGAAATCAGAAGTCCTTCACGCGTGGGCTAGAATCCTCGGCGGCCGCGCTCCCTCCCTGTCCATCGAAATTACGAAGGAGTGCCCTCTGCGTTGCCCAGGATGCTACGCCTTCGATACGGCACATCTAGGCGGAGCAACCCAGCTGCGCGAACTCTCCGACTACAAAGGCGACGAGCTCGTCCAACGAATACTCGACCTGCTCGACAAAGAGAAGCCCCTTCACGTCTCTCTCGTCGGCGGCGACCCCTTAGTCCGGCATCGCGAACTCGAACTTCTCCTCCCGCAGATCGAAGCTCGCGGGATCCACACTCAAATCGTCACCAGCGCCTTCCGAGTCATCCCCCCCGAGTGGAAGCGCTTCAAAAAGCTCAACGTTGTCGTTTCCATCGACGGACTTCAACCCGAGCACGACGAACGTCGCAAGCCAGCCACCTACGAGCGCATTCTGAAGAACATCCAGGGCGCCAGAGTTACTGTCCACTGCACCATCACTGCGCAGATAGCCGACCGTCCCGGATACCTCGATCAGTTCCTTCAGTTCTGGAGCAGCCAGACTCCAGTGGCCAAAGTCTGGTTCAGTCTGTTTACCCCGCAGCGTGGTGCCACCGATCCGGAGATTCTCACCTCGTCCCAGCGAGTCGCTGTCATCGCCGAGCTCCACCAGCTCCGAAACAAATATCCGGTACTCGATATGCCGGACATTGTCATCCAAGAAATCTCCTCTCCACCAAAGTCCCCCGAAGAGTGTATCTTCGCTCGAACAACTATGACTGTCTCCGCCGACCTTTCAACCAAAATTACACCCTGCCAGTTTGGTGGAAACCCCGACTGCGAACAGTGTGGATGCATCGCCTCCATGGGCCTGGCGGCAGTCGGCCATCATCGCGTCGTCGGTCCGCTCACCGCTGGCCATCTCTTCCTGGCCTCCGCCAAAATCGGAAAAGCTTGGAGAAATCTGCAAAGCCCTCAATCCCCAAGAAGGATCATCCAAATAAAAAGATCTCCATTCGAAATCCTGTGAGGAAACATGCACTTTAAAAACCGTAATGGGATTACACTTCATGGCAATGAAAGAGGAACGATGATCGAAGAATGTATTGGCCGGCCCGAAGTCGAACTAAGGCGCGAACTCGTGCAGTTCGGCCGATGGCTCTCTCGACTCGGCTTTATGCCCGGCACCTCCGGAAACCTCTCCGTCAGGCTCGATCAGGAGCGCCTGCTGGTCACACCCACCGGCATGAGCAAGTACCTCATGCGCTCCTCCGACATGGTCATCGTCGACCTCGAAGGACGCCAGCTCGCAGGCTCAAGAAAGGTCACCAGCGAACTCAGCATGCACCTCGCCGTCTACCAGATGAGAGCCGACATCGAGGCCGTCGTCCACTCCCATCCCCCCATTGCTACCGCCTTTGCCTGCGCAGGCCGCGCCCTCGACGAGATGCTCTGCCAGGAGGCCGTCATGACCCTCGGCTCAGTCCCCCTGGCCCAGTACGCCACCACCGGCACCGACGAGGTCGCAGCCAGCCTCAGGCCCTTCATTCCCCATCACACCGCCATCCTTATGGCCAATCACGGCGCCGTAGCCTATGGACCCACGCTCACGGACGCCTTCCTCAAGATGGAGACCGTCGAGCACCTCGCCCACATCCGCCTCGTCGCCCACCAGCTAGGCTCCTTGCAAACCCTCAGCGACCATCAACTGGACGACCTACTCCGCGCAAGACAAAAGTACATTCGCAACGCAACTTAGCAACCGCCGTAGACGCCTCTAGCCTCACCCACGTCCAAAGTCGATAAACGCATGTTGCGGATCGGTATGCAGCAGCGTCACATCCACCATATCCCCCACATCCAGCCCCTGCGCGCCCCGCACCACCTTGCCCTCCACCGGAGGATCAAACACCCGCACATACGTCCCCTTATCGTTCGCCCCGGTAATCACTCCATGGAAGGTCTTCCCCACGCTTCCGGCGAGCCCCACCGCCGCCACTCGCTTCAACATCGTCCGTTCCACCTTGCGCCCAGCCGACTCTCTCTCGTTGCAGTGTGTCGCAATCGCGGCAAGCTCCTCATCGGTGTAAGGAGCAGCCTCGCCCGCCAGCATCGCCTTCACCACTCGCTGCGTCACCAGATCGACGAACCGCCGGTTCGGCGCAGTCGAGTGCGCATAGTCCTGCGCCGCCAGCCCGAAGTGCCCCGGCTGCTCCGCATCATCATCGCCCTTGGCCAGAACATACTCCCCCGGCCCCATCAGCTTGATGATCGCCAGCGACAGATCCGGATAGTGCACCGCATCCGACTCCCTCTGTGCCTGCAAAAACGCATTCAGCGCGCCCGAGTCAGGCTGAGCCGGCAGCACCGTCCCATGCCGCCCCACCAGCTCCACAATCCGCGCCCACCGCTCCGGCGACCGCACCACCCTCCGAATCGACGACCGCTTCGCCTCCCGTAGCATCCGCGCCATCGTCTCGTTCGTAGCGATCATCAACTCCTCAATCAAATCGCTCGCACGATTATGAAACGCCGTCCCAATCGACTCCACCTTGCCATCCACTACCACCGGATCGGCCTCCACCCGGTTGAACTCCAGCGCACCCATCTTCACCCGCTGAGCCCGCAGCGCCTGGGCCGCCTCATCCTGCAGCCGCAGCTGCGCTTGTAGATCAACCGAAGCAGCCACCTTCGCATCCGGCCCCGCCTTCCCTTCAAGCCACGGCCCCACATGGCTGTAAGCAAGCTGCGCCTTGTTCCGAACCTGCGCCCTGTAGATGGCAGTGTCCTGCACCTTCCCTTCACTATCCACCACAAACTCAACCACCACCGCCATCCGATCCTCGTCTTCATTCAACGAGGTCAGATCCGTGGAAAGCTCCGTCGGCAGCATGGAAAAGTTTCGCACCGCCGTATAAACCGTCTGCGTCTGCTCCGCCGCATGACGATCCAGCGGAGTATCCTTCAGCACCGAAGCCGAAACGTCGGCCACCCCCACCATGACGCGCACCCCACCGTCCACGCGCTCGGCCACCTCAATCTGGTCCAGATCCCGCGAAGTGTCATTATCGATCGAAGACCACAACAGCCCCCGCAGGTCGCGAACATCCGCGTCGGTCTTCGCTCCGGCAGCCGAACGAATCGCCGCCACCTGCGCGTCACTGCCTTCAGGAAAGTCGGTATGAAAACCCTCGCGAACCATCTCAGCGGAGGCAGAACCAACCAGGTCAAAAGTATGGGTAGACATGCAAGGGAAGCCTACCATGCCAGTGCTAACCCTTCGTAATCGCCTGCTCCAGTGCCAGCGCCAACCGCCCCGCCCATCCTGACACCTGCTCTGCATCCGCGCCGGTCACCTCATCCCGGCTACCCTCCAGCACCGCCAGCTGCACCGCAAAGTTCCCCACCGTCGAGCTCTCCGCCGCGCCGCGAAACAGCTCCAGCCCCGTAGCCTCCTGCGTCAGCCGGTTCAGAAAATCATTCTGGCTCCCACCACCCACCACAAACAATCGCTTCAACTTCTTCCCGCTATGAAACGCCACGCGCTCCAGCACCTCCGCATACCGAGCCGCCAGGCTATGAAAGATCAGACTCGCAAACGCGGGAGCATTCTCCGCACCTTCCTCCAAAGCCTTTAGCCCCCTCCTCAACCGTTGAGCATTAATCCTCTGCAGCATCCCACCCGCCAACAGCAGATCGGCATCATCCACATTCAGCAGCCCCTCCGGCTTCGCCACCTTCTCCGCCGCTGCCACCAACTCCGGCACACTCCACTCCCTGCCCTCCGCCGCCCACTCCTGCAGACACTGCCGGATCAACCACATCCCATTCACATTCTTATGAAAACAGACTCTCCCCCCCACCGCTCCAAGATTCGTGAAGTTCTCCGCCGCGACAGCCGCATCATTCCTCGGCTCCGCTAGCACCGTCCCCACCAGCGACCAAGTCCCCGAGCTGAGGTAAGCCCAGTCCTCCCCCACCGCAGTGATCCCCGCAATCGCCGAAGCCGTGTCATGACAGGCCGGAGCGATCAACACCGTATCGCGAAACGCCGCCAGCTTCGCCAACTCACCACGCAACCTCCCAACCTCAGTCCCCGGTGGAACCAGCTTGGGCGCAAGTGCAACATTCAGCTCCGCAGCCTGAAAGATCTCCTCACACCAACGCCGCCCATGCAAATCCACCATCTGCGAGTGAGTCGCATTCGTGAACTCCGCCACCCGAGCCCCGCCCCAGCGCGACAGAATATACTCCGGCAGATTCATCCACTGACTACCCGCAGGCAGTCCCTGCAACCGGTCCGCATACAGCTGATACAGCGTGTTGATACGCAGCAACTGCACACCCGTACACTCGCGCAGCCGCTCAGGCGTTATCTCCTCGTACAGCATCTTCTCCGCCTCAATCGTCCTCTCATCGCGATAGCAAAACGGATCAGCCAGAGCGCTCCCATTCCCATCCACGCGCACATAGTCCACAGCCCAGCCATCCACTGCGATTGAGCGCACGCCCTCCACTGCCATCTCCGCACAGAGTCGAAGCCCATGCTCCAACCCAGCTTCGATCATGCCTAAATCCCACCGCAGCCCGCCATCTGTCTCACGCGGAGCGTTGGCAAACCGATGCACCAGCGTAATCACCGGCCGTCTCGCCACCCATCGCAGCAGCGAAACCCGGCAACTCTCTGCCCCCAGGTCCACCGCCACCAAAGCCCGCGTATCCAATGGAATTTGCGGAACCAGCGCCATATCTGGCGTCCGTCTCATCGCGCGCCTCTCCTATCGCAAATCCGCTTCTGTTATCGCAGATACGCTTCCGTCAAACCACCATCCACCGGAACCAGATGTCCCGTCGTGCATCGAGCCAGAGGCCCCGCAAGGAACATAATCGCCTCCGCACAATCCTTCGGATCAATCGGCTGATGCGTCAACGTTCGCGTCGCATAAAACTGCGCTAGCTCATTCCGCAGTCCATCATCCGTATCCGTCTCTTCAAACGGCAGCTTGTACTTCTTCAGCGAAGCGATCACGCGATCACGCGGAAACATCGTCGACCCCTTCACCACTGTAGCCGGACTGATCCCATTTACCCGCACCTTCGGCGACAGAGAAACCGCCAGCTCTCGCACCAGGTGGCTCAACGCCGCCTTACTCACGTCGTAAGCCTCGCTGCCACGCTTCGCCACCACAGCATTCGCGGAACTCGTTAGCACCACGCTTGCGTCGATCCCCTGCTCCGCAAAGATCTTCGCCGCCTCGTCTGTTAGCAGATAGTTCGCCGTGACGTTAACCTCAAGCGTCAAAGCCCACTGCGCATCGCTGATCACACCATCCGGCGACGAAGGAAACAGCGCAGCCGTGTTGATCAAAATATCGATCCCACCAAACTGCTTCACCGTCGTCTCAAGAGCAGCCCTAATCGTCTTGCGGTCGCGAATATCAATGCTCGTCCAGCTGACCGCCTCTCTCCCGGCAATCGCCTTTACCTCCTCAGCAACCGCCTCGGCGCCCTTCACATCGCGATCGGCCACCACCAAATGCGCTCCACGCTGAGCTGCAAGCAGCGCAACCTCGCGCCCAATCCCACTCCCACCGCCAACCACAAGAGCAACCCGCCGGCTCAGCTCCTTCTCCGGCGGCTGTCTGCGAATCTTCGCCTCTTCCAGCTTCCAGTACTCAATCCGAAACGCCTCACTCAGAGGCAGCGCAACATAGTTCGCATGCACTGTAAACTGATCCGCGGAGGCGGCCGGGCCCGCCTGCGGAATATCCGGGGTCCCCGGCAAGCTTGCTCGCTGGGGTGAAATCTCCTTACAATCCACTCCCGCGCCCAGAGCACCCGCGCCCTGCATCACACCAATCGCATTGACATAAAACTCCCCGGTAATCCGCGACTCCGTCTTATTCTTTCCAAAGCTGAACATCCCCACCCCCGGCACCAGTACCACCGTAGGGCTCGCATCGCGCACCGCAGGCGAATCCTTCACCGCATGCTTCTTGTAGTACTCCGCATACTCCACGCGATACGTCTCAAGCGAACTCTCAATCAGCTCCTTCAACTCCGTCGGATCGCCCGCCGGATTCCACTTGAGAAACATCGGCCGAATCTTCGTTCGAATAAAGTGATCCGGGCAGCTCGTCCCCAGGTGCGCCAGCTTCTCCGCCTGCGCCGAGTTCACAAACTCCATCACCTGCGGCAGATCGCTAAAGCTCCCAATCCATCGCTGCTTCCGCGACACCACCCCACGCAGATAAGGCATCACCTGCAGCGCAACCGCAACCCGGTCTTCGCGACTCTTCACCTGCCCGCCGCCAAAGTGCTTATGCCCCGCAACCGAACCATGCCGCTCAATAAACTGCCCCAGCTGATCGATGATCGTAATCGTATTTAGGTAGCTCTCGCGCTGCGTCTCGCCCCACGTAAACAGCCCATGCCCGCCCAGCACCACGCCATCGCACCCCGGCGTCTCCTCCACGATCTTCTTCAACATCATGCCCAGCTCGAACCCAGGCCTCTGCCACGGCAGCCACACCAGCATGTTCCCAAACTCCTTGTTGAACTCCTCCATCTTGATCTTCCCGTTTGCCGAAGCCGCCAGCGCGATCCCCCAGTCAGGATGCAGATGGTCCACATGCGCAAACGGCAGAAACCCATGCAGCGGCGTATCAATCGAAGCCGCCACAGGATTATTCCCAAACGTACACAGCGGATACATCTCCACCATCTCGTCTTCGAGATCCACCCCGCGATACGCCTTCTCCAGCGCCAGCAGCTTTTCCAGGTACAGCGTCGCAAACCCCGCGCGCTTGATGCTCCCCAGATCGCCCCCACTCCCCTTCACCCAAAGAATCTGCTTCGTCTTTCCATCCAGCGGATCGACCTGCTCCAGCTTCGAGCTCGTATTCCCCCCGCCGAAGTTGGTAATCCGCAGATCCGAGCCCAGCAGGTTCGATCTGTATCTCAGCAGCTCCGGTGCATCCAGCTTCGCCGCAACAGCCTCATCCCAACGATCTTCCAAAAACTTCAGGCCGCTCTGTGCCGTCATGTGTCAACCTCTTCGCCCTGGCCTAAATCCAGGCCCCGACTATCATTCCACACGCAACACCAATACGGCAACTATTTCCAATGAGAAAATTATGCCAAAACTCAAACCCCGCCGAGCGAATCCCGGGTCACCATCTTATGAGCCACATAGTTGTAAGGTGGCACCGTCTGCCCCCGCAGCAGCGACAGTCCAAGATGAATCAGACTCGGCCCATACGAGCTCGCCTCATGCGACACCGACCCGATCAGCGGCGACTTGTCCCTCCGCATCTCCTGCATCGCCTCCGCAATGCAATCCTGCCCCACAATCGCCACATGCTTCTCGCGTCTCTGCTCCCGCACCGCATCCACCGCGCCCAACGCACTTGAGTCCGTAGCCGCCGCAATCAGAATGTGCTTGTCCTTCGGATGCCGCTGTAGAAAATCCGAGATCAACTTCTTGCTCCGGTCGCGCATCCCTCGCCCGTCGATCCGCACAAACACCTCCACCGGCAACTCCGGATGTCCGCTCCTCACCCCTTCAAACGCACCAGTAATCCGGCTCTGCACCAGTTGCCCAGCCTCCGCCAGATCCAGCCCGATCACCCAATCCACCTTCCCGTCCCAGATGGCAATCGCATGCGCTCCTAGCGTCTCCCCAGCTTCAATCCCCACCCGATAGTTATCCACTCCGAAGTAAGTCGCATGAGGATGTGGAATATCAATAGCAATCAGCGGAATCTTCGCCCCCGCAATCTTATCCCCGATCATCGGAGCAACCTCCTGCTCCACCTGAAACTCGATCACCAGATCCACCTTGCTTGAAACAAACTCCTCCGCATTCCGCAACGCAGTCGCCGCGTCATAGCGATTATCCAGAATCAGTAGATCGACCCCCGCCGCCGCCGCTGCATCCTTCAAGCTCTCGGTCACCTCCACCGAAAACGGCATATCCGCGCTCTGCCCGCCGAAGCCAAACCGCATCTTCTTCGGCCGCGTCACCTGCCGGTACGTCCCATCGGGAGACTGCGAAAGATATCCCCGGTGAACAAACGTCTTCAACACCCGGTACACCGTCGTCTTCGAGATTCGCGTCTGCCGATGGATCGACTCCAGTGTCATCGGCTGGTTCTCCGCCTGCAGCAGCTCCAGAATATCCAGCGCCTTCGACAGCACAGGAATCAGATAAAGTCGTTTCGAGGTCTTTCGTACCGCCATAGTCTCCCGCCGAGGAGCGACCACTCAGCCGATCCATTATGCGGCACCTGCCTCGGTTTCGCTAATGGAATTCCCATCCAACAGCGATCAAAACGCCAGAATTCCCTCTTCCCAGAACCCCAACCCCGCGCCTCACCCCGCAAACGATCAGGAAGAAATCTCTAAGCGTAAGTCGAGACGCTGCGAGCGTTCCTGCTCTCTCGCTCCCGCGTGATCTTCTCCACATACCCACTCTCCGCCAGCGCCTTCAGAGGCTCCGCCGGCAGCCCGCGCGCAACCCTCCACTCCCTCACGATCGGCCGCACGTCCTGCCAGAAGCTACTCCGGAAGCACTCCTCCGCCTCCACCAGCCGGCACTCCTGCTGCAACTCCGCCAGCTTCGCTTGGTCGATCAGCGCAGCCTTCGCATACAGCTCTTGCGCCATCGCTACCGTCTGCACCATCGCCTCCACCTTGCCCTTCAGGTTATGGCTCTGGTCGATCATGAAGGCAACATCCGCGCGTTCCTTCTCCTCCGCACTCAAAATCTCATGGAAGATTCGAAACACCTGGTAAGGATCAATCGACCCCAGCGTCAGGTCGTCATCGGCGTACTTCCTGTCGTTGAAATGAAATCCACCCAGCTCCTTCACATGCAGCAACCACGTCACGATCTGTTCAATATTCGTCGCCTGCGCATGATGCCCCGTATCCACCAGCACCTTCGCCTTCGGCCCGCAGCGCCGCACCAACTCCAGAGCCATCCCCCAGTCCGCAATGTCGGTGTGATAAAAAGCCGGCTCAAACGGCTTGTACTCGACCAGCATCCGCTGCCCCTCTCCGAGAGCAGCATGGGTCGCACCCAGCACCTCTTCCATCCATCCAATCCGCTTGCGAATACTCTGCGTCCCCGGATAGTTCGATCCATCCGCAATCCACAGCGAAACATCCTTCGACCCCAGCGCCTGCCCAATCGCCACCGAATCCAGAAGATGCTTCAACGCCATCCCGCGAACCTCCGCGCTGGGATTCGCAATCGATCCATACTTGTACTCCGCACTCTGAAAGAGATTCGGATTGATCGACCCAGACTTCATCCCATACTTCTTCTCGAGCGCCTGAATCGCAGGAACATCCGCCCTCCCATGCGGCAAATCCCACAGCACGTGCAGCGCCACCGTCGGGCTCGCGCCCGTCAACGCATTCACCTGCGCCGCATCGCTGAACTTCTCTTCAATCGTCGTCGCCGCGCCACCCTGAATAAACTTCCCGAACCGCGTCCCGGTATTCGCAAATCCCCACGACGGAACCTCGATCCGAAAACCATCCAACGCGCTGTACACCCTCTGTGCGTCCCGCTCTGCCACTCCAGCACCGTTGTTTCCCATCACTCAAGTCCCTCGCGCGTCCAAGATATTACGATATAGAAATATACTCTCTATTGAAACATAGGCAGACTGCGCCTTTTTACCGTCATTTGTCAAAAGATTTTTTCCACGCTTCAAACAATTAGAAGTACATCCAGAAATTGCGGCCCATGCACCCCCTTGATCCGTGTCATCTCGATATCCGCCGTCGCAGACGGCCCCGAAACAAACGTAGTCGCAAGTCCAGCCGTCCCCTGCAGACGCCCCATTGCCTCCGGCACCGTCTCCACTACATCCTCCGCCCTCACCACGCACAGGTGATAGTCGGGCACCAGCGTCGCCGCCCGTCTTCCCTGCCCCGCCACACCCTGCAGCACGAACGTCCCCGTCTCCGCAATCGCCAGCGTCGCCCCCGTCATCACCCCATCGACACCATCCAACTCCTCCGAGGACAACCCCTCATCCACCACATACTCCACCGCAGCCGAAGCAGACATCCACGCAGCCGGCAACCCCACCGGCACCACCATCCGCCGAACTCCCCGCTCCACCAGCCGCTCCGCGACACTCTGCCCTACGTCCTCACCCACAACCCGAAACACCCGCGCATCATAGTCCCGCAGCCGATCCTCCAGCAGCGCCAGCACCCCCTCGCGCTCCAGCGTCCCCCTCCGCCGATACTCTCGTGCAATCCCATCCCACCCAACCCGAGCCGCAACTCCATCTGACGCTCTACCTGTAGCCGCCCTCACCCTGCGCAACACCCCCACCCGCGAATTTGTAACCAAATCAGTTTCCATTCTCACCCCGCCTCTCCCACCAGTCCCGAAACGTCTCCTTCGGCATCTCCCCGAGATCCCTGGCCTGCGTCCACCCGCCCAGCAGCCCCGGCAGCCACCCAATCCATCCCTCACCCTGTGCGTCCCTGCGCACCAACGGCCGCTCGGCGATGCGCCCTAGCCGTTGGGCCGCCCTGAATCTCCTCTCACTCCGAAAGATCAGAGCCATCGCCTTCATCGCCCCGGCCTCCACATCGAACAACCCCGCGACCCCAGCCGTATTCTGCTTCACCACCTTGTTGCGCAGATGAATCAGCACCTCCGGAATATTGATCTTCACCGGGCAGACCTCATAGCACGCCCCGCACAACGAAGATGCATACGGCAGAGACTGCGCATGATGCATCTCCTGCAGCTGCGGCGTCAGAATCGCCCCGATCGGCCCCGCATACACGCTCCCATACGCATGTCCCCCCGTCTGCCGATAAACCGGGCAGACATTCTGGCAGGCCCCGCAGCGAATACAGTTCAGCGTCTGCCGTCCCTCATCATCCGCCAGAATCTCGGTCCGCGCATTGTCCATCAGCACCACATGAAACACCCTTGGGCCATCTCGTAGACCATCGCGAGCGCCATCTCGCAAACCATCGCCAGCAGAAGCCCCATCCACCCCAGTCCAAATCGAGTTATAAGGATTCATCCGCTCCCCGGTAGCCGACCTCGGCAGCAGCTGCAGCATTACCTCCAGGTCCTGAAATCGCGGCAGCACCTTGTCAATCCCCGCAATCGTGATCAGCGTCTCAGGCAGCGTCAGACACATCCGTCCATTGCCCTCGCTCTCCACCACACAAACCCCACCCGTCTCCGCGATCAAAAAATTCGCCCCACTCACCGCCGTCTTCACCCGCAGAAACTTCTCCCGCAGAAACATCCGCGCCGCATCCGCCAGATCCTCCGGCCTCCCTCCCAACTCCGGCAGGTTCATCTCCCGCTGAAAGATCTCACGTATCTGCTCCCTGTTCTTATGCAGCGCCGGCACCACAATATGCGACGGCCGATCCGCCCCCAGCTGAATAATCAACTCCGCCAGATCGGTCTCATAGGGATGAATCCCCGCAGCCTCCAGCGCGGAGTTCAGCTGAATCTCCTCCGTCGTCATCGACTTGATCTTGATCACCTCATCCGACCCCGAAGCCTTCACAAGCCCAATAACAATCCGCCGCGCCTCCTCCGCATCCCGAGCCCAGTGCACCACTCCGCCCGCGCGCGTACAGTTCGCCTCAAACTCCTCAAGATAAAAATCCAGATGCTCCATCGTGTGCCGGCGAATCTGCTTCCCTGCCTCGCGCAGCTCCTGCCAGTCCGGCATCTCGCTCACCACTCGAGCCCGCTTCTCCTGGATCACGTCCGTAGCATGACGCACATTCTTCCGCAGCTGCACATCGCCCATCATCGCCTTCGCCGCCATCGGAAACGTCGGCGCAGTCTTTGGATCCAACCCAGCACCACTCATGCCTCACCCCCAATCAAGCAGAAATTTGGGTGCCCCATATCTCGATTTTGAGATGTGGGCATCGCGCAGAGCGCGACCGTTGCTGCCCATCTCCGTTGCAAGCTCATCTCTCCCATCAACGTAAAGCCCCCTCATCCCCAGCCAAAATCTCAGCCAGATGCACCGTCTTCACGCCCGTCCTCTGCCGATGCAGCGCCCCCTGAATATGCATCAGGCACGAGTTATCGCAAGCCGTACAAGCCTCAGCCTTCGTATTCAAAACCGCCGTCGTCTTCTCCGCCAGCATCGCGCTCGATACATCCGCATTCTTAACCGCAAACGTCCCGCCGAATCCGCAGCACTGCTCCAGCCCCTGCAACTCGACGAGATCAATCCCCCGCACCGCCTTCAGCAGCCGCATCGGCCCATCACCCAACACCAAATTCCGCAACCCATGGCAGCTCGCGTGATACGTCACCCGATGCGGATAGTAGGCCCCCACGTCCTCCAGCCCCAGCCGCTTCGTCAGAAACTCCGAAAACTCAAACACCTTCGGCAGCAGAGCATCCACCTCCGCAATCAGCTCCACCCGTCCGATCGCCAACGCCATCTTCGGATAGTGATCCCGCATCATCGCCACACATGACGACGACGGCACCACCACCGCCTCGGCGCCCTTGAACTGTTCCACAAACCGCGAAAGCAGCGGCATCGCCTCCGCCTGATAGCCAGTGTTATAGTGCATCTGCCCACAGCATGTCTGCCCTTGAGGAAACTCCACCGTATGCCCCAGTCGCTCCAGCACCCGCACCACAGCCTTGCCGGTCTCAGGAAACAGCGTGTCGTTGTAACAAGTAATGAACAGTGAAACTCGCAGACCATCCTCCAGGCGAAGCAGCGATCCGGAATAAGATTCAATAGAGAGTATATTTCCCTAACGCAACTTGTGTCAGGTACGATAGTACCCGCTCGACCCAGGCACCACCATCATTCACCAGAACGAGGCCTCGTGGGACCCAATCCTTTCATCGGCGTCATCTATCACTGGATCGGCGGTTTCGCCTCCGCCACCAACTTCATCCCCTTCCGCGGCATCAAGCGCTGGTCGTGGGAGATCTACTGGCTCATCCAGGGATTCGCCGCGTGGATCATCGCCCCCATCGTCCTCGCCTCGCTCCTCGTCCCGAATCTCTTCGGCATCCTCCACGCCGCGCCCGCCTCCAGCATCCACTACGCCATCTTCTGGGGCATCCTCTGGGGAGCAGGCGGCCTCACCTTCGGCCTCGCCATCCGCTACCTCGGCATCGCCCTCGGATACGCCATCGCCCTCGGCCTCTGCACCGCCTTCGGAACCCTCATCCCGCCCATCTATGACGGCTCCATCCACATCATCCTCCACGAAACCTCCGGCCAGATCATCCTCGCCGGCGTCCTCCTCTGTCTGATCGCCGTAGCCGTCAACGGAGCCGCTGGCCTCTCCAAAGAGCGCGAAATCACCCCGGAAGAAAAGGCCGAAGCCGGAGAGACCGACTACAACTTCGGCAAAGGACTAGCCGTAGCCATCTTCGCCGGCGTCATGAGCTCCTTCTTCGCCTTCGGCCTCAAAGCCGGAGCCCCCATCGGAGCCCTCGCCAAAACCGAGCTCCTCGCCCACAACCGCCTCGACCTCTGGCAAAACCTGCCCGTCCTCATCGTCGTGCTCTGGGGAGGCTTCCTCACCAACTTCGTCTGGTCCGCCATCCTCATCCTCAAAAACGGCTCCATCAAACAATTCACCGGCCAACCCGGCCTAAACCCCATGCGCGCCACCCACGCCTCCGGCCAGACCCTGGTCGACTTCGACCCCCTCGATCCCTCCACCTACGACCACCTCGCCCCAAAGACACTCGTCCAGAACTACATCTTCGCCTCCCTCGCCGGCGTCATCTGGTACTTCCAGTTCTTCTTCTACTCCATGGGTCAGACCAAGATGGGCAAGTATGACTTCTCCAGCTGGACCCTCCACATGGCCAGCATCATCATCTTCGCCACCCTCTGGGGGCTCTTCCTCAAAGAGTGGCGAGGCACCAGCCGCCGCACCAAAACCCTCGTAGCCACCGGCCTCTTCCTTCTCGTCAGCTCCACCATCGTCGTAGGCTACGGCAACTACCTCAAAGCCAACGAAGCCCCCACCACTATCACCACCCGTTAGCCCCAACACACCCACAAAACGACGGCCTGACAGGCAAAGGGAGCCCAATGCCTCTTGGAGCCGTCATCCTGAACGTAGTGAAGGATCCCCGTATTTAGCTTTTGCCGTTGCCTGTTTTCTTGTTGTCATTCCGCAGCGCAGCGGAGGAATCTGCTGTTGCCTTTCACTGTTGCCTAGCCCAACCCAACAGCCCCACGATTCATTTATCCAAATCCTCAAACGCATACCGCCCCAGCGCAAACGGACGCGAAACCGCCGGCTTACTATCCAGCGGGTAAGAAGGATAAGGATCAACGGTCCCCGTAGGAAAACCCCAGATCTTCCCGGTCCGCAGATCCACAACCACCTTCCCGTACACCTGCCCCGTCCCATCCGGATACCGCAGATTCTGCACCCCCGGCTCAATGTAGAGCGCATGAGCCGCAGACGAGTCCGCCGCAACCGGGGGAGGAGACACATACGGCCTTGCGGCGATCTCAACCAGCGCCAACGCAATCACCAGCAGAAGAGCATTCCTCAACGCATCTTTTCTCACGTGGACCTCCCTCAACAAACCTCGCCGCATCTTTATTCCCATTGTGGACGAGAACCCGCACGAAAAGCCTCACCGTAGAGAAACAATTCTCAAGAACCTAACACTCGCAACCTCTCCGCCGATAAAGCCCCCATGCTCTCAAAGCCGAAGTTCTCCGACGGAAGATTCTGCCCCCACTGCAACACCGAATCCCTGCATCGCTCCCACCGCCGAGGCTGGGACTGGTTCTTCCACTACCTGGCTCTGCGCCCAGTTCGCTGCACCGGCTGCTGCCAGCGCTTCTATGCCCGCCGAACTGCCTATGGCCCCCACATCCGCCCCCATACAGGTCATTCGCGATAAACTAGAAGGGACATGATCCCTACCCTCGAATGGCTCCCCACCGGCGTTAACTTCCTCGATCAAACCAAGCTGCCCCTCGAGGAGACCTACGTCCTCGCCACCGACTACAAGCAGGTCGCCACCGTCATCCGCGACATGATCGTCCGCGGAGCCCCAGCCATCGGCGTCTCTGCCGCCATGGGCATGGCCATCGGCATCGACCGCAGCACTGCGACCACCCTCCCCGCCCTCACCGAAGAGGTCGCCCTCATCGCCAAAACCCTCGCCGAGACCCGCCCCACTGCCGTCAATCTCTTCTGGGGCATCGACGAGATCCGCAATCTCTACATCGCACTCGCCGCCAAAGACACTCCCATCTCCGAGATCAAGTCCGCCATAGTCGCTAAGGCCCGCCGCATGTACGACGAGGACATCGCCGCCTGCAAGCAAATGGGCGCACACGGCGCATCGCTCCTTCCCAAAGAAGGCACCGTCCTCACCCACTGCAACGCGGGAGCCCTCGCCACCTGCGGCTACGGCTCGGCCCTCGGCGTCATCCGCGCTGCAATCGAGCGCGGCCACAAGATTGATGTCTTCGCCGACGAGACCCGTCCCTTCCTGCAAGGCGCCCGCCTCACCGCATGGGAACTCATGAAGGACAACATCCCCACCACCGTCCTCTGCGACAACATGGCCGCCTCGCTCATGCGCCAGGGCCGCATCCAGGCCGTCATCGTCGGTGCCGACCGCATCGCCGCCAACGGAGACGTCGCCAACAAGATCGGCACCTACGGCGTAGCCATCCTCGCCAAAGAGCACAACATCCCCTTCTACGTCGCCGCCCCCTGGTCCACCCTCGACCTTCAAACCGCCACGGGCGACCTCATCCCCATCGAGCAGCGCGACGCCCGCGAAGTCACCCACTCCAACGGCAAGCAGATGACCCCTCACGGCGTAGCCATCGAGAACCCAGCCTTTGACGTCACCCCCGCAAAGTACGTCACCGCCATCATCACCGAGCGCGGCGTCCTCACCTCTCCCTACAACGACTCCATCCGCGCTATGTCCAAACAGCCTGAACCCGAGCTCACCGCAGTATAAAAATCTCACTGCGACTAAAGTTGCCATCGGATGAACCAGCAGACTCCTCTGGGTGTGTTCCCCTCGCTTGGACACACCCAGTCATCACCACAACCAACTCCGCAACGATCTCCCGCCATTATTGCAATCAGCTTTTGCCTGCATCAAAAATGAAGCTCAGGCAGGCCACTGCCGCTCCTCCCAAAACTAGCGCCAAACTCCGCACGCTCGTATCCTTAAAACAGACACACCCTACGTGAAATATCCCCTCTTCAATCCGCGTGTCCACTCTCTTCTCCGCGGCAGCCTTCTGGTACTCCTCAGCCTCGCCGTAGCTCTCCTCCTTTCCGACTTCCCCCACAACCGCGCCACTCCCCTCCTCATCCTTCCCGTCCTCTTCGCCATCGCCGGCACCGCCGACACCGTCCGATGCATGCAGCGCCGCTGGAGCTTCTATCACGCCGGCGTCATCCTCTGCATCTACATGGACCTCATGGCCCTCTGCATGATCCTCTTCTTTCTCCTCTACCCTTACGCCCGCTGGATAGCATCTTCCCAATAACAAGCCTCCTCCCAATAGCCAACCCCAGCTCCTCCCCCCTCAACTACCCTCTAGCCTTTAAAATCTCCTGCGGTATACTCCCCGCACCGGAACAAGCAGCGATCAACGGTTCCATGCACGATCAAACTAGGAGATTGACCTCATGTTCAAAGGATTCCGCGATTTCATTCTGCGTGGTAACGTCGTCGATCTTGCCGTCGCCGTCATCATCGGAGCCGCATTCACCTCCATCGTCACCTCGCTGACTGAGAAGATCATCAATCCCCTCCTGGGCGCAGTCATCGGCAAGCCCAACTTCGGCTACCTCATCGCCCACGTCAACGGCGGCGAGATCCGCTACGGCGACTTCATCACCGCCATCATCAACTTCCTCCTCATCGCCGGCGTCGTTTACTTCTTCCTTGTACTGCCCATTCAGTACCTCCTGAAAAAATTCCACCCCACAATCGCCGAGCCACCTGCCACCAAGCCCTGCCCCCAGTGCCTGGGCGACATCCCCATCCCCGCCACTCGCTGCAAGTTCTGCACCCAGCCCGTATAGCTCTTCGCTCAAAAATCCATCGCAGCGGCTCACATCCATCGTGAGCCGCTTTATCGTGTCCGCAACAAATCACTGAGACTCAAAATCTTCGAGGGAACCCTCCGCCAGAAACCTCTGTCCACAGAACCTCCCCGGCAAAGATCCTGCCCAAACTCAATTCTGCGATACCCTGATATCTCGACAACCCACATCGAGGCCCACGACTTGACTCGTCTCCGCACCGTAGCCTGCCTGCTCCCCCTCGCCGCCCTCACACTGGCCCAGTCTCCCACCCCCCAGGTCTTCGGATATCGCGACTTCGCCCAGCAGTCAAAGTGGGACAAAATCTTCATGGCTGTCCCCGACGCCGCACTCGCAGGCCAGCACCTCAAGACCCTCACCGCCGCCCCCCACTGGGCCAGTTCACCCGAGGACTACGCCACCGCCGTCTACGTCGCCGACAAGTTCAAAGCCGCCGGCCTCGAAACCCAGATCGTCCCCTACAAAGTCCTCCTCACCAAACCCGTCAAGATCCTCATCGAAGCCTTCGATGCCGACGGCAAAAAACTCATGTCCGGTCCCACCCCAGAGCACGTCGACCCCAGCAAATTCGGCGGCGACCCCTTCCAGGACGATCCCCGCATCCTGCCCGCCTTCAACGGCTCCTCCCCCTCGGGCGACGTCACCGCCGAGGTCGTCTACGCCAACTACGGCACCCTCGCCGACTTCCAGCAGCTCACCAAACTAGGCATCAGCGTCAAAGGCAAGATCGTCCTCGTCCGCTACGGCGAAAACTTCCGCGGCATCAAGACCTACATTGCCCAGCAGTACGGAGCCGTCGGCGTCCTCATCTACTCCGACCCCGCCGACGACGGCTACTTCCGCGGCGACATCTACCCCCGCGGCCCATACCGCCCCGAGACCGCCGTCCAGCGCGGCTCCATCCAGTTCCTTCCCATCTACCCCGGCGACCCCACCACTCCCGGCATAGCCTCCACACCCGACCTCCCCGACTCCAAACGCATCCCCGTCGACAAGCTTCAGAACAATCAGCCCACCATCCCCACTAACCCCCTCTCCTACCACGACGCCGCCCCCATCCTCAAAGCCCTCGGCGGAGCCGAATCCCCCCGCGACTGGCAGGGCGCACTCCCCTTCACTTACCACCTAGGAGCCTCCAGCAATCTCGGAGCAGGCGGCACTCACGGTACGCCTCCTAAAATCACTGTCCACATGCACCTCGATCAGGACATCGCCCTCCGTACCATCTGGGACGTCACCGGCACCATCGACGGAACCGACTCCACCCAGAAAGAAGACTGGGTCGTAGCCGGAAACCACCGCGACGCCTGGGTCTACGGCGCCGTCGATCCCAACTCCGGCACTGCCGCCATGCTCGAAACCGTTCACGGCCTGGGCGAACTCCTCAAGCAAGGCTGGAAGCCACAACGCCGCATCGTCCTCTGCAGTTGGGACGCAGAAGAAGAAGGTCTCATCGGCTCCACCGAGTGGGCCGAGCAGCACGAAACCCACCTCGCCCACGCCGTAGCCTACTTCAACACCGACGTAGGCGTAGCCGGCCCCAACTTCGACGCCGCCGCCGTACCCTCGCTCAAACAGTTCGTCCGCGAAGTCACCAAAGAAGTCGCCAGCCCCAAAGGCGGAACCGTCTACGAACAGTGGAAGGCCGACCAGGCAACCGCCCCCACGCGGCGCACACACAAGCCAACCGAATCCACTGACTCCGACGTCCACATCGGCACCCTCGGCTCCGGCTCCGACTACACCCCCTTCATCCAGCACCTCGGCGTCCCCTCCACCGACATCGGCTCCGAAGGCCCCTACGGCGTCTACCACTCCGTCTTCGACAACTACAACTGGTTCACCAAATTCGCCGACCCCACCTTCGTCTACGAGCAGCAACAAGCTCGCGTCTTCGGCCTCGAGATCCTCCACATGGCCGACGCCGACGTCCTTCCCTACGACTACCAGCTCTACGGCAAAGAGATCGTAGGCTACCTCGAGGCCGCGCAGAAACAAGCCACCGCCAAGAACCTCACCCTCGACTTCACCGCTGCCCAGGCCGCCGCCAACCGCTTCGCCGCCGCCGGCACCGCCATCCGAGCCACCCAGGCCGCGCCGTCATCAAACCCCGTCGCACTCAACAAATCCCTGCGCGAAGCCGAGGGCGCTCTTCTAAACCCCGAAGGTCTCCCCAAGCGCTCCTGGTACAAACACACCATCTACGCTCCAGGCGAGTTCACCGGCTACGCCGCCGTCGTCATCCCCGGCGTGAACGAAGGCATCGACGCCCCCGACGCCCCGAGAGCCCAATCGCAGCTAGCCGCCTTGGCCGCCGCCCTCAACCACTCCGCCGCCATCCTCGAAAACGCAAACAAACAAGCCACCAAATAACCACCAACCCACCACAGACCACCATCCTCAACACCATAAGCGCTAGCCTCCGACCAACGGGAGGACCACCCGAAGGGGGTATACAAGTCACGAAGTGACCGCCCCACGCGTAGTGGGCCCGTCCGGCAGGACCTGAGCATTAAAAAGAAAAACCATCCCCCAAAAGACGCATCTTTGCTTCCCGAAGTGGGATGTCCCCATTTAGTCACCTGCCGCATGATTACTCTCAAGACGGTCAAAGCCGCCCAAAGGAGACTCCCCAATGGTCCACGATCTCGTTCTAGCTTTGGTTTTTCTCGCAATGATTATTGCTCCTGCACTTCTTGCCATGCGATCTGACAAACAGGAGAAAGATATTCTCTAGACTCACCGCTGTGCTGCCGCCCCACGGAGTAAGTTGTTGCCAGCCCACACCAACCCGCATCCTCCACCGCATCGCGGGCATGGCCTTCAACTTCAGCGCTGACCAATTCGAGCCGTCCTTCGACTCCAGCTCTGAGCTACCCCTTGCCGCCCCGCAGCGCAGTACCATTCGCCCCCAACGCAACAGACTCCCAGCTAACGCTCCGAGCCAACCGAAACCAGTTTCCTCCCCAAAGAGATAGGCCGCCTCCCAAACCAGGGACACGGCCTTTTTCTATAAACCACCAATACCCCTTGTCATTCTGAGCAACGCGAAGAATCCCCGTATTTCGCATTTGCTCTTGTCTTTGCCGTTGCTGTTGCCTTCACCGTACAACCGCACTTCCGGCAACCGCTACCCCCGCAACGCCATCTGCTCCGTAACGATCTGCGTCAGGTCCTGCTTATGCAGCCCATGCTCCTTCGCATTGAACTCGTCCACCTTGCTCGACCAGTTCATGCTGCAGAACTTCGGCCCGCACATACTGCAGAACGCCGCTTCCTTGTAGTAGTCATCCGGCAGCGTCTCGTCATGCATCCCTCGTGCCGTCTCCGGGTCAAGCGACAGTGCAAACTGCTTATCCCAATCAAACGTGTACCGAGCATGCGAGATCGCATCATCCCGATCCCTCGCGCCCGGCCGATGACGAGCCACATCCGCCGCATGCGCCGCAATCTTGTAAGCGATAATCCCGTCCTTCACATCCTTCTCATTCGGCAGTCCAAGGTGCTCCTTCGGAGTTACATAGCAGAGCATCGCCGCACCATGCCACCCAATCATCGCCGCGCCAATCGCCGACGTAATGTGGTCATATCCAGGCGCGATATCGGTCACCAGCGGTCCCAGCACATAAAACGGAGCCCCATCGCACAACTCAACCTCTTTATCCACCTGTAGCTTGATCTGGTCCATCGGGATATGCCCCGGCCCTTCGATCATCACCTGCACATCGCTCTTCCACGCCTGTCGGGTCAGCTCACCTAGCGTCTTCAACTCCGCAAACTGAGCTTCATCGCTCGCATCCGCCAGACACCCCGGCCTTAGCCCATCGCCCAGCGAGTAGCTCACGTCATACTTCACCATCACCTTCGTAATCCGGTCGAAGTTCTCATACAAAAAGTTCTGCTTATGATTCGACGTCATCCACTGCGCCAGAATCGCCCCACCCCGGCTCACAATCCCAGTAATCCGCTTCGCTACCAGCGGCACATACTCAATCAGCACGCCCGCATGAATCGTAAAGTAATCCACTCCCTGCTGCGCCTGCTCCTCAATCACCTCAAGGTAAAGATCAATATTCAGATCCTCCACCCTCTTCACTCGCGAGAGCGCCTCATACAACGGCACCGTCCCAATCGGGACCGGCGAATGCCGCAGAATCTGCTCCCGAATCATCGAAATATCCCCACCCGTCGACAGATCCATCACCGTATCCGCGCCAAAGTGCACCGCCGTATGCAGCTTTCGCAACTCCTCATCCACATTCGACACCAGCGCCGAGTTCCCGATATTCGCATTGATCTTGCACAGGGACTCCACCCCAATCGCCATCGGCTCCAGCTCCACGTGGTTGATGTTTGCCGGGATAATCATCGTCCCCTTCGCCACCTCGCTCCGTACCAGCTCCGCCGAAATCTTCTCCCGTCCGGCGACATAGGCCATCTCTTCGGTGATCATGCCCTTCCGCGCAAAGTGCATCTGGCTCATATTCATATCGCCAGTCCGCGCCGCCTCGGCCTTGCGCTTCACAATCCACTCCGCCCGCCCCGTCGGCACCTTGTAGTCGTTGCCGTGCGAGTGCGCCCCACTGCCATTGCCGTTTGAAGCCGCCCCGTTCCCGTTTTCGCTCATGTCTCTCCCCTACCCGTTCAGCCGTCTTACGAGTAATTAGCCGTGTTATCGAGTAAGTATACGATGCACGCAACTTCGCCAAAGCTTCTCGCAAACTTTGCGCGCTAAGCTTCCCGCTCACCAGCAATCTCGAAGGCCGCGAAACGCAGCCCCAGAATCAGCCCGCTTCAAGCAGCACCCTTCCAGCATCCCGAAGTGTTAAGCGTTACTTAAGATCACCAGCATCACCATCGCAAATCCCGCTTGCGCCTCGAAAAAAACCCGCACACAGGCCCTCTTCCAGAGGCTTCTCACTCCATTCACCCGATAGGAATTAGCTAAACCTCCCAGCCAACCCTGTCTGCAACCTCGCATCCTACTCAGCAGAACGCAGAACGACCGTGAGCACCCCGGCTTGAACGTTCGCCGCTCTCACCCACACCTTCCACGCTGCACCAAATGGCGCCTCTGTGCGCTAACGAGACATCTCGCGAGTTTCCAAAGGAGCCACACCCATGAAGCTATTCTCCGAAAACATCGAAGACCTCCGCACCCTCTATATCGCCAACCTCAAAAAGGCCCTCGACATGGAGCAGAAGATCACCAAAGCCCTCCCCACCATGATCGAGAAGTCCACCGACCCCCAGCTCGCCTCCGCCTTCCGCAACCACCTCACCGAAACTCAAACCCACGTCGCCAAAGTTGAAAGCATCCTCCGCGACGCCACCAACGGCAACGCCGACACCTCCACCTGCAAAGCCATCTCCGCCCTCGTCACCGAAGCCGAGGACAACATCAAGGACGCAGCAGACACCAGCATCCGCGACATCACCCTCATCGCCTCCGCGCAGCAGGTCGAGCATCATGAGATCGCCGTCTACGGCACCCTCCGCACCTGGGCCGAACTCCTCGGCGACGACGACGCAGCCGATCTCCTCGACAGCATCCTCGACGAAGAGAAGAACGCCGACGAACTCCTCTCCACCATCTCCGACACCGTCAACACCACCGCAGCCGAACCCAAAACCGTAACCGCCACCAGCGTCTAGTTCTGCTACATAGCAACCGGCGCTCAACTAAAGAGGCGGAGACTTCACAGTGTCTCCGCTTTTTACTGTTCAAAGGTGCATCAGAATCACTGCCATTCTGAGCGCAACGAGGACCACGGTCGCTTTTGTAGCTGCTGCTGTTGCTGCTTCTGTCGCGGTTGCTGCTTCTGTAGCCGTTGCCTGTTCCTTTGCTTGTCATTCCGCAGGGATCTGCTGTTGCTTCTGCCGTTGCATTTATTTTTGCTCTACTTCCTCTAGCCTGTCATTCTGAGCGCAGCGAAGAATCTCCGCATTTTGCCCTTGCGTCTGCCAGTCATCATCCATCCACCGCGAAGATAACCCTTACGGTTTCCCAGCCCGATCCGCCTCAAAATAAACATTGCAAACCGAAAACACCAGCCGGTCGCTATCCTTCATCATCACCACATCACCCGGCATCTCCATACTGCCGCCAGCCGACCCGTCCTGGATTGTGACGTCTGGATGCTCGATCGTGATCTGCTGTACAGTTGGCGTCGCGATGCCCAACTGACTAAAATCCACCTGAGAACTCTGGCTGCCCCTACCCGAGTTGTCTTCAGCAAATTGCTTCGCTTCGACCGTTGCCGCCGTACTGCCAAGGTTCCGCACCGTCGTCGTCTTCCATCGCAGGCTATCCGCCTTGTACTCCAGCTCAGTGCCTATCATTGCATCGGCCTGCTTCTGGTCCCAGCACGCGATCGTCTTCGTAGGAAGCACCTTCTTCACCATCCATTGTCCCCTAATCATCTCAGGAATCGGACTGCCCGCCTTGGCCGCGGGATCGTTCTGCTTCACCTGCGTCTCAAAGTAGTCGGCGTGCGCCTTCGTCGCCTGCGTCAAACACCCAGCGTCCTTCCCGCACTGCTGATCCCGCTGCATAATCCAGTCGCGCTCCTGCTTCCGCAGCGCCGTCAACCCCTTCGGATCGGCCCGCAGCTGCGCCACTCTCTGTTGATACACACTGTTCAAACGGCTGTCTTCCTGCACCAGAGTCTTGTCCTGCCCATTCGCATCCTGCCCCCACAGAGGCGCAGCCACGGCCACCACCAGACCAACACCTATCAACCTCCGCGCTATAAACATAAGCCAGCCTCATGTAGCAAAATTTTAATCCACGAAGCAGAGATTAGTTCCACGAAGGGCGGAGACATTCAAATATGCCGCCTTCCGTTGCGCCTCAAATAAACTTCGTACACCGAGAACAGTCTTTGTCCAATCGCACCATTTGACCTTAGTTGGCTGGGTCTCCAACCGTTTTATTCGCGACGCGAATACTCGGCCGCAATTTCACCGACATCGTGTGGTTTGGAACGCCGTTCGCACTTGAAGGAGCCTTCAGGAAGGCTCCAGCCTGAACATCGTGTTTTAGATAAAAGCCTAGGAACGCTCTCGTGTAGCGCATCACCCAGGAATATCCGACTAAACCGTCTGCACGGTTGTAATCTGCCACTTGTAGATTCGGAAGCTCCTTTTCCCATAGCTCTTCATTTCGATATGCAATTGAGCAGAACTCAGGATGAAAGAGTCCCAACATCCGAATGGTGATCAGATCCCCATGTACCCACTGATTGAGTACACTCGGTCCATCCGCGTGAAAGCGACGATTAAGTAGATCCTGATCTTCCAGCGATTGGTCGCCCTCTTCGAAGTAGATTAGCGGAATGGTCATTTGGTCGGGGTGAACAGTCTTGGACGCTTCAACCAAGCCCGGAAAGTAGCGCTCGCTACCATCAAGAGAGACCAACGCCTTGATTCGATTGTCTCTCGAAGCTGCGAACAAGTCGGCCAGTCCTCCCCAGCTAAAGCCAATGGCAGCTACCCCCGTCATGTCGGTGTCTGGAAGTGAGGCCGCATACTCGATCAGAAACGATACGTCACTGGCCTGAGCGTTGACTCCCGACAGATCATGAGTAGATTCACGAGACTTCTCTCCCATGCCTGGACTTGCAACCACGACATAGCCGTTGCTCGCGAGATATTCACACAGATCAACATTCTCCCAAGACCAGGAAGTGAAGCTTGGAGCGTAGATCACCACCGGAAACCGGCCCGTCTCAAGGCCCGCATCCCGTACAGCTGACATCGATTGTCCAAGGGATGCTTGTAACCACGCCTTTAGTACATCGCCATCTCGCGTTCTCTGGGGTTTACCGAAGCTCACCTCTGTGTCCATCAACGCGACGTAATCCCCCATGGTCATGGTCTTCCGACCAGTCCTCTGCGCGGGGTACCAGACGAGCGTCTGCAACGGCCGGCCACGTTCAGTTTGGGTCGCTGGGACAGTTTTTTGATCAACTGCCGATCCAAAGTCGCGCGCACTGTCATAGTGCTCGACGACTCTGATCCCGACTGCGTGCGGTCCCGGTTTTTCGAGGAAATTCACCGCGGCATAGTCTTCAGCCAAAGCGAAGTTGAGCGCTCCGAGGATCACGTAACAAAGTAATGCTAGTTGACGCAAAGGCACGCTAGACCTCACTTCCTGCATTTAGCTGCTTGCGTTGCTTTACGTCCAACTCGGAGGACTTGTTCCGTCGTATTGAAATCTCTCAAATATCGCTTGTCTTCAGAGACGCTGATCAAACCCGGTTTCGTAACAGCCTCGAATCTCCCAGAACCTCCATCGTCCTCCTTTTCCACCTATCCTGAATCCTCACATTCGGGTGTTGAATCGATATCAAAAATCTCAAATGCCCGAAGTCGGCCAAAAACCTAACCGAACGATAGTTCAGCCGTGCTGCCTTGAACGAAACCTGCTTGTCTCAATTATTGAGCTACCCAAATTCTCTGCCGTTAAATCTTGTCAAGCCCCAAAGTGGCTAAAACCCACGCCCAGAGCGGCTTTTGTCGTGGCGTATTACCCCCCGCCAATCGTCTAAAATAGAAGTAACGAACAGAAATCGAACAGACACACACCATTCACACGACAAGGAGTGTAACTGCAACAAATCAAATATTTTGCACGTAAGCCCTTTGAATGCAATATTTTACAGACACACCCCCTCTGTAAACCACTCATTAAATAGGCTTACGCCCAAGATACCCAAGGGGGGAGGGGGGGTATACCCCAACTCGTTGACTATCCAAATCGAACCCGCGAACGTAGACTGAAAGACGAACAACATGGCAAACGCACCCCAGAAGAGCCCGGTCAAATTCATCGTCGCCACTCTCATCATTGTGGCCACCATCGCCTATCTCTCCTTCACGGGCGGCCGCGACAACAAGAGCTACTACGTCACTATCGGCGAGCTTCAGGGTATGGGGAACAAAGCCTACGTCCGCCACCTCCGCGTAGCCGGCAACGTCGCCCCCGGAAGCATCCATCGCGCAGGCACCAGCGCCACCTTTGACCTCCTCGAACAAGGCCGTAAACTCTCCGTGGTCTACCAGGGCTCCGAGCCACCCCCCGACACCTTCAAGGACGACGCCCAGGCGCTCGCCGTCGGC
Source organism: Tunturibacter empetritectus (assembly GCF_040358985.1). Taxonomy (NCBI): domain Bacteria; kingdom Pseudomonadati; phylum Acidobacteriota; class Terriglobia; order Terriglobales; family Acidobacteriaceae; genus Tunturiibacter; species Tunturiibacter empetritectus. The sequence continues at coordinate 3,608,994 of NZ_CP132932.1, read as the reverse complement.
ACCTACGGCCACGACGGCGTCTTCCACGCCACCCAGCTCCAGGCCAAATGCGCCTCCAAGTACGCCCCGGCCCCCGCCTCTGCAACCCCGGCCACCACAGCTGCCGCAACCCTTCCCGCAACCCGCTAACCGCCGCGCACGAAAAAATATGACGCAGACGGCAGAGACAACTCGCAGCACTCCGACTCCATCCGCTGCCGGCAGGGACTGCATCGCGCTCGACTCCGTCTCCAAGATCTACGGCACCTTCGCCGCCCTCCGCAACGTAACCACCAGCTTCTGCACCGGCTCCTCGACCGTCATCCTCGGCGAAAACGGAGCCGGAAAATCCACCCTCCTCCGCATCATCGCCGGCCTCATCACGCCCACCCGCGGCCGCGTTACAGTCTTCTCCGGCTCCCCTCACCAGCAGCGCCGCCGCATCGCCTACATGAGCCACTCGCCCATGCTCTACGACGAGCTCACCGCCATCGAGAACCTGAACTACTTCTCCTCGCTCCATCGCGAAGGAGGCTGCGCCTGCGTAGGCAACCCCGAGATGGCTCTCCGCGCCGTAGGCCTCGACCCCAAGCTTAACCGCCCAGTCGGCCAGTACTCCCAGGGCATGCGCCAGCGCACCTCCCTCGCCCGCGTCCTCCAGACCGACCCGGAGATACTCCTGCTCGACGAGCCCTTCTCCAACCTCGACGCCGCCTCCGCCCGCCACATGGTCGAGCTCCTCGCCGACTTCCGCACCTGGCCTGTAGCTCCGGTCAACGGAGTATCCGGTGCCCGCACCATCCTCCTCACCACCCACCAGTCCACCCTCGCCGAACCCATCGCCGACCGCACCCTCACCATGCGCAACGGCCAGATTCTGGACACTCACTGGCAGACTCCCCGGACCACGGACTCCCCAGCCGAGGCCGCTGGGTGAAGACGCCCGCCCCAGCCAAGACCAACGCCGCCCGCCTCCTCGACACCCTGGGCATCCCCTACGAACTCCGCCCCTACGAGGTCGACCCCGACGACCTGACCGCCATCTCCGTCGCCCGCAAGATAGGCCTCCCCCCCGAGCAGGTCTTCAAAACCCTCCTCGCCCACACCAACACTATCGCCGGCGGCCCAGCAGGGATGGACCACGTCTTCGCGGTCATCCCCGGCGACGCCGAACTCGACCTCAAAAAACTGGCCCACGCCGCCGGAGCAAAAAAAGCCGACCTAGCCTCCCTCAAAGAAGTAGAGCCGCTCACCGGCTACATCCGTGGCGGAGTCACCGTCATGGGAGCCAAAAAGCCCTTCCCAGCCTTCGCCGACGAGACCATCGAACTCTTCGACCAGATCTCCGTCTCCGCCGGCCAGCGAGGCCTCCAGCTCCTCCTCGCTCCCTCAGACTATCTCCGCGCCGCCAACGCAACCCTGGCCGATCTCACCAAGGATCAACCCAAGGCATGAAGTATCTCCATCACGTCTGGGACCACCTCCGCAAAGACCTCCGCCTCGAGTGGCGCTCCCGCGACTCCATCAACGGGATGCTCTTCTTCTCCCTCCTGGTCGTCGTAGTCTTCGGCCTGGCCTTCGACCCCACCAGCTACCCCACCATGGCCCGCCAGATCTCCGGTGGAATCCTCTGGGTGGCCCTGCTCTTCGCCTCCATCACAGCCCTCAACCAGTCCTGGACTCGGGAGCAGCGTAACAACGTCCTTGAAGCCCAGCGCATGGCCCCCTCCCCCGCCTCCGCCCTCTTCCTCGGCAAAGCCCTCGCTAACATGTTGTTTGTCTTGGCCGTCGAGGCGGTCTTGGCTCCTATCTTCATCGTATTTTTCAACCTCCACGCGCTCGGCAACGTCTGGCTTCTCGCTGTCATCCTGCCGCTTGGAACTTGGGCGCTGGTTGTCAACGGCACCTTCTTCGCCGCCTTGGGCCTGCGCGCCCGCAACCGCGAACTGCTTCTCCCACTGCTTCTCCTCCCCATCTCCCTCCCCGCCCTCCTGGCCATGGTGCAGGCCACCACTGGCGTACTCACCGCTGACCTCGACCCCATCCAGATCAACACCTGGATCAAGCAGCTCCTCGGCTACGACATCATCTTCACCACGGTCTGCATTCTGCTCTTCGAGACTGTCCTCAACGCCGAATGACGGCATTCGGGATAAACTAGATCCATGGAGCAGCGCACCCCCACTCTCCGCAGCGTCGCTTGGCTCTGGTTTGGCATCAGCATCGCTGTGCTCGCCGTCGGCTTCCGCCAAGCCATCTTCCTCGTCCCCACGGACGCAGCGCAGGGCAACGTCGGGCGCATCTTCTACTACCACGTCCCCATCGCGATGTTGAGTCTGATCTTCCCCTACATCAACTTCGTAGCCTCGCTCTTCTATCTCTACTGGCGACATCGCGAACCGCTCAAGGCCCTTGCCGCAGATGCCTTGGCGCTTAGCACTGCCGAAGTGACAGTTGTCTACTCCAGCATCTGTCTGCTTACTGGCATGCTCTGGGGCCGCGCCACCTGGGGCATCTGGTGGACCTGGGACCCCCGCCTTACCAGCATGCTCCTCCTGTGGCTGCTCTATGTCAGCTATCTGATGCTGCGCCGCTTCTCGTCTACTGGGCAGACCCACACTCTCGCCGCAGTTCTCTCAGTGTTTGCCGCGGTGGACGTTCCCATCGTCTACATGTCCATTCGCTGGTGGCGCACCCAGCACCCTGCGCCGGTCTTCGGGGGTGGCCCCGACTCAGGGATTGACCCCTCCATGCTCCCCGCCTTCTATTGGAATCTCGCCGGCTGGACCGTGTGGGGTATCTGCATCGTTCTCTTCCGTTTCGCCCTCGAGCGTCGTCGCCAACTAGCCGAGCAGGAGGCCGCCCTGCAGGCCATCGAAGCTTCTTTGGAGATCCCGCAATGACCTGGCGTTCTTTCTTCGATCTGAGCACCATGCCTCACCGGCACCTGCTCTTCGCCTATGTGGCTGTATGGGTTATTCAGGGAGGGTACTTCGCATGGACTGCCTGGAACTGGGTTCATGTGCGGGATAGCCGCCGCTAAAAATCAACGAAGCCGCAGGGGGACCGCAGCTTCGTTGTCCGAGTAGGAATTGCACGTGATGCTGTAAATCGTCCTTCGATAAATCAGCATCGTCAACTTAAACACCAAATGGTATACAGAAGTTTCTGCGAATAGCGAAAAACTCTTCGCGGGCTGCACTCCCCTTGCCCCCCTTGGAACACCTCGATAGACTCCGAACAGTGCCCACGCCCCACCCTTATTCCTTTCGTTTTGTCACGCTCGCAGCGTTTGGGCTCCTTAGCCTCTCAGGTTGCCGAAGGAGCAGCTTCCCCGACGTTCCAGTCGGCTACCGAGAGTATGCCTACATCAGCAACGGGGGATCGAACACAGTCACGGTGCTCGATCTCGTTTACCTGCGTCAGGATCGCACGCTTCAGGTGGGCGCGAACCCAACCAATCTGGCCGTTAATCCGGCTCGAAACGAGATCTACGTCGCCAACGCTCAGTCCGGCACCATCTCGGTAATCGACGCTGAGGTCAACCGTGTCGTCGCGACGATTTTGGTTCACCGCCAGCCATCCTTTATTACCGTCGACCCTACTGGACACCGGGCCTACGTCGCCAACTACGGCTCCAACAGCGTAAGCGTTCTTGATCTTGATCGCCGACGCGAGGTTTCTGTGGCAGGCGCCGGCGAACAACCCGTCCAGGCGCGCATCTCGCCGGATGGCCGCACGCTTGTTGTGACGAATCATGGCAGCGGCAGCGTGTCTCTCTTTGATGTAACTCCTTACGACTCCACCAAGCCGTCATCTGGAGCCACCCTGCATCTTCGTTCGACATCTTCCGGTTGTCAGGGAGCTTCGGACACCGTCATTCTGCCTGACTCTTCGAAGGCCTTTGTGGCCTGCTCTGCGGGACATCAGGTGATGGCGGTTGGTCTTGCGGCAGCGCCTGGATCGTGGGCGGCTAAACAAAATTCGTCACTAACCACGGACCATATGCTGGCGTTGCTTGATGTTGGAAAGACGCCGGTTCATCTTGCGATGAAGCCGGATGGTGGGGAGATCTTCGTTTCGAACTTTGATTCGGACAGCTTCTCTGAGATTGCTACGTGGACTAACGAAGTGGGGGGGACTTATGCGATTGGCAACAGGCCAGCTCAAGGGATTGTGAGCGGCGATAACAGCATGCTCTGGATCTCGAATCAAGGTGCTGACTCTATAGGGCTTTACAGCATCGACGATGGCAAGCTGGCGGGCAGTGTGCGTACGGGCTCTGGGCCGGGTGTGCTTGCGTTTTCGGAGGATCAGCATCTTTTGCTGGCGGCAGATACACATTCGGGCGATGTTGCGGTGATTCGGACGGCAGGAAAGCAGGGGCCGGCGCTGTTTACTATTCTTCCCGCTGGAATCTCCCCCAACTCGATTGCGATTAAAGCGATCCATAAAAAATAGAAATCTCCGAGAAAAAATTTGGCGTGGTGGGCGGCTGGATTTCTGTTGTGTTGCTGGGTTTTTTGAGGGTGTTTTGGAAAAAGTGCGTGTTTGATCGTGGTTTTTTGCTGGTGCGATCGTGGTGGAATGCGTGGTGGAGATGGTGTGCTGACAACGTGTTTTTCGTCGGTGAAAAATGCGCCACGTTTTTCAACTATTTTTTAGGAGACAGCGTCCTGCCGGACGGGCGCCCTGCGCGGGCGGCGGTCACTTCGTGACGTGTATACCCCTTCGGTTGGCGTTCCCGTTGGTCGCGGGTAGATCTCGTGCCGACCAACGGGAGGACCGGGCGAAGCTCTAAAAAGGCGTGCGAACGCCCGCCCTCCGCGCAGGAGGCCCGTCCGGCAGGACAGCTTCTTTTGTCAGGTCTTGCGGGCCAGGACGAGGGTGATGTCGTCGGGTTGCTCTTCGGCGCCGATCCAGGCGTCGAGCGCCAGCATCACCTGGCCGGAGATCATGTGCAGGGGCTGATCGCGGTAGCGCGCGACGACCTCCATCATGCGCTCCTCACCAAACTCGCCAAAGTCGTTCTCTGGCTCGGTTACGCCGTCAGAGTAGGCGACCATGATGTCTCCCGGCTGCATGTGGAATCGGTCTTCCTCGTATTGCATGCCGTCCATGAGCCCCACCACGGTGCCTCCCTTGTCGAGCCGGCGGATCTGACCGTCGCGACTGAGGACCAGAGGCGGAAGCTGACCGGCGTTCGAGTAGGTCATCATGGCCGTGGCGACGTCGTAGTGCGCGAGAAACAGGGTGGCATACTTCTCCGGCTGCGTGCTGCGATAGAGGTGCCGGTTGAGCAGGGAGAGGATGCGTCCCGGCGATTGGAACAGCTCGTCGCAGTCTCCGCCGCGGCCTTCCCTGCTGGCCATGAGCCCGGCCACACTGGATTCGCTGTAGACGAGCTCTTCGCTGGCGAAGCGGTAGGCCCGCACTGCGGAGTGGAGGGTTGCCATGAGCAGCGCCGCGGAGATTCCCTTTCCGCTGATGTCGCCGATGGCGATTCCGACACCGGTCTCGCGGCGGTTCATCATGCCTGCATGGGCTTCTTCGTGGAAGACGAGGAAGTCGTAGTAGTCGCCGCTGACCGAGCGTGCCGGCCGGCAGACTCCGTGCAGATCGAGCGTCGCGAGTCCCTGGGCGTGAAGCGGAAAGAGGTTGGCCTGCACCTCCTGCGCGATGGAGATCTCGTTCTGCAGGCGCTCTTTTTCCTTCTGTTCTTCAAGCAGGCGCTTCAGCGATCCCGACATGGTGTTGAAGGATCGGCTGAGCTCGGCGAGCTGGTCGTCGCTCTTGACGCCGATGCGATAGTCCAGATCACCATCCTCGATGTGTTCCGTTGCGCTGTAGAGATCGGCCACCGACGAGGTGATGGTGCGGCTAAGAGCGATCGCCATCCACAAGGCCAGCATCTCAATGAGCGCGAAGAGCACGCAGAGCAGGATGATGGCAATACGCAGAACGCTGGTTACAATTCCGCCGAGCGAGGAGCCGAAGAGCTGGTTATAGAGCAGAGACGGCCGGGATTGAACCGCGATGAGAACGTTGTCCCGCTCTCCTGTATCCCAGTCGACAATCGGCTCGGTTGAGGTGAAGCTGACGCGGGCGTCGGCGAGGTTGACGGCGGGCGGCTCGGTGCCACCGACGACCCAGCTGGACCCGCTGTTGATGCCGTCGGCTCCTACGGCGAACCGGACCTTTTGACTCGATTTTTTCGCGGGAGCAGGCGCGCCGTTTTTGTTCTCCTGACTGATCTCGTTGGCGGTTCTTCCTGCGCGCTGGGGCAGCAGGCTGGCTTGTCCCAGGCCGTCAGAGGCCAGCTTCAGAAAGGCGCTGTCCACCGGCAGGCTCGACATCAGAGTGAAGATGCGTCCGCTGTCCCACTTTTTCTGGTGAAGCGCGACGAGGTAGAGATCGCGCCCATCGAGAACCAGACCGGAGAACTCCCCACCCGGCAGTTCCGTCGCCCAGGGAGGAAGGCCGAACGGGGCTTTACCGCGATAGTTGGGGCCAAGGTCGATGGGAGCACCATTCATGAAGACACGGGTCTCGCGATGCAGCCTCATACGAGGCATGTCGAGACGAGCTACCTCTCCGGCGCTTTCGATGTTCTGGACTGCACCGCCGATCTGCTGCGCTGAGTCCTTGGGGCGTTCGGCGACGAGGGCAGTGGTGAGGTCGGCGCGGTGGCCGCTCTCGTTTCTCATCTGGATCAGCTCAGCCTGCAGCCGCGAGTCTGTGAGGTGGATGGCGAACTGCCCCGCGGCGACGTAGGCCAGAACTCCGACGAGGGTGAGGAACAAGATCACCGGGGCGAGACCGATGAGCAGATAGGTGAGCACCAGTTTGTTGCGCAGGCTCCACAGCAGATTCCGGCGCACGAACTGCCAGGCAAGGGGAATTGCGACTGAGATCAGCGCAATTCCAACAAAAAACTGCAGCACTCCAAGGAAGGTTCCGAATCCGCCCGGAATCCAGCGGCGGACGAACAGCACACAGAACCACAGTCCAAGCCAAGCTGCGGCGCCGGCAAGTCCTGTCGGCAGCCGTTCTCTCAGCAGGCTGAGAACGCGCGGCCGGGTAGGGCTATTCGGGTCTTGCATCGTTCGCAGCCTCCAGGTCCGCCTGCCGTGCCAGCTTCAAGGTATAACGGGTTGCGGAAAAATGGGCTCCTGCCAGCAAGAGCAGGCCGGAGAGAAACGCCCACATCATCAACCCTACCGAAATATAAAACGGTCCGTAGACGGACTGAAAGTCCAACCAGGGAAGAGCCTTGATATAGAGGTACTTCGCCAACTGCCAGAGCAGGCCGACGACGATGGCTGTAGGCACCACTGCTCGCGCCGGAATCTTTCTGTAGGGCAACACCCAATAGATTAGAAAGAACATCAGGATGCTCGCAAGCCCGGCGCAGAGCTTGAGGAAGGCGAAGGAGATGAAGTGGAAGACGACATTTTCGGTGTGGCCGAAGAAGACCCAGGCGAGGATGGTCTGCTGGCTGGCAGTGGATGCTACCGAGGCCATGGCCAGGACGCCGACCGCGAAGGCCAGTCCGAGGGATACGGCCTGGTTGTGAAGATAGCTTCGATTCTGGCGAACTCCCCAAACCCGGTTCAACGCAACCTCGAGCGGTAGAAAGACACCTGTAGAGGTGATCAGCAGCATGACCAACGAGAAGAGCTGGGTCCCCTTGTGGGGGTGGGCCAGCAGCTGCATGTTGCGCATGACGAAGTCCTGGCCGACAGGGAGGAGGTTCTTCATCATGTCGCCGACGATGGCCTCCATCGAGCGCGAGTGGAAGACGCTGCGGCAGAGGGTCAGCAGGAGCACGATGAACGGAAAGAGCGAGAGGATGACGTTGGCGGCGACGCTGAAGGCGTAGGTATGGACCTCGGTGCGGCCCATGTAGCGGGCTAACGCGACGATCTGTCCTGAGAGGGTGTCGTCGCAGACTACGGGTGTGACCTCCTCGATCGGCTTCGGCGGCAGATCCGGGTGGCTGGTGTTCGCGGTCGTGTGCGCTTCGGGTTTGTCGGGAAGAGTTGACGGCATAGGAGAGTTCGATGCAAGATCCGGCGAGCGGCGGCCGGGCAATTCACTCCCGATGCTAGCAGAGGGTGTCGGTTTTCGGTGGCTGTTGATGTTGGCCTAGGAGGGCTGGGGGGTTGGAGTGTTGGTGAGGCCGTGGATGCGCGCGATGGCCCACTGCGACGACTCGGCAAGCACGGGGTCTTCCGCTGCGCTCCATTGCTCCAATTGTGGGAGGAACTGCGCTTCGCCGCTGTTTCCCATGGCGATAGCGACGTTGCGATGCAGCCGCTTCAGGCGCGTGCGTTCGAGAGGCGATCCCTTGAACCATTGCTTGAAGGTTGCGGAGTCCAGTTCGGCGAGCCAAGACAGCGATGGGTTGACCAGCTGTCTTCGTGGGAGCATTCCGTCGCTCTGCGAGATGGGAGAGCGGCGGTTCCAGGGACAGACGTCCTGGCAGATATCGCAGCCGAAGACCTGGCGGCCCATCGGTTCTCGCAGCTCTTCAGGGATTGTGCCTTTTTTTTCGATGGTGAGATAGGAGATGCAGAGCGAGGCGTCCATCTGGTGTGGCGCAACCAGCGCGTCGGTGGGGCAGGCATCGAGGCAGCGAGTGCAACTGCCGCAGCGGTCCACAGCGACTTCGAGCTCGAACGTGGGGGAGACCGGGATTGACGTGACGATGACGCCAAACAACAGCCAGGAGCCGAGCTTCTGATCGAGGACGCAGGTGTTCTTGCCGACCCAGCCGATGCCGGCCTTTGCGGCTGCGGCTCGCTCCACCAGGGGGCCGGTGTCCACATAGCAGCGGGTCTGGCAGGCGAGGCGCTCGTGGAGTTGTGACTCGATTTTTTTGAGGCGGCTTAGCAGCTCGTCGTGATAATCGGTGGGGGCGAGTTCGCCGGGTTTGGCGGGGTCGGTGCGGCCGCTCCAGGCGTAGCGGGCGATCCATCCGGTGGCGGGTGAGGATGGGTCAATGGAGAGTGGGGCCGCGGCGTTGTAGTTCAGCGCGCAGACGATGACCGAACGCGCCCAGGGCATTGCGATCTGCACGTCGCTTCGCAGCAAGACTCCGTGCTCGTCACGGCGCTTGAGGTAGTCCATCTCGCCTGCTCGGCCGGAGTCGATCCAGGCTTCGAATCGTTGCGCGTCGAGTGGCTTATCGTCTTCGGGATTGCCTGTGGCGACTGGCGCTACTCCTACGGTGTCGAAGCCGGAGTGCGCGGCTGACTCACGCAGCCATTGCCTGAGGTCGGAGGTCCATGCTGCGGCGGGTTGTGTTGTCTGCGCCATTCGGCTTGTTATCCTGCTCTGCATCCTTGCTGAGAGGAACGCTTCCGGTCGAATCTAAAATGCCGGTGGGCTTGCAAGGATCGTCTCGTACTGGCCGATCTGGTCGAAGGTGTAAGCCTGCATGTCAGCGCCTGCTTCGTGCGCCTTGTACCAGCGGACGAGCCAATCGAGTGCGTCGGAGAGATGGAGGCGGGGCGTCCAAGCCAGGTCTGCGCGAGCCCGGCTCGCATCGAGTTTGAGATAGCCGGCTTCGTGCACGCTGGGGTCTTCGTCGAGAACCCATGAGGCGCCGTCGCCCCAGGTGCGCGTCATGCGCTCTGCGATCCAACCTACGGGACGTGCGTCGTCGTCTGCCGGGCCGAAGTTGTAGGCTGTCGCGTACCTCGCGGGGTCGGCGGAGAGCAGCTTTTCGGCGAGGCTCAGATAGCCGTGGAGCGGCTCAAGCACATGCTGCCAGGGACGTATCGCGTGCGGACGGCGGATGGGCACGGGCTTGCCGGAGAGAAAACCTCGGACGAGGTCGGGGAGCAGGCGGTCGAGCGACCAGTCGCCTCCGCCGATGACGTTGCCGGCACGTGCGGTGGCGATGGCTACTCGGTGACTGGCGATCTTGTCGACCGGGAAGTATGACTGGCGGAAGGCGGCGGAGACGATCTCAGCGCAAGCCTTGGAGCTGGAGTAGGGATCGTAGCCGCCGAGGGGATCGGTCTCGCGATAACCCCACACCCACTCTTTGTTCTCGTAGCATTTGTCGGTCGTGACCGAGACTACGGCGCGAACCGACGGCGTACGGCGAACTGAGTCCAGCACGCGCGCTGTGCCGATGACGTTGGTCTCGTAGGTGGTGATGGGATCGTCGTAGGAGAGACGCACGAGAGGCTGAGCGGCGAGGTGAAAGACGACCTCCGGGGCGAAGTCCTTCATCGACTTCTCCAGGTGGGCTGCGTCGCGGATGTCGCCGCGAATGTCTTCTACACGGCTGCCTATGCGTGCTGCGTCGAAGAGGCTGGGGATCGTGCAGGGATTGAGCGAGTAGCCTCGCACCTCTGCGCCCAGACGAGAGAGCCACAGAGCGAGCCATCCCCCTTTGAAGCCGGTATGCCCAGTGAGAAAGACGCGCCTTCCGGCCCAGAACTTCGCATCGTGCGACATGAAACCTCCGCGTCTCCTGGTTTAAGCTTCTTGGTTCTAAATTCTTCGCCTCTGATTGCAAATTCGCAGAAGGGCAGTGAGCTTGGTGGTGGTTGGCGAGCGATCTACCAAGTCTTCCAAGGTGCCTTGCCCGTCTGCCAGAGCTCTTCCAGATGCTGCTTTTCGCGGAGGGTATCCATCGCCTGCCAGAAGCCGCGATGGAAGAACGCATGCACCTCTCCTTTGTTGACGAGCATCTCGATGGGCTCCCGTTCGAACATCTGTGAGTCATCGGTCACCGCATCGATCGCCGACGGTTCGAGCACGAAGAAGCCGCCGTTGATCCAGCCTCCCTCGTCAGACGGCTTCTCCTGGAACGAGTAGATCTGCGTGTTGTTGAGTCCCAGTGCGCCGAAGCGGGCGATAGGCTGAACACTGGTGAGAGTGACAGCTTTCCGGTGCTGCTTGTGAAATGCGATCGACGCAGTAATATCGACATCCGCGACGCCGTCACCGTAGGTCATGCAGAAGGGTTCGCCTGGATCGAGGTACTGCTTCACGCGACGTAGCCGGCCGCCTGTTCCGGTCAGATCCCCGGTATCGACCAGCGTGACGCGCCACGGTTCGGCGACCGAATTGTGGACCTGCATCTTGTTGGTCTGCATGTCGAAGGTGACGTCAGACATGTGGAGGAAGTAGTTCGCGAAGAACTCCTTGATGACATAGCCCTTGTAGCCGCAGCAGATGATGAAGTCGTTGATGCCGTGCTGGGAGTAGATCTTGAGAATATGCCAGAGCATCGGCCTGCCGCCGATCTCCACCATCGGTTTGGGCCGAAGCGTGGTCTCCTCCGACAGCCGTGTTCCAAGTCCACCCGCGAGGATGACTGCTTTCATGCTTTGATTTCCTCTTTTTGTCGACGCAATATGAATCGATAGCCTTCGTGACCAAGTGTCGTGCTAAGTATCTATGTTGTCTCTATGTTTCGCCAAGTTACGCTCAATTCCCTCTAATTCCCCGACAAACTATTTGTAACCGTGGGCGTCAAGGATAGGTTATCCCCGGCCGTCACCCCGGCCACATCTTCAATGATCGTGAGAGGTTGCTTCTTCAATTGTTGATACATCCGGCCAAGATATTCACCGATGATGCCGAGGAGCATCGCATTGATACTGATGGAGGCCAGGCTGAGAGCTGCCAGCGTGGCAAAGCCCGCCGGCCATTGCGAGCGGAAGATCAGCTTTGCCGAGGTGTAGCCGATGATCGAGATCAACGTGATCACCGACACAACGAGCCCGAAGTAGGTGGACAGGCGGAGCGGCACCACCGAATGGTTCAAGATTCCATCGAGCGCGAGCGACACAAGCTTCGAAAACGGAAATTTACTCTCTCCGCGAAGCCTGGCATTGCGGCTGTACGGTATTCCAACCTGTTTGAAGCCCATGGTGGCGATGGTGCCGCGCAGGTAGGGTTGAGCGTCTTCGAAGCTTTTGAGCAGATCGATGATGCGCCGGCTAATCAGGCGAAAGTCGCCCGCATCGACGGGAATCTTCTCTTCGCTGAGACGGTCGATCAGACGATAGAAGATGACTCTTTGCAGATTGAGGAGCCAGGACTCCTGCCGTTTGATGCGAACGCCGTAGACGACATCAGCTCCCTGCCGCCACTCCTCTAAAAAAGTAGCGATCAACTCGGGAGGATCCTGAAGGTCAACGTCAAGCTGGATCGCTGCGTCGCCACGTGCGCGTGTGTAGCCGGTCATGATCGAACGCTGGAATCCGAAGTTTCTCGAAAACCGATAGGCCTGAACCCGGCTATCGCGCGCGGCGAGATCCCGCAGGAGGGGAAAGGTCTGATCGGAGCTGTGATTGTCGGTGAAGACAAATTCGAACCGGTATAAGTCCGCCAGTTTTTCTGTCTCAACGCACACCGCGTCGTAGAAAGGAAGGATGTTCACCTCCTCGTTGAAGACAGGCACTACGATTGAAATAAGCGGTTTTACCGGGATCAAAGAGGCTCTCTTCCTGCTCTCTACTTTAGTGTGGTTTCAGCTAAAGTCAACAATCTCGAAGGGCCTCCCAGGTTTTTGCAAGGCCTTCTTCGAGAGAGATGGCAGGCCGCCAGTTGAGAGCCGAAAAGGTTCTCTCTGCAATCGGTTCGTAGGAAAAGATCTCGCCTGTCTTATACGGAAGAGCGCCGTAGCGAATGAGCCCGTGGCGGCCGGTGATGCGCTCGATCCGCTCGAGACAATCTCTCACGGTCACCACCTCGCCTGATGCCAGGTTGAAGGAACGACCCTCGACGCCCTCGCTGACAAGAGCGTGGACGACGCCCCTGGCCACATCTTGTACGTGAATAAAGTCGCGCGTCTGCCTGCCTTCTGTGACGGAGACCGCTTTCCCTTCGAAGAGAGATTGCAGCACCTGCGGGATGAGCATGCGGGGAGCCTGGAAGGGCCCATAGACGACCGAGGGCCTGAGCACCACGACGGGGAGTTGAAAGGCGCGATGAAACATCCGGGCATACGCAGTGACCGCTGCCTTGCTGGCGCCGTAGGGCGAGGCAGGATCCGGTGCGGTGTCTTCATCGAAGGGGCCGGTGACAGGACCGAACTCCTCTCCTGAGCCGATGAGAATGAGCCGCTTCACCTGCATCTCTGCGCAGGCCGTCATCAGATCGAGCGAGGGCAGCAGGTTCGTCTCGAGCGTGCTGCGAACCGCTGCCGCGCTGCGGTTTGTCGTCACGGCTGCGTGAAGATGGACCACGTAGTCGGGTTTCGCGGACTGAACCGACTGTGCCAGCTGATCCGGTTGGTCGAACCAGAGCGTTTCGATGGATCGAGTGGGATGTTCGGGACGACGAGCAATGCGACTGCGGTCGGCGACGGCAATGGTGGTTGCGCCGGCTCTCTGAAGTTGGTCGACGACATAGCCTCCAAGGAAGCCGGTTGCCCCGGTAACGACAACTCTCTCTCCGGAGAGGTCTTCACTTCTCAATATCTGCCTCCACCGACTATGGCTTCGAAGATTTCTAAAAGGAGGCCCATCTGTATCTCCACGCTCTCACTTTGCACACTCGCACCATATTAGATGAACAGATGCTATGCACCTGGGCGGAAGCGATGAGATAAGGCGGCATTGCACCAGACCCGCCTTTGCCGGTAGACTTGTTCTAGCTGGGCAGGATCTCCGAACCTTTCTGAGAGATGCCCGGTCACAGATCACTATCGATGAATATGCTCTTTTGCATCGCACGCCTGCTGATGTTGCGGGTGCCACCGATAGGTTAGTTGCAGTTCCTCAGACTGCAATTAACGCTGGCACACCTCTGCTTTGGCCACGCCAAAAACAAGGGTCCAGGCTGATTGAAAATGCGGAGAGTTGGCAGAGCCCGGTTGAATGCACCTGACTCGAAATCAGACATAGGCGTAAGTCTATCGGGGGTTCGAATCCCTCACTCTCCGCCATTCAACCTTCCAGAGGTATCACCTAGATCTCCGAAGTTTTAGATTTTTCTCGTCTGCTAGTTTGACGGTGCAGCAACAGTGGCCGACACATTACTGATGACTGTCTGCTCAGTGAAATCGCCGGTTGATGCCGTGAAGTAAAGATAAGCGACAGGGGGGACCGTGACGCTGCCTGAAAAAACCTGCAAGCCATCGATCGTGACAGTCATCGCCCCCTGCACGACGGAGACGACGTAATCATGCGATACCGTCGCTCCCGGCGTGGCAAGGGGAGGGACATTTGTGTTGAGGAAGAAGTACGGGTTGCGGAACAGGTTGGTCTCTCCCCTGGTCACGGCGATGTAAGGAACGGGTGGATCGTTAGTATCGTGGTAATCATCGAAGACGACCACGACTCCAGGAATACCTTGAGCGCCCAGACCGCTTCCAAAGGCACCGTTCTTGCTCAGCGTTGCTCCGAGAGATGGGTCGCCCAGGACCATGGCATAGCCGTCCGCAGGGGGAGTGGTTGCATTACTGGTAGCAACCGTAAAACTGATCCGAAGGTTGCCCGTAGGAATAAGGCTCGGCCAGACAATCGCGCTGGTTTGATTGTTTGAAGCTGTGGCAAAAAATTGAATGGCGCAGGGTGGAGGGGAAGGCGGTTGCGCACTGCCAACTGCGGTCCAGCCAGTGCAAAGATTGCCGATAGTAGGCAGAGCTCCGACAAATAGCGAAGCGGAACTGCTGGTGACAGACGCAGTGGATCCGTTGCTAACCACGACACGAAATACCGAGCCGGAGTCCGTGGTGGCAGTAGAAGCCTGCGTGTAGGTCGCGCCCGTCGCCCCTGCGATTGCGTTGAAGACGGTGGTTCCGGGAGCTGCCCTATACCATTGATAGGTCAGTGGGGCGGTAGAAGTCGCGGTTACGGATAAGGTCGCCGACGCTCCCGCGCTGACGTATAGGGTGACTGGCTGCTGCGTAATTACGATTCCAGCGCCAATCGCAAGGATGGCTGATTGAGATACAGCCTGCCCGTAACTGTTCGAAACAATGACATAGTAGCCGTCCTGGTCGTTGGTGGCAGTAGTACTTGTCGCTGGCACAGTGTAGGTGGCAGCGGTTGCGCCCGAGATTGGAGCGGCGCTCGCGGTGCCGGTGGTGCTTCCCGCTGGAATGCGATACCACTGGTAGGTGAGCGTACCAGGCCCGACGGCGGTCACGCTAAACGTTGGGGTGCTGCCAACGGCTGCGGTCTGGCGCACAGGCTGCACGGTGATGGTGGGCGGCACATTGCCCGCGGTGACCGTGAGAGTAGCCGAGGTGCTGGTGAGAACGGTCCCGCAAGTATCCGTCACCGTCACGTAGTATTGCGAGCCGCTGGAACCAAGTCCCTCTACCGGGGTGGTATAGGTGCTCGCGGTGGCACCGGCGATCGCAGCTCCCGTCGAACCGCCAGGAGTAATTATGTACCACTGGTAGCTGAACGGAGCATCTCCCGCTGCCGCGACGGAGAATGCGGCGGTCTGGCCCTGAGCAATCGAAAGGCTGGCAGGATTCGACGTGATCGATGTTCCTACCAGGACTGTGGCCGCCTGCGAGGTGACGCTGCCCGCAGCATTTGTAACCGTTACGGTGTAACTACCGGCATCGATTGCGCTGGCGCTGGCGATAAAGTAGCTAGAACTCGTGGCGCCCGTAATCGGCGATCCGTTGAGAGACCACTGGTAGGTACCGGCGTTGGTTGCTGTTACAGAGAGCGTCGCCGAGGCGTTATCGCAAACATTCACGCTCACCGGCTGGGTCGTAATCACTGGCAGGCCAATCGTCACCGTAAGCGTGGCAGGATTGCTGTTGGCCGATCCAGAAGAATTAGATATAGTCACCGTGAACTTCGAGCTGTTGTCTCCGATCGCAGTTGCAGGAGTGGTGTAGGTGCTTGAAGTGGCTCCCGCGATCGCTGTTCCGTTATTGGACCACTGATAAGTGAGTGGCGCGGTTCCAGTGGCGGTAACGCTGAACGTAGCTGTTTGTCCCACAGTCACGGCCTGATTCGCGGGCTGCGTCGTAATGGTGGGGCTTTGAGAAGAGTTGCTACCCCCTCCTCCTCCGCCGCAGGCTGTCATCACCAGCAGCACCAGGGTGGCGGTCAGAAGCTGGATGCATCCCGACCGGAGCATACCCAAGCGGCTTGATCGTGGTGCACTCCCCACCATGACGCGGCGCGAAGGAAAGAGTGACGAAGCGATAAGCGAATCAAAAGATGCTGCTACTTTTTGCATCGAGCTCCTGGATACAATTGCAAATTTTCAGCTCGGGTCCATCATCTCTGATGGGCCGCTCGACAGATGCAGAAAGGCGAGCAAGCATACCAGCCGGCCCCAACGAATGAGGAAAAGGGTGAGTCACTCCAAGATATCTGTAAAGATTCGTAAGTGTACTACACCTTTCGTGCTATCTCGCCATCCAGATCGCGGAGCACCGCCATCGCAGCATTGCGCCCGTTGATGCCGATCACACTGCCGCCAGGATGGGTACAAGCGCCGCAGAGGTAGACGCCCTTCATCGGAGTTCTCGCGGCGAGGCGCTTGCTCCACATATAGGCAGGAAGGCACTCGCCCTGGAAGATATGCCCGCCGGTGAGGCCGACCTTCTGCTCGATGTCAGGTGGTCCCATCACCTGCGCGTCGACAACGGCGTCTTGCAGATTGCTGCAATAGCGACCAATCGAGCGCAACGCCAGAGCCTTTGCCACGCTGCGACGCTCCTCCCAACTGCCTGACGCAAACTTGTAGGGAACATACTGCGCGAAGACGCTCATGGTGTGCAAACCTGATGGAGCTACGGTCGCATCGTGCACACTCTGGAAGTAAAGTTCACACCAGAGCTGCTCCGGAAAGGATCCCGCACGAGCTGCTGCATAGCCGGCCTTCCACTCCGCTTTCGTCAACGGAGCGTTGATCTGACCGTAGTGATGCGGCTCGTCAACTCCCGGTCGAGCGGTAAAGTTCGGCAGTTCGCGAAGCAATACGTTCAGTTTGACGGTGCATCCTTCGATCGGCACCGAGCGCACCCTGGCAGCCCAGGCTGGGTCTGCGCCGCTATCCAGCATTCGTAAGGTGCGGATCGGGTCTGCATTGGATACGACCACCCGCGCGGTGATGCGCTCTCCACCTTCCAGCAGTACGCCCTCGCCGGGAAGAATCTGCGCCACGTTGACGCCCGTGGCCACTACGGCTCCAGCCTCGCGGGCAGCATCGCAGAAGTAAAACGACACCATCCCCATGCCACCCTTCACATAACCCCACATCCCCGGCATGCCGCCGAGCCGACCGGAGGAGTGATGGAACCGAATGGAGGCCGTGCCGGCATCGAATGGACTCGCGTTGGTGCCGATCACGCCTTGCCCCAGATACGCCGATTGCAACCGCTCATCGACAAGATAGCGCTCGACAAACTCCGCCATCGACCAGCTGAAGAGTAGATGGTGCGCTTCGGCGTCACCCTCGAGCAGATCTTCGAGTTGCTCTTGTGTGGGCGCATCGCCAATCCACAGATCGCGCCCGCCCGCGGATGGATTGTCGCTAAGGATGCCGTCTGCCGGACGAAGCGCATCTCGCAATCGACGGACTACGTCGTTCATCGCGCGCCAGCCTTCAATGTCGCGCGGCGAGAAGCGGCGAACCTCTTCTTCACATCGCGCGTCATCATCCCAAAGCTGAATGCTGCTGCCATCCAAAAACGGCACAAACAGTCCGTTGACGGCGGGCGTCCACGTAAAGCCGCGGCTCGACAAATCGAGTTCCTCGATCACCAGCGGATGCAGCAGCCCCGCAAGATACGCACAGGGGGACATGCGGACACCGGGAAATGGCTCTTCCACCGTGCAGGCTCCCCCGACTCGCTCGCGGCTCTCAAGCACAAGCACGCGCTGACCTGCCCGCGCCAGGTACGTCGCACATGCCAACCCATTGTGGCCCGCCCCTACAACGATTGCATCCCAGTGACGCGCGGCAATCTCTTTGAGCGGCAACGGAAGCCCGACTTTCCCCAAGATAGCCGCTGTCGCAGACATACAGGCCAGTATCCACTTCGCAGTTCTAATAGCAAAGCAAAAACAGATCGGTGCTCTGACACAGTCCGCGAGCTGCAACCAGCCAGCGCAGCCATGGAGCATTCCGCTTCCCTGGTCTCCCCTGCGAGACAAAATCTTTAGCGGAGAATATGGTTGCAAGTAGTGGTCAACTTCATCATGCGAGGACAGGGGCACGTGTTGAACCGTAGAAATTTCCTGAAGGCCGCGGGAACAGCAACCGCGGAGACGTTGCTGGGGTCGAAGTTGCTGGAATCAAGGATGTATGCGCTCACAACAGCTCAGACCAGCCCCGCCGCGCCGGTTCCAGCCAACGATCACATCCAGTTCGCATTGATTGGGGCGGGCATTCAGGGTCAAGGCGATACAAAGACCGCCGTGCAGGTTCCGGGCGCGAAGCTGGTGGCAGTAGCAGACTGCTACGACGGCAGGCTCGAGCGCAGTAAAGAGCTATGGGGCAGCGATCTCTTCACAACACGTGACTACAAGGAGATCCTGGCCCGCAAGGATATTGACGCCGTCCTCATCGCCACACCGGACCACTGGCACAAGCAGGCAGCCGTCGACGCCATGAACGCGGGCAAAGACGTTTACTGCGAGAAGCCGATGATTCACCTCTACTCCGACGGGCCCGAGATCATCGAGACCGCCCGCAAAACAAACCGCATCCTCCAGGTCGGAAGCCAGCGGGTAAGTTCGATCATCTACGCGAAGGCCAAGGAGCTTTTGGCTTCAGGCGCCATCGGCCAGCTCAACATGGTCACTGCGCGCTGGGATCGCAACTCCTCCATGGGTGCATGGAACTACACCGTGCCGCTCGACGCATCGACCGAAACCTGCGACTGGCAGCGCTTTCAGGGGACTGCGCCCAAAATCCCTTTCAACGCCGAGCACTTCTTCCAGTGGCGTAAATGGAAGGCCTACGGCAGCGGCGTAGCCGGCGATCTCTTCGTGCACCTCTTCAGCGGCACTCACTTTATCACTGGCTCACATGGCCCCACGCGAGCGATGGCAACCGGTGGCCTGCGGTTCTGGAAGGATGGCCGCGACGTCCCCGACGTGATGCTTGGCCTCTTTGACTACCGGGAAGGATTCAACCTCAGCCTCCGCGTAAACTTCGTCGACGGCGGCGAGGAGAGTGAAGGCCTGATCTTTACCGGATCGGAGGGCACCATGGAGATCGCAGGAAACACCGTCAGCGTCAACCGAGTGCCTCTCCAGAAAGAACCCGGCTATACGATCGGAACCTTTACCGATGCGATGCAAAAGCGCATCCTTGAAGACTACCGGCAGAAGTATCCGGTCACGCATCCATCAGGCGGTCCATCCGCTGGGTTTGAAAAATTTGTAGCTCCCGCCGGATACAGCGACAGCTACGACCACTTCAGCAACTTCTTCTCTGCGGTTCGCACGCGGAAGCCTGTCGTGGAAGATGCGGTGTTTGGCTTCCGCGCAGCCGGCGCTGCCCTGCTGAGTAACCTGAGCATGGAGCGCGGCGAAGTCGTGAAGTGGGATCCGGAAGCGATGAAGCTTCTATAAAGTCAATCTTAAACACGCGAATCCTTTGCAAAAAGATGACAAGCTGAAACGTTTTTATAGGGCGAAAACAGTCAACACTCCTTGATTGACAAGCGACTGAAGCCAGACTATTGTTGCCGGCGCAATCCACCCCATGCGTACGGAGTTGCCAACGTGACATACGGAGCAAGCAAATCTATCCCTGCGAAGCCAGCCTTCGCCCGCCTCATCGGAACACTTCTTTTAGCCGCAGGTGCACTCACCAGTTCAGCCGTCGCTCAGAACACATCCAACCTTGGCCCCAACGTTTACGTCTTCGACCCCAGCATGTCGACGAGCCAGATTCAGGCAACGGTTGACTCCATCTCCAATCAGCAAATAAGCAACCAGTTCGGAACTCAGCGCTATGCCCTGTTATTCAAGCCCGGTGTCTACGGCAGCGCCGCCACGCCCCTCAACTTCAAGGTAGGCTTCTACACTGAGGTCGCCGGATTGGGCGCTTCGCCGGACGATGTGGTCATCAACGGCTCCATTGATGTCTACAATCAGTGCGACAGCAATGGCTGCACCGCACTCGACAACTTCTGGCGGTCGCTATCGAACCTCGCGATCAACGTCAACACGCCGAACTTTGGCTGCTACTCCGGCGAGTTCTGGGCCGTATCGCAGGCCGCCCCGATGCGTCGCGTCCATGTCACCGGCAACAGCACGCTCATGGACTACTGCACAAGCCCCTCGTATGCGAGCGGAGGCTTCATCGCCGACTCTGAAACCGGCTCCATCGTCAATGGGTCTCAGCAGCAGTTTTACGTACGCAACAGCAACATCGGCACCTGGTCGAACGGAGTCTGGAACCAAGTCTTCTCCGGCGTCACAGGTGCGCCGGCGCAAAGCTATCCGAATCCTACCTACACGACCCTTCCGAGCACGCCGGTCAGCCGCGAGAGACCATTCCTCTACAGCGACAGCGACGGCAACTACAAGGTCTTTGTTCCCAAGCTGCAGAAAAACTCGTCCGGTGTCAGCTGGTCGAGCGCAAGCACGCCCGGCCATTCAAGGTCCATCAACAACTTCTTCATCGCGACTCCCTCGACCAACGTAGAAGCTATTAATCTCGCACTACTCTTTGGCAAAAGTCTCATCCTCACGCCGGGCGTCTATCAACTCAAAGACACCATCCGCGTCCTCTATCCCAACACCATCGTGCTTGGCCTCGGCTTTGCCACGCTTGTTCCGCAGACTGGTCGACCAGCGCTCACCGTCACGGATGTAGATGGAGTCGAGATCGCCGGTCTCATCGTCGATGCCGGTCCCGTCAACTCCTCCGCGCTGATTCAGTTAGGCTGCTCCCGACTGAGAGATTTGGATGACCGCTTCGGATTTAATCTCTTCGGGAATCACGCTTCAAATCCGTCGTCCTTGAGCGATGTCTTCATCCGGATCGGCGGAGCCACCGTTGGAAGCGCCACTACCAGTATCGAGATCAACAGCAACGACGTTCTGCTCGACGACATCTGGGCATGGCGCGCGGACCACGGCAATGGCGTCGGCTGGATCGTAAACACCGCGGATCACGGCCTGGTCGTCAACGGCGATAACGTCACCGCAACCGGCCTCGCCGTGGAGCACTACCAGAAGGAGCAGGTGCTGTGGAACGGTAGCGGCGGCGAAACCATCTTCTACCAGAGTGAACTGCCCTACGATCCGCCGAGCCAGAGCGCATGGACCGATGGCACTGCCAATGGCTATCCGTCCTACGTCGTCTCCAACTCAGCGACCACCCATCAGGCGTACGGCCTGGGCATCTACTCCTTCTTCAACCAAGGGATCAACATCATCGAAGACA
This sequence comes from Tunturibacter empetritectus, assembly GCF_040358985.1. Taxonomy (NCBI): domain Bacteria; kingdom Pseudomonadati; phylum Acidobacteriota; class Terriglobia; order Terriglobales; family Acidobacteriaceae; genus Tunturiibacter; species Tunturiibacter empetritectus. The sequence continues at coordinate 3,587,658 of NZ_CP132932.1, read as the reverse complement.
ACGCGATGACCGTCCCCGACAAAAGTGGAATCGCGATTCATGACGTCGGGACCGTCTTCCTGAATGGCAGCGGGCAGATCACCCATGTCATCAACGGGCAAGGCGCAACCGCCAACAGCAGCAATGGAGGCAGCCTGAATCCTGTCGTGCTCTACCCGTAAGCACAAAAGCACAAACGTGCATCCATCATTCTTGAGGGGCAGCAAAGTTCATGCTGTCCCTCAAGTTTTTGTTCCTTCGCATTATCTAAAAAAGTGCAGCTCTCACAGGCTCAGGCGTCGAAGAAAATTATGTACTCACTTCCAACTCGTCGAACCTGCGCCACTTGTAGAACCAGATCGAGACGATCCAGCTCAAAGCAAAGAGTCCGATGATGACGTAGCCTAGTGTGCCAAAGTTTTCATTGAGAGTGCCGACCCAGGACCAGAACGTCCCATGAAAGTGAAACTGGTCCGCCATCAGTCCGAGCGCTTCGATGCCGCCCACCATCATTGCAACGATCACCGAGATCAACGTGATCGTCATGTTGTAGTAGATCTTGCGAATCGGCTTCACGAAGGCCCACCCATACGCGCCCAACATCAAGATATTGTCCGTGGTGTCGATCAGAGACATGCCCGCCGCAAACAGCGCAGGAAACACCAGAACCGACCACAGCGACAGCCCTCTGGCGGCCTCGGAGGCCGAGAGGCCAAGCAACCCAATCTCCGTCGCGGTGTCGAATCCAAGGCCAAACAGAATGCCGAGCGGATACATGTGCCAACTGTGCCGGATCAACGCAAACATTGGCCGAAAGAGACGAGACAGAAATCCGCGGCTGCCCAGCAGCAGATCGAAGTCCTCCTCAACATAGCGCTCCCCTCGGCGAACCCGCCGAAAAGCAAGATACACCGACCGCAGAACGGCCATATTCACGATCGCGATTCCGAAGAGAAACAGCGTCGAGACCAGCGTCCCAACCACTCCGCCGATATGTCTCGCGGCATCCAGCCGATGTTGCAGCGATAGTGCTGTAGCCGAGATCGCAATCGACCCCAGAACTACAATCGTCGAGTGCCCGAGCGAGAACATGAATCCCACTGCGACAGGACGTTTGCCCTCCTGCATCAACTTCCGCGTTACGTTGTCGATCGCTGCAATATGATCGGCATCCACCGCATGACGAAGGCCGAAGCTGTAAGCCAGAAACGCCGTACCCAGCAACACCGGATAGTGTCGAAACGCAAGAAAAGCCCACATCCAGGCGGCAACATTCATCAGCAGCAAAAGGCTGTAAATAGCGAGGACCTTGCGCCTGGTATTGGCCGCAATATGGTCAAGCACGCCGCTAAGCAGATCTTTCATTCAGTCCTTATCAAACAATAGAATCACGGTACAACATCAGATAGAGCAGCGTCTCATCCGCCGGAGAAAACATCTTCAAAGAGAGAATCCAACTCAGCGAACAACTCTAGTTAAAGCCGTAATCTCCTCAACAAACTCGGGCCACGCTTCACACAGCTCCTTACGTTCTCCGGCGTCATAGTCCTCGAACTCAAATCCGGGGCTCACGGTACACCCCAGCAGCGCCCAGCGTCCTCCCGCTACCAGGCGCGAGCCTTGCCACACGCCACGCTCCACCACCACCTGCGGCCTTTGGCCTCGCAACAGATCGTTCCCGATCACGACTGTCTGGCCCTTCCCCTTCTCGACCAGCTGCAGCATCTCCACCGCGTCCCCGGCATAAAAATGAAACACCTCATCCGACTTCAGCCGGTGCATCTCGCTGAACGTCTCCGGCTCCAGCAGATAGTAGATCGCAGTTCCAGTCCGTCGCGTCCCTGCATATCTCTTATCGCCAAACGCTTTGGCGTCCACCTTCTCCGTAGCTTCGTACGTCCTCACGTACCACCCACCCTCGCGCGGATGCGGCTGCAACCCAAGTAATTTCTTCACATCCTCTGCTGTCATCCAAGCCCTCTCACGCTATGCTGGTACTACTCCATCCATTCTAGTTTCCCGCCTCACAGGAGCCCTGACCTGATGCACCTCCGCACTCGCCTGGAGCACTACTTCGGCTTCTCTGCACATGCGACCAACTGGCGAACAGAAATCCTTGCCGGCCTTACGACGTTCATCACGATGGCGTACATCATCTTCGTGAACCCATCGCTGCTCAGCAAAACCGGCATGCCGCTCGCCGCCGTCACTACCGCCACCTGCCTCTGCGCGGCCTTCGGCAGCATCCTCATGGGAAGCATCGCCAACTACCCGCTCGCCCTCGCGCCCGGCATGGGCCTCAACGCCTACTTCACCTACACCGTTGTCCTCGGCATGGGAGTCCCTTGGCAAACGGCACTCGGCGCGGTCTTCCTCTCGGGCATCATCTTCCTCGCCCTCACCTTCACTGGCATCCGGCAACGCCTTGTCGCAGCCATCCCTCATCAGCTGCACGCTGCAGTCGGCGGAGGCATCGGCCTCTACATCGCCTTCATCGGATTTCGCAACGCGGGCATCATCGTTCCCAGCGCCGCCACCACGGTCACCCTCGGAGATCTCCGCTCTCCAGGCACTGCGCTGGCAATCTTCGGCCTCTTGCTCATCGCAATCCTGCAAGTACTCCGCGTGCGAGCCTCCATGCTCATCGGCGTCCTCGCCACCACGTTCCTCGGCATTCTCTGCCATCAGGTCCACTGGGAACCGACGCACTACGACCTATCCGCAATCAAGTCCACGGCTTTCCACCTCGACATCCTCGGCGCGCTCCACATCGGAGCCTTCGAGATCATCTTCGTCTTCCTCTTCGTCGACCTCTTCGACAACATCGGCACGCTTGTCGCCGTCACCCAGCGCGCCGGCCTCATCGCCCCCGACCACACCATTCCCCGCCTCAACCGCATCTTCCTCGCCGATGCCAGCTCCACCATCCTCGGCTCCCTCGCGGGCACCAGCACCGTCACAAGCTACATCGAGTCCTCCGCAGGAGTCGCCGCAGGAGGTCGCACCGGCGTCACAGCTATCGTCACCGGCATCCTCTTCTTTCTTTCGCTCTTTCTTGCACCACTCGTCGGAGCCATACCCACCTTTGCCACAGCGCCCGCGCTCATCCTCGTCGGCGGCCTCATGCTTACCGGCCTTGGCGAGATCGAGTGGGACGATCCGCAGATCGGCATCCCCGCCTTCCTCACCGTTGCGACCATCCCACTCACCTGGTCCATCGCCGACGGCCTCAGCTTCGGCCTCACCAGCTACGCCCTCCTCCAACTGCTCACCGGCCGCGCCCGCCGTCAGGACTGGATGCTCTATCTCCTCGCCACACTCTTCCTGCTCCGCTTTGTCTTTCTCATCCGCAAATAAGCCACGCCTGCCAGTCACAACCCTTTATCTCTGGCTCCACTCCTGCGAAAGAGTCGAGACAGAAGCTGAGGAGAAGCTGATTCGTAGACGAGCGAGCCGGAGACGTTGAGCTCTACCTCCGTCCCGGCACCAGCCTCACTCCAAACCGCCAGCCGCGCGCCAATCCGCTTTGCACGCTCTCGCATTCCAGGCAGTCCCCAGTGGCCCGCGCGCTCTCCCTGCTCCAGAACCTTCCGGTCGATTCCCTTCCCATCGTCGCGAATCCGCACGCGCAGCAGCCTCTTCCCATACGTAATCTCCGCTTCGATCTTCTGCGCCTCACTATGCTTGAAGGAGTTCCGCAGCGCCTCTCGAACGATGTGGTAAATATCGTCCCGGAAGATCGAATCCAGTGGCTTTGCAGTACCCTCCTCGACGACAGAGAACCCAGGCCTCATTCCCTCTCTGAGACTGCCGCCTAACTCTTCTCCCAGCGCCGTGATCATGTGCGCGAGATCGTGGTCGACCAACGTAGAGGATCGTATGTCATAGATTGCGTTTCGCCCCTCCACCATCGCCTGGTCCGCGCTCTGCAGAGCCGAGTCAAGATTCTTCTCCGCCTCCGACGGATCTCTCGGAATCAGATCCCGGGCGGTCTGGAAGTGAAGAATCAACCCCTGAAAACTCTGCAGCAGAGTATCGTGCAGCTCGCGAGCAATTCGCGTTCGCTCCGACAGCCGCTCGATAAACTGCAGGTCCATCCGCGAAGTCACCTGTCCGACATGCCACTGATAAACAGCCCAAGCCACGGCTGCCACCGCTGCCGCGCACAACAGCAGAAACCAACTCGTCTGGTAGAACGCCGGAACAACCGTAAGATCCAGCGATGGCCCATCCAGATTCCAGACCCCATCGCTGTTCGCGGCGATTACGCGAAACTTGTAAGACCCCGGACCGAGGTTGGTGTAGAAGGCATCCCGCACTTCGACCGGCTCACTCCAGCCTCGATCGAATCCATCCAGACGATACCTGTATCGAACCCGCTCCGGCAGTGCAAGATTTACACCGGAAAAACCGAACGTAACCCGCTGGCGAGCCGAGGGGATACGAACCGCTGTCTTGATATCAACCAGATCTCCATCGACAGCAACGGCATCGATCTTCGCCAGAACCAGCGCGGCGCCCCGCGCAGCTCGAATCGGATCGACGACCGAGAGCCCGTGGTTCATCGAAAACCAGATCCGTCCCAGCGAATCCTCGACAACGGACCGCTGCCTCTTCACCCCCTCGACTCCATTCAGGCCATCGGTCGTCCCGTACTCCCGTTCGTCGCCCTCCGCGATCGAACCGTTCAGCAGCTTATCCCGCCTCACTCTCAGAACGCGATTTGAGGTCGCAACCCACAACCATCCGTTGGTATCCTCCGCCACTCCGAAGATCTGCTCCTGCAACGCCACCGGCACATTGCGTGGAATATGGCCCGCACCGCCACTAAAATACGCGAGGCCCGATGTCGTCCCAACCCACAACACGTGATTCGAATCCTCGAGCAGACAATTGATATCCGGTGAGGGCAATCCCTCCGTCTCTGTGTAGGTTCGCAGCTGGCCATGCAAGAGCTGAGTCAGGCCAACCGGCGTTGCGACCCACATGCTTCCGTCCGCCCCCTCCGCCATCGCTGTCACCGTATTCGAGGGCATTCCATTCGCCGTCGTGTACGAGGTAAACTTGCCGTCCCTCAGCTCACTGACCCCGCCGCTGAGTGTTCCAGCCCACACCGATCCGTCGCGGTTCTGATGAACCGCGTACACGCTGTCCTGAAGCAGTCCGTCCGCATGCGTGTAGGTCTTTGTCTCGAAGCCGCCCTTGGCAACACGCAGCCGCGTAAGTCCGCCCCGTTGTCTGCCCACCCACAACTCATCCTGGCTTCCCGTGATGGAGTAGACCACATCTCTGTCCAGACCCCCTGCCGTAACCTTCTCGGCCACTCCATCTTTCAGCCAACGCAATCCGCCGTCGAGAGGAGCGAACCAAGTGCGTTCCCCCGAATCGATGTAGACCGGACCACCGCTGGTCGATCGCAAATCTTCGTCAACCGCAAAGCTCACAAAAGTGCTGTCGCGAAGCCTCTCCAAACCTCGTGGCGTCCCAATCCACAGATCCCCCTCTCTATCCTCAAAAAGAGAGTTCACCGCCAGATTGGAGGCCACCGTATCGTCCTCATCGGAGGAGACACCGCGCGCGTTGAATCGAAGCAGTCCATGAGACGTGCCGATCCAGATGTTTCCATCCCTGTCGCGAATCGCCGACAGAGCCGACACCTTCCCAAGCTCCGAGGGCACGCCTTCGCGAGTAACTTTCGACCCCGTCCAGCGCAGAACGCCTCTGTCGGTTCCAATCCACAGCTCTCCGTTCTGCATCGGAAGCAGGCAGTTGATCCTTCCCTCTACCCGAGGTGCTATGTCGTGAATCTGCCCGCCTCCTAGGTAGAAGAGACCTTTATCGGGCGTCCCCAGCCACACAACGCCATCGCTGGTCTCAGCAATCGCCGTCACCGAAGTATTCGGCTTGGCGAATCGATGAGTCGCCACGCCCGTTGCCCAGCTTAACCGGCTCGAAAGTTCATCGTTCATCACCGCCGCCTGAGCAGGATCGGTCCTCCCCGGCGCCTGCGCTGCAGTCAGCACATCGAACTTACCTGCGTGATATCCAAGCGGCCCCAGGGCCAACGACGAGAGAAGCGCCGAGCCATCCCTGCGCCGCCCAATCGATGTAATTCCAACCTCTGCTTGGCTGTGCCCAGGGTCGAACATCCCGGCGTGATATCGCAGGATCGTAGTATTCGTCAGCAGTATCCACAGATTCGATTGAGAGTCGGTAATCAGCTCTTGAACAGGTCCTATCGGAAGCGCCGTCGGAGCCTGTTGCTGAAACTCCTGAAAGCTCATCCCGTCGAAGCGAAACAGACCCTTCTCCGTCCCGACCCACAGATACCCATCAGGCCCCTGGGCGATCGAGCTTACCGCCCCCCCGATAAAACCTCTCTCAAGCCCCCAGTTCTCCCGCATGTACTGCGAGATAGCCCGATTCGGATCGACCGCATAAACCGTCCGGGCAAAACACATCGCAACCAGCACGGCCACCAATTTTCCGACCAGCCGATAAACTTTCATAGCCCCATCACGGAAGATACTCGAACTTCTCCAGAACAACTTCGCTGTCCTTCTGCATCGGATACTTATCGCTCGCAACCACGTAGAACAACAACTGCATCTTCTCGTGGCCAGGCGACGGCACGCCCGAGGTAAAGACATGCTCCGCCACCGGAGCGCCTTTGTCAGCTGAGTCTCCGCGCACCGTCACAAACTTCACGCGCCCAGGCTCCCAGTGAAACGAGTGAGTCAACTTCCCCGCAGGCTCCGTGAACGGCGCCACATTGCCCGGAACATAGAAAGGCTGAATGCCGAACTGCGCATTTTCCTTGCTCGTCCCATCGCCCCACTGACTCATCTCAACATCCACCTCACGGTAGTTCTGCTCTCCTCCAAAATCGTCGAAGGTGTTCAAACTCAGAACCGCAGCCGGCTCCAGGTGAGCCGTGTCTCGCACCGTAAAGATATACGTTCCATATCCCAGGCTTCGCGCCATCTCCACCTCCGCGCAAGACCACTTGTTCCCCTTCTTTCTGATGCGAAGATGCAGCGCTCCCTCCGGATCGACCCATGCGTTATCGCCCTCATACGGAAGATTCAGTCCTCCGCGATCCGATGCAATCGTTCGAACTCCCCAGTCATAGCCGCTGAATTTAATCGGCACCGTCGGCGCAATTTGAGCTTTGCCTACACCATCGACAATTGCCAGCGCCACCACTGAACCGCCGGCCGCCGGAGCTACATCCATCGTAGGCGCTGGCTGATATCCCGGGTCCACCAGCATCGCGGCATACTTGAACCCAAGATGACTCGTCGCACTCCACGTTGAGTCGGCCTGGATAGGAATAAACGGCTGATCCGGCCACGGCTGAACCCACCACGGTCCGCTCATCGCGTAGATGACGATCCGCTGGCCAGGCCGCGCGCCATGGACACGTCCCGAGACTGTATCGACCCGTTCTCGGCCGCCCTGCGCGGCGGGAGGAATCTTCGTAAACTCCACCGTCGGACCCGCAACGCCCTGCCCGGAGCGGCACCCGGTCAGCAAAAGCAGAGACACCGTAAGGCAAATCGCATAGCCCATCACAACGGACAACACCGCGCCAGAGCGATATCCCGGAAGACACCGGAAGAAAAAGCCATCTCTGAAAGCGATCGCATAAGACTGGCCCACTGGAACCCCCGGGGATTATTCTTCGTTGAGATAGCAATGATAGTCCATCCCCCTCTCCCCTCCCACACAGCCGGTGCGATCTTCCTTGCACGCACCCCAACACAAAAAACACCACAATTTCATGGCCTCTCAGGGCGCAAACAGCCTCGGCAAGTGAGGATTTCGGACCAGCGAAAGCCCACCCTCGCATGGTGTAAGATATGGTCTTCCGCCCACGTAGATGCGGTTGGATCGTTGTAGAAGATCCGCAGCTTCGACACGAAGCGGATACAGTTTATGCACCAAAGTGCCTTCGGGCAGCGTTCCACGGCACGCACCTGAAACACCACCCAGGGCAGCCACCTCACTTTCGTAAACAAAACCGGAGTTCTTCACATGGCAAAAGGCGTCAACAAAGTCTTCCTCCTCGGCAACGTCGGCAAAGACCCCGAGATCCGCGCCACAGCCGGCGGCATGACCGTCGCAAGCTTCTCGCTCGCCACCGCCGACCGGCAAAAAGACGCCCAAGGCAACTGGGCCGACAAGACCGAGTGGCACAATATCGTCTGTTTCCAGCGCACCGCAGAGGTCGTCCGCGACTACGTTAAAAAAGGCTCGCAGATCCTCATCGAAGGCAAGATCCAGACCCGCTCCTGGGACGATAAGACCAGCGGCGAGAAGAAGTATAAGACCGAGATCCTCTGCAACGAACTCACCCTGCTCGGCGGCAAACCCGCTGGCGAAGGTGCCTCCGCCGGCGGCTACTCCAAGTCCAACACAGCCAGCTACGACCAGCGCACCCCGTCCAGCCAGCCCGACTACGCCGACGTAGGCATCACCGACGACGACATTCCGTTCTAAAATCGCTTCTTCGCTGCACCGCTCCTCCCAAAGAGGAGCGGTGCAGGCCGGTTCGTCCTTCTCCATACGACTTCACATGATGCAATTAAAAGACTCGCATCTGACCTCCTGCTGACAACTCCCCTCCCCGCTCTCTCTACTCTTCAACTTGACCGGACCCGTCTTCACCGGCAAGCAATTCTGCCTCACGCAGAGAAAAGAGAAAGATCATGCCCAGCAAATCTTGTTCAACGGCCCCTGCCACAAACAAACTCACCTCGCGTCGCGGTCTTCGCACTCAAATCCGATCGAACGTAAAAAATCTTCTTGCTCTTCTCCTCGCAACCTCGTCTCTTACCGTTGCGGCCTCAGCACAAACCGCAGGCTCTTATCAAACCACCAACATCCTGTCCGACGGATCGGTAACCGCCACCGTTACAGATCCACAGTTCATCAATCCCTGGGGCGTCTCCATCGGGCCCGCGTTCTGGATCAACACCCAGGCAACCGGGCTCGACTACCTCGCCACAGCGACCGGAACCATCCCCTTCAAAGTAACCATCCCCACCGGCGCTGGCACCGGCACAGGCTCTCCCACCGGTACTATCTTCAGCACCTCTAAGACCAACTTCAAGCTGCCCAACGGCTCCGCTGCCGCCTTCCTCTTCTCCACCATCGACGGAACCATCAGCGGCTGGAACTCCGCTCTCGGCACCACCAACAGCGTTGCCCAGATCGCTGTCAATAACAACGCAGCGGGCGCCGACTACACGGACATCGCCCTCCTCACCAACACCACAGGAACCTTCCTCCTTGCTGCAAACTTCGGAGCAGGCTCTGACATCGAGATCTATGACACCAACTTCCACGCCGCCAAACTCGCCGGCGCCTTCACCGACACCAACCTCCCCGCCAACTACGCGCCCTTTGCCGTGCACGTCATCGGCAACCAGGTCTTCGTCACCTACGCCCTTCGCAGCACCAACACCTCTTCCCCTGCTTCACCCACTCCAGCACCCGCCCCCACACCAACCCCAACTCCCGCACCTGCCCCTTCGCCAATCGTCGGACCCTATGCCGTCTCCGCCTCCGGACCACGCGCCGCGGCTACCAGCTACGTCCAGACCGTAGGCGCGGGTAACGGCATCGTCGACGTATTCGATCTTAACGGCAACTTTGTATCCCGCGCCGTCACCGGCGGCAACCTCAACGCGCCCTGGGGCGTCGCCATCGCTCCCACAGGCTTCGGCGTCTTCGGCGGCGACCTCCTCATCGGCAACTTCGGCGATGGCCTCATCAATGTCTACAACCCCACCACCTTCGCCTTCCTCGGCCAACTCACCGACGCCAACGGCAAGGCTCTCTCCTTCCCATCCCTCTGGGAGATCGTCTTCGGAGAAAGCAACGCAACCCCTGCAGGCGCAGGCGATCCCAACACGCTCTACATCGCCGCTGGTCTCACTAACGAAATCCACGGTCTCTTCGCCGGTATCGCCAACACCACAGCCTCCACCGCCCCCGCAGCCTTTGGCTTCAGTGCTTCAACCTCTGCCGCCACTGTCACTGCGGGCAAATCGACTACGGCAACCATCAGCGTCGTTCCAACCAACAGCTTCACCGGCAACGTGTCGTTATCCTGCAGCGGCCCGGTCGGCGTCACCTGCACCTTCTCCCCCAGCACTCTCTCCGTCACGCCCGCGGCAGCAGCTACCAGCACTGTCACCATCCAGACCGCAGCCAGCATGGCGCATCTCCAGAAGCACACCCCCTGGACCAAACACACAACCGGCATCACGATTGCATTCCTCCTGCCCTTTGGCTCTCTCCTTGTCTTCACCCGCAGACGCGCCCTCGGCAACTCTCATCCCTTGCAGTTGCTGAGTCTCTTCGCGCTTCTTATCCTCTCTACTGGCGTCGTCGTCGGCTGCTCCGGCTCCTCAAACGCCGCCACGACACCGGTCGCCTCCGCACCGGCTCCCACCGCGCCAACAACTCCGGCAACGCCCGGCACCCCGTCTGGCTTGCAGATGGTGACCATTACGGCCACCTCCGGCAGCCTCACACAAAACACGATCATTGCACTCACCGTGCAGTAGTCAACAGAGGTCCTTCCTCACGGCCGCCTGCACATTGGGCGGCCGATTTTTTGTCCGCTCGTTCTGAAACTGTCTTCCCTTCTACGCTGCCTTGGCTTAATCGGTACGCAGCGCCGTCATCGGGTCAATCCGTGTCGCTCGTCGCGCCGGAATATAACAGGCCACCAAAGCCACTCCCATCATCACCACAACTACGACGAAGAAGGTCCACGGGTCATAAGGCCGCACCCCATACAGCAATGAGGAACCTGCGATCGTCCGAGTCAGCGCCAGCGCAACGATCAATCCACACCCGGCGCCGATCAGCGCAAGCCTGCTGCCGCGCCCCAGCACCCATCGAAGCACATCCCTGCGATCCGCTCCCAGCGCCATGCGTATCCCGATCTCGCGCGAACGTTGTCCCACAAGATAAGAGATCACGCCATACATCCCAATGCTCGCCAGCACCAGCGCTGTACCTGCAAACACCGCCAGCAGAATCATCGCGAACCGCCGCGTAGCAAGCGTGTCGGAGATAACGTCTTCCATCGTCTCCGGGTTATAAACCACCTGCTCCTGATTCATCTGAGTTACCGATCTCTCGATGCTCTTGAAGCTCGGAGTACCACCGGACTTCGAACGGACCACCGTGTCCATTCCGTGGACAACCATACTCAACTGGACCTCCGACAACTGCAGCATGGATTGGTACGTCTCGGCACGAAGCGAACTTGCCAGGTCGCTATCAAGCCCCCATTGATTCACATGCCCCACAACTCCCACCACCAGCGCCGGATCATTAAACTGATCCAGAGCAATGCGCTTGCCGATCGGATCGGCATCCCCGAAAAACTTCCGCGCAAACACATCATCAATCACAATCACACGCTCCGATTTCTCATCATCGGTGTCCAACAGAAATCGGCCCCGCAGCAAAGGAATCCCCATCACCCGCAGATAGTCGGCTCCAACCAGATACCGTATCGCCGAACGCATCGTATTCTGGCTTGCCGGCTTCGGCTCTCCCTCCAGCCAGAAGAACTGCTCATCATCAGACATCATCGGCAGCGCGGCCCATGAAAACGATACCGCTTCAACATCAGGCGTAAGAGCGATCCTCCGCCGCGCCTCGCGCAGATAGGCTCGCACCGCATCGGGGTTAGCGCCCTTCATCTCCGGCGCAGCCTCAAGACCAAACGTCATCACGCCCTTCGACCGGAAGCCTGGGTCTACGTTCGACAGCTTCACCATGCTGCGAATCATCAACCCCGCACCGATCAACAGCACCAAAGCCGAAGCCATCTGAAGGATGACCAACGAGTCCTGCATGCGGTGGCTTGCGACACCTGTCCCGCGTCCCCCGGACTTCAGCGCGCTCTGTACATTCTGTTTAAACATCCTCATCGCAGGCGCAAAACCAAACAGCGTCCCCGAAGCCAGCGAGATCAACGCCGTAAAGCACAGCACCAGCCAGTTCAGATGAATCTCCGCAGCTCGCGGCAGTCCCTGCGGCACCATCTTCACTAGCACATGCGTTCCCACAGCAGCCAGCACAAGGCCCAACCCTCCACCCAGCACGGAAAGAATTAGACTCTCCGTCAGCAACTGCCGCAGCAGCCGTCCCCGGCTTGCTCCCAGAGCCGACCGCACCGCAAACTCCTGTGCGCGGACATTTGATCTCGCCAGCAACAGGTTCGCAACGTTGACGCAGGCAATCAGCAGCACAAACACGACAGCCCCCATCAAGACCACCAGCAGCGGGCGTACTTCGCGTACCAGCGACTCCTTGAACGGCACCAGCCTGGCACGAATCCCCTGATCCTCTGCCGGGAAAGCCGCCTCAACGCCTCGCGAGACTCTCTCCATATCCGCCTGCGCCTGCTCCAGCGTCACTCCAGGCTTCAGCCTCGCGATACCGTGTATGCCAAGCCCCGCGGCCCGATCGCTTAGCGCAGGATTTTGAAACTGACCGATCGGCACGTAAATATCACTGGCACGAAAGTTATTGATCGCAAGGTTGAAGCTCGCAGGCATTACCCCGACAACAATGTAGTCACGTCCATCCAGCGTGAGCGCCTTCCCGATCGCATCAGGCCGCCCTCCAAGCTTCCGCTTCCAGAACCCCGCGCTGATCATAGCCACAGGACTCTGCCCAATCTCATCCTCATGGGGAGCAAACAGCCGCCCCGCCACCGGCTTCACTCCCAGAAGAGAAAAGAAGTCCGAAGAGACAAGCTCTCCTCGCACCTCCTCCGAAGCGCCTGTACCAGTCAGGATGTACCCGGTGCCCCGCGAAACAGCCAGCGCACTCAAGGTCTTGTTATCACGCTGCCAGTCGCGAAAGTTCAGGTAGGAGATGGAGCCTTCATTGAAGTTCTGCTTTGCTGCATGGACTGTAAGCAGCTCCTCCGCGTGAGGATAAGGAAGCGGATTCAGCAGCACCGCATTGATAACCGAAAACAGAGCCGTGTTCGCTCCTATTCCCAGCGCCAGCGTCAGCACCGCCACGACCGTAAATCCACGACTCTTCCCCAGCACACGCAGGCCAAACCAAACATCCTGCCACAGCGTCTCGACACCAGGTAGCCCCTGTCTCTCGCGATAGGCCTGCCTCGTCTGCTCCAATCCCCCAAGCCGAATCAAAGCCTGCCGTCGCGCCTCCTCTGACGACATCCCAGACCGGACATTATCTTCGATGTGCATCTGAAGATGGCTCTCCAGTTCGTCGGCCAACTCCGTGCCTCTACCCCCACTTCGCAAAGCCCCAAAAACCCTCATCCAGAACGCGCGCAGCCTTCGCATCAAACCTCCTCCACAATAGAGAAGCAACCTGAGACCAGAGCCAGTGTGCACTGTCCTGCATTTATCGTAGTCTTGCTGACTCTCAATGGACCGCTCCTATTGCCAACCCATACATATTCTCACTTCCCCTATGGCATAGCAATAGGTATCTCAAAAAGACTGCGGGAAGACCCTCAAATTCAGAAGCCTCTCTGCAAGCAAATCATAAGACTGATAAACACTGCTACGATAGAAGCATGGGAATGAGGTCTCCCAAAACCGCCGTAAACACCCGGCTGATGACCTCTGCCAATTCGATCTTCGCAATCTGAGGAACAACGAGGCAGACGATGTCCTATCTCTGGGTCACAATCGGCAGTGCACTGGGTGGCCTGCTGCGTTACGCCATCACGCGTCTCACACTCACCTACAGCATCGGATTTCCCTTCGGCACGATTCTCATCAATGTGCTCGGGTCATTCGTCATCGGCTACTTCGGTACCCTCACCCTGCAAAGCGGCCGCTATCCTGCATCCGAGAACCTCCGCCTCTTCGTCATGATCGGCATCTGCGGAGGCTTCACCACCTTCTCCTCCTTCAGCCTGCAGACCTTCGACCTGATGCGATCCGGTGCATGGGGCCGAGCCCTCGCCAACATCTTTCTCTCCGTTATCCTGTGCGTCGCCGCTGTAGCCGCGGGCCATCTCCTCGCCCACCGCACCGTCCCGGCCCAGGCCATCGCCGAAACAGCCCGGGAAGAGTACACCGGCTAAAAGAAAGTACACCGGGTAAACTAACCTCATGATCGACGAAGCCACCTTCCGCCGCGAATCCGACAAAGCCCTCGAGTCCCTCAAGCAGTCCCTCATCGCCGCAGAAGACGACGGCGCCGGCTTCGAGTTCGAAGACAACAACGGCGTCATGAACATCATCTTCGAAAACGGCTCCAGCAAGTTCGTCATCACGCCCAACACGCCCATCCGCCAGGTCTGGATCTCCGCGCAATCCACCAGCTTTAAACTAGACTGGGCCGAAGCCACCGCCGCCTTCACCCTCACCAAAACCGGAGAAAACCTCAAGACCCTCACCCAGCGCCTCCTCCGCGAGCATCTCAAAGACGCCACCATCACCCTCCCCTGAGAAGTAGAAAAAATGAATCTCCAACTCGCAAAAATCGTAATAAACTAAACCCTTCAAGCGGCCATCCCGGCCACTGAGCATAAAGCACAACCAGAGATCTTCGCTCCCGTACTTGGGAGGATGGGATAGCCATCATGACGCCGAAGCTGTCCGTAGCGATCATCACGCTCAACGAAGAGGCCAATCTGGCCCGCACCCTCGCCAGCGTTCAATTCGCCGACGAGATCATTGTCGTCGACTCCGGCTCCACCGACCGCACCCTCGAGATCGCCGCCGAATTCAAGGCCAAGCTCTTCCTCGAGCCCTGGCAGGGCTTCGCCGCACAGAAGAACTTCGCCATCGAGCGCTGCACCGGCACCTGGATCCTCTCCCTCGACGCCGACGAAGCCCTCACCCCCGAGCTGCAAGCCGAGATCAGCGCTCTCCTCGCCGCCTCTCCCACCGCCGACGCCTACCTCCTCCGCCGACGCAATCTCTTCCTCGGCCGCTGGATCCGTCACGGCGGCTTCTATCCCGATCCCCACCTCCGCCTCTTCCGCCGCCACTCCGCCAACTTCGCGCCCCCCGCCCGCTTTACCGATCGCCCCGTCCACGAGACCATCGCCCTCGACGGCATCACCGAGACCCTCAAACACGACATCGTCCACCACGCCTACCCCACCCTCGAGAGCTACATCGAAAGCCTCAACCGCTACAGCACCCTCGGCGCGCAGACCGTCATCGAAAAGGGCCACACCAGCTACTCACGCCTCGCACTCCTCCACAACGTCCTCATCCTCCCCACCCTAACCTTCTTCCGAAACTATCTCCTCCGCCTCGGCTTCCTCGACGGCCGCGAAGGTCTCCTGCTCCACCTCTACCACTCCACCTACACCAGCTGGCAGTACGCCAAGGCCTGGCAGACCGCTCGCTCTCGTTAGCCCCGCGCGCTCTGGTGTAAAACAAAACCATGCCCAAACGCATGACCCTGGCCCTCCTCGCCATCTCCGCATTTTTTTATGCAGCTATTCCGGTTACAATCTCCGCGCAGACCATCGCCGCCAAGACCTCCGGCATGAAGCACCTCGACGGCTACCTCCCGCTCGACTGGGACGCCAAAGCCGGCAAGCTCTACCTCGAGATTCCCCACCTCGATCCCTCCGGCCGCAGCCCCGACCTCCTCTACACCCACTCCCTCCCCTACGGCACCGGCTCCAACGACCTCGGCCTCGACCGCGGCCAGATCTCCTCCGGCGAGATCCTCCACTTCGAGCGCACTGGCCCCAAAGTCCTCCTCGTCGAACCCAACCAATCCTTCCGCTCCAGCTCCACCGACCCACTCGAGCAACTAGCCGTCCGCCAATCCTTCCCCGAGTCCATCCTCTACGGCTTCAAAGTCGAGGCCGAAGACCCCAGCGGCGCCGTCCTCATCGACGCGACAGACTTCTACCTCCGCGACGCCCACCGCGTAGCCGAAACCCTCACCACCACCAAGCAAGGCACCTACAAACTTGACGCCGACCGCTCTACCATCGCCCTCGACGCCACCAAAGCCTTCCCCAAAAACACCGAAGTAGAATCCATCCTCACCTTCACCACCGACGACCCCACCAAAGCAGAGTTCGTCACCAACGTCACGCCCGACCCCCACGCCATAACCCTCCGCGAACACCAGTCCTTCATCGAACTCCCCGGCCCCGGCTTCACCCCTCGCCGCTTCGACCCCCGCGCCGGCTACTTCCCCACCACCTACAGAGATTACGCGGCGCCGTTAGGCGCGAATTTAGACCAGCAGTTCATCATCCGCCACCGCCTCATCAAAAAAGATCCATCCTGCAAACAAAGCTGCGAAGCCGTCACCCCCCTCCAGTACTACGTTGACCGCGGCGCCCCTGAGCCCATCCGCACCGCTCTCCTCGAAGGCGCGCGCTGGTGGGATCAGGCCTTTCAATCCGCAGGCTGGGCTAAAGGCACTTTCCGCGTCGACATCCTCCCCGCCGACGCCGACCCCATGGACATCCGCTACAACATCATCCAGTGGGTCCACCGCTACACCCGTGGCTGGAGCTACGGCTCCGCCGTCGCCGACCCACGCACGGGCGAAATCATCAAAGGCAATGTCACCCTCGGCTCCCTCCGTAGCCGTCAGGACTACCTCATCGCCGAAGCCCTCCTCAGCCCCTACGTCAACGGCAAGCCACTCCCACCATCAACCGATCCCATGCTGGCAATGGCACTAGCCCGCACCCGCCAGCTAGCCGCGCACGAGACCGGCCACACCCTCGGCCTCGCGCACAACTTCGCCGCAAGCTCCTTCCCTCACACCCCCGAAGAGTCCGTCTCCGTCATGGACTACCCCCATCCCTACATCACCCTCAACAAAGAAGGCATCCCCAGCCTCACCGAAAGCTACGGCGTCAACATCGGCATCTGGGACAAGGTCGCCATCGACTACGGCTACCGCGAATTCGATACCAATAAACATCCGACCGAAGACCCCGCCGCTCTAAACAACATCCTCGAAGCCAGCGAAAAGACCGGCCTCCTCTACATCACTGATGAAGACGCGCGCCCCCTCGGCGGAGCGCACCCCCATGCTCACCTCTGGGACAACGGCATTGATCCCGCCGACGAACTCGACCGCATCTTAACCATCCGCACCGCCGCCCTAGCCCGCTTCAACGAGAACGCCATCACCACGGGCACCCCCATGGCGCAGCTCGAAGACACCCTCGTCCCCCTCTACCTTCTCCACCGCTACCAAACCGAAGCCACCATCAAAGAGATCGGCGGCCTCGACTACCGCTACAGCCTCCGCGGCGACGGCCAACCCAACCCCGGAATCGTCTCCTCCGCCGAGCAGAAGAAAGCCCTCACCGCCGTCCTCAAAACTCTCTCCCCCGAGACCCTCACCCTGCCCGAGACCCTCCTCAAAATCCTCCCACCACGCCCACCCGGCCTCCCCCGCACCCGCGAGTCCTTCCCCTCCGAGACCGGCCTCACCTTCGACCCCATCGCCCCCGCCGAGTCCGCCGCCGACCTCACCCTAAACGTCCTACTCGACCCAGCCCGCGCCTCGCGCCTCGTCCAGTACCACATGCGCCTCGCCGACGCCCCCTCACTCCGCGGCGTCCTCGAAGCCATCTCCAAGACCACCGCCGAGCGTCCAGAAGGCGGACACACCATGTCTTCGGAAGTAGAACGCGCCGTAGAGTTCCGCGCCCTCGAAGCGATGCTCTCTCTCGCTGTCAACCCGCAAGCCTCCACGCAAGCTCGCGCCATCGCCCGCTCCCACCTCAACGATCTCCTCAAGCAGTGGACCACCGCGGCCCCGCTACCCGACACCGCCGAAGCCATCCACCGCGCCGCCCTCATCGACCGCATCAACGACTTCAACCGCGACCCCGCCAAGTTCATCCCCGCTAAACCCATCGAAGCCCCACCCGGCATGCCCATCGGCGACGAAGACAACTTCTAGTTCAACCAGACAACTTATCTCAGTCATGCGCCGCATTGTCCAATCTTCGCAACACACAGATATACTCGCTCTTTAATGCCTAACAAGCCTCCAATCCGCGTTCTCGTCGCAAAACCCGGCCTCGACGGCCACGACCGCGGCGCCAAAATCATCGCCCGCGCGCTCCGCGACGCCGGCATGGAAGTCATCTACACCGGCCTCCGCCAGACCCCCGAGATGATCGTCTCCGCCGCCATCCAGGAGGACGTCGACTGCATCGGACTCTCCATCCTCTCCGGTGCCCACAACGTCATCGTGCCCCGCATCACGGCTCTCCTCCGCGAGCAGAAGGCCGAAGACATCCTCCTAGTCCTGGGGGGCACCATCCCCGACGAGGACCAGCCGAAATTAAAAGAAAACGGCGTCTCGGCCATCTTCGGACCGGGAACGCCGCTTGAAACCACCATCACCTTCATCCGCGAAAACGTAAAACCTCGAACTTTTGCACTCTGAAAAACTTGGTCGCAAACTAGAGTCAGTGCCGACCAACGGGAGGTTCCGCGCCGATAACCTGCCCAAACAAGGTATACACGCCACGAAGTGGCCGCCCCACGCGCAGTGGGCCCGTCCGGCAGGACAAAGCACCTACCAGGGCAATGCCTTGCCAAGGTGAAGGAACTCACCATTCGGCCCGCTGTCCTGCAGCGTCGCCAGCTCGACCGAGGTCTTGGCACCGGTCTCGATGTCGAGCTGTGCGCCCTCGCCGCCCATCTCCGTCTTCACCCACCCCGGATGCGCCGAGTTCACCTTGATCTTCGTATCTTTCAACTCATGCGCAAGGTGAATCGTAAACGAGTTCAGCGCCGCCTTCGAAGCGTCATAAGCAAACGTCTTCGCATCGTAGATAAACGATCCTGGCGTTGCATGCAGCGTATTTGAACCCAGGATGCTCGAAAGATTTACGATCCGCCCACCCAGACTCTTCTTCAACAGAGGAAGCAACGCCTGCGTCAGCCCCACCACTGCAAAGAAGTTTGTATTAAAAGTCTTCTGCAGAATCTCCTTCGAGGTCTTGGTGGTCTCATTTCCCTTCCGACCGTCGAGAAAAATACCGGCATTGTTGACCAGAATATCCAGCCGTCCATAGTCCTTCTCGATCAACTTCGCCACAGCCGCATAGTCCGCCGAATTATCCATATCAAGCTTCACCGCCCGCGCTTCGACGCCATCCTTCTTCAGCTCTGTAACCGCAGCTTCACCCTTAGCTTCATCGCGAACGCCAATCAGCACCGTAATCCCAAGCTTCCCAAGCTGCCGAGCCGTCTCGAGGCCAATTCCCTTATTCCCACCCGTAATCAGCGCAAT
Organism: Tunturibacter empetritectus; assembly: GCF_040358985.1. Classification (NCBI taxonomy): domain Bacteria; kingdom Pseudomonadati; phylum Acidobacteriota; class Terriglobia; order Terriglobales; family Acidobacteriaceae; genus Tunturiibacter; species Tunturiibacter empetritectus. Next base: position 3,568,401 of record NZ_CP132932.1, on the reverse strand, counting down.
CTTCTTGTCAGTACTCATCCAACCTCACCTCATCACCGATCTGACTGCAAACCATCTACTCCATCGGATGCATGAGCCTTAAGATAAGCCGCAAAACGTTCCGCATACTTTGGCGGCAGACCTCTCTTCTTCATCTCCTTGCCCACCACCACATGCACCGTTTCGCCCTCGCACAGCAGCGTGCCATCTCCAATCCGCAGCACCCTATACCCGAACTTGATCACCGCTCCACGAGCCGCCACCAACCTCGTCTCCACCACCAACTCATCGTCATACCGGGCCGGCGAGCGATATCGCACATGCACGTCCACCACCGCAATCCCGCAGCCCTCTTCCACTTCCATCCGCTTATAGTCCAGCCCCATGCTGCGGATCAGTTCCACCCGCCCCACCTCAAACCAGATCAGGTAGTTCGAGTGATACACCACGCCCATCTGATCGGTCTCGGCATACCGAACCCGTATGCGGGCCTCCCCCACACGCTTCTCTGCAACTACTTCAGTCATCCAGACAGTCTACCTAATCTGAACGACAATTCAGATCGACGAACCTCCAGCGGGCAGCGGCTGGGATCCCCACACTATCAGTCCCTGCCCCAAACCGGCTTCCTCTTCTCCAGAAACGCCGCCACACCCTCGCGAAAATCATGCGTCCCTCTGGCCTCCGCATTCGCCGCCAACGCCTCCGCAATCGCCGCATCGAGCCACGGCTTATTCTGCGCCCTCAGCAGCCGCTTGGTTGCCGCCATCGCCTCCGGACTATTTGCCCGCAACATCCCCACCAGCTCCAGCGTGCGCGCCGTCAGCTTCTCCGCGTCGACAACCTCATTCACCAGCCCCAGCCGCGACGCCTCTTCGCTGGTAAAGATCCGCCCCGTCAGCAGCAGGTCCCGAGCCGGCTTCTCCCCAATCTGCAACACCAGAAAAGCCGACACCACCGCCGGCACAAATCCAATCTTCACCTCCGTATATCCGAACTTCGCCCCCGGCACCGCCAGCGTGAAGTCGCACATCGTGGCCAAGCCGGTCCCACCCGCAATCGCCGCTCCATGCACCGCCGCAATCGTAGGCTTCGGCAGCTCATACAAAGTCCGAAACAGCCGTGCAATCCGCTCCGCATCCGCGGTATGTTCCGCAGCGGACTTATCATTCATCCCCTGCAGCGCGCTCAAATCTAATCCCGCACAAAACGCATCTCCTGCGCCAGCGAAGACTACCACGCTGCAGTCGCTAGAGGCAGCCTCTTCCATCGCCTGAATCAGCTCCTGCTGCATCTCGGGCGTCATCGCATTGCGCCGCTCCGGACGATTCAAAGTAATCATCCGAACCCCGTCCACATCAGCAACCAAAATAGTTACATAACTCACAAAACCTCCTAACTCTACTCGATCAGGCTGCTGACGCTGACTTGCTAACTCGCTGACTCGCTGCCCTACTGCACTCTCTCCCCATACTTCCGCAAGATCTCCGCGCTCGCCGCCAGCAACCCATCCAACGGCCGCAGCGGCTCCAACTCAGCACCCAGCCCCTTCAACTCCGCCAGCAACACCTCCGTCGCGACATTCCCCACCAGCGCATCCTGGGCAAACGGACACCCGCCCAGCCCGCCAATCGCCGCATCGAACCGCCTGCACCCAGCCTCATACGCCGCCCGAATCTTCTCCGCAGCCTCCTCCGGCCTCGCATGCAGATGCACCCCAATCTCAATCCCCTCATGCACCGCCATCACATCCGCCACCAGATCGCTCACCTGCTTCGGTGTCGCCAGCCCCACCGTATCCGCCAGCGAGATCTGCGTCACGCCGTTATCCGCCAACAGATCGCAAGCCGCCACCACCTCGTCGATATCCCACGCCTCGCCATAAGGATTCCCAAACGCCATCGAGATATACGCCACCACATCCATCCCCGCCTTGTACGCTAGCGTGCCAATCTTCTCTAGCTCCTCCAGCGCCTCCTCCGGCGTCTGCCCCTGATTCCTCTGCAAAAACGTCGGCGACACCGAATAAGGAAACCCCAGCGTCTGCACGCTCCCCGTCTTCACCGCCCGCTCCGCACCCTTCGCATTCACCACGATGCTAATAATCTCCACATCATCCGGAGGGTCCAGATACTCCAGCACCAGCTCAGAGTCCGCCATCTGCGGCACCGCCGACCGAGAAACAAAGCTCACCGCATCGATGTGCTTGAACCCCGCCGCAACCAACACCCGCAGGTAGTCCGCCTTCACCTCCGCCGGCATATTCTTCGGCAGCCCCTGCCAGGCATCCCGCGGACACTCAATAATCTTTACCATTAGCTCTCAACTTTCGAACATCACTGTGACACTACTTACACCGAAAATGCCGATGACCTTGAGCAATTCCATGGATTTGATCCCTTGAAAAATTGTTAAGCTGCTTCCATACTCGGCAGCGCGAACAAACTTTACTGTCGATTCCATTCTTTCGAACGATTTCCATAAGCACCCCTACATCCGCAACAACCACGATTCGATGAGTGTCGCAGTCTCTGCTGAGAGATAGATGGAGTCATTCCAATCATGAACAAAGAACCCATAGAAAGTATCGCTGTCTAAACCTCTCATGTTCGGTACGCTCAGTGAATCTTCAGTTGGTTTGAATCCCTGAACCTTCATCCAGCAATTTAGATTTGGGTAATTTTTCATGCTTCCAAAACTGGTCAGATGGATTCCTCGAAGCCCTTCCAGCTGTATAGCGATCTCTCTATACAAAACACCTGTTTCTTCTTCCGTGTCCGGAAGACTCGTTAGTATCTTCAACCTCAGTGTCGCGCTAGAAGTGAGGAAATCTACTGCGATACTGCCTATTTGTGCGTCATGAAAGCCGTTGGGCAAAGTGTCTTCTAGTTCTTTGAGAGTCATCCTTTACCTCGCGAAATCACGTCTGCAAAACCCCCGGATTAAACCGCGCCACCTCAGGATTCAAACTAGCCGCTTCCAGCGCCGTCATCAGCACCTCCCGCGTCTTCACAGGGTCAATAATCGAATCAATCCAAAGCCTCGCGGCCCCATACCTCGGATCAGCCTGCGCATCATACGACGACTTGATCTCGTCATGCAGCGCCTTCTTCTCCGCATCCGACAGCACTTTTCCCCCACGCTCCATCTGCTTCGCCCGTACCTCAGCCAACGTATTCGCCGCCGAAGCTCCGCTCATCACCGCATACCGAGCCGTAGGCCACGCAAACAAAAACCGCGGATCATAAGCCTTCCCGCACATCGCATAGTGCCCCGCCCCAAAGCTCCCGCCTACAATCACGGTTATTTTGGGCACAACCGAAGTACTCACTGCCGAAACCATCTTCGCGCCAGCACGAATAATCCCGCTCCACTCCGCATCCTTCCCCACCATGAACCCATTCACATCATGCAGAAAGATCAGCGGCACCAGACTCTGGTTGCAATCCATAATGAACCGCGCCGCCTTCTGCGCACTCTCCGTATAGATCACCCCGCCAAACTCCGTCCTCTTCTCCCCAGCCTGCGGTCCCACAGCCACCGTCTGCGACTGGTGCACCTTCTGATTCGCCACAATCCCCACGGCCCGCCCGCCAATCCGCGCATATCCACACAACACCGTCCGCCCAAAATCCGCCTTATACTCATCAAACTCCGAGCGATCCACAATCCGCGCAATCACCTCGCGCATGTCGTACACATTGCTCGCAGCCTTCGCCGGATCGGGATCGATCAACCCATACAAATCCTCCGCCGCATACTTTGGAGCATCCTTCGCTGCGTCGTACCCCACAACACTAAACGGAGCCTTCGCCGGCGAACCAATCTTCCCTACCAGAGAACGTAACCGTGCCAGGCACAGATGATCATTCGGCTCCTTGAAGTCCACGGTGCCCGAGATCTCCGCATGCATCGCCGCCCCACCCAGCTCCTCGGCGTCCGTCTTCTGCCCAATCGCCGCCTGCACCAGCGACGGCCCCGCCAGAAACAACCCCGACCCCTCCGTCATCAACACCGTATCCGTCATCACCGGCAGATAAGCCCCACCCGCCACGCACATCCCCATAATCGCCGTAATCTGCGGCACCCCCAGCGAACTCATCACCGCGTTATTGCGAAACACCCTGCCAAAATCATCCGTATCCGGAAACACATCCTCCTGCAGCGGGAGAAACACCCCCGCCGAATCCACCAGATACAGCGTAGGAATCCGGTTCTCCAGCGCAATCGTCTGCGCCCGCAGCACCTTCTTCGCTGTCATCGGAAAAAACGCCCCTGCCTTCACCGTCGCGTCATTCGCCACGATCATGCACAGCCGTCCACTCACCCGTCCCAGCCCAGTCACCACCCCAGCCGCCGGCGCACCGCCATACTCGCCATACATCCCATGCGCCGCCCACAGCCCAAGCTCCAGAAACTCGTTGCCCTCATCCAGCAGCAACGCCAGCCGCTCCCGCACCGTCAGCCGCCCCTTGGCCTTCTGCGCCTCCGCTGCCTTCGCCCCACCACCCAGCCGAATCTCGTCCTCCGAGACCCGCAAAGCCGCCATCAACACCTGCAACGCTGCACAATTCGCACCGAACCGCGCCGCCTTCACATCCAGCTTCGAACCCAACGAACTCTCCAACTTCCATCCTCCGATAACCGGCCATTCACAAAATCGCGCCAGCCTAGCATCTTAGCCGCACAATACGTTCACCGTCTCCTCCGAACCCGTGTACCCTATCTTCGAACTGAATCCAGAGATAGTTCAGACCTCTACCACGGAGACACAGAATGAACCTCCGAACCAAACTCGTACAACTAATCCTGATCTCCGGCGCACTTCTCCTGCCAGCCCGCGGCATCGCTCAAACTCCCACCACGGAACTCGACAAATCCATCGACCTCTCGGTCGGTAGCCACGCCAAAGTTCAGCAGCTTCTTTTCAACCTCCAGCAAGCCGTCGCCCAGCACAACCCAGCCGCCGTCGCCGCACTCGTTCACTATCCCATCAAGGTCAACCCCGGAAAGCGTCCCATCACCATCAAATCCCCCAAGGCCTTCGTCAAGGACTACGACCGCATCATCACCCACGATATCTCCTCGGTCATCCTGAAGCAAAAATACGATGCTCTCTTCGTCAACTCCCAGGGCGTCATGCTAGGCGACGGCGAAGTCTGGATCACCGGCTTCTGCCTCGACAAAAACTGCAGAAGCTCCGACATAAAAATCGGCACCATCCAGGACACCACAAACCTCAAACCGTAAGCATGAGCGCTGGCAGCAATGTCAGACTCATCTTCATCTTCGATGACGCCCGGGTGCCCCATATCTCGATTTTGAGATGTGGCATCGTCCGCAGGACGGCCGTACTCATCCCTCGTTGCACTACCATCAAGTCACGATGCAACTCCAACCCACCGACGCCCTTCTCGTCATCGACGTTCAGAACGACTTCATGCCCGGCGGCGCATTGCCCATCAAAGACGGCGACGCCGTAGTCCCAATCATCAACGCCCTCGCAAAAAACTTCGACCACGTGATCCTCACCCAAGACTGGCACCCACCACAACACATATCCTTCGCCACCACCCATTCAAATAGACAACCCTTTGAAGTGATCGAAGCCCCCTACGGCCCGCAGGCCCTTTGGCCCGAACACGTCCTCCAACACACCGACGGCGCAGCCTTCCATCCCGCTCTTCACATCCCCCACGCCGAACTCATCCTCCGCAAAGGCTTCCGCCGCCACATCGACAGCTACTCCGCCTTCCTCGAAAACGACCACACTACCCCCACCGGTCTTGCAGGGTATTTAAGAGAACGCAACCTCACCCGCCTCTTCCTCTGCGGCCTCGCCTACGACTTCTGCGTCCGCTACTCCGCCCTCGATGGCCACGCCCTCGGCTTCGAGACCATCGTCCTCGAAGACGCCACCCGCGCTGTCAATCTGTCAGCCTCCGTCGCCGAAACTGACGAAGCCCTTGCCGTCGCCGGCATTCCGCGCATCACATCTAACAATCTGTGACCAAGCAGCCTGCGACCGACCAACCCTGGATCGCCACCGAAGCAACCGTCACTGCTTGCCGCTACCAGTCTCCCGGCCTCAGCACTCTCGCCTTCGGCTTCCAGACCGGCGAAAAGTTCCGCATAGCCTTCGACTATTACGCGCACGGCCGCCTCTACTCCGACGAGTTCCAATCCCCTACCGCCATCCCCCAGAACGAGCACATCTCTATCACCTACAACACGCTACACCCCGAGCAAAACAGCCGCGGCCAAGGCTCCGGGACCGCATTCAAAACAACCCGGCCGCTAATCCTCATCATCGGCATCATCGGTTCTATCTTCCTATCGCTCCTTTGGCTCGTCGTCCTCCATAGCTGCCGCTAGACAAGCAGGCCGAAGACGGCAATGACACAAAGCTAACCCTGGCTGGCCTGGCCCTCCAGCCCCAGCTCCCCCGCCCGCGCCTGCATCGCCCGCAAGCAATTCCCCACATGCTCCTCCACACTCAACCCCAGCAGCTCCGCACCATCCGTAATATCCTCCCGCTTCACCGCCCGCGCGAACGCCTTATCCTTCATCTTCTTTTTCACCCCCGCCACCTCAACCTCATGAATCGACTTCGAAGGTTTCACCAGCGCACATGCCGTCAAAAAACCAGCAAGCTCATCGCAGGCAAACAGCGCCTTATCCAGGTGCGTCTCCCGCGGCGTTCCCGAGTAGTCCGCGTGCGCCAGAATCGCATGCACCACCTCCTCCGGCCATCCCAGCTCCCGCAAATGCGCCACTCCAACAAACGGATGCTCCTCCAGCGAAGGATGCCGTTCATAGTCCATATCGTGCAGCAGCCCCGCACTCGCATAACGCTCCACAAACGACGAAGCCTCTTCCCCTGCAAGTCCCAACCGCGAAGCCTCCATCACTCCATAAGCCTCCGTGCAAACCGATACCGCCAGCCCATGCTTCCGCAGGCTCTCGCCCATGGTCCACTCCTCCAGCAACACCAGCGCCTGCTCTCGCCCAAAACCATCGCTCATGCAAAACTCCTCTTCAACAATCTAACGCGATCGCGAACTATCGCCTTCCCGCATGGTAAGCAAGTTACCAACTTGGTTCCTATTCGGTTTTTTTAGGTCTTTCTGTGTAAATCTGCGGCTTTCTTCTTGACTCACACTCGATACGGGTGTCAATCTAGGCACATCATATGTTCCGTTATCGGACATGTGCTGGGTCCTTGCTCTGGGTCCCTTCGCAACAACACAACTTATGGCAACCATGATGGCACCTGTCGAACAACGTGAGGTACTACGTTGCGACCACTGCAGTTTGGTGCAGTTTCGGACAGCCAATGCGCTGTGCCGCCGCTGCCACAAATGCCTCGAGGTCGAAGAGCCCGAACCAGCTCCCGCACCGCTGGCGCTGGTTCCCCCACCATCAACCCAGGAAGGCGGCCTGCAAGTTGCCCACGCCGTGCGAGACCTGCGCCATGTGCGCAATCTCTCCCAGCGCCAGCTCGCAGCTCGCATGGGAGTGCCACGCACCTACATCTCCAAGATCGAGAATGGCAAGGCCATGCCGACCCTGTCCTCCCTCGATCGCCTCGCCCGCGCCCTCCAGGTTGACATCTCCGCCCTGCTGCGCGACTCGAACACTCGACATCGCGACGAGACCGCAGTCCTCATGACCGATCCCTTCCTCGCAGAGATCGCCATGTACACCTCGCAGCTTGACGAACTACAGCGGTCCATCTTCCTGAATCATGTTCGGGAGTTGGCAGCGGGACGCCGTCGTACTGCGTAAATAGCGTCCCTGCAACACCGGCCCGTAACACCGCCCCACGACCTCCAGGGAGGCGTCAGCACTCATCGTGACGCCTTCCTCTCCTTCTTCCCTCAACTCCTCGCCTCTCACGCACGAAAGATGTATAGGGCGTTCATTGCGCGCCCCCCAGCGGTGTGCTAGCGTCAATATCTGCGAGGTCGCTTTGCGCGCATCAACACCCCTACCGAACTCCAGCCGCGTCCCCAATCGCAGCCATGAGCTCTCTGCCGAAGAGCAGAGCGTCTACCGGCAGCTGGATCCAGCCAAAATTCCGCAACACGTCGCCATCATCATGGATGGCAACGGCCGTTGGGCCGGAAAACGCGCCCTCAAGCGCTTCCTCGGCCACCAGAAGGGCGCCGAGTCCGTTCAGTTTGTCGTAGAGACTGCCTCGCGCATCAACCTGCCTTGGCTCACCCTCTACGCCTTCTCGCTCGAAAACAATCTCCGCCGCCCCAAATCCGAAGTCAGCTTCCTCATGAAGCTGCTCAAAAGCTACCTCGTCGGCAACGTCAAGCGCATGAACGATAACAACGTCCGTATGGCCTACATCGGTCGCACACACGACCTGCCGCAGGAGGTTCAGGACACCATGCAGTGGGCCTCCGAGTCCACCGCCAAGAACACCGGCACCACCCTCACCCTGGCCCTCAACTACGGTGCCCGCTCCGAGATCGTCGACGCCGTCCGCACCATCCTCACCGACCTCACCACCGAAGCTCACACCCGCGGCTGCTCCGTAGATGACCTCCTCGGCGCCGGCGCCCTCGAGTCCCTCGACGAGCCCACCATCGCACGCGCTCTCTACACCGCGCACATGCCCGACCCCGACCTCGTCATCCGCACCTCCGGCGAGCAGCGCATCTCAAACTTCCTCCTCTGGCAGATCGCCTACTCCGAGATCTTCGTCACCGACCGCCTCTGGCCCGACTTCAACGGCCTCCATCTCCTCGAAGCCATCAACGCCTATCAGCATCGCGAGCGCCGCTTCGGTGGTCTGGGCGAAAGCTTCACCGACGAAGACCTCAACAACCTCGAGCCCGCCGAAGAGGTAGCCGCCGAGATCAAGGACCACCTCATCCCCAAATCGGACGCCAAAGCCGAGAGCAAATCAGAAGCAAAGCCCGACGCCGTCCTCACCCGCCGCTAACAGCTAACAATAGTCTTGGCGCATCTCCCCCGACCAAGGGAAGGACCACGCGAAGCAGTAAAAAGGCGTGTGAACGCCCGCGCCGCGCGTAGCGGGCCCGTCCGGCAGGACACACGCTCCGCATCCCCTAAGCCTAAAGCAACCGACCCGGACCGTCAGAACCAACGGTCTCAGGCTGCTGCCTCAATTCACGCACAAACTCCCCCAGCGCCGGACGAATCGTCGCAAACATCGGGTCGTTGCGCTGCATCAGCGCCACCTCCGAGAACAACTTCAGCCCAACTCCCAGCGACGCGACCGTATCGTTATCGAATGGCAACCGCGTCTGCATCCGCTCCACTATCCCTAGAATATCGTCATGATTCGCCGCCTCGAACGAGAGCGTCCGTCCTTCCACCGGCTCTCCCTTCGCGCCGGTCAGCGCTTCAACCGTAATCTTGTACCGGTAAGAGTTCATCTCACGCCCTCTCAATCTGCTTGGCAGCAGCGTCAATGATGTCTGTGATCGCGTGAGTCTGTTCGGTCGTCAACGGACCCTTCTTCATCCGCAGCGCCATCCGAAAGTTCTCCACCGCGCGTTCGATCTGAGGAGAACGACCACTCCCCTGCTCACTTCGAGCATGGTCCATCCTCGCGAAGATCGCATCTACCATCGCCTTGTTCTCAGCCAGCGACTTGGCCCCTTCCTCCGTGATCGTATAAAGCTTCCTCGCGCCCTCGGAGACCACAGTCGCATGTCCCATCTCCTCCAGCATCGTCAGCATCGGATACACCACGCCCGGACTCGGCGCATACATTCCGCCCAGCCGCTCCTGGATCGACTTGATGATCTCGTAGCCATGGCTCGGCTTCTCCGCAATCTGCTGCAGGATCACATAGCGAAGGTCGCCGGCCCCGAAGAATCGCATCGGACCTCCGCGCCCCCCGCGAAAACCATGCCGGCCTCCGCCAAAGTCGCCAAAACCGCCTCGTTGATCGTCCCTGTGTCTCTCACCACGGCCTTCTTCTCCGCCGTGGCAACCTCTGTAATGTTCGTGTAAATGTTCATGTAGTTTTCTCATGCCTGAATAGTACTAAGATATATCTTGATAAGTCAAGATATGAAATAAAATAATCTTCTCTTACCCAATATGTAGCCCGATATATCCTGTTCAGGACTTCATGAAACGCATTCTTACTGCCTTAGTTCTCATCCTCGCTGTCTTCGCCCTCATCTTCTTCGGACAGCTGTGGATGATCACCCTCTTCAGCGCCATCGTCGCAGAACTCGCCGCCTACGAGTACCTCAAGCTGGCCGCAGTAGGGGCCGAAGCCCACGGCGCCAAGCTCCGCATCCCCACCTGGTGGATGATCCTCGGAACCGCCCTCGCCTTCGTCGTCACCCTGCCTAACTTTCCAGTGGAAGCCCAGCTCCCCGTACTCAGCGCACTCACCCTGGTTCTCTTCGCCTGGAACGGCTTCCGCGCCCCCCTCATCCAGGTCCTGCCAGACACCGCCCAGGGCCTCTTCGGCCTCATCTACATCGCCTACCCGCTCACCCTCGTGCCTCTGCTCTGGAAGCAGGAAGACGGCCCCGCCCTCGTGCTCTTTCTGATGGTCTGCGTCTGGGCCGGCGACATCGCAGCCCTCTACATCGGCCGAGCCTTCGGCAAACGCAAGCTCGCCCCCCGTCTCAGCCCTGGCAAGACCTGGGCCGGCTCCATCGCCTCCATCGCCGGCAGCATGATCGCCGGAGGCATCGTCATCGCCATCGCCGACACCCTCACCGCCCACGGCAACACCCTGCTCCACGTCTCCGAGCCGATCTGGCAATCGCTCCTGCTAGCCGCGATCCTCAACATCGCCGCCCAGCTAGGCGACCTCCTCGAGTCCGCCATCAAACGCGGAGCAGGCGTCAAGGACTCCGGCACCATGCTCCCCGGCCACGGCGGCATCCTCGACCGCATCGACGCCCTCCTACTCGCCGCCCCGGTCCTCTGGTACATCCTTCTCCTCAAGGACTACTTCGGCCTAGGCCGCTTCTAACCCCCAAAACGGTTCTGTCCTCCAGTAGTGGGTCAGTTTGAAAGTCCGGGGCAACCAGAGTTACCTACAACCCCGTTTTTCAAGGAACTACGGAACGCCACTTGTCCGATAAGCCGACTATTTAGACAAGTAAAATTCCGCGTATTTGTAGGTGAGTGACTTGGCGATAATTCACTCATTGACACCCTGTGGAAGATCGAAGGATCGCACTTGAGCTTTACTTCTTGGGCCGCGACTCCGGCGGCACAAGCCCTGCGAGGCGGTAGTACACAACGAGCTGGCCGTAGTGTTCTCCGCTATGCTCGATGATGCCGTATGCAATATCGATAACGCGAGCTTTCTGCTGAGGGTAATAAACAACCTTCGTCATCAGGCCCCAAACCGGCTGTTTTTTTCTGAGAAGATCGGCGTCGCGCAACACCAACCAACCCCAACAACCCCGTTCCAAACAGGCTTATAGAAGATGGCTCAGGTGTAACTTGAGTGATCGAAAGAGTGGTGGAGCCATCTACTGTGCCATTGGGGGTGACATCTTCGCCATTATATGTGCCGAGAGAGGTAAGAAGAGTGCCATACTCTTCTGCTATCCCGAGACCATCGGCAAAGCCAACTTGCACGCACCCGAAAGGATCTGACGTTCCAAGAGCCCCGCATCCAGTTTCACTTACAGGATCGAGGATGAGATCAATAATTCGCGCGCCGGCGAAAACCTCCGTGGTAGTCAAAGAAGCCCCCGAAATCTCGGTCGTCGTAGTCAGGATGGATGGTTCGACAAATGTCGCAGTCCCGTTAAACTCAGATAGAAGAGTTCCGGGGGCACCTGAGATCGTAAAGGTATAAAGAACGTCTGCTTGAGCGACAGTGTTTATCGCAAACAAACATACAGCGACAAGAAAAAGACGCAAGCGCATAACCCCTCCCAGGATAATGATCCACGTGCTTGTACTTGCTGGACGGCAACCTATGGTGGCCCCGTCCCGAGTTCGTGTCAACGGGAAAGAAAATATCCCGGCGCGTGCAAGATTGTGCACCTATGGATTGACGGCCTTACCTCGCACGGCTTCTATGGCACGACTAGATGGTTGTCAATGAATTACTGCCCTTGATTGAGGCGTATGCGCGAACTCTGCGTGTGGCGCGAAAAATTGATTCTTCGCGGCTACTTCTATTCGAGACCGATCTGTTGAATGGTGCACGTAAGAGATGGAGGATTGACGAGCAGGATATGAAGTAAGAGAAGCTGACCTCGGAGTGTCAACTGGCGACAACAGGCCATAGCACTCATTGACCTAATCAGAGCTATCTGCCTCTTGCCAAGTGGCCGGTGAACCGGCTTTTCGGAAGTTGATTCCGAGCCTCCCCGAAAGCCATTTTCGGCAACCTCAGTCATTACACTCCCAACTGAACCACTACCTGTACTTCAAGCCAAATCCTGTCAACCCCCAATGCCCCTAAAACCCGCGCCAATCAGGAGAATTCGCGTGGCGTATTAGTTTCCCTCAACCAGCTATACTTGAAGTAGTTTTGAAAGTCGCTCCGAAGCAAACATTGACGTTTACCAGGGATGCGACGTAACTCCTTTGTTTGGAATAATCTGCAAGTAACCCTTTGTATATGAATATTTTACGAGACGCCACGACCTCCATCTCCATGCAAAGAAAAGACTTACGCGCCGGTAATAGGAGGGGGGGGGCCGCCCTCCTCCGGCCAGCCGTGCTGCACGCCGCCAGCCACCTTGAGTACCCGAAGTACCCCATAGCCCCCGAGGCCCACGCCTCGTGAAAAAGCTCGCAATCCTCGGCTCGACCGGCTCCATCGGCCACAGCACCCTATCCATCTGTGAATCCTTCCCCGACCGCTACCAGGTCGTCTCCCTCGCCGCAGGCACCAACATCGACGACGCCTTCGCCCAGTGCCTCCGATGGCGCCCCAGGGTCATCTCCCTCGCCACCGAAGCCCTCGCAGCCACTCTGCTGACGCGCCTGAAAGCCGCAGGCATCACCAACATCGAAGTCGTCCACGGCAGCGCAGGCACCATCCACGTTGCCACCTTGCCCGAGGTCGACTTCGTAGTCTCAGCCATCGTAGGCGTAGCCGGCCTCGAAGCCACCTACGCCGCAGTCTGCGCCGGCAAGACCATCGGCCTGGCCAACAAGGAGTGCCTCGTAGCCGCAGGCGAGCTCATCCTCGCCGCCGCCAGGCAGCACAACGTAGCCCTCCTCCCCATCGACTCTGAACACAACGCCGTACATCAGTGTCTGCGCGGCGGCACCGCAGCCGAAGTAAAGCAGATCTGGCTCACCGCATCCGGCGGCCCCTTTCGCAATACGCCCCTGGCCGACTTCGAGCACATCACCCCACAACAAGCTCTCAAACACCCCACCTGGGTCATGGGCCAGCGCATCACCATCGACTCAGCCACCATGATGAACAAAGGCTTCGAGGTCATCGAAGCCTGCCGCCTCTTCAACCTCCCGGCTGCCCAAGTCCGCACCACCATCCACCCTCAATCCACGGTTCACTCCCTGGTCGAGTTCGTCGACGGCAGCATCCTCGCCCAGATCTCAGTCACCGACATGCGCCTCCCCATCCTCTACGCTCTCGCCTACCCGGAGCGGGTCGCCGTGACTGAAAAAGAGTCCCTCACCTTCGACCTCACCACACTCTCGCAACTCGACTTCTCTCAGCCCGACCTCACCCGCTTCCCCTGCCTTCGACTTGCCTACGAAGCAGCCGAAGCGGGCGGAAAAGCATGCATCGCCCTCAACGCCGCCGACGAAATTGCCGTAGCCGCATTCCTCGAAGGACGTATCCCCTTCCTCGGCATCCCGCGTACAATAGAGGCTGTGCTGCAGCTAACTTCCGGTCAATCTCCAGCGTCTATCCTCGATGTGCTTGATGCAGATCTTGCCGCGCGCGCCTCTGCCCGCGAAGTGATTGCCCGCCAACTCACCGGCGCCCAACGGTAAGTCTGCAGCTAACCAGGTAACGAGGTCCTTCCGAACTTCATGGCAACAATCGTCCAGCTCCTCATCGTCCTCGGCATCATGGTTCTGGTCCACGAGTTCGGCCACTTCGCCGTCGCCAAGCTCTGCGGCATCCGCGTCGAGGTCTTCTCCATCGGCTTCGGCAAGCGCCTCTTCGGCTTCCGCCGCGGCGACACCGAGTACCAGATCGCCGCAGTCCCCCTCGGCGGCTACGTCAAGATGGCCGGTGAGATGGGTTTTGCCGGCAATGAACTTACCCCCGGCAGTGTCGCCCCCACCGATCCTGGTGACTTCAACGCGCACCCCCGTTGGCAGCGTATCCTCGTCGCACTCGCAGGCCCGTTCGCCAACTTCCTGCTCGCCCTCGGCCTCATGACCGGCGTCTCGATGCTCCACAACGAGGTGCAGGAGTTCATCGACGGCCCCGCCTACACCGATTACATCACCCCCAACACACCCGCAGCCCGCACCGGTATCCATAGCGGCGACACCATCATCCACTACGACACCATCGAAAATCCAACATGGGACCAAGTCGGCACCCGTTCTCTTCTAAACCTCAACCAGACCGTTCCCTTCTCCTTCCTCCACGACGGTCAGCGTGTCGACACCAAACTTTTTGTCGAAAACAAGGGCGCTCCAGACGACTTCTCCCTCGACAATCTGGGCATCATTCCGAAGATGCAGACGACGCCGGTTCAAGTCGACTCGCTTGAGCCCAACATGCCTGCAGTTCGCGCCGGCCTCAAGCCACACGACAAGATCGTCAGCATCGACGGGCTCCAGATGCACTCTGTTCCTGCGCTACTGTCCTACCTTCAGGATCAGGCTGGCAAACCCGCAGACCTTGTGATTGAACGCACTGCCGCCGATGGCGCAACGCAGACGCTGCCGATTCAAGTGACTCCGGAGCTAGCGGAGACGCCTGGAGGACCTAAGCAAAAGGACTATCGCCTAGGGTTTGTTGCAGTGCAGCCACCTGTTAAGGTGGAGCGGCTGCCGCTAGGTAAGGCGATGGTTGCTTCGTGGGAGTTCAACAAAAAAGGTTCCTTGCTGATTGTTGAAGTGCTCAAGCGGCTGTTTACGCGGCAGGTTTCGGTGAAGAGTCTGCAGAGCCCGATTGGGATTGGACAGCAGATTCATCAGGCGGCGCAGATGCCCGGATGGATGCCGCTGATTGGGTTGATGAGCTATATCTCATTGAATCTTGGGATCTTCAACCTGCTGCCGATTCCGATTCTCGATGGCGGAATGATCCTGTTTTTGTTGATCGAGACGATCATGCGGCGGGATGTGAATCAGCAGATCAAGGAGCGCGTGTATCAGGTTGCGTTTGTTTGCCTGCTGGCGTTCTTTGCGTTTGTCATCTTCAACGACCTGACAAAACTCAACCTGTTTACGAAGCTTAAACCTTAAGAATTTAGAAAAAATAAACCCCGGAGCGAGCATGGTTCGCTCCGGGGTTTTGTGTGTTTTGCTGATGTTTTTGAGGGGTGTTTTAGAAAAAGAGCGGTTTTGGCGTGGTATTTTGCTGGTGAGAACGTGGTGGAATGCGTGGTGAACGTGGTGCGTTAGCCGTCACTTTTTCGCGACCGAAAAATACGCCAACTTTCTCAACTATTTTTTTCATGCCCGGTGGAAGCTGCTTGCAGCTCAGCCACGATCTCGCCGACGGCCTTTCGCGCTTCGTCTTCCCGATCAGGGGGGAAGCTGATTGCGCCTACACGAGCGTGTCCGCCGCCGCCATAGCGCTCGCAGATGGCAGCGAGATTGACCAGTTCGGAGGTCATCCGCTTGGTCCACGGGTTAGTGCCAACCGACACCTTGGTACGAAAGCTCGACTTGCTAAGTCCCACGTTGTAGGTTGCGTCGGGATGCATATAGTACGGTATGAACTTGTTATAACCCTCGGTCGGCTGGTCGGTGATGTCGAAGGTGATCACACCATGGTCGACGGTGGCTCGCTGTTTGATCAGCTCGAGCGCTGCCCAGTGGCGGTCCATTAACGGACCCAACAGCGCCTGCACGATCCCTTGGTCCAGTACCTGTTGCAGACTCATCTCGGTCAAGATAGGAATCAGTTTCGGCACCAAGGTCGGGTCCGAGGAACTTTCGATCACCATCGTCAGCTTCATCGCCGGGGCGGCCATCTCTACCGCAGCCTTGGCGCTCTCGTACCGTGCACCGTCGACGATGTCGGCCCACTGGATCAGCTCCAGCACGGGGGCTGTGTTGAAGCCGAAGTTTAGCTGCGCGATGTCTGCGATCAGGCTGGTGCAGGAGATGTAGTTCGCGTTGAAGAACTTTCGCATACGCTGCGATCCATCGGCCTGTCCTGTTTCAAAGTTCTTCTGGTCTTCTGGCGTCAAAAACGCGCTCTGGTGATGATCGAACCACCACGTCACTTTGGGTGAGGCCGAGTATTTGAAGTCCACGATTGCATTTTCGCCGCTGCCGAAGTCGCCTTCGTCGAACAGCGCGCCGGTCCGGTGCACGAGTCCGTGATAGGAGTACGTGGTCGCCGTCTTCACGCACTCCCGGTGGAACCGCGTGAACAGCGAAGCCGAACAGGCTCCATCGAAGCACTTATCGTGATAAAAGATCTTGCAGTCCAAAATCGGCTCTCTCCCGCGCTTAACACCTTTCCGGAAGGTGTGAAGAGTCCAGCATAGCGCACCTGAATGACTGCTGATACCTATCGCTTCGCGGAACTTTTCGCGAGATCTTCTCGTACTTTAATCCATCTCCACGAGGATTCCCTTGCAGACCGATACCCAGTCTCCATCGTCCGACAATCCGCTGCCTCCCAGCCCGCAATCTACGATCGAGCGCCCCTCGCCAGCGCGCCATGTGTTCTTCGGCACCGACGGGCTTCGCGCCGGCTGGAGCATCCTGCTCTTCATTGCTATGTTCGCGGCGTTTATGTTCGTTGCGCACCTCATTGCAGTGAAGATTCATCCACCGACACATCAGAACTCACCAGACCACACCATCCCTTTCTACTTCATGTTTCTGAACGAAGCCGTTCCGCTGTTGGGAGTTGGAATCGTTACCTGGGTCATGTCGAAGGTGGAACGCCGCCCGGTTGGCGTCTACGGGCTTGGAGGCACCAGGAAACTTCCTCACTTTGTCGCGGGCCTCGCCTGGGGCATCATTTGCCTTACGCCGTTCATCCTCATCCTCTGGAAGGCCGGTTTTCTTGTCTTCGATAGCCGTCTTCTTTTTGGCAGCGACATACTGCGTTACGGTGCGCAGTGGCTTGCCATGTTTTTTGCGGTCGGCCTGCTGGAGGAGTACGTCACTCGCGGCTATCTGCAGTACACGCTTACTCGAGGGTTGGCCGGCCTCTTTCGATCGGTCTTCAAGACCGCGCACAGCAACGTGCTCGCCTTCTGGGCTTCGGCACTTTTCTTTTCGATTCTCTTTGGCCTGGTCCACGGCAGCAACCCTGGTGAGTCGCCCGTCGGACTGCTGACTGCCGGGCTCGCTGCGATGATGTTCTGCCTTGTGTTGTGGCGCACGGGCTCTCTCTGGTGGGCGATCGGCTTCCATACCACCTGGGACTGGGGCCAATCGTTTCTTTACGGAGTAGCCGACAGCGGCATCATGATTAAGCATCATCTGCTCGCTACCCATCCCGTCGGCAAGCCTCTGCTGAGTGGAGGCACGACGGGTCCTGAAGGCAGCATCCTCATTCTGCCGATCATCGTGCTCATCGTTGCCGTCATCGTGTTTACGCTGCCTCGCACTAATGCGGGCTATATCAGGCTGCCGGAGCGATCCGCCGAGTCATAAAATACTGTCCTGCCGGCCGGCAGGACAGCTTCTACGCGATCGGCGTTCCCTGATATCGCGTCTCTGCAAGGTCGAGCTCGCGCTCCATCGTTCGGAGCACATCGTCTCCAATGCGTCCGTTATCCCGCAGAGAGATGAGCGTGCGTCGCTCGGCCTGCAGGGCATCTTCCATAATGCTTCGCAGTCGCGTCATCGTCTCCTTATCAACAGCCTCCAGATCCCCCTCAGCGCCGCCGCCGACGGCTGCGAGTTTGTGCCGGTAGCGATGGATCAGGTCGTCGTATAAATGCTCCGCATCATGGCCATCACGCTTGCGCCCTTCTTCGAGATGGTGAACAGCCGCCCGTAGAACGATGCGCCGCGCCTCCTTCTCCTCAGGATCCATTCCCGCGTTTCCTGCAAGGCCCAACACTCGAATCAAAGCGGGCAGCGTGAGACCCTGCAGTACCAGGGTGACGAGGATCACGCAGAAGGCGAGGAACACGATCAGGTTTCTCGTCTCGGACCTGCCGTCTCCGAGTATCTCGGGAACTGAGATTGCAGCTGCCAGCGCGAGTACGCCGCGCATTCCTGTCCAACCCACCACGAAGACCTCGCGCGGCTGTAACTCCTCTTCCTTGTGTTTCATCCAGCGCCGATCGACAAAGGCTGCGATCTTGAAGACCGGGAAGACCCATACCATTCGCAACACGATCAGCACGATGCTGAAGACGGCTCCGTAAAAGATCAGCGTTCCCTTGCTGAACCGTCCGTGGATTCCGGCCAGCACATAGGGGAGCTGCAGGCCGATGAGCACAAAGACCAGCCCATTCAACATGAAGGTCAACGCATCCCACGCCCCAACGACCTGTAACCGCACTGCCGGCGAGAAGAACTCTGTACTCTTGCGGCTCATGTAGATTCCGCACGCGACTACAGCTAAAACTCCCGATGCCTTCGCGTGCTCTCCTGCGAGGTAGGCTGCGTAGGGAACGACGAGACTGACGACCAGCTCGACCGGGCCGTCGTCGATGAACTTCTCCAGCCAGCCGACGATAATGCCGATCAGCAGGCCGATGAAAAGCCCTCCGATGACAAGATACAGCAGTCTGAAAAGACCGCCGCCGAGAGTTGGCGTCTGTCCCCCCTGGATGATGCCAATGCCTATCTCGAGGGCGAGCAGGCCGGTAGCATCGTTGAGCAGACTCTCCCCTTCGAGGATGTCGACGATGCGTCGGGGAAGGCCGATGGACTTTGCGATCGAGGTGGCTGCGATCGCATCCGTTGTGGCGACCACGGCGCCGAGCAGAAAGCCTGCCTTCCAGTCGAGCGCGGTGATGAAGTGGTCGGAGAAGAAGGCGACTCCCCAGACGGTGAAGCCGACCAGACCGAACGCCAGCAGGCCGATTACTACTCCGTTGCGGCGAAACTCGCGCCAGGACATCGACCAGGCGGAGGAGTACAGCAGCGGCGGCAGAAAGACGACGAAGACAACGTCGGGATCGAGCGGAACGCGTGGCATGCGTGGCAGGAAGCTGATGATGAGCCCCGCCAGCACCAGCACGATGGGATAAGGCACTTTGAGCCGCCGCGCCATTGCCGCAAAGCAGGCGACCAGCATCAGCAGCAGCAGAATGACCGTCTCGACAGCATGAAGACTCGATCCAGCTTCCATGACACCCCCGTTCATGACACCCCGGTTCCAGGCCCGCACCGCGTTCCAAACCAGATCACATCTCGTGTTGATGTAGCTGATGCTAAGTAAATCAGATTAAATGACGTGCGCAGTGATCTGTCGAGTTTGCGCGTCGATCCCGCTCTCCATTTACACTTCGATCAAAGCTATGAATCCGTACGAATCGATCGCCGCAGCCTCCCCGGAAGAAGCCCGCACAGCCCTGCAGGTTCGACGCAGACGGATTTTTTATCGACTTGTGGTTATTTTTACTTTGCTTGTATTGATCTTCGGCCTGGTTGGTTTCTTCTATGCGCGGCACTGGACGCGCAAGGCAATGCGGGATGCTCTGCCGCAGGTGGATGGAGCGATCTCTGTCGCGGGGTTGTCCGCGCCGGTCTCGGTCGAGCGCGATGACCACGGAGTTCCGCATCTTCGGGCGAGTTCGCTGGACGATCTGGTGATGGCGCAGGGGTACGTGACGGCGCAGGATCGGCTGTGGCAGATGGATGCGCTGCGCCGGCATGCGTCTGGCAGTCTTGCGGAGATACTTGGAGCGACGCTGATTCCGCATGATCGGGCGCAGCGTACTCTGCGGATTCGCGCCTCCGCCGACCGTGCACTTGCTTCTCTTCCAGCTGATCAGCTTCATCTGCTGGAGCGGTACTCCGCTGGCGTGAATGCGTCCATCGCCGACCAGAGCGCACATCTGCCGCTGGAGTTTCGCCTGCTGCGATACGAGCCCGCGCCGTGGACACCGCGGGACAGCCTTCTGATTGGGCTGGTGATGTTTCAGGATCTGACCAACAGCTTTCCGCAGCAGCTGAATCGCGAGGCGCTGACTGCGCGGCTTCCGTCGCATCTGGTTGGGGATCTCTATCCTGTGGGCTCGTGGCGCGACCACCCGCCGGCTCTGCCTATGGTTGATCTCACAGCGCCGCAGCAGGATATTCCGGACATTCCGCTTGATGAATCGCAGACGAAGCTTCGCAGGCCGGAGCTTTCTCCGGTGAGTGCGGAGGATCTGCTTGCGCTGCAGGAGACGCTCAAGAACCCCGTCTGCGAGGGCTGTTTTGCAGGGTCGAACGACTGGGTTGTCGCGGGCGCGCATACGGCTACCGGCAAGCCACTGCTCTCAAATGACATGCATCTGACGCACAATATTCCGGGGATCTGGTATCAGGCGGATCTCGAAGCGCCTGCGCCTAATGGAGATCTTCACGTCTCCGGCGTCTCGCTGGCAGGGGTCCCGTTTATCATCGTCGGCCACAACGCCCATGTTGCGTGGGGGTTCACGAATCTCGGCGCCGAGGTGCAGGACGTGTATGTCGAACACACGCGTGGCAGCGGCGACGCGATGGAGTATCAAGCGGCAGACAACAGCTGGCATCCAGTGATTCATCAGCAGGAAATTATCCATGTCAAAGGCGCGAAGGATGTTGTTCTTGATGTGCCTGCCACGCAGCATGGCGGCGTAAAGACGCCGATCATCTCGGGCATCTTTCCCAGCGAGAAGCGCAGCCTCTCCCTCCGCTGGACGATCTACGACCCTGCAAACATCACACCGTCGTTTTTGGCCATCGATACGGCGACTGACGGCGTCGGCCTGGTCGCTGCTTTCTCCAGCTTTGGCGGCCCTGCGCAGAATCTCGTCTATGCGGACGATCAGGGTCACATCGGCTATCATGCCGTCGGAAAGATTCCGATTCGCGGCAACATCGCGACACCAAGCCCCATCAGCCCGGTTCCCAGCGACGCGCTTGACGCTACGCAGGACTGGGCCGGCACCATTCCCTACGAGATGCTTCCGCGTGCGGTGGACCCGCCCAACGGCATCCTCGCCACCGCCAATGCACGTGTCACCGGCGACGACTACCCCTATCCGATCACCCTGAACTGGGCCGCTCCTTATCGCAACGAACGCATCTGGAAGGTTCTTACGGCACGCGCCGCCGAGACGAAAGACCACCTCACGGCGGCCGACATGCTGGCGCTCCAGACCGACGTCTACTCTGACGTCGATCACGTCATCGCGCAGCGTCTTGCCTACGCCATCGATCACGTCACCAAGTCCGAGTTCACCACAGAAAAGACCGCCGCGAAGCGTCTTCATCAGGCGGCGGATCTCCTCCGCGATTGGAACGGCAACGTCGATGCGGACGCCGCAGCTCCCGCCATCGTGGTCGCCACTCGAGCCGCGCTGTGGTCGCTCCTGCTCGACCCGCAACTCAGCGCGCAGCCTCAAACCAAATCGGATCTTCAGCCTGGCGGCCCTCGCACCGGAGCAGCTCTCTATACCTGGGGCAACAAGGCTTACGCGGAAGAGTGGCTCATCATGCACACGCCCGGCCGCTGGCTTCCCCCGGCGTATCCCACCTGGGATGACCTGCTCACCGCCGCCGTCTCAAAGGCCCTCGCCGACAACCACGCTCCCGTCGACCTCGCGAAGTGGCGCTATGGTCAGTTCCGTCCCATCTCCATCGAACATCCTATCTACAGCCAGTCCCCGATCCTTCAGCGCGTACTCGGCCTCCCCACCAGCCCCGGCATCCAGCCCCAGAGCGGCGACGACGTCACCGTCAAGCAGGTAGGCCGCAGCTTCGGCCCCTCCGAGCGCTTCACCGCCGACCTCTCCGACCTCGACCACAGCACCTTCAACCTCGTCCTCGGCGAGTCCTCTAATCCGATGAGCGCCTGGTTCATGGATCAGTGGCCTGCCTGGTACCACGGCACCACCTTCCCCATGCCCTTCAGCCACGCCGCAGTCGATGCGGCCACCACCCACACCCTGACCCTCACGCCAAGGTAATGCCGCGCCTATTTCCCCCGACCAACGGGAGGACCAGCATCGTCCCCCCAACCAAGAAAAGGTACACAAGTCACGAAGTGACCGCCGCCCGCGCAGGGCGCCCGTCCGGCAGGACCTTGGAACGTTGTTGCCACACGTCTGTCGATCGTCTCCGAGTTAGCTCTTCGGCACCTTCTAACCGCAGACGAACCCGTCATACACTAATCAGCAGATGCGATCCTCTCACCTTTTTCTGGCCCTCACTCTGACGACTACACAAGCTGCAAGCTTGGCCTACGCACAGTGGGATATCGAAGAGTCCCACACCACGGCCAGCCTGCGTGGCATTCACAACGTCGGCGGAGGAGTCGCATGGGCCAGCGGCAGCAACGGCACAGTGCTCCGCACCGAAGACGGCGGCTATCTCTGGCAGACCTGCACGATCCCGCCCGGCGCAGACAAGCTCGACTTCCGCGGCGTCCAGGCCTTCGACGAAAACACCGCCATCGTCATGTCCAGCGGCCCCGGCGACCAATCCCGCCTCTACAAAACCACCGACGGCTGCCAAACGTGGAAGCTGGTCTTCACTAATCCGGACAAAGATGGTTTCTGGGACGCGATTAAGTTCCAGACAAATTCCTGGGGATGGATACTCGGCGATCCAGTGAACCATCAGTTCATCCTGCTCGCGACCTTCGATGGCGGTCTTCACTGGCAGTCCGTGAAACAGCCCGGGCTCGCCGAACCGGAGGGCGGAGGCGGAGCCTTTGCTGCCAGCAACTCCTTGCTCGTCGCTCAGCTGCCTCTCCTATTTGGTACAGCCCGTGGATGGCTCTATGGCGGCGGCTCTACCTGCACGATGGGCCTCGTACAAGATCATCCTCAGTCCTGCATCGATCTCTTCGATTTTCAGAAAGCGCGCCTACCCATCGCTCATGACAGCGACTCTGCAGGTATCTTCTCTCTCGCAGCATTCAACTGGACACAGATCGCTGTTGGTGGTGACTACAAACTACCTGATCTCTCCGTAGGAACCGCCGCGTTCTCTCCAGACCTTGGTCAACACTGGCATCCCGCCCAGACTCTGCCCCACGGTTACCGTTCAGCCGTAGCCTACGACGCCACCCAAAAACTATGGATCACCGTAGGCCCCAACGGCACTGATATCTCCACCGACGACGGAAAGAACTGGCGTCCGCTTACACCCTCATCCACTGATCCTGCGGATGCTGACAAGAACTGGAATGCGCTCTCGCTTCCCTTCGTCGTAGGTCCGCATGGACGTATTGGCCGCCTGCGCGCTATCGATCAAAAGACAATCGTGACAAAGAAACCGTAGTCGCCGATGACGACGATTCCCGGCCCGCCATCGAGCCGCAAAGAACTACTGAGGCTGTTGTGGCGTAGTCGGCGTCGTTGTTCCACTCCCTTGCGTACCCGAAGTCGGAGACGATCCGAAGCTCGAACCCGACGACGATCCAAAGCTTGAGCCTGAAGAAGAGCCGCCAGTAGAAGAGCCAAACGCCGAACCTGAAGAAGATCCGAAACTCGAGGAACCAGACGAGCCGAAGCTTGAGGTTCCCGTCCCTGCACCTCCAACCCCGGAGTTCAGTGAACCGGCAGATCCCAGACCCTGATTCCCTCCGCCCAGCAGCCCCGCTGCCGCCTTCATCTGTTCAATCCGGGGATCGTAGATAAACTCCCACGTGTTGTACGATGTCTGCTCATTCAACACCTTGATCGAGGTCCCTTCTTTTGGAATGCCTACGCCGACGAACGGCGCGCCGCCTCCCGAAAACCCACCGGACGACTGGCTGGCAATCCCGGCTGCCGACCCCAGTGTGCTGGGAGCACCCGTCCCAGTCGAGGCCGTTCCTGAGTTATCCGTTGACCCGGTGGTCGCTCCCGTCGCCGTGCTCCCTCCCGCGCCTGAGCCAGAAGCTCCAGCTCCCGCCGTACTCCCCAAACTCGCTCCGGCGGAGCTTGAGCCTCCTAACGTAGATCCGGAAGAGCCACCGAAGGCGCTCGACCCGCTCGACCCGGACGAACCGAATGCGCTTCCACTCGACGAGCCAAAGGCGGAGTTCGAACCAGCGGCCCCTGCACCAATACCTCCCGTCGAGGCCTGTCCCGCCGCCGAGCCCAACCCAGGCGCAAGGCCCGTCAGCGGCTGGCCAAAGAATCCCTTCACTGTCGTCTTCGCCTCGCCCACGTGAATCAATCGCCAGTCCGACTTGCCCGTAAAGGGGTCTACATACTCCTGACGCAAATACTTTACGGGAGTGCCCTTGGCCAGCGCATCCATGGTGCCGGGATACGTGTTGTTCTTGCGATAGTAGAGCTGGATCGCGCGCACATACTGGTTTCCGCGATGCACGGCCTCCACCTCTTTCTCGCGGCGCAGCCCCTGCACCGCCTTTGGAGCGGCAATACTCAGCACGAGCAGAATGATGAAGATCGCGACGATCAGCCCCACCAGCATAAAGCCCTGTTCCCCTTGCCGCTCGTCGGCGCACACAACATCCTGCGCAAGATCGCGCGGGATACGATCCTCGAGAAAAAACCGGGAGCAAAGTCTCTTCATCACATCTACCTCAGGCGTCAGCAGCTTCACCGCGCCAGCAGTGGCAATGTCTGCGTGTTGTTATTCGCCATGTCCTCAACGACTACCGAGTTGGCTGAGATCGTCACAACCTTATACCGCCGCTGCACGATGTCGCCATCGGAGGCCAGGAACACATCCTCTCCATGCAGAAGAAACGCCCGGCGGGTTCCATTCGCGGCAGTCGCTGTGCCGAAGAACTTCAAGTCGATTGGAGGTGGCGGTGGCGGCCCTGGAGGCGGTGGCGGTGGACCCGGCGGCGGAGCCTTTACCGCTCGCACCGACGCTATCGGCTTCGGAATCTCCACCGGCGCCGAGTTCGCCGAGAAGATATTTCGTCCGCTGCCCGAGTACACCAGCGACTCAGTCACCAGCATCGCATCCATTCGCAGCGTC
The DNA here is from genome assembly GCF_040358985.1 of Tunturibacter empetritectus. NCBI lineage: Bacteria > Pseudomonadati > Acidobacteriota > Terriglobia > Terriglobales > Acidobacteriaceae > Tunturiibacter > Tunturiibacter empetritectus. The sequence continues at coordinate 3,543,216 of NZ_CP132932.1, read as the reverse complement.
GGATCAAGCTGTGCCGAGGTGGTCCCAAGCTTCTTCGCCGCCGCTCCCGCGATGTTTCCCGACGGCAGTGCGACGACCGCTCCCGCAGCAGGAGCAGATCTCGCAGGAGCCGTCACGACAACAGGCGGCGCGACCGGCGCAGGGCTGTCGTCACGCAGCTCGTAGTACAAAATTCCTGCCGCAACCAGCACGAACGCGCCGATGATACCGCCCTTCTTCTGTTGATCCGCAGTCAGCCCCATCATCGCCGGCCTCCCGCAGCAGTACCTTCCGAGGCGCTGTCAGCCGCCTTCTCCTCCGCACCCGCCAAAATCTTCTCCGAGCCTTCGGTACCTACCGGCGACCGCAGATACGTCGTCAGCCGCAGCCGCAGCCCCACTGTCCCGCTCTGCTGCCCGGTCAGCGTCAGCCCGGTGATCAGGAAGAACATCTTGTCCCGCTCCAGCGAGTTGATAAACACCACCAGCGGCCGGTAGTCTCCGCTCAAACTTGCATCCATGCGCGCCTCGGTCAGTGCGCCGGCGGTCCCATCCATCACCGGAGAGTAGGCATACTGTACCCGCGTTAGCTTCACCCCTTGCTTCTTCGCCAACGCACCCAGCTCGCCGGCCACCTCGGAGTTCGCAAACGGCAGGCGCTGTTTGTAGAACTTGTCTGCATCCTTGGTGGCCTGCGCCAGCTTCTCGTCCAAACCTTCCAGTGGCTGCTTCGCAATCTCAGCTGTCTTCATCTGCACAGTCTGGTCCGCAAGCGCCGCTGCATCTTCGCTGTTCGCTGCTCTCCACGCAAACGCCATATGTGCCAGCAGGTATAGATTCACCAGCCCCAGCACCACCGCTCCCGCGATGTGGAAGTTCTTCAGCGTGCCCAGACGGCTTGCCTTTTCGGCCCACTGCTTGGCCGCAACTGCGGACCGTTTCTTCTCGGCTACCGTTGTCATCGTGGCGCTCCCTTCTGCGTTGGAGCCTTCACGCCGGTCCTTGGAGATGCGGCAGGAGAAACACTCTTCAGAGCTCTCTTCTTCTTCACGCCCTCCGCAGACGAACCACTCTCTGCTGTGCCGCCTTTGACCTTAGCTGCAACATCTTTCGTTGATTTTTCCGGCAGCGGGTTATATCCGCTCAACACATCAAACTGCACCGCGCCCGGAACCGTCACCTGCGCCGCACTCCGATTTCCCTCCTGCGTCTGCGCCTGCTCCGACGCCAGCCTCGGCGACAGGAACCGTTGCGACGTCTCCAGATTCCTCACCAGCTGCACTGCCTTGTCGCGATCCCCACTGACCCGCAGCCGAATATTCACATCGCCTTCCTTCGTAATCACAGGATCGATGCTCGTCACCTGCACCCCAACCGGAAGCACACGTTCAAGATCCATCATCACGGCCGTCCAGCTGAAGCTCTTCTCCGCAAATATCTCATTCAGATATCGCGATCGCTCCAGGACTGCCATATTTTGCGGCTGCCGCATCCTGGCCTCGTTCGCCTGACGTTCCTGCTGGAACCTCTGCGTCTTCGCCTTCAGCGCATCCATCTGCGACTGCGCCACCTTCGCCTTCGCATTCAACGAGTGCAGCGCAAACCCCAGCCCCACCGCCAGCAGAGCCAGCACCACCATCGCCAGCCGCAGCTTCGCAAACAACGGCCTCAGTTCAATAAACGGTCGATTCGCAAGATTGACAGAGATCCGCATCAGTTCTTCAGCGCTCCCCGGACGCCGGCCAGCCAGCCTCGCGGCACACTCGCCGTCACCGCTCCCGCCTCCATCATTCCTGCGTCCATCATCTCGCGCACCCGAAGGCCCTCCAGCCCATTCTCTTCAGCCGCCGTCGTCAGCGTCCCCGCATCCAGCGTTCCCGCCATCAACAGCTGCTCCGGTGCCGACTGCAACGAATCCTCAAAGTAAGCTGCCGCCACACTCACCGCCTGCGCCACCTCTCGCGCTGCCGCCTGGGCCTCAATCTCCCGCACCAAAGCCGAGTTCATCACCGAAGGCGGCATCGCAGACGGCGCATCAAATTGCTCCCATCCCTCCGGCCCCAGCGGCTCTTGCCGCGCCCACTCCTGCACCGAACTCTCCCGGTCCACCAGCGGTAACGCACTCCCAACAAGCTCCATCGGACCACCAGCCCCCGCGCCCAGATCCACCGACCGATGCAGCAGCAGAACTCCCGCCTGCACGATCGCCGTCGTCACCGAACCCAACCCAGCATTGACCACCAGCACCGGCGACGGCGTCTCATCGAGGCCAGCCAGCGCGGCCAGCGTACTCGGCAGCACCGCGCCCGGCAGATACCCCGCAGCCAGCACCATCGCCTCATACTCTTCAAGCACGGCCTTCGGCATCGCAACCGCCAGCAGCCGGATCGTTCCCTTCTCGCTGGACATCACCTGGTAGCTCACCATCGCATCGTCCGCATCGAAGGGCAGCAGCTTCTTCAAACGAAACCGCACCAGCGGCAGCGCCTCGGCCGCCTTGGTAGGTAGTTGCTCGAAGTCCAGAAACAGCACCCGCACCGCCGAATCCGGCACAATCAGGGTCACATCGCGCAACCGGCCCGCACCTCGCTCCGCCCGTTCCACCCCACGGCCCGAGACCGTATCGAGCGCCTTCTTCACCGCAGCAGTCACCGAACTTTTGTCGACGAGATTGCCCGCCTTCAGCCCCGGCGCAACCACACCATTCGCCAGATCCACTCGTGCCACAGAGGTCAGCAGAGCCGCCGCATCCTCGGCCCGCGCCGCCACAACGCCCTCTGCGCGAACCTCAACCGCCAGCCGCGGCCGCGTGCCCAATGTCTTCGGTAAAATTTCCATTCCGTCCTAGACTACCTTGCTCTATCGATTGTCACTACGTCACCAACATGGTGCGCTGTGTCAAATCGTACTTCGCGGCCCGCCTGTACCGTCCCGCCCTTATCTTCCCGCCCTACCGTCCTGCCTCGATAAACGTAACCTTGTTGATCTCCTTCAGCGTCGTAATCCCGTCCCTTACTCTCTCCAGCGCCGAATCCCTTAGAAAAGCCATCCCTTTCTGCTTGGCCTTCTTGCGAATCTCGCTTCCCGGCTTCTTCGCCAACAGCATCTCGCGAATCTCGTCATCCAGCTCCAGCAGTTCGTGGATCGCCGACCGACCGCGATACCCCGTCCCGCCGCACTCAATGCAACCCGGTCCCTCGCGGAAGTTGAACCCGCGCCACTCGTGCAGATCCAGACCGCTCGCCAACAGTTCGGCATCGCTATAGTGCACGTCTCTCACGCAAAATTCACAAACCTGCCGCACCAGCCGCTGCGCCAGAATGCAGTTCAACGCCGAAACAAAGTTGTAAGGCTCAACACCCATGTTCAAAAACCTGCCCAGCACATCGACCACGTTATTCGCGTGCACCGTTGTAAACACAAGGTGTCCCGTCAGCGCGGAGTTGATGGCAATCTGCGCCGTCTCCGCATCGCGAATCTCACCGACCAGAATCTTGTCCGGGTCATGCCGCAAGATCGACCGCAACCCTCGCGCAAACGTCAGCCCCTTCTTCTCATTCACAGGAATCTGCGTGATGCCCCGAATCTGATACTCGACCGGGTCTTCAATCGTGATGATCTTATCTTCTTCCGATTTGATCTCGTTCAACGCCGCGTAAAGAGTCGTCGTCTTACCCGAACCCGTCGGCCCCGTCACCAGCACCATGCCATACGGCTCTTTGATGTACCGCCGAAACCGTTCAAGATCCTTCGCCGCAAACCCCACCACATCCAGCGACAGCGACTTAAACTTCTCCGACATCGACTCTTTATCGAGCACACGCAGCACAGCATTCTCGCCATGCACCGTCGGCATAATCGACACACGAAAGTCGATCAGCCTGCCCTTATAACGAACGCGGAAACGTCCATCCTGCGGCACGCGCCGCTCTGCAATATCCAGCTCGCTCATAACCTTGATACGCGAAAGAATCGTCTGATGATGCTCCCGCGCAATCGGAGCCATCGCCTGCTGCAGTACGCCATCGATGCGGTACTTCACCAGCAGCGAATCATCGAAGGTCTCGAGGTGAATATCCGAGGCGCGCCGCTCCAGCGCCGTAAAGATCGTCGTATCCACCAGCCGGATAATCGGCGAGATATCGTCCTCGCTGGTCAGCCGCTCAATCGAGATATTCGAGTCCTGGTTCTCATCGCCGTGCAACACATCGAACGCCAGACCCTCACTGGCTTCATCCAGCACACGCTGGCTCTGCTCGGTCTTCTTCAGCAGTTCGGTGATCTGGCTCAGGGTTGCGACCCGGGTCACCAGCCGCTGCCCCAGCAGACCCGAGATCTCATCCAGCACCATCAGCTTCGAAGGATCCGATACCGCAATCGCGAGCTTGCCCTCCATCTGCTCCAGCGGCACAAAGTTGTACCGGAACATCATGTCCACGGGCACACTCTTGAACAGCTCATGCGAGATCTTGAAGTTCTTCAGGTCCACGAAATCAGCACGATAGCGCCGCGCCAACAGCTGCGCCCGCTCCACCTCGCCCATCCCCGCTTCATTGATCGGTATTGCCAACGGTGCCATTGCCATATCCGTAAGACTCCCTTTGTAACTAACCGTCACTCACACCTTCGCGTCATTCACAGTGTGTTCAAACGGCTTTTTCTACGCGAACCGTTTCTACGAAAACTCCGTCCAAAATCCAGGACTCGTTCAAGACGAAAACTATGGCCCAGTCTTCTATTATTCAGCAGAATCACCTCTTATGGTATCCTCCGCCCAACTACGTTTGGGCTCAGCAACCTACGTCTTTTGGAGGACTACTCTATGAGTACCTACCCGCCGACCCTCTCCGCTCTCGCTCCAAAAGCCATCAACTGGTCCATCGCCCTCAGGATTCTACTGATCCTGGCCGGCCTCTTCGCGATCCTCGTTCCGCCCCTCTCCGGCCTCGCGGTCACCCTCATCTTCGCGTGGGCCATGATCATCAGCGGAATCACCCACTTCGTCTTCGCCTTCAAGACCCATACCACCGGCGGCGTGCTCTGGGAGCTGCTCGTCGGCGCCATCTACCTCTTCACCGGAATCTATCTTCTGCTGCACCCACTCGACGCGCTCATCGTCCTCACGCTGATCCTTGCCGTCTACCTGGTCTTCGAAGGAATCGTGGAGATCATCCAGTCGTTCCAGCTTCGCCCCCGCCACGGAGCGAGCTGGCTGTTGTTCGACGGCGTCATCACGCTGATCCTCGCCATCATGATCTGGCGCTCGTGGCCTGCGAGCACGGTCTGGGTCATTGGAACGCTGGTCGGCATCAGCATGATCTTTAGCGGCTTCTCGCGCCTCATGCTCTCGCTCGCTGCCAAACGCGCGCTTAATCAAAGCCTCTAAAAGATAGCGTCCTGCCGGACGGGCCTCCTACGCGGAGAGCGGTCACTTCATGACGCGTGTACCCCTTCGGTTGCTCCTCCCGTTGGTCGGAAGGAAGATGACGCCGAGCATCGCGAGGCTCCCATGCTGATGATCCTGCCAGGACCGGTATACAAGTCACGAAGTGACCGCCCCACGCGCAGTGGGCCCGTCCGGCAGGACATCATCTTTTAAGGCTGATCCGCATTCAAAGAATTAATCAACGTATCCGCCTGCGCAATCGACGCATCCAGACTCACCATCAGCACATCTACATCCGTCGACATCTGAGCCGAAGTCCCCTTCAACGACCCAATCGCCCGCGCATTCAAATTGTGCTTCAAAAACGTCACCTGATCCCGAAACGCCGTAATCACCGGCGTCATCCGCGCCTCCGTCTGCCGCATCGACTTGATATACCCCGCCTCACTCAGCCGCGACTGCCGTAGCATCACCGCCGACTGCGCCTTCAGCTTCTTGTTCTCCATCCCATCGATCTCCTTCTGCCACTCCTTGAAGAGATCCCCCGAAACCTGATCGATCGAGTCGATGCGGTTATGCAACTTCTGCGCACTATCCGCAGCCTTTTCATACTCTCCATTCAACTTCTTGTAGTTCTTCTCGAGCGACCCACCCTGAAACCCGGTCAACGCCTGGAACGACTCCATCGTCGTCTTGATCTGTTCCTTCGCCTGCTGTTGATCCTTCTTCGAGTCCTTCACGCGCGACACCAAAATGTCCCGCTTCTCTTTGCCAAACGTCTTCATCGCCTTGTAGTACGAGCTCGTACACCCACTCAGCAACATCAGCGGAGCCACCGCCGCCACGCCTCGCAACACCCAACGCCGAGAGATCACAGTCAACTCCTCCACCCGTCCAAGCTTGACGAATTGTAACCTCTCCCCCGAATCCACCCGAATCTCTTGAATCAACGGAAGATCAGCCCGAATCAATCTCTAACCTGCAACAGGAAGCCGATTGCCCCTCGAGCGCAGCCACAGTTCGATAGCAATCGTGTTGATCGAAAATCCAATCCAGAATGCAATGCCGAAGAACTGCGCCGGCTCGAGATGCGTCAACCGGCTCGTCGCAAAAAACACACCCATCACCGGCCGCGTGGTTGCAATGCCAAGAAGGATCGCAATCGCTCTCAACATCCAGCGCATCTTCACAAGCGCCTCGCCCCGCCTCGCCGCAACAAAGGCCATCCCAAGCGAAAACAAAAAGAGGCTATTGAACAGCAGCACCGCGGATCGCTCCACCCAGCCTCCCACCGGATAAGCACTCATCGCATACGCGGTCACTCCCACCCAGGCTCCCAGCGGAAAGAACAGCCGCTCCGCCCACATCGCACCGTCCCGTTGCATCAGCACAAACGGAGTCAGCAAAACGAACGCCATCGCCGGAACAATATGCGCAAGCGTCAAAGCAGCGTGCGACGCAAACACCGCATCAAGGGCTGCCGTAGGCGACAATCCACCAGACCCACCCTGCCCAGGATGAGCAAGCACCGCCACTCGACGCAGCACCACCGCAACCGCAATCACAACGCAGATCCAGAAGCCCACCTTCAGCCACGCAGGATAGACACCACGAGCCACCCCTTCTACCGGAGCATTAGCGCTCATATGCCCTCCTATCCTTGAGCTACAAACCCCCGCGCAGACTTGCGAGGGCAACCAGAATACGCAGCGAAGTACCTTCAGGTGCGCCCTGCGCGGGCAGCGGTCACTTCGTGACGTGTATACCGGCTTCGCCCTAGACCTCCCGATGGTCGGCACATAGATTTCAAGCGACCACCGGGAGCAGCGATCCAAAGGAGGTATACCCGTCACGAAGTGACCGCCCCGCGCGTAGCGGTCCCGGCCGGAAGGCCAAGATCATCTACTGGCCGCCCGAACCACCCGCACTCAAACTGAAGATCGGCAGATAAAGCGCAATCAAAATCGTCGTCACCACCAGCCCCATCATGATCAAGATCAGCGGCTCAATCAGACTCATCGCCGCCGTCAGATTAGTCTGCACATCCTCCTCAAAGAACTCCGCCACCGAGTTCAACATCTGCGGCAGCGCACCAGTCGACTCGCCCACCTCGATCATCTCGATCGCCAGCTCCGGAAATACCTTCGTCGCCTGCAAGCTCACCGACAAGCCCTTGCCCTCGCGAACCGTCTCCACCGACTTGTAAACCGCACTCGCAATCTGCCGCGAATCAATCGACTTCGCCGCCGTCTCAAGCGAAGGCACCAACGGCAAACCACCCGTCAACAGCGTAGACAGAGTCCGCGAAAACAACCCCACCTGATACTTCAGCCATACACTGCCAAACACCGGCAGCTTGATCCGAATCTTATCGATCAGGCTCGCCCCAGCATCCGTCTTCGACCACCGATAAAGCAAAAATCCAACCGCCCCCACCACCACCGCAACATAAATCCCGTAAGCCTGCGCCTCCCGCCCCAGGTCCAGCAGAAACGTAGTCAGCGCCGGCAGCTTCGTCCCCAGCTGGTCATAGAGCTGCGCAAACCGCGGCACCACAAACGTGATCAGAAAGATAAACAACCCAATCACCATCACTACCAGCAGCGCCGGATAGATCAAACTCGCCTTCAGCTTCTTGCGGAACGTCAGCGACACACGCTGAAAGTCCAGAAACCTCTGCAACACCTCTTCCAGATTTCCCGACCGCTCCCCCGCCAGCAGCGTCGTCGTATACACAATCGGAAATCCGCCCTGCGCCTCAAACGCCTGCGAGATCGACTCCCCCGTCTTCACCCGCGCCGCCACGTCCTCCAGCTGCGCGCGAAAGTGCGGAATCTTCTGCCTCTTGCCCAGCAGCTCCAGCGACCCCAAAATCGGCAACCCAGCCTTAATCAACGTCAGAAACTGTTGATTGAAGACCAGAAACGTCTCCAGCTTCACCTTCTTCTTGCTAGCCCCCAGCGCGCTCTTCGCCTTCACGGAATAGACGAAGTATCCCGCATGGGTAAACCGCGCCTTCAGCTCCTCCGCCGTAGCCGCCGCATGGCTCTGCTCCATCACCCGTCCACGCTCATCCGCCAGCTTGATCACAAACTCAGTCATAAACCCTACGGCACCCGTCTCCGCTCAAAGCTACTCGTCCATCTTAGACGTTCCCGCAACCAAAACGCGTCTCCGAAGGACACACGTTACTATCCCCCAAACAGGTCACAAGATTCTCAACGACCGCAAACCCCGCTCCTGTATTATCTGGGATGACATTTCGTCGCCATAAATAAACTTTTTGGCGGCATGACGCCGCATAAACGCACAGTACGAGCTTCACAAACCCGTTCCCGCTGAGCATCTTTTGAAGGACATGCCACAATGACTGCGACCCCTTGGTGCAAGACCCCCTCCGGAGCCCGATCGCTCCTCGCCTCTCTGATCGCCATTCTCCTCACCGTCCCCGCCATCGCTCAGACTCAAACTCCCATCTTCCCAGTTCTTCCGTATAACTTTGCCCTTTCCCCGCAGCCCAATATGGCCCTGGGCGACTTCAACGGCGATGGTCGAATCGACGAAGCTACGTCCAACGGCATCAACGCCATGGGTATAAGTCTGAACAACGGCCCGACGTCGTCACCAACTCTTACAAGCATCCCACTGTCATGCACCCCGCAGTATGTTCTGGCGTCAGATCTGAACAACGACACTAAGCTTGATCTCGCATTCTCGTGTGGAGGTGGATACATCGGCGTGCTGCTCGGGAACGGCGACGGCACCTTTCAACCGGCGTCCTACTACGCTGTCACAATTCCAGGCGCGGCTGCTCCCATCTTGACCCAGGTAATTGCCATCGACCTGAATGGAGACGGCTATCTTGATATTGCCGTTATCGCGAACAGCGACGAAGTTGGTGTACTGCTGAACCAAGGCAGCGGAAAACCAGGATCGCTCTCTTCGTCCGTCTTATATTCCGCCCCAACAAATGTCACCTTCAGGTTCATCGGCGCCGGTGACTTCAACGGTGACGGCAAACAGGACATCATCGCAGGCAATGCGCAACTAGCGGTCTACTACGGCAAGGGAGATGGGACATTAAACTCTCCACAGCTTATAACCGCGAGCGTCGCTACAAATTCAATAGGCCAGAGTTTCGTCACTGGAGATTTCAACCGAGACGGACTGGCAGATGTTGCATATCTCAGCTCGGACCCACAGAGCCAGGACCCGTCAGCTCCTGCCATATCACTTCAGATTTTACTTGGGGATCCAAGTAAAAACTTTACGACTGGCGCGACCCTTGCTCTCAACCCGTCCATGAATTATGCGCAGATCGTTCCCTTCCAGAACACAACTACGAGCAGCGTCACGAACTTCGCCCTGGTCGGCGGTGTTACCTCCATCGCTATCACTGACGGGAATGGTGGCCTCTCCATGGGAGAGAGCTATAGCTTGTCCACCTATGCCGTAGCCTTGTCGGGAGCCAACGGCAATATCAACCTCTACTTTCAGTCAAATGTAGAATCGGTAACCGCTGTCGGCAACGGAAACGGCACCTTTCAAGCATCCCCAGCGACCGTTCTGCCGTACGCATCGACATCGACACAACAAATCGGAACTCCTATCACTGCGGATCTTAACGGAGATGGCCTCACCGATGTGCTCGGTGTTGACTTTGGCGGAAATTTGATAGCCGCCTTGGGGCGCGGAAACGGGAGGTTCGCGGTCACCACGCAAAATACCGGGAGCACCCAACCGCCGCAATATATAAAGAACCCGCCAGTCATCGTCACAGGAGATTTCGATGGCGACGGCAAGCCGGACGCGATCATCATCCTGCCCGGATCACTTGACTCCCATGGGGAAGTCATTACCGCAAACGCACAGATGTTTTTTTACAGCGGTAACGGCGACGGCACCTTCAAGGCGAGTCCCGCCCCAGCAGCTCTGAGCTTCTATGGGGCAGGCACACCTGCAGTCGGCGATTTCAACGGCGACGGCAAGCTCGACCTTCTTGTACCTTACGGCGGACTCGACGCCCACGAGAACCCCGCTTTTCCCACAGGAACTTTCTTTTTTGCAGGCAAGGGAGACGGAACCTTCGCCGCTCCCATAGCGGTTTCGGCACCCCCGGTCGGGTACGATCAATCCACTCTTGGACAAGTCGTAGACGTGAATAACGACGGGAAGCTCGATATCATTGGCGGCAATACCCTCAGTTTGGGAAATGGTGATGGCACCTTCCAGGAACAGCCCTGGCCCACTGGAGGGGTTGTTACAAGCGATCTGAACGGGGATGGGATCCCCGACCTGCTTGCCGGAGGCGGGATCTATGCCGGAAACGGTGACGGAACCTTTCAGACGACGCCCTTCTTTACAAAAGCTGGCTTTGGCACAGCGGTCGGCGACCTCAACGGAGACGGACACCTCGATCTGCTCAACCCTGCGACAGGTGGCCTAAATTCATCTGTCACCATTTATTTCGGAGATGGTAAAGGCAACTTCACTGCTGACCCGAACACCTATCCTGTCAATGTCGGTCCTCTCGGTCAACTCGCCCGGTTGAATAATCAGGCGCCAAACCTGCCAGGCGACAACAAATTGGATTACCTCAGTTTCAGTGGCCAAGCATACTCGCTTGGCCAAGCCGTGTACTCGCTCCTGAACCAACTCAACCCTGCGTCGACTCCTCCAGCACTACTTCCCTCCAAAACCACACTCGCGGCCTCAGATAACAGCGCAGCACCCGGTCAGCAACTCACGTTTACCGCCACGGTCACAGGAGCCACACCAACTGGCACGGTCTCCTTCGCCAGCAATGGCAAAGCACTCGGAACAGCGTCCATTATCAACGGAAGTGCCACACTCGCCACGTCCTTCGCGACGGCAAGCACTTACCCCGTCATCGCCAACTACACCGGAGACACCAACAACACATCAAGCTCCTCAAACGCAGTTTCGATCGTCGTCGCTCCGGTAAGCTCGACGAACACTCTCTCCGTCTCTGCGGCGAGCGCCGGAACGAACCAACAGCTCACCCTCACCGCGTCCGTCTCAGGACTCAATCCGACCGGAACGGTAACCTTTGCCTCCGCAACCGCGATCCTTGGCACAGCTCCTGTGACCAACGGAGTAGCAGTCCTGCGCTTCACCTTCACAGCCGCTGGCATTTACACCGTCACAGCAAGCTACGCAGGCGACATTGCCAACCTGAGCAGCGTCTCCGCACCGGTCACCGTCACCATCGCCGCTCCGGACTATACCGTCACCGCCTCCCCGTCCTCCGCAACCATCAAGGCCGGACAATCCGCCACCACCACCCTCACCGTTACCCCTGTGGGTGGCTACACGGGCACGGTCAAGTTCTCCTGTGGTACCCTGCCCACCGGAGTGACCTGCAACTTCGCTCCATCCTCCATAACGCCGTCCACCGGCTCGGCAACCTCCACTCTAACCATCACGACAACCGCACCACCGACTGCCTTCCTGCGTAACCTATCCGGTCCGCTACAAGGGATCGCCTGGGCCAGTCTCCTCTTGCTGACCCTATCCCCCCGCCGCGTATTCGGATTCAATCGCCGCCTCGCACGCGCAAGCCTGCTCACACTCTTGTTGGCCGCTGGTCTGCTGTCGTTCTCAGGCTGCAGTTCTTCCTCACCCTCTAACCCTCCCACCAATCCGGGCACCCCAGTAGGTGTCCAGACCGTCACCCTGACCACGACAGACTCCTCCGGCAACCTTTCACACGCCATCAACTTCCAGGTGACGGTCCAATAACCGGCACCTGATCGACAGCGAAGAATAAAGTCGCCACCAAACCTCCGCCAAAAAAAATCCCCGAGATTCAATCGGGGATTTTTCCTGTCCACGAATCGCCTCATCACTCCGCCACAATCTGACCCAGCATGATCTCAAGCCCGTCCCTCGCGTCTTGTACCGCCACCCGATTCCCTTCCAGACGGCTGATCATCAATGCGCCTTCCAACGTCGCAATGATCACGTTCGCAACCCGCCGAGGCTGAACCTCACCCCGAATCTCCCCATCCGCAATCCCATCCTCCACAATGCTCGCCAGCCGAGCCTTCCACTCCTTCATCGCAGCGCACACCAGGCTCCGCAGCAGCGGATTCCCATCATCCGCATCGATCGCCGTATTCATCAGCGGACACCCCCCCGGAAAGATTCCCGGAGTCTCCGCAAACCGCCTCACCGAGTACCTCAGCTTCTCCACCGAACCCGGAATCGCATCCTGCCCTTCCCGCCGCGCCTTCGCCACCCGCGCCCACGCATACCGAAACGCCTCCGCCGCCAGCTCCTCCTTGCTCTCGAAGTGACGGTACACCCCACCCTTCTCCAGCCCCGTCGCATCCAGCACATCCTGCATCGAGCACCCAGCAAACCCCCGCTGATTAAAGATCGGTGCCGCCTCTTCAATGATCCTCTGCCGCGTTAACTCCCCTTTTCCCATATCTCTATCCTCACCCTCGCGCCCGCCCCGAAATCCTACAGCAACAAAACGAATCAAGCGGCGCCTCTCCTGAATCAGATGCTTAAAGAAACCGTTCAGTCTCTTTTTTGAGACCGCACCCCAGAACGCCGTCCCAAACCGAGAGGAGATCCAGAAGTCCATGGCCACCGCCACCCTCATCGAGCCAGTCCAGGCCGCTCCCCGACAGCCTGTAAAGTCCGCCGCCCAGCGTCCAACCCGTCCCCTCATCAACCCCTGGGTCGTCGCCCTCACCGTCACCCTCGCCACCTTCATGGAGCTGCTCGACACCTCCATCGCCAACGTCTCCCTTCCCTACATCGCCGGCGGCCTCGGCCGCTCCTACGACGAAGTCACCTGGATCCTCACCACCTACCTCGTCGCCAACGCCGTCGTCCTGCCCATGTCCGCGTGGCTCTCCCGCGTCTTCGGCCGCAAGACCTACTACATGGCCTGCGTCACCCTCTTCACCATCACGTCCTTCTTCTGCGGAATCGCCCCCACCCTCGGCATCATGCTCCTTTCGCGCGTCCTGCAAGGCATCGGCGGCGGCGGCCTCGCCCCGGTCGAGCAAGCCATCCTCGTAGACGCCTTCCCTCCCGCCAAACGCGCCTCCGCCTTCGCCCTCTACACCGTCGCCATTGTCACCGCCCCCGCCATCGGCCCCGTCCTCGGCGGCTGGATCACCGACAACTACAACTGGCGCTGGGTCTTCTTCATCAACATCCCCGTCGGCATCCTCTCCCTCTTCCTCACCAACCGCTTCGTTCACGATCCCGAGGGCTACGCCGAAGAGCGCAAGACCGTCCGCGGCCCTGCCCTCAATGGCAAGCCCGGAAAACTCCGCGTCGACGGCATCGGCATCGCCCTCGTCGGCCTCGGCTCCGCAGCCCTCGAAGTCCTCCTCGACCGCGGCCAGATCGACGACTGGTTCGGCTCCCCCTTCATCATCTGGTGCTTCGTCATCGGTATCGGCTGTCTCACCGCTGCCGTCTTCTGGGAGCTCCACGTTCCCGACCCCATCATCGACTTCCGCCTCCTCAAGATCCGCAACTTCGCCATCGCCAACTTCTTCTACTTCATCTTCGGCTTCGGCCTCTTCGCCTCCACCACCATGATCCCGCAGCTCCTCCAGTCCCTCTACGGCTACCGCGCCATCGACGCCGGCCTAGTCCTCGGACCCGGAGCCTTAGTCATCACCTTCCTGGCCCCCGTAGGCGCGCAACTGGTTCAGCGAGGCATCGTCAAGCCCCGCATCCTGCTCTTCGGAGCCGTCATGATCGTCGGCATGTCGTTCCTCCACTACAGCCACTTCAACCTCGACACCGACTACAAACACTACGCCCTCGCCCGCGCCCTGCAAGGCCTCGGCTACGGCTTCTTCTTCGTGCCGCTCTCGGTCATCGCCTACTCGCAGCTAAGCCCGGCACAAAACAACAAGGCCTCCTCCCTCACCAACTTCTTCCGTAACTGGGGTGGCAGCTTCGGCATCGCCTTCATCACCACCATGTCCGACCGGCGCCAGAGCTTTCACCAGGAGCGCGTAGGTTCAAACCTCGCCTCCTCCAACGGCACCCTGCAGCAGAACATCAACCAGACGGCCTCCTACCTGCAATCTCACGGCTTCTCCCCAGCAGACGCCATCAGCGCAGCCTACGGACGTGTCTACGACCAGCTCCACGCCCAAACCCAGCTCCTCGCCTTCATGGACTGCTTCCACATCATCGGCATCATCACCCTCATCGCAGCCCCGATAGTCCTGCTCACCAAAGCCTTCAAACCCAGCGGCAAGTCCGAAGGAGCCCACTGACCTAGTCTTGGATCGACAACAATTTCGCATAGCTCCTGCCGGCTTGTCGGGACTCCTCAGTGGCATGGAACCAGGAACCGGGCGCAAGAGTCGCTATCTGAGGAACTAGGCAACTGGTAGTTCCCTGATTCGCCGACGCCGGCCACAGGAGCCCACCATGAAGAGTAACTCCGCCCTGTGTTTAAGTCGTGACGACTGCCCGGGGCACGCCGCTGCTGCCGTGCCTCCGGACTATAAGACACCTACTGACAAGGCAACTCTTTCGATCTCTCCTCGTCCGCTAATTTGACGGTGCGCCAACTGTGGCTGAGAAGTTGCTGACGGTTGTCTGTTCATAGTATCTGCCGGTAGCTGCGCTGAAGTAGAGGTAGGCGACAGGAGGAACAGCGACGCTGCCTGAAAACAGCTGCTGGCCATCCATCGTGACAGTCATCATCCCCTGAACGATGGAGACGACATAATCATGTGAGACCGTGGCCCCTGCCGTGGCAAGCGGAGGGATATTGCCATTGATGAGAGTGTACGGCTTTTCCCACAGCGCGCCCTCTCCTCGACCCACGGCGATATAAGGAACGGCTGGATCGGGGCCATCACGGTAATCGTCGAAGACGAGCACGACTCCGGGAATTGTCTCAGCTCCCAGGCCGCTTCCCGCCGTTCCAATGCTGCTGGTCGTTGCTCCGAGAGAGGGGTCTCCCAACGTCATGGCAAAGCCATCCGCGGGCGGAGTGCTCGCATCGGTGGTCGTGAACGTGAAGCTGAGTTGAAGGTTGCCCGTGGGGATAAGGTTCGGCCAGACGATTGCCGAGCTTTGATCGTTCGCAGCTGAGGAAAGTTGGACCTCGCAGTTAGCATTAGGGGTAGGGGTAGTTGTACTGCCAGCCACCGGTGCCCATCCAGAGCAAAAATTGCTGATACCTCCTAGAGGTCCAACGGAAAGTAAGACAGAGGTGCTCGTGACAGGAGTAGAAGACCCGTTACTGACGACCACATAAAAGACCGAGCCGGAGTCGGTGGTGGCTGTCGTAGCCTGCGTATAGCTCGCACCCGTCGCCCCTGCAATCGCGGTGAAGGTGGAGGTTCCAGCCGCGGCTTCAAACCATTGATAGGTCAGGGGCAGCAAAGAAGTCGCCGTTACGGAGAAAGTAGCTGGTTGCCCCGCGCTGACGTATACGCTCACTGGTTGCTTCGTTATCTGAATTCCATTGCCAATCGAAAGAATGGCTGTCTGGGATGTGGCCTGTCCGTAACTGTTCACTACGATGACATAGTAGCCATCCTGGTCGTTGCTGAGGGCAGTACTCGACGCAGGAACTGTGTAGGTGGTGCCGGTTGCGCCAGAGATCGCTACCCCGTTGATCATTCCTGCCGGAATGCGATACCACTGGTAGGTAAGCGTTCCAGGTCCGCTAGCAGTCACTGTAAAGGTTGCAGTGCTGCCACTGGCGACCGTTTGGCTAACAGGCTGCGTGACGATGGTGGGCGGCACATTGCCCGTAGTCACTGTCAGGGTTGCCGAGGTGCTGGTAAGAGCATTCCCGCAGGTATCGGTCACCGTGGCGTAGTAGTTTGAGCCGCTGGAACTAACGCCCTCTACCGGGGTCGTATAAGTGCTCGAGGTCGCACCGCTGATCGCAACTCCACTCGAAGTGCCGGAAGCGATAAGGTACCACTGGTAGCTAAACGGAGCCTCGCCCGCAGCCGCAACCGAGAATGCTGCAGTCTGACCCTGGGCGATCGAAAGGCTCATAGGATTCGTCGTGATCGACGTTCCTACTGAGACCGTGGCCGCTTGCGAGGTGACGGTACCCGCAGCATTTGTAACTGCCACGGTATAGCTGCCGGCATCTGTTGCGGCGGCGCTGGCGATGAAGTAGCTCGAACTCGTGGCGCCCCCAATCGGCGATCCATTGAGGAACCACTGGTAGGTCCCTGCGTTCAGCGCCGATACAGAGAGCGTTGTCGAAGCATGAGTGCAAACATTCACGCTTGTTGGCTGCGCCGTAATCGCCGGCGGCACGCCAGCCGTGACCGTAAGTGTGGCAGGATTGCTGGTAACCGACCCGGAAGTATTGGATACAGTGACGGTAAACTGAGAACTATTGTCTCCAGCCGTCGTGGCAGGAGTGGTAAAGGTGCTTGAAGTGGCTCCGGCGATTGCGGTTCCCTTATCGAACCACTGATAGGTTAATGGCATGACCGTCGAGGTCGCGGTAACGCTAAACGTAGCAGTCTGTCCAACAGTCACACTCTGATTTGCAGGCTGCGTCGTAATCATTGGCAGGCCAACCGTCACCGTAAGCGTGGCGGGATTGCTGGTAGCCGACCCGGAAGTATTGGATACAGTGACCTTAAACTGAGAACTATTGTCTCCAATCGCCGCGGCAGGAGTGGTGTAGGTGCTTGAAGTGGCTCCTGCGATTGCGGTTCCGTTATCGAACCACTGATAAGTGAACGGCATGACCGTCGAGGTCGCAGTAACGCTGAACGTAGCCGTCTGTCCTACAGTCACACTCTGATTCGCAGGCTGGCTCGTAATGGTGGGGAACTTAGCGAACGGGTCTTTCGCACTCTTGCCGCAGGCTGTCATCACCAGCAGCAAGGTGACCGCCAGAAGCTGGCTGCACGACCAAAGCATAGCCGAACGGCTTGATCGTCCTCCGCCACCTGAAATGCCGCGGGGCGAAGGGAAGAGTGACGAAGAGGTGAGCGAATCAACATACGCAGCTGGTTTAAGCACGGGGGCTCCTGGACGGAACTGCAATTTTTAGCTTGGGCCCATCCCCTTGGTATATGGCTCAACGTCCAATGAGGAGCGAAAGATGAATCTCTAGCCAAGATAGCCGCAAAGATCTTCGAGATTACTACACCTTCCGTGCTATCTCATTACCCCAATCGGAGGGTTCCGCCGACTGCTCTTTCTGGCTTTCTTGGCCGCTTCCCGACCGATACCCCGAGATCTGACTCGAGCTCCTCACCCCAGAAGACCCTGAAAATAAACCTGAAAGCCGTGGCGTATTTTTCGGACCTCAAAATGTGACTGCTAAAACACCATCTTCACCACGCAAGCCACCACATCTACACCATCAAAACACCACGTCGAAACACCGCTTTTTCCTGAAACACCCTCAAAAAACGCCCATTAAACGCAGAAAAATCCCCGGCACCAGCCGGGGATTTTTTTCTTACCTTTTTCTAGAATTTCAGGTGAGTCTTATTAGACGCTGAAGCTCGAACCGCAACCGCAGGTGCTCTTCACCGCGGCATTCTCAAACTTGAAGCCAGCCGCCTCGAGCGTCTCCACATAGTCCACTGTGCAATTCTGCAAATACATTGCTGAGGTCGCGTCCACAAACACTTTTAGATCCTCGAACTTATAGACCTTGTCCATCATCCCGCTCTGATTTTCGAACGACATGGAGTACTGGAAACCCGAGCATCCGCCGCCAACCACACCAATCCGAAGCCCTGCAGGAACCGGGGTTTGCGTTGCCATAATCTCCCGAACCTTATTGATCGCAGCCGGGGTCAGGGTCACAGGCGTAGTCGAAACTGGCGCTCCAACAACAACTTCGGGGGTAACGGATGCAGTAGCCATCAGCAAATCTCCTTGTCTCATTCAGACATCTTTAAGTGTATGCGCCCGCCACCGCTCCGGCAAGCCCTTGTGTATAAGATGCGTCGCAGCTTGTTCCGATTCAACTGCTTGCCTAAGAATCCTGCAACGATTCCCCGGTAATTCCATCTAATCAATGTGAAGCTCCTCCTCTTCATCTCGAACGCTTTCATCAACACCATGGGCATCACCCAGCCCTCTCCCAAGGCTGCAAATCGTGCAGCATGGTTCATCTTCCTCATGCTGTCTGCCGTGCTCACTGTAGTTGTGACCATTGCACTTCTGGCCATCCGCTGGGCCTCTCAGCACTAACGTTTCAGGCTCGTTATAAGTTAGTCTCCCCCCGAAAAACCCTGTCGAACCGCACCCTCCAGAGCGTATGATTGCGGCGGACGGCCTGCTCCGAAACATCGGGAACCATCGCTCCATCGGAACGCATATCGCCCGAAAAAAGAACGTCGGCCCTGTAACAGGGCGGAGGAACCGCTATGAGCGTTTTACCTGTTCTCCTAATCGTCTGGGCGGTGTTTTCAGCCTGTTTCCTCGCGCTTCTCGCCTACAAGGGACAGCTCACCCGCTATGAAGAGGACCAACTGTTCCTCAGTGACGGCGTCTCGGCTCACTCTCAACAAATGCAGACCGAGATTGTCCGCAAGGTTACTAAAATCGCCCCATTTGTTCGCGTCTTTGGCGTTGCGGCAGCCGTTATGACCGCAGGCATCATCGGCATCTTCACCTTCGACGCCTGGCAGCACCTAAGGTAGATCGCCAACACACATGCCGACCCGTCCCGCAAGGACTGTGTCGTCCTCTCTGTCGCCAGCCAGCTAAATGCCTTGGAAAATCGTTCCAGAAACAACGGGAGGTAGAGCCTTTCCTGTAGGAAGCTCTACCTCCCGGCGGCTGAATGTGTGTCCTCAAACGCCTACTACATACTTTGCGGCAACGAGCCTACTTCCCTCTCACTGCAATCACTTCTATCTCAATCAACGCCCAGGGAGCAGCCAGTGCCGCCACCTGAAAAGCACTCCTCGCTGGCTTATTCGGCTGATCCTTCGTGCCGAAGAACTGGGTATACGCCGCCTGCAGACCCGGAAAATCCAGCTTGCCGCCCTTCTCCGGATCTCCCGCCAGAAACACCGTCATCTTCACGACATCCTTCATATCCAGCCCCTGCTCTTTCAGTAGCGCCTGAATTTTGTTCAACGCGCTCAAGGCCTGCGTCTTCGTATCGCCGTAAACCGCAGCAGTTCCCTTCGCCTCATCCGCAGGTGTCACCGGCGAAGCCAGCTGCCCGCTCAAGTAGAGGGTATCGCCAGCCCACACGCCATTCGCGATAGGCGACTTCTCATTTGGCTGTAGATGCTTCACCACAACCTGTGCCTGCACTCCACATGCAACAGCCATCAGCGCTGCCGCCATCACACCAGTCTTAAGCTTCATCAATCACTCCCTATGCTTGCAGAAAAATTTAGCTGAGCACTGCACCAGTGGCAGCACCGGCCAGTCTCGCTGACTTCACTTTTTCAGAGATCATTCCAACCGCACGACGAGCACTCAACGCCGCACCCTCCTGCCATCCCACAATGTGGCTGGCCGTGTCGCCGGCAAAGTAGATCGGCCCATCCGCCTGGATGATCACGTCATACCCGCTCTTGCCGCCGCCATATTTGTTGATCCACGAGCCCTCATTCCAAGGCACTCGACTCCATCCACAGAACACGGGATTCATCAACTCTTTTCCATGGCCCGGATGAATCTTCTCGATCGAAGCTCGGGATGCCGCAAATTTTTCATCTAGAGTCATATCGTAGAACGGTGTATTCAGCTCATCTGTATAACCCGATACCACCACACCCGTCTGGTGCATCAACCGCGACGACGGATACCAGATCGGGCTTGGACCCTGCATCAGATACGACAGCCCACCGTAGATGTTGTAGTCCTGCTCCCAGAACCTTCTGCTCTCCCACGCAATCTTGTAGGCGCCGCCCATCGTGCTCTCGTCCACAACCCTCTTGAACGCCGGGGACAGGTCATTCGGAGTCTTCTTCAAGATTGAAAACGGCATCGCGATAATACAGTAAGAAGCATCCACCTGCTTCGTCTCGCCGCCCTGCGTATACGACACGCGAACGCCATTCGATGTCTTCCGAATCTCGGTCACCGGCGAGTTGTACTGCACCACCGGTCCCAGCGCCTTCGCAAAGGCATATGGGATCCGATCCATCCCGCCCACCGGCTGCATCATCGTCGCCTGCCAGTCCCAAGCTTCTTCCGTAAACAGATCAAACCAGAAGTTCTCATCCAACAACACCCGCATATCCATCGGTGCTTCCGGCACAGACACCTGAGACCCCGCCCCCGGCGGCGTCTTATATCCTGCCCTGTCGGAACCCGTATACGCACCCTTATCGTTCAGCGGTCCGTAGACCTTCAGAAATGCCGTCATCCGTTCACGGTCTTCCTTGGTTAACTCCGAGTCCAGCGCCCCATGCGCAATGCACTTCGAAAGCAGCTCCGAAACATGCCCGCGCGTATCGTTGATCGCCTTCCTCTGCGGCACTGGCTTCCCATCATTCGCCCGGTCGTTCTGAAGTAGGGTGGAACGCGATGTATTGATCTCCACCTCCATCGGAACGCCGAGCTCGCGACAATATCCAAGCATCGTCCAATGAGTGCTAGGCAGCCGCGCGGGGCCGAGGTTCTGATAGTTTCCCTCTTCCCAGTTGATCGCCTGTTTGCTTCCATCGCAGAAACAAACCTCCTGTCCTGCCCTCCCAGTCCAGTTACGCCCGCCCGGACGCTCGCGTGCCTCCAGCAAAGTCACTTCGTATCCCAACTTCTGCAGCTCATAGGCTGAGACCAGGCCCCCGATCCCACCGCCCAGTACCACCACCTTCACGCCCTTGCCGGACCCAGCCGCCGCCTGAATCGGCTCAGCCTCCGCGCCCTTCATCGGCATCAGCCCGAGAGACTGCATCGTTGCAAACGCGGCACTGTAGCCACCCACCTGACCCACTCGCATCAGAAAATCGCGTCGGGAGATTCCCATCATGCCACCTCTTTCTTCCAATGAATTCAACTCCTGATGCAGCTGCAAGAGAACGAACATCCTGGCGGAACGGAAAGGAATGGAAGCTCCGCAAAGACTTCGCGGAAGCCGCATCGCCTGAAGCACGGAGCTAAAGAAACCAGTTTTCGAAAAGATATGTCTACTCTATCGCAAAACTTCGATACTGGTCAGCAAATTTCAGCAATGAATGTAACGCCGCAAGCGCCACATGCGACAAAGATGATGATCGTCATAAAATATCATCCGAACTTCAATCAACTTCAGGGTCGATCTTCGATGAGAGTAAGCCGAATCCAGGCAGCGCAGAACCGCGAACGAATCCTTGACGTTGCAACCAAACTCTTTCGAGAGCACGGCATCGACGGTATTGGGGTTGCCGATCTCATGAAGAGCGCCGGTCTCACCCATGGCGGATTCTACGGCCACTTCAAATCAAAAGAAGATCTCGTCGCACAGGCGTGCGGACGCGCTGTCGCCCGGATGCGTGACAACTGGATCCGCACCATGGATCACTCGAGTGCTCCCCTAGAAACTCTCGCGAATGAGTATCTCACTGCCAAACATCGGGACAACGCTGGCCGGGGCTGTCCCATAGCCGCCCTCGGCTCCGAGATTGCACGTCAAGGTTCGGTCGCGCGACACGCCGTGACCGAAGAACTGAAGCCTTTCATCAACTACCTCTCCGAAATCGTTCAGGGCAGATCTGCAAGTCTTCGTCGCGAACGCGCCATCGCACTTTACGCCAGTCTCGTCGGCGCTGTCGTCATCGCCCGCGTCGTCGACGATCTCGAATTTTCCAACGAAGCCCTTCATGCCGTGGCTAACGCGATCCACGGAAGAGGACGAAACGGAACACTCCGGCATCTCGGATCCCCGCGCCAAGCAGTAAGGAAAAAATTGTCTCCCGCGCTCTTCGCGAAACAAAAAAGTAGTTCACGCATCGATGCCCTCATTCTCAGAAAGGAGTAGGCCAGCCTCCGGTTGCGAAAGTGAGATAACTTGAAGCTCGGCAACATATAAGATAGGGCCATCGCAGCTTCGACAGTGAGGTTTCATGGCTTCCTCTACCTTCCCAATTCCGTACGCTGATAGTGCGAAGGCCGCGAGCGTTCCCTGGTATATCTGGTGCGGCGCGCTTGCCGTCACCTCCTCCTCGATCGGCGGAGCGTGGGACGTCTCCTGGCATCGCTCCATCGGCCGGGACAGCTTCTGGACTCCAGCACACATGGCTATCTACGCCTGCGGAGTTCTGGCCGCGATCATTTGCGGCTATCTCATGTTGGTCAATACGTTCGGGCGCTCTTCACGAGGGAGCGCAGCCTCAGTGAATGTTCTCGGCTTTCGCGCCCCTCTTGGCGCCTTCATCGCCGCCTGGGGTGGTATCGCGATGATCACTTCGGCCCCGTTCGACAACTGGTGGCACGCCGCGTACGGCCTTGATGTCAAAATCGTCAGCCCACCCCACACGCTGCTGATTCTCGGCATTCGTTGCGTCGCAATCGGCATACTTTTTCTGATTCTCGCCGCAATGAATCGAGCCTCCGCTGAAGAATCGAGCGAGCGCACCTTCAAAACTCTCCAGCGTCTCTTTCTGTATGTCGGCGGACTATTCATAGGCGGCCAGATGTTTTTCCTGATGGAATACACCTGGGACGTGAAGCTTCACTCGGTAAGTCCTTACGTCGCGATGGGAATCGCTCTCCCAGTTATCTTCGCAATGCTCTCGCAGGCGTCGCGGTACAAATGGGCCGCGACCTCAACCGCCGCTGTGTACATGATCGTCGCTATCTGTGAGATTCTCATCTTGCCTCTCTTCCCGGCGCAACCGAAGCTCGGACCTGTTTTCTATCCAGTCACGCACATGGTTCCTGCGAAGTTCCCTATCCTGATCGTTGTTCCTGCACTCGCACTTGATCTCCTCTGGCAACGCACCCGCGAATGGAAGCCCTGGATGGTCGCTCTGGTCTCCGGCTTCTTATTCATCGCGGTCCTCATGGTTGTTGAATGGCCGTTCGCAAACTTCCTGCTATCCAAAGCATCGGAAAACCGGTTATTCGGCACCGGCTACTTCGACTACAACTCCCGTCCCAATGGCGTCGACCGCATGCGCATCTTCTTCGAGCCTGACCATGGCACCGTCCTATTTGGCGGTCTGCTGCGCGCTGCTGTCTACGGTTCCATCGGAACCTGGATCGGACTGAGCTTCGGTCGCTGGATGCGGAGCGTGCAAAGGTGAGCCCTTTGTCCAGCCCGGTTCGCCTTCTCCTGCTCTCGATACTTTGTCTCTTTGCCGCTCCTCATTTAGCCCACGCCCACGTCGGCAGTAAGGACGTCTTTGAGCAGATCAACGCCGGCCCTTACAAGCTCTTCGTCACGATTCGTATGCCGACTGTGATACCCGGCGTGGCCTCGGTCGAAGTACGTTCCAGCGGCGCCACCGTCAGAAACATTCACATCACGCCGCTTCCCATCACCGGCGAGGCATCGAAGCATCCTCCAACATCAGACCCGATGACGAGCTCTACTGCTGATCCCGCGTTCTTCACTGGCAGCATCTGGATGATGGCCTCCGGTTCCTGGCAGGTTCGCTTCGAGATTGCAGGAGATGCCGGAGATCAGATCACGTCGGTTCCCGTGCCAGCTGTCGCCATCTCGACTTTGAAGATGCAGCACGGCCTTGGTCTCACACTAGGAATCCTTGGCCTCTTTCTAGTTGTCAGCATGGCGGGTATCGTTGCTGCGGCCGTCCGTGATGCGCGACTTGAGCCCGGCGCATCTCCATCGCCTAGTCGAAGACGAAAAGCCATTCTGGCTACTGTCGGCAGTCTCGCATTCATGGCTCTTCTGATTTGGGGCGGCGCGATCTGGTGGAACGTCGAGGCCGCAACCTATTCCTTGAATGTCTATCACCCCATGTCAGTCGAGACAACGCTTTCTGGCAATCTGCTCAATCTCAAGGTAGTCGCCGACGAGGGCGGCAAAGAGCGAAGCTCGCGCTCCAATAGGGATCTTCTCCTCGATCACGGCCACTTGATGCATCTCTATGCCATCCGTGAGCCTGAGATGGATGAAGTCTTCCACTTGCATCCCGAACTAACAGCACCAGGAGACTTCCGTATTGCATTGCCCTCAATGCCAGCTGGAGATTACAAGCTCTATGGCGACATCGTCCACGCTAATGGCTTCCCTGAAACGTTAGTCTCTGCCATCACCGTTCCTCTGAATATGCCAGGCGGGCCACTTGGTCCCGATGATGCGAATGGCTCTCCTACGCCTCTGAGCCGCGGCGAGCTTGGCAACTCATACAAACTACCCGATGGATACGTGATGGTGTGGGATTGCCCCTCAACCATCAGCGCGAGCACTGCATATGCTTTTCGATTCCATCTGCTGGACGCGAATGGTAGACCCGCTCCGGATGTCCAGCCTTACATGGGCATGGCAGGTCACGCGGCATTTGTTAAGACGGACGGCACCGTCTTTGCTCACACTCATCCTGAAGGGTCCGCTGCGATGGCTGCGCTCATGCTCGCGAACGGTAGGGACGCAAGCGGCCACGGAGATATGAGTATGGACATGAGTACGGACATGAGTACGCACAACGAGCCGCTCTCCAACATCGTCGTGTTCCCGTATGGGTTTCCCTCCCTTGGCCGCTATCGAATCTTCATCCAGATGAAGCACGGCGCGACCATCGAGACCGGAGCCTTCGACGTCATCGTTCCATAAGCGCTCCTCGATCTGCATCCAGCCGCAAACGCTAGAAGTTCAATCGCAACTGGAACTCCGTGCTCCGAGGCCCACCGATGTCTGATGTGCCTGAACCACGCTGGACGCGATTTTGATCATGATCACTAAAACTATTAGGCCCATTTAGCAGGCCGCTCGAATTGCCAGTGGTGGTATTTGCCAAAGTGCCGTTTTGATAGTCTTTGAAGTTCGAGAAGTTAGCGACGTTGTAGAACGCGATGCCGGGCACCAGGGACAGACCCTCCCGTATGCGAGTGAGACGAATCGGATAGGAGAAGTTAACATCGAGGGCACGGTAGGACGCGTTCTCGGGCCCATGAGCCTCCGGCACTGGGACGATAGGCTGCTGTGTCGCTTGGAGAGCAACCAACTGCTGCTGACTAAATAGCCCGGCTGCAACGAGAGCCTGTCCAGCTGGTGTCAACTGACCGGCCTGCGTCGCGTTGTATTGGCTAATCAAATTATTGAGGTTCGTGCCCTTGTACTGGTGCATGAAGTATCCGGGATTCGTTCCGGGTACAAGATCACCGATCGTGCCGTCACCAGTTACGTCGGACTGGAAGATACCAGCCGTTGGACCGCCGCCGGTTCCGCCATTATCAAGATTCAGATCGGTGGCCGCCGCGGAGTAAAAGTGACCGATGATGCCGACCTGTGGTCCATACTTCAGTGTTGCCGAACCGCCAAACGAGATCGCGTGCGTGTGATCCAATCCATTCCGGCCTATATATTGCGTAGGATTGTCCCAGTCATACGACGGCGAAGCAAAGAACTGGTCCCCCACACCTGTGTTGCCGTTGTTGATGGCAGGGTTTGCTGTCGAGACGATGCGGGAAAGTGAGTAGGAGATCTGCAGATTAGAGGACATAATGCCAGGAGCCGGATGGGCCTTCTGCTCACGGAAGACCACCTGCAGCGCATCATAGCCAGATCGCCCGACGGGTAGCAGAAAAAGCCCCTCTCCCAGCAAAGGATTGGCACCGGGAAACGCCGCCCCGGTATCGGGGGTGAGTCCGTTGTAGGATGCCGGGTTGGTGTTGTTAAAGGTTCTCCCCGAATCGACACCGTTCCCCGCGAAGTCCAGGATCGAAGCTCCCGCTCCGATGGAGCATGTGATTGCCGCGCTTGTGGATCCGCCAGCGCATCCGAAGCCGTTGGTGGTCGCTGCTATGGCGTGTCGGGCTGCGGCGGGATTGAGATAGCGAGCAGCCCCGACATGATTCACATCAACCTGTTGAACGATCTTAAGGGTTGAGTTATGAATGTAATCGACTGAGAGGATGCCGCCCTTGAAGAGCTCCCGCTGAATACCGCCGTTCCACTGTTCGGAGTACGGCGTACGGTAAGGCGCCCCATAGATGGCAGTAGCCGTCAGTGTATTTCCGACAAATTGACCATTGTTGGCAGGCCCTACAGATGCGGTCACCTTCTGGAAGAGATTCGAAAGATTGAGGAAGTGCTGACCTGCTTGACTGATTGGTTCTGTGCAAAGAGTGGCGATGGAAACGCCGCCATCGCTCGTAACCACGCTTCCATCCGGAAGCGTCAGCGAGTTGGTCCCGCCGCAGATCGTGTGGTTTGCATCGTTGAAGAGACCCTTTTGGAGAAGTGGGCCACGGGAGTTGAGAGTATTGTTGAAGACGTCACTTTCGTAGAAGATGCCGAATGCTGCACGAAGCACTGTCTTGTGGTCGCCAGGGCTGAAAGTGAATCCAAGCTGAGGACCGAAGTTTGCATCCGGCTGGTGAACCTTCTTACCAAGCCCAGGCTGAAACTGATCGAACAGAGGGGCGTTTCCGGAGCACGGTGACAACAGCCCAGGAGCGACATCCGAGCACAGAGGGGTCGCCAGGTCCTGGTTGGCCCGGCCGGTATCCACACTCCAGCGAAGACCGCCTGTAAGCGTGAAGCTGGGACTGATCTTCCAGTTATCCGAGATATAGGCTCCCTGGCGCCAATCAGTGAGGCCGCCACCCGGAAGGTTAAAACCAGGATTCTCCGTGGAAAAGCCCTCTCCGTTGCCAAAACGCACACTGGAAGGGAAGTACCCATTCACGGGATCAGAGGGGCAGGTTCCGGGGGTGCCAGTCCCGCAATTTGCGACCAGATTGCCGGCCAGGAGACTCACACGAGGAGAATCCTGAAAGAAACTGGCGAATCCGCCACCAAGAATACGATTCAGGCTATATCCGTACCGGATCAGATGGGAGCCTCTGGTCCAGGATCCGTCGTAGCGTATTTGTTTATCCGACTGGTAGGTATTCTGAGGAGCATCAACGTTCGGACCGGAGTATAGACCTAACGACGCAAGACGGAAGTTTAGGTTCTGTCCGTTCGCCCCTTGGAATCCGTTATATACGCTGGTGTTTCCCGCAGTGCCGTCGACCAAAAGATTATGAAACTTTTCATAGCTGCCACGGAAAGAGTGAGTGAAGTGTCCCGTCGTGAAGTCCGCGCCACCTGCAAGACCGGGCGTATTGTCGCGGTTGTTGTAGATCTCATAGCCCGCACCAAAGTTTGAGCTGGACTTGTTGACATCATAGTTCGCACGAACAAAGTAGTGCACGCTCAAGGGTCCGTTGTAGTCCAGGCGAACTGTCGAATACGTTTCACGATAAGGAGAAGGAATGGTAGGGTGCGCCTGCTGAATCGCAAGGAAGATTGGGGCCATAGTGATCGAAACGGGAGACTCCTGCTTGATGCGCTCCGCATTTCCGAAGAAGAACAGCTTGTTCTTAATAATCGGTCCGCCGACGCTTCCACCGTACTGGTTACGCTGGAAGGGAGTATCAATCCCTCCAGCAGTGTTCGCAAACAGCGCCCGGTGATCTTGGAAGTTATAGAAGGCCTGCCCGTGAATCGAGTTGGTTCCGGAGTTTGTCGATACCAACACCTGGCCGGTAGACGTCACGTCACCCGAGACATCCTGCGTCGAGCGGTTCAACTGAAAGTCGCCGATCGCACCTTGAGAGACGTTGAAGATCGTAGTTCCAACATTCTCATCCGTGATGTCCTGACCGTCGAGAAGGATACGCGTGGTGCGGCCCGAAACGCCGCTCGTCGAAATCGCGGAGTAGCCGGCCTTCGTCGGGTCAAACGACTCGCCACTCTGCAGGATGACCCCCGGTTCGATCTGCGCAAGATCGAGAAAATTGCGACCGTTGACCGGCAGCGAGTCTATCTGATCCTTCGTGATGACGTCACTAACCCCCGCCTGATCCGTGTTGATCTGAAGCGCTCCGGCGTTAACCTCTACCGTCTCGGTTGAGGAGCCGATCGCGAGCTTGAAATTTCCATTCGTCGCCGTTCCCGTCCGAACTACAGTCTTCACCGTAAGCTTCTCAAACCCAGCAGCACTTACCGTGACCGTATAAGGTCCGGGAGTCAAAGGCCCCAGGCTATAGAAACCACTGCTATCAGACTTCAGAGTCTTCGAGGAATTGGTGTCATTGCTGAGAATAAAAATTGTCGCATCGGGCACAATCGCTCCGGTGCTATCTGTGATAGTTCCTTGGATTGATCCACCGTTAACCGAGATCGCCTGCCCCGCTCCCATCACCGCAGTGGCAAAAAACAGTACTAGCAACCCACATAGTGTCTTCATGATTCGTCTCCTGTGCCTCGCAAAAATAATCAAAAAAAGGCGATACCGCGACGCATCACCGCGGATCGACAAACTAAATTTCGGCCGGCCTTTCGCAAATTCAACGGCAATTTACGCGGTCGTTTTTAGATAGGCATGTGTTCCATCACGTCCACTACGAAGGAATGTCGTTGACCGGACGGATACAGCCCCTACCGGACGCACTCTTCGCTCACGCACGAAAGATCTTTAATCCGAGATGGAATGGATCGTCATCACGCCTGGGATATCTATGCTGCAACGCTATGAGGGTGAGATTTGTTCAAGATGTACTGACATGTTGTGGAATCTTTTCGAAGAACTGCGGACCATATAATCTTCCTTCTAGATTCGGAATATTTGACGATACAGGTTCGCATTCGAAAATGTAGAAAGTCAGATTTGAAACACCCTTTAAGCCATAAACTACTTTGAAAATAATTGACTCGATACTTCGTACGACTGACTTTAGGGGAACGCGGTGGGATCTGCTATGGCCGCCTCTAAAAAGTTTTCCATAGCCACTCTTCCAATCTTCGCAATCAATAATTCAAGAAGCTCGCGAAGTGCGATGCGCCTCTCCGCGAGCTATATTTTTTTGTAGCAACCGCCATTCACCTAAGCGCATGCCTCAGAAAAAACTTGGACTGCCTCGGACGCTCAATGGCGCTTGCAAACTTTTGAGCAGCGATCTCCGATGCTGCTACATCAGAGTTAAGTGATCGACTACTCAGCTGCTTGAGTGGATCTAAATTTCGTTCATTGGTATTCGCTTGAGTTAAAAGCGGTAGCCGATGGAGAACTGTAGCTGACGGCCTGCGAGGGCTGCGGTGGGGTGCTCGAAGAGTGAGGAGCTTAGCGAGCCGATGTAGTTGGTGTAGTTGGTGCGGTTGAGGACGTTGAAGGCGGAGATGCCGGCGGAGAGAAATTTGGCTTTGTCTCCTTTTTCTTTGGTGAGGCGGAAGTCGTGGTTGTAGAGGAGGTCGAGCGAGGCGACGCCGCCGGCCTGGAGGGTGTTGCGTCCGACGCCCGGGGGGCGGGCGTTGCCGAGGCCGGTGTGGAAGTCATCGTTGCCGGTGGTTTCGGTGTAGGGCGTGCCGGTGTAGAGGGTGGCGATGACGCCGAGCGAAAGCCAGTGGTCGGGGTTGATGTTGCCTACGAGGTTGAAGCGCTGGCGGCGGTCGAGATCGGCGCGGCCCCATTCGTTATTTGGGTCGTACTGGTTTTGCGGAAAGGCGTTGATGCCTCCGGTGTTGTTGTCGTAGCGGGAGAGGGTGTATTGGGCCTGACCGGAGAACCAGCGTCCGGCCTGCCCGCGGAAGGAGAGGTCGAGTGCGTTGAGGAGACCGCGGCTGCCGGATTCGATCTGCTGGATCTGGCCGTAGTTGAGATTGGGGCGCGGGTAGTTGGCGGAGAGGTTGGGGTCGGGCGGGAGGATGGGGGCGTTGGCGTCGCGGGAGCGGAAGGACTTTACGCCGACCTGTCCGCGATAGGCTGCGGTGACGGTGACGGTCTTGTGGATCTGGCGTTCGACGCCGAAGCTGTACTGGATGGCGTAGGGTGTGCGGATGTTGGGGGCGAAGCGAACGAGGTTGGTGGGGATGGTGTTGTAGTCGAAGTTGGGCGGGAGGGGGTAGGTGGGGTTCTGGATCTGGATGGAGTGGAGGACGACGCCGTTGTGGAGGACGACGGTGGCGGGATTGTCGCCGCCGGTGCGATCGTAGAAGATGCCGGTGCCGGTGCGGAAGATGGTCTTGCCTTTTCCGGGGGCATAGGCGAGCGAGATGCGCGGGGAGAGGTTGTTGTAGTCGTGCAGGAAGGTCTGCCAGTCGTAGCGGAGGCCGAGTGAGGCCTGGAGATGCAGAGTGAGCTTGACCTGATCCTGGATGAAGGAGCCGAGTTCATTGATCCAATAGAGGCCGCGGCCGATGCCCTGCTGCGCGGTGAAGACGTAGGGGGTGTTTGCGGCGTAGTTGTCGAGGGAGGCGAATTTGGCGGTGCCGAGGCGGTTGGTGTGGTCGTCGACGGCGCGGCGGCTGAACTGGGGGAGTTGAACGCCGATGCGGAGGTAGTGCTTGCCGTGGCTCCAGGTGAGGATTTCGTTGAGGTGGATGGTGTTTTCGGTGCGTGCGATGTCGGCCTGCGCGCCGCCGCCGATGAAGGAGCCGCTGACCTGGACCGCGGGGGCATTTGTAACTGATTTGGTGACGTCTTCGTCCTTCTCGAAGGTGATGAGGAGCTGGTTGATGAGATTGGGAGAGAGGATGAGGCGGTCGTTGAAGATGACGTCGTCTTCGCGGGAGTTGAGGTTGTAGCCGGCCTCAGGGAGGGTGATGCCGCCGACTCCGGCGTTGGTGCTGGAGAAGCTTTCGAAGTTGTAGCCGATGGCGAGGCGATGGTTGGGGGAGTAGTCGTGGGTGAAGCGCATGGAGTACTGCGAGTTGCGGTTGGGGGTGAGGACGTTTTCGCTTATGGTGCCGTTGGGGCCGATGGCGTTGACGACGGAGGCGGTGTTCTGCTGGCGGTAGGAGGCGGAGGCTATGAAGCTGGTGTGTCCACCGTGTCCGACGGGGCCGCCGAGGTGGCCTTCGTAGATGCGGCGGGCCTCTGGCGGGCGGACTGGAGAGAAGTAATTTTTTGCGTTGAAGATGGCGTCGCGAAAGATGAAGTTGGCCTCGCCGTGGAAGATGGGGGAGCCGGGTTTGGTGGTGATCTCGATGCGGCCGCGGCCGGGGCGGGTGAACTCTGCGGAGTAGGGGTCGTTGTTGATGCGGACCTCCTGGATGGCGGAGGCAGAGACGCCGACGGACTTCATCTCGACGCCGTCGACGATGATGGTGGCGCCGCCGGAGGAGCCTGCGGAGGAGTCGAGGAAGGGGGTGAGGGTGGCGACGATGTCCTGATCGAAGACGGGGAGTTTGCGGAGGTCGTCGCCGGAGACTGCGACGGTGTCTTTGTTGGCGGAGGGGTCGGTGGAGAGGGACTGGTCGGTGTCGCCGACGTTGACCTCCTGATTGATGGACTGGGTGAAGAGGGTGATCTTGAGGTTGGCGATGCTGGTGGTGAGGTGGAGCGGGGCCGCGTGGGCAGCGAAGCCGGAGTAGGCGGGGACGCTGAGAGAGTAGTTGCCGGGAGAGAGATTGCTGAGGAGGAAGTTTCCGCGGTCGTCGGATGCGGATTGGGCGGCGAGGGTGCCGGTGGTAGTTTCGAGCTGCACTGCGGCTCCGGGGATGGCTGCGCCGGTGGGGTCGAGGATGGAGCCACGGACAGAGAGCAGGGTCTGCGCCAAGGAAGAGCAGGAGAGCGTGAGCAGAAGAAAAAGCAGCAGGTGACGCGGCGCCATCTCTCCATGTTAGTCAGTCAAGCTTAAGGATTGCTGAATGGGTTTCTTGAGGTGAGTCGCGGGCTGCCGAGCTTCTCTTAAGGTCCACTTAATGCCAGATTTGTAAGCTCTTCTTCATGGCAGATGCCAGCTGCTCCCTTTATCGAATCAACCGGGCTCTTCTCTTTTTCGTACTGAGTGTTGGGCTGCGCGGATTGGCTGGCACTAGCTTGCGGGCGCAGAGCAACGAAAGTCTTGAGAGTGTGGTGAGGTCGGTTGTCAGCGCGGAGCGAGAGGCTGCCTCGCAGAGACCGCCTTTTGTCTACACTTCGATTGAGACCTCCGACCGGACGAAGGGCCATGTGTGGACAGAGCGTGTCGCGGATATCTGGGAGGGGAGGCTGCGGTACCTGATTGCGGAGGATGGTCATCCGCTCTCTGCCA
The DNA here is from genome assembly GCF_040358985.1 of Tunturibacter empetritectus. Taxonomy (NCBI): domain Bacteria; kingdom Pseudomonadati; phylum Acidobacteriota; class Terriglobia; order Terriglobales; family Acidobacteriaceae; genus Tunturiibacter; species Tunturiibacter empetritectus. The sequence continues at coordinate 3,510,741 of NZ_CP132932.1, read as the reverse complement.
GCCGGCGTGCAGAGGAGATTGCACGAATCAGGGCGATTGCAGCTGACCTGACTTCCCTTCGAAACAGCAGACAGGACCAGCAGAGCGACGAGAACCGCGCGCGGCAGATGATTTATCTGCTGCCTCGAGCTTTCGTGTTCGAGGACGGCGGCCGCGAGGGGGATTGGGTTCGCATCAACTACAAGCCCAACCCGAACTACGTACCGCAGACCTTCGAGGAGCGGGCGCTCCATGGCATGAAGGGAACGCTGATCGCTGACAGCCGATCCCGGAGGCTGCATCAACTCAGCGGCGCGCTCGACGATGACGTTTCATTTGGATACGGTTTGCTGGGCACCATTCATCGAGGGACGAACTTTACGACGACGCGCGATCTTGTTGGGCCGAATGTCTGGAAGACTACTGTGCTGGACGTAAAGATCGATGGACGGATCGCAATTTTTAAAACGATAGGACGGCAGCAACACTCCATCCATCGAGACTTTCACGCGCTGCCTGTGGACATCTCGCTTCCGCAGGCGGTCGCACTGCTGGTGCAGTGAGGAGTTTGAGGTGATTCAGGATTTCGGCGTTACTCAGGGTGGGCGAGCTGCTTTCCCGTGGGACCGACCTGAACTTCGCCTTTGTGGTGTCCCTTCAGGGTTGCGGCTTCGTAAGCGACGAGAGTGCCCTGTTTGGTTAAGGATTCCACCTTGGTGATGTCTGTGCCTGCTGCTTTTTTTCGCAGAGCTGCCTGAACGTCGGGAGGGAGAGAGTCTATGGCAACTTCTTCTTCGATTTCGTTCAGGGTTCCATCCTTTGCGATATGGATGTCTTTGGTGTGGCCGTCCACGATCATCTCGGCTTCGTAGACGGTCTTTCCGTCTTCCCGCTCGGTGACAAATCGTTTGATGGTGGCTCCCTGGGATTGGGCTTGGACGGTCTTCTCAACGGCGGGTGGTAGCTGCGACCGGGTCAAGGTCTTCTCCTGTCCCAACCCGATGAAGGGTTGGAAGCGTTGCGATAGTCTTTGTATTGAAGTGGGTCTTCGACGCACAACCTCTTTGCGATTCGAGCGTCTTAATGCTCAGTTAAGTTTCAGAGTTCATCATGATGTATGAAGTTACGGAGCATGGATTTGCGAAAACTCCCCTTGTGCTCCCTGGCGTTTTTTGCCAGTGTCTGCGCAGCCCAAAGCATTACGGTTCCTGCAGGTACCCCTTTTCCGGTCCAGATTGAAGATCATCTCCCCATGCGGGTGGGCCAGGCGATAAGCGCAGAGTTGATCTACCCGATCTACATCGACAACACGGAGGTTCTTCCGGCCGGGACGGTTGTCTCCGGCATGGTGGTGGGTCTGCACGCGAACCACTCGCAACGGGTTAGCGCTCGCCTTCGCGGAGACTTCACACCGTTTCGAACTCCTGTGGTTCGTTTTACGGGCGTCACGCTGGCCGATGGGACGACGGTTCCTCTTGTGACCGGTGTCGCGACCGATGGCGCGCCGATCTATCGCCTGGTTGCGCCGCCGCCTCGTCAAGGGGGCTTTGTGCATCAGCAGTGGGACAACGGTAAACAGATTTTGAAGGACAAGCTTGCGATTGTGACTGGGCCGGATAAGGGCGACCGCCTGAAGCAGTTTCTTTATACGCAGCTTCCGTGTCACCCTCAACGAATCGAGAAGAAGACAGCGTGGACGGTTGAGACCTCCGAGCCACTATCTCTTTCGCAGACGGCTGTCGAGACGGTGGCCAAGGCGCAGCCTGTTGCGGCGACGCCTGCGCCGGCAGAGACGGACAGCAGGACGTGGATCATCCAGGCTTATCTTGGCGGAGGGCTGAGCTCGGCTACGTCGAAGTCCGGTGAGGCAATCGAGGCGACGGTGGCCGAGCCTATCTACAACCCGGACCACACGATCGCCGTGCCCGAGGGGGCTACCATCGTGGGAGCGGTGACGGAGGCCAAGCCTGCCCGCAGCTTTGGCCGTGGCGGAACGCTGCACTTCGACTTTCGGCAGCTGATTCTTCCCAGCGGGGTGACGCAGAATGTTCAGGCGTCGCTGACGGGAGCCGATTCTGCTGCGCCGGACAAGCTTGCGCTCGACTCAGAGGGCCAGGTGAAGCCAAAGCCGCAGGATAAACTTCTGGTTCCCTTCACGCTGCTGGTCCTTGCTGCGCGGCCGCTTGATGTGGACAAGGGTGAGGGAGCGGGCGGCGGGTTCGGCAAGAATGCAGTCGCCTCCAATAGTCTTGGCGCTATCGGTTTTATTGTCGGAACTGCTTTGCAGCAGCGAAATGTGGCGGCAGGACTCGGCTACTATGGCGCGGCGATTTCGATCTATGAGCGGTGGATCAAGCGTGGGCGGGATGTTACGTTTGCTCGCGATACCCGGCTGGTGCTTCAGACTACGCCGCGCAATTCGACGATGCTTCCGTCGCCGAAGTTGTGAGTTGCGTGATTGAGCTAGTCAGCGGAGTTAGCGTGCCAGCGAGTCAGTGGCGGGGGTTCCGGTGTTGGGTTCGGTCTATTCATGGGTGGTTTCGCGAGGGTTGGGAGGAATGTGTACTTTTTAGGTGTGTGCGGGATCGGGAGAATGCGGTTCGCGTGGCGCGAATACCCCACCCTATCGCGCTGAGACTGCGAAAGGATGGGGCACCCGAATTCATCACACCCCGATTCATCACCACCCGGATTCGTCACCACCTGGATCATCACACCCGGATCATCGTTGGCTGCTGTAGGGATAGATGTCTAGTTGACGGAGATGTTTTAGTTGACGAAGTTCATTCGCTGGAGGAGGAGGTTTTGGAACTTCGGGTTGCTTCTTAGATTGTCGAATCGGGGATCGACGTCGAGGAAGACCATGCTGTTGGAGCGGTCGGCGTAGGCTTTCTCGAGCCACTCCATGGTGTGATTTTCATCTTTCAACCCTGCATAGACGAGGGCGACATAGAAGGGAGAGACGTATCCAGTGCTTGATTCGGACTGGAGCTTCTCGAGAGTCTTGCGGGCGTCTCCGGCTCTGCCTGCAACGGCGTAGACGTGTCCGAGAGCAGCGATGACTGGGGGACTCTGGTGCGACATGATCGCAGTCTTCTCCAGCTCGGCGATCGCCTTCGGGTAGTCTCCCTTCTGCTCGTAGGTCTGTCCGAGGACGATGTGGGGGAGGACGAAGGATGGATCCATCTCGATGGCATCGTTGAGCTGCACGAGGGCGCGATCGTACTCACGCGCCATGTAGAGCCGCCATCCGAGGCTGAAGTTCATGCTGACGGAGAGCGGGTCGAGAGAGCGGGCGCGCTCCATCTCCTGCAGGCTTTCGCTGCGACGGCCCATGGCGGTGAGGTAGAGGGAGTAGCGCTGATGGGCGGTCGCGTAGTTGGGGTTCAGCTCGATGGCCCTGCGGAAGCCCCTTTCGGCGGCCTTCCAGTCCCACTTGTAGTTGAACTGAACGGTGGCGAGGGTGGTCTGGGTCTCGGCGAGAGAGGAGTCGAGCTCGACGGCCTTCATGGCGGCGGCTTCGGCTTTGGGTGCAACGTCGATGGTAGGAACGGTGCCGACGATGGCTGCGCCGAGGATGCCGTAACAGTCGGCAAGACCGGCGTAGGCCAGGGCGTACTGCGGGTCTTTGACGATAGCCGATTGGAAGTAGTCGATGGCTTTGAGGAGATCTTCGCGGGAGCGCTTGTTCCAGTAGAACAAGCCTTTGAGGAAATCCTCGTAGGCGTCAGGTTTGACGAGACGTCTGCTGGCCAGACGGCTTTTATCCTGCGAGGTGAGCTGGATGCGGATCTGCTCCACGATGGCCGACGCGACGCGGTTTTGCAGGGTGAGCACGTCATCGAGCGGGCTCTCATAGGTGTCGGCCCATAGATGCCTGTCGGTGGAGACTTGAATGAGTTCCGCGGTGATCCTGACGCGATCGCCGGAGCGAAGAACGGTGCCTTCTACGACGGCATCGACGCCGAGGTCGCGCGCGATCTTTCCGAGCGACTCGTGAGAGTCTTTGTACTCCATGGCGGTGGTTCGAGAGAGCACGCGGATGGAACTGATTCTTGCCAGGCTTGCAATGAGTTCGTCGGTCATGCCGTCGGCGAAGTACTCCTGGCTCTTTTCGCCTGAGAGGTTTTCCATTGGCAATACGACGAGAGAGGTGATGGGCTTAGAGGAGGCGTAGGAAAAGATGCTGTTGGAGCGGAGTTTGAAGAAGATCGATGAGACGATGGCCGTCAACAAAACGAGAACCACGACGAAGATCAGCGCATGAAACAACGAAATCTGAAGATTTTTCCTGATCCAGGCGACAGGATGGGTGGTGTCTTCGCTAGTGATGGGATCGAGGACTTTCGATTCGTTTGCCGGCGGAAGAGTTGCATGATTGCCGTCCGGAGTGGCGACGGAGTCGGTTGCGGTCTCGGGCCTGACCAGGTGCACCGGAGCGACGAAACGGTATCCCTTTCGCGGTACGGTTTCGATGAAGCGGGGATTCTCGGAGGAGTCGCCGAGGACTTCCCTGAGCCGCATCATGGCGGTGTTGAGGCTGTGGTCGAAGTCGACGAAGGTGTCTGGCTGCCAGAGTCGATGACGCAGCTCTTCACGTGTTACGATCTCGCCGGGCCGCTCGATGAGCACTCGTAAGATATGCAACGGCTGATCCTGAAGCTTAATGCGTAGGCCCTTCTTCCGAAGCTCGCAGGCTTCAAGGTCGACCTCGAAGAGGCCAAATCGGACGATGCGGAAGGGTGCTTCGACTTGCTCGGAGATCATGAGAGATAAGCCCGCGTTTATTAAAACTTGGCGACAGCGTCGAACTATAAGCTCCCGTTCTGTGCCATGTCAATTAGAAACGCGAGGCCAGCGGGCTGTTACCCTCCGCTGAAACTTACTCAATTCAAAGGAGTAGAAGCGTTATCTCCAAATGTTTCGCAACTGATACGCAAGCTATTGCCTATGTGAGACCGAGGGTTCAATATTCACGCACTTGCAGAGTCCTGAACTGTGCCGCGAGCACAGAAATTTACTTTCTCAATGAGGCAGTTGGAGGCGCTATGACGTTTGGAATCGACTTCAGAAAGTTTGGGTCACGTTTGCTGGTGGGCGTGTTGAGTGCACTGATCGCGTGTGGAGTTTTTGCGAAGCCGGCAGCGGGACAGGTATCGGGGGCGACACTTTCGGGGGAGATCTCTGATAACTCGGGCGCTGTGGTGCCGGGAGCGCTGGTGACGGCGCAAAATAGTTCGAACGGGGCGAGTCGATCCGCCACAACCAACGATGCCGGGTTCTATGTGATCCCGAACCTTCTTCCAGGGGATTACACGGTGAAGGTCGAGGCGAACGGCTTCAGCACAGTTCTGCAAAAGGGGCTGGTGCTGACCGTGGGCGCGCAACAGACCTACGATGGCAAGCTGTCGGTCGGCAAGATCTCGCAGACGGTGGTTGTAACGACGATTCCACCTTCGATTCAATCGTCGTCGTCCGGGCTGAGCGCGACGGTGGATTCGAGGACGGTGCGGGAGCTGCCGCTGAACGGCCGAGACTGGACCTCGCTGGCGACGCTGGAGCCGGGAGTTGTCAGCATTCCGAATCAGGCGACTACCGGCTTCAGCGCGAACAAGGGAAACCGTGGGTTTGGTAATCAGTTGAGCGATGGCGGGCATCGCGCCAACGAGAATACCTACCGGGTGAACGGCATGGTGACCAATGACTACTCGAATGCGGCACCGGGCGGGGCGACGGGAGTGAATCTTGGCGTTGATGCGATCGGCGAGTTCTCGGTGCTGACCGCGAACTATACGGCGGAGTATGGGCGTACCTCTGGCGCGGTTATTAATGCGATCACGAAGTCTGGTACGAACGAGATTCATGGGACGGCGTACTTCTTCGATCGCGATAGCATCTTCGATGCACGCAACTACTTTGATGGTCCCAAGATTCCCTCGTTCCGCCGGCTACAGTTTGGCGGTTCCGCGGGCGCGCCCATCGTCAAAGACCATAGTTTCATCTTCGTGGACTACGAGGGGATTCGGCAGAGCCAGTCGAGCTCGGGCACGATCCATGTCCCGGACGCTGCCTCGAGAGCAGCCGCGGTGCCTGCGATTGTTCCGTACCTTGCGTTGTGGCCGGTGGCTCCTGCGGGCGCGCCTGACTTGAACGGGATTCAATCGCTCAATGTGTCGACGCCTACGCATGCGTCGGAGAACTATGTCATCACCCGCTTCGATCAGAAGATCTCTAATCGTGACAATCTTGATGCGACTTATTTCTTCGATTCGGGGCCGCAGACGCAGGCTGATCCGCTTAATAATGCGGTGCACAGTGTCTTCTCCCGGAGGCAGCTCTATACCGCGGAGGAGACTCACGTCTTCAACCCTTCGTTCGCCAACACGGTGCGAGGCGGCGTCAGCCGGATTATCGGTAAGATCAATACGCCTGTCTCCGGCAACGCTGTAGCGACGGACGCTGCGCTTGCGATTGCGCCGGGGTCGAAGGCGCCGCCGCAGCTGCCGGTCGCCGGCCTTACGACGGCTTACGGGCTGAATGGATTTAATAAGTTCAACCACGCGTGGACTTCAGGTCAGATCTATGACGACGCGTTCCTGACGAAGGGCACTCACTCGATCAAGCTGGGCTTCGGGTTTGAGCGGATGCGGTACAACGTGCTCGAACAGCTTAGCCCGAATGGAAGGATGAACACGTATTCCACGCTGGCGAAGTTTTTGAGCAACCAGGCGGATCAGCTGAATGCGCTTGCTCCGGGTGGATCGACCGAGGTGGGTCTGCGTGAGAGTCTTTTTGCTGGCTATGTTCAGGACGACTGGACTGTAAGCAAGAACTTCACTCTGAATCTGGGACTGCGCTACGAGGCGACGACCAAACCCACCGATGCGAATAAGGTACCCGGTTACACGGTGAATGGTTATACGGTGGCGTCCGCGGGCTTCCAGGAGATTACGACGCTGGTCAACTGCGGTGCCAGCAGCACGGCGTGCGGACCGGTGGGCGTGGACAGTCCCATCTCGTCGAACCCGACGACCAAGAACTTTGAGCCGCGCGTGGGATTTTCGTGGGATCCGTTTCGCACCGGAAAGACAGCGGTGCGTGGAGCCTTCGGAATGTTCGACGTGCTCCCTCTGCCTTATGAGTTTGGGTTGAATACGGCCGCGACCGCTCCCTTCCAGATTATTGGCGCCGATCCGAACGCAACGCTGGGGACTGGTGTGATCGACGGCAATGTCAACTTCAACCAGCAAAAGATTCGAAATCGTTACATTGACATTCATCCAAAGCGCGCAGCCGTTTATAACTGGAACGTCAATGTCCAACAAGACCTGGGGCAGGGGTTCATGATGACCCTCGGCTATGTGGGCTCTCGCTCGCTCCACCTGTCAGCGGCAGCGGACGATGTCAACCTTGTACCAGGGACCGTGGTGAGCGGGGTCGGCATCGTCTTCCCCTGTGACCCGTCTTCTCTAGGCGCAGGAGGTACTTGCTCCAGCAGTCAGACGGGCACGCGGGTCGACTCCAACTGGGGCGGCGGCGCTGGGATTCGTCCTGTGTTGTTCGATGGGGCAGCTAGTTATGAGGCATTTCAATCTCAACTGAAGAAGGCGGCCGATCACGGCATCCAGGGGCAGTTGTCTTACACGTTCAGCAAATGCCGCGACCTTAGCTCCGCTCCGGTTACGGGTGACACCTATTTGAATTCGATCGCTGTTCCTCTTCTGTCTTTCAAGCAGGCGAGGGTTGGGGCTTGCGACTTCGACATCAGACAGGTGTTGACTGGCAACTTCATCTGGGAGATTCCAGCGCCGAACTTCTCTTCTTCTTTTGCAAACTTCGCAGTCCACGGGTGGGAGATTGGAAGCATCGTTACGGCTGAGACGGGCGCACCTTTCACGGTAACCGTAGGAGGAGGAAATGACCCGCTCGGAACGGGCTTCAACGGCGACTACTCCATGGACTTTGCGGATGTGCTTCCCGGTTGCAAGCCAACCGGCGGAAAGGGATTGGCCTACATCAATAACAACTGCTTTACGCCACCGACGGCGCCGTTATCGCTTGGAGTTGCGACTGCTGCGAATCCTCTGGGATGTGCGCCTAACTCCTTCCTCAACTATTCCGGACCTGCGGCTCCTTCGGGGCGTCAATTCTGCTCTAACGTTGTCGGCAACTCGGGGCGCAACAGCTTCTATGGTCCGCATCTGACGACTGTCGATTTTTCTCTCTTCAAGAACACCAAGGTGCCGCGAATATCGGACGCCTTCAACGTGCAGTTCCGGGCGGAGTTCTTCAACATACTCAACCACACGAACTACCTCTCTCCCGGCTTCTTGAACACCTTCGGGCAAAACAACTCTGTCTACGACTTTGATGGAAGCTCTCTTCCCACGGCTCTCAATCAAACCTCTTCTAGCTCCCGGCAGATTCAACTTGGAGCGAAGTTTGTCTTCTAACCCTAAGCGCGATGGCGGACACGAGACGCCGTCGCGCTTTTCTCTTCGATGGTTTTCTCCCCATCCTCTGTTCCGAGTAGAAAACGCAGTTTTAGCATAGAAGTCTGCTGGGGTACTGCAGACGCCGGCAACATCCATGCCAGCGAGGGCCTTGCATGCATATTGAAGACGAGTTGACCTATTCGCAAGAGGAGCAAAGCACGCCCGGCTGGCAGTTCGCGGTGGCCTCCGGCCTGCTTGGTTGGGTGCTGGACGCCTTCGACTTTTTTGTCATTGTCTTTCTGTTCGACACTCTGGCGAGCCACTTTCAGGTGGAGAAGAGAGCCATTGTCTTTACGATTTCGATCACGCTGGCGATGCGTCCGGTGGGCGCGCTGATCTTTGGAGCACTGGCTGACCGGTTTGGACGCAGGAAGCCGCTGATGCTGTGCGTCGTCTACTTTTCGATTGTCACGGTTCTGAGCGGATTCTCTCCTAACTACGGATTCTTTGTCGCGATGCGAGCTCTGTATGGGATTGGCATGGGCGGTTACTGGGGCATCGGGGCTTCGTTCGCGATGGAGAATGCGCCGAGAAAGCTGCGGGGTCTTCTCTCCGGCATGATGCAGGGAGGCTATCCGTTCGGATATCTTCTGGCGGCAGTGGGGATGTTGACGATAATGCCGCACCTGGGCTGGCACGCGATGTTTCTGGTGGGGACGTTGATGGCGGCGGTGATCGTTGTGCTGACACTGCTGTCGCCGGAGTCTGAGGCGTGGAAGCTGCACCGCATGGGCTCGGTCACAACGATCTTCAAGACACTCTTTCAGCACATGGGGAGTTTCTCGTATCTCCTGCTGGTGATGGTTGTGATGTCGTGCCTGTCGCATGGAACGCAGGATCTCTATCCCGACTTTCTGAAGAGCATTCCTTCCATCGGGAGCTCGCTGGTGCTGGGCATGAAGCCGCTCTATGGGATTCCGATTATCTACAACATCGGAGCTATCACGGGAGCGGTCTTCTTTGGGTATCTCTCGGAACGCGTAGGCAGGCGGCGTGCAATTATGATCGCGCTGGTTGTCAGCCTTGCGGCGATTCCGGCTTGGGCGTTTGGCGGGACGGTCCTGGTGCTGGTGGTTGGATCGTATCTGATGCAGACCGGAGTGCAGGGAGCCTTTGGGGTGATTCCGGCACACCTGAACGAACTCTCTCCGGATTCGGTGCGCAGCCTGTTCCCTGGCTTTGTGTATCAGCTTGGGGTGTTGATCGCGTCGCCGGCGGTGTCGATCGAGTTTCTCCTGCGCGATCACCTGGGGTATCCTCTAGCACTTACGATCTTTGAAGTTTTAGTGATTGTGATGCTGCTGTTTATCTTTGCTCTAGGACCGGAGAGACGTGGAAGAAGCTTCCGCGCCAAAGCCGGTTGATCGGCCTGTACGCTGTCGAAAAATCACTTGCCGAGGGACAGCTTCAGGCTGTCTTAAGCTTTATGTGTTGAGATCTATTCATGCGTGTCCTACTGGTTGAAGACGAGATTCGCCTGGCTGAAAACGTGGCGCATGCTCTGCGCGATGGGCCGGGCTTCGCGGTGGACCATGCGGAGGATGGGCAGACGGGGCTGGATCTGGCTGAGAATGCCTGTTACGACCTGATCATTCTCGATCTAATGCTGCCGGGGCTGGATGGCATGACGGTGCTTCGCCGGCTTCGCGAACGAGGCGATAGCACTGCAGTACTGATTCTGACGGCGCGCAGCGAACGGTCTTCAATTATTCAACTGCTGAACAGCGGAGCGGATGATTATTTGAGCAAACCCTTCGACCTGGGAGAGGTGATTGCGCGGGCAAAGGCGCTGATTCGCCGGGGCAAAGGGATGGCGAGTCCTGCGCTGCGGCTGGGCGATCTGGAGCTGCACACCGGGGACCAGAGCGTCTTTCGTGCGGGCAACCCGATTGTGCTCTCTCCCATGGAGTATCGGATTCTCGAGTACCTGATGCATCGGCCGCGCGCAATCGTCTCCAAGCGAGAGCTGTTGGAGCATATGTACGACTTCAACTGGGTGCATCACTCCAATGTGATTGAGGCGCATGTTTCGAATTTGAGACGGAAGCTTGGAGAGGGGTCAAATCCGCCCACAATTGAGAATCTGCGCAATCGGGGTTATCGGCTTGTGCTGGAGTATGGCAGCTTCAAGGACGCCGGGGACGAATCGGCATGAAGGCCTACTCGCTGAGGCGCGGGGAGCGTGTTTGTGGTTTAACTGGGCGGTAGAATCCAGTTTTTTCTGCGCGAGGATATTTTGCGATTTTCCTAGGGGTTTTGGAGAAATCGGGTGTTTTGACGTGGTGTTTTGGTGGTGAAGCTGTGGTGTTTTGCGTGGTGGATGTGGTGTTTTAGCAGTCACTATTTCGGGCGCTAAAATTGTGACACGGATTTGAGATTTATTTGGGGCTTCCCACTTCGGGGGAGGTTTCGGTGAGTTTTGGTATGGTAGTGCGACCGGGCCCAGAACACAGTTTGTGTCTTTGGAGGCGTTCATGGAGAAGGTCGATGTGGTCAATGCCGTTACTTCCGCGCCGGGGCTGCCGGCCAGTCCTTTTGGAGCCACCGGGTCACCCTCGGTCGCAGTGCCAGCCGGGGGGCACCTGGTCGTCGAGACGCTGAGTCTCCAATTGGATGTGACTCCACCGGGGAGCAAACTTGAGGCCTTCGTGAACTACATCTGCGGGGGCGTGAGTGTCACTTTGTTTGTTCCGCTGACCTTTGCGTACGCCCAGAGTTCCAATGGCTATGACTTTTATGTCGCTCTGCAGGCGGTCCGCCTGTACGCCGATCCGGGGACAACGATCTCTGTAACGGCGACCAGTCCGCCGGGTAGCTCAACGGGTACGCTGTTTGTAACGGTGTCGGGCTATCTGGCCTAGCCCAAGTGCTCTACAGATCATTTCAAAAATGAAATGAAAACTTTCACACGCTTTGTGGATGCCTGAAAGGCAGGCGATCTATACGGCAAATGCCCACCCCTGCGCCTCGGTGGCAGGGATGGGCATTCCTTGTTTGAGCTGAATCACTCTACAACTTCCCTACAGCTTCTTTTTCAGGTCGTAAGCCATGTTCTTGTGGGCGGCTACGGCTGTCTTTCCTTTGATGACCGCGGCGCGAAATTTCACGTCTTTGGTGTCTTTTGCTTCGGAGGTAAAGGCGCTTAGCGCTTTTGAGTGATCGGTCACTATCTGGCTCATGTACTCCTTATCGAAGTCATTCCCAGAGAGACCATTGAGCTTATCGAGTTCTTTCTGGTGGTCAGCATCGGGGCCGCTCGGAGGTGTAAGGCCCCACGAATCGGCGAAGGGTTTCATACTTTCGGTCATGTTCGTGTGTTCTTTGACCATCTTGCCGGCGAATGCTTTTACCGCGGGATTTGTGCCCTTCTGGTCCGCCAGCTGGCTGAGAGCGATCTCATTCTGGTCGGACTGCGCGGCGGTCGCGAGGAACTTCTTGTCGTCGTCTGTTGCGGCTTTGGCTTTGGCTGGAATAAGAGTTGCCGCAAGGCCCAGCGTCGCACAACAGATCCACTGCGTGGTGTTTTTCATCGGTTCTCCATGTTGCGGCTTAGCCGCGAGATTCGTTCACGGTGTGAGAGGCCGTTTCAGGCTTCGACGTTGTATATAGATGCGCCGTGGCAAGACGGGACCTTGATGTGTTCAACAAAAATTTTGTGACTCTTTCAGTAACTCATTTCTCTGCAACACTGGCGTTAGCGACTACTAACTTCTCGATGGTGGCAGGATGAAGTTAGCGGATGAGCTTTAGCATGAGTTGCTCGTGAACGAGCTTTTGCGATACGAGCTGACCGCTGGGCCCCATGGTCAGGACTACGACCCAATCGTAGACGTCATCGGGCCAGCGGCCATTGGGGAGGAGTTTATCCGGCGATGCTCCGAAGGCGGTGAGGAGGGCGGGCATGTCGCCGTGACGCCAAGAGATGAGCGGGCAGTGGCCGTGCGGATGAGATCTGAGTTCGGCGACGAGGGCGGCGGAGTCCTTTGAGCTGATGGAGGAGTTGATGGGGAGGTTGGTAGCTTTGCTGAGCGGCTCGAGGGTTAGCCTGGGGCGGATGCTGCTTTTGGAGTCGGCTCCGGCGTAGAGGCTATCGACTTCGATGGGCGGCTGCTGATCCTGAAAGGGCTGGAAGTATTTGATGTAGAGGCGAGCGCGCTCTTCACCCTGGGCGGATAGACCGTTGCCGGTCTCGGGCTTCTCCGAGTGACGGATGATGAGGACCGTGTTGTTGGCGAGATGGTCCTGGAGATGGTCCTGGGGCTGCTGCACCGGCGCCGGCTGGAAGGAGACAGAGCTGAGAGCAGAGATCGCGAGGAGAACTACCGAGAGAGAACGCATGGGAAGTCCTTTTGAACTGCTTCCATTTTATGGCGAGCGAAAGGGCAAAGTTGAATGGTGATGAAAAAGAGGCCGTGCCGGTTGGAGACTCGCCGACACGGCCGTGATGGAAGCTCTCGTTGAAGTTGGGAAGGAACCTTAGTGCTTTGGAGAGTAGCCAAAGATCACGGAGAGGATGACGCTTCTTCCTGGCATAAGGGTTGGGTTGTCGGCGAGGTTGACTCCGTTGGCGAAGCCGGTGGGCGCTCCCGAGGGGAAGGCGGTGGAGGTGGTGGTGGTTGCGTTGAAGGGATCGGTGTACTTGAAGCCGCCGGAGGTGAAGGTCTTGGTGACGAGCGCTCCACCCAGGGTGTCGCTGGTCTGGTTGTGAGAGTCGAAGAGATTGGTGAAGCTCAGCCGAAACTTAGTCTGGTTGAAGCGTGACTCGTTGCGGATGGTGTAGTTGATGTAGGCATCGGTGCCGGAGAAGGCGTCGACGCGCTGCTGGTTGTGGTAGGCACCCTTGTCCTCCCACTGCGAACCGACACGCTTGTTGAAGATGCTGAGATTCCATTGATGATTCTGATAGGTGACGCCTTCGGATTCGGTGTCAGAGGGTGTTCCGGCGACCCACAGACCCGAGGGAGCCTGGACGACGAGCGGATTTAAGGCGGAGCCTGCAGGACTGTTGACCGTGAGGCTGCCTGTGTATTTGGCTGTGCCTCGAGTGGCGTTGAGATAGGCGCTGAGTCCGAGACCGAGGTAGAGGTTGCCTTCGAACTCGACGCCCTGGGTGACGGAGTCGGGCGAGGCAAAGTAGATGGTTTCACCAGTCTGTGCATCGCCCGAGTTATCGACGGTGGAGGAGAAGCCGTTTTGGAAGTGAATGTGATAGTAGTCGGCGTCGAAGGTGACACGCTTCAGCTTGAGTACCGTTCCGGTCTGATAGGTGGTGTTGGTCTGCGGCTTGGGTGGGACGGCGACCTGTCCACCGGCTACGTCGAAGACGCTGGTGGGAGGGATGACACTGCCGGTGGCGTATTGACCGTAGACAGACCAGTTGGGCAGGATGCGATAGTTGCCGTCAACTGAAGGGAGCCAGGAGGTGTAGTTGGCATGGTTGAAGATGAAGGGTTTGCCGCCGATGCTGCCGATCTTGCCGCCATTGTCTGCGTACTGCTTGAATCCCATGGTGTAGTACGCGAACTTGAGACCGGCGGTGACGGTGAGCTTGCGGGTGGCGTGGAATTCGTATTCGCCGTAGGGCTGGAAGGCGTTGGTCTGGTAGGTTTCGTTGAAGTTGGGGAGAACGTCGTCGACTTTGGTGAAGGGATTGGAGGGAGTCTGATGACGATTGGTGTTAGCCCACTCGTACCAGAGGCCGGTGCGGAAGACGCCGTACTTTGAGGTCTGGCTGACGGCGGAGGTTTCGCCGTACTTGCGGTAGCTGTTGTACTTGTCGACGGCGCAGGGGCTGATGCCCTTGGCCACGGTCGAGGTCTGGGCACAGTTGACGGGATTGATCGGTGCACCGCCCTTGGGCTGCTTGGAATAGTACTCGGAGTTGTCGTAGTTGTAGGTGTAGGGTTTGACGTCGACGCGCCAGCCGCGGCCGAGCTCGGAGTCTACGCCGACGTACTCGAAGTCGGTGGGCACATGGTAGTAGTTGTAGAGATAGTAGTTGGCCTGGGTGGTGTCGGTCTTCTGCAAAAGGTAGTTGTCGCCGTGGGTGATGAGTTGTTGACGGGTGGAGGCGAGGTTGGGGGTGTTGGCATCGACCCAGACGACACCGCTGAAGCCGGTGAGGACGGTCTTGGCCGAGAGCTGATATTGATACTTAAGCGAGCCGGCGTTTCGATTTTGGAGGTTCAGGGTCTGGTAGCCGTCGGACGAGGTGTGGTGCACGTCTACGAAGAGATTTGACTTTTTGCTGTCACCGCCGAAGTTGCCGGAGTTGTATGCGCCGTCGAAGAGGAAGGTGTTGAAGGAGCCGTAGGAGACGCCGCCATGGATGTTTTGATTGGTGAAGAGATCCTTCGAGAGAAGGTGGATAGAGCCGCCGAAGGGCGTGGGTCCGATGGTGGAGGCTGAGCCGGGGCTGCGGTCGAAGTCGATGCTGCCGATCCACTGCGAGGGGAAGAAGGCCCAGGAGTGGTGGCTGGGAGTGTTGGTGTCGAAGAAGGGGACGCCGTCGAAGTCGATGTCGAAGTTGCCATCGGGGAAGCCGCGGAAGGTCGTGGTGCTCTGGCCTAGGCCGACGCCGTTCTGGCTCTGGGTGAAGGTGCCGGGGACCATCTGGGTGAGCTCGCCGAAGTCGGCGATGGGCGAGGCGTAGTTCTGAATGTAGGTGGAGGAGATCTCGGTGCGCGCGGAGGTGGCGCTGAGGAGGGCGTCGAGCGGGGCGTGTTGCGCGGCGAGCGAGTTGGAGGCGTTGGCTTCGACGTTGACCTGCTCGGAGACGTTGCCGATGGTGAGCGCGAGGGATAGATCCTGCGACTGGCCCTCTGCAAGCTGCAGGCCGGTTCGTGCGGCGGAGGCAAAGCCTGGCGCCGTGACCTGGACGTTATATTTGCCGGCGGGCAGACCGCTGACGGAGAAGTGACCCTGGCCGTCGGCGGTGGCTTTGTGAGCTTGCGTAGAGGCTTCACTGGTGACGGCGATGAACGCGCCGGAGACTACGTTTCCCTTGGGATCGAGAATTGTGCCGGTGATGGTTGCAGATTGCTGCGCGTAGGAACGCGGGGAGAGCGTGGTTAGAAGAAGAACCAAGGATAGTTTTGCGGCCAAGCGTTTCCAGGAGAGGAATTGGGTGCGTTTCACGTGTTGCCTCCAGTGCAGGTCAAGAATTGAGTTGTCGTTTTGCTGTTGCAATTTGTTCAAGAGGGCGAGACGGCGGTGGGAAGCCCGAGGCGGGAGCGCGTCTCTTCGCGTGCGGCTGCAAGCTCTTTCTGAAACTGCGGGTCGGCGAGCATGTATCCGAACATGAGATAGGCGATGTCGCGTCCGGCGTCGAGGTCGCTGGGGTAGTGAACGCCGCAGACGATGCGGTTGTGGGCGTAGTCCTCGGCGCGCTTCATGATCTGCGCCTGCTTCTCCGGGACGATCTGCATGAGGGTGAAGGCCATGAGGTATCCGGAGATGGTGTGGCCGCTGGGGTAGGAGTTCGGCTCCTTGCTGAGGGCGCAGACGGGTTTGAGCGTGCTGTCGGATTGGAAGGGGCGGGGCCGGGCGAAGGTGTTCTTGAGCGGTTTGGTGACGACGCCTTCGTCGTTGTGAATGTGGCGGGAGAGAGCGGCGGTGAGAGGCAGCTTTTCGGCGGTGAAGTCCTGGCCGAGGGAGTCTTTGAAGATGAAGATGTCCTGCTCCTGATCGTCTGCGCGAGCGGCTGCGATCTGCTGGGCGGTGCGGGTCTGTTCGACGCGGTGGATGAGGGCTAGCTCGGTTTGAGTTGTGGTGGAATCGGGTGCTGGAGGCGGAGCAAGGAGCAGAGCTACGTCGAGCGTGGATGGGGTGGCGAAGTAGGCGGCGTGGGGAGCTTTGCTCGATTGCTGTGGGATAGGATCGGACTGCTGCTTCTGAGCGCCGATGAGCGAAGGCGTCAGAAGGAGCAGGAGCATCCCTGCAGAAGATTTATGTCGCATAATGGAAACCGAGCTTAGGGTCGGTTTGTGAACTTAAGGCTTCTGGCCTGTTACTACAGCGTGAATATGAGGCCTAAATGGCCCGCATTTCCATTTTTTTGTTGATATTAAGGTTTCTTTAAGGCTAATTTCAGCAAACTTTAAGTTCGTAGTTTGGGTGGTTCAACGCGATGCGTGAACGGTGGTTGCAGGGTTAATTTCAGACATGATGGGGAAGCGGATCTGAAAGGCAGAGCCTCTTCCCGGGGTGCTCTCGACGGTGAGATCGGCGCCGTGGGCGTCTGCGATCCATCGGCCGATGGAGAGGCCGAGGCCACTGCCTGCTTTGGATTTTCTCTCGCGGAGATCTGCCTGATAGAAGCGGTCGAAGACGTGTTGGCGCACATCCTCGGACATGCCGACGCCTGTGTCGCGCACGGTTACGATGGCGGCGTTGTCGAGGAGGAGGACCTCGGCGCGGATCTGGCCGTGGGCCGGGGTGTAGCGGATG
Source organism: Tunturibacter empetritectus (assembly GCF_040358985.1). Classification (NCBI taxonomy): domain Bacteria; kingdom Pseudomonadati; phylum Acidobacteriota; class Terriglobia; order Terriglobales; family Acidobacteriaceae; genus Tunturiibacter; species Tunturiibacter empetritectus. The sequence goes on along the minus strand of NZ_CP132932.1, from coordinate 3,493,819 downwards.
GCGTTGTCGAGGAGGATGCCGAGTAAGCGCTGGAGCAGGAGCTCGTCGCCCTGGATGAAGGCCGGTTCGGGGGGAAGGTACCAGTCGAGCATGATGTCGCTGGACTCGGCGAGGTCTTCGACGCGCCGGCAGCCGCTGACCAGGAGTTCGCAAAGATCGATCTCCTTGAAGGCGACCTCGTGGATGAAGTTGTCGCTCTGGGCGAGGGCGAGAAGTGCGTCGAGAAGGGTGGAGGCGGTGCGGCACTCTGTGACGATCTTGTCGAGATCTTCGCGGTACTCGTCCTCGGAGCGGCGGCGATGAAGCGAGAGCTGTGCCGTGGCGAGGATGACGGTGATGGAGGTTCTGAGATCATGGGAGGCGTCCGCGGAGAACTGGCTGAGGCGGGAGACGGCGGCGTCCAGTCTGGCGAGGAGCTGGTTCCAGGCGATGGCAAGCTGTTGGATTTCGTCCTTGGCCTTCGGAACTGGAAGCCGCTCGGAGAGATTGCCGATGCCGATGCCTAACGCGGCGCGGGTCATGCGGTCGACGGGTTTGAGGGCGTGGCCGCTGAGGAGGTAGCCGCAGAGAGAGGACAGGATGAGCAGGCCGGGCATCAACAGCAACAGGGCGTTGCGATATTTTTTGAGGATGTCGACCTCTTCCTCGAGCGATCCACCGATGTGAAGACGCACGGGGTGGCCGTCGAGCAGGATGATGTGGCACATCATCATGGCTGGTTGGGGGTCGAGGATGGCAGAGCGAAAGACCGGGTGGGCGCAGTCTTCGCCTTTGGGCAAGGGCCAGTCGGGAGCAATGCTCTTCGAGGGAAAGAGAGGGGTGCCGTCCAGGTTATGGATCGCGAATAGATTTCCTTCGTGGGTGACGAGCGCATAGTTGCGGAGTTCTTCTTCGAGGCTGACGGGATCTTTTCTTGCGTTGTTTTCGCTGAGGAGGCTGAGGAGGCGGTCTTCCCTGCCCTGCAGGTGGGTCTTCTTCGCTTGCAGCAGCGTGTACTGCAGCACGCCGAAGCTCATAAGCCCGAACAAGAGAAGGCCGGTAAAGGTGACCAGGAAGTAAAGGAACATCAACTTCGCACGGACAGAGAGAGCGTGCATGCGGTCAGGTCGCCTCAAACATGTAGCCGGTGCCGTGGACGGTTCGGATGAGAGGCTCGCCATGATCGAGCGGGCTCTCAAGCTTGGCTCTGAGTCCGTGGATGTAGACGTCGAGGGTATTCTCTTTGACCTCGGAGGCGCGTCCCCAACCGGCTTCGATGAGCTGCTCGCGGGAGGTGATGAGGCCGCGGCGCTCCATCAAAAGATTCAGGAGCTCGAACTGTTTGCGCGTGAGGGGAATGTCTTTTCCGTGGCGGGTTGCGAGGCGGCGGCTTGGGTTGAGTGTGACGTCGCCGACGCTGACGATGACCGGTTCGGGCCTGGCGACTCTTCGTGCGATCGCGGTGACTCGTGCCAGCAGGATTTCGAGGATGAAGGGCTTGACGAGGTAGTCGTCGGCACCGAGATCGAACGCGTGCAGGATCTTGGGAACGGCATCGACTGCAGTGAGGACCAATACGGGGGTCTTGCAGTGCTTCATGCGGACTCGGTGCAGAACCTGGAATCCGTCGATGCCGGGAAGCAGGATGTCTAAAAGTGCAGCATCGAAGTTTCCTGCGATTAGTCGGTCGGCGCCCTCCTGACCATCGTGGGTGAGAGTGACTCTGTGACCGTCTTCCGTCAGGGCACGTTCGACAAGGGCCGCAATCCGCTTGTCATCTTCGATGACTAGTACATTCATGAGTGCAGCACTTAGGCTACAACTGGTGGTGGTACTAGAATGTGAACAGATGATTACATAACCAGATTCATCGGGACTCGCGGACGATGCCTGAACTATTAGGGACTACGCCCTCGAAGCGTGATCGTTTTATCTTCATCCCGACCCAAAACAAAACCCTGGATACCGGAGACGACGTCTTTCGAGAAAAAGCTGCTTAGATGGTTAAGAATCAGTTATCCGATGTGCTGCATGGGAGCAGTGAATGAACCGGGTCGAACTGACGTTCGATCTCTTCGAGAGTCTTTCCCTTGGTTTCGGGAAGAAAAAATGCCGCGGTAATGAAATAAACGACTGTGCAGCCCGCCCAAACCAGAAACATCAGGTAGTAGCCATACGTCGAAACCAAAGGAAGGAACACGCCAGCGATGAGAGTGGACACTCCTTGATTGAGGAGCAACGCGATGCCCATTCCCGCAGAGCGGATGCGAGTCGGCATTAGCTCAGATAAGGTAAGCCAGACAACCACACCCGGGCCGATGGAAAAGCAGGCAATAAACAGTGCGAGCCCGAAGGTGATGAACCAACCGGTACGCTCTGCAGGAACATGGCTCAAGAAGGCGCGTTTGATATTCAACTGTTGCGTGGGAAATCGGGGGTCAGGAACTAACGACAGAGTTTCGGCGTAAGTGCTGACCAGGGTTGCCATCCTGTCGCCGGTGCCGTAGGAATAAAGAACCGTCAGAGCCGTTGCGCCCGATTCTTGAGGCGACCAGGTTTTAATATCACTCGAAGGCAATTTCAGACTGTTTTCACGAACCTCCCTTTGCACCTCGGCGGTGATGTCCTGGCGATGAGATTCGAATCCGTAGAAGAAGAAGGCTATTGCCAATAGCGCGAGGACAATACCACCTGTCCCTAGAGTGAGCAAAAACTTTCTGCCCTTCCTGTCGATTAGCGCAATGGCAACAATGGTCATGACACAGTTGAGAAGCTTGACTGCCAGATCCCCTTGCGCGGCATGATTCGCAGACATGCCAGCCTGCTTCAGGATAACGATCAGATAACTGAGAACCGAGTTGATGCCCGTCGCCTGATTACAAGCCAGGATGACACACGCCAGAACGAATGGAACGACATATTTACGTTGCAAGAGTGACCCTGTGTGCGTAGCAGCCTGCGTGTTTTCAAGCGCAAGCTCTTCCATCTCACGCATCTCCCGTTGGGATTCCGCTTCCGATGAGGCACGCCGTAGCGCGATATTCGCCTCTTCTATGCGGCCCTGACGGAAGAGCCAACGCGGGGTTTCGCTCAGGAAGAATGCACCGGCAAAGAAGATAACGCCAGGGTAGATGACCGACAGAAACATCCCGCGCCACGCATGGTCTTCAGCCGCCCGGACCAGCGCGGGATCATTTGCGGCTACATGAATCGCCGCCTCAGCCTGATGGATATAAAACCAGCCGATGAAAGCTGCAGCGAGAATGCCAAAGGTGAGCATGAATTGAAAGACCGCTGATCCCCTGCCCCTGGTGTTTGCGCTCAAACATTCAGCTAGATAAAGCGGAACCACGACAGCAATCACTCCACCGCTAAAACCTTGCAGCAGTCGCCCAAGAAGAAGAGAAACAAAACCATGTGAGAGCACGATGAGACTGACACTCGATACGAATAACAGACCGCTCAGGATAACCATCTTCTTACGGCCAAACCATTCGGCGAAGAATCCGGCGATCAGCGACGAGAGCATGCTGCCACCGAGCACGGCCGCGACGATTGCCGATGTCTGACGGACTGTCAGATCAACAGTCTTGCCCAGATAGAGCAAAGCTGCGGAGATGATACCTATATCGATTCCGTAGAGCAGGCCGCCCAACCCGGCGATACACAGGAGAAATCTATTGTAAAAAATGGGGCTAGTTTTTACTGAAGAAGCTGGGTTCATGGATTCCCTTGAGAGAATTTGGACAGAATCGAAAGGCTTGAGGTAACGACTTGAGTAGAACTCTCTTCCAAAGAACCACCATAACGGACTCTTCGCTAGAGAGCTTTGTTAGACTCACATTCCTTTTTGAAACGACAGCAGGAGTGCCTCTGGGCAGAAATGGCTCGTTGAACATCTTGACGAGAACCAACTGGAGTTGTAGTGTAATCGAAACAAAACGTAATAAAAAGATACAAATCGATTGAGGCTATGGTGAAAGGTTCTGAAGGCACCTCGGACAAGTTCGTTAGCATGGTAAGCGCTACCGCAGAGGTGGATCTGCGTTTGAGCGATTTTCATCCACGTTCCACTTTGAACAGCAAGGTGCATAGGGTGGAACGCGCTCGATTTCCGGTGATCGACTATCACAATCATCTCGACTCCATGAACCCTCATGACGTTCTCTCCATCATGGATCAATGTGGTGTAGAGCATGTAGTCAACATCACCATGCAGGTTGGTCAAAGAGCATTGGATATGATGGACCGATATCATGCCGCTGCTCCAACGCGCTTCTCGACGATTGGATGGATGGATTGGAGCGGTGTAGAACGCAACGATTTTACTCAGGTAACCCTGGACAGGCTGCATCGGATGATCGATCACGGCGCATGCGGAATCAAGTTTTGGAAAGACCTCGGACTAACATTGCGCGACAGTGACGGTATTCTATTGCGCATTGATGATGAACGGTTTTCTCCCATCTTTGACGCGTGCGGGAAGCTCGGTCTCCCTGTGATGTTTCACACCTCTGATCCCACTGCATTCTTCGAGCCGATCGACGCCGAAAATGAACGATACGAAGAGTTAGCTGCACATCCTGACTGGGGGTTTCATCAACTGCCGGTCACGAAACGTGATCTGCTTGAACAGCGTAACCGCGTCATCGCGCGGCATCCTTCTACTACTTTTGTTGGTGCGCATTGCGCGGAAAGCGGGGAAGATCTGGAGTATCTAGCTGAGCAATTGGATGCTCTTCCCAATCTACAGATCGATATCAGCGCCCGCACTCCCGAGCTTGGAAGACAGCCTTATAGCGCGCGCGCATTCTTCCTAAAATATGCAGACCGTATTCTGTTCGGCACAGATCTGCTGCCTGAGCCTGAAATGTATCGCCTCTATTTTCGTTTCCTTGAGACAGCGGATGAGTATTTTGAGTATCCCTCGCATGCCTCCAGACAAGGACGCTGGAACATCTACGGCTTGTTTCTACCGGAGGAGGTTTTGTTGAAGGTCTATCGAGAGAATGCTCTTCGACTACTGCCGCGGCTTCAATAGTCGAAGCCGCTTCCAGTGTCGCAGATTGGTCCGGCAATGCTACAAAGACATTTCAATTCAAAACTCTAATGAATACTGGCAAAAAGCTTTGAGTATGTTTTTAGAAATTTCCACCGCTGTTTTGGGAGAGAAATCGCTCTCTAAGATTTTTGTCTCGGAAAGCCTCTGTACCGCCCGGTGCAAGTGTAGAGAGTGCGCCCGTTACATTACCCATATGTGCCGCTTCATTTACCGATGCGCCGCGGAGATAAGCGCTTAGGAAGCCCGCATTAAAGCTGTCCCCTGCTCCTATTGTATCGACGGGAGTTACAGTAAGCCCCGGGATGTGCTGCCGGATGACTCCATCCTGCGCAAGAGCTCCTTTAGAGCCGCACTTAACGACAACCACGCGAACCCGACGGCCAACGATCTCCAATGCCTCTTCAACGGTGGAGACTCCAGCAATACGGATCAGCTCATCTTGACTGGGAAGAAAAATATCAACAAGATCAAGGATCTCATCGAGCACACCTGCCCACTTATCCTCCGGATCGTCATTTGTATCTAGAGAGATGGTTAAACCAGCTGACTTCAATTTGCGAAGCAAGTCGGCGAGACCGGGTTGCAAGCCACGCTGGAGATACAACGAGGACAGGTGAAAATGGCGGGACGAAAGTAGGTATTCCATCGGAAGGTCCTCTACGGTCATCTCCGCGATGGTCCCCAGGTACGTCAAGATATGACGCTCTTTCCCATGAGGCAGAAGAACGGTCACTCCGGTACCGGAAGATCCGGATTGAACCTGCGACAGATCGACTCCACTTTCGGCCAGCCTGGCAAGCGCCAGCTTCCCAAGATCATCGGGGCCAACGCGTGTCACAAATCCAACTTTTACCCCAAGTGAAGCGAGATTGTGGGCGACAATGGCAGACGAACTTCCAAGGGTTAAGCGGAAGTCCGAGGCCAATAGCTCTCTCTCAACCGGCATTTCCTTAGCTAACCCATAGAGAATAAGATCCAGGTTGATCTCACCTGCAATGGTCACATCGAAGCGCGCTTGCGAAATCGATCCGTCAACAATCATCTCAACCTTATTTACTGCTTTCATAATTAGTTTTTATGTTACTATTCCTTGTGTTTTGTTTCTTTTGTTTTTCTATTTTAGTTTTATCTGGAGGACTGATCCCGTGGGTGCCCTAACAACTTTGCTTGATCTGCCGACCTCCGAACAGGAGTCGCGAGGGCTGATTTTTACGCCGCGCGAGATCGCGCAGCAGCCTGAGACCTGGCGCAAGACAGCGCTGTTCTTCGAGGCACAGCAGGAGCGGTTTCGGACTTTCCTCGAGAAGACGGGAGTAACCGGTCCCCTCGAGAAGCGCCCGATCGTAATGCTTATTGGCGCGGGCACCTCTGACTTCATCGGAGAATCTCTTGCACTCCTGCTCAGGCAGCGCTGGGGTTGTGAAGCAACGGCGGTTGCGAGCACAGATTTGCTGCCTGGTATGTCGGAGTATGTCATCCCCGGACGCCGCTATCTTTGGATCTCATTTTCACGCTCTGGCGACTCTCCCGAGGGGGTCAATGTTCTCGAGCAGGCTCTGGAGATCTATCCCGAGATCTCGCACCTGGTAGTCACCTGCAATCCTAACTCCCGGATGGCAGGACTTGCTGCAAATCATGCCCATGTCTGTACTGCGGTGCTTGACGATGCCGTCAACGACCGCAGCCTGGCCATGACCAGCTCCTTCACCAACATGGTGGTTTTGGGGCACTGCCTGGCGCATGCCTGGAGCTTTGCGGAGTACAAGCCTATTCTCGACGGCATGATCGATGCGGCAAACAAGTTCCTGAGCGATTCTGCTGAGCTTGCGCAAAAGATGGCCCGCCGCCACACACAGCGTATCTGCATGATTGGTTCGGGATCGCTGGCGGCTGTCGCCCGAGAAGCCTCGCTCAAGGTACTGGAAATGTCTGGCGGCCAGGTCAAGACCATGCCACAGACTTCACTGGGGCTTCGTCACGGCCCAATGGCTGCCCTTGATCGTGATACCGATCTGATTTGTTTTCTGTCGTCGGAGCGAACTCGTTTCCGTTACGAAGCTGACCTGCTCCGTGAGATAAAAGCGAAGAACATCACCGCAACGTGTGTCGTTGTAGGTTTGAGATCGTCCGAACGGGAAATTGCTCCTCTTTGCGATACATATCACGCTATCGATGGACTGTTCCCTGACGCCTATCGGCCGCCTGTAGATGTCATCTTCGGACAACTTCTCGGCCTTTATTATTCCATCGCTTTTGGTCTGAGACCAGACGCACCAAGCCCGGCAGGTGTGATCAACCGCGTCGTGAGCGACTTCACGATCTACCGCTAAAGATGTCTTCTATTCTCCAGAATCACCTCAGATTGCGGGAAGATGGAACTCGATCGGGGATTTACTCAGTATGTTCGGCACATCCGCTTGTCTTGCGTGCCGCTGCGGAACAGGCCGTAGCAGATCGAAGTCTTTTGCTAATAGAAGCGACGAGCAATCAGGTTAATCAGATGGGCGGATACACCGGAATGCAGCCTTCCGATTTCCGTCGCTTTGCCGAAACGATTGCAACTGCCGCGCATCTTGAGCCACAGAGACTTGTCCTCGGTGGAGATCACCTCGGGCCGAATCCGTGGCGACATCTGCCAGCATCTGAAGCGATGCAGTACGCAAAAACCATGGTGTCCGCCTATGCCAAGGCCTCTTTTAGCAAAATACATCTAGACGCGAGCATGTCGTGTCTAGATGATCCCGCCATACTCAGTGATGAAGAAGTTGCGCATCGAAGTGCAGCGCTCTGCACCGAAGCAGAGGCAGCGTATGCTGATGAAATAACCAAGCCGGTCTATGTCATCGGAACTGAAGTTCCTACACCTGGCGGGGCTACACATTCGCTCAATAATCTCTCGATAACTCCGCCTAAGTCAGCGTCACGCACTTTATCAATTCATCGACAGGTTTTCATGAAGCATGGTCTGGGAGACGCGTGGAAGCGTGTGATCGCGATGGTCGTGCAACCGGGTGTGGAGTTCGATCATGACAGCGTAGTTCACTATCAACGCTCGAAGGCAAAAGCGCTTGTTGAATGGCGACAACAAGAGAACAGCGACATCGTCTTTGAAGCACACTCAACCGACTATCAGCTCCCACATGCTTACGGTGAGTTAGTACATGACGGATTCGCCATTCTAAAAGTCGGCCCTGCAATGACTTTTGCTTTACGCGAAGCAATGGACGCATTTGCTGCGATCGAGGAGCTGTTGATTGCACCTGAAGAGCAGTCAAAGTTATTGCAGACTCTCGAGCAAACTATGATCGCCAACCCTCAAGAATGGCGCCCTTACTACGAAGGAAGTCCTAGCCAGCAACAACTTCTTCGGCGCTTTAGCTACAGTGACCGGGTTCGGTACTATTGGCACAATCCTGAGGTTGTAGCTTCTGTAAGCCGGCTCATTCGCAATCTCGAAACAACGAAGATTCCTGAGAGCGTTCTCAGTCTTTTCATGCCCGCTCAATATGCGCGTCTACGGCTTGGGCAGATACCCTACGATCCAACATCGCTGATCGTAGACAAGGTCAAGGATGTCCTGCGCGTCTATGCTAAGTCTTGCTCACCAGGTCGCTGAGCCTAACTGGAGAGGCAACTCCACTTTCGATACCACGAACGAAGGTTTCTTCGCTGATCACTTCAGTGAGTCCGGCAATTAGAAATTCAATAGTCCAGGAACGAGTTTGATTGGCCTCAAGCACGGGTGCCACCTTATCGCGGATCGCGTTCTCAAGAGAGCCCCGTGCGGCGACGGTAGGCTCGAGTGCGATTGCAAACTGGCGTCTCTCGGAATCATCTGGCCATCCACCGTAGCAGAGCCACAGACCCAGATAAGGCAGTTGTGCATGATCGAAATGAAGCACAACGCCTCGACCAACTGCAGAGCGAAAGAGGCCACAACGTCCGTACGCCAGTGGCCCCGTATAGAGCATGTCGGCAGTATTAGCGATGGAAGGCAGCGTCACACTTAAATCGATGGGGCCCGATGCATCGTGTGTGATTGGCCAAGAGATCGAATCACCTTGATTGCCCAAGCGATTGCGGGCGGAAGACTCTACCCGTAAGGACGAAACACTCTTCGGTAAGACGATGCGGTCCCCTACGTCAATCGAAAGCAAAGGGTGACACGCATAGAGATACTCGACAGGCTGTGAGCCTAAATTCTGAACTACATAATCAATCCGCAGAGACGTTGGATAAACCTCAAGCCGCTTCGTAAAACGCAGCGGTCGGCTGGTCCCATCAGCTGTGATAGTGACAGAGTGTGCAGTGGCTGGCTCCTGGAGTGTCCACGGAATTGCCCAGAAGTCTCCATGATCGGGTACTTCAAGGTCTGGTATGCCAATTCCCGATCTCGCAACTGTCGGAAGACACTCGTCGATCCCTGAACAGGCCCCATCCTGAAAACTTATGCCTGGAGTCATCCGCTCATAAGGGTTGCGTGGACCGGAATCCACCGACTGGAGCAGGAATTCAAACCCCGCGCCTTGCAGCGACTCGATTCTGCCGCCGCTGCCCGGCAGCAGAACTACTTTTATCGGACCGTTCTCCAAAACAATCCGATCGTTGTCTGTGTTCATGCTGTGTCGCACCAATTCTAGTTCGACCGCGTTACTAGACCTGCGTCGCGATTGCCGAGACCTTTCGCTCCCGCCACTTGCCTCGCGTGAAGTCGGGAAATTCCATCGGTGCACTACCGCGACTCACAGAAGCAATACTAAGCGGAGTTACCGAGGACCATGCAGCGGCATCGTAAACATCCATATCAGGCGGCAGACCCTCGCGGACACACTGGAGCAGGCGATAAAGCATGATGTAATCCATGCCTCCGTGACCTCCAATTTTTTTGGCGATCTCTCCTTCTTTCTTCCAGAGTGGGTGCTCATACTCCTTCCACGAGTCGATTGGTTCCCACGATTCGTCTTTGTTCTGACCGTCGAGATAGATACGTGGAGGATAGTCTTCGAAGATCCCCTTCGTTCCAGCTATGAGATTAATGCGGTCGTACGGATGCGGAGTAGAAACCGTGTGCTTTACCGTAATCGTCAGACCATTAGCTGTCTTGATCAATGACGTGTTCATATCGCCTGTGATGTATTTTTCTGTCATTCGAGGATCGCTCGCCTGCAGGTGCTCTTTACGGTATGCATCCAAGCCGCGCTGAGGAGTGCTCATCGAAACGATATAGCCAAAACGGTCGCCACGCTGAACTCCCATGTAATTCGCCACGGGCCCGAGGCCATGGGTCGGATATAAGTTACCGTCACGTTTGGTATGCTCTGTCCGTCTCCAAAGCCCCTCGCCAGCGTTAGAAAACAACTCTTCTCGAAGATCGTGAAGATAGGCGCCTTCACCATAAAGCAGATCACCAAATTTACCCGCATGCACCATGCGAAGAATCAGCGTCTCGTTGTAGCCATAGCAGCAGTTCTCAAGCATCGTGCAGTGTTTGCGGGTCTCTTCTGATGTTTTAACGATCTTCCAACAGTCCTCGATCGTCGTGACGGCGGGCACTTCCACAGCAACATCCTTGCCGTGTTTCATGGCAGAGACAGCCATCTCTGCGTGCCAATTCCACGGGGTTGCCACCACAACCAGATCCACGTCCTGTCTGCCTAACATCTTTTCGAAAGCGTGCGGGCCATCGGTATATAACTCGGGGCTCTTTTGACCTGATCCCACAACCAACGAAGCGGCGTGTTCGGCCTTCTCTTTTACCACGTCACACAGCGCTACTACTTGAGCATCCGCGGCCAGCAGATTTTCAAGGAGATTCGTTCCGCGTCCGCCTGTGCCGATCATAGCGATCCTTGGATTACGCTTTTCAAAAGGAACGTCGATCATGCTGGCCGATCCGCCCGCTTCTGCCTGTGCCAGGCTTCCAAGGCTTGCACTTACGGCACTGGCTGCGCTTATCTGCACAAATCGGCGTCTAGTCCACGATCCCAATCCGGTAACCTTTTCGTCGAAACTCATGTGAATTCTCCTTGGATTTCAGATCGCAGAGCATTGCCTGAGTTAAATCAATTCGCAAGCAATCGAAATGTTTAATCTTTCACATCAGAGTATTTGAATTAGACATTGAGTGTCAAAGCCATAATATGTCGCCGCAGTGAAGATATATGAAAGATAATGAAGCCTATTCGTGCTAGAATCGGCACACCGCGACACACCAGTAAACCTCTTGGCGTCTGTCGCATTAGAAAATGACTCCGGGAGATCCCGCTTATGGGTGCATCTGTCGACATAATACCGCCGCAGCGTAACGTTGCCGTCGATGCCTATCGCGGTCTTGTCATGCTTTTGATGATGGGCGAAGTAATGCAATTTGAGACAGTTGCCCACTCCTTCCCAAACAGCACCCTATGGCGCATCCTTTCCTTCAATCAGACGCATGTCCAATGGGTAGGGATGGGGCTTCACGACATGATTCAACCATCTTTTACCTTCCTTGTCGGCGTCGCGCTTCCCTATTCTTTGAGAAGCCGCCACCGAAAAGGTGAAACATTTCAGCGGATGGTCGGCCATACGATTTGGCGAAGCTTTCTTTTGGTAGCGCTCGGGATCTTTCTGAGGTCCATCCACAGCGAAATGACGAACTTCACCTTTGAAGACACTCTGACCCAGATCGGTCTTGGATACACCTTTGCATTTCTCCTTACTTTTGTCCGACCTCGCTGGCAGTGGACCGCCTTTGGAGTGATCCTGTTTGGCTACTGGTTGGCATGGGCTCTCTATCCGGCCCCTGGACCGGCCTTCCCTTATGCTTCTGTCGGAGTGCCTGACGACTGGCATCAGCATCTCTTGCACGGATTCGCTTCACATTGGAACAAGAACAGCAACCTTGGTCAGGCCTTTGATCTATGGTTCCTGAATCTGTTTCCGCGGCCAAGTCGGTTCCTCTTCAATGACGGCGGATATCTCACTCTCAGTTTTATTCCTACGCTCGGCACTATGTTGCTCGGCTTGGCCGCGGGCCGTTGGCTGATTGCGGACAAACCGAATGTCCCATTGCGCAAGTTTTTGACCGCAGCTGTCATCCTGATAGCTGCGGGCCTCCTGCTGCACTTCACAGGAATTTGCCCCATTGTCAAAAGAATTTGGACGCCTGCATGGACACTTTTTAGTGGCGGAATGTGCTTCCTTTTTCTTGCCGCGTTTTCATGGATCGTGGACGTCAAGAAACATACGCGTCTTGCATTTCCTCTTGTCGTAATTGGCATGAATTCAATCGCAGCTTATCTAATGGCTCATCTTTTCGAGGATTTCGTTGAGAGCAGCTTCCGCATCAATTTGCGCATGGCGACGCTCAATATCTTCGGCACTGCTCTCGAGCCCGTCACACTTGGGCTCCTTACGCTCGCAGTTTACTGGCTTATACTTCACTGGATGTTCCGGAATAAAATATTTCTTCGCATCTGATCACGAGGGATGCTCAAGCTCTTTTGAAGAAAATGACCTGCCGTGGCCCGGGTTGTCTCCGATATGCTGTACTTATTATTCCGGCTTCGATCTCGCGTAGACTTTGCACTGAGAGCAGCGCGGCATCTTTCAGGAGAGCGGAGTGGGTGAAATGAAGAGAGAAGTAGCTGAAAACCATACAGGCGAGTCGCGCGTAGAGGAGCCTTTGCAGGAAGGAATGATGGCAGAGGAGCGCCGAATGCAGATTCTCCAGATCCTGAGGTCTGAGGGCCGGGCAAAAGTAAACGAACTCGTGCGCCGCTTCAATACCTCGGCGGTCACCATCCGCAGCGATCTCAATGAATTAGATCAACGAGGCCTTGTGCAGCGTTCACACGGCGGCGCGGTCATCCAAGACACTGTATTTCGCGAGTCTCCTGTACACGAACGCATCAAGAGCCAGTCAAAAGAGAAACAACGCATTGGCGCAATGGCGGCTACGCTCGTTCGAGAGGGCGAGACGATCATCCTCGATTCAGGCACCACAACGCTCGAGGTCGCTCGGCATCTCAAGAATATCCCGCATCTTCAGGTCATCACAAACGGAGTGAATATCGCAGCCGAACTTCTTGGTTCACGCAACACCCAGATCATCATGATGGGTGGCACTGTACGTAACGATTCAGCCTCAATCGTTGGTCGGGCTACCGAAGATATGCTTGAACAGTTCTCAGCGGACAAACTATTCCTGTGCGGCGCAGGCTGCGATCCCGACTTCGGCGTGAGCGGCACAAATCTGGAAGAGACAATGGCCAATCGCGCAATGCTGCGTGCGGCACGTGAGATCATCGTGGTCGCCGATGCTAGTAAGTTCAGCAAGCGCAGCATGTCCTTGATAGCCTCATTTTCAGAGGTTGACATGGTTATCAGTGATGTAAGCTTGCTACCTGAACTTCAGGAAAGAATTCGATCTTTTGGTTGCAAACTGATTCTGGTTTAAAAAACGTTGATTAGGTATGCTCTGCGCTGGTGCAGATAGAGTTCTTCTACCCATTTTGCTAAGTTACGTAAAAAGACCGCGTCGATTCAACTTTCGCGGTCTTTTCTCATTGCAAAGAGACTAGTAGTAGAACTTCGCGCCAATCTGAATAAGCCTTGGGTCTCGCGCTGCGGTCACAACACCAAAGTTTGTTGAACCGAAGGTAGTAGCGTTATTGGAATTCTGTGGACCTGGGGCCGCAAAGAGAAAGTTCGGATGATTGAGCGCGTTGTAGAACTCCCCACGCAGTTCAAAGCGGCGAGCCTCTCCGACAGGAATTGTTTTTAGCACCGAGATATCCCAGTTCTTCACGCCTGGACCGTTGACTGTGTTAAGCGATACGTTTCCAAAAGATCCGAATGCAGGATCCTGAAAGGCACATGTATTGAAAAACGTACCAGCAGCGCACGGTTTGCCGGAGGCTTTCTGCCCGGGGACAAAATCAGGTCGTTGTTGCCCATCGGAGTTTGCAAAGTTCGCATTGGAGTCGGTAACCGTGTACCAGGTGCCTGAAGATAGCGTGGCTATACCAGACAGCTGCCAGTGCCCAATAATGTAATCCAACGGACGTCCGGCCGATCCGGCGAACTCTTTCCCTGTCCCGATTGGAAGATCCCACGAGTAGCCAGTCGTAAAGCGGTGCCGGACATCGAAGTCCAGATTTCCATACTCACCTACAGTCCTGCCGTCACGGAAGGAGTCGTTATTCTGTGCCCCTAAATTGGCGTTTGAGGAGTTGCCAAGACCGTGGCTGTACGTATAGTTAACGATCGCAGCTACGCCATGACTCAAGTGCTGCTCGAGTTTAAGTTGGCCGGAGTTATAGTTGGTAAAGCCATTCGAGCGCAGCCATCCAATCGACGTGTCCAGCGTCGGAAAAGGACGGCGTGGGGCAGACGGAGCGGACGAGTCTGCAGTAGGTGCAGCCTGATTCACGTTTGCAAATGTATAGAGATGCGTTCCCTTGGATCCGACGTATGCCACTTCGATGGTTGTGTGTGGAGTGATCTCATGTTGCACCGTCAAATGCCATTGTGCTACGTAGGGTGTCTTCAACTTATCTTCGGAGAAGAGATTAGGTGTATTCGGGTCGCTAAGAGCGTCAGATGGGAAGCCATCCGACAACGTGCGTAGGCCTGGAATCGAACAGTCCAGCACGGACGCATACGATGCGAGACTACAAGGCGCAACATAATTCTGCGAGGCGAAGTAAGGTGGGTTAAAGCCGGGACTTGGGTTACTGTATGGCCCGCTCTCTTCCCCATTGAAGAAAAGACCAGTACCCGCACGCAAGACCCACCCTTGCCAAAACTGAAGCGCCAGACCGAAGCGCGGAGAAACATTGGTATAGATTGGCGGAATCAATCCGTTCGAAGCCGTTCTATTCACAGTAAGCAAACCTGCAAGCGTAGGGGTTAGCACCGCGTTGTTACTGCGAGGGATGTCGAGTTGACCTGTGATCGGATTGAAGTTGGCCTGCGAATTATGACGTTCGAGTATGGCGGAGAAGAAGTCGTAGCGAATTCCCGCATTGATCGTCAGCTTCGGTGTGGCACGCCAATCATCCTGCAGGAAAATCCCGAAGACCTTCCTGTTGTAGTCGACGTTGTTGAGGTTGTTAATCCCACCACCATCCGGCTGTCCGGTGAGCAGGGTAGCAAAACCACTTCCACCAGTTCCCTGCGCGGCCGGATTATCTGTGAACTGTGTCCCAAAGGTTAAGGTCCCACGTGGTGCTGCAGGTTGGAAGATTGTGAACTCTTCCGGCCGTATCTCACCGCCAAACTTAATGCTGTGATCATGCACAATGAGAGTAAAGGTGTCGGACAATGAATAGGTGTTCTGAATTTCATTCGAAGGAAGATAAGTAGGGCTTCCAAGGGTCGCCACATCATTGAAGAACATCTGTGGCAATCCACCATTGTCCGTGCCTGCCTGATACGGGACTCCAGGAAAGCCAACAGCCGCTGAAACATTGGTATTAGAGTTGAACTGAAATCGGTTCGTATGAAGCCGGTTATAGCCAATGCGGATTTCGTTTACGCGCGTCGGAGAAAATACATGTGTTTCACTCACTGCAATGGAGTAGGCACGATTATCTCCCACCCCTGTAAAGAAGCCGCCGCCGTCCGCAATGCCGGGGAATGTAGCTGGAATCGTTGAAGGTGCACGGCTTATGCTGAACCGGTAAAAGATATTGTCACTATGCGTCATTACCTGATCGACTCGAACATCACCCTGATTCGCGTTTCGTATCAGCTTGGGATTCGAAACATAGTTGTAGCCTGAGCCGTTCGCGTTTGGCGCGGGGTATAAAGCGGCCAACTTGGCTCCTAACGGATCGATAGCTGAATTGGGAATCACGTTTGACGGTGTGCCATCCGCGTTATAACCAAACGGAACGCCGCAATAACCAGTCGGACTCGCCGCCGAAGCCTGGGTTTTTTTGGTATCGAAGAGCTCTCCGTTATAGGTTGGATTGCCGTTACAGTCATTTACTCCCGTGGCCGAAGTAAGGTCAAGCTGACTCGAAAAATCTCCTGCAGTCTGCGCGGCGGTTGGGACCAGTGCAGTGTAGGTCTGTCCCTGCGACAATCTCAGGCCTTCATAGTCAGCGAATAAAAACAACTTGTTGTGAATGATAGGAAGACCAATGGTCGCTCCGAACTGATTCTGATGATAAGGAGGCAACGTTTGATCGAAATAGTTACGCGCATCAAACGCCTGGTTACGCAAGAACTCATAAAGGACTCCATGAATATGATTCGATCCACTCTTGGTCGTAGCATTCACAACAGCGCCAGTAGCGCGGCCGAACTCAGCAGAATAAGAATCAGTCTCAAACCTGAACTCTTGAAGGGCATCCACTGACGGCATCACTACATAGTTTGCTTCGTTCAAGAGATCTGGCAGGTTCGAGTTATTGTCTATGCCATCCAGCAAAAAATTATTTTGCAGCGACCGCGCACCATTCGCGCTGAAACCGTAGCCCTGTTCGTCGCGGGCACCCGGCTCGCTGACCGTCACGCCTGCGGACAACTGCGCAAGTTGAACCGGATTTCTTCCATTGAGTGGAAGGGTTTGCATCGTGCGGCTGTCGATGAGTTGGCTGCGCTCTGAAGTGGCCGTCTCAAGCACTGGCGCAGTATCCGAGACCTCAACAACTGCGCTCACCGAACCAGTTTGCAACGCAAGATCGAACTGCTGCCGCTGTTGAACACTCAAGGTGAAAGGGCCGGCAACTGCCTGGCTGAATCCCGTCGCGCTAATTGCCAATCGATACGTGCCAATATGAACCGGGCTAATCGTCCACTCGCCGTTTGCAGAACTCTTGGCGTGATAAACGAAGTTAGTTTCAGTATTTGTGACTGTCACATCTGCCATTGGAACAGTGGCTCCGGTCTTATCGGTGACTCTGCCCGCTACGGTTGCAGTATCGATCTGCCCCTGCAAAAGCGGGACCGCGGCCAGAAAGATCACAAGCAGAATGAAACCTGATACCTTCACATTCCTTCGCATCTGCATATGAGCTTCCCTTCAGCTTCATGAATTTTCATTTGTTTACGTATTGTTGTGAATAATCAGGGAAGATCAATGAATTGTCAATCTATTTATGTTTCCCCGAACCCGAGAAGACTTCCAATATGCGAAGTCGGGATTTGATCAGGTTCATGATCGCAACAGATCGTTGAAGACTCTAAAAGTAACGAGATCATTGCCTCGACCGTCATTTCCGGACTTGTGCAAAGAGCAAAATACAAGGAATCGTCTTGGTATTCGCGAGCTTTGTTTCTTTCGGTGACCGTGGTCAGTCTGAAGGCAACATAGACTTCGGAGGGCTACTTTTAAAACCGATGCTCGTTCGGAATGGCCAGGTGTCTTAGGCGTGACGGCAGGCCGGATAGCTTGTCCTGACGGATTTTTACCTCAGGCCAAGAGACCGGATGAGATTTTCGAGGAAGAATTACACGCCTGACGCAGATTCGGCTTCGACCTACACAGGGCTACGGTACCCTACCTGACAAGTCTGACCCTACACCCAAGAACGTCAACTGATGTAATAGATTGTGGGTTATTGGTGCCCGGAGGGGGACTTGAACCCCCACGACCTGATAAGGGTCTGCGGATTTTAAGTCCGCTGTGTCTGCCGATTTCACCATCCGGGCTTGCGAGAGATTATGACCCGCCTTCATCATCTTAACGCATTCCCGAAAGATCTCCCGCCAGGGAACCTCCGTTGGCATCTTTGCGTATCTGCAAAGAGTTTGCATCCTATCCCGGGTCGGTTACTCCATGCCTCTCCACGAAATCCTGATGCAAACCTTGTCTGCTCTCTGGGACACCAAGCTCCGCAGCTTTCTTACAATGTTCGGCATCGTCTGGGGCATCACGTCGGTGATCCTGCTCGTTGGCCTTGGCATCGGCTTCAACGTGGATCAAAAGGAGCATCTCCGCACGATTGGCACCGACATCGCAATCATCTTTGGCGGCAAGACCGGTGCCCAGGCGGGAGGATACGCCGCAGGCCGAGACATTCATCTCACCGTCGATGACGCCATCGCGATCCAGCAACAAGCGTCTCTGGTAAAGACCGTAAGCCCCGAACTCCGCCGCAGCGTCGCCGAGGTCAGCCAGTGGAATGCAGCAAACCGGCCCGTGCGTGGCGTATGGCCGGAGTATCAACGATTCCGCTCCCTCACCGTTGAACAGGGACGGCTCATGACCGCGCAAGACGAAACCGAAGGGGCACGCGTCATTCTACTTGGTGCCGAAGCAAATCGGCAGCTCTTCCCTGGCAAGCCAGTCATCGGACAGCCGTTGATGGTTAGCGGTTATGAATATACCGTCATCGGTGTGCTTGCAAAAAAGAAGCAGAATGGCAGCTACGGCAGCGGCCCCGACAACACACAACTCTTCACAACCTATTCGGCCATGGCCCGCGACTTCCCGCCAACCGAAGGTCCCGGCGTCATCCGCGGATACGTCAACAACATCGTCGTCGAGCCCGTATCCCCCGGCATGCACGAAAGAGCCCTGGACCAGGTATCGCGAATCATCGCAGAACGTCACCACTACGATCCCAACGACAAAGAAGCTCTCTGGATATGGGATACCCTCGAAGGCTCGAAGTTTACCGAACGCATCTTCAGCGTCATGACATTTTTCTTCGGCGCAGTAGCGCTGCTGACACTCGCCCTCGGTGGTATCGGCGTCATGAACATTATGCTGGTCGCAGTCACCGAACGCACTCGCGAGATCGGCGTTCGCAAAGCCCTCGGCGCCACTGCCATCGATATCAAACGCCAATTCCTCGTCGAGTCCGCAATCATCACCCTGGTCAGCGGACTCGGCGGTCTGGCACTTGGAGTCGGAGTCTGCGTCGTTATGCGTTATGCCCCACTTCCCGACTTTGTGCCGCACCCAGTAATCTCTCCAATGGCCATTGCCGCATCGCTCACCACCCTGGCAGCCATCACTGTCTTCGCAGGAATGTACCCTGCTCTTCGCGCCGCTAATCTTAGCCCCATGGAATGCCTGAGGACAGAGTAGAGATGAGCCTTCTTGAAATCATCCGCCAGAGCCTGGACTCGCTCCTCCGCAACCGGCTGCGCTCTGGCCTCACCATGCTCGGGATCATCTGGGGACTTGTAACCGTCGTTCTTCTGCTGAGCTATGGCAAGAGCCTCGGCGAAGGCGTACTCAACGGCTTCATGGGCCTCGGCGACAACGTCATCATGGTGTGGGGCGGTCAAACCAGCATGCAGGCTGGCGGCGAACGATCCGGTAAAAAAGTAAAGTTCCTCGATGGCGACACCGAAGCAGTACGCGACGCGGTTCCCTTCCTCAAAGCAGTCAGCTCTGAGACCGACGACGGCTTCAGCTTCAAGTACGGCTCCAAGGTCGTCAACATCCAGAGCAAAGCAGTCGACTTCCCCTACGGAGGAATGCGTCGGCTCAACGTCGATCAAGGCCGCTACTTCGAAGCAGCCGACTTCACCGATCATCGCCAGGTCGTCATCTTCGGCCCGCACGCCGCACAAAAGCTTTTCAACGGCTACCCTCCCGTCGGCGAGTCGGTCCAGATCGAAGGCCACGTCTTTCAAGTGATCGGCGTTCTAAAAAACAAAATCCAGGACTCCTCCAACAACGGCCCCGACAATGAAAACGCTTTCATCCCCTTCGACATGATGCGCCTACTCCGCAATCAGCGCGACCCAGACAGCATCGTCTTCCAGCCCAGCGCACCCGAGCTCCATCTCAAGGCACTCCAGGCCGTTCGCGCCGTGCTCGCCCAGCGACATCATTTCGATCCCAAGGATGACAAGGCCGTCCCCAGTTGGGACACAGTCGCCGACTCAGCCGAGATCATGCAGTTCAGCACCGCGCTCGACCTTCTCCTCGGTATCATCGGCGCCATGACCCTTGGCGTCGGCGGAGTCGGCGTCATGAACATCATGCTCGTCTCGGTCACCGAGCGCACCCGCGAGATCGGCCTGCTCAAAGCTCTAGGAGCACGCCGCAAAGACATCCTCACGCAGTTTCTCCTCGAAAGCCTGACCCTGACCTTCCTGGCAGGCATCGTCGGAATGATCGTGGCCGTCGTCGTCGCCTACCTTATTCCGCCGATGCCGCTCTACTCCGACATCTACAAGACAGCCAACCACGAGGGCGACATCCTCCTCCGCGCCTCCCCAACCATCATGCTCGTCTCGTTCGGGATCCTCGCCTCTGTAGGTGTCATCTCCGGACTCCTCCCCGCAGTACGAGCCTCGCGCATGGACCCCGTTGTTGCCCTCCGCCACGAATAGCCCGGTCCTCACGACCAACGGGAGGACCAGCACCGTTCACTCCGCCGTAACAAGGTAGAGGAGTCACGAAGTGACCGCGCGAATCGGGGTCCCCCCGAACAAATTTTCGTTCGTGGGGGCAAGCGAAGTGGGCCCGTCCAGCAGGACACACGCCCTAACTAGCCAGCCGATACCGAATCGCCTGATCCTCAAGAAAATACTCTGCCGAGCAGTCCAAAGCCCCACAGATCATAGCCTCCAGCCCAGCGCACTGCTGCTTCGTAATCAGCCCCAGCGATCCGCACGACGGACACGCCAGCACCGCCCAGTAAGGGTTATCCGCCTTACCCAGCTCGCCCGCTTGCTCCAGCAGAAACAACGTGCCCGGCTGCATCTGCTCCGGGATCCACACTTCAAGTAGGTTCAATTCCGCTACCATGCTTGCCTCTTCTCCCAACGGTTGTCTGCGATTCACGACTCACGCGTTCTAGCGCCAATACCGAATTGTCACGCTGCGGAAGAGACCTCCTGGATGACTTTATGTCATGTCGTCCTGTGCACTACTTCTGGTGCACAGAATAACGGAATTCCCGCTCCTGTCAATCCCGCATTTTGCACAATAAGAAGAAAAGAAGACAGCGTGGTTCGCCGCCCTACTGCACCGCATACAGAGCGCGATAGATCTCACGGTTGCGCAGAATCGCCTGCACATACTCCCGCGTCTCACTGTAAGGAATCGACTCGACGAACTCGGCGATATCCTTGTAGTCTCCGACCTCCATCCATTGCCGCACCGGCACGTCCCCTGCGTTGTAAGCAGCCAGCGCATACTCAGCCTGTCCGCCGAACCTGTCCATCACCTCGCGCAGGTTCAGTGTGCCCAACTGTAGGTTTGTCGCCGGGTTCAACAGCATATTCGCATCGAAGTGTTTGATCCCCTGCTTCTTCGCCGCCGCCTTCCCCACCGAAGGCAGCAGTTGCATCAGCCCCCAGGCGTTTGCATGACTCACTACACCTGCATTGAACTCCGACTCCTGCCGAATCAGCGACGCCACCAGGAAGGGATCCAGACCGTTCTTCCGAGAGCTCGCCGTCAGATCTGCCCAGTAAGGCTGCGGAAACAGAAGCTTCCAATACACCGTCGGAACCTCATCCAGCGGCAGCGAAAAAAAGGAGATCCCGCTATGCTTCATCGATTGAATCGCCCGCGTCGTCTCCCCATACGACGCGTAGATCTCCGCCTGGGCCAGAGCGCCCCATTCGCTCGAGGTTTCGCTCGCCTGAATCTCCGGCCCGATATATTCATTCAGCGCCGCATTCGCCAGCAGCCGCGCCTTGATCAGATGAGGCTCGTTCTCCGGCAACTCCCCAGTCAACTCCGGAACCACCGGCACATGCACCGCGCTCAAAGCCGCGGCCGGAGCGACACTCGCCGTCTGCGTCTTCAGCACATTCAACCGTTGCCTTGCCAGCCCTGCATAGTACGAGTTGATATACGAGCCACTCAGCGCACGATAGTAGTTCGCAGCCTGCCCGAAGTTCTTTTCTTCATCCTCATAAATTCGCCCGCGCCAGTAGAGAGCCCCAGGAATTTCGATCCCCCCGCCAAACATCTGGATCTGCTCCTCCATCAACCGCGCCGCCTCAGCATAGTTATGCTGCCGATAGTTCATCCACGCCGCCCGCCAGTGTGCCGAAGGCGCATATAAACTCTTCGGAAACAACTTCACCAGCAGCGCATAGTGATAGGTCGCCTGCTGCGCATCATGCTTCAGCAGATACATATTTCCGCCTGAATACAGCGCCTCCTCCAGCCACCGGCTCGTCGGAAAATCTCTCACCATCTGCGCGATCAAAGCGTCATGCGCGCTTTGATCATTCTCATTACGCGACAACTCAGCCAGCAGATACAACTTCAGAGCCGCACTATCGTCTTTTGTATCCGGCAGCTTCTCCACCTCTCGCCGGCTGATTTTCTTCAACCTCATATCGGATGCCGCGGCATAGATCAACAGCGCATCATGGTCCGCCACGCTCAAACCCGAACCATCCCGCTCGATCGAGTGATACTCCTCTCCAGCCTCCGCGTATCGCTTCGCGTTGAACAGTTGGTCCGCGTGAACCTTACGTTCTGCAGCAGTAGGAGGCGTATTCATCGCCTGCAACTGCGTACGCGCCTGGGAAGCCTCAACGCTCAAAGGAAACCCAGCATAAATTCTGCTGTAAATGGAAGCCGCATGTGCCGTGTCACCCGAGGCCTGGTAAGCCCGCGCCAACGCATAACGAAAGTCGACATGCGACGCCTGCGCCGAATCCACCAGCGGCACCAAAACCTTCAGCGCGCCCTGCGGATCATTTTGTTGCAGATGAGCATTCGCCAGCAACACCGGCGCACTCGCGTCGAAGATGCTCTCAGGATGCCGTTCCGCGAACCGATCCAGTAACCCATACGCATCCGCCCCATGCCCACCCTGTATCGCCGCCTGCGCCCCTAGGCAATCCGCGTAGTCATCCAGCGCCGTGCCGCTCACATTCGCCTGTCGATAGCTGCCCACCGCATCGTCATACCGATGATCCAGCATCGCAGCATGCCCCAGCGCCAGGTAAGCCGCAGCCGCGCCCTCTCCTGGATGCTGCCGCGCATAAGCCTCTACCCCGCTATAAGCCGCTGCCGACCGAGTCGCCGCCAACTGCTGCGCCATCGGACGAAGCAGCTCCGAAGCCTTGAACGCGCTCGTCAACCGAATCGTCTGCGCCGTTGGCTTCCGCGAGACCACGTGGCGCTTCCGGCTCGCAGTACCCTTCTTCCCCGTCGTCTTACTGCCCGACGTCTTGCCAGATGCCCCCGCCCTCGCCTTCCCGCTCGCCCCCTTCGTCTTCGATCCCGAGGCCTTCCCTGCGCCTGCAGAGGATGTCCCGGACTTGGGCGGTGTCTTCGGCGCCTTCTTAGACTGCGGTTTAGATTGCGCCGTCGCCGGTGTTGTGGCCTGTGCCTGCCCGACCGTGTAGCCCGCAGAACACGGCACGCTCATCCCAATCGAAGCAGCGGCAACCACCGCCAACCAGACCTTACCGCCGATGGTCACCATCGTTCCCTTGTTTCTCCAACCCACATCTCCACTCTAAGCTGAGCCGCTCCGGCTCCGCAGCACCAATCGACCGCGAACCACCCCAGATACCACTCCAGTTACTTCATAGGATGCGTCCGACCTGCGCCTCCTGCCCTTTTATCGGCGCCGAGCGCTCCTGAGATTACTAGTTGCCGGTCTTTTTTCACGAGAAGAGTAAAGATCTTCCCCTCAAGGCCGAATAGACGAATAAGACTGCAATATGCAGGTAAGTGCGTACGCATATCTCACTCATGTTGTCCCGCGAATGCATTCTCTCCCTCCAGAAAGAGTCTCCAGATTGCCTCTGAGGAAGTACGAGGAATACTATGCGCTTAAGCCTGCACGCCCTTGCCTCTCTCCTTGCCCTCGCTTGCATCCCTCTCCTCGCCGACCCTATCCCCTACGCAAACGTCGGGCAACTAGCTCCGGACCAATCGTTTACAGCAACCGGCAACGGGATAGTAACCGCCTACTTCTACTCTTCCAGCGCCAGCAACGACGACAAGATCATCCTCTGGGACAAGACCTCCGGCACACGCACCGTCCCCTCTCTCGACAACCACACCTCCGCCGGCGGATCCTCTGTCTCACTATCTGTCAAAGCCGGTGACTCCCTCATCTTCGTCTTTGACGACGTCACAACCGACCAATACTTTAGCTCAGTCGACTACTTCGGCACAGCCTCACCCGCAAACTACAACGACGACGGCTACAACCACGCCTACTCCACCGCCTCCTCCGGCGGAGTAGGCGGTATTCCTGCAGGCATCTATATCGGGATGGAGGATCTCGGAGCCACAGGCCTCAAGCCGCTCACCCTCTCCGACCTCGACTACAACGACGACAGCTTCATCGTCACTAACGTCACCACCGCACCCACTCCCGAGCCAAGCACCATCATCCTCTTCGGCACCGGCCTGGTCGCAGCAGCCAGCGCCCTCCGGCGAAAGTTCGCCCGCGGCTAAGTCCCTTCGCCATCAACGTTCGGCAACACCATCGAGCATGATCCGTCAAGCCGTGTTCTCCGGGAACCTCGCTTCGGGAACCGCCTCTTCCGGCAACAAAAATTCCTCTCCGCAGATCTCTTCCAATCCATAACTTTGCTCTCTGCCTCACCGACATTTACTATGTTGTAGATACTGATCTCAGCCCTCCTTCAACCGGACGATTTCAGTACCTGTTTTCCGCACCTTTTCACTCATGCCCGCCATCCAATCCCCAGCCACGGAAGAGGTACACCCCGACGTAGCGCTTGTAGCGCGCGCAAAGGCGGGGGATACCGCAGCATTCGAGCAACTGGTTCGTCAGTACGAGCGCCAGATCTTCCGGGTAGCGCAGCATATTACTCAAAACCGTGAAGACGCCGAAGACATCACGCAAGACGCATTCCTCAAGGCCTACGAGAAGCTGGAGCAGTTCCAGGGAAACTCCAAGTTCTCGACGTGGCTCGTCCGCATCGCGGTCAATGAGAGCCTCATGCGGCTGCGCAAGCGCAAAACCAGCAAGACCGTCTCCATGGACGAAGACGTTCGGACCGAAGAAGGATCTATTCCTCGCGATTTTGCCGAGTGGCGGCCAAACCCCGAGCAGCAGTACAACCAGGCTGAGCTCGCCGACATTCTCCGCAAGACCATTCAGGGTCTCCCCCCAGGATTCCGCACCGTCTTCACTCTCCGCGACGTTGAAAATCTCTCCACGGAAGAGACTGCGGAGGCACTCGGCTTGAGCGTCCCCGCGGTGAAATCAAGATTGTTGCGTGCGCGGCTTCAACTGCGCGAACGTCTCAGCCGATACTTCCGGCAGAAGCAGGAGGGCCAGCCAGCATGAACTGCACGGACCTATTGAGCCATCTTTCCGACTACTTCGACGACCAGCTCACTACCGAGCTTCGCGAGGAGATCAGCGAACACACCGCTGGCTGCCAGCACTGCCGCGTCGTTCTCAACACCACCCACCAGACCATCGAGGTCTACAAGGGTAACGAGATCTACGAGGTCTCTCCCGGACTGCGCGAACGCCTTCACTCCGCCATCATGGCCAAGTGCCTCGCCAAAAGATAGCCCCATTAAAACATCCGTCATCCTCGCCAAAGATAATCCCGTTAGACATCCGTCATTCTGAGCGCAGCGAAGAATCCCCGCATTCTTCCGAAGTGGCACACCTCTCTCTTAGAGCAATTTGCCTGTTGGTGCAGCGCTCCTCCTTTTTGTTGTCATTCCGCAGCGTAGCGGAGGAATCTGCTGTTCGCTTCACCCACATCAAACAATCAGCCTGAGCGTCCCAACCACCCACTAAATCCGCCCCGCCGCTCTAAGAGCACCAATCTCCACATCCGTGAACACCCTCGACCGGATCAGAAACCGTACCCCTTCTCCGTTCTCCAGCGAAAACATCCCCCCGCGTCCCGGCACCACATCTAAAATCAGCTGCGTGTGCTTCCAGTATTCGAACTGGCTGCCGCTCATATAAAACGGAGTCTCCCCCAGCGTCGCCAGCAGCACATCGCCATCTCCCACTAAAAACTCCCCCCGCGGATAGCACATGGGGGAGCTGCCGTCACAGCAACCTCCCGACTGATGAAACATCAGCTCCCCATGTTTGTTCGACAACCTGCCCATCAACTCCTCAGCAGCAGGCGTCGTCACAACCTGTTCCGGTAAACCCATCTTTAACCCCATGTCCTGCCGGACGGGCCCACTGCGCGTGGGGCGGTCACTTCGTGACGCGTATACCGGTCTCGGCAGCACTAACAGCATCGGTCCTCCCGTTGGTCGGAGATGATCGTTCCCGACCAACGGGAGGAACCACGGAACTCAACCCGCCAAAGAAGGGTATACAAGTCACGAAGTGACCGCCCCACGCGCAGTGGGCCCGTCCGGCAGGACATCTCCTCTAAAAAAATCCCATAGCATTCGGGCTATAGCTCACCAGCTGATTCTTAGTCTGCTGATAATGCTCGAGCATCATCTTGTGATTCTCCCGCCCAACACCCGACT
This sequence comes from Tunturibacter empetritectus, assembly GCF_040358985.1. Classification (NCBI taxonomy): domain Bacteria; kingdom Pseudomonadati; phylum Acidobacteriota; class Terriglobia; order Terriglobales; family Acidobacteriaceae; genus Tunturiibacter; species Tunturiibacter empetritectus. The sequence continues at coordinate 3,467,405 of NZ_CP132932.1, read as the reverse complement.
GTTTATACCCGCCAAAGGCCGCATGAGCCGGATACAAGTGATAGCAGTTCGTCCAAACCCGTCCTGCCTCAATCTCCCGCCCAAAGTGGTAAGCGCGATTCATATCCCGAGTCCAAACTCCCGCGCCTAACCCGTACAACGTGTCATTGGCCAGCGCCAACGCCTCCTCCTCATCGTGGAAGGTCGTCACCGAAACTACCGGCCCAAAGATTTCCTCCTGAAAGATGCGCATCTTGTTGTTACCTTTGAAGACAGTCGGTTCAATATAAAATCCCTCGGCCAGATCGCCACCCTGCGCAGCGCGCTTCCCTCCTGCTAGCACCTCCGCACCCTCCTGCTTGCCGATGTCGAAGTAGGAAAGAATCTTCTCCATCTGCTCGCTCGAAGCCTGTGCTCCAATCATCGTCGTCTTATCCAGCGGATTTCCCTGCCTGATCGCACCGACGCGCTTCAGGGCACGCTCCATGAACTGGTCGTAGAGCGTGTCCTGAATCAGTGCGCGTGAAGGGCAGGTACACACCTCGCCCTGGTTCAATGCGAACATCGTAAAGCCTTCCAACGCCTTGTCGAAAAACGCATCATCCGCGCTCGCCACATCTTTGAAAAATATATTCGGACTCTTCCCCCCAAGCTCCAGCGTCACCGGAATAATGTTCTGCGAGGCATACTGCATAATCAGCCGCCCCGTCGTCGTCTCCCCTGTAAACGCAATCTTGTTGATGCGCTTGCTCGAAGCCAGCGGCTTCCCAGCCTCCAACCCAAACCCATTGACGATATTTACCACTCCCGGCGGCAAAATATCCTGGATCAACTCCATCAAAACCAGGATCGACATAGGAGTTTGCTCTGCCGGCTTCAGCACCACGCAATTTCCTGCGGCCAGCGCCGGCGCCAGCTTCCACGTCGCCATCAGGATCGGAAAGTTCCACGGAATAATCAGCCCAATCACACCCAGAGGCTCATGGTAGTGGTACGCCACCGTATCCTTATCGATCTCCGAGATCGAACCCTCCTGTGCACGAATCACCCCGGCGAAGTAACGAAAGTGATCGACAGCCAGAGGCATATCCGCCGCCATCGTCTCGCGAATAGGCTTGCCGTTATCCCACGTCTCCACCGTCGCCAGCATCTCCAGATTGTCTTCGATCCGCTGCGCAATCTTCTCCAGCATGCGTCCGCGCTCAGTTGTTGAAATCTTTCCCCAGGCCTTCTTCGCCGCATGCGCCGCGTCCAACGCTCGGTCTACATCCGCCGCATTCGACCGCGCAATCTCGCACAGTACCTGCCCCGTCACCGGCGTCACATTCTCAAAGTATTGCCCAGACAGCGGTGCGACCCACTCCCCGCCGATGTAGTTCTCATACCGTTTCTTGATCTGAACCGGAAACCCATAGGTCCCTGGCTGAAGCGCAGTCATCGTAGCCATAGTGTCCACTCCCTCGAGATCCTTACCTTCACCGCGCTCGAAATTGTAGTCCTCCTCGCCGATTCCTGTCACAGCGAATCAGGCAACCCAGATCGTCCGTTCTGTTTACTGAACAAATGAATATAGGCATACTGCAACAGCATGATGGTCTTGCCGTCCGCGATTTCACCCCGCCCGATCGCCGCCATCGCATCTTCAATCGAAAGCTCCAGCACCTCAATATCCTCCCCCTCGTTGAAGTTGCCGCCTCCCTGCGCTACCCGACTCCCGCAGTTATACTCCGCTAGGAAGAAGTAGAGCTTTTCGGTCACCGAGCCTGGACTCATAAAGGCTTCAAAGATCTTCCGCACATGATCGACGCGATACCCTGTCTCCTCCTCCACCTCAGCCTTGATTCTGTCTTCAGGGCTCGCTTTATCCAAAAGGCCGGCCGCCGTCTCTATTAGCATCCCGGAGTGTCCATTCACAAAAGCCGGAAAGCGAAACTGTCGTGTTAACACAACCGTTCGCCGCTCAAGGTTGTACAGCAGGATCGTCGCGCCATTGCCCCGGTCGTAGGTCTCCCTGCTCTGCTGCTGCCAGGTTCCATCGCTCCGTTGCAGTTCAAAAGTAGTCTTCTTCAACACATACCAATCGTCCGAGAGCGTCTCGACCTTCGTGATCCGCACGCGCTCTTTCATGGAAGGCGCTTTAAGAAATTCAATCATGCTGAAACGTTATCGTGCATTTTCGTGCAAAGTCAAGTAATATCGTGAACAATGCTAACCGATCACAGAAAACAACAGCTCCTCTCGATTCTCAAAAAGAACGGACAGATTATCGCAAAAGAAGTCAGTCGCGCTATGGGTGTCTCAGAAGACACCATCCGACGCGACCTGCGGGAGATGGCCCAGCAGGGACTTCTTCAGCGCGTCCACGGCGGAGCCCTCCCTGCCTCCCCCGCGGTGGCAGACTTTGCCGGACGGGAACGAATCGCTTCTGATGGAAAAGTAGCAATCGGTCGCGCTGCGGCAAAGATGATTCAGCCCGGACAAGTCGTAATCCTCGATGGCGGCACCACTGCAAGGCAGATTCCACGCCACCTTCCCTTAGACCTCAAAGCGACCATCATCACCCATAGTCCGACCATCGCTCTCGAACTCATCCACCACCTTAACGTTGAAGTGATCCTTATTGGAGGACGCCTCTTCAGGCACTCCGTCGTCGCCGTCGGGGCTGCAGCCATCGAGACAATTGCTCAAATCCACGCCGACATCTACTTCATGGGAGTAACCGGCATACACCCAAAAACCGGCCTCACCACAGGCGACTACGAAGAGGCGGCGGTAAAACGCGCATTGAGCCACGCCGCGGCAGAGACCATAGTGCTCGCCTCCTCCGAGAAGCTCAATGCAGCCTCTCCATACGTCGTCGTCCCTTTCACGGAGATCAGCGGCATCGTCACAGAACGGTCTATAGAAAAATCAGTCTTACGACCGTATGAAAAACTCGGAATCACCGTAACTCGCGCATCGTAGGCGCACACTATTCGCCGCTGAAATAGAAAAGCCCCGGAATCACCGGGGCTTCTTGCGTCGTGAAAGGGCTACCTGCCGACGACTCTAAAGTCATCCGGTTCATGAGCAAGCGGCGTATCCCACCCGCAGCACGGAACGATATTTTTTCCAGCTTCTGGCGGTCCCCACGTATGCGGCTCGTAAACATAAACCGGCGTGTCCTCCTTAAGAACAGGATCAACAATACGCCAGGCTTCTTCAACGTAGTCCTGCCGCGCGAAGAGCGTTGCATCACCCGCGATCGCATCGGTCAGCACCCGCTCATAGGCCTCCATCTCCTGTGGGCTCGGATGGCGGCTGGCAATCAGTTCCACCGACTCGCGCCCAGTGCCCTCCAGTTCGTTCGCGATGGAAACCGACATCGCAACCGTCATCTCGGGACTGATGCGGAAGCGCATATAATTTTGCGCCGTATTCGGCTCTGTGATGTTCGTCGTCGGTGGTTTGCGAAACCGCGCCATCACCTCCATGCATGTCACCGGAAGGTTTTTCCCCGCACGAATGTAAAAAGGAACGCCATCCCACCGCCACGATTTAATCTCAAGCTTCAGGCAAGCAAACGTCTCGACTTTCGAGTTCGGCGCAACGCCCTTCTCCTCCAGATAGCCGCGAAACTGTCCACGAACCAGATCCTTCGCTTCAATCGGAGGAATAGCCTTTAATACCTTCACCTTCTCGTCGCGCATCGATTCCGCATCACCGCGCGCAGGACACTCCATCGCAAGATTACACATCACCTGAAAGATGTGGTTCTGAATCACGTCGCGAATCGCACCAGTCTGGTCATAGAAAGCCCCGCGCCCCTGCACGCCAAAGTCCTCCGCCATCGTGATCTGAACACTCTCAACATAATCGCGGTTCCAGATAGGCTCCAGGAACGTATTCGAAAAGCGAAAGGACACCATATTATGGACCGGTCCTTTCGCAAGATAGTGATCGATGCGAAAGATTGAAGACTCTGGAAACGCCGAGAGCAAAATCCGGTTCAGCTCTTGCGCTGAAGCCAGATCATGTCCGAACGGCTTCTCCACAATCATTCGAGCGCCCTTCGCCGAGCCAGACTTAACAAGTTGTTCGACTACCTCCTCGAACAAAGAAGGAGGAATCGCCAGATAATGAGCTGGCCGCTCCGACGAACCGAGAGCCTTCCGCACTGCAACAAACGTCGACGGATCCACGTAGTCCCCGTCGACATACTGCAGCAGCGCACTCATCTTCGCCCATGCGTCAGGATCCAGTCCCCCGTGCTTTTCGAGACTGTCTTGAGCACGCGCTTTGAACTGATCGAGATTCCAGCCAGCCTTTGCAACACCAATCACTGGAACATTCAGCGTGCCCCGCTTCACCATCGACTGAAGCGCAGGAAAGATCTTCTTGTAAGCGAGGTCGCCGGTCGCACCAAAAAATACCAGTGCATCGGAATGAGTTTGACTCACGAGTTTTCTCCTTCAAGTCCAGACTATTTTTCGTGCGGCTTCTCAAGATGGCCGCCAAAGGCAAAGCGCATCGCAGACAAAAGCTTATTTGAGAAGTCAGCTTCTCCCCGCGAACTGAACCGCGAATAAAGAGCCGTCGTCAGCACCGGAGTTGGAACGCCTTCATCGATCGCAGCCTTGATTGTCCAGCGGCCCTCACCCGAATCCGAAACCCTTCCGCCATACTTCGAAAGCTCAGGGTCCACAATCAGCGCAGACGCCGTGAGATCCAGCAGCCATGAAGCAATCACGCTCCCGCGACGCCACACCTCGGCAACATCAGGCAGGTTGAAGTCGTAAAGATAGTGTTCAGGATCGCGCAACGGTGTCGTCTCAGCATCGATCTCTGCCGTGTGCTTGCCGATATTGGCAGCCTTCAACACGCCTAATCCTTCTGCGTAAGCCGCCATCATCCCATACTCAATTCCGTTATGTACCATCTTGACGAAGTGTCCGCCGCCGCTTTCACCGCAGTGCAGATAACCCTGTTCCGCCGTCCCCCCAACCTTCTCACGGCCAGGGGTCTTCGGAATATCGCCTATACCAGGGGCAATCGTCTTGAAGATCGGGTCAAGATGCTCCACCACCGACTTTGGGCCGCCGATCATCATGCAGTAGCCGCGCTCCAGGCCCCAAACGCCTCCGCTCGTGCCCACATCCACATACTGAATCCCCTTAGGCTCAAGCTCTTTGGATCGCCGAATGTCGTCAATGTAGTACGAGTTTCCACCGTCAATCAGGATGTCGTCCTTCTCAAGATGCGGCACGATCTCCGCAATTGTCTGCTCGACCACTCCCGCAGGAATCATCAGCCAGATAGCGCGCGGCTTGGATAGCTTGCTCACAAAGTCCTCAAGCGAACTTCCCCCCGTGACGCCCTTCTCCTTCGCAAGATCAGAGACAGCCTGTTGCGACCTGTCGAAGACAACGCATTCATGCCCATTCTTGGCCAACCGCTTCACCATGTTGGCTCCCATTCTGCCCAGGCCTATCATTCCAAGTTGCATTTAACGCTCCCTCCAATAGTTATTGGTTCACTGAACATCAAAAACGGTGCAGAGTTTTCTTGCAACCGCAGCCGCCGGGCCTTATTTGTTCTTCCTATATCTCCGAATCAAATTCGTCGTAGAAGTATCATGCGAAAGCGCGGGCTCCGTCTTGCTCTCCAGCTCTCCAATAATCTTCTGCGCCAGCACCTTGCCAAGCTCAACCCCCCATTGATCGAACGAGTCGATGCTCCAGATAGTACCCTGCGTGAACACCGCATGCTCATAAAGAGCGATCAACTTACCCAGCACCTCCGGGGTCAGTTGATCCGCAAGAATCGTATTCGACGGACGATTGCCTTCGAACACCCTATGCGGAACCAGCCAGTCCGGCGTCCCCTCAGCCTTGACCTGCTCCGCAGTCTTGCCGAACGCCAGCGCCTCAGCCTGCGCGAACACGTTCGCCATCAGCATGTCATGATGCTGGCCCAGCGGATTGAGCGTCTTATAAAATCCAATAAAATCGCAGGGGATCAACCGCGTCCCTTGATGGATCAGCTGATAAAACGAGTGCTGTCCGTTAGTCCCAGGTTCGCCCCAGTAGATCGGCCCAGTCACTGTAGCAACGCGCTCTCCATCGAGCGTCACGTGCTTGCCATTGCTCTCCATCGTCAACTGCTGTAGATACGCCGGAAACCTTTTCAGGTACTGTTCATAGGGCAGAACCGCAACCGTCTGCGCATCGAAGAAATCCGTATACCAGACCGTCAGCAGCCCCAGCAAAACTGGCAGATTGCTGGCGAAGGGTGCGGTGCGGAAGTGCTCATCCATCTGATGAAACCCATCCAGCATCGCGCGAAAGTTATCCGGTCCGATCGCCAGCATCGTCGATAGCCCGATCGCCGAATCCATCGAGTAGCGGCCGCCGACCCAATCCCAGAACTCAAACATATTCGCCGTGTCAATGCCGAACTTCGCAACCTCCTTCGCATTCGTCGAGATCGCGACAAAGTGCTTTGCAACAGCTTTCTCATCGCCACCCAGTCCAGCCAGCGACCAATCCCTCGCCGAATGCGCATTCGTCATCGTCTCCAGCGTTGTAAAAGTCTTCGAAGCGACGAGAAACAGCGTCTCATCTGCATTCAGATCCTGCACTGCCTCGACGAAGTCCGTCCCATCCACATTTGAGACAAACCGGAAGGTAATATCGCGCTGGCTATAGTGCTTCAACGCCTCATACGCCATCACCGGCCCAAGATCCGAACCGCCAATCCCTATATTGATGACGTTCTTGATTCGCTTGCCGGTATGCCCCTTCCACGCCCCACTCCGAACCCTATCCGCGAAGGCCGCCATCTTGTCCAGTACCGCATGAACCCCCGGCACAACATCCTCACCATCAACGACGATCTTCTCACCCTGCGGCGCGCGCAACGCAACATGCAGCACAGCCCGGTTCTCGGTGATATTGATCTTGTCCCCGCGGAACATGGCGTCGATCCGCTCCCTCAACCCCGACTCCTCCGCTAACTGAAGCAGAAGTTTCAGCGTCTCGTCCGTAATGCGATTCTTCGAGTAGTCGAGAAAGATGCCCGCAGCCTCAAGGGTAAACCGCTCTCCCCGCCCAGGATCCTCCGCAAATAGTTGTTTCAGCTGCGTGTCTCCAATCTTCTGATGATGCGCACTCAGCGCCTTCCATGCCGAACGCTCGCTAAGCGGCGTCAATTTCGTCGTCATCTGCATACTCCTTGCATCGCTGTTTGTTCCCGCCAGACCAGACTACTATTCATTCCCGTTACAGATATTGCGCTGAGGAGTGAAGGTCGAAAAACCTTCAACATTCCTACAATTTTAACGAAGATCCCCGGCAGCTTACACAAATCTATAGTTCCAACACCAGCCTCTCTGCTATTGATGTTCGAAAGACAAACAGATATTCCAGAAAAAGCTGCCCTTATTCATCGCTCATCAGACAAGTTCGGCGGCATAAAGTTACCACTCTCCGGAAGAACCCTCAAACCAGCTCGGGTTACTAAACTTCTCGCCGCAATTGGTTAGATCCAGTCCCTCAGATCCCGATCTCGGTCCTTATCGCGGCCGCAATCGTATCGGCATGATGCCGCATCAGAGGCTCAGATTCCGCTTCGATCATCACGCGAGCCAAAGCCTCGGTGCCGCTATAACGAATCACCACTCGGCCCGAATCAGCCAGTTCGAACTCGGCGGCGCGAATCGCTGCAGCCACATTCGGAATCTCCTCAAGCGGTCTCTTCTCGCGTACTTTGACGTTCACAATCACCTGCGGAAACACCTTCAGATCTGCTACAAGCTCGGCCAAAGACCTCCCGCTCCGATGGACGACATCCAGCAACAGCAGCGCCGTCAGCAGCCCATCCCCCGTCGTGCTGCGTCCGCTAAAGATAATATGGCCGGACTGTTCTCCTCCCAGAGCCGCACCGGTCGCAATCATCTGCTCAAGAACATACTTGTCGCCTACCGCGGCACGTAGCATCTCGATCCCGCTGCGTTTCAGCGCCGCCTCAAGCCCCATATTGGACATCGTCGTCGCAACCACCGTCGAGTTCGTCAAAAGTCCGCGGCGTTGCAGATCGCGTGCCGCCAACAGCAGGACGGCATCCCCATTCACAACCTGGCCATGCTCATCTGCAAAGAGCGCTCGGTCGGCATCCCCATCAAACGTAATCCCCATCGACGCCTTGCAGTTCTTCACCTGTTCGGCAACAATCTCAGGATGCAACGCCCCGCAAGCCTCATTGATATTTCTTCCGTCGGGACTGGCATGAGTGATCAAAACCTCTCCGCCCAGGTCGGAGAATAACTGAGGCGCGACCGACGAAGCAGCTCCGTTGGCGCAATCGATCACGATCCGCTTCCCATCCAGTGACAACTCAGGAGCAGACGCCAGCAGATAGCGGACGTACTCTGCGCGATCGGTCTCATTCACCGCAGGCGGTTCAGTCCTTTGCGGAGCATTCGTTGACACAGCAAGTTGACGGAAGATCTCTTCTTCGATCGCAAGCTCAACCGCATCCGGGAGCTTATAACCATCCGGCCCAAAGAGTTTGATGCCGTTGTCCTGCCACGGATTGTGCGAGGCCGAGATGACGACGCCAGCTGCAAAGCCATGGGTATGTGTGAGGAATGCAATCGCCGGAGTCGTAATCACACCAGCGCTCTCAACAGATGCTCCGCCCGCGTCCAGCCCGGCAGTCAGCGTTGCGGCAATCCACCCGCTCGACTCGCGAGTATCCATACCGAGCAACACGCGGGGTCTCGGAGTCTTCACGCCAAGAATATGCGCCAGGGCAAGCCCGATAGCGTATACCGTGGTCGCATCGAGGGGTGACTGCCCAGCGACAGCGCGGATGCCATCGGTTCCAAAGAGCTTCTTCATAACTTGCCGGTCTCCGTTACTTCGTCCGTATCAGTTTGAGTTATTTTGGCTTTTAGCGTCCCATGCGCAAGCCGCGCACGTATAGTCTGGCCCGGCGTAGCATCTGCAGAAGAACGCAGCAACGTGCTGTCTCCAGCGCCGCTTTGCAGGTACACCAGGGCATAGCCGCGTGACAAAACGGCGAGCGGCGACAGGACATCAAGCCTCGTCGAAGCCCTTTCAAGCCGTGTACGCCGGCCGACAATGCTCTCCATTGCAACACGCTGCAACCGCAGCGTGTCAGCCAGCAAATGATTGCCCGTAGCTGCGATTCGAACGGAGATATCCTGGCGGCGGAGTCGGTCGCTCACCACATTCAGCCGTTGGGCGGGAACACGAAGACGTTGTTGTACAGCGGCGTCAAGACGAAAGCGGAGTTCGTCGAGCCGCTGATCCCTCCGGCTGACAGCATCTCGCAGTCTATTTAACACTGCCTCCGCTGAGAGTCGTGCGTAGCGCTGCCGCGCATGCATCAGATGGAATCTTCCGGCCCGCAGCACTCTTGCGCCCAGCGCAGCGACCTGGTCTTCGATGCGATGTTGAGCGGAAGTAATCAATTCAGCAGCAGCCGACGGCGTCGGCGCCCGAAGGTCCGCGACGAAATCAGCAATCGTGAAGTCGGTCTCGTGGCCAATTGCCGAGACCACAGGAAGTGCGGACGCCGCAATCGCGCGCGCCAGCGCCTCGTCATTGAAGCCGGCAAGATCTTCCATTGAGCCGCCACCCCTGGCAATCACAATCGCATCAACCAGCGAGGAGTTGGCGTTGAACCAGCGGATTCCCCCAACAACAGATTCCGGACTGGAAGCACCTTGCATCGTAGCGGGATATATCAGCAGATTCAGCCGCGCATGACGACGGCGAACGACCGTAACGATGTCACGAATGACCGCGCCGGACAGCGAAGTAACGATGCCAATGCACTTCGGAAACGAGGGCAGCTGGCGTTTACGCGCCGCGTCGAAGAGTCCTTCTGACAGCAATCGCGCCTTCAGTTGTTCAAACGCAAGCTGCAGCGCACCGGCGCCGCGGGGCTCCATCGTCTCCCCAATGAGCTGGAGCTGCCCTCGGCTCTCATACACTGAGACACGGCCCCTAACCAGAACCGCAAGCCCATCTGCAGGCCGGAAGCGCAACAGTCCTGCCTGGCGGCGAAAGAGCACTACCGGCAACTGAGCCTCGCCATCCTTCAGCGTAAAGTAAATGTGGCCAGAGGGTGCCGGCCTGCAGTTGGAGATCTCACCTTCGACCCAGAGATCGCTATAGGTCGTCTCAATCTGCTGTCTTGCGTTCATCACCAGCGCGCGAACGCTCCAGATATGGCGCTCCATCGCTGGTTCGCTCACGCCAGAGATTCTTCGCCGAGCTGGCTCTATCGCAATCTTGCCAGACTCTTCGCTGCCAGAAACCGGCTCAACAGAAGCAACCGCTAACGCACTGTCTTCTTCATAAAGGGAGAATAGCTCCGATTGAAACAACGTATCCGGCACCGGAATTGTCGAGGCCTTCGACGACGACCTTCTTTCGGTCCGAACCTTCCCTCGCCGCGCTCGCAGGCTGGCCAGTGTCGGCGGATTGTCTTCCCTTTCGGACATCTTGCCTGAGTCTAGCATCGCAGCGCAGCCAAGTAGACTGTCAGCGGCGCAGCCGTCCCATGACCCAAAGAAGTACGCTTAAAAGAACACTAATCAGAATTGAAGTTGCAATTGGAAATGAAACCGACCATCCCCTCCCCCGCCAGCTAAAGTCACCGGGAAGACGCCCAAGAGGAAGATTCAGGCGATTCAACCCAAGGATGAGGGCACCTGCCAAAGCCAGCAGCAGCCCGAGGATGACAAGAGTACGGCCCAGCTCAGACATGCTGCACCACTCTCAAGCAGTCGCCAGCAGCGCGGCAGCCTCACGCAGAAGCTCCGAAGGCTGACACGGCTTGGTAAGAATGCCTACAGGCCGCGACAAAGTACTGGCCCGCTCCCGCACACTCTTCAGATTGGAGTAAAAACCGGTCAGCATAAGGATCCGACATGCCGGCAACTCCCGCGTCACATCGTTCACCAGCGAAAGTCCATCCCGCCCAGGCATCGATACGTCGCACAGAAGAAGATTTGGCTCAAAGTCGCGAGAGTATTCCAATCCCTGATCTGCGGAGTAAGCGGCCTTTGCCTTGAAACCGCTCCTCTCAAAGATGAGAGTCAGCGTATCGGCCACCAAACGGTCATCATCAACCACCAGAACTCGCTTCATGGGGCCCTCCGTGCGAATCGTTCGGGTTGCGTGCGTTCACATGCCTGGCAAACCTAGACTAGGCTTCAAAAAGCATTTTTGTCGAATCAAAATTCAATGATTTCATCTCTGAACATTAGACTCCGCTTTTCAGGCGGAGTCACAGATAAGGCTGTGCAAAAGAAAATCTGCGAACCAACAACCTGTGACTTCATCCACACAAAATCGCAACTTCAGTCTCTGGTAAGGTTTACGACAGAACGCTGACTCCGAATCAATCAAGGACATCACCTTGCACGTCGCCGCATTCATCGCCGGTCTGCTCTTTTGCCTGGGAGTCGCCCTCGACGCCTTTCAGACCATTATCCTTCCACGCCGCCCCACCGGACGATTTCGAATCACCCGCATCTTCTTCATCGGCACCTGGGTCCCCTGGGTGCTGATGGCCGAACGCGTCGCCAACAAGAAACTCCGCGAGCAAATCTACAGCATCTACGGCCCGCTCTCCCTTCTTCTGCTTCTCCTCTTATGGGCGCTTCTTCTCATCTTCGGCTTCGGAATGTTTTATTTCTCCATGCATTCCCCTTTTGGTGACGCCATGATGACCCACACCAACAGCCCTCTGGCTCAGTTCGGCACCGACCTTTACGTAAGCGGAACGACCCTCTTTACCCTCGGCTTGGGAGACGTTGTCCCCCACAGTCTTCTCGCTCGCGCCTTCATCATCTTCGAGTCGGGCGTAGGTCTCGGCTTCGTTGCCCTCGTTATCGGCTATCTACCTGTGCTCTATCAGGCATTTTCCCATCGCGAGATCAGCGTTGCCCTCCTCGACGCGCGCGCCGGCTCTCCGCCTAATGCCGCCGAACTCCTTCGGCGCCACGCCTTCGAAGGAAGCGAAGAAGCCCTCATCGATCTGCTGGAGGAGTGGGAGCGCTGGTCCGCCGAGATCCTAGAGTCGCACATCTCCTACCCCATTCTCTGCTTCTATCGTTCGCAACACGACACCCAAAGTTGGCTGGCTGCCCTTGTCTCCATCCTCGACACCTGCGCCCTCCTGATCTCGGTCATTGAAGGCAGCCATTCCCGCCAGGCCCAGCTCACCTTCGTCATGTCCCGCCACGCCCTTATCGACATTGGGGAGGTCTTCGAAGTCCTCGAACGCAACCCAGGGAAGCCTCGAACCGACCCCGACCGACTCCCGTCCAAAGACTTCTACCATCTCTGTGAGGCGCTCGGCGAAAATCAGCTCCGACTCTGTGGCGATCCCGCAGCGGCGAAACGCCTCCACACCATCCGTGCTCTCTACGAACCTCACGCTCACGGCCTATCCGAGTACCTGCGGATACCACTCCCGGTCTGGGTTGCGCCGCCAAAAGTAAACGATCAGTGGAGCATCCTCACCCGAATGCGAACCGACGCCGCGACAGCAATGAGATCCACAGGAGACGGCATGCCCTTCTTTCCCGACGAAGACCACGGTTAATCCACTCCCTAACGCAGATTCGGGATGCAAGGCGTACAGCCCTCGCATCCCGAACTCTTTCCAAATCTGTATCTAACAGGCTACTGACCTGCAGGTCCCGCAGGCGCAGGATTCAGCTTCTGAGCAGCCAGCGTCCCCGCCGCGCCCTTAGCGTCTTTATCCTTTAACTGCGCATAGATCTTCTTCGCCAGCTCAGGCTTCCCCTGTGCTTGATACAGCTCCGCAAGCTGTAGTTGTGCCAGCCCGGAGGGTACCGTCGTTGTTGGCTTTGCAGTCAGCTCGTTATATATATCCACGGCCTGGGAATCGCGCCCTGTCTGCCGGTAAAGCTGCGCCAGCGAGAGCTTCGCGAGCGCCGCAAGATCCCCATTCCAACCACCTGCCACCTGCTTCAGCGTGCTCTCAGCCGGGCCGTTCTGCCCTTCTTCCATATAGGTCAGCCCGCCAAAGTAGCGAGCCACCTTGCCGTCCGGTGTCATGCTGTATTTGTCTGCGACGCCCATGAAAAGATCATTAGCAGCCTTGGCCCGTTCCGTTGGAGACGCATACGTCTTCACCCCCGCAGGCACCGGCTGTCCGGGTGCTGCCAGCGGAGTCTGATAGGCCTGCATCGCTGCGCCAAAGGCCACTGACGCCTGATTCGCGCGGCTGTTATAGATCAGAAAGCCACCTACCACCACCAGGATCGCCGCAAGGACAATGGCACTGGTAGCGATTACGGAGCGGCGGTTTTCGCTGGCCCACTCAAGGCCATGCTGTGTGGTATCGACGAACTGGTCATGCTTTAGAGCTTGTTTGGTCTGCTGGTCCACTTTGTCTTGTTCTTCCTTTTTGCTCGTCACGGTCGTGCCGCGTTGAGGAAACTGGTAGCGCGAAGTCACAGCGCAGAACTTTAAGTCTATCAGCGCGGTAATCGAAGTGCGACTGGTTCGCACCTGAATCGCCTCAAAAATCAACAACCCATGCAAAATGAACCAATTCGAGCGCACTCCACGCAAAGCTCCGTTTTCTGCGGCCGCTTATCGCCGTATACCATCTACGGAGGGTTGACAGCCCCACAGTAGAGGCGAAGACTTGTACCCGAAGGAATTGCGCCCACTTATGAAGACCGTAGCCGTCGAAACTGCCATTGCAGCCCCGCCCACTACCAACAAACACCTCATCCGTTGGGTCGAGAAGATGGCCGATCTCTGCCAGCCCGACCGCATCCACTGGATCGACGGGTCGCAGGCGGAGTACGACTTCCTCTGCAACCAGCTTGTCCACGCCGGCACCTTTACCAAGCTCAACGAAAAGCTCTGGCCCGGCTGCTTCCTCGCCCGCTCGGCACCTAACGACGTCGCCAGAGTCGAAGATCGCACCTTCATCTGCTCCCTGTCGAAGGACACCGCGGGTCCAACTAATAACTGGGAAGATCCCTTCGTGATGCGTAAGAAGCTCAAGGCCCTCTTCAAAGGAGCTATGCGCGGCCGCACCATGTACGTCCTTCCTTACTCCATGGGCCCCATCGGCTCGCCCATGTCGCAGATCGGCGTTCAGCTTACCGACTCCGCCTACGCCGTAGTCAACATGCGCATCATGGCTCGCATCGGCGCGCCCGTCTTTGCCGAGATCGACAAGGACGAAAAGCGCGTGGTTCCCTGCATGCACACCGTCGGCGCGCCTCTCGCCCCCGGCCAGCAAGATGTTCCGTGGCCCTGCAACGATGAAAAGTACATCGTCCACTTCCCCGAGACCCGCGAGATCTGGTCTTACGGCAGCGGTTATGGCGGCAACGCCTTATTAGGCAAAAAGTGCTTTGCCCTCCGCATCGCCTCCAACATCGCCCGCGACGAAGGTTGGATGGCCGAGCACATGTTGATTGTCGGCGTTGAATCGCCCAAGCGTCCCGACGGCACCACCGAGAAGACCTACGTCGCTGCTGCCTTCCCCAGCGCCTGCGGCAAGACTAACTTCGCCATGATGATCCCACCCGCCGGTTTCGAGGGCTGGAAGGTCTGGACCGTAGGCGACGATATCGCCTGGATCAAGCCCGACAAGGATGGTCAGCTTCGCGCCATCAATCCCGAGGCCGGCTTCTTCGGAGTCGCGCCTGGCACCAGCACGAAGACTAACCCCAACGCAATGGCCACCCTGGCCAAGAACACCATCTTCACCAACGTTGCGCTCACCCCCGAGGGTGGCGTCTGGTGGGAGGGCATGACCGACACCCCACCCGCCGAACTCATTGATTGGCGCGGTAATCGCTGGACCCCGGCCATCGCAAAGGAGACCGGCACCCCTGCCGCACATCCAAACGGACGCTTCACCGCGCCTGCTTCGCAGTGTCCTACTATCGACCCTGACTGGGAGAATCCCAATGGGGTTCCCATCTCCGCGTTCATCTTCGGTGGCCGTCGGCCTACCACCATGCCTCTTGTCTATCAGGCGTTTAACTGGTCGGCGGGTGTTTACATCGGGGCTACGATGGGGTCGGAGACCACTGCTGCAGCGGGCGGCGCCATCGGCAAGGTGCGGCGCGATCCTATGGCCATGCTGCCCTTCTGCGGATACCACATGGGCGACTACTTCCGGCACTGGCTTAAGATGCAGCGCAACCTCTCGGCTACGCCTCGGGTGTTCCATGTCAACTGGTTCCGCAAGGGTCCTGACGGGCAGTTCCTCTGGCCCGGGTATAGTGAAAACATGCGTGTTCTCAAGTGGATTGTGGATCGGGTGCGGGGCCGCGCGCTGGGCAAGGAGACCCCCATTGGCTGGACGCCCCACTTCGACGACATCAACTGGAAGGGGCTGGAGTTTCCGCGCGCGACCTTCGATGTGCTTCAGACCGTGGACAGGGCGCAGTGGAGACAGGAGGTCATGGGACATGAGGAGCTCTTCCTGCTGCTCCACGACCACCTTCCTCCCGAGATGATCTACGAGCGGGAGCTCCTAATCTGCAGACTTTAGGAGCTCCCGGTACGGTTTTTTTCTGCGTGGTGGCGCATGCGTTTTTGCAGGGGTTTGTGCGAAATCGTGGTGCCAAAACGTGGTGTTTTGGATGGTGCAACGTGGTGAGATGGTGGTGAAATGCTGGCTGAAAACACCACGATTTCCGATCACGAAAGATACGCCACGTTTCAGCACTTTATTTTTCCTCTCCCGTCAGGAACCAGATTCTCCCAAGAACCGGTTTCCTTTGAGCCGTGATTCACCATCAAATAAGTCTCAAGGAAAGCAGTACCCGAGAGAGTGAAGCAGGATCTATGTCGAATCAGCACGCAGCACCAATCAACCCTAACCCGCAGCCGTCGGTGGCTGAGCCCAGCCACGCTGAACGCGCCCGCACGCTGCTTCACCAAGCCAGCGTTGCCACGCTTTCGACCGTCTCCCGCAAGCAACCGGGCTTTCCTTTCGGCTCGCTGATGCCGTATGCGCTCGACGCTGGGGGCCGGCCCCTGTTCCTGATCAGCACGATGGCGATGCACACCCAGAACCTGAAGGGGGACCCACGCGCCAGCCTCTTCGTCACGCAGCCGGCCGTCGATGGCGACGTGCTTGGCGCGGCACGAGTCACCCTGGTGGGA
Source organism: Tunturibacter empetritectus (assembly GCF_040358985.1). Lineage (NCBI taxonomy): Bacteria > Pseudomonadati > Acidobacteriota > Terriglobia > Terriglobales > Acidobacteriaceae > Tunturiibacter > Tunturiibacter empetritectus. Next base: position 3,451,236 of record NZ_CP132932.1, on the reverse strand, counting down.
GCGGTCCACCAGATCGTTGAGAAGGAGAGGGCGGGGGCTCGCGAGCTCTACCTGAAGGCCCACCCGAACAGTCACTACTGGGTGGACTTCACCGACTTCTCCTTCTTCCGTCTGGAACCGATAGACGTGTACTACGTTGGTGGCTTTGGCGTCATGGGTTGGGTAACTGCGGCGGACTACGCCTCAGCCTCTCCTGACCCCCTTGCCGGGGCAGCGCAGGGCATTCTGGACCACATGAACGCCGATCACGGCGACGCGCTCGTTCTGCTGACGAAGACACACGCCCAACTCGAAGCCGACTCGGCGACGATGACCTCGGTCGACCGGCTAGGGTTCCATGTTCGGGCTGTTACGTCGGCAGGAGTCAAGGGTGCGCGCATCACTTTTTTACGTGAGGCGAAGACGGCTGGCGACACACGTTCCATTTTGGTCGAGATGGTCAAAGAAGCCCGTCAGAAGAGCACTCTGCCCACAAATGCCTATTGACTCCTATCCCCTTTCCCTTTATGTTTAATGAGTGGCAAGACTCCCTTCGGGTTGAGTCAGTCATAACGAAGTCCACCCACTTCGTTGCTTTACTGGAATACCCACGCAACAGCCCCCACCGCGCTGCGTGGGTTTCCTTTTTAACATCCCTTTCGTTGTTTTGATTGTTGTCCTGGCCCAAGGCCAAATGGAAGAGCAGATCCCGCTTGCGGAGGATATCTCCCGGCTTCCGGCTTACCTACATATCAAGTTCGAGGGGCCGACTTTGCAGAACTACCAGATCGTCTCCGTCGGGTTTCTGGACGCGTGCCGGTTTGCTTGCTCGCTCCGTAACGCAGGCCATCCACCAGCAGTTCGACCATTTTTCGTGCATAGACGGGCTCTTCGTCGTGAGATCCGCGGCATAGGGTTGCGACTGCTCGCAGCAGATCGCCGGCTTCAATACCCGGGCGCACTTCTCCCGCTGCAACGGCCGCTTCGAGCAAAGTTTTGAGTGCCGGCATGAGGCGTTTATTGAAGTAACCCGGCAGAGCGCTGTAGGCCGGATCGCCTGAGTGGAGCGCTGCTGCAAGCCCTCGCTTGGTAGAGATAAAGTCCACGAAGCGTTGCATCCAGCGAGCCAATGCCTCACCGGGCTCGTACTTGCCCGCGAGGACATAGGCCGCATCCGCGCAGGCATCCACGTGGGTCTGAAAGACGGCCTTGATGAGATCCGAGCGCTGCGGGAAGTGACGGTAGACCGTGCCCAGGCCGACGCCTGCCTTCTCCGCAATCTCACGGACTGGTGCGTCTACTCCTGACTTTCGAAAGACCTCCATCGCTGCCTGGAGCAGTGAAGCCATCTTGCGCTGTGCATCGGCACGCATGGGGCGAGGCGTGGCGTCTTCAGGCTTCTGGTCGTGCGTTCGTTCTATGACTTTTTTTTTCATATGCAGGCCTTGCAATCGGAACAATGTTCCGTTTACTATATGGAACATGGTTCCGGTTGTCTTTCAAGCATAGCAGGATGTCAGCAACACACAACATGTCCGCAACACAACATGTCAGCAAAACAACATGAGGAGAGCAAAATGCAAAACAAACCCGTCGCCCTGGTCACCGGGGCTAATCAAGGAATTGGTCTTCAGATCGCAAAGGATCTCGTGGCCCATGGCTTCACGGTACTGGTCGGGTCGCGCAATCTCGAGCGGGGCGAGGCTGCGGCTAAGGAGATTGGGCCAGACGCTCTCGCGCTCCAGCTCGACGTGACGGATCAGGCTTCGATCGCCGCGGCGGCAGAGCGCGTCCGAACGGAGCTTGGCCGCCTCGATGTGCTCGTCAACAACGCGGCCATCTCGAATACGAGTAAGCTGCCCGGCCAAACTATCGCAGAGTACGCCAAGTTTACCCGCGCGAGCAACGTGTCTCTGGATGAGGTGCGCGCGGTGTGGGAGACTAACGTGTTCGGCGTGCTCGCCGTGACCCAGGCGCTGCTGCCGCTGCTGCGCGAGGCGCCGGCAGCCCGCATCGTCAACGTGTCGAGCGGCGTGGGCTCGCTGACGGAAAACTCGGATCCGGCCTTCCCCTATCGCTCGATCTTCGGCCCTTGCTACTCTGCGTCCAAGACGGCTCTCAACGCGATGACGCTCGCCATGGCGATCGAGCTGGAGTCGACCGGGATCAAGGTCAACGCCTGTTCCCCGGGCTTCATCAAGACGAACCTGAACAACTATGCAGGCACGGGAACTGTCGAGGAGGGTGCTCGCGAGCCGGTGCGCCTCGCGCTTCTTGGCGCGGATGGCCCGACGGGCACCTTCTCCCGCACAGAAGGTGTGATTCCGTGGTGATGTAGTCGCCAAGCGCATTCCGGCATCGACAAACGCCGGCTCTTACACCAATCGCAAGGAAGAGAGCGTCAGTTCGGGACTGACACTCTCTCCCTTGCGGATACGGATTAATTCCGTGCAGGCCTGTGCGTTTTAGAAATTCAGCTTGAGGGCCAGTTGTATTAAGCGCGGATTGTTGACGGTTGAGGTTACTTTTCCGAAGGAATCGGAGACCTGGCCCTGAGGCGGTGCAGCGAAGTTGATGTCGGCGATTGGCGATCCGTATTGCGGATGATTGAACAGGTTGAAGAATTCAGCGCGGAAGTTCAAGCCCATCTCCCGAGGAAGGCGAAATTGCTTGATGAGTGAGAAGTCCGTGTTGACGAAGTCGGGTCCCGAGACGGGAACACGATTGGCATCGCCAAGTTCGCCAGCAGCCGGGAAGGCGAAGCACTTAGGGTTGATCCATAGGTAGTTGGGTGCACTGTGACTTGCGTGCGTATTGCAACCGGGAATCTGGTCGGGCCGGTTGTAGTTGTTGCCGTTGCCACCGGCATTGAAGCCAGCGCCCGACTGGTTGCTGCTGTCGATCAGAGGAACCGGGAACCCTGAGGAGATTCTTTCAATCAGCGTGACCTGCCAGTTGCCGATAAGGGTGTCACCGACAGTACCCATATTGCTTCCGAACGCTTTGCCCTTGCCGAAGGGCAGGTCATAGATGATGCTTGCAGTGAAGCTGTGATTCAGGTTGATCTGCGAGAGGCCCCAGTCGAGGTTTTCCCAGTTGGGCAGAGGGAAGTACGGGGCGCTTAGCAACGAGCCCAGGCCGTCGGTTAGACCATTGTCGTATGTCTTCGAGTAGGTGTAAGCGATCAGCGCGTAAAGACCGTGTTTGGGCGTCTTGGTCTCTGCTTTGATCTGCAGCGAGTTGTAGTGGGTCTTGCCAACGTCGCCAAAAAGCAAGATCGCGTTGAACGGAAGGTTGTACGGAGCGATGTAGGGTGCGCCGCCAGGCAGGCAGCCGAGCGTATAGCTGGATGTTCCGACGCAAGCAGAGGGACTGCTGACGTTGAGGTCATTGCCGCTTACCAGGATGTGGCCGCCGACTGCGCCGGCATAGCCAGCGGTGAGCAGAACATCGCCCGGCAGCTGGCGTTCCACGTTGACGTTATATTGACGAACCCTGCCCGGCTGGAAGTTGCGTGGCTGGTAGTAGAACGTGCCTTCGAAGTTGCCCACAGTCGGCGGCGTGGGCGGAACGGCAAAGCCGGTGGAGAGGTAAAAGGTTCCCGAAGGTGTCTGGCCGTGAGTAGCACAGTATGAAGTTGCAAAGGCGCAGCCTGCGCCGGCGAATTGATCGGTCTCGCCGAGGTTTGGCGGATTTTGCCACAGGCCCTGCGCACCCTGGCTCCAGACCGAGTCGTGATAGATGCCGAAGCCGGCGCGGAGCACCGTCTTGTCACTGCCGGCAACCTTCCATGCGAGGCCAAGGCGGGGTTCGTACGCGCCCCCGAACTGATTGATGCCTGCCGATCGGCTTACTCCGTTCTGGCCGGCGATCTGAAGCTCTCCGGTCGATGGGATGTAGTTGGCCATCCGATTGTGGACCTCGGTGATCGGAGTGGTGATGCCCCAAGCCAGGCCCAGATTGAGGGTCAGCGAGGGGATGATCCGCCAGTCATCTTCGACGAAGGGCCTTATGATCTTCCAGCGGCGGCCGGTGACTGCGCCATCGTAGGTCTGGTCGTGGATGGCGCCTCCGCTAATCCCCATCAGAAGGTCGGCTTCGGGATCGCCGGGCGCATTGACGCACGCGCTCGAGGCGTCCTTTGGGCAGGTGAAGCCGCTGAAGTTTCCGGTGGCACCCGGGAGCAGGAAGCCGGAACTAAAGGCTTCTGTACCCACATTCATCTGATTGGCACGGAGATCGATGCCGACGTGAATATCGTGTTTGCCGCGGATGAGGTCGAGATCGTCTTTGAAGGAGAAGATATTGGTTCCACCCTGGAAGGGAGAGTAGCCGCGATCGCCGAGTGCCCAATATCCGCTGGTGGGCAGGACGGAGACCACACCTTGACTGTAGGCGCCTCCGGCAAGAGGGGTACCGCTGGCCGAGCATCCGAGATCGGCATTGGGAATGCCCAGAAGGGCCGATCCACAGCTAGAGTTACCCAGCGAATTGATGTAGTTGAAGATGCGATCGTACCCGAAGGAGGCCTGGTTGAGCGTGGTGGCCGCGAAGACGTGGCTCCAGCCGATGCCGACATTGCGTGCGTGGTTGACCAGGTTTTCATTGCTGCCGAAGGCATTGGCTTCGGCAAGGGTGGGGGCGCCGCCGGGCGCAAAAGAGAACGCTTGGTCGTAGCTGAAGCGGCCAAACAGGTTGTCGTTGGCCGTGAGGGTCTCGTCCAGTCGCACATCGAATTTGGTCTCGTTCAGGATGCGGACAGGCTCGTTGACATAGTTGTAGCCACTGCCGGAGGCGTTGGGCGCAGGATAGATATCGAGCAGGCCCTGGCCGGCGCTGTTGATCAGGTTTTGCGGAATCTTGCTGCAGTTGGTTCCCGGTGCCTGGCTGCCGTCGGGGTTGGCGGTTATCGGATTGCCGGAGGCATCGCATTGGAAGTAAGGGTTGGATGAGCCGAACACATTAGGGTTGGCGATGCCGAGACCTGTGGGTGCGGGTTTACCGAAGGCGTCGGCCGAGAAGTCGCCGTTGCGCATGGCCAGGGAAGGAACCACACCGGTGAAGGTGATTCCCTGACGCTGATACTTCTGCTCGCCATCGACGAAGAAGAACAGTTTGTTGTGGAGGATGGGCCCCCCGATAGAGCCGCCAAACTGGTTCAGATTGAACTTCGGGGTTGTCGTGTCAAAGTCGCCTTTGGCGTCGAAGGCGGTGTTGCGGACGAACTCGAAGAGCGATCCGTGGAAGTTGTTGGTGCCGGATTTTGTGGTGACCAGAACGGTGGGGCCCGCGCGGGAGCCGTATTCCGCGGAATAGCTGTAGGTGAGCACCTTGAATTCCGCGATATCGTCGATGGAAGAAAAGACGCCAATTCCGCCTGCCGTCAGTTCGTTATTGTCGACTCCATCGAGGAGCCAATCGGTGCTGTTGGGCCGGGAGCCGCCGACCGACAGAGAGAAGGACCCGCGCGCGGCCACCTCGCTGTCTGTGCCGGAGGTGAAGAAGCTGTTGGGGTTGGTCTCTGCCGTGGCGCCGGCGGTGAGGGTAGCGAGTTGGACGAAGTCGCGACCGTTCAAGGGAAGCTGCGAGACCTGCTGCGAGGTAATGACCTGGCCGAGAGAAGGGTTATTGGTCTCGGCAGTTACGGCATCACCGGAGACTGTCACTGAAGTGACTACTGTCGCAGTTGCGATGGAAAAATCGAGTTCACGGGCTTGATCAACATCGAGTTTCAGATTCCTGGACTCTGTGCTTTGAAAGCCCTGCATGTCGACGCGCACGGTGTAGGTATCGACAGGGAGCAAAGGAATCAGATAGTGGCCGGCGCTGTCGGTCTTCGTGTCTCGACTGAGGCCGGTTGCCTGAGACGTAGCTTTGACGGTGGCTCCAGAGATGCTCGATCCGGATTTATCGAGGACATTGCCGGAGAAACTTCCAACGGCCTGGGCGTGGAGTGCAGGCGGGATCGCCAGTGCGAGGACACAGATAACAAGGAAAAGTAGTTTGTGGGATTTCGTATCGGCGGGGCCTGCCACCGATTTCGGACACGTCGCGCCGACCATCGTGAGTTTCATAATTAAACCCTTTCGACAAACTAGGGTGGTTCTTGCATCGACTGCGTTGCGTTGGCTTGGATGAATAGACTGTAAGAATTGGTCAATGGAAAGTCAACGCAAGTTTTGCGGTTTCACAGATTTCGAGGTTTTCCGGGAAGTTTCAGCGTCAAGAGTACCGCGGAGTTGGCTGGCTGAGCCGAACTGGCTGGATCCGCTGCATAAAAGCGCACGAAGGATACTATCGACTCGCGGGTTCCGTAAACTAGTCGTAGCGATGCCACTTGAATCTCCCAATATTGTTGCTGAGCCTCCGATCGTGGACAAGTCCAACGGCTTCGCTCCGCTGAAGATTCCTTTGTTTCGGGATCGCTGGATTGCGAGCACGGTCTCTTCGGTAGGGACGTGGATGCAGGATACGGCGGGTACGTGGCTGATGACCTCGCTTACGACGTCGCCGCTGCTGATTGCGCTGATGCAGACCGCGGCGAGTCTGCCGGTGCTGCTGCTGGGGCTGCTGGCTGGGGCTACGGCAGACATCTTCGACCGGCGCAAGCTGCTGATCTTCTGGCAGGCGTGGATGCTGGCTTCGGTAGGCGTGCTGGCGGTGTTGACGTTTGTGGGCTATATCTCGCCCTGGGCTCTGCTGGCATTTACGTTTCTGCTGAATATCGGGTCAGCGATGAACAACCCCGCATGGCAGGCGATTGTGCCGGAGCTGGTGCCTCGTGAACTGATTCCGGATACGGTGTCGCTGAATGCTGCGAGTAATAATCTGGCGCGTGCGGTGGGGCCTGCGCTTGGCGGATTGATGGTTGCAGGGTTTCAGCGGGTTTATACGGGTGCGGGATCGGTGTTTGCGCTGAATGCGGTGTCGTTTGCGGGCGTGATCTGGGTGCTGGTGAACTGGAAGCGGATTCCGCTGTTCAAGTCGGCGCTGCCGTCGGAGCGTATTGCGGGTTCTATCCGGTCGGGGCTGCGGTATGTGCGATACGCGCCGGATCTGCAGTCTTCGCTGGTGCGCGCGTTTACGTTTACGTTCTTCATCTCGGCGATCTGGTCGCTGCTGGCTGTGGTGGCGAAGCGTGACTTGAAGCAGGGTCCGCTGGGATACGGAATTCTGAACGGCTCGCTTGGGCTTGGAGCGGTGATCGCGGCGACTACGCTTCATCGGGTTCGGCAACGATTTTCGGCAGACCAGATTCTGGCGACTTCGACGCTGTACAACGTGGTTGTGCTGCTGGTAATGGCGTTTGTGCGCAGCCCTTCGATATTGATCGCGACGCTGATCTTGTCGGGCGCGGCGTGGACGAGCACGATGTCGACGATTAATGTCTCGGTGCAGCTGTCGGTTCCGGCATGGGTGCAGGCTCGCGCGTTGGGCACCTATATGACGACGTTTCAGGGGGGCATGGCGCTCGGGGCGATTCTGTGGGGATACATTGCGGAACATACTTCTACGACGATCGCGCTGACTACTGCGGCGTGTGGCTTGTTGATTACGTTTCCATTTGCGCGGCGGTTTCATATCCTTCAGGGTCCGCTGCCTGACCATACGCCTTATCAGGCGAAGCATCCGGCACCGCAACTGGCGCTCGATACGGATCCTACGGACGGGCCGGTGCGGATCTCGGTTGACTACCGCGTGCCGATTGAAAACTATGCGGAGTTCACCACTGCGATTCACCAGCTTCGCGGCGTACGTCTGCGTGATGGGGCGATACGATGGGGCATCTATCGCGATGCGATCGATCCGACGCAGTTGAACGAGACGTTTGTGATGGAGTCGTGGCTGGATTACTTACGTTCGCGCGAACGCATTACCGCGGCGGATGAGGTGATTCGCGCTCGTGTGCGAGCGTTACATCAACATGACGAGCCACCGAAGACGACATACCAGATCTATGCGCGGGAGGTTGCGAATCCTGTGCCGTCGCACTCGCCTGCGAGCGCCATTGAAACGAAGCCGTAATACTCAACCCCAGAGTTTTCTTTTGTCCCTGCAGGTTTTTGCGGTTATTTGCGAGATGGGAGATGAAGTTCCTAAGAGGCCAGTCCGCAAATCTTTGAAAATAATGGCATGGTGTTTTCGGGAGAGCCGGAAAGGTGTTTGGCCGTCGGCTTGCTACTTACTCCGGCGGGCCCCTTCATTGAAAAACTTTCCCGAGGTCTCACAATGAGGTTAACGCTACGTGTGTTTTGCGCTACATCCTCGTTGGTCGTTGCGTTATTTTTTGCGAAATTCGCTTCTGCCGACACCATCCCTAACCCGCTTCTCGAGATACAGAACAACATATCCTCAGTGCCGCCGCAGATAGGCAGCGGCTCGATAGTAACTTACTCCGTATCAAACGGCTCCGTCAGCCATAACGCTTCCAAGGGATCTCTCGAGACGGAAGATTCTTTCCTTCCGCTCTCTGAGGAAGACTACGATGACGCATTTGTCTTGAAGGCGGCTGCTCCTGCTGCACCCGAGACGCGCAACTTTGTCTTGCTGGGGAGCGGGCTGCTGACCGCTGCGGGCTTTATTCGCCGCAGAAAGGTCGCGGTACAGGCCACCGAATAAACTTCGTTACCAGAACGACCGACGGGCACAGCGGAGATCATGGCTGTGCCCGTGGATTTTTTTAGCATCGATGATGGCGATTTGCCTGGTGATTTAGAGACTGCAGACGCAGATTCCCTTCGGGAATGACAAAGAGAAAAGCGAAATTGACTTCACACTAACTGCAGCGTTGATCAGACTGCGGCGTTGTTAGACTGCGGTGCCGAGTGCCAGGTCGATGAGGGTTTTTTCTTCGATCTCGTGCGCCTTGGCTGAGCCGGTTGCGGGGGTTGCGCTGGCGCTGCGCTTGACGCTGAGGACTGCGCGGTCGCCGGCCATGCGGCGCAGGAGCGGCATGACGTAGGAGAAGGCTCCCATGTTGGCTGGCTCTTCCTGGACCCAGATGATCTCCTGCGCTTCCGGATGTTGGTCGAGCGCGGCCTGGAGCTCCTGCTCGGGCCAGGGGTACATCTGCTCGAGGAAGATGATACCGACACTGAAGTCTTTGCGCTTTGCACGCTCGACGCGGAGGTTGTGTCCTATCTTTCCGCTGCAGACGAGAAGACGGCGGGGATTTTTTACGTCGTTGTCGGGAAGGACGTTCTGAAAGTGTTCAATGGCAAAGTCGGCGAGGGTTGAGGAGGCATCGGGGTGGCGAAGCATGCTCTTCGGGGTGAAGAGAACGAGTGGCTTGCGCCACGGCCGCAATGCCTGCCGGCGCAGGAGATGAAAGTACTGCGCTGCGTTGGAGGGTTGGCAGATCTGGATGTTGTCGTTGGCGGCGAGCTGGAGGTAGCGCTCGATGCGCGCGCTGGAGTGCTCAGGGCCCTGGCCTTCGTAGCCGTGCGGGAGAAGCATGACGAGGCCGGAGAGGAGACCCCACTTGGCTTCGCTGGCGGCGATGAACTGGTCCATGATGATCTGCGCGCCGTTGGCGAAGTCTCCGAACTGCGCCTCCCACAGGACGAGGGCTTCGGGGTAGTCGCGGGAGAAGCCGTACTCGAAGCCTAGGACTGCGGCTTCAGAGAGAAGCGAGTTGTAGACCTCGAACTTACCCTGCTTGTCACTGAGATGGGCGAGGGGGATGTAGCGGACTTCGGTTTCGGTGTCGACCATGACGGCGTGGCGCTGGTTGAAGGTGCCGCGCTGCGAGTCCTGTCCGCTGAGACGGACGGGAACGCCGGCTTCAAGGAGTGACGCGAAGGCGACCAGCTCGGCCATGCCGTAGTCGAAGAGGCGTGAGCCTGCGCCCATCTCCTGGCGCTGCTCGAAGAGCTTCTTCACCTTGGGATGGATGTGGAAGTCTTTGGGGTAAGAGGTGAGCGAGGTGACAAGCTGGTTGATGCGCTCGGCAGGGAGGCCGGTGGAGACGTTGTACTCGGGCTCGCATTCACCGCCTTTGTAGGGGTCCCAGTAGGCGGGAAGCTGGGCCAGGTGCGGCTTGTGGTCGGCCTGGGTCGCGGTCTTTTGATCGTCGAGGAGCTCTTGCTGGATCTTCTGGACTTCGGCGGTGGGGTCGACGCCGATCTGTTTTGCGTAGAGCTGATAGAGTGCGGGGCGATCCTTGATGATGGCGTAGCGGCGGGGCTGGGTGACGGTGGGATCGTCAACTTCGCTGTGCCCGTGTTTGCGATAGCCTACGAGGTCGACCACGATGTCGGAGTGGAAGCGATTGCGATACTCGGCGGCGATGGTAGCGACTCGCACGACCGCGTCCGGATCTTCGGAGTTGACGTGGAAGATTGGGATGGGAAGGCGCTTTGCGATGTCGGTGGCGAAGCGTGAGGAGTTCGACTCTTCGGGGAGGGCGGTGAAGCCGAGGAGGTTGTTGACGATGATGTGGATGGTGCCGCCTACGTTGTATCCGTGCAGGGTGGCCATGTTCAAGGTCTCAGCGAGGATGCCTTGACCTGCGAAGGCGGCGTCGCCGTGAATGATCAGCGGCAGAACCTGGTCGTTGCCGTGTTTGCCGATGCGTTCCTGCTTGGCGCGGGTGCGTCCGAGGACGACGGGATCGACTGCTTCGAGGTGGCTTGGGTTCGAGGCGAGATGGAGCGAGATGGTCTTTCCGTCGGGCGAGTGGTATTCGCCGGTTGCGCCGACGTGATACTTCACATCGCCGCCGCCCATGGTGCTGCGCGGATCGACGTCTTCGAACTTGGTGAAGATCTCGGAGGGAGAACGGCCGATGGTGTTGGTCATCACGTTGAGGCGGCCGCGATGACTCATTGCGATCATGCCCTTGGTGACACCGGTGCCGGCGCTGACGGCGAAGATGCGATCGAGGAACGGGATCAGCGCAGTGATGCCTTCAAGCGAGAAGCGTTTGGTGCCGAGGTAGCGTGATTGAATGACCTGCTCGAAGAGGTCTGCGTGGATAAGCTGCGTGAGGATGAGCGCTTGATCGGGCTTGGCTGGGATCTGTTCGATGCGCTCCTGGAGCCATTGCCGCTGCTCGTTGCTGGGGATGTGCATGAACTCTGCGGCGATGGTTCCGCAGTAGTAGCTGCGCGCTTCTTTCGCGATGTCGCCTTCGGGTGCGGGAGTTGGAAATGGCTCGGGAGGAAGATACTGGCCGAGAGGGTCGAGGGATGCCTGGAGGTAACCCCAGCGGCGGAAGATATCGAAGATTGTCTCTCGTTCGTGTTGTTCCATTGCAGGAGTTGTTGCAGTCAGTGCCTCTGCCTTCGTGGCCATTGCTTCCTCACTTCAGGTCGATTCGCGGGTGGTGCGCGTCCTTTTCTATGCTAGACCTTTCGGAGGTTGGGTGCACACTCTTGAGCGGCCTGCGGGGGCTTTGACCATAAAGTTGCACCTCTCAATTGTGGTCGTTTTGTGTTGGAAGAGCTGCAGTAAACGCTTCTCCTTCTCGAAGGTTTTGTGGGCTTTTTTTGTAGTGGGTTTGGGGAGGATTGCCGATTATCGGACGGGCCTGGAGGAGCAGAGTCGCGAAGGGCCGCTTATAGTGGGAAGTTATGGTGGTTGAGGCTCGCAGGGTTCTGGTTTTGCTCGCTGGGATGGGATTGATGGGTTTGCCGGAGTGGTCTGCTCTGCCTCTTCAGGGTCAGGCTGGCTCAGTCACTCAGCCTTCGGGCGCGGATCCGGCACTACGGCAGCCTGCACCACAGGAGCCAGTACAGAGTGTTGCGCCTTCTGCTGCGGCAACGCCTTCTGATCCAGCATCAGAGAACGTGGCTGGGGAACGTTCGCTGCCTGATGTTGCGGCTTTGATGCATGACGTTGAGACGAATCAGAGAGCCGCGGAGGCGATTGAGAAGGACTATCTGTACCGGTCGCTGGTGACAGAGCAACAGCTGGATTCGCATGGTGGACTAAAGAAGACCGAGACCAGGGAGTTTGAGGTCTTTTGGGAGAATGGGGTGCCGGTGGGCCGGCTGGTCAAGAAAGATGGGAAGGAACTGAGCGCGGAGGAACAAAAGAAAGAGAACGAACGGATTGATAAGGACTCCGAGAAGGCCAAGGAGAGACGACAGAAGGCCGATGAGGAGGGAAAGGAGTCCGATGCGCGAGGGCATGAGTTGATGACGGCCTCGCGGGCGCTGGAGTTGGGGAGCTTTACCAATCCGCGGCGAGTGCAGCTGAATGGCAGGGATACGATTGTGGCGGACTATGCGGGTGACCCGAAGGCAAAGACGCGGACAAAATTCGAAGAGGTGGTTCGGGACATGATGGGCACGGTTTGGGTGGATGAACAGGACCGTGTGCTGGTGAAGGCGGAGGGACACTTCGTCAATAACTTCAAGATTGGCGGAGGGCTGGTGGCGAATATTCAGAAAGGGACCAGCTTCGGCATGGAGCAGAGAAAGGTGAATGGCGAGGTGTGGTTGCCGGCGAGATTTGAAGGACAAGGGTCTGCACGAGCCTTGCTGTTTCTGGGTTTCAACGGCCGCGTGGAGGCGGTGGAGTCGGACTATCGGAAGTTCAAGGCAACTTCGAAGATTGTGCCGGTGGAGAGCCCGGGTACTCCGGCGTCGGTGCCGAAGTGATCTTCAGGTTTTGGCGGGGTCGGTGCGTGATTTGCCTAAAAGATGGTCGATGCCGACGAGAAGAAGTCCCAGAATCCAGAAGCCCAGCAACAGGAGAGCGGTGTTGAGGAGTGCGCGTGGATAGCCAAGGATGGTGACGTCGGCAAAATGATAGGGGTAGAAGCCGGTGAGTGCTCCGCGAAGGATGCAATAGGCAACGTAAAGGAGAGGATAGACGAGCCAGAGAAGGGGTAGGTTCCAGCGCAGGGTGCCTTTGGGAACGAAGAAGAACCAATAGAGGACATATAGGACCGGCGTCACATCGTGTAGGGCCGTGTCCAGGACTGCATTGAGACCGGTTGGACTCCAAATCGCGCGAAGCAGGAGCGTGTAAATAAGCCCCACAACGAAGATATAGAGCGCGACAGCCGACTGCGTGGAGGGACGGGTAAGGAGAGAGTCAGCGTCCCCGCGAAGAAAGCATGCGGTCGTTACCATGGCGACCAGTAGGTTTGTGAGGATCGTGAAGTAGCTGAGTGTGTTGACGACCCCGAGGATTAGGGAGCGGCCATCGGCGACCGTTCCTTTTGCCGCTGAAACGATCTGTATGAGGACGGCAAGCCACGCGATGACGGCTATGAGGATGAGGGAGGCCTGTTTGAGTGTTCCCGTCTTCGCCATCGCGCCACAACGATAGCAGAAAGGGGAAGGAGATCTTTAATTTTTCAGAAAAGCATGGGTCAAAAACGCGCAAAGGGATAGCCGAGGCCATCCCTTCCGCAAAACTTGGTTGTTGCTGTAGTCGTAGTGCTAAAGATTAGAGAGGCTGAACGTCAGACGCCTGCCAACCCTTGGGTCCCTTTACCACGTTGAACTGTACAGCCTGGCCCTCTTGAAGGCTCTTGAAACCGTTCGAATTGATCGCCGAGTAGTGTACGAATACATCCTCGCCGTTCTGACGGCTGATAAAGCCAAACCCCTTGGCATCGTTAAACCACTTCACTGTTCCCTGTTCCATATCCGTTATTTCCTTATTGCTGTTGAATTTGCCGCTAGATCCAAATCGGGGTTCGTACAGTACGAGCTTTGCAGAAAACCAATCTGTTTCAAACGATGTGTGAAGGTTAGCACAGTTGCCAAGTTTTTTTTACATATTCTCCTAAATAGTTACATTTGCACTATTTGTAGTGCAAAATATGTGAATTTTCCGGTCTAAATGAGGATATTGGGGTTCAGCGGATTCGACAAACGTTGGTCCACAATGCTAGTTATCACGCAGGGTCATGCTTTGAGGTGGGTTCGAACGATCTCTTCGGCCTGCTGGAGCACCTCAGCGAGGGTCATTGAGGTGGAGTCGAGGATGACGGCGTCGGTGGCGGGCCTGAGGGGTGATTCGGCCCGATTGCGGTCGCGGTAGTCGCGGTCTTTCAGCTCGCGAAGGACAGCCTCCTCATTAACACGCTGCTGTTCGGCGGTGACGGGATCAGGAGATTGACGGCCGTTTTGGCTGTCGGTGGGCTCGGCAGAGTTCGATGTGGGAGCGGCCTGGCGGTAGCGGCGATTGCCGCGAACTTCGGGGGCAGCGTCGAGGAAGATCTTGACTTCGGCGTCGGGAAAGACGGCGGTGCCAATGTCGCGGCCTTCCATGACAACTCCGCCAGCCTGGCCGAGCAGGCGCTGCTGGTGGACCATCCAGGCGCGAAGTTGCGGGTGGACGGAGACTTTAGAGGCGGCGTTGGTGACGTCGGTCTCGCGAATGCGGCGAGAGACATCCCGACCGTCGAGCAGGACGCGGTTGCCTTCGAGTTGCGGCTCGAGGGTGATGCGGGTGTGGGCGGCGAGGTCCATGAGGGGCGCCTCTTCATCGAAGTCGTAGTCGTTGTCGATGGCTTTAAGGGCGAGCGCGCGGTACATGGCACCCGTTTCGAGATTGAGGAACCCGAAGCGGCGGGCGAGATGGGCGGCGAGGGTGCTTTTGCCGGCGCCGGCGGGCCCGTCGATGGCGATGACGGGGCGCTGGCGCTTGTTGGTTTCAGGCGGCGTTGCGGGTGCGGAGTCCTCGTGCGGCTGCGTCATCCGGCTTATTCCCCTTCCTCACGTTTGAACTTACGGGCGGGAGGCCGATTGCCAAAGGGCTTCTTGTTGCCCTTGAACTTATCGAAGGTGCTGGCGGGTTTGCCGATTCCGGCGGCGGATTTGCTATAGGACTTCTTGCCGGCAAAGCTGCCAGACGCCGATTTCCCGGCGAAGCTGCCGCTGGATTTGGTATATGGCTTCTTGGCTCCGAAGCTGCTGCCGGTTTTGCTGTAGGGCTTTTTCTCGCCGAAGCCTCCGCTGGGTTTGCCTTCGAAGTCGCCCTTGGGACGCGGGGTGCGGGGGGCGTCGAACTTGCGGAAGGGGGGACCGTCGGGACGTGAGGCGCGGCCCTCTGTGCGGCGGGGACGGGCTTCGGAATCACGGGTGGCTGGGGTGTCACGAGAGAAGTTCTTGCGCGGGGCGAAGCCGTTGGTGCGGTCGCCGCCGTCGAAGCTGCGTTGCGGGCGGGCGGAGAAGCTGCCTGGCTTGCGTGGGCCACCGAAGCTGGGCTTGGCTCCGAAACTCGGCTTGTCGCCGTAGGTACGGCGTGGAGGACGAGCGTCACCGGAGTCTGCGTCAGGACGGGGGGCGAAGTCGCGGCGCGGGGGGCGAGTGTCGCCGTAGTCGCGGCGGGGCGGGCGGGAGTCGCTGCTGTCGCGACCGAAGCTTGGCTTGCCGGCGAAGCCTTCGCGCTTGCGGCCGAAGGTGCCTGGCTTAGAGAAGGTCTTGCGGGGACGGTCGCCTTCGCCTGCTGAGGCATCGTTGTAGGGGCGCGGAGTGTATTCGCGGCGGGGTGGTCGGCTGTCGGTGGAGTCTGCGCTGCGGCGGTAGGTGGGGCGGTCGCCGCTCGCGGAGGGTCGATCACTGTCATAGCGGGGCTTGCTGCCGAATGATGGCTTGCTGCCAAAACTGGGGCGGCTGCCGAACGACGGCTTCGACCCAAAGGCTGGCTTCGATCCAAATGACGGCTTTGAGCCGAAGGATGGTTTCGAACCGAAGGAGGGTCGCTTCCCTGCCCGGTCGGAGCTGGGCTTGCGGTCGTAGGTGCGAGGAGCTGCGACGCTATCGCCTTCATCAGAGACTTCTGAGGAGGACTTTGCTGCTGCGAGGCGGTCGGCCTTCTCTTCTTCCCAGGGCTTGGTGAAGCTGGGGCGGTCGGAACGGTTGGATTCGCGGGTGAAGGGCCGGCGCTCGCGCGGGGAAGGCGACGATTCCGAACTGCGACCAGGTTTGGTTACAAATCCGGTGCCGACCTTGCGGGGCTTGGGGATGAACTTCTTGATCCGGCCAGTCTCCTCGACGGATTCGGTGCCGTCGCCTTCAGTGGTGGCGGCGATGGAGTCGACGTCGTCCGGTGTGGGGGCGGCGATTGCGAGGAAGGCGGGAAGTTCGCCGGTGACGTGGAGGACGGTGCGGCCTTCTACTGCGATGGTCTCCAGTTGACGTGCTGAGATGAGAGCGTGGACGACGTCGCGGATGCGCGAACGGGCGGCGATGGGCGAGAGGAAGGTTTCGATGTCCTCTTCAGAGGCTACGATGGCCTGGCCGAGGTAGAGAGAGATGAGGGCCGAGAGGGCGGTGGGCTGTCCAGCGTTAGCTCCGGCTTTGATCTGCTTGGTGAAGCGGGTGGTGGTGAGCTCCCAGAGGGTGGCGGCTCCGTCTGGCTGCGGGACGGGGATGACGCGGAGGTGCTGCCAGAGCTCGGTGAGGGAGCGGAGGACGGCGGTCTCGGTGACCTCTTTGCCGAGCTGGGTGGTGAGGTCGTAGGAGCTCATGCCGGTGGCGTGATCTTTTGCACGCTCGCTAAGGAGGGTGTAGGTGTTGAGGGCAAGCGGAGAAACCTTGGTGGTTCCGCTGGTGGTGGGTGGCTGCTTCCAGGCTTTGTCTCCGCGCAGGGTGAAGATGTAGGGGAAGGCGAGCGGGGAGACGATGAAGTCGGGGGTCTCGCTGCCGGTGCCGGTGGGCGAACCGAGGAGATTGAGGGGAATGGCGCCGCCGTCAATGATGAGTCGGGAGAGGAGGCTGCGGGACTGGTCCGTGTCGGCGAGGGTGGGAGCTGCGTTGGGGGTGCCGAGGATGGCTTCGACGAAGGATGGCGCGGGCGCGGGGAGCTGTGCGGCGCGAGGCGTGAAGAAGACCAGGCCTGAGGCGTTGAGCCAGTCTCGGAGCATGTTGATGGTGAGGATGGGATCGGTGTTTTGATGCCAATGCGCGAGGCGGGCGGCGGCGAGCTGGTCGGCCGTGGGAGTGCTTGGGTTCGGCTGGCTTTTCAAGGGGGTGTTGCCTTCCTGCTGGGCGGAGCGGGGCTCGCGCTACAACATATCCTTAGCCTGGGCTAAAAGGATGACACTAAAAGATTGGATTCGAGCGATGAGCGGCTAGATGCGCTGAGATGCTTTTTGTATGTCCTTCTAAGAATACCGCAAAGCGAGAGTGTTCCGTGAAAGGGTGAGGAATTGGTAGTGGGTCAAATTGAAATCCGGGTAGCCAAGTTACCTGTAAATCCTGTTTCAGGGAATCAGGTTGCTACTGCCCAGAAGCCGACTTGTCGTTACAAACTCGTCCTTTATGAGGCGTCTGCCGTCGTTGCGATTCCCTCGGGGGTGGACCGGATCTCGATCCAACTGAAGTCTGTCGTCATTTGCTCTCATCCGATTCGAGATTGTTCAGCAATCTGAAAGAGAGTTCAGGGAAAGCTCTACCGAGAAATTGAGGCAGACGCGAGAGGCCTACTACGATCTCGGTTTCATTCTTCAACAGTCGCCGATGGATAAATCTTGCCGCATGCTCCGCACTCATCTTGGAGCCCTTGTAGTGCGAAGCCATTTGAGTATCCACTGCCGGTGGCATCACTTCTACAACTCGAATGCCTGTATCCCGTAGCTGATATCGAAGTGCTTTGGTCATTACATGCGAAGCAGTTTTTGTCGCTGAGTACGGTGCGGTTCTTGCGCTGGGAACGAAGACATAGCCCGTTGTTACGTTTACGACCACCGCGCTCGGTTGAGCCTGAAGTCGGGGAAGCAAATTGCTGTGAGGGACAGCGGGCCAAAGAAGTTTGTCGCAATCTCGTTTTGCAGTTGGAGTAGATACGCCGGATCGGTCAAATCACAGACTTTCAACGTTCCGGCGTTGTTGATGAGCACATTCAGATTGGGAAGCTCTGCATCCATCGTCTCCCGCAACCGCTGTCGATCGTCTTCCTTGCTTATGTCGGCGACGATTGTTCGGAGTTGTGGAACTGAGTGGTTTGCTGCTTCCAACCGATCACGATCACGTCCGCAAATGGCAACCTGATTGCCGTCTGCGACGAATAGCTTTGCGAGCTCCAGGCCTATGCCTGTCGCTCCGCCTGTTATCAGAATCTGATTCCCGCCTCGGAGCATTAGCGTCCACCTCCTGTGTGGAGTAGCCCGTTGGGAGCACCTGCCGCCAGATCGTTGATCGCCTGGCGCATTCCATCGTCAATCTGCTTGCGGAACAAGAATCGATACACCCACGCGGCCGGACCATTCACTGTAATGCCGTGCGTGATGTGTGTGACGTTGTCCTGAACAGAGACGACGTGTGTCGCTTCCAATGTGGCTAACGGTAGCCGAGACGTCTCGGTGTAGGACTTGTTGACGGTAACTTGCGTCAAAGTCCAATGCATGACTGGCCCCGAATACGGAATGTTTTCCCCTTGCGTGTTAACCTCGAACGGCCCGTGCGCTATCACCTGCTTGACGAGATGATCCCATTGGGGAACGTCCGGGGTATCTATATACCAGGCCCATATCTGTTGCGGGCTTGCGCTACTCACCGTGCTCGCCGTTACCGTCCATGAGGGAACGATTAGGTATCCAACAACGCCAACTGCGGCGAGAAATCCCGCAAACAAAAGAAAACCCTTCACAACTTGTTTCCACTTCACCAGAGGCCGTCCTTTCAGAATCCTATAAAGCGAGGATACCCTCGCATTTTGTTAAAGTAGAGGAATCACTCGCATTTCGTCAACTCAAGCGAACGCGCGAGAATAAGAAATGGTGATGCAGAAGAGAGCGAACAAGCCAAACGCGACATTACGAGCTCGTCCCCAGCAGAAGCGCGGCGAGTTGAGGGTCGACCTGATTCTGGATGCTGTCGAGAAGATCTTGATCGACGAGGGCATATCCGGCTTGACACTCACTGCCGTCGCAAGCCGCTCAGGCTCTGCGGTTGGTTCAATGTATCGCTTCTTCTCCAATAGGGAGCAGATCATTGAAGCCCTTGTAGTGCGATTGCGGACTTCGCTCGAAAGAGACTGGGCCGAGCAGATGAGGACGAAACCCTACAGCGTCGATACGGAGGCATTCGTCCAGTGGTATACGACAAATTTTCGCCTGCTGGTCGAGCGGCACCCGGTGTTTCCAGCAGTTGTGCGTCACTTGAGCGAACACTGTCAGCCCCTTGAACAATTGGCGATGCAGCCTTTGGAAGAGTTTCTTTCGGTGAATGCCCCCGCTATGCCCCAAACCAAGAGAGCCGTTGCATGCAGACTGATGCTCGCGATGGCAACAGACTCGTTGCAGATGTGCGGGAAGCTGGGGGCAATACCTCAGAAGTACATATGGGAAGGCCTCCGGATTGCTCTGTCTCTGCTCCTGAGGGGTTATATCTCGCAGAATCAGTCTTCATAGTTTCCCAATCGATCTCGCGGATTCGAAGCAGCCCAATGCACCCACTAAAAGGGATTGCATCGGCTTGGAGAGTTCCTCCCCATAAACGCCATTTTGTATAGTAACGACTAATGATTCCCGCAAAGCTCCCTTTTCGGCAAACAGTCGTTTACCAAAGTGACCCACTATCAAGGAATCCAAGATTCTGTGTGGCGTAAGAAAGCAGTCTTATCCGCACCTTGCTTTCTCTGGCGGATAAGACGGCTGGGATGACTTGGTTAGGGGATTGGCTGGCCGGCTGCTGTCATCTGTTGGAGTTGTTGGCGGTCGTAGTCTTTGACGCCGTCGGGAAGTGGGGCGTAGTTGAGTGTGGCCGCGGCGGCTTGGCCGTCGGTGATGACGTACTGGACGAAGTTTCTGAGGGCCGTTCGCTTTACAACGTCGGGGCCATCCTTCGGGATGATGAGGAAGGTGAGGGTGGAGATTGGATAGGCGTCAGGTGCGGAGGCGGGGGCGTTGACGATGGGGGTGCGCGGGTCTTTCGAGAGCTGATCGGTGAAGGCTGCTATGGCGGCGGTGGTGCTGGAGGTGTCCGGCGGGATGTATTTGCCAGCGAGATTCTTGATGGAGGCTACGGGTAGCTTGTTCTGCTGGGCGAAGGTGAGTTCGACGTATCCGATGGCTCCGGGCGTTTGACGGACCTGGCCGGTAACGCCCTCGCTTCCCTTTCCGCCCATGCCGACGGGCCAGTTGACGGAGTTGCCCTGGCCGACCTTCTGCTGCCACTCCGGACTGACGGCGGAGAGGTAGGTGGTGAAGGCGTTGGTGGTGCCGCTGCCATCGGTGCGGTGGGCGACGAGGATCTTGGTGTTGGGCAGAGCGACGCCGGGGTTGTCTTTGGCCAGGATGGGATCGTGCCAGGTGGTGATCTTGCCGAGGAAGATGCCGGCGATGGCGTCGGAGGAGAGCTGGATGGGTTTGTTGAGGCCGGGGAGAGAGTAGGTGATACAGACGGGTCCGGCGGACTCCGGGATTTGAAGCATCGGCTTCATGCCATTGAGCTGATCGTCGTTGAGCGCGGCGTCGGAGGCGCCGAAGTCGACGGTGCCGTTTTTCACTTGCTGAACGCCGCCGCCGGAGCCGATGGATTGGTAGTTGATGCGGACGTTGGAGTGGGCGCCGGAGAAAGAGGACGTCCAACGGGACATGACGGGGTAGACGAAGGTGCTTCCTGCACCGTTGAGTTCGACGCTCTGGGCTTCGCTGCCGCCGGAGCTTGATTTGCAGCCCGCAAGGGAGACGAAGAGAGCGGAGGCAAAACAGACGATGTACGCTGACCGGAAATAAATGCGGGAGTTATCGATGAATTTGCGCAATGGTCTCTCCAGTGGAACGAAGATTGATACAAGTTGGTTGCAGAGTCATGGAGAGATGGTTGCCGCCGTGCGACATATTCGCGGATTCTTCACAGAGTCAGATGCGCTGGAAGGCCTTCGAAATGTCCTTGTAGGAGTACCGCAGAGCGATGGGTCTGCCGTGGGGGCAGGCTGTGGGGTGCTCGGTCTTTCCCAGCGCGTCGAGCAGCCATTCGATCTTTGAGTGTTCGAGGGGCTGATTGATCTTGATTGCGGCGTGGCAGGCGATGGAGGCTGCGATACGGCGACGGCGGGCCTCGGAGTTCTCGGTCTGGCGATTGCGGTCGGGGATGGCAAGGACTTCTTCGAGGAGGTGCTCAAGCTCGCGGCCCTCGAGACCGATGGGTGCGGCCTTGACTGTGAGAGTCCTGGGGCCGAAAGGCTCGGCTTCGAAGCCGTTGCGCTCCAGTTCTTCGGCGATCTCGGCGAAGGTGATCATCTGCGCGGGGAGGAGGTCGATGAGCAGAGGCATGAGCAGGCGCTGGCGCTGGATCTGTTCGGTGTCGCGCTCGCGGAGAACTTTTTCGAAGAGGATGCGCTCATGAGCTACATGCTGGTCGATGATCCAGAGACCCTCTTCGTTGGTGGCGAGGATGAAGGAGTCGCGGAGTTGACCGAGCGGCTTGAGGGTAGAGAGCGCAGTGAGCGTGTCGGCTTGCTGGGGTGAGGCTGCGTCGTAGATGGATTCGGTGTCGGTGGATTCGTAACCGATGGGGATCGAGTGTCCCGAAAAGGCGAAGCGGCCGGGAGAGGGTGGCACTATGGGAGCAGCAAGGTGGAAGGTGGGGGACTTTATGGTTTCAGCTGAAGTAGGACTGTCCCATTGCGCGGTCTGGGAGTAATTCGAAGACTCGGAGCCATTCGAAAAATAGAGGGCACCTTCCCCTTCGACGCTCAGCGGTATCGCGTGACCTTCTTCGAAGGTGGATGGGGGATACGTGGGGTCGAAGACTGGCTGAGGAATAGCATCGCCGCCACCTGGAGGGCCGGGGAGCGGGCTTACGTCGATAAGGAGAGAGCTTGAGATCCCTTGCGGGCCATTCTGGAGCGCTGTGGCAAAACTGGCGGCGGGACGGGCCTGGATGAGCGTGGTTCGGATGGTGTCGCGGACGAAGTCGTGCACGAAGCTGGGCTGGCGGAAGCGGACCTCGGTCTTGGCTGGATGGACGTTGACGTCGACCTCTTGCGGCGGCATCTCGAGATAGAGCAGGACGACCGGATAGGAGGTGGGCGGAAGGATGTTGCGGTAGGCCTCGGAGAGCGCGTGGAGGATGAGCTTGTCGCGGATGAGGCGCTGGTTGACGAAGACGTAGATGGAGTTGCGGTTGAGCTTTTGCAGTTCGGGCTTGGAGACGAAGCCGGTCATGCGGAGGAAGCCGGGATCCGGTGCGACGTAGTCTTCTTCGCGCTTCCAGGGCGGGAGCTCGGGGAGGCCGGCGCGGGTGAAGTCGAGTTCGGCGGTGGTGGGGAGCATATAGTTGCTGGTGTCTTTGCCGAAGATCTGGAAGAGGCGTTCGGCAGCGTTGGCGACAGCTGGGGCGACCAGGAGAGCCTGGGTGGAGGAGTGGAGCTCGATGTGTTTTGTAGGGTGGACGAGGGCGTAGTGGGTGACGAGGGCGGCGATGTGAGAGAGCTCGGTCTGCTCGGACTTGAGGAATTTTCGGCGGGCGGGGGTGTTGAAGAAGAGGTCGCGGAGGGTGATGGTGGTGCCAACGGGAAGGCCAGCGTCTTCAACACGGAGTATATTGCCGCCTGCGATCTCGACCAGGGTGCCTGAGGACTCTTCGGCGACGCGGGTCTCGAGTTGGAGGCGGGAGACGCTGGCGATCGAGGGCAGGGCTTCTCCACGAAAGCCCAGGGTGGAGATGGAGAGGAGGTCGTCGGCGCTGCGGAGCTTTGAGGTGGCGTGGCGCTCAAAGGCGAGGAGGGCGTCGTCGCGGACCATGCCGTGACCGTTGTCGGTGATGCGGATGAGCTTGCGGCCGCCGGCTTCGACCTCAATTCGGATGCGGGTAGCGTGCGCGTCGAGAGAGTTTTCCAGGAGCTCTTTGACGACGGAGGCCGGTCGTTCGACGACTTCGCCGGCGGCGATTTGATTGGCCACGAGATCGGAGAGAATGCGGATTCGGCCCATAGCTCGATTGTAAGGGGAACAGTCTTGAGATGTTGTTGAGGCGTATCGAAGGTGTCTCTTGGACGTCCGATCAGGTAAAAAATTCCGAAGCGAGTGGTGAAACCGTGACCACTTTTGAGCCTAATGAACTTCTATCAAGAGATAGAGGGTATTGTCATCTCCTTACTTGAGAATTTTATTTCCACTTTACACGGCAAAAATTTGCACATAATCGAAATGACACTCTTACCTTTGCGCTCAAAAGACCAGCTTTTACGGGCTTTTCGGTGGCCTCTGAAGTGGCTATCAGAATGCTAACTAATGGTTTGGAAGCGCCTTCCTTTCGGCCTTTATGGAGTGTTATGAGACTTAGAACTGTTGGACTTTGCATCCTTGCCCTGGCTGTTGCTTGCGCGTCAGCAGCTCACGCAGACACGTTCTCCTTCAACTTCACCGGCTCAGCTTTCAATGGATCGGGGACCATCACGGCGTCCGCAAGCGGCAGCGGCGTCTACACCATCTCCAATATATCGGGAACCGTTGATAATCAGGCCATCAGCAAACTGCTCAGCGTCAACGCCTTTGATAACAACGACAACCTGCTCTACAGCCCTGGTTTCCTGTTTGGAGCCTATAACTTCGATACCCAAGGGGTCTCGTTTCAGCTTGGGAGTGGGGGAGACAGGGTCAATATTGGACAGGGTGGCTTCCTCAATTTATTTGAAGTCGCCGACCTGGACCCTTCGAAGAGCAGTTGGGATGTCACTGAATACATCAACATCGACGTAGAAAAGATCGCATCCACCTCTCCGGTTCCTGAGCCGGGTACGCTTGCCCTTCTGGGCACGGGGATCCTGGGAGTAGCTGGTCTCATGCGTCGCCGTCTTACGGCCTAAGCCTTGTACAGACAAACAAAAGCCACCGTATGGCAGGTGGCTTTTGTTCGTTAAGGGCTAAAGCACCCGTGGCCTAGGGTCACTTTCTTTTTTTCGAGGCCCTCGCTCTGGAGACCTCGGTATCGCGATCCCCAACCATATGTAACCGCATGAAGTTGGTGGCTCCGGATTTGGTCCTTGTACCGGCGACGATGCCGACGATCTGACGCTGGTGAACATGACCTTGCGTCTCCAGGATCTGTTCGGCCATGTCGACTAGCTTGTCCGTATCGCGAAAGCGAGCGCAGAGGATAGGGTACGTGCCCCAGAGAAGCATGCAGCGGTTGATGACCTTCTCGAAGGGCGAGAGCGCGAAGATGGGTGGGTCGGGGTGGTACTTCGAGAGAAGCCGTGCGGTCATACCGCTTTCGGTGAAGATGGCAATAGCGGCTACGTCGAGGTCGTCGGCTGCGTGGGACATGCACTCGCAGATAGTCTCCGCGATGGAGAGGCGAACGCTGGGGTGATGGCCGAGGGCGGGGCGAGGATCGAGGCGAATCTGGTGCTCAGTCTCGGTGATGATCTTGGCCATCATGGCAACGGCTTCTACGGGGTACTTGCCTGCGGCGCTCTCGGCGGAGAGCATCACGGAGTCAGTGCCGTCGTAGATGGCGTTGGCTACGTCTGAAGCTTCGGCGCGGGTGGGGCGCGGATTGTCGATCATCGACTCGAGCATTTGAGTAGCGGTGATGACGGGTTTGCGGAACTCAGCGGCACGACGAATGATGTGCTTCTGAATTGCCGGAACCTTTTCTGGTGGGACCTCTACCCCCAGATCGCCGCGGGCGACCATGATGGCATCGGTGACCTCGAGAATGCTGTCGAGGTGCTCGATGGCCTGCGGCTTTTCGAGCTTGGCGACGACCCATGCGTCGGATTTAAGAGCGGCCAAACGATTCTTCACGTGACGCACATCGTCGGCGGTGCGAACGAAGGAGACGGCGACGGTATCCACACCTTGACCGATGGCGAAGATGAGGTCCTCTTCGTCCTTCTCGGTGAGGGAGGGGACGTTGACGGCGATGCCGGGCAGGTTGATGCCCTTGTTTTCGCCTAGCATACCTCCGTTGATGATCTCGCAGGTGACGTCTACGCCTTTAACCGTCTCGACGCGCAGTTCGATGAGGCCGTCGGAGAGCAGGATGCGGGAGCCGGGCTCGAGGTTTTCCGCGAGCGTCTTAAAAGTGGTGCCGACCAGAGCGGCGGTGCCTTCGATCTCTCGCGGAGTGATGGTGAGGCGTTTGCCGGCGATAAGCTGCACGGGCTTATGGCCTTTGAGCTTGCCGGTGCGAATCTTTGGCCCCTGCAGGTCGGCGAGGATGCAGATGGGCTTGCCCTCCTCCTTCGAGATCTTGCGGACCATGCGAATGAGTTCTGTCTTTTGCTCGTGGGTGCCGTGAGAGAAGTTCAGGCGTGCGACGTCGAGTCCAGCGCGGACAAGCTGGCGAAATATCTCCGGCGTACTGGAGGCGGGGCCCAGGGTAGCGACGATCTTGGCGCGGCGACCACGCTCCATTGCGGCAAAGGGGGCAACGTTGGGCATTGATTTCAAAGATTTCTTCATGGGTCGCTTGCGGAAACTTTCTCACCATCGCGAAAGCATGATGGTATGACCAGTGAGTTTTAACTGCCGTGGCAATTCTAACCGGGCAGAAGGGTGTTTGGGGGCGCGGGCTCGGAATGAGATGGATGCGGGTGGAAAAAGCGGGAGTGGAACTCGGCGTTGAACTCGGCTCCGCACAGAACACAGAGCGAGATGATGTAGAGCCAGAAGAGAAGGGCTATGCCAGCGCCGAGCGAGCCGTAGACCTGCGAGTAGTTGGCGAAGCGTGTGACGTACCAGCCAAAGACGACAGTGGCAAGAAACCACATGGTCGTTGAGACGAAGGCCCCGGGGAGGGTACGCTTCCAGGACTGCTGCATGGGAGTTCCCATGTGATAGATGAGCGCGGTGACGCCGATGCTGCCGGTAAGCGCGACGCTCCACCGGATGAGCAGAGCAAGGATATAGACCGGGGTACGGGCGGAGGGCGTGATGTGCAGGGCGAGCCAGGTCGTGATGAAGTGACCGAAGACTACCAGCACGCTGGCGAGCACGAATGGGATGAGCGAGAGCGGGACCAAAATGATTGCTCGCAAGCGACGCTGCCAGAAGGTCCAGCAGTCGAATGGAAGGTCGTTTGCACGGCGCAGGCCCTCCATGATGGTGGCCAGAACGCTGGAGGCGCCGATGAGGCTGACGAAGGCTGCAACCCCCACGGCATGGGTGGAACGGATGGTCTGCGGGGAGGTGACAAAGTAACTTTGCAGCAGGGGGCTGACGTCTGGTGGGAGAATGCGGTCGAAGAAGAGCGCCAACTGGAAGCGTAGGGGAGTTGTGTCGGGAACCATGCTGATAAAAGCGGCGGCGACGATGAGGGCTGGAAAGAGGGCCACCATCGCCGAGTAGGCTGTGGACTGGGCGAGGTTGAGGCTGTCGTGCCTCATAGCCCGAAGCAGCGTTCCATGAAGGATCCTGGGGAGACGCAGGAGTCTTCTCATAGGAGCAGTCCGGGAGACGAAGGAGACGGACTACGCCTTCCACCGGTTGAGGAAAGCGGTGACGGCTTCAACGCTGGTGTGCTCGAACTCCTTCTCGTGTTCGGCGTAGAGGAGGTTGCCGTGAGCGTCGATGACAGCGAGAGAAGGAATGCCATGAGCGATGGGAACATGATACTTCCTTGCCACATCGACGTTGTGGTCTACATGGCCGGTATCGATGTGCACAACAAGGAAGTGCTTGGCGAGGATCTCCGCATTGGGACTCTGGCGGTAGTAGAAGTCCAGAACCTGGCAGTCGCCGCACCAGTTCGCTCCGAAGTCGAGGATGATGCGTTTGTGCTCGCGGCGGGCGGCGACCATTGCGGCGGCGATGTCGGCACTGGCGTTGGCGGTCTCGGAGTAGAGGTGCTTATTGACTGTAGGTGCTGCAGAAAACTGTGCAAGCACATGACCGGCTGCGCCAAGTACGAGGCCGAAGAGGCAAAGAGTGGCAATGCCGGTAGTGTGGTTTCGGGATATCGAGAACATCTGTGTGACCTTCCGGGAAGCGCATCGTGACAAGCACCGCCATAGAGATGATGCACGACGAGAGTTTATGGGCGCAACCAATGATTTGTGGCTACGTATCGTTAGCGGCAGTAAGATCATAGGGATCAAGCCGCGAAGCCAGTGATTGAGTTCGACATTCCCGACGGGCCCCGGGGAGAGGATGATTACGGCTTTGCCGCAGAGCTAAGGCTGCGGCGGCCTTCGATGCGGAAGGCTTTGTTTACTGCAAATCCATTTTTAGGAAGACAAAAGATGGAATATGCCGGATGCGCACGGACCTATCATCGCCTCTTGAATCCTTATCTCGCTGTTCTTTTTGTTTTGACGATCTGGCGGCTATTTGACGTGAAGGATTCGCGCGCGCGGTGGACCGTGGGCGACTGGCTCATCAACTATGAGGGCGGATTTGTACGCAGAGGATTTGCGGGCGAGGTGTTTCTTTACATGGGGCGCGTGCTGCATGTGTCTCCCGTGTGGCTGGCACTGTTGTTGTCCCTGGCCTGCTATGCTGTCATGTTTTTCGCGGTGTGGAAGCTGCTCCAGGTTGCGAGTTGGAACCTCTGGATTGTTGCGCTGGCAGTCTCTCCGGTTACGCTGTCGTTCGGGATATTGAACATTGGAGGATGGGGCAGAAAAGAGATCCTATATCTCGCCGGGCTTGGAATATTGCTGCTGATGCTTTTACGAGCGAAGGTACAGGATTGGCTTTTGATCGCTGTGATGACGTTGATCTGTCCGTTAATGGTTCTTTGTCACGAACCCTTGATCTGCTTTTTTCCTTATTACTTCGGGGCGCTTGTTATCGCCCGCCATAGCGTCAGGAGCGCGATAAAGATCGCCACGCTGCCACTGTTGTTTTCGACGGTGGCTCTGGTGCTTGTTATTCATCATCCGGGCAACGCTACGACCGCCGCTAAAATCTGCGACTCTCTCGGGCCGCTCAAGCAACACGTCTGCGGCGGGGCGATCGACTACCTCGCGAGTACCAGTGCAGGCGCGCGGACGTTGGTGGCGGAGAACATCCAGGCATATCACTACTACGGGCTGTACACCATCTGGACGATTGCGGGGAGCGTTCCCATCGTCATGGCGTTTGCTTTCTTGTGGCGTTATGCGAAGGTCCGTTATTCGCTGATAGTTCTTTTAATTGCGACTGGCGCCTCTTGTGCAGCTTCTTTGGTGTTGTTCCTGTATGCGGTGGACTGGGGAAGATGGATTTATATCCATATCTTCAGCGTCTTCTTCCTTCTACTGTTCATTGATTATCGGCACCAAGAGAGGGAGCCTTTGGGGAGCGAGGTTCCTCTGCCGTCAAAGTGGAGATCGCGCTGTGTGGGCTTTGCTTTGTTCCTCTACGCTACGTCGTGGAGCATGCCCAACGTGCCGGACAAGATTGAAGGCTACGGTTATCTGGGCTTTCCGATACGTATTCTCAACGCGCATTTACACGGTTCGTAACAGGGCAGTGGCATGGAACTGCTCCTTCGGCTGGAACGCATCGTTGGGAAGCCACGTTGTTGGACCAATTGCATGGCCAGATGGATCCTAGCGTCTGCTCTGGCCGTGAGCTACTTGCCGGCGTAGTAGCCGCCACGGGTCTGGACGACGAGGCCTTTCTGGTGAACGTCTACAGAAACCTGATGGTAGCCGCTGGAAGCTGCGTCCTGGGTGGGGGTGTAACCGAGGCGGTACTGCGCCCGAAGCTCTTCCGCTATCTGGTTATAGATCTGGGCGACGTCTTGATTTTTCTTGACCTCGAAGAGGCGGCCGCCGGTCTCCTGTGCCATACGTTCAAGGATCTTCTTTCCGTCTACATGGCTCTGGCTGGGATAGTTCCCCCCATTACCTCCGCCATTGCCTCCCCCTGGATAGCCGCCACGACCGCCAGGATAGCCGCCCCCTGGGTAGCCACCACCAGGGTAGCCCCCGCGGCCGCGCTGCTGGTTATTGTTCTGTGGATGGCTCTCTTCGCCCTTGAAGTAGATGGCGTAGATGATGGTATCGGCCCGCTGCGCGGCTTCGATGGATCGGACGAGATTCTCCCGGCTGTTCCGGTCGACGCCATCGGAGAGGATGATCAGAGCTTTGCGGCCGGTCTGCTTGCTCATCAGCTCGTCGGAGGCGAGAAAGAGAGCGTCGTAGAGGACTGTCCCTCCCCGGCTGTGGCTCCGGCTGTCGCTATCGTCGTCGACGGCGCCGGGACTTGGAGTGTCGATCTCTTTGAGAGCTTTTTGAAGAAGCGGGCGCGAGGTGGTGAGATCCTGCAACAGCTCGGTTTGACGGGCAAACTGGATGATGAAGGCCTGATCCTTCGGGTTGGTCAGCATCTGGTCGAGGAAGGTGCTGCTGGCGGTGCGTTCTTCGTCCAGGACGCTGCGCTGAGATTGGCTGATGTCGACGAGAAGACCAAGGGTGAGCGGGAGGTTGGTGTCTTTGTCGAAGTAGCGGATGGTCTGAGGCTTACCGTCGACCTGCAGGGTGAAATCGTCCTTAGTGAGGTTCTGGATGAATGCTCCCTTTTTGTCGCGGACGACGACGGGGAGATTGACTAGACGGGCGTCAACAGCGATGGTTCCCGCAGTGGGTGCAGGAGACTGACCGGACGGAGAGTTTTTTTGCTGCGCGGCAAGGCCGGTAACGTACAGGGCAGAGATAAGCAGAGCAACGGCCAGCAGAAAAGGCCGAAAGGAGGAGGGGGCGGTCATGTGGGTTTAGACGGTCCCGGTCTGACGGGGTTTCAAATCCAGGCGGACTGACCCGACGTTTTTGCTGACGGAGAGATCGATGACTTGCTACTATCGAGTCATCGTTTCAATCTGCTCCTGCTTTTACTATCTTCGGTTCAAGCGGAGTCTTTGAGTGAATTCTCGGCCCGTATGGGTCGTTGCAGGTCGTTGAACGCTGAAATGGTCACAGCCGCCCCGCAGCCTTTCGCGATTGTGAGCGGAGATGCTGAGTAAGCCGGGCGAATGATAGGCAGGGTTGCTTCGCGCTATAACCTGTTGACACTCCCATTGCAGTATTCTGAGTGGGTTTGGAGACGCCAGAAAATAGAGTGCAATGGACATAAGCAAGACTGTTGGCGAAGCGTCGCTGGAGGTGGAGTTGGCTCATTGTGCTGCTCCTGAAGCCACTTATGCCAGATCGCGCTCTGAGTCCATCCGGTGGGGCCACCTGACCGCGACGTTCTTCACTCTGCTCCTATTTTCGTGGCTGGGAATCGTGCTTTCGCGACAGTCGGATGGGGTTGCGACGATTTGGTTTACGAATGGCCTTTTGTTTGCGCTGGTGGTGACGCAGCCGAAGAAGACCTGGATCCCTTATTTCATTGCGGGCTTTCTGGCCGATACGCTGGCCGATGTCCTTTATGGCGATCCGCTGCGGCTGGCGGTCGGCGTGTCCGTTGCCAACTCCGTGGAGGTCATTACCTCGTCCGTATTGTTGACACGGTGGTTTGGCAGCCCTCTGCAGTTGACGAAGCGCCAGCCCTTGCTGGGCTTTCTCGGCGTCGCGGTCGTTGGGGCAACAGCTGTGACTAGTGCCTTGGGTGCTTCGTGGACGATGCTTTTTGTGAACGCAGGCCCCTGGTGGATGCTGTTTCGTACCTGGTACCTGGGCGATGTGCTGGGCATGGCGATCATCGCGCCGCTGGTCTTTATCTTGCAGCGGCCAGGTTTTTTTACGATGCTCAGCAGCCAGGAGCTGCCGAGAACGCTATTGTTGCTAATGGTTCCTGCGGCTGCGACAGCGTTGGTGTTCAGCCACAGCAAAGACCCGCTCATCTTTTTTATCTTTCCTGCGCTGTTGCTGGTGGTGTTCCGGTTGGGTTTCCCAGGCACGGTGCTCGCCGTGTTTGTGATCGCACTGATCTCGATCTGGTTTACCGTCACTGGACATGGGCCGTTGATGCTGATCACTGGCACGAATCTGCTTCACAAGATTGTGATTGAGCAGATCTTCCTTGCGGTGGCTCTGTTCACCTTCTTCCCGGTGGCGGCTCTGCTCGAGGAGCGCAAGGCGCTGGAGATTTCGTTGCAGAAGAGCGAGCTGCGATACCGCGAGCTGGCCAATGCGGATGCCCTGACTGGCCTGGCAAACCGGCGAGCGTTTGATGAGCGGCTGGAGCAGGCATGGTATCGGGCGATGCGCGAGGAGCAGTCGCTGGCTCTGCTGCTGATCGATGTGGATCTCTTCAAGGCGTATAACGACCTCAATGGACATGTTGGCGGAGATGAATGTCTACGCTGCATTGCGAAGGCGATTGCCGGTGCGCTGCAGGGCAAAGCAGAGATCGCAGCACGTTTCGGGGGCGAGGAGTTTGCTGTGATCCTCCAGAACATGAATATCGAAGTTGCCATGCAAGTCGCTGAAGACGTCCGCGAGGCCGTCGCCTCCTTGAAGGTGCCGCACGGGGGAAATCAGTTCGGAATCCAAACCATCAGCGTGGGTGTCGCGGCGGAGGTACCGAACCGCAACACCACGGTGATATCTTTGCTGACGGCCTCCGATCACGCGTTGTATCGTGCCAAGTATCTGGGACGAAACCGGGTAGAGTCGGCAGCGGCATTGATGCCAAAAAGCGAGATGTTCACTGCGGATTCGACGGTCTGAGCCGCGAATCCGCCATCTCGTGTTGTTGCAGTGGCGATGGATTGGGAAGATGAATTTTGACGGGACGATGAGACCACTTCTTTGGCTGACAGTCGGCTGTTTCTGTGCGCTGCCTGGAGCGGGTTGCGCCTCAAACTCGGCGACGGCAGCTACCTCCGCACACGCCATCGCTGACGCAACCGTGACGAAGCCTCCGATGGGATTTGCAAAGACCATCGTGCTATGGCCGAACGGAGCGCCAGGTGCGTTGGGAGGAAGCGAAGGCGACATTCCAAAGATGTATGTGTACCCAGCGCCGGGTGCCGGAGTACATTCTGCGGTGATCGTGATGCCTGGGGGCGGATATGTTCATCTGGCGATCGAAAAGGAGGGTGGGGAGGAGGCGCGCTGGCTGAATGCGCATGGCGTGACGGCGTTTGTGCTGGAGTACCGGCTGGGACCGCGATACCACTTCCCTTCTCCGATGCTGGATGGCGCACGGGCGATGCGCTATGTGCGCAGCCACGCCGCAGAGCTGGGAGTGGCGAAGGACAGGATCGGGCTGTGGGGCTTCTCCGCTGGCGGTCACCTGGCAGGTTATCTTGCTGCGGTAAACGATAACGGCGCCACGGGCGCGGAGGATCCGATCGATAGGGTGAGCGACCGGCCCGACTTCGCCATTGTTTCCTATGGGCGGTTTACCATGGACGCCACGATCCCCAGGAAGACGGACATGGAGGGACTGCTGGGCAATCATCCGACGAAGGCAATGCTGGACTCGATCTCGGTGGTGAAGCTGGTGACGAAGAATACCTCTCCATGCTTCATCTTCTCGACGACTGCTGATCAGCAGGTGAGTCCACTCAATGCAACAGCGTTTTACGACGCGCTCAAGGAAGCCGGCGTGCCTGTGGAGTTGCACATCTTCGAGCGCGGGCAGCACGGAGCGGGAATGGCGCAAGGGATGAAAGGAATGACCGAGCTAGCCATCTACCCTACTCTGCTCGCGAACTGGATGGAGATGCACGGCTGGATGTCGCAGGAATAGTGTGCCGGAGAGATTGTTGCTCTTTACCGACCCGTGGACTCAAAATAGTTGATCCCCGGCTGCGAGGAACGAATAGACTGCATTTGGTATTGCTGCGAAATAAAAATCGAAAGCAACCGTTTACGTACGCAAACAGCACCCTTTTTGACAGCGAAATAGTTGCTTCATTCGGTTACGGCGTTGACGGGGGTAGAGAAACACGATGCTGGCAATATCCTGGCTTGTACTTCGAGGTACTTCTTGAAAGCCTCTGTGCTCGAATCCCAGCGATCCTGGGTTTGGAAGACGATCCTCTCAGCAGCGCCGGTTTCGCTGGTGGTAGCAGGGCTCTGGCGAATAGAGCATGGGGCTGAGTTCGGAAGGTTGAGCACGGTCTTAATTGCGATCTCTGGCACTGCTCTTGCATTGTGGGCACTGTGGCACGAACGCGGCCGAGAGAAGCTAAAAGGGGCTCAGCAGGCGCATTCTCAATTTTTGGCAGCCGCTGAGACGAGCCTGGATGCCTTTGGGCTCTTTGAATCCTTACGAGACGAAGAAGGCAGAATCGTGGACTTCCGGATTCTTTACGTCAATGCCAACGTCGAGAGGCTGGTAGAACGATCACGCTCCGAGTTGCTGGGACAGACTCTGTCCTCAGTAACTCCGATAAAGGCAACGGGATCGATGTTCGCCAGGTTTTGCAGAGTTGTCGAGACCGGGGAGTCACTTAACGAAGAGTTTCCTCTGAGCTACGCGAGTGTAAAGGCGACTTGGTTGCGAACCCAGGTGGTCAAGCTCGGGGATGGACTGGCCATTACCTTCAGCGATATCAGCGAAGCTAAGGTGACGCAGGAGCGATATGCTCACCTGGCGGAGTTTACTGGCTCCGTCTTTCAGAACGCTCCTTTCAGCATCGTCGCAACCGATATTGCCGGGATGATTACGGCAATGAACGGGGAGGCAGAGAGGCTGACGGGATATCGGAGCGAGGAGTTGGTGGGAAAGTCTTCGCTGACGGTGTTGCACGACGAGCGCGAACTTCTGGGCAGGGCGGTCGCAATTGATTCCTCCGCGACACTGGAAAAATATGGCTTCGAAGTTCTGACGACGAAGGCGTCCCAGGGAGAGATGGAGGAGCAGGAGTGGACTCTGATCAGACGCGACGGCGGACGAACGCCGATCAATCTGGCCATGAGAGCCGTGAAGACCGAGGCTGGAGAGGTAACCGGCTTCGTAAGCATTGCATTTGATATTACGGATCGGCGGCAGATGATGGAGTATGTGACTCATCTGGCCACGCATGATCAACTGACGGGGCTGACAGGCCGCGCGCTCTTGCAGGACAAGACCGTCCAGACGGTGGAACTGGCGCGACGTTACGGGACAAAGGTCGCGGTCTTTGTGATCGATCTGGATCACTTCAAACGCATCAATGACTCCCTGGGACATTCGGCGGGCGACCAGATTCTGGTCGAGGCTGCCCATAGATTGCGTCGCTCTGTGCGCAGCACCGATGTGGTGGCGCGGATAGGCGGGGATGAGTTTGTGGTGGTAATGCCGGACATCACCACCGTGGACGACGTCGAACAATGCGCAGTCAATCTGGTAGCCACATTATCGCCGGAGATCTCGATCGAAGAACATCTGGTGCACGTGACCGCGAGTGTCGGGGTCTGCATCTTTCCCGACTTCGCAAGCGATGCCAAACATCTGCTCAAACGGGCAGATTCGGCGATGTACGCGGCAAAGGAGAACGGGCGGAATCAGTTTCAAATCTTCAGCGAAAGCATGCTGAAGGAGACGGCAGAGCGCCTGACGATGGAGCATGCGCTGCGACATGCGTTGGCGAATAAAGAGCTCAGTATGCACTACCAGCCGCAGATCTCACTGACCACCGGAGCTGTGACCGGAATGGAAGCGCTGCTTCGATGGACAAATCACAGACTAGGGAGCATCTCGCCGTCGCAGTTTATTCCGTTGGCGGAAGAGACGGGGCTGATTGTACCCATCGGGGAGTGGGCCTTTATGACCGCATGTTGCGAGGGAAAGGCGCTGCAGGACGAGCTTGGCATGGATCTGACGGTTTCAATTAATCTATCGCCGCGGCAGTTTCAGCAGAAAAATCTCGTTCCTCTGGTTGAACACTCGCTGTCGAAGAGCGGCCTGTCTCCAGAAAGACTGCAGATCGAGATTACGGAAAATATGCTGATGGTGAACTCTGAACATGTTCTGGAAAAGCTGCAGAAGATGCGGGAGTTGGGAGTGCGTATTTCTATCGACGACTTCGGCACAGGGTTTTGCAGTTTCTCGTATCTGCTGGAGTATCAGGTTGATCAGTTAAAGATCGATCAGAGCTTTGTGAAGAAGGCTGGAACCGACGCCAATGCTGCAGCAGTGGTTCGCACGATCATCGCAATGTCTCACGGACTCAACATCAAGGTCGTGGCAGAAGGTGTCGAAACCGATGAGCAGATGCGTTTCCTGTTGAGGAGAAAGTGCGACGAGGCACAGGGCAACTTTATCGCGAAACCGGTGGCCATGGCGGAGTTTGGCGATGTGGTGCGGCAGTACGCCGAGGGCCCTGCTGCTCGTGCGTCAGAGTCCGCAATCGGGTTGGTTCGGTAGAAGACTCATTAACACAGCTATGATTACGACAGGGATATCCCGTCGGGCCGCGTCAACTGCTGTATATCCAAAACTTTCTTCTAAGTTGTTGCTCGACTGCGTCGAATAAGGTTGTAGATACCTAGCAGAATAAGGGCGCCGACAAGCGACATAAGAAAGCCGGCGGATTGATCAGGCTCATAGTGACCGATCGCGCGCCCGAGGAAGGTCCCGAGGAAGGACCCTGCTATACCGATCAGCATGGTAATGAAGATGCCGCCAGGCTCTTTCCCTGGCATGATCAGTTTGGCGAGTGCGCCGACGACAAGACCGATGAGAGCCGTCCAAAGCAAATGAAGCATCGCTGTTCCTCCATGTTTGGTTTCCGGGGCGGCCGGATACGTCTCGATTGATGGAAGAAGAATACTCCTAATTGGTGCAGATGCAAGAGGTTGATCTTGCGGGATCCGTTAGATTCCCTTCTGCGCCGGCCGCGACGCAGTGGCGAAGGATGACCTAAGCGTTGCGGACGATCAGGTCGTTCTTCCAAAGAGCTAGAACGACGTCCATCTGGCAGTTATGGGCGATGTCTTCGCCGTCGGTAACCTCGGCCCAGAGTGTGTTGACAGTCTTGTGCGTACCCGCGTTGAGTAGCGCAACGGCACGAAGAGCATAGGCTTTGGCTTTGTTGGATGGAGCATATTGCCCGGCGGGAATGCCCTTAACCAGGCCGGCTTCACAGAGACTTAAAAAAGCGAACCTTGGGCCTCCCTTTCGCTGAGCCGAAGGACTGGTCGGATAGAGTTTTGCGGTCGCCTGTTCCCAGCGAGCTGCAGGTGTGATGAACTTGCCGTAAGTATCCATGCGGGCCGCTATGAGAGCGGCTTCGCCATATTTGTTAGCCATTGATGTCTCCGGTAAGAGTTTTTTAGATTACAGGTGGGTGCGATCTTTGGTAGATGGCGTCGCTGCGCTCGAAGACGTTCAGATGCAACAAGGGATCGTCGAATCGCCCTTCGGTTGTTCGCTGGGTGTTCAGGACTTTGAAGATTTAGCCACTGCGCTTGTCTGTTTGGAAGAAGCGGGGGCGTCCTCCCAGAGTTTGATGCCACCGTCGATTGCGTTGGTGTTTGCGCCCAGAATCACATGATTGGGGAGCGACTTCATGAGTTTCGCGTTGCCGCCGCCGAGAAGAACGGAGTCGCAGACCATTCCGGCCTGGAGGCGACTAATAATGTCGAGGACTGACTTCCTCCAGCGCTTGACGCCACGACGTTCCAGGCCCACGAGACCGATGTACTGTTCGTAGGTGAGCCCTTTCTTATAAGGCAAATGAGCGAGTTCGAGCGGGATGACGATACCATCGAAGATCATTGCCGAGCCCAGGCCGGTGCCGGTGCCGAGGAAGAGCATGCGGCCACCCTTGTAGCCGCCAAGAGCCTGCATCGCAGCATCGTTGATGAAGCGAAGGGGCTTTCCAAACTCTTTTTCGTAAGGAAAATCGATCCAGCCTCCGCCAAGGTTATGAGGCTCTGCGATCGGGCGATGGTGGACCACAGGACCTGGATAGCCAATGGATACGCAATCGTAAGTCCAGCCGGCGGTGGCAGCGAGGACGTCCTTTGTCATCTGTTCAGCGGTCATGTTAGGACCGGACGGGATCTTGACAGGGACGCGCATATCTGTGGAGGCGACTTTTACGTTGGTACCTCCGATGTCGATGACTAAAACTTTCATTGAATTGCATGTTAGCAGTGTTGGGGAGGCGGCTGGGTCTCGACCGCAGTTTCTTTGGCAACGGCTCGATGGAGCTTTTCACACGGTCCGCAGGCTGGAGCTTCCCGGATCTAAGACTCAATCTTCGGAGACATTTCTGAGGTCTGATGCCGGGAGTCCGAGTTCACGATAAGGCCGGAAATTTCAGATGTCTTCGCTGCGCCGGAGCGAAAAATAACGAACACGTAAATTTATTTAGCTGGTTATTTTTCTAATGCGGCAAGGGATCTCGAACGTAAAACAGCTGATGATAAATGGGTTGTTTTGTTTTTTATTATCTTGTTGACAGTAGTATTTCGAGTGGATTATCGTGATGTTGGGAACATTTGCCCTAGAGATAAATATTATGCGTCGAATCATTGTGGCCGCCCTAGTCCTGTCCCCCATGTTGCTTCACGCTCAGGCAAATTCGCCTGCAAAAACTCAGACTGCTGCGCCCAGCCTGCGCTCTGAATTGGTTGCCCCCACGTTTACTGGCTCCGAGTCGGATCGAGGGTCCACGTCAGCTGCTCCTCTTCGGATCTCCACCGGTGTCAATGCTCCCAAGCTGATTTACACCGTCGCGGTCGAATCGGACGCCGACTTCGCTCCAACGGCCCAGTTTGATAGAACTGCAGTTGTTGCGATGACAGTCGACGCGAGCGGCAAACCTACGGATCTAAAGATCATTCAGTCGGTCAACCCGATGATGGACCGCAACGTTCTGAATGCGGTCAGTCATTATCGCTTCACTCCGGGTACGCTGGACAACCAGCCCACTGCTGTTCCGGTCAATCTGGCTGTTGTTCTACGCGGTGGCCGCTAGTTTCCTATTTGCATGATGGGCCTTCGCGGCTTACGTCGATGTTGGCTTGGATCAAGCTGAAAAGGCAGACTCTTTCGAGTCTGCCTTTTTTTGCTTGCGTTACGAAAAATGCGTCATTGCGATGCAGCGGGAGGAGCGGTGGGGCTGGTTTGGCTCTTGCCGCTGGGATTGGGGCGCAGGATAAGGAAGAGCGCGATCACTCCGACAACGACGCAGGTGATGACGATCAGCAGGAGGGGGCTGCAGAAGGCTTGTCGTTTCTCGGGCGGCGGGGTGGGGGAGGAGGACATGTCTGTTGGATGCAGGATGCGAAGTTCGTGAATTTTTATTGCGTGGTAAATGAGTGTTTTTCAAGGTATTTTTGCGAAAACGTGTTGTCTGGACGTGGTTTTTTGATGGTGTGATCGTGGTGGAATGCGTGGCAAACGTGGTGACGAAACACCATCAAAATCGGCTCCTAAAAACACGCCACTTTCTTCTGATTTATTTTTCGTTCTGATCTGTTTTCGTTCATTGATTCTTTTCGTTCGTAGTTCCTGCGTTCTGTGGTTGAGATTCCATGGCTCAGAGGTTTTGTGATGGATTGATTCTGATAGTGGGGCGGCTGCGGCTGGTCGGCTGCAGAGTTCGCTGCTCTTTGCAGGGTCTGGGGACGTCGGTGGAAGGACCGTGGCATGCGATTTCGCTTGATTGGCGGGGGTATGAGTGGGATACTGCGGTGAAAATGCAGTGAATCGACGTGTACGCGATTCTGGGGCCAAGGACGAGCGAGTGCTTCTGGAGGAGTCATGGCGAGTGTGGCTGGAGTGAATCCCGATGAGGGCGTAATCGCGCCTGGTACTCCCGAGGAGCTGGCTGGGCCGGCCCAGGTGGAGTTGAACGCAACCCGGCCTGTGGGTCGCACGGAGCGCATCGGCAGCATGGATGTGCTGCGCGGCTTTTCGCTGATGGGCATCCTGGTGATGAACATCTGCGACTTTGCTTATGGATATCACAACTACCTCTACCCGCTGAGCACGGTGAAGCCGGTCTTCAGTGGGCCTCACTGGAAGATCAATACGACGATGTGGTTTTTGCGCTGGATCTTTGCCGAGGGCAAGATGCGGGCGCTGTTTTCTATGCTGTTCGGGGCTGGCGTAATCCTGCTGACGGAACGGGCACTTGCGCGAGGGGCGGGAATCAAGGCGGCAGATATCTTTACGCGCCGTAATATGTGGCTGGTGTTAATCGGGATGATTCACGGCTACCTGATCTGGGACGGCGACATCCTGTTCTACTACGGCGTGGCAGCGCTGCTGTTTCTGTTTCCCTTTCGCAATGTTCGGGTGAAGCGGCTGATGTGGACGGCGGGTATCATACTGTTTCTCAACTCAATCCTGATAATGGGCGCGACGTATGGCGCCTCCTACAGTGCGAAGCAGGCGGCGGCAAAGGCCAACGCGAAGCTGGCGCAGCACCAGACTCTGACCGAGGATGAGATCGGCGATCTGAAGAAGTGGCAGAAGACGCAGGACAGATGGCGTGCACCCGACAAGAAGAAGTACGAAGACATCGCCGCGATGCAGAAGGGGTATTGGAAGGCGCAGGGGCATGTGGCAGGGGACGTGTTGATGGGGGAGTTGAAGGGCGCGTACTTTGGATTTGGGGACTGGGTGGGGCTGATGCTGCTGGGCATGGCTCTGTACAAGAACGGTTTTTTGCCTGGCCGCTTGAGCATGAAGACGTATGCGTGGATCGCGGTGATCGGTCTAGCAGTGGGCTGGTCGGTGACCGGGGTGGGCGCGTACAAGGCCTGGGCGGGACACTTCGATATGTTCAAGACCACGCTCTGGATGCAGGCTCCGTACGACATCGGCAGGATCGCGGGGGCGTTGGGGAATGCGGCGCTGCTCTTGATTCTGGTGAAGGCTGGAGTGTTTCGATGGCTGCTGGCGCGGATCGCGGCGGTGGGGCAGATGGCCCTGTCGAATTATCTGCTGACGAGCCTTGCAATGAAGACGATCTTCGTGTGGGGTGCGTGGCACTGGTACGGCTATGTGGAGTACTACAAGATCTACTATGCCGTGGCAGGGATGTGGATCTTCAATATGGCGTTCAGCTCGATCTGGCTGCGGTACTTCGAGTTTGGGCCGATGGAGTGGGTGTGGCGCTCGCTGACTTATTGGAAGCGGCAGCCGATGCGCATTCCGGCGGTGGCTCCGGTGGTTGCCGATGTCACTGCCTAGCGGTGTTGCAGCGCGGTGAAAACGGTTCGCGCGGAGTGCGAATGCCCACTCATGGCATAAGGCGCCATGAATGGGGCACCCACACTCTTGGTACTAAGAACTTCATCTGCGGGCGCGCCGCCAATCTGATCCGCTATCTTTCGTCGATGCTGAGAGAGGCGGTTCGGCGGCGTCTGTTCCTCGTGTTTACGTGATGGCTGGAAGTACTATGGGTCCGGAAGTACTACATGGCCAGGAGCAGGCGACGTGACCACACATTCCAACGAGGTTCACGCTCAACTTGACACTCAACTCGGCGGTGCGGCCGTCCGGATGTTT
Source organism: Tunturibacter empetritectus (assembly GCF_040358985.1). Taxonomy (NCBI): domain Bacteria; kingdom Pseudomonadati; phylum Acidobacteriota; class Terriglobia; order Terriglobales; family Acidobacteriaceae; genus Tunturiibacter; species Tunturiibacter empetritectus. The sequence goes on along the minus strand of NZ_CP132932.1, from coordinate 3,411,062 downwards.
GCGGCTAACGATCGCATGAACCAGATGCTGATCGAACATCTTGATGCTGCGGCGTGGAGAGCTAAACCGCTGGGAAAGACGCGCACCATTGCTGCGATCTTCACGCATATGCATAACGTCCGCTGCAAGTGGGTCCGGCTTACGGCTCCGCACCTGAAGGTTCCTGCACTGCTGAACCGTGCGCGCTGCACGCCGGAGCAAGCCCGTGGTGGTTTGGCCGAGAGTGCTGCTCGCTGCGGGGAGATGCTGGCAGAGGCGCTGCGCGAGGGTGGCGGGAGCATCGAGAGGTTTCGCCGAGACGGCTGGGCTCCGTCGTGGCCGGTTGGCGTGGAGATGCTGTGCTACATGCTGGCTCATGAGGCGCATCATCGCGGGCAAATTTGTATGCTGGCGCATCAGGTGGGATCTCCTCTACCGTATGAGGCGTCGGACGGGATCTGGAACTGGGAGAGGATCTGGAAGGAGTGCGGGGCGCGTGGTCCGGGATACGGCTCGTGATTCGTGCGTGAGTACGAATTTGATTCGCCTATGCCGATGGTTTCGAAAAGTAACCGTAGTAGGCCTAAAACTCCACTATTTTATGCATACTTTTGCACACAAGACGGGCGTCTTGCCGCGCTTTCTTTTGTATTGAACGCGTAACTTTGGCATGCTACGTGCCTTGAATGCTGGCAAGATGAGTCTCCTCCCCATCTGTTGTAGAGGACTTTATTAATGCGAATCACCTGGATGTTTGTAGCGGCTGCACTTTCGTTCCCTGTACACGGCGCGTTGGCGGATAGTATCCAACTGACCGTTCATTCGAGCGCCACCATCGATGTGTCCAGCCCCAACGATAACTTCTTCGGCCAATACGATCGTGTTCAAGGACAGCCGTCCCTGAATGACCATCCCAGCATCTCGACGAACGTCCTCATTCCATTTTCGAATGTGTCGGTTCTGTTGCCGGCGGGGAGCGTCTTCGAGGATGCTTCGGTCGGGATCGCGGGGCCGAGCACACATGTGATCGGGACGGGACACGAGTTCGCGGGAGCACCATTTGGCACGGTGATCAATCACTCGCTTCCTTCGGTTGCGCCTACGTTCAGCACAACCGGGATCTCCGATGCGACGGTCGACCTTCTCTTCCTTGGCGGGACATCGGTCAATGGGGAGAAGGTATCGACGAACATTCAGGATCTGAATTTTCTGCTCACGGGATTTATTCAGTCTGCACTTCTGAATCCGGGGTCCAACTGGGCGGGATACCTGGGAGGCAGTGGGCAGGTGGTGATTCCCTATACGGTGCAGTTGACGGTGGACTATTCGCCAGTGCCTGAACCTTCGAGCCTTGCGCTGTTTGGGATAGGGCTGCTTGGGTTAAGTGGGGTGGTTCGGCGGAAGCTTCGTTCTTAGTCATCCTCTAGTGAGTTTGCGGCTTGCCTCGGACCTTCGGGCCGTGAGCATAGGTGCGTGAGAAGACGCCTCGGTGCCGGTCATGCGACGATACAACTCTACAACGAGATAAACTCTTTTTTCGATCCGCTAATGCCCGCGGCTGCATCGAAGGGTTTGTCGACGATCTGTTGCGCGAAGGCGAGACCGGGGAGAAGCAGGCTGCCCGATATCAAACGTTTGCAACAATCGTGATTGGGCGTTCCCAGGAGGATTCATGACAACAGCTGTCGCAGCACGAACGATGAAGGTGGCGCAGGTATCGGCTGCCGGGGCAGATTTCCAGATCGTGGAGCGTGAGATTCCTGAACCCGGTGCGGGAGAGGTGCGGATCAAGGTGCTGGCGTGTGGTGTCTGCCACAGTGACGCACTGACGAAAGAGGGCGGGTGGCCCGGAATTCAATATCCGCGCGTTCCCGGGCATGAGGTGGCCGGCGTTGTCGATGCGGCGGGTGCCGGCGTTTCGGAGTGGAAGAAGGGGCAGCGGGTCGGGGTCGGCTGGCATGGCGGGCATGATGGCACCTGTCTCTCGTGCCGGCGAGGGGATTTTGGCAACTGCCAGAATATGAAGATTCCGGGCATTAGCTATGACGGTGGATACCAACAGTACATGGTGGCTCCTGTGGAGGCTCTGGTAGCGATACCAGAGAGTCTGAGCGACGTTGAAGCGGCACCTTTGCTCTGCGCCGGAATTACGACCTTCAATGCGCTGCGGCACAGCGGTGCGCTGCCGAGTGACCTGGTTGCGGTGCAAGGTATCGGCGGCCTGGGTCACCTTGGAATTCAGTTTGCGAGCAAGTTCGGCTACAACGTTGCGGCGATTGGACGCGGACCGGAGAACGAGGCGCTCGCAAAGAAGCTCGGAGCAAATGTGTACATCGACAGCAAATCTACGAATGCTGCAGAGGAGTTGCAGAAGCTGGGCGGGGCAAAGGTGATTCTGGCGACTGCTCCCAACTCGAAGTCTATGTCTGAGCTCATCAATGGCCTGGGGCCGAACGGCAAGCTCATGGTGATCGGCGCCACCTCTGATCCGATTGAGGTGACACCGTTCCAGTTGATTAGTGCGAGTCGAACGATTCAAGGCTGGGCCTCGGGAATACCGACAGACTCGGAAGATACACTGCGCTTCGCCGAACTGACCGGCGTACGACCCATGATTGAAACCTATCCGCTTGAAAAAGCGGCCGAGGCTTATGCGCGAATGATGAGCGGCCACGCACAGTTCCGCGTGGTTCTCACGATGTGAAAGATGGCGTCACTGACGGTTTTGTCACCAATACTTCCACGCTAAATCCGGGACGCGAAGCCTCTCCTGCCGCTGGCGACTATGGATGTTCCGCGGCTGCTTTCAGATTGGCGAGCCCCTTGTCGAAGTCGGGACCGATCATCTTGTCCATGGTGGTGAAGACGCTCATAAGTTTGCCGGGGAAGAGGTTCATCGGGCCGTTCATGATCCAGTTGACGCGGGTTGCAGAGCCTTGTGGTTCGAGTTCGAAGTCGGCGATGTTGTGACCTTCGAAGGGCTTGAGGAAGTCGATTTTGACGGTGGTCTTTGCAGGTTCAACGGAGAGGATCTCCATGCGGCCCTTGCCCACTTTGCTGTTCCCTTCCCACTCGTAGATGGAGCCGACACCGCTGGGCGGGCCGGAGTAGGTGGTCTTCATGTTGGGGTCGAGCTTAGCCCAGGGCGACCAGGCGTCCCATTGATGAAAGTCGTCGATGAGGGAGGAGATCTTTTCGGGTTGTGCGGTGATGGTGGTGGAACGCTCTACTCGGAAGGTGCTCGGCTTGGTGAACGCGAGAAGAAGAACGACAACGACAGCCAGAACAAGGATGAGACCAAGGGTTTTGAACATAATGGCTCCTTACGTTTCCTGGGAAGTGAGCCGCCAGTATAGAAGTGAAGAGGCGGTTCGCGCCAGCGTGAATGCCCACATCAGGAAGTCGAGATAGGAATCGAGATATGGGCACCCGGGCACGTTCGTTGTGTCTCTCATGCGCGATTCGCGCGCCAAGCACGCTAGATCATTGCTTCGAGGCGCACGTAGCTCGCTTCCATACCGTGCTCCATGCCTGACGCCAGCATAGTTGCTCGCGTTTTCTCATCAGGCAGTGTCATCCGGATCGTCATCAACGTTCCTTCCCCGTCGCGTTCGAAGGTGGTTTCAACGTGGTTGTCCGGTGTTGGCTCCGGCAGGAACATGCGTTCGACATGCACGATTCTGCTGAACGGGTTCACTTCAAGATACTCACCGGTGATGTGGAATCCTGCGCCTTTGCCGTTCGTCCACTCGTAGCGAAACTTCCCTCCGGGCTTCGCGTCATTGATGCAGACAGGCATGCTCCAGCCTTCAGGGCCGAGCAGCCACTTTTGTAACAACTTCGGATCGGTGTGGGCGCGATACACCGCTTCCGGCGTGGCAGCAAAGCGCCTCGTCACGATTACATGCGTATCGCCTTCGGTCTTCAATGTCATTTTGCTCATCGCTTTTTTCCTTTCTTCTGTGTGTTGGTACCGGCTAGAACGCTGTCCAACCGGTCGTAGTTTTTCTCAAGCGCAGTGTGGAGCATTCCAAGCCATTGATCCATAGCTTCGATACCCTCTTTTGCGAGACGGCGAGGGCGCTTTGTACCTTCGACCCGGCAAATGATCAGCCCAGCTTCTTCAAGCACCTTGAGGTGTTGCGAGATCGCCGGTTGCGACATCTCGAAGGGACTTGCCAGTTCGTTGACAGTAGCCTCTCCCAGCGAGAGTCGCGCCAGGATCGCACGACGCGTTGGATCAGCTAAGGCGGCGAATTTGGTATCGAGGCCTTCCATAGTCAATAATTTATATAAGTAAACGCTTATTGTCAAAGATAGAGTTTTTGGCGTGTGCCGCGAATGTTCCTAGTAAGTTTTATGTATGGACCACTCGCCCTCCCACGATCAGGTCATTTCAGCTATCGACATTGATGGATATACTTCGCTTGCAACTCGTGAGTCATGTTGAACTCAACGCCCCGACATAAGGAACCTGGTGACCCTCTTTCGCTGCTTCACGTCATTGCTCGTCTTGCTGCTCCTCTTTGTTCCAAAACAGAATGCCATTGCGCAGACATCAATCTACGGATCGGTCGCGCTTGTCGATTATGGCTTCCAAAACAACAACAACTATGCGGCGAAGAGTGACACAGCTGGGTTCGTCGGTGGCGTCTTCTATAATTTCCCGATACAGAGTCGCCTGACTGCGGGAGTTGATGTCCGCGGCTCCTACGGTGTTGGTTCGCGGGGAGGAGCCTTAGCGGCGGCGGCTTTACGAATCGGGTTCGTGCCGGAACGTGTCGTCCTTCGCCTTATTTCCTGCTCGGAGGCGGAGTGGTCACCTCGACTTTCAAGGTCAACGACATTACGGGCCCTGCTTCCGAAGATCTCACTCCACAACCCACACAATTTACCAGTGGCGGCGTGGAGTTCGCCGGCGGCCTTGATGTCCGCCTGAGTGACTCCTTCGATCTTCGGGCCGTTGAATTAGGAGCAGTCGCGGGTGCTTCAAATCAAGGTGTCGGTTCCGCTTTCCTAGATGCAGGCCTCGTATATCATCTCCACCGCTCCCACTAGCTCTGAAGTTTTGTCACTCGTCCATAGCTGTACCTGGCTAAACGGCTGCTAAAGCGGTTCGCGGTTGGCGCGAATGCCCACTCATGCGATGAGACTGCATGAATGGGGCACCCGATGTATACAAGGATTCATGTATGGGCCACCCGCCGTGTGGGACACCCGCCACGTTATTTAGAAGCAACCGTTCCCGTCATCTTTGCACTGCATGCTGGATTGAATTTGGTTTTCCAGGTCAGAGCTCCTTCATCCCAAGAAGCGGTTGAATACGGGGCTCCGATACTTGCATAGTCTCCTTCAAGACGTTCGTCAATTGCGGTGAACTTTAGTTCAAATCGCGTGGCGACATCAGTCAACTCACCGATAGTCTGAGCTCTAACACGGTCATCTCCAATGGCATTCATTTCCCGCAATTCTTCAGCGGTGACAGGAATCTCGCGAGGATGTGCTCCTGCCTGATCATGAGTTGTAACAAATTTTCGGCAAACGCCTGAATATTGAGTAGACGCTTCTGGTGACACCGCCGCAAAGATAGAGGTAAATCCGAATCGGACTCCATCCCAAGTTACAGTTGGCTTCAAAACGTATGTCTGCCCGTCTATCTTAGTCATGACGAAGAGCTGAGAAACCACGCCTGTATAGTCTGGTTTCGCTCCCGAGTTGCGATAATGACCCCACATGGTTTGAGCCCACTGAAGTCCCCACGCGTCAAGCTGGTCGTAGGTCGGATTTTCCGGTAACAACTTCATTGCTGCCTGAGCCTGCTCAAGCGCATTCCAATGATTAACGTCATAAATTGAATCCTCCACACCCGTTGCTGCTAGTAGAACTTTTGGGCGCGCAAGAACTACCTTACAACCTTCTTTATGACCGAGATATTTTCCATTCGAAGTCAGCGTCATGCGACTGTCAATGACGAAAGCCATCTTCTTGTCTGTGAAGACACCAACAGCACAGGTGCCGTGCTCAGTTAGCTGACTGGCTATGTTGTTCGAAGCACGAATATCCGTCGTCTTGGCAGGTTGGCTAAGAATCAAGCTGGAAGAACACATAAGTGTAGCGAAAATAAATACCCTACTAAGCATTTTGAAATGACTGATCCCACAGCTTATTACTTGACTAGTCCGCAATGTTCTGTCTCTCTCGACGATCACAGCAAGCCTACCAGACCATAGGTAATTCGGTGATGTTTAGAAACAAAACGGCAGAGCCGAAGCTCTGCCGTTGTTTGTTTTTGCGCGAAGCGCTTTTCGCCGTGACGCGAAGTCACTCGGCGGCTAGTTCTTCTTGTTCGCCTTCCATGCGCATCTGTTCTAGTTCGCGCTCTTCGGCTTCGATGGCGGATGCCACTTCCTGCTGGACCTGGGCTGCCGCTTCCTCTAGCTCTGGGGAGAGCTGGACGTTGCGGTAGTACTCCATGCCGGTGCCGGCGGGGATGAGGCGGCCTACGATGACGTTTTCCTTGAGGCCACGGAGCGTGTCGATGGAGCCGTTGATGCTGGCTTCCGTGAGGACGCGGGTGGTCTCCTGGAAGCTGGCGGCCGAGATGAAGCTGTCGGTCGAGAGCGACGCCTTGGTGATGCCGAGGAGGAGCGAACGGCCGATGGCAGGCTTGCCGCCGGACATCAACACGCGCTGGTTTTCGGCGTTGAAGCGGAAGCGGTCGGTCTGCTGATCGACGAGGAAGGTGGTGTCGCCAACTTCTTCGATCTTGACCCAGCGAAGCATCTGACGAACGATGGTTTCGATGTGCTTGTCGGAGATGGTGACGCCCTGGAGCCGGTAGACTTCCTGGATCTCGTTGACGAGGTACTGCTGAAGTGCGCGCTCGCCGAGAACTTCCAGAATGTCGTGCGGGTTGCGGGGACCGTCGATCAGAGCGTCACCGGCACGGAGGCGTTCGCCTTCCTGCACGTTGACGTAAGTACCGCGGGGAACGCTGTACTCCTCTTCCTGACCGTTGTCCGCGGTGACGTAGACCTTACGCTGCCCCTTGGAGACTTCGCCGAAGCGAACGACACCATCGATCTTGCTGATGATTGCCGGGTCGCGTGGCTTGCGGGCCTCGAAGAGTTCGACGACGCGTGGGAGACCGCCGGTGATGTCCTTGGTACGCGTGGTTTCGCGTGGGATCTTGGCAAGGATGTCGCCGGGGAAGATCTCGTCGCCGTCGGCCACCATGAGGTGAGCGCGTGAAGGCATGAGGTAACGCTTGTTGCCTTGAGCGGACTTGATGATGATGGCGGGCTGACGCTTCTCGTCGGAGGAGTCGGTGACGACAAGCCGGCTGAGGCCGGTGACTTCGTCGACTTCTTCGTTGAGCGTGAGGCCTTCCTGGAGGTCCTTGAACTGAACGGTTCCGGCGATCTCGGTGAGGAGGGAGAAGGTGTAGGGGTCCCACTCGCCGAGGCGCGTACCCTGGACGACCTGCTGGCCCTCTTCGACCTTGAGCTTGGCACCGTAGACGACAGCGTAACGCTCCTTCTCGCGGCCCTTCTCGTCGACGATGGCGAGGGAGCCGTTGCGGTTGAAGGCGACCAGGCCGCCGTCCTTGGAGCGAACGGTGACGAGGTTGATGAAGCGCACGGTGCCGATGTTCTTGGACTCGAGGTGCGAGGCGTCGGATACGCGCGATGCCGTACCGCCGATGTGGAAGGTACGCATGGTGAGCTGAGTGCCGGGCTCGCCGATGGACTGCGCCGCGATGACGCCGACGGCTTCGCCCATCTCCACCATCTTGCCGGAGCCGAGGTTACGGCCGTAGCAGAGGATGCAGACGCCGCGCTTGGACTCGCAGGTGAGGACCGAGCGGATCTTGACGCGCTCGATACCCGCGGCCTGAACGGCGCTGGCGAGATCTTCATCGATCTCCTGGTTGACGTCGACGATGGTCTTGCCTTCGAAGTCCTTCAACTTCTCGAGTGAGACGCGGCCGATGATGCGGTCGCGCAGAGGCTCGATGGTCTCGCCCGCCTCGATGATCGGCGTCACGTAGATGCCTTCGACAGTGCCGCAGTCGTTGTGCGAGATGATGACATCCTGCGCAACGTCGACCAGACGGCGGGTGAGATAACCCGAGTCAGCGGTCTTGAGTGCGGTATCGGCGAGGCCCTTACGTGCGCCGTGGGTCGAGATGAAGTACTGCAGCACGGTGAGACCTTCGCGGAAGTTCGCCGTGATGGGGGTTTCGATGATCTCGCCGGAGGGCTTGGCCATCAAACCACGCATGCCGGAGAGCTGGCGGATCTGCTGTTTGGATCCACGAGCACCGGAGTCGGCCATGATGTAGATCGGGTTCATGGCTCCTTCCTTGTCGGCACGCTTCATGTTGTTGAACATCTCGTCGGCGACGCGCTCGGTGACTCCCGACCACATCTGGATGACCTTGTTGGAGCGCTCACCGTTGGTGATGGCTCCGTCGAGGTACTGCTGCTGCATGGCGAGAACGGTCTTTTCGGCTTCGCCGACGAGGGTGTACTTGGAGTCGGGGATGACCATGTCGTCCAGCCCGACCGAGAGGCCGGAGCGGGTGGCATAGGTGAATCCAAGATCCTTGACGCGATCGAGGGTCTTGACCGTAACTTCGAGGCCGAGGTTCAGGTAGCAGTAGTTGATGAGCTGGCCAATGCCCTTCTTCTTGAGAAGGCCGTTGACGTAGGGCATGCCCTCGGGGAGCGCATCGTTGAGGATGGCGCGGCCGACGGTGGTCGAGATGAACTGGTTGTTGAACTCGACCGGCTCGGTGTGGGTGAGGTCCTGATCGTCGTACGCGGTGGTCATGTCGAGGACAGGGCCGGTGTAGCGCAGACGGATCGGGGTGAGGGTCTCGACCTGCTTCGCTTCGAGGGCCATGAAGACCTCTTCGATGTTGGCGAAGACGCGGCCTTCACCCTTGGCGTTAACCTTCGCCTTGGTGAGGTAGTAGAGGCCGAGGACGAGGTCCTGCGTCGGGACTGTGATCGGTTGCCCAGAGGCTGGGGACAAGATGTTGTGCGAAGCAAGCATGAGAACGCTGGCTTCGATCTGAGCCTCAGGCGAGAGCGGGATGTGAACGGCCATCTGGTCGCCGTCGAAGTCCGCGTTGAAGGCGGTGCAGACGAGCGGATGGATCTTGATCGCCTTACCTTCGACGAGCACGGGCTCGAAGGCCTGGATGCCGAGACGGTGAAGGGTTGGAGCGCGGTTGAGGAGTACCGGGTGATCCTTGATGACCTCTTCAAGGATGTCCCAGACGATTGGCTCCTGCATCTCGACCATCTCTTTGGCCTGCTTGATGGTGGTGCAGTGACCGGTCTGCTCGAGGCGGTGATAGATGAAGGGCTTGAAGAGCTCGAGCGCCATCTTCTTGGGAAGACCGCATTGGTGCAGCTTCAGCTCAGGCCCGACTACGATGACCGAACGGCCGGAGTAGTCGACGCGCTTACCGAGGAGGTTCTGACGGAAGCGGCCCTGTTTGCCCTTGAGGGTGTCGGAGAGCGACTTCAGCGGACGGTTGTTCGCGCCGCGGAGAACGCGACCACGACGGCCGTTGTCAAACAGAGCATCGACGGCCTCCTGCAACATACGCTTCTCGTTGCGGACGATGACCTCAGGTGCATGGAGGTCCATCAGCTTCTTGAGGCGGTTGTTACGGTTGATGACGCGGCGATAGAGATCGTTCAAGTCGGACGTGGCGAAGCGTCCGCCGTCGAGCGGGACGAGGGGGCGAAGCTCGGGTGGGATCACGGGGATCACGTCGAGGATCATCCACTGCGGCAGGTTGTCGGACTTGCGGAAAGCTTCGACGATCTTGAGACGCTTGGAGTACTTGAGCTTCTTCTGCAGCGAGGTCTCGGTCTTCATGCGCTCGCGCAGCTCAATGGCGAGCTCGGTGACTTCCACGCGCTTGAGGAGTTCCTTGATGGCCTCAGCGCCCATCATGGCTTTGAAGCCGGAGGGGCGGTACTGCTGGTCAAGTTCGCGGAACTTGGTCTCGTCCTTGATAACTTCGCGCTCTTTGACCGGCGCATCGCCTGGATCGACGACGACGTAAGACTCGAAGTAGAGGACAGCCTCGAGCTCACGCAGGCTGATGTCGAGCAGGTGGCCGATGCGCGAGGGCAGGCCCTTGAAGAACCAGACGTGCGAGCAGGGGCTGGCGAGTTCGATGTGTCCAAGGCGCTCGCGGCGAACCTTCGAGAGGGTGACTTCAACGCCGCACTTGTCGCAGATGACGCCGCGGTGCTTCATGCGCTTGTACTTGCCACAGAGGCACTCCCAGTCGGTGATGGGGCCAAAGATTCTTGCGCAGAAGAGCCCGTCGCGCTCGGGCTTGAAGGTGCGGTAGTTGATGGTTTCGGGCTTGGTGACCTCGCCGTGCGACCAGCTGCGGATCTTCTCAGGGCTGGCGAGCTGGATCTTGATGGCGTCGAAGTCGGCGATGGGTCCGGTCAGTTCAAAGGGGCTGGAGCGAAACATATTTGGCGTCTCCGTATGCAGTGTCTGGCGTTTTTTGCGCCTTGCTGCTGGTTACTGCTGCTTTACTTCTGCTGGGCGGTGGGTGGTTAGGTCCGTCGCCTGCTTCTCTTTGTTGCTCTTCCCTTTTGGCCGGCCCTTCGTGAATGTTGAGCGTAAGCCTCATTCAGAAGGACCGTGCCTGGGGTGGAGCGGTATCGACTAATCTGCTGCGGCGATGGCTGGCAGCGGCTGCTTCTTCTGGTCGGCCTGTTTGATCAGTTCGACGTCGAGGCAGAGGGACTGCAGTTCGCGGATAAGAACGTTGAAGGACTCTGGAACACCCGGCTCGATGGCAGCTTCGCCCTTGACGATGGCCTCGTAGATCTTGGTACGGCCGAAGACGTCGTCAGACTTGGCGGTGAGCAGCTCCTGCAGGATGTAGGCGGCGCCGTAAGCTTCAAGGGCCCAGACCTCCATCTCACCGAAGCGCTGTCCGCCGAACTGCGCCTTACCACCCAGCGGCTGCTGAGTGATGAGCGAGTACGGTCCGATGGAACGAGCGTGGATCTTGTCGTCGACAAGGTGCGACAGCTTGAGCATGTAGATGTAGCCAACGGTGGCAGGCTGTTCGAAGGGTTCTCCGATCATGCCATCGTAGAGCTGCGACTTGCCCGAGCTGGGGAGACCAGCGGCCTTGAGGAGCGCCTTGATCTCGGTCTCGCGTGCACCGTCGAAGACTGCCGTGCCGAACCAGATACCGCGCTTCATGCCGGCGGCAATGCGCAGAGTCTGCTCGTCGTCTAGGTCAAGAAGCTGGTTGAGTGCGGCGGTACCGGCGAAGCGCGCCTTGAAGAGCTCGCGGACTTCGTTGGCCGACTCCATCGTGGCGGCAAGCTCGGCGATCTGCGCGCCAAGGGTGTGTGCAGCCCACCCAAGGTGTGTCTCAAGGATCTGACCGACGTTCATACGCGAAGGCACACCGAGCGGGTTGAGCACGATCTCCACCGGCGTTCCATCGGGGAGGTACGGCATGTCTTCCTCAGGAAGGATTCGTGCGATAACACCCTTGTTCCCGTGGCGGCCGGCCATCTTGTCACCGACAGAGAGCTTGCGCTTCATGGCGATGTAGACCTTGACCATCTTGATGACACCAGGCGAGAGTTCGTCGCCCTTCTGCATCTTGCTGATCTTCTCGTTGGTGATCTTGCGGAGAACATCGATCTGACGTGAGGTCATCTCCTCGATCTCATCGATCTGCTCGTTCACACGCGGATCCTTGTCAGCGTAGCGGATGCGCTTGAGGTTACGAGTGCTGATGAGCTCAATGGTGTCGCGGTCGAGGATGTCGCCCTTGTTGAGCAGCTTCTTGTTGGTGCGCTCATCGTGGAGATCAGCCAAAACTTCTTTGGCTCCCAGGATCGCTTCGAGACGTTTGAGACGTTCGTCGGTGAGAATACGAATCTCGTCGGCGAGGTTGCGCTCGAGCTTCTCGATCATCTCCTGCTCGATCTGCTTGGCGCGCTCGTCCTTCTCCTGACCCTTGCGGGAGAAGATGCGGACGTCGACGACAGTGCCTTCGATACCCGGAGGGCACGTCAGGGAAGCGTCGCGAACATCGCCGGCCTTTTCTCCGAAGATGGCGCGGAGAAGCTTCTCTTCCGGCGTCAGCTGAGTTTCACCCTTCGGCGTTACCTTGCCGACGAGGATGTCGTTGTGACCGATCTTCGCTCCGATGCGGATGATGCCTGAGTCATCGAGATCGCGCAGTGCGTGCTCGCTGACGTTGGGGATATCGCGCGTGATCTCTTCCGGTCCAAGCTTGGTGTCGCGGGCTTCGATCTCGAACTCCTCGATGTGGATCGAGGTGTAGTAGTCCTCGCGGACCAGCTTCTCCGAGATAAGGATCGCGTCCTCAAAGTTGTAACCACGCCATGGCATGAAGGCGACCAGAACGTTACGGCCGAGGCCGAGTTCGCCCTGCTCAGTGCAAGGACCGTCGGCGATGACCTGACCCTTGATGACGCGATCGCCCTTGCGAACGATCGGTTTTTGGTTGATGCAGGTGTTCTGGTTGGAGCGCTTGAACTTCGTGAGCTGATAGATGTCCGAGCCGACCTCACGCGAGAGCTGCGTGGGGTGGTGCTCGCCTTCTACGCGCACGATGATGCGCTCGGAGTCAACTGAGTCGATGATGCCGTTACGCTTGGCCAGGATGACGGCGCCGGAGTCGCGGGCGGTGACGCCTTCCATACCGGTACCGACGAACGGAGCCTCAGCGACGAGCAGAGGAACCGACTGCCGTTGCATGTTGGCACCCATCAGAGCGCGGTTGGCGTCGTCGTGCTCGAGGAACGGGACAAGCGATGCGGCTACTGAGACAAGCTGCTTCGGCGAGACGTCGACGTAGTCCACCTCGGACTTGTTGACGAGGACGAAGTTGCCTTGGCGACGAGCGTCGACGACATCCTGCACGATGTTCAACTTCTCATCGAGCTCGATGTTCGCCTGCGCGATGGTGTGGCGATCTTCTTCCCAGGCCGAGAGGTAGAAGCTGAAGGGGGCGAGGTCCATAGTGCGCTTGCCGGCCTTCTTCAACTCTGCGTTCTTGGCGCGGGCCTCTTCGATCTCGAGGTAGTCGCCTTGACGCAGACCGGACTCACCGGCGTTCGAGACGGAGACGTAGTCTAGCGCACGGCCTTCCTTCACGCGGCGGTAGGGAGACTCGATGAAGCCATATTCGTTGATGCGCGCAAAGCAGGAGAGCGACGAGATGAGACCGATGTTCGGGCCTTCCGGTGTCTCAATCGGGCAGATGCGGCCGTAGTGAGTGGGGTGCACGTCGCGGACTTCAAAGCCGGCGCGCTCACGGGAGAGACCACCGGGCCCAAGGGCGGAGAGGCGACGCTTGTGCGTGATCTCCGACAGGGGGTTGGTCTGGTCCATGAACTGCGAGAGCTGCGAGGAGCCGAAGAACTCACGAATCGCGGCCATGACTGGCTTGGCGTTGATGAGGTCATGCGGCATCGCGGTCGACATCTCTTGGTAGACCGACATCTTTTCCTTGATGGCGCGCTCCATACGGACGAGGCCGATGCGGAACTGGTTCTCCATCAGCTCACCGACGGCGCGAACGCGGCGGTTGCCAAGGTGGTCGATGTCGTCGACGACACCGATGTTCTTGCGCAGCTTGAGCAGATAGCGGATGGTGCCGTAGAAGTCCTCGGGGGTCAACGTGCGCTTGTCGAGGCCAGACGGATCCTGGTTCTCGTAGAGCTTGATGTTGAATTTGAGGCGGCCGACGCGCGAGAAGTCGTACTTACGCGGATCGAAGAACATACCTTCGAAGAGCGCAGTCGCGGTGTCGAGCGTCGGTGGGTCGCCGGGACGCAGCTTGCGGTAGATCTCGATGAGAGCTTCCTCAGGCTTGCGCACGGAGTCGCGACGAAGGGTGTTGGTGATGATGTTGCCCACGTCGTCGCGCTCTGGGAAGAAGACCTCGATGCTGGTGACGCCGGACTGGATGATCTTGTGCAGCTTGTCGGCGGTCAACTCCTGGTTGGCTTCGTAGAGCAACTCGCCGGTGGTGAGATCGACCACGTCAGCGGCGGTCATAGCGCCATCGAACTCGCTGGTCTCAACTTCGACCGAGTCGATCTTGTGGCTGCGCAGACCCTTCATGGTGTGAGCAGAGATCTTGCGTGTGGCAGGAGCGATCTCTTCCCCTTTGACGGTGACGGCATGCGCGGGACGGGTGCCCTGCAGGTTGCTGAGCTGACCTTCGGGAACGACCTTCCAGTGCAGCTTGCCGTCGGCTACGTTGATAGTGTCGACGGTGTAGAAGGTCTTGAGGATCTCCTCGTCGGTACGCAGGCCGAGCGCGCGCAGGAAGATGGTGCCGAGGAACTTGCGCTTGCGGTCGATGCGGACGTAGAGGGTGTTCTTCTGGTCGTACTCGAATTCGACCCAGCTGCCGCGGTACGGAATGATCTTGCCGAGGAAGTAGGTGCGGTTGTTTGCGGTCTCGAAGAAGACGCCGGGCGAACGGTGGAGCTGCGACACGATGACGCGCTCGGTGCCATTGACGATGAAGGTGCCGTTCTGGCTCATCAGCGGGATGTCGCCGAAGAAGACTTCCTGTTCCTTCATGTCGCGCAGGCTCTTGACGCCGGTCTCAGGGTCCTTGTCGTAGATCTTAAGACGGATGGTGACCTTGAGGGGTGCAGAGTAGGTCATGCCGCGCTCTTCGCACTCTGCCTGGTCATACTTCAGTTGCAGGCCGACAGGGTCGCCGCACTTGGTGCAGAAGTCAGGGGTGTTCTTGTTGTAAGTTCCGCAGAAGTTGCAGAGGACGTCGCCCGGGTGGAAGGGGTCGGTGATGACCATGTGGCCGCAGTTGGTGCAGGCCGTGCGCAGGTGGTTGAGGCCCTTGAGGTAGCCGCACTTGCACTCCCAGTTGCCGATCGAGAAGTCGACGAACTCGAGCTCGGAGACGTTGCGGAAGTCGGTGATGGGGAAGACTGAGGTGAAGACCGACTGCAGGCCGTTGTCTTCGCGCTCCTGCGGGAGCTTGTCCATCTGCAGGAAGCGCTCGTAGCTGCGGCGCTGCACTTCAATGAGGTTAGGGATCTGGATGGATGTGGGGATCTTGGAAAAATCAAGACGGCTTCGGATCGCGCGCATTTCGCTGTTGTTGGACTCGCCAGACATGCTCTCTCCTGAAAACTGACCTTCGAGGCCTCCCGAGTGCGTCTGCCGGCATCGTATTGCTGGCTTCACTCGTTAGGGGAGGGCTTCGGTCAGGCCCTCCGGGTTTGCTTCTGATCGCGCAGTGTTTAAGATCTTCGGGTCTTGCTGTCCTCGATGGCAGCGAGCCCCGTGCGCAAAATGTCTTGCCGTAATGGTCCGCGGCACGGATAAATCTTGAAACTTTTACTACCTACAGGCGTTCGAAGCTGCTATAAAGAACGCGTGCAGCGTACTGTTGGCTCCTTTAGCGGAGACAATGCCGATAAACACGGCAAAGCGCTCGCGGGGACAGCATGCCCCATGAGCGCAAAGGTCGACTTGTGCACTGTTTCTATATGAGTAGTGTTAATGCCTGCCGCCATTGAGGTTCGCCTACCCCAAAGTTGCGCCGCTCGCATGATTCTTATTGCACTATGCGCATCCGCCGCTCGAAGCGTATAGTGGCCGGTTCCTTAACCTGTGAAGACAGGATGATCCGGGTACAACGAAGTTTTTTCTGGGTACCGCTGGCCGCCAATGAGCACGTCAAGGCGGAACGAATTTTCTCTAAAGTCAAGAATATCGCGTTCCGCCTTATAGTGCAAGCTGGCAGTTAACTACTTGATTTCGATGGTTGCAACGCCTTCGAACTTCTTGGCGATGGCAGCTGCATCATCCTTCGAAATGTTCTCCTTCAAGGGCTTGGGAGCGGCGTCGACCAGATCCTTGGCTTCCTTCAGCCCAAGAGCGGTGACTTCGCGTACAGCCTTGATGGTGTTGATCTTATTCGCGCCGGCATCCTTGAGGATAACGGTGAACTCGGTCTTCTCTTCGACCGGAGCCGCTGCCGCTGCTCCGCCGCCGGCTGCCGGGGCTGCAACTGCCGCTGCTGCTGAAACGCCGAGACGCTCTTCGAGCTTCTTGACCAGAGCCGAAGCCTCGAGGAGGCTGAGGCTAACGATTGAATCTTCCAACTGCTGGATGTCTGCCATGTTATTTCTCCAATTAGAACTGAACTTTGTGGTGCCTATTGCTCTTCCAAAGCCTGACTGCGCTTCGGCTGCCTATGCCTTCCAGGGTTTCCGTTGCGCCCAGACCAGCGCCCCCGGGAAGACCAGGCGAAACTTGTTTAGCCTTCGACCGGGTCGGTGGTCGCGGCTTCCCCACCCTGCGATGCGGTGGAGTTCTCGGGCTGCTCAGCGGTGGCATCGGCGCCGGGAGCTTCGACGGCGTGCGCCTCGGCTACGAGCTGACCTTCAGCGGCGGGAGCCTCAGCAGCAGGAACTTCAACGACTGCGGCCTCTGCGACAGGAGTCTCTTCAACCTTGGCCTCTGCTTTAGGAGCTTCGACAGCTTCTGCTTTCGTCGCTTCGACAGTTGCCGGAGCGGCTGCGCCTGCAAACTTGCCCTTTTCTACGCCCTGGTTGATTACAACCGCGAGATCGCGGCCGGTAGCGTTGATGACCGTGGCCAAACGCTGCGCAGGCGACTGAATGAGGAAGAGAAGCTTAGAGAAGAGCTCTTCCTTGCCCGGCATGGTGGCGAGATCGCCAATCTCACGAACGTCGATCACCTTGCCGTCGACGATGCCCAGCTTGAAGGTGAACTCAGCGTTGTCCTTGACCCAGGTCGAAAGCGCCTTAGCCAGAGCAACAGGATCGCCCGAGGTGTAGGCAACAGCCGATACGCCCTTGAGACCCTGCAGCGCCGACTCGATCTTGGTGCCTTCGCTAGCGCGTGCAGCCAGCTTGTTCTTCACGACGTGATAGTTTCCACCGGCGGCGCGAACGGTCTTACGCAGCTCGAAGTCCTTCGAAGCGGTGAGGCCCTTGAAGGTGCCGATGATAGCGGAGGTCGAGTGCTCGAGCTCGGTTGCGAGCTGCTTCACCTTCTCCGTCTTTGATGCTCTGGTCAATGCCATGACTGAATCCTCTTCGCTTTCGCTCGCCCGCTCCTCGCTTCCGCGCCAGAGGGGGTTTCGTGCTAACTAAAAATTGATTAGGCCTTGCCTGCTAGTTCAGCAGCGGCGTAGTCGAGTTGAATGCCAGGGCCCATGCTCGAGCTCAGCGTGACACCCTTGATGTACTTGCCCTTGGCGGCCGACGGCTTGGCCTTCACGACACTCGTAATCACAGTCATCGCGTTATCGACCAGCTTCTGCGGATCGAATGAGAGCTTGCCGACTGGAACGTGAACCAGCGCGGTCTTGTCGGTGCGGAACTCGACCTTACCGGCCTTAATCTCCTTGACCGCAGCGGCAACGTCAGTCGTGACCGTACCCGTCTTCGGGTTGGGCATCAGACCCTTGGGGCCGAGCACCTTGCCGAGACGTCCAACGGAACGCATCATGTCGGGGGTCGCAATCAGAGCGTCAAAGGCAGTCCAGTTTTCTTTCTGGATCTTCTCGACTAAGTCCTCACCACCGACGAACTCAGCGCCGGCAGCCTCTGCTTCCTTGATACGATCGCCCGAGGTGATGACGGCAACGATCTTGGACTTGCCAAGGCCGTGCGGGAGCACCACCGTGCCACGAACCATCTGGTCCGCGTGGCGGGGATCGACGCCCAGACGCATGGTCAGATCGACGGTCTCGTCGAACTTCGCGTACTTTGCTTTTTGCAGGAGCGGAACTGCGTCCGCCAACAGATAAGGACGGGGCTCGACGAGCGCACGCGCCTTTACTAGATTCTTAGAGAGCTTCCTTGCCATTTTCCCTCGTCTCCCACCCCTCTGGAGTTGAACTCTCCGGGCGTGGTTCTCGACTGACCTCAACTGGACATTGAGGCACTCTTATAAGTATGCCGGAAAGACAGTATCACGTCAAGGATTACCCGGTTCCAACCCTGGTTTTCGCCGCAAAACATAGACCCCACGATAGAGAAATGGCGTCTGCTCGTAGAGTGGATCTTTTAGGGCCGCCCTCTCCCATTTCAGTGCCGGTGTATGCATCACGATATAGTCCGGCTTGTCTTCAGCCACCCAGGAGACCCAATCTCCGTGAGTTACGTGGTCGGCGTTCTTGGGCGTCGTTAGGCCCATTATATCGAAGATATATCGATGGCTGCAGTAATAGCCGAGTCGCCCAGTCTCCACGGCTTCGATCGTTGCCTCTTGAGGAGTATTTCGATTCAACCATTCGGCCAATACCCGGTAGTCGGTTTCCGGCGTTTCGTTGAATCTCTGCACAACAAAGGCGTTTGTAAGGGCGACTGCAGCTATAACGACGGCTGCGACGGAATATCCAACTCGACTCCGAGGGATGCCTTCGGCTCCGTAGACCAGGCCAAAGAAGATAAACGGGGCGAAGTACCAGCGATACCCCGGGATATTCAATAAAACATAGAATGCAAGGAGCAGCGCGCAGAAGGGTAAGACCGTTTCATTCAGGACCGTTCCGCGCAGACGTTTCATCCCGACGAAGGCAAGTACCACCACCGCCAGCACGAAGTAGATCGTCGGTTTGAAGTCCTTATCCAATTGCCACACCATCCCGAAGAAGGCCGTTGGCCAGGGTCCTAAAGCACCAGAAAGACCCTGTCCGATCTTCGCAGTGGTTGAAGAGGGAAGAATCTGACCATAGACACGATAGTTCAGAAGAAGAAAACCGGCCGCAATTGCCAGAGGCGGAAGAAACGACGATAGAGCCGGCCAGCGTCGACGACGAAAAAGATGCGCGCAAACCACCAGAAGCATCATGCCGCCTTCAAATCGTGTGAGCACTAAAAGCGCCAAGACCGAGGGCAGCCAATTGTACTTTTCCTCCCGGCAGAGCGTGACCGTGAGTATCAACATGAAGAGGAACAACGCAGTCTCCATGCCCACCTGGACATAAAAATATCCCACGATAGCTATCAGAAAACCGGCAACCGGGACCATGCGCTCGGCAAGAACACTTGCGAGGAACAGAAATATCGCAGAGATGAGAGCTGACGCGAGAATAATGTTGCCGTGAAGCATCCATGAGACAGCGAACAAGAGATAGCAGAACAGAGGAGAGGTAAGCCCATTCACCTTCTCTCCTAGATTGAAGACAAAGCCATTGCCCCATAAAGCGTTGTTGATGTAACGCGCGTAGATCAGTGCATCGTCGATCTGAGCGTAACGAGCTCGATAAGACAAAAAGACGACGAGCGCAAACAAAAGAACGTACTTCATCTTCCGCCATGCCAACTTGTCGAGCATGTCGGAATTCTACAAACATCCGTATCTTCTGCAAGATGAATATTGGCCAGAAAAATCGCCTTATTTCGTTTGAACAAGAGGCTACTACACACCAAACTTGGTGGCTTTGAACCTTCTCAACCGCCGATTTCGAGCTGTTGGCGAAGAAACATGCTTGACGAAGGATAAGACGCGAGCTATATTTGCCTTTCAATAGGGCGAACAAATGGCGAAACAAGACAGCACGTCCCTCTTCCCAATCCTTCCCCCAAGCCCTGTGGGAATCGCCCGCATGGCAGCTGAGGCAGAGCACGCCGATGATGGCCACCTGATTGAATTCAAGATGTTGAAGGTGCGCAGCATTCTGAATAAATCGGTGTCGAGGCGGCAGCTGTCCCTGGCCTACAGCATCAACCCGTATCGAGGATGCGAGTTCGGCTGCAAGTACTGCTATGCCCGATACACGCATGAGTTCATGGCTCCAAAGACTACGGAGGAGAGGGGCGAGGCGTCGGCGAACGCGATTGATATGCGAGATCCTTTGTCGTTCGAAAGAATGATCTTTCTGAAACAAAATGCGGCGTGGCTGCTGGAGCAGGAGTTGAAGAAGATCGACCCTGCAGATGAGGTGGCGCTGGGCACCGCGACCGACCCCTACCAACCGATCGAGCGGCGGGCAAGGATTACGCGCAGTCTTCTGGAAGTGTTTGCGCGAAAGGAAGGGTATCGGCTCGGAATTGTGACGAAGTCGCGGCTGATCGAGCGCGATATTGATCTGCTGGTGGAAGTTGCTCGACGCAATACCCTGGTGGTGCATGTGACAATTACCACGCCTGATGCGAAGCTTGCGCGCTTGCTGGAGCCTCGCGCGCCTCGACCGGATCTTCGCTTTCAGGCTGTCAGGCGCATGCGAGAAGCAGGGATCATGGCAGGGGTCTTCGGCTCGCCGCTGCTCCCCGGAATTACAGACAATCAGGAAGCGTTGGATGAAATGGCGCGACGCTCTGCAGCCGTTGGAGCGAGCTTTTTCGCAGCTCATCCACTCTTCCTCAAGCCGTGCTCACGTCCTACCTACCTGAGCTTCGTTCGTGAGCACTTCCCTGCCCTCCAAGGCGACTATGCCAAACGCTTCGCCACTGCCGACTTTGCCGGAAGAGAGTACCGCGAACGTTTGGCAAAGATGGTCGATGGTGCGTGTCGTCGGTACGGCCTGGGAAAGCGTTCGAGCGACGCTTTGCTGACTCGGAACGAGGAGGGCGGAGGCAAAAGGCCGACTCAAAATGTGGGAACGGGTGCAAGACAGCAAAGACTCTTTGCGTAGAAGGCAGAATAGAGCAGGAGTGCGAGCAGTAACTTAATGAGGAGAAAGGACGCCTGGAGATCATCGTCGACTGACATAGTCGGTGATGATTCCCTGCGTCCTCGCTTGTAGAAAGCTCATTCGGTGCAACTGCTTTGAGTTAGCCTACGACTTCAATGCCCATCGAACGTGCCGTGCCGCGAATGCTCTTCGCTGCTGCCTCGACCGTGGTCGCGTTCATGTCCGGCATCTTCTGGGTGGCGATGGCGATGATCTGCTTCTCGGTCACCTTGCCCTTCTTCTCCTTGTTCGGAGTGCCGGAGCCCTTCTCGATACCAGCAGCCTTCAACAGGAGCACCGGAGCCGGAGGGGTCTTGGTGATGAAGCTGAAGGTGCGGTCTGCGTAGACGCTGATGACGACGGGGATGGTGAGTCCGGCCATATCAGGCGCCTTGGTGCGCTCGTTGAACTGCTTGCAGAACTCCATGATGTTGACCTGGGCCTGGCCAAGCGCAGGGCCGACCGGAGGTGCAGGGGTGGCCTTGCCGGCCATAATCTGAAGCTTGACGTATCCAGTGATCTTCTTCGGTGCCATTCGGGTAAATCCTCTTTACTCTTCCAGCAGCGGCGTTGTTACCTCCGAACGCCTGCTGCTTAATTATTTCGAAACTCTCAAACTACTCGTCGACAACCTTGTCGACCTTGGAGAACTCGATCTCGACCGGAGTCGAGCGGCCAAAGATACTGACCATAACCTTGAGGGTCTGCTTGTCCTCGTTGATATCGTCGACCGCGCCGGTGAAGTTGGCGAAGGGGCCCTCGTTGATGCGGACCTGCTCGCCCTTCTCGTACTTGACCTTCATGGTCGGCTTGTTGCCTGCAGTCTCTGTGCGGAAGAGGATGGAGCTTACTTCCTGCTCGGAGAGCGCGACCGGGTTGTCGCCGGTGCCCAGAAAGCCGGTGACGCGCGGCGTGTTCTTGATGACGTGCCACAGGTCGTTGTCGAGTTCCATCTCGACCAGAACATAGCCAGGCAGGAAGACGCGCTCGATGGTGTACTTCTTGCCGTTGCGCAGCTCGGTGACCGGCTCAGTCGGAATCATGATGCGGCCGATGCGGTTCTGCAGACCGAAGGCAGTGATGCGGCTCTCGAGGGACTCGCGCACCTTGCGCTCAAAGCCCGAGTAGGCATGAATGATGTACCACTTGAAGTTCTCATTGACCGGGGGAGCCAACTGCTCAGAGGGATCTACCTGAGGATTCTGCTCTTCCGGATTTTGCTCTTCTGCTGCCATCGTTGTGCCTTTTTCACGCATCGTGTACTTCTCTCTACCGCTTTTGCTCGGAATCAAATCTCTTTAGTGCTGGGTAAGCCGGTGCAACAGGGCTTCGATCGCCCGGCCGATGATGTTGTCCACCAGCCAGAAGTACGCCGCGAAGATGAAGACGGTGACGAGGACAACGATCGTAGTCGACTGAACCTCGGCGCGCGAAGGCGAGATCACCTTGCGCATCTCGCTGCGAACATCCTTCAGGAACTCGCCGAGACGTGCTGGCTGGGACTTCAACTGCTGCAATCCGGTGCTGGGCTGTTCGGTTACCGCTATTGTCTTGGCCATAGTACTGCCTCAATCTTCGTGGTGCGTTGTGGTGTCTGTTCCCGGACTTGAGGGACCGGGCAAACTGGCGGGGGAGCTCGGATTCGAACCGAGAAGTTCGGTTTTGGAGACCGACAGTTTAACCGTTGAGCTTACTCCCCCAGGCTGTGCGGAGTGAGACCTGCGTCTCACCCCAGAATCCGGCTGGAGACTACTTCGTTTCCTTGTGGTCCGTGTGCTTCCGGCAGGTATTGCAGAACTTCGAGAACTCGAGGCGACCGGTAGTCGTCTTCTTGTTCTTCGTGGTGGAATAGTTCCGGTTCTTGCAATCCGGACACTGAAGAGTAATGATCTCGCGCATAGTAAATCTCCTTCTAACGTGGCCAGCCACCTCGGCTGGCAAGCAGCGTAGTGACACGCCGCGACACAGGGCAATGGCCCCTGCAACCAATTCCTGATTGTAGCGGAGAGAGGAGCGGTCAGGCCACGCTCGTCCTTATCTATTATGCATCAAAACTCTAAGACCCTCAACCGAGAACTCAACAAACGACAATGTCATAAGCTCGACGGCTGTCCTCAGAGACCCATTTAGAGAGACCCACTATCGCCTTTTAGCTGCTTGGATATGGGGCAATTCGTGGATCTAGAGCTACATATTGCAAAAGAGCGATGGCCTCATCACATCTCGTAGCGTTGAAGTCATCATTTAGGCTGTGATATTTATCTCTAGCTTTTCCTAGGAATCGCACACTGTCGGCAATGTCAATCTTTTCGAGCTCCATGTCGTCACCTACCTGCGGATTTGTCACGCCAGAAAAAGGTGATCACAAGGGTTAGCCCCCCCGCAATGGCACCCGTCTGAATCAATCTTGCGATAAACCATTTTACCTGCCAATTTTCATTGAAATCGCCAGGAGCTAACTCTTGCCACGAAACGCCAAAAAGACAAAGAGCCATAAAAACTAGAGCCGATACCCCTATGAACAGCCTTATCGATCTAGATTTCATGGCTCTTTCTTACGTTACTTGATGATCTCGCTGATGGTTCCAGCGCCGACGGTGCGGCCGCCTTCGCGGATAGCGAAGCGCAGACCCTTCTCCATCGCGACTGGCGTATGCAGCGTGATCTCCAGCTGGATGTTGTCGCCGGGCATGCACATCTCTGTGCCTGCAGGCAGCTTCGCCGAACCCGTCACATCCGTCGTACGGAAGTAGAACTGGGGACGGTAGCCGTTGAAGAACGGAGTGTGACGTCCGCCCTCTTCCTTCGATAACACGTAGACCTCGCCCTTGAAGTCGGTGTGGGGCTTGATCGAACCAGGCTTGGCCAACACCATCCCGCGCTCCACATCTTCCTTCGCGATACCGCGCAGCAAAAGACCAGCGTTATCGCCAGCCAGACCCTCGTCCAGCTGCTTCTTGAACATCTCGACACCGGTGCAGACCGTCTGACGGGTCTCGCGGAAGCCCACGATCTCGCAGGCCTCGCCAACCTTCACCTTGCCACGCTCGATACGGCCCGTCACCACAGTGCCGCGACCCGAGATCGAGAAGATGTCTTCGATCGGCATCAGGAACGGCTGGTCGACCGCGCGCTCAGGTTGCGGGATGTACTTGTCCACCGCTGCCATCAGCTCGTCAATCTTGGCCTCCCACTGAGCTTCGCCGTTCAGCGCGCCCAACGCAGAGCCACGGATAATCGGAGTGTCGTCGCCAGGGTAGTCGTACTTCGACAACAGCTCGCGAACCTCCATCTCCACCAGTTCGATCAGCTCTTCGTCTTCAACCGCATCGCACTTGTTCAAAAACACCACGATGAAGGGAACGCCAACCTGGCGCGCCAGCAGCACGTGCTCCTTGGTCTGGGGCATCGGGCCGTCGGTGGCCGCGACCACCAGGATCGCGCCGTCCATCTGCGCCGCTCCGGTGATCATATTCTTGATGTAGTCCGCGTGGCCCGGACAGTCGACGTGCGCATAGTGCCGGTTCGGCGTCTCGTACTCGACGTGCGAGGTCGCAATCGTGATACCACGCTCGCGCTCCTCAGGAGCGTTGTCGATCGTATCGAACGAACGGAACGTGTTCTTCGGGTTGTGCTTCGACAACACCTTCGTAATCGCCGCCGTCAGCGTCGTCTTGCCATGATCGATGTGCCCGATCGTCCCGATGTTTACGTGCGGCTTTGACCGGTCAAACTTTTCCTTGCCCATGACTGCTCGTCTCCTCGTGTTGGCCGGCGCGTGCACCGGGGTTCAGGTGAATACTTCAAACGAAAAACTGAAAGCGAAAGACTAAACTTGAGAAGCGGGGGTTTGTCTCAGTAGTACGCGTACAACTTGAAGAACTTCTCTCGCAGCTCCGGTGCAACCTGCTCCAGGCTGGCGAGATAGAGTTCGCGAATCTGGCCCTGGTCGGAGTTGCCCAGCTTGTTGTACTCGGCCTGCGCAGTCACTCCCAGGTTTCCCTTGCTCAGAACCGTCTCGAAGTCGCGTATGCGCAGCTTCGACCGCTCCAGCGACTTTAGGAACTCCGCGACACGACCGGAAGAGAAGGAGGCTTCCACTGCTGTCTTCACCGCGTTGAAGGTCTCCGGATCGGAGACGGTAAGTACGGGTTGCTGATACAGACTGCTCAACACACTCTCCTGCGATCTCTACTGCCTGACCGCGTCTATCAATCTTTCAAATCTTTGGAGCGGGAGACGGGAATCGGACCCGCGACCAACAGCTTGGAAGGCTGTGACTCTACCACTGAGTTACTCCCGCTTGCCTGCAGGGACCGAGCCCTTTGCTTCAAAGATCTGGAGCTGACGGAGAGGCTTGAACTCTCGACCTCTCCCTTACCAAGGGAGTGCTCTACCACTGAGCTACGCCAGCGTCTTACAAAACACGCAAAACAATCTGCTAAAACTTTTTACCAAACAATCTTACCGCGAACGCAACCGTCCGAGTATGACACGAAAGGCAAAAAAACCTAACAGGATCCAGGTTAGCTGCTGATACTTGCCTGGCTCCATTGTCTGCCAGACCGCTATCGCCAACAACCCCAGCACAACCAGCGCGATCCACATCCTTCCGCTGCTTGCCGGACTCAGATCCACAACACTCACCAGTTACAGCAACATTCCACAACCGCAGTACAAAACTTATGGTGCACAGGGGAGGATTCGAACCTCCGTAACTCGAAGAGTGGCAGATTTACAGTCTGCTGCCATTAACCACTCGGCCACCTGTGCACATCCTGCTTTGAACTCCAGCGCGCAGCCCTCATCTCAATCTCTCAAGTCCGCACCTCGATTCTAAACCGCGAATCGGGCGCGTACTCACCCTTGAAGGAATGACCTTGAAGAATGAAGAGGAGGCCTGCAGAGCCAGAACGGCAAGCAGTACAACCAAATCCGTCTTTCTTTTCCCGCTGCTTGAAACTGGAGCTGGCGAAGGGACTTGAACCCCCGACCCTCTGATTACAAATCAGATGCTCTACCAGCTGAGCTACGCCAGCCCAAACAGCAATTTTGCCCTCTGTAAGCTCAGCCGCCCAACGCGCAGCAGTGCCCGCGCAGAGTGCGCCGCAGACCTAACTTTAGCATAGCGGGAACACTGGAGCAATGGGTTGCAAGGGGCGGATCTCCTCCGCTTACCGACCCACCGGGGAATACGTCCAAAGCTCGCCTCCGTGCTAGGCTATGCCAGCATTTTCAGTTTCAGCCTGTTGGAAATTCCGGGACCCAGGTCGATCAAATTCATGCGCCTTTTGCTTTTACTCTCTCTTCTGTTCAGCACCCTGCCGATAGTGGCACAGAGCACAGGCGACGCCCCCCAGCTGATCGAAGGCCCACAAAGCGCGTCTCCTCCAAAAGCCGCCGCTATGAACAACGATTCGGTTATCCGCATGGCAAAAGCAGGCTTGGGCGAAGACCTCATCATCCAGACCATCAACACGCAACCCGGAAGATACAATACAGACGCTGACTCCCTCGTGACCCTCAAAACGGCAGGGCTCTCCGACCGCGTCCTCACTGCGATGATGAACAAGAGCCGCCGGCAGCTCACCAACGTGCCGGAGACTGAAAAACCCATCGTCCTCTCCGACGTCAACGAGATTGGCGTCTACTACAAAGACCGCTCAGGAAGGTGGACCGCGATCGACCCTGAGATCGTCCACATCAAGTCGGGCGGATTTATCAAGTCAACCGTAACCAACGGCATCATCAAGCAGGATCGCAACGGCCGCGTCAATGGCCGCGAATCGGCGCTCGCACTCAAGCGCCCAATCGAAGTTCTGCTCTACACGCCTGAAGGCGTTGCCGCCACGGAGTACACCTTCGTTCGCTTCCGCCTCAACTCGAGCAACCGCGAGTTCCGCATCCTTACCGGCGGCGTCTTCCACTCGAGCGGTGGAGCAGACCGCGACGAGGTTCCCTTCAAGCCGGTGCGAACCGCTCCGCGCACCTACGAGTTCACCGTCGGAGATGGCGTCGCTGGCGGCGAGTTCGGCATTCTGCCACCCGGCACCGGCAACGTCACAAACGGCGGAAAGATCTACACCTTCGCCATCGTGGAATAACCTCGCCACTCCTCTTCCACGTCGCACGACGATAAGCCACAACCGGAGGCCATACCCCAAGATGGGCTATGCTTATTGCTTGAGGCGCTGCAGTTCGTGAATCGTACTGACCATGCTGACACTTTGCCCGACCGGCCATGTCCCTGATGCGTAAGCGCACCCGTTACTCCTTCTTGCTGATGCTGGCGTTGATGTCTGCGCTGGTAGTCGCACTGGTGCTGCGAAAGGCCGCTCCGCCAGAGGTTGCGCGTCTGCTGCCCGAGTCCGACGCGATCGTCTACGCCAACCTGAAGCCGCTGCGGGCAGCGACTCACTTTGATCGCTCGCCGGTCAATCGCACCCCCGAGTATCAGCAGTTCATCGACGCCACCGGCATCGTCCCCGAGCGCGATCTCGACTCTGCAGCGTTCGCCCTGCATCGCATGGACGACCCCAACGGCCCGAACGGTCCGGTCGGCTACTCCGAGGTCTTCGAAGGTCGTTTCGATGGGGAGCGCCTGGCGCACTACCTTGCCTCAATCGCTACGGCGAAAGAGAGCTACGCCGATCACGACATCTTCACCATTCGCGTCGGTGACGAGAGCGTTACGCGGCCCCTGCGCATCACGCAGCTCGGTTACGACACCATCGCCGCCTCCAACATGCCGACGGCCGAGCAGATTCACTCCATCCTCGACCGGCATCGCGCCGCTGCATCGCCGTTTTCAGGCTCATCGCTCTTATCCGCACGTTATCGCGACGTGCCCGCGTTTTCAAGCGCCTGGGGCATCGGCCACATCGGTCTCCCCTTCTCTGAGCGCGGCGCAATCAGCATCTTCGGCCTGCAACTGCCCATGTCGGAGGACACCACCTTCGTCGCCAGCCTGCGTTATCTCGGAACCCTGCACCTGCGCCTCGAGCAGATTGCTCCGAACGACGCCGACGCGGCCCGCGCCACCGAGACTCTAACCTTGCTGCTCACGCTCATGAAGACCGTAGAGCAGGCACAGGCGCAGATGCAGCCTCACCCCGCCACCGATGCGGCGTTTCGCGAGCTGACCGACTCCACGAAGATCGAACAGCATAAAGATCGCGCCGTTCTAACTGCAAACATCCCGCTTGAGTTAGTTAAGCAATTCGCATCGCCAAACCCCGACCTTCAGCCATAACGACTGAGACGAGATGACCGACGCCACCATCAAACAGCCCACCCGAATCCTGCTCATTCGCCACGGCCAGAGTGTCGCGAATGCGGGCGGCATCCCGCCGGACCACATCATCAAGCCATTGACAGAGCTCGGCCGCGCCCAGGCAAAGGCCTTCTCCGACGGCTTCTCCTGTGACCCGACCCTGTTTCTGCTCTCGCCGTATCTCCGTGCTCAGCAGACTTCGATCCCGCTTCGAGAGCGCTACCCCAAGGTGCCGATCCAGGAGTTCCACTATCTAAACCCTGCGCGACACAACGGTACCAGCGAAGAGCAGCAGATGCCGCACATTCTGGAGTTCTGGGAGCGAGACGATCCGTCCTACTCCGATGGCCCCGGAGCCGAGTCGTTCAGCGACTTTACCGGCCGCGCCCGCGACGCCATCCGCCGGCTCGCCCAATTGAAATCAGAGGGATGCATTGCCGTCTTCACCCACGGCCTCTTCATGCAGGCCATCCGCCTTCTCTTCCTCTTCCCCCGCGCGACCGACCGGCAACTAATGTCAAACTTTCGGCGCTTTCACTTCGTCAACTTTATAGACAACCTCCAGGCAATTGAGCTCGAGGTCCTCAACGGTCAACTTCGCATGGTCGGGCAACAGCATCTAACCACTTTCACGCTCCAAGGAGAAACGTCTCATGCATAGCTCTACTCCCTCCGTTACTCCCTCCGTTCTTCGAGTCCTGGCTCTGGCGTCCCTCGTCTCTGCGCTGCCGACTTCTGTATTCGCACAGTCCGGCTCAGTCATCACAGGGCCGTCCGCCTTCACCGACTACACACAGGAGCATCCCGGCGTCCGCCGCAAGATCACGCTGGCCGACCTGCCCGAGCCCAAGCCGGACGAGTCGGTCGATAACGGCCCCAGCCTCGTTCCCCGCCCCGAGGGTGCATGGCCGGTCGCGCCTGCCGGCTTCAAGGTTGAGATGTACGCGCAGGGTTTCAAAGAGCCTCGGCTGATGCGCACCGCTCCCAATGGCGATATCTTCCTCGCCGACTCCCACGGCGACAAGATCATGGTCCTCCGTGGCGTGGGCCCTGATGGTAAAGCAGCGACCGTCTCCACCTTTGCCTCCGATCTCGATCTTCCCTTCGGCATCGCCTTCTATCCCAGCGGCCCCAACCCCAAGTGGGTCTATGTCGGCAACACCAAAACCGTGGTCCGCTTTCCGTACAAATCCGGTGACCTGGTTGCAACCGGAAAGCCTGAGACCATCGTCGCCCAGCTTCCTGGCTTCGCCCAGCTCCGTGGCGGCGGACACTGGACACGCGACGTCGTCTTCTCTCCCGACGGCACCAAGATGTTGGTCTCGGTCGGATCCGCCTCGAACGCGGACGATCCTGACACTCACCCCAATGAGTTGCATCGCGCCGACGTACTCGAGTTCACGCCCGAAGGAAAGTTCGTCAAGGTCTACGCCAGCGGCATCCGCAACTGCGTCGGCGAGGCCATCAACCCAACCACGGGCCAGCTCTGGTGCTCCACCAACGAGCGTGACCGCCTCGGCGACAACCTCGTCCCCGACTACATCACCAGCGTCAAGGAGGACGGCTTCTACGGCTGGCCCTGGTACTACATGGGCGGCCATCAGGACCCGCGCCTCATGGGCACTCACCCAGAGTTGAAGGACAAGGTCCTCACGCCCGACGTCATCCTGCAGCCGCACTTCGCCTCACTCGAGCTAGCCTTCTACACCGGCAAGCAGTTTCCCTCTAGTTATGACGGCGACGGCTTCGCAGCCGAGCATGGCTCGTGGAACCGCGCCCACCGCTCCGGCTACGAAGTGATCCGCATTCCCATGCACGACGGCCACGCCACCGGAGAGTACGAGGACTTCCTGACCGGATTCGTCACCTCAGATGGCAAGGTCTGGGGCCGCCCCGTCGGCGTTACCGTAGCCAAGGATGGTTCGCTCTTCGTAACCGACGATGGCTCGAAGACCATCTGGCACGTCAGCTATACCGGAAAGTAGGGCCGTCTCAACAAAACGCCTCGAAAATAAAAGAACGGCCGAGATCTTCGGCCGTTCTTGTTTTGTAGGCATCTCTGAGCTGTTGTGTCAGAAAGCACTTTCAAAAGCTGCGTTTTTGAAGCCCCTGTTTTTGAAGGAATAGCCCAGCGTCGCGCTCGCAACCTGGGGCGCCTGGACAGAAGCGACCTCCCGCTTGCTTGAAACCACTGAGACCAGGGCCTCGAAGCAGTCTGCATCGAGCTGTACCGGAATGAGCTTCGACATGATCGACAGCGTCTCGTCAAGCTCGATACCCGCTCGGTAGGGACGATCCTCCGAGAGCGCCGCATACACATCCGCGACCGCAACGATGCGTGACTCAGTCGAAAGATCCGGCCCCTTCAGATGATCGGGGTAGCCCGAGCCGTCAAGTTTTTCATGATGCTCGCCTGCGATCACCGCCATCTCGCGGAAGGGTGCAACCCGCTCTAGAATCCGTCGCGTAATCCGCGGATGCTCGTACACTGCCTTCCACTCTTCCGAGCTCAACTGACCCTTTTTGTCGAGGATCGCATTGGCGACTCCCAGCTTGCCGATGTCATGCAGCAAAGCCGCTCTGCGAACCAGTTGCGCGCGGTCTGCCGCAAGTCCCATCGCCTGCGCAATGCCAAACGCCGCGTCCGCAACCCCTTGAGAGTGGCGATAGGTAAAGTGAGACTTCGCATCCACCACATCCGCAAACGCCTCGCAGATTCGATCGATCTGGCTCGACTCCAACTGGTGCCGCTTGCCGGAGTCAAGGTCCAGAACAGCCTGCCGTGTATCCTGCTCTACATCAGCGGGCGAGCAGTGATTCCAGAGCGCCCCCCGACGGTGCAGCGATCGTGCGATGCGGACCAGCTGCGGATCAAACCAGGTTCCGCTGCGCTCTTCGAGCGTGTCGATCGCGCTCTGCGTTCCGGCTGCGGCCGAGACAATATCCAGATGCTGCGCAATCGCGCAGATGCGGGCCAACAAGGGAATCTGCTCTCCCTTCAAGCTGTCGGGATAGCCGCTCCCGTCCCATCGTTCGTCCACGCTGCGGACCGCCTCGGCGGCGATAGACCCCATGCCGAGTTCGTTTAAAATGCTGGCTCCCCGGTCATAACGGGGCGATAGCCTCTCGAAACTCTGGTGACGCGTAATTCCGTTCTTGAAGGATCTGGCGGTCCTGACAACGCGACCTGCGTCCGGAAGAACCTGGCTCCAGAGGAGCTTCAGGGTCGACAGACTCGGTTTGTGCGGTCTGCTCCAGTCTTCGAGACTCACCGCCCTCCTGGCCGCGCGATCGTCTCCGCCTAGAATCTGACTTACGCGGCCGGCGCTGCGACTGCAACCGATATCTTTCAGCAGAAGGGCAAAGTAGAGGCTGCTGGTCTGGTCGGAAGGAAGCTTCACCTCTTCGGCGATGCGCATACCCAGCAGGCAGCTGCGAAGCGCATGTCCATGCACCGCGCCTTCAGTCAGGTCAAGCGCGTAAGAGAGTGCCGAAATGATCTCCGACAGGGAGATGGATCCATCAAAGCTCTGCATATTCCTGGGAAAAGCCGCTGAGGTCTGCATCATGCGTGTCTCGTTCTCTCGTAAAAGCCAGATTGGAATTAAGATCTTCTTCCAGGGCTGACAGACGCGATCTGTTGCAGGACTTCAGTGTTCATGGTGAATATATCGGCGGCAAACCGGGGTGGGTATTACCCAAATGGTGCACAACACGATTGCCCCCAGGAGCTTTCCCAATACGGGAATGGACCTTGGCATGCCTCTCGGTCTCACCCTGTTTCGATCAACCGGTTTCGGGGCACAAAAAACGGCAGAGCCGACAACCTGCATCAGCTCTGCCGTTTCTTTGAAATCGCTAAGAGCTACTGCCCCTTCGCTATCTCCGTACCCAGGTCCGCCAGCGTCGTCCGCAGATATTTGTGCGGATTCACCGGCGTATTCCTGATGCGAACCTCGTAGTGCAGATGCGAGCCCGTCGTGCGCCCACTGTGGCCCACATAACCGATCACCTGGCCACGAACCACCGTCTGCCCCGCGATGCAGGCGAAGCCCGACATATGCCCATAGACTGTCTCAACCCCATGCCCGTGGTCGATCACGACCTCGCGCCCGTAGCCATTGGACATCTCTGCCTGCTTCACGATGCCGTCTCCGGTCGCACGGATGGGAATTCCATTGGGAGCACTGATGTCGATGCCGGTGTGAAACTCGCCTTCGCCATTGCCCAGGATCGGATCCTCACGCTGGCCAAAGCTGCTCGTGATCGGGCCCATGATCGGCCACAGCGTCGGAACATACGACGCCAGCTCCAGACTGCCCGCTCCTAGCAGATCGGCAGAGACATATCCAGGGCCGTTCAGACTGGAGATGGCCCGGGTCGCCGTGCCGCTCATCGCCGAGCTGCGCAGTGAATAAAACGCATCGATCGACTTGTAGTAAGCCTGTTCCGAGTTATCCGAAGAGTCCGTGCCATCGGTTAATGGCGTCTTGGCGATTGCCTCCGCCACCCCCGACGACTTGCCATGAGGCTTCTCAGCCACCTTGCCCGCAGGCGACGCAAGCTTGCTCGCCGTCAGACCGTACAGAACCGAGACTTCGCTCGCCAAAGAGCCCAGCGAGGCCGCCTGAATATCTTTTTCGTGCGCCGCCTTCTCCAGGTGTGCATAGTCCTTTTGGAGTGAGTTGTGGTCCTGACGCAACTGATTGAACCGGGCGGTCTTGATCAGCATCCGGGAGTACGACCCGGCCAGCCCGGTAATGGTGAACATGCCGATAATTGCCGCGCCCACAAAGATATACGCGTAGTGCAGAGGCACCGGCACCTTACTTAGGTTGCCCTCTTCATCGCGGCTGACGAGCATGAGGTAATGACGTTTTTTCAGCTTCAATCAGAGTCCCTGGCCCAGGTTTGACCGCGAAGCAAATCGCGGCTCGAAGAAATTTCAATCAAAAAATCACACAAGGCAAATCGAATTCATCAATCGCCATTTCTGATTGCAAATCTCTCTTGAGCGTCCTCTAAGAGGGTACCAAAGCAGTTACCCGCCATGCAAACGAGCATAGACCAGATCTTTTTCCCGTAACTACCACAAAAGAGTCACATTGTGCTAAACGTTTATGCTGCCATCAGCATGAAAAAACCTTCCCCACCCTTTGGAGAACTCGATCTGATCGAGCAGATCCGCCAAGATTTTGCCACCAGCAGCAGCGCGGTCAAGCTCGGCATCGGCGACGACTGCGCGATCCTCCGCCCTCCCCCTGGATGCGAAGTACTGGTAACCACAGACCTTACGCTCGAGGGACGGCACTTCCGCTGCGACTCCCACCCTCCGGAGTCGGTAGGCCATCGCTGCCTCGCTCGTGGACTGAGCGACCTCGCCGCCATGGGCGCGACTCCCATCGCCGCCTTCCTCTCCCTCGCGCTTCCCTCCACCATGCTCACAAAATCCGCTGGCCGCGCCTGGACAAAAGGCTTCTTCCACGGCCTGCGTGCGCTCGCCGAGTTGCACAGCGTCCCCCTCGCAGGAGGAGACACCTCAGAGTCGCCCGGCGGCAGGAGCGCCTTGATCCTCGCCGACATCGTTCTGATCGGATCCGCTCCAAAGGGTAGAGCACTGCGCCGCTCTGGAGCCTCCCCGGGAGACGCACTCTACGTAACCGGCCAACTCGGTGGCGCGGCCGCAGAGTTAGCGACCATGCTGAGTAGAAGACGTCGGACCCTGAATCATCAAACCAACGAAGATCATCCCCACATGTTTCCCGAGCCACGTCTGGACGTGGGCGAGGCCCTCCAGCGACGTGGACTCGCCACGGCCTGCCTCGATATCAGCGACGGGCTCTCGACAGACCTGTCCCACCTCTGCCGCGCCTCAGGAGTCAGCGCAGAGATCGAACAGGAGGCACTGCCGATTCATCCGTTCGCGCGCAAGCTGAATGCCGCCGCTGCCCTGCAAGCAACGTTGCACGGGGGCGAAGACTACGAGCTGCTCTTCGCCGCGCCATCCTCCGTCAAGATGCCATCCACTCTCGCTGGAGTGCCGCTCACGAGAATCGGCACTCTCAAGACACGACGCACCGGACACGCACTGATGACTCTGCTAGCGCCAGATGGCAGCCGTACAGAGTTGAAGCCCGGCGGTTGGGAACACTTCTCTAAACCTGCCAGTAAATCGAAAAAAGCGTAGAAGAAGCTACCCCGCTAAGCCTGCTACCATCAATCGGTTCAAACCGAATCTGCACCTCGAAAATCTATGCGCGACTCCACCAAGATCATCCGTTCCACGCTAAGCCGAACCGTTCCCGGCGAGCCACTGCACGCAGGGCCTGTCTTCGCAGCGCCGTATCACACACCAGGCGACCCATCGGAGACCCCCTACACGTACGCACGCTCGCACAATCCAACCTGGACTGCACTCGAAAGAGCCATCGGCCAGATGGAGTCCGGCCAGCTCGCTTCAGGCGAAAACTACCAGGCAACCGCGCTTGTCTTCGCCTCTGGCATGGCAGCGTGTGCCGCGGTCTTCGGAGCGATCCTGCGACCCGGTGACGTCGTCGTTCTTCCATCGAACGCGTACTACACCGCCCGCGTCCTGCTGCAGGAGTACTTCGCTCCCATGGGAATCACGCTGCGTATGGCACCCACCGCTGGAAACGCGCAGGCTGAGCTGCTTGAGGGCGCGCGTCTTCTCTGGCTGGAGTCGCCCAGCAACCCCGGCATGGAGATATGCGACATCGCCCTGCTCAGCGAAGCAGCGCATCGTGCGGGTGCTCTGGTCGCTGTAGACAACACCACGCTCACGCCGCTGGGACAACTTCCTCTCGCACTTGGCGCCGATTTCTCCGTCGCCTCGGATACGAAGTCGATGACCGGACATAGCGACCTCCTGCTCGGCCACGTCGCAGTGCGCGACCTCGAGCTACGCGCAAAACTCGATCAATGGCGCACCCTTACCGGGGCCGCGTTAGGCCCAATGGAGGCATGGCTCGCGCTGCGTTCTATCGCAACGCTTCCCCTGCGCCTCGAGCGCTCCTGCGAAAACGCGCAACGCATCGCCGAATTTCTCGCATCAAGAAAAGACGTACAGAGCGTCCTGTATCCGGGCCTGCCTACGCATGCCGGCCACGCGATCGCGAAAAGACAGATGCGCTACTTCGGGCCGGTATTGAGCTTCGTATTGCGCGACAAAAAATCCGCCGACACGTTTCTCTCCAAATCATCGCTGCTAACCGAAGCCACCAGCTTCGGCGGTGTGACGACAACAGCGGAGCGTCGCGCGAAATGGGGCGGCGACACTGTCCCGGACGGCTTCATCCGCATGAGCGCCGGCTGCGAGGCCATCGAAGACCTCCTTGACGATATGGCGCAAGCCCTGGACGCGGCGCAATGAGGGTTTTTACCAGAGAAAAATCTGACGGTGGTGAAAGTGCGTTTTTTGCAGGGGATTTTGCGGATTCCGATGTGTTTTTGAATGGTAAATCGTGGTGAACTTGTGGTGAGATGCGTGGCTGACGTGGTGTTTTGGACGTCACCTTTTTGGACTCGAAAGATACGCCAACTTTTCAATATTTATTTTTCGGGGGCCGGGACGTGATGCAAGGTACCGATGTGTTTGCTCAGAACTGGAGCGCCGAGATCCTCAAGACAGCGCCACTCATCTCGCCCGCACGGCAGTTTGTCTATCCAAAACAGATCGCAGGCGAAGAAGACGCCTTGGCCCGAGGTGCGTTGCAGCTGATGGTTCGCCCAGCCGACGGCGGAGCATTCCTCGCCACCTGCGCCCTGGGCTTTACCAACTCCACCATGCCGACCGGCGTCTTTGCCTGTCCCAATCCGCGGGAGATGTGCGCGCTGGCCGGCGGCTACGCCTACATCGTCGATACCACACAACCGCAGCACTGCACTCACATCGAGATGAAGCCTGTGGTCGAAGCACGCCCCCTCGCCCCCCAGGAACTCCTCTTATTTGTCGGCTTTCATTCGATGATCGCCTGGGGTGCAAGCGGACAAGCGTGGGAGACGGCGCGACTCAGCTGGGAGGGAGTCCGCATCACCGGCGTGGAAGGAAACACGCTGCACGGCATGGGCTGGAACCTGTTGACCGATCGCGAGACCGCCTTCGAAGTAGACCTGCTCACTGGCCATCATCAGGGCGGAGGGTTTGCTCAGCCGCCGCAGCGGCAAAAAAACTGAGCGCGGCATCGCCCTGCTTCAACAAACGAGTGTGTTCGAGCACGCCATAGCGTGAAGCAAGCTTCGATTTGCTCCCATGTTCGGCAACCACCACTGCATCCGCACCTAGAATCGCGCGACCACGTACACTCCCGAAAAAATTGAGCGTGCCCGAGTACTCGTCTTCAGCTTCGTAGGGTGGATCAAGATAGACGATATCCACCGGCTGCGTGAGCTTGCCAAGCCGCTGCAGAATCGCTCCCACACCGCGATCCTCCAGCGTAAATCCGCGACCAATCTTCAGCGCGGCAAGATTCTGTCGCAGCGAAGCCAGCGCCGGCTCAGCATTCTCCGCAAACCAGACGTGCTCCGCGCCACGGCTTATCGCTTCAATCCCCACCGCCCCGGTTCCCGCATAAAGATCGACAAAACGACAACCCTCAAGTCGTGGCGCGAGGATGTTGAATAGCGTCTCTCGTAGACGGTCACTGGTCGGACGAGTCTCGAGACCACGTGGAGCTGCGAGCTGGCGAGAGCGGTAAGTACCTGCAATGACGCGCATCTTTCCTATAGTAAGACGGAAGCGAGCCTATAGTAAGACGCAAGCGAGCCTATGGTAAGCCGCCAACACGAGAATCGAGAGACGGCAGCGCATACAATAGTCCTTATGCGTGGGTGGTCTTTTCCGATCGGCAGATTTCTCGGCGTGGATGTCCGCATTCACACCTTCTTCCTCCTTATCCTCGGGTTGTCAATCAGCTACGCGTCCATGACGGGTTCCACTGGGAGCAGAGGATTTGCTCTCTGGCTTCTTCTGCTGCTCGCCGTGGTGATTCGCGAGGTAGCCCGCGCCATCGGGGCAGCCTGGTTCGGGCTAGACCTCCGCAGCATCCTTCTGCTTCCCGTCGGTGGCTTGATGAGCTACGCCAGCACCGAAGCAACCGAGAAAGCCTCCACCCCCGAGATGCAAAAGCGCATGGCCGTCATCGGACCAACAGCGAACATCGGATTCGGAGTGCTGCTGGCCGCGATGACGCTCACGATCGCGCCTGAAGTCAGCATCCTCGAGCGGCCCTGGATGTCGCCCATGCACCTGCTGAGGGCCGCAGTCTGGATGAACATCCTGCTCGGCGTCGTCAATCTGCTGCCAGCCTCGCCGCTCGACGGAGGACGCGTCTTTCGTGGCGAGTTCGCCAAGACCAAAGGCGTCATGAAGAGCACACGAGCCGCGGCAGGTCTGGGCCAGTTCATCTCCATCGCACTCATCGTCGCCGGCCTCCTCGTCCCAAACATGTGGCTGGTCATGATCGGCGCCTTCCTCATGATCGGCGCGCACATGGAAGATCAGGGGCTGTTGCTGCAAACCGATGTCGACGCGGTGCGTATGCGTGACGTCATGCTCACGCAGTTCAGCATGCTCTCGGCCTCGGATACCCTCGAAGACGCGCTCCAACGCTCCGTCCACACCCTGCAGGACGTCTTTCCCGTGGTGCGCGGATCGAATCTCGTTGGCGCGGTCTCACGTCAGAGCATCGTCGACGCCCTGCAAAGCGACGGCAACGGCTACGTGCAGGGCGTGATGACACGCTCCTTCCAGACCGCACAGCCCGACGATTCCCTCGTCAAAACGCTGCGCCGCATCATGGCCGGTCAGGGCGCGCAGATGGTTCCTGTCCTCGAAGGCGACCGCATCGTCGGCATCATCACGCCGCAGAATCTCGCCCTCTCCATGGGGATGCTGAACCAGCGCCGCAAGCTGCGGCAACCGGAATAATGCCCGCAATCCACGACAAAGACGACCGGCCGCTGGCGCCGGGGCTTTACCTCGTAGCCACCCCCATCGGCAATCTCGAAGACATTACGCTCCGGGCGCTGCGAGTTTTGCGTCAAGCGGACCGCATCGCCTGCGAGGACACACGGCAGACGCAAAAACTCCTCAATCACTTCGAGATCCGCACCCCCACTGTCAGCTATCACATGCACAACGAGGGCTCGCGCACGGAAGAACTCATAGCCGAGCTAAAGACAGGCGCCCGCATCGCCGTCGTCAGTGACGCCGGAACGCCCGGTATCGCCGATCCCGGCGGCCAGATCGTCGCCGCTGCCCTCGCTGCCGGAGTCGATGTCTTCCCCATCCCCGGCGCGAATGCCGCAATCAGCGGCTTGATCGCAAGCGGTCTCCCCACCGAGCGCTTCACTTTTCACGGCTTTCTTCCCGCCAAGGCAGGCCAGCGCAAGACCGCGCTCGAAGACCTCATGCGAGGCAAGGTAACTCACGTCTTCTACGAAGCGCCGCACCGCATCCTCGATAC
The DNA here is from genome assembly GCF_040358985.1 of Tunturibacter empetritectus. NCBI lineage: Bacteria > Pseudomonadati > Acidobacteriota > Terriglobia > Terriglobales > Acidobacteriaceae > Tunturiibacter > Tunturiibacter empetritectus. The sequence continues at coordinate 3,372,589 of NZ_CP132932.1, read as the reverse complement.
CCTCGCCGACATTGACGCCGTCTTCGGTCCTGAGCAACACGTCGTCATCGCGCGCGAGCTGACCAAGCTGCATGAAGAGTTTTTGCGAGGAACAGTCGCCGATCTACGATCCCAACTAGCGGCGCGCGCCAGCGTCCGCGGAGAGATCGTGCTGCTGCTCACCCTGGCCCCAATTGAGAACACCGCTGAAAAGCGGAAGATCACTCTCGCCGCCGAGGTTTCCGCAATGATGAAGTCAGAAGGTATCAGCGAGATGGATGCCCTGAAGCGAGTCGCTCGCGAACGCGGCATCGGCAAGAGCGAAGCCTATCGCGAGTTGCAACGGGAGCAGAATCGGCGACGCTAAAGAAGTTCTGACGAAGTATGCAGCGTTCCCTCAGCGACTAAAGTCGCGTTGCTGCGGTTAGATTTGCGGCGGGACTAAAGTCCCGCCCTTTCAAAAACAGGACCTTGATCGGGAATTTCTAGGATCTCCCGCACTCGCACAGGCTTAGTCCCGTCCCTTGACCCGATCGTATTGGTAGACGTTGCTTGTAGTGCCGAGTGCCTCGTTGTAGAGGACCGTGGCGCCGATCGCTTCCTTCAGCTCTTCGCTGAACTCATGGATCGACCGCAGATGATCCGCCGACGCGGGAATCTCCAGCTTGCTCGTCTTGAGGAATTTTTGATACCCCCGGTCGAGCAGGCGCGCGATCTCGCCATTCAGCAGCCACCCCGGCCGGGCCAGGATCTCGACCGTACCGTCCGGCGCCGCAGCGATCTCAGCCGCACAGCCGTATTTCCTTACCTGGACGGCATTTGGCGTTCGCTTTGCACCCTCCTGAGCGGGGGCAACATCGAATCTCTGGCCCCCGAGGAGACCAAGAACGTCATTGAAGCTTCGTTGTGGGATCTTTTTCGCCATATGTGCAATACGTTAGACTCGATTAACTGTCGCACATCCGCGAGAGTCCTTCAATCGCAGCGGGCGCAACGGTTCAAATGAGTCAAAAGAATATGGAAGCGGCATGATCACCACTCTCAAACCGTTCGGCACAAGCATCCTCGACCGCGTCGGCCACACTCCCCTGGTGAGGCTCGAGCGGCTCAATGCTCATCTGCCCGGAGTCCAGATTTTGGGCAAGGCCGAATGGGCGAACCCCGGAGGCTCGGTGAAAGATCGCGCCGCCTCTGCTATCGTCGCCGACGCACAGCGCAGAGGCCTGCTCAGCGACACACGCGGCCTGCTCGATGCGACCAGCGGCAACACCGGTATCGCCTACGCGATGCTGGGCGCTGCGTTAGGTTTTCGAGTCACCCTCTGCATGCCGTCGAACGTCTCGCCCGAGCGCAAACGCTATCTCGCCGCCTATGGAGCAGAGGTCCTCTGGACCGACCCAGCCAATGGCTCCGACGGCGCAATCCGCAAAGCACGAGAGCTCGCTGCAGCCGAACCGGACAAGTACTACTACGCCGACCAGTACTCCAACGACGAGAACTGGAAGGCGCACTACCGCACCACAGCAAACGAGATCTGGGAGCAGACCGAAGGCCAGGTAACCCACTTCGTCGCGGGACTCGGAACCAGCGGCACGTTCATGGGCACAACCCGCCGCCTGAAGGAACTAAACCCGTCGATCCGTTGCGTCTCGATGCAGCCGGACTCGCCGTTCAACGGCCTCGAAGGCCTGAAGCACATGGCGACCGCGATCGTGCCGCGCATCTACGACCCTTCGCTCGCCGACGCGAATATCGACATGCCCACCGAAACCGCCTACGAGATGGTGAAAGATCTGGCGCGCAATCAAGGCCTGTTGATTGGAATCTCCGCTGCAGGCGCCGTCGCAGCCTCTCTTCAAATCGGCGAGCAGGAGGCCAGCGCTGGACGCGAGGCCGTCATCGTCACCATCCTCTGCGACTCGGCAGAAAAATACATGAGCGAACGCTTCTGGCAGGAGGGCTAACCCAGATGCTACGCATCCACTACGCTGACTACGAAGCCCTCCGCGCTCACGGCGAAGAGACCTACCCGAACGAGTGCTGCGGCGTCCTGCTCGGAAAGAACATCGCCGGCGAGGGCGATGGCGCCCCCGTCAATAGCGCTGCGGCAGTCAACTACGTCCAGCAGATCGTCCGCGCCGGCAACACCCGCACCGACTCCGCCCACAACCGCTACCACATCGCCCCTCAGGAGCTCGTCAAGATTCAGCGGCAGGCGCGCGGCCTCGGACTGGACATCGTCGGCTTCTACCACTCGCATCCCGACCATCCCGCCCAGTGGTCGAAGACCGACTTCGCCGAAGCCCACTGGCTCGGCTGCTCCTACATCATCACCAGCGTTGAACAGGGCAAAGCTATCCTGACAAACTCCTTTCTGCTGAGCGGAACCGGAGAAGACGACAAGAACTTCGAGGACCAAGCCATTCAAATCGACATAGCCCCTAACGTCGCCGAAGCAGCGGCACTCAACCAGAAAGGTCAGGCATGAACATTCACATCCCCACCCCGCTGCGCGCCTACACCGGCGGACTCGAGACCGTCAGCGTCACGGGAACGACCGTCAGCAGTGTATTTCAACAGCTAACTGTTCAATACCCTGAACTGAAACCTCATCTCTTCACCCCGGAGGGCAAGCTCCGCTCGTTCGTGAATGTCTACCTGAACGACGACGACATCCGCTACCTCCCAAACAAAGAAGAAACCCCGGCAACCGACACGGACGAACTCACGATCATCCCCTCCATCGCCGGCGGAACGAGCTGTCGACTATAAAATTTTCCTATTTGTAACCGTCTAAGGAATCGGTTCGAAGACGGTTTTACGAGATGAAGGTTTTTTGACGCCTCCACATGAGGCAGAGGAAAAGACAATGCCAACAGCCATAGAAGAGACCGTAGAACTCCCCAAGCTCTCCAATGACGAGATTGCTCGATACTCCCGCCACCTGATACTTCCCGAAGTTGGGATGGAGGGCCAGCAGAAGCTGAAGGCCGCCAAGGTACTCTGCGTCGGCACCGGTGGGCTCGGCGCACCTCTCGCACTTTATCTCGCGGCCGCAGGTGTAGGCACCATCGGCCTTGTCGACTTCGACACCGTCGACGCCAGCAACCTGCAGCGCCAGATCATCCACTCGACCGCGACCGTCGGCAAGCTCAAGGTCGACTCCGCCGAGATCATGCTCAAGGGCCTCAACCCCACCGTCAAAGTCATCAAACACAACACCATGCTCACCAGCGCCAACGCGCTCGAGATTTTGAAAGACTACGACGTCATCGCCGACGGCACCGACAACTTCCAGACCCGCTACCTCGTCAACGACGCCTGCGTCCTGCTCGGTAAGCCCAACGCCTACGGCTCCATCTTTCGCTTCGAAGGCCAGGCCAGCGTCTTCGGCACCAAAGAAGGCCCCTGCTACCGCTGCCTCTATCCCGAGCCGCCACCGCCGGGCCTGGTCCCCTCCTGCGCAGAAGGCGGCGTGCTCGGCATTCTCCCCGGCCTCGTCGGAGTCATCCAGGCAACCGAGACCATCAAGCTGATCCTCGGCATCGGCGACCCACTCATCGGCCGGCTGCTCCTTGTCGACGCTCTCGGCATGAGCTTCCGCACCCTCAAGCTGCGCAAAAATCCCGAGTGCCCCGTCTGCGGTCCCAACCCCACCGTGACCGAACTCATCGACTACGACCAGTTCTGCGGCATCACTCCGCCCAGCGAAGTCGGTCCTCTTGAAGTCGCGCGCGACAAGGCAATCAGCGATCTTCCCGTGGTCGATGGTATTCCGCAGATCTCGGTCCAGGAGTTGAAGCGCAAGCTCGACGCCAAGGAAGACGTTTTCGTCCTCGACGTTCGCGAGCCGCACGAATACAAGATCGTAAACCTCGGCGCACCGCTGATCCCGGTCGGCGAAATAGCTCTTCGCTCCGCCGAATTAGCCGACAAAAAACACAGCGAGATCGTCGTCCACTGCAAGTCCGGCGCCCGCAGCCAGAGAGCCGCGGTCGCCCTCAAACAAGCCGGATTCACCAACGTATCGAATTTAACCGGCGGCATCCTCGCCTGGGCAGACAAGATCGACCCGTCCCTGCCAAAGTACTAGCAGTAAGCAGTTACAAAGAGGCCGCGAGCATCCATCTCGCGGCCTCTTCTTTTTTCTCAAAATGAGTCAAACAACATCTCACGAAGGATTCTGGTAAAGCCCGAATACGTTTCCCGCGGGATCCTCGAATCTCGCGGTAATCTCCGGCGCATCGACCCCAATCGGCTGCACAATCTTACCTCCTGCGGCGACAACCGCTTCAATCGCAGCAGCCACGCTGTCGACCATGACATAAACCAAAACTCCAGGCACCGACATTGGCGGCCTGCCCGTCACATACGCCCCACTTACCTCGCCGACGCCATCATCAAAAGCAGTAGCACCATCACCTCGCTTACGAACCTCCCACCCAAAGACCTGGTTATAAAACTCAGCCGAACGCGGCACATCCGTCGCCGGTATCTCGACATAACAGATCTTGCCGTTAGCGATCGTCGGTGCCATCACACCCTCCGCAGAAAAATTTGAGAAATTGTTACTCTGCTTTGTCTTCCACTTCCAGCATCTGCAAGCACAGTGGCTTCTCCAGCATGCAATCCATGCGAGCTACTGAAGCCAAAGCCCGCTCAATCGTCGAACTCAGGCAAGGCTCCGTCGTCACCACAAACGGAAGCCGATGCTTCGGATATCCCCGCCGCTGCAGCAGCGAATCGATATTAGCCCCCACCTTCGAAAGCGCCCCCGAGATCGCCGAGACAATTCCCGGCTTGTCGTCGACGACAAATCGCAGATAGTGCGGCGCAAAAAAATCTCCGGTCACCTCGCGCCTTCGCACCGGCAGCTGCACCGTTTTGCAATCCTGCGCAACAGCCAGTAGATCCGACACCACAGCAACCGCCGTAGGTTCGCCACCAGCACCATGTCCCGAAAAAACAACATCACCGCCAAACTTCCCGCTCACCACCACCATATTTTGCGTACCGTGCGACCACGCCATCGGCGAGGCCAGCGGAACCAGCATCGGCGCAACCCGCGCATGCACTATTCTTCCATCAAGCTCAGCGCGCGACACCTGGCGAATCGTGCAGTTCAACTCCTTGGCATAAGAAAAATCGATCGCCTCAATCGCCGAGATCGTCTGCATCGCAACCGCATCCGGGTCCAGCTCAGCGTGCATCGCAATGCGCGACAGAATGCAGAGCTTCGCCCGCGCATCGTAGCCATCTACATCAGCAGACGGATCAGCCTCAGCATAGCCAAGCTGCTGCGCATCCTCCAGAACGGTCGCGTAGTCGGCCCCAGCCTCCATCCGGCTCAAAATGTAGTTGCAAGTGCCGTTCACAATGCCGCTGAGTCTCGTCACCTGGTCGCCGCACAACCCCTGCAACATCCCCGGAATCACCGGCACACCACCCGCAACAGCCGCTCCATGCAACAGGTGAACGTTATGTTGCGCCGCAATCTTCGCCAGTCCCGTACCCCGATAAGCGATGAGCTGCTTATTCGCCGTAACCACCGACTTGCCCGCAGCAAGAGCCTTGCGCAACCATCCTTCTACAGGATTAAGGCCGCCCATCAACTCAATCACAACATCAACATCCGACCGCAAAATCACATCGATATTGTCGGTCCACACCACCGAGCCCGGCACCAACTTTGCAGCCTCAGAGCTACGCTTCCGATCCACATTGCGGTTGAAGATATGCGTCAGCTGCACACCCGGAAACCTCGACGCCGCCAGCACACGCGCCACTGAACCACCGACCGTGCCAAACCCAAGCAGCGCAACCTTCACGACGGAGTCCGATTTACTTTTTTTGGCCGCAACCCTCTTCTTCTGTTTCGTCGTCATGTCTCAGTAGTCGATTCTGCCGGCGCGCTCGCGCCAGGCCTCAAAGCTGGAGATCGCCTGCTCCGGCAGAAGATTGAACGCCGGAATCTTTCGCTGATCAACCGGCAGCTTCATCTCTTCGTAGAGAAAAGCATCGTCAAAGCCGGCTGCAGCAGCATCAGCGGCGCAGTTCCCATAAAAGATCGCCTCGCAACGCGCCCAGTAGATCGCAGCAAGACACATCGGACAAGGCTCACAGCTGGTATAGATATGGCATCCCGTCAGCTGAAACGTCCCAAGCATCTGGCACGCATTGCGGATTGCTACAATCTCGCCATGCGCCGTCGGGTCATTGGTCGCTGTGACCAGGTTCGCGCCTGTAGCAACGATCTCGCCGTCGCGCACAATCACCGCGCCAAACGGCCCTCCGCGACCGGAGGTGACGTTCTCCGTTGCCAGCGCGATCGCTCTCTGCATAAAGACTGGGTTGCCCTGCATTTGACTCGGTATCCTTAAGCCACACGGCGCAGCGGAAGTAAACGGAATAATCAAATTATGGCACATGCCTTTCTCTCAAAACGCATCGTCACCCCACAGGGCACGCAGCCCGGCGCGCTCCTCGTAGACGACGGAACCATATGCGCCATTTGCCGCCAGTCAGAGATCCCCGCTGACACCATCGTTGACGACTGCGGCAATGATGCTCTCCTCCCCGGTCTCGTCGATTCCCACGTCCACATCAACCAGCCGGGGCGCACCGAATGGGAGGGCTTCCGCACGGCAACCCGCGCCGCAGCCGCAGGAGGCTACACCACACTCGTCGACATGCCACTCAACTGCCTCCCAGAGACCACCACCGTTGCCGCCCTCGAAGAAAAGCGCGAGGCCGCAAGCGGCGAGTGCTTCGTAGACTGGGCACCCTGGGGAGGAGCAGTCGCAGACAATCAGCAACACATCCTCCCCCTCGCACAGGCCGGAGTCCTCGGCTTCAAATGTTTCCTCATCTATCCCGGCTGCGACGGCTTCACCATGATCGACCAGCAACAACTGGAAGCCGCGCTGCCATCCGTTGCCCAATCCGGCCTTCCGTTACTAGTGCACGCAGAGTTAGCAGCTCCGATCGATGCTGCAACTCAATCACTGCGCAACGCAGACTGGCGACAGTACCCGACCTACCTGGCGTCGCGCCCCGACGAAGCCGAACTTCAGGCCATTCGCCTGATGATCCGCCTCTGCCGCCAGTACAGCTTCCGTCTGCACATCGTTCACCTCTCCACCGCGCTCGCCCTGGCCGAGTTGAAATCCGCCCGCAAAGCAGGCCTCCCCATCACAGTCGAGACCTGCCCTCACTATCTACACTTTGCTGCAGAAGAGATCGCCGACGGCAACACGCTACTCAAGTGTGCGCCTCCCATTCGCAGCAAGGAAAATCAGCGTGGCCTCTGGCGCGGACTGCACGACGGAACCATCGACATGATTGTCACCGACCACTCCCCCTGTCCACCCGACATGAAGCGCACCGACACCGGCCGCTTCGATCAAGCCTGGGGCGGCATCGCCAGCCTCTCTCTTGCGCTCTCGATCATCCACACCGAGTGCTTCAATCGCGGCGACACGCTCGAAGACATCACACGCTGGATGAGCAGCGCACCCGCAGCCCTGGCCGGCCTCGCTCATCAGGCGGGCGCACTCCAACCTGGTCGAGACGCCAACTTCATCCGCTTCGACACCGAGGCAACCTTCGCCGTCACACCCGACAAACTGCACTACCGCCACGCCATCTCGCCCTACCTCGGCGAAACCCTGCGCGGCATAGTAAAGGCCACCTATCTCCGCGGAGAGCTGGTGTATCACGAAGGCGCCTTCGCTCCCACTCCTCAGGGTCGAGAGGTCAAGTTATAGTAGGCACACACGCATGAACAAAGTCCTCGCCCGATGGAACTCGCTCGACCACGCCACAGCAGCCCGCGAGGCCCTCCCTTGCTGCGGTTCGCATGCGTGGGCGACTGGGCTGGCCTCGGCGCGCCCCGTCGCAGACGAGTCTTCCCTCATCGAAACCTCCGCCGCCATTTGGCAGAATCTGCCGGAGCAGGCGTGGCAGGAAGCCTTCGACAGCCATCCCCGCATCGGACAAAATCACGCACAAACCCACGCAACCGACGAGTCTCTGCGCTGGTCCGCCCAGGAACAACGCGCATTACTCACCGATGACCACACCGCCAAACTAGCTCTCGAAGCCGCAAATCGCCTCTACGAGCAGCGCTTCGGCAGAATCTTCATCATCTGCGCCATAGGCAAAACATCCGCAGAGATCCTCACCACTCTGCAAGCACGAATGCAAAACGACGCCGCAACCGAGCTGCACGAAGCAGCCGAACAACAACGCCAGATCACACAGCTTCGTCTTCACCACTGGCTGGAGTCAAAGTAACCATGGGCATCTCCATACACATTCTCGACACCGCGCTGGGACGGCCGGCCACAGGCGTTCCCATCACCCTCGCTCGCCTTACTGACGGCAAGTGGTCGTCCCTCAACGTAGCGACCACCGACGCCGACGGCCGCTGCAAACATCTCCTTCCCGCAACCGAAGCTCTGCAGCCTGGCAACTATCGCGTTCACTTCGAAACCATCGCTTACTACAACCGGCATCAGCTAAGCGGCCTGTATCCATATATAGAAGTCGTCTTTACAGTCACCGAAGGCGAGCAGCACTACCATATCCCGCTACTCCTGACTGCGAACGGCTACACCACTTACCGAGGAAGCTGACGATGATCGAGCTGGCTGAAAATCGTTACGGAAAATCCCGCATCCGTCTGATGAAGGTCACCCGCCACGCTCATGGCCAGACTTACACTCACGACCTGCGCGAATGGACGGTTCAAGTCTTACTGAAGGGGGATTTCGAAACCGCCCACCTTGAGGGCGACAACAGCAAGATCCTGCCGACTGACACGATGAAGAACACCGTCTACTCGCTCGCGCGAACTTCAAAGGCGATCGCCATGGAGGACTACGCCAAAGAGTTGGTCGACTTCCTCCTGACAAGAAATCCGCAAGTCTCCTCCGCCTCGGTTCGCGTGGAAAGCACGATGTGGAAACGCCTTACCGTAGACGGAGAACCTCATCCCAGCGCCTTCATGCGCGGCAGCGGCGAGCTTCAAACCACCAGCGTAGAACGTGCGCAGGCCGGGAGCTTTCACATCCTCTCCGGCCTCGACAACCTCGTTCTGCTTAAGACCGCAAACTCCGGCTTCGAGGGCTACATCAAAGACTCCCTCACCACCCTGCCCGAGACCAAAGACCGTCTCTTCGGAACCGCTGTCACTGCCGACTGGTGCTACACCTCACCGAACCTGGACTTTGACGCAGTGCGTACAGAGATTCGCGAGGCCATGCTGCGCACCTTCGCCAACCACAACAGCAAATCCGTACAGCAGACTCTCTACGCCATGGCAGAGAGCGCCCTCGAAGCCGTCCCGCAAATCGACGAGATCGAGATCACCATGCCCAACAAGCACTGCCTTCTCGTCGACCTCTCCCGCTTTAACCAGGACAATCCTAACGAGATCTTCGTCCCCACCGACGAGCCTCATGGATACATCGAGGCGCGCGTCCGTCGCAGATCGTGAAGCAGAATAATGTACTTATGACAGACACAAATATAGATTGCGCCACACGCATCATCGCCCGCTGCCGAGAGATCGCCACCCACACCGAGATCCCCGGCGAGATCACGCGCCGCTTCCTCACCCATCCCATGCACACCGTCCACTCATTGCTGCGCCTGTGGATGGAAGCCGCCGGAATGACAGTGCACATCGACGCCATCGGCAACCTGCGCGGGCTATGGCTCTACCCCGTCGCTAACGCCCCCCGCCTGATCATCGGCTCTCACCTCGACACCGTACCCAACGCCGGAGCCTTCGACGGCATCTTCGGAGTCATCCTTGGCATTGCCCTCATCGAAGAGCTCCACGAGCATCAACCTCCCTTCTCCATCGAAGTCATCGGCTTCTCCGAAGAGGAGGGAGTCCGCTTCAGCAAACCCTTCCTCGGCAGCCTCGCCGTTGTAGGAAAACTCGACCCGGAGACACTGCAGCGCACCGATCAGGATGGCATAAGCATCGCAGAAGCTATACGCAGCTACGGCCTCGATCCCGCAAGCCTTCCCGCAGCAGTCTTATCCCGCGACGCCTTCGCCTATCTCGAGTTTCACATCGAACAGGGCCCCATCCTCGAGAGCGAGGGAGCATCGCTCGGCGTCGTCGAAGCGCTCGTAGGACAGACACGCATGCAACTCCTCTTCGAAGGCCAGGCAAACCACGCCGGAACCACGCCGATGCGCTTGCGACATGACGCAATGGCCGCCGCCGCAGAAGCGATCGTAGCCGTCGAAGCCTACGCCACCTCGCACGTTGGTCTGGTCGCAACCGTCGGCAAGCTTGAGGCCTCACCCGGCGCCGGAAACGTCATTGCCGGCAGAGTAACAACGTCGCTCGACATTCGCCACGCAAACAACCAGACCCGCCACGCTGCAGTCGACGCTCTAACGCAAATCGCAAAGACCGCAGCCTCCAGACGCGGCGTAACCCTCACCCTCCGCACCGAGATGGAGCAGTCCGCCGTCCCGCTCGATCCGCACCTGACAACCATGCTCCACACCGCCGCTGCACAAGCCGGTTTCCCCAGCCGCAGAATGACCAGCGGAGCCGGCCACGATGCGATGATCCTCGCCCCTGCCGTCCCCTCCACCATGCTCTTCCTCCGCAGCCCCGGAGGCCTCAGCCACCATCCCGACGAAGCCGTGCTCCCTCAGGACGTAGAAGCCGCACTCTCAACTGCAATGGAGTTCCTCGCGCTCCTTAGCGATGAGTTGAGCGATGATAAGACCAAGGACAGCCATGCATAATCTGGGACGCACCCGCAGCACCAATCAGCGCGGCCACCTCCTCCACACCCCGGACACCTTCGTCCGCACCGTGCTCCCCGGCATGGAACTCGCTACCGCTATCGTCCACATCTCTCCCGCTGCAGGCGCAGCTTTCACCCAGTACACTGCAGAGCTCGAACCCGGCGGCAAACTTGGCCCCACCTCCAACCAGCGATTCCTCTACACCCTCGAAGGCACAGCCGATCTCGCAACCGACAGCACATTTCAAACACTGATCCCCGGCAGCTTCGCCTACCTCCCCGAAGACGCCGCCCACACCCTCACCGCGCAACAGCCCACGCGGATTGCCATCATCGAAAAACCCTACGAAGCGCTTGCTTCCGTTCCTCACCCAGAGGTCCTCGTAGGCCACGAAGACAAAACCCTCTCCGTCCCCCTCAACGACGACCCCGAACTCCAGGTTCGCAGTCTCCTGCCCGGCTCGCCATCGTTCGACTTCGCCGTCAACACCATGACTTACCAGCCCGGCGCCGCGCTCAGCATGGTCGAAGTCCACATCATGGAACACGGCCTGCTCATGCTCGAAGGCGGCGGCATCTATCGCCTCGGCGACAGCTGGTATCCAGTCACAGCCGGCGACTTCATCTGGATGGGCCCCTTCTGTCCACAGTGGTTCGGAGCCATCGGCAAGCGTCCCGCAAAGTACCTCATCTACAAAGACTGGAACCGGCACCCGTTGGCGTAGCATCCACATCGACCCTCGACCAAAAGGAGGCAGCAGTTTTGGCACAGCAGATTCAGATCGATCAATCACGGCTGATGAGCGAACTCGCAACCCTCGCCACCTTCACCGACGCCGAGCCCGCAGACAACGGCACCGCAGTCACCCGCGTCGTCTTCTCTCCAGACGATCTCCACGCCCGCGCGTGGCTGAAAGAACTAGCCACCGCCGAAGGCTTCGATGTCCGCGACGACGCCGTAGGCAACCTCTTCCTCCGCTGGTCAGGCACTGATCCCGACTTACCCGCCGTCGCCACCGGCTCCCACACCGACGCTATCCCTCACGCTGGAATGTACGACGGTACCGTCGGCGTCCTCGGCGGCCTAGAAGCCATGCGCGCGCTCAAACGCAGCGGTCTCCGCCCACGCCGCTCCATCGAACTCGTCATGTTCACCTCCGAAGAGCCCACCCGCTTCGGCATCGGCTGTCTCGGCAGCCGCCTCATCTCCGGGACCCTCGATCCCAAACAAGCCGACGCCCTCCGCGAGGCCAACGAGCCAGCCGACACCGCCCAGACCCTAGCACAAGTTCGCACCGCCGCAGGTTTCACCGGCGACCTGGCCTCGGTTAGGCTTCCGCCGAATCACTACCACGCCTGGCTCGAACTCCACATCGAACAAGGCCCCCTGCTCGAACGCGAAGGCATCCCCCTCGGCATCGTCACCAGCATCGCCGCGCCCGCAAGCTATCGCTTCACCATCACCGGCCTCGGCGGCCACGCCGGAGCACTCCTCATGCCCGACCGCAGAGACGCACTCTGCGCCGCGGCCGAGCTCATCCTCTCCATCGAAAGACACGCCCTCGCCACACACACCATCGACACCGTAGCTACCGTCGGCACCTGCGACGTCTATCCCGGCGCGGTCAACAGTGTCCCCAGCCGCGTCATCCTGCAACTCGACATCCGCGACACCGACCCCGCCCGCCGCGAGTCCGTCATGCAAGCCGTCCGCCGCGACATCGAAGAACTCCGCCAGCGACGCAGCGTCATCATCACCGAGCAGCTCATCAACGCCGACGCCCCTGCGCAATCCTCCCCACACATCGTCGAACTCCTCGAAGAGGTCTGCGCCGCCCACGACATCTCCTCCAAAAAGATAGTCAGCCGTGCCTATCACGACTCGCTCTTCATGGCCCGCATCGCGCCCATCGCCATGATCTTCATCCCCTGCCGCAACGGCGTAAGCCACAGACCGGACGAATACGCCACCCCGGCGGATACCACTCTCGGGGTACAGGTGCTTGCCTCGGTTCTTGCTAAACTGGCGTCAGAGTAACTCCGCACCAGCATGGCCATCGAGTCCATCAATCCCGCCACCGGCAAGCTGTTGCGCAGCTTCGACCCGCTCACCAACGAAGCCGCGCGCCAGAAGATCGCCCTGGCCGCCGACGCCTTTCGCACCTACTCTCTAGTGCCGCTCGAACACCGTGCCCTGTGGATGCGCAAGCTCGCCTCCATCCTCGAACACGAGATCGACGACCTCTCCATCCTCATCACCCAGGAGATGGGCAAGCCGCTCGACGCCGCCCGCTTCGAGATCCTCAAATGCGCCGACGCCTGCCGTTACTACGCCGAGCACGCCGCACGCATCCTCGCACCGGAGTCCATCCCCACCGAGGATCGCTACAGCTACGTCCGTTGGGACCCGCTCGGCGTCGTCCTCGCTGTCATGCCGTGGAACTTTCCTCTCTGGCAGGTCTTCCGCTTCCTCGCACCCGCGCTGATGGCCGGCAACGTCGCTCTCCTCAAACATGCCAACAACGTCCCGCAGTGCGCGATCGCCATTGAATCCCTGGTCCGTCGCGCCGGCTTTCCCCGAGGCACCTTCCAAACCCTTTTGATCGACATCCCTCAAGTGGAGACCGTCCTGGGCGACGAACGTGTAGCCGCTGTAACGCTCACCGGCAGCGAGACCGCCGGCCGAGCCGTAGGCGCGCAAGCAGGCTGGCTCATCAAAAAATCAGTCCTCGAACTCGGCGGCAGCGATCCCTTTATCGTCATGCCCTCCGCCGATCTCGATGCCGCAATCGAGACCGCAATCCGCGCTCGCTGCGTCAACAGTGGACAATCCTGCATTGCAGCCAAACGCTTCCTCGTCGCCGACGAGGTCTACGACGTCTTCGAATCCCGCTTCGTCGCTGGCATGGAAGCCATGCACGTAGGCGACCCCATGAAGGACGGCACCGACATCGGCCCGCTCGCCACCGCACGAGCCGTCGACCTGCTCGAACAACAAGTCCAGGCCGCCGCCAAGGCCGGAGCACGCATCCTCACCGGCGGCGAACGCATGCTTGGCACCGGCAACTACTTCGAACCCACCGTCCTCACCAACGTTCCACGCACCTCCGCCGTCTATCGCGAAGAACTCTTCGGCCCCGTCGCCATGCTCTTCCGCGTTCAGGACATCAACGAGGCCATCGAGATCGCCAACGACACGCCCTTCGGCCTCAGCGCCTCCGCCTGGACTCGCGACCCCGCCGAACAACAGCGCTTCATCTCCGAGCTGCAGTGCGGCGGCGTCTTCCTCAACGCCATGGTCGCCAGCGATCCGCGCCTTCCCTTCGGCGGCATCAAGCGCTCCGGCTACGGCCGCGAACTCTCCGCCGCAGGCATGCGCGAGTTTCTCAACGCAAAGACCGTTGTCATCTCCTCCGCAACCACGGCCAACGAACCCGCCACCAAGCCATACTTAGTCTCCACCGCCGACCCTGCCCAAACCACCTAGAGCTATTGCGCTGCCCTGCTCGGCGGAAGATATCTTCCTCGCGACCAACGGGAGCGCCGACCGAAGGGGTATACCCGTCACGAAGTGACCGCCCCGCGCGTAGCGGGCATTTGTCTTTTTACTGAAAATCGCCATAGCACCCCCCAACACGAGACACCAGTTTTCGGCTAAGCTTCTGTGTCGTCGAGAAGCCATCTCCGCTCGTCGTGAAGCTCTCGTCAACCAGACACATCTTTACCAAGAGGATCACCATGCCCGATCTCAAGTACTCCAGCGGCTTCGGAAATGAGTTCGCCACCGAGGCCCATCCCGGCGCCCTTCCCGTCGGCCAGAACGCCCCGCAGAAGGCCCCGCTCGGGCTCTACACCGAGCAGCTCAGCGGCAGCCCCTTCACCGCGCCGCGCCTGCTCAACCGCCGAACCTGGACCTATCGCATCCGCCCCTCCGTCATGCACAAACCCTACGAGCGCATCGCCAACGGCATGGTCCGCTCCACTCCCTTCAACGAGGTCGAAACCACGCCCAGCCAGCTCCGCTGGGACCCGTTACCACTACCCACCACTCCGGGAGGAGTGGATTTCATCGACGGCCTCACCACCCTCGCCGGCAACGGCGACCTCACCATGCATTCCGGCGTCGCCATCCACATCTACTCCGCAAACAAAAGCATGACCGACCGCTTCTTCTACACCGCCGACGGCGAACTACTCTTCGTCCCGCAGCTCGGCCGCCTCCTGCTCCACACCGAACTCGGCATCCTCGACCTCACCCCCGGCGAAGTCGCCCTCATCCCCCGCGGCATCAAGTTCCGCGTGGAATTGCTCGACCCGCAAGCCCGCGGCTACCTCTTAGAAAACTACGGAGCCAGCTTTCGCCTGCCCGAGCTCGGCGCAATCGGCGCTAACGGCCTGGCCAACAGCCGCGACTTCCTCACTCCGCACGCCGCATACGACGACCGAGACAACGGCAAATTCCAGGTAGTCGCAAAGTTCCAGGGCAATCTCTGGGCCACCGACTTCGACCACTCCCCTCTCGACGTCGTCGCCTGGCACGGTAACTACGCCCCCTGCAAGTACGACCTTGCGCGCTTCAACTGCATCAACTCCGTCAGCTTCGATCACCCCGACCCCTCCATCTACACCGTCCTCACCTCGCCTAGCGAGATCCCAGGAACCGCCAACGTAGACTTCGCCATCTTCCCTCCACGCTGGATCGTCGCCGAGCACACCTTCCGCCCACCCTGGTTCCATCGCAACTTCATGAACGAGTTCATGGGCCTCGTCACAGGCGAGTATGACGCCAAGGCCGAAGGCTTCGTCCCCGGCGGAGCCAGCCTGCACAACTGCATGAGCGGGCACGGCCCTGACGCCGAAACCTTCGACCGCGCCAGCAAAGCCGAACTCAAGCCCGTCAAACTAGATGGCACGCTGGCATTCATGTTCGAAACCCGCTTCGTCTGCCGTCCCACTAAGTTCGCGATGGACACCGCAGCCCGCCAAAACGAGTACTACACCTGCTGGCAGACCTTGAAGAAGAACTTCAAACCGTAGCACTCACACAAGCCGAAAACCGCATCCAGTCTCCGACCAACGGGAGGCCAAGCATTTTTGTGCGCCAAAACAAGGTATACAAGTCACGAAGTGACCGCCCCACGCGCAGTGGGCCCGTCCGGCAGGACACTTAGAAATTAAACGTAGCCTGCAAAGTAATCCGCCGCGAAGCCGTAGCCGAACTGAACGGCCCAGCAGCCAGCGTAGTGAACTGACCGAATCGCGGCGAACTCAAGCTACTCGTAGGCGTCCCATAAGGAATCACATTGAACAGATTGAACGCCTGCGCTCCCAGCGTAAAGGTATACCGATGACCTGAACTTGCCCCCTGAGGTCCAAACCCACCGCGAACCCCACCCGGCCCGCCAGCCCGAGGACCTCCACCTGGCCCGCCGCCCGGACCACCTCCAGGTCCGCCAGGCCCACTCCCGCTCGTCGCCGAAGCCGCACTGCGAGTCTTCTCTCCAAATCCAAACGTCCGCGAAGCACGAAGGTTGAACGTAAAATTCGCTGGACCATTACAGTAGTTGATCGGAACAGGCGTCAAACTGCCAGTCTGCGTGGAGCTGAAGGCACTCGAAACCCTGCAGGCCCCACTGTCCCCACTCGCAAAGAACGGCCGCTGGTTATAGATCGAAGTACCCGCAGGATCAAGGCCCGTTGTCAGGTTATACGGCGTCCCCGACTGCGCAATAATGAACGGACTCGCAGTAAAACTATAAGGAAGCTGCCAGCTCCCTCCGACAACCCCAAAGCTCGCGTGGGCAAACGAAGCGCGCCCATAGTCCACCTTTGTATCCGTGTTGCTGGTCGGAAAGAATCCCGCCCCCGAAGTATTCGCATCCGCAAGGTTCAACGAATAAAAACCAAACAGCGTAAGCTTCTTCAACCGCGCATTGCCATTGATCAGCAGCTGGTTCTCCTTATAGACGCCGCCCGACTGAAACTGCTGATCGAACCCATTGTCGACGATGAAGTTCCTGCTCAGATACTGATGATCGCCGCGCGCGTAAAGGTAGTTCACCGACATCGTCGCTGCACGCCCAAGCTGCTGATCGACCCCAACCGCTTCTTGCATCGTGTACGAGCTGCGAATTCCATTGCCCAGCCCATAGGTCGTAATCTTGTTCGCAACCGAAGCGCCACAGTTAGCAGGATTCTCCGGCGTGCACACCGCCCCAGGATTGATCACCGTCGAGGTCACCTGATTGACGCCATTCTCCTGCAACGTCGTCAGATAATTCGCGAGCGTAAAGCGATCGTAAAAGATGCCGAATCCGCCTCGCACCACCGTCGTGGGCGACTTCCCGCCGCCCCGCGGAATCCCGTAAGCGAACGATGCCCGCGGCGCAAAATCATGCCCGCTATTTATGACGTTCTGCGCCTCTAGCCGAATGCCGTATGTAATCGTCAGGTTCCCCCTCGGCTTCCAGTCATCCTCCGCATAGAACCCCACATCGGTCAGGCGCCCATCCACCTCCAGTTTATTGATCGCGGTCGCAGCATACTGCCCCGGCAGCCCGCACTGGTACGACGAGATGCCTGCATTCAGAGCATCGCAAGGCTTCGTCGCCTGAGCATTACAGTTACTCGGCCGCTTGATGCTCGGATTCGGGTCCGTGCACGGATCCAGCAGATATGAGTAAGTAAACGTCCCATTCAATCCCGCATTCGACGACAGCGATTCGTTGGTCGTGCGCCCCCTTACGCCAAACCGAATAAAGTTCTTCGCCAGCGCAATCGAGCTATAGTTCTGCACCTCAAGATGCGTGCTGGTGCTTCTCTGCGTCCCCAGGCTCGACCCACCCGACGTAAAGATTCCCTGCACCGACAACGTAGGATCCGTACTTACCGGGTCCTGCGTCGAGTAGTCGCGCTGATACTCAAACCGCGTCTCATTGATCACCCGAGGACTCAAGATCTGCGTATCGCTGATCTGAACCGTATTTTCCGTCGTCTCCGTGTTGTAGCCCGCGGTCGGAAGATTCGTATTCCCGATGCCGTTGTTCTGCTGCCCATTCACGTTGTACTGGTACCGCACCGTCAGCGTGTTCTTCTCCCCCAGCGCAAAATCAACGCGCGGACTCACATCGCTGCGCGTCTGCGGATGCGACACCGCACGCGCTGACTCCGGATACGAAGAAAAATACGAGCAGCTCAAATCCCCAGGCGAACAGGGCGTTAGCGAACTGGCAGAACTCGCGTAGAAGCCACTCGGATTGACGATATTGTTGTCCTGAATCGTCCGGTGCGAGCCCCCCACCGTAAACGAAGAGAACCGGTTGATCGGCCCGCTTACGCTGCCCAGAATGAAGGTCGTGTAATACGGTGGCTGCGTATTCGACGCACCCAAAAACGGATTCGACGTGTTAAACGCATTATCCCCACCCTGCACACTCAGGCTGCCGTGAAACTTGTCCGTGCCCGGCTTCGTAAACACCTCAACTCGCCCATAACCCAGCTTGTCGTACTGCGCTGAAAAAGGATTCTGATTGATGCGAATCTCGCGGATCGAAGACTTCGGAGGCAGCTGCCCGCCGGTAAATCCGTCCACATAAATCTGGCCACCGTTCGGCCCCGCGGCAGGCCCCGCCAAAGCAGTCAACTCCGAAGAAAGCTCATCCGGATCATCCGAAAGCGCCTCCAGATCCTTCCCCTTGATTACTGTGCTGCTGGCATTGCTGTCGGAGTCTACGCTCACCTGCGCACCCTGCGCATTGACGTTCACCTGCTGCTTCTGCTCCTCGATCGCCATCTTCGCATCCAGCGCCAGGTTCTGCCCCGCCGCAATCCTCACCCCCAGCTTCACGTACGAGGCGAACCCAGGCATCGTCACCGTCACCGAATAGGTCCCCGCAGGAACACCCTGCAGCATATAACTTCCATCGCTCTGCGACTGCGTCATTAAAGGCTTGCCCGAAGCAGGAGTCAGCGTCACGGTCGCACCCGGAATCACAGCGCTCTCAGGATCCGCCACCAGCCCATGCACCGTCGCGCCCGTTTGCTGAGCGCTTGTCACCACCGGCATCCATGCAACCAAAAAAAGTAAAACAAACCTCAACCCTGCGCGAAATGACATTACTTCTCCTAAAGGTCTTTCTTTGTTGCAGCCGCGATCGAGCTACTGCGCGCTGCTATCAGAGCCGCCAAGGCTCCACGGAGACAGCGTCAACGCCGGTCCACCGTTCGGCGTCGCTGCCAGAATCGGCTCCACTCCCGAGAGCAGAGTCACACAAGTTACATGGCCATTGGGATCAGGCTGCGACGCAACGATCATCACCGCGTCTCCCGCCTTCAGGTCCGCAACCGTCTGGCTGGGCAGCCGGCTCACCAGCTGAGAGAGATCGGCTCCAGCAGAGCGTCCCTCAGCCCGTTCTCCCTCGCCACCGCTCCCCTGCCCTCCACTCTGCGCGCCCCCGCCAGCAGCGGCCCCGCCCTTTGCGCGAGCAGCAAACCGCGCTGCAGCCTGTGGCGGCAAAGCCTTCAAACTGGAGTTGTCCGTAATCTTCACCATCACTGTCTTCTTCGTCGAAAGATCCTTCAGCGTCAGCGTTCCGCCAGCGGTGTCGACGGTCCCAATCAAACCAGCCAGATTCTTGAACGATCCGCTCACCACCTCTTCCGCCTGCATCGACGAACCATCGTCTGACTTGGCCCCGCGCACCCGCAGTTGATCGCCCACCTCGATCTGCGCCAGTGTCCCCGGCTTCGCATCTTCAAACTTTACCGAGTCGCCCGCATACCGCCGAAACTTCGTCGCACTCGACGTAGTCACTGTCAGTTTCTTCGCACCCACCGACAACACAATTGAGCCGGCCCCGGCATCCACCGCGCTCACAATGCCGCCCGTCCCACGCTTCTGCCAGTCGCCCTGCTCCGCCTCGTGCTTCTGCGCAATCTCCGACGACTTCATCAGAATCACCCGCGAAGCCGTGAGTCCCACACCACCGTCGCCTGCCTTACCGCTTACCAGCACACGGTCCCCTGCTGCAATATCAGTCAACGCAATCGTCTGCGCTGTCTTCAAGTCGGTGCTGCCTGGCGCGAGCTGCAGAATGCGCGCCCCATCGGCCACACTCACCACAACCTCCTGCCCCGCATCCGTCGTTAGCGTCAGGCTGTTCCCTGCCGTAGCCTTCACCGTGCCAATCTGCCGCGAGGCTGCAGGCGCCGCAGCCGGTGTCTGCGCCAGAACACTCAGGCTGCTCGCGAAAGGCGCGGCACTCGAAAGGAGAATGCCGGCACACAACACCGCCCCGCGAAAAATCCCAGAGTTTTTCAACATGGTTCTCTTCCTCAAATTAAATCCAGTTGCCCTCGTCGGTCGCCTGAAATTGACTCATCCAGGTCGCCATCCACTACGGAAGACGAGTTAGCAACGCAAAAGTTTCCCGGGAGAAGAACGTTGTTGAAGAGGGCAAAACCGGAGACCCCGGTTTCAACCCGCTCTTCATGCTAAACGCTTTGCAGCTCCGTGCGTCACGCAATCCATAGCCAGACACTCTCTCGTAACGTGTCTCCGTCTGTGCCGATTACCACGTGATGAAACCCTTCACACTGCCTAAGCCACCTAAGTTCATTACGAAACAAAATTCATTTGCGGAACAAAGCAATCTTCAAAAATATCGTCAGAATCTACCGCATCGCCTCACTCGAAAGGATCGCCGCGCTATCACCAGGTAACTCCACCGAATCACCCTTCACCACAACCTCAGCCTTCGAAGCCAGCAACAACTGCGCCCGCCTCGAATGAGGAAGCTCCACCTTCTCCGCTCCAAGATTGCACATCAACATCACCGCCCCACGCTCAAACACTAGCCAGCGCCGCTCCTCATCAAACACCGCCTTCACGTGACCCACCGCTCCATCGTTCAACGCCACCGACCCGCGCCGCAACTCAATCAGCCTGCGATACCAATCCAGCATCTCCGCATGGCGACCCTCATGAACCTCCTCCCAATTCAACTTCGAACGCAGAAAGGTCTCGACATTCTCCGGATCGGGAATCTCCTCGGGGTTCCATCCAAACGCAGCGAACTCACTCCGCCGCCCATTCTTGACCGCCTTCGCCATCTCCGGATCCTCATGGTCCGCGAAGTAGAGAAACGGCGTCGAAGCCGCATACTCCTCCCCCTGAAAGATCATCGGAAGAAACGGCGCCGTCAACACCAGTGCCGCCGCCACCTTCGCGCGGTCGAACCCCACCGTCTGATCCACTCTGTCGCCGATCGCACGATTGCCCACCTGGTCGTGGTTCTGGATGTACCCCAGAAAATGATGCGGCGACAACTCATCCGCCGGCCGCCCATGCGATCGCCGTCGATACTGCGAATACGTCCCATCCTGCACAAAGTTCTTCGTCAAAGACTTCGCCAGCTTCGCCATCGTGCCGAAGTCGGAGTAGTAACCCTTCCCCTCTTCCTCCGCCGTAAGCACCGTGAACAGCGCATGATGAAAATCATCGCTCCACTGCGCATCCATCCCGTACCCGCCGCTCTCTACACGCGTAACAACTCTGGGATCGTTCAAATCGCTCTCGGCGATCAGCACCAGCCTGCGTCTCAGCTTCTCCGACAACGCCTTCACCTCGGACGACAACTGCTCCATAAAGTGAACCGCCGACCGATCGATATACTCGTGCACCGCGTCCAGACGAAGTCCATCGATGTGATACTCCCGCATCCACATCAGCGCGTTATCGCAGAAGAATCGCCGCACCTCATCGCTTCCCTCGCCCTCGAAGTTAATCGCGCCGCCCCACGGAGTGTGGTGTCTCTCCGTGATGTAAGGCCCGTACTTGCCCGAGTAGTTCCCCACCGGTCCAAAGTGGTTGTAAACCACATCCAGCAACACCGCCAACCCGCGCGCGTGGCACGCATCCACCAGCCGCTTCAACCCATCCGGGCCGCCATACTGCTCGGTCACCGCGAACAACGCAACGCCGTCATACCCCCACCCCTGGCCGCCCGGAAACGCAGCCACCGGCATCAACTCCACATGCGTAATGCCAAGCTCCACCAGATATCCAAGCCTCTCAATCGTCGAATCAAAGGTCCCCCCCGGCGTAAACGTCCCCACATGCAACTCATAGATCACAGCATGCGAGAGCGCAGGCGCACTCCAGCTTCTGTCGCTCCATTGGAAGGCCTCCCGGTCATACACCCGCGACAGTCCATGCACTCCATCCGGCTGCCACTCCGACCGCGGATCGGGCCATGCCTTCGGATCGTCTCCGATCACAAACCCATAGTCGGTCCCCGGCCCCGCCTGCTCCACCGACGCGCGCCACCATCCATGCTCGTCAGGCCCATTCATCGGATACGTAGCATCACCAATCTTCACGCCCACCTTCGACGCCCCAGGCGCCCAAACCGTAAACTCATGCATCAGCGGTCTCCCCCAACCTCTTCGCGCGCCAGCAGCGCCACCGGAAAATCCTTGAACAGTCCCTTGACCTCAACCTCACCACCCTCCACCATCACTCCCGACAGACGATTCCTCCACCGCCCCTCAGGCAAGGTCACCACGGTGTCCCTCCACGCTCCGCCCAGCTTCATCATCAACCTCGGCACCACCGTCACCACATCCTCGCCCCTTAGATACGCAATCACATGATCATGCTTGGCTCCATCCACCATCAACGGAACATAGTCAGCCTCCGTGCCAAACGACGCCGGCCGCTCGCGCCGCAGGTGAAGCGCCTTATGAATCGTCCACATCTTCGGCAGTCCATCCTCGGCTCTAGCCATCACCTGCGCCGCTGCATCGCCGCCGTTCATCTGCTTCAACTCCTGCAGCAACCGCTGCCGCAGCGCATAGTCCACCGGTCGCCGGTTGTCCGGATCGACCAAACTCAAGTCCCACAACTCCGTCCCCTGATAAAGATCCGGCACACCCGGTGCCGTGTACTTCAGCAGTGTCTGCGCCAGCGAGTTCACCCGCCCCGCCTCCAGAATCCTCTCCACAAACTGCTGCAGCTCCCGCTGAAACGGCGCGTAGCTATAAGTGAACTCAATAAATAACTTCAGCGCGTCTTCAAACTCCTTGTTATTCGCCACCCACGTCGTCTGCTGTTTGGCCTCGCGCATCGCCTTCAACATATAGGCCTGCGCACGATCCATCGGCAGCGGCCACGCCCCAATCAAAGTCTGGTAGTAGAAGTACTCCGTATTCCTGTCCGGCAGCGGATCAACTCCGGGTTTGCGCGCGCGAAACGCATTGTTCATCCGCGACCACCGCTGTATCGCCGCACCAAACTTCTCCGGGATCTCCGACAGCACCGCCATCCGCGCCCTCACATCATCGCTGCGCTTGGTATCGTGCGTCGACAGCGTAGTCATCGTGCAAGGATGCGTCTCCTGCATCTTCCTGCAGTACGAGTGAAACTCCTCAATGCTCAATCCATTGCGCCCCGGATCGCTCCCCACCTCGTTCATTCCCGTCAAACGGTTGTAGCAGTAAAACGCCGTGTCCTCCACGCCCTTCGCCATCACCGGCCCGGTGAACTGCTGGAACCTCAGCAAAAATTCGCTCTCCAGCCTCCCCTTCACCTGCATCGTCAACACGTCCCGAAGAAAATCAAACAGCCCTCCGTCGATATCCTGCCGCGTCTCCTTCGCGCACTCCGCAGCCTGCGTAATGTACTCGCGGTCTTCCTCGGTAATCTCCTCACGCTCCGGCACCACGTAAGTCCGATAGATCGAAAAGCAAGCCGCCACCTCCCGAATCGCTCGCCTCACCTCCGCTCTCGTGTAGTCGCGCTCATCGCGATTCGCCTCGCAGATCTCCACAAAGATCGACGTCAGCCGATTCACATCGCTCCCCAGCGCCTCCTGCGACACGTTGATCTTCTTCTCATGCGCAATCGCGTGAAAGTCCGTTGGCTGGCCCGTAAAATCCCCATACAGCGTGGACAGCTCCATCATGCCCTCAGGCGCCACCAGCACCGCCGCCGCAACATTCAGAAAGTCATACCCACTCGTGCCCTCAACCGGCCAGTCCTCACGCAGAAACTCACCCGGCTCAAGAATCTTCTCCCCGATCACCCACGCATCTGGAGCCCGCTCCCGCAGCCGCTTGAAGTACTCCTTCGGATCCCGCAAACCATCCGGATGATCCACCCGCACCCCATCGAGCACCCCTCGCCGCAGCCAATCCAGCACCAGCGCATGCGTCTCTTCGAACACATACTCTCGCTCCACCCGCAGACCGATCAGCGTATTCACATCAAAGAATCGCCGATAGCTCAACTGCTGATCCGCCGTCTTCCAGTAAGCCAGCCGATAGTTCTGCTGATTCAAAAAATCATCCAGCGCATCGAGATTCTCGTTCAACTCCGCCGCCGACCGGTCCATCGCATCGAGAATCGCCGGCTCCTCCGCGCACAGCCGATCCAGCAGCGTAAACAGCACCACCTTATCGCGATGCCGGGCCAGAATCGTTCGCCGATCCACATACTCCGGCGCCGGCAACCGGCCAAACGAAGCCGCTAGAAAACTCAGCGTATCCGACTTCGCATACTCCGCCGCGCGCGCCAGAATCACCGGCAGCGACTGCGGAGAAACCGGCAGCGACTGCCCCGAACACTCCACCTGAAACTTCACCCCTCGCCGCACCACCTTGATTCCGCCCGTCTGCAGCACCCGCCCATACTGATCCCCAAGAATCGGCACCAGCACCTTGTCTCGCAGACGCTCCTCCTGCGGCTGCCAGTCGATATCGAAGAACGAAGCATACCGGCTCGACGTCCCATTCTCCAGCACATCCCACCAGAAACGATTTTCCTTGCCCAGCGACATATGATTCGGCACGATGTCCAGCACCTGCCCCAGCCCCGCCTCGCCCAGCTTCTTGCAGAACCGCTCATGCGCCGCCGCGCCCCCCAGCTCTTGATTCACCTTCTGATGATCGACCACATCGTATCCATGCATACTCTCCGGCGCAGCCTGCAGATAAGGAGAGCTGTAGACATGTGAGATCCCGAGTTCATGCAGATAGTCGGCGATCCTCGCCGCATCGTCGAACGTAAAGTTTTTATGCAGTTGCAGTCTGTAAGTAGAACCTGGAGTTCGTAGCATCATCAACCAATCGAAAGTTAGCGTTCAGGAAACAAGGCAGTGAAACTCACACGGGTATCCCGCACAAAAAGATCCAGGTCATTTGTTAGAGCCTCATATGCACTCGTTGGTTGCATTCCAACAGTCGACAACACAATCCCGGAAACTTTCGAGCGGTCCTCTCAACTTCGACGAACCGTCGTAGTCCTCGATGCAAAATCTACTTAGCCCGGCGACGCTGCTTAGGTTTTGCCGCAGCACTCTGATCGGGCGACCACAAACCCGACATCGCAAAGGCAGAATGGATCAACGCAATATGCGAAAGAGCCTGGGGAAAGTTCCCCACCATTCGTCTTCCAATAGGATCGTACTCCTCCGACAGCAACCCGGCATCGTTACGTAGCGCAAGCAGCCGTTCAAACATCGCCTTCGCATCTTCCTTCCGTCCAATCAGCCACAGATTGGTCACCAGCCAGAAGCTGCAAGCCAGAAACGCGCCCTCGCCTCCGGCCAGTCCATCGTCAGTCTTCTTCGTGTCGTATCGCTCCACAAAACCATTCTTCATCAGCCGCCGTTCGATCGCCCCCACCGTACCGATAATCCGCGGATCATCCATCGGCAGAAATCCCACCAGCCCAATCCGCAGGCACGACGCATCCAGCTGCTTCGACCCATACGACTGCACAAAGCTGTTCAGCTTCTTATCGAACCCCTTCCTCAAAATCTCGCGATGCAGCATCTCGCGGTTCTTCTTCCATCGCTCTACATCGCCCTTCCCATCAAACTGCTCATGATGCTTGATCGCCCGATCCAGCGCCACCCACGCCATCACCTTCGAGTGCGTAAAGTGCTCCGCGCCGCCGCGTGTCTCCCATATCCCTTCATCAGGATTCGGCCACACCGTGCACAGATGATCGATCAGCCCCGCCTGCACCGAAGTAGCGGAGACGCGTATCTCCTCGTCGGCCTGCGGAATTCTCGACAGCGCCGCCGACACCTCGCCGAACACATCCAGCTGAAACTGATCCACCGCCGCGTTCCCAATTCGCACCGGCCGCGAATTCTCGTAGCCCGGCAGCCAGTCCGCCACCCACTCCACCAGCTGCCTCTCGCCGCAGATCCCATAGATCGTCTGCACCTGGTCCGGCGCCCCGGCGATAGCTCGCAGCAACCACCTCCGCCACTCCACGGCCTCTTCCGTAAAGCCCGCCTGCATTAAAATCAGCAGCGTAAACGAAGTGTCGCGCAGCCAGCAGAAGCGATAGTCCCAGTTGCGCGATCCACCGATCCTCTCCGGCAGCGACGTCGTCACCGCCGCCACAATCCCGCCCGACGGCCGATACGTCATCGCCTTCAACGTAATCAGAGAGCGCTCGACAGCCTCGGCATACGGCCCCTTATACGCACTCCTCCGGCTCCACTTCGTCCAGAACCGCTGCGTCTCCGCCAGGGCCTTATCGACCGACAGCTCACGCGGCAACTTCTCAAGAGATGAAGAGTTGGTCAGCGTAAAACTCATCGTCTCCCCCTTCCGCACCGTGAACTCACTCCGCGTCGTCATCCCCTCCCCGCGCAGCCGCGCCTTCGTCCTGAGCGTAACCATGTCCATCCCTGCGATCGCCCGCAGTCCGTCCTTCGTGCTCGTCACCCACGGCACCGTCCTTCCATAGTCAAAACGAATCGCAAGATCCATCTGCATCTTCACCCTGCCGCGAACTCCCTGCACGATCCTCACCACATGCGAGTGCTTCTCTCGCGGCGGCATAAAGTCGATCAGGCACACCTCTCCCTCTGGCGTCTCGAACGTCGTCCGCACGATCAGCGTGTGTCCCTCATACTCCCGCCGGATCGCCTTCACCTTCCCCTTCGGAGCAATCTGCCAGAAGCCGTGATCCCGCGTCCCCAATAGCGCAGCAAAGCACGCCGGAGCCGGAAACGACGGCCAGCACAGCCAGTCAATCGACCCCTCCCGAGAGACCAGCGCCGCCGTCTCACAGTCCCCGATCATGCTGTAGTCTTCAATCCTTGCTCCGTGTAAAGCTCCATGTAACGATCCATGGAGTGCTCCATGCAGCAGGCCATCGTGCGAGCCACGCGGCGCTGTCTCGCCAACCGTCCCATGCAACGCCACATCGTCTCTCTTCTTCCGTCCTGCCACCTTCTTCCGTTCTGCCACAAAATCCTCCCAGCTGCCGTCTGCAACCTGCCAGCAACCACATCCACCACACAACGCATCTCTTTAAAGAATGAGCGTTCTACCTGAAACCTATAAAGACCTCAGATGCGCAAAACGAGGAATTGAGACCGGACATGGAAGGAAGTCTATGAAAACCGCCTTCATGCAACCTCCATCGCAAAAACTTTCCACCCCGCAGGCTCCTCCCCTCGCGCAGCCTTACAATGGGCAGTACACTCACGGCAGCAGCGCCTCTTTAGACAATAAGTAACCTCCACCTATCCGCAACCTGAGCCACCGCCAACCGAACCGAGAAAGTCCACATCGCACGATGGCCTCCGCGCAGACAAATATCGACCTCTCCTCCAACGCCAGCGCGACGTCTGCGACCACCACCACGAGCAGCACGCTCGTCAGCCTCGTTCCCCTCTCGCAGGACGCCTTCGAAACCACCCTCTCGAACCTCGCCCTCGCCTTCCCCAACGACACCGTCCTAGTCGCCACCCCCGACACCGCGCCCCAGCTCTCCTCCGGCAGCCCCCTGCGCATCATCCCCTACACCCCCACCGCCGTCTCCGCCACCCCCTGGGTTCTCACCGCGGCCGACTATCTCAACACCTACAAACTTGCGCAGGAAAACCGCGCCACCACCTGCCTCCTCCTCGGCGCCGAGTGCCAGTCCCTCCAACCCGAGACCATCCGCGCCCTCGCCAAATCCGCCCTCACCTGCGATCTCTCCGTCGCCCACTACGAGCTCGGCCCCCGTGAAGGCCTCGTCAACTCCGCTATCCTCTATCCCGTCACCCGCGCCCTCTTCGGCACGCGTCCACGCTTCCCCCTGGCGATCGACCTTGGCCTCTCCCTCCGCATGGCCAACCGTCTCGCCTCCACTGCGCAACGCTTCACCGCCACCTCCCAGGACGACTCTTTCCTCTGGCCGCTAGCCGAAGCAGCAACCGCCAACTTCACCATCGCCGAAGTAGAGGCCACCCCTCGTACCTTTCCTCAACCCGCGAATCGCGACCTCAATAGCCTCCTCGCCCTCATCGCCGGCTCCCTCTTCTCCGACGTCGACGCTAAAGCCTCTTTCTGGCAGCGCGCCCGCGGCACCCAGCCCGTCCAGCCCCTTCCGCAAACCAATCACGTCGCCGAGCCGCCAGACACCGCGTCCATGCTTGACGCCTTCCGTCTCGCCTACACCAACCTCCACGAGATCTGGTCCCTCGTCCTGCCGCCCAACTCGCTCCTCGGCCTCAAGAAGCTCTCCATGCTTCAACCCGAGAGCTTCCGCATGCCCGACAATCTCTGGGCCCGCATCGTCTATGACTTCATCCTCGCCTACCGCCTCCGCACCATCAACCGCGGTCACCTCCTCGGCGCGCTCACCCCGCTCTATCTCGCCTGGGTCGCCTCTCATCTCACGCTCATCAGCACAGGCACTCCGCCCGAAAAACACATCCAGGATCTAGCCGTAGCCTTTGAAGCCGACAAACCCTATCTCGTATCACGCTGGCGCTGGCCCGACCGCTTCAACCCATAGAGAAAGCATTCCAACAAAAGGCTCTAAGAAATAGCGGCAATCAACAAAGACCAGCACCCGTAAGGAGACCCTCTCATGTGGCAACAAGTCGAACAGGCACTCCGTCAATCCGCCCAACAGGTCCTCTATAAACTGGCGAGCTTTCTCCCAGCCCTCATCGCCCTTCTCCTCGCGCTCGTCATCATGACCGCCATCGGCATGGGCCTCGCCGCGCTCCTTCGCCGCTCGCTCACCGCCGCCAAGTTCGATGAGCGCCTCGCCCGCAACTCCTCCGCCACCATCTCCGATTGGTCCCCCGCCCACAGCCCGACCGCCCTGCTCGCCCGCGTCGTCTTCTGGGGATGCGTCGCCATCGGCTGCTTCATCGGCATCTCCGCCTTCGACGCCGCATTCCCCGGCGAATCCCAGATCTCCCTATACGTCCTGCCCTACCTCACCCACTCCATCGGAGCCGTCCTCCTCCTCGTCGCCGGCACCCTCATCGCCCGCTTCCTCGAGCGCTCCGTCCTCATCGGAGCCGTCAACGCCAAACTCCAGTACGCCCGCTTCCTCTCTCTCGGCATCAAGTGGCTCGTCCTGGTCCTCACCGCAGCCATGGTCCTCGACCATCTCCAGATCGGCGGCGCCGTCGTCGAACTCGCCTTTGGAATCCTCTTCGGCGGCATCGTCCTCACCCTCGCCCTCGCCGTCGGTCTAGGCTCCCGCGACATCGTCAGCCGCTCCCTGGAACGCAGCGCCGACCTCCGCTCCAACCTCGACCCCATCCCCAACGATCCCGACTTCAAATCCACCACCACCACCGAACCCCTCCGCCACTTCTAACCACCTTGTCGCAGCAGCAGCCGTTGTGCGCCCTTCGCCGTCATCCTGAACGGAGTGAAGGATCCCGACACCATCCACCCACCCATACCATCCGAACCTTCCAAACCAAATAGTCGACCCAGCTTCCCTCTCAACCAACACGGGCATACTATAGGTCCTCGTAAATCTCGATGACCACTCGCCATCCAATCCGACCCATCTCACAAATTCATCCCCAAATTTGGAGAATCAAAACATGGCAACCCAAAAGAAAACCCTCGCAGCGTCCCCCCGAACCACCCTACCCGGCAGCGAAAGAGAGCTCTTCCGACCCTCTACGGCTGAGCCTGCCACCGAAAAGCCCGCACCCTCCAGCGGTAAGATCACCGTCTCAGTCATCGTCCGCCGCAAGACCCCCCTCAAAGCCGCCAGCCGCCTCGGCAAGCAGCGCCTCACCCGCGCCCAATACAAGCAAAGCCACGCCGCCGACCACGCCGCCGTCAAACTCGTCCGCGCCTTCGCCAAAGAGTTCGGCCTCACCGTCGTGCCCGACCCCCTCAGCCTCGAGTGCCGCACCATCAAGCTCTCCGGCACCTCAGCCGCCATGCAAAAGGCCTTCGGCGTCACCCTCGTCCACACGACCTACGACGGCGCAACCTACCGCGTCCGCGAGGGCAGCATCACCCTTCCCTCACAACTCGTCGGCCCCGTCGAAGCTGTCCTCGGACTCGACAACCGCCCCCAGGCCCAGCCTCACTTTCGCATCGCAGGCCAGACCGGCGACCTCGCCTCAAAGCTAGCCCAGGGCGGAGGCTTCGCCCAACCCCACTCCGCCGTAGCCCACGCCGCCGCCACCAACATCTCCTACACTCCACCCCAGGTCGCCGCACTCTACCAGTTCCCCGCCAACGCCTCTGCCGCCGGCCAAACCATCGGCCTCATCGAACTCGGCGGCGGCTACAAAACCGCTGACCTCACCGCCTACTTCAAGACCCTCAACCAGAAGGCCCCCAAAGTCACCGCAATCTCCGTCGACGGCGGCAAGAACACCCCCACCAACGTCAACAGCGCCGACGGCGAAGTCATGCTCGACATCGAAGTCGCCGCCGCCGTAGCCCCCGGCGCAAACATCGTCGTCTACTTCGCCCCCAACACCGACCAGGGCTTCATCGACGCCGTCTCCACCGCCGTCCACGACACCACCAACAAGCCCAGCGTCATCTCCATCAGCTGGGGCGGCCCCGAATCCTCCTGGACCACCCAATCCCTCAACGCCCTCGACGCCGCCTGCCAGTCCGCCGCCGCCCTCGGCATCACCATCACCGTCGCCGCCGGAGACAACGGCTCCACCGACACCGTCACCGACGGCCAGAACCACGTCGACTTCCCCGCCTCCAGCCCCCACGTCCTCGCCTGCGGAGGCACCAAGCTCATCGCCACCGGCTCCACCATCACCTCCGAGGTCGTCTGGAACGAGCTCGCCAGCAACGAAGGCGCAACCGGCGGCGGCGTCAGCAACTTCTTCCCTCTGCCCACCTGGCAGGCCAACGCAGGCGTCGCCGCCCCCACCACATCAACTGGCGGCCGCGGCGTCCCCGACGTCGCCGGCAACGCCGACCCCTCCACCGGCTACACCATCCGCGTCGACGGCCAGACCCTCCCCATCGGCGGCACCAGCGCTGTCGCTCCCCTCTGGGCTGGCCTCATCGCTCTGGCCAATGCGCAAAACGGAACCTCCGCAGGATTCATTCAACCCGCCCTCTACGCTGCCAAAGGCAAAGCCGCCTTCAACGACATCACCTCCGGCACCAACTACTCCGGCACTCCCGTAGGCTTTACCGCTGGCCCCGGCTGGGACGCCTGCACCGGCCTAGGCTCCCCCATCGGCACAAAACTCATCACTGTCGTCAGCCCATCCACCAGCGCATCGAAGGCCACATCGAAGACCGGAAAGAGCAAGGCCGTAAAAAATAAGGGCAGCAAGAAAAAGCCCGTCCGCACGCGCCCCGCACAGAAGCCTCACGCCGGAGCCAACCGGCGCAAGGCCTCTGCAGGCAAACACAGATAGTTCACCTTTGCCGTTCTTGTTGTCATCCCCGAAGGGGATCTGCTATTTACAGTTCCCGTTGCGGACTACTGCTACATGTTGTAGAAGAACTCTTCGTAGACCACCTTGCCGTCCACAACCTTGTACACCGCAACCTCTTCCATCACAAATCGCCGGTTCTGCGGTTTGAACGTCACATCCAGCTTGAAGGTGCACGCAAAGTGCGACCCCGCCACCAGCGGTCCCTCCACCGTGGCCGAATGAACCTCATGGTTCGCCTCCCACCACTCGCCCTTCTCCTTCACCGCCTTCAACCCCTTGGCCTCGCGCGACCCTCCCGGCGGCGCGCCCGCCTCCATGCTCACAATCTCATCCGAGTACAAGCTCTCCGTTGCCTCCTTGAACTTGCCCTCTCGGCAAAGACCAACCAGCTTATCCGCCACTTCCTTCGTCGTCATCGTCTGTGTCTGCGTCGTCATAAATACTTCTCCTTTTTCTGAACGTACTCCAGTCCCGCCAGCATAAGCCAACTGCCGCATGGCTGTCTTCAACAGGATCCGGACGATATTCTTTCCTGACCTATATTCTTCTTCACTGAGACGAGACCGCCAGGACCTTATCGCAGCCCCAGGCGGCCTCTCCTCC
Source organism: Tunturibacter empetritectus (assembly GCF_040358985.1). Taxonomy (NCBI): domain Bacteria; kingdom Pseudomonadati; phylum Acidobacteriota; class Terriglobia; order Terriglobales; family Acidobacteriaceae; genus Tunturiibacter; species Tunturiibacter empetritectus. The sequence continues at coordinate 3,340,527 of NZ_CP132932.1, read as the reverse complement.
TGCAACCACCCACCTCCAACTACTCATTCGGAAACAGCGTCTGGCAAGCATCCTTCAGCTCTTCCACCAGCGTATCGTCGGCATCTCCCGTCTTCACGAACGCGAGTCCATGCGGGCTCAGCATTCCGCTGACGATCGGCGTCAACTGACCGAACTCCACATCCAAGCGGCCAACGAATCCAGGAGCCGCGCTGCTCCCCGCAACGCCCGCCGAATAGGCCACACCCGGTACAAACACCTTCTTGCCAATCTTGTAGGTAATGTTTGCAGCCGTATCGCTTACCAGCAGGAACCCATCGACGTCCGGCGTGAACAGCGTGTCGTCCACCTGCGGCTGGCCATAGGGCGAGCTCAGTGGAATCTGCAGCACGCTCTGCTGCTTCCCGCCCGGCTTGCGCACCATCACCAGCTCCGAGTCGCCTTGGCTGTCCAGCACCAGCTCTCCGCTCGGCGAGGTCGTCATCGAGTCCGGATCCTGCAGATTCAAAGTCACCTGCTGGCCCGTCAGGATGTTCGTCGCCGTCGCATTGCCCTCCAGTATCGGCTTCACCACAACGTACCCGCGATCCAGCCTCGCCTCCACAATGGCAGGAGATGCATTGGGGTTATGCGCAGGGTTCGAAGCGCTCAGATAAGTCTTGCCGTTCCGGAAAGTAATATCGTCGTACCCTCCGCCAGCCTGCGGCGGAGCCGCAAACTTGTACACCACCTTCTCCCGCGTCTCCGGATCGAACACCACCAGACTGGGATTCGCATCCTCGTTCTGCATCACCCACAGCTTGTGGGTATAAGGGTTTAACTTCAACCCGTCGTTATGACCCTTGACGGTAAAGCTGTAAACCTTCTGGCCAGCCCGGTTGTACTCCACAATCATGTTTGTCTTGCCGTCAGCGCCCGCCGGATCATTGCCGTCGCCATAGCCGATGTACACATGGTCCTGATAGACCGCAAGCGAGTCCGGCGCAGTGTACTTCCCCACCACACCCGTGGCGAAGACGCTAAGCGTATAGCCCTGCACGGGCGTCGGCGCGCTCGCCTGGCCAAACAACGGGGCAACGCTAAACAGCATGACGGCGGACGCAACGAGAGCGTTGCGCGAAGTCATTGGAAACAGCGCAAGTGACATGGTGAAACCTCCTGAATCGATTGAGGGAAAGAGTTGGGGACACGACTACATCCGAAGCAATACTCCTCCGATGGATGCAGCACCGCATCACCGCCAGATGAATTTCTTGTGACTCGTGTAGTCTTTCGACATTGTGCAAATTTCGCCGCTCTTTGCACGTGCTGCCTGCTTGGCCATGCCCACCCAAAATCGTCATCTCGACCGCAGCCGCACAATCCCGTCGCATGAAATCCGCTCCTCTACTGCTGTAGTCCATCCAGTCATTCGCGCGTGAGTAAACTAACCCCACCATGAAGACCACAGCCCTGGCTCTCCTGACGCTTTTTCTGGCACCCCTCGCCGAAGCGCAGCGCACATCCCTCATCGGCATCTTCGAATACACCTCCTCCGGCCGAGGCGACAACCTTGGCGCACCCGGCGTCCGCGTCCTCTTCCACCAATCCGGCCGCCTCTGGCGCTCCTACAACGCCACCTGCCAAAACGAGATGCACGACGAAAGCTGTCTCAAAACCATCGTCCACGTCTTTCCATCCGTCACCACCTGGACCCTGGTCAAACAGGGCAAGCCCGTTGCAAAGGTAGCCGCAACCACCCCCGCCGCCTACCACTTCTACTCCGAGATCGGCGTTCAGGCCATCACCAACCCAGCCGCCGTCCTCAACCTCGAACCCCGCCCCACCCCCGACCGCCCCGACCCGCCCCATACCGTCCTCGCCACCACCCTCCCCACCCTCAAAGACCCCGACAACTGGCAACCCGCCTCTCCGTTCCCACTCGACGTCACCCATGTCCGTCAGGCCTTCCACAAACTCTACCCTCACCCAAAGAACTGCACACAAACCACCAGCAACTCACCATCGAACTACCACGACTCCACCATCACCGACGATCAGATCGCCTCCGGCTCCTCCTACGTCTCGAACAAAAACTGGCGCATCCTCGAGCTCACCCTCAATGGCTACCGCTGCGACGGCCCACCCGACGACGCCTGGGTCAATCACTGGTTTGCCATCTCCCCCATGGGCGAAGTTCATCATCTGGGCCGGCTCATGCACCTCGCCGGCACCGCCGACTTCGCCAACGAGGGCCGCTCCGAAATCCTCTTCCAGGTCGAAGGAGGCAATGAAGCCGGCTACAAACTCTTCTACGACAACTTCACCCACCAAGCCCAAGCAACCGTCACCTACCACTAACCACTAACCACTAACCACTAACCCACTCACCGAAAAGCGCCGTCATTCTGAGCGCAGCGAAGAATCCCCGTATTTGTCGTTGCCGTTGCATTTGCCGTTGCATTTGTCTTTGGCCGTCGCATTTGTCTTTGGCCATTGCATTTGCCGTTGCCGTTGCATTTGCATTTGCCGTTGCATTTGTCGTTGCATTTGTCGTTGCATTTGTCGTTGTCGTTGCCTTTGCCGTTGCCGTCATCCTGAGCGGAGTGAAGGATCCCGACACCTTCCACTCACCCATACCGTTCGGACCTTCCAACCCAGACGCTCCAACAGTTGCCGCTCTTCCCCCACAAACACAACCACCTCGACCGAAGTCGTTCACAACCTCATCGTGAACAGCGCAACGGAGACAAGGGGCCACGGTCTCATCGTGGCCCACGCAATGGAGAAACCCGCTTACCCTCTGGAACTATCACACGAGGACGCGCGTCTCACACAAAGAGCACCTAACTCTTCCCCTCACCCATCACATGAGCAGCATGCGTAATCGCCGCCCCGGCGCGAAGCGCAGCAGCCACCAAAGCCGTCTCAGCCAGCTCCTCCTGAGTCGCCCCCGCAGTCACCGCTCCCGCCCGATGCAGCTCCAGGCAGTACGGACACTGCGTCGTCAATGCCACGGCCACCGCAATTAGCTCCTTGTACTTCTTGGGAATAGCCCCCTCAGCCATCGCCGCCTTATCGAACGCCCAGAAAGCCTTCGTGGCCTCCGAAGCCCCCTCTCCGAGCGCGCTCAACTTCTTCAACTTCGCCATGTCATACATCGCATCTCTCCCATCCTGTGTGAGATATCTGACGACCGCAGTCTGGCCCACTACAGTCACTCAATTCCCAGCCAGTCTCGGCCCACAACGCCGCACCGTCAACCCCGGCCTAGGCACCCGAAAGCTCTGTCAAGCCCCAAAAACGCGAAACCCCGCGCCAATCCAGCAAAATCACGTGGCGTATCAGTTCCTCTCCATCTTCTATGATGGATATAGAGCGAAAAAACGGGAGACGGCAACGGCATCCCGGCGCTCCCCCCAAAGGGTCGAGCAACGTCGCACGCAACCTGCTGAAAACAAGTATTTTGCGCACAAGCCCTTTGGTTGGAATGCTTTGCAGCCATCAACTCCCTGCAAGCCATTCCAACCAAAGGATTTACTCCCAAAATACCCCTCAGGGGGGAGGGGGTGCAGGGTCCCTAACGATTCCTCGCAATCCATAAAACTTCGTCTATCCTTATGCAACACCTTTCCATGACCAGCCAGCTCCAGATCGTTGGCAGCTCCCCCATCCGTAAGGAAGGAACAGCCAAGGTCTTGGGCCGTGCACTCTACGTCGACGACATAAGCCTCCCCGGCATGTGGTTCGGAGCCACCGTCCGCAGCACCATCCCCCGCGGCCGCATCACCTCCATCGCCTTCGACCCCGCCATCCCCTGGAACGAATACACCATCGTCTCCGCCGCCGACATCCCCGGCGAAAACTGCATCGTCCACCTCACCAAAGACCACCCCTGCCTCGCCATCTCCCACGTCAACCACGCCGAAGAGCCCATCTTCCTCCTCGCCCACCCCAACCGCTCCGCACTCCCCGCCGCCGTAGCCGCGGTCCACATCACCTACGAAGAACTCCCGGCCATCTACTCCATCGAAGACTCCGAAAAAAAAGAGCAAGTCATCTGGGGAGAAGGCGAACACGCCAACACCTTCAAGACCTACCTCATGCAGAAGGACCAGAAGCCGATCCCCGACGAGATCTGGCAGACCGCCGACTACATCGTCGAAGGCGAGTACCGCACTGGAGCCCAGGAGCAGCTCTACATCGAAAACAATGGAGTCATCGCCGAGTACGACCCGGAAAAGGGAGTGACCGTAAGAGGCTCGATGCAGTGCCCGTACTACCTCGTCCACGCCCTGGAGCTGGTCTTCAACCTCCCCGCCGAGAAGTGCCGAGTCATCCAGACCGAGACCGGCGGTGCCTTCGGCGGCAAGGAGGACTTCCCCTCCGTCATCGGCAGCCATGCCGCTCTCCTCGCCATGAAGTCAGGCCACCCCGTCAAGCTCTGCTACGACCGCGCCGAAGACATGGCCGCCACCACCAAGCGCCACCCCAGCCGCACCCGCCACCGCACCGCCGTCAGCAAAGACGGCAAGCTCCTCGCCGGCGAGATAGACTTCGCCCTCGACGGCGGAGCCTACGCCACCCTCTCCCCCGTAGTCCTCTCCCGCGGCACCATCCACGCCCCCGGCCCCTACCACTGGCCCCACCTCACCGTCCGCGCCAAAGCAATGGCAACAAATATTCCGCCCCACGGAGCCTTCCGCGGCTTCGGCGCGCCGCAAAGCATCTTCGCCCTCGAACGCCACATGGACAAGATTGCAAAGGTGGTCGGACTCACACCGGAAGAGCTCCGCCGCCGCAACTTCCTAGGCACAGGCGGCCACACCGCAACCGGCCAGCTCCTCAAAGACCCCGTCGATATGAAGCACCTGCTCACCCGAGCACTCGAAGAGTCCAGCTACCACGCCAAACGCGGGCAGTTTGACCGCGAGAACCCGACCAGCACTATCAAGCGCGGAGTGGGCTTCGCCACCTTCTTCCACGGTGCGGGCTTCACTGGCTCCGGCGAGCGCCGCCTCAACTCCCTCGTCGAGATTGAGCTCACACCCGAAGGTCAACCTCGCCTCCTGGTCTCCTCCACCGAATTTGGCCAGGGCACCAACACCATCCTCTGCCAGATCGCCGCACAGACCCTCCACCTCCCCTACGACCAGATCCTCATCGCCCAACCCGACACCGGGCACGTCCCCAACTCCGGCCCCACCGTAGCTAGCCGCACAGCCATGGTCGTCGGCAAACTCATCGAGCGCGCCGCGCAATCCCTCCTCGCCACCCTCGCTCCTCTTTTGTCATCCCGCAGCGCAGTGGAGGGATCTGCTGCTACCTCCGATCTACCTCACAGCTACTCCCCTGAAGACTTCCGCCACGCGGCGCTCTACTACCTCGCAGAACACGGCTCCCTCAAAACCGAGGCCCGCTACCAGTCCCCCGGCGACATCTTCTGGGACGATGAGAACTATCGAGGTGAGGCCTATCCCGCCTACGCCTGGGCCGTCTACGTCGCCGAAGTTGCCGTCGACACCACCACCTACTCGGCAAGCGTGACCAGCTTCTACACCCTCCAGGAAGTAGGAAAGGTCCTTCACCCAATTCTCGCTGCGGGGCAGATCGAAGGCGGAGTCGCCCAGGGCATCGGCTATGCGCTCTACGAAAAATGCATCTGGAACAACGGCCATCTCGCCAACAACCAGATGACGAACTACATCATGCCCACCAGCGCCGATATTCCGCCCATCCACGTCTCCTTCGAAGAGATCCCAAGTCCCCACGGAGCCTTCGGTGCCAAAGGCATCGGCGAGCTCCCCATGGACGGGCCCGCACCCGCCATCCTCAACGCTATCGAGCACGCCACCGGCCTCGCCTTTACCGAAATCCCGCTCCTCCCGGAAGACATCTTCGAGCGGATAACCCGCACTCCCGAAGCAGGCAGTGAATCCTTCGATCCAGCCACCGCCGGCCCCATCTTCTGCGAGGCCACCGCATGAGCGATCTGGTGACCCAAATCCACTTCACTGTCAACGGCGAATCAAAAGTTTTAAAAGCGCCGCCCATGAAACGCCTCCTCGATGTTCTCCGCGAAGACCTTCACCTCACCGGAGCAAAAGAAGGCTGCGGCGAAGGAGAGTGCGGCTCCTGTTCGATTTTGATGAATGGCGATCTGGTCAACTCTTGCCTCATTCCTATCCTCCAAGCAGAAGGAGCGGAGATTACTACGATCGAAGGCGTCGCAATCGACGAAAGACTTCACCCTATCCAGCAATGCTTCCTCGAAAACGGGGGGGCACAGTGCGGCATCTGCACTCCAGGCATGATTCTCGCCATACGTCACCTGCTTGAAAAATATCCGCAACCAACTCTGTTACAAATTCAGGAAGGCCTCTCCGGCAATCTCTGCCGCTGCACTGGCTACATTCGTATCTTCAATGCTGTGCAGGCCGCGGCTCTGACCGGGATCGCCGAATAATGCGCTCCAACATCACCCAATACGAACTCGTCGCCCCAAAATCGCTTGACGCTATTCTTCAGATTCTCGCAGACTCGCCCGATCGATACACGCCCATCGCCGGCGGTACCGAGTTGATGGTAGCGTTAGGCGCCGGGCGTCTTCAGCCCAAAAAACTTATCTCTCTCTGGAATCTCGAAGAGCTTCGCTTCATTGAAGTCGCTCCCGACGCCGTCCACATCGGCGCTGCCGCTACCTTCACAGATCTTCGCAGTCATCCTGTGATCACTAGCGAACTCTCCCTCCTGTCGCAGGCCGCCAGCTGGACCGGCTCGATTGCGAACCAGAACCGCGGCACACTTGGCGGTAACATCGTCAATGCCAGCCCTGCCGCCGACTCTCCACCTGCGCTTCTGGCCTACGATGCCGCTGTTACCGTCGTCTCCACTCGCGGCAGCCGCACAATTCCCTATCGCAACTTCCACCTTAGCTACAAAAAAACTGCTCTCGCCCCAGATGAGCTCCTCTACAGCATTACCCTTTCACGTAACTTGATCGGTTACAAGACCTACATCCGCAAAGTAGGAGCTCGAAACGCTCAGGCCATCTCCAAGGTCGCCATCGCTGCAATCGCCCGCACGAACCATGGCATGATCGAAGGCATCCGCATCGGAGCCGCCAGCCTGTGCGAGACCCCTGCCCGCCTCATCGCCACCGAACGGTCTCTCCTCAATCAGCCCGTAACGCCTGCCACTATCGCCGCCGCCCGCAGCGCTTTACTGAGCGAGACCCTTCCCATCGATGACATCCGCAGCACAGCAAAATACCGCGCCGCAGTTGCCGCCAACCTCCTCGAAGAGTTTCTGCACACCCTCTAACACTGTCCGAAGAGAACCTCTAGCCAAACAACGCACGCGCACGTTTCAGATCTTCAATTGTATCCACATCCAACTCACCGTCAGCCAACGCCACACAACGCGCCGATCGCAACAGATCCTTTGCGCCGGCATCGCCCTGCAACTTCATAAGGTCTTCAAAGGATGTCGCGGGGAAATACGCTGGCACGCCTCGCCGCCCGGCATACATCGATCCTGTGACCTCTCCCGAAACCACCAAACTCCGCAGATGCGCAGCGGTTACAGCCGGCATATCGCAAGTCGTCAACACACAGCCATCCACGTCTCGCAAAGCCCCTACACCGACTCGCACGGAAGCGCCCATCCCCTCGCTCCAGCTGTCATTTATCAATACCTCAGCGTCTCCCAACGCACACGCCGCCTCAATCGATTCCGCCGAAGCCCCCAACACTACGATTACGGGCGAGAATCCAGCCTCGTGAGCGACCCTCACCGAACGTTCCAAGAGAATTTCCGCGCCCACCATTACCAGTTGCTTCGGCTCTCCCAACCGCCTCGAAGCTCCAGCCGCGAGAATGACCGCGCCAATTCGCCTCACGCAACATCCAGCGCACATTGTTTTTGCAGGTATCGCGCCGCGCCGCCCTCCCTCAGGTTCCTCTCAACATCCTGCGGCGACAACCTGCGCGATGTCCCCAGTTTCCCCATGCAGCACGCTTGCACTTCGGCAATAACCGCGAGAGCAATGGCCTCGGGCCCATCCCCACCAAGGTCCAACCCTACCGGCGCGTAGATCCTGTCGCAGCACGCACCAACCGTCCACCCCAACATCGCTGCAGCCTCGCTCACGAGCAACGAACTCCGGTGCCGCGCCCCCAGCAGACCCAGGTACCTTGGGCGCAACGGCAACACCGCCGCCAGCAATTCCCTATCCTGCTCGTAACTATGAGTCATCAATACCACTGCATCGTCATGACGAATCGACCGAATCTCACTCGACCCAGCAGAAGCTACAACCACCCGCTCCGCTTCGGGGAACCGGTCCGCGCGAGCCATCTGCGCCCGCCCCTCCATCACCAAGACGCTCCAGCCGAGAAGCGCTGCCATGCTCACGACCGGCTTTGCATCGTCGCCCGCCCCCAGAACAAACAACCTCTGTGGAGCCACGATTCGCTCCACAAAAACTCCCGAGTCCGAACTGTTAATGTCAGCCTTCAGTAGAACATTAGCTCTTGCCTTAACCAGTTCAAGCTCGGTCAGTCCTTCGCTGGCAAACGTAAAGTCCCCATTCGCAGCCAGCACCGCACGTTCCAATCGCCTCCCTGCCCGTGGCAGCCAGGTCAGCACCGTTACCTCGTCCCCACCAAGCGCACCGTCCAATGCCGCAAGGACAGCTCGGCACTCAGGAGTCTCGACCGGTTCGATCAGCAGATCAACAACGCCGCCACACCCCAACCCAAACGGCATCTCGGCCGTATCGTCAAACATCGTCGAGTACCGCTCCATGACGGCACCCTCGCGAATCAGCCACGCTGCCTTGCGCACTACCTCGGCCTCCAGGCACCCTCCGCTGATTGTGCCGGCGTATTCTCCTGCTTTGCCCAGCAGCAGGCGAGCTCCAGGTCGTCGATAGCTCGACCCCTCGGTCCGCACCAGCGTCACCAGAGCCGTTGCTCCACCCTGACGCCACAACCGAACGATCTGCCGACCTTCTCTCATGCCAGAAGTCCTCTTTCCATCGCTCTGACTCCCATTCTCCACGCGGACAGTCTCATCTGTCTATCAAGACAGGAAGAACCACGATCACTCCCGATGAGCGATTAAACCATGAGACGTAGTTTCGCTATCGCAAAGGGATCTACGCGAAGAGATCGGAGTCTCGCGAAAAACCGTACCCTTGCTCGCACCCCTGCCACAGCTCTGCTCCAATATCGCCAAAAACTCAACCATCCAGAGGCGTCTACAACTGCCACTTTATAGGTAGTTCCCCCAAACCCTCTATATGCAATACTTTTGGCGCAGGAGACCGGATTTCGATCTTCATCGGAGGGGGTTGTAGCTCCGAAGAAGCGCATTACCTGCTACTTGCGCTGTTTTGATTCACTTTGCAGCACGAACCTAGGAGCTTCACCCCATGCATCTCAGACGTTTTTCTGGTGTACAGACTCTCTCTGCACTGGTTGTTCTTGTCGCATACGCCATCACTCCGTCTCTAGCGCGCCCCCAGGCCCTGACCTTGGTGCAGAGTGGAACCCGATATGCCGGAACCATCACACCAGGTTTCAACGGAGACTTCGGACCGGCGACGACAGTCAGTCTCAACACTCCGTCTTATATCGTCTTCGATTCAAACGGCAATCAATACCTCTCGGATACTCTGAACAACTGCGTTCGAAAGATCGACACCACAGGCTCGATGAGCACACTCGTCGGACTCGCCGTCTCGGGTAAAGGCGACACCTGTTCCACCGCCTCAAACAGCACCCCGACACCCGTCCAAGGCCTCTATCTGCCCACGGGCCTCGCCATAGACAGCGCCAATAATCTCTACATCGCAGATAGCAGTCACAACTGCGTCCGGAAACTCGCTGCCGGAGCTTCAGGCGTCGCCTCGCTTACTACCATCTCCGGCACTTGCGGCTCCACTGTCTCCGCCACTCCTAACCCCAACGGTATCGTTCTAGACGCCAGCAATAACCTCTACATCGCTATCCAGGATACTGAAGTTCCTGCCACTCTCAGCAACTATCAGGTCCTGCTTCAGGCTCCCTCCTCCGGCCTCTGCGTCGTCGCTGGCGCACCCTCTGCACTCGTTCCTACAACCTGCGCGGGCATTACCGGCAGCGTCGCGCTGAATGCTCCCTCTGGTCTCGCAATTAGTGGCGCAGGAGATCTCTTCATCGCAGACACAGGCAACAACTGCGTTCGCCAAGTCGTCGGTATCGCAACGTTCCAAACAGCCGTTGGCCAGTGCTCCAATGACAACTCAGGCTCGATCGCCACGGCAATAAATAAACCATACGGTCTAGCCTTCTCGCCCACCCAGTCCCTCTACATCACCGAGACCAGTCCCGATGTCGCCGTCAGCTACGTCCTAGGCTCCAATAGCGCGACCATTGTCGCTGGTCTGCCTAATGGCGCCTCCGGCTCCTACAGCCCTGTTCAGGACGGAACCTCCGCCCTCAACTTCCCTCTTAACGGTCCCCGAGGAATGGCTGTCGACAGTCTTGGCAACTTCTCTCTCTCCGACTCCGCCAACAGCATCCTGCGCAAACTCAGTGGCAATATCATCTTTCCGGCTACGCCAGTCGGCAGTCTTAGCGCCGGTCTCCCGGTGACCTTCACCGTCAACCAAAAGGTGAATCTTACCGTTACGTCAGGGCCAGATTTCAACATCACTACAAATACCTGCGCAGGAGTCCTTACGCCCGCGGCGCCGGGCACCCCGCCTGTCACCTGTCAGGTCTTTGTGCGCTTCACACCTACTCTTCTCGGCCTGCGGAGCGCCCCCATCAAGCTCGCTGACTCGATCTCCGGAAACAGCATCTCTCAGGGCCTCGAAGGTACGGCAACCGGCTCGCTCGGTGTCTTCACCCCTGGTATCGTCAAAACCGTTGTCAGCTCTCTCACCGCGCCCTCTGCCGTTACAGTTGACCCCGCCGGCAACGCGTACATCCTCGAGTCAGGCGCAACTCCCGGCAGCGGCAACCTACTTAAACTTCTAGTTGGTGGTGGACCACCTTCCCCCATCATTCCGGGAGGCTCTGGTCTCCTCACCTCCTCGGCCATCGCGATCGACTCCACAGGCAACTACTTCATCACCGACGCCGTCCACGGCACTGTCGCCCGCTTCGGGGTCGACGGCAGCCTGAACACCAGTTACGTCACTGGACTTATTGCCCCGACATCCATCTACGTCGACGGCTTCGACAACCTCTTCATCGCCCAGGCTGGCTCGGCCCATAACGTGATCGAGGTCTTTGCGGGCGGTGGCAGTCGTACCATCGCCGGAAGCGGCAGCAATGCCTCCGCCAATAGCGTTCTTGCGACCACGGCCAGCTTCATCTCCCCCGGCGGGCTAACCCTCGACATCAGTGGCATCCTGTACATCGCTGACACTGGCGGCCACTTAGTCTATGCAGTCGATAAATTTGGCATCATTCATCAGATCGCTGGCAACGGGACCGCAACGACCACTGTTCCCGGACAAGCCACCGGCACCGCTATCCTCGCTCCCTCTTCCCTCGCCTTCGACGCAGCCGGTGACCTGTACATCGCCGACGCCACTGCCAATCTCGTCTATACGGTCTTCGTCTCTACCACCAGCACCGGCAGTAACATCTCAACCACTCTCGGCACTGGCATCGCAGGAAATACAGGCGATGGTGGCTTTGCGAACCTCGCCCAGATCAGCAATCCTGTCAGTATCGCCGTTGAAGGCAATAGCGATCTCTTCGAGGTGGATAACGGCAACAACTCCGTTCGGGAGATTACATATCCCAACCCCACCCTAGCCTTCGGCAGCGTGGTGGTCGGCCAAACCTCGTTTGTCCTTCAGCAAAACCTGAGCAACTTTGGCTCGGCCCCTTTCACACTCAATGGTTCAATCACCACCTCCGACCCGCACTTTACCGTTGATCCCGGAACAACAACTTGCGGTACTACTATCATCTCGGGTTCTACGTGTAACCTGGGTTTCGTCTTTACCCCTACCGCTAAGGGCCAACTGACCGCTTCCGCTACCATTATTTCCAACGCCTACAACAGCCCTCTTACGATTACGCTCACAGGAACTGGAAAGGTCATCGCGCCGCTTCAGTTCACGCTGCCAACGGAGACAGAGGTCTACGGCCAGCCCCTTTCTCAGACCGTCAACGTAACCAATGGCAGTCCCGCTCCAACTGGCACCATCACCTTTAGTCTGGGTGCACGAATCCTGTGCACCACCACCGCGACTCTAGGAGTCGGTTCTACGTGCAGCGCACTCAATACCGGCCTTGCCGTAGGCACCTACGGGATCACCTTCACCTACTCCGGAGATACCAACTACTTGCCAGCTACTGGCAACACAACCCTGACCGTTACGCCAGCCCCACTCACCGTCACAGTCAACAACATCAGCCGTCTCTATGGAGCGTCGAACCCCACCTTCACCGGCTCCCTTACCGGCGTTGCCTCGGGCGACACCATCCTCGTCGCCTACTCCAGCGTCGCCACTGTCACCTCTCCCATCGGCCCCTACCCCATTATTGCTACTCTCACCACGGCGGGAACCACAAGCCTCTCCAACTACACCGTCACCAACACGCCCGGGACTCTGACCGTCACTGCGATTCCCATTACCGTCACAGTTCTCAGCACGAGTCGTCAATACGGCCAGTCCAATCCTCCCTTCAACAGCACAACCCTCGGCGTCCTGAACGGCAATACTGTGAGTGGCGGCACCATCAACGGCGACGTACTAACCATCGCCTACTCCTCGCCAGCTACCGCCACCTCACCCGCTGCGACCTATCCCATCAACGCGACCGTCGCCGGAGCAAACGCCGGTAACTACGCCATCACCGTCACCCCCGGAACGCTCACCGTTACTCAAGCCATACTCACCATCACCGTTGGCAACGCAACCCGGGTCTACGGGGCAGCCAACCCCGCCTTTACCAGCCTGGTTACTGGCGCTCTCAACGGCGATACCTTCACAAACTCTTACTCGACCACTGCCACCGTCGCGTCCCCAGTCGGCTCCTATCCTATCAACGACACCATCGGGGGCCCCGCGGCCTCCAACTACACTGTTCAGGTCACTCCCGGAACCCTCACCATCACTCAAGCCTCCGTCGCCGTGAACGTAACGGCGAACAATGCCACGCGCAGCTACGGCGCAGCCGATCCCACCTTCACCAGCACAGTCACTGGCGCGCTCAACGGCGACACCTTCACCATTACCTACACCACCAACGACACCCCGACCTCGCCGATCGGCACCTACACCATCGTCCCCACTGTCTCCGGCCCCGCCGCCGCCAACTACAGCACCATCACAACGACCAACGGAACACTCACCATCAGCCCGGCCACACTTACGGTAACCGCGAACAACGCCACCCGCATCTACGACACAGCGAACCCCGTCTTCACCGGCACGACTACAGGTCTAATCAAGGGCGACTCGATCGCCACAACCTACAGCAGTTCCGCCGTCCTCGGTTCGCCTGTGGGCACTTATCCAATCATCCCCGCTGTATCCGGCGCAGCTCTCTCCAACTACTCCGTCAACCTTGTCAATGGCTCACTCTCCATCACCCAGAATCAGACGGCCTTGATCATCAACGTCAACAGCGCCAGCCGTCTCTACGGAGCACCAAACCCTGCCTTCTCCGGAGCAGTCACCGGTGTTGCCCCCGGGGACGACGTAGTCGTTAGCTATACCACCACGGCAACTCCCGCCTCGCCCGCAGGCCAATATTCCATCGGCGCCAGCGTCTCAGGAACCTCCGCGGGCAACTACATCGCGACCATCCACCCGGGCACACTCGACGTCAGCCCCATCAGCACTCTTACCACTGTCACAAGCTCCGGCTCGCCCGCAGCTGCTGGCACTAACATCACCTTCACCGCGACGGTCACCAGCGCAACCAGTGGGCCCACCGGCACAGTCAACTTCACTGACGGCGCCAACCTACTCGGTACTGGGACCATAAACAGCAGCGGCGTCGCCACCTTCTCCACCAGTTCGCTAATAGCAGGCAGTCACACCATCACTGCCACCTTTCTGGCCAACACCAACTTCGTCACCAGCTCAGCGACCCTCACCCAGGTCATCAATGCGCCGGTGGGCAGCTTCACAATCTCTGCCACACCTCCCACTCAGCTCATTCGCGGCCCCGGTGCGACAACCTATCAAGTCATCGTTACCTCCGTCGGAGGCTTCACCGGCCAGATCAATCTCTCCTGCTCAGGCCTTCCTGCTGACGCCAGCTGCGCCTTTGCCAGCAACCCGACGCTCACCGCAGGAGGCACAGCCACCGTTGCGCTGACCATCAACACCACCGCAGCCGATGCCCAGCTTCGCAATTCATTCATCCCCAGCCTGAGCCCGAGGGATCTCGCGCCGATCACCGTTGCCGCCGTCTTCCCGGTCGAGCTCACCGGCCTTGGCATCTTCTTCGCCGGCCTCCGACGCCGTAGAAAGCCAGGTACTCAAAAGATTCGCCTACTCGCAGTGATCCTCCTTTCTTTCGGTATCCTTGGCCTGGCGGGTTGCTGCTTCAACAACACATTTCAGACCTACACCGTCAGCGTCACCGGCACCAGCGCGAGCTCCACGGCGCTGGCTCAATCCACCTCGGTCTTTCTGTCCGTCGGAAATTAGCAGCAGTGTCCCGTAATGTCCTGCCAATCTCACAGGACATACAGGGAAGAAAAATCAGGAAGCACCGCAGTTGGAGGTTTCATTCTTATGCATCTTCGTCCCGTGAGCCCCGTCAGATTGAGCTCCCGTGCCGCGCGACTCGCCGGCGCCCTTCTCCATTCCGGGACAAGGCTCCTCGTCGCCCTTTGCATCGCAGCTTCGCCATTGTCCGCAGTGGCGCAGGCTGTCAAAACCGGCTCGACACCGCCTCCCGATTTTTCCCGCTTCGACCTCTACGGCGGCTACGCCTACTTCCATCCCTTCAACAGCGGAATCACCCCCTTCGTCTATCAGCCCATCAATCTTGGGGCAGTCGCCAACGCCACCGCCTACTTTAATCGCTACCTCGGGGTTCAAGCCGAAGGCAGCTTCTTCCCCGACGGTCCAAACGATTGTTATTACACCGCCCAGGCCGGCCCTGTACTCCGTTACCAGAAAGGCCGGCTGATTCCGTTCGTCCACGCTCTCGGCGGCGGTGCCAGAGCAGGTGGTCCAGCTTTCCAACCCTGCACCTGGGGTTGGGGAATCACCGCCGGCGGGGGCCTCGATCTCGTCCTGCCGGTCTTCAATAATCACGTCGCCCTTCGCGTAGTCCAGGCCGACTTCAACTACTCCCACGTTGACTACGGTCCAGTCGATCCCGCCCAGGTAACCGGAGGCATCGGCGACATCACCGCCTACCGACTCTCCGCCGGCGTAGTTCTCCGCCTAGGCCAGCTGACGCCTCCCCCACCCGTCCAGCTCGGCTGCACAGTTCAACCCACTAACGTCTTCCCAGGCGACCCCGTTACCGCCACCGCCACCGCGACCAATCTCGAACCAAAGAAAAAGCTCTCCTACACCTGGACCGCCAGCGGCGGCGAACTCACCAATAATGAAGCCACCGCTAACATCAACACCGCGGGCCTGGCTCCAGGCGACTACACCGTCTCCGGCCATGTCAGCGAAGGCAAGCGCCCAGGCGAAAGCGCCAACTGCACAGCCGGCTTCCGCATCCATAATCCCGCACCACCGACCATCGCTTGCTCTGCCAACCCCAGCACGGTCATGCCGGGTGATCCTTCCACCATCACAGCCGTTGCCAGCAGTCTCGAAGGCCTCACGCTGAGTTACTCCTACTCTTCCACCGCTGGCCAAATATCCGGAACCACCCCCACTGCCACACTCGTTACAAGCGGTGCTCCTTCAGGCGTCGTCACCGTCACCTGCAATGTCGTCGACGATCTCGGCAAACATGCCTCCGCCGACACCACCGTCACCATCGTCACTCCTCCGCCACCTCCGGTCCCGAAGGTACGTCCCCTCTGCAGCATCTCGTTTGAGCGTGACATAAAGCGTCCTGTGCGCGTCGACAACGAAGGCAAAGCCTGCCTCGATGACATCGCTCTCACTCTCAACCGCGACACTACTTCCAAACTCGTAATCGTTGGCAGACACTCCGACGACGAGACACCTGATGCCGCAGCCCAGCGCGACCTCAACGTAGAGCAGTACCTCACCGACGAGAAAGGAATCGACCCGGCACGCATCTCGATGCGCACCAGCGGACAGCCCGGCCGCATCCTCGACAGCACCCTCGTTCCCGACGGAGCCTCATTCACCCCCGGAGACACTGCCACCTTCGACGCAGATTCCGTGAAACGGCAGGGCCAGCCTTACGCTAAACCAAAGGACACACCGAAACACTAACCCCAGCAGATTCGATCGACCATGCGATTCAAGGGGAGTTCGAGAGAACTCCCCTTTTGCACCGTCCCTCAACGCACAACTATCTCGAGCGAGGACAGTAGAGCATCATCATCGCGATCGAGCATCAAGACATCATCGCGTAGTCGAGCAGTTGCCGCCCTCGTTTCGTATTTTTGATACTTCAAAGGTCGCGACGAAACTCCGCAACCGAATCTCCCCGGGGCTTCCCGCTCCTTCGCCAACCGCCGCGAGATCTGCTAAACTACCTGAGTTGGTAGCGATCCACCAAGCCCGCCCGTGTGCTTGAGCCGTACGGAACGCACTCCTCATCGACACTCATCGCAGCACATTCGGGGCGTAGCGCAGTCTGGTAGCGCACCTGGTTCGGGACCAGGGGGTCGGAGGTTCGAATCCTCTCGCCCCGACCATTTAAATCCCGCGTTATCAACTATCTAGAGCCTTCGGCTTTTTGGCCTCTGGCCCGATTTGGGTCCATTTGGGTCCAATCGCCAATTCCTCGATCCGGCCCACCGCATTTCGCGACTCCGAGGGGACCGCGTGAATGTAAGGCTCTGTTGCATTAACTGGGACACACGCAACTCGCTTTTACCGATGTTGCACATCAGGCAGCAACATTGAATAGCTTGTTGATGAATTGAATTTCGCCGGCGACCTTGGGCTTGCAGAGGAGGCAATGGCGGCGGCGGATCATCCGCGTGACTTCGAATCCCTTGATGGTGGCAGACGCTGTTCTCATCGTTTTAAAACCGCATGTGGGACGGATCACCCGCTTAAGGCCACCGTGGTCTGCCTCAATGATGTTGTTTAGATATTTCGACGTGCGGTGCTTCGTGTCCTGTGGCAACTTGCCTTCGCGCTGCAGCCGGCGAATCGCCTTGGGATAGGAGCCCAGCTTATCGGTTGTGATCGAGTGCGGTGGCCAGTTACGCATCTTCTTCAGTGCCTTGCCCAAGAAGCGGTGTGCCGCGCACGTGTTACGGCGGTCCAGCAGCATGAAGTCGATCAACCGGCCATGCTTGTCGACGGCGCGGAACAAGTACTTCCACTGTCCACCGACCTTGACATAAGTTTCGTCCACTCGCCAAGAGCTCGAGCGGTAGCCTTGATACCAGCGGATGCGCTTTTCGAGCTCAGGTGCGTAGCGCTGCACCCACCGGAAGATCGTCGAGGCATCGACCTCAACTCCGCGCTCTTGCATCATCTCCGCGAGATCGCGATACGTGATGCCGTACTTGCAATACCACCGCACGCATACCAGGATGATCTCAACCGGAAATCGGCGGCGCTTGAAGATAGACCTCTGCTGGACTCCTCCACTCACCTCTCACCATACACGGCCTTAGTTAATGCAACAGAGCCCTATACACCAAATTAGACGTCCCAAAGGTCGCACTTGGGCTAGCTGATGTGAGAGCCACTTGCTTCAATGGGACTGCTCCAGTCAGTTCTGCACTCTAGTGTTGCGGCGTGAGCAAGAGTAGATGAGACGGCTCGCCTTTGCGACGAGCAGAACAAGCGATCTGTCCTCGATCGTTGATGCTGAACGCATCCAGCAGAATCCAGCTCGAACCTCCTGGCAGGAAGACATTTAGATCTTTGATCTGTCCGTCCCGCCATAGAAAGGCATGCCGTCTGGTACCGGTGATGTTCGAGGCGCCTACCACTTCGCTATGGTTATTTATTCCCGAGGCTTCGCTTGGATCGCTTCCCAAGGTCCCGAGATCCTGCATTACGCCGTCAGAATACAAAAAAGCATGAACACCATCGGGAGTGTCGCTGAAGCCGACGATCTGCCCGCGGTCGTTCACTGAACGGGCGCTACTAACGATCCCTTTAGGGAGAGTCCCGAGATCGACAATCTTTAGGTTTGACCATGAAACTGCGTGATTGGCCTTGGCATCGACGTCGGAAGAGCCAGCGATCAGACCACTATTGTTGATGGCATAGGCCGTGCTCGATTTGCCGAAAGGAAGGGTGCCAAGGTCGGCGATCTTGGAGCCCGAGATCACAAATGCATGCCGTGTGCCATCGGCAAGAGTCGCGGCACCGACAGCCGAGCCTTTGTCGTTCAGACCGAAGATGCGACTATCACGTCCGCCCAATCCAGTAACGATCCGAATGCGCTTCCGATGGCGAACAAAGCCGCGAGTGGTCGACAGGCTGTCCACAAGATTGCCGCTGGTGTTCATCCAGCCAGCGATGTCGCCTTGTCGATTGATCGCATGGGGGATCATGTTTGGGTAGCCTGGCATCTGTTCAACCCTTGTAGCTTTGCCGCTTCGCCAGAGCATCGCATACACGGAGCCATTGGTTCTGGTCCAATACGCTACGGTCCCATCCTGATTCAGGGATACTGTCACATCTTGCGAAATCGGGGACAATTCTCCGAGATCCTCGAGTTTGTAGGTTTCTACAACAGCGGGGTTCGCTGTATTGGGTGGTTGATCGGCGTGTGCCTGTGTATGTTCGGCTCGCGTAAATGCGAACAACGAGAAGGTTACAAGAATGAAAGAAAGCCGAATAGGCCCTGTCGCGAATAGAGAGGAGTGAATACTGGAAGATTGGGTGGAAGAGATGACCGGCATGGGGGGATGGTACCGTATTGTCTTTGCGTGATGAAAGACATCATCTCTTGATGAGGCAGCACGTCATAGGAGTGCAAAAGCGCTGCTTTGATTCTAAAACGATCACGTATGCACAACATTCTTAGAGCAGTCGCTCGTTTGAATTGCGTCATAATCACTATCGAGCAATAGACTGTAATCGCCATCATGGGCTATGGAGAGCATGGCCATGGAGAGATGCTGAGAGTCTCATTCGAAGGGGAGTGGCAGTCAAAGTAGCCGGAAGAAGATGAAATTGATCTCGTCAAACGCAGGGAAGAATTTCGCCCGTGTTATCTTGCGGTCGACATCAACGGGAGTATGCTTTGGAGGCGATGAAAAAGGAGTAGTCCCCAATGCTTCGAATTACTGCGCTTGCCCGTCATACTACCGCGTTACTAGGTGTTGTCTCGCTGATGTTGTCGTTGCAACCAGGCACCAGCATCGCGCAGAGCGTGCTTACGCAGCACAACGATCTGAGCCGATCGGGGGCCAATCCGAACGAGACAATTCTTACAACAAGCAACGTTAATGAGAGTTCGTTCGGGAGGCTGTTTTCCCTGTCGATTGACGGCTTCACATATGCACAGCCTCTCTATGATCGCGGCGTTTCGATATCCGGTGGCACGCACAATGTTCTTTATGTTGCGACGGCACACGACAGTGTGTATGCGTTCGATGCGGATTCGGGGGCGGAGTATTGGCACGTCTCCCTCGGAACGCCGGTTCCAAGTTCTGTCATCAATACGCAAAATATCCTGGTCGAGGTTGGCATCATCAGCACGCCAGTGATTGACAGTTCTACTGGCACTCTTTACGTCGTCGCGAAGACCTATGAGAGCAAAGTGCAAATCTTCCGCTTACATGCCCTCGATATCGATACCGGTGCGGAAAAGTTTGGCGGACCTGTCGAGATCGCAGCGTCTGTCAGTGGATCCGGGCAACAGAGCAGCGGAGGACAGGTTCCATTCGTTGCCTCCCAGGAGAACCAGCGCGCCGCTGTCACACTGGTGAATGGAATTGTCTACTTGGCATTCGCCTCTCACGAAGACTATTCTCCTTATCACGGATGGTTGTTGGGATATAAGGCGAGCAATCTGCAACAGGTTCAGGTCTATAACGTGACGCCTAACAGTGGTGAGGGGGCGATCTGGATGGGAGGCCAGGGTCTTCTGGCGGACTCATCGAACAACCTCTACCTGATCAGCGCCAACAGCACGCAAACTTCCGAGAATGCCGCCGGCGATTATGGAGAGAGTTTTCTGAAGCTCGTCCCGAGTGGTACCACTTTGAGCGTCGCCGATTACTTCAAGCCAAACGACTACGACCGATTGAACGCAAATGACACTGATTTAGGGTCTACCGGCGCATTTGCCATTCCCGGCACCAGCTACATCGCGGGTGGAAGCAAGTCTGGCATGTTGTATGTGGTCGACACCAACAACATGGGCAAGTTGAACACGTCGTCCGATCAAGTAGTCCAAGAGTTTCAGGCCGACAATGGGTTATGGGGGTCGCCCGCGTTCTTTAACAACACCATGTATATCTGGGGCGTAAACGAGCCGCTCAAGGCCTATCAGTTTTCCGGCGGCCACTTCAACACCTCTCCCTCTTCGCAAAGCGCGTACTCGACACCTGGAGGCACGACCAGCGGCTCAGTTTCCGTATCCTCTAACGGCACTACGGCTGGTACTGCGATTGTCTGGGCGACAGCTCCCACTGCTGATCCCGACCATTCCACTGTCGGCGGCAATATGTACGCCTACGATGCTACCAACCTGGGAACGTTGTTATGGAGCACTGCACAAAATTCATCGCGAGACAGCTATGGAAGTTACGCCAAGTTTGTCGCGCCAACCATCGCCGATGGCAAAGTGTATGTCGGAACCGATTCCGAACAGGTAGCAGTTTATGGTTTGTTGCCGGGCGGCGGCTGCACGGCGACTGTGATTACTCCCTATCTGCAGGTGAATGGAGCGGCTTGGCAACAGGTTGCGAGCGCAACCGTCGCCTCTGGATCGACGGTTAATCTTGGTCCGCAGCCCCTGACTGGCGGATCGTGGAGTTGGACCGGTCCCAATGGGTTCAATTCCACATCGCGTCAGATCAATAGCATTCCCTTGAGCTCAGGCACTAACACTTACATTGCTGCTTACACAAATCCTTGCGGAAGCAAAAGCACGCAGACATTTGCCGTCACCGTAACGGGCGGCAGCGGCAGTTTGATTCCAAATGGCACGTTTGTGATCACAAGCGTTCACAGCGGCCAGGCTATTGACGATCCTGGATTCTCGACGAAGAGCGGCCAAGACATGCAGCAATATACCGTAAACAATGGTACCAACCAGCAATGGAACGTCACCAACCTAGGCAACAATGTAATTACGATAACCAATGTGGCAAGCGGCCAACTGCTCGAAGTCACTGGAGCATCCAAAGCGAACAGCGCACTTGTCGATCAAATGCCCGCAAATGGCAAATCTAACCAGGAGTGGAACGTCATATCGGTGGGTGCTGGCGCCTTCGAACTCACCAACGTCAACAGCGGCCAAGCGCTCGACGTGGATGGTGGAGGAACAACCGTCGGTGAAGCAATTGATCAATATCCATACCAAGGTACTTCGTGGCAGAAATGGATCTTCACCCGACACTAATTACCAAACACTTTTTGTTCGGTGTTCTGGATTGCCCAATTCTTTACGGGTTAGAGTTTTAGTGTACGCAACGAACTTCGTAAGTAGCTCGTGGCGTTAGAGAGTGCGTGTGGAAATGGACAGCGTAGTCTGCCATTCGCTTCTTGATATGCTGCCTCAAGAGTCGCCACTTCTCTGGTGCTCGAGCGAAGAGTGTAGACGGATGGCGTTGTAGTTCGTTGCCAACGTTCTGCAAGCACCTGCACTTTTCTCAACGACTAGAAGATCCCAATTCACCACAAGTAGAACCGGCTCCAAGGGTACTGTTCGCTTATGCAGGGTCAGGCAAAAAGAGCAACCCTTGTGGGCCAACGTGTGCTAGGCTTCACAGCGCTGACCACTCAGATCCCTCACTTCGCAACAAAACCAACCTGGCGATCCTGGTGCCTCCATTGGACGACGCTTCCGAGATTTTCTGGAACGGGGAGAAGGTGACAAGCGATGGTTTGTAACTGGAATACCCCAACTTGCGAGAAGTGTTTGAATGAGCAAGTTAACGTTGTCAAGGTTTGTTCTTAGCTTTTCCTCAAAGGGTTTGCTTTTTGTTATTGCTCTTGGTTTCGTTGCTTTTGACCGGGTTTGTATTTGTATTCTGGGAGCTGTCATGATGCAAGCTCCGTGCTAGTTGGGGGTCCGATAGGTGAGTCGATGCTGCCATTTCTCGGTCAATTTTATGAAGGCCAAAACGCGCACGCATTTATCGGAACACATAGAAAGTTGGTGGGCATTTTGGGAATGCTCGCGAAAGGCAAGTGTTTATGGGTCATAGACAGCAGAGATAAGACGCATGAGTTTCGAGGTTGCCTTCTGACCCTCCTGTTAGTCTCTTGAAGGTCACTGGAAGGGCGGCGGCACACCCGAGGCCTCGAGCCGGATCAGCTGGGCCGGCATGAAGACTAATCTTCATTAGGTAAACCTCACCTGAATCCGTGCGTGCTTCAACGATGCAAAGCCCCTAACAGAATGATACGCGTCACCTTGAGTGCTGCAACTCCGGGTAGGAATGGAACGCTCTGCGGAGGATCTGCTTCTCGCCTCTGTTCCGCGTGCTGACGACGTTTCAACGCCCTAAATGCTTGTCGAAGAAAGCCGCAATCTCTCCAAAGGCTTCCTTCGTTTCGGGTAATCGGTCGTCCCTGCTGAACTGCGCATGAGACTGTCCCTCATAGATTTCGAGCTCCGCCTCAACGCCTGCCTTGCGCAGCTTGCGATGCACTCGCACCGTATTGCTTAGCAGAAGATCGCGGGTGCCCGTCGTCAGAATCGTCGGTGGAAATCCGTTCATATCGCCATACACCGGCGACAGCAGCGGATCTTTCAGATCATGCCCTTGCGCATAAACCTTCGTCGCCGCGTCGCAGAACCCATCCCGCGACACCAGCACGTTATCCACCCTCTCATTCGTGTAGAAGCTGTCACCCACCTTGGTCACGTCGGACATCGGCGTACTTGGTGCGATCGCTCCCGGCATCGGCAGCCCAAGCTGCTTCGCCCGCAGCATCATCTCCAACACCAGCGCCCCACCCGCCGATGTCCCCAGCACGCCAAGGTTTTCCGGCTTCATGGTCTTCAAGACTTCCGCATACACCTTCATTGCATCATCGAGTGCGGCTGGGAAGTAAGCCTCGGGCGGCATCCTGTAGTCGACCGCGATCACCTTATAGTGCCCGAACCCCGCCATCATGATCGCCTCTGACGTCCCGGACTCACCGGGAAACAGAACATAGCATCCGCCATGCACCTGGATCAGCACCTTGTCCTTATGCTCCGGCGGGATCACATCCGGCGTCTCGATGTATACCTTCACTCCCGCAATCCTGGCAGCTTCGACCTTCACATGCATCCGCTCCCGCATTGCGGGAAGATTAGCCACGGTCTGTGCTGCTTGCTTATCCGCTGCCGCTCGCCACTCTTCACCCGTCTTCCACAGAATGTTCCACGCCGGATTGAGCGGGGCCCCTATAATCGTCTGCATTCCCGGACTAACGTCAGTCGGAACCGGCAGCGTGATCGCCGGAATCTGCCGCGGCGCAAGGGGCGCGGTGTTTGCTTGAGCGAAGACAGGGACTGTCGCTAAAGTTGCCGCACCATAAATAGTTATCTTCCTGAGTGTATTCATTCGGCCTTGTATCCCGCGCTGCTCGTAGACTGTGCGGCCGCCCGTCACCGTCATCAGCGCCAAGGCATTATCTGGGTCGATCGCAGCAAGTCGCGGCCGTTGTCTCTGCATTTTAATCAGTTTATACGGAAGGCGTATAAAACATTTGTCAGGGTAGGCAGCATCCCAAGCTCATCGCAGACGTTGTACGCCGCTTGCTCTGGCCATAACCTGCCCCTATTCTGCTTCGCCACGGAAATAGCTTGGAGTCGAACGAGACGATTTGGTGATTGAGTTCCAGTTTGAAGATGATGTCGCTCCGATTGTTGCGGTTGTAATCGTCACTGCAGCATTCCGTTGGTTGCGATTGAAGTTCCTCGTCCTCACGATACATTTTTTGGAGTTAGCAACTACCGCCGCCGCTGCCCTCTCCATCCGGAATACATCGGGGATTTGAGGGTGTACCTGATGTTGGGTTCCTGGGCTATCGCGGGCAGGAATGAGAATGAGGCGAGCAGGGTGACAAGGAGGCGCGCGGTCCGGACGTGGGAACGCATGGCTCAGAACATGTACGAGCGTGCTTCAATCCAAATACGAAAAGATAGAAGCAGAATGTGAAACACGCCCGAGTAAAAAAGCTCGAGAATGATCGGGATGTGAACGACTAGGACAGCAAAGTTGGCGAGAAGCCGCGATCACAACTCTGTGTTTTCGATTATCTAATTAGACGGCCTAAGGACTCTAAGTCACGCTCCCCATGCGATTGGCGCATATAGAGATCTGCTTCCTGATAACGACGTGACGTCTCTTCGTTCATGGACAATGGATGTGGACCATACGCTCGAGAGAACCGTTGGAGCGTGTTAGTGCCCATCTGTTCAATCAGATGACGAACCTGTAACGCGCGACTCTGTGCAGCCTTCGAATCGAATGGTGCTGCATCGATCTCCCCGCCTGCCTGCCTGATTAGCGCGTACATACCCCAGACACTAGCCTTCATAGCGCCAAGATGAGCGAAGGTATGAGGGTCGTCACGTTTACTAGCGAGTGCAAAATCTAATAGCCCCGCAACGCCGCCTGCCCAGCACGCCGCAGGTCCGCACGCACCATGCCAGAAACCCGGTCTCTCAAGATACCAACCTGGATCTCCAATCAAGGAGTCCTGTGACAGCCGCAGTTCCATGAATTTGATCGCCCCCGTCTGTGTATTGCGAAAAGCGTCCGTCTTCCAAACGTCGAGATCCAAGCTGATCTGGTTTGGATTTTTCCTTAAATCTACCTCGACGAGGCGCTCGTCGGGAAGTCCAATGGTGAGCAGGGCTCGATCAACTATTCCGAGCCCACTGCAGAACGGCTTTCCGCCGCTGATGTGAAAACCATCTGCGGTTCGCTCTAGGCGAATTATGTGATTTGGAATCTCGGAAGCCCAAACCGCGTAGAGCATATTAGGTTCAGCACTGCGTCCGGCCTCCGCGAGGATAGCCACCGCATCCCAATGAGCTTCTGCGAGCTTCGCCAAGCTGAGATCCTCTCGCGCTATCTCGGCCAGCAGATGATGGCGCTCGGCTGTATGACCCCGTCCCGGGAGTGGCAGCTTCTGCTTAACCACGTCGGAGAGTCGGGACTTCAGTTCGTCCGCTGTCATCCTATAACTCCATTGTGTGCGGCAAGAGCATCTGCGAAGCCGAGCGGCGCACGCCCCATCCGTCTTCCACTGGTTATGACACGTAAGCTAGCGTCTGAAATGCGTTGATGTATTCCTACATTCAGACGCCGCCACAGATCATGATCTTCTGCGCTTGAAAGATCTTGCCAGCCCCCGGCTTTAAGATACACATCCGCTCTCACTCCAAAGTTGGCTCCATGCACGTGGGGATGAGTTCCGTCCGGGTGGATCAAATAAGAAAGACGGAATCGCTCCGGGACGGAGGAGTCGTGGTCGATGAAGGAGTCCACATCGATAATGCCCGCAACCGCAGCGACTCCTGTCTTCGCATACTCCATTTGATCCTGGAGCCAGGTGACAGGTACTTCACAGTCGGCATCGGTATTCGCCAGCCAGCAGACTTTCCTTGGTCCCTCATAGCGCTCTAACGCCAGCTGCACACCTAGTGCCCGCGCGGTACCCACACAGCCCGCTTCAATCCCGATGACTGTTCCGCTTTCCTGGACGATCTCCTGAGCGATGCCGAAGGAATTATCTGTTGACTGGTCGGTCACGACGATCAGGTCGCTTGTTACGTGCGAGGGC
The DNA here is from genome assembly GCF_040358985.1 of Tunturibacter empetritectus. Taxonomy (NCBI): domain Bacteria; kingdom Pseudomonadati; phylum Acidobacteriota; class Terriglobia; order Terriglobales; family Acidobacteriaceae; genus Tunturiibacter; species Tunturiibacter empetritectus. The sequence goes on along the minus strand of NZ_CP132932.1, from coordinate 3,314,501 downwards.
AGCATCAGACGAGCCCTTTGTACGGACCGAAGGCATCTGGGAAGGAGGTCTTGTTCGTCCCGAGCCGGAATGACGATCGCAATATGCCAATTAGCTTTCACAAACGCACCAACCGATCAAGTCTCATATTTTGGTTGCGTTCTGAGTGCTCGACCAGAAGCCCTGGGTGGGCAAGCAGAATCTCGTGGACCTCATCGCCCGAGATGTAATGATCCTGGGAATGGCCTAGCCAATGCGCGGCCAGAACGGTAGCGCCTTGAGGAATCGAATCGACAAATGTGGAGGTTATCTGCTGCCAAGTTTGAGGGGAGAAGTAATAGCCTATTTCGCTCAAAACGAGGAGATCAAAATCCTTCACTGGCACTCCGTCTGGTAGCGCTGCGCAACGTACTTCAACATTCGGCAGATGAGCACATCGTCTTTGAGCCTGCATACTTGCAGACGGCGAAAAGTCGATGGCATCAACGGCGTCACAGTATGCAGCTAGACGTTCTGTGAGAACGCCGATGGAACAACCCGGTTCAAATGCCCGGCGATAGGTCCTGTGAGAAATTGCATTGATGATTGAATCGTAACGTCTTAGTTCGTAAGCACTGCGCGAAAAGTCCCAGGGGTCAGCATTCTCCCGATACTTCGCTTCAAAGAAATCAGGAGACGACTCGAATTTGGTATCGACACTCACCGGATGTAGACCTCATATGCACGTTGAGTGGGCATCAACAACTCGGGCGAAAGGATAGGCTGGCCATCAGCATGCTCGAATTGAGAGGCATGAGCCTCCAAGGCATGACGTTTTATTTGGAGCTCCGCATCTGTGAGTGAGACCTTTTCGACCGATAGTCCTTCAAGCATGTCGGGTACTCCCCGATGCCATGTCCAAAAGAGGTAGGAAGTAAGAGGGACACTTTTGATTTGGGCGACTCGAGCTGCCGCTCTTCCAACTGCCTCATGGTCGGTATGAAAGTCGCGTTTCCACGGGGCGACTAGGTGCATCTCACCTTTGATCATCGGCAAAAGTAAATCTACGAGCCGATCCTCGCAGGCCGACACATCTCGATCTGGCAGGCAGAGACGGCGAACCATGGATTCCGGTACGCCAAGCCGATGAAGGGCTTCAACCTGTTCCTGCACTCGAATGTCTCCCATATTTTGTGTGTCGGAATAAGCGTTCTCTCCATCCGTAACAGCCACTACTATCACCGTTACGCCTTGCCGGCAAAGTCTGGCGATAAGACCACCCGCCCCGAGAGTCTCATCATCGGGATGCGGGGCTAGCACGAGCGTCGGAATGAGGGGTGGCTCCCAATTGGGGAGATGCCGTAATTTAGGAAGCCATTTCGTTTCTGAAGTTAAGGGGACAATCGTCGGCATCGTCTATGGACCACTTGAGGGAGAAATGAGAGACAGACAGCATCGATACCTAATGTCTGATGCCGTCCCATATAGGTCTAAGTTCCTGTGATTCGAAATTTGTAGACAGATAAGTTCTGCAGACTTTGTGAAAATTCATAATGTCAAAAATTCCATGTCTGCCATATTTTGCATCCCACATCCAGCAGCCATACCAGCGCCCATCTTGCAAGACCGACGACCGTCGAGGACAGACCCCGGTATAGCAGTAAGTTCAAAAATCATTACGTAAAGGGTCAAAAAATATGTCTAAGACGAAGAAGCCGGCTAAAAACTTAGGGGCTGAATATCAAATAGGCGCCGGTGGAGAACTCCATCAAACTGCAGGTGGTACGCATCCTCAACTAACAAATCAACGGGGTCTTGTAGTCGGAGATGATGAAAACTCCCTAAAGCTCGGAGAGCGTGGTCCTGTCCTGATTGAAGATCATTTGCTCGTTGAGAAGACTCAGCACTTCGACCATGAGCGTATTCCCGAGCGCATCGTTCATGCTCGTGGATTCGGTGCGAAAGGCTATTTTGAGCTGACGCACTCATTAGGCGGGATTACCAAGGCGCGAGTGCTGACCAAGGTTGGAGTCAAAACTCCGGTATTTACTCGGTTTTCGACTGTTGCTGGCAATATGGGCTCAGCGGATACGGCTCGCGATGTTCGAGGCTTTGCCGTCAAGATGTATACCGATGAGGGTAACTGGGACATCGTTGGTAACAACATCCCTGTCTTCTTCATTCAGGACTCCATAAAGTTCACTGATCTCATCCATGCGGCCAAGCAGGAACCAGATCGCGGATTTCCGCAGGCACAGACGGCACACGATACGTTTTGGGACTTCGTGTCACTCGTTCCCGAATCGACGCACATGCTTATGTGGATCATGTCTGACCGCGCAATCCCTCGATCTTTCAGAATGATGGAAGGGTTCGGCGTGCATACCTTCCGACTTGTCAATGAAGCTGGTGACTCGACGTACGTGAAATTTCACTGGCGTCCAAAGCTTGGCATGGCATCGATCATTTGGGACGAAGCCCTAAAGATTTCGGGCGCCGACCCTGACTTCCATCGTCGAGATCTGTGGAACGCGATCAACGAAGGAAACTTTCCAGAGTGGGAGCTCGGTGTTCAGCTTTTCGACGAGGAGTTCGCGAACAAATTCGAGTTTGATGTACTTGACGCGACCAAACTCATTCCGGAAGAGACGCTCCCTCTAAAGATCATTGGCCGATTAGTACTGGATCAAAATGTCGACAACTACTTCGCAGAGACGGAGCAGGTCGCCTTCGCAACCACCGACGTGGTTCCCGGAATCGACTTCACGAACGATCCACTGCTCCAAGGTCGCAACCTTTCCTACATCGATACTCAGCTAAGCCGCCTCGGTGGGCCAAACTATGAGCAGATTCCCGTCAATGCTCCCCGCTGCCCGATGGCCAACATGCAGCGAGACGGCCACATGACCATGATCCCGCAGAAGGGCCGTGTTTCGTATTCGCCGAGCTCTCTTGAAGCAGACTCCCCTCGTCAAGACCCGAAGAACGGATTCACATCATTCCATGCCTCCAAAAGCGGAGATAAACTGCGTGTCCGAGCCGAATCTTTTAGCGATCACTTCTCCCAGGCGCTGATGTTTTTTAACTCCCAAACGGAACCGGAGCAGAACCACATTATATCGGCGTTCATCTTCGAATTAAGCAAGGTGGAAACCAAAGCAGTCAGAACAAGAATGCTCGGGCAACTTGCAAATGTTAGTTCAGAGATTTCGCAGAGGGTGGCGAATGGGCTCGGTATGCTTGGCGTAACGAAAGCAATTCCGGCTAAAGTCGCGGCTAGAACGGACCTTCCCGCCTCTGATGCACTCAGCATTCATAAAAAGTCGAAACCGGGACTCAAAACTAAAGTAGTCGGCTGTCTCGTGGGGGACGGTTCCGATGCAAGGGCGGTGCTCGCTCTACGAAAAGCTGTGACTGTGGCCGGGGCCAACCTGAAGATCGTCGCCCCGAAGATAGGAGGCGCCGCCGCCTTGGACGGAACTATTATTGAGGCCGACTTTCAGCTTGCCGGTGGCTCTTCAGTACTCTTCGATGCCGTGTACGTTTTGCTTTCGAAGGAAGGCGCAACGAAGCTTTCTACCGAGGGCGCTGCTATTGCTTGGGTTCACGATGCGTTCGTTCATCTAAAGGTCTTGGGTGCCTCAGCTGCTGCGAAGCCGCTCCTTGACGCTGCAGGCGTTGTTAGGGATGCCGGTGTCGTCATCGGAGATGACCACAAAACTTATTTGAATAAAGCAAGCAAAGGAAGAATTTGGAGCCGGGAACCCAGCGTTCGATCGGTCTTCTAATTGTGTGAGAGGGACAGAAGCAGCAGGAAGCGTTCGAGCATCGGCTGACTGACAGCTGTGGCACGTCAACAGCCGCACGGCAGCTGTTTGTCTCTGATAAACGACTCAAGACTCCGCTGTATGTCTGGTCTCTACTCCGAACTAGAACCGTCTTACGTGTTCTAATATCGCCCGATCCGGAACTCTTATGGACTCATTGAACCCCTGAGCATCTTTCAGGCCAATTTTTTCGTCTACCTCTGTAATCCATCTCGATGGACACCGACCCGGAGTAGACAGATGAAAGATTTGCTTGGTATGGAACCCAGCCGCGAAGATTGCGAACAGGAAGAGCGGGAACTGGAAAATAATGGGTTGCAGTTTGAGCTGACGCGGCGGCGGTTTATGCAGACGGCAAGCGTGCTTTCGGCGGCAGTCGCAGTTGGATTGCCGGGAATTGCTGTTGCCGAGACCTCAGCGACTCTGCCAGTGACACTGAAAGTGAATGGTAAATCTCAGCTGCTTTCTCTCGACAGTCGTACTTCGCTGCTCGATGCTCTGCGAGATCATATGGAGCTGACAGGCACCAAGAAGGGTTGCGACCATGGACAGTGCGGAGCATGTACGGTTCTGATCAATAGCCGCCGCGTGAACTCCTGTCTGACTCTGGCATTCGCCGCTCAAGGTGCCGAGATCACCACTATCGAGGGACTAGCAAAGACTTCCGAGCCAAAGGATGTTAGCGAATTGCACCCCATGCAGGCGGCTTTCCTCGAGCATGACGGTTATCAATGCGGCTATTGCACACCGGGCCAGATTTGCTCAGCGGTGGCCGCAGTCGACGAGCAAAGACGGGGAGCCTTATCAATCGTGAGTTTTCATACCGGCAAGACCGATCAGCCGGAGATGACAGACGATGAAATTCGAGAGCGAATGAGTGGCAATATCTGTCGGTGCGGGGCCTATCCAAACATCGTAGCCGCAGTTCGTGCAGTGTCGAGAGGGGTGTCGGCATGAACTCCTTCAGCTATGAGAGAGCACTAGCACCGGATAAAGCGATTCGCTCAGGGTCTGCGCGGGGGGCAAAGTTTCTGGCGGGCGGAACGAACCTCGTCGATCTGATGAAGTACGGAGTTGAGTCACCGACGACCCTTGTGGATATCAACCATCTGGAACTGGCCCAAGTGACCAAGAGTGCCGACGGTGGCGTAGCAATCGGTGCGCTGGTGAGAAACTCCGATTTGGCAGATCATACATTGATCAAGAGTCAGTATCCGTTGCTCTCGCAGGCGCTGTTGAGTGGCGCTTCTCCTCAACTACGCAATATGGCAACGACGGGAGGCAATCTGCTGCAGCGGACTCGCTGCTATTACTTCAACGATGTCAATTTCCCTGCTTGCAACAAGCGTGTGCCGGGATCTGGTTGTGCAGCGATTAAGGGCTACAACCGCATTCACGCAATTCTCGGCCAGAGTGATAAGGGCTCAACCAGCGGAGAGAGCTGCATCGCGACTCATCCCTCCGACATGTGCGTCGCGATGGCAGCGCTGGACGCGAAGGTGGAGGTTGAGGGGCCAAAAGGAAGACGCATAATTCCATTTGCCGAATTTCACAAACTGCCGGGGACGACCCCTTGGGTGGAGACGGCACTTCGTGCAGACGAGTTAATTGTGGGCGTGACATTGCCGCCACCTAAGTTTGCGAAGAATGCTTACTATTTGAAGGCTCGTGACCGAAACAGCTATGCCTTTGCTCTGATCTCCGTTGCAGCGGGGCTGGAGATGGATGGCGATCACGTTCGGTCCGCAGGCCTCGCGCTTGGCGGCGTTGCATTGAAGCCCTGGCGGAAAGCCGAGGCGGAAAAAGTGCTGGTAGGCAAACCCGCAAGAGCGGAGACGTTCAGTCAGGCCGCAGACATTCTGCTTCAAGGGGCGATCGGCTACGAGCATAATGCCTTCAAAATTCAACTGGCAAAGCGCGGTGTGGTGCGAGCACTAATACTTGCCTCTCAGGGCACCACCGAGGGAGTACAGGCATGATGCAGGATACGGAAGCGGCACCAAAGGCAGTCAAGCAACTCGATCACCGTTATGAAGGAATCGCCAAGGTAACAGGGAGAGCAAAGTATGCGGCTGAGTTTTCGGAGCCGTTTTCTAAGGCTGACCTCACGTATGCGTACATCGTTCAGTCTACGATTCCAAGTGGCACCATTGTTTCGATCGACCGCGTTGCTGCTGATCGAGCTCCCGGGGTGATCGCGATTCTGACACCATTCAACGCGCCGAAGCTGAATCCGGGACCGCCGCAACCACCTGCAAGAAGAAATCTGAGTCTTTTGCAGAACGCCGATGTGAACTACAACGGGCAGCCAGTGGCCGTTGTAGTCGCGCGATCGCTGAACGAAGCTAAGGCGGCAGCCGCCCGGCTGAAGATCAAGTATTCATCAAAGGTTTCGCGGGTGAATTTCATAGAGAACCTGAGCGAAGCAAGGTGGCCGAAGAACCCCGGCAAGGAGCCAGCCGGCAATCATCGCGGAGACTTGCAGGCTGCGTTCGCCAAATCCTCAGTCATTGTAGAGAACACTTATGTCACCCCGATTCAGCACCACAATCCGATGGAACCACATGCAACGATTGCGTGGTGGGAGGGTGAGAAGCTCAATGTTTATGACGCAACGCAGTACATCTCTGGTGTTCGCATGTCCTTGGCAAAAACACTGAACGTCCCCTTCGACTATGTGCGCGTAGTGAATCCAGTTGTGGGTGGAGGTTTTGGATCAAAGGGATCCATGTGGTCACACGTTCCGCTTTGCGCCATTGCTGCGAAGGTGACCGGAAAGCCAGTAAAGCTTGTTCTTGATCGCGAGCAGATGTTTGGACCCGTAGGTGGACGCCCTTCCACGGTCAATAAGATCAAGCTCGGTGCGAGCGCAGATGGAAAGCTGTTGGCAATGCAGCAAGATGTCGTGATGAATGCGTCGGTGATGGAAGACTTTGTCGAACACTCCGAAGGTCCAACGAAGAACCTCTATATGAGCGAAGCAAACTCGGTCACGGCGAAGGTGGTGGAGGTAAATCTCGGAGTCTCGACCTTCATGCGTGCGCCGGGCGAGGCACCTGGAACTGCGGTGCTCGAGATCGCCATGGATGAGTTGGCAGAGAAGCTGAAAATGGACCCGGTGGAGCTGCGACTGGTGAATTACGCAGATAAAGATCCGAGCCACGATCGGCCGTGGTCAAGTAAACACCTGCGCGAATGTTATACGCAAGCGTCGGAACGTTTCGGATGGTCAAAACGAGGTATCACGCCTGGCGCCAAGACCGAAGGCAACGCGCTGATTGGGTACGGCATGGCAACGGCGACTTATCCGGCAAATCGTAGCGCTGCGCAGGCGGTTGTGCGGATGCTCTCCGGCGGAAGAATGTTTGTAGGATCGGGAACCCAAGATCTCGGCACCGGTACCTACACGATCATGGCCCAGCAGGCCGCGGCTGGTCTCGGAATCGACCCCAAAATGGTTGAGGTAAGGCTTGGTGACTCTACCCTACCGAAGGCGCCCGTGTCCGGAGGGTCGCAATCTTCGGCTTCTGTACTCCCAGCGATTCAGGACGCAACGACTCAGTTGAAATTAAAGCTGGCAGACTTAGCTATCTCTGACACTGGGTCTCCATTACATGGACTTAAGACGCTAGACATCGAGGCTAAAGATGGCAAACTCATCAACAAGAAAAATCAATCGCAGACCGACAGCCTCGTTGATCTGATAGCGCGGAACGGGGGAAAGCCAGTGGAAGCGACGGGGTCTGCCGAACCCTCAGAGTCTAGGGATGCTATGACTTCAAACTCGTGGGGCGCGGTCTTCGCTGAAGTCGCGGTCGATAGAGATACTTATATGGTCAAAGTGCGGCGAGTTGTTGCAACGTACGACATCGGGACGCTGCTCAATGACAAAACAGGTCTGAATCAACTAATGGGTGGCATCACATGGGGCGTGTCCTTTGCCCTATGTGAGGAGGCCCATGTCGACCCGGTCTACGGGCGCGTTGTCAACGAATCGTTAGCCGAGTATCACGTTCCAGTGAACGCTGATATAGGAACGCTGGACGTGACCGTGCTGAACATTCCGGATGTCAAATTCAATCCGATTGGATCACGCGGTATTGGAGAGATAGGGATCACTGGAGCCGCTGCCGCGGTCGCGAACGCTATTTACAACGCAACCGGCAAAAGAATAAGAGAATACCCGATCACGCCAGACAAGATTATGACGGCTTAAGCTCAACAGATGCCGAGTTACTAACTAAGACTAAGCTGCGATCCTGTTGCTTGATACTCGCTGCTCGCTCGTGGATGATAACGCAAGGTGCCATCGGTAATCCTCTGGTGCTCGGCAAACCGGGAATCCGTTTTTATGCGGGGGCTCCTCTGGTTGCCCCGAACGGGCACATGCTAGGCTCCCTGTGCGTCATCGATACGAAGCCCAGATCGCTTTCTCCTCGACAGGTCCGGGCCTAGAGGCGCTATCCCGACAAGGCTACTACTTCACACTGGTCCTGAAACCAATTCACCCAACGAAGATGGTCGAATTGATCCCCGGACTTTAGAATCATCCAGAAGATAAGACTTGGAAGCTCTCTAACAGTTGTGAGCTTAAGTAGGACCGTCACAACTCACCCATAGTTGGCAATACTCAAGTTACAGACGGGGCATACTTCGGCGAACGTAACAACCGTTCACAACCAAAGACCTGTGAGAAGGCGTCCCACACATTGTGCTTGTGCCTGAGTCGATACGCGAATTCTTTCGTTGTAAGATACTGCGCCCTCTACTGCGCCAACTACGTGGAGGCGTAACACCGCGCCGTCTGGCGTGGAGCTTGGCGTTGGGGATAGTTGTAGGGATCAATCCTTCAGTGGGAATCACCACGATTCTGGTGGTTATGATCGCTTGGGTCTTCGGCTTGAATCAGATTGCGTCGCAGATCGGTGCACATGCAATGACACCGATTCACTTACTCCTGTTTATCCCATTCATTCAATTGGGAGTACATCTTTTTCATACGAGCCGCCTTCCGCTAAGTAGACAGCAGATCGAGCATCTAAGCCATCATCCTTGGAGACTCATTCACAACATCTGGCAATGGGAGTGGCATGCACTCGTCGTGTGGGGTCTGATTGCTGCGATCGCGATGCCGTTACTTGCAGTGTATCTTCGACGGGCACTCGTGCACCTGATGCGTCGCCATCGAACCTTGTTTCGTTCGCGTCCCGCGCATCATTGATCCTCCTACCAGCACCTTTGTACCAAGACTCTTCAACTGCTGAGAGGAATCGAGAGAGTCGGCGATCCCGCGGCGGTCCTGATCGCCTTTGCGAGGCCACGGCGATCCAGTAGGAACGGACGCAGATCATAAGAGATCGTTCTCGCCCGTACTTGAACCCAGAAACGCTTCGATCAAGAGTTCAAATTCGGTTAGAAGACAAATCTTCCTAAGAGTTGAACTTGACGGGGACCGTAAAGGATGTTGGAGGTGCTGGTGGGGGCTCCAAAGGATGGGTTGGGAGTGAAACAGCCTGACGATCCTGGGAAGTTGCAGCTGGTGGGAGAGGTCGGCGTGGAGGCTGCTGTGTAGTTGACGAGCGAGTTGTTGACCGAGAGGATGTTGCGGTGGTTGAGGACGTTGAAGGCCTCGGCTGCGACTTCGATTGCCATGCCTTCGTGCACCGGGAAGCTGCGAGAGATGCGGGAGTCGAGGTTGTGGACGCCGGGACCGGTGAAGGAGTTGCGGCGAGCGATCTGGTCGGGAACGCGGGTTCCGGTGCCGGAGGTGAGGACTGCGCCGGTGACACCACCGTCGCCGCCACCGAGCGCGGAGGAGATAGTTCCGTTGATGAAGCCGGTGACGGGGAATCCTGTCTGGGCGGTGTAGCTTCCGGAGAGCTGCCAGCCATTGGCGGCGTAGGCGGCGTAGCGGTTGGCGATAGGGAGCTTCGAGGTTGCAACGATGGAGCCGACGAAGCGGCCGCGCTGATCGATGTCGGAGCGGGCGTACTCTGCGCCGCGACCCTGACGGTGACCTTCGGCGAACGGAATCAGAGGAGCGTCGGTGCCGTTGAAGGTACCGTTAGGTGCGCCGGACTGGCCGCCGTCCATGGTCTTGGCCCAGGTGTAGTTGGCGAGGACCTCGACGCCGTAGCTAAGGGGCTTGCGGACGGAAACGGCCATGGAGTGGTACCAGCTATTGACGTCCGATTGGCCGGTGAGGATGGACCCGGTGGCGGTGGAGAGGCGTTTGGTGTAGATGGGGACGATGATGGGGGTGATGCCGGATGCGCTGGAGGAGTAGTAGGGGCGGTTCGAGATGACGCCGTTGACGGGATCTACGTTGGTGTCAACGAAGATGGGAAGACGCATGCCGCGGGTTCCGACGTAGCCGATGGAGAGGGTGGAGTGGAGCGGAAGCTGTTGCTCGACTGCGAGGTCGTAGGAGTGGGTGAAGGGGTTGAGGAAGTTAGGGGCGGCCCCACGGATGTTGAGTGTGGACGCCGGGAGGCCCGGGTTGAGGGCGGGCGTTGGGGCTCCAGTGACCTGGTTGATGGGAGCCGGGCCGGGAGGCGTGAAGGCTGGGATGCCGCCCTGCGGTGCGAAGCTGTCGTAGACGGCGCCGGAGTTGCCGCTGAACTTACGATTGGGCCCACCAGTGGGAGCGCCGGTGATGGCGCTGTAGGTGCCGCTGGGGCTATAGGTGCGAGTGCTGAACTGCTGTTGGTAGACGCCATTCTCGCGGCGCAGGGTGTACCAGGTGGAGTTGGAGGTCAAGCCGAAGAAGAGCCCGTATCCGCCGCGGACGACGGTTCCCTCGTGGGGGCTCCAGGCGAAGCCGATGCGGGGCGCGGCCATGTGGTAGTCGGTGTTGATGACCGAGGTGGCGTTGAAGGCCGGGGTGCTGGTCGTGTTGGGACGGTCGGGCTGGGGAACGAGTTGGACGTCGTAACGCGCACCGAGCGATAGCAGGAGTTTAGGTGTGACCTTCCAGTCGTCTTCGACGAAGATATCGAGGTTCTTGTTCCAGAAGTCGTCTGCACCGATGCCGGTGATGGGGTCGGTGGTCTGAGAGAAGGAGCTGTAGTGGCGGCCGCCGTTGACCTGATAGACGTCCTGGATCCAGTTGGCGAACTCGGCCTCGACGGTACCGGTGGAGTAGGTGAAGCTGCCGTCGCCTCCGAAGAGGTTGGCGATCTGCTCGTGGATGAGATTGACGTCTACGCCGAGTTTGACGGAGTGCTTGCCGAAGATGGTGGAGTAGATGTCGGTGATCTGGATGCGGTGCTCGTCGGGGAAGGCTCCGCGGGGGAGGGCGGAGGTTTCGCCATAGGCTGCTACGCCGACGGTGGAGCTACCGATGTTCATAGCAGGACCACCGGAGTTTGTGCTGGCGGTCTCAAGGTCGCGCGACCATTGGAAGTGGACCACGTTGGCCGAGTTGGTGGTGAGTGCGGTCTCGGCGTTGGCCACGACGTAGCGCTGATGGAAGTTGACGCCGCCGTTCTGCGTGACCGAGCCGTTGTTGACGGTGGTGGAGGTGTTGTAGCCGTTGGGCTGCTTGAAGTTTTCGAAGAGGAAGCTGGCCGAGAGATGGGTCTTGGAGTTGAGCTGGTAGTCCAGGCGCGGGAAGTAGATGTCCTGAGTGGTGTTACGCGCGAAGGAGCCGAGCAGCTTGGTCTGGATGAAGTCTACCGCCTGCGAACACTGGGTCGGGCTGACGCCGGTGATGGTGGTGGGGTAGATGTTTCCAGCGTCCGAGACGTAGGTGGTGCCGCCGTCGCAGAGATGAGCGAGATTTGCCACACTGGTAGTCGCGGCGTTGTAGGTAGAGAGATAGGTGATGGGATTGACCTTGCGGTAGCCATCGTAGGTAAAGTGGAAGAAGAGCTTGTCCTTGAGAATGGGTCCGCCTATCGAGACACCGAACTGGTTCTGCGTCTTTACAGGCTGGTTGAGGAGGAAGGGATTGCGGGTGAGGTTTCCATTGTACTTGTTCAGTGGGTCGAGGGCGTTCCAGCCGGGGGTGCGGTAGTACTCGAAGACATCGCCGTGAAACTGATTGGTTCCAGATTTTGTGATGGCGTTGACGATGCCGCCAGCGGCCTGGCCTAGCTCAGCCGAATAGCCGCTGACGCTGGACTGGAACTCCTGAATGGATTCGAGCGGATAGACGTAAGGCGCTCCGATGGAGCGACCGCGTGCTTCCGAGAAGAAAGCCTGCTGGTTGTTGGCGCCGTCGACGAGGTTGGTGTTGTAGAGGCCGGAGACGCCGCGGTAGCTAATAAGGCCGGTGTTGCCGTCGGGAGCAACGTTGGGGGTGGAGAGCACAAAGTTATCCCAACGGCGGCCGTTGACTGGCAAATTGGAGATAAGGTGCTGGTCGATGGTCTGCGAGATCTGGTTTTTGTCGGTGTCGATGATCGGGGATTCGGTCGAGACCTGAACCTCTGTGGAGACCGAAGCGGTGGGCAGAGCCGCGTCGACGGTGAGGACCTGCCCCACGGTGACGGTGAGATTCTGGCGATCGATCTTGCCGAAGCCGCCGCCGCCGAGGAGGACTTCATAGTGGCCCGGCTGGAGGAAGGTGGCGCTATAGGAGCCGTCGGAGCCGGTGGCGAGGGTGCGGGAGACGCCTGTGTCGGTATTGGTGACGACGACGGCAGCGCCAGGAACGGCGGCTCCTGAGGTGTCGGTGACTGTGCCGGCGATGTTGCCGACTGCGGCGGTCTGGGCGGCAATGGGATAGCCAAAGGACGCGACGAGGAGTACTGCTTCGGCACACGTGAGGAAGCCGTTGGACGCGGGTGAAAGTTTCATATGCACTGGCTCCTGAAAACACCGATTGAAAAATACGATTTGTGAAGGATTAGCGATGGTTCGAATCCAGGTTTCATGTCTTCTGGAACGTTCGCGTGCAACCTCAAATGACTTTTAGGTAGTGGTTAAACATTCAAGCTTCGACGCAAATGCTGTCAAGCGAGCTTGGATTGAAAGGAGGAAAGTTTCATGAAAAAAACATCCCAGTGTTGATAGGCCGCACAACGTATTAATCAGTTAGTACAGTTCTAGCACTGTGAAAAGGGGCGAAGATCGACGCCCAGTAAGGTTGGAAAAGTTCATCGTGCCGTGAATACTCCCGCGACCGATTGGAACGGCGCCGTTGTTTGTACTACACCCGCCCATCCTTCCAATCCGCAGTAGAGGCAGTGACGTCCGAACAATGCTCCAAGTTGGGTCCAAACGTGGGTCCAATCACTCCGAATACGAGATAAGATGGTGTACTACGACGCAACACCGGACCAGAAGAATCAATACGTTAGAATACCGGCTTCAGTTTCGGGACCAGGGGGTCGGAGGTTCGAATCCTCTCGCCCCGACCATTTAAATCCCACGTTATTAACTTGCTAGAGCCTTCGGAGTACCACTGTTCCATCACCTTTGCTCAAGAGCTAGTGTGCCGTCAACCGAGGAGGGGTTTCGCACTTTCACTCTGGCAGCAGCTCTTAAGAAGTTCATTGCTGTTATGTAGGATAACCTTGTGACCGTGAAATCAAGGACTTCGGCAACGTGCGCAAGAGTAAGCGGTGGATCCGCGCAAACTGTTTCGGATTCAGTCTGGACTCGATATCGCGAGCGTATTCCGTAGATCGTAGGCTATCTCCCTTCAAAGAGAGATAGCTGAACAAAACCACTTCCCTAAGATCGCGCAGCGTGCATGCTGGCTTTCTCGAGCTCCTTGGTCAGCGACTTCGTAATCTTATCAGCAATATTGAGACTGTCAGTGTCGCCACGCTGCGAGGCTTTTAGGTCCTTGTCAATTAGCATCCTTCCGTTTAGAGCCTGCACTTGGACGTAGAACTTCAGCTTGGTTGCCCCAACGAAGAAACCAACTGGGCCAGTGGAAGCTCTCACCGCCGCATTACCCTTTTTGAAAGCATCCAGTGTCAAAACGAGGTGGTACTTGGGACAGGCCGCCTCGGGTTCGCCGTCACTGTCGCGATAGACGGCGGTAAATCTCCCTTCTTCGCGAAGGCGGCGCACGAGCTGCTCATAGATCAACATCCTATATTCGGCGGGCACAGGGTCACCCGGTGTAGTGATGACCGCTACTTTGATTGAGTCGGGTAAAACGCCGCCGTTCGTTTCGCATCGTCCCTGTGGAGGTTCCGTCGAATGCGGCGACGTCTGTTCTCCCAGCTGCTGCTGCGCCTGTAATGCCTCATCCTTTGGCAGCAGAAACACGGCTCCATGGAGAGCATTGCGCTGATCACGAAACTCTATTGTGAGAAGGCCTAATTGTTTGTGAGTTACTGTGGCTAACGCAGAACCGCCGCCAAACGGAATGATGGCTCTGGTGATCTTTCCTGCAGTGCCACCCGTCTCTACGTTCACGTCGCCTGTTGAAACATTTGATATCTCCGCCCGTTGCACGGAAGCGCGCCCTCCGGGCGAAGCAAACGTCAGTGCAGTTGGCGAGATGGAAAGCAATCCCTTTTCTTTTTCCTTTATCTCAGGAAGGCCGATCAGATGTACCGTCTCACCCGAGTGCCATTCTTCGTAAGCACCGGACGGGGCACTTTCATGGGACGGCAAAGCAGAGCCGTCCGGCTGTTGAGCCTGCAAAGGAACGATGACACCGATCACCGCGAGTGTGCAGAGCGCACTCGCAAACCTGTTGAACTTAGAGAAGTGCGTTTTGCAACGAAATATCATTTGGTCTCCGGACCGTGCGGGTTAGAAGAACTTAGAGGCCGCTTACTTCCGTTTGCGGCACTTCATGACTGGGTCGTGCTGAACCTCGGGGACAAGTCATTCGATATGAACCTTTGGTTCAACCGACATGCCCGCCCTCAGTTCGTCGAGCCCGTCCTGGCCGTCTTTGAAACGGATGCGAACAGGCAGACGCTGAATCACTTTGACGTAGTTGCCAGTTGCATTTTCCGCAGGCAACGTGCTGGCGCGATCCCCGGTCGTCGCGGCCATTGCTTCAACTTCGCCAATAAAAGATTTGCTCAGAGCATCTACCTTGATGTCCACTCGTTGGCCAGGATGCATCTTGTGCAGCTGCGTCTCTTTGAAGTTCGCGACTATCCAAGGATGGTCGATCTGAGCAATCATAAGAAGCTGTTGGCCGCCGGTGATTCTGCCCCCAACCTCCGCGCTTCGCTGTAGGACGATACCGTCGACAGGAGCCACGACGTGACAGTAGGTGAGGTTCAATTTAGCCTGTTCGAGCTTCGCTCCGTATGACTCCAGGCTTGCTTCTCTCATGCGATTGTCAGCATTCTTGATCGCAACTTGCCTAGGCGCATTGCGGAGTGTCTGGGTTCTTTTGGCTTCCTGCTCTTTGAGCTGCGCGCGACGCTGATCGATCAACTTTCCCTGCGATGCGGCCGCGGCCGCAGACGCATCGACGTTGGCCGCATCGGATTTCGCGCTGGCGAGATACTGGTCGTAGTCCGATTGCGCCAACTCTCTCTTCTCGACGAGCTGTTTGTAGCGACGCAAATCGGATTGCGCCTTTTCGTTGGTTGCCTCCGCCTGGTGCAACTTCGCAACGTCGGAGTCGTAGTCGTGTTGTGCCCCTGCGAGCGCGGCTTCGGCATTGACTACCTCTGAGTCGGCATTCACAACGTCGGTTTCGTTGCTGACCTGCTGAATTGGGAGGTTGGGAGTTTCGGCGCTGCGCTGCTCGAGCGCCTGGTCGTAGTCGGCCTGAGCCTGAGCCACGCTGACCTCGGCATCTTTCGTATCCAGATCAAGAAGAGGCTGGCCGGCATGGACAGTTTGATTGTCTTCGATATAAACGGCGCGAATGGTTCCATCGACACGAGCTGCGATGGGGTTCAGATGGCCGTCAACCTGGGCATCATCGGTGGACTCGTACGTACCTGAGTAGAGCCACCAGACAATACTTCCGATGAGAAGAATTGCAACGACGACGACACCAAGGATGATGTTCCGTCGATGCTTTGCCGGGTCGAAGGGAGCTTTTTGTTCTTTAGTCGCGTTCTGTTCCTTGCTCTCTTCACCGTTTTGTTCAAAGTCTCCTAGAGAGATAGAAGCTTGACCCTTGTCGTCTTCAATTTGCGTTGGCATGACTTAGTTTCCTTTCAGCATGTCGGGGATAGTTTCTTCTGCGTTGCCCATGGCACGGGCCAGGCTGATCTTGCTGAGATTGAGCGAGTAAAGGCTGCTGATGTAGTCGTGCTCTGCCGAGGCCAGGGTCTCCTGCGACTGAACGACTTCAACAGAGTTGGTGACGCCTGCTGCATACCGGTCCAAAGACTGCTGCAACGTGCTCTTTGCCAAGGTGCGATTACTCTGCGCAACCTGCACTTGATGCGACGCTACCTGGAGATCGACCAACGCGCTGCGCACATCGTCTTCCACCACACCGCGCTGATCGGTCGCCTCAGCCTTCCGTTGCATTACCGCGGCATCGGCCTGCTGCACATCGGACTTAGTCTTGCCGCTGTTGAAGATAGGAACCGTCAGCGTTGCCGACGCGGAGAATACCCCGGCGCCCTTGTTAGGGTTGGTGCCTTGCAGGCCGTAGTAGCCGCTAACGGCGAAGGAAGGAAGATACTCCGACTTCGAGGCTCGATACGCCTCCTCTGCGGCCTGAAGTTGCTGTCCGGCTGCCTGCAGGTCCACCCGATGCTTCAACGCGTACCCGATCGAAGCATCAGCACCATCAGAAACGGGGATGTCTGTCGAAAGCTTTTCCGCCAAGTGCAGGTCCCGGCCTGGATTGATGCCGATGATGCGGGCCAATTGCATCTTCTGTTTGATCAGATCGCCCTTTTGCGAAGAGAGGCGCTGCTGCTCTGTCTGTAACTCGACGAGGCTCTTATCGGCGTCGATCTCGGCCTTGGTTCCGGACTGGAGTTGCGCCGCAGTCTGCTGATAGCTGGCCTGTGCATACTGGACTTGGACCTCTTGTGACTCGACCAGCGCGATCGAGGCAAGCACGCGAAGATACGATCCGCCTACTGCGACAATCACGAACTCGCGAGTATCACGCATATTGAGCACTGCCGCCGCATGCGCCGCATTCGCAGACTTGAGGTTATGCAAATCGGTGAGGCTTAGCTGCTCCGATAGGTTTCCTTCAAGGCTGTAATAGTGATATGGGCCAACAACCGCCGGTATGGATAGCCCCCCGCCGACGCTGCCGCTGCTGAAAGTCGAGGAAGAGATTCCCGACGTCTGAAGATCGGTCTTTGCCGCACTCTCCGCAAGAGTGGCGTAGATGTTCGGAAGCAGATTGCTCAATGCGCTGAGCCGTTGCGCGCGTAGTTGTCTCGAAGAGGCGTCCGACGCGATACCACCGAGGTTATAGTGAAGGCCCAACTGGATTGCCTGAGCAAAGGTCAGATCGACAGGCCCGGTTCCATCCATTGGAGCATTGATGCTGCCGGCGTAATTTCCTTGCACCTGTACCGTCGAGTTGATCGTGTTGACGCTCGAGCTTGTGCTGCTGGAGCCTGACTGCTGCACCGACACGCTGGCGCCACCCTGGCTTCGCCCCGATAGCTGCACCTGCTGCGCTTTCGAACTCTGAGAGCTAGAGGAAGATCCTCCTTGTGCCTGCGCGATCACCGCAGTGAAAGACACTAGAGCAATCGTTGCGAAGATCGGACGTGAACGAGTTATAAATTTGTGCTTTTTCATGGAAGAATCCTCAATGCATGACTGCAGTACTGCTGGCAACGCCCCTCTTCATGAAGAACGCAACGGGAATCATTAATAGACAGGCACCCGCGAAGAACAAGATGATGTCGATGTACGACATGACGCCTGCCTGCGCCTGCAACTGTTGATAGAACTGCTGAATGGCATGCTGTTTCGCGGCCATACGCGACATTCCGCTCGCCATGTGCTGCTGCGTCATCGTGTTGATACGGTTGAGATAAAAGATATTGCCGTTGGTCGCGTTCTTGATCAGCGCATGTTGATGCACCTGCTGGTGACGCGCATATACGGTGGTGAGATAGGAAGTTCCACAAGACCCTCCTATATTTCTTGCAAGATTCGTCATGCCTGAAACATCGTTGTTCTTGTTCTCAGGGACCCCGATGTAAGACATCGTGCTGATAGGAATGAAAAGGAACGCGATGCCGAAGCCTTGGAAAAACTTCAGTGAGCTCGCGTGGGCGAAGCTCATCTGCAGATCCATTCCGCTCATGTAAAAGAGACTTGCGGCCGTGACGGCAAAGCCAAAAGCTGCCAGCTTTCTCGGATCGACCTTGGAGGAGATCGCCCCAACAATGACCATGCAGATCATGGTTGCGAGGCCGCCGCTGGCCAGCGCCAGTCCCGATTGCTCGGCGGTGTATCCCATCAAATTTTGCAGAAACTGGCTAAAGAGCGTGTTGACTGCATAGAGTGACGCGCCGAGAACAAACATCATTCCCATGGACAACGCAAAGTTTCGATTGGAGAAGAGTCTCAGGTCGAGGATCGGCCGTTGCTTCTTCCGAGCCAAATAAAGCTCCCAAAGAATTACTGCGATGAAGGCCACCGCCGACACGATGACGAACGTAGTAATCAAGTGCGAGCTGAACCAGTCATCCTCCTGACCTTTGTCGAGCACGACCTCCAAGGTTCCAAAGGTGAGCGCCAGCAAGCTGAATCCGATATAGTCCACCCGGAAATGGCTGCTTCTAGCCTCTTTCACTTCCTTCTGGATCGCAGGTGGGTCTTCGACCAGTTTGTGCGTCAAAAAGAGAGACAGAACAACTACGGGCAGGTTGATGAAGAAGATCCAACGCCAGTCAAAGTTGTCCGTCAGCCAGCCGCCGATCGTGGGGCCTACTGTCGGTGCCAGGATCACCGCCATTCCGTATAGGGCAAACGCCTGCCCACGCTTAGCCGGCTCAAAGGTGTCTGCGAGAATGGACTGCTCCGACGGACCGAGCCCGCCACCGCCGACCCCTTGCAGCACTCTGAAAAACAACAAGAGCGGAAGCGTGGGCGCAAGACCGCAAAGCAAAGAGCTGATGCCGAACAGAGCAACGCAGGACATGTAAAAGCGTTTGCGGCCGATCAACGTCGAGATATAGGAGGCAAGCGGCAGAACGACAGCGTTTGACACCAGATAGCACGTGAGCACCCAGGTCGATTCATCCTGGCTGGCACCTAAAGAGCCAGCGATGTGGGGTAACGCCACATTCGCGACCGAGGTGTCCAACACCTCCATAAAGGTCGCCATGCTGACGACAAGCGCAATCAGCCATGGGTTGTGCTTTGGTACCCAACGTTGCTCTGCCATCACCGCCTCCTCTTGTCTGCAGTGATTGACATCAAGCGACTAGAATTCTTGGTTGAGCCACCAGATGCCGTTCGAACTCTTTTACTCATCGACTTTGCGTCAGGCTCCGATTCGCTACGTTTGTAGAATGCAAATCGCATCAACGTAACTCCAATAAGTCCGACGGCGATCGTCAGAAGCCAACCAGTAAAAACAATCGTCGTCGTGCTGAAGTGTGATAAGTGCCGAATGGAGAATGCTTTGTGCCCATCCAAGGCTGCCCACAAGAAAACCGCGAGACAGGCAATCCCAAGGAGTAGAACAATCCACTGTTCGATCTGAAAGAGCAAACTCGTGCTGAACTCCCGGTGACGCTTCACGTTTGATTTCACGGTCATGCCTCCAACTCTTGTCGACTTTGCGTCCGTTGCACCTGAGACTGCGTCAGCTACTACATCTTACCGTACCGTACGGTACGGTCTCTAATATAAGATGGAGGTAAAGTGAGGAAGGATGCAAAGAAAAGTTCACAAATCGTCCGAAGTCTCAGTCTCAAGACGCCCGAAGGATAGCGGCACATCCGTCCCGCCAGTGTCGCCAACCTCGGACTCACGATCCAATTTTCTTCTGGATAGCGCAGCGGAGTTGTTTCTTCAGAAGGGCTTCGAAGCTACAAGTGTGGGCGAAATTGCCCATCGCGCCCATGCCTCCAAAGAGACTTTCTACAATAAGTTCACAAATAAGAACGAATTGTTCCGAGCGGTGATCCACCGGCTCACAGATCGTTTTGCCAGCGACATTGGCTTAGCGCTGGGAAAGAATCAGGAGCCTCGGCAAGCTCTTTCGTCATTTGGCGCCATTCTTCTGGGGCGCTTGCTCTCAGATGAAGGAATAGGGCTTCAAAATATCGTATTCATGGAATCCCGGCGGTTTCCTGAAATCGCCTCAATCTTCTACGAGCTAGGTCCTAGCCGGACGCTTGCTGTATTGGCGGAGTATTTCGATGCCCAAGCCAAAAAAGGGGCTTTGCGCAGAATGGACTCCAAACTCGCCGCCTCCCACTTCGTGGGTCTTCTTACATCAGACATGATGATGCTTAGGTCCCTCGGGCTTTTAGGCAAGCCGACCCCCGAGGAGCAGGCGAAGCGCTGCCGCGATGCAGTCGAGATATTCTTGCGAGCCTACGGACAGAAAGACTGATCGAGCCAACTTTAAATGCATTCTTACCTCTTCGGTCTTCCTTTCCTACGAGTAGCTTAACTCTAGGCGCCTTTAAAGTTTGTCCATTATCTATTTTTGGACAGAGAACACACCGAGCTGAGAGTAAGCGAAAGAAGCCATGCCTGCTCACAGGGGACAAATCTTGGCAGCCGTTGCGAAACGATCTAAGAATGTGGTTTCGACGGAATTAGCATCGCGGACAGCTATTCAACGCGCAGACAATCCACCTCAGGACCTTGGTATTACATTTTGCGAAATACGTTTCTTCATGTTTGCACTAGATGCTCCACACTAAGCCACACAAACTCATGCAAAGCCAGGAACAACACGGCCCCTGCCGCCCAGACTGGGGCAGGCAGGGGTGCCTTGTTTGCTTTGTCGACTCCAGTCGACTACTAGCGCTGCCGAAGCCATTTAGCCGTTATGGAGCCGTGAACGTACCAGTGACGGAGGTCGTACTCTGTTCCCCGTTAATGTAGTAGGTGACGGTGTGACTGCCCGAGGAAGGAGCCGTTGGGAAGACATAGGTCAAGTTATGCGTGCCAACCGGCGAGCTGTCACGAAGAACTCCCACATACTTGCCGTCAATCAGAAAGCGAATACCACCTGCCACAGACTGGTAGACGGTCCCTAAAAGCGTCAGCGACGAAGACGTATAGGTCAGCGATTCAATCTGCAACGCTCCGCCCGGATTCGATGCGCTGAACATCACGCTGATTGCATTGCTCTTGGTCGCACCGTCGGTCACCTGCACCTGGTAAGTGCCGGCGACGGTATCCGTACCAGGGATCGTTACAGTGTAACTAGTTCCAGATCCGCTCACGGGTAAGGTGTAAGAAGCGCCACCGACCGTGACTGTAACGTTCTTGCTGACCGCGTAGTTGCTGGCAATCGATAAGGTCGCGTTGCTGCCGGCAACCAGTCCTGAGGGCGCGGAGATCGACATGGAGTTGGTGACTGGCTGAGTAGTCCCGTCCTTGGCCGACCACCACATATTGGCGATCTCGATCCAGTTGTCAGGAGTCTTGTCATACCCGGTTGCCTGCATCGCCATCTGCGCGCCCAGCGTGTAGTTGCAGCCGCCATGCGCATAGTCGGCGCGAACCTGCGCAGTTGGCGCAGACATCTGCACGACGCCGTCGATCTTGATTACCAGTGAGCCCGGTCCCCAGATCGCATCGAAGTCGTGCATCGCAGTCATGTCTCCCGAGCCGGCTGGAAAGGTATCCGGAACGTTCATGATCTGGCCGTTATTGCCCGAAGCGTTTGCGTCGAAGTAGTGGAAGGTCGAAAACAGAGTATCGTTCGAGGCGTAGTTCACCTCGCTGATATCCACTTCCCCGATGTGGTTATCGCTCGACCCCTTGATGATGCCGGGCCAGCCCGGATCTCCGTCCGCCGGCCACATGATCTGGTTGGAGCCAGGACCGGCGGCACTCTGCCCCTCGGCGCTGCGCCAATGAAAGTCGCCGTAGCCGAAGCCGGCCGAGCAGACGGTATCCTCCTGCATCATCCCTGTATTCGGCCAGCCAAGCGCGGAAGAGCTGGTAATCCACAGTCCGGTGCTGCCCGCGAAATAAAACTGTGGACCGGGATTATTGGTGCCTCCGTCCCAGAAGATGTGGTTCCACACCGTCTGATTGATGCCGTTGGACGCGTTCCATGCGGTGTTGACAGGAACAGTGGTGAAGTCCTGCCCGGTATCGGTGGCGGCGTTGAACACCTGCGGAGTGTAGGTCCCCTGAGCAGCGACCGGTTTGGCCGCTAGAACAAGTGCGAGCAACAAAAGTGAAGTGCAGAGCAGTGTAAGCGGCGCTGATCTTGAAGAAGGCGGCGTTGGGGAGGGCATATTTTCAATTCTCCTTGGGTCATCGTTTTTGACTCGTGAAGTTATTCTTGAAAAGTGCCGATAATGAATAGTTAAGAGTCGTTAATCTGCAGTGAAAGCCTGTTAATGTGTTGCAGCAGGCCCACGCGCATGCCTCTGAAACGATTTACGACGGGCGGTCTTTGTCCTACAAGCGCCCCGCGCAGATCGAGCAATTTACTGAGGCATAATGCCTTGTCCAGCCGATCGGTGCTAAAACAGCCAACACCTCAGTCCCCACGCAAAAGCAGCCTGAAAGGCGGCCAATCGAGCGTCATAACAGCGTTAAGTACGCATAGCGCTAAGAGTAGACGCGATCTACCGAGCAGAATCGACGAGGACGCATCGTCATCATCCGAAGAACGCTAGTCTGCAGATGCTTGGATTGGTGCAGGGCTAGCGATGGCGGCGCGGGCAGTGAGCTACACCAACACTAGGCAAAGATTTCTCACTGAACTCTTCCATCTTTCATCAGTGTAGTGCCAGGCTTTCAGAGGACAGTTAGCATAAAATAGTCGTTGTCGCCCTGCGCTCGAGACAGGCCGGCTTGGGTTATTGGTCATGCATCCACAACTGCAACGCTGACACGTTCCTACACGACACTTGCTTAAAGGGTGGGCTAGTGAAAGAAAGAACAAGCCGCAGAACCTTTGTTAAGCAGGCTGCATTGGGAGCCGTGCTACTACCGAAGCTGGATACAAATCTGCTTGCGTCACATGGAGTCAGTAACGAAAAAGACTCTCCGGCAGCAACGCCTTCTTCCTCCAACGCAACGCCGACGCCTGAACTTAACTTCCCGCGCACCTTTACTGGACGCAACCTGGCCCGCATCGCGTTTCCCGTTGGCGGCATCGGCACAGGCGGAGTGGAGCTTGGCGGCCGGGGCGATCTTCGCTTATGGCAGATATTTAACCGGCCCGAGAGCGGCGACCTTCTCCGCTACACCTTCGCCGCCATCCACGTAGAGGGCGCGGGGGCAGCGCCGTTCACCTCCATCCTCGAGCGCAAGTTGTTACCGCCCTACGATCAGTGGGACTACCGCGAGGGCATCCGCGGAGTCGGCGCACTCGATATGCCGCGCATGACGGAGGCTGTCTTCTCTTCGAGCTTCCCCGTCGCAAAGATCAACTTCTCCGATCCGCACTGCCCGGTGGACGTCTCACTGACGGCCTTCTCGCCGTTCTACCCAGTTGACGCGGACGACTCCGGTCTGCCCATCGGCGTCTTCGAATACAACGTCAAGAACACTTCACAGACCCCAGCAACAGTGGCGATTGCGCTTTCCATCGAGAACCCATGCCACGGCGCAAAGTGGGGCACCAATGTATTGCGGTCGATCCCAGGCAGCACTCTTCCGACAGGCGTCTTCATGACCAATCCCACGTTGGCAGTGGACGCGCCGAAGAGCGGCAGCTTCGCTCTGCTTGCGCTACCGGAGGAAGGCTCCTCACTGCAACTGACCGAGGCCTGGCCGAACCAGGGCATCTACTCTCTGGAAAAAATCTGGAAGTCCTTCGCGGCGGATGGCAGCATCCCGAAGGACTTTGCATCGGAGAAGGAGAAGGACCCGATCGGCTCGGCTTCAATCCGCACGACAATCGCAGCGGGCAGCACCGCGAGGTTCCGCTTTCTACTGGCCTGGCACTATCCCAACCGCACCCCGGAGGGCATCGGTTGGGGCGCGCCCAAAGGAATGGAAAAGGTAAACCTCGGCAACTTCTATGCGACTCGCTTCCACAATGCATGGGAGGTGGCCGAGTACACGATCAAAAACCTTCCGGAACTGGAACGTAGGACACACGCCTTCGCCGCCACCATGCGCGACGCTACCCTGCCCGCCTCGGTGAAGGATGCGGCCGCCTCGAATCTCTCCACCCTGGTCTCGAATACCAGCTTCCGCATCGCCGACGGCAGCTTCCACGGCTATGAAGGATGCAGCAACAGCACAGGAGGACAAGGTCCCGGCTCTTGTACTCATGTCTGGAACTATGAAGTAGCGACCAGCTACGTCTTTCCGGCGCTCTCCCGTTCTATGCGCGAGACCAGTTTCGGCTATGCCACTCAGGCCAGCGGCCACATGGACTTTCGCCACAAGCTGCCGCTGGGCTATGAGCACTTCACGCTCACTGAGCCGGACCATCAGGCCGCCGCCGATGGGCAGATGGGGCAGATCGTACGGCTCTATCTCGACTGGCGCATCAGCGGAGACACGCCGTGGATGTTGAAGTATCGGCCGGCCGCGAAGCGTGCGCTCGCCTATGCCTGGATCAAGGGCGGATGGGATGCCAATCGAGACGGCGTGATGGAAGGTGCGCAACACAACACCTACGACATCCAATTTCTCGGCCCAACGGGGATGATGCAAAGCTGGTACCTCGCGGCTCTGCGAGCCTCTGCCGCAATGGCAAAAGCCGCGAACGACAACGAGTTCGCTGCAGAGTGCGAACGCATCGAACAAGCCGGAAGAGAGTGGACCGACAAGCATCTCTTCCAAGGCGAGTTCTACATCCAGCAGATACGCCCTGTGCCTCTGGCCGACGTGGACCCCGCGCTGCTCAGCGGCGAGATCAACACCGCCGACCCTCACTCTCAACTAGGTCCCGCCTGCCACATCGACCAGATCATCGGTCAGTACATGGCAGGGATGGCCGGTCTTGGCGATCTGCTTTCCGCAGACAATATGCGCACCGCGTTGAGATCGATTCATCGCTACAACCAGCGCATGGGACCCTACGCGATGCTGGGAACGCATCGCATGTATGCCGTTAACGACGAACCGGCGCTGCGCATCTGCGCTTACAAAAAGCCTGAAGACATTCCCGTGAATCCGATGGCCTACTCCAGCGAAAACTGGTGCGGGTTGGAACACGCCGTCTCCGCCACCATGATCCAGTACGGCCTGATCGACGAAGCCATCCAGCATGTTACAGACGTACGCGCGCGCCACGACGGCGAAAGTAGAAATCCGATGGACGAGCTGGAGTGGGGCCACCACTACGCTCGATCGATGGCAAGTTGGGCCTTGATCCCCGCACTCTCGGGCTTTCGCCACGACGCCGTACTGCAACAGCTCACCGTACAGCCAAAGATGTCAACGAAACAACTCTTTCGTTCTCCATGGACCTCCAACACTGGCTGGGGAGAGCTGCGGTTTGAGGCCAATACGCTGACGCTCACAGTGATTGCGGGTGAGCTAAACTTCGATTCGCTCGTGCTCCCGCCTGAGTGCGGCGTACAAACGATGAAACTTGGCGAAGAAAAGATAACTGCAGCATCTCGCAGGAATACAGATAGCTGCACTCTTCAATTTAAAAAAGAGATAAGCCTGACCCCGCAACAATCCCTGCGGATCAGATATGCGGCCCCAAATTTAACTTAGCCAAGCAGACCGAAGCTCCTGCTCCCCACCTCACTTCGCCGTGAACTCCGCATAAACAGCAATGCGGTGATTGCGAACCTTGGGCGTGAGGCGTTCTCCCGAGTTGTCCGAGAACAGCGTGTTCGAATGCTGCAGAGGCATATGACACTCGACGCAGCGAGTTTTGATGGCCGCAGGCAGCGTCTTATACTTCGGGCACGCCTTTTGTGTATGGCACCCAAGGCACTTTGACGAGAGTGCCGCTACATCCCGCTGCTCCTCATGCGTGTCGTGGCAGGTAGAACAAGTCATATTGCTCGACAGAAAACACTTGCTCTCACGAAGCAGTTGCACCTGGTTGGTGTGAACGTCCAACGGCGCACCCGGAAGTACGGCAGGAGATCGAACATACTCCGCCAGCACATCGCCCGGCTTAAAAGAAAGCGGCTGTGCCAATGCCTCTCCCGCTCCCGCATGGCACAACGCACAGACGTCGATCTGCCTCTCACGATCAAGCCGCGCCGGATTCACAATCGCTTCTTCCGAGGAGCCCGGACGCGGCTGCGGACTCAACCGCTCGCGGCGCACATGCTCTGCACCCGGCCCATGGCAGCGCTCGCAGCCAATACCCAGCACCAGCTTCGTCCGGTCAAATCGATTCACCGGCGGAGCGAGAGACTCGAAGTAAGAGGCATGACACTCCAGGCACTGTGGCGCAATGGGGCGGTCAAAATGCGCCGTGCCATCCTGATATCCCGGGCTGTTGATCCACTCCTTGCCGACAGTCCAATACGAGACCGGCAACTCGAACAGCAGCTCTCCTGCCCAGTAGAGATATGTCTGCCCCTTCCGCCCAGACCCCGTAACAAGATCGATCGGCTGAGTCAAGGTCTGTAGCGTGCCCGTCCGCGTGACATAGTTGGCAGTCTGCGTGAAGCTGCCATCCGGCATCGCCTGCATCTCAAACGTCAATCCAGGATTAGCGGTCTTCAGCGCATTCGCCCCGGCGCTGAAACTGCCGTGAATCGACTCCGCAGATGCAACCTGCGACGTCAAATGATGCGCAGTATGCACATAGCTTTCAGAGATCTGTTGATGGCAGGCGAGGCACGCGGCATCACCCGCATAAGCCGATAGCGCTAGAGGAGTATGCAAAGCAGAGGACGCCGTCTGATCTACCGCACGTTCCGAAGCTCTCACGCGTGCGCTCCCAATACAAAAAACATTAGCAGCTACACACAAAGTAATCAAAAGAACGCCAAGCAGGCTGGCGCGACGTCTTCGAGTGGAGAAAGAAAAGCTGACGCCCATTCGGCTACTTCTCCTAAATCCCCTTGCCTTCGACGATCGTGATGTAACGATCGATCGGCAGCTTGTCGAACCTCTCGGTCTTGCCCGAAGGCAGTGGCCACTTAATCTCAATCGCATCGATCTTCGCAGCCTGCCCAATCCCAAGCACCATCCGCGGATCGTGCGAAGACAGATAACTTCCGCCGCCCACCTTCTGCCGTGTGCGTGTCGTACCGGCAAAGCTCCAGGTGACCACCGTACCTACCGCATCAACATTCGCCTTCGTGCCGACCAGCTTCAGACCCAGCCAGTGATTCTTCTTTCCCGTGCGATTCTCAAGCAGCAGCGGCGCGCCTCCATTGTTATTGATCAACACATCCACGCCGCCATCGTTGTTGAAGTCGCCAAGAGCAAGTCCCCGCGCTCCCCACTGCATGGCAAACTCCGGGCCAGCCAGCTTGCTCACGTTCTCAAATGCGCCTTTACCGTCTCCGTGGAACAACAGCAGCGGCTCTTTCCAGGTGACGTTCGGCGAGTACTGGTCCACCATATCGTCCGGGTGTCCGTTCGAAAGAATGAGGTCGAGGTCGCCATCGTTGTCATAGTCAAAGAACTTTAAGCCCCAGCCGCTCAATGTCGCAGTCGCAAAACCGATGCCGGTCTTCCCCGCAAGGTCCGTGTAAGTCTCGTTGCCGTCATTGTGATAAAGCGCAAACTGCTCGCGGTCGATGTTGGCCACGAATAAATCGATCTTGCCGTCGTTATCGTAGTCCCCCGCATCCACTCCCATCCCGGAGCGCGCCTGCCCTCCTTCGCTGAACGAGACCCCGGCGTTGAATCCGACCTCCTCCCACTTACCGCCTCCGCGATTCATGAAGAGGTAGTTCGCCGCCGTGTCGTTCGCAACGAACAGGTCCATCCTGCCGTCGCCATTCAGATCCGCCGCCACAACGCCATGAGCCTTGGTCGGGTTTTCTCCAATCGCACTGCTGTGCCCCACCTCTGTGAACGTGCCATCGCCGTTGTTATGAAACAGTAGGCTTGGCCGCGGCGAAAAGATGCGTGGTGTGCAGTAGTAGCGCACCCCCAGGGCATTATTGCCGCAACTTACCTTGGTATCCCGCGAGTACTCTACGAAGCTGCACACGAACAGGTCCAGCCTGCCATCGTTGTCGTAGTCGAACCACACCGCCGAGGTAGACCATCCCTCTGCCGCGACTCCCGCCTGCTTAGTGACATCCGTAAACGTTCCATCGCGATTGTTCTTGTACAGCTTGTTCGCTCCATAGGCCGTCAGATAAAGATCGGGCCACCCATCCCCGTCGTAGTCACCAATAGCAACACCCTCGCCCCACACATTGCCTTGCAGTCCTGCCTTCTCGGTGACATCGGTGAAGGTGCCGTCGCGATTGTTCTTGTAAAGCGCGCAGCGGGTCGGCTTCTGCGGTTTGTAGAAGTCGCTCGGGCCTGTGTTGACGAGAAAGATATCCATCCACCCGTCGTTGTCAAAGTCAAAGAACGCGCAACCAGAGCACATACTCTCCGGCAACCATCGCATCGAGCTTTTGCCATTGTCATGCACCCAGGTGAGTCCGCTCTGCGAAGCGGGAACGCTCCGGAACAGCGGCGAAGAAGCTATCGGCGGCAACACGGCTGAGAGATAAGGTGAGGCAGCGCCGGCACATGCCCCCGCAATAAAATTACGGCGAGTGAACTTCATTGCGGCCCGGGAATGACGGCCTGTGGATGGCCAAGGTTGCTGGTCTGTGCAAGCGCTGCCTTTGCTTCGTCACTGCCGGCAGCGGCCGCCGCCTGCAGCCATCGATCCGCCTGAACAGGATTTATCTCGACTCCTAGATCGCCGTCCCGCAGAAGCATGCCAAGCCGATACTGGGCCGCGACAACCTTGTTCCTGGCAGCCTGCTGCAGCCACTTCAGCGCCTCCTTCGGATCACGGTTCACCGCTCTGCCTTCCAGATACAACGTACCCAACTCCATCTGCGCCGGCCCGTTGTTCTGCATCGCAGCGTCTCGCAAAAGTTTAAGCGCTGCTGCCGAATCTGCGTCGACGCCTTCCCCCTGTAGCAGCAGAATTGCGAGACTGTACTGCGCATCCACCTGCCCCTGTTCAGCAGCCTTGCGCAGCCACATCACGGCTGCCTTTGGATCACGCGCAACCCCCTGGCCGAGCAGATAGCGCTTGCCCGTCGCAAGCTGCGCCGAAGCATCCCCCTGCTCAGCCGCCTGCTGCCAGTATTGCGAGGCGAGTGTGTCGTTCTTCTCCACGCCAAGTCCCTGTTCGTAGTGGAACGCCAACAGCTTTTCGGCATCGCCCTGGTTGTGCGCCGCGGCAACTTTATACCACTTCACCGCCGTGGAGTAGTCCCGCGTCACGCCCGAGCCACGGCCGTATAGCAGACCGAGATCGAGCGCGCACGCCGCATCATCGCGCTCTGCGCAGGTCGTGAACCACTTTGCCGCCATGGCATAGTCCTGCGTTGTCCCAATCCCCTGCGCATACATTGCGCCCACTAAGAACTGCGCCCTCATATCGTGTCGCTCCGCCGCCTTCAACACCCACGGAAATCCCATCGCGGGATTCGGCGTCTCCCCGGCAGCACCACTGAGGTACACCGAGCCAAGCTTCGCTTCTGCTGCCACATTGCCCGCCGCCGCGCGTCGCTTCAATACCGCAAACTCAACAGGCGTGATGGTCTCTGACGCCTTAGACGCCGGTTTAGGCGCCGGTTCAGTACCTACAACGTTCCCTGGAACTTGCGAGAGAGCCGCGGGAAATCCCTCAGCCAACAATAGAAGAAGCGTCACAACAGCGCCGCATCTTCTCTTGCAGCGAGCATGTCTCCACCAACAGGCGCCTGCCTCTTCACGGAACTTCACGACCTGCGCCCAAACATTTTGCAAAGCAAAGTTTCCTGATGGTCATTCTACTCGTTCAACTTTTCTGTCCGATCCACAAAGCCGACCCACAAAAAAGAGGCGAGGGCCGCCACAAAGACTGTGACCGCCCTCGTTGGCCAAAAAGCACCGCTTAGAAGGTAATCCTCCCTTGCAGTTCAAGCTGTCGCGGATCGTAGAAGTTCAGCGGCTCCGTCTGAAGCGAGGACGTTCCGATTGGTCTTGAGGTGGAGCTGGTGTTGATGCCGCCCACGCCAATAGCCTGGATTGGCGTGAACTGCGTCAAGTTCAGCACGTTGAAGGCGTTCGCCGCCACCGAAAAGTGGACGCGCTCCGTGATGCGGAAGTCGCGCTGCAGTTGCGCGTCGAAGAATATGTTGTTCGGACTGCGGATATCGTCAAAGGCAACTCGCGAGTTGCCGTACCAGAAGATATCCGGCTCGATCTTGCCGTTTGGCGTCGTCACCGTTGGACCTGCGAAAGCAAGCGGATTCAGGTAAGGCATGCAGCCCGTGCAGGTCACGTTCGCTGTGCCGCCGCCATCCAGTCCGGGTAACTGGATCGTCTGGCCGCCTTTAGGGTTGTAGAAGAAGTGGCGCTCCGACTTCGGCAGGATCGGATTGACTCCCGGAACGCGGTTCGGGCGATTATTCAGGCTGCCCATCGAGGAGCTGATCTCGATCGGCGTTCCTGTCTGCGCCTGGAAAGACGTGCCCAGTCGCCAGCCCCCGAGTAGCAGATCCGCAGCCTTGCTATTCGCCAGGAACTGTCTGTTCCGGCCAAAGGGCGATTCAAACAGCGCCGTGACCACCACGCGGTTCGGTATGTCGTTGTAGCCGACGTGCCGATTCTCGTAAGGGTCATTCAGGTTTAGCAGGTAGCCGGTATTCTGTTCGCCCGCATTGTTGAACGCGTCGTTGCTCTGCCCGATGTTCTGCGTGTCGTCGATCTCCTTGGACCATACATAGCTTGCATCGAACTGAATGCCCTTCGACAACGTGTGTCGAACCTCGGCTATCAAGGACTGGTAGTTGGAGTGTGCCTTCTGCTCCAACAGATTCAAATCCGGAAACTCCGGATACGGAACCTGCAGCCGCCACGCCGGAACCGTAGCCGCAGAGAGCGCGCCCCCTTGAAACCCATTGCCGTGGTAAGGGTTGGCAATAGGCAGTGTGCCGGGATTGGTGCCATTGGAGGAGATGTAAGACTGTCTCCACGAAGCAAGCAGCGCCGGCGAGATGGTCTGGAAGCCCGGAGGCGAAAATGTTCCCGTGCCGTTAGCGCCAAGACCGTTGACAGGGACGTTGGAAAACGGCAGCCTGTCTCCGTTCGAAGCCGAATAACCCAGCGAGAAGATCGTCGACGGCGTAAAGCTCTTCTCGAAGAAGACGTTCCACTGCAGCAACCGGCCGTCGTACGTGCTGCGGTAGTCCTGCAGATAAGAGTTTGAGCCGCCATACTGCAGCGGATTGGTAGTGTCGGACCCCAGCGCAGGAACGATGTTGCCGGACACCTGCCCATCGTAGAACTTGCCGATCGGAATTCCGTTCGGGTTCGCTCCAAAGACGGCACTCGAGCTCGCGACATTGTGCGTCGTGAAGGCTGTATTGTTCTGGGACGTAAAGCCGAAGCCGGAGTTGGTAGGAAGGTACGCGATCCCGAAGCCGCCGCGAATCACCGTAGTGCTGTCGAGGTTGTAGGCCACCCCAAATCGCGGGCCGTAGTCATTGTAGTGAGACAGATAAAGGTTGCGGGAGTAGCCGTTGGTGCCCGAGAACACATAGGAGCCCTTGCCATACGGGTTGGTGCCCTCCGTATCGAACGCCGACTGCTGGTTGTGGCGCTCTGTCGGCCCCGCCTGCAACTCAAATCGCAGCCCGAAGTTCAGCGTCAGCTTCGGCGTAGCCTTCCAGGTCGTCTGTTCGTAGAACGCACCATACTTCATCGCCAGCGCCGAGGCGACTGAGCTCGCCGCCACCTCGTACCCGGCTCCGGTCAGCCACTGTGCCGCTGGAAAACCTTGCTGCACATTTGTGGTGTTGTATGAGCCCACGTTATTGCCGTTCGCATCCGTATACTGCGACGTATAGTTCTGATCGGAGTAGTAGTTACCGACCTCGAAGTTCGCATGGACCGGATTGGCCGTGTTCAACAGGCCGACACGATACTCGCCGCCTACCTTAAAGGTAAAGCTGCCGTGCGTCTTCGTGATGCTGGCTACCGCGCTGTGGTTGGTCTGGTGCTCGTTGATGTGCTGACCCACCGTGTAATTCAGACAAGTGTATTGAGTGCTCGATCCCGGACAGAAGTCGAAGGGCTGGCTTGG
The DNA here is from genome assembly GCF_040358985.1 of Tunturibacter empetritectus. Classification (NCBI taxonomy): domain Bacteria; kingdom Pseudomonadati; phylum Acidobacteriota; class Terriglobia; order Terriglobales; family Acidobacteriaceae; genus Tunturiibacter; species Tunturiibacter empetritectus. The sequence goes on along the minus strand of NZ_CP132932.1, from coordinate 3,282,497 downwards.
GTCGTTGACCAGCGACTGCACCGCAGCTGGCTGTTGATAAGGAGAGTTGTCGAAGGTGCCTGACTTCGGCCCATATCCTTCGATGCTCTGCATCCGGTTGACTCCATAGCGAACATCAAGCACCAGCGTCGGGCTGAAGATCACCGTGTCGCCAATGGCTGCGTACGGGTTGTTGTCTGTGATGGTCTGACCCCAGGTGATATTGGGATAGAACGGGTTGTTAGGACCCAGGAAGTTCGGAACAATCACCGAACCCTCTGAGATACCGCCGGTCGCATAGATGCTGTTGCGGCTGTTCAGCTTGTAATCGACGCGGATCTGGCCCGTATTGCGGAGGAAGTTCTGCGTGGTGTTGACGTTGTAGTTATTGTTTCCATAGACGTCGGAGGCCGCCTGGTTCGGCAGCGGGTAATTGGAGTACACCTTCACGCCCACCGCATCCAGGTTGCCTGCTGGGATGGCAGAACCACCGCCGACCGCGCTGCCGCCTCCGCCAAAGTTGCCGGCTCCCGCGCAGTTTGCCGAGCCTGGGGCGAATAAGGCCCGTTCATAAACGTTTGGTGCTACCTGGGTCGCCGTGTAGGGGTTATAGATCGTGACCGGAACGGGGTTACCATTGTTGTCCTGAATCTTTGTGCAGGAAAAATCGCCGTTCCGCTCGAGCATCGTGGGTACGGTGATGTTCTTGTTGATGGGCGCGACGTGCTTCAAACCCTCGTAACTGGCAAAGAAGAAGAGCTTGTCTTTGATAATGGGGCCGCCGAGTGAACCGCCGAAGTAATTGATCTTGAACGGACCGCGCACACCGGTCTGGGTCGCTGGATTGGTCTGCGCAGAGACAAAATGGTTGAAGTTGTTTCCATAACCGTTCGCATTGAAGGCTTCGTTACGGTTGCGATAGACGACCTCGCCATGAAGCGCGTTGGTCCCGCTCTTTGAGAAGTATTCGACAATCCCAGTGCCGCGGCCATACTCCGACGAGAAGGTATTTGACTGGACCTGCACCTCCTGGATGCTCTCCTGGTTGGGAGTGATGCCCTCTTCGTTGTAGTCGCTGGCCAGGATCGGAATACCGTCAAGCTGGATGTCGGTCGTGAATCCGAGACCGCCGTTGACGCTGATCAGCGACTCAACACGGCGGGCATGAGGTCCGATCCCGAACGAGTCCGTACTCTGAGTCTGGTGCGCCGATTTCTCCGCCGCAACCCCCGGCTGCAGCGTGGCATAGAGCAGCGGATTCTGATTGATATTCGGCAGGGCATCGATCTGAAGCGCGTCGATCGTCGTCTTCACGGTGGTGTCGTCGGTCTGCAGCGCAGCCGCGCCCGCGTCTACCTGCACGATCGTCTCCGTGCCGCCCGTCTTCAAAACCACGTCGACATGCACCGTCGCGTTGTTGCCTACCGGCGCGTTCTCCGCCAACTGGGACGCAAATCCGGAAGCAATAACCTGCACCTTATAGGTGCCTGCGATCAGGTACGGAGCCGTATACTCGCCCGTCCCGGTCGTTACCGTGGACACCGAAACACCCGTAGCCTGATTCGTAATGAGGACCTTGGCCCCCGCAACTCTGGCACCCGACGAGTCCGTCACAGTCCCGGTCACAGTCGAAGAGTTGACCTGTGCCACCAGACGGCAAGCCGCAACCTGAAGAATTAGAAGCAGAACCCACCGGAACGCTCCCATCCTTTTATCTCTTATAAGAATCTTTTGCATACAGTGAAGCCTCCGAAGTAAAAGCGTGCTGAGTCTATTTCGCCGAAAAGAAGACAGTAAAGTTATTGGCAAGGCTTTTACTGCAAACGAAGGCTGTTAACGCCTCTCTTAACAAAATGACATTACGTTTCGCGGGTTGCACCGCCCTCTCCTCCGTAAGGAGGAAGTGACGGTAGACAAAGCGGTTGATTGAGCAAGCGCCAGGCAGCAGATAACTTCTGTGCCCTAAGAGCTAACTTCCGCGAAGTGTATCGACCTTGGTTCTGCTTCCAATGCTAGTCGGCATTCCCAAGGACTCGTGTGTTGCAAGGCTTACGCTCCAGTCGTCCGACTCTTGCAATGGTCAGGGAAGGAATAAAGGGCGATAGGCATTTAGTTGGTAGGTATGTCCCCGAAGTCGAGCCGTCACCGCACGATCCACCTCGATCGCCGTGACTGCTCCGTGACTGATCTGAACGACGAAGCCGCACTCGCGGTTGAACCGGAGATCGGCTCTTCCGCCTTCCTTCAGAGCGACCTCGCTGCCCCGCCCGCCAGCGAACGTCGGACTTATATAGATATCCCCTTCGACCCGCCCGAGCGCCGACACGAAACCTCGCTCCGTAATCCGAAAGCTCTTCAGGACGGCATCCGCATCAGGCTGTCCCGCGTCATGCGGATAGACAAAGGTATGCGAGGTTGCGCCGGCAGTTCTCATGCGTACCGGAAGCAGATCGCCAAAGGTCGAGCGAACCGGCTTCATCTTAGCATCCAGAGTGGCATCACCATCGACCGCTAAGAAGCTCTCCGTGTCGGCCCCAGCCGCAAAGCTGGCCTCCGCGATGCGGCCATCGATCCGTGTACGCAACGGCTGCCCATCATCGACCAAAAGCGGCCAGGTAACGCCCCAGCTCTCATGCTCCTGCGCGATCTCTTTAACGGTCGAAAGCACCCCATCCGGAGTAATCGCGAACCGGTCGCGAAAGCTGGGGCCATCGTGCCCTGCGGTCGGGTGGTACTCCATTGTGCAGCGAACGATCGCAGGATTGACCATCTGCACGCTCCAGGTCGCCTCATAGACATCGGGAATCGCCGATAACCTGACCCACTCGCCGTTTCGTTGAATCTCTGGAGCAAAACTCGCCGCAGCCGACGCGGTCTGCGCTCCGTCCGAAGGTCCCAACCGGGTCTCCCACGCTGCCCGAGCGATCCGGACAACGCCCAGCGGCGTCCACCAGTTGTCGTTGGTCTCCTTCGTCTCCCCGTGCAGATTGAACTCGAGTTGAAGTCCCCCCGCGTTGGCAAACGACGCCGCAAAAGCCGGATCGAGCTGCACAGCATACCCACCAATCTCTGCTGGGGAAGGCACGCTCACCGGCTTGATCGCAAGCTTGCTCCGCAGCCGGTACATCTCGGCCAGATGAAACATCAGCGAACCGCTGTAGTTCGAGTACTGCGACGCATTCTGATACCCCACCCGAAGCGCCGGATCGAAGTGATTCTTCGTAATGTAGTAGCTCCCGCTCCACCTGCCGTCGCTTCGCCGCCACCGTTCCATCCCGGCAAAGCTCAATTCAGCCAGCCGCTCCATGGCGTCGGCCGTGCGCGCATCTCCCTCCGCCCGCATCATCGGCGCCGCCGCAGAGAACAGCAGTTGCAACCCCACCTCCGTCCACACATGGTCGTCGGTGCGTCCGTTCGCCGGCACCTGCCCCGTCGGATCAACCAGCAGCACAGTAGCCCGCAGCGCTGCCAGCACCTTGGCCTTGATCTCCGCGGCGCTGGGTCCGTCATAGTCTTCCAGCACCAGCGCCAGCAGGTTGCCCTCCCCAACCAGCGCCACACTCAGCGTATCCGGATCGCTGCTTCGATCGTGGTAAAGAAAAGTGGGCGCCGCGGCAAACCGTCCCAGCTCATCCTTCTTCCAGTTCTCCTCGATAAAGGAGACAGCATCGCTGTGCGAGACCAGCCCAAGCTTCGCCCTCTGCCACTCCCCTTTCATCGCGTAGGTTCGCCAGTTGCCTATCTGCTTTTCGGCGATCATCTCCGCGATCGGAAGACGAAGCCGATTGCTCCAGCGCAGCCAGGTCTCCTCCGGCACCAGCCCTTTGTAGACGGGCAGCGCTTCGCTAAGCGACGCCAGAAAAAACTCGCCGTGTCGATCCGGAACAGCGGCGTCTCCACCACCCAACTGCCGCGTCGCGCTCTCCATCGCCGCCACCCCATGCGGCAGCAGGTCGCGGGAACGTCCAGCCTCAACCAGGGTGCCGACCGCAAAAGCGAAGTAAGGAGTCGCATACTGAAACTCGCGATGCACGAACGGATCGATGACTGCGCCGCTGGCATCCTGCCACTGCACCGTGAATCGGCACAGGCCATCCAGTCTGTCGAGCATCGCCTCAGCGGTAATCGGCTGGACCGCGCTGGCCCGGACCACGCTGGGACGGGGAGCCAGGTGAAAATGTGTCTCCTGCGTGCCTCCCATGCCCTCCTGGGCGCACACCGGAACGGCGTTTAGTCCCAAACCGAAGAAGAGTAGGAAATAGCCGACGATCCCGAACTCTAGTGGGGCCAAACGGATCGAATGCAGATACCCCCGGTTCCCCGTCGTGTCCTTTTGCAAACCTTCCCCACTTCCGGATGGTGCCTCGCCTCCATAGAACAATCCCCCAGAGCCCGGATCAAGTTTGAACAATGTTAAAGGGTGTTTTTGCATAAAACCTAAGGTTTTTGGCAAATGTTAAGACACCTTCGGCAAAGAAACCTACGCCACCCGGCCGGCCTTTTCCGTCGACTCATAAGGTCGAATCGTTATGGTAGACTCGGTTCGCAGTTGAAACAATCGCAGTAATTCCAACCAGTCGCAGCAGGGGCCGCGCCATAGGCGAGCGCGCAACATGATCGAATCACCAGTGAGTTCCACCAAGACCATACACGCAGAACGGGCCGAGCTCGATGCAGTCCTCGCCTCCGAAATGTTCCGCCGAGCTCCGACGCTCGCCCGCATCCTGGAGTACCTCTGCGAAAGTCAGTTGCGCGGCGAGACTTTCATCAAGGAATACGAGATCGCCACTCAGGTGATGGGTCGCAGCAGCGACTTTGACCCTCAGCAGGACGGCAGCGTCCGAGTCAACCTCCACCATCTCCGCAAGAAACTGAAGCAGTTCTATGAGACCGAAGGCGCGGATCACACCCTGTGGATCTCCCTGCCTATCGGTCAAAGCCTGCCAAGCTTCGTGGTGCAGAATCCGGAGACCGACCCCAGCCAAACCCCGTCCGCTGAAACAGGCGCGACCTTCTCCAGCGTCAACCATGTTCTTCAGGCCACTGCTGCCACCGGAGAGGTGCCTCCACAGCTTCAACCCGGTGCGGCGGCGCCAGCAGAAAGTCCGGTCACAGCGAAGTCAAAGCCCAGGACCTCCGCGAGTCTCTTCATCGCCCTGCTGAGCATGGCCTTGCTGGGAGCAGCAGTCACCTGGCTCTGGTTTAGCCGCAAAGCCCCCGACACTCCGCGGCCTATCATGACCGACGCCGCAATCCGCATAGGCTCCGGTCTAAGCCGCCCGTACCAGGACACCAGCGGACGCACCTGGAACGCCGACGTCTTCTTCACCGGCGGCAACACCTTTCACCGCAAGCTGGCGCAGGTAGGCGGAGCCACCGACCCCACCATCTATCAAAACGGCCGCGAAGGCGACTTCAGCTACGACATCCCCCTGCCCCGCGCCGCCTACGAGGTCCACCTGTACTTTGCAGAGAGCTTCGCCCACGGTGAAGGCTTCCGCGCCATGAACATCTTCATCAACGACAAACGCGTCGAGCAGTTGATGGACGTCACCTCCGATGCAGGCGGATTCGGCATCGCCACCGGAAAGATCTACACCTCCGTCTGGCCTGCCGCGGACGGCAAGATTCATCTGCAGTTCAAAGGCATCACCCTCACCGCATTCATCAACGCCATCGAGATCCTGCCCGCCAACGGGGACACGATGCGTCCCATTCGCCAGACCACCCTGCCCACCTACTACTATGATCCGCAAGGCACCGTCTGGGCGCCCGATGCCTGGTTCCACGGCGGTCGCACCAGCCAGCTCACCGAACTCTTTCCCGAGCTCCCCCTGCAGGGCTTCTACCAACACGAGCGCTTCGGCAACTTCAGCTACTCCATCCCAGTCGTCTCCAACCGCACCTATAGCCTCACGCTCTACTTTCAAGACGCCTGGTTCTCCCACCAGCCCAAGGGAAAGGGAACCCCCGGCATGCGCCGCTTCGACGTCACCTGCAACGGGATGGAGCTGATCAAGCAGCTCGACATCCTCGAGGAGACCAAAGGAGCCGGCTTCCAGATCACCCGGCACTTTACCGGAGTCAAACCCACCAGCCAGGGCAAGCTCCTGCTGAACTTCATCCCCAGCCAGAACTTCGCCATGATCAACGCCATCGTCATAGAAGAAGAGCCCGTCGCTCCGGTCTCTCCATAAGCTGCGTTTCCACACGTCTTACCCGACTTTAGCAGCCGTACAAAGGCCAGGGCCGCTGCAGACCAGCAAAGCCTCTTCGCCCAAGCATCAAGCGCCCAGGCATCAAGTGAAGACAAACCCAAACCCGCGCCGACCCGTCATACCTACTGCTTCGCCGTAGGCGGCTTCGGCTCCAGCTTTGAAGGCGTCACCACCCCCGGCCCCCCCACCAGTTGAATCTCAGGAATACGGTCCGCAATCGCAGGCAGCGGCGGCAGCGGCGCATGCGGCAGCGTCTGATACCAGTAAGCCGTCGCATAGTAGCTATCCGAGCGATGATTCGCGCTGCCATGCTCGATCCCCGCAATCAGCGACTTGGTAAATGGAATCGGCTCCTCCAGGTGAAACCGATAGACCGTGTAGCGGCTCCCGATATGCTCCTCGCCCATGCGGAAGATCCCGAACCGAGGCCCCGTGTAGTTACCCGGCCAGAAGTCGAACGCCCCCAGAAAGTAGTCCTCCGCCCCCGTCCCCGCAATCGACGGCGTCTTCTCCCCATCGACGAAGAACATATCGTCGCCCTCGCCCCACCACCCATCCTGATTCTGCAGCACCGACATCACCACGCCGACATACTGCCCCTTGCCCGTCGCCTCCAGCCAGTTGAAGTTTCCCTTCCCATCCAGATTCGGCTTGGCCGCAACGTCCCGATTGATCTTCCAATCGTCCGTCCAGCCATGCGCCGGCTGCTGCTGCGTAAAGCAGGCGTGGAAGTAAAGCGTATCCGCAGGCAGCGGCTTGTTGTGAATCACATAATCCAGATTGAAATAGATGCGTCCGATCTTCAGGCTGCCCTCGTTGGTCAAAGTGATCCGCGCATGCTTGCGAAACGGCATCGGGAAGAACGAATTCATCGAGCGGTCCGGCCCCACCGAAAGCATCTCCGAACTCCAAGGCCGCAGATCGCCGAAGTGTTCCCCAAAAAAGTCCGCCAGGGTCGTCTCTACGCTCGGCTCGGTCTCGTTATCCCAGTACATGCGCAGGATGATCTTCTTGAGGAAGTAGTTCTCCACCCCACCCGTCGAGATCGTGAACCAGATATGCGTCACCGTGCCGGGACCATCCGCATCCAGCAGCTCCAGCGTCCCTCCCGGTGCGATCTCCCGATGGTCCTCATTGCCGCCCAGCGGATCGGCCGACGAGCTCCGATGCGCCCTGTACTCCTGCATCCGCGTCAAGGCAGGGCGCTCTACCGGGCTCTGCCCAAGCAGGCCGGGCGTAAACGCAAGAGCCACGCACACCAGCAGCATGAGAAAAATAGGCCGCAGATGAATCCTCATAGTCCTTGCAGCCGCCGGCATACCCGCTGACTCAGACTCACCGCAGAACATCATCGAGCTCTTCCTCACCCTAGCGCACCGGCACCAACGCGTACCGGTGCCTCACCGGCTGCGCCAACCGTCTCTGCTCCGCATCCGCTGCCTGCAGCGCAGTCTTCACCGCAGCCAGCGACTCGTCATTCGACGCGCTCGGCACATTACGCAGAAGATGGTTGCGATTCGTATCCAGCGAGATCTTCCCCTCGTTGGCCAGGAACACCAGCATCGCCTGCCGCCGCATCGGTGTGTCCAACCGCGCCAAATTGACCCCGCTCCGCAGCTCTTCGCTCGTAAACGTGCCCACCGCCGCATCGTCGATCCGCAGTTCATACCGCCCCACAGCCAGATCCCCCACCGTCAACATCTCCTGGTCGAGATCTTCAACCACCGTCGACGCACGCAGCGCAAGATCCGTAACCGGATCCGTAGCAGCCACCGGCAGCGGCAGCGGCAGCGCCCGGTCCAGTTGCACCCACGACAGCGACGACAGCGTCTTCCCCGACCCCTCCGCCTCCGTGACCGACGTATTGACCGATGACACCACCTTGCCATGCGCCGCGCCCAGCGTCACGCTCGTCACCACCGGAGACGCACCCCACCCCTTCAACACCGCATCCGCCATCACCCAGTGCATCCCCGGACCCGGATGGACATGGTCCCCGATCAGCATCGCCGCCATCACCGGATCCTTCGCCCGAGCACTCGTCAGCGCCGTGACCATCGGAGCATTCAGGTCCACCACCGCCAGATGCCGCTCCGCCGCCATCCGCGCCACCGAGTCGCCCATCTTGATCAGGAAGTCGTTATATCCCGCCGTTCCATGCCCCGGCTGCGTCACCTCGTCATACGCCGAAGGCCGCAACACCACCACCTTGGCCTCAGGCGCATGCGCCTTGATCTCGTCCAGAATATGTTCGTAGCCGCGCTCGTACGTCAGCATCGTGCCCGGCTCGAACGGACGGTAGTAGCCGTCGTTCATCCCCAGCATGATCGTCACCACCGTCGGCTTCAGGTCAAACACATCCCGCGGCAGCCGCAGATCCACCGGCCCGCCTCCCCCACCGCTCACCTTGTCCCCCGACACCCCCGACATCACGAACGTGATGTTGCTCGAAGGCATCCGGGTCAGCGCATACAGCTCCACATCCCGCGTGTAGTACTGCTGCTCCGTAATGCTGTCCCCGTAAAACAAGACCCTGTCCCCGCTCTGCAGCGCAAAGGGAGCACCCTGGCCCAACGTCACAACCGGCTTTACAACACCCGCGATCGCGAAGGCCCCGTACAAACAACCAGACAAGCAACAAGACGCTATCCGCTTCATCTCTCTCCCATTCTGCGCAAAGGCAGCCCTACCACCTTACGTGCTGCGCAGGCTTAAGCGGCAAGTTACACGGCGTTAAGCCCCGCAAACTCCCCTCAGGCCGCCGTAACCGCCCTATCTCTGGCTCTACGGTCATTAACATCGCAAAATCCAGACCAACCTAACCTTAACACCGTAAAACTTGCCTCTTCTTCCCCCCAGGCTGTCGCATAGGTGGCGACTCAATCGGAGAGATAGCATCCTTCGACGGCGTCCCAGACGCCACACCTTCCGAGAGGCTCATGCAGGATCAAGACAGAACGACCCGCGTTCCTCAAGGGAACGGACGCAAGGCATCCTCGACGCACCAGCCCACCCTAAGGTCCTGCTTCCTGCGGCCTCGCACCCTCCTCGTAAGCCTCCTCCTAATCACCTCCGTCACCCCCCTCGCCACCTCGCAGTCTCCTGCCACCATCCCCTCCGAGGCAGCCGTAGCCGCCCGCGTCGACTCCCTGCTTGCCAAAATGACCGTCGCCGAGAAGATCGGCCAGTTGAACCAGCTCGACTACGTCAACGCCTCCGACGACGCCATCCTCCGCGGAGACGTCGGCGCCTTTCTCAACCTCGCCGACCCCGTCGAGATCAACCGCGTCCAGCACCTTGCCATGGATCGCACCCGGATGCACATCCCCCTGCTCCTCGGCTTCGATGTCATCAACGGCTACCGCACCCTCTTCCCCATCTCCCTCGCCCAGGCCGCCACTTGGGACCCCGCCCTCGTCGAAGCCATGCACGCGACCATCGCCCAGGAGACCGCCGCCGTCGGCATCAACTGGACCTTCGCCCCCATGCTCGACATCGCCCGCGACCCCCGCTGGGGCCGGATCGTCGAAGGCTCCGGCGAAGATCCCTACCTCGCCAGCCGCATGGCCGTCGCCAAGATCCAGGGCCTTCAGGGACCCCAGCTCGGCGCACCCGGCAAGATCCTCGCCTGCGTCAAACACTTCGCCGGCTACGGCGCACCGCCCGGCGGCCGCGACTACGACTCCGTCTACCTCCCGGAGGTCCAGCTTCAGAACGTCTACCTCCCTCCCTTTCGCGCCGCCGTCGAAGCCGGAGCAGGCAGCGTCATGAGTGCCTACATGTCCCTCAATGACGTCCCCGCCAGCGGCAACGCAGCTCTGCTCCGCGGCGTCCTGCGCGACCAGTGGGGCTTTCGCGGCTTCGTCGTCAGCGACTCCTGGGCCATCCACACCATGCGCAGCGAAGGCTACGTGGAGAACCTCGACCAGGCCGCCCTCCGCGCCCTCAAGGCCGGAGAAAATATGGATATGGGCAGCCAGACCTACCTCAAGTTCCTGCCCGAACACGTCGCCAACCACGACGTCTCCCTCCGCGAACTCGACGACGCGGTCCGCCCCATCCTCCGCATCAAAGTCCTCATGGGCCTCTTCGAACACCCCTACGTCGACGCGTCCAAAACTGAAGCCACCCTCACCGACCCCGCCCATCGCGCCCAGGCCCGTCACGCCGCCAGCGAGACCGCCGTCCTCCTGCGCAACGAGGACAACACCCTGCCCATCGCGCCCTCCATCCACTCCATCGCCGTCATCGGCCCACTCGCGGATACCCCCGCAGCTCTCATGGGCTCCTGGCCCGCCAAGGCAAAAAAGTCGGAGACCCTCTCCCTCCTCTCCGCCATCCGTGAGCGCGCCGGCGCCGCCGTGCAGATCCTCTACGAACCTGGCGTCCCCATCGGACGCGAGCCGCAGGCCGAACTCAACCCCGACACCATCACCCCGCGTCCCTACAACTCCGACCCGCCTGCCCCAGACTCACCCATCGCCAAAGCCGTCGCCACCAGCCTCAAGGCCGACCTCACCCTCCTGATCCTCGGCGAAGACGCCTCCATGAATGGCGAATACGCCTCCCGCGCCTCCATTGATCTGCCCGGCCGCCAGGAGGAGATGATGCAGGCCGTCACCCTCGCCGCCCGCAAGGCGGGCAAGCCCGTCGCCCTCGTCCTCGTCAACGGCAGGCCGCTCAACATCACCTGGGCCTCCACCCACGTGCCGTCCATCCTCGAGGTCTGGCAGCCCGGCACCGAAGGCGGCCACGCCGTAGCCGATCTCCTCTTCGGCGACGCCAACCCCGGCGGCAAACTCCCCCTCACCTGGCCCCGCTCCACCGGTCAGATCCCCATCTACTACGCGCACAACGCCACCAAGGTCAATCAGGAGGCCGCCGACTTCAAATCCTTCTACTGGGACGAGCCCACCACTCCGCTCTACCCCTTCGGCTTCGGCCTGAGCTACACCACCTTCACCCTGCGCGACCTCAAGCTCAACACCTCCGAGATTCAGTCCGGCGGCTCCCTCGAGGCCACCGTCGTCGTCGAAAACAAAGGCTCCCGCCCCGGTGACGAGGTCGTTCAGCTCTACACCCACCAGCGCTCCGGCACCGCCGTCCGCCCCGTGCGTGAGCTAAAAGGCTTCGAGCGTGTCACCCTCCAGCCCGGCGAATCGAAGACCGTAGCCTTCACCATCGGCCCTCGCCAGTTGCAGTTCTGGAGTCCCGCCACCCGCGCCTGGGGCGTCGAGCCCGACGACTTCGACCTCTGGGTCGGAGACAGCTCCCGCGCCACCCTCCACGAAACCTTCAAAGTCACGGCCCCCGTCAAGATCGCCGCCGGACAAAACGGACAAGCGGTCCCCGAAAAGACCGTAGCCAAAGAGGACAAAAATGACCACGAGCAATAGCATGGCTGGCCGGAAGGCTCTCTGCCTCTCCCTGCTCGCCGCCACGCTGCTGCCGGCAGCCTCCGCCCACGCCTCCTGGTCTCCTCGTGAAGGGTCTCCTCGCGAAGGGATACATCACGAAGGGCCCTCTAACAAAGAGAAGAAAGAAAAGCTCCTCTGGCAAGAGACCTTCCACTCCATCGCCAACCCCCAGCCTGACCCTGCCATCTGGACCTACGACACCGGAGGCGACGGCTGGGGCAACGGCGAGCTCGAGTTCTACTGCGCCTACGGCTCCGGCAAACCGCCCTGCGATTCCGCCCAGCCCAACGCCTTCGTAGCGGACGGCCTCCTCCACCTCGTCGCCCGAAAGATGCCCGACGGCCGCTACACCTCCGCCCGTCTCCTCTCCAAACACCTGAAGTCCTTTCAGTACGGCCGGATCGAGGCCCGCATCCGCATCCCCGCCGGTCAAGGCATCTGGCCCGCCTTCTGGCTCCTCGGAGAGGACATCGACACCGTCAACTGGCCCGCCTCCGGCGAACTCGACGTCATGGAGAACATCGGCAAAGAGCCTGACACCATCCACGGCTCCATCCACGGCAAGAGCTTTACCGGCACCCTCCTCGGCACCCCGGCCAAACTCCCCGACGGAGCGCCCTTCGCCGCCGGCTTCCACACCTACGGCATGATCTGGAAGCCCGGCAGCATCGCCTACTACATCGACGACCCAGCCAAGCCCTACGTCACCTACACCCCAAAAGATCTGCCACCCGGAGCCGTCTGGCCCTTCGATAACCGGCGCTTCTTCCTGATCGTCAACCTCGCCGTAGGCGGTGACTGGCCCGGCAACCCCGACCCCACCACCGCCTTCCCCTCCGAGATGCTGGTCGACTACCTCAAAGTCTGGGAGCTGCCTTGAGAAAGCTGTCGCACGAACCTAGTACCCGCCTACCACCAATCGCCCGCAAAATCTACCTCCACCTAACCCGTCTCATAAAAGCGTCATCTCGACCGGAGTCGTGCAGCCTCACCGCACGACGCAGTGGAGAGACCCCCGTATTTCTTCGCCACAGCGAATCCACCCGTACCTCGGTACCCGTCAAGACCCCCGCATCTCGTATCCACAGCGAATCAGCCCGTACCTCGGTACCCGTCAAGACCCCCGCATTTCGCCTTTATCTCCCCGCGCTACTCCTGCTCACCGCCGCCATCCAAGCCCAGGACCCCACAGAAAACTACAACCCCATCGCCGACCCTTCCGCCCAAGTCACCCTCGGCAACGCCCGCTTCACCGTCCTCACCCCGCAGATGATCCGCATGGAGTGGGCCGCCGGCGCACACTTCGAAGATCGCGCCTCCTTCGTCTTCCTCAACCGCCGCCTCCCCGTCCCGCCCTTCACCAAAAACATCACCCGCACCGCCGCCAGCCGCGTCCTGCACCTCCACACCGCCAGCCTCGACCTCACGTACACCCTCTCGCCTCACAACAGCGGAAACAGCGACGGCCACTTCACCCCCACCAACCTCGCCGTCTCGCTCACCCTCAACGGCAAGCCCGTCACCTGGACCCCCGGTCTCACCGATCCCGAAAACCTCCTCGGCACCACCCGCACCCTTGACGGCGCACGCGGCGGCAAGACCCAGGAGCCGATCGGCCAGGGACTCATCTCCCGCTCCGGCTGGGCCATCGTCGACGACTCCACAACACCTCTCTTCGACTCCGCCGACTTCAGCTTCCCCCGCGGCGAAGACAGCCCCCTCCCCTGGGTCGCAGAGCGTCCCGAGATCACCAACCAAACCGAAACCCAATACGACCAGCTCAAGCAATCCGAATCCCCCACCACCACCGATCCCGCAACCCCCATCCTCCGCCAGGACTGGTACCTCATCGCCTACGGCCACGACTACAAGCAAGCCCTCTTCGACTACGTCCGCGTCGCCGGCCGCATCCCCCTCCCCCCGCGCTTCGCCTTCGGAGCCTGGTGGTCCCGCTACTGGTCCTACAGCGATCAGGAGCTCGACGACCTCGTCCACCAGGCCCGCGCCAACAACGTCCCCCTCGACGTCCTCGTCATCGACATGGACTGGCACCTCCCCTTCGGCAACGACTGGAGCGTCAAAGATCCCTCCGGCAACCAGGCCCGCTGGACCGGCTACACCTGGAACAAGCTCCTCTTCCCCGACCCCCAGCTCTTCCTCGACAAGATGCATCGCGAAGGCCTCAAAGTCACCCTCAACCTGCACCCCGCCTCCGGCGTCCAGCCCTTCGAAGAGCCCTACCCCGCCATGGCCCGCGCCATGGGCATCGACCCCGCCTCCAACAACTACATCCCCTTCGACATCACCGACAAAAAATTCGCCCGCAACTACCTCGACCTCCTCCACCACCCCCTCGAGCATCAGGGCATCGACTTCTGGTGGCTCGACTGGCAGCAGTCCACCCACACCAAACTTCCCGGCGTCAACCCCACCTGGTGGCTCAACTACGTCCACTTCACCGACCAGCAGCGCGAGGGCAAGCGCCCCCTCCTCTTCCACCGCTGGGGCGGCCTCGGCAACCACCGCTACCAGATCGGCTTCTCCGGCGACGTCATCTCCACCTGGGACTCGCTCGCCTTCCAGCCCTGGTTCACCGCCACCGCCGCCAACGTCGGCTACGCCTACTGGAGCCACGACATCGGCGGCCACATGCCCGGCAAGATCGACCCCGAGCTCTACACCCGATGGCTCCAGTTCGGCGCCCTCAGCCCCATCCTCCGCACCCACACCACCAAAAATCCCGACGCCGAACGCCGCATCTGGGCCTATCCCGAGCCGTACTCCGACGTCATGCGCCAGGCCTACACCCTCCGCTACGCCCTGCTGCCATACCTCTACACCGAAGCCCGCCGCACCTACGACACCGGCGTCGCCTTCCTCCGTCCCCTCTACTACAACTGGCCCGAGAGCCCCGAAGCCTACACCAGCAAAAACGAGTACCAGCTAGGCGAAAATCTCCTCGTCGCCCCCATCGCCACCCCCGCCGATCCTGAGACCAACCTCGCCCACCAAACCATCTGGCTGCCCCCCGGCGAGTGGATCGAATCCCCCACCGGCCGCCACTTCACCGGCCCCCTCAAACTCGACCGCTCCTTTTCTCTCCCGCAGACCCCCCTCTACATTCGCGCCGGAGCTATCGTCCCCCTGGCCCCGCCCATGCTCTACACCAACCAGCATCCCCTCAGCCCGCTCATAGTAGAAATCAACCCACTCGCCAACAACGCAACCTCCCAGTACACCCTCTACGAAGACAGCGGCGACTCCCCCAACTACACCACCAACGAATCCGCCCGCACCACCCTCTCCGCCACCCAATCAGCCGACACCCTCACCGTCACCGTCGCCCCCGCGCAAGGCACGTACCCAGGCATGCCCACCAGCCGCAGCTACCAACTCAAGCTCCCAGACGACTGGCCACCCACTCAAGTCACCGTCAACGATATTTCCATTCCCTACCAGCCCGACGCCGCCAAACCCGGCTGGCACTTTGAAGGCAACACCCTCACCACCATCGTCACCACCGGCGATCTCCCCATCACCTCCGCCGTCACCTTCCGCATCCAACGCGACCTCACCCTCACCGCCCGCCGCGCCGAACTCGATGGCTTCTCCGGCACCATCCAGCGCCTCCGCGAGGCCTACGACGCCCTCCAGAACAACACCCCCGTCGACACCCCGCCCGACGAACTCACCGACGCCATGCAGACCGGCGACCGCCTCAGCTACCACCCTGAGCAGGCTTCCGCCATACTCACCCACTTCTACGAACTCCTGCCCAAGGTCGCCGCTGCCGTCGCCAAAACCGAGTCCGTCGACGATCAACGTCGCGAGACCATGGTCCACAACCTGATGACCGGCAACCACAGCTATACCCCCGAAGCCGCCACCGCCATGCTCACCCAGATCCGCCGCCGCGACAGCATCGCCACCGCCGCCATCGCCGACATACAAGCCGACGGCCAAAAGCAACGCCCCGCCGCCGCACCCACCGGCAACTCCCAATGAGCCGCAACCCACAAAAAACTCTCACCCGCCGAACCTTCTGCGCCAGCGTAGCCGCAGCAGCCCTCACCCGCACCTTGCCTGCCCGCGCCGACTCTCCCACTCCCTACAACCTCATAGCCCGCACCGACCGCAACCGCATCCTCCGCGCCGCAGCCCTCTACCTCAAGATCCAACCTCAGACCATCACCAGCTTCCCCGCGCCCGCCAGCTCCGAAGAATCCGGAGGCCCAGAAACCCCACTCAGCCCGCACGACTTCTACTCCCAGGCCGACTACTTCTGGCCCGACCCCGCCAACCCCACCGGCCCCTACCTCAGCCGCGACGGCCAGAGCAATCCCAACATCTTCCACGGCCACCGCCAGGCCATGATCGCCCTCTCGATCCAGATGCCCGCCCTCACCGCCGCATGGCTCCTCACCCGCAACCAACGCTACGCCCAACACGCCGCCGATCACCTCCGCGCCTGGTTCCTCTCGCTCGCCACCCGCATGAACCCCAACCTCCAGTACGCCCAGGCCGTCCACGGAGCCTTCCCCGGAAGGTCCTACGGCATCATCGACACCCTCCATCTCGTCGAAGTCGCCCGCGCCGCCAGCCTCCTCCCCGCCTTCCTCACACCCGCGGAACGAGCCACCCTCAATGCCTGGTTCCGCGACTACCTCGACTGGCTCCAGTCCAGCAAGCCCGGCGTCGAAGAGCGCAACGCCACCAATAACCACGCCGCCTGCTGGTCTCTGCAGGCAGCCGAGTACGCCCGCCTCATCGACGACGAACCGACCCGCGCCCACCTTCGCACCCAGCTCAAGACCATCCTCCTCCCCAACCAGATGGCGCCCAACGGCAGCTTCCCCAAAGAGCTCGCCCGCACCAAGCCCTACAGCTACTCCATCTTCAACTTCGACGTCATGGCTACCCTCTGCCAATCCCTCAGCACCCCCACCGAAGACCTCTTCGCCTTCCAACTATCCGACGGCCGCGGCATCTGCCAGGCCGCCGCCTTCCTCTTCCCCTACCTCGAAGACAAAACCTCCTGGCCCTACAAAAAAGACGTAGAACACTTCGACATCCTCCCCGTACGCTCCCCCGGCCTCCTCTTCTGCGGCCTCGCCTGTCACCACCAGCCATACATCAAACTCTGGCAGCACCTAAACCCCGACCCCACCGACCCCGAGATCATCCGCAACTGCCCCATCCGCCAACCCATCCTCTGGTTCGCCCCGCCAACTTAGCTCCAAATCTGCCAGTTTTCATTGCATAGGTTGCGTCGTACTTGCCGTTGCTGTTGTCCTTCCTTTTCCCTTGCCGTTGCTGTTGCCGCTGTCCTTGCTGTTGTCGTTGCTCTTTTCTCTTTTCTCACGAAGATCCAAAAAAGAGCGTCATCCCGACCGAAGCTGTTCGCGGTCTCATCGCGAGCAGCGCAGTGGAGGGACCCCCGTATTTGCCGTTGCCGTTGTATTTGCCGTTGCTGTTGTATTTGCCATTGCTTTTGTATTTATCGTTGCCGTTGTATTTGTCGTCGCTGTGGCAATCGCCATTGCAACCACCAAAACCACTCATAGAAAAATATTCGCCCCACGCAAACCCAACACAAACCCCTCACCACCGCCCTCCTATAATCAGTGAGACCCAACCGTGACCCTACCCCCACCATCCACGCAGCCGAATCCGCAAGCCCTCACCAGCAAGCATCTCTCCGGCAAGCGCATCCTCCTCACCGGAGCCGGCGGCTCCATCGGCTCCGCCCTCGCCCAAGCCATCGCCGCCTCCTCACCCGCCAGCCTCCTCCTCCTCGACGCCTCCGAACACGCCCTCTACCAGATCGACCGCGACCTCCCAACACCCCATGTCTCTCTCCTCGGAAGCGTCTGCGACCCAGCACTCCTCGCCGAGATCTTTGAACTCCACCAACCCGAGATCGTCTTCCACGCCGCCGCCTTCAAGCACGTCCCCTTGCTCGAGCGCCAGCCCTTCGCCGCCATCGCCAACAACGTCCTCGGCACCTACGCCCTCCTCGAGGCCGCCACCCAGCATCACGCCGAGCACCTCGTCCTCGTCTCCACCGACAAGGCCGTCGACCCATCCAGCCTCATGGGCGCCTCCAAGCGCATCGCCGAACTCCTCCTCCTCGCCAGCACCTCCACCACGCGCCTTACCGCCGTCCGCCTCGGCAACGTGCTCGGCTCGCGCGGCAGCGTCCTCCCGCTCTTCCTCGACCAGATCGCCCGCAGCGGCCCCGTCACCGTCACCCACCCCGAAGCCAGCCGCTACTTCCTCTCCCTCGACCAGTGCATCGAAGCCCTCCTCGCCGCATTAGAGCCCGCCGTACTAGAACCCGCCGCACTAGAGCCGCAACCCCCGTCGCCTCTCAAGAAGGAAATCATCTTCCTCCCGCATTTGAATACCCCCATCCGCATCGCCGATCTAGCCCGCGACCTCATCGCCTCTCACGCCAGCTCGGCCTCCCTCGTCTTCACCCAGCTCCGCCCCGGCGACAAGCTGGAAGAGTCCCTGCTCTCCCCCCGCGAATCCCTGCTCCCTGAAACCGGCAATCAAAAACAAACCCTCACCGCCATCTCCAGCCCAGCGCCCTCTGCCGCCACCCTCCACGCCGCCATGCGCACTCTCCAGCAAGCCATCACTAACCGCGATCTCCCCGCCCTCCTCCACACCATCCTCCAGCTCGTCCCCGAGTACACCCCCAGCGCACTCCTCCTCGAAGCCGCCAGACAATCGCCGCGCACCCTCCAGGAAGCCCGCGCATGAAAAGAACCATCGCCGTCGTCACCAGCTCCCGCGCCGACTACAGCCATCTCTACTGGCCCCTCAAAGACCTCGCCGCCCACGCAGGCGTCGACCTCAAGCTCATCGTCCTCGCCGCCCACCTCTCCCCCCAGTTCGGCTCCACCGTCGAGGAGATCGAGCGCGACGGCCTCCCCATCGCCGCCCGCATCGAGTGCCTGCTCAGCTCCGACACCGGCATCGGCATGGCCAAGACCCTCGGCCTCGCCACCCTGGGATTGGCCGACGCCCTGGCGCAGCTAAAACCCGACCTCCTCCTCCTCATCGCCGACCGATACGAGATGCTCGCCCCCGCCAGCGTCGCCCTCACCCTCCGCATCCCCATCGCCCACATCGAAGGCGGCGAGATCAGCGAAGGCGCCATCGACGACGCCGTCCGCAACGCCCTCACCAAGCTCGCTCATCTCCACTTCACCTCCACCCACACCGCCCGCGCCCGCGTCATCGCCATGGGCGAAGAGCCCTGGCGCGTCCATCGCGCCGGTGCCCCCTCACTCGACCACCTCCGCCGCAGCACCCTGCTCACCCGCAATCAACTCGAAGCCGCGCTGGGCTTACCCCTCACCGGCCCGATCACCGTAGTCGCCTACCACCCCGTCACTCTCCTTCCCAACCACACCGCCGAAGCCGAAGCCCTCTTCAAAGCACTCGAACACCTCGCGCTAAAACAACAGGACCACCAGACTCAACAATCTCAGTCGTCCCAACAGGCCCACCAGACTCAACGGGCCCAGCAGTCGCAACAAACTCAACGGACCCAACAGGCCCAAGAGGCTCAGCAGAGCCGACAGACCCACCAGTCTCAGCACACCCCCGGCCACATTCTCTTCTGCTACCCCAACGCCGACGCCGGCAGCTACGCCCTCATGGACCGCATCCACGCCTTCTGCCTCCGCCACCCCAACGCCCGCCTCTTCGTCAACCTCCCCGCCATCACCTACTGGAGCCTCCTCCGCGAGGCCACCCTCCTCCTCGGCAACTCCAGCAGCGGCATCATGGAGGCCGCCTCCTTCCATCTCCCCGTCGTCAACATTGGCCTCCGCCAGCACGGACGCGAACGCGGCCCCAACATCCTCGACGCCGCAATCCCCCCAGGAGACCCGGACCCCGCCCCCATCCTCCACCAGATCGCCAAAGCCACCAATCCAGCTTTCCGCCAACGCCTCCTACCCCACGAAAACCTCTACGGCGACGGCCACGCCTCCAACCGCATCGTAGAAGTCCTCACCACCACCCCCCTCGAACACCTCCTCCACAAACACGCCCAACCCCTCCCAGACCCCGCATGAAATCGATACCCTATTCGAACGAGTCGTCACTATTGCTTCTTCTTTCTTCATCAACCACCCAAGCTCAGCCGTCACACAGGAAGCATCATCTGTCGCCTGTTATTACTTCACCCGCCACCCAGCACTCGTCATCTCGACCGAAGCAACAGACAGTCTCATCGTCTGTTGCGCAGTGGAGAGACCCCCGCATTTGCTTTTGCCGTTGCTCTAGCATTTGCCGTTGCCTTTGCCTTGGCCTGTTCTCAAAATCCGTCTCATCCGTCCAAATCCGTGTTACGCCTTCCGTCCTCACCCGCACCCATTAACCCCATGAAGATCCCCCTCTCCGCCCCCGACATCACCGAGCCCGAGATCGCCGCCGTAGCCGCCGTCCTGCGCAGCCCACATCTCAGCCTCGGCCCCAAGCTAGCCGAATTCGAATCCGCCATCTCCCACTACACCGGCGTCCCCCACGCCATCGCCGTAAGCTCCGGCACCGCCGGCCTCCACCTCGCGCTCCTCGCCCTCGGCATCACCAAGGGAGACGAGGTCCTCGTCCCCTCCTTCACCTTCATCGCCGCCGCCAACGCCATCCGCTACGTCGGTGCCACGCCCGTCTTCGTCGACATCGACCCCGAATCCCTCAACCTCTCCCCCGCAGCCGTCGAACAGGCCATCACCCCCCGCACCCGAGCCCTCCTCGCCGTCCACACCTTTGGCCGCCCCGCCGACATGCACGCGCTCCTCGCCCTCGCCCGCCGCCACCACCTCTTCCTCATCGAAGACGCCTGCGAGGCCATCGGCGCCCAGTACCACAATCAGCCAGCCGGCAGCTTCGGCGACCTCGCCGTCTTCGCCTTCTACCCCAACAAGCAGATCACCACCGGCGAAGGCGGCATCGTCCTCACCCCTCGCCCCGAGCTCGCCGCCCGCATACGCAGCCTCCGCAATCAAGGCCGCCCCGAAGCCTCCAGCACCTCCGCCAACTGGTTCCAGCACGAGGAGCTCGGCTACAACTACCGCCTCTCCGACATCGCCTGCACCCTCGGCATCACCCAGCTCGCACGCCTCCCCGAGATCCTCGCTCGCCGCGAGCACATCGCCCGCCTCTACCACCACCATCTCGCCCCGAACCCAAACCTCGTCCTCCCCGCCATCGACGTCCCCAACCTCCGCATCAGCTGGTTCGTCTACGTCGTCCGCCTCGCCCCACACTTCACCTCCGCCGACCGCGACCACATCGTCCAGCACCTCCAGCAATCCGGCATCGGCTGCGGACGCTACTTCGCCCCCATCCACCTCCAACCCGCCTACGCCGGCCACCCGCACAGCCCGCTCCCCATCACCGAATCCGAAGCCGCCCGCACCCTCGCCCTGCCCTTCTTCAACCGCATCACCGAAGCCCAGATCGCCGAAGTCTGCGACACCCTCCAGACTGCCCTCGCCTCCTTACCCGCAGACCCAGTACACTCCGGTATCCACGCATGAAACTCCGCACTCTCCTCCTCGCCGCTGCCCTCCTCCCCCTGATCCCATCGCAAGCCCAGCCCCAAAATCAAGCCCAGCCCCAAACCAAATCCGCCCGCGAAGCCGCCCGCCTCAACAACCTCGGCACCGCCCTCATGAACCAACAGTTCGCCCAGCGCGCCGTCGACACCTTCGCCCAGGCCTACACCACCGACCCCACCCTCGCCCTCGCCAAACTCAACCAGGGCATCGCCCTCCTCTACCTCCAGCAGCTCCCCCAGGCCGAGCAGGCCCTCACCCTCGCCGCCGCCAAAGCCCCCAGCGACCCGCACGCCTGGTACGCCCTAGGCCTTCTCTATCGCAACCAGAACCAGCCCCAGCAGTCCCTCGACGCCTTCAACAAAGTCCTCGCCCTCGACCCCACCGACGCCGACACCCACTACCTCGCCGCCTCCATGCACCTTGAACTCGGCGACCTCGACGCTGCCTTGGCCGAGTACCGCAAAGCCCTCGCCCTCAACCCCATCCACGCCTCCGCCCTCTTCGGCCTCGCCCACAGCCTCCAGCGCCAGGGCCACCCCGCCGAAGCCCACCAGTACCTCGTCCAATTCCAGCGCATCACCACCGAGAAGCTCTCCACCCCCCTTACCCACACCTACGGCGAAGAGGGCGGCTACGGCCGCGTCGAAGTCGCCTCGCTCCCCGTCACCACCATCGCCGCCATGATCCCCGTCACCTTCCGCGAATCCTGGCGCACTCCCGCACTCCCCGCTCCCACCTCCGGCGCCGCCTGCCTCCTGCCCTCCGCCGCCGACGCCACCACCCTAGTCCTAATGGGCGCCGGCGATCAGGCCATACGCCTCTTCCGCCAATCCAACTCCAACGCCACCTTCGAAGCCATTCCCCCCGCCGAAACCAACATCCACCTCCCCGGCACCGGCCTAGCCTGCGCCATAGGCGACTACGACAACGACGGCCTCCCCGACCTCGCCCTCGCCCTCACCACCCCCTCCGGCGAAGACCAGATCCACCTCCTCCGCAACCTCGGCGGCAATAAGTTCGAAGACGTCACCGCCGCCTCCGGCATCACCCCCAAAAACCATCCCACCAGCCTCACCTTCGTCGACTTCGACCACGACGGCGACCTCGACCTCTTCGTCACCGGCTCCCCCACCACCTCCACCCCCAACCTCCTCTGGCGCAACAACGGCAACCAGACCTTCACTGACTGGACCCACGAATCCGGCCTGGGTGGTAACGGCGGCACCAGCGGCAACGCCAGCACTGGCGGCAACAGCGGCCTCGGCGGAAGCACCACCTCCGCCATCCTCTCCGACCTCAACAACGACCGCGCCGTCGACCTCCTCGTCACCGGCCCCTCCCCCGCCCCCACCTTCTTCGGCAACCGCCGCGACGGCCCCTTCGCCGCCTCCCCCCTCTTCGCCGCGAGCCTCCCTCCCACCACCTCCGTCACCACCCTCGACTTCGACAAAGATGGCTGGATGGACGTCCTGCTCACCCACACCGGAGCACCCGGCGTCACCCTCTGGCACAATCTGGACGGCCACTCCTTCGAGCGCGTCCCCCTCCCCCTCTCCGACGCCCTCTCCGCCACCGCCGCCATCCCCATCGACTTCGACAACGACGGCTGGATCGACCTCGCCCTCCTCGTCCAAACCTCCACCGGCGCCCAGCTCCGCATCCTTCGCAACCTCGGCCCCGCCGGCTTCACCGACGTCACCGCCCAACTCCAGCTCGACCACCTTCCCCTCACCTCGCCCAAATCCCTCCTCGCCGCCGACCTCCGCCACACCGGAGCCGCTGACCTCCTCCTCACCCAGTCCGACGGCTCCGCTCTCCTGCTCGCCAACACAGGCGGCAGCCGCAATCACTCCCTCCACATCGCCCTCACCGGCCTCGCCGACAACAAGTCCGCCCTCGGCACCAAGGTCGAGGTCTTCGCCAACGGCCTCTGGCAGAAGTGGGAGATCACCACCCCCTCCGGAATCCTCGCCGGCCTCGGCACCGCCGACCGCGCCGACCTGGTCCGCCTCCTCTGGCCCACCGGCGTCCCCCAGGACGAGATCGACCTAGCCGCCTACAAACCCCAAACCGTCTCCCACACCGGAACCCAACCCAAGCCCCAATCCATCACCGAACTCGACCGCCGCGGCAGCTCCTGCCCCACCCTCTTCGCCTGGAACGGTACCCAGTACACCTTCATCTCCGACGTCATCGGAGCCGCCGTCGTTGGCCACTGGGTCTCCCCCACCCAGCACAACATCCCCGACCCCGACGAGTGGATCAAAGTCCCGGGCTCCCAACTCCACGCCCGCAACGGCACCTACAGCCTCCGCTTCGGCGAGCCCATGGAAGAGGTCAACTTCGTCGACCAGGTCCGCCTCGTCGCCATCGACCACCCCGCCGCCACCTCCGTCTACCCCAACGAGGGCTTCCTCAGCGCCCCGCCCTTCGCCCAAACCAAAACCATCGTCACCTCCTCCGCCCATCCCCTGGCCGGAGCCTGGGACGACCACGGCAACAACGTCCTCCCCCTCCTAAGCCACCAACCCCTGTCAGCCTCAAACCCCCAGCCCACTATCTCAAATGCTCAGTCACCCATTTCGGACCCCCCGCCACCCCTCACAAGTCGTCATCCTGAGCGGAGCGAAGGATCCCCGCATTCCTCCCAAACCCGCACATCTCCTCCCCAAGCCGCCCCCGCCCCCACCTACCTCCGCGACTTCACCAACCTCCCCTACGCCGGCTTCGCCAATCCCCACACCCTCACCCTCGACCTCGGCCCCTGGTCCCCTAACCGCCCCCTGCTCCTCCTCCACGGCTTCATCGAATACTTCTCCGCCAGCTCCATGTACTCCGCCTGGCAGGCCGGCCTTACCCCCATCCCCCCTTACATCGAAGCCCAGCTTCCCAACGGATCGGGAGACAAAACCGGCACCTGGCAACGCATCGTCGACGACATGGGCTTCCCCGCCGGCCTCCCCCGCACCGTCGTCGTCGACCTCACCGGCAAGCTCCCCCCCGGCACCACCCGCATCCGCATCACCACCAACCTCCAGATCTACTGGGATCAGGCACTCGTCGATAACGAAGCCCAGCCCAGCAACGAAGCCCAGCCGGACAACCTCCGCCAGACCGAGCTCCCCCTCGCCCACGCCGACCTCGCCCTCCGCGGCTACCCCCAGCAGATCGACGGCCACACCCCCGGCGACCTCACCTACAACTACCAGAGCATCAGCTCCACCGGCCCCTTCGTCCCCCATCGCGGCTCCTACACCCGCTACGGCGACGTCACCCCACTCCTCCACGCCATCGACGACCAGTTCGTCATCTTCGGCACCGGAGAGGACATGGACCTAGAGTTCAGCGCCGCCCCGCTCCCTCCGCTCCCCACCGGCTGGACCCGCGACTTCTTCTTCTACGCCAACGGCTTCGTCAAGGACATGGACTTCTACGAAGCCACCCCCTTCGCCGTCGGCTCACTCCCCTTCCACGGCATGAGCGCCTACCCCTACCCCGCCACCGAACACTACCCCGACGACCCCGCCCACACCGCCTACACCGCCTACCAGCTCAACTACAACACCCGCTACGAATCAGGCTCCCCCACCCGCCCCTACCAGTTCCACTACCAACCCCAAGCCTCCACCCCACCCGAAACCAACCCACAATAAGCCTCGCCTGTTCGCGCCTGTTCTAAAACTCCGGCATTTCGCATCTACCACCATTACGCTGCTGCTCTTGCCTCTCCTTTTTGTCCTTCCCGAAGAGCCTGCCCTGAGCGAAGTCGAATGGGGAACCTGCTTTCGTCACCCCCGAAACGAATCCTTTTCGCTTGTCATTCCCGAAGGGAATCTGCATTTGCCGTTGCTGTTGCTGTTGCTAGTTTTACGCTGTCATTCTGAGCGAAGCGAAGAACCCCCGCATTTGTCTTTGCTGTTGCTGTTGCAATTGCAATTGCTGTTGCACTTTCACTGCCGTCACTGCTGCTGTTGCTGCTTTGTTGTTTTGCTGCCGTTGCTGCTCTTGTTTGAGTCGTCATCCTGAGCGCAGCGAAGGACCCCTGTATTTGCACTTGCATGTCGCGGCTGCACTCGCCGGTATCGTCATTGTTGCGCTTGCCGTTATCCAACCCGCGTCATCACAACTTCCTTATGAGCAGCACAGCGAAAAACCCGCCGTCACCTTCACTCCACCCCGCCGCAGGTCGGTTACGAAAATCTGCACCTAGCAGCCACACAAAGAACCATCACGAGACCATCTAGCACCACACAAACCACCACACTTTGCAACGACACTCATCAACCGCAAAACCCGGCAAAACCCCAACCAATCAATGCAAAAAACCGTGACATCCCCCTAAAATCCACCACAAATCACCACAAAAACCCAAAGCTCTCTAATTTCCACAACAAATTGGTCATACCAAAGCTACCACTTACCCTTGACTTCCTCTCCCGCAAGAAACATCCGGTATAACCCAAAGAGATGTCCGATCTCCTAACCCAGCCCGCAGTCGATCTCCTCGCCCTCCTCGCCACGCGCAAGATCTCCGCCCTGGAGCTGGCCGAAGAGCACATCATCCGCATCGAGCAGCTCAACCCCCAGCTCAACGCCCTCATCGACTTCGATCCTGACCGCATCCGCAAACAAGCCCGCTCCCTCGACAACGCCACAGGAGACCGAGGCCCCCTCCACGGCCTCCCCCTCACCATCAAAGCCTCCATCTCGGTCGCCGGCCACCGCTGCGAGACCGGCAGCCTCCTCCACCAGGGCCACGTCCCGGCCCATGACGCCGAGGCCGTCAAACGCCTCCGCGCCGCCGGGGCCATCATCCTCGGCACCACCAACTGCCCCGAGTTCCTCATGGCCTATGAGACCGACAACCGCCTCTACGGCCGCACCAACAACCCCTGGGACCTCACCCGCACCGCCGGAGGCTCCAGTGGCGGCGAAGCCGCCGCCATCGCCGCCGGCCTCTCCGCCGGTGGCCTCGGCAGCGACGGCGGAGGCTCCGTCCGCACCCCCGCCCACTTCACCGGCATCTGCGCCCTCAAGCCAACCCCCGGCCGCATCCCCGCCGCGGGACACCTCCCGCCCTGCGCCGGCCCCTTCTCGCTACTAGGAACCATCGGCCCCATGGCCCGCACCATCGCCGACGTCTCCCTGCTCTTCCGCGTCGTCTCCGGAGCGCTCGATACTGACCCCATCGCCGCCCCCGTCCCCTACCGCCCCGTCTCCCTCGACGACGTAAAACGAATCCCCATCGGCTACTTTGAGGACGATGGCATCGCCCCCGTCACCCCCGAGACCCGCCAGGCCGTCCTCACCGCAGCCGAATCCCTGCGCCGCCAGGGCTTCCGCGTCGAACCCTTCCGGCCCAAGGCGCTCGAAGCCGCCCGTCAGCTCTGGTACACCCTCTTCGTCCGCTGCGGCGCCATGCTCCTCGAACCCCATAAGCCAGACCAACACTCTCTCCTCAGCCCGACCTTCCTTGACTTCCTCGACATAGCCCACACCCTCCCACCGCCCACCGCGAACGAACTCCTCCAAACCTGGGCCGCGATCGACCCCATCCGCTCCTTGCTCCTCGAAGAGATGCGCGCCTTCCCCATCCTTCTCAGCCCCGTCTGCTCCATCCCCGCCTTCCGCCACGGCGAACGCCAGTGGACCCTAGAGCACGCAGGCGCTTCCGCCCACGCAGGCGCACCGGCCCAGCTCGCCTACCTCGACGCCATGCGCTACACCCAGTGGTCCAACCTCTTAGGCTCCCCATCCGCTGTAGTCCCCATCGCCCGCTCCCCAGAAAATCTCCCCATAGCCATCCAACTCACCGCACGCGCCTACGCCGATGAGGCCGTTCTAGCTGCAGCCGCAACTCTTGATCGAGTTCGGCTACACCGCATCACGCCAAGCAGTCAGCGATAGTGTTTAAAGTAATCGATAAAAATCGAGTTAGTACGTTGATTTAAGTTCTGGCCGAAACATAAGACCCGTGATGAGGACACATGGCGATTTGAGGATGATGCGGATAAGCCGGACTGATAAGCCCGCGCAGTTGTGCCCCCAGCATCCTCCCTAAATCTCGTGCGTCCGCCCGGGCTTTATAACCGTATGGTCGTCGTCCCACTCACGCTGACGACTCTGCCAGCTTCATCTGGTATCACGGCAAAGCGAACACCTCGCATGCTCGGGCTACGACCTGACAAATTCCAACTCGCCGTGCCTGTTCGCACGAAAGCCAGAGATGACTCACGAGTTCATTCGCTCAAGCTCACCTGCCGCTGCACGTGTTGGACGCCAGAAGAAGTTGGAGTGTAATCTTTGTGTAAGCAAAAGGAGAGTTATGCTGCGTCGTGAATTCGTTCGCGCTGTCATCTCGGTAGGATTTCTTCCGAAGGCACTGCTAGCTCAGCAGAAAGCGAACCCCGAGCCGCCGCCACCGGCTCCTGTAGCGTGGACACTGGGACTGAATCCCAAGACGCCGCTGCCGGTCACTGAAGCCCCCGATGGGATCGCGGAGATGGAGGCGAAGTTTTTTACTCCTGTTCAACTTGCTACTTTCACGCGGCTATGTGACTTACTTCTGCCACCTCTCGGCAGTAAGCCAGGCGCGATCCAGGCGGGAACCCCCATGTTCCTCGACTTCCTGATCGGGAAATCACCCGAGGCGCGCCGAAAGGTATACAGCGGTGGATTGGATTGGCTCAACGCACAAGCAAAGAGCGAGTACAAGCAGCCGTTCGCGCAGTTGAACACAACCCAGGCGGATGCGCTCATCAAGCCGTGGCTGCGCACCTGGATGACGGACCATCCACCCACCGAACTGCACGCGGACTTCATCAACATCGCTCATGAAGACATCCGGACTGCGACGATGAACTCAAAGGTCTGGGACGATGCCGGGGCGGCTGCCGGCCAGGACTGGGTAACGGGCGGACTCTACTGGTCTCCGATCGAGCCAGATATGGCCGGCCTCGGCGCAACCTCCACGCACCTGCCTCCGCATGTGATGGCTGTACCCAAGGCCGCGCACTCCATGCCTTCCTACCCGCGTTAGAAGTAAGCGACTCCCCAGATAAAAACAATGACAGACACAACCTTCGATGTATTAATTATTGGGTCGGGTCACGCCGGCGGCATGGCTGCCAAGATCCTGACCGAGAAGGGCATTCGATGCCTGATGCTGAACGCGGGTCCGGTAGCCGACGTAGCCAGAGATGCACAGCGCAAGCCCGCGTACGATCTGCCGTATCGCGGCTTCAAACCACCCGGGCGGTTGGAGCATGTCTTCCAGGCGAACGAATTCAACGCGAACGTCTGGGTAGACGAAGAAGAGGTTCCATACACCTTCGATCCCGCGAATCCGTACAACTGGGTACGCGTACGCCTGTTCGGCGGTCGCTCGCTCTTCTGGTCGCGTCAGTCCTTCCGATTGAGTGACTACGAGTTCAAGGGCAAGTCGCATGATGGTTTCGGCGAAGACTGGCCTATCAATCTTGCCGACCTGGCGCCGTACTATTCACGCGTAGAAGATATCTTCCAGGTGGCGGGCGCACAGGACGGTCCACCGCAGATGCCAAATGGCAACTTCGTTCCTGTCGATGATGGGTGGTCCGAGTCGATGCAGCGGTTTATCAAAGCTTCGCAGGCGTACAACATGCCAGTCTGCAAGCAGCGCCGCGCGCAAGGCCGCGATGGCTTGGCGAGTTCGGTGAATCTTCTGCTGCCGGATGCGGAACAAACTGGCAAACTGACCTCAATTGCTAATGCCGTAGTTCGGCAGATTACAGTCGACAAGAACACTGGCCTAGCGAATGGGTGCAACTTCATTGATAGGCTCTCGCGCCGGGAGATGCATGTGAAAGCCCGCGTAGTTGTGTTGGCCGCGGGAACGCTTGAGAGTACTCGCCTGCTGTTAAACTCAAATCTCGCCAACTCGAGCGGCGTTATGGGGCACTACCTGATGGACCAGATCTACGGACCGGGCGTCACCTGTTCGGTGCCTGAGGCGCGCAATGGCAAGGCAACAGCACAGTTGATGGGTGGCTCAGCAATCGTGCCGCGCTTCCGCAACATTACAACGAAGTATGACAAGTTCTTGCGTGGCTACGCGCTGAATATAACCAGCCGTATGGGTGGGGTAGACCCACGCAACTTCGCGGCGTATGGCGCGGAGTTGCAGCAGAAGCTGCACGATTACAACGGAAGCGCCTTTTACATCACCGTGATGGGAGAGGTACTCGGGCGTTACGAGAACCACGTCCGCATCGATAAGGAGAAGGTGGACGCGTGGGGTATTCCTGTGCTTCGTATCGAGACCAGGTACACCGACAACGAGTTCGACATGGCGAAGGATGCGGTCGAAGTTGGCTGCTCAGTGGCGGATGCGGCTGGATTCGAAGTGCTTTCGAAAAATACCGTTCCCAATCCACCGGGGTACAGTATCCATGAAGTCGGAACCTGTCGCATGGGCGATGATCCGAAGAAGAGCGTGCTGAATAAGTGGTGCCAGAGCCACGATCATAAGAATCTATTCGTCGTTGATGGAGCGAGCTTCGTAAGTGCCGGTTGGCAAAACCCAACGATGACCATCCTGGCACTCTCGATGCGCGCCTCAGAGTATCTTGCCGGCGAGATGAACGCGCGAAATCTTTAGAGATTACAACCTCGCAAAAGGCCTCGCACCACACGTTCCACAGGCGGCTTGATCACTTCACTGCACAGTCCTTTGCACTGACATCACATCGTCCCGGCGGCATGTGCCTATCACGACAACTTAGCATCTCGGAGATTCCCTCTGCTTCACAGCCTCATGTAGCAGTCAATTCGATCCACTGTCCTCTCCTTCTCACCAGAAACTCAGCTGGACGGTACCGTAAACTCTAGGAGAGCACTTCAGCAAAACCGATCACCATCGGTTCGCACCATCGAAAACGAAGGGCTAGTTCGCCCTGGCTTTTTCATAGACCAGCGAGCAACTAAAGCATCCTGCTTGGCGCCAACGCGTATACAGAGCTCGCGAAGACACGCGACTATGGGCATCCCGTTCTCGAACACGTCAAGCGTCTCGTCGACGGCAATATCATCTGGGCACCTGCTATAGAGGGAGCCTTTGTGCTAACCACGCGCGGCGGCGACTTCGAGCTCAACATCGGGCAGGATGTCTCTATCGGCTATCTCAGTCACACCGATGCTGTCGTTCGGCTCTACCTCCAGGAGACCTTTACGTTTCGTCTCCTGACAAGTGAGGCATCGGTAGTCCTCGCGCCTTCTGTGAAGTCTTAGGCAAGCGCTTGTGGCACTGCCTCGTCCCATCGTCCCTGCGCCTTCAAGATAAGCTCCACCACTTCGCGCGCGGTGCCCCGTCCAGCAAGTCGGCGAGTCGTAAAGTGACAGATCGCCCTCAACTCAGGCGCCCCATCGGCCACGCACACAGCCAATCCAGCTCGCTGCGCCAGCGGAATGTCCGGCAGATCATCACCCATATAGGCAACTTCCTCTTCGGTCACACCCGCCTTCCGCATGCACTCCTCGAACGCCTCGGTCTTCTTCGCCTGCCCTAGATAGACAAAAGTGACCTTCAGTTCTTTGGCGCGCCGGGCGACTGCGGGCGAAGATCGACCGGTGATGAACCCTGTCTGAATCCCCATCGTGTGGGCAAGCGACAGCCCTTGTCCGTCTTGCGCATTGAAGACCTTCATCTCGGAGACGACAGCATCCGCAGACCCGTCAGCAGAAGTCGTCGAGATCAGACAGACGCCGCCATCGGTCAGAGTGCCATCCACGTCCATCAGAAACAGTTTGATCTTACGGGCACGGGCCAACACGTCGGGGGAAGCGAGATAAGCAAGAGCAGTGTCAGACATGAAAACGATTCTAATGCAGTCCCCAAAGTACAGACTGGGCACCTGACAAAGGCTCTACATAGCCTTTCGTGCCGAAACCGCCTTTAATACTTGATCAACAGAGAACTTGCTAATCTGTCACAATGACAACCCGACAGCATGCTGCTCAATTACTGGCAGTGACACTCATCGTGAATGCCGCTTCAATGGCAGCACAATCTGGCTCGACAAGTATCGATCTTCCCACGAGCAAGGAAATCCTGCAGCCAGTACTCGGCAATCCGCAGAGGCTCAATGGGCTGCCCCTCTCGATGGCCATCTCTCCGGATAAACGTTATGTCATCACCGTCAACGCAGGCTACGGAACCTTCGAGTCCGGTTACAAACAGTCCCTCGCGGTAATGGACACTCAGACCGGTGTGGTAGAAGACTTCCCGGACGACAGAACCCCGGTAAAGGCCAGACAGACGCTTTATTCGGGACTGGCCTTCAGCCGCGACGGTAAACATATATACGCAAGCATGGGGTCCGAAACCGATCCCCTCGGCACCGAGAAAGATGACACCGGTAGCGGTATCGCCGTCTATGGCTTCAACTCGGGCAAAATCTCGCAGGAGCGCATGATCAAGATCCCTCTGCAGCAACTCGCTGCGGGCCGGAGGACGCTGCTGACCGGAGGCACCACCGCGGATAAAGGCATACCGTTTCCGGCTGCAATTGCAGTGGTAGGTTCCTCAAGCTCAGAAAAACTCCTGGTAGCCGATAATCTGTCGGACGACGTACTTCTGATGGACCCGACTACAGGCGCAATTCTTACGCGGTTCGATCTGGCCGAAAACGACGCAGTCCCCTCGACATACCCTGTCGCACTCAGCGTCTCCAAAGATGAGACCCGTGCATTTGTGGCGCTGTGGAATGCAAGCGAAATCGTTGAACTGGACCTGAAGCACGGTGTCGTGGGCCGAAAGCTTCGTTTGTTGAAACCAGTTACTCCAACAGCCCCGGGTACTCATCCATGTGCGCTCGAGATGTCAGCCGACGGCCAGACCATGTACGTCGCATTAGCGAACCGCGATGCAGTTGCAGCAGTCAATATAGATGGCCGCCAATTCTCAACGAAAGGTTACTTCGACACTCGGCTGCCACACCAGACATACTTTGGAGCTGAACCCGAAGCACTTGCTTTGTCTCCGGACGGTTCAAAGCTCTACGCAGCAAACGCGATCACCGACGCAATCGCAGTCTTTGACACCAGAAAGCTCTCGCCCAAAACAGCGAAAAAGGGGATGGTCGAACCCTTAGGCTTTGTGCCAACGGAGTGGATGCCAATGTCGATCGGACTCATCGACGGAAAGCTCTATGTTGCAACAGCGAAAGGCAAAGGAACCGGACCAAACAACTTCCCACAGCGGCAACCCGCCGGAGCACAGAATACGAAGCCAGCCTCTTCCAGCTACATCGCAACGCTCCTTTATGGTTCTCTTGCCGTGTTAGACACGCAGACCATGGAGCAAGACCTTCCGCAGTGGACGGCGAAGGTAGTCGAGTCAAACCGAATGAAGGCAGCCGAAGAAAAGATCCAGTTTTTCGGCGGCCAGCAGGATCGCATCAAGCATGTCATTTACATCATTAAAGAAAATCGTACCTACGATCAGATCTTCGGGGATCTCAGACAAAACGGGAAGGCCGTCGGCAACGGTGACGCCAGTCTGACGATGTACGGCTCAGAGATCACGCCGAATCAGCACAAACTCGCTCTACAGTTTGGAGTGCTGGATAACTTCTACGACTCGGGCGAGGTGTCCGGCGACGGGCATGTCTGGTCGACTGCCGCCATCGGCACAGACTATCTAGAGAAGACATGGCAACAGAGCTACCGGGGAGACGAGCGGACCTACGACTTTGAAGGCGTAGTTGCCGAGGGCTATCCTCTTCTGCAAAAAATCCCTGACATCAATGAGCCCAACAGTGGATATCTGTGGGGAAACCTCGCGCGTCAAAACAAAACTTACTACCACTTCGGCGAATTCATCTCGTCCACATTCTGCGATGAAAAGAAAACCGAAAACCCGCAGGAAGGCCCGCAACTGGAGGGAGCGAAGTGCCAGAAGCCCTCCATCATGCCAGGAGAGACACTGCCGGCTGAGTGGGGTGGTGGCGTGAATAAATGGCCGTGGCCTATCCCGCTTCTGGCTACAAACATCGCAACCAAGCCGGAGTTAGTCGGACACTTTGCAGTGGAGCAGCCGGACTTCAATCTAAGGGTTCCAGACCAGATCCGGGCCGATGTCTTTCTGAAGCACTTCGAAAGATGGGTCGCCGACCGCAAAGCAGGTAACGACGACATGCCAAACTTCATACTGCTTCGGCTCGCAAATGACCACACAGCAGGAACGACGCCCGGCGGACCCACCCCTAAGTCTTCCATCGCCGACAACGATCTGGCCGTAGGCCGCGCAGTCGACGCGGTATCCCATTCGGCCTACTGGGACGACACGGCATTTTTCATTCTCGAAGACGATGCGCAGGCCGGTGCGGATCATGTAGATGCGCACCGCAGTCTGGCTCTGGTTGTCAGCAAATACTCCCCAAAGACGGCGAACGGGGAAGCCTTCGTTGACAGTCGCTTCTACTCGACCGTCAGCGTCCTGCGAACCATGGAGACCCTCCTTGGTCTTCCGCCGATGAACAACAACGACGCCTTCAGCTCCATGATGGGATCATTGTTCACCGGAGATGGGAGTCAGCCGCCATTCTCTGCCGATTACAGAAATCGCGACAACGCCCTGATCTACACAGCAAATACGAAGACTGCACCAGGGGCGAAAGCGTCTCAGAGAATGGACTTTCGTCACGCAGACCATTCGGATACACAAAAGCTGAATGTGATCCTCTGGAAGGACGCCGTGGGAGACGCCCCGATACCGGCACTCCTAAACGCCCGCCCTAAGAAGCTGAAGAATGACGATGACGACTAACAGCAAATTATTTGACTGATCACAAGGTGCCAGCCCTCTCGTGCACAAAGAGCAGTGAACTTCCCAAATTACGATCACTTTCAAAGACGGAAGTCTGAAATTTTCGCCATTCGTTCTTGGAACGCCTAATCTTGTCGCGAGCTATCTATTAACTGCTTGCATTCGTCGCGCAGCCTTTGATTTCGCCGCTCTCGTCTGCCGCTCTCCTTCGGCCAACTGAACCTTATGCGCCGTAACAATGGCTCCAATCAACCCCGGAAAGCGCTTGTCGATCTCCGCGCATCGAGACGTGTTGTGCATCTCGACACCCTGCCGCTCACCCCGAATCAACCCAGCCTCGCGAAGTATCTTGAAGTGCTGTGAAAGCGTTGACTTCGGTATCGGCTTCTCGCTGATATTCGAAAACGCCACACAATTGTGCGAACAATTCTGTCCAACAATATCGGCATAGATCGCCACACGCACAGGGTCAGACAAGGCATGAAGGATCGCTTCAACTGTCACGTCCTGGACCGAGGGGTGGAATAAAGGCCTCATGGACACCACAATAGTCTTTTTAAATAAATTGTTCAATAGTGCATAAATCCTGAACTAATGAATCCTTCAGCTGCCAAACCCCATCTACTCACCAGCAGTCGGAACCTGCGACCGCAGGCAGTGCAAAATCTCGAGTTTCTAAAGCAACTTAAAGAGGGATCAGTCATGAGCAAGCTAAAGGGTAAAGTCGCAGTCGTCACCGGCGCATCCAAGGGTATCGGAGCCGCCATTGCCAAGTCGCTCGCCGCCGAAGGGGCATCAGTCGTCGTCAACTACGCCTCCAGCAAGTCTGGCGCAGACACCGTCGTCTCCGCCATCACCGCAGCCGGAGGCAAAGCCGTCGCCGTAGGTGGTGACGTCTCGAAGGCTGCGGAAGCGCAGGGCATCATCGACGCAGCCATCAAAAACTACGGACGCCTCGACATCCTCGTCAATAACTCCGGGGTGTACGAGTTCTCCCCTCTCGAAGCCGTAACAGAAGAGCAGTTCCACAAGATCTTCAACATCAACGTCCTCGGCGTTCTCCTTACCACGCAGGCTGCGGTCAAACATCTCGGCGAAGGGGCCAGCGTCATCAACATCGGCTCAGGCGTCAGCAGCCTCACTCCTCCAAACAGTTCTGTCTACACCGCCACCAAGGGCGCTCTCGACGCCATCACCGGCGTCCTCGCAAAGGAGCTTGGTCCGCGTAAGATCCGCGTCAACTCCGTCAATCCTGGCATCGTCGATACTGAAGGCACACAATCTGCAGGCTTCATCGGATCCGACTTCGAGAAGGCTCTCGTAGCGCAGACCCCTCTCGGCCGCGCAGGCCGCGTCGACGACATCGCCTCCGTTGTCACCTTCTTTGCATCCGACGACGCAAAGTGGATCACCGGCGAGCGCGTCATCACCGGTGGCGGTCTCCGCTAAACCTCGCACCAGGCCCACTCGACGCCAGCGTCACCGCGCGTTTTGAGTGGGCTTCCCATCCGACTTCAACAAACACACACAGCAAATGTGAAAGGACGAATCTACATGGGCAAACTCGAAGGAAAAGTAGCCGTCATTACAGCAGCGACGTCTGGCATGGCACTCGCTACCGCTAAACTCTTCGTAAAAGAAGGCGCCTACGTCTTCATCACCGGTCGCCGTCAGGACAAGCTGGATGAAGCCGTCAAGGCAATCGGCAAAAATGTGACAGGAGTCCAGGGCGATGCCGCAAACCTCGCAGACCTCGATCGTCTCTACGAGACCGTAAAAAAAGAAAAAGGAAAGATCGACGTCCTTTTCGCCAGTGCGGGCCAGGGCGAGTTTGCCAAGATCGGCGAAGTCACCGAAGAACACTTCGACAAAACATTCGACCTCAACGTACGCGGCACACTCTTCACCGTCCAGAAGGCTCTCCCGCTCTTCAACGACGGCGGCTCAATATTCATGAACGGCTCCATCGCCAGCATCAAAGGCTTCCCTGCTTTCGGCGTCTACAGCGCCAGCAAAGCCGCGGTGCGATCCTTCGCGCGCACCTGGCTTAATGACCTCAAAGATCGCAAAATCCGCGTCAACGTGCTCAGTCCGGGCACGATCGATACCCCAATCCTCGACCCCCTCGGACCAGACGCCAAGGAGTACTTCAAGACGCTCATCCCTCGTGGCGAAATCGGTCGTCCTGAGGAGATCGCAACCGTTGCGCTCTTTCTCGCCTCCGACGATTCCAGTTTCGTCAACGGCATCGAGCTCTTCGTCGATGGCGGAACAGCACAGATCTAACGCAACAGCACATAGCTGACAACGAACTGAGTCTGCCACGCTGCCGACCGCATTAGCAGCGTGGCGACGCCAGTTCAAGCGTGGCGACCGCCGTACAGGCACAGAAGTAGAGAACATCAATGATTGAATGCATTGTTATCTTAGCTTTTTCCATAAGAGAGGTACTACAGCATGAACCCAGAAGCTTCGCTCATCGACTCAGCGCTCCGCAGCTGGAAGGCAAACGTTGACCGCACAACAAAGCTCTTCAGCGCTCTAACGGAGGAACAGCTTCTCGAGCAGGTCGCCCCGGGAAAGAACAGGCTTATCTATCTCTGGGGCCATTTAGCAGCCAGCAGCGATGCACTTCTACCCTTGTTGGGATTGGGCCAGAGATTACATCCGGAGCTCGATTTCATCTTCATCGCCAATCCCGACGGGCACTCACAGAATCTGCCTTCGGGAGCAGACCTGAAGCGAATCTGGAATGAAGTCAACGATGCCCTTTGGACCGCCTTCTCGAACCTGTCAGGCTCGGACTGGGCACAGAGACACACCGCCATCTCCCAGGAAGACTTCAAGCTCGAGCCTCATCGCAACCGCTTCACCATTTTACTCAGCAGAACCGCACACCTCGCCTACCACTTCGGTCAAGCAAAGCTCGCACCGCAAAGATAAACTCCCACCATCGGCTCGGAAATAGTTCAAACGCAACTTCAACGCGCAACGAGACTACCTTCATCCATGGTGAAGCGAAGACGTCCAGCGCCGAAGCTCACCCGCAGATGACGGTACTTCGCGAGATAGTAGATGCCTACAATTGCCGCCGCAAATCCTGAAGCAGCGCCAATACAAAGCGCCCAGCGCGGCCCAAACCTGTCAGCGACCCACCCGACAATCGGCGCTCCGATAGGAGTACCACCAAAGACCACCGCCAAGAGGATCGCCAGCACCCGACCACGCATGGCAGGCTCCGTCGAAAGCTGCACCAAGCTGTTCGTCGAGGTGGTGAAAGTCTGCGCAGACACGCCGATAACAATAAGAGCTAGCCCAAAGAGCCAATAGTTAGGCATGATCGCTGCTAGCGCCAATCCAACCCCGAACATCCCCGCTCCAACCAGCAAGGGAGTCACATTCGGTCTTTCTCGTCTCGCAGCGAGAAGTGCACCAGCGACTGATCCAATCGCCATAGTCGAAGTCAAAAACCCGTACTGGCTCGCTTCCGCATGAAAGACGGTCACGGACATAGTTGAGATGAAGATTGGAAAGTTGATCCCGAACGTGCCAATCAAAAAAAGCATGAGAAATATAGCTTTCAGATCCGGTCTCTTCCAGACATAACGAAACCCTTCGACGAGACTTCCCCGTGTTCGAACGGCTCTATGCTCCCGGTGTAGTTCTCCGACGCGAAGTAGACTCAGCGAACAAAGTACGGCAGCAAACGATGCCGCATTAATCAGAAACACCCAACCAGATCCCACCGCCGCGATGAGAACGCCAGCGATTGCGGGACCGATCATCCGCGCAGCATTGAATGAGGTCGAGTTCAGCCCCACTGCGTTCGACAGATCTGCCTCCCCCACCAACTCGGAGACGAAACTCTGGCGTGTCGGCGAATCGAACGCGGTAACGCAACCCAGAAGAAACGCGAACACATACACATGCCACAGACGAATGAGTCCTGCAATGGTGAGAACACCTAGTCCTAAGGCTAGGAATCCCATGGCCGCCTGAGTAGCAATCAGCAGCTTTCGCCGGTCAAGATGATCAGCAGCAAAACCCGTCAGCGGCAGTAACAAAACCTGTGGGCCAAACTGCAGCGCCATGACGACACCAACAGCGGTCGCATCATGGTGAGTCAACTCGGTAAGAACAATCCAGTCTTGTGCAGTGCGCTGCATCCACGTTCCGATATTCGAGACGAGCGCTCCACCAGCCCACACTCGATAGTTAAAACTGTTCAGCGAGCGGAAGGTGTCTTTTGCTGAGACGCTCATGAGTTACCAGGGGAATTTCCGCCGTGAAACCGCCCAAAGCTGCGCGCCGTCATTACACTCATCAGGAGTATGCCCAGCCCTAGAAAAACAACATTACCCGTAGAGCGCAAATTAAAGCTGCCAACTCGGCATATCAGGACATAACCAATCACCAGGTTAAAAAATCCCCAAAGCACATTCACTGTTGAAGAAGAAAGCCCCTGTCCGGGCGGTTTAGCAAATGGGCTTTGAAACGGACGCCCCATTACGCCACTCACAAAATGCGGAATAGCATTTGTGAGAAAAACGCCACCAAACAGATAAGCTACAGAGTGATTCCATTCCATCCGTCAAACCCTCCTCTTTCATTAGACCTGGTTGCTGTCGAGCAGACCAAGAATCTCCTGGGTCGTGCCCGTCTCTCCCAGACGTGGAAAGATCCGCAGAATGCTGTTCGTATGAGCATCGAGGTTCATATCTGTCATAGCGTCGACGGCGAAGGTGACATTGAACCCGAACTCGTGCGCCTGGCGTCCGGTAGATTCAACACCGGCAGTCGTGGCAACGCCAACGATGACAACCTGCGTAACGCCCTTCTTCTTCAGGTACTCCTCAAGGCCAGTGCCCGTAAACGCTCCCCAGGTCCGCTTCGTCACTAGATGATCCTCAGGCTGCTGATTCAACTCAGGAACCAGATCAGTCCATCCTGCAGGAAACTCGCGTACCCTCGGAGCCTGCTCTGTCCGGCCAGGTGCTCCTGCAGATACGTTCACCAGCACCACCGGCAACTTCCGCCGGCGAAACAAGTCAGCTAAGACGCTGGCTCGCTTCACAATCTCTCCCGTCGGATGAGCGGTAGGCATCGCAACGATGCCTTTTTGCAAATCAATGACAACAAGAGCGGTGATGGGGTCAAGCGAGGTGACTGCCATGGGTGTTCTCCTTCTATTTCCTCAGACTACGGCTACGATCAACCAGCTTGAAAAGCTAGATCAAAGAGATTAGCAACGGATCGAAACAAAACATGAGGGTTTCCTCAATTTGTTTCCAGAGCTAGAATATGAGCATGTCCTCAACAATGTCAAGCCCAAGGCGGGCTCCCCAGCAGGAGAGGGGCGAACGGCGCGTCGCTCAGTTACTTGATGCAGCTGCGTCTCTGCTGGCTGAAGTCGGCTACGACGCCGCCACCATGACAGAGATCGCCGACCGAGCCAAGGCATCCATCGGAACCGTATATCAGTACTTTCCCAATAAACCGGCCATCGTCCTCGCACTTCGAGGCCAATACGTCGCAGAGATGGAGGAGCGCTGGACGCACCTCAACGAGGAGGCCGTGGCGGAGATGTCAGCCGAACAAATAGCCCACCGCTTCGTCGAGCTGACGATATGTTTCGTAGACGAGCACCCCGCCTACTTCGCAATTCTTGACGCCCCCGTAAAATACAAGCGCAGCCCAGAGGCAAGAAACCGATTACGAGAGCGAATTGCTAAGGTATTCCGAAGCAAGAAACCTACCCTCACGCAAGAAGTAGCGTTTCGATTGGCCAACGTCTCCCTGGGCATCATCAAAGGCATGAATAAGCTCTACGCAGAAGCCAGCTCCAAAGAGCGCCAGGAGCTGGTTAAGGAATACAAAATTGCTCTCGCGGCGTATCTCGAGTCGCGTCTGAGTCCATCCCATAAAGATCGAATGCAGAAGAAGTCAATCCCGCGTTCAAAGTCCTAACTGAATCGCGTCCGCCGCCAGAGACTCCATCCTCCAACGAGGAGACTAACCAACAGCAGCACGCTCAGAATCACCACCCAACTCAGGTTCATCGCCAGCGGTGGCACCACCGCGCGAACTCCCAGCGTGATAAAAACTGCAGTGGCCGTCAGAACGATAAGGTAATCCCACCACCGACGCCGTCCGTCTCTCCCGTCAAACTCATCTCCTGCCTGCGCCATCATCGTTCGCTGATAGTCCAGGCCGTACCGATTACACTCTCGCAACACCGCCTCATTCGTCGAGCTTTGCTCCTTCGCTGAAGCAACCGCCGTACTGATTGCGAGTGCACCAAGGATCATGATGACCGACCCTCCAATGACCATCCACCTGTGCTGCCGATCAGCCTTCGCCAGCTCGCCGAACACCAGCGCACCCCACGCCAGTCCCCAAAGTTGATTCGTATTTGAGAGTGGAATCCCGCGCCCAATCCCCAGATACTTCGCCGCGAACTGCTGGAACAGATCACCCACCACCCAGACGAACCCTCCAAGAAAAAGCCAGAACAAAACTCCCGGCATATGGAGCAGTTGGAACGCAGACGAGTGCGCCCCGCCGTCCAGAGCCAGCGTCAACGCCAGCACCGTTCCCAGCTCCCCCAACGTAAACACCGTCACAAACGACAGAGGATTCATCCCACTCAGATAAGCCTTGCGATACGGAACATACATCGTCCCCCACATCAAACTCGCGCCCAACGCCGCAACAACTCCGCGAAGAGCATGACTCCCAATCGCCCCTCCGTGGATCGTGCTGAAGCCCAGCATCACTGCTGCAATCACGATCGCAATCGCACCAAACACCACCTTTGCAGTATTCTTTCCGCTCGCTCCCTCCAACTCACGAAACAGAGCCCGTCCCCAGAACAACCCAATTAGCGAATTCGCATTCCACATCGGAAACGCAACCGCCAACCCAACATCCCGAATCGCGAATACGGTCAGAGTATTTGCCACCGCCCACAGCGCGCCAGCTAGCAGCGCCCATACAATCAAATGCTTCCTCTCCGACAGATCCGCGAAGACATAGCCCGTCCCCTTCAACAGCGTGGGGAAGGTCCACCGCGCCGTGAACACCCCGGCGACCATACACAGAGAGATAGCAAACGGCGAGAACCCTGCGTTCACAAGCTTCGTAGGAGCCTCCGCCGCCCCCAGCCAAACGCCCGCCGTCAATCCGCAGACGACGCCCAGGCCATGCAGAGACAATCCCTTTCGTCTCACCCGCTCTAATTCAAGTGCCATTCCACTCCCCTCGATGCTTTCTTTCAAGCCGCTTTCTTTCAAACCGGCCATGCTTGCCGTCTAGTGCAACGCCACCAGCAAAGCAATCCCCAGCACAAGCACACAGAGCGGCACCAGAAAGTGGCTGTCCGTTGCAGTCGTCTTTATCCTTTTTCCGAAACTCAAATCACCCTCCACGATCTTGTCCATACTAAGTGGTTCCGTCCTCCATGAAACTTCGCTACATTGGTGTGCATGCTTCTAAAGCAGTTCCTCGCAATCCCGTTACTTCTCGTTGGTCTTACGATGCGACCCGCATTCGCATCTGCAGAGCGCTCCACAGCACCCGCTGAAGGCGTGCTTAAGCGTCTCATGCCTCATCTCGCGCCACAGATTCAACTCGCTCTCGTCCCAAAGCCCGCTCACAAAAACTACTTCCGCATCACCGGAACACGAGGCCACATTCGCGTCGAAGCCGCCACGCAACCAACCCTGTTATACGGCGTCAACTGGTATCTGAAGTATGTGGCCCACCTGCAGGTCTCGCCAAACGGCTCTCAACTCGGCTCTCCCAACCCTACCCTCCCCGCACCCGACGCACCCATCGAGAGGCCCGCACTCTACTCCTGGCGCTACGCCCTGAATGAAAACGTCGACGGCTACTCCGCTCCCTACTGGGACGAGCAGCGATGGCAGCATGAGATCGACATCCTCGCTCTCAGCGGCACCAACGCCATCCTCATCGAGCGCGGCATGGACCTCGTCCTCTACCAAACCTTTCGCGACGCCGGCTACTCCGACGAGACCATTCGTAACTGGATCGTCCAGCCAGCGCATCAGAACTGGCAGCTCATGGGCAACATGTGCTGCTTCCAGGGCCCCATCTCGAAGGAACTTCTCGAGAAAAGATCGCGTTCAGCACAACAACTCATCGCAATCCTCCGCAGCCTCGGCATCACGCCCGTGCTGCCCGGCTACTACGGCATCGTCCCCGCGGACTTCGCGTCCCTTCACCCCGGCGCGCACGTCATCACGCAAGGCGACTGGAACGGATTCACTCGCCCCGGCTGGCTCGATCCCCGCGATCCAAACTTCGACAAACTCGCCGTGTCCTTCTATCACCATCAACACGAACTCTACGGCGATTCAACCATCTACGACATGGAGATCTTCCAGGAGGGTGGAGCATCCGGCGACGTCCCGGTTCCAGCCGCTGCAAAAAAAGTACAGCAAGCCCTCATGCGCGACCACCCCAACGCACTCTGGATGTTGCTCGGATGGCAGCAAAACCCAACCCAGGAACTCCTCTCCTCCCTCGACACCAGCCACGTCCTTATCGCCGAGATCGAACAGGGCCGCATCCCTCGCGAGGAGCGTGATAAAGAGTTTCGTGGCGCATCCTGGCTCTACGGCGGCCTTTGGGAGTTCGGCGGCCGCACCACCATGGGAGCACCGCTCTATGATTATGCAGTTCGCCTCCCCAAGATGGCCACGCTCCCCGGCAGCCGCATCGTCGGCACTGCCGTCTTCACCGAAGGCATGGACACCAACCCCTTCGCCTTCGACCTCTACACCGAGATGGCCTGGCACACTGATCCAGTCGACCTATCCGAATGGACCAACGCCTACGCGACCCGCCGCTACGGAGCAGATGACCCACACGCTCGTCGCGCCTGGCAGATCCTTCTCAAAACAGCCTACGGCTACCGAGCCGACGGCAACACACAGCACGGCGAACGCGACGCCTCACAAGACTCCGTCTTCAACTCCCAACCCTCCCTTACCGCAACCCGCGCAGCAACCTGGTCTCCCGATGTCCTGCGCTACAACCCAGCAGACTTCGCCCCCGCACTCACCGAACTTCTCGAAGTCGATTCCGCACTACGCTCCACCGAAACCTACCGCTACGACCTCGTCGACGTAGCCCGCCAAACGATGGCCAACGAGAGTCGTCGCCTCTTGCCGCTGATCAAGCAAGCCTACGACTCGAAAGACAAAGTCGCCTTCGTCAGACTCTCGAAAGAGTGGCTTCACGACATGGAGCTCCAAGACCAGCTTCTCCAGGCCAGCCCCTTCTTCCTCCTCGGCAAGTGGCTCTCCTTCGTCCCACCGTGGGCCTCCTCACCCACAGAGCTCGACCGTCTCAACTACGACGCCCGCTCCATCCTTACCACCTGGGGCGACCGCAAGGCAAGCGAGTACGGCCTCCACGAGTACGGCAACCGCGACTGGGCCGGCCTGACCCGCGACTACTACATGGTCCGCTGGCAGATGTACTTCGATTCGCTCTCTACCGCCCTCGATACGGGCGAAGCCCCGAAGACCATCGACTGGTATGCCTTCGGCGACAGTTGGAATCACAGCCGCAAGACCTACGACGCCGAGCCCCATGGCGACCCCTACGCCGCAGCACTCGACATCGCACGCACCCTTCACCTCGCTCCCACTCAACTATCCGAGGCACACCAGTAAACTATGACGACAATGAACGCACCCTCCGAAACCCCCTGGCCCTCTCTCACCGGCGCCCGTCCAGCGCGCCTCCTCTCGGTAGACTTCCTCCGCGGCCTCACCATCGCCTTCATGATCCTCGTCAACAACAACGGCGATGAGCTCCGCGCCTACTGGCCACTCAAGCACGCCGCCTGGAACGGCTTCACCCCAACCGACCTCGTCTTTCCCACCTTCCTCTTTCTCGTCGGCATCTCGACCGTCTTCTCCACGGCCTCAAGACTCGCGCAAGGCGCCACCCGCCAGTCCCTCTTCCTTCACGTCCTGCGCCGCTCCGTCATCCTCTTTCTACTCGGCCTCCTGGTCAACAGCTTCCCCTTCTTCAACCTCCACACCATGCGCTTTTATGGAGTGCTTCC
Source organism: Tunturibacter empetritectus (assembly GCF_040358985.1). NCBI lineage: Bacteria > Pseudomonadati > Acidobacteriota > Terriglobia > Terriglobales > Acidobacteriaceae > Tunturiibacter > Tunturiibacter empetritectus. The sequence goes on along the minus strand of NZ_CP132932.1, from coordinate 3,238,398 downwards.
CCGCATCGCCATCTGCTACTTCCTCATCGCCTCGCTCTATCTCCTCAGCCCCGGCTGGCGCAGCAAAGCAGTTCTAGCTGTTTCGGCACTCGCCATCTACTGGGCCCTCATGCGCTTCGTCGCCGTCCCCGGATACGGTGTTCCCACCCATGACATCCCCCTGCTCGACCGCGACGCCAATCTCACCGCATGGCTCGACCGCCAGATCTTCTCCGCCTCTCATCTCTACGAGCACACCCGCGACCCCGAAGGCCTCCTCAGCACCATCCCCGCCCTCGCGACCGCACTCCTAGGCGTTCTCGCCGGCATCTGGTTACGCACCCAGCGCTCGCTCAATCAGAAGATAATCGGCATCGCCACCGCCGGCCTCACCTGCATTCTTCTCGGTGGACTCTGGAACCTCTCCTTCCCCATCAACAAGAAACTCTGGACCAGCTCTTACGTTCTCTTCGCCGGCGGTCTCAGCCTCTCCCTCTTGGCTCTGAGCCTCTTCCTCGTCGATCTACGCAAAAGCAAATCCACCGCACAAAACGCCACCCAAAATCACGACGGCCTCCTCAAACCCTTCTTCATCTTTGGAACCAACGCCATCGTTGCCTACGTCTTCTCCGAGCTACTGGCAGCCGCACTGTCGAGCATTCCGATGCATCCCGGCGTCAACTTGGCACAATCAATCTTTCGCACAATCCTCCAAGCCGTTCCAAACGTGCCCTTCGCCTCTCTGCTTTACGCCCTCGCGTTCGTCGCCGTCTGCTGGCTCTTCGTAGCCGTACTCTACCGCCGCAAAATCTTCATCAAGATCTAAATCACCTTCAACCACATGCGTCCTGTCGATATCGCAGGACGCGCGATTCCATTTACATTGAAGAGATGACGAAACTGTCGAAGGTCGATCTGGTCGGCGTCGGGCTCAACGCCACAGACACCGTCATCCCCTTGGCAAACTACCCCTCACGCGGCTCCAAGGTCGAGTACCAAACCGCCACCATCCTGCCAGGCGGACAAGTAGCATCGACCGTCGTAGCCTGCCAGCGCTGGGGAATCAAAACCCGCTACGTTGGCAAGCTGGGCGACGACGCAGCCGCCGCTCTTCATCGCGAAGCCTTCGCGCACGCAGGTGTCGAGACACAGATCGTCACAGCCGCAGGCGCAGCCAGCCCACAATCTTTAATCCTCGTCGACGCCGGCGGCGAGCGAACCGTCCTCTGCCGACGAGACGAACGGCTCATCCTCCAGCCAACCGACCTCAATCGCGAGTGGATCGTAAACGCCCGAGCCCTTCACGTCGACGGTCACGACACCGCCGCAGCCACCCTCGCAGCCACCTGGGCCCGCGCCGCCGGCATACCAGTTATCGCCGACTTAGACGAGCTCTATCCCGGCGTGGTAGAACTCATCGAAAACATCGACTACCTCATCGTGAGCCGAGACTTTCCCCGCCGCCTCACCTCGGAGCCCAACCTCGAAAAGGCCCTACAGCAAATCCAACGTCGCTATGGATGCACTCTAGTAGCCGCAACGCTAGGCGAAGAAGGCGTAGTCGCCTGGGATGGCAAGCAACTCCACCACACTCCCGCCTACTGCGTCTCCGTAGTCGACACCACCGGTGCCGGCGACATCTTCCACGCAGGATTCATCTACGGCCTCCTGCAAAACTGGCCCCTGTCGCGCCAACTCGACTTCGCCTGCGCCGCCGCTGCTCTGAACTGCACCGCAGTCGGAGCCAGAGGCGGAATCCAACCCCTCGAAACCATCGAAGATCTAATGAAAACCGGCTCACGACACCACGCACCTCACTACGTCTAAGTCCCTTCCCTAAGCCAACTGTCATGTCGTTCCGAAGGACTCACGCGCTCATGAAGAGCTCCGACCCCACTCAAAATCCGCAGCCAAATTTTCAAACGAATCCGGAGCTAAACCGAGCCACCCACCCGGTCTCCATCGAAAAGGTTCTCGGCCTCAGCTCGCATCACGCCCACGATGCCCTCGCCGTCGAGGAGCCCCTCGAGATACAACTGGCCCACGGCCCTCTCGGCGCACGATCCGTAAAGTCCATCTCCGTCACCATGCGCACACCCGGCCACGACTTCGACCTAGCCGCAGGCTTCCTCATGACCGAAGGAGTCGTGCACGACCCCAACGACATCGACCAGATCGTCTACCTCGCCAACAGCGCCGAACTCCCCGCAGCAAATCTCCAAACACAGAGCGCGCTCCCGTATCGACCAGAAAAAAACGTCGTCCGAGTAGACCTCGCACCCTCCGTAGCCGTAAGCCTCGCCAACCTAGAGCGCAACTTCTACACCACCTCTAGCTGCGGCATCTGCGGCAAAGCCTCTCTGCTAGCACTCCAGACCGTCTGTCCCCCGCGCAGAAAAAACGTCTTTCAAATCGAAACCGAAGTTCTCTATCAGCTCCCAAATCATCTGCGCCAGGCCCAAACCCTCTTCAATCAAACCGGCGGAATCCACGGCGCAGCTCTCTTCAACGCAGCCGGCGAACTCCTCGCCGTACGCGAAGACGTAGGCCGTCACAACGCAGTCGACAAGCTCCTAGGCGCAGAGTTTCTAGCCGACCGCACACCCCTCCGCGACACTCTGCTTCTACTCTCCGGCCGAGCCAGCTTCGAGCTCCTTCAAAAAGCCCTCATGGGCGGAGTCTCCATGGTCGCCTCCGTAGGCGCTCCCTCCAGCCTCGCCGCTCAAGTCGCAAAAGACTTCAACATCGCCCTCGTAGGTTTCCTCCGCGAAGGTCACTTCAACATCTACAACGGTGCTGAACACGTCCTCGGCCATACATCCGACTGAGCACGACACGCAAAAGAAAGGCCGCCGCGATCTCCCGCAGCGGCCCAAGATACATCAGCGATTACATCCCACTCTGGTTCCCTGCATCAGGATGAACCACGCGGTAACTCGCTCCGCCCTGCGACCAGACCAGCAGCAACAGATCCTTCCCAGTAGCATTCGCATGGGCTGCATTCACAAACTGCTCCGCCGAAGTCACAGGATGCCGATCCACTTCAAGAATCACATCCCCGGGAGCAAGGCTCGCATCATCAGCCGGGCTCCCCGGACGGACGCTCTGAATCGCAACCCCCTGCACCTGCGAAGGAATATGCAGTTGCTGCCGCACATCAGGAGTCAACTCAGCCACCGCCAGCCCAAGCTTCCCCTTCTGCGGACCCGCACCCTCACCATTGCTCGCAACCTCAGCATCCTTATGAAACTCGCCGACCTTCACATTCAAAGTCTGTGAAGATCCATTGCGAATGATGCCCAAAGCAATCTGTGTCCCCGGAGTATCTTCGCTCACCGCAACCTGCAGCGCGCCTCCGTTGATCACCTTCTGCCCATTCAGCTCATCGATTACGTCCCCGTTCTTCAGCCCCGCCTGAGCCGCCGGAGAATCCGGTGACACCTGTGTCACAATCGCTCCCGTCGCCTCCTTCAGGTTAAAAAAGCTCGCATTCTCTGGCGTCACATCGTTCATGCTGATCCCGAGATAGCCATGATGCACCGCACCCGTCTTGATCAACTGCTCCGCCGTCGCCCTCACCATCTGCGAAGGAATCGCAAACCCCGCGCCCGCAAATGCGCCGCCGCTCGAGATGATGAAGGTATTGATTCCGACCAGCTCGCCGCGCGCATTCACCAGCGGCCCACCTGAGTTGCCAGGATTGATCGCCGCATCAGTCTGGATATACCCGCCAGGCTTGCGCGCATCATCGCGATAAGGATTCTGCCGATCCACCGCGCTCACAATGCCCCGCGTCACCGAAAACTGAAAGTATCCAAACGGACTACCGAAAGCCAGCACAGTCTGTCCCGGCTTCAGCTTCGTCGAATCACCCCAGGCAATGCTCGGCAGATCATGCGCATCCACCTTGATCACCGCGATGTCGGTCAGAGGATCATGCCCTACCAACTTCGCCTTTAGCACCCGCCGGTCATGCAGCGTCACCTTCATCTCCACCGCGCCATCGACCACGTGATTGTTCGTCACGATATATCCATCCGGCGAGATGATGATTCCGCTGCCAATTCCATGCTCCAGCTGAGGCTGCTGCGGCCGCTGTTGCATCATCCCCGGCGGCAGTTGTCCAAAGAACTGTTGAAGACCCGGCGGCAACGTCTGCCCCTGTCCTTGCTGTGGACCATCTTCCTGATCGCCACCCGTCTCATGCTCCGACTCCGAAGACCCACGCGACGTGACCGCCACATTCACCACCGCAGGCGTAACCCGCGCCGCAACCGCCTCTACCGCGTTGTCCAGCGCAACCAGCGACGAGACACTATTGTCATCCATCGGAGCAGGTGACGCGATCGGTGATGCAATCATTGCCGCATGCACACCATTGTGATGAACGAATATTCCAGCTGCCAGCACCAGAGCCGCGGCAGCACCTGCAGGAACGGCAATCCGTCCTGCCTTACCTACTAATTTATTAGTTTCAAACGACATGATTGATCCTCACGACAGCTCCTACAGCATTGTTTAAAGTTGAATGACCAGCCAACCGCCCGCAGTAGGCACGGCTGCAAACGAAGAAGAAAACACCCGCTCACTCGACACCGTGAGCACCATCCTTGGCTGCGACGACTCCTCCCAAGAGGTCAGCACAACCCATCCCTGCATCTGTTGCGCCCGCCGCATCGCTCGATCCTGCTTCACACGCAGGAGAGCAGCCGACGGCACAGCATGACGTCGCTTGGCAGTTACTGCACTCTTCTGCTGTGGCAACTGCCCAGCCGTCTTCGTCGGCATGGAAGCCTTCAGTAGCGTCTCATGCGCTGCCTCTGCCACCATTGCAGCTGTGCTCGTCCTCGAAGCAGGAAGTGAAGAAGAAAATCCAACCGCCTGATACCCCGCGCTATCCGCAGCGAAATTCCGCGCATCCGCATGCAAAGGAGCCACACCACCGGAGAAGGAAACCACCTGCGGACAGCGCGAAAGCTCAGCCGCACCGCCGACCAGTCCCAGCACCAGCACACACATCACCACGCGAGCCTGCGTCCTGCCCATTCCCTCGCTGCGCCGCAAAATACTATGCACTCTCTGCGCCAGCTCCGACCGTCTCTCCCACGCACCCAGCGAAAGCGCCACTGCTCTCCGTCCAAGCCGCTGCTCCACCAGCCCCGTCAGGCAAGTCGCATAAGCCTTCGGAGCCTTCGTCAATCGCAGCACCGCATCGTCACACGCCAGCTCCCGTTCAAAGCACAGCCTTCGCTCAATCCACAGCAAAGCCGGATTCAGCGGCACCAGCACCAGGCCAATCTTTTGCACTAGGTTCATCCAGTCATCGGCCCGCCGCAGATGCCCCATCTCATGCAGCACAACCTGCTCCAACTCCACCGAAGTAAGCCGCTCATACACCTCAAGCGGAATCAAGATCCGCGGCGAAAAAAATCCAATCACACTCGGCCGGTCCACATCCACCGACGTGCAAAGCGTCACCCCACGCCATCCCGCCGCCACCAGCGAAGAACCCCATCCCGAACCCATCTCCACCGGCGTCGCGCGCTTCCATATCCCGCGCAGCTGCACCGCACCCATCGCCAGCCTCACTGCGCGCACCAACGAAACAGCCAGCCACAGCCCAGCAATCGCGAAGCTCCAACGCACATCTACATGCACCACTGCGCCAGCCGCCTCACCACCAGCATTCGCTCCATAAGCATGAAGCAACGGCAGCAACGCCAGAACCGCAAATACCGCGGTCCACACTGCAAACCGGATCGCCGCTGTCGTCTTCGGCATCAGCCGCAAACACATCCCCACACCAGCCGCCAACACCAGCCCCTGCCACAACCCCGACACCACCGACCCAGCCGCAACGCGCGACAGACCCTCGGCACCATGCAGAAAGTTCACCATCACAGCTCATCTCCCGCGCGGTCATCCGCAGCCGCCGCAATCGCCTCTTTCAACCGCTGTAGCTCTTCCGCCGTAACCTCGTCATCCCCCAGCAGCGACAGCAGCAGCTTCTCTCTCGAGTTCCCAAAGAACCGCTGCATCATGTGACGAACCTCCGACCGGCTCGCCTCCTGCTCCGCAACGCACGGACTATACAGAAAAGCCCTGCCCTCCTGCCGATGCCGCACATACCCCTTCTGCTCCAGGATCCGAATCGTCGTCAACACCGAGTTGTAAGCCAGCGCCGCCCCCTCGGGCATCGCAGCCACCAGCTCCCCCACAGCCGACTCGCCACGCGCCCACAAGATCTTCATGAGCCGTAACTCAGCCTCGGTCAACGTGATGGACTTCTTTGGCGGCATACCCTCTCATAGCTCAGCCATCTCTCAACGGAAAGTGGCCGAAATTGACTCAAAGGAGAGACGACCAACTAATCCATTAGTTAGCACAGCCACAAAATTATCTCGTCCCCAAGCCACTCCATCCGAAAGCACCTTCGTGGCACATTTACTCTTGTTGGGAGGGCGACACCGACGATGATCCACATCGACGAGATCACAACGATCGCTGCCCCCATCCAACGCTGCTTCGATCTCTCCCGCAGCGTTGAAGTCCATCTCCTCGCCAACATCCACTCCGGCGAACAGGCCCTCGCGATTGGCGGTCTGACCTCCGGCCTCACCGACCTCTCCGACCAGGTCACTTGGCGCGCCAAACACTTCGGCACCTGGCAAAATCTCACCAACGAAGTCACCGCCATCGAACCACCAACCTACTTCCAGGTCACCATGACCAAGGGAATCTTCCGTTCCATGCAGGCAGATCACATCTTCCGCACCCTTCCCTCCGGCGAAACCAAAATGCAGGATCTCCTCCGCATCGCCGCGCCACTTCCTATCCTCGGTCCTCTGGCCGAATTGCTCTTTCTCCGCAGCTACATGCTGTCGCTCGTCCGCGAACGAAACGCAGTCATCAAACAACTCGCCGAATCCTCCGACTGGCAGCGTTATCTGCCAACCCAGAGCGATCCGCCACCACTCCAGACCGCACCCGCGACCACAGCGACGGACCAAACAGCACACAGGCAAACGCGCTCATGAAGATCGTCATTCCCGGCGGCACCGGCCAGGTAGGCCACATCCTCGCCCGTCATTTTCACAACCAGGGCCACACCGTCATCGTCTTCAGTCGCACCCCCCACACCGCTCCCTGGCGAATCGTCCCATGGAACGGCCTCACCACCGGCCCATGGGTCGCCGAACTCGAACAAAGCGACGTCTGCATCAACCTCGCCGGCCGCAGCGTCAACTGTCGTTACACCCCCGCCAACCGCCGCGCCATCTTCGACTCTCGCGTCCTCTCCACAAAAATCCTCAGCGAAGCCATCGCCTCCCTCAAACACCCACCCACCGTCTGGCTCAACGCAAGTACCGCCACCATCTATCGCCACTCCCTCGATCGCCCCATGGACGAGGCCACCGGCGAACTCGGCGGCAACGAGCCCGGCGCACCCGATACCTGGAACTTCTCCATCGAAGTAGCCAAAGCCTGGGAGTCCTCTTTCTTCGCGAATCCGCTCCCACGCACCCGCAAAGTCGCCTTACGCAGCGCGATGACCTTCAGCCCCGACCCTGGAGGAGTCTTCGACGTCTTTCTCAATCTCGTTCGCCACGGCCTCGGAGGCACCAACGCACCCGGCACTCAATTCGTCTCCTGGATCCACGAGGCCGACTTCCTCCGCGCCGTCGAGTTCCTCATCGCCACCCCATCCCTCACCGGCCCAGTCAACCTCGCCTCACCAAATCCCCTCCCCAATCGCGACTTCCTCCATATCCTTCGCGAAGCCTGGGGCACTCGCATCGGTATACCCACAGCGCCGTGGATGCTCGAGATCGGCACCTTCCTCCTGCGCACCGAATCTGAGCTCGTCCTCAAAAGCCGCCAGGTCATCCCCGGCCGTCTCCTCAACGTCGGCTTCCAGTTCACCTACCCCGACTGGCCCTCCGCCGCCCGCGATCTTGTCGCCCGATGGCGATCCCAGAAATTCCCTGTATAACTTGCATCCGGGCCGTAGTATCGTCGTTGCCATGGCTGCTGAAGACGCGAACGATCTGCGTAGAGCGCTTGAGAAGAACGAAATTATCCCGTATTTTCAACCTCTGGTAGAGCTGCGCACAGGACTGCTCAGCGGATTCGAAGTCCTCGCGCGCTGGCAGCATCCCAACCGCGGCCTCATCACCCCCAACGAATTCATCCCACTCGCCGAAGACGCCGGCCTCAACGGTCTACTCACCGGAAATCTCCTCCGAGCCGTATTCGCCGCCGCCCAAGACATCCCCGGACATCTCACCCTCTCAGTCAACATCTCCCTCACCCAGCTCACCGACTTCTCCCTCCCCAAACACATCCGCGCCGCCGCCGAGCAAGCCAGCTTCCCCCTCAACCGCCTCATCCTCGAGATCACCGAGAGCGCCCTCGTCGCCAACACCGAGCAAGCCTACCGCATCGCCACCGAACTCAAAGAGCAAGGCTCCCGTCTCGCCCTCGACGACTTCGGCACCGGCTACTCCAGCCTCCGCCACCTCCAGTCCCTCCCCTTCGACGAGCTCAAAATCGACGCCAGCTTCGTCCGCTCCATGGGCCACACCCGCGAGAGCCGCAAGATCGCCGCCGCCATCGTCGGCCTCGGCAACAGTCTCAGCCTCACTACCGTAGCCGAAGGCATCGAAAGCCAGACCACAGCCGACATGCTCCTCTGGCTCGGCTGCGACCTCGGACAGGGCTGGCTCTACGGTCGCCCCGTCCCCCCCGAGCAACTCCCCGAAGTCCTCGCCGCCAGACTCGACCCAGCCCCTCCAATCCCCGAGCCGCGCTCTCCCGCAGCCGACTCCACCCTTCCCCTCCGCCTCGAAGCTCTTCCCACCCAACGCCTCGCCCAGCTCAACGCCATCTACGACGGTGTCCCCGTCGGCCTCTGTTTTATCGACCGCAACCTGCGTTACGTCAGCGTCAACAAGCGCCTCGCCGAGATGCATCACCTCCCCGTAGCCGCCCACCTCGGCCGTTATGTCTCCGAAGTCATGGCCTCTGTCTTCCCCCTCTGCGAGCCCTACCTGCTGCGCGCCCTCAACGGCGAAGCCAGCAACAACCTCGAAATCTGCTACCCCGACCCCAACCCCCTCAACGAAAAACGCACCCACCTCATCTCCTTCCACCCCGCCCGCGATGAGGCCAACGAAGTCATCGGCATCTCCGTCTCAGTCGTCGATATCACCCGCCGCAAGCAGGCCGAGCAAGCCCTCGCCGAAAGCGAAGACCACTTCCGCCACACCGTCGAGCTCAACCCTCAGGTTCCCTGGACCGCCGACCCCAACGGGGTCATCCTCGACGTCAGCGCACGATGCGAAGAGATCACCGGCATCTCGAAGTACGAGATGATTCATGGCGGCTGGCCGCGCATCGTTCACCCCGACGACCTTCCGTGCGCAATCGACCAGTGGTACGAGTCGGTCCGCACCGGAGTCGTCTACGACTCGGAGTACCGCATCCTCAGCCGGGACGGCGCCTGGCGCTGGATGCGGTCCCGCGCCTCGCCGCGCCGCGACGAACAGGGAAAGATCACCCGCTGGTACGGTACCGTCGAAGATGTCGACGACCACAAACGCGCCGAAGAGGCTCACCGCCGCAGCGAAGCCCGCCTTCAGGCAGTCTTCGATGCAGTTCCAGTGGGTCTGGTCATCGCAGAAGCTCCCCATGGCAACGTCGTCATGAGCAACCCGCGCGCGGAAGATATTCTCCGCACCGCCGTCGCTCCACCGTCCCTGATCGACGACTTCTACACCGCGCCGCAAACCTTCGAGCCGCGCCACACCACTCGCCGCGAGACCGAGTACCCTCTCGCCAACGCCATCATGAAAGGGGAAACTCTAGGTCCAGAGCAGCACCTCCGCCACTACAGCGACGGCACCAGCGCCTGGATCAGCCTCACCGCAGTTCCCATCATCGACAGCGATGGAAGAGTCTCAGGCGGCGTCGTCACCATCCAGGACATCGACAAAGACAAACGCGAGATGCAAAACCTCTCCGACCTCAACTCCGTTCTAAAAACAAAACTCGAAACCCATCGATAGATCTGCAATATCGTCACTCCGTTGCAGTTGTTTTTTTGTTTGCAGTTGCGGTTGTCGTTGCAGTGCAGTTGCAGTTGTCGTTGTCTGCTCTTTTGTTGTCATTCCGCAGCGCAGCGGAGGAATCTGCTTTTGTTTTTCTTCACCAAACACAAGCTTTTTCTTCACCAAACACATGCTCTGTCATTCTGAGCGCAGCGAAGAATCCCCGCATTTGCTTTTGCCGTTGTCTGTTTCTGAAATCCCCGACAAAAGCAGCTATCGAGAGTACCCAAGCCGCCAACTCCCGACCAACAAGAAGACCTGCTCGCAGTGCAGACCGGTTCCCATCCAACCTGCTAGCGTAGTACCCAATGGCCCACGCCCACACCATAGCGAGTGTCCGCTACACCTTCGACTCCCTCGCCGATCTCCTCGCCAAAGCCACCCCCGCCCGCTCCGGCGACGAGCTGGCAGGCATCGCCGCCACCACCGCCCAGCAACGCGTAGCCGCGCAGCACGCCCTCGCCGATCTCCCCCTCACCCACCTCATCAACCAACCCATCATCCCCTACGAGACCGACGAAGTCACTCGCCTCATCCTCGACACCAGCCGCACTCCCGCCGCCACCACCGCCTTCGCCGCAATCTCCAGCCTCACCGTAGGCGAACTCCGCGACCACCTCCTCTCCGACGAAGCTACTACCGCCAGTCTCACCGCCCTCGCCCCCGGTCTCACCCCGGAGATGGCCGCCGCCGTCTCCAAACTCATGCGCCTGCAAGACCTCATCCTCGTAGCCCGAAAAATATCCGTAGTTACAAAGTTCCGCACCACCGTAGGCCTGCCCGGCCACCTCTCCACCCGCCTCCAACCCAATCACCCCACCGACTCGCCCCGCGGAATCGCCGCCTCCATCCTCGACGGCCTCCTCCTCGGCTCCGGCGACGCCGTCATCGGCATCAACCCCGTCTCCGACAACGTCGCCACCCTCACCAACCTCCTCCACCTCATCGATCACATCCGCCGCCGCTATGAGATCCCCACCCAATCCTGCGTCCTCGCCCACCTCACCACCCAGATGCAGGCCATGCAGCAGGGCGCACCACTCGACCTCCTCTTCCAATCCATCGGAGGCACCGAAGCCACCAACACCAGCTTCGGCATCAAACTCGCCCTCCTCGAAGAAGCCCACCAGCAAGCCCGCAGCCTCAACCGCGCACCCGAAAATTCCACCCCCAACATCATGTACTTCGAAACCGGTCAGGGCAGCAGCCTAAGCGCAGGCGCCCACCTCGGAGCCGGAGGCCAAGCCATAGACCAGCAGACCCTCGAAGCCCGGGCCTACGCCGTAGCCCGCCACTTCAACCCCATGCTCGTCAACACCGTCGTAGGCTTCATCGGCCCCGAGTACCTCTACGACGGCAAGCAGATCCTCCGCGCCGGCCTCGAAGACCACCTCTGCGGCAAGCTCCTCGGCCTCCCCATGGGCTGCGACATCTGCTACACCAACCACGCCGAAGCAGACCAGGACGACATGGACGCTCTCCTCACCATGCTCGGCGCCGCGGGCGTCAACTACATCATGGGAGTCCCCGGAGCCGACGACATCATGCTCAACTACCAGAGCACCTCCTTCCACGATGCCCTCTACCTCCGCCGCCTCCTCAACCTCCGCCCCGCCCCCGAGTTCGAAGCCTGGCTCAACACCACCGCCCCCCACCGCCTCCACCTGCCAGCCATGCTCCCCTGACGAACTTGCCTTCTAACCTCTTTCTTTCTGAGCGAAGTGAAGAGAGCCGCATCTGCCGTTGCCTGATCTTAGCCACGCAGCCACAATCCATCGGGTGCCCCATCCATCGCGCACTTTGCGATGGGTGGGAATGTAAACTCTTCCCTAGCCATCTTTTACACTTGCACTTGCTTTTATCTCTGCCGTTGCTTGTCTTTTTGCTTGTCATTCCGCAGGGATCTGCTCTTTTGCACTTGCCTTTGCAAGTTGCTCGTTCTTCACCTCCCAAAAAAATCGTCATCTCGACCGAAGGCGGCGCACTTTGCCGCCGCAGTGGAGAGACCCCGCATTTCGCTCACGCCACTTGGATCTTCCAGGAAGGCAAAACTACCGAGTGCCCCAATCTCGATTTTAAGATGTGGGCACACGCGCGAAGGCGCGAACCCTCAGCACTTCTTACCACCCTTGTGCGTCTCCAGCGCCAGATCCTCCGCAACATTAGGATCGTACTGCCCCAACTCCGCCAGCAGCCCCTCATCACTCAAATCCAGCCGCTTCGAGTTCTCCCAGTCATGCCGAACCGTCTTGAGTAACCGCTCAATAATGTGCTCATCCCGCACCTCGATCGCCAGCTCCCGCCGGCTATCAAAGCTCCCCGGCGCAAGATTGATCGACCCAATGATCGCCCGCGCATCATCGGCCAGCAACAGCTTCGCATGCAGCTTAATATGCTTCAGCTTGTGAATCTTTACGCCAATATCTTCCAACACCCTCAGCCCGCTCACACCCTCAATCAACTTGTCCTTCTTCAGCTTGTGCGGAGGCCGCGCCATAATATGAACCTTCACCCCCCGCTGATTCGCCCTCACCAGGTGTTCAATGATCGTCGGATCCTGGTATCGCTCATTCTGCAGCCACAGCGACTCCTTCGCCTCATCGATCAACTGCCCCAGGCGCTGCCGCCCATTGCCGATACACCAGATCAGGTGAGAGTGATCTCCCGCCTTGAACTCCTCCCGTTTCCAGTCCGCGTCAAAGCACTCCATCACCTCTTCGACCTCGTGCTTATGCGTCGTCACAATCGCATAGTCCCGCGTCTCGGTAAGATTCTTCGTCTCCCAGTTCAGTGACTCCACAAACGCCATCCGGTCATCGATCACCATCGACTTCTCATGCGTCAGGTCGAAGCACGGATTGCTATCCAGCACCTCGATCCCCGCGTCCGTCAACGCAATCCGCGACTCGCCGTTCTCCTTCTCGCCATCCCGCCTCTCCGGATTCAGCATCACCCGCACGTTCACCCCACGCTGATGTGCCTCCATCACAGCCTGCAACAAAGTCGGATCCGAAAACACAAACATCTTTACCCGGATCGACTCCTTCGCCCCATGAATAGCGTCCAGAATCGGTTGAGCAGAATCATCAGGTAAAACAATCACTGAGCGCGACATAGTCTCTTCCCTCAACTGCTAATTTCAGGAACCGGCGTTGATCTCTTCTACAGCCTTTCACCGCCCAACACAACTATCCACATCTACGCCGTCACCTTGTCCAGCCCTCCGTCGAACTGCGTCCGATGCAGCGCCGCATAGATCCCATTCACCGCCATCAACTCCTCATGCGTCCCATTCTCCGCCACCACACCGCCGTCGATCACAATAATCTGATTCGCATCCCGAATCGTACTCAACCGATGAGCAATCGCAATCACCGTCCTTCCCTCCATCAACTTTTCCAGCGCATCGATCACCAGCTTCTCCGACTCGCTGTCCAGCGCCGCCGTCGGCTCATCCAGAAGCAGAATCGGGCTGTTCCTTACCATCACCCGCGCAATCCCAATCCTCTGCCTCTGCCCGCCCGACAGCGTCGATCCCCGCTCCCCCACCATCGTCTCGTACCCCCGCGGCATCTTCGCAATAAACTCATCCGCATTCGCCAGCTTAGCCGCCGCAATCACCTCTTCCTTCGTAGCCGCTGGACGCCCAAACGCAATATTCTCTGAGATCGTCCCGCGAAACAGTACGGTGTCCTGCAGCACATACCCAATCTTGTCGCGTAGCGACTTCAACTTGTACCCCCGCACATCCTCACCATCAATCTTCACCACCCCCGACTGCACATCGTAAAACCGCGGAATCAAACTCACCACCGTCGACTTCCCACTCCCAGTCGGCCCCACAATCCCGACAAACTGCCCGGCCCCAATCTTGAAGCTCACATCCGTCAAAATCGGAGTCTCCGGATCATACCCAAACGCCGCATGCTCAAACTCAATCGCCCCCGCCACCGTCTCCGGCGCAAGCCCATCCTCTTTCTCCGGAATAATCGTGTCCGTCTCCAGAATCTCCCGAATCCGCTCCGCCCCCACCGCCGCCTGCGCCACCGCATTCGTCGTCGTCGCCAGGTCCTTCACCGGCTTGAAGAACTTCGCCAGGTAAGCCAGATACACCGTCAGTTCTCCCACCGTCATCGTCTTCGCCAGAATCAACGCCGCCCCGCGCCATAGCACCACCGCCGTGCACAACGCCACCGTAATCGTCACCACCGGCGACAGCAGCGCCTTCACGCTCCTCGCCTTCAACGCCGCGCTCACCGTCGCCTGGCTCACCAGCTTCAACTGCGCCTGCTCCGTCTCCTCCTGCCCAAACGCCTTCACCGCCTGGATCGATTCCAGCCCCTGCTGCACCACCGCAACAATCTCGCTCTGCTCCTTCCGAACCTCATGCGTCGCCTTCTTCACCGCCTTCTTGAACCGCGAAACAAACAGCAGCAGAAACGGCGTCACCCCCACAGCAATCAATGTGAAGTCCCAGTTCAGCCAGAACATCAACCCCAGCATGCAGACAATCGTCAGCAGATCCACCAGAATGTTCAAAGTCGAAGACGAAGCAAACCCCTCAATCGTCTGAATATCCGCCGTAATCGTGCTCAGAATCGTTCCCGTAGCATGCGTGTTGTAGTACCCCAGCGAAAGCCGCTGCAGATGCTCATACATCTTCATCCGCAGATCATGCGCCACCCACTGGCCCACACTCTCCGTATAGTAGTTGTCAATATAAGAAGCCACCGCACCCAACAGCGAAATCACCACAAACGCTAACGCCGCCAGCGCCGCCACATGCAGCCTCGACTCATGCAGCCTCGCCCCACTATCCAGCAGCGGCCCAATCAACCGGTGCAGCCACGGAGCCATCTTATGATCGCCCACCACATTATCCAGAATGATCTTCAGCGGCCACGGCGTCGCAAGACTCATCACCGTCTCCACCAGCATCGCCAGAAAGATCCCCACCAGCGTGCCGCGATAAGGCCGAATTAGACTGCCAATAAACCGCAACATAAGAAGGCGCCGTTCCTTTTCCTCAACCTCGATGCAGACAAACATCCTACCGGAACACCAAACTCAACGGCACAAGCCTTCCATCCGTACACCGGCAACATCTACCAGCAACTCCGCCACTTCACAAACCATCCACCACCGGGTGCCCCATCCTTTCGCAGTCTCATCGCGATAGGGTGGGGTATTCGCGTCGGCCAGGCGCGAACCGCCTTTCTCCCAAACCCACTCACGAACAAAGCACCATAAAATTCCAACCCTCAAAGCAAATCAAACAACCCAGCATCCCACCCTCCGGATCACAATCCATCATGCCCAATCACGATAGCAACGAACCTGAGATAGATCGCCACGCCACGTCGGCCACCACGCCAGCCACCACCCTGCGCAGCTACACCCCGGCCCGCGTCGCCCTCCGTCGCACCGGCGTCAGTCTCGCCACCACAGAGATCCTCGACTTCCAGCGAGCCCACGCCCAGGCCCGCGACGCCGTCCACGCCGCGCTCGACCCCGAACTCCTCGCCCAGCGCCTGCGCTACGAACTCCCCTCCCTGGCCGCCCCAATCCTCACCCTCGCCAGCGCCGCCCCCAATCGCACCACCTACCTCCGGCGCCCCGACCTCGGCCGCACCCTGACCCCGGCCTCCGCCGCTCTCCTCCACCCGTCCCCCTGCGACATAGTCATCGTTTTGGCCGATGGCCTCTCCGCCACCGCAGTCGAGCGCCACGCCCTCCCCCTCCTCGCCGCGCTCCTCCCCGCTCTTCCGCCAAACCAAACCCTCGGCCCAATCTGCATCGCCACGCAAGCCCGCGTAGCCATCGCCGACCACATCGGCTCCCTCCTCCACGCCCGTCTCTCTCTCATCCTTATCGGCGAGCGCCCCGGCCTCAGCTCCCCCGATTCCCTCGGCGCCTACCTCACCTGGAACCCCGCCCCCGGCCGTACCGACGCCGACCGCAACTGCATCTCCAACATCCACACCGCCGGCTTAGACTACGCTACCGCTGCCACCCGCATAGCCTTCTACTGCGCCGAAGCCAATCGTCTGCAGCTAACCGGCACCGCCCTGAAAGAGATCACCCAGCCCCAACTGAATCCCTGAAAGGCAGTAGCGCAGCCCCGCTCATCCCGACCAAAGGGAGGGCCATTGCAGCACTTCCACCAAGACAAGGTATACGCGTCACGAAGTGACCGCCTCCCGCGCAGGGAGCCCGTCCGGCAGGACAGCCTTCCTAAAATAAAAACCGCAGCGCCATCTGTATCTGTCGCGGACTTCCAATCGTATGCGTCACAGTACCCAGCCCACTTGGACAGTTGTAAAAGCTCCCGGTGTTTGGGGGAGGCGTTGTATTGCAGCCGGTCGGCAGAACTGGCGTTCCAGCCTGCGGGAAGCCGTTGTAGTTTACGTTCTGCGCCACCTCGTTACCCGGCACATCGAAGCTGCTCGTATTCGTCAGGTTATAAACATCGAACGTATACGTGAGGCTGTATCGCTCCGAGAACTTCGTCACCTTCATCAGAGAAGCATCCGCACGCTTCTGGAAAGCCTGGCGGAAGATGTTTCGCTGACCAGTGGTAAAGCCGGTCTCATAAGGATCTGAGGTAGGAACCGCGCCGCTCAGTCCACCTGCCTGCAGCACAGGAATCGTGAAGCACGAGGCGTTGAGCGCAGGGATAGATTCGTTACCGGCAGTTTCGAACGCGCCCGAGTGGCCCGTCGTGGCATTCTTCGCCGTGCAGCCGGCAGCCAGCGGAACAATCGGATTCGTAATGCCGTTGCTGACTCCGTAATAGATGCTACCCACGGCGCCGCTGAAGTCGATCACGCTATACGGTTGACCACTCTGCAGAATCGTCAGTCCCACCAGCGACCAGCCGTTCGTGAAATAGCTCTCAACATTGTGGCGGTGAACGAAGTCCGGCAGCCTGTAGACGTAGTTGAAGTTGATGACATGTGTGCGATCAAAGTCGGCCGAAGCATATCCGTCGCGCAGGTTCACCGGGTTGTTGCCGTTATAGAACAGGCCCAGCCCGCTCTGTTCGTCCAGCGCATGGGAGTACGTGTAAGAGGCAGCCACCTGGACCCCGTGGCTCATGCGCTTCTCAACATGTGCCGTCAGTGCATTGTAGGCATCCACACCCGCCGCCTTGTATGAGATCGACTCTGCCGCATATCCGATGTAAGGAACGCGATGATCGATGTTGCCGCCCTCGTAGTCGAAATCATAACCGCTTCCGTCCGGCAAATTGGCGCCGCCGACGTTATAGCCATAGGAATACTTCTCCCCATGAATCGTGGCGCTTGGCGAAGCAATCCCGGGCTGGTTGAACGGAACCGGAATCACCTGATGCCGCCCCAGATTACCCACGTAGCCCAGCGTGATCGCAAGGTCATTGCGTGGCTGCCACTGAATATCGAGCGTGTAGTTGAACGTATAAGGCAGCTTGTTCGCGCGATCGTAGACGCCCAGCGAGATCGGCTGCCCGCCATTGCTGATGCTCGCAATATTCGGCAGGTAGTTGCTCAGATCCGAAGACTTCGGGTTCGTCGGAGGAGCATTCTGAACATTCGTGTAAGGATTCGCCAGGTTGCCCGTAGCCGCCGTCGGCGCAGCGACAGGTGGGGAGATGCCGCCGCCTCCGCCGCAGGTCGGAATGTAGTAGCTGTAAAGGCTTTGCACCGGGCAGCTCTGTGCCGTCACAAACGGAAGCTGCTGATTCACCCCGAAAGGCCCGCCAGTGACGGTTCCGATCGCATAGCCAGGCGAGAAGTAGCTGAACAGTTCGCCGCGGTCGTAGTACATCCCGAAGCCCGAACGCACTACCACCTTCCCCGCGAACCTCTCCGGCTGCCACGCCGCGCCCAACCGCGGACCAACTCCCCACTGACGGCCCGTCAGTGTCGTCGGGCTCACGCCAGTGGTCCCGTTCCTGTTATTGCTCGCAATAATGAAGCCCGGATTGACGATCGTATCCGACGCCTCGTTGTAGCTATAAAGCGTTGGGTCGAAGTTGAAGATCCGTCCGTTCTTCTCCGTCAGGCCGCCGTTCCAGTCGTAGCGCACCCCTGCGGTAATCGAGAGCGTAGGCGTAAATTGAAACTTATCCTGCACATAACTTCCCACCTGGTTCGCCCGGTAGTAACGGCTCGCATCGCCCTGCAAAAACGAGCTTACATAAAACGACGTCGAAGAGCTGCCCGGCGTCACATACCCCTGCGCATAGGCGCTCAAATCGTCGGTCGCGACCGTGCCGGTGCCGGTACGCTTGTCGATCGTGTTCAACTGCGTGTAGCTATAGCTCGTTCCAAACGTGACCGTGTGCTTGCCCAGCGTCCAGATAGCGTTGCCCGAAGGCTGCCAGCGATTCTGGAAGGCCCCCGTGTTCGGTGCCTGCCCCTCCGCATTGGGACCAATGTTTAGGATCCCCGTGCTCACCAGGCCATACTGGCTCTGAGCGCTGCCCAGCACATTCACAATCGACACGCCGGGAAAGTAATTCGATCCAAACTCATTGATCGAAACCGTACCCTGCGAACCTCCGGGAATTGCACTCGGCCCGAAAGGCTGCTCATTATCCACCCACGTCTTCTCGCGAAGAAACCCTAAGCTCTCCGTCGTACTCAGGTTCGACTTCACTAGATAGGTGTTGATGATCGAAAAAACCTGTGCGCCCGAGTCGAGGTGTTCGGTAAATCCCGGAACACTGGAGTACGCATAAGGAGCAAGCGTCGGATCGTGCTGATAGAAGTACTTCAGCGCCAGTGTGTCTCTGCTTGAGATGTTGTAGTCAAGATTGGCCACCGCCATATCCGCCTTGAATCGGCCAGTCCCCGGAAGAAAAGCGTTGTAAGGATGCGAGGCCGACATGCCCGACGATCCCGTGTCATTCGGCACAAGCCACTTGCCCGGCTCACCAGGAAGCGAAGGCGAGTTGAACAGAGCCAGCGCAGTTTGATCAATGTTGGCAGCGGTAAGACCCGTACCAAAGGAACCGTTCACCATGTTCGCAAAACCCGCGGCATCGCGATTGTTATCCGACAAGCCCACCGGCACATTGATAAAGTTATCGCCAATCTCCGAATCCGACACCTGCAGGTGCTGATACGACACAAACCCGAACAGCTTGTTCTTGAGAATCGGACCGCCAAACGTGCCCCCTGCAATGTACCGATGCAGTTCAGGATTCTCATCCTTCCGATCATTCGCAAGCAGCGGATTATTCTTCAAGAAGAACGGCGCTGCATTGATCCAGTTCGTTCCACGACGCCCATACGCCGTCCCGTGATACGAGTTGGTGCCCGAAGCAGTATTCACATCGATGTGCGCCCCCGAAGTAGAACCCTGTTGCGCGTCATACATCGACGCGTTCACCCGAACCTCCTGGATCGACTCCGGCGCTGGCGTCGGAATCGCGTTCCCGATTGAAAGATAGACCGAGGCGACCGTCTGAATCACTCCCGCGCCGCCTTGCGTGGTCGAGGCGCCAGTGCTATTGATCACCCGCTGCGAACCGACCTGGCTCGTACTCTTCCCATTGAACAAGCTGCTCGCGTCCACGCCGTTGATCGAGAAGCTATTGCTCGTATCTCGTTGTCCATTCGCCCAGATCGGCAGATTCCCCAGCCCCGACTGCGCCCCCGTCCCACCCGGCAGCTCCGCATTCACCCCCGGCGACAGAATCGCCAGCCCCGTAAAACTCCCCGTAGGCTGCGGTATCGACTCGATCTGCGCCTTATCCAGAATGTATCCGTTCGTAGTGTCCACCGCGTTCAGCAGCGGCACCGCATCCACGCTCACCACCGTATTCACCGCGCCCACACTCAAACTTGCATTCACCGTTCCCGTGCGGTCGCTCTGCACAGGAACCACACTCATCTTCTGCGTCTGAAACCCTTCCTTCGTAAACGAAAGCGTATAAGTCCCAATCGGCAGATTCGCAAAGTCATAAAACCCATTGCTCCCCGCGGTCTGGGTCCGCGTCAAACCCGTCTGGTCCCCCACCACCGTCACCACGGTCCCAGGCAGAATTCCACCCTGAGCATCGGTCACCACCCCCGTCAGGCCGCCAAGCGTCTGCTGCCCAAACACAGGACAAACCAGAAGAAGACAAGCCATCTGGCAAACAACAACGAGGAAGAAAAAACGCGAACGCTTCGTCATAATCTCTGGCTCCTGAAGTAATGCAGCTTGAACCAAAACAAGTTTTTTGCCTGAAAATGACCGATCAGCAAAGACACCTATGCAGCGATGCAGCGCCGCGAACCCGCGGTGACGACACCCAGGCAACTGTGAACTTAAACTTCGATACAAGTGAAATTCAGTTTACTTTGTGAACTTGGAATGAAAATTAGCATATCTGAAGTTGTCAAAATTGCGAAGAAAAATCGTCGCACCGCCAAGCGCCCATCATTCGCCCACCCGTCAGTCGCCGAAGATATTTCCTCCGCGACCAACGGGAGCGCCAACCGAAGGGGTATACAAGTCACGAAGTGACCGCCCCGCGCGCAGCGGGCACTTTCCCCGGAAGAAACCTACTTCGCCGCCGCCTTCTCCAGCCCCCGGTACTTCAGCATCGGCTCCACCTTCGGCGCACTCCCCAGCCAAGCCTCATACATCTTCGCCAGGTCCTCGGTATTCCCCCGCGACAGCACCATCTTCCGGAACCGGTCCCCATTCGCCCGGGTCAACCCGCCATGATCCTGGAACCACTGGAACGCATCATCATCCAGCATCTCGCTCCACAGATACGCGTAGTACCCCGCCGCATAACCCCCGCCCCAGATGTGCGAAAAATAGCTCGACCTATACCGCGGCGGCACATAGCCCAGCGTGAATCCCTTCTTCGCCAGCGCCGCCTTCTCAAACGCATCCGGCTCCTGCAATCCCTCGCCCACCGGCAGCGAGTGCCACTGCATATCCAGCTCCGCCGCCGCCACCAGCTCCGTCAGCATATAGCCCTGGTTGAAATCCACGGCCCGCTTGATCTTCGTCGCCAACTCCTCTGGCATCGCCGCGCCCGTCTTATAGTGCTTCGCATAGTGCGCAAACACCGCCGGATACGTCGCCCAATGCTCATTGAACTGCGACGGAAACTCCACAAAGTCGCGCGCCACCGACGTCCCCGACAAGCTCGGATACTCGCTATCCGCCAGCATCCCATGCAGCCCATGTCCAAACTCATGGAACATCGTCACCACATCGCTGAAGCTGATCAGCGCCGGCTCCCCCGCCGCAGGCTTCGGCAGATTCGCCACGTTATAGACCACCGGCAGCCTGCCCATCAGCTTCGACTGGTCCACAAAGCTGCTCATCCAGGCCCCGCCATTCTTGTTATCCCGCTTGTAGTAGTCGCAGTAAAATAGCGCCAGCGGCTTCGCATCCGCGTCGAACACCTCAAACACCCGCACATCCGCGTTCCACACCGGAATATCCTTGCGCTCCTTGAAGCTCAGCCCATACAACTGTCCCGCTGCATAGAACACGCCATTCTCAAGCACATTGTTCAGCTCGAAGTAAGGCCGCACCTGCGCCTCGTCAATGTCGTACTTCGCCTTCCTCACTTGCTCCGAATAAAACTCCCAATCCCACGCCTCAACCGGAAACCCGCCACCCTGAGCTCCCTTATTCTGGGCATCGATCACACCCTGAATATCCTTTGCCTCGTCTGCCGCATTCGCCACAGAAGGAGCCACCAGCGCATCCATAAACTTCAGTGCGTTCTCGGGCGTCTTCGCCATCTGGTCTTCCAGCTTCCAGCCCGCATAGCTGTCGTGCCCCAGCAGCTTGCCCTTCTCCGCGCGCAGTTGCGCCAGCCGCGCAATCGTCGCCCGCGTATCGTTCGCATCGCCACGCTCGGTTCGCGTCCACGACGCGTCAAACACCGCCTGCCGCGTCGCCCTCACACTCAACGACGAGAGAACCGGCTGCTGTGTCGTATTCTGCATCGGCAGCACATATCCCTCCTTCTTCCGCTCCTTCGCCGCCGCCTCCGCGCCGCTCAAATCCCCCGCTGTCAAACCCGCAAGCGCAGCCTTGTCCGTCGTCGTGTAAGCCGCATCTTTCGTCGCAGCCAGCACCTTGCTTCGAAACCCATTCGAAAGCGTCGACTCTTCTTCATTGAGCTTCTTCAGCTTCTCTTTGTCCGCATCCGAAAGATTCGCGCCCGCATGCACAAAGTCCCTGTACCTCACCTCCACCAGCCGCAGACCCTCCGGGGTCAGCTTCAGCGAAGCTCTCGTGTCATACACCGCAGCCACGCGACGAAACAGCTTCTCATTCAGATAGATCGCATCCCGATGCGCTGCCAGCTTCGGAGCCAGTTCCTCCTGCATCTTCTCGAGCGTAGGATTCGTATTCGCTCCCGTCACTCCATCGAAGGCCGCCATCGCCCGTTGAAACAGTTCGCCCGTCTTCTCCATCGCAACCACCGTGTTCTCG
The DNA here is from genome assembly GCF_040358985.1 of Tunturibacter empetritectus. NCBI lineage: Bacteria > Pseudomonadati > Acidobacteriota > Terriglobia > Terriglobales > Acidobacteriaceae > Tunturiibacter > Tunturiibacter empetritectus. The sequence goes on along the minus strand of NZ_CP132932.1, from coordinate 3,215,869 downwards.
AACGTAGGCGCAGCGGAGTTATTCGCAATCGCGTCGATCTCCTTCAGCTCCTCCGCCATCCCAGCCTCAATCGCCGGCTCATAGTCGCTGTCCTTAATCTTGTCGAACGGCGGAGCTTCAAACGGCAGCGCACTCTTCGCATAAAACGGATTTGACGGACCAAACCCGGAATCCTTCGCGTTCATCACCGCACCCGACGCACTACTCACACTCACCCCCACAAACGCTCCGAGACTCAACACCAAAGACACACGCCGCACCAAATCCGCTTGACTCATCCATATCTCCGTACTTCCTCAGTCGCAATCCAAACCCAAATTGTAGAGGATTTCCGATCTGCCGGGCGTTTGCTGTTGCTCGTGCCTTTGCTGTTCTGTGTTGCTTGTGCCTTTGCTGTTGCTGTTGTCTGCTCTTCGCCGTCATCCTGAACGGAGTGAAGGATCCCGACACATTCCACCCGCCCATCCCCGTTCGAACCTTCCAACCCAAACAATCGACGGGTCGCCGCTCTTCCACCACAAACGACCGAAGCTGTTCACAGCCTCACCGTGAACAGCGTGGAGAGACCCTCGCATCTGCCGTTGCCTGTTCTACCCACCCAGCCACAACTAATCGGGTGCCCCATCCATCGCGCACTTTGCGATGGGTGGGAATGTAAACTTTTCAACCCTGTTGCCTTTGCCTCTAGGTACCCCAAGGCTTCAGCCTTGGGTCCTAAAAAACAAAACAGAGGGCTTTAGCCCCTGGGATACGCCCTCCTATCCCAGCCGAGTCTCTCAAGCGCAAAAGCAACAACTAGTTCGCCACCCGCCAAGGCGAAGCACTCTTCCACCCCCTCAACTCCTTCGTAGCCCACGCAATCGATCTGTCGGTATGGCACGAAGTACAAGGATTCGGAATCCCCGACTGCTCCGTCTCAACCGGCGAAATAAACCGGAACGTATGCGCACTCACATAGTTGTCCTTGATCGTCTGCTCGATCTTCGGCATATGACACGCCACGCACTCACTCCCCTTGCTCCCCGCCGCATGATGCGTATGCTCGCTCACCGTCCCCTTCAGCCCCGCCGGATTATCCTTCGTATGGCACGTCAGGCAAACCGCGTTCCCCCTCGCAATCAGGTCCGATTCGTTCTCGTTACTGTGAACCTGATGGCAGTCAAAGCATCTGATCTGCCGGTGATACATATTGCTTTGCACAAAATCATTCCCCTGCATCCTGTTCTTGTGCGCCGTCAGGTCCGCATACTGAAAGAAATTCGTCACTCCCGGCTTCAACTCCTCCAGCGTCCAGAAATCCGCCAGCCGCTCCCCCGGCACAAAACCCACCGGCCAGTCGAAGTACTTCCCTGCAATCGGATTCGCAATCGGTCGACCTTGGCTGTGACACTGAATGCACGTGTCATTGCCCCGCACATAGTCAAGCGTCTCCGGATTAACGATGTTCTGCTTCGTCGGGTGCGCCACATGCAGACTCCCCGGCCCATGGCACTTTTCGCAACCCACATTCCACTCCGTCACCTGCTTGGTCTCCACGTTGTAGTTCACCGAGTGGCAGCCATCACACGTAGGCCCAGTAGGACGATCGAAGTTACTCGGCCCATAGAACGAAAGCCACCAGTCCGTGCCCGTCTCCGCGTGGTACGGCAGCCACCGGCCCTTCTTCACATCCCACTGCGCCGGCTCCGGGTAGTAGTCATCGCCACGCTTGGTAAAGTACCTCTGCTTCCATCGGCTCCCATACACAAACGCCACGTCATCGATCCCAAACGTGACCAACGGATCGGCATGGCTGAAATCCGCAAGCACCGCCTCCGGATGCACCTTCGGATCACGCACCACATTCGCCATGCGCGTCTGCTTCCACCCGTTGTACGCCGCAGCATGACACGTCTTGCAACTCTCCGAGCCGACAAACTCGGCCTTGACCGTACCCGCCCCAGCCCAACCTGAGAGCAAACTTACGAACACAAGCAAGGAAAAAAACTTCCACCCGCTGGCCGTCTTACGCTCCCGCCCCATCCGTCCCCCTGCCCACCATGGTCACCGACTATAAGCGATCGCCGTCACAGAATTGTCAGCGCATTGTCAATCGTCCAGAAGCCTTGCCACCCGAAATCCGCCCTCCCTGCCAGCACCCAAATCACCACAAGCCACCACCGAAACACCACGACTCACCACCAGTTCCCCACCGCCTCAAACCACCCCGCTGCCTTACAATCCCACCATGCCCAGTCCGCCCCAGCCCGTCGAACAGGACCCCCGCGTCTACTTCGCCGCCGAGCGAACCTTCCTTGCCTGGATCCGCACCGGCCTCGGCCTCATGGGCATCGGCTTTGCCGTAAGTCGCTTCGGCCTCTTCCTCCGCCAGATCGCCGCCGCCCAGTCCCGACTCCCTTCCCACACCACTGGCCTCTCCCTCTGGTCCGGCGTCGCTCTCGTAGCCCTCGGAGTCATCGTTAATCTCAGCTCCGTCTACCGCCACTTCCAGCTCATTCAAGAGCTAAGCTCGGGCACCTGGCGCCCCGGCCGCGTCTCCCGCGACGCAGTTATTCTCGGCCTCCTCCTCGCCGCAGCAGGAGTAGCCATGACTATCTACCTCATCCTTGTCCGCTGAACAAGCCCGCTAAACGAAGTTCGCTAAACGAAGCCTAATCAAAAAATTAGGGGATACTTGACAAAGTAGTTGTCCACAGAGGGCCACCGTTCAACCCCATCTAGACATAACCCTCTTATAGTCTATATTTTGCAAGCAACCCCTTTAGATGGAATATTTTACAGCCACACATTCCCTGCAAGTAACAGAAAATAAAAGACTTATTCCAAAAATACCCCCTGGGGGGAGGCGGAGGGGGACAATCATTATGCCCGTAGCCAAAATGCCCGTAGCCAAACTCACCATCGAACTCGAAATCCACCACGCCCAGTCCCTCAAAGACCGTCGCCAGGTCCTCCGCTCCATGAAAGATAAACTCCGCCACAGCTTCAACTTAGCCATCGCCGAACTCGACGACGGTATGGTCTGGAACCGCGCCACTCTGGGCATCGTCGCCATCTCCTCCTCCACTAGCTACCTCACCGGCCAGCTCCGCCATATCGACCAGGCCGCCCACCGCATCGCTATCAACCTCAGTGCCGAAATCACCGACTCCTACGCCGAAATCCTGCCCGAATGACCCAAAAAGACGCCGCAATCCACAGGAAATCCGCTGGAACCGCTCCTCAGCACTAGGTAGAACGGCCCAACTTTGATATCCTCAACCGTTCTACCTAGTCAAAACCCTATGCCCGAGCAGCGCGCTAGAACCTATCATCGCAACCGTGTCGCCAACACCTTCTCAGAGGAGATTGGAGCCATGCTCGAAGGCGAGCTCTCCGATCCCCGCATCGCCCCCAGCTACGTCACCGAGGTCGTCCTCGCTCCCGGCGGCAAATCCGCCCGCATCTTCGTAGCCGTCCACGGCAACGAGGAGGAGGAGGCTTCCACCCTCGAAGGCCTGATTACCGCCCGCGCCTACATCCGCTCCCAGCTTCGCGACCGCATGGGCGTCCGCCACGTCCCCGAGCTTACCTTCGCCATCGATCGCTCCGAGAAGATGACCGGACGCATGGATGAGCTCCTCGCCCGCACCCGCAAGCGGGAGCAGAAGCGCACTTCCTCCGAACCGACCCCAGGGGCCCCCGCCAAACCATGACCCCCCAAGCCTTTCTCCTCGAGCCTAGGCCTCACGCAACCCAGATAGACGATCTATTGGCGGCCTTCCGGTCCCATCCCAGCTTTCTCCTCACCTCGCACACCCGCCCCGACGGCGACGCCATCGGCTCCGTCCTCGCCCTCGCCGAAGTGCTCGACCAGCTCGGCTGCCAGGCCGACGTCGTCTTCGCCGACCCCATCCCCTCCTCCTACAGCACCCTACCCAATATCAGCCGCATCCACCACACGCCCTCCGCCAACGACGTAGACCCCACCGGCACTACCCCCGCCATCCTCCTTGAATGCGACGGCATCATCCGCACCGGCCTCCTCGGCCTGGAGGGCCGCACCCTTATCAACATTGATCACCACGCCAGCGGCCGGCCCTTCGCCTCGGTCAATTGGATCGACGAGCACGCCTGTGCCGTCGCCGCCATGGTCTACCACATCGCCGTAGCCGCGAACGTCGAGATCACACCCTCCATGGCCACTTGCCTCTACGCCGGCATCCTCTCCGACACCGGCACCTTTACCTACTCCAGCACTACCGCCGACACCTTCGCCATGGTCCACCATCTCGCAGCCTGCGGAGCCAATCCCAGCCGCATAGCCCGCGACATCTACCTATCCAACCCGGCCAGCAAAATCCGCCTGCTCGGCATCGCTCTCTCCAACCTCCAATGCGACGACGACCTAGCCTGGACCTGGGTCACCAGCGAAGATATGGATCGCATCGGCGCCATCGCTGAGGACTGCGAAGGAGTCGTCAACTACCTCATCAGCATCGCCGGCGTCGAGTCAGCAGTCTTTCTCCGCGAGGTCGCTAACGCCGACCAGTTTCGCCTCAGCATCCGCAGCAAAGGCGAGACCGACGTGGCCCGAATCGCCGAACGCTTCGGCGGCGGCGGCCATCGCAACGCCAGCGGGTGCACCCTCGATGGCCCCCTCCCGGTCGCTCTCGAGCGCATCCTCACCCAGCTACGGACAGGACTCTGATAGCCTTGTCTCGCTCCTCTTAGGAAAATGGCAGATATTCAACATCCCGCCGTCACCGGCGCACGGAATGGCAGCGCAATCGTGATGTGGCTCCAGCAGTATCTAAAGCCGCCTTCCATCGCAACCATCCGCGAGTTTGTCATCCTCTTTGTAGTCACGATCTTTCTTCTGCTCTATGGGCTGGTCCCGGTCTTCGGCGGAGACCAGCTCGGTCTCGTCGGCGCAGATGAGCCACGGTACGCCCAAATCGCCCGCGAGATGCTCACCGCACACTCCCAAGCCTGTCACGAGGTCGACGCCAAGATGGTTCCGCGCAGCCCGCGTCCGGAAGACATCCGCAACTCCTTCCACTGCATCGCCGGAGGCACCGTCACCCCCATCCTCTACGGCAAGCCCTGGCTGGAAAAGCCCGCCCTCTACTACTGGCGCGCCATGAGCTTCTTCAAAGAGTTCGGCGTCTCCGACTGGACCGCCCGCCTCCCATCCTCCTCGGGAGCACTTGCTCTGGTCGTGCTCATCTTTCTCCACATGCGACGCTTCCGCCCAGGCGGCCACCTCGACGCAGCCTTGATCACCGTCTCCTGCGTCGCCATCGTCAGCTTCGCCCGCGGCGCCTCCACCGACATGCAGCTCGCGGCTCCCTTCTGCATCGGAATGCTCGGCTGGTACGCCTGGTATGAGACTGGCAAAAAATTCTGGCTCTTCGATCTCTACTTCTTCGGCGCAGCTGCCACCTTGGCAAAAGGCCCCGTAGCTCCCTTCCTCGCGCTGGCCATCATCCTCCTCTTCGCTGGCCTCCGTCGCGAGTGGTCTCTTCTTCGCCGCACCATCTGGATTCCCGGAGTCATCCTCTATCTGGTCATGGTGCTGCCTTGGTACATTGCGGTTCAAAAGCGCAACCCAACCTTCTACCGCCTCTTCTTTCTTGAACACAATCTCGAACGCTTCGCCACCAACCGCTACCAGCACCACCAGCCCTTCTGGTATTACCTAGCAGTCCTCCTCATCGGCCTCATGCCATGGACCGTCATCGCCATCCGCGCCCTGGCCGACTCCATCGAAGTCTCCATCGCCGAGTGGAAGGTACGTCACAACCCCCAGCGCTACCTCGGCCACACCCGCGCCGGCGACGCCTTCCCCGAGTTCCTGGTCCTCTGGGCACTCTTCCCCATCGTCTTCTTCTCCTTCTCCGGCTCCAAACTTCCCGGCTACATCCTTCCCTCCATTCCTCCACTGACCATCCTCACCGCCGACTATCTCAACCGCAGCCGCCGCCAGGGCCTCCCGCAATGGCTCATCTGGGCCCACGCCGCCACCTGCGGCCTTCTCGTGTTTGTCCTGGCTCTCGCCCCTCAGCACATGAAGTACGAGACGTTCGTACCCTCCGCGCAGTGGCTGCTGATCGCAGGCGCCGCCGCTCTCGCCTTCGGAGCGGTAGTCTTCCTCACCATCCGTCGTTGGGGAATTCCGCAGGTCTGCTACGTAACCCTGCTTCCAGTCCTCGCAACCCTCGTCTTTCTCCTAGGCTTCTACGGCAAAGAGCTCGACATGAACTATTCTGCCCGCCCCCTCGCCCGCGAGATCCAGCTACAAGCACCCGAGGTGAAGCTGGTAGCTACCGACATCAAGCGCGACATGGACTACGGCCTTGCCTTCTACCGCGACCAGCCTATGATCCACTACAGCGCCGATGGCGTTCCCGATGCGGAGCACATCCTCGTCATCCGCTCCAGCGACGCTGGCGATCTCGACCGCTGGCTCGCCGGGCGCGTCTACAAACCCTTATTCCTCTACGAATCGCAAGGGATCGAAGTCTACCGCGTCTACGCTCGCCCACCGGTCTCCCCTGACATCGTCCCTCCCAACCAGCCGGAGAACCATCCCCACCACCCACCCAAGACCCGGAGACACATCACCGGCTGACCACACTCTACACAGAGGGTTGATCCGGCATGACACCCGGGGTGCCCGCACTAACACTCACCCATCCCACCAAAATTCCTATAAGCTCGACGAAAGACCTCCCACAGGTATGGCCGTCGCGACCCAACTCGAGATACTGGACCTTCGCCACTTTTCGGCGCGCCAGCTTCGTCCTCTGCTCGAAACCGAGTCGCGTGTCTGGGAGCAACGCCTTCGCTGGAACTATCAAAGCTCCACCGAACTCCTCCTCCAGTACCTCGACTCCCGCATCCTGCCCGGCTTCGTCGCACTCGACCGGGGACGAATCTGCGGCTTCACCTTCTGCGTCTACGAAGGCCAGAAAGCAGTTGTCGGTGACGCCTTCGCCATCGCCAACGATACGGCGCAGATGCTTCAAACCACTCACACCCTGCTCCACCAGCTGCTGCAGCTCCTGCAAAACTCTCCCGGCATTCAACGGATCGAGTCCCAGCTCCTGCTCTACGACGCCGGCTCCATCAACGAGGTCTTCCTGACATCCGGCTTCACCATGTATCCCCGCCTCTTCATGGAGTGCGATCTAAGCACATCGACAGACGCCCCCCAAGCTCCCCCCGAACTGAATCTTCCCGCCACCGTTGAGCTGCTGCGCTGGTCCACCGATCACTATCAGGCCGCAGCCGAACTGATCCACGAGTGCTACCTGGGCCACATCGACGCCCGCATCAACGATCAGTACTGCTCCCTCCACGGCTCACTTCGCTTTCTCCACAACATCGTCCGCTTCCCCGGCTGCGGCGTCTTTGAGCCGAACGCCTCCTGGGTTCTTCGCGATCGCCACAACGGCTCCATCGTCGGAATGTTGCTGTGTTCCCGCGTAGCCAGCGACGTCGCCCACATCACCCAGCTCTGCATCGCCCCCGCCTGGCGAGGCCACGGACTTGGACGAACCCTTCTCAACTATTGCATCGATCATCTAACCCGCGCCAGCTTCGCGGCCATCACCCTGACCGTCACTGAAGCCAACCAGCAGGCCGTCAAGCTGTACGAGAACCACAGCTTCTTCACTCGCCATCGCTTCGATGCCATGGTTCTCGACCGGACGAATCAGACATCCTGAAGCGCACGGAAACTCACGCCCGACCAACGGGAGGAGAGACAATGACCACACCACCTAAACAAGGTATACAAGTCACGAAGTGACCGCCCCACGCGGAGTGGGCCCGTCCGGCAGGACACCTCACCAAGATCAAACAGCAAATCTCTCCGCACTCCGAGCCTTCTTCTTCGCAGCCTCTTCCTCTCGATCCTTAGGTGGCGCATTAGTCTCAAGCGACGCCAGCAGACGCCCAGAGATTAGTGATATCTCCTCCACCGCAGACTGAAAAGCATCTTCGTTCGCCTTCGATGGCTTTGTAAAACCGCTGATCTTCCTCACAAACTGAAGCGATGCATCTCGAATCTCTCCCTCCGTGACGGGAGGATCAAAGTTGAACAGTGTTTTGATATTCCTGCACATTGCTTCACCTCATCGCATAGGAGAATTCACGACAGAATCCTACTCCACGTGATAGTTAGGCGCCTCACGCGTGATGATCACGTCATGAACGTGACTCTCTCGCAGCCCGGCGTTCGAAATCCGAATAAACCGGGCATTCGCCTGCAGCTCCGCGATCGTCCCGCATCCGAGATACCCCATCCCCGACCGCAGACCGCCGACCAGTTGATACACCATACCCTCAAGCGGCCCACGATGCGGCACTCGGCCCTCAATCCCCTCCGGCACAAACTTCGCCAGCCGGTTCGAGCCGCCGTTCTCCCGAGCCGTCAGCGACGGCCTCTCCGTACTCGCAGCATCTTCCATATCGCTCTTGCCCTGGAAGTACCTCTCACCCGATCCCTGCGCCATCGCCGACAGCGAACCCATGCCGCGATACGCCTTGAACGAGCGCCCCTGATAGAGAATCGTCTCCCCGGGACTCTCATCTACTCCCGCAAACAGCGACCCCATCATCACCACGCTTGCCCCAGCCGCAATCGCCTTGGTCACATCGCCCGAGTACTTGATTCCGCCATCCGCAATAATCGGAATCCCCCGAGGCTGCGCCGCGCGAAACGCCTCCGAGATAGCCGTAATCTGCGGCATCCCCGCGCCCGTCACCATCCGCGTCGTGCAGATCGAGCCCGGCCCGATCCCCACCTTGATCGCGTCCGCACCTGCATCCATCAACGCCATCGCACCTTCGTAGGTCGCAATATTCCCAGCCAGCAAGTCAACGTTAGGAAACGCCTTCTTCACCGCCCGCACCGCCTCCAAAACTCGCGTCTGATGCCCATGCGCCGAATCGATAGCCAGCGCATCCACCCTCGCTGCCACCAGTGCAGCCGCGCGCTCCATAAAATCCCCAATTGCCCCAATCGCACCCGCCACCCGCAGCCGCCCCTGGGAATCCTTCGAAGCATTCGGATACTTCAACTTCTTTTGAATATCCTTGACCGTAATCAGACCCTTCAGCTCATAGTTGTCATTGACCACCAGCAGCTTCTCCACGCGATGCTGATGCAGAATCTGCTCCGCCTGCTCCAGCGTCGTTCCCACCGGCACCGTGATCAGATTCGCCTTCGTCATCACCGAATCGATCGACAGATCCGTCCGCGAAACAAACCGCAGGTCGCGATTGGTCAAAATTCCCACCAGCTTCTTGTTCTTCGTCACCGGCACGCCCGAGATCTTGTACCGCCGCATCACCTCCAGCGCATCGGCGATCGTCTGCTCCGGCGTAATCGTCACCGGATCCACGATCATCCCGCTCTCCGACCGTTTCACCTTGTCGATCTCCCCCGCCTGCTGCTCGATCGTCAGGTTGCGATGCACCACTCCCAGCCCACCCTGTTGCGCCATCGCAATCGCCAGCCGCGCCTCCGTCACCGTATCCATCGCAGCCGACATCAGCGGCGTGCTCAGCGTGATATTGCGGGTCAGCTGCGTCTGGGTGCTCACCTGAGTTGGAACAACGTCGCTATAGGCAGGCACAAGAAGAACGTCATCAAACGTAAGGGCTTCGGGTACGGGGGAGCTAATCATAATTTTGTAGGTTCCAGTTGTGATGAATAGAAGCGAAGGGGCTATGCGACAGCAAGCCTGTATTTCGCGGGATTTGGTCGATTGTAGAGTCGTATCCGACCCATAGCAAATTGGATGGCGCAATTTCACGAAAGTTTCGCGGCCCCTCGGAACTCCTTCCCCTACCCTCGAACCGACGGGCCCCATTGAATTACGGCAAAAGGAGATGTATCATTTGAGTTGCAGACGATTTTGTTCCGTCGTAAGAATGAGAGCCGTGACCGCACCGGTGATTTGACGGAAGAGATGAGTGGGCTAAAGCCCACTTTTTATTTGCTCTAAAAACGTTTGTGCACACGGACCATTGCACTGGAAATAAACGCTTATGGCAGTCCAGTTTGATCAAATTCGAGCAACCGCGGAGCGTGTCGCCGCCTCCCACAACCTGGAGCTCGTCGATCTTGAGTTTCAGGGTGGAGTCAAATTCCGCACCTTGCGCGTCTTTGTAGAAAAGAATGCAGCAGAACGAGCCAAACTTGCCGAACTCGCCGCGAATGAGGCCGTTGCAGATCTTCCGAAAGGTGTGCCGGTCGAAAGGCTCTCTGGCGTCACCCATGAGGATTGCGCTGTATTTGCACAGGATTTCGGTACCGTCCTCGATGTGGAAGACCTCATCCCGGGCGCAGAGTACACCCTAGAGGTCTCCTCGCCGGGCCTCGAACGCAAGCTGTTTCGGCCCGAAGACTTCACTCGGTTTCAAGGCAGTCTGGTCAAACTCCAGACCTTCACGCCGGTGAACAAGAATAGGCAGTGGCAAGGCCGTCTTTCCAGATTCTCAGACGGCGTACTAACGATCGACCTTTCTGCCGTCAAACAGAAGGGCAAGGCAAAGAAGGCTGTGACAGAATCGACGGTCGACATCACACTGGCGAACGTCGAAAAGGCAAATCTAGTCGCAGAGATTTAGAGGCTGCTCGAACGGAAGCAATCCTCTGAATTGGCAAAACCAACAGAGACAAATCCGGATACCTTTCGGACAAGAGCAAGGAAGAGTGAACAATGGCAAGTGTTCTGTATCAATCGATTGAGACGTTGAGCCGCGATAAGGGTATCGAGCCCGCAGTAGTCGTAGGAGCCGTGGAAGACGCCATCGCGCTCGCCACGCGCAAGTACTACAAGACTCAGGAGAACATGCGCGCCGAGATGGACCGCGAGACCGGCGAGATCCGCGCCTACGTCTTCAAGACCGTCGTCGAGACGCCCGAGCAGGTCGAGGATGACATCAACCAGATGACCCTCGAGCAGGCCCGCGAGCTCGCCCCCGAGGTTGAAGTCGGCGGCGAACTGCGCTTCTACAAGGACACCACCCCGCTGGGTCGCATCGCCGCCCAGATGGCCAAGCAGGTCATCTTCCAGAAGGTCCGCGAAGCCGAGCGCGACACCGTCTTCAACGAGTACAACCATCGCGCCGGCGAGGTCCTCAACGCTACCGTCAAACGCCTCGAACCGATGGACGTCATCTTCGACCTCGGCAAAGCCGAAGCCCGCATGCCTAAGCGCGAGCAGTCTCGCCTCGAGCAGTTCGCCGTCGGAGAGCGTGTCCGCGTCGTCCTGCTGCGCGTCGACCGCGCCGCCAAAGGCCCGCAGGTCATCGTCTCCCGCGCCGCCCCCGCCCTTGTTCAAAACCTCTTCCAGTCTGAGGTTCCCGAGATCTACGACGGTACCGTGACCATCCGCGCCATAGCACGCGAAGCCGGCGAGCGCACCAAGATCGCCGTCATGAGCCGCGATAAAGATGTCGACCCAGTCGGCGCCTGCGTCGGCATGAAGGGCATGCGCGTTCAGTCCATCATCCGCGAGCTGCGTGGTGAAAAGATCGACATCATCGAGTTCTCGGAAGAGATCACCACCTTCGCCGAGAAGGCCTTACAGCCCGCCAAGGTCAGCCGCGTCTCCATCACCGATCTCGCCGACAAGCAGATCGAGGTCATCGTCGACGACACCCAGCTCTCCCTCGCCATCGGCAAGAAGGGCCAGAACGTCCGCCTCGCCGCTAAGCTCCTGCAGTGGAAGATCGACATCAAGAGCGAAGAGGAGAAGCGTCAGGAGGTCGAGAGCCAGATGCAGGCCATGAGCGGTGGTCCCACGACCCCGATCGAGCAAGTCTCCGAACTCGGCGAGACCATACTCGAAAAACTTATCGCCGCCGGCATCACCACCGTCGAAGCTCTCGCCGACATGACCCCCGAGCAGCTCGAAGAGGTCCCCGGCATCGGCGAAAAGACCGTCGAAAAGATCTCCGTCGCCGTTCGCCACTACTTCGGCCAGTACGAAGAAGGCGAAGAACGTCCTGCTGTCGCCGCCTCTACCGCATCTGATGCTGAAGCAACAATATCCGAGGAGGACACCATGGCAAAGACACCCGAAGCGATTCTCGCCGAAGAGGCTGGAATCGGCACCGCCCGCGAGGTCAACGACCTCTCCGCCGAAGACATCGCCGACGCCGAAGAGGCCGAATCGGCCAGCGATGCCTTCTCGGACAACGATGCACGCGAAGAACAGATCGAGTTGGATAACGACAGCGTGGACAGCCTGGTAGAAGAAGCCCAGGAGCACTCCGATGAAGGTATCGACGATGGAAACGATCGTGGTTAGCCAGTTCAACCACGCGCCACAGCACTCCCTGGATCACGAACGCTCGAAATCCAGTGAGAGCACTTACAATAAAGATTCCTGCAACGATGAGGCTGCTATGAACAGCTAACCGCGCAGGGCAAGCGAAAAGGGACGGATGAGCAAAGTTCGAATTAACGATCTGGCACGAGAACTGGAAGTAAAGAGCAGGCCAATCCTGGACGCGCTCGAAGCCATTGGCGTGTCTGGAAAGACCCACTCCAGCTCGATTGAAGCCGATCAGGCCGAAAGAGTTCGGGACTACTTCAAGAACGGCGGAAGAAGTGGCGCCAGCCGGCAGCAGCAGGCCGACAACAAGCCCAGGTTCGACCTCTCTAAGGTCTCCAAACCGGGCGATGCCCTGAAAGCTATCCTCGAGCGAAAACAGGCCGAGGCCACAGCCAAAGCCGCACCCCCGCCGCGCCCAACCGCCGTCGTTGCGCCACCTCCCGCCTCAGCCCCGGTTGCAGCCGTACCGCCTCGCGTCGTCGCAGCACCACCCACGGCCCCGGTCTCCTCTGCGGCACCTGCCCAGACTGGACCGGCAGCGCCTCGCCGCATCGTGCCTCTGCCTCGCCAAGGCGCAAACATCGTCGCTCCCGCGCCTGGCCCGGCTATCGCCAGCAAGCCGCCCGTCGGCCCTGTCATCGCGCGCCCGCCAGCCGCTGCTTCTCCAGTCGCCGTCTCTCCAGCCACGGCACCACCATCGGCTGGCCGCTCGGTAGTAGCAGCGGCCCCCGTAGTGGCTACCCCACTAGTAGCAAAGCCTGCGCCTCCGTCTGCCCCAGCCGCAGAAGCGGTGCCGACGCCAATCCCGGCAGCCCCGCCAGTCGAAGCGGCTCCCGCTGCACCAGTCATTGAAGCTCCAGCGCCTCTAATTGAACCCGAGGCCGAAGCCGCTCCAGCAGCGCCAGCTCCGCCTGCCGGCCCCCCAGCCCGTCGCGTCATTATGCCGCAGACCGGCCCGCGCCCCATCTATACCGCGCCTCCAGTGGCCCCTGGCACGCCTCAACGCGGCCGACCTATCTTTGAGCGTCCACGGCCGCAGTCGCCCGGCGCTCCCGGCTCCCGTCCCATGTCCTCGACGGCTCCCGGCGCACGCCGTCCGATGCACCCCACGCGCACCTTCCCAGGCGGCCCGTCCGGCCCCGGCGGTGCACCAGGACGTCCCGGCTTCACCCCCGGTGCCCGTCCCGGATTTCCTGCGCGTCCCGGCTTCGGAGCACGCCCAGGCGGCCCCGGTGGGCCCGGCGGAGCACCTGGCGTAATGCCCGGCCCTGGCGAAAAGCCAGGAATGCGCCCAGCAGCACGCCCAGCCTCACGCCGCGGCGGACAGCGCTACGAAAAGACCAAGGAAGGCCCGATGAAGGGCTTTCAGCCGCCACCACGCTTCGGCGGCGCGCAGATCTCCCGCGAGCCGGTGCCGATCACCCGCACCATCACGGTCACCGAAGGTATCAGCGTTAAGGACCTCGCCGAGAAGCTTGACGTACGCGGCAAGGACCTCATCGCTACCCTCCTCATGAAGGGCGTCTTCGTCACCGTCAACCAGTCGCTCGAAGGCGAGCTAGTCAAGGACGTTGCCCGCCAGTTCGGCGCCGACGCCACCATCATCTCGGTCGAAGAGCAACTCGAAAACGAGGCCATCGAAGGCTTCCTCGAAGACACCACCGGCATGGTCGAAGTCGTCCGCTCACCAGTCGTAACCGTCATGGGCCACGTCGACCACGGTAAGACCTCGCTCCTCGACGCCATCCGCTCCACCGACGTCGCAGGCGGCGAAGCCGGAGGCATCACCCAACACATCGGCGCCTACAAGGTCAAAATCACCAAGCCCGACTCTCCCGCATTCGGTCGCGAGATTGTCTTCCTCGACACCCCCGGCCACGAGGCCTTCACCCGCATGCGTGCCCGCGGAGCCAAGGTCACCGACATCGTCGTCATCGTCGTCGCAGCTGACGACGGCGTCATGCCGCAGACCCTCGAAGCCATCGACCACGCCCGCGCCGCCAACGTGCCGATCATTGTCGCAGTCAACAAGATCGACAAACCCGAGGCCAACCCCTCGAAGGTCATCCAGCAGCTCGCCACGCGCGGCCTGCAGCCGGCCAACCAGGGCGGCGACACCGAGTTCGTCGAAGTCTCCGCGAAGAAGCATCTCAACCTCGACAAACTCGAGGAGATGATCTGCCTCGTCGCCGACGTCAACGAACAAAAAGCACAGCCCGACCGTCCCGCCGTCGGAACCGTCATCGAAGCCAAGCTTGATCGCGGTCGCGGCGCGGTTGCCAGCATCCTCGTGCAGAACGGAACCCTCCGCACCGGCGACAGCTACATCGTCGGCAACACCTTCGGCAAAATTCGCGCCATGTTCGACGATCGCGGACGTCCCATCGTCGAAGCAGGTCCTTCCACCCCGGTCGAGATCCTCGGTCTCGAAGGCATGCCCGATGCAGGCGATACCTTCCTTGTCATGGCAGACCGCGACAAGGCTAAGGGCATCGCCCAGTACCGCAAGATGAAGGAGCGCGAGGCCCAACTCGCCAAGAGCTCCCGCGTCTCGCTCGAGGGCCTCGCCGAGCAGATCAAGCAGGCCGGCATGAAGGATCTCAACCTGATCCTTAAGGGCGACGTGCAAGGTTCGGTCGAGGTCCTGGCCGACTCGCTCCAGCGCATGTCCACCGAGAAGGTTCGCGTTCGCGTCCTCCACTCCGGCGTCGGCGCTATCACCGAGTCCGACGTCCTCCTGGCCTCGGCCTCGAACGCCGTCGTCATCGGCTTCAATGTACGTCCTGACCGCAAGGCTGCCGAAGTTGCCGAGCGCGAAAACGTCGAGATTCGTCTGCACTCGATCATCTACGAGCTGCAGGACGAGATCACCAAGGCGATGTACGGCCTCCTCGAGCCAGTCTTCAAGGAGAACTACGCCGGCCGCGCCGAAGTGCTCAACGTCTTCAAGATCACCAAGGTCGGCCAGATTGCCGGCTGCCGCGTCACCGACGGCCTCATCAAGCGCGACCAGCAGGTACGTCTGCTTCGCGAGGGCGCCGAGGTCTGGAAGGGCAAGATCGCCTCGCTCAAGCGCTTCAAGGACGACGTCTCAGAGGTCCGTCAGGGCGTCGAATGCGGCATCGATCTAGCCGGTCACAAGGACATCCGTGTCGGCGACGTCATCGAGTCCTTCACCACCGAAACCCTCGCCGCCGAACTTGGCCAGAACTCTGCCGCAGCCAGAAAAGCAGAGAAGGCCGAGAAGGAACGCGAAGCCGCCGCAGCAGCTGCGGCAGCCACCGCAGAAAACTCAGTCAACGCATAACCGATTCATCACGCAACACACGCGAAAGGCCGGGAGCAATCCCGGCTTTCGCGTTGGTCGTCCCGCGCAGGATCCTCGGACAATCGCACATCTCACTTTAGCGATCGTCTTGTACTATGAAGCCATACATGGCCCAACAACTCCGACGCCTCGCCGACGACGTAATTCAAACCTGGCACACCATGCCAAAGTCCCAGGCGCTGCGCTGGTATGGCGCTGTCCTTCAGAATGCTTCCACCGTCCTGCGTGAGCGCAAATTCTACTCCGCAGACCACGCCATGCACGGCGTCCTGCGTTTTCACCTGCTCGGCCGAGACCTCGACATTGATGTAAACGCAATCAACACTACGGGAGGCAATGGCTACGCCTTCCTGCGAGAGTTTTTCGTCCGCCGAATTTATTTTCGGGAGTTCAAACAGCTCAACTTCGACACATGCCTCGATCTTGGTTGCAACACCGGCGTCGTCGCCAGCCTCTTGAAGCAGTTGGCAGGTCCCGGCGGTAAGGTCGTCGGCATCGATCCCCTCACCTACCCGGACAACACCTTTCGCACCAAGCTGGACACAGTACCGGGGCTGACGATTCATCAAGGCGTCCTCTGCGGAGAGTCCCTCCGTCACGACTCCGCCGCACTCCTCGCCATGTGCGACCCCTATGACTTTGATGCCAGCCTCGCAATCACAGTAGAAGAACTGATGAAAACCTACGGCATTCAACACGTCGACTTCCTTAAGATGGACATCGAAGGCGCCGAGTTCGCCATCTTTCGCGACTCCGTGCAATGGCTCGACGAGGTCGACAACCTCGCGATGGAGGTGCACAACACCGTCGGAGACCCAACCGAAATTATCCAGCGCCTCCAGCAAAAGGGCTTCCGCGTAAAGTGGCTCGACGATGCCGGCTACCCCGCAGATCAGCGCAACGCAGGCTATATCTACGCCTCTAAAATCGGTTCGCTCAAAGACTAGAACTCAGCGTCTTGCCCGCATTCTTTTGCAACTAGCGAACTCGCCGCATTCCATAGCAAACCGTGACAAGCCTGACAACCTTGATAATCTGCAAAGGAAGCCCGGCCATCCGCCGGGCCTTTGCATTTAAACCGCGTAGACTTGACCAGTAAGTCCAGACTCATGTCTTCTGGTTTGAAGACTTTGCACACTTTTCACTCAGAGGTGGAGGTACCATGCCGAATATCGTCAGCGAGACCCAGAGCCAGACCAGATTCGACCTCTCCGCCATCCAGCAAGCCCTCCTGGAAGATAAAATCGACGGCTGGCTCTTCTACGATCATCATCACCGGGACCCCCTCGCCTACAGCATCCTCGGCCTCGATCCGAACGCCCACGTCACTCGCCGCTGGTTCTATTTCATTCCAGCGGCGGGCGAACCGAAAAAACTCGTCCACCGCATCGAAGCCGGACGGCTCGACTCCCTGCCCGGCACCAAGTCCGTCTACTCCTCCTGGCAGGAGCTCGAAGCGCAGATCCAAGCCCTCCTCGTGGGCCAGACGAAGCTCGCCATGCAGTACTCGCCGCGCAACGCCATCATGTACGTCTCCATGGTCGATGCCGGCACCATTGAACTCCTTCGTAGTCTGGACAAGGAAATCGTCAGCTCTGCCGATCTCGTCAGCCACTTCGAAGCTGTCCTTACCGACGCACAACTCGCCACCCACTACGTTGCGCAGAGGCACATCGACGAGATCCTCGCCGCAGCGTGGAATGAGATCGGCACCCGTGCACGCTCCGGCGGCGGCCGCTCCGATGGAACCGACGAGCATACGATGGTCCAGTACCTGCAGCAGGCGATGGCGCGCGCCTCGCTCGACTGGGAGCACGGCCCCAACGTCAGCGCCGGACCCAACTCCGCCGACTCCCACTACGAGCCCACCGCCGCCAGCTCCCGTCCCATTGGCAAAGGCGACTTCGTGCTCATCGACATCTGGGCCAAGCTCAAAGACGACCCCACCGCCGTGTGGTACGACATCACCTGGACCGGTGTCGTCGGCCGTGAGCCCACCGAACGCGAGCACCTCGTCTTCAACACCGTCCGCGACGCCCGCGACGCCTCCATCAAAGTCGTGCAGGACGCCTTCGCCGCCAACCAGCCCATCGCTGGCTGGCAGGCCGACGACGCCTCCCGCAACGTCATCCGCGCAGCTGGCTTCGGCGAGTGGTTCACGCACCGCACCGGCCATAACATCGGCACCGTCCTCCACGGCAACGGCGCTCACCTCGACAACCTTGAAACCCACGACGAGCGCCTCATCCTCCCCAACACCTGCTTCTCCGTCGAACCCGGCCTCTACTTCCCTGGCCCCGCCAGCGATCCGAACGCATTCGGCATTCGCAGTGAGGTGGACATGATCGCGCGCAAAGGCAAGGCTGAGGTCACCGGCCGCATCCAGACCGAGCTTGTCCGGGTCTGACCTCCACTTCACCTGAGTAGTTTTCGACAGCCCCGTTTTTCGCCAGCTACATGAGTCACTTCTCAGACTTGCCGACTATTCGACCAGGTGATGAGAGACGCGTTTGTAGGACTCATCTCGCCTCGTTCGCGAAAAGACGAAGGCGCGTATGCGACCCAATACTAAGCATGGTCTGCGACAAGGAATGTCTGATTCTTCTCCATCGACTTCGTCAATTTATGAAGATCGGCCTGAGTGAGATGAGCAGGCAGAAAATCTGTCCTGCCCTCCGGATGCACAGCATCCTTCATCATCCGCTCGTGGTGATACGTTGACACACTCAGCATGCGGCACGGATGTTCACTCTTATTGAAGAATGTATGAGGCGCATTGGGCTGCACCATCAGACTCTCCCCGGCTTTACACACGTCCCACTCAGTGACACCCTGGTTGTTCCAATACCCGATCGACAGATTGCCTTCCAGGACATAGAAAAACTCTGGAAAGGGGTGTCTGTGAAGTGGAATACCCATGCCCGGCGCGAGCGTGCTCTCGAAGATAGAGAACGTGTAGCCTGTGTTCTCTCCCAAGGCCCTCCAGAGCAACTTCATTTGCCCGACATCAAGCGCCGGGCCGCCTGTTTTGTTGTTCTTAATAACGTTGTGATGAATGACTTCTTCAAGCGGAGTGGGGAAGCTTGACATAAAACGATCCTTTCTTAGACCGAAGGTGATGCTCTGATGCGAACGCCAGAGCTTGTGAGTTGCGCAGTTAGCACTCCGCTAGAGCAAATCTCCTGTCACTTTGGAGGGGGAGATTCTGCGGAGTGCCGTTTTTCTTGGGAAAAACGGCCATAATATTTGTGCCTCCCTAAACACCTCCAGGAGATTTGCTCGAGTCCCGTGGGCTTCCACAGTTATCTGTCGCATGAATCGCTATAAGGCCTTTACACAGCCGATCGGATCGCCTCGATGAGAGAGGTGATTGATTCTCGTGGAGGCTTTGCTATGTGGTCGTCACTGTCACTGCCTGACGCACATACCGGCCGCTTTCCAGTTGCTGCACCATGAAGGCTGCCAGATCGGCCCGCCCGATCTTGTGTGCCTTCTCGCCGCTCTCCGTGCTCAGCACCCTGGCAATGCCTGTCTTCTCGCCGTCGGTCAACATCGGCGGCCGCACGAGCGTCCAGTCCAAGTTGCTGCCTTCGATCTCGGCCTCCATGCCCGCCTTGTCTACCAGCAGACCCCGCAGAAACGTCCGCATGAGCAGGTGCTCGTTAAAGAAGCCGGCGTTCTTGACGCTCTCGCCCGCACCCACCACCGAGATCTTCAGCAGCCGCCGCACGCCATTGCGCCGCATCGCGTCCACAATATTGTGTGCTGCGCTCGTTTCCATCGTCGTCACTTTCCACGGCGTCTTACCGCCGAGCGCGTCGATGACCGCATCCTGTCCGGCTACCGCAGCGTCGACTGCAGTCGCGTCCAGCACGTCGCCCGCAACAACTCTGACATTTGCCTTCTTGTACTGCGTGGCACCACGCACGAAAGCCGTCACCTTATGTCCGGCCGCCAGCGCCTCATCTACCAGCGCCTCTCCGCTCTTGCCCGCTGCACCAATCACCAGAACTTTCATCGCATCTTCCTTCTACCTCGTATTTGGCCGCCCATCCAAATGAGCGACCTGACGATTAGAGGCCTATTCAAACCATTGGTTGCAAATTATTCATTGGTTTTATAACCAATGGTTATAAAACAACAATCGGCCGCAAAAATCATCAAACGGGCTAAGCTATTCAAGTGACATCCACATCACCAAGTCGCCGGATAGAGCGCAAGGAAAGGCTGCGAAGCGAAATCCTCGTTGCTGCAAGCAAAATGTTTGCCGATCGCGGCTACGAAGCCGTGACGCTTCGTGCGATCGCTAAAGAGATCGGCTATACACACGCCGTGATTTACCAGCATTTTCCGGACAAATGGCACATTCTTGCCGAGTTGAGCAACGAGACGATCGGGCTGCTGATTCAGAACTTCGACGCGATTGCCGCTAAACATCCTGCACCGAAAGAGCGTCTTTTTGCGACGTCACGCGGCTTGATTCAATTCTGCACTGCCCATCCCCAGCAGTTCCGCAACGTCTTCTTCGGGCCTGAGAACCGCAACGGCATCCGCGCTGGAGAATACATCAACGAGATTGGCACGCCGTTGTTCGAACGTTTCGTGCAGCTCTTTTTCGATGCTGCCAAGGATGAAGGATTGCCAAGCAGGGATGACATAGTGGTAGCCCACACCTGGTGGTACACGATTCTCGGCCTCGCCACGCTCATGGTCATCCAAGGTGTTGTGCCCGGCTTGACTGACCAGACTCTCTTGGTCGAGCAAACGATCGCAACGCTTTGGGCGGGCGTACAGGCTGTTCCGCGATTGCCGAAGAGCGCAATCCCTAAACGATCCGGCCGATCCAGTGCCTCAAAGCAATAACAGCTTCTGTCTACTTGGAAGTCGTTGGAGGTAACCATGACGAGTGCGAAGATCTGAACACTATGAAGTATTGAGACCGGTCGTCGAAGATGAAACGCAATCAAAGCCTGTGCATGCAAGATACATTGGCCTTGATCGCTTAGGCGCCTTGGTATTCAATTGATAATGCTAAGTCGGCGTGTGTTTACCGATCCGCTCCATTTCATGTGGATGCAAAACCGGCGTATCGGACAGTGCCTGCAAAGGCCGGCCTTCGGCAACTTCGCGTGCAACTTCCTAGACCTCGTCTTCTCGAAGTTGGCTACAGCTTCCATCCAGTGTTGCAGCGCCCTGTTATCATCAAAGTAGCAATGGCTACTAACGTTTCGGCACAAGCGCGCGCGCAATCCACCTCATTTCCGGCGATGGCTCTTATCGCTGGATGGCTCATCCCCGGCGCAGGTCATTTTCTGCAGCGTAAATGGATTCGCGGCGGCCTCCTGATGGTCTCCATCGTCGCGATGTTCATCATCGGCCTCGCTCTCAAGGGCAAGATCTACTCGCCCAACACCGGCGATCTGCTGGACATCCTCAACTTCGCCGGCGACCTCGGCAATGGCCTTCTCTACGTTCTTGCACGCATCTTCGATCTCGGCCAGGTGACGGTGCAGGTAGCCACCGCCGACTACGGAACCAAGTTTATGGTCGTGGCCGGCCTTCTCAACATCATCTCCGCCGTCGACGCGCACTCGCTGGCCACCGGGAGGAAGCGCTCATGACCATCTCGCACTTCGGAGCAGTCCTGCTCTTCGCTCTCTTCACCTCCATCGTCTTCGGCATAACGCAGCGCTCCGAACCTCGCACCATGATCCGCTTCGGCGCCTTCTGCTTTGTCCTCTTCGTCGGCGGCACCATCGCGGCCAGCTGGATCATGTGGATGATCAAACATTGAGCGGGCACTGATCGCCTCTTTTCCCGCTGGCAACGTTGCAATCAACATCCCTTTGCCATAGGCTGATTGTGGCACTCAAGTTCTTCGCACACCACACGGTGTCGCCCACGAAGAATGCGGGAGTGGCGAAATGGCAGACGCACTTGGTTTAGGTCCAAGCGGAGAAATCCGTGGGGGTTCGAGTCCCTTCTCCCGCACCAATATCTAAAAAGCAACCCAACCCCGAAAGAGATTCGATGAGCCAGCAAAACCCCAATCAGCCCCAGGACAAACAGCCTCAGCTCAAGCTCACCAGTACCCAAGACTATCGCGACGGCTATGCCAACAGCGTACAGGTCCGCATGAGCGTATGGGACTTCTTCCTCGTCTTCGGCACCATGAGCCAGGACAACCCCGACGAGCTGAACGTGAAAAACTTTCAGGGCATCTATCTCAGCCCGCAGCAGGCAAAGGCTCTCTGGAACGTGCTCGGACACAATCTTGGTCAATACGAGCAGACCTTCGGCTTCATCACGCTTGAGCAACTCCCCCAGCCCGAAGGTCCCGTCAACTAAAGCGTGCGACCCCAACGCAGCACCGACAAAGATGGGCAGCAAGCTTTCGAGAATATCCCTCTCTGGATGCTCTATCCGCTCTTCTTCGTTGCCGTCTATCTCTCACACTTTCGCCTCCTTCGGCTTCCCTATTTCTGGGACGAAGGAGGCTACTACATTCCCGCCGCGTGGGACTTCTTCCGCACCGGCACCCTCATCCCGCAAAGCACCGTCACCAACGCGCACCCGCCGCTGCCTTCGATCCTCCTCGCCGCCTGGTGGCACCTCTCCGGATATGTCGTCAGCGGCACGCGCACGCTGGTGGCAATGGTCGCCGCAGCCGCTCTGCTTGGCGTCTTCAAACTAACCAGAACGCTGACGACCTCCGCAGTCGCTGCAGTCACGGTCGTACTCACCGCGATCTATCCCGTCTGGTTCGCACAGAGCACGCTCGCTCACGCTGACATCTTCGCCGCAGCCCTCACCCTCTGGGGCTTGGCCTTCTACTTCAACCACGACTCCGCAGACACGGGATCAAGTCTCGTCCTGAATCCGATCTACTCTGCGCTCATGTTCTCTCTCGCCGCGCTGTCGAAAGAAACGTCCATCGTCACGCCCATAGCGCTTGCTCTTTGGGAGATAGCCCTTCTCCTCCAGAATCGCCGCGCTCCTCAATCACGCAGACTCCACCTCTCTTGGATGGCCGCACTCCTCGCCCCCATCTTGCCACTCGCTGCCTGGTATGCGTTCCACTACCACCGCACCGGCTTCGTCTTCGGCAATCCGGAGTTTCTCCGCTACAACGCCACCGCAAACCTCGACGCCTATCGCATCGCGCTCTGTCTCTGGCATCGTCTCCTCCACCTCTTCGCCCACATGAACATGTTCGTGCCTGTCGTGTGCATGATCGCCGCAATGTTTCTCCCCATCGCCGCAACTAATAAGCGACTCCCCATCTCCCGCCCAGCCCTCAAAGCCATCGGCGTAGTTCTTCTTGCTAACTGGATCGCCTTCTCCATCCTTGGCGGCGCTCTCCTCACACGCTATCTGCTGCCGATGTATCCGCTGATCCTGCTGGTCGGCGTCAACACCTGGCGCCGCCGTCTTTCCGAGCGATGGCTCCTCCTCGCCGCCCTGAGCGCAATAGCATTCCTCGCAGGTATCTGGATCAACCCGCCCTACGCCTTCGCCCCCGAAGACAACCTCACCTATCGCGACTTCGTCGTTCTCCATCAGCAGGCGGTCCGCTTCATCGACCTCACCTACCCTCAAGCCACAGTCCTCACCGCGTGGCCAGCAACCTCAGAGCTCAACCGTCCTGAGCTTGGCTACACCAATCATCCCGTCAAGACGGCGCCGATCCTGAACTTTTCGCTGGAGCAGATCGAAAAAGCAGCCGCCGATCCGGGGAGTTACGACGTAGCGCTCGTCTTCTCGACCAAGTGGGCACCGCCGGCCAACCGCGTCGATCTCAGTCGGCAGCACGAGTCCGTAGACACGAAGTACTTCGACTTCCACCGCGACCTCTCCCCCTCCGAAATCGCAACGATCCTCCACGGCGAAGTCGTCTGGCAGGCGCATCGTAAAGGCGAATGGGCCGCCGTGCTCCACTTCCCCCGTATCGTCGAAGCATCCTTCCACCCGCTGGAAAACCCTGACCCTCTATACTCATATCTGTGACGAAGCGCCTTCAAGTTCGCTCGATCCTTCAACGGCCATGGCTCCTCTCGCTGCTTCTGCTCTGCAGCATCGCCGGAGTCTCCCAATCCGCTGAGACAGCCGACACCGGTGGCCGCGTCATCCTTGTTCTTCCCTTCGACAATCGCTCCGGACAGCCAGCCCTGGCCTGGGTCGGTGATTCGTTTCCCGACACGTTGAACCAGCGCCTCTCCTCTGCCGGCTTCCTCACCCTGACCCGCGAAGATCGCCAGTACGCGCTCGACCATCTCGGCCTGCCCATCGACTTCAGGCCGTCTCGGGCCACCACCATTCGCATCGCACAGAATCTCGACGCCGACTTCGTCATCGTAGGCAGCTTCAACGTCATCAATGGCCGCATCGCAGTGCAGGCGCAGGTCCTCGAGGTCAAAAATCTCCGACTCTCCGCGCCCTTGCAGGATTCGAGCGAACTCAACCGTCTCTTCGACGTCGAAAACGCCGTTGCGTGGAAGGTCGCGAGACAGATCGATCCTCACTTCAATATCGCCCAGCAGACCTTCCTTGCAGCCTCAGGCGGAGTCCAGCTAAGCGCCTTTGAGAACTACATCCGCGGCACCGACGCGCCAACCTCGCAGGAGAGAATCAAGCGACTCCAGGCAGCCATCGCGACCAATCCCGACTATCCCGCCGCCCTTCTCGCCCTCGGCAAAGCCCAGTACAACGAGCGGGAGTACGACCAGGCCGCGGCGACCTTCGCCAAAATCCCCCAAACCGATCGGCGCGCTCTCGAAGCAGGGTTCTATATTGGCCTCTCCCGCTTCAACACTGCCAAGTACGCCGAGGCCGAATCAGCCTTCTCCTTCGTCGCCAGCCGGCTACCGCTTCCGGAAGTCGTCAACAACCAGGCCGTCGCCTCCAGCCGCCAAGGCCATAACGCCGTTCCGCTCTTTCAGCGCGCCTCAACGGCCGATCCCAATGATCCCGACTATCACTACAATCTCGCCGTCGCCTTCTTTCGCCAGGGAGACTTCGCAGGAGCCACCCGCGAAGTCAACTCGACCCTCAAGCTCCGCCCAGCCGACTCCGAAGCAGCACAACTCAAGACCAGCATCAGCGAAGGCCGGAAACCTCCAACCGCCACCCCAGCGGCGACAGACCCTGCAGCATCAACGAGCGACTTCGATCCCCTCGAGCGCATTCGCCGTACTTACTCAGAGGCCTCCTTCCGACAGGCTGCCTTTCAGCTCGACCAGATGCGTGCCATGCGCCTCGCCACCCTGCCTCCAGCGGAACAGGCCGCAGAATACACCCGCCAAGGCCACGAGTATCTCTCGCAAGGCCTGGTTCCCGAAGCCGAGCAGGAGTTCCAGACCGCGATTGCAGCAGACGCTTCCAGTGCAGAGGCTCACGCAGGCCTCGCGCAGGTACGGGAGCGAAGCGGCAATGCAGCCGATGCCCGCACCGAGGCTCAGAGTTCCATTATGCTGCGCCCAAACGTCACGGCCTATCTCGTTCTCGCCCGTCTCGATCTCCAGACCAGTGACGCGTCAGCGTCAGCAAGCAACGTGAGCAAGGCGCTACAACTGGACCCGAAGAACTCTGCAGCGCAAGGCATGCGTCAGGCCCTGCAGGCACGTGGACAGAGCCTGCCATGACTTCCTACGCCAGAGTCGCCCTCCTCCTCCTGATGGCGACCCTCTGCGCACGGCCCACATTAATCTTCGCCGCTCCCGCCGCCTCCGGTACCGTCGTCAAACTCACTATCCACGACACCATCCAGCCCATCACCGCGGACTACCTCCAGCGCGGCCTTCGCGAGGCGGCCAGCCAACACGCCGAAGCAGTCCTGATCTCGCTCGGCACCCCCGGCGGCCTGCTCGAGTCCACCCGTGTGATGGTGCAAGCTATCGAAAACTCACCCGTCCCGGTCATCATCTTCATCTCACCAACGGGCAGCAGAGCAGGTTCGGCCGGCTTCTTCCTCCTCGAATCAGCTGACATCGCCGTAATGGCCCCCGGGACCAACGCAGGTGCGGCTCACCCTATCGTCGAAGGCCGCCAGCTGGATCCCATTCTCAAAGAAAAAATTGAGAACGATGCCGCGGCCTTCCTCCGCTCCTATACCTCTCGCCGCGGCCGTAACGTCGCTGCCGCCGAGGACGCCGTTCGCAACTCAAAGTCCTACAGCGACGAAGAAGCTCTCAATCTGAAGCTCATCGACTTGGTCTCCGCCGACGACGCCTCCCTGCTCAAAGCCCTCGACGGCCGCGCGATCCACCGCTTCGACGGCACCACCCAGACCCTTCATCTCCAGGGAGCGCAGATCATCACCACCGCCCCCTCCCAGCGCGAGCGCCTGCTCAGCAAACTCACCAACCCTGACGTCGCCGTGCTCCTGCTCATTCTCGGTGCCCTCCTCATCTACCTCGAGTTCAACGTTCCCGGCACCGTCGTCCCGGGCTCCATCGGCACGCTCTTCGTGCTCCTCGGTCTCTTCGGGCTGAACCTTCTCCCCATCCGCCACACAGCCATCGTTCTTCTCCTCGCAGCTTTGGTGATGATGGTCCTCGAGGCCAAGTTCAGCAGTCACGGCGTATTGGCAGCCGTCGGCATCGCCGCACTCATCTTCGGCCTCGCCACTCTGGTCGACGGCCCCATCCCCGAGCTCCGCGTCCATCTCGCGACCGCCCTGGGCGCAGGCCTCGGCTTTGGCACCATCTCCTTCGGCCTCGCCTGGATCGCGCTACGTGCCCGCCGCGGCAAGGTCCTCACCGGCCCGCAGGCCATGATCGGCGGCACCGCTGTCGTCCGCACCCCACTCTGCCCCACCGGCCAGGTGGAGATACGCGGCGAGCTCTGGCAGGCCTCTCTCCAGGGCCAGGATTCGCTTTCCGTAGGCTCTCTGGTCTCTGTGCGCGGGTTCGACGGCCTCACTCTGGTCGTCGAACCCGCCAATAAGCCCGTTTGACCGGCCTTCGAAGCCCCATCAGGCAGCCCCCATCAAATGCCGCGCCAGAGTAGACTGAAAGAACAGTAGTTTTTGAATAAGGGAGTCTTTTCTTGATGTTGAATGTGTCTCGCCCGATCTGGGTTCGGAACGTTGTACTTTGCCTGCTGCTCTCCGCGGCTGGATCAATCGCCAAAGCACAGGCCACCCCGCAAACGGGCCTGGACCGTCAGCTCTCCCGCCTCGACATCGGCGTGGTCGCCTCCGCCATCCTCAACAGAGACTCCAACGGCACCGTAGCCATCAACACCGTGCCCACCGCAGTCAATCTTCATCCCGGCAACACCGTAGGTCCACTCGTAACCATCCGCTACACCAAGTCCCCATACCTCGGATTCGAGTTCAACTACGCATACGCCCGCTACACGCAGACCTTCACACCCTTCGGAGCCACACCTACTGGAGGCGTTCAGCAAAACGCCTCGGAGTACACGTTCGGTTACGTCGCTCACTTCCGCCGCGAGTTTCACGGAGTCGCACCCTTCGCCGGCGGCGGCGCCGGGACAACCGCGTTCCGTCCAACGCCCGGCGGCGGCGAAGGCCTCTCACCCCAGGCGCGCGCCACCTACTACTACAACGTCGGTGGCGACTACATGCTCAACAAACACTTCGGTGCACGCGCTGAGTTCCGCCAGACGTTCTTCAAAGCACCAGACTTCGAGACCAACTACCTCACCATTCAGAAGCGCACCACCGAACTTCAACCCGGCTTCGGCTTTTTCTTTCGCTTCTAGCCAGTAATGCCGGCTGCCGCTGCGCCTGCTTTACAATCGCAGCGGCGGCTGCAATCTGGCCGACAGAGGTCTTACCCATGATGTCTCTCCCGCTGCTCTTTGCCATCGTCATCGTAGTTCTCTACCTCGTCAACTCCCTCAACATCCTCAAAGAGTACGAGCGAGGCGTCATCTTCCGTCTTGGCCGGGTCAAGCAGGCCGCAGCAGGACCAGGCCTCATCTGGATCTTCCGCCCCCTCGACCAGATCGTCCGCGTCAGTCTCCGCCAGGAGGCGATGGAGGTCCCCCCTCAGGACGTCATCACCCGCGACAACGTCACCCTGAAGGTCAACGCCGTCATCACCCTCCGCGTCGTCGACCCCACCAAAGCCGTCATCGAAGTCGCCAACTACATCTACCAAACCTCGCAGTTCGCCCAGACCACCCTGCGCTCAGTTCTCGGCGAGGTCGACCTCGACGGCCTCCTCGCCCACCGCGAAGCCCTCAACATCCGCATCCAGACCATCATCGACGGCCATACCGCCCCCTTCGGCGTCAAAGTCGTCTCCGTCGAAGTCAAGCAGGTCGACATGCCCGAATCCATGCTCCGTGCCATGGCCAAGCAAGCCGAGGCCGAGCGCGAACGAAGGGCGAAGATCATCCACGCCGAAGGTGAGTTTAATGCCGCAGCCAAGCTCGTCGAAGCCGCCCAGCTCATGGCCACCCAACCCATGACCCTCCAGCTGCGCTACCTCCAGACCCTCACCGAGATAGGTGTCGAGAAAAATACCACCATCGTATTTCCCCTTCCAATGGAGCTGATGAACCTGTTCAATAAGACATTCACGCCCGACACGGCGTTGGAGAAGAAGGTCTGACCGTGAACAGCCGCTACCAAACCGACGACGACTTGCAGGATCTTCGCGACTCTCGCGGACAGGATCGCGAGATCTCGCTTGGCACCACCACGATCCTTGGCATCTTCTTCGCATTGGCTCTACTCTGCGCGGTCTTCTTCGGCTTCGGCTACTCCCTGGGCAGGCGTTCAGCCCCGTCTGTGGTCAGCGGAGCGGAGAACACCAGCACAAGCTCCGAGTCCAGTGCCTCAAAACCCTCTCCTGGAAGCCTCGCAGCTCACGCAGCATCCACCTTGCCCGCTACCGCCTCCGAGGACGCACGTCAAAGTGCCAACCCTTCGGACGCTTCTGCAACAGAACCTACGGATGCAAGCCAACCCGCTCCCGCACTCACCAGGGTCAAGGCCGTAGCGGCAGACTTTCGCCCCGAACCAGCAATCAAGCCAACCGCAAAGCCCGCAATGGTGATTCCCATCACACCCGCCGGACAAGGAGTAGCCGTCGTCCAGGTAGCCGCCGTCTCCCACCAGGAGGACGCCGACGTTCTCGTCAATGCTTTGAAGCATCGCGGCTACAGTGTGGCCATCCACAAGGAGCCGCAAGACAAGCTGCTCCACGTTCAGATCGGGCCCTTCTCCACCAAGAAAGATGCCGACGTCATGCGGCAACGGCTCCAGACAGACGGTTACAACGCCATCGTCAAGTAGTCCGCCGGCTGCATTTCAGGAGGCAGCGCCGCTGCAATCGCGTTCCTGACCGCCCGCATCAGCTCCTCACGTGTCGCATAGTCTGACGGCTCGATCGCCTGAAGCAATAGAACCCGCGCCACTCCGGGCGTGATGGCGTTGCTTCCCTTCCGCATCATCGTCTGCGTCCCCGAGATAGCGATGGGGACAATCGGAGCCTGCGTCTCCTTCGCCAGAAAAAATGGTCCCTTTTTGAAGGCAGAGAGCCGCCCATCCAGCGAGCGTGTTCCTTCCGGATATACCAGAATATGTAACCCGGACAGGAGCGCATCGCCCGCAGCGGCGACCGTAGCCTGTGCAGTATCGCGACGGCTTCCCCTCTCAACCGGTACAAACTTCGCCAGCCGCATCGCCTTGCCCAGAATCGGAATATTCATCAGCTCCTGCTTCAGCAACACCGAGCTGCGCCCCGGCAGTAGCGGAATCGTCACCGGCGGATCCAGGTTCGAAACATGATTGCTCATAAAGATACAGCTGCGCCCGGCTGGAATATTTTCAAATCCGCTGATGTCGATCTTAATTCCCGCAGCGCGCACCCCCGCGTTCGTAATCCACATTGCAACGCGATAGAGCCTGGAGACGTCTCCGACTAGCAGTGTGTAAGGAATGCCGATGATCCCGGAGATTGGACCGAGGGCAAGATAAACAAAGACGAGCTTCAGGGTTGCGAGCATACCAACTTCAAGAATAACAGCCGCAAATGACCTCTCGACCGGACGCAGCCTTACCTGCTTGAAGCTCGGCCTGCAATCGCCGCCGGGAGCTTCCCGTAGATATTCCCGAATCCGCCATTCGAGAGAATCGCAACCACGTCTCCCTCGCACAACTCCGGCACCACAGCTTTCACAATCGCATCAGCATCCGCCAACAGACTTGCGGGAACTCCGCGCGCATTCAACGCACTCACCACATGCTCAGGGTGCAGTCGCTCGCTCGCCGGAATGCTCTCAGACTTGAAGACCGAAGCCAGCACAACCCGGTCTGCCAGCGCCAGACTATCCACAAGGTCAAGCTCAAAGACATTCCTCCGCAGCGTATTCGACCGCGGCTCCAGCACCGCCCACAGTCGTCGGTTCGGGTACGACTCCCGTAGAGCCCGCAACGTCTCACGAATCGCTGTTGGATGATGCGCAAAGTCGTCGATCACGGTTACACCCCCCACAACTGATCGCACCTCCAGCCTGCGCTTCACACTCTTGAACGTAGCCAGCGCCTCAACGATCGCCTCAGTTGGAACTCCCTGCCCCGCAGCCAACGCCGCAGCAGCCGTAGCGTTGAGCGCGTTATGCGCCCCCGCCATCGGCAGGCTCAACTCAGCAAACGGAGCACCCGCGCGCGTTACCGTCCAGCGAGTCAACGTCCCCTCATGCCGCAGATCCGCAAGACGCCAGTGCGACAGAGGATCGAAGCCATAACGTTCCACCGCGCAGAATGCCTTCTCGATACACTCACTCACGTTCTCGCTGCCGTCGAACGCAACAATCCGCCCCCGCCCCGGCACAAGATTCACCAGTCGCTTGAACGCAGTTTTGACCGCAGGCAGATCGGCATAGATATCCGCATGATCGAACTCGACGTGGGTCAAGATCAACGCGTCAGGGAAGTAATGAAGAAACTTCGGCCCCTTATCGAAGAAGGCGGTGTCGTACTCATCGCCCTCCAGCAAAAACGGCCTCGTCGAACGAACCTTAAAGCTCGTCCCGAAGTTCTCCGCAACGCCGCCAATCAGAAACGACGGCGCCAGCGCAGGGTTTTGTCGCGACGCAACCTCATAGATCCACGCCAGCATACTCGTGGTCGTCGTCTTGCCATGCGTTCCTGCAACGACCAGCGACTCCCGCCCCGGCAAAAACTCATCATGCAAAATCGCTGCCATCGAACAAAACGGGATCCGCGTATCCAGTACATATTCCAGCTCGACGTTCCCCCGCGAGATCGCATTTCCAACCACCACCAGGTCCGGCCTCTGCTCCAGATTGCTCTCCGAAAATGGCTCGTGAATCGGAATCTTGAGTGATGCCAGCAGATCGCTCATCGGCGGATAGGCCGCTGTATCGGACCCCGTCACCCGGTGCCCCTGCAGTTGCAGCATCCCAGCCAGCGAAGCCATCGCCGTGCCGCAGATGCCGATCAGATGAATGTGCTTGGAATTTTGCATGTCGCGAGACTCCAGCCTAACCGCTCACCGCTGCTTCGAGAAGGTGCATCCGCGGATTCCTCGCGTCGGCAAGATCCAGTCTGGCAGCAACACCCAGCGGCAGCGTGACGTTATACATGCTCACATGCCCGCATCGCAGCCCGACGGCGATTGGCCCATCAAACTCACGAAGCGCATGAAGAATCGCCCGCTCCAGATAGTCCTGCTCGTCCGGCGAAACGTTTTGCTCCATATCCCCAAAGACGATCCCGGTCACCTTTTCAAGCACCCCCGCATAGCGAAGATGAAGCAGCATCCGATCCCACTGATACGGCTTCGTTCCGATGTCCTCCAGAAAAAGAATGCTGTCCCTCTCAACACGCGGAGCATACGGCGTACCCAGCGCCTCCACGAAGATGGAGAGACACCCGCCAACGACCAAGCCCTCGGCCTGCCCGCCACGCAAGACGCGAAGCCCCTCCGTATCACCAAGCGACCATGCAGGATCGCCCGTCAGACTATGCTGCCAACTCGCGAGGTCCACGCCATCCTCTCGCGAAAAATCCGCCGCCACCATCGGCCCATAGAACGTCGCAAGATTCGCCTCATTGTGAAGCCAGCAATGCAGCGAAGTATGGTCGCTGTACCCAATAAACGGCTTTGGATTTGCTCGAATCAGCTTCGCATCAAGATGCGGCAGCAACTCCGTCGATCCCCACCCGCCCCGCGTGCAGATGATCCCATCGATCTCCGGATCCGCAAACGCCGCATGAAGGTCCCGCAGCCGATCTTCCAGTTTGCCCGCGTAGTACAGCGGCCCGCTGTCTAGCGCATGTGGACTAAGTACGGCCTTGTACCCAAGCCGCTGCAGGTGCGCCATGCCACGCTCCACCAACTCCGGCTTGGGAGTACTCGCCGGCGACAAGACCGCAAGCGTAGCGCCCGCACGCAGCGCACGAGGCTTGAAAAGTGGTGCCGTCACAGGGCCGCAACCTCGCCGCGGCAGATAATCTCCGCCGGCCCCGTCAATCGCATCACCGCATCGTTTGACGGCCACACAGTTCGCTGCGGCCCGCCCTCTGCAATCGCAGTCAACTCCCGTTCCACCCTGCGAAGCACCATCGCCGCAGCCGAAGAGGCACACGTCCCCGTACCCGAAGAGGTCGTAGGCCCGCACCCTCTCTCAAAGATACGAAACGCAATCTCGGTCTGCGAAAGAACCCGAACAAACTCAACGTTGGTGCTATGCGGAAACAGCGGACTCACGCTAATCTGCGCTCCAAGCTCCTGCCAGCTCAGGCCATGTGCGCTGAAATCGTCGCTATCCACAAAGAGAACAAAATGAGGGTTGCCGACATTCACCATTGCGCCCGGCACCTCACCAACTCTTGGCAGCACAATCGTGCGCTGCATTACACGTGGAACGCCCATCTCGCTCTCGATCAGATAAAGCGGATCGTTCGACTCAATCACATGACAAGTACGCAAGCCACCATGAGTGCCCAGCCCAACCTCCGGCCTACCCTCGCTGCTCGCCAGCCAGGCGGCCACACAGCGCGTTCCATTGCCGGAAAGCTCCGCTTCGCTTCCATCAGCATTGAAGAGCCGCAGAAAATATTCGCCATTGGCCTTTCGATCAAGGAATTCAATACCATCGGCACCAACACCGGTGTTCCGCGCACACAACTTGCGAGCAAGCTCAGCGTGGCGACGCTGTGCCACCGGCTCCTCGATGATCAGAAAGTCATTACCGCAGGCATGCGCTTTGACGAAGAAAATCATGTGCTCCTATTGTGCCTCAATGCTAGTTGCAAGTCGGCCGGCTACTTCGGCAGCGCAATGCTGGATCGGTCAGACTTATAAATTCGCGCGCAGGGCTGGCCGCTTGTGCACAAAATCGTCAACTCGTTAAGCCCTTGAGGATGCATTGCAACGGCTGCCGCCACCGGATCTCCGGCGATCGCGACAACGTATCCCGCATGCTCAGCAGGCACGGCCAGCGCAGCCTGAAAACTGTCGTAATCTCCTTCATTGACAGTCTGCCGCAAAGGAATTCCAGCATCCTGCAGCGCCCCTATGTGATCGGAGTTGTACATCAAAATCGTCGAGCCATAAGGAAACTGCCCCAGCTGACGAGCCAGCGCCGTCTCAAATGCAACCCGAGTCGTTGAATTCACCAGCGCCTCTTTGAGCACCAGCGGCGTGCGGTACATCATCCCAACCGTATTCAAGGCAATCAACAGAAGCACCACAGGCTGCATCAGTCTCCTGGCAAGCGGCTGCGTCTCGCTCCATCTCCGCTCCATCCACTGCACGGCCACAAACGTAAAGAGCGCCAGCGCCGGCAGCAGTTCCATTCCATAGCGCGAGTTGTAGTAAGAGTGCGGCCAGAGCTGCGGAATAAAGATCGGCACCGAACCATAAGCCACCGAATAGATATAGAACGGCAGCGGCATCCATAGCAACAGCGACGACAGAGCGAGGCGGCGACGTACCGTCAGAATCAACCCACCCACGGCCGCTGCCATCAGCAGAAAACCCGTCTCCCAAAAAGCCGCGTCCACCTGTGCCGTGCGCGTATAAAACAACAGCGCCCACGCAGGGTTATGCCATCCACGGTGGTGATGGCCGTTAGGCGGCATCGTCTTCCTTTCAATCGCTGCCGCAGAATAAGGCCCACGCAGAAAGTCCAGCGGATCATGAAAGAAGTGCTGGTTATAGGCCAGCCAGCTCACCGGCCCTGCAATCAACAACACCGTGAAGACAACAAAAACCAGAGTGACCTCACGCCACACCTCACGCCTGCGCGCCAGCGAGAACGTCACTACACACCACGCTGCCGCGCCTAAAATCCAGCCGTCGTAGCGCGTAAACACAGCCGCCACAAGGAAGACCGCAAGCAACACCAGACGGCGCTTAACCGCACTCACCCGCGAGTCCTTAATCGCAGCGATGCATTCAACAGTAAGCAACGTCGTCCAGATGAGAAGCATTAGGAACAACGGCTCCGTCATCGCAGTCGTCGCAAGATAGAGCAGATTCGGGTTGAGCGCATAAAGAGCCATCGCCGCCAGCGCCCACCGCGGAATCATCATCCAGCGCGCCAGCCGATAGATACCCGCAACACTGGCGATATAGCAGATCAACGAAGGCCACGCACCAGCCAGTCCGTTCTGCCACCACTCCACCTTTTGCACAAAAGGAAGCATCAGCAGGTGGGGCAACGGCAACCAAACCCCGCCAAGCTGGACGAGCCCCGGATTCCGCGAATCCAGGATGCGCCGAGCAATGCCAAGATGCGCAACAGCATCACCGTACAGTAGGAGATATCCACGCGAATACGATAGAAGCAATGCGATAAAAGACAGCAACACCGCACCCAACGCGACCGGAAAGGTCTCCTGCCGCGTCGCCGGCCTCACCTCTTCCGGATCGAACTCCGCGACACCCGAACCAGCAGTTCGGCCCGCTAAGGCCGATGCCGCTGGCTTGTTAAGCCGCGAACTCCGGGACGACTTAGACGCCCGCATGTTCAAGGTGCGAGATCTCCAGGAAGAGTTTGAATCGTTCATCGATCTCTTCACGAGACACATTCTGCAGCCGCTCAGTCCCAAAACGCTCCACGGCAAACGAACCCATCACCCCACCATAAAACATCGCAGTGCGAAGAACTGCCGGCGTCAACTTAGGCTGCGACGCGAGGTATCCATAGAAACCTCCAGCAAACGAGTCCCCCGCACCCGTGGGGTCAACTACCTCCGCAAGCGGCAGCGCCGGCGCGCGAAACGGACGCAATGCCTTGCTACCACTAGAAAACGAGCGATCGCTGAAGAAAGCGGTGGCGCCATACTCACCATGCTTGACCACTAGCGTCTTCGGTCCCATGGCAAGCACCTTCTCCGCGGCCACAACCAGGTTGCGCTCCCCAGCCAGCATGCGCGCCTCGCCGTCATTGATCAGCAACACATCCAGCTCGCGCAGCACCTTCGCAAGATTCGCAGAGTGATCGGCAATCCAGTAGTTCATCGTATCGCCGCAAACCATGCGGACATTTGGCATCTGGCTTCGCACGCGCGACTGCAGCACTGGATCTATATTCGCAAGAAACAGATACTCGCTGTCCTTATATGCATCCGGAATCTTTGGCTCGAACGTCTCGAAGACATTCAGGTCTGTACCGAGAGTCTTGGCCTCGTCCATATTGCCCGAGTAAGAACCGGTCCAGTGAAAGCTGAGTCCCTCCGACCGTTCGATACCCTTCGTGTCGATGCCGCGGCGAGTAAAGATCGCCTCATGCTCAGCAGTAAAGTCCTTCCCGACGACACCAATAACGCGTACCGATGTAAAGTAACTGGCTGCAAGCGAAAAATGTGTTGCCGCGCCGCCCAGGCAATCCTTCACCGCGCCATGGGGCGTTTCAATGCTATCGAACGCTACCGAACCTACAACGAGAATTGCCATAAACTCCTTCTACACACTACGATCTAATTAATATTAGCAACTAATCAAGTTACAAAATCTTGAGACACACAAAACTATTACCTTAGAGATATCTACTAAGCAGCAGAGAAAGCTTCTGCTTAGTCTCTTCTGGAATCACTTTACGATCAGTAAGAATGGCGTACTTCAAAGCATCGACACACGCGCAGCCTTTTGTCATATCCACCGGCATCGCCGCAACAGCCGCACGTACTACCTTTGAGGCGTTGTCCGCATTCTGATGCATGACAGCAACAATCTGATCCACTGTAACGTCGTCGTGGCCCTCGCGCCAGCAGTCGTAGTCGGTGACCATCGCCACGGTCGCATAGCAAAGCTCGGCCTCGCGAGCCAGCTTCGCCTCCTGCAGGTTCGTCATCCCAATCACATCAGCGCCCCAGCTTCGATACAGATTCGACTCCGCGCGAGTCGAAAATTGCGGCCCCTCCATACAGACATATGTTCCGCCAAGCTTGCCGACGACACCAACCGTATCGCAAGCCTTCTTTAGCACCTCGGCCAGAGGCGCGCAGATCGGATCGCCGAAGGCGACATGAGCAACAATCCCTTCGCCGAAAAACGTGGAAGCGCGGGCAAAGGTGCGGTCGATAAATTGATCCGGAATCACAAAATCCGTCGGCTTGTGTTCTTCTTTCAGCGAACCCACCGCCGAGACCGAAAGAATCGTATCGACTCCAAGCATCTTCATCGCAAAGATGTTGGCGCGGAAGTTCAACTCGCTCGGCAGAATGCGATGACCGCGTCCATGACGAGCAAGAAAGGCGACGTTTCGGCCTTCGAGTTCACCCAGAACAAAAGCATCGGACGGCTCGCCGAACGGAGTTGTCACGCGTTCCTCGCGCACGTTGGTCAGTCCAGGCATGGCATACAGACCGCTGCCCCCGATAATTCCGATCTCTGCCTTCTTCAAAATACTGTCACTCCCTTTAGTGGACAAGCTCCGCTGGCTACCTCGCCCCTCTGGAAGTATACCGTTGCAGCGTGCTCTCATTGACAGCGCCGAAAGACGCTAGAACTCGCGACATCGAGAGCGCTGGCTCGTTGACTGGCACAATGACCGGCACAACCGCCTGCTGCATCCGCCCTTCAGGCTGTATGCTCCCAATCATGTCGCGCAGCTTTCGTGCGAGCGCCAGATTGAAACCTTCGCCGATAAACACCGAATCGCCCGCGCGAGAGATCACTACATCTCCCTCATTAGTGGAGTACACCAGCTCTTCATCTTCAGTCTCATCGCTCTTGCGCTCCACAACGTTCGAATATTTTCTCGGAATCTGCGCCGCATAGATACGCAGAAAAGAACGCGCCGAATCAGCGTTCTTCCATCGCGAGTAGTAGAGCAGCGCAATGGACGCCGTTGACTCCTTCTCCGCCTCGGTCACAGCCGACTTGCGTTGCGCTGCATAGTAGACACCACCATTCCACTCTGGCGCGAGTGAAGCTGCCTGCTCCCGCCCGCCGAACAGCTCAGCAAGAATGCGAACGTCCAGCTCCCCCATCACGCCGACATCGTAGGGGGTGTACTCCGCATCGAGCAGCGGATGAATATCCGGCAATCGGACCAGCGGCACCGGCGCATGCGCCATGTAGGCCTCCGGATTCATGATCTCGAAGCTCGAAGACGGAGGATTCGCTAGCACGCCATGAAACGCCGCCTCTTTGCCGGCCTTGACCAGAATCGCCTGCTCGAAGCCAAGCCCTTCGCCATAGGGAAACAGCAAAGACTCCTGCAACAACAGCGGAGCACGCGCCATCACAGGCGATCCGCCCGCGTCTGTCGCCTGGTCCTTCAACTTGTTCGCAAGATCCGGCGCATCGGCGATCGTCCTGCCGGTGGACCGCAGCGTGTAGTCGATGAAGACCGCCATCGCCTGTCCCTCCGCCACCGCCGTGCGCGCGGTATCTGCCTCATCCATCTGCAGGTGATGATTGTCTTCCTGCACGTTATGCGAGGTGCTGGACAAACTCACGTCCGACCACTTCGTCAGGTCAATGTTCTGGTCCTGCAGAGCGTGAGTCAGCTCATGCGCCAATACCGGCTTCTGCTCATCAGGCTCAATCCAGTCCAGCAGATTTACTGTCTTCGTCTTGTTGTCATAGAAACCTGCAACCTGCTCGGTCAACAGCGACAGCAAAAACGAGCGCAAATGAAAATCGCGATCGAGCAGCCCGAACTTCTTAAGCACAACCTCCGACCGCTCCATGCGCTTGGCGCCCTCATCTTCGTCAAACTTGTCTTTGAGGTAGTGGTTCACCTGATCGCGCGAGATAAGTTTGCGCTTCACGGTATGTTCAATCGGCAACTTCGTGTCGCTGCTGACGAAGCTGAGAATCTCATCCACAGACCGAAAGAGCTCCTTCGCCTGCTGTTTGGTCATCGGCTGTTGACTCGCAGTGGGCGCAGTCGGCTGAGCAGCACCCGGCGCCGATGTCTGCGCGGCATAGGCCCCAAAACTGGCCGACCACAGCGCAAAGGCCGCGATCATCCCCGTCGAACTTCCGCTCCCGACCCAAAGCCTTCCCAGCAACATAACCCTCTCGATCCACCGCTATAATCAAGTGTACGCAAGTTTTTTGCATCAATCCGTCATGAGTTCATCAGCACAATCCGAAATCTCGATCCCGTCAACTTCGACTCCCGCCTTGCAGCTCAAGGCGCTCCTCCAGAACACCGGCATATCCGCTCTGCACAACACCGGCTGGATCCGAGTCACCGGAGAGGACCGCGTCCGCTGGTTGAACGGGATGGTAACCAACTCCATCCAGCAGCTACTCCCCGGCGAGGGCACCTATAACTTTCTCCTCAGCGTTCAAGGCCGCATCCAGGGCGACGCCACCATCTTTGCCCGCCCGGACGATCTCCTCATGGAGACAAGCTCGCCGCAAGTCTCAACCCTGATAACGCTGCTCGACCGATTCATCATTATGGACGATGTAGAGCTCGCAGACATAAGCAGCACGCGAGCGGGCCTGCTGCTCGCCGGTCCCAAAGCAGCCTCGCTCCTTCAACAAATCGGCCTCGCCACCGGCGACCTGGCCCCCCTTACGATGCACTCGCTCAGCTGGAACAACGCCGCAGTCGATATCCTCCACGCCTATAGTCCCCTCGTTCCGCGGTACGAACTATGGGCCGATGAAGCGATCGCGGCAAAGCTAGCCGGCATCCTTCAAGGCCTCGATGCAACGCTCTGCGAAGAGCAAAGCCTTGAATGGCTCCGCATCCTCGAAGGAACTCCGCAGCTCGGAACCGACATCCGCGACCGCGAACTCCCCCAGGAGACCGGCCAGACCCGCGCCCTGCACTTCGCCAAGGGCTGCTACCTCGGCCAGGAGATCGTCGAGCGCATCCGCTCCCGCGGCAACGTCCATCGCACCTTCAGCGGTTTTCTCCTCAAAGGAGATCTTCCACCCGCCGGCATATCGCTCGAAGCCGACGGCAAGCAAGTAGGCGAACTCACCAGCATCGCTGCCATCCCGCTACCAGGCGAAGCCCGGGCCGTCCACTTCGCACTAGGCTACATACGCCGCGAGGCTTTGGACCGCGGACTCTCCATCACTTACCCCGGCGGTATCGCACAACCGGTCTCGCTCCCCTTTTCGCAACCTGCAGCCTCTGCGCCATCGGTTGCATCTGAACCTCCTGAAAGAGTGTGAACATGCCTGAACAGAAAAAGCCCTTCGTTGTCACCGACCGCCGCAAGTTCACCATGGACGGCGAGCTGCGCCCTGACGCCGATCCTTCGCCAGAGAGAGAAGAGCGCGAGGCGCGGCCGGCAGAACCAGTCGCTGCAACGCCATCCCAGCCCGTCGCACCCGAGACACCGCAGGAGCCCGAGCTCCCGCCAGCCCTAACCGCAGAGCAGACCGAGCAGGCCAAGCGCGCCTACGAGATGACAGCCGATCGCCTCGACACCGCAATCCGCTCAGCCAACCCCGGCATGGACCATCCACCCACCATGAGCTTCGATCAGCTCGTCCAGTCCGTCTATATGACCTCCATCCTGCAGCTCGGCGGCACCACGCAGGAGGGCCAGCAGCCCCAGGTCGACATCCTCGGAGCACGCCAGAGCATCGACATGCTCCAGGTTCTCGAAGAGAAGACCAAAGGTAATCTCTCCACCGAAGAGTCACGTCTGCTCGAAAGCGCTCTCTTCGAACTGCGCATGGCCTTCCTCGAAGTCACGCAGGCGCTCGCCCGTTCCGCAGCCTCCAAGGCCCCCGGCGGCCCAGCCCGTCCTGGCCCAGGCGGCCCCAGCATCGTCCGCTAACGATGGAGGCGACCCTCACCTTCCTCGGCACCGGCACCTCCATGGGGGTGCCAACCCTCGGCTGCGACTGCGCCGTCTGCACCTCCGCTGTGTCTTCGCATGGCGACCCACGCAATCGCCGCACCCGCCCCTCCCTTCGTCTCGACTACAACCACCACACCATCCTCGTCGACACCGGCCCGGACTTCCACGCCCAAGCCATCCGCGAGAACATCCGCCGCGTCGATGCCGTCCTCTACACCCACGGCCACGCCGACCACGTCCTCGGCTTCGACGACCTGCGCCCCCTCAGCTTCCGCGGCAACGGAAACCTCCCCATCTACGCCGACGACGCCACCGCAAAGACCCTCGAGCGCATCTTCGAGTACACCTTTCGCAAAGAAGACCGCTATCCTACCAGCGCCCGAGTTGAGATTCATCGCATCGACCCAACGCCAGGCTCTGGAGTAGATCTCTTCGGCGCATGCATACGTCGAGTCCCCGTCACCCACGGCCGCGAGCAGATCACCGGCTATCGCTTCGGCAACGCCGCCTACCTTACCGACATGAGCGACATCCCCGCCGAGAGCATCCCGCTCCTCCAGAATCTTGACGTCCTCATCCTCGACGCCCTCCGCCGCGACCCCCATCCCAGCCACTCGCATCTCGACAAATCTGTCTCCCTCGTCGAACAACTCAAGCCGCGCCGAGCCTTCTTCACCCACATGAGCCACGACCTCGACCACGAAGCCACAGAGGCCGCCCTCCCATCCCACATCCGTCTGGCCTACGACGGCCTCAAGCTCACCTTCGAGATCGCCTGATGCAGATATTCCGCCAACTCGCCGACATCCCCGCCGACTTCGGCCCC
Organism: Tunturibacter empetritectus; assembly: GCF_040358985.1. Classification (NCBI taxonomy): domain Bacteria; kingdom Pseudomonadati; phylum Acidobacteriota; class Terriglobia; order Terriglobales; family Acidobacteriaceae; genus Tunturiibacter; species Tunturiibacter empetritectus. The sequence goes on along the minus strand of NZ_CP132932.1, from coordinate 3,175,139 downwards.
ACAATCGCCACTATTGGAAACTTCGACGGCGTCCATCGCGGCCACCAGTGGGTCATCGCCGAAGTCGTAGCCCAGGCTCGTGCAAAAAACCTCCGCTCCGTAGCCATCACCTTCGACCCGCACCCCGCACGCGTCCTCCGTCCCGAATCCAGTCAACCGCTCATCACGCCGCTTGCGCAAAAACTCGAGCTGCTCGCAGGCACGGGCATCGACGCAGTGCTGGTACTTCCCTTCACCAGCGAACTCTCCCGCATGACTGCCCGCACCTTCGCCACCGAGATTCTCCAGCGAGCCCTCCGTGTCACTCAACTCCACGAAGGCGAAAACTTCCGCTTCGGCTATCAGGCCGAGGCAGGCATCGAAAGCCTCGAAGCTCTCGGCCGCGAACTAGGCTTCACCGTGCGCGTCTACGCGCCGCGTCATCTGCGCGGAGAGACCATCTCCTCAAGCCGCATCCGCCAGATGATCGCCGAAGGCGACGTCACCCACGTTCGAGCCCTGCTCGGCCGCAGCTTCGCCGTCTGCGGCACACCAGCATCAGGCCGCGGCTACGGCACCCGCTACACCGTCCCCACCATCAACCTCGCGCCCTACGCCGAGCTGCTTCCCGCCAACGGCGTCTACATCACCTCACTCACCGTAGGCACAGAGTCATCAAGCGAGACCTTTGAAGGTGTGACCAACGTAGGCAACCGCCCAACCTTCGGCGCAGACTCCTTCACCGTCGAAACCCATCTACTCAACTTCCACCCAATCGAGCTGGACGAATCGACGCCGCTTGTTCTGACTTTTCTTCGTCGCCTCCGCGCCGAGATGCGCTGGCAAAATCCCGAAGCGCTGAAAGAGCAGATCGGCCGCGACGTCGCCAAGGCAAAACGCTACTTCAATATATGTCGGGTGGTGGATTCGAAACTCCACTCCGCTCATCCGCAGGCTTAGCCGACATAGCTGCCGGCTTCACACGCGCAGCAACCGCCTGCGGCACCGCAGGCTTCAACGGCAAATAAATCGCCTGCGGTGCCGCCCCGTTCGCCTTTGGTTTCTCCACCGGAACCGATGGCGTTGAGCTAGCCTGGGGAGCAGTGGGAAGAACATCCTTCGGCCTTACCCCGCTCGTCGCCCCTGAATCTTCTGCCTGCACCTTCTTCACCTGCGGACGAACCGGATTAGCCTCGCTCACGGCACTGCCGGGCACATCCAGCCTCTTCTTCGCAGCACCCGCAGCTGGAAACGCCTCATCCGGCCTAGTCGCGATCGCGGCCCTCATAAAATCCATCCACATCGGAAGCGCCGCGCGTGCCCCTGTCTCTTTTTCCCCAAGCGACTCGCGATCGTCAAATCCAATCCACGTCCCACAAGTGATTGATGGAGAAAATCCTACAAACCACGCATCCGTATAGTCGTTCGTCGTCCCGGTCTTGCCGCCCAGGGGATGCTTCAACTGCGAAGCCGAGGCCCCCGTCCCATAGCGAACCACCGCCTGCAGCAACTGCATCATCGTCCGCGCCGTATCCACCGAGACGACCTCCGACACCTGCGAAGGAGCCGGATCCAGCGGCAATCCATCTGCCTGAGTAATCCTCCGAATGTATCGCGGCTCAACACGGATGCCGTCGTTCGGAAAGACACTGTACGCGCTCACCTGCTCCGAGAGAGATATATCTGCCGAACCAATTGCCACCGGAAGAAACGCAGGAATATTGCTCGTAATCCCGAAGCGGTGCGCCGTCTCAATCACCTTACGGATTCCATAACGGTCCGCCAGCTTCAGCGCGGGAATATTCCTCGACTCGGCGAACGCGTTGGTCAGCGACATCGCGCCCTTATAGTCGCCCTCGTAGTTATGCGGCGTGTAAGGCCCATTCGGCGTAGGAAACGTCGTCGGTCCATCAACGATGATGTCCGTAGGCTTAGCTCCACCCTCAATCGCCGTCGTATAAACATAGGGCTTGAACGACGAACCAACCTGCCGCTGCGACTGCGTAGCGCGATTGAACTGCGACAAGGCAAAGTCCCTTCCGCCCACCATCGCCAGCACCTCGCCGGTCGAATTGTCCACCGCCATCAGCGAAGCCTGTGCGCCCGAATCCTGCTCCAGCGAAGCGTTCAGCGTTCCATCCCCTGCAAAGCTCATAACCTTGACGTACACGACATCCCCTGTGCGCAGGAAGCTGTCCCCATCCAGGTTCTGCGTCCATCTCCAGTCCTGCGGCGTAAGCACAACCAGCCGCGCACCAAGCTTTACCGTAACTTTCTTCGCAGAGACCGTCGTCACCACGCCGTGGACGTAGCTTCCAATATCAATCGGCTGCACCCAGTCCGGATGCCGATAGCTCTCCACATCCGCCCCGTCCAGCACCACGTTCGGCAGCCTTCCCTTCCACCCGCGCCGGCGCTCATACGTCGCCGTGCCATCCAGAATCGCCTTATTCGCCACCTGTTGCAGATCCAGATCAAGCGTCGTATAAACCTTCAGCCCTGCGCCATGCACCTCTTCCACGCCAAACTGCTTCTCCAGCTGCCTGCGCACCTCTTCCACAAAATACGGCGCGACACTATTCGCCGGCGCCTCCAAGTGCAGCCCCAGCGGTTCGGCCTCCGCCGCCTCCGCCTGCTTCTTCGTGATCTTCCCATCGGCCAGCATCTCGCTCAGTACAAGATTTCTGCGCTTCAAAGCGCGGTCAGGATACTTGATCGGCGAATAAGCCTCAGGCCCCTTCGGCAGCGCAGCCAGAAGCGCAGCTTCGGGCAACGTCAGATCACGCACCTTCTTGTTGAAGAAGTACTCCGACCCAGCCTCAAATCCATACGTCCCATGCCCCAGGTAGATCTGGTTCGCATACAACTCAAAGATCTGTTCCTTCGTAAATCGCCGCTCAATCTGCACCGACAGGAAGACCTCCTGCAGCTTGCGGCCATACGTCTTCTCCGACGAGAGAAACAAGTTGCGCGCCAGCTGCATCGTCAGCGTCGACGCCCCCTGCGCCTTACCGCTCGAATGCAGATCCCGGTACGCAGCCCCCACCGCCCGCACCAGGTTCACCCCCCAGTTGCTCTCAAAACTCTTGTCTTCAATCGAAATAATCGCCTGCTTCAGAACCGTCGGAAACTCCGAGTACGGCAGCACGACGCGACGCTCCAGCGCAAACGAGCCAAACGGCTTCCCATGCACATCCAGCAGCTCCGTCGTAGTGTTCGGACGATACCGTGCCAGGTCATCCATCTGTGGCAGATCGATCGAGTAGACCAGCATCAGCCCGCAAAGCGCCCCAAAGACCGCAGACAGCCCCAGCAACACATAAAACGTAACCCGTCTCGCGATGCGCCGACTCGGATAATCAGGCCCGTTCAGCGTCGCACGGCGAAGCGCACGTTGCCAATCGGGAATCTCGTCATCAGGCGTTGGCGGCCTTTTTTCGGGACTGTGTAGGCTCTGCACGAAGTCTCACCATAGCACGGCAGAGGAGGCGTTTCTCTCCCACAAAAGGGCCAATCACACCCGAAATAATCAGCCTAAGCAGACTTGCTCTTCAACAGGTCCAGCGCCTTCGTCAGTTGTTCGTCCACCGTCACCGCCGGCTTCTGCAGAGGCTGTTGCGCCTTCTCCGCCGGAATCGTTGTATCCTCTTCCGCCACAGCATCCTCTGCGGCTGAAGCCACCAGAACGCCCGGCGTTACACCATCATCTTGCAGCTTCTTCCCCGAAGGCGACTCGTACTTCGCAATCGACAGAATCAACGCCGCCCCATCCGGCAGCTCAAACGTCTTCTGCTGAGCGCCCTCGCCAAACGTCTTCTCCCCCACCAGGTCCGCCCGCTTGTTATCCAGCAGTGCCGCCGCCACCAGCTCCGCCGGCCCCGCCGTCCCACGATTCACCAGCACCACCACCGGCGCCGTCGTATTGATCGACTTCGAAGCCTCTGCCGTAAACGTCTGCTTCGCTACCTTCTGCCCTTCCAGAATCGCAATCGTGCCATCCTTCAGGAAGAAATTCGCCAGACGCGTCGCCTCCGGCATATCCCCCGCAGCAACGTCGCGCAGATCCAGCAAAATCTTCTTGTTTCCCACCTTCGGCATCGCCTTCAGCTTGGCCTCGATCTGCTGCACATGGTCACGATCCAGCACACCCGGCTTCAGATAAAGGATCGAGGAGTTCTCATACATCGTCTCCGCAACCGGCGCCGGCGGTGTCGAAACCCGCGTCATCACAATCTTGTCCGGAGCAGCCTTCCGAGGCCGCACCACCGAAACCGTCAGCTCACTCCCCGGCGCTCCCTCCAGCAACAGCTGAATCATCGCCAGCGAGATATCCCGCGTATCCTGCGGCCCGATCGCCTCAATAATGTCGCCGTCTGATAGGTTCGCCTTATCCGCCGGGCTGCCCGGCACCACCGAAACCACGGTCGCATACCCAAACCGCTTCGAAACGTTGATCCCCACCTGCGCCTTGCCGCCCTTATCCGCCTTGAACGCCTTGTAGTCCTCAGGCGTCAGATAGCTCGAGTCCGCATCCAGCGACTCCAACAGCCCGCGCAGCGCGCCGTTGGTCACCGCATTGATATTCGGCTCTTCCACGTAGTCCGTCTGAATATGCCGCAGCACCTCGCTGTACACGTTGATCTGGCGATACGCCCCATCCTGCGGCTCACTCGCAGCGCTCACGGGGTTCGAGTTCACCCCCAGAAACACAGTGACAACCAGAACAACCGACACGGCGAGCAACAGAATCTTCGAGATCTTAGGCATAGTTCGGAGCGACTCCAAGGGGTATTCGGGGTATTCCTGGCACAACAGAAGTTAGACGCACCCGCAGGCCAAATGACCCCGCAGGCAAAACAATATAGACAAAATGATACTCTCGATCCATACAGAGTGCGCCAGCAGTCGCTATAACACTTTGGTGGCGGTGGGCAGAATCGAACTGCCGACCTACGGGTTATGAGTCCGTCGCTCTAACCATCTGAGCTACACCGCCGATGTGTGTAAGGGGTATGCCGGCGCAAAACTCCTCTGTGGTCAGAGTGAACCATCGCCACGGCACAGCCATCTCCAATCATACTTGATTCCGGCTACAGCGAAAAGCCAGCCAGTGACAGCGCTCCGCACGTCGGCGAGATCCCTCAGCAAGTCGGCCAAGATCCAAAGCCGATCATCCTCGGCGTCATCCCCGCCCGTCTCGCCTCCACGCGTCTCTCGCGCAAAGTCCTTCGCACCATCGCCGGACGTCCCATGCTCGCCTGGGTCTATGAGGCAGCCAGCGCCTGCCCCCAGCTTGACCGCGTCCTCATCGCCACCGACTCCGACGAGGTCGCCGAGCTCTGCCACCGCAACCAATGGCCCGTCCAGCTCACCTCGCCCGACCTCCCCAGCGGCACCGACCGCGTCCACGCCGTCGCCCGCCATCATCACGCCGATATCTACGTCAACATCCAGGGCGACGAGCCCCTCCTCAAACCCCAGCACCTCACCGCACTCCTCCGCCCCTTCGCTCACCACCACGTCGAAGTCTCAACCCTCAAAGTCCTCTGCACGCCGGAAAACATCGCCAACCCCAACGCCGTAAAGGTAGTCACCGCCGCCGATGGCCGCGCCCTCTACTTCTCCCGAGCCACCATCCCCTACGATCTTGATGCACAAGCCCGCGAAGGAACTGGCCCCGAGTACTGGAAGCACATAGGCCTCTACGCCTACCGCAAGGCCACCCTCGAGCGCTTCCCCACCCTACCCGCCAGCCTCCTTGAGCAAGCCGAGCGCCTCGAACAACTCCGCTTCCTCGAAAACGGAATCCCCATCCACGTCGAACCCACCGACTTCGACACTATCGGAGTAGACACGGAAGAAGACCTCCAACGCGTAGAGTCCCTCCTCCTGCGCCAGTCATCAATTAGCTCTTAAAATTCGCACCCATAACACTGTCACGCTGATTCCAATGAAATCGTCATCCTGAGCGAAGTGACTCACGGCACTTTGTGAGTCACGCAGTCGAAGGATCCCCGTCTCTCGCCTTTGCCTTCGCTTTGCTTTTGCGCCGCCTGCTCTTAGCCGTCATCCTGAACGAAGAGAAGGATCCCGACACATTCCACCCACCCATACCGTTCGAACCTTCCAACCCAAAGACTCCACAAACCCCAAGTCAAACCCACCAACTGCTAAACTAATCCCCACCCAAGGGAGCAGGAGCATGTTGCTCGAACTCGCCAAACCCGTAGCTCTTCTCCTCTGCCTCCTCTCCCTCCTCATGGTCTTCCACACCGTCTTCTTCACCCTCGAAGACCCCCATCTCCTGCCCCAGCCCCATCAGGCCCTCAACGACCGCATCCTGGACTCGCTCCTCCTCCTCGCCCTCTCTGCCGGCATCTCCCTCGTTGGCGGCCTGGTCTTCCGCGAAGCCGAGCCCCTACCCCGCCCAGCCCTCTCCTCCACCCTTCCCCTCCAGATCTTCTACTGGGCCACCGGCATCATGCTCCTTCTCTACCCCCTCGCCTCCTTTCTCGAAACCCACTACATCTTCACCCCCGCCATCCACTGGTGAAGAAGAAGAGTGGCAAAAATCGCTGTCAACCCCCTGAAGCGCATAAAGCAAGCGTATTCAACGATATCGGCGTGGCGTATCAGTTACCCTCAATCCTCTATAATTGAAGCAAAGGAACAAAAAGCTCCACGAAACCCGTGGAGTTTTTGCGTTTAAGACGAATAATCAGCCATAACTCCTTTGTTTGCAGGAATCTGCGGGTAAGCCCTTTGTTATCTCATTTTTACGGACAATGCTTTCGTCTAAATTATTGAAAATAAGCAATTTACGCGCCGGTAATAGGGGGGGGGGACCCCTGCACCAGGAGAGAGGAGATAAGACGTTGCCAGAGACATCATGCAGACGGCAGATCCAGTTGTTACCAGACTCAGCCTACTGGGGTGAACCGCACTTCCAACCCATCCACGCCCACGCCCACCGAAACCCCCTCAAGCGACCGGACAACCCACTGCGCCCCCTCCAGTTCCTCTACGCTGTGTGTCCCGGCAACGCCCAGCACCCGGCACCCGGCGGCCAGCCCGGCATCAACGCCCGAAGGAGCATCCTCCACCACCAGGCAATCCTCAGGCCGCAGTCCAAGCAGCTCCGCACCGCGCCGGTAAGGCTCCGGGTCGGGCTTCCCCCGCTCCACCATATCTGCACTGATAATCCGCTCCGGCACCGGCAGCCCAGCCGCCTTCAGACGCCCCAGCAGCAGCCTCCGCGTTGCAGAGGTCACAATCGCCCACCGCTCCGCCGGCAGACTCTCCAGCAGCCCCCGCACCCCCGGCAGCACCACCAGGTCCGCCACATCATTCATCTCCAGATCCTCGATATACCGCAGCCCTTCCTCAGGATCGATCTCAGGAATCAGCGACTTCACAATCTCAATCGCACGCATCCCATGCGGCACCTCATAGATCTCCGCGTTCGGAATTCCATAGTGCTCCGCCCACTGCCGCCAGCAACGCACCACCGAACCGATCGAGCTCACCAGCACCCCATCCATATCGAACAGAATGCCCTTCACCTGCACCGAATGCTCTTCACTCAAGCCCCACGCCCCTGCAGCACAAACGTCTTCGCCGCCGCCAGCACCCGCTCCACCGACTCCATCGAGCAGCTCTCGCAGTACACCCGCAGCAAAGGCTCCGTCCCCGAAGCCCGAAGCAGCAGCCAGGTCTCCGCAGCGTTAGGCTTGACCGCGCAGTCAGGATTCTCCAGAAAGAACTTGATCCCATCCAGCGTCTCCACCCGAAGCACCTTCAAACCCGCGAAGTCCGCGCCAGCCGCATCCTGCAAAGCCTTGGCCCGGGCAATCGCAGACTGCTTCAGCTCCTCATCAATGTGCATATCGATGCGCCCATACTGGTGCTCGCCGAACTCCTCCTGCAACGCAGCGACGAGTTGGCCGAGCGTCTTCTTCTCATCCGCCATCACATTGGCCAGCAGCAGCGAGTTCAGCATCCCATCCCGCTCCGGCAGGTGCCGGCTGATGCCGATGCCACCCGACTCCTCACCACCGATCAGAATCTCCTGCTCGAGCATCAGGTCGCAGACATATTTGAACCCGATCCCATGCTCATGCAGCCGCCGCCCATACTTCGCCGAGATCCGGTCCAGCATCTTCGTCGTGTTGAACGCGCGCGTCACATCGCCCGGCCACCCCTTGCGCTCCAGCAGCCACTTCAAAATCACCGCGAAGATCTTGTGTGCATCGACCACGTTGCCATGCTCATCGACCGCACCGATCCGGTCCGCATCCCCATCCGTAATCAGCCCTGCATCGCACCTCTCCGCTACCACAGCAACCTGCGACTCCTTGATGTGCGGCAGAATCGGCTCAGGATTGATCCCCGGAAACGCCGGATTGATCTCGTTGCGAATCTCGACGAAAGGAACCCCAGCCTTCGCAAAGATGCCAGCAACCACACCACGCCCCGCACCATACATGCAGTCAATCAAAAACTTATACCCGGAGGCACGAATCGCATCAAGATCCACGAACCGCGCGATCGCAGCAACGTAGTCCGTGTTGAAGTCGATAGTCTCGATCGGAGCCGCCTTGGCAGCCTTTGCCAGCGGTTTGTCCAGATAGCTTTCAATCGCTGCCATGATCGAAGGCTTGCCCGAACCCCCATAACTCGCCTTATACTTCACCCCGTTCCACTCCGCAGGATTATGGCTAGAGGTGATCATCACGCCACCCGCAGCCTTGCGCTCGCGCACCGCATACGAGAGTGCCGGTGTCGGCGTAATCTCCGCGGCCATCGCCACCGGAATACCCGCCCCGGCGAGCACTTCAGCCACAACCTTGGCGAACGAGTGCGAGCCGAACCGCGTGTCATACGCGATGCACACCCCGGCCGCCGCATTCTCATGCGCTAAAACATAGTTCGCAATCGCAGACGCCGCGACCCGGACATTCGCATAAGTAAAGTCATCCGCAATGATTCCCCGCCAACCGTCGGTGCCAAACTTTACAACTGTCTCTGCCATATGTTGTTTGATTTTTCCTGAATGAATTGATGCAACGACAAGACAACGAGTTGACGATCTTTACTGACGATTCTTAGAGGGCGATTCTCAGATGAGGTCTTCTCGACCAGCACTCTTCAGCTGAGCAACAACCTGTCCCACTTCCTGCGATCGTTCGCGAGTCGTAATCAGCAGAGCGTCCTTCGTTTGAACTACCACAAGGTTTGTAACACCAACCAGCGCAATCACCTTACCAGGCGCGTGAATATAGTTTCCGGTGGAGTCAATCGAGATGCAAAGCGGATCTTCCCCCTCAAACACATTCGCCACCGAGACGCTCTCCGGCGGACAACCAGCCGCATGTTCATGCAGCGCCGACCAGCAACCAAGATCGTTCCACTCGAAGTCGCCAGGAAGACTGTAGATCTCAGCGCCCGCTTCGCCCTTGGCCGAGCGCGGCTCAAGCACCGCATAGTCGATGCTGATGTTCTCGCACTGCGGATAAACCTCCGCAAACACGCGCTCGAACTCCTCCTTCGAGACGCGATGAGCAGCCGCTATCTTCTCCAGCAGAGGAGCCATCTCAGGGCAGTGTTCGCGAATCGCATTGGCCAGAGTTCGCGCACTCCACAGGAAGATTCCGCCGTTCCAGGCGTAGTTGCCCGACGCAACGAACTGCTCCGCAACCTCAGCGTTCGGCTTCTCCGTAAACCGCTTGACGCGCCGAACCGCAACGCCGGAATGAGGAACCGATGAAGGATCTAGAGTCTCCCCCAACTCAATGTATCCATAACCAGTCTCTGCCCGCGTGGGAGGAACACCAAGAACTACAATCTTCTCTCCACTCGCAGCCAGCGCAATCCCGGCGCGAATCACCTCGGCAAACCTGGCCTTATTCTTCACCACATGATCCGACGGAAAGATGCCAATCACCGTCTCTGGAGCAGTCGACTCCAGCAGAAACGCAGCAAGAGCACACGCAGGCGCGGTATTTCTGGCCGCTGGTTCGCTCAGGATATGTTTGCGAGGTACTTCCGGCAGCTGCTCGGCGATCAGGTCGTCAAGAAGGCTGTTCGTAACCACCCAGACTTCGGAAGGATCAACCACGGAAGTCAACCGCTCCACCGTCTGCTGAATCATGGTGCGCTCTCCATCCAGAGCCAACACCTGCTTCGCCCGAGCCTTCCGGCTTCGAGGCCAAAACCGTGTTCCGCTGCCGCCTGCAAGAATCACCGGAGCGAACTTCTGCTCCGTCTTACCGCCTTCAATGGACATAAGCCTCCGTCTTAGTGAAAAGACCGCACCGTAAAGCAGCAGTGCGGTCCAGACGCAAGATCAACAGCTAACTCAGCGTTGCAAAGTAGTCCCGCATTCGTTTCACACCTTCATCCACGACGTCGTGCGAAACGGCATAAGACAACCGAATATGCTCCGAAGTCCCGAAGGCCTCACCCGGAACGACGACAACGTGCGCCTCGCTCAGCAGCTTCGAAGCCAAGTCCGATGCCGACTGGACACCGCCTCTACCGATGAACTTGCTGATATTCGGATATACATAGAAGGCTCCCTGCGGCACCGTGCATGTCAGCCCCGGAATGGTCTTGAACCCAGCCAGAGTCTGATCGCGCAGCTTGATGTAGTCAGCACGCATCTCCGTGACACACTCCTGCGAACCGGTGAGTGCCGCAATCGAGGCTCGCTGCACCATGCTGGCCGTGTTCGAGGTGCTCTGCGATTGCAGCTTACTCATCGCAGCAATGATCGGCTTCGGTCCCAGCGCAAAGCCAGCTCGCCAACCTGTCATCGCGTAGGTCTTCGAGAGCGAACCCAGTACAACGATATGTTCCTTGCAATCGGTGAAAGAGCCACCGCTGACGACCTCCCCCGTAAAGGTCAGGTAGACGTAGCACTCGTCGAGCAGCACATAAATGCCGTGCTTGTGGGCGAGACGGACGATAGCTTCAAGATCCTCCGGAGCGACCACAGCGCCAGAAGGATTCGACGGAGTATTGAGAATGATCGCCTTGGTCTTCGGGGTGATCGCCGCCTCAATCATCTTCGCCGTGATACGGAAGTTCTCCTCCTCTTTGCTCTCGACCAAAACGACCTTACCGCCTGCGTACTGGATGATGTCCTTGAAAGAGACCCAGTAAGGGACGGGAAGAATAACCTCATCGCCGTGGTCCACCAGAACCTGAATCGCATTGAACAACGCCAGCTTGCCACCAGTAGTGAAGACGCACTCGTCAGGCGTGTAGTTCGAGCCGAAGTCGCAGGCGTGTCGATCGACGATGGCCTTGCGCACCTCTGGAATACCAGCCACGTTGGTATAGCGGGTGAAGTTCTTTTCGATCGCGTCAATCGCCGCGTCCTTAATGTGGCGCGGAGTGGAAAAGTGAGGTTCGCCGGCGCCGAAGTCGGCGAGGTTCACGCCTTCAGACTTGAGCTTCAGCGCTGCGGCTGTGATCGCCATGGTTGCCGAAACTTCGATGCGGCCGATACGGTCTGCGAATATCTTCGTCGCTGTCGCTGTAGTCATATCTCTAGTTTGGCAGATTTAGCCAGCGAGATAAAGGAGCAAGTCTTCTCAAGCCCCCGAGAGGCGGTTCGGAACCTTGGCTTTGAGGCGCTCGACAACCAGAGGCGGTACGAGAGCTGTAACGTCGCCGCCGAGCTGGAAGACGCCTTTTATCAGTCTTGAACTGACGTAGGTGTACTTTTCCGCCGGCATCATGAAGAGCGTTTCGAGCTCAGGATCAAGCTTCCGGTTCATCATTGCCATCTGAAACTCGTACTCGTAGTCGCTGATCGCCCGAATGCCCCGAAGGACAGCCTTGGCACCCTGCTCCCGGGCAAAGTCGACCAGGAGACCATTGAAGGTGGTTACCGAGACGTTGCCAAAACTACGAGTCGCTTCGGTGATCATCTCTTCACGCTCCGGAACAGTGAAGAGTGGCGTACCCTTTTCCGAGTTGCGAAGAATCGCTACGACCAGCTCATCCACGATCTTCGACCCGCGGGCTATCAGATCGAGGTGTCCGTTCGTCAGTGGATCGAAGGTTCCGGGGTAGATTGCTTTTACCGTATGCATGCATCAGCAGCATACCTTGCTTCGCGGGTAAAAAATAAATCGCGGCAATCCTGTAGTCTTGCGGGGCCACCCGGGCGTCTCTTTCAACAGTAAACAATGCCGCAGCAGCCTGAATACGGGTCACAAATGCCATCACAAGCTCTCAGCTCCGATAGTCTTCCCATGACGCGACAGACGGTCATCGCTCACGCGCCGGCCACTCCTCTCGACGATATGGACTCGATTGTGGCCACCTATGAGCAGCGGATCTTCCGCTTCCATCTGGTCTCAATCCGGGATCGCGATGTGGCCCAGACATTGACTCAGGACACCTTCGTTCGAGCCTGGTCGGCGCGCAGCAGCTTTCGCGGCGACTGCTCGATCTTGACCTGGCTGATGCGGATTGCGCTGAATCTGGTTCGCGATCACACCCGCACCGATCGTTTTCGCTTCTGGAAGCGGGTCTCGGATACCGCCGTCGATGTATCCGACATCTCGTCGTACGTTCCGCATCGCGACAGCTCCCTCGAGTCGCGCCTGATCGCCAGTGAGCAGATGACGCTGGTGTGGCAGAGCGTTACCGAACTCTCGGAGCGCCAGCGAAGCGTCTTCCTGCTGCGATTCCTCGAGGAGCTTGAGCTCTCCGAGATCGCGAGCATCACAGGTTTACCGATCAGCACCGTCAAGACCCATCTTTACCGAGCCCTCGCGACCATCCGGGCTCGCCACAACGCCTCTCTCAAGGATTCCCTATGAACCTCCACCTGACTCACGAGCAACTCTGCGATGTTCTTCTCGCTGACTCGTCGCTTCCGTCTGCCGGCGTCGATCACGAGACCGATGTGGTCGATCAGCACCTTCAGGCTTGCCTGATCTGCGCGGCGGAGCTGAAGAGCCTGCGCGATTCGCTCTCTCACTTCCGCGATGCCTCGGTTGCTTACTCGCGGCAGGAGTTTGCACACAGCTACGCGCGGCGCTCATCCATTGCGCCTCCGCACAGCATGCTCTCGCAGCCACTATACTGGGCAGCAGCGGCGGTAGTCTTCGTCGCTGCCCTCTTCCCGATTACCTTGCACCAGCAGCAATCTGCCGCTCGTTCCGCAGCGAAGGCCGCGGCAGCGGCGTCTTCGCAGACTGCGGAGTCGGATGAGGCTTTGCTCTCGGATATCGACCGAAAGGTTTCGGCTGATGTGCCGTCTCCGATGGAGCCGCTGGCCGATCCGACCGACAGCACGACTTCACTAACTTCTACTTCAGATCAAAGGACGAACTGACATGGGACGAACTGACATGCGCCTGAAACCTGTACTTTCGATTGTTTTATTCGCGACGCTCTCTGGAAGTTTTTTGACGGCGCAGCCACCTTCGGGTTCGCCACCTCAGCCGGGCGTGGGGATGGATCGGGATCGCGGCGGATGGAACGGGGGCGGGGGGATGCGCGGGGGTTTCCGCATCGGGCCTCCAGGAATCTGGTGGCACAATCCCGACCTGATCCAGAAGCTGAACCTGACTCCGGACCAGCAGAAGAAGATGGACGACATCCTGCAGCAGAGCAAACTGCAACTGATCGACCTGAGGGCCGCGGTCGAGAAGCAGGAGGTTCTGATGGAGCCGATGCTGGCGGCTGATCCTCCGGATACGAACAAGATTCTGGCGCAGATCGACCACACGGCCCAGGCGCGAGCCGAGCTTGAAAAGGCGAACGCCAAGATGCTGCTGGGGATTCGCAATGTGCTGACGCCGGACCAGTGGACCAAACTGCAGGCCGAGATGCGGGACCATCGCCGCATGAGGATGCAGGGTGACCCGGGCGGACGGGGCTCCGAGGGTCAGGCACCCCCTCCGGGCGGTCCAGGCGGCGAGGGGATGGAGTAGGAGGCAGCTCTGTTGCCGATTTGACTCCTCCCCTGACAGGGGCACCCCCCCCCTATTACCCGCGCGCAAATCCTTTATTATCATATACTTAGACGCATCATTGGCCTGCAAAAACCTCATTCTAAATGAGTTACGTGCAGATTCGTGCAGGCGAAGGAGTTACGGGCGTTTGTGATGTTTCTTTCGCAAGAAAGCCCCGGTTTCGTCCGGGGCTTTCTCGATCTGATTCCAGTATAAGCTTTTTGATATAACTCATACGCCACGCCTATGTGGTTTGGTTGCATGGATTTAGCTTCGATAGGGGCTTGACAGCGAAAAATTGTTTTGTCCGGATCTAAAGAAAAGCAATGCGGGGTCTTTCCACTGCGCAACGAACGATGAAGCTGTTCGCTGCTTCGGTCGAGATGACGCCTTGTAGGTGGATGATGGGGGCTTGAGCCAGATGACGCGTTGTAGGCAGGAGAAGCGCCGGCAAACTCTTATGCCGGCGCTTCCTCTAGTGCTTCCCTGCTGTGACGATTTACTTTTTGGCGCGGACGGCTTCCTTGGCTTGAACGGGACCGTCTGTGGGGACTGGCGGGACGTCGGCTGAGGCTACACCGGAGATGCCTAGCTTCTTGCGGAGTTCGGCGTCGACGCGGGCGAAGACGTCCTTGTTTTCCTTCATGAAGGCGCGAACGTTTTCGCGGCCCTGGCCGATGCGTTCGCCCTGGTAGCTGTACCAGGCTCCGCTCTTGTCGACGATGTTGTGCAGGACGGCGAGGTCGAGCACATCACCTTCGCGGGAGATGCCTTCGCCGTAGAGGATGTCGAACTCGGCGTCGCGGAAGGGTGCGGCGACCTTGTTCTTGACGATCTTGACCTTGGTACGGGAGCCGACGACGGAATCCCCGTCCTTGACGGCGCCGATGCGGCGGATGTCGATGCGGACGGAGGAGTAGAACTTGAGCGCCTTGCCGCCGGTGGTGGTCTCGGGGTTGCCGAACATGACGCCGATCTTCTCTCGGATCTGATTGATGAAGATCAGGCAGGTGCGTGACTTCGAGACGGTGCCGGTGAGCTTTCTCAGCGCCTGACTCATCAAACGTGCCTGTAGCCCCATGTGGGAGTCGCCCATCTCGCCGTCGAGCTCAGCCTTAGGGACCAGCGCGGCGACGGAGTCGACCACGAGGACGTCGATGGCGTTCGAGCGGACGAGGGCTTCGACGATCTCGAGGGCCTGCTCCCCGTAGTCGGGCTGCGAGACGAGGAGGTTGTCGATGTCTACGCCCAGCTTGGCGGCGTAGGCTGGGTCGAGCGCGTGTTCGGCATCGACGAAGGCTGCGAGGCCGCCGGCTTTTTGCGCTTCGGCGATGATCTGGAGGGTGATGGTGGTCTTACCCGAGGACTCAGGGCCAAAGATCTCGATGACGCGGCCACGGGGGACGCCGCCTACGCCGAGCGCTGCGTCGAAGGAGATGGAACCGGTAGAGATGACCGAGATGGGCACGACGTCTTTCGAGCCGAGCCGCATGATGGAACCTTTGCCAAACTGCTTTTCCAGCCCGGAGAGGGCCAGTTCTATTGCCTTGCTGCGGTCATCTGCCACGTGATTTCTCTCCTGAGGGGTGGGTAAGAGGGAGGTTGATGTTTCAATTTGGGATTCTAGCATTCAAAGCGGGAAAAGCAAATAAAAGGCGAATACAACTTGCAGGTGATTCTAGAAGATCATGTCCTGCCGGATGGGCCCACTGCGCGGGCAGCGGTCACTTCGTGACTTGTATACCCCTTCGGTTGGCGCTCCCGTTGGTCGCGAGAAAAGATCTTGTGCCGACCATCGGAAGGCCTGGGCGAAGCCGGTATACAAGTCACGAAGTGACCGCCCCACGCGCAGTGGGCCCGTCCGGCAGGACCTCTTTACTGAGTGCTAATGGTGGTCGTCATGGTCATGATGACCATGATCGTAGTGGTCGCCATGGTCTTCATGGTCCCAGTGGCCTTCGTGCATGCGCCAGCCTTCTTGGTAGTGGTCGTAGTGCGGATGGGACCAGTAGGCGCCGGGATAAGGTGGACGATCCCAGCGGCCGGGAACCCAGGCATAACGGCCGTCGTTGACTCCCCAATAACCATCGACCCAGGCATATCCATCGCCGGGCATCGGTGGCCGTACTTCATAACGCAGCGGGGGCGGTGTTCTGCCGATGTAGATGCCAACCTGCCCGAACGTTGGCGTAGTTAAGGTAACTGACGTTATTGCAGCAATTAGCCATTTTGTCTTCAAATAAATTCTCCGTACCCGAACCTTAGCTGCGACGGCAAGATTGTGTCAATGACCCGTATGGCTGTTCGACAGGATGGGATTCAGTTTCACTAAAACAGAAGTGAGTGAGACGTGGGCGCCGTGTTCAGGGGTGCTGGCTCTCCGCTTTGTAGAGCAGTTTGCCTGGGACGAACTCGGTGGCGATGCCGAAGAGAGCGCCAAGGAGGCCGCCCGCACGAGCGAGTCCGCCGGTGAACTTTGCGTTGTTGGTGGCGCCGGGATTGTTGATGCGCGAGTCGACAAGGGCACCGATTCCGGCACCGACGCCTGCGCCCAGTGCGGCCCCTGCGATGATCGATCCGGTTGCGTTGCGGGCTCGGATCTGATGGATGTCCGTTCTGAGGAAGGAGAGCGAGCGATCCACTCCGGCTTGTCGCTTGTGGCAGACGATTGCTTCTTCACTGACCGAATCGAAGGCACAGAGAGTTCTTTGCCTGGCGAGCGTGATTCGGATCGAGGCACCGGGCTTGAGGGTCTCGAGATCGTGCCAGTCTTTGGCAGGCTGCTGGGCAAGGCCCACCGCGGAGGCAGAGAGGAGGAAGGCGAGGCAGAGCACAAGGTTTAAAACGCTGGCGCGGATTCAGCCACCCCCTCAGTCGCGCCCCAAACTATAGCTCTGCGCGTGGAGGCTGGCAAGCACTGCGTTTCTACACGGTATTCGCTCTCTGCATGGACCCAGCTTCCAGCAGCTGTTCGTTGCTCAGCTTTTCGTTGCTTTTGGTGATCTGGTTCGAGTACGCTCGGCTGCGCGCCGCCTGGCTCAGGTCACCTGGCGCTGAACGTTGGTTGCTTAAACCCTCGGAGCGTCAGTTGACCCAAACTTTCCGTAGCAGCCTCCCCGGTTTTCTGCTTAGAGGTTCCCTGCTTAGTTCCCTGCTTAGAGCGATGGGATTTTTTCTTCTGGCAACCGCCACGCACGCTTGCCTCGCCGGCGCTGCTGGACCGAAGGCAGAGGGCCCGGTTGGGATTGGGGTGCCGTTTGACTCTCTTCCAAATGCTCCGGTACCAAGCGCAGCTTTGATGGCGGGTGTGACCGGCTCTAGTTCTGGCGATGACGCCACCGATGGCCTGATGGTTGCTTCTTCCGCAAGCACACTGAGGTTCAGAGGGTCGGGGGGCGGGGCGGGCAGCGGAACGATCAAAGCTCCTGCCTCGGAGCGGGAGATGGCCAGGGAGGAGCTGACCGAGGGCTGCGAGAGCGGCAGGATCAAGGGGAAGCCGTGCAGAGTGCAGTGGCTGCCGATGCTGTGGCAGTCGTTCGAGTTTCTTACGGCGCAGCACTCGGGAAACATTCTGCTGGACTCGGAGACGCGGAACGATCTGACGTCGAATCCTTACTGGTCGACGTATGTGTTTTGCGTCGAACACTACCGCTGGTACCAGTGGTCGGACGATACGACGTTCATCGTGCATGACATCGGGCATCCGATGATGGGAGCGATTACCAGCAGCATCTTTGAGCAGAACGATCCGAAGGCGCGGGGGCTGGTGTTTGAGAACAATGGCAACTACTGGCGCAGCCGGCTGAAGGCGATGGCGTGGTCGGCGGTGTACAGCGCGCAGTGGAAGGTGGGGCCGGTGAGCGAGGCTTCGATCGGCAACAGCGGGCGGAACACGTATTATGTCGCGCATCTGGGGCGCACGACCAACGAGACTGGATTTCAGGACTTCGTGATCACTCCGGTGTACGGCTTCGGCTGGAATGTCGGCGAGGATGCGATCGACCGCTACCTTATGCCGAAGATTCGCGCGCGGTCGAAGAACCGCTTGTACCTGACGGCGTTTGCGTGGATGACGCCGTGCAAGTCGACCGCGAACTTGCTGCGGTGGAAGCCGACCTACTACCGGGACATCGCTATTTCCCCGTCGGGCAGCAACTAGCTCAGGCCGCGAGGTAGTCTTATCGCCGCAACAGATCCACGGGCTCGTTGACGTCTTCGATGCGGAAGTACTGGGCCAGCGAAGGGTGCTTTTTGGCGACCGCTTTGTACATCTCCCAGGCGACGCGGCGATAGCTGAAGTGGCCGGCGATGCCGCTGCGGAGTTCGGAGATGTAGAGGGCCTCGGCGAAGTCCATCTTGAAGAGCGAGCGGCAGCGGGTGGCCAGCGGGAGTATGTACTGGGCGGATTGCGCGGCCTCGGGGACGCTGCTGTCGCGCAGGCTGCGGTAGGTCGCGTAGGTGGCGGCGAGGGTCTCGCTGTAAAGGGTTTCGAGGCCGGCTTCGGCGAGAGTGGGCTGTCCTGGGCAGATGGGCTCGTCGTAGCCGTGGAGGTCGGTGTAGGGCTGCAGGAGCTGGACGCAGCGACGATGGCGATGCATGTCGCGGAAGCCGCCGATGTCCATGAGGATGTCGAAGCGGAGGCTGTGGCCGGAGGAGAAGCTGCGGAGAAGCTCGTCGTGGCGGCCGCGATGTTTTGTGCCGAGGGAGACGATCTCGCCGCGCTGGTTGGCGCTGAGGGCGGCGACCTGGTGGCGAAGCTGGCGGTAGGGGTAGTGGCTGTGCGGGTAGAGGAGCGAAGTGGCGAGTTCGACCTCGAGGGGCTCGTCGCCGTCGAGTAGATCGACGACAGGCGCGGGAGCGATGGGCTGGCTGCCCATGAGGAGCTTCGCGGCGTGGGCGAGTTCGCTGCGGGTCTCGCGCTGGTAGTCATTGGGGGTGGCGTATTTGACCAGCGTGGGCGCAGCTTTGACGGGGCGCAGGAAAGCCTCGTGAGCGCGACGGCCGCAGTCGGCGTCGAGGGAGTCAATCTCTTCGCAGAGGACCTCGCCGGCGGCGTGCTGGACGTTCCATGCGGGCTCGGAGGCTGCGTTGCGAAGCTTTTCGCCTAGCTGGCGGATCTCGGCGAAGTCGCTGGTGAGCAGGCGGGAGACCTGAGTTTCGAGGGTGCGGGCGTTGACGATCTGGCCGAGCGAGGTGTTGGTCGCAAGGGGGAGAAGATAACGGGCGACGTCGAAGGCGCGGGCCTTGAGGGTGCGCTCGTAGGCGTCGGGCTTCATCGATTCAGGCTGCGGGATGGCGGCCTTGAGCGCGGTGAGCATGCCGGAGCTGACCTTGTCGTAGGTGGCGAAGAGGCGCTCGACGGCGGTGGTGAAGGTTGAGGTTTCGTCGCCGAGGGCAGGGGTGAACCAGCCGGAGAGGCGGAAGTTCTGGTAGCGGGTGGAGCGCTCCTGGCCGTCCCAGCGCTGCTCGTCGACGAGCTCGATCGCAGCAAGCAGAGAGAGACGCTCGATGGCGAAGGGGATGTGGGCGAGATCGGCGATGGAACGATGGCCGTAGGCGAAGTAGAAGGTATTGAGGAACTGCTCGGCGCGCTGGGAGCTGATCTCGGCGAGGGACTCCTTCATGGTGAGGGCGGAGCGGGAGTACTTGGCCATGGCGTAGGCGAGGACCTCGGGGTCGGCGCCGTGGATGGCGTAGACGTCGGTCTCGCTCGCGGGGGGCTGCGCGGCGGGGGCATTCGCGGGCGAGGAGGTCGCATGGCTGTCGATTTTGTTCTCTGAGTTGTGGGTCGCTGGCATGGTGAGACTCAGGATACTTGATCCCGTGAAGCTGGGCTTCCGACGGGTGTTTCGGGGACGACTATGCTGGGGGAATGGATGTTTTGAAGGCGCTGGATCACCGTCCCTACGAACTGCCTGCGGGGAGATGGCGCATGGCGCAGCGCTGGAGCGACCTGCTGTTCGCGCACTGGCCGATTGCGGTTGAGGCGATGGCGCGACTGCTGCCAGCAGGGCTGGAGGTCGACAGCTTCGACGGATGGGCATGGGTGGGTGTAGTGCCTTTCTGGATGGATCAGGTACGGACACGGGCGGTGGGCGAGAGATGCGTCGCTGTTCCGAGTGCTGGGAAGTTTTGCGAGTTGAATCTGCGGACCTATGCGCGTTCGCGGGTCACTGGCCTGCGTGGCGTATATTTTTTCTCGCTCGATGCCGCGAGTGCGCTGGCTGTGCTGGGGGCGCGGACACTCTTTCATCTGCCGTATTTTCTGGCCAATATGCAGCGAGAGGTTTCGGCGAATGGAACGATCGAGTACAGAAGCAAGAGGCTGATGTCGAAGCACAGCGTACGGTTTGAAGCAAGCTATCGCGGACTGGGTAAGGTCGCAGGGCCGAGTGTAGACGGCACATTGGAGCATTTTTTGACGGAGCGCTACTGCCTGTTTACTCCGCATGGGGGGAAGGTGCTGGTGGGGCACATCCACCATCTTCCGTGGCCGCTGGAGCGGGCTGAGGCGGAGATTCGTGTGAACGAACTGCCTGCGGCACATGGCATCGCGCTGCCCGATCGTGCGCCGGTGCTGCACTTCGCACGGGAGCTGCATGTTTATATCTGGTCGCTGCGGGAAGACCGCTCGGAGAACGCCCAGGCCGATTCGTATAATGAGTGAGTTTGTTTCGGTGATTTGTTTCAAGGAGAGTCATGAGCATTTCGGCAGGACGTGTTGCGTTGGTGACGGGAGCTTCGCAGGGGATTGGGCGCGCATGTGCGCTGGAGTTGGCGCGGGCGGGAGCGACGGTGGCGCTGGCGGCGAGGAATCTCGAGAAGCTGGGCGACGTTGCTGCGGAGATTGCGGCTGCGGGTGGAAAGGCGCATGCGTTTGCGCTCGATGTTTCAAACGAGGAGTCGATCAAGGAGTGCGCGAAGGCGGTGATTGCGCACTTTGGAGCGGTACACATTCTGGTGAATAACGCCGGCATCACGCGGGACATCTTATCGCTGCGCATGAAGCGGAAGGATTGGGACGATGTGCTGACGACCAACCTGACGGGCGCGTTCCTGATGACGCAGGCGGTGATGTCGCAGATGGTGAAGGGCCGGTGGGGGCGAATCGTCAACGTGACCTCGGTGGTGGGGGAGACGGGACAGGCGGGGCAGGCGAACTATGCAGCCTCGAAGGCGGGGCTGATCGGGTTGACCAAGTCGCTGGCACGCGAGCTGGCGAGCAGGACGATTACGGTGAATGCGGTGGCGCCAGGATTTATCGAGACGGCGATGACCGAGGTCCTTACCGCCGAGCAAAAGGCGATGAATGCGCAGTTCATTCCGCTGGGACGAGTTGGAACCGACATTGAGGTGGCTCATGCGGTTGCGTTCCTTGCGTCGGAGGAGGCCAGCTATATTACCGGGCACACGCTGGACGTAAACGGCGGAATGTACATGGGGTAACCCGGCCTATGGGTACCCTTGGCAGCGACAAAATTTATCATAGTTTCGCCGAGTACTTGCTGTAAAGTCTTTCCAGTACGTGATTTATGGTTCAATTTTCTTTTTTGAGTTTTGAGGTTGATCTTTTGCACCCCGTCCAGAGCTGTTTGGGTTGCCTCTCTCAAAGAGGTTGCAGGGAGCCTTTGAAGCAGGTCCGGGTCCAGAGTGATTGCCGCAATTGTTGAATCAGAGATCCAATCTGATTGATTTGGCGTAAGCCTTTCAGCTATCGCGTGATTCGTCTCCCGAAAAATGTCTTTGATTTGTTTCAATCAGCAACTACTTGGAACTGGCAAAGGCCTGTTCCACAGACTGGACTGCCTTATCACCAGAGACCAGATCCTATCTGTCGTACTGCAAGTAAATACCTGACGTTCCAGTTCCACGATCCTCGGTTCACGAAGTAACTTATGCTGTCGACCAGAGATGAAGCAAAAGACCTATTGGGGAGTGATCTGGATGCTGCGCACCTTCTCGTTCTGCGTGGGCGAGAGGCGATTCTGCGCATGCAGCCAGTCCTAATCCGTTTGAGCGCGCTCTGCGAACAGACCGGAGCGATGGATTACCTGGAGTACTTCCTGACCGGAACCGACAATCTGAAGAAGATTCCCTACCTGGTGCTGGCAGGAAAGCGTCGGGACTTAACCGTTACTGAGCTGCGGGCCGAAGACCTGAAGGGCGCCGTGCTGGTCTATGAGTACAAGGTGCTGGGGATGCCGTCGCGGGTCTTCACCACAAGCGACTTCAACGGCAGCAGGGCCGTGATTGCGCCGCCTGCCGAGCGAACCAGAATCTCCGCCAACGTAGGCCGCTACCTAATGACCAATGGCGCGCAGGTGGTAATGCTCAGCTACTCGGGCGAGGGCGACGAGACGTGGTCGGCGTGTTTCGACGGCTCGGTTCCCGGGGATGAGAAGCGCCTGTGGACGACGCAGACCCGCGAGGTAGGGGCGACCATTGTGCTGGAAAAGACGGTGAATGAGACGCTGGCCGCCATGGGCAAGCACACCCGGCGAAATCTGCGGTACTACCGCCGCAAGGCCGAGGCTGAGCTGGGGTGCATCTTCGAAGGCGACGTGAAGAGCATGCTGAACAAGGCTCAGCTGATCGAATTGAACGAGGCGTCGACCCATCCCGTCTCCGAGAACGTGCTCGAGCGGCGATACAGCTCCATGAAGGCGCTGGACGGGTTGTTCTGCGTTGGTGTGAAGCGGCCGGACGGCCAGTGGATCAGCCTGCTGGGCGGCAGGAGACATCATGGCGTGTCGGAGATTGACTGGCAGATGAATCGCGGAGGACTCGAACGATACTCGGTTGGGACGGTGATCCGCGCGTACCTGATCGAGCACGAGATTAAGATTGGAACCGGCAGGCTGTACTTCGAAGGAGGAACTCCGCACTCGATGCGGCACGCGTTCGTCTCCGAGAAGGCGGTCGATATTGTGGTGGCGAAGCGGTCGCTGTTTGTCTCACTGCTGCGCCGTGTGGCCCACTGGTCGCCGCCAAAAAATAACTTTCTGCTGCAGACGCTGGTCGATCCTGCGCTGCATTGGGAGCTGCACTAGACTTCTATCGAGAGATGAAGCGGCCGGCGCATCGTTTCGTAGATCCTGACGCAGACACAAAATTCAATGACGAGACTCAACACCGCATGGTCGAAGCTGCGATGGTCGCTCGCACAGCGCGGGCTGGCGGGAACGATGCGTACCGCACTGGGCCGCCTGCAGCATCAGGAGGGCGCCGCGGGTCTGGAAAAGCCGGTGCTGCATCCCTTCGATCAACGCTACGGCGTCGACACCAGCGGCCTGATCGGCGGTGGCGACCTGCGCACGGGGCATAAGAACGACGTCTTCAATACTGCCTACTACGGTATGGCTCCCTCGCGGTTTCGGCGCGTGGTCGAGGATTGGATCTCCGGCTCTGAGCACGCCGCGATCTCTCAGTACAGCTTCGTCGATCTGGGCTGCGGGAAGGGTCGCGCAGTGATGATGGCCTCGGAGTTTTCGTTTCGGCAGGTGATCGGGGTGGAGTTGAACGCCTCGCTGGCCAAGACCGCGGAGTCGAACCTGGCCGCCTGGACTGGTGCGACCGGCGCGGGGCGAGCGGTGTGTCCGGTGCGGATTCTCCACCAGGACGCGACCGAGTTCTCGTTTCCGGACGGGCCGTGCCTGCTCTACCTCTTCAATCCGTTCGCGGCTCCGGTGGTAAAGCGTCTGATCGAGCGGTTGGAGGCTGAATTTGCGGGCAGGCCGGGTCTGCTGGACGTCATCTACTTCAACCCCGAGGCAGGCGAGCTGCTGGAGGCTCATGCCGGCTTCAGGCTTCTATGGACCGGGACCGTGGAGCTGTCGGAGGAGGATGCGGCGGCGGACCACGTAGCCTCGCCGGAGGATCTGTGCAGCGTGTACCGGTGGGTGGGGGGGACGGGGTAGGATCGAGACTGTTACGAAACTCTATGCCCCGACCAGCAGAGATTGCCACATCACGTTGGTCTATGACGCACCCTGCATATAGCTGGTATTATCGGCCGCACCAAGGGGCGCGGTAGAGTTGCTTTCCGGCCGCTTCCTATCCCAACATTGAGGAGCAAAAAGGATGAGCGTCAAACCTACAATCGTTCTCGTTCATGGCTTTTGGGGCGGAGCTGCCCATTGGGCAAAGTAATTGTTGAGCTTTCCCGCAAAGGCTACACAGATCTTCACGCCGTTGAATTGCCACTCACCTCTCTTGCCGAGGATGCGGAACGGACGAAGAAGATGGTTTTGCAGCAAAAGGTGCCGGTCGTATTGGTTGGTCACTCCTATGGCGGCGCTGTCATCACCGAGGCTGGAAATCAACCGAACGTGGTCGGCCTGGTCTATATAGCAGCATTTGCGCCGGACGCCGGGGAGAGCCTAGGGGGAATCACTCAAGAACATCTTCCCGCGGCAGCGGCAAACCTAGCTCCCGACAGCGATGGATTTCTATGGATTAAACCAGATAAATTTCATGAAAGCTTCTGTCAGGACTTAACGGACGACGAAGGACTCGTAATGGCTGTCACGCAGAAGGCGCCGCTCGCTAGCACATTTGGCAATACGATCTCAGTTCCCGCTTGGAAGAACAAGCCTTCCTGGTATCAGATATCCAGCGAAGACAGAATGATCGCGCCGGAAAATGAGAGACGAATGTCGGCTCGACTTGGGGCAAAAAAAATCATTACCCTCGCAGCTAGTCACGCTTCGCTGGCTTCAAAACCTATTGAGGTAGCGGCGCTGATTGACGAGGCTGCGAAAGAGTCGATGAAGTAATCACTGCCCTGGGATACTAGCTGAGGTTACTTCAAGACTAGTAACTGATCCTGTAATGCCGGGTGCGGTTCCTGAGTTGCGCGAAGTTCAAGTAAGGCTTCAGGGTTTGGCCGGTAACTGCCTGTCATGAACCTGGGATGGTTCGGAGTTGCCCTGATCCCCAAAGTTAGCCATTGACCAACTCGTTGCGGCTGTTTACTTTGTGGCTAATGGCTGACATGCAAACAATACCTGTTGATCTGGCGAACGAGTCGATTGAGGCTCTTTCCATCTCGATGAATATCGGTTCTACGATTCGCGGATATCGGCTCCAAAAAGGTATGTCGCAGGGCGACATCGAGAAGCGGACCGGGCTGCTGCGCTGTTACCTTTCGCGTGTGGAGAATGGGCACACCGTGCCGTCGCTCGAGACACTTCAGAAGATTGCGCGAGCGCTGGACTTGCAGCTCTCGGAGTTCTTCGCCGAAGAGACGATGGCCAAAGAGATGTCGGGGCTGAACCTGGGCGAGGAGGAGATCCGGTTTTTGACCCAGGTGCAGCGTTACTCGGCGCACTTGTCGGAGAGCGACCGTAGGCTGCTGCTGGCCATGGTGCGGAAGTTCGCCCAGACGACGCTTAGCTAAGTCTGACGCGCAGCGAAAGACGAGGTTCGCCTTACTCTACTCAGACCGAGGGAATCAACTGGTGCCGAATAGCGAACTTCTGAATAAGCTCAAAAATATCACTGCTGAAAGATCCGATCGCTCCACCAGAGCGAAACGGATCGCGGATGCCATTCGCAAGGAAGGATCCTGGCGTTGGGTGGGAATCTATGATGTGGACTTTGAGCGCGGACTGGTCGTGAATATTGCGTGGAGCGGGTACTCCGCGCCGTCTCAACCCGCTTTTCCGATGACACAGGGCCTGACCGCGAGAGCAATTGCCGGAGTCAGAACGGTCAACGCCGGCAATGTGGCCGATGACTCGGGCTACATGACGACGTTCGACAGCACGCGGGCGGAGATTATCGTTCCGGTTCTGGCCCATGGACACGGCGATCTCGTCATCGGGACGCTGGATGTGGAGAGCGAGCATCTGAATGCCTTCGATGCCGACGCGCAGGCTCTGCTTGAAGAGTGTGCCCGCGTGCTCGAGGCATTTTGGGCCGAGTCCAGGTTGCGGTAGCGTCTCCTGTTTGGCGTGCAGCCGCAAAAGCGGGTAGCGAGTTAGCAAGTCAGCAGCGAATCAGTACAACTCCCGCTGACTGGCTGACTGGCTAACTCGCTTACCGCAGCTTGGTGATGAAGTACGCAAAAAGGAATAGCAGAAACGCGGCTCCGGCGAAGGTGAGCTTCTGCCGGGCGAGGTAGCGGGTGCGGCCTGAGGTCATGCGCGGCACCAGCGGAACGCCCAGCGCCAACCCACTCAGAAAGCCGCCAATGTGGGCGTGGTTGTCGATGCGGACGATGCTGGTAAAGTTCGCGCCGATGCCTATGATCAGGTTCAACACCGCGAACTGAATGACGGAGCGGCGAAGGCGTTTGAGCTCGAACGCCGGGATGGGAAGCTTCTTGTTCGACAGCAGAACAATCAGAATGCCCGCGATGCCGAAGACCGCACCTGACGCCCCGGCGCCCACCGAGCCGTAGTCGTGAAAGATGACATTGGAGCAGAGACCGAGTAGGTTCCCGGCGACACCAGTAAGGACATAAACCGCAATCAGTCCCATCGGCCCCAACAGAGGCTCGCCCAGCAGGCCGAGGTTCCACAGGCACCACATGTTGGTCGCGATATGCAACAGGCCCACATGAACGAAGGTGGCCGTAAGCAGCCGATACCACTGGCCGTGCAGGATGAACTCCGTGTTCGTAGCTCCGAAGTAAAGCAACTGGCCGGGCGTCGGGTTACTCGGGGAGACGCCGCGGAAGATCATGTAGCAGAAGACGGCGATGTTAATGCCGAGCAAAATATAGGTGCCCGGGGTGACAAGGATATTCCAGCCGCGCGCGCGGGAGTTAGGCCGTGAGGCCTCGCGCTCATAGTCGGGGATCGGCTGAGCGGGGTGAGCGTCTGTGTGCGGCGGCAGAACTTCGCCTTCAGGGGTGGGGAAGGACATGGTGTTGTACTACGCTATCAAATGCCGTACGGGAGTGGGGAGTGGTTCGCCAAAATCAGAAGCAGCAGGTGACCGGCAGTGCCGCAGATAAGGACTCCGTGACTTTGCTCAGGCGGCGTTCTTGGTAAAGCGGTCGCGGAGATCCGCAGGAATTCGCTGCTGAACGATGCCGCCGATAAAGCCCGGCAGCGGAGTCGCAATTGCAACCAGCACCCAGAGCAGAGTCGAGAAGACAAGGCCGACGATCGCGACTGCCTCAAGCGACACGGCAACCGCATGAGCCTGGTTCAGATGAACCCGAACGGTGTTGATATGGGTGACAACCTCAACCCGGTGAATGACCACGGCAGCCAGAAGAAACGCAACGATCGAAAGGGAGCTGACGCTGATCAAAAGTACATCGATGGTGCGCGCGATGCGCTGGCGACGGAGGCAGTGACTGCAGTCGGAGAGATGCTGCTCATAGTCCGTGCGCATGGCCGGAGAGAGTCCCGAGATGTCGTAGCGCCAACCGGAGAGGATGTCTCCCACCACCTGATCAATGCAACCTAGGCTATGGGCTCTGCGGTTGACTGGAAATGCTAACGCTGTCTTTTTCATCGGTTTATAGTTACCATTCTACCCTGTTTGATAGCTCGAAGAAAAGAAAGGATTCATCGAATCGTAACCGTCAGAGTACCCTCCCTAAACAGCTGAAAAAGAAGCATTAAAGAGTGATGGGATCGAGCGGAACAGACTGGCCAGCCAGAACGATCCGGTTACCGAGCAGCATTGGCTGGTTACCTAGCGCCTGTTCAGCAGAAAGACGCGCCAGCTCAGGAGCGTTATTAGACTCCGACAGGTGCCCGAGAACGATCCAGGCTGCCCCGCCGTCGTAGTCCTTTTCGAGAAACTCAGCCGTCGCGTGGTTGGAGAGGTGGCCAACCCGTGACAAAACACGCTGCTTGACCGACCAGGGGTATGGGCCGTCGCGCAGCATCTCGAGATCGTGGTTGGACTCCAGCAGAAGCACATCAATGCGTTTAAGAGCAGCCTTGACGTTAGGAGGCATATAGCCAAGGTCGGTCGCCAGCGCCATTCGGATGCCCTCGGCCTCGAAGACAAAGCCGCAGGGATCGGCCGCATCGTGCGGAATAGTAAAGGGGGTGATGTCGATGTCGCCGATGGAGAACTGCGTGCCGGCGTGGAAGTACTCCACCGCAGGAAGATGGGTGGGGTCTGCCTTTTGTGCCGCCGGCTCCGGGCTGCAAAGCTCCTCCTCCTCATCGGGGTCGACGGGCAGCTCGAGGGTGGCGTTAGGGTCGTCGGAGCGGTTGAGGGCAGCAGCCTCGGAGGAGACGCTGGCGATCGCCTCGGACTGCGCGGCAAGCTGGGCGGCCAGGCCCGCAGTCTGGATACAAGCCGAGGTGCTCGCAGCAATGGCTGTGGCGCGGGCTTCCTTCTCGCGCTGCACATGATCGAGCCATTTAGCGTAGGTCATCGTAGTGCGTGGGGTCAGCATGCGAACCCAGGCACGGTGCGTCGGCTCGGTAAAGAAGACAGGAATCTTCAGGCGTCGTGCAAGAACCGCAAGGCCTGCAATGTGGTCCTGATGCTCATGCGTAACGAGGATGGCGTCGAGCTTGGCGGGATCTTCCCCCGCGACGGCCATGCGCCGCAAAAGTTCGCGGCAGGAGAGGCCGGCGTCGACCAGAACGCGCGTCCTGGAGCTGGCGATGACTGTGCTGTTGCCTTTGGATCCGGAGGCGAGCACTGTCATACGCATCATCACGTTAGGATACGCCGATTGGTTGTGAGTATGTCGCCAGGGTAACCAGATTGGTTCCCCCCATATGCTGTCCTGCCGGACGGGCCTCCTGCGCGGAGGGCGGGCGTTCGCACGCGTTTTTAAAGCTTCGCTCGCTCCTCCCGTTGGTCGGAATCAACTTCTCCTCCGACCAACGGGAGGACCAGGCGCAGCGGTACACACCGCCCCACGCGTAGTGGGCCCGTCCGCAGGACAGCTTTTCACGACTCGAGACGACGAACCGCGGCGATATCCGCCAGCAGGGTCGAATGACCGCCAGTCCCTATCGGGACGAAGTTGCTGTTGGGACCGGGCTCAACCTTCAGGTAAAAGACGTCGGGGGTCTCTTCGGCATCAAAGACGAAGAGAATTTGAGCCGGAAACCGCTCGCCTTCGACAGTCTCAAGCATGACGACGAGGTCGATACTCGATTTGAGAAGAGCAAGATCCTCGCTGGTCATTGAAAGCTCGTTCTTTACTAGACGGTGGGCCGGACGGGAGCCAGGAAATTGACTGTGGAGCGCATCACCACCTCGTCGCGCTGATTGAAGGCAAGCGTGCGGGTGCGAACCACACCGAACTCCTTGCGGGAGTTGGAGTGCCGAACACCGACGACCTCGATCTCGGTGCGAAGCGAATCGCCCGGGCGAACCGGCTCGGTCCAGCGCATCTCTTCCACGCCTGCGCCGATCATCCCGCCCGCAACCGTGATCGACTGCACGCGAAGGCGCATCACGATCGCAGCGGTAAGCCAGCCCGAGGCCGCGAGACCCTTGAAGAAGGAGTTTTCCCCGGCAGCCTCGTCGAGGTGAAACGGCTGCGGGTCATACTTGCTGCCGAACTCTTTGATCTCTTCGGCAGTCACCTTGGCCTGGCCAAGCGAATTGAACTTCTGGCCTACGTAAAAGTCTTCGTAATAAAACTCCTGGGGCATTGTCTCTCCTGTTCCTTTGGATGCTGCGTCTAGCTTCAGGCTTCGGCTGATCTCATTAGTGTAGAACCGCAAGAGCCGATCTTGCTCATGAGGTGGGATAGGTGTAGAAGCCGCGTCCTGATTTCCGTCCCAGCCAGCCGGCGTCGACCATGCGAACCAGCAGCGGACAGGGGTTGTACTTCGGGCTGCCAAGCCCGTCGGCGAGGACCCGCATGATATCGGCGCAGACGTCGAGCCCGATAAAGTCGGCGAGAGTGAGCGGACCCATCGGATGTGCCATGCCGAGCACGAAGACCTGATCGACGGCCTCGGCAGTCGCCACGCCCTCCATCACCGAGTAGATCGCCTCGTTGATCAGAGGCATCAGCACGCGGTTTGAGATGAATCCCGCGGCGTCATTGACCTCGACCGGCTTCTTGTCGAGTTGCAGCGAGAGTGCATGCACCGCGTCGAAGGTAGCCTGCGAGGTCGCAAGGCCGCGAATGACCTCCACCAGCTTCATCACCGGTACGGGGTTGAAGAAGTGCATCCCGATCACCTGCTCAGGACGCTTCGTCACCGCGGCAAGCTTCGTAATCGAGATGGAGCTCGTATTCGTCGCGAGGATGGCTTCAGCAGGAAGGATGCGGTCGAGATCACGAAAGATCTCCGACTTGATCGCAAACTTCTCCGTCGCGGCCTCGATGGCAAAGCTGCAACTGCCAAGCGCCTCACGGTCGAGCGTGGGAGTAATCCGCGCTCTGGCCTCGTCGGCCTGCTGCTGCGTGAGCTTGTTCTTCACCACTTCGCGAGCCAGATTTTTTTCGATGGTAGCGAGCCCGCGACCGAGAAACGACTGCTGCAGATCGTAGAGGACAACGGGAAAGCCGGAGCGGGCACAGACGTGCGCGATGCCGTTGCCCATGGTTCCGGCGCCGAGGATTGCAATGGTCTCAATGGTCTTCAAATCGGACATAAAGGAGTTTCAGACGACTTCGCAGTGTAGCAGCTTGCGTGTGACCCGCGGAATCAGGGGGCATCCAGGCAGTGGGTCAATTTGAAATCCGGGGCAGCCTAGTTACCTATAACCCGTTTGCGCGCATCGCCCCTTCGAAAGGGGGGATCACTTCCCACAAGCCGACTTATCGTTACCTAACCCATTTCTTGGCTTCACGCTGGTTCGTTCCAGAGATGACAACGCAGCGGTTCACTATTCCATCACTTGTTTTTTCGAAACGAAAGCTCGCGCCTCCCGTTAGCAACGTAAAGTATTGCTGCTCGGACTCCGGCAGCAATTCAACCGGCTCCGAAAGGCCGAAGTGGTAGGTCGAACCCACACTGTAGGTCCCCGAGATGTAGGGTCGCCCGTCCCGGATGGTGACCGTGAATTTGTCTTGTCCGTCCCGATCGGCCTGATCATAAGTGCCCTCTAAATCCTTAAAGGATGTTGGATCAAGTTTTATCAGGGTATGCTCAGCTGGCTGAAAATCAGGCCATGCGTATTCATGTGCAACAGCTCGAAGGATCTCCGTGATGAGTTTCTCGCCTTGCTGGCCATTGGTCATAATTACGATGCCTTGCCCTCTGTCGCGATATGCTTCCAACACGGAGATAAAGCCCGTGTTCACACCAAAATGATCGAAGCGCGGCGTCGCGCCCGGCTTCTCCACTTCGAAGCCCAATCCCCAATTGTCTTTCTGACGGGTCAGCATCTCCTCTGCCAGTGCCTGCGAGAGAACCTTGTGTGAGTTTCCCGCGTATTCCTGTTGCACTTCAATTGCCGCCCGCGCGAGGTCCGAAGGCGTCGCCCACAAGCCCGCAGCCGCCATCTCAGGATAGATATGAAAGCCTCCCGGGAGTGGTTCGCCGTTCGGTCCGTATCCATGTGCAGCGCTACTGAGAAGACTGGGCGGCAGCGGCTGTTCATATGTGCTGTGAGACATCCCAATGGGGCTGAGAACGAGGTCGTTCATCAGCGCCGGGAAGCTTTTCCCTGTAGCCTCCATCATCATCAATTGCGTGACTATCATGCCACCGCCGGAGTAGCTATACACCGAACCGGGCACGGCTGCGACACGCACTGGGGCTGAGTTCGCCGGTTTCGCTCCGTCAAGAATCTGCGCGACCGATGGCAGCGGCCGATTCACTTCATAGCCGCCAAAGCCGTGGACGCTCACTCCGCCGCTATGGCTGAGAAGCATGCGAAGAGTGACTTTTTGGTTCGCCGTGAACTCATTGTCGGGAAGTTTCCACGAGGTGAGTTCGTCGTTCACATTTTCGTCCAGCTTCAGCTTGCCGCGTTGTACCAGTTTGAGCGCGCCTAGCGCAGCAATCGGCTTGCTGATTGACCCCGCCTGAAAGAGAGTTTCAGTAGTGACAGGGCGATTCCTTTGTATGTCCGCCACTCCGTAGACATGCGTCCATTCGATTCGCTCATGGTCGAAGTAGGCAATGCTGATTCCGGGTACATGGTAGTAGCGCATCCTGTCAGCAAGCTTCATGACAGGCGCCGGGTGGCCTTTGATCACGACCGAGGGCAACAATCCATTCTGGATACGAGAAATATGAGCTTGCGTCGCGGTGGTCGCCGCAGGCTGTTGTGCTTGAGTCTGAAGCAACATCAAGGCTGCTGTGATAACTATCGCAGACGAGTGGGTACGACTAGACAGCCAAATCCTGTGCATGAAGCCCTCGCAAGGGAGGATTTACTTGCTGAAGCGCATACGCGTAGCAATAGACAACGGTTCCGTGCCTTTTGCGTGCAGTTCCTTGAAAGTCTCGGGAAACGCGCTTATGTTCAACTAATCCGACCGGGTTTCCCAAAAAGTCGCTTTTTCGGCAGTCTCAGTCATTCATTCAAAACCGACCACTACCGGCAGCTATGGAGCGACGGCGACCAGTAGCACAGTGATGTTATCGTTGCCGCCGTTGCGATTGGCCGTCGTGATCAGATCTTCGCATGCCTTGGTGAGCGCGGCCACGGTCTGCGGCCTGGGGATCGCAGTCAGAATCTCCGCGATCTCTTCGTCAGTCACCTCGTGGGTCAGACCGTCAGACGCAAGCAGATACACATCGTTCGCCTGCGGACGATGGCTTTGAATCTCCGGCTGCACCGTAGCCTGCGAACCGATGGCGCGGGTAATGAGGTTGCGCATGGGGGAGTGCGCCGCCTGATCGAGCGTGATCTGCCCGGCGCGAAGCTGCTCCTCGATCAGCGAATGATCGATAGTGAGCTGCTCCAGCTTGCCGCGGCGCTGGCGGTAGCAGCGGCTGTCACCAACATGGCCCAGCCAAAGCGTCGGAGGATCGGTGACGCGGGAGTTCAGATGACTGGCCGGCGAACGGCGAGTAGGTGCCTTGCCATTCTCCCCCTTGCTCTCGCTTTTGACCACTGGCGTGTGCAGCAGAGCAACCAGCGTCGTGCCCATGCCGTTGTACTGTCGCTGCTGGCGGGACTGCTGATAGACCGCATGATTGGCCGCATGAATCGCTGCATTCATACGCGCCTCCGGCGTCAACGACGCGTCGAGCCCACCTCGCGGCGGAGAAAGATTCGCGAGAAACGTATCGGCAGCCAGAGTGCTCGCAACCTCGCCGGCGGCCGCTCCGCCCATGCCGTCGCAGACGACGAACGCCCCAATCTCAGGCGCCGCAGCGCAGGTATCTTCATTGCCCTTACGGACGCGGCCGCGGTGACTGAGCATGGCGTAGATGAGGTGAGTCGCAGACATATTCGTGCGGGGGCCGTGTGCAGCAGAACCATCCGAGGAGAACAATACACGTCGCAGCCGAAGAGACCAAGGGTACGTTAGTGTTAGGAGCGGAGACCGTTGGCATGAACCGGATCGTGCAGGGAGATAACCTCACCGTTTTGCAGTCGTTGGCAGCCGCCTCCGTAGAGCTGATCTACGTTGATCCCCCCTTCAACACCGGCAAACGCCAGAGCCGCACCCAGATGAAGACCATTCGCGACGAGGCAGGCGACCGCGTCGGATTCGGCGGCCGACGCTACCGCACCGAAGTGCTGGAGCAGCAAAGCGGGGGCACAGGCTACGGCGACCGCTTCGACGACTTCCTCGGCTTCCTGCGCCCACGCCTAGTCGAAGCACACCGCATCCTCTCGCCCACCGGCTCCCTCTTCTTCCACATCGACTATCGCGAGGTTCACTATTGCAAGGTCATGCTCGACGAGATCTTTGGACGCGACTGCTTCCAGAACGAGATCATCTGGGCCTATGACTACGGCGCACGCGCCACCAAACGCTGGCCCGCCAAGCACGACAACATCCTCTGGTATACCAGGGATCCCAAGCGCTACACCTTCAACCTCAACGAGAGCGACCGCATCCCCTACATGGCGCCTGGGCTGGTCGGCGCAACCAAAGCAGCCCGCGGCAAGACGCCGACCGATGTCTGGTGGCACACCATCGTCTCGCCCACTGGCAAGGAGAAGACCGGCTACGCCACGCAGAAGCCACTCGGCATCCTCGAGCGGATCGTGCGCGTCCATTCCAACCCAGGCGACACGGTGCTCGATTTCTTTGCCGGCAGCGGAACGACCGGAGCCGCCGCAGCCAGACACGATCGCAGCTTCCTGCTCGTTGACGAGAGCGCCGCGGCCATCGCCGTGATGGAAAAACGTCTTACAGCCTACGCCCCCCGGAGAGAGGACATGCCCCTCCCGAGAGTCAAAAAAACCAAGGCCAGAAGATCTACCCGCGCGCCTGCTTCTCGGCGAAGTCTCCAATGATCGGCAGCTTGTACCACTCGCCCTTGCTGGCCTTGATGATGAGGAACAGCCAGACCAGAAAGAGGCCGAGCGCTATCACCAGATGCACCAGCGAGAACAGCAGAACAATCCCCGGAATGAAGTGCAGGAGTATCTCCCCAAAGGAGATCAGCAGCTGCAGCACAAACGCCGCCACGCAAAGGCCGATCGACTGCCACGAGTGAAATCGCACCAGCGGCATCTTGTTGAAGGGCTCGAGCACCAGGAAGATAATCGCCGGAATAATCGTGAGATACGCGATGGCCGCCGCTGCATTCTCCGACAGCCCTGCGTTGGTCGCGGCTGGCGGCGCTGCAACATAAGCAGGCGGCACCGTAGAGTAAGCCGGCGGAACATTCGTATAGTCCGGCGGCGGGGGCACCGTTGAACTCGCAGCACTACCCGCGGCAAGGGGCGCACCGCAATGGTTACAAAATGCATTTTGGGTTGCCACCTCGTTGTGGCAGACGGGACACTGCATGGCATCACTCCTGAGAGATGGAATTGGGGCCTAAGTGCAGAACGCAAGTCAGCTCGAGACAGCTCGGAAGTGGACCTCGTCTGAAGTGCTACCCAGCATACCCCGGAATCGGCGCGATTCGATCGATTTTTTCGATGCCCTGCAAAATCGAGAGGTCGAAGTCTAATTCCCCGGCGCGGTTACCGAGACGTCGACCCAGCCTCAACAGTATCCAAGAATCGCGAGAATTCGATTTGCCTCAGCCAGCGGAAGACCCTCGCTCCCCACACAACGCTCACAAACGGCGTTGGGGTCGGTTGAGTAAACCGGGCTGACGAGTAACTCCGGTCTCGCCGCAAGCGCCCTGCGAATCTCAGCCACCGCCGTCTCGAAACTCTCCGGACGATGTGCTTGTCTATGATCCTGCCAGGCCGATTCGACAGCCTCCGTCGTCGAAAGCTCCATCAGTCTAAGAAAATCTCGAACGTACTTGGGAGCCACAGGCTGGCCTTCGCAAAGATTCCAGCTTAGCCTGGCCGCTCGTGCCGTCAGATCTTCCATCGAGATCATTGGCAGTCTTTCGAACTTCCCTTCGATCGGATGAACACGGTTCATCACCGATCCGTAGGCACGAAACACATCCACCCGAACCCCGGTCTCTTCGTCCACGCATTGCAGCAGCGTCTTCCCCGGAGGATCCCCTGGATGAACGTGACGCATAAGGAAGTCTTTGGAAAGACTCTGCGGTATGCAATCGAACGACGGCACGATGAAGTCGATATCGTGCAGCGGACGAAGCTCGAACGGTCCGCCGCACCGCACTATGTAAATCTCAGTGGCAAGTCCACCAGTCAACGCCCACCGGGAGATGTCGTGCCCGGCAAGTTTGCGGATCGTCCGCTCGGCTCGAGCTTTATCGATCTCAGAAAGAGCAACCCCGAAGATCACTGCGTCCTCCGGCTACGGCTTAGCCTGTCGCTCTGCGGCGAGGCACTCCTCGATCGACCTCTGCCACTCCGGCCCGCTCTCCGCGTCTTGCTTCCCCATGGCCAGCACGTCCTCATTCGCGGCTGCGTCGAGAGCAGTCCGAACATAGGTCACCTCCACCTTCGTGCTCGAGGGCGCAAGAACAGAGAGTCGCACCTCGACCGTAAAGACCAGCGCGTCGGGAATGAAGGACACATACTGCATACGGCCAACAATCGGATCAAAGACCGTATTTACCCACACGCTCTTATGCAGACCATGCTGGACCGTAAAGATGGCTCCCTGGACGTCCTGCGCCGGTTGAGGATGAACAAACTCGGGCTTCCAGTGCTTGCCCGCCCAGCACCGCTCTCCCTCCGGACCGAAGAGAGCCGAGGCGCGGCTCAACGGAGCCGGCACAATGAACTTAAAACTATTGCTGACATGAGCCGGCAACGCCGCTGTTTGCGCCATCGCGATAGGCTGCCCTGCGCTCACCACGCCGGTGGCCAGTGCGAGAGGAAGTAACGTGGCTGCTCTCATCTGCGCTCCTTCAAGTGATGGCTATCCAACGCGCGCAGCGTCAGGCCATAGATATTCTTCAACTTCTCAATCTCTTTCAGAGTCTGCGGAGAAAACGCGGACTTGCCCTCAAACGCATGAAGCACAATGCCCTCCAGCAGATCGCCCAGACTCATATCCTTCAACTCGGCCACGGCTTTCAGCACCTTTAGCAACCGCTTCTCCATGCGGACCCCGGTCTGAATCCGCTCAACCTCGACCAGGTTCTTCGATGTCGCCATGTGTACCAATGTACCACGGTAATAAAATGAAGAAATCAAAAAATAGGGGGAGCAGACCTCCCAGAGCAATTGTTCTTTAGGTGTTCTGCGGAGCGACCGACTGAAAGCCCGAAGGCTCATAGTGCGTGGTCAGCTTATTGTCTGCGACGGTGACGATCGTAAAGCCCTCCGGCGTGCCCAGACGCGTGCCATGCCACCAGTTGCCGCACACCGCTCCACTCGTGATGTACGGCACGCCCTTCCACTGAACCACTTCGTTGACATGGGTATGCCCCTGCAGAACGCCCAGCACATTATGTCCCGCGAAGAGATCAAGCACCTGGCTCGCATTGGCGACACTCAGGCCGTGGTGAGGCGGCGCAACCGCTAGTTCGGGCATGTATGCCGCGATCGCTGTGACGAGAGGAATATGAACCGAGACGATGACCGGTGTGCCCGGCGCGAGCACAGCAAGATCGGCCGTCAGCCACTGCAACTGTGCCGCGTCAATGCGGCCCTCGTAGGCGCGATCCGGCGTGATGCCGATCGAGTCCAGCACGATGAAGTGATGGCCCTTGTGGTCGAAGGAGTAGTACAGCTTGCCGAAGCGCTGCTCAAAGAGCTTTTTGCCGTAGAGCGGATCGTCCTGCGCGATACCACTGGCCGGGTAGATACCGAGAACGTCGTGATTGCCGACGGTGTGGTAAACCTTCACGCCCAGATCCTGTTCGGTCTTGTCGTAGAGGTCGAACAGGGTCAGCGCACGCTGCTTCGGCACGGCGAGCGCATCGAAGACGTGATCGCCCCCATTGATGGCAAAGTCGGCTTTGACCCCGCGGGCCTTCTTGAAGGCCATATCCGTACCGACAACGCCATTCAGTTCAGGCTGAAGATGCGCATCGGTAACGAACAGAAAAGTGAACGGCTCGCGAACCTGCCCACCGGCAGACGCTGATGCAGCAAGAAGCGAAGGCGCAACGGCTGCCGAGAGGCTAGTGGCGCCAAGCATCGTGAGAAACTGTCTGCGGCTGGTCGAGTTCACCGCTTCATGATAAATCTACGGAATAACTCAACGATAAAAGTTTGACATCTTCTCCACAGCCCGCAGGCAGCGCGCCACGAACTCCGCCGCTACCGGGAGGGTTGAGACCTCCGCCGGGCCTGGAAGATCAACTTTTTCTTTGGACCTCGAGGACTGAGCTTGGTC
Organism: Tunturibacter empetritectus; assembly: GCF_040358985.1. NCBI lineage: Bacteria > Pseudomonadati > Acidobacteriota > Terriglobia > Terriglobales > Acidobacteriaceae > Tunturiibacter > Tunturiibacter empetritectus. The sequence goes on along the minus strand of NZ_CP132932.1, from coordinate 3,137,432 downwards.
GGCTTCTTCGCGGCAGCCTTCTTCGCTGCGGCCTTCTTTGCCGCGACCTTCTTGCCTGTTTTGGCAACAGTCTTTCTAGCCGCCGCTTTTTTGGCCGCCAGAACTGGTGCGGCCTCTTCGGCGTGCGGAACATCCCCGGAGACCTCCTCCGCAGCCCTTCCCCTCCGTCCGAAGAAGGTGGTCAACAATCGCTGCATCTTTCCCAGGGCCGCCCCAACTGCGGACTCCGTCGTCATAGCGACTGCGTTCGCGCTCACCGGCTTGTCCCCGGCGGGGCGAACCTCAACCAGGCAGCGTTTGTCCGCTTTACCAGTCTTTTTGTTATCCACATCAGCGAGATGGACCTCGACTCGCGTAAGCCTCTTGGCAAACCGGTCCAGGACACGGCTCACCTCCCCTTCGACAAAACCCGTCAAACTCGCGTCTACGTCAATTGTCTTGTCGCTATTGACCTGAACCTTCATCTGATCCTCCGGTAGAGTCCCTCATTGAATCGGCTCAGTGTACCTCGATAGAAAGCACTCTGTGCGTGAATATCGGGGCTTTGGGAGCAATGCCCTGCCCTCGTGCTGAAGGATCAGACACACGAACCCAAAGGTTCAACGTCTCAGGAGATCTTCAGACGATCCACGCTCTGCATCTTCGCCAGACGCAACCCTCCGCAGCTAATTCCTGCGGCGGCCACCCATCAACTGCAGAACCGCCATAAAAATGTTGATCGCATCGAGGTAGATCGAGAGCGCAAGGGACACCGCCGACCGGCCATCTCCGCCTGCCCGGATGCGGGCAAAGTCACCAACCGTTAGCAGCGTAAAGACCCCCAGCGTCAACCAGGAGTAGGTATCCGGCGTCATGAAGCGGAAGAAGATGCTGGCGATACCGGCAAGCATCAGCAGCAGCAGAGCGGCGAAACCAATTCCGGCGATGCGCCGATAGTTGATGTTGAACAGATACGCGACGCATCCCATGGCCGCCATGCCCAGGCCGGTGGTTGCCGCCGCGTTGAAGACAACCGTCGAGCCTACAGTCTGAACGTAGCGGTGAATCAGCGGGCCGATCTCCCAACCCATGAAGTACGTCAGCGTAAGGAACAGCCCCAGCGCCAGCGCCGGACTCGCCTTGCGCGTAAAGGTAATCGCCAGCACGAGGACAAGCACCGCGATCATTCCCGGAAGGGTGCTCCACGGGGGAGCCGTTGCAACGCCGAAGGCCGTAATCAAAAAGCCGAGCGAGGTAATGCCCAGCACCTTGGCCAGCAGCGAGGCTGTCTCCTCGCGTGCGCCCTCAATCGTGGTGGGATACCCGTTCATATTCAAGCGGTTGTCGATCATCGTTTTTCTCCGCGGCAAGCCCTCAGGGGGCGCGTTCTATCGGCCTATCCCGCAGGTCCTGCCTGTCTTCCTGACTTCAATGATACTCGCCCCCAACTGCCCCGCCCGCAACAACAGGCGATGAATGATCCGTTAGGGAGCGCGAAAACATGAACTGTAAGACGAACGATAGAGACAAACGATTACAGCCGGTTGCGTCCAACCAAGTAAAATCAGACCATGAAGTATCTGATTGCGTTGCTGGCAGTTGCAGGCATTGTCGTTTCCATCATGGCGTTGCGCGTCCACTACATGGACCCTGCCCTTGCGCCCCCCTGCGCCGTGACCGAAAAGTTCGACTGCGGCGCGGTCAACCACAGCCGGTTTGCCGTCTTTCCTCCCCGCACCTTCGACGAAGACCCTAAGGCCGGTTCACATATTCCCGTGGCGATGCTGGGCATCGCAGGCTACGCAGCCATCGGGGTTCTCGCGCTGATGGGCCGCTGGTGGCTGGTCTTCGAGTTCGCTCAGATCGGTTTTCTCTTCGCCGCGTTTCTTAGCTACATCGAGGCATACGTTCTGCAGAAGTGGTGCATCTACTGTCTTTGGTCGCAGGGCATCGTAACGGCCATTCTGCTGGTAACGATCGTCGCGCTCGTCATGCGGTGGCGGCAGAAGCACTCGTCGCTCACGCCGTAGTGAACTCGAAGAGAAAGACTGTTTCAGATCAGCAGATATTGCGCCTGAACTAGGATTAGGCATCGGGTTGAGTTATTTCGTCGCAAGAAACAAGAAGAAGAGCAAAATCGGGAGCAGTGTATGTGGCCAAAGGTATTCGCGCAGTTAGTTGAGTTGCTGCCTCACATCTCGCGGCTGGTGCCGATGGCGGACAAGTTTTTCAACTCCAAGGCAGCCGCCGAAAAAGCTAATGAAGCTGCGATGGTGGCCATGGCCGAGGGCGTTCGCGGCGATCTGGGACAGGTCACCAAGGCGCACCTGGGACTCTACCGCCAGCTCCAGGACCAGAGCGCGCAGATCACCGAGATAGGAGAAGTGGTAAAGCATGCGCAGGCGTCTATGGAGCAGCACGAACACCGAATGGAGGCGCTCGAGAGACAGGTCGCCTCGTTCAGTCTATGGCTGAAGGCCGGCATTCCTATTTTGATTGCGCTGGTTTCGATGGTCGTCGTCCTTCTGGTCCGGCTACTCCAGCGATAGCACTCTCCGGAATCGTCTCTCAAAATAAATCTGCAAAATGTGGCGTATTTTTTGGCAGCGAAAACGTGGCGGCTAAAACACCACGTCAGCCACACGTATCACCACAACCTCACCACGTTTTCACCACAGCAAAACACATCAAAATCACAAATACCTCTGAAAAACCGCCATTCTCGCCTCCAGATTTTTTTACGTAAAAACCGTAGAATGGAAGCATGGGAATTAGCCGAACCGAAGCGTTGGACTGCTTTCGCAGCGATGATCTGATTGGAATTGGAATGGAAGCCGACGCCGTACGCCGCCGTCTGCACCCCGAAGGTGTCGTAAGCTACGCGATCGACGGAAGAGTCTCCTACACACAGTCCGCGACTGGCGCGGGTTTTGATCAGCTCTGCGAAGAGATCTCCCACATCCTGGAGAGAGGCGGCCACGGCGTGACGCTGCAGGGCGAAGTAACCCCGGCGCTCACAATCTCCTGGTTTGACGGGCTCTTTCGTAGCATCAAGAGACGCTTCCCTACCCTCTGGCTGCACTCCCTCTCGGCCAGCGAGATCCTCTCCATCGCGAACCAAACCGGAGCCACAGTAGAGGACACGATCGCGCGCCTGCACGACGCCGGACTGGACTCAATCCCCGGTGATGACGCGGGTATTCTCGACGACGCCGTACAGCAGGGTACGCGTACAAAGTGGACCACAGCAGACTGGCTCGCAGTCCATCGCGCCGCCCATAGGCTCGGCATGCCAACCACTGCGACGATGGTCTTCGGCGGTGGCGAAACGATGGAGCACCGCATCAATCACCTTGAAGCACTGCGCAGTCTGCAGGAAGAGACAAACGGTTTTGCCTCGTTCACGCCGTGGAGCTTCGCGCCAAAAGCCGCGTCCATGCCGGGGTTTGAGGAGGCAACGGCAGTCGAGTATTTGAAGACGCTGGCCATCTCGCGCATGGCCCTCGACAACATCGAGAATGTGCAGTCGAACCTCGAAACGCAGGGACTCAAAGTGTTGCAGGTCGGACTTCGCTTCGGTGGCAACGATGTAGGCAGTGTCCTGCACGCTGAGGGCGCCAATGCGGCGACTGAGGAGCAGTTGCGGCATGTGATTCGTGACGCAGGATTCAAGCCGGTGCAACGCGATACGGCCTACCGGACAATGTTCTTGAACTAAGAGCAGTCGTTGTCTCTTGCTGAAGTACAGCCGTCTTAACCCGATTTCAAGCGGTGATTCGCGTAGAATCGGTTGGGTACCCCCGAACCTTTCGTGGAGCAACGACCCTGCAATTCTCTCTTCAAACACTGACGTCCCAACTCGGGTTGCTGGTCGGTCCAAAGGGCTTCGGTCACTATTGGAAGACCCACTACGCAGACAAGACGTTCGAGCATCTGTATCGATGGAATGCCTTCGATACGGCAATGCTGATTCCCTACTTCATCGTCATGATTATTCTGGCATTTTATGGGATTCACCGCTATCAGCTCGTGTGGCTCTACTTCAAAAACAAGAAGAACGCTGCGAAGTGGAGTGAGCCGCCGATGCGGTTCGCAGAGGGGCAGCTGCCATTTGTCACGATTCAGCTGCCGATCTTCAATGAACAGTTTGTGATCGAGCGCCTGATCGAGGCGGTATGCAGCCTGGACTATCCGCGAGACCGGTTTGAAGTTCAGGTGCTGGACGACTCGACCGATGAGACGACCGAGGTGGCACGGGAGATAGTCGAACGCTATGCGCGCGGATTTGTCGGCATGGACCCGCAGCCAATTGTGTATCTGCATCGCAGCAACCGGCATGGGTATAAGGCGGGAGCTCTGGACAAAGGACTCGACGTTGCCCGGGGCGAGTTTGTGGCCATCTTCGATGCGGACTTTGTGCCGCCGCGCCAGTGGGTCATGCAGGTGATTCACCACTTCGCGCAGCCGGAGATCGGTATGGTGCAGACGCGGTGGACGCACCTGAACCGAAACTACAGCTTCCTGACGCAGGTCGAAGCAATTCTGCTGGATGGGCACTTTGTGTTGGAGCACGGAGGCCGAAGCCGGGCTGGAGTCTTCTTTAACTTCAACGGCACGGCTGGGATGTGGCGGCGAGAGACGATCTCAACCGCAGGCGGCTGGCAACACGACACCTTGACCGAGGATACGGACCTGAGCTATCGGGCTCAGCTGGTGGGATGGCAGTTCAAATATCTGCAGGACGTCGAATGTCCCGCTGAGCTGCCGATTGAGATGACTGCCTTCAAGACGCAGCAGGCGCGATGGGCGAAAGGCCTGATCCAGACGGGGAAGAAGATTCTGCCGCGAGTGTTGAAGAGCGATGCACCCTGGCATACGAAACTCGAGGCCTGGTATCACCTGACGGCGAATATCAGCTATCCACTGATGATCGTGCTGAGTGTGCTGTTGATGCCGGCGATGATTATCCGCAGTTGGCAGGGTTATATCCAGATGCTGCTGATCGACTTTCCTCTGTTCATCGCAAGCACCATGTCGGTTTCAACGTTCTACATGGTGAGCCAGAAGGAGCTCTATCCGAAGAGCTGGTACAAGTCGATCATCTACGTGCCGTTCGTCATGGCGCTGGGTGGAGTTGGATTGACCATTACAAATACCAAGGCTGTAATGGAGGCGCTGTTTGGAGTGAAGAGCGCATTTGCAAGGACACCGAAGTACAGCGTGAAGAAGAAGGGCGAGAAGAGTCAGGCGAAGGTGTATCGCAAACGGCTGGGCATCATTCCCTGGATCGAGATGGCGATCGGATGCTACTTTGCCTGGACGGTTTACTACGCAATTTCGACGGAGAACTTCTTTACGGTGCCCTTTCTCGTGCTGTTTGTCTTCGGGTACTGGTACACAGGCTTATTGAGCCTGCTGCAGGGTCGTTTCGAACGGAGCCGCGGTCCCGATCAAGAGATGCACGAGAAGCCTTATCCGGTGGGCGTTTAGACGATTGAGGCTGATAGACTGACTGGCTGATAGACTGACCATCAAGTCTCCAGAAGATCTGCAGGCAACATCGCGGCGCAGGAGACCAAAACAGGCTCATGATCACTGGCGCTTTTCTTCTCGTTGCAATCGTTCTTGGGTATCTGCTGACGGTGGGTCTGTCGATGGCGGCCACGTTCTCCATTGCCAGGTTTTTGCCCGATCTGGTCGCGCGGGACCATCGAATCACATCGACGTACAAGCTTCTTCAGGATGGGGTTTGGCTGGTGTGCACAGCGGTGGGAGGCTTTGCGGCGGCGCTCGTTCTGGGCACGGATCACTCTCCGTGGATTGGCAGCCTGTCTTTGATGGCCGTTCTCATGGGAGTCTTGTGGACAAATACCTGGGAGATGCGTCAGCGCGGAGTCGGACATCAGATGCTGATGAGCCTGGCAACGGTGGCCGGCGTGGGTGCAGGATTTTTTCTTCGACTACGATAGCCCTTTCGGAAACGGGCAAAGAACCAGCGTGTCTTGATCGTCACAAGATCAGGATTTAAACAAAAGGAGAGAGGCGGCGTGCCTCTCTTCTTTTGCCTTTTGCAGCTGCACCCAGCAGATAGCCGCTAAAAGCGAACACCAAAGGTAACCGGAATATATGTCGTCCGCGCGCTGGCCTGCGGAAACGCATTGAAGTAGCTTGTAGTGCCGCTGACATCGAACGGGCGCTTCTGATTGTCAGTCCAGACATACCGAGCCTCAGCGTAGAACTTCGTCGAGGCAAAACGCGAGAGCTTGTAGGTAATGCCAAGGCCGCCGTTCACACCGAAGGCATTGCTCGTATACCAGTCGATGGATTGATTGGCCGAGCACTGGTAGTAGCCATAGTATGGGTCGAAACATGTGCCAGTCACAGGAGTCGTGAAGTTGGTGTATTTGTGATAGAAGCCAAGGCCACCGACGACATATGCCCCAAAGGTATCGGACGTATAGTAGTTCACGATTGGATTGAGCGTGAAGGACCAGTCGTGGATGTTGCCGCCCAGTTGAGGGATCAGCGAGCAGTTGCCGGCGGCTTGGGCCGCCGAGGTGCACAATCCGTTGTAGATGGCAAGCTGGTTATTGAGAGTACTAGTCTGAAAGCCGAACTTATCGTAGTCGAACTGGGCGATGACTCCGAAGGTCTTGTTGAAGTTGCGCCCAATGCCAGCCTGGATCTTCCAACTTGGCGTTGCGTAGTTGTGGGTTCCGCCGGTCGGTAATGTGAAGCCACCACCTACAAGGAAGGTGTACTTCGCGGAACCGTCAGGATTGGTATGGCTATCGCTGTAGTTTGGACGGCTGTAACGGCGACGCGGCGGGGGCTGGTTTGCATCACTGCTGAGATTGAAGTCCACGGCGCTGGCGGTCTCGGAGCTGCCCGTGCTACTGCTGTAGCCAAGATCGTCCGGAGTGGAAAGATTGAGCGGTGCAACAAGACTCGCTTTTAAATTAACCGGCGGCAACGGCGATGCGGTACCGGCAGACTGTTGCGCGTGAAGGCCCAGGGTCCCTGCAGCTGCAAAAAAAGCGACTGCCGCGGTACGGCCAAGGATACGGTGTAGGCGATTCCCAATGATCGTGGTGTGCATCTTTGTGTGGCTCCCTTGGTGCTGTGAGGTTCTTCATGGGCTTGAACCCGACTCTAGCGCGCTTGTTGTGTAAGACGCAGGAAATGTCGTTTAGGATGACACTCCGGTGGAGTTTTTACATTTTACGTTGGCCAGAAGATACTGAGGAAAGAATAGTTACGGGCGCCCTGATGGTTTGGACGCCCGTAGTATCTCATGCCTTGGTTCGATCTTGTTTTTGGAGTTTCGCCACAGGCTGAAGCCCGTAATTGCTCTCCGAAACAGCGGTCTAGTGAATGTCGAACTGCTCAGGGTGCAGGCTGGGATCGGATTTGACGAGGATCGTCTTGCCGACCATCTCCTCCATCTCCTGAAGCCACTTGGTGCCTGGAGCCTTGAGCTGTTTGACGACCTCCGGGTTGACGCGAAGCATCACATCGCCGCGGTCGAGATGCTTCTGCATCTTGCGCATCTCGATGTAGATGTCGTTGCACACGGTGACGGGCGATTTGACCATGCCGGTACCGGTGCAGATGTTGCAGGTAGTGGACAGCGTACGCTCGAGCGACTGCTTCACTCGCTTGCGAGTGATCGCGACCAGGCCAAAGTCGTTGAACTGAAGAACCTTCGAAGGAGCGCGATCGGTCTTCAACTCCTCTTCGAGAGCAGCCATCACCTTGTTACGGTTCTTGCGCTCGTCCATATCGATGAAGTCGATGATGATGATGCCGCCGAGATCGCGCAGGCGAATCTGACGAACGATCTCCGGGATCGCATCAAGGTTGGTCTTGACGATGGTGTCTTCGAGGCGAGCCGTCTTGCCGACGAACTTGCCGGTGTTGATGTCGATTGCAACGAGCGCCTCGGTCTGGTTGATGACGATGGAGCCGCCGGACTTAAGCCACACCTTGGAGCGGAGCGCCTTGTTGATCTCTTCGGTGATGCCGAACTGCTCGAAGAGTGGAGTCTCTTTGGTGTAGAGCTTGACGCGACGAATCAGCGATGGCTGGAAGCGCTGCAGGAAGCGCAGAACACGCTCGTACTCGCTCTCGCTGTCGACCCAGATCGCGGAGAAGTTGTCCGTAACCTGATCGCGAAGGATGCGTTCAACGAGATTCAGATCATGATAGATCAGCGCGGGAGACTTCGAGGACTCGGAGCGCTGCTTGATATCAGCCCAGAGGTTGAGGAGGAAGCGGAGGTCAGACCGAAGCTCCTCTTCGCTAGCTCCCGATGCGGCAGTGCGAACGATGAACCCGCCCGAGGCCTCGCCCTTTTCGCTGAGCAGAATCTCCTTCAGACGTCGGCGTTCGCCATCGGATTCGATCTTGCGGGAGACGCCAGTGTGATTGACGGTCGGCATGAAGACGAGGAAGCGGCCAGGCAATGCAATGTGCGACGTGATACGCGCACCCTTCTTTGCGATGGGTTCCTTGGCGATTTGAACCAGGATCTCTTGTCCCGGCTTGAGGAGTTCGCTGATCGCCGGAAGATTAGTGGACTGCATCGAGCTGCGGCCACCACGTCGATCGCGGCCACCGCTGGCACGCTCGCGGTCGCCTGCGCCGCCGGTGTTGCGGGGGCGGTCGTTTCTATCACTGCTGCGGCCATAGCGGTCTCCGCGGCGGCCATCACGTCGACCATCGCGTCGGCCACGACCACGGTCCTGGTCGCGATTGCGATCAGTTGTGGGAGCTGCAGTACCAGCCTGCGCTTGATCGAAGCCATTGGCAGCTGCTTCGTCGCCTTCCACGAACTCTTCATGCAGAACATCCTCTTCGGTGTCAGACTCGTCGAGATCTTCTTCCTCCGTGTCCTCAAGATCCCCGACGAGAGGATCGTAGATGGCGTCCTCTTCTTCGAGGTCGTCCTCCTCTTCCTCGTCCACGTTGCCGGAGCGCGTGATCTGGTCGATGGACATCTCGCGGATCATGGTGCCAAGATCGGCTGCGCCTTCAAGAGTCTCTTCTTCCTCAAAGTCGTCCATCTCTTCGATGGAGCTGGCGTGAAGGGTGGTGCTGAAGTCTTCCTCGTCGAGCGTCTCCTCCTCCAGCGAGCCGATGCCAGGCGCGAAGTGCTGCGGAGCCGCCTGGTCTGCGACGACGTTATCGGCTGGATTCGCGACGGCAGTCTCGTGCTCAATCGGTGAGACAGTTTCGGTGGCATGCTCGGGCGTAAAGATCGCGACCGGAGCCTCAGAGTGCATCTCGCCGGTGGCGTGAAGCGTGGTCAGCTCGTGCGGCGCGGGAGCCGTCTCGGCGAAGACTTCAGGCTCAACATGGGTTGCGGCCGGGGTCTGCCAGTCAAATGGTTCGTAGGCGGCGTGCGCAGGCTCGGTGTGAAGCTGCGCAACATGCTCACCCGGAGCAGGCGTGATGCTGTGGGCCGCGCTGTGATCGTGAGCTTGCGGCTCGGCATGAGTCTCTGCGAGAACCTCCTCAGGCGCATCGAGCACAGGCGCGCTCTGGCGATACTCGCTGGGAGCTGCGGGATCGAGGCGGTAGGAGGCAGAGGCGTCGGTGGGTTCATACTCGACGGGCACGGCTGGTGTCTCGTGCTGTGGTTGTTCGTTCGAGGTGTGGTCGGGATGCGCTGCGAAAAGAACCTCCGGCTGCTCCTCAATCGTCTCGCCAACGCTGAATCCATCTGCTTCGCGAATGACTTCGGCGCGAGGCAGAGAAGGCGCAGGACTGTTATTTCGGTAGTCGGTGCGAGCCACCTGGCGATGCTCTGCGCGGGGCTGGTTGCGGCTCTCTGTGCGGGGTTCATTGCGACGATGGCGTGAGAGAGACTCGCCCGGGAGAGTCGAACCGCCGTCCCAGCCTTCCGGGATGCTGAACTCAGGCGCGGATGGAATGATGACGTTGGTCTCAGTAGGCTTGGACGATGTGACTACTGGCTCCTCGCCGCCCTTGCGGTACTTTGAGAGCGACTCGCCAGGGAGAACGATGGGCTCGGGCGCATTGGCGTTGAGCTCCGGAGCCTGATCGTAGGCGGGTGCGTCGTCCACGCCGTAGAGCGCAGTCTTGGGAGCAAAGCCGCGAGGGACGCGTGGCTCGCGGTCACGTCCGCCACGATCCCCACGGTTGCCACGGTCGTTGCGGCCTCCACGATTACGGTCTCCGCGATCATTGCGCGCACTACGGTCGTTAACCCGGTCGCGATTGCCACGGTCCGCGTTCTCCGGAGAAGAGGTGCTTGTCTCGGGGGCGCTATACGCAGAGGCGATCGGTGCAGTCGTGCTGCTGGCAGGCGCGACAGGTGCGGCAGCTCCGTCGATGTCGAAAGATTCTTCGTCATAGGCGGCTTCACTGGTGACGTTATCCGGAGTGGCGCTGGCGACGTTCGGCGACTCGTCGCGCTGCCCAGGGCCTCGGCCACGGCGACGGCCGCGGCGGCCACGCCAGCGGCGGCTGCCGTCAGCGCCAGGCGCTCCTTCGCCAATCTCGCCCGCGTCGTTTCGGTCGATGGCATTTTCAGTCGGCTGATCGGCAGAAAGAAAGTCGGCCGCGGGTGCGTTGAAGGTATCGTCCGGCGAAGCAGGCGCGAGAGGATCTGCAACAGGCTGACGGTCACGGTTGCCACCGCGGTCACGACGGCCTCTGCCGCCACGGCCACGGTCGCTGCGTCCGCCTCGATCATTGCGATCGCCGCGGTCCGTACGCTCGGAGGTGCGAACCCCGGAGTCGCTGGTCTGGCCGAGCCGATCCGGAGGGCTGGCTACCGTGCCTTCGATGGTGGTGGGGCTGGGGCTGCCGTTGCGGTCGCCACGGTCGTTGCGGCGGCCTTCGGAGCGGCGGACGGAGTCGCCGTTGGTATCGAAGTCAGCCGAATCGCCGGCTTCCTCCATAAAGTCCGTGATGTAGAGGAAGGCGTCGCGCTCGAGGCCGATATCCACGAAGGAGGACTGCATGCCTGGCAGAACGCGGGTGACTTTACCGTTATAGATGGATCCAGCGAGAGTGTATTCATTCTCGCGCTCGTAATAAATTTCGGTTAGATCGTCATTTTCGACGATGGCGAGACGAGTCTCGTGAGGGGTACTGGAGATATAAATTTCTTTCGACATTCGCTGTGCTCTTTCTGCCCGGCCTCTAAGAGGTTCGAGCGGCAGACGCAACAGAGAACAATCGGGAGTTCGCCTGACCCGGAGGGCAGGTTTGGCTCACCGTGGAGCGGACAGATTACGGGCTGCGGAAGCTCGTGAACAAGACTCGACGACCGGTGCGAGGTAGGAGTACAGCTCTGCCCTAGATGCAGCTGCTACGCTCAAGTGGAGCGCGGCTAGGGCAATACCGGGTAGATCGGGGACACGGGGGGATGCTTCAAGCAATTCGAAACATACGGAGTTTGTGACCAGAACAACCTCAAAATCAGAGATTTGAGGCGGGGCCGTTCGCCATCCGGATGCAATCATTCCCTAAAACCTGTCCGGCCAACGGATCGATGTCTCTGGCTGGCCGGCCTTTTCTTCTAAAAAGTCTTTTGTTGCCGCTGACTGGCGACCGTGCGCCCGAGTAGCGGGGTACACTGTGCGGCATCTACAGCCGAACAGGTGTTGCTAACAGTATTGCACTAAAGCCGCTGCAAAAGCCACACGGCATTCACATTCCTTTATTGTCTAACTGTAACCCCTTCCAATCCACTAGTTCACGAACCGTCGCATGCGGATGTTCATCACGATCCCAAGCGACAGAAAAGTAAACAGTACCGACGAGCCGCCATAGCTCAGCAGCGGCAGAGGAATCCCCGTAACCGGCATCAGGCCCACAACCATGCCAACGTTAACGGCAATCTGAAAGACGATCACTGCGACCACCCCCATGATGATGAAGCTGCCGGGTAGATCGGAGGCGGTCTGGGCGTTCTGAATCAGACGCATAAGAATAAGGAAGTAGAGCAGCAGAACCCCGATGGCACCCACAAAGCCGTGCTCTTCGCAGAAGGCCGCGAAGATAAAGTCCGTATAAGGAATGGGGAGAAAATCGCCCTGGGTCTGGGACCCCTTGTTCGCGCCCTTGCCCCAGATGCCGCCTGAGCCGACCGCGATCAGAGATTGGCGAATCTGGTAGCCGGAGCCGCGAGGGTCGGAGTCGGGATCCATAAAAGCGTTGATGCGCGCCTGCTGGTACGGCTTCAGGTGCTTGCCGCTCTTCCACGCGACACCACCGATAAGCGCCAGCGCAAGCACCACCAAACCAACCTGCTTGACGCGAATGCCGCCAAGAAACAACCCGCAGATCAAGATTGGCAGATAGGTCAACGCAGTCCCAAGGTCCGGCTGCTTAAGCACGAGTGCCATCGGGACAACGACCATCGCCGCGGCCTTGCCAATGTCGCCCCACGTAAGCTCCTTCCCTGCCAGCCCCCAGAAGTAGCGGGCCACCGCGAGGATTAGAACCAACTTCACCCACTCAGACGGCTGAAAGTGAATGCCACCGGGAAATTTAATCCAGCGGCGTCCGCCTAGGACTTTGGTCCCAACGATCAGCACAGCAATCAGCGAAAGCACGCTAACGCCATAGGCCCAGTGGACGATGTCGATCAGCCGGTGATAGTCGATCAGGGAGATGACAAACATCAGGAAGATGCCACCGGCAAGGAACTGGATCTGCTTATGGTCGAAGCCGTGAAACTTGGTGTGCAACGTAGCCGACTTGATCTCAAGCACCGAGATCAGCGAGAGCAGCAGCACGAATCCAAGAAGGACCCAGTCGAAGTCGCGGTAGGAGGAGAAACGGGGCATGGCTGGTCTGTCCTATTCAGCGCTCGGTACGGTTGGTGCTTCGCTGGTGGGATTCGTGGGCTTGGCAGGTTCAGGCTTGGCGGGCTCAGGTGTCGCTGCGATACGGATGTTATTGTCCAGCTTCCGCTGCTTGTTCACATACGCGTCAATGATTTGGGAGGCGAGCTTGGCCGAGTTGTTGCCCCAGTTGCCATGCTCCCAGAGCACCGCTACGACGATGTCGGGATTGCGCCGCGGAGCCATGCCGACAAACCACGCATTCGGCTCCGTGTTGTGGCCCTTGTTTGTCTTGGCAAGAGCATCATGGCCGATCACCTGAGCAGTTCCGGTCTTGCCTGCAAAGTCGACGCCTTCAAGGTGCGCAGCGTAAGCAGTACCGATCGGGCTGCTGGTCACGTTCGCCATGGCGTCGGTGATCAGCTGCCAGTTCTCCGTGGTCAGCGGGATGGTCGCGTCGCCGGAGCCGGGAAAGGACTCCTGAATTGCCTGCTGCATGTCAGACGGAACCTCATCGGCAAACACAACGTGAGGGCGCCGCAAAACTCCACCCGAGGCAATACCGCTAAGCGCACGCGCCAGTTGCATCGGCGTCGCGGTCACCGCACCCTGACCGATACCAACCGAAATCGTCTCTCCCGCAAACCACTTGTCATGCTGAGTCTTCAGCTTCCACGCTGTAGAGGGCATCGTACCGGCAACCTCATCGGGTAGGTCGATGCCGGTCTTCTGACCCAGCCCGACGGAGGTTGCGTACTTCGCGATCGTGTCGATACCGAGACGATTGGCGAGCGTGTAGTAGAAGGTGTCGCAGGAGTACGGGATCGCGTTGTTGATGTCCACCGCACCGTGATGTTTGTCGCAAGCGTAGAAGTGGCCGTAAAACTCGGCACCGCCGTTGCAGCTTACATGCATCGTCTGCGCCACATTCTCCTGCAGGCCCGCGACTGACATGATGATCTTAAAGGTGCTGCCCGGAGCAAGCTGCGCCTGAAGGCTCTTGTTCAGGAGCGGGTGATCGGGATTATTGATGATCTCGTTCCAGTAGTTTTTGGTCAGGCGCACGGAGAACTGATTGGGATCGTAGGTCGGGCGCGAGACCATCGCGAGAATCTCGCCGGTGTGAGGGTCCATCGCGACGATCGCGCCGTTCTTGCCATCGAGAGCTTTTTCCGCGGCGATCTGGAGGTCAAGATCGATGGTGAGTTTCAAGTCTTTTCCGGGAACGGCAAGCTCTTGCCCAAGGTGCCCAAGCTCCTTGCCGTGGCTATTGACGATGACATCGCGGCTGCCATCTTTCCCGCGAAGCAGAGAGTCGTAAGTCTGTTCCACGCCGGAGCGCCCGACCACATCGCCGGGAGAATAAAACGCATAACGCGGGTCGTCGAGCATCTGCTCCGAAACCTCGCCAACATACCCGATCAGGTGCGCGGCAAACCCGTCGCGAGGGTAGAGGCGGCGCTGCTCGTCGAGAGTTTCGAGCTCGGGGAGTTCATCGCGATGCGCGGCGATGAAGGCCTGCTCGTCGGGAGAGATGTCCTGTTTCAGCGGAATAGGCTGATACTTCGGCGCGATCTGGTAGCGACGCAGCGTGGCCTGAATCTGCTCGATGGGAATGTGCAGACCCTGCGAGATCAGAGGCAGATCGGCGTCGAAGTCTTTCACCTGCTCACGCAGCAGGTAGCAGGAGACCGAAGGATAGTTGTCGACAAGCAGCCGGCCCTCGCGATCGAAGAGGCGGCCACGTGGAGCGAGGATAGGAACCTTGCGAATGCGATTGGCTTCGGCGAGCGCGCGGAAGTTGTCCGCCCCCAGAACCTGCAGGCGCCAGAGCCCGGTAATCAGCACGATCAGAATGCCCGCAACAATATATTGGGCCGCATGAAGCTTTCCCGCAGAGACCTTCTCAGCCCTTCCGTTGGGGCCGAGGTCGTTCGGGTCGATATGGTGGCTCATTTGCATGGCTGAACTCAGTTTACGGCGAGAGCTGACGATCTGTGTCTACCACTGTTGTGTCGTAAGCACTGTGTAGACGGTTGATTTCGCATTTCAGTCGTTGCGCTTGGTGTTATCCAGCAGAAAAAAGATGGGAAGCGCGACCACCGTGTTGATCGCGGCACGGATAAACTCGTGGCCCCAATAGATGTGGAAGTTCGTCAGCCCCAGCAGGCGGCGATTGATGAGAAAGAGCAGAAAGCTATTGATAAGAAAGAAGCCAAAGTTGATGAGGATACGCGTCGTGAGGTTTTCCACGTCAACCTGGATGCCGATGCTGGCCGCAATGTAGCCGATAACGGACTTCGCCATGCCGTTGACCCCGATGGGCTGTGCGGTCAGGGCGTCCTGAAGCAGCCCAATGGCCGCGCCGGTAAGAGTTCCGGCGACGGGGTTGCGGCGCGAGACGGCAAAGAAGATGGTCACAATCAGGGGGAGGTCGAGGATGGCAAGCCGCGGAAAGGGCCGAGGTAGCAGCGCCTGCAGAAGGATCGCCCCCAGCGGAACCAGCAACGCAACGGCGGAGGGAAAGCTGTGCTGCTCTAGCTCTCGGCGGGATGTAAAGCTGCGGGTAGCCATGATGTTTTTAGCAGACTGCTACGGCTGAGGGTTAGGGGACTGGGTCTGTGGCTGGGCCGAGTCCGGTGGAGGCTGAGGTTTGCGAGGCTTCGGCTGGACCGGCTTCGGTGTCGCGGGTTGAGTCGTAGTGTCTGGCGTCGGCGTCTGTGGCACAACCGGATTAGCCGCCTCTGGAGCCCCGGGTTTGAGATTGGCTGCCGATGGCGTTGCTCCCGGCGAATAACGATCCGAGTGGAGGGTCGGAAGGGGCTTCGGAACCACGCTGACGGGCGGAGTCTTGGCAGCAGGTGTTGTCGCATCCCCCTTCTTGGTCGTGTCGTCGTCGCCCTCATGGATGCTGGGCAGACGGTCAGCCACGATCTGAGCCGCCGACCGCGCAGCAGCCTCAGCCGCCTGCTGATCCGCAAGCTGTTTGGCAGTTGCCTGCGCCTCGGCCGTCTCCACTCCTGCGACCAGATCCCTCTGGGCCGCCACGGGCAGCGTGGTCTGGGTCCCGGTGATCACCAGAACCTCCTCAAGTTGATTCAGATTAGCCGCGGGTCGAAGCTGGATGAGTGTGTAAGGCTGGTGATCCGGGTCCACCTTGATCGACTCGATAGTGCCGACGGAAAGTCCGCGCGGATAGACCTGGTCGCCGCCTGAACTGAGCACCTGTTCGCCGGGCTTGATGCGATCGTCCGGAGTTAGATTATTGATGAGGATCTGGCCGGTAGTGCTGCCGCGAAGAATCGCACGAATCCGCGTGGTCGCAAGCAGCACGCCTGCCCCCGAGGTCTGGTCGTTGATCAGCAGCACCTGCGAGGTATGCGGGAAGACGTCGCGGATCTTGCCGACGATACCGTCCGGAGTAATCACCGCCTGATCTGCCTTGAGACCATCCTTCGCGCCTTTATCGATATAGACCACGCGAGAGAGATCGTTGCCGCTCGTCCCGATCACCTGCGCCGCAACGGTAGTCGAAACATAGTGCTGCTGAAAGTCCAGCATGGCCTGTAGCCGATGTCCCTGCATGGCGTCTTCGGCGAAGGAGGCTTGCTCCAGCCGCAGCCGCGCAATCTGCTCCTGAAGATCGTGGTTCTCCTGCTTGGTATGGCGAAGATCCACATAGTTCGACCAGCCGTGGCGAAAGGTATAACCGATCCCATGAAAAAACCGCTCAAACGGCGTCACCACCGAGACAGCCCAGTAGCGAATAAGCGTAACCTTGCTGCTGTCCGGTGCGCCCGATTCGACCGGACGGCGAACCTGCACCGCGAGCCCGATCGTCTGGGCCAACAGAATCGCCACCAGCACCAGGACGTTTTTAAACCGTGTGAAGAAAGATTCCATGCGCTAGCACTGATTATCCGCGAAGTTAAGCGCAGACGGAGGTGGCGTGCTGGATGCGGAGGCCAACTTTTCTCTTCTCCTCAAGAACGAAATCTGCTGCCCGAACCGCAGGAGGACATGAGACCCTGAATCCGATTTATCGAGGTTAACCCATGCTGCGTTCCGCGCTTCTACTACTTTTGGTTACCATCCTCCCCCAACAGGAGACAGTCCGGTCCTACCCCGACACCGTTGAGGCAATCGGCCAAAACTACACGGCAGACGGCCAGTTCAAGATGCCCGAGCACTACCGCGAGTGGGTCTTCCTCAGCTCTGGCCTCGACATGAGCTACAGCCCTAAGCCGTCCATGCCGGGCCACTCCATGCCGGGCCACTCCACCTTCGACAACGTCTTCGTCAACCCCAGCTCCTATCGAGCCTTTCTTCAAACCGGAGCCTGGCCCGACAAGACCGTGCTCGTGCTCGAGATTCGCGGTGCTGAAGGGGCCAGCTCGATCAACCAGAGCGGCCACACCCAGTCGTCAGAGATCATGGGAATCGAGCTGCACGTCAAGGATGCAAAGCTCGAAGGCGGCTGGGGCTTCTTCGAGTTCGACGCCCCTAAAGGCACCGCCAAAGTGGTGGCTCGACCCGGCTCCTGCTACCAATGCCACGAGGCGCACGCCGCCGTAGACACGACATTCGTCCAGTTCTACCCAACTCTTCTGGCACTCGCAAAGACTAAAGGCACACTAAGCCCGGCCTACCTCAAAGAGGTCAACGCATCTCCAACAGGCAAATAACGCTCTCCCAGCAGCTTACTTCGACTGAAACAGCAGCGGCGCAAACTGGCTCAAGTTATCCCGCCACACCATCCACGTGTGATACCCAGGAGTCTCAATCTGCTTGACCGCCATCTTCTTGTTCTTGAGAAACTCCACCAGCTTCCGGTTCGGCTCGATCAGCGAATCCTCCGTCCCACACGCTACCCACAGCAGGCGAAGGTCCGCCGTCCTGGGATCGAGCGCAGCCAGTTTGGTCTCGTAGTTAAGATTGTGCACGGCCGAGCTGAATCCCCCCACCCACGCAAACTTGTCCGTATGCGACAGCCCGATCGACAGGCTTTCGAGCCCGCCCATGGACAGTCCAACGATAGCCCGATCCTTCCGATCCTTCGACACGTGGTACTCCGCCTCGACACGAGGAAGCACCTCCGTAAGCAGCGCCTTGGTAAACAGATCCGTGTTGCGATCGATAGCGGCAGGATCCTCCCATACATGAAACTGGTGCAGGAACGACATATCCCCGTAGCCCAGCGGCATCACCACCACCATCGGCTTGATCTTGCCCTGCGCCAGCAGATTGTCGAGCATCAGATCCGCTCGACCCACCGCCGTCCAGCCCGAGTCCGAGTCGCTCCATCCGTGCAGCAGATAGAGCACCGGATAAGGTTGAGGAGCCTTCGGATCATAGCCCGGCGGCGTGTACACGTAGTACCGGCTCTGATTTTGCGGCAGCCCCAGAACAATATTCGTCGTGTAGTTGTAGTGGTGCAGAACGCCGTGCGGAACGTTGGTCATCTCCCACAGCTGCGGCGTATCGCCCGGTACTATTAGCTCATTCGCTATATCCACTAGGTTAATCGTCGTATCCGGATTGGCAGGGTCCAGCCGGAAGTCGCCGTCCGCCTCGAAGTGATATCCATAGATCTCGGGCGCCAGCGCCGGCGTCGTCACCGTCCAGGTGCCCGCCGCATCCTTCTTCATGGGCAACTTCTTCGGCAACCCGCCCACCACGAGCTCCACCTTGCCGGCCGCGGCATCCTTATAGGCGAAGGTCACCGTCCGGTCCGAGTGAACCTCGATTGAAGAGAACGGTTTGACAGCTTGAGCCGAAAGAAACAGCGGCGCGGTGACAGTGGATAACAGGGCCAGACCTCGAGCGAATCTGCGAGCAGTCCGCAGTTTGGTGAAGTTCATACGAGTCAGTTTAGCCGAGCTTACGAACTACGGCACCGCAACAGCGCATAATAAGGAGAATGGCCTTTCGCTCCGGTTTCGTCTCCATCATCGGTCGCCCCAACGCGGGCAAATCCACTCTGCTGAACGCCCTGCTCGGGCAGAAGCTGGCTATCGTCACACACAAGCCGCAGACGACGCGCACCCGCATCCACGGCGTTCTCGAAGTTCCCCTGAAGAAGAAAGCCAAAGGCGAGCCCGGACATCCCGCCGCGCAGGTCGTTCTGGTCGACACACCCGGCATCCACAAGCCCGACACGCAGCTCGACAAAAGGATGATGCAGGAGGTTCACGATGCGCTGGAGTCGCGCGACGCCGTCCTGTTTATCGTCGACGTGACCCACCGCCTGCCAAAGGCCCTGGGAGAGAAAGACAGCGGAAAAGCCACAGGCCGCATGGGCATGTCCGCCGCTGAAGACGACTTCGCCCTCTCGCTGATCAAAAAGCTCGAATGTCCCGTCATCCTCGTCCTTAACAAGATGGACGCGATCCCCAAGAAAGACCTGCTCCCGCTGATCGCGCACTGGTCCACGCTTCATCCCTTCGCCGATGTGATTCCCATCTCAGCCCGCAAGAAGGAGGGCCTCGATCTTCTCCTCGAGAAGATCGTCGGCCAACTCAAAGAGGGCCAGCGCTACTTCCCCAAGCATCAACTGACCGACCAACCGGAGCGCTTCCTCGTCGCTGAACTCATCCGCGAAAAGATTCTCATGCTCACCGGCGAAGAGGTCCCCTACGCCACCGCAGTCGTCATCGAGAAGTTCGAAGAGCCCGCGTCCATGAAAAAGACGAAGGACGGCAAACTGCCAGTGACGAAGGTCTCAGCCGCGATCTTCTGCGAACGCACCGGACAAAAGGCGATCCTCATCGGCAAGCAGGGCGAGATGCTGAAGCGCATCGGCACCGCAGCCCGCAAAGACATCGAATCGCTCCTCGGCACCCGCGTCTTCCTCGAACTCTTCGTCAAAGTTCAGGAAGAGTGGCGCTCCAGCCGCGGCTTCGTCGAAGACCTCGACTGGCGCCGCCAACTCGAAGAGATCGCCGCAAAGCAAGCCGCAGAAGAAAAGTAACAGCAGACAAAGTATCATTCCCGAATAAATCTGCTTCAGCCGCTGCCCCTCTTGTTGTCATTCCCTAAGGGAATCTGCTTCTGCCATTGCCTTTTCTGGTTGTCATTCCCGAAGGGAATCTGCGTTTACAGTCTCTACCCCCTCGCACAAACACTCACTCCTTCACGCTAACGCCCAGAGCCTTCATCTTGCGATACAGATGGCTACGTTCAAGACCCAACCCCTCGGCGGCGCGACTGACATTGCCATGAAACTCATCTAACTTTTTCAAGATGTAGTCGCGCTCATACGCCTCACGCGCCTGCAGCAGGCTGGTGAACTCCTCGCGTCCATTAGCCTTGTTGGAGTCCTTAGCCGAGTCACGATAAACCAGCATCGGCAGATGTTTGCGCTCAATCCGCTGCGTCTTCGGGTTCAGGATCAGCACGCGCTCGACGAGATTGCGCAGCTCGCGCACGTTGCCCGGCCAGTGGTACTGCTTCAAAGCAGCCAGCGCATCCTCGGTCATCTCAACATGAGGACGGCCATACTCCGCACCGAACTGCTGCAGAAACTCTTTGACCAACAGAGGAATATCCTCCTTGCGGTCGCGCAGAGGCGGCACAAAAAACGGAATGACATTCAGTCGATAGAACAGATCTTCGCGAAAGTTACCGCGAGCAATCTCCTCTTCAAGGTCCTTATTCGTTGCTGCAATAACCCGCACATCGACGTGCACAGGATGCGACGCGCCAACCGGCAAAAACCGCTGCTCATCGAGCGCCCGCAGCACTTTGGCCTGCGTCTTCAAGCTCATATCGCCCACCTCATCGAGGAAGAGTGTGCCTCCATCCGCGCGCTCAAACGTTCCGCGCTTCTCGGTCGGACCGCCAGGCACCGCACCGTGGCGATAGCCGAAGAGCTCGCTCTCGATGTAATCCTCCGGGATCGCCGCACAGTTGAGTTCCACAAAAGGCCGGTCCTTGCGCAGGCTCTCCGCATGCATCGCCCTGCCGACAAGCTCCTTCCCTGCCCCGGACTCTCCATAGATCAGCACGCGCCCGTTTGTGGGCGCCATCAGCTTGATCTGCTGGCGCAGCGCCTTCATCGGAACAGAGTTCCCCGTCACCGTCCCCTTTGTAAGCTGGCGCGAAAACTCCTGGTTGTCCTCGCGCATTTGGCGAGCCTTCATCGCATTCTTCAGCACGATCAGTGTGCGATCGAGCGAGAGAGGCTTCTCAAGAAAGTCATAGGCCCCAAGCTTCGTAGCGCGCACCGCAGCTTCGATCGTGCCGTGGCCGCTGATGATGACAACCTCTGGCACGTTGCTCGACTCCATCTGCCGAATCTCGGTCAAAGTATCGAGACCGTCACGATCCGGCAACCAGATATCGAGCAGAACCACGTCGTAGGCAGCATCCCGAAGCAGCTCGAGAGCTTCACGCGCAGTAGCAGCAGTGGTGACGAGGTAATCCTCTTCACGAAGAATGCTTTCGAGCGACTCGCGAATCTCGGCTTCGTCGTCGACGATCAGTACATGGTTCATTGGGGGCCTCTGGGGAGGGTGGAGGCTAAGTCGTCCTGTGCTTTTGTGTCGCCGTGAACTGGAAGCTCTATAGCAGATTCAACTGCAGCCACTGCAGCATGGCCGTTCTGCGGCGTGGCGAATCCACTGAAGGCCGCCGGCGCGTCCGGGTCGCTGTCGGTCGAGAGGGCCGGTCGCAGTTCGATGATGAATCTTGCACCCGCAGGCTCATTCTTCTCCGCGCGGATCGTGCCCTGGTGCTCCTGGATTATCTTCGCGGCAATCGCCAGTCCAAGTCCCGTGCCGCGCTGCTTGGTAGAAAAATACGGCAGAAAGAGGCGCTCGCGCATGTCATCGGTGAGACCGGAGCCGCTGTCTGCAATGGCAAGCTCGACCATCCCGTTCTCCAGCAAACACGTGCTGATCTGCAGCTCGCGATAGAGGCTCTGCTGCATCGCCTCGGCGGCATTGTCGATGAGGTTGCCAAGCGCCCGCTTCAGCGCCTCCGGGTCCGCCATCACCAGCGGCAGGTCGATGCTCATCTTGCGCACGATGCGGACCGTCTGCATCCGTCCAGCAAACAGCGCGAGTGAGTTCTCCACAATCGTGTTGAGGTCCGCAGGCTTTGGCCGAGCCGTCGGAAACTCCGCGAGCGCGGCAAACTGATCGACCAGCGACCGCATACTCTCAACCGAAGAGGTAATGACCTCCGAGCATCGGCGAATGACAGCGATCGACGGCGACTCCGGAGCGCTGACAGACGTGGCCTCAGCGACAGCGCGCGCAAGGCGGTCAATATGCCGGCGAATCTGTTCTGCGCTAAGACTGATCGGAGTAAGCGGATTCTTAATCTCGTGCGCCACACGCCGCGCCACCTCCTTCCACGCCGACTGCTTCTGCGCTCGCAGCAGCTCCGTCGCGTTTTCCAGCACAATCACATAGCCCTGATGCTCCCGGCGCATCCGTTCCGTAGCCGCCGGCATCTCCAGCAGAGCAACCGTAGCCAGCAGGTTCATCGTCCCGCCAAACCTGTCGCCCGAGCTTTGAGGAAAACCAGGAATCTCAATCTCACTCGACGCCGACCCCATGCGATGACTGCGTTTAATCAGACGATCAAGCACCTCAGACACCTCAGGCGGAAAGACCTCCTCCATCACCAGCCCATAGAACGGCCTCTGCCCGCCCGGGTCCATCATCTCGCTAAGCGCCCGGTTGGCAAGAATAATGCGCCGATCGGTATCGAGCGTCGCCACACCATTCGGAATCGTCTCGAGCATCGTCTCAAGCTCGCCGCGCCTGGCCTCCAGCGCCGTATTCGCCGCGCTGAGCTGCACCGTCGACTCCTCCACCGCGCGTCGACTGCCCTCAAGATCGGCCGCCATGTGGTTGAAGCTGCGCACCAGCTCCCCCAGCTCTTCGGTCGCGCTCTCCTGCACGCGATGGCCGTAATCCCCCTGCGCGATCGCCTCCATCGCATCCGCCAGCGCCTCCACCGGCTTAGTCACCTGCTTCGACAGATGCAGCGCCAGCCAGCACGACGCAAACAGCGCAAGGCTCGTCATCATCATCAGCAGCAGCATATAAAGATCACGGATCTGCCGCCGCTCGCTGTAGAGCACCCAGTACGCATCCGCCGCCTTGCGCAGATTCGTCATCGTCGCCGCCATCCCAAACGGCATCGGCAAACCAACCACCACAGTCTCGCCCTGTTTTAATGTCGATGCGCCTAGCGCATAGTCCGTAGCGCCAAGAGAAAAAACCGGCTGATCCACGCGCTGCGCCGCAGTCAAAATCGCAGCATCCACAGGATCAGCTTGTCTCTGGGCGCTCGACTCATCCGTATCGGCCCCGGCCACCTGATCAGGAAGCCACACCTTGACCTGCGCCGTCGTCCCAGCCCGCTGCGGCATATGAAACGAAGCCACTACGCGGCCCTCGCGATAGACGATCGCAAAGCCATTCTGCAGTGTGATCTCATGCTGTCGCAGCACATCATGGATCGCCTCGCGATTCCTAGACACAGCTAAAGACACAGCCGATGGTGCCGCCGCATGCGCAGGCAACGCCCCACGGTTCGAGCGCCGGTCAGAACCCCGGCCCGAAGCACCCGCCCGACCGCCACCCGCCGCCTTGGCCACAGGAGCAATCACCGGCGCAGCCGGCAAACTGGCAGCAATTGAATCCGCCTCAGCGCGAGCATTCGCCGTCGTATAGTGCGCCAGCTCCAGCGCCATATTATTGCTGTCTTCGCGCATATCCGTCACCGGCTGCGTAAACCAGCGATCCACCGCGCGATTCATCAGCTGATAACTGAACGCAAACATTGAAGCAATCGGAACCAGGCTCACCAGCACCGCGCCCCACAACATCCGCGTGCGCAGACGCGTCCCCATCACCCGGCTGCGCTGGTCCGCATACAGCTTCAACACATTGCGGACCAGCAGCAGCAGCACCGCAACAAACAGAAGAAAAGCCACAATCGACAGCCCCGTAAAGATGACCGTCTGCTGCGTACTCGCGGGCTTTGGCAGCTGCGTATTAAACGCATTCAGCGTCGCCAGCGCCACAAAGAGGATAAGCAGGCACGTCCCCAGAGCCACGATCCAAATCTTTCGCCGGTTCGCAGTCGCGCCCATGCCCGCCCTCCTAAGTCCCCCGATTATATGCGGCCACACGCTCGTCGATCGCCCATACCGCAGCAGCTAAACGAGCTTCGCAACCGCCTGCCACTCACGCTTCTGCGCTTGCGCCACCGCACCATACGTCAGCACGCCGTTGAACGTATTCACGCCCTCGGCAATGCCCTTGTCTTCGCTGATCGCCGCATTCGCCCCCAGCCGCGCCAGCTTCAGCACACAAGGAAACGTCGCATTCGTCAACGCAAGCGTCGAGGTATTCGGCACCGCGGCAGGCATATTCGTCACGCAGTAGTGCACCACGCCGTTCACTTCATAAGAAGGATTCGAGTGTGTCGTCGGGTGCGCCGTCTCGATGCAGCCGCCCTGGTCGATAGCCACATCCACGATCACCGCGCCCTTCTTCATCTTCGCCACCATCGCCTTAGTCACGATCTTCGGCGCAGCCGCACCCGGAATCAGAACGCCGCCGATCACCAGATCAGCCTCCCGAACCGCATGCTCAATGTTGTAGCTGTTCGACGCAACCGTATAGATCCGTCCGCCAAAGATGTCATCCAACTCGCGCAGCCGATTCAAATTCAAATCGATCAGCGTCACCTTCGCGCCCATGCCCAGCGCAATCTTCGCGGCGTTCGTCCCCACAATACCGCCGCCAATAACGCAGACATTCCCCGGAGGCACACCCGGAACGCCGCCCAGCAGAACTCCGCGCCCACCATGCTCCTTCTCAAGATAAGCTGCGCCAACCTGCACGCTCATGCGTCCAGCAACCTCGCTCATCGGAGTCAGCAGCGGCAGCGTGCCCGCGCGATCGCGAACCGTCTCATATGCAATCCCCGTCACCTTCGAGTGAAGCAGTGCGTCCGTCAGATCGTTCAGCGGAGCCAGATGGAGATATGTGAAAAGTACCAGCCCCTCGCGAAAGTTCTTGTACTCCTTCTCGACCGGCTCCTTCACCTTGACGACCATCTCCGCCAGCCGCCACACATCGTAGGCCGAGCCAACAATCTCGGCGCCCGCGGACTGGTACTCGTCGTCCGGCATAGCCGACAGCGCGCCTGCATCATGCTCCACGAGAACCTTGTGTCCTGCCTCGACCAGTGCTTTCACGCCCGCCGGGGTCACCCCGACGCGGCTCTCGTGATCCTTAACTTCCTTTGGCACACCAATAATCATTCGTCTGTCTCCACTTTGCTTGATGCTGCCTTCGATTGTATCTATTTGCGCCGAAACGATGTCACAGCAACATGAGAAGCTTCCCATAGTTCGCTTCCACAAGCGAACCCAGGCGAGGACCCCATCAGGAAAGCGGAGACCAAACGTAGCATCCGGCTCAACTTCGATTAGATTGGGCAGATGCGGGCAATCGTCCCAGGCGATTTAAACTCAATCGAGTTAGACCAGACCAGGCGAGACCGTCGTCTGCTGCTGGTCCTGCTCCTCGTTCCCGTACTCCTTTCGCTGGCCACAGTATGGGCACTCGATCATACCCGCGCAAACAAGTCGCTCTTCTCTATTACCAACTTCGTCGGGCCAACCACGCGCAGCCTGCTGACCGGCGGCGGTATCACAGTCTGCACCGAAGAGATGGGAACCCGCGGCAATCCCATCTGCTTCCACGCCGCGCGCATGCCGGCTACCGCAGTCGTCGTTGCCTCAGGCATTCGACTCCTGGGCGATCGCTATATTCCAGTCGTCTGCTTCAAGACAATCCTCCTGTTGTTGCCGGTCGAGTTCGCCCTCTATCTCGCATGGTGTTGTCTGCCGCAGCCGCCCGGTCGCAGAGCGTTGACGATCCTGCTGCTTCTCGTTCCGTTTTTGATTCCGGCGTTTCTGGCCGACGTAACCAATCTGCAGGTAGACGAAGGCTTCTCCTACAGCTTTCTGGCGCTGGGCGCGGCAATTCTGTTCTTCGGCCAGCCCGGACGGAGAACCGTTGGAACGGCAAGCCTGCACGGCACTCACAGGGCTCTATTGTTCGCGGCGGCGCTCGATGGGCTTTACCTCTCGAAGAGCGGAATGCAACTTGCCGTGCTGGTTCTGTTGGCAGGCTTCCTCGCTTTAGAGAAGCAGACAAGCCTGCGTTGGCTCGTCCTCCTGCTGGTTGCGGCAGCTCCTCTCGGGTGGGCGCTGCATCAGCATCACGCCAGCGGCCGATACAGCTTGGGAACCAGCTTCGACGGAATCAATCTGCACAAAGGCAACAACGCAGGCTTTCTACGAAACTACCCGCCGCCGCACGGCGACTCGCTCGACTGGTACGACTTTGAACTGAACCGCGGAGTAAGTTTCCCGGACGAGTGGAGCTTCAACGACTATCACCTGCGATCGGCGTTCGAGTACCTGCGGACTCATCCCCAGGAGACGCTGTCAGGAGATGCTCGCAAGCTGAAGATCCTCTTCTTTTCACTCGAAAAATACGGTTCCACCGCAAGTTTAGGGGGTCGACGGCTGATCGAAATCGCCGGAATGCTCGCCTTCAGGTTGATCTTCTGGATCGCGACCGCCAGTTCAATCTTTCTTCTGCTTCGACACCGTCCACCAGCAGACCGATGGTTGCGCGTGGAGGCGGCTACTTTTCTTGCCCTGGTCGCAGCCTCCACCCTTCCCTTCCTGGTCGGCTTCGCCTACACCCGGCACGTCAGCATTCTCATCTATCCCTCGGCGCTCTTCTGCTGTCGGCTGCTGTGTGAACCAGAACGGAACTAACACGGAAGAGGCATGCTTACTGGTTAGGTTAGGTGCTGAAATAGCGCTTGCTAAAGGAATACACTAGTGTGAGTCTCTTTTTAGGATCGATCGCAAACACCTATGTCTTCAAATAGTTTTCAGATGCGTTACTCCCGCATTCACAATATGCGGTCTCTTTTCAGCCTCTTTTCCAGCGACCTTGCTATCGACCTTGGCACGGCGAACACGCTCGTCTTCGCGCACGGCAAAGGCATCATCGTCAACGAGCCTTCGATCATCGCGGTGAACAAGATCACCAACGAGGTTGAGGCCGTCGGCAAAGAGGCCAAGGAGATGCTCGGCCGCACGCCCGGAAACATCGTCGCCATCAAGCCCATGAAAGACGGCGTCATCGCCGACTTCCGCCACACCGAAAAGATGCTGAACTACTTCATCCAGAAGGCGCACAACCGGAAGATGATGGTTCACCCGCGCATCGTCATCGGTGTCCCCTCCGAGATCACTCAGGTAGAAAAACGCGCCGTCATGGACTCCGCCTATCGCGCCAAGGCCTCCGAGGTTCACCTGGTCGAACAGGCCATGGTCGCCGCCATTGGCGCGGGTTTGCCCATCACCGAGCCCGGCGGAAACATGGTCGTCGACATCGGCGGCGGGACTACGGATATTGCAGTGATCTCACTCGCAGGCATCGTCTACTCTCGCTCCGTTCGCATGGCCGGAAACCAGATGGACGAGGCCGTGATGACCTACCTCAAGCGGAAGTACAACCTGCTCATCGGCGAGCGCACCGCAGAGCAGATCAAGATCTCCCTCGGCTCGGCCTATCCGCTCGATAAGCCCCTCTCCATGGAAGTCAAAGGCCGCAACCTCATTGAGGGCGTGCCGAAGACCATCACCATCGAAGACTCCGAGATCCGCGAAGCCCTCTCGGAGAGCATCGCAACCATCATCAATGCCATCCGCGTAGCACTAGAGCGGACCCCGCCCGAGCTCTCCGCAGACATCTCCGACCGCGGCATCGTCCTCACTGGCGGCGGCGCGCTCATCAAGAACCTCGACAAGCGCATCCGCGAGGAGACCGGGCTTCCCGTCTCCATCGCCGATGATCCCCTCGCCTCGGTGGTGCTGGGAACAGGAAAGATGCTCTCCGACTTCAAACTGCTCCGTAAGATCTCTATCGACTAGTCAACTCACGGCTATAGAGAATGTCCTGCCGGACGGCCCCTGCTTGGTCACCCCACAAACGAAGACCTGTTTGTGGGGACCCCGATTCGGCGGCGGGCGTTGGCACGCCTTTTTAGAGCTTCGCGCGGTCCTCCCGTTGGTCGGAATCAATCTTCCCTCGCGACCAACGGGAGCGCCATGCGAAGCGGTATACAAGTCACGAAGTGACCGCGCTCCGCGCAGGAGGCCGTCCGGCAGGACAGCGTCTCTTCCCAAAAAATAAAGTTGAAAAACGTGGCGCATTTTTAGCGCCCGAAACTACGACTGCTTAAACACCATCTCAGCCACGCAAACCACCACACTCCCACCAGCAAAACACCACGTCAAAACACCCAATTTTCGCAAAATCCCCTTATTTTTCGCCCATTCCACCACACAAGAAAAAACACTCCAAAAAATCCTCTAAGAAAGGTCCGGAGGATCCGTAAGACTAACCCGAATCCGGTCGATCCGCCGGTCCGTACTGGCCAGCACCTCCAGCCGCAGTCCATCCTCTTCCACCACCTCCCCGGGCAGCGGAATATGCCCGGCGATCTCTGAGACCAGTCCCCCAAGTGTCGTAGATTCATAGTGTTCCGGGAGCCGCAACGCCGTGGGATCGTCCCGCGTATCGCGAAGATCCGTCACCTCCCCCTCACCTGAATCCACCCCCTCCTCCTCAGGCTCATGCGGCTCCCCATCCTCAGCAGGCCGCGTAACCCGTTGATTCGGCTCGAATTGATCGGCAAAAAGGTCGCGCAGACGCGAAAGCTCAAACGCTCCCGAGACCACATAAGCGCCATTCGATTCGCGGATCGGTTGGTCATCCGCTTCAGGCTCATCATGCTCATCCGCAATGTTTCCGACGATCGCCTCAAGCAAATCCTCAATGGTGACAAGGCCTGCAACACTTCCGTACTCGTCGATGACGATGCGCATGTGCTGTTTTTCGCGCTGCATCTCGCGTAGCAGCTCAGCCACTTTCTTGGTCTCAGGAACAAAGGCGGCGGGGCGCTGAATTTGAGCAACCGTGCGCGTATTTGCCTCAGCGTCAAGTACTTTGAGCAGGTCATGGGCAAAGCCGATGCCGGTGACGTGGTCAAGCGAACCGTTGAAGACCGGGACACGCGAGAAGGCATGTTCGTTGATCGTCGCGGTGAACTCCTGCAGCGTGAGGGTGCCGGGAACGGCGAAGATCTCAGGGCGAGGAGTCATGACCTCAAGGACAACCTTGTCACCAAACTCCACGGCAGAGCGGACCAGTTCGCGATCAGACTCCTCGAGGATGCCCTCCTCTTCGCCGGCTTCAAGAAGAGCATCCATGGCTTCGGAGGGATGATCTTCTTCAGTGGTGTCTTCCGGCTCAGCGAGGGCAGCAATAGAGAGAAGCAGCTGCAGCAGCATAGTGACCGGAAGAATGAGATAGAAGAGCGCCTGCAGAAGAGGAAGGATGCGCGCGATCCAGAGGCCGCGGGTGCGGGAGAAAAGGAGTTGCGGGAGCAGGCGGTCGAAGATGAGGATGAGAAGAATGAGCTCGAAGACTGCGCGCAGAACCTCGCCAAGACTGGGTGTACGTGCAAGGGTTGGAACCAGGCTGGTGTGGGTGTAGAGGCGAAGGCCCGAAAGCAGGGCCAGGGTTGCCAGCGTGAGCTGGCGAAGAACCGAGGCGGAGAGTGCGATGGACTCGCGACCAAGACGAAGACGAGGTTCGACGACACTCTCCCAGGCGTCGATGTTGTCCTGATATTCGCGGGCGAGGAATTTGCCCATCTCCGAGTAGACACGATCGACGTAGGCAGCTAACGCAAGGATAACGAGAAGAAGAATGAGCGCAATGGTATACGCGTAGGCGGGAGTCATCTAGAACCTCGCGCGATTGTTTTCTTTTTTATTGCGCTGCGTTTTGTAGCGGGGCGAGTGGATGCTGTCGGTGCCCTCTTCATGGGCGGCGATGTCTTCGTCGTTTGGTCTAGCCGCGCCTTTTGCGGCAGTGTGGTGGTGCGCTCGATTAAAGTGTTAGGGAGTTTGAGCTTACAGCGGAGAGTAGCCTCGCGAGCGGCCATCTCGCCGTTGTCGGTCTCGTGGTCAAGACCGGAGAGATGGAGCAGGCCGTGTAGGAGGAGTATCTTCACTTCGTCGCACAAAGAGTGGCCGTAGGTGGCGGCCTGGCGAGCCGCGGTCTCAAGCGAGATCGCCAAGTCTCCAGCGTGCGCGTTTAAGATTTCGGCTGGAGTGGGGAAGCTGAGGACGTCGGTCGGTTTGTTTTTGCCCCGGAAGGACCTATTGAGACGGCGCAGCGTAGCGTCGTCCGCGAGCAGGACCTCGACTTCGCCTCTAAGGCCGACGGCGAGTCGAGCGCGCTTGAGAAAGCTGGTTAAACCGGAGCGGGACAGCGTCGCTTCCAGGCCTGCCGTTGGTTCGATGGCGATCATTGGATTGGCTTCGGCGTCTGGGGTGCTGAGGAGGCCGCTTGGTAGACGCGGACGTAGTCAACGAGCATCTTTTGAGGAAAGATAGTGGTCTCGTCGGGGTTGCCGGGCCAGCCGCCGCCTACGGCCAGGTTGAGAATGACGAAGAAAGGATGGTCATAGACCCAGTGAGTGCCGGGGGGCAGGTCGGCTGGGGTCCGCTCGACGATGAGGTGATCATCAAAGAAAAACTTGATGTCGTTAGGGGTCCACTCGACGGCGTAGAGGTGGTAGCCGGCGGTGACGGATTCGCCCGCAGGGAGCGGGAATTTTGCCGAAATGGGTTTGGCACCGCTGTATCCGGGGCCGTGGAGGGTGCTGTAGACCGTAGCCGGATCGCCGATGTTTTCCATGATGTCGATCTCGCCGGACCTTGGCCAGGGATTGGTGTCGATGTCGTCGCCCAGGAGCCAGAAGGCTGGCCAGATACCTTTGCCGGTGGGAAGTTGGATGCGGGCTTCGAAGCGTCCGTAGGCTTGGGAGAAGAGCCCCTTGGTGTTGATGCGGGCGGAGGTGTAGTGGCGCGGGATGCCATCCAGGCCGGTGAGGTCTTCTTTGCGGGCCGTGATGATGAGGTGGCCGTCCTGTTGATGGGCGTTGACGGGCCGCTTGGTGTAGGACTCGAGCTCGTGGTTGCCGTAGCCACCACCGCCTATGTCGTAGGTCCATTTGGCGGGGTCTGGTGAGGAGCCGTTGGGGCCGTTGAACTCGTCGCTCCAGGTGAGGCGCCAATTTGGGTTTGGAGTTGCCGGGGATTGTGCGGCGAGGGTCACTCCTGCTGCGAGAAAAATCAAGCATGCGCGGGTGAAGGTGCGCGTCAAACCTGAGCGGAGAGGCGCGGGGATGGAGTTGGCACTTGGGGGTTCGATGGTGATCATCGTGCGGAACGGTTACTCAATATCAACAGGGGGCTGGATTGGCCCCCTGTGATTGATTATCGCAGATTGGTTGAATTTATTGGGGTTTAGGTATGGGTTTGGCTGTGGACGCGAGGTTCGGGTCCGGCATGGCAACTTCGCCGATGGGAAGAGGGAGTTGCTGCTGGGCCTTGCCGTAGATGTCGTAGGCTCGAACGATGCGCTGGACGAGTTGGTGGCGAACGACGTCGACGTCTTCAAAATGGCAGAAACGAATGCCTTCTACGCCGTCAAGAACGTGGAGCGCCTCAAGGAGGCCGGACTTCTTCGGGTTGGGCAGATCGGTCTGGGTGAGGTCGCCAGTGATGACGGCCTTGGAGTTGTTGCCGAGACGGGTGACGAACATCTTCATCTGTTCCATGGTGGTGTTCTGGGCTTCGTCCATGATGATGAAGGCGTCGGAGAGGGTGCGGCCGCGCATGAAGGCGAGCGGGGCGACTTCGATGACGTTGGACTCGAGAAGCTTGTCGACCTTGATGGGGTCGAGGAGATCGTAGAGGGCGTCGTAGAGGGGGCGCAGGTAGGGGTCGACTTTTTCCTGGAGGGAGCCGGGTAGGAAGCCGAGGCGTTCGCCGGCTTCGACTGCGGGACGGACCAAGATGATGCGGCTGACTTTTTTGGCCATGAGAGCGGACACGGCCATGGCGACGGCGA
Organism: Tunturibacter empetritectus; assembly: GCF_040358985.1. NCBI lineage: Bacteria > Pseudomonadati > Acidobacteriota > Terriglobia > Terriglobales > Acidobacteriaceae > Tunturiibacter > Tunturiibacter empetritectus. The sequence goes on along the minus strand of NZ_CP132932.1, from coordinate 3,105,586 downwards.
GGTAGGTTTTTCCGGTGCCGGCGGGGCCCAGGCCGAAGGTCATGTCGGACTGCTCGATGGCTTCGACGTACTTACGCTGGTTGGGCGAGCGGGGCTGAACCATACGCTTGACGCCGGCGGAGCGCTGTTTGCCTGTGTCGATGAGGGATTTGAGGGTGATGGAGGGATCGGCGACGACGAGCTTGAGCATGCCGTTTAGTTCGCCGTTGTGGAGATTGATGCCGGATTTTCGGAGGGTGTCGAAGTCGGTGAAAAGTTGTTCGACGCGGGCTACGTTGGTGGCTTCGCCGGTAACGTGGATAGCGTCGGAGCGGAGATCGATCGTGACGTTGAGTTTGTCCTCGAGGAGGCGGAGGTTTTCGTCGTGGGTCCCGTACAGGGGCTCAATGCCAGGTGTGATTTCCAGGGATTTTTTAATCAAGTAGTGTGCTGACCTCCGTCAGGGGGAGCTGGGTTGGGTGCATGGCCGTTGACTTGGGAGTTTTTGAGGGGAAGTGCAGACAGTAGCTGGTAGCGCATTGGCTGCGCCCTTTGACTGCGACCGGGATGGCGGAAGGTGCCAATCTAGTGTCGAAGATGGGCAAAGAGTAGAACGTCGGGAAGATGGCGTCAAGGGGCAAATGATGAATAGATTTTGGTGCAAAACCGGGATGGAATCGCGGTACGGCATGTTTTCTAAGAATTAGATGCTTTTGGGGGGATTGAAGCAGCATTTTGGCCAGAAGAGGAGTTGACCGAAGAGCATGGTTTCCGTAGACTTAGATATTGCAGGGAGTGCGGCGGGTTTATTTAGCGCTACTCAAGGCTGTGACTGTATCCAGAGTCGCCTGGCTTTGAGTCTGCATCCCATTTTCCCCTACAAATGTAAGGGTTGAGAGAAGAGAGTTTATGGCAAATCATGTTTCGTCTTTGAAGCGCGCACGTCAGACCGTAGCCAAGACCGCGGTAAACCGTTCGAACAAGAGCAAGCTCCGTGGCACCCTGCGCCAACTGCGCGAGTCGATCGCGAAGGGCGACCACGCCGCTGCAACCACCCAGTACCGGGAGACCGCGTCGATTCTGGACAAGAGTGTGCAGAAGGGCGTTCTGCACAAGAACACCGCGAGCCGCTACAAGAGCCGCTTGAACGCACGTGTGAAGGCTGTTGCGCCGAAGAAGGCTGCATAACTTTCGGGTTTTGATGGGAAGCTGAAATTTTGGCGTAGAGATTAGGAAGAGGCTGGCTTTCGGGAGACCGCGGTCGGCCTTTTTCCGTCTATCTTATACTTTCGCATTTCGCAGCCGCAATTTTTCGCGGAGAGAATCTACTGAGGCGTGTCCTTTGGACGGTCGGAGTTGGAAGGTCTGTCCGACGGTTTGTCGGTGGGGAGGGTGTAGAGAGTAGGTGGTTTGCGATGCTCCTCAGGTGTGGGGTCGCCCGAGGCTTGAGCGGTATCGCCGGAGGGTTTCGCTGCGGGGGCCGCGTCTGCAGGTGAAGGTGTTTGGGTGGAGTCGGGAGCGGTTGTGTTCGACGCACTGGGCGCGACGGCGTTGGCCGGCTGGGCTTCGGGTTGAACGGTGGAATCGGCTTCTTCCGCAGATGGGGAGAGTTGGCTGGCGAAGCGGACCGGCAGATCGTTCTCGGCTGGCGCAGAGGTTTGCGCCAGTTTGATCGCGTTTTCTTCCTTAGGGGTGAGAGGCGGGAGACGATAGATCTCGATGGCGTCAGCGTGGATGATGGCAAGAGAGAGGCCGTCCGGCGCGAGAGCGAAGTTCTGGCCTGCGCGCTCAACGGGGGTGCAGTCGGCATGGAGGATTTGCTTGCCGCTGTCGGTCTGATAGACAACAACAGTTTGCGCCGAGATCTCGTCCGCGCTGACGGGCTGATCGGCTACAGCAGAGGAATGGAGGAGAACGCGGCTGAGCGCGAACCGTCCGCTGGATGGAGCGTAGACGAGCGACGGAGCGATGAAATCGCCGAAGAGACCCTGCTCCCACATCTCCTGCCCCCGCATGTTGAAGCCACCGACAGCACCGATGGTGTGACCCGTGCGACAGCCGAAGACGATGAACTGGCTATGGCTGACAAAGAGGGGAAAGGGCGGACAGGTGGAGTCGAAGGGCGAGAGTTCGTCGACCTTGCCGGCGTAGGAGTGGAAGTCGAAGGCATAGTGCTGATGTCCTTGATCGACGGTGGAGAGGTATCCTGCGACCGAGACGGGAAGGCCTCCGGCACCTTTGGAGCGGCCAGCACCGGCAGGACTTGCTTTGACTTGTGCGCCGGGTTCAGTTGGCACGTAAAGACGATAGAAGTTGATTTGAACGACTTGCGGCTCTGGAGCCGGTTCAACCGGGGTAGGGCCGAAGAGAGGAGCCTTTGGCTTGGGAACGGGGGGAGTACGTTTGACGGTCTCCACCGTGAGGAGATCAGCATCGGGGGAGAGGATGACGACGGCGATGCGGCGATCTTCTGTGGCAAGAAATGGATGTTCTGTAAAAGGCTGGCCGGTCGCCAGGTTAGCGAGTGGAGCGAAGGTTGTGAGAGTGTCACGGATGCGCAGGAGGAAGTGGCCGTGGCCGAGGCTCCAGAGATATTGGCCATGATCGTGGGTACGCCATGTGGTGCGAGCCAGAACGTGGCCGGAGGGTAGCTCGAGCAGGACGGCGTCGATGGTGCGATCCATGTCGTCTTCGGGCTCGTCGGGCAGGCGCTTGAGCAGGTGGCGGGCGCTGAAGGTGAGCAAAAGATGCTGGTCGTCGACGTAGTGGATCGTCAACATGGAGCTTCCTGCGAGAAGGAACTGCTCGGAAAGTGGTTGGAATCCGAATGACTCCAGCGGCAGTCGCAGCGAAGGTTCCGGGCCGCGGGCGGCGAAGACAGGGAAAGCCATCGGAAAGAGCAAAACACCTATGAGCGAGAGGCGTCGGCAAAACGTCGAAATGAGATATCTGGGAACCGTCATGGGGGTAGATGCGTATCTCTGCTCACCGAGAACGCTCGAGTAATGCTTTCACAGACGCGCGGGCGACGCCAATGTATGCGGACGGCTGGACGAAAATAACAGCTACGCTGGGTTGGTGATACAAAGGCTGCAGAAATTCCGCATGAAAAAGGATAATTAAATGTTGAAAGCATGGACGTTGGAAGTTCCTGGCAGGATGAGGCGGCGGGCTGGACTTGGTGCAATGATTGCCGTGGCTATGACTGGCACTTGGAGTGTTGGCTGGGCACAACAAGCGAAGCTGGTGAGCGATAGCAGCAAGCCGACTGAAACCTATCTCCCGATTCCGGGATTCGATACCACCTCCCTGGATGCCTCGGTCGATCCATGTAATGACTTTTACAAGTTTGCCTGCGGGAAGTTCGCGGCAAACCATCCGATCCCTGCAGACCAGGCCGGCGTCGACCAGTTTTACGCGCTGTACAACGTGAACACCCAGTCGCTGTATGGAATTTTGACCAAGGCGGCTGCCGGTGGCGCGGGCCGTTCGCCTGACGAGCAAAAGATTGGCGACTTCTACAAGGCGTGTATGGATACGGATGCGATTGAAGCGAAAGGAATTGCTCCTACGGGGCCGTTGCTCAGTGAGATCGATGCAGTGAAAAGCAAGGAAGAACTGTCAGCCTTGGCCGGCAACCTGCAAAGGATCGGCGTGAATGTGTTCTTTGGTTATGGGGAACAGCAGGACTTCAAGGACGCAACCAAACAGATCGCATCTGTGCAGCAGGGCGGGCTCGGATTGCCGGAAAAAGACTATTACCTGCGAACGGGAGCGAAAGATGTTGAGCTTCGGGATCAGTATGTCGCACACGTCGCGAAGATGCTTGAGCTGGCGGGGAGCTCGCCGGAAAAGGCGACAAAGGATGCTCATTCGATTCTGACGTTCGAGACGGCACTGGCCAAGGCATCAATGGGTGTGACCGAGATGCGCGACCCGGAGAAGACTTATCATCTACAACCTATTGCCAAGTTTGAAGCGACAGTGCCGGGGCTGAACTTTGGAGAGTTTCAAGACGCAATCCATTCGCCGAGGGTGAGCGAGATCAATAATGCGACGCCGGAGTTCTTCCCTGCGCTGACTAAGGAGATTGATGCGACGAACCTGGAGACGCTGAAGGCTTACCTGCGATACCAGGTGTTGACGACTTATGCGGGCAGATTGCCGAAGAGATTCGATGCCGAGAATTTTGACTTTTACGGACGCAAGTTGAACGGGCAGCCGGAGCAGGCCGCGCGTTGGAAGCGTTGTTCGAACTCGGTGAATGGCGCGCTGGGAGAGGCTTTGGGTAAGGTGTATGTGGAGCAGTACTTCGCCGGAGACAGTAAGGCGAAGATGATGGAGATGGTCGCTGACATTGAAACGGCCATGGGACACGATATCGATCAACTCGACTGGATGTCGGCTACGACGAAGACGCGGGCGAAAGAGAAGCTGCACCAGGTTACAAATAAGATCGGCTATCCGGATAAGTGGCGAGACTACACCAAGCTGGAGATCAAGCCGGACGATGCGCTGGGGAATGCACGACGTGCGGATGCATTCGAGAATGATCGGCAACTGGCGAAGATCGGGCAGCCTGTCAACATCTTCGAATGGGATATGACGCCACCGACGGTGAATGCGGACTACGACGATAGCCAGAATACGATCAACTTTCCTGCAGGAATTCTGCAGCCTTCGTTCTACGACCCGAAGCAGGATGACGCCGTGAACTATGGGCATATTGGCGCAGTGATTGGTCATGAACTAACGCATGGGTTCGATGATCAAGGCAAGAAGTTTGATGGGAAAGGCAACCTGAGCGACTGGTGGACGGCGGAGGATACGAAGAACTTCGTGGCTCGGACGGACTGCCTGGCGGATGAGTATGGCAGCTTCGTTGCCGTCGATGATGTGAAGGTGAATGGCAGGCTGACGCTAGGCGAAAATACCGCGGACAACGGCGGTTTGCTGCTGGCTTATATGGCTTACCTCGATCGCGCAAAGAAGGAGGGCGTCGATCTGACAGCGAAGAAGGACGGATACACGGCCCCGCAGAGGTTCTACATCGGTTACGCGCAGAACTGGTGCGAGAATCCGCGGCCGGAGCAGGTGCGGACGCAGGTGCTGACCGATCCTCACTCGCCGGACCACTTCCGTGCGAATGGTGCGATTGTGAATCAGCCTGGATTTGCGGCGGCGTTTGGCTGCAAGAAGGGCGCGCCAATGGTGCCGGTGAAGAGTTGCCGCGTCTGGTAAGCAAGTTGGCATAACCTTTCCGGTTCGGATTGCTGCGGGAGAGAGGCTTCGGCTTTCTCTCCCGTTCGCTTTTAATTGTGCGAGAGTGGAAGGATGGTGGTTTTAGAGAAACGACGGGCACTGGGGTTTGCGGCTTGTGCGCTGGCTAGTTCGCTGTGGGGGTGCGGGTTCTTCTTCGGGAAGATTGCGCTGGCGGAGATGAGCTTCGCGCATATGGTGCTGTACCGGTTTCTGTTTGCGATGGTGGTGCTGCTGCCGTTGCTGGTGACCCATCGCCCGGGGTTGAACCGGCGGGAGTGGGGAATGCTGCTGGCTGCCTCGTTTCTTGGGGTGCCGCTGCAGTTTCTGATTCAGTTCTATGGGTTGTCGATTACTACGGTGAGCCATGCCTCGCTGATGGTGGGGACGATGCCGGTGATTCTTGCGGTAGGGGCGGCGGCGTATGCGCATGAGCGGATGGACTGGGTGGGGTGGGTGGCTCTGGCGGGATCTACCTGCGGGGCGGCTCTGATTGCGCTGGGTGGTGGATTGCACGCCAAGGGGGGCGCTACGCTGGCTGGGGATGCGCTGGTGGTGGTGTCGTTGCTGATTGCGCTGTTCTGGATTCTCTTCAACAAGCAGTTGATGGGGCGGCACTCGCATATTGTGGTGACGGCGTATGGGTTGCTGCTTGGGACCTTGATGCTGATGGTGTGGGTCCCGGTGCGGTATGGGATGCCGCCGATGGCGGGGGTGTCGGTGAAGGCTTGGCTGGCGCTGGCTGCGAGTGGGGTGCTGTGTACGGCTACGACTACCCTGTTGTGGAACTGGGGGATGACGCAGGTTCCGGCTTCGCAGGCGGGGGTGTTGCTGAATATGGAGCCGCTGATTGGGAGTTTGTTGGGAGTGATTGTGCTGGGGGAGCGGCTGGGGCCGAGCGCCTGGGTTGGGGGCGGGTTGATTCTTGCTTCGGCGGTTACGTTGACGACGCGGTCGAAGACCAGGGTGCGCGAGGAGACGGTGGCTTTTAGCCTTTAGCTTCTAGCTAAAGGCTGAGAGCTAAGGGCTAAAAGCTGTTTTTTGGTGGTGTGGCGCCAGATGAGGGTGAGGGTGGTGCCCGCTACGATGAGGCCCGCACACAGGCCCATCCAGAGGCCGACGGCTCCGTAGTGGAGGCGGAAGCCGAAGAGGTAGCCGATGGGGAGACCGATGATCCAGTAGCCGACGATCTGGACGATGAGGCCGGCGTGGGTGTTCCCTGCGCCGCGGAGCGAACCGGTGGCGGTGATCTGGAGGCCGTCGAAGAACTGGAAGATAGCGGCTACGAAGAGCAGGGGGATGGTGGCAGCGATGACGTCGCGATCGGCGGTGAAGCTGCTCGCGATTGCGTGGGGCATAAGAAGCAGAACAGCGGAGAAGCAGGCCATGACGCCTGCGCCGAGTAGGATTGCGGCCCAACCTGCGGAGGCCGCTTCGCTGGGAGCTTTGCGGCCGATGGCCTGGCCGACGCGCACTGCGGCTGCGGCGGAGATGGCGAAGGGGACCATGAAGGTGAAGCTGGCGCAGTTGAGGGCGATCTCGTGTCCAGCGAGGGGAAGCCGCCCCATGACTCCGATTAGAAAGGTGACCATGCCGAAGATGGAGATTTCGACGAAGATCTGACCGCCGGCGGGTGCTCCGAGGAGGGCGAGGCGGCGGAGGCGGCGGGGCTCGAAGTGGCGGGCCATGCTGCGGAGGCCGTAGTGGTGGCGGCGTTCGATGCGCCAGAGGGCGATGACCATGAAGAGGGCGAGATAGCAGCGGGAAAAGGAGGTCGCGAGGCCTGAGCCCGTGACCCCGAGGGCCGGGATGTGGAGGGGACCGAAGGAGTGCCCGTAGATAAGGAACCAGTTGCCGACGACGTTGACGAGGTTTGCGGTGACCAGAGCTGCGGCGATGGGCCGGACGTGGTTGAAGGCCTGAAGGTAGCGGCGGAGGGTGAAGTAGAGGAAGAGGGCCGGGGTGCCGTAGTTGAGCGCGTCGAGGAAGGCGACTGAGCCGGTGAGGACGGCGTGGTCGATGGGGAGGCGGAGCATGAAGGACGGTGCGCAGAGGATGATGAGGATGAGCGTGAGGGCGAGGCCGGCGGCGAGGAGGAGGCCGTGGAGGAGCCAGCGGTTGGCCTCGTCGAAGCGGCCGGCCCCGTGAGACTGGGAGAGGTAGGTGTCGAGGCCGAGGAGGACTCCGGCGATGCCGAAGGCGATGGTGTTGTAGAGGACCTGGCCGAGAGCGGCAGCGGAGATGGCGAGTGCCGGATTGGCCATGTGGCCGACCATGATGGTGTCGACGATGCCCATGGACATCCAGCCGAGTTCGGCAAGGATGAGTGGGAGGGCTAGGGTGAGCACGGGCTGGATCTGCTGGCGGATGGACATCGTGCTATCTGGTACCCCCCTCCCCCCTCTCGGGGTATCTTGTACGCAAGTTCAATCGAATCTGCGGGTTAGAAGGACAATTATCCACTTGACACAGAAAAGCTTTAGGCGAATACTCTTTTCAGCGAGGTAAGTGTATGAACCTAATAGACATTACCAAGAAATTCCAGTCCGATGTTGAATGCTTTGAATTCCTCGAACAGCAGCGTTGGCCTGATGGAGTCGTTAGGTGCGTAACTTGTGGCAATGACAAGATCAGCCGCATTACCCGTAAGACCTCAGCTACCACTAAGAACAAACGCGCTCAGATATTCCAATGCCTAGAGAAGACCTGCAAGCAACAGTTCTCTTGCACCTCTGGCACCCTCTACAACGACACTCGCCTACCTATTCTGACTTGGTTCATGGCTGTAGAGATGGTTATGACCGCAAAGAAAGGCATGAGTGCAGTACAGGTACAGCGTCATCTAGGTATTAAGTCTTACCAGACGGCGTGGCACATGGTTCACCGCATCCGTGAGGCTATGGATATGAAGGGTAGCTCTCCCATGACCGGAATCGTGGAGATTGACGAAACCTATATCGGGGGCAGAACAAAGCGCAGATTCAATCGGGCAAGTGAGCCTAAAGCACCGAAGGACGTTGTTGTGGCGATGCGTGAGCGCACCTATAAGAGCACCAAGACCACTGGTCGCGTTCGCTACTTTCATGTCAAGGATGCCAAAGCAAGTTCGATTGGTCCGATTCTAGAGGCCAACCTTGCCGACAACGTAGCTCGTATCTACACAGACAATGCGGCGGTCTATGACTTCGCAATGAATGAAACCTTGAGCAAGAAACACCGCTCGGTCAATCACTCTATCCAGTGGGTTGTTCCCGGATCACGCATCCACACTAATACGGTAGAGTCATCATTCTCGCTATTGAAGCGTGGTTTGATTGGTAGCTTCCACCGTGTTTCTACCAAACATCTACAACGCTACCTCAATGAGTTTGAGTATCGCTTCAATGAGCGCAACTCTACCCAACAGTTTGAGAACTGTGTAGCTGAGATGTGTGCAACCAAGCCACTCACTTTTCGCAAACTGGTTTCGAAGCCTGATCTACCTTTTTAGGAGGTATGATCTTGCCTGTCGTCTTTTTCTTACCCAGTTTTGAATCAGCGTGCTTCTTGGGTGGCATCTTCAGCATGTTGCCGATGACACGTTTAAATTCATCTTCATCTACTGGCATCAAGACTCCCTAGTACAGAAAATTTTATATTGATATCAAGGTCTAAAACGTGGCGTCGCATAGCGGAGATATTGATCTCTTTGGTGGTGGTGTTTGGCATTGGCTTTGTAGTGGGCATTCAATACTCAAACTCCCTTCCAGAACTCACCCCACAGACCAGCAGCGCGAACGAGAATGGAACAGTAACAAATGAAAAAGAGAATGAGTCCTATTGGGACAAGATAGGCAAACCCGAAGTTCTTCCTGTTTGGCTTGCCATGCTTATCACGGGGGCAGTCGGGTACATAGCTCTGCGTACTTTGGGAGACATCAAGAAGCAAACTAGGATAGGTTTGAGGTCTTCCAAAGCAGCCACAATCGCTGCTAATGCTTCCCTGAAGAGTGTCGATATCGCCGCTGTGAGTGGTCGCGCTTGGGTTGCCGATGCCATCAGAGACATGGAATGTCTCCCCGAAGTAAACGGAAAAATCAGAACGTATATCACCCTGAAAAACTGGGGGAAGGTTCCTGCTCTCGTGGTTGATTTGAAAATTAGGTTCCACACTTTCGGAATTGAGGGTCTGTCCCCTAACCCAGTTGTCCTTTTGCCAGCCAATCCGACGTATGACGCAAAGCAGGTAATCCTTGAGTTGGGGAGTCACGGTGTCATATTGGCTCCCGATCAGGAGGTTACCGTTGCCCAAGATTTTGAAGAGGACTCGGGAAAACTGACAGTCGGTAATGCGCTTCTTATCAACTCCAATCTGAAGCGTTTGGTTTGTTATGGTCTCGTCACATATGAAGACGGATTTGGGCAGACTAGATTCACGCAGTTTTGCCACATGTGGGATAAGGGATACGACCCTGAAGGCGTAATCCCGAACTTCCGCAGACTCGGGCCGGACTATTACAATCAAGCAACATAACAAGAAGACTGTAATGTGGGTTTTTCTCATCTCAGACCATCCAATTTCTGGACAAATCTGAAGTCCTTAGTATTTCTGTGTGAACTGTATAGTTGTCGTTAGAAGCCTATGGTGTCTGCAAAATATTCATTTCAAATGGCTTACGGCTAAAATACTTGTTTTGTGCAGTTTAGCGTGTGATTACATGGAAAAGATAAAACCCCGGAGTTGCGCCGGGGTCTTTTTGAAGCCTGTTACCAGTATAGCTGGTTGAGTGAAACTAATACGCCACGCGAATCTCCTTGTCTGGCGCGGGGATTAGTGAGTTTGGGGGTTGACAAAGAAAGAGCGGTACTGCCAGCTCAGGGCTATATAGATTCTTGTAAGGGGAATGGGCTGAAAGGGACGAGCCCGGTTAAGATGGTTTCGAGTTTGTCGGGATCCTTCGCTCCGCTCAGGATGACGGCAGAGGCTTGAGCGTTTAGGGTGATGGCAGGCTTGAGGCTCAGGATGACGGCAAAGCTTGAGCGCTCGGGATAATGGCGATGGCTTGAGACTAGACATGACGGCAAAGGATTGAAAGCTCGGGATGACGTTGGTGGACGCATTTTGGAAGCGGGGAATCAAACGTTTGTGAGCTTCCGATGGTTGGGACAGGTCAGCTGCAAAATTGCTTACAGGATAGGGAACTGAATGCGCGCTTATGTTGTGGAAGGTCCCGATGCAGGGTTTACGTAGGGCGAGCTTCCCCGCCCTGTTCCGTTGGCAGGCCAGGTGTTGGTTCGGGTGCATGCGAGCGGGGTGAATCCGCTGGATACCAAGGTTCGGGCTGGGAAGGCGGCTCATGCGAAGCAGCCGCTGCCTGCGGTGCTGGGACTTGATATGGCTGGCGTGGTGGAAGAGGCCGGTGAGGGCGTGACGACGCTGCGGTCCGGCGATGAGGTGTATGGCATGGTGGGCGGCGTGGGGGGATTGCAGGGGACACTGGCGGAGTTTGTGGTCGCCAGCGCGGATCTGGTCGCACTGAAGCCGAAGTTGCTCTCGATGCGCGAGGCTGCGGCGCTTCCGCTGATAACGATCACGGCGTGGGAGGGGATGGTCGATCGCGCGAAGGTGCATGAGGGCCAGAGGGTGCTGGTGCACGCCGGGGCGGGCGGAGTGGGGCATATTGCAGTGCAGCTGGCAAAGGCGTTTGGGGCGGAGGCCTTCGCTACGGTCTCGGCGGAGAAGCAACACTACGTGGAGGAGTTTGGTGCAGTGCCTATCGACTACCGCACGCTTTCAACTGAGCAGTATGTCGCGCAGTACTCCGATGGGGAGGGCTTCGATGTGGTGTATGACACGGTGGGAGGAGCGACGATTGACGCATCTTTCGTTGCGGTGAAGCGGTATACCGGCCATGTGGTGAGTTGCCTGGGGTGGAGTACGCACTCACTGGCTCCGCTCTCGTTTCGCGGGGCGACGTACTCTGGTGTGTTTACGCTGATGCCTCTGCTGACCGGGCGAGGACAGGCGCATCATGGGGAGATTCTTCGCGAGGCGGCGGCGCTGGTGGATAGCGGCAAGCTGCGGCCGTTGATGAATGAACGGCGCTTTAGTGGGGCAGATCTAGATGCTGCGTATGCGCTGGTGGAGTCTGGTGCTGTGGGCAAGGTGGTGGAGCTTTAGTGCAGTATTTGCTGCTGGTGTGGTGAAAGGCAAACCGCAGATTCCCTTCGGGAATGACAACCAAAAGGACACGCAGACTCTACGCCAACTGCTCTTTTGCTTTAGTTTCTTCTGGCGTCGCGCCGTGGGTGCATTTGGGCAGGTGAGGATCGGCAGGAGGGATGCAGGATTTACATGCTTGTAATCTTCAGCGTTGGGGGCTTGCTACACTTTCAAATATGCTCGAGCAACCTTTGACTCATAGCTTTACGGATGGAAAGAGCGCGGGAACGACGATCCTGAAGCTCGTTGGGCCGCTGACTTTATCTACGATGTTCGGGTTTCAGAATGAGTTTCGCGCGAAGACGCCGCAGGTGATGATCGTGGATCTGAGCGAGTCGCCGTATATGGATTCTGCCGGGCTGGGGCTGCTGATGAACTACTACGTGTCGGCGGAGAGCCATGGGCGGAAGCTGCTGCTGGCGGGTGCGAATGAACGGATTACGGCGGTGATGCAGATGACCAAGGTCGATAAGATCTTGAAGAACTTTCCTGCTGTGGATGCGGCTGAGGCTAGTTTGTAAACTCCGCTTCGCTGCTCGTGAAAGGCTAACAAACAACTGTCCTGCCGGACGGGCTCCCTGCGCGGGAGGCGGTCACTTCGTGACTTGTATACCTTGTCTTGGTTGGTCAGATGCCTGGGGCCTCCCTTCGGTCGGCGTGTGGGCTTATTGTGGCGTGATGATGCCTCCTACTGGCATGCTCTTTGGGAGAGCGGCTTTCTTCTCGTTTGGTCGCTTCAGATGCATGGCTTCGGCGGTCATGTCGGTGTACTTTAGGCCGGCGCCGGTGTTGAAGAGGACGACCTTGTCGGTTGGCTTGAGCTCGCCGGTGGCGAGAAGCGCGTCGTAGGCTGCGGTGGCGGCGGCGCCTTCGGGCGAGAGGAAGATCCCTTCGTGTTTGGCCCAGTCTAAAATGCTGCTTAATATCTCCTCGTCTGAAAAAGCCAAGGCTTTGCCTCCGGATTGGCGGACGATGTCGAGGATGATGGCGTCGCCGTAGGGCTTGGGAACGCGGAGGCCGGCGGCGAAGGTGGCGGCGTTCTGAAAGAACTCGCTGGCGGGCTTGTTCTCTGCGAAAGCTTTAGCTACGGGGGCGCAGCCGGAGGCCTGGAGGGCGTACATCTTTGGTCTTTTTCCTGACACCCACCCCAGGGCTTCCATCTCTTCGAAGGCCTTCCACATGCCGATGAGGCCTACGCCGCCGCCCGTGGGATAGAAGACGGCGTCGGGATACTGCCAGCCTAGCTGCTCAACTAGTTCGTAGCCCATGGTTTTTTTGCCTTCGACGCGGAAGGGCTCCTTGAGGGTGGAGATGTCGAACCAGACCTGGTGGGCGGGGGTGTTGGCTTCGCGCTGAGCCTTGATGTTTTCGGCAACCATGCGGGCGCAGTCGGAGATGAGGCCGTCGACCATGGTGACGTCGGCTCCGTAGAGAATGCCTTCGAGGTAGTTGGCGAAGGGGACGTCCTGAGGCATGAAGATGTGCGAGGCGATGTCGGCGGCGGCGGCGTAGGCTGCGAGTGCTCCGGCGGCGTTGCCTGCGGAGGGGACGGCGAGGTGCTGGAGGCCGTAGTGTTTGGCCATGGTGACGGCGAGCGAGAGGCCACGGGCTTTGAAGGTGCCGGTGGGATTTGCTCCCTCTTCTTTGATGTAGAGGCCGGGGTAGCGCTTGCTGTGGAGCATGGGGGTCCAGCCCTCGCCGAGGGTGACGGGGGTTACGTCGGGCAGGACGCTCGAGTAGCGCCACATGCCGAGGCTGGCTGGGGAGGCTGCGGCGCGGGTGGCGATGTCATCGCGGCTGGCGGTCTGGCGGAGCTTGTCCATGTCGTAGCGGACGTAGAGAGAGCCGGCGCAGAGGGGGCATAGAGTTTGCGGCGTTTCAGCGGAGACGTGGTGGTGGCAGCGGGAACACTCGAGCGATGCAATGACGGCCATATATTAGATGCTAACGGATTTTGGTTACAAATAGGGTGGCGCTATCTGCTGGCGAGCGCTGCGCGGTTGGCCTTCCGGCCGGGATCGCTACGCGCGGCGCGGTCACTTCGTGACAGGTATACCCCTTTGGGTGGCGCTCCCGTTGGTCGCGAGGAATATCTTTGCTCCGACCCTCGGGAGGCTTTGCGAAGCCGGTATGTCACGAAGTGACCGCTGCCCGCGTAGGGCGAGCCTGAGGCAGTTCAGCGTCAATGGCGCTGGAGCCAGCGGCGGGAGGTGAACTCCGTGACGATGCTGGCGACCAGAAGCGCGATGCTGATGGCGAAGGCGCTGATGACCCAGTTGAGCTCCATGCGGCCCTTGAGCATGAACCTGTCGAGCAGGGCCAGGACCAGGACGAGGACCGCCGCCTCTGCGAAGAACGACGAACAGCGCGGTGCTGCGATGGCGATCAGGTCGAGGATCGGGGAGGGTCTCTTGTGGGGCGGAGCTTCGCCTCCAGGTGGAACCAGCGCGATTCGGTGGGTGGACTGAGGACTAGAAGCTGGAATTTGCTGCGGTGAGATGCTCCCGAGGGAGGTTAGTACATTTTTGTGAAACATAAACAAGCCTTTGTGGTGCCTAATTCAAGTGTCTCCCGGGTGGTGCGTGAATGTCACGTGAATTTCCGGTAAATCAAAGAAAATGAACGGTTTATGGATATATATGCGTTGCAGATGAGAGAATATGCAGGGAAATCGAGGTTTGGAATGCGTTTGATCGCGGTGGATATGGACGGGACGCTGGTGGGGCCGGATGGGCGGGTGAGTGTGCGGAATCTGGCTGCGATGAAGTCGGCTGAGGCGGCCGGGTTGACGGTGGTGGTGGCAACGGGGCGGCGGCACTCGTATGCGATGAAGGTGTTGCGGGGGTTAGGGCTGCGGGAGGAGGATGCGCTGATCAGCTCGAATGGGACGGTGACACGGACGATTGGGGCGCAGTTGCTGGAGAGGACGTTGCTTCCGGTGGAGACGGCGCGGTGGCTTTGTGGTCATGTGGCGGAGTTTCGCGATGCGCTGGTGGTGACCTTCGATAAGGTGGGGGAGGATGGGGAGGATGTGCGCGGGGCGCTGGTGGTGGAGCATCTGGCGGAGCTGAACGCGAGTATCGGCAGGTGGGTGGCGGCGAATGAGCCCTATATCGAGTGCGTGGTGCCGATTGAGAAGGCACTGGAAGGAGACGCGCCGATCCAGATGATGCTGTGCGGGACGGTGGAGAGGATGCGGAGGGCAGAGGCGCGGCTGCTGGAGCATCCGGGGGTGTCGGCTGTGGGGATGACGCCGCTGCGGAGGGATGAGGTGCGGCGGCTGGAGAATATTGGGTTGGCGAAGGGCGGGATTGCGCCTCAGGAGAGGGCCGCAGGAGCGGAGGCGGCGCTGCATCGGACGGAGTATCCGGAGCGAGATTTGAGCATCGTGGACATTCTGCCGGCGGGGTGCAGCAAGGGGTCGGCGCTGCTGCGGCTGGCGGAGACGCATGGAGTGAAGGCGGAGGATATTCTGGCGATCGGGGATAACTGGAATGACGTTTCGATGCTGGAGGTTGCGGGGCAGGCGGTGTTGATGGGGAACGCTCCGGAGGATTTGAAGTCGATGGCTGCGGAGAGAGGGTGGGTGATGGGGCGGCGTCATGATGAGGATGGGGTGGCGGAGGCGATTGAAGCGGTGTTGAACGGTCTGCCAGTGACACGATAGTGGGAGTTTTGACTGAGCGGACAGCGGGCGGGGGATGGTAGGCTTTAGGGGTGGCATTCTGTCTTAAAGCGTTGGCGTTTGGGCTGGCGGTAGTGGCGGTGTGTCCGCTAGCGCGTGCGGCCGAGCATGTGACGCTGAAGAACGGGTTTGAGGTGGACTGCGTTCGGCGGGAGGCGGTTGGGGATAAGGTACGTCTCTACTTCGTTGAAAAGGGTAAGCCGGCTTCCGATGAGAACTATATGGAGGTTGCGGCGGACGCGGTGGTTCGGGTTGAGACTGTGGCCGATGTGCCGGAGCCGGTTGCCGAGGTGAAGGTGCCGGATGTGAAGGCACCGACTGCAGTCACCCTGATGACTGCGCCGACGAAGGAAGAGATGCATGAGATGTTGTCGCATGCGGGTACAGCGCACAATATCGATGAGGATCTGCTGGCGAGCGTGGTGCGGGCGGAGAGCGGTGGGCAGGTGCGAGCAGTTTCGCGGACGGGCGCGCAGGGGCTGATGCAGCTGATGCCGGGCACTGCGAGTGCGATGGGGGTTGAGGATTCGTTTCGTCCGGAGCAGAACATCTCGGGCGGAACGGCTTATTTGGATATGCTGCTGACGCGATACCACGACAATGTGGCGCTGGCGTTGGCGGCCTACAACGCTGGACCTGGCGCGGTGGATCGGTATCATGGGGTGCCTCCGTATCGCGAGACCCGGGCGTATGTGGCGCGGGTGATCCGCGAGTTCAATCGGCGGAAGCAGATAGCAATGGTCGCGCAGGCCCGATAGAGCACGATCTACAGACCAAGAGAGAGATGAATGACCAAGCGTAATGGAGTGGTGTGGGGAGTGGGCGCGGTTGCGCTGGTGTTGCTGGTCTGGTTGTTTCGGACGAAGGTGCAATTTGACTGGGCCAACTTCTGGCAACAGCTTCGGTATGTGAGCCTGGGGCATATTGCTGCGGGAATTGTGCTGATCTACGTTACGTTCTATCTGCGGTCGGTGCGGTGGGCGGTATTTCTGTCGCCAACGAAGAAGGTTGCGGCCACTTCCCTGCTGGGTTCGCAGTTCATCGGGTTTACCGCGGTGGCATTATTTGGGCGGCTGGCCGACTTCACACGGCCTTACCTGATCTCGCGGCGAGTCAACCTGTCGTTGAGCTCCCAGATAGCGGTGTGGACGATTGAACGGATGTTCGATCTGGGAGCGGCAGCGCTGATCTTTTCCAGTGCGCTGGCGTTTACTCCAAGGGGGCTTCCTCACCACGAGGTGTTTGTGAAGGCGGGCGTTTTGAGTATGGGAGCTACGCTGGCGATTGCGATCTTTGCTGGTGTGGTGCGGGCGGCGGGTGGTACGGTGGCCTCGTTTGCGCGAGGGACGGTGGGGCTGGTTTCGAAGGCCGCTGGCGAGAGCATTGCGACGAAGATTCTTGGGTTTCGCGATGGGTTGAATGCGTTGTCATCTGCACGGGACTTTGGTGTGGTGACGGTGCTTTCGCTGACGATGTGGGTGATGATCGGGTTTGCGTATCTGGAGACGGCGCATGCGTTTGTGCATACGCCTGAGTTGGCCGGGGTGACCTTCTCCAGGACGATGCTGCTGATGGCGGCTAGTATTGGCGGGTCGTTGCTGCAGCTTCCGATTATTGGATGGTTTACGCAGATTGCGATTACGGCTGCGGCGATGCATACGTTTTATGGTGCGCCGCTTGAGGCTGCTACGGCTTGCGGGGCTTTGTTGCTGGTGGTGACTTTTCTCTGCATCATTCCTGCTGGATTGATCTACTCGCGGGTAGAGCATGTTAGCTTGAAGAAGGTCGCCGAGGAGAGCGAGGCGGCTGGGGCGGCGGTGGATTTGGGGTAAGGATGGATGTCCTGCCGGACGGGCCTCCTACGCGGAGGGCGGTCACTTCGTGACTTGTGTACCTTGTTTCGGCGAGAGAGAGGGTATGGGTCCTCGCGATGCTCGGGCCGACCAGCGGGAGGACCTTGGTTGATGACGATGCCACGACCGGTAGACGCGTCACGAAGTGACCGCCCTCCGCGTAGGAGGCCCGTCCGGCAGGACACGCGCTGCTAGAATCGATGTATTCCGATGAAGTGCCCCTACTGTGGTTTTGCCCAAGACCGAGTTGTCGATTCACGCGAGAGCAAAGACGCAGACTCGATACGCCGGCGACGGGAGTGCGAAGGCTGTAACAAGCGATTTACGACGTATGAGCGGATCGACGAGATCCCCTACATGGTGGTGAAAAAAGATGGACGACGGGAGAAGTTCGACCGGCAGAAAGTGCTGAGCGGGCTGCTGCATGCGTGCGAGAAGAGGCCTGTTGCCGCGGTGAATCTGGAAAAGATTGTGGATGAGACCGAGGCGTATGTGGTCGACTCGCCAGAGCGCGAACGGACGACCAACGAGGTTGGCGAGCTGATTATGTCGCGGCTGAAAGATATCGATACGGTTGCATATATTCGGTTTGCTAGTGTGTATCGGGACTTCAAGGATGTGCGGGAGTTCAAAGAAGAGCTGGAAGAGTTGTTGAATGGAAAAGATGCGAGGAGAGTGTCGAAGCGCTGAGATGACCGCGGATCTTCGCGGATAGGACGGATCTTTGCAGAACAGACAACGACGAATATGGGGATTCTTCACTGCGTTCAGGATGACAACCAAAACAAACCAATCTGAAGACAATCTTTCAATGACGGTCTTTGAGGTACTCCAGAAAAGGCGGTAGTGGATGATGGCAGCGAAGAAGACGCACAGGATTACTTTGATTCCGGGGGATGGGATTGGCCCGGAGGTCTCTGGCGCGGTGGTGAAGATTCTCGAGGCGGCGGGTGCGGCGACGGGTGTGGCGTTTGACTGGCATCCCTATGATGCGGGGGCGAATGCGTTCGAGAAGACGGGCGAGTACATTCCGAAGGCGCTGTATGACTCGATCGAGAAGAATCGTGTTGCGTTGAAGGGTCCGGTGACGACGCCGGTTGGCGGAGGGTTCACTTCGATCAACGTTACGCTGCGAAAGAAGTTTGAGCTGTTTGCGAACTTTCGCCCAGTGAAGAATCTGCCGGGTTTGAAGACGAAGTATCCGGGGCTCGATCTCGTGATTGTGCGCGAGAACATGGAGGATCTGTACGCCGGGCTGGAGCATGAGGTGGTGCCGGGGGTGGTGCAGGCTCTGAAGATTATTACCGAGAAGGGTTCGACGCGGATCGCGAAGTTCGCGTTCGACTATGCGCGGAAGCATGGGCGGAAGAAGATTCATGCTATCCATAAAGCGAACATCATGAAACTGTCGGATGGTTTGTTTTTGCGCTGTTGCCAGACGGTGGGGAAGGATTTTCCGGAGATCGCGTATCACGAGCACATCGTGGATAACACCTGCATGCAGCTGGTGATGAATCCTTATCAGTACGATATTTTGCTGACTGAGAATTTGTATGGGGATATTCTGAGCGACCTTTGCAGTGCGTTTGTGGGTGGGCTGGGATTGGTTCCGGGGGCGAACCTTGGGACCGAGTGCGCGATCTTCGAGGCGGTGCATGGGTCAGCGCCTGACATCGCCGGGAAGGATATGGCGAATCCTACTGCGTTGCTGCAGAGTGCGGTGCTGATGCTGCATCACATTGATGAACCGGCGACGGCGGAGCGCGTGCAGGCCGGGCTGGAGCAGGTCTATCGCGAAGGTAAGACGCTGACGAAGGATGTCGGCGGTACCAGTGGAACGAAGGCGTTTGCGGATGCGGTGGTGGCGGCGATGGAAGCTCCGTTGGCAGCGGCTTAGCGCATGTTTTGTTTTGTGCAATGCTGAAGTTATCAGTCGATGGTTCGTTGTGTGAGGTGGTATGAGGCGGATTTGTGGTTGGTTGATGGCGGCGATTGCCAGTGCGGCGTTGAGCGGGCTGAGCGGATGTAAGCCGAGCGATGCAGTGAAGCATAGCGATGATGCGAGTACGGCGACGGTGCCGGCGGCTCCGCCGGCTTCGACGGTGCAGCTGGATAAGGCGACGCTGGGGATGGTGACGGGGACGATCCGTTTTGTGGGGAAGGCGCCGGAGCCGGTGAAGATCGATATGTCGATGGATCCGGTCTGCTCGATGATGGCGGGAGACAACTTTGCCGAGCAGTATGCGGTGAAAGATGGGAAGCTTGGGAATGTGTATGTGTATCTCAAGAGCGGGCCACCGGCGGCGATGTTGTCGGGTGGGCCGACGCCTGCTCCGGTGGTTCTGGACCAGGTGGGATGCAGGTATGTGCCGCATGTGATTGCGTTGGTGCGGGGAGGAGCGGTGGAGTTCAGGAACTCGGACTCGACGATGCACAACATCCATACGATGCCGACGGTGGCGGGGAGTCAGGCAATCGATATCTCGCAGGGACCGAAGGGCGCGGCGCAGGTGAAGCAGTTCAATCAGCCGGAGGTGATGATTCCGGTGCGGTGTAACAACCATCCGTGGATGAATGCGTTTATTAACGTGTCGGCTACGCCGTTCTTTGCGGTGACGGATGCGGATGGGCATTTTGGGATTAGCGGATTGCCGGCGGGGACGTATACTTTGGCGGCAGTGCACGAGAAGCTTGGCGAGCAGACGATGACGGTGACGGTTGAGCCGAAGGGAACGTCGAAGGTGGACTTCAGCTTCAGCGTGAAGTAGATTCGTCGCGAGACAAATACAGGGCAGCCACGGAGGCGGGATGATTGCAGGATTGGCAATGTTGCAGCATACGGCGCAGTTCACGGTGGATTTGGCGTTTGTGGTTCATGCGCTGCCGCTTTGGTTCCTGGTGTTTGCTTTGTTTCTGCCGCGGATAGCGATGCTGGTGGCGTGGTTTCAGGGTTTGCTGGGGCCGTTTCACTTCGATCTGACGCCGCCGCACTTTCAGGGTGTGCTTCCGCTGCTGTTCTGGCTGCTGCTGCCGCGGGCGCTGGTGCTTTATCTGATCTATCAGGATCAGGGGATTCACTTCTGGTTTCTGCTTCATCTGCTGGTGGCGTTGCTGGTGTGGGCGGGCGGTGGGCACCGGATGACGCGGTCACGGCGGCGGGATAACTAGTAGCGTCCTGCCGGACGGGCCCACTACGCGTGGGGCGGTCACTTCGTGACGCGTATACCTTCTAGTAGTTAGTGAACGATACTGGTCCTCCCGTTGGTCGGCGTTGAGGTGCGTCGCCTTTTTAGGCACTTCTCGTTTGTCTGGACGTGCGGGTGTTCGGCTGGCGCGTTATTCTTAGTGGATGGAACGACGCAGGGTTGGCATTCTTGGCGCGACCGGGATGGTCGGGCAGCGATTCATTCAACTTTTGAGCAATCATCCGTGGTTTGAGATTGCGTGGCTGGCAGCGAGCGATCGCAGCGCCGGGAAGACGTACGCCGAGGCTTGCAGGTGGAAGCTGGATACTCCGCTGCCGAAGCGGATTGCGGCGATGACGTTGCAGCCGAATGTTCCTGAGGGGTCGGCGATTGAGTTGCCGAAGATTATTTTTGCGGCACTGGATGCGGATATCGCTCGAGAGCTGGAGCCGAAGTTTGCGGCGGCGGGATGCGCGGTGATCTCGAATTCGAGTGCGTTCCGTATGACGGCGAACGTGCCGCTGGTGGTGCCGGAGGTGAATGCCGATCATCTTGCGCTGCTGGAGACGCAGAGCTCGAGGAAAGAGCATGGCGGGCGCGGCGGATATATCGTCACGAATCCGAACTGCAGCGCCATTGGGCTGGTGCTGGCGCTGAAGCCGTTGGAAGAGAAGTTTGGGATTGAGAGCCTGTTCGTGTCGACGATGCAGGCGGTGAGCGGCGCGGGGTATCCGGGGGTGGCATCGCTCGACATTCTGGGGAACGTGGTGCCGTTCATCAAGAATGAAGAGGAGAAGCTGCAGGAGGAGGTCGGCAAGCTGCTCGGACGCCTTAGCGGCGCGAAGGTCGAGATTTTAGATGCGAAGGTGAGTGCGCATTGCAACCGGGTCGCGGTGGAGGATGGGCATACGGAGTGCGTGAGTATCAAGCTGAAGAAGAAAGCTACGCGCGAGGAGATTCTGGCGGCTTGGAGAGAGTTTCTCCCGTTGGAGGGACAGCATCTGCCGACGGCTCCCGAGCAGCCTGTCGAGTATGACGAGGGAGTGGATCGGCCGCAGCCCCGGCTGGACAGGATGCGCGGGCATGGGATGGCGGCGACGGTGGGGCGGCTGCGCGAGTGCCCGCTGCTGGACTGGAAGTTTGTAGTGCTATCGCACAATACGATTCGCGGCGCGGCTGGAGCGGCGGTGTTGAATGCGGAGGTGCTGGCGCTGCTGGGCAAGCTCGATAAGCTGGGTGTGCCGCTGGAGAAGTTTTCGGCCAGGGCTGTGGCGGTGACGGCTTGAGTGTAGCGCGAGAGAAGCTGGTAGTGATGAAGTTTGGCGGCACGTCGGTGGAGGATGCGCCGGCGATGAAGCGGACTGCGTCGATCGTTCGGGGACGACGGGAGAAGGGTCTGGAGGCTGTCGTTGTGGTGTCGGCGATGGCGAAGGTGACGGATCTGTTGTTGTCGGCTGCGGCTGCGGCTGGGCGCGGGGATAAGGCTGGGTCGCTGGCGATTGGTGCTCGGCTGAGACATCGGCATATCGATACGTCGACCGCGTTGCTTGAGGGGGAGCGGTGCGTTCGAGTTCAGCAGGTGTTGCATCAGGAGTTCGATGCGCTGGATGATCTGCTGCGCGGGATTGCGGCTGTGGGCGAGTTGACTCCGCGTACAAATGATCTGGTGGTGAGCTTTGGCGAGAGGCTGTCGAGCAAGATGATGGCTGAGGCGCTGGAGCAGCATGGCTTGCAGGGTGCGCATGTGGATGCTCGAAGCTGCATCATTACGGATGCGAGCTACGGCAAGGCGGTGCCGCAGGATGCTGCGATTGAAGCGAAGCTGGCGGAGATTGTGCTGCCACTGATTGAAGCTGGGAAGACGCCGGTGATGGGCGGGTTTATTGGATCGTCGACGGAGGGTGTGACGACTACGCTGGGGCGCGGTGGCAGCGACTTTACCGCTGCGCTGGTGGGCGGCGGGATGCATGCGGGCGCGATTGAGATCTGGACGGACGTGAATGGGATTATGACGACCGATCCGCGGATATGCCCGGATGCACTGCGGGTGAAGACGATCAGCTTTGAAGAGGCTGCGGAGTTGGCTTACTTCGGCGCGAAGGTGCTGCATCCGGCAACGATATTGCCTGCAGTGCAAAAGAGCATTCCAGTGTGGGTGCTGAACTCGCGCAATGCGGAGAATGAAGGCACGAAGATTACGGCGATGGCGGCGAAGTGCGCTAGTCCATTCAAGAGCATCGCGGCGAAGAAGCGGTTGACGATTATTGACGTGGTTGCAAGCCGGATGCTGATGTCGCATGGGTATCTGAAGGCGGTGTTCGATGTCTTTGACAAGTGGAAGTGCGCCATTGATATGGTTTCGACGAGTGAGGTGAGTATCTCGCTGACGGTGGACAGCAATCAGCAGTTGCCGGAGATCTGTGCGGAACTGGCGAAGATTGCGGATGTGAAGATGGAGGGGCATAAGGCTCTGGTATGCCTGGTGGGCGAGGATATCCGTGGACACAACGGCATTGCGGGACAGGTGTTTTCGGCGATCAGCCATGTGAATGTGCGGATGATCTCGCAGGGGGCGAGCGAGATCAATATGAGCTTCATGATTGATGAAGAGGATGTAGAGGAGGCGGTGCGCAGTCTGCACAACCACTTCTTTGCGAACCCGGATGAGACGGTGTTCGATGTTGCGAACCGGGTTCAGCTCGAGAGCAAGGCTGGATAGTAGAGGCGGAGAAAGGGAGACATGCGGGTTCTGGTTTTGGGGATGGGGAAGACGGGCAAGCTGGTGGCATCGGTTGCAGCGGAGCATGGGCATAGCGTTCATGTGCTGGATGCGAAGGAGAATGCGGGGGCTTCGGCGCTGACGCCGCCGTTTGTCTCGGGGTTCGATGTGGTGATTGATTTCACTACGCCAGAGGCGGCGGTTCAGAATATGCGGGCGTGCCTGGCGACGGGCGCGAAGATGGTGATTGGTACGACGGGGTGGTATGACAAGCTGCCCGATATGCGGGCACTGGCTGAGCGGAGGCAGGCAGGGTTGTTGTATGGGACGAACTTTTCGGTGGGTGTGCAGGTGATGCTGAAGCTGGCTGCGGCGATGGGGAGCGAGTTGAAGAAGGCCGGGTATGCGTTTTCGATTGCGGAGACGCATCATGCGAGTAAGCTGGATTCGCCCTCCGGCACCGCGATAAGTCTGGCTAAAGTTGTGGAGGCGGCAGCTGGTGCGACTGCGGTGCCGGTTGAGTCGAAGCGTGACGGGGATGTGATGGGAGTGCATTCGCTGACCGCTGCGAGCAACGCGGACCAGCTGGTGCTGACGCATGAGGCGTTTTCGCGGAGAGGGTTTGCCGAAGGCGCGGTGAGGGCGGCGGAGTGGTTGTCGTCGCGGACGGGATGCTACGACTTTCAGAGTGTTTACACCGAGGTTTAGCGAACGGAACCAACGAAATATGGGGTCTCTCCACTGCGGCGGCAAAAGCGCCGCCTTCGGTCGAGATGACACTTCTTAGTGAAAGCATGAGGAATCGACAATGAGCGTTGCGGAAGCAGTAGCGAAGACAAAGTTTGCGGATCTTACGTTTGAGGAGAAGCTGGACCGACTGGCTGAGGTTGCGGTGAAGGTTGGGCTGGGGTTGCGTGCTGGACAGGAGCTGATCATGTCCGCTCCGATGGAGGCGTTGCCGCTGGTGCGGCGGATCACGGAGCACGCGTACAAGGCGGGGGCGTTGCTGGTGACGACATTCTACGCGGACGATCCGAGCGTGCTGGCGCGGTTTGAGTATGGAGCGGATGCAAGCTTCGACTATGCGCCGAAGTGGCTTCAGGATGGGATTGCAGAGGGTTTCCGGAGTGGCGCGGCGAGACTGGCGATTGCGGGGACGAATCCTGCGCTGCTGGCGAAGCAGGATCCGGCGAAGGTGGCGCGGGCCAATGTTGCGGCGTCGAAGGCGGGGAAACCGGCGATGGAGTTGATTACGCGGCATGAGATCAACTGGACGATTGTGGCGTGCGCGACGCCGGAGTGGGCGAAGCTGGTGTTCCCGGGAGAGCCGGTGGAGATCGCGGTAGCGAAGCTCTGGGAGGCGATCTTTGTGGCGTCGCGGGTTGCGGTGGACGATCCGGTGGTCGAGTGGCAGGAGCATGGAGCGCGGCTGAAGAAGCGAGTGGACATGTTGAATGCGAAGCGGTTTTCGGCGCTGCACTTCAAATCGCAGGATGGGGCTACAGATTTGAAGGTGGGATTGGCGGATGATCATCTGTGGGCCGGTGGTGGGACGACTGCGGGGAATGGAGTGTATTGCCAGCCGAATATTCCGACCGAGGAGTGCTTTACGACTCCGCATAAGGACCGCGTGGATGGGACGGTGAGGGCGTCGAAGCCGCTGTCGCACCAGGGGACGCTGATTGAGAATATTGCGGTGCGGTTTGAAGGCGGGAAGATCGTTGAGGCTACGGCGACGGCTGGAGAGGATGTGCTGAATCGGTTGATCAGCACGGATGATGGGGCGCGGCGGTTGGGGGAGGTGGCGCTGGTGCCGCACTCGTCGCCGATTGCGCAGAGTGGGGTGCTGTTCTGGAGTACGCTGTTCGATGAGAATGCGGCGAGCCATATTGCGCTGGGGCAGGCTTATTCGACGTGTCTAATTGGCGGCGAGAAGATGGATGCGGAGCAACTTGCGGCTTTGGGTGCGAATACGAGTTTGATCCATGTAGACTGGATGATTGGGTCGGGCGAGATGGATGTGGATGGCGTGGCTGCGGATGGGACTGCTGAGCCGTTGATGCGTAGGGGTGAGTGGGTCTAGGGGGATTGCCCGGTGATCGGCTCGATGGCTCACCGGGCTACTCGGCGGCCTGATTGCACTGCTTTCGTATCAAGCCGCATAAGGTAGGCTCCGCGTCCTGCATAGGCTGAAAGCGATAGAACCGCATACGATAGCCAGATCCATGGCGACTGGTCTAGAAAGAAGGTCCAATTCAAAGCTCTATGGCTCGTCATCGGAATCACCACGATGTAGGTTATGGCATCGAGGGAGAAGGAGAGGACGATCCACACTGCAACGAGAATAGATGCCTCGCGAAACGTGGCGTCGCGGCTGACTTTCAGCCTCTGTAAATAGGCGTAGATCAAGCCAGCACTAACGATCGGCATGAGAGTGAAGACACAGATCCACATAGCACGAACGCTCAGAAGGAAATAAGTGGCGAAGCCCACTATGGTCGCTATGAGATACATCGCCGCGAAAGTTCCGACCATCCACATGATTCTCTTCATAGAATTTTTCTCATTTTGGCGACGAGCTAGAGGTTGGGTTAGTGGTTTTTGCCAATTAGAAACTCCGCTAGAGACGGGATGTAGAAGGGGAATGGCATGTAGTCGTGCCATCTGACGAGCAGCGAGAAGACGATGTGAATTGCCGGCGCCATGAGGAATGCCATGGGAATGTATTGGGCAAGCTCGGTGCGGGACATTCGTAAGACGAGCGGCGCCAGTGTGAGTGTGAGCAGGGCTGGGAGGCCGTAGTAGATCTGCCAGGGAAGTGTGGGAATCCAGAGGTGGGAGTATCTCGCGAAGATCATTCCTACTATTACGACGATGGTCGCAAGGACCAGAAGTAATGCAGGGTTAGGGATTGCCGTTCGTTTGCGCGTGACGAACAGCAGGACGGCGATAAAGAGAAGAAATGCCGCAATCATGAAGACAAAGAACCGGGCGATGTCTGGCATCTAAACTCCAAATTTCAATTTACGAACCTTCGAAGGGCGCAGCTCGACTGTTGGTCGTGCAGGATTACGAAGGAGACAGTGGAGAAGTTCCTCACAGTTTTTTTGTATCGATCTCGGAAATTTTCCTCGCATTTGCAGGAAATTCGCTGTAGATTGATGTTCAACCGTACTGCGGTTCGTTCAAACATCCAAGTTCTCAAGAGTAGTTCCAGCAAGGCGATCTGGTTTTGCAGGAAACCTTTAGCTGATCTTCCCTTCCCTCAGTGGGCTTATTCCTTCTGTTGCCGCGGCGTTGCATCTCTACTAATCGACTTTCGAGGAGAACTTCTATGAATTCCGATATGACGCAAAGCGTTTCCCGCAGATCGTTTCTGCGCATTGTTGGCGCGGCCTCGGCGGCAGCCACCACGTTTCCGGCGTTGGCTGCGATGACACCAGCTGCTGCTCCTGCTGGACAGGCTGGACGACGAAGCGGAACGCGTACGATGCATCCGCTGTCGGCTGACACGGTGGTGATCAGCTCGAATGAGAATCCGCTGGGGCCGGCGCAGTCTGCACTGACGGCGATATGTAGCATGGGCGTGCAGGGCGGCCGGTATCACTGGGATGAGTATGTGAAGACGATCGATGTCTTCAATGGGGAGTTTGGGTTGAAGAAGGACTACTCGGCTTTATTCCCTGGGTCGAGCGGGCCGCTGGATCTGGCGCTGATGTCGAACCTTGGCCCGGATAAGCCGCTGGTGTATGGCGACCCTAGCTATGAACAGGGGCCTCGCGCGGCGGAGGTGATGAAGGCTCCGAAGTATCCTGTGCCGCTGACTGCGACCTATGCGCATGATGTGAAGGCTATGTTGAAGGCGCATCCTTCGCCGGGGGCTTACTACATTGTGAATCCGAATAACCCTACGGGGACGATTACTCCCAAGGAAGACATTGTCTGGCTGGTAAAGAACAAGCCCGCGGGTTCGGTTGTGATCATCGATGAGGCGTACACCCATTTTTCCGACAATGAGTCGTGCATCGATCTGGTGAACCAGGATAAAGATGTGATTGTGATGCGGACGTTCTCGAAGATCTATGGGATGGCTGGGTTGCGTGCTGGATTCGCTGTGGCGCGGCCGGATCTGATTGAGCGGTTCAACAATGTCGGTGGCCCTAGTCAGAGCCTGGCGAGCATCTCGATTACGAGCGCTGCTGCTGCTCGTGCGAGTCTACAGGATAAGGATCTGGTGCCTCTGCGCAAGAAGATCAATGCAGATATTCGGACGGAGACTGTGGAGTTTCTGACTAAGAATGGCTACAAGGTCATTCCGGGATCGCAGGGCAATATGTTCATGGTGGATGTGAAGCGGCCTGGGAAGGAGTTTCAGAACGCCATGCTGAAGGAGAACGTTGCGATTGGCCGGACGTGGTCGGCGATGCCGAACTATGTGCGCGTGACGGTGGGGACGAAGGGAGAGATGGAGAAGTTCCAGACGGCCTTTGTGAAGTGCATGGATATGCCGGCGGGGTCGGCGAATGGGGCCGCGGAGCTGCATATGCCGGAGTTCCATGTGCCGTCGGAGCTCTATCGAGGCTAGCGGAGCAAAGTGCTTTTGAGGCCCTGGCGAGAGATCGCTGGGGCTTTTTTTGTTTTGCGGAGTTGCGGGGACGGTTGTTCTGAAATCAAGGCCGCCGGCGCGGTAAACTTGCAGACACTATGGAATTGATGGGTTGTGGAACGGCGCTGGTGACTCCCTTTCGCAGGGACGGCAGCGTTGACGAGCCTGCGCTGCGTGCGTTGGTGTTGTGGCAGATCGAGAGCGGCATCGATTTTCTTGTGCCTTGCGGGACTACTGGCGAGGCTTCGACTCTGACGGAAGTCGAGTGGCTGCGGGCGATTGAGGTGGTGGTTGCTGCTGCTTCGGGACGGGTGCCGGTGTTTGCGGGGTGCACGCATAACTCGACGCATAAGGGGGTGGCGCGGGTGCAGAAGCTGTCGCAGGTGCATGGGCTGACGGGCGTTCTGTCGGCGAATCCTTACTACAATCGGCCGGGGCAGGAGGGGCAGTATCAGCACTTTCGCGCGATCGCCGAGGCGACGGAGCTGCCTGTGCTGCTGTACAACATTCCTTCGCGGACGGGGGTGAACCTGGAGCCGGCGACGGTGCTTCGGCTGGCGGAGCTGAAGAATGTTATTGGAGTGAAGGAGTCGAGCGGGAATATCGCTCAGATTACCGAACTGCTGACGACGGCGCCGCGGAGTTTCAAGGTGTTTGCCGGAGACGACGGGCTGGCGTTGCCGGTGCTGGCGCTGGGCGGGGCTGGGTTGGTTTCGGTGGCTTCGAATGTGATTCCGGGGCAGATGGCGCGGATGGTGGGGGCTGCGCTCGAGAACGACTGGGTGCATGCGAGGCGGATCAACCGGCAGTTCTTCCGGCTGATGCAGGCGCACTTCTGGGAGGCTAGTCCTGCTCCGGTGAAGGCGGTGCTGCATATGCTGGGGAGGGGCGAGGACGTGCTGCGGCTGCCGATGGTGCCGGTGTCGGATGCGACGCGGAGGCGGCTGGAGCGGATGGTGGGGGAGTTGGGGATGCTGGTGGGGGTTCCGTCTAAGGGCGAAGATATGAGGATGTTTTGAGTAAAGATTATTTTCGTCCCGGATGCGGTTGGTTGTTTGTATTGATCGTTTGCTGCGTGACCGCGCTACATGCCCAAGATGAGGGGTTGTGGCGAGATTTTCGGTTCGATGATCTTCACGCCAAAACAAACGCTGCGCGGCTGGGAAAAAGTCAGATCAACTCGATATGGAGACTTTTGCGCGAACAGATCAAAAATGACACTTGCACTCCGGAGGATACTCAGGCGGTACTGAAGGGATTGACCTTTGATGAAGTTCCTTTGAAGGAGAACTCACATGTAGTGAGGGCAACTGCCGGGATCGGGTGTGAACGCGGTGGGCAGGGTGCGAATGGTGGAATGTGGCTCTTCCAAGTTGAAGGCGGAAAGGTTCAATTCCTTGGTGGATTGAGTGGATGGGGAATGGCCGTTCAGCGAGCAGAGATAAGCGGATTTCATGACTTTGTGACGGGATGGCATATGTCTGGGCGTGAGACTGGTCTTAGCTACTATCGCTTTGATGGCAAAGTTTACAAGTCGATTGGGGGAACGTCCGCCTTCGGAGACGATAATGGCGTGTGGCGTTTGGAGACGCAGGAGAAAAGCACCCCGAAGTAGTAACTACAAAATTGGAGAGAAGATTGAATACGTTAGAAACAGCGATTGAGCATTGGTTTGCGCAGGGTGCTGCGGCGATTGGTGATGCTGAGGCGGAGGCTTGTTTTCTTGAGCTGCGCGGAAAGCTGGAGGTGGGCGAGTTGCGGGCTGCGGAGCCGGATGCTTCGGTGGCGCTGGGCTGGCGCGTGAATGGGTGGGTGAAACGCGGGATTCTGCTGGGGTTTCGCATTGGGACGATGATGGAGATGGGCGGGGAGACCCTGCGGTTTATTGATAAACATACCTATCCGGTGCGGCGATTTGTGGTTGCCGATGGGGTGCGCGTGGTGCCGGGTGGGGTGAGTGCGCGGAGTGGGGCGTATGTGGCTAAGGGAGTTGCGTTGATTCCGCCTTCTTATGTGAATGTTGGGGCCTATGTGGAGGAGGGGACGATGGTGGACTCGCATGCGCTGGTGGGGAGTTGCGCGCAGGTGGGGAAGCGGGTGCATCTGAGTGCGGCAGCGCAGATTGGCGGGGTGCTGGAGCCGGTGAATGCCTCGCCTGTGATTATTGAAGATGATTGTTTAATTGGCGGAAACACTGGAGTTTATGAGGGGACCGTGGTGCGAAGGCGCGCGGTGTTGGCGGCTGGAACCGTGTTGACGCGAGGGACGCCGGTGTATGACCTGGTGAAAGGCGAGATCTACAAAGCTACGGCGGAGATGCCACTGGTGATTCCTGAGGGTGCGGTGGTGGTGCCGGGGTCTCGGGCGGTTTCCAAAGGCAAGGGCGCGGAGTGGGGGCTAAGTTTGGCGGCTCCGGTGATCGTTAAATATCGGGACGAGAAAACTGAGCTTTCTTTGGTGTTAGAGGAGATTTTGCGCTGATTTGTGGTGGTAGATCGTGGTGAGTTTGTGGTTAGTTGTGTGGCTGATGTGGTGTTTTAGATGCTGCTTTTTGGGTGTCTAAAAATACGCCACGATTTTGAAGTTTATTTTTGAGGGCCTTGTCCTGCCGGACGGGCCCACTGCGCGTGGGGCGGTCACTTCGTGACTTGTATACCTTTTTTCGTGACAACTTTCTGCGGAGGCCCTCCCGTTGGTTGGGATGGGCTACGACTGCGGCTTCGTGTTTATGCTTGCTGCTTTGGGATGGTGTTGAAGAGGTTGATGAAGCCCTCGGAGAGGGTGGGGTGGGTGAGGATGAGGTTGTGGACAGCGGTGTAGGGCAGGTTGGCGGACATGGCTAGCTGGATGACGGGGAGGAGTTCGCCAACGCCAGGGCCGATGGCGGTGAAGCCGAGGATGCGATCGCCGGAGCCGATCAGGACTTTCATGAAGCCGCGGGTTTCATCGAGGGTGCGGGTGCGGAGCGCGGCGGCCATGGGGATTTTGCCGAGACGGTAGGCGATTCCCTGCTTCTTCGCGTCGTTTTCGGTGAGGCCTACGTGGGCTAGCTCGGGATCGGTGAAGGTAACGGAGGGGATCTGTCGGTTCGTCGTGGTGCGGCTGGCTCCGGCCGCGTTGGGTTCGGCTAGGTTGTCGCGGATGATGCGGAAGTCGTCGAAGGAGATGTGGGTGAAGTGGGGGGAGCCGGCGCAGTCGCCCATGGCCCAGACCCCGGGGGCGGTGGTTTCGAGGCGATCGTTGACCTGGAAGTGTCCGGAGGGGGTGGTCTTGATGCCGGCGAGATCGAGGCCCATATTTTGCGTATTGGGGGTACGGCCAGTGGCGACGAGGAGATGAGTGCCTTCGAGGCTGGCTCCGTCGCTCAGGTGCACGATGACGGATTTTCCGGACGTGCCTTCGACGTGGGTGACGCTGGCGTTCGTAACGATGTCGATGCCTTCATCTGTGAAGAGTTGATGAAGGGCTTCGGTGACGTCGGAATCTTCGCGGTGGACGAGGGTGGGGTTGCGCTCGATGATGGTGACGTTGGAGCCGAAGCGGCGCATGGCCTGGGCTAGCTCGAGACCGATGAAGCCGCCGCCGAGGATGAGGAGATGCTCGGGGAGGGTGGGGAGCTCGAGGAGTTCGATGTGGGTCATTGGGGCGGATTCGGCCAAGCCGGGGACGGGGTCGATGGTGGCGCGGGAGCCGGTGTCGAGGAAGATGTAGTCGGAGCGGAGGGTGCGGGTGCCACCGGCGTTGAGGGCGACTTCGACGGTCTGGGGGGCGACGAAGCGGCCGAAGCCCATTACGACCTCGGCTTTGGATTTGGCGTAGTTGGCGAGGTGCGTGTCGCGGAGGCCGTCGATCATGCGCTGGCGGCGGGCGCTGACGGCTTCCATGTTGACGTGCCAGTCGCCGTGGACGATGCCGAACTCGGCTCCGCGTTGGAAGAAGGAGGCGACCTTGGCGGAGTGGATGACGTTTTTGCTGGGGAGGCAGGCGACGTTGGGGCAGGCTCCGCCTAACCGCTTGTCTTCGATGTTGGCGACCTTCTTGCCTTGCGCGCCGAGGTGCCAGGCTAGATATTTGCCAGCTTCTCCGCTGCCGATGATGATTGCGTCGTACTGTTCGGGGGTGGACATAGGAGTTCTCCGTGGCGAGTGGACTATGCGAGTGGGTTTTCAAGGCCCACGTCTCAGATGCCGTGACGGGCAAAGATGGCTCATGGTTATCGCCGCTTATATAAGCCGACTGTCGGCACCTCTCTACGATCGATGAGTGCTTTGGAGATTTGCGGGAACCGAGGAAGCAGTCTTGTGCGCCAATTTCCAGAGGTCACGACCTGAGTTCTTGCGTTGATCTGCTGGTTGCCAAATTGATTCGGGCTAACTGGTTTGCTAAAGTCGTCGTCATGTCTGAGCGTTCTTCGGAGCCAATACGCGAACTGCTCGACGCCCTTTATCGCGCGGATTCGCGACAGATACTGGCAACCCTGATCCGCTTGCTCGGTGATTTTGATCTTGCCGAGGAGGCGATGCACGAAGCCTTTGCGGCGGCGTTGAGCGGGTGGCCGAGCAGCGGAGTACCCGATAACCCGCGACCATGGTTGATCTCAACAGCCCGATTCAAAGCCATTGATACTTTGCGTCGACGGGCACGATTTGATGCGTCTCAAGACGAGCTCGTGCGATATCTCGAAGCACAAGGGAGCGCGGCGGAAATATCCGATGAAGAGGATAGCTTTGAGGATGATCGTCTACGCCTGATCTTTACCTGCTGTCATCCTTCTCTGCCGTCGGAGGCGCACGTTGCGCTCACCTTGCGTGAGGTGTGCGGGCTGACCACCGAGGAGATTGCCAAGGCCTTCCTTATCACTCCGAGTTCTCTGGCGCAGCGCATTGTGCGCGCAAAGGCAAAGATCCGAGACGCACGGATTCCATACCAGGTGCCATCGCCGCAGGAACTGCCAAGGCGACTGGACGCGGTGCTTCAGGTCATCTATCTCGTCTTTAACGAGGGCTATTCGGCTGCGGCAGGGGCGGAGGTAATGCGTGCCGAGCTAACCGCCGAGGCGATTCGACTGGGCCGCTTGCTAAGCGAACTCCTGCCAGAGCCGGAGGTCCTTGGGCTGCTTTCCCTGATGCTGCTTCAGGAATCTCGTCACGCCGCGAGAACATCGCCGATCGGAGAGCTGGTTTTGCTGGAGAATCAAGACCGCTCGCTCTGGAACCGAGAGCAGATCGCGGAGGGAGTGGCCTTGGTGGAGAGAGCCCTGAAGTCTCACCGCTTTGGGTCTTACACACTGCAGGCTGCGATTGCGGCCGTTCATGCGGAGGCGGAATCGGCCGCTGCGACCGACTGGCGGCAGATTGTTGCGCTTTATAACCGGCTGGTACGAATTCAACCTTCGCCAGTTGTAGAGCTAAATCGTGCCGTAGCAATTGCAATGCGCGATGGTCCAGAGGTTGGGCTGACGCATATCGACGCGGTTTTGGAAGATGGCGAATTGGAAGATTATTACCTGGCGCATTCAGCCCGAGCGGATATGTACCGCAGGCTCGGCAGGACATCTGAGGCGCGGTCCTCCTATGAGAAAGCCCTTGCGCTGACCCAACAGGAACCGGAACGGCATTTCCTACAGGAGCGGATTCGCCAGTTGAAATAAAGATTGTAGTGGCTGTCGATTTTCGGTCTCTCGAACGACTATCTAATAACAGAACAATGAGCTACGGCTCTTTGAGTACAGAAATGAGGAGAAATTTATGAAATACATCTGTTTTGGCTACTACGACAAAAGCAAATTCGATGGGATGCCGGAGAGCGAGCGAAACGCCATGTTCGACAAATGCTTTGACTATGACGACCATCTTCGCGCCAGCGGGCACTGGGCCGGTGGAGAAGCGCTCCAGGGTACGGAGACCGCCCTGACCCTATATTGGAAGAACGGCAAAGTAGCAACGACCGACGGCCCCTATGCCGAAACCAAAGAACAACTCGGCGGCATTCTCATCCTTGAGGCGCGGGATATGAATCAAGCTGCACAGCTCATGGCGCAGCATCCGGCGATGACGTATGGCAACATCTTCGAGATTCGGCCAGCCGGAGACATGAACGAAATCATCAAGGCAAGTGAGCAGCGACGGCGAAAGGACACCGCGCGATGAGGTCAGCCCCGGCCATGATCTTGATGGTGGGGGGCTGACGTGGTGGTAATCATGCTTTTCAGCTGGCTTGGGCAAATCACGCTGGTGCAGCCGTGAGGTCAATGGATAATTCCGTCAGGTCAACGTTCGCTCAAAACCTGATGGCGTCACCGAGCGCGGGGCTAATTGAATTTCGAAAGCGAGGAGCATACATGTCAAAGGTTCGTGTCGCGGGATTTGGTATTTCGTTGGACGGTTTTAGCGCAGGGATAGAACAGAGACTGGACGACCCGCTGGGCAAGCGCGGTCCAGAGCTCTTTCAGTGGTTCTTTCATACCAAAACATTCTGTGCCATGCACGGTAAAGAGGGCGGATCTATCGATGTGGACGACGCGTTCGCACGGCAGGCGATGGAAAACTTCGGCGCCTTCATCCTTGGCCGCAACATGTTTGGTCCGGTCCGTGGCCCGTGGCAGGACGACTCGTGGAAGGGATGG
This sequence comes from Tunturibacter empetritectus, assembly GCF_040358985.1. Taxonomy (NCBI): domain Bacteria; kingdom Pseudomonadati; phylum Acidobacteriota; class Terriglobia; order Terriglobales; family Acidobacteriaceae; genus Tunturiibacter; species Tunturiibacter empetritectus. The sequence continues at coordinate 3,071,473 of NZ_CP132932.1, read as the reverse complement.
TGGGGTCCCAATCCGCCATACCATGCTCCGACCTTCGTTCTGACGCACTACGAGCGTGAGCCGCTCGTGATGGAAGGCGGGACGACCTTCTACTTTGTCAGCGGCGGAATCGAAGAGGCGCTGAGGCTCGCGAAAAAAGCAGCGAGTGATAAGGACGTCAAGATTGGAGGCGGTGTTTCCACCGTGCGGCAGTATCTGCAGGCTGGGTTGATCGATTCCCTCCACTTTGCACTTGCACCTGTTGCCCTCGGTCAAGGTGAGGCATTGCTTGCCGGTCTTGACCTGCCCGCGATGGGGTTCTCTGTGGCAGAGCATAAGGCTACGGAGCACGCGACACACGTTGTGCTGGAAAAGCTGCGAATTTGAACGCGATGATAGAGGAGAGCGAGCAGCGGCGGCGAAAGGACATCCTGAGGTAAGGCGATGGTGATTGGCACGCTCTCAGTTAGCGGTAACAGGCCAATGCGCTCGTCCAACTGGCCTAAGCCTGATCGCGTGGCGGTGTCGTGCAGATTTTTGCTTCCCGTGATATCAAGGAAGGCATGAGTTCTCCTGAGAGCAATGCAACCGATGCAGCCAAGCGCCTGGCTGCGGTGTGGGCGGCAGCGCAGATTGAAGATGGGATGGCGGTGGGCCTGGGGTCGGGGTCTACTTCGGCGCTGGTGATTGAAGAGGTGGGGCGAAGGGTGGCGGAGGGGTTGCGGATCAAGGCGATCGCGACGTCTGAGGCCTCGCAGAAGCTGGCGCTGGAGTTGAAGATTCCGATGAGCGACTTTGCGCATCTGACGCACCTGGATCTGACGATCGATGGCGCGGATGAGGTGCAGGAGGGAACGCTTTATCTGATCAAGGGGCATGGCGGGGCACTGCTGCGGGAGAAGATTGTGGCGATGGCGAGTGGGAGGCTGCTGATTGCGGTGGACCCACGGAAGCTGGTGAAGACGTTGGGGTCGGTGTTTACGCTGCCGGTGGAGGTTGTGCCGTTTGGCTTTGAGACGACGGTGAAGCGGCTGCGGGATCTGGGGTTTGAGTCGGAGCTGCGGATGACGGATGACGGCAAGCCTTATGTGACCGATGGGCAGCACTATATTGTGCATTGCAAGCTGCCGCAGGTTGGGTTTGATGCGGTTGCGGGGGGGGAGGAGTTGAAAGGGACAGTGGGGGTGGTGGAGCATGGGCTGTTTCTGGGGATGACGAGTAAGGTTGTGATTGGCAGGCCTGAGGGGATCGAGGTTTTGTAGGCGGCGGGGTAGTCAAACTAAATTTCGCGCTTTTCACGCCGAACACTACGTAGCAGCAAGATACCTAAGAGACCAGGAATTGCAGCCATGAAAAGTGCGAACCCTAAATCTCGCGGCAGCGATCGGTACTCTTTTGCCGGGCCAGCTTCCTCAAGTATTTGGTAGATAAATCCAAATACGCTGATAAAAGCTAAAGCGATAAGCCATATGGCTGTCGGCTTTCTATACCAAATTGCCAAAATGCACGCGGGTAGAAGAGTGAATCCATACAGAACGAGCCCTACGATCTCGGGAGCGGTGTCATTGGCTCCAATCGTGAACGAACCGATGACGGTTGCTCCGAGGGCATAAAGCCCCCAAATAGAGCCGAGACCTATAATCACTTTGGTCGAGTCACGCATACGCCAGAGTCTACATTGTGCTTAGTCGACGCCGGAGAGTGTCGCATTTCGTGGAAAGAGCTGTTTGCCATGAGAATAGGCAAAGGCAAAGGCGGGGGCCTCTCCGCTGCGGCGGCAAAAGCGCCGTCTTCGGTCGAGATGACGCTTTTTTGGCTTGAGGAACGAACGACAGTAAAGGCAACGACGAAATAGGGGGATCCTTCGCTGCGCTCAGGATGACAGCAGTGGGGAGGCAATGACGATGGCAGTGGGGGGCAATGACGATAGCCCTGGGTGGATGACAGTAGGGTGTGGATGACGGCAGATGGTGAGGCAGCGACAACGCAGCGACATTCTCGTGCCGAGGACGCTGTGTTTGCCTCGTTCCAAGGGCAGTTGGGCTTGCGATGGTAAACTTAAGAGTTGATGGCACAAGATAAATTGAAGATGATTCCGCTGGGTGGCCTTGGTGAGTTCGGTATGAACTGCATGGCGATCCGCTGGCAGGATGACATTATTGTCATCGACGCCGGTCTGATGTTTCCTGAAGAAGAGTTGCTGGGTGTGGACATTGTTGTCCCTGATATCAGCTATTTGACTGAAAACCGCGAGAAGGTTCGCGCGATCCTTTTGACGCATGGGCATGAAGACCACATTGGCGGACTGCCGTGGATTCTGTCTGAGTTGAACGTTCCGGTATATGGGACGGAGTTTACGCTGGCGTATGTTGAGGGCAAGCTGGAAGAGCACCGGCTGCTGGATGACGCGGATTTGAACGAGATGATTCCCGGGCATCGGATTACGCTGGGGCCGTTTTCGATCATGCCGATCCGGGTGACGCACTCGCTGGTGGACTGCGTGGCACTGGCGATTCATACGCCGGTGGGCGTGGTGCTGCATACGGGCGACTTCAAGATTGATCTTTCGCCACCGGATAACAAGCCGTTCGATCTGCATGCGTTTGCCGAGCTGGGCAAGCAGGGCGTGCTGGCGCTGTTGCAGGACTCGACCAACGTGGACCGCAATGGGTATACGCCGAGTGAGCGGGCTGTGCGGCCGAAGCTGGATGAGATTTTTTCGCAGACGAAGAAGAAGCTTTTCTTCAGCTGCTTTTCGTCTTCGATTCATCGGATTCGGCTGGCGATGGAGCTGGCGCATGAGCATGGGCGCAAGGTTGCGGTGATAGGGCGGTCGCTGGATAACTCGACTGAGATTGCGCAGGATCTTGGGTATCTCGATCTGCCGCAGGGTCTGGTGATCAATCCAGGGCAGATTCGTGATTTTCCTGCGAATAAATTGCTGATCATGATCAGCGGCACGCAGGGTGAGCCGATGAGTGCGTTGAGCCGGGCGGCGGTAAATAATCACAAGTTCGCGCATATCGATGCGGGTGATACGGTGCTGCTGAGTTCGCGGGTGATTCCGGGGAATGAGAAGTCTATCTACCGGATGATCGATCACCTGGAGCGGCGCGATGCGAAGGTGATTCATGACGATGGGCAGTCGGGTCTGATCCACGTGAGCGGACATGGGAGCCAGGAGGAGCTGAGGTTGATGATTAATCTCGTTCGTCCGAAATTCTTCATTCCGATCCATGGAGACTATCGCCATCTGAAGCGTCATGCGGAGCTGGCAGGGTCGATGGGCGTGGTGGAGAAGACGATTCTGATGGAGGACGGCGACGTTCTGGAGCTGGATAAGGGCTCGGCTACGAAGACCGGGAAGGTTACGGTTGGGCGAGTTTGCATCGATTCGGGTGGAACCTCGACCGACGTGGTGGAAGACATCGTCATTCGCGACCGGAAACATTTGAGCGAGGATGGGATTGTGCTGCCGATTATCGCGATCAACAAGCAGACGGGATTGCTCGAGAATCCGCCTGAGATTGTGATTCGCGGTATGGCGATCGCGACCGAAGAGGGTTTGATCACTGAAGCGCGACAGGTGGTGCAGCGGACTCTTGAGGGATCTTCCGCGGAAGAGAAGGCCGACTACGGCGTGATCAAGGAGAAGATTCGCAACGATCTGAAGCGGTATATCCAGAAGAGCACGAGTCGGCGGCCTTTGATCATGCCGGTGATTCTGGAGATTTGACGAACGAACGAGAAGAAGAAAGAGCGCTCCTGATGGGGCGCTCTTTTTTTTTGCTCTGGAGTTGAGGGTGTCGGAAGAGCTGCTGCTACTGCCTGGGACCTACTTTTAGGGATTTGATTCTGCGCTGTTGATGCGGGTTAGGGAGGTGGTTACCCCTTTGAGTTAGCGGTCGAGATGAGGGTATGGGGATAGTAGGCTGGAGATTGAGCGAAGCCTCTCAGGGAGTGGTATGCGCAGTTTCGGGCCGGCGGTTTTTTTGCTGGAAGTCGCTTTTTCTCGACGTGCTGTTGCGGCGGTGTCGATCGCGATGGTGTGGGCAGCGGGGGCGGCTTGCGCCCAGAAGCCGGTGATTGCGCCTCCGACCCGGCAGAGGATTGGGTTGGTGCTGGAGGGTGGCGGGGCGCTGGGGTTTGCGCATGTCGGCGTGATTGAGTGGATGGAAGATCACCACATTCCGGTCGATGAGGTTGCCGGGACGAGCATGGGCGGCCTGATCGGCGGGCTGTATGCGTCTGGGAACAGCCCGCAGGATATCGAGGAGTTTGTCGGTGGGATTAATTGGTCGTCGGTGTTGAGCGGGCAGGTGCCGTTTCCTGCGTTGAGTTATCGCCGGAAGGAAGACAAGGTGGCGTTTCCGAATCGGCTGGAGTTTGGGTTGAAGCATGGGCTGAGTCTGCCGAATGGGTTGAACTCGGGGTCGGCGGTGGGGTTGCTGCTGGATAGGGAGATGCTTCCTTACTACGATTTGAAGAACTTCGACGATCTGCCGATTCCCTTCCGATGCGTGGCGACCGATATAACGACGGGAAGGGAGCATGTGTTCAAGGACGGATCGCTGGCCCGGGCGATGCGATCGACGATGTCGATTCCGGGTGTCTTTGCGCCGGTGGTGTATGGGGATCAGATCTACTCGGATGGCGGTGCGGTGAATAATCTGCCGGTAGATGTGGCGCGGGGGATGGGCGCGGATATTGTGATTGCGGTGTACCTGGATACGGGGCCGGTGGATAAGATGAGCTTGAACTCGCTGGTGGGCGTGGCGGGGAGGAATGTTGCGATCATGGTCTCGGCGAATGAACTGCTGAGCATGAAGAACGCCAATATTCTGCTCAAAGCAGATGTGAGCAAGTTCAGCTCGAGCGAGTTTGAAAAGAGCGCGGAGATTATTCCGCAGGGTGTGAAGGTGGCAGAGGAGCACTCGGCTGAGCTGATGAAGTATGCCTTGAACGATGCGGACTGGCAGGCGTATGTAGCGCAGCGAGATGCGCGGCGAAGGACACAGATTCCAAATCCACAGTTTGTGAGTGTGCGCGGGGTGAAGGGCGCGCAGCGTGCAGAGATTGCGAATGAGTTTACGAAGTATGTCGGTAAGCCGGTGGATTCGAAGAAGATTGAGGAGACGATTGCGGATCTACAGGGCACGGGAACTTACTCGAGCATCGGCTATAACCTGGTCGATGAGAAGGACAAGACCGGGTTGCTGGTGCGACCGCAGATCAAAGACTATGGGCCGCCGTTTTTGGATGTTGGACTGACGCTTGCTTCGAATGATTCGAACGATATTCAACTGGGACTGGGCGGACGGGTGACGTTCTTTGGGCTGACGGGGCCGGCGTCTGAGGTAAGGGTCGATGCCTCGGTGGGGCAGGTAGCTGGGATTACTGGGGAGTTGTATCAGCCGCTGGTTGCGGCGAAGCGGTACTTTGCTGCGCCGCGAGCTTACTACACTCATACGATTACGTCGTTCTATTCGGGAAGTCAGGAGCTCTCGCAGTACACGGAGGAGCGTAATGGATTTGGGTTGGATCTGGGGTATCGGTTCAGCTCAAAGGCGGAGTTGAGAGTGGGCGAGGACTACCAGTGGTATGGCGAGACGCTGCGCGTGGGACAGCCGATTGAACAGATCTTTCACCTGACGCCTTTTGTGAGCAATGTGCGGTTTCAGTACCTGGGACAGGACAATGTACAGGTGCCGACGAAGGGTTCGGAGCTGCTGACGAAGTTTACGCATTCGACGCAGAGCCCGTTTGAGCAGGGAGGGTATTCGCAGTGGGATACGCGCGTGGCGCACTTTCTTCCGACGGGGCAGAAGGGGATTATCTTCGGCACGATGGAGGGAGGAACGAGCTTTGGAGCGAAGAACCTTGGGCTGGCGGGATTTTCGCTGGGAGGCGCGCTGCGATTGAGTGCTTACGATCGTGGAGAGCTGCTGGGAAGTGATTATTTTCTGGGGCAGGTGGGTTATCTTTACCGGCTGACGAAGCTGAATCCTGTGATCGGGGATTCAATCTATGCGGCTGGATTTTATGAGATTGGGAAGGTTTGGAATGCGGCTGCGGGGACGCCGACGTTGCCGAACGATATCTCGGGTGCGGTGGTGGTGAAGACTATCTTTGGGCCGTTTTATGGTGGGGGAAGTATCGGGGATAGCGACCACCGGAAATGGTTCTTTGGGTTGGGGCGGGTGTTTTAGTGGCGTTGCTTAGGGTGATTCTGATTTAGCTGACGTGTGGGTGGACGGATACTATTATCTCTGCGGCGATCGGTCTAGGAGATGAAGTAGATGAGTGAGTTTGTGACGTTGGAGGAGATTCGGGCGGCGAAGGAGCGGATCGCCGGGGTTGCGGTGAGGACGCCGCTTTATCGAGTGGAACGGGCTCGTTTGCGGATGGGGAAGTTTCCGGAGCCTGAGTTCGATCTCTACGTCAAAGCGGAGAGTGAGCAGCCGATTGGGAGCTTCAAGCTGCGCGGAGCTTACAACATGGTGGCGCAGTTGCGACCGGAGGCGCTGCGGCGTGGGGTGATTACGTATTCGAGTGGAAACCATGCGCAGGGTGTGGCGTATGCGGCGCGGGCGCTGGGGGCGAAGGCGGTTATTGTGATGCCTTCGAATGCTCCTGAGGTGAAGAAGGCGGCTACGAGGGCGCTGGGCGCTGAGATTGTGGAGGTGGGGCCGGCTTCGTCGGAACGGAGGCTGAAGGCTGAGGAGCTTGTAGCGGAGTTTGGGTATGCGATGATTCCGCCTTATGACGCTCCGGAGATTATTGCCGGGCAGGCTACTTGTGGATTGGAGATTGTGGAACAGCTGCCGGGAGTGGAGATGGTGATCTCGCCGGTGAGCGGCGGTGGGTTGCTGAGTGGAACGGCTACGTCGGTGAAGCTGGCAGCGCAGGCTGGGCTGGTGAGTGCCGGGGTGCAGGTGTGGGGCGCGGAGCCGGAGCTGGCGGCAGATGCGAAGGAGAGCTTTTACTCGAAGACGCTGGTGGAGTGGCCTGCGGCGAAGACTACGCGGACGATTGGGGATGGGCTGCGGACGCAGAGCATGGGCGTGTTGAACTTTGCGCATGTTATGAAGTTTGTGGATGGGATTGTTACGGTGTCGGAGGAGGAGATACTGGCGGCGATGCGAGTGATGTTGCGCGCAACGACGCTGGTGCCGGAGCCTAGTGGGGCGGTGACGCTGGCGGCGGCGCTGTTTCATGCGGAGGAGCTGCCTAAGGTGAAAAAGGTAGCGGTGATTTTGAGTGGGGGAAATCTGGAGCCGGCGCTGCGAGAGCAGTTGGAGGGGGAGTTGGCTGCGCGGTAGCGGGTAGGAACACAAAGACTGGCTGGAGATTTGTACATTCCCACTCATCGCATACGACAAAGACGCGATGAATGGGGCACCCAATCATCTGTGGCTGGGTAGGTAGAACAAGCAGCGGCAGAGACAAATGCGGGGGTTTCTTCACTACGCGGCCCACGATGAAACCGTGGGCCGCTTCGGTCGAAATGACGAGTCCTTTATCTTGGTTAAGAGAAACGAAACAGCTCGTCTGTTTAGTGTTTTTGGTAGCGGGCCAGGACGTCATGAAGGGAGACTACGCCTTCCAGGGAGCCTCGCATGGCTCGGTTGGTGATGGGGAGCAGAGGCCAGCGCTGGAAGTGCGGGAGGGCACTGGAGAGGGGCTGATCCGGAAACAGAATCGGTGTGCGCTCGGGACCTAGATGCTCGGCTAGTGTTGCGGCTGGGTGCGAAGGTACGCTTGCGTTTTGACCTTCTGGCTGATTTGCAGTTAGGGCTTCGAGCTCTTCTCTTCTGGCGGCGTACCAGAGGCCGTCGCTGCAGTGGATGAGGAAGACTGGGATGGATTTTAAATCTTCGTATTGGGTTAGGGATCGGAGAGTGTCGGGGATGGTTTCGCTGCCTTGCAGGACGGGGACGGTGACGGGCTGCATGGCGTCTTCGAGGTGGAGGTTGCTCTCTTCGCGGAGTTCTTCCATGGAGGGGAGGTCGAGGCCGTCCTGGTGGGTGAACTGCTCGAGGATGGGGACGGGCTGGAGGACGCGGGAGATGAGGTAGGCGATGGTGTTGGAGAGGATGACGGGCAGGACGATGGAGTAGTTGCCGCTGACCTCGAGCACCATGAAGACGGATGTGAGCGGGGCGCGGAGGAAGGCGGCGAAGAGGACGCCCATGCCGACCAGCGCGTAGGAGCCGATGGAGCCGGTGAGGTGGGGGAAGTAGATTTTTTCGAAGGTGCCTACGGCGGCGCCGAGCATGGCTCCGATGAAGAGGGTGGGCGCGAACATTCCACCGGGGGTGCCGCTGGAGAAGGAGAGCGTGGTGGCGATGATCTTGAAGAGGGCGAGGAGGAGGAGCATCTTCCAGGCGAACTGCGCGTGCATGGCCTGGTCGATGGCCTGGTAGCCAGCGCCCATGACCTGGACGAGGCCGAAGTAGCCGATGGCTCCTACGAGAAGGCCCGCGGCGGCGGGTTGGAGGAGTTGCGACCACTGGGGTTGGCTACGGAGTTTTGGGCGGAGGTAGCTGAGGGCTTTTGCGAAGACGAGAGAGGCAAAACCGCCGGTGACTCCGAGTGCGGCGTAGGCTAGGAGCTCGCGGGAGTCGCGTAGGTCGATGACCGGGATGCGGAACATCGGCTGCGCTCCCCAGAAGGAGCGGGCGACGACAACGCTGGCGATTGCGGAGAGGACGATGGAGCCGAGGACGGCGGCGCTCCACTGGCCGATGACCTCTTCAATGACGAAGAGGATGGCGGAGATGGGTGCGTTGAAGGCTGCGGCGAGGCCTGCGGCGGCTCCGATGGGAGCGAAGATGCGGAGTTTTTCCTTCGACATGCCGAAGCGGCGGCTGATGAGGGAGGCTACTCCGGCGCCGATCTGGAGGGATGGGTCTTCGGGGCCGAGGGAGTGGCCGCTGCCGATGGCGAGTGCGGAGAGAAGAAATTTTCCGATGACGGTGCGGAAGGAGATGTAGCCGTTGCTGATGTAGAGGGCGGCTTTGGTCTGGTTGATTCCGCTGCCGCGGACCTTGGGGAAGACGTAGCGGGTGAGGACGGCGATGACTAGGCCTGCCGCGGCGGGAATGTAGAGCAGGCGCGGCTGGTGCGGGTTTGGCGAGGAGCCGAGGAGGAGGACGCTGAGCCACTCGATCGCCATGCGGAAGGAGACGACGAGAAGGCCGGAGACGACGCCGATGAAGATGGAGAGGAGAAGAAAGACGCGCTCTTCGCGGCCGGGGGCGATGCGGGCGATCATGTCGTCGCGCAGAGTACTCGGTGTACTCGGTGCGACTGGCTCCGTCTCCGCCATTGCTGTTTGATCTTTCATTCTGGCTTAGGGCTCCATCGCTTTGGGAAACTTGGCGAGCTGCAGGAGGAGGGCGTCGTCGCCTGTGGGAGGGCCGCAGATCTTGCTGGTCTGGGTCTCGGTGTCGAAGACGAGCTGCATGGTGGCGTCCTGCTGGGTGGGATCGTTGAGGAGAGCGGCGCGGTTGCTGGTTGCGTCTTGGGTCAACCATTTTGCGGCGAGATCCTGAAGCGGAGAAGACATGCCACTGGCGACGGGGAGTTGTGTGCTGCAGGCGTCAAAGCGCTTCTTTGCCAGGGTGCGAGCTTCGAGGATGCGGGTTACGCGTTCGTTGTTCGGGAGTTTTTTGAGGGGAGCGAGCTCGAGGATGCGCGCGGAGTCTTCGAGCATCTCTTTGTCGCTGGGCGTGATTGTCTCGTGCGTGGCTGCGGAGGCTTCCTGCTGGTGTATGGACTGCTCCATGAGCCGGTGGGCTTCGTCGAAGTGGCCGGAGTCGTATTCGAGGCGGGCAGCGGATTGGAGGGCGAGCTGGTTTTTTGGCTCGTGCGCGAGAACTTTGCGGTAGTAGGTCAAGGCGTCGCGAGGAGCCTGGGCCTGCTCGAGAAGCTGCGCAAGGGTGAGAGAGAGGGGAATGTCTTCGGGTGCGTTGCCACCGGCGATGAGGAGTTCGGTGCGGGCGATGCTGAGGTCTTGATGCGCGATGAGGTACTGCGAGAGCTCGAGGCGAACCTCGCGGCGGCGAAGAGTTCCATCTCCCTCCCATGTGCCGTAGATGGAGGCGCGGTAGTAGTTGATCGCGGCCTGCACATCGTTCTTCTTTGCGGCGAGGCGGGCGAGGCTTAGGTTGATGAAGCCGTCGCCGGGTTGGGTCTCCCAGAGGCCGAGGAAGTAGTTGAAAGACTCCTCGGTGTGGCCGGCGTCGCCGAGGGCCTGGGCGAGGAGAAGCTCATAGGAGCGCTGGCCGGGGGCGTAGGAGAGGGCGGTGCGGAGGGCGACGATGGCCTGGTCGGGGTGACCAGCGTTGATGGCGGCCTGGCCTCGGGCGGACCAGCGCTGGGCAAGCTCTTCGCGGTGGGAGGTGAAGGAGCGAAAGAGGAAGAACGTCATGAGGAACAGCACGATGGTGACGAGCAGCAGACTGAAAAAGGTCAGGGAGTCGCGGAGGATCAACTTCCGCTTGAGGCTCGAATAGTCTTCTGTTTGCAGGGTCATCATGCGATTTTGTGCGTTTTTATCTTGCCGCAGGGTCTTTCTCTAGTCTATGGATTTGATGCGCTTAGAGATAGTGGCGGAAGTCTGAGGAGTCATATGGGGAGTCGTGGATGATATTGGTTCGTTTCGTTGAGGAGCGAAAGTTTAGACTGGACGCTATCTTTGCTGCCGCGCGGATTGTGGCGGCGTCTAAATGAGGTCTATGCGGATTTTTTCTATGCGGAATGCGGCGATGGGTGTTGGGGCGGTGCTGCTGGTAGCGAGCGTCGCTGCGATGGGGCAGAAGAAGGGAAAGGACTACGACAGGACGGCCATTGCGACGGTGCTGCATGATGCGAATGTGTATGTGGCGTCGGATGCGGATGCGCAGAAGATCTCGCTGGTTACGCCGGGACATGAGGTGCAAATTGTTGAGCGGAGTGGGCCCTGGGTGAAGGTGTTTGCGAATACCGATATCAACGATGATGCGAATGAGGACGATCGCAATAAGCCTGAGTTTGGCGAGGACGCTAATGTGACTCCGGCTTCGGGGTGGATTCGGGATAAGGGAATTCTGGGGCCGGCGACGGCTGGTGGGGATGTGATTCTGTTTGGGTCGGCGGCGAACTTTGAGGATGAGGCGGAGCGGCCGCATGCGCCTAAGGGTGCGGCGGGAGAGGCTCATCTGCTTTATAAGCGCGTGGCAGAGTATTTTCCGGATTCGCCGCTGGCGGCTGAGGCGGCGTGGAGGGCGGCGGATATTCGCTGGCAACTGGATAAGGTCGATATCAGTACGCTGCCGAGTGCTAAAGAGCAGGAGGCTTATTTGCGGCCTCAGATCTACGAGGGCGAGCTAAAGAAAGTGATGAAGACGTATCCGGGGAGTGAGTTTGCGGCGCGGGCTGCGTTCGATCTGCTGGACAACAAGATGTGCGGGGACTGGCAAGGGTTGCCGAAGTGTCCGGAGATGGAGACTGGGCTGTATGTGAAATATGCGCAGCAGTATGGGGATGGGCCTAAGGCCGCGGAGGCGCTTTACAACGCGGTGTATCGGCAGGGCGTGGTGGTGACGATGTACCTGGTGCAGGAGGATAAGAAGCGGTCGGAGGAGGCGGCGAAGAGGACGCAGGCGCTGGCGATGGATTTGAAGGCACGGTATCCGAAGTCGGAGTTTGCGGCGCGGGGGGCTAGTATTGCGTTTCGAGTTTCGCAGGGGATTGCGATCTATGGGAGTGATCGGGATTAGGGGCAATGTCCTGCCGGACGGGCCCACTACGCGTGGGGCGGGCGTTCGCACGCCTTTTTAGAGCTTCGCGTGGTCCTCCCGTTGGTCGGGATAATCATAATTCGCGACCATCGGGAGCGCCATGCGAAGCGGTATACACGTCACGAAGTGACCGGCGCCCGCGTAGGGCGCCCGTCCGGCAGGACATATCTTGTTTACCGATTACACATACGGACGCTTTAGGATAGAAGCATGTCGATTCTTCATGTCATCATCCTTGCCATTGTGCAGGGTCTTGCTGAGCTGTTGCCTGTCTCAAGTTCCGCTCACGTTGTAGTCGCCGAAAAGCTGTTGGGGCTGGACCCGACGACGCCGCAGATGACGCTGCTGCTGGTGATGCTGCATACAGGCACAATGTTCGCCGTGATTGTCTACTTCTGGAATCAGTGGAAGAAGACCTATTTTTCCAGCGGCGATGCGTTCAAACGATTTTTGATCCGGGTCGTATGGGCTTCACTGCTGACGGCTGTGATTGGCGAAGTGATCATCAAGCTGATCGAGAAGACAGCGTTCAAAGGGGCTTCGAAGGGTGAGATTGAGCTGCTGTTTGGGCGGCTGGATCTGATTGCTCCTGCGTTGTTCGCTGCCGGTCTGTTGATTCTGCTTGCGGGGCTGATGGAGAAGCGGCGCATGGGCGCGCATGAGCAAGTCTATGGCGACAGCGTGACGATGCGGCAGGCGGGTTGGATCGGCGCGATTCAGGGACTGTGTCTGCCGTTCCGCGGATTTTCGCGGTCCGGCGCTACGATCTCGACGGGAATGTTGGCAGGTGCGAGCAAGGAGCGGGCTGAGCGGTTCAGCTTTGCGCTGGCCGTGGTGCTGACACCTCCGGCGGTTGGGCGCGAGGTGATGCGGCTGGTGAAGGCATCCCATGAGGCGACGGCGGCGGGTGTGCCGATTGATCTGCACGGAAGCGTGGTGATGGGGTTGCTGGGTGCGGTGTTTGCGTTTCTGGCAGGACTGTTGGCTTTGAGGTGGTTGAGCAGCTGGCTGGAGGAGGGACGCTGGTATCTGTTTGGGATCTATTGCCTGGTGGCCTCGGTGGTGGTGTTTGGGCTGTATCACGCGGGGTACTAGATTGCGCAGTTAGTTATCGGTGGGTGTAGAGCCAGGCCCAGTAGATAAGTGGGATCTGCAGGGGGACGCGCAGCCACTGCGCCCAGCTTTGTCCCATGATGCCGGGCAGGCGCAGATGTGACGTTGCCATGTAGATGTTGGCCGGCAGAACGGCGATCAGCAGAAGGACCAGACCCCAGGCCGCAGCTTGGCGCGTGGTGGGGATTAGCAGGCCGATGGCGCCGAGTAGCTCTGCTGCGCCGCTGATGTGGACGAGGAGTGTGTGTGCAGGGAGGTAAGGCGGCATGATGCGGAGGTAGACGCCTGGAGCGAGAAAGTGAAGGACACCAGAGATGAGGAAGATTGCGGCGAGAAGAATGCGTCCGATCATACTGAATCACTTCCTTGTTTTCGCATGCTTCACGCTAACAAAAAAAATCGGGCAGCGAGGTCAAACTCGCTGCCCGTCGTCGAATTGGTACGCCCTTGGTTACTTCTGACTATTTGGATACGAGTGCGTCGCGGTGGCTCTTCACGTAGTCGTGGGAGGTGATGACGTGGGCCTGTTGCTCTGCGACGAGCTGGCGAACGGGAAGCGGAAGATCCTGGTTGAGGGCGTCTGCGTAGGCCTTCTTGGCCTCGTCTTCACCTTGTTCGGCAGTCTCGAGAAGAGTGTGGTCTCCGCCGCCTAGCTTCGCTTTCAGGTCTCCCCATACGCGGTGGATAGCGCCGGCGGTCGTGCCGGACTCTTTGATGTCGTGTACGCCATTCTGGTGGAGGATCTCTTCTAGGTCGCCGCGGAAGCTGGCGCGCTTGAGAGATTCGGCGAGGAAGTAGCGCTTCAGGGTGTCGTCTTTCAGATGTTCGCCGATGTCGGCAAAGCCTTTCTGGCTGTCGAGAAGGGTGCTGATGAGGGAATTTAGAGCGCGCTGCATTTCGTTCTGCTTACCTGTATCTGTTGGCATGATGACCTCAATCCTGGGTAAAGTGTGGGTCCGGTTGGAGCAGGGTCCGTCGGCTGTGCGCGATTCTCCTCTGCCGACGGCAAGCAGGAGAAATCGCGAAAATCCCGCTCCCCTGCCAACCGGTTCTAAGGACCGCCGAGTGAAATTTGGCTCGGCGGTGAATATGAAAGAGTAGATGCGGAGAGTGCCCGTGGGTTTGTATGTGGGTACCCCGAAGTGAGGTTTTTCGACATTTGTGCAGGGGGGAGGGAAGGGTCTGGGATAATCGAAGGTGCTCTGGTGATTTGCGGGCTCGGTTTGGATCGGACGGCGTGAGGTTGTGCGCACCGTGACGAATGGGCCCGCGCGTCCCCCTCACATGAAGGCTCCCCAATGAAAACTCTGAGACTTGTTTCGACCCCGACGCGCAACCGCCGCCTGAATGAGATTCTTGGGATGGTCGTACTGGTGAGCGCGGGCCTGCTGATGCTGGCGCTGGCGAGTTACACGCCGACCGATCCGTCGTTCGATACGGTGGGACAGTACGTGAAGGGGCGGCCGGCGCATAATTGGACGGGGATGGTTGGGGCTTATCTCGCGGATGCGATGCTGCAGCTGATTGGGGTGGCTGCGTTCTTTTTGCCGCTGGTGTTGGGACGGCTTGGAATCTGCTGGATGCGTTCGCGGCCGGCTGGGTCTCCGCTGGCAAAGATGATTGGGCTGGGGATGTGGGTGGTGTTTGGGCCGGCGGCGATTGCTTTGTTGCCGGGGGAGATGATGTGGCGTGGTTCGCTGCCTATCGAGGGGACGACGGGGCGACTGCTGACGGATCTGCTGGTGCACTATTTGAATTTGCCGGGCGCGGCCATTGTGCTGTCGCTGATGGTGGCGGTGTCGCTGTATCTGGCGACGACGTTTACCTTTAATACGGCGCGTGAGTGGGCGACGATCCGGTTTGGATTCTTGCAGCGGCTGTGGGAGTGGTGGTCGCAGCGGCGAAGTCGTCGTGCTGGCGCCGAGGTTGATCTTGAGGAAGGCTATGGAAGCAAGCGGGAGCAGGCTGATGCGAGGGCGCGGCGTGCTCGTGAGCTTGCGGAGGCGGCAGAGCGTAGAAGGCTAGAGCCTGAGCCGGAACCAACGACACTGCTGGGTGGTTTGTTCGGCTGGTTAAGTAAGAAGAAGAAGGTGCAGCCTATCTCGATTGTGCCTGAGGAGGTTGTTGCGGGTGGCCATCATTCTTCGATCTTCGAGGCGATGCCGCGGACTCTGGTGGATGCTCCTCCGGTGACGGCGTTTGGCACAGCGGCTGCGGCGGTTGCGCCGTTTGCTGAGGTGCTGGCGAAGGCTGCGGCCCCGGTGCATGGGCTGGATGATGAGTCGAATTTTAGAGAGTTTGGCGGTGCTGAGGAGTGGCGTGAGCCGGCTTCGATGAAGGCTGCGGCTCCAACACGTGCGCCGAAGAAGGTGATGGAAGAGCCGCGAGCTTCGTATGCTGCTCCGGGCGCTCCGGCATCGCAGCAGTCGCATACGCTGCCGGATGGCATCTCGTTCGGTAAACGTGCGGATGCGGATATCAAACCTGTGACGATTGTGCCGAAGAGTGTGCGGGGGTATAAGCTTCCGCCTTCGTCGCTGCTTTATCGGAGTGAAGAGCATGCTGTGGTTCGCGAGGATGCGCTGCGTGAAGAGGCGCGCGTACTGGTGGAGAAGTCAGCTGAGTTTGGCGTCGATGGGCAGGTGACCCAGATCAATCCCGGGCCTGTGGTGACGACGTTCGAGTTCAAGCCGGAGGCTGGCGTGAAGGTCGCCCGGATCACGGGGCTGGCAGATGATCTTTGCCTGGCGATGGCGGCTGAGTCGATCTTGATTGAGCGGATGCCGGGCAAGAGCACGGTTGGGATTCAGGTGCCGAACCATGAGCGGGAGACGATCTGGCTGAGGGATGTGGTCGAGTGTGAGAGCTTTGCGCAGAGTAAGAGCAGGCTGGCGATTGCACTTGGCAAGGACATCAACGGGCGCATCGTCACTGCGGATCTGGCGAGTATGCCGCACGTTCTGATTGCGGGTTCGACTGGCTCGGGTAAATCGGTTGCGATCAACGCGATGATCATGAGTGTGCTGTTCAAGTCGACTCCGGAGCAGGTTCGCATGATACTTGTGGACCCGAAGCGGGTGGAGCTTGGGATGTATGAGGGAATCCCGCATCTGTTTACGCCGATCATCACGGAGGCGAAGCTGGCGGCGAATGCACTGCGGAATGCTGTGCGTGAGATGGAACGAAGGCTGAAGCTGCTGGCTGCGAATCATGTGAGGAATATCGATCAGTTCAACAAGCTGTTCGACCATGGCAGCGAGTACTTGTTTGAGGATGTGAACCAGGAGCCGCTGCCTTACATCATCATCATCATTGATGAGTTGGCTGACTTGATGATGCTGGATCGGGCGAATGTCGAGGAGTCGATTACGCGGCTGGCGCAGATGGCGCGCGCGGTGGGCATTCATCTTGTGCTGGCGACGCAACGGCCTTCGGTGGATGTGATTACGGGATTGATCAAGGCGAATGTGCCGACTCGTATGAGCTTCCGGTTGGCGACGAAGGTGGACTCGCGGACGATCATCGATTCGAATGGCGCGGAGAGTTTGTTGGGGCGCGGCGATATGCTGTATCTGCCGCCGGGGACCAGCCGGGTGCAGCGGGTGCATGCGCCGTTTGTGACGGAGAAAGAGATCTCGGCTGTGACTGAGTTCTGGAAGGCGCAGGGCGAGGCTGAGTATGTGCATGGCTTCCTGGAAGGACCGAAGGAAGATACCGGTACCGGCAAGGATGGCGATGGCGGCGTCGATGGGGACAATAACGACGAGCTGTATGACGATGCGGTTCGGCTGGTGTTTGAGTTTGGGAAGGCGAGCACTTCCCTGCTGCAGCGCAGGCTTCGGATCGGTTATGGACGGGCCGCTCACCTGATCGACATGATGTACAACGATGGTCTGGTGGGGCCTGCGGATGGGTCGAAGCCGCGTGAGATTCTGAAGTCGGCGAATTGGATCAGTGAAGTGGATGCGGCGATTCGGTAAGCTCAAAACCTTCTGTCCTGCCGGACGGGCCCACTGCGCGTGGGGCGGTCACTTCGTGACGCGTATACCTTTTCCGGGTGGGATGAGCGGCGTTGATCCTCCCTTTGGTCGGAAGATATGCGACAGCTAGTGGTGGACTGTCTTCGACGAGCGGATGGCAACGATCGCTAGGATGCAGATCACGATCAGAAGAGCGATCCAGAGCAGATGGGGATGGCGGTCTGTGAGTGGGCGCGCATCGGGGCGGTCGCGATAGGCGGGATTGAACTGCTCTGGGCCTAAGTTTGCTGCGTGGAACTCGGCTGAAGAGAAGAAGAGGCGCGTGTAGTCATACTGCGGCGCGGTGAGGGCGGCGTCTCCATAGAAGAGGGTGAGAGGCTGAGCCGTGGGGGCGTCGAAGCAGATCTTGCGCTGACGCATCTCGAGGCGAATGGCGGTGATGGGAAGCGGGGCGTCGTCCCCGTTGTTGACTGCGACTTCGACTGTAGCTGCGCTCTGCATGTTGGAGCCGAGCGTGGCGGGAACGCTGAGTTGCTCCTGACGGATCTCGCGGCCAGCCTGGGTGAGGTGGACGCGGAGAATGGTGCCGGCGAGGGTTTCGCTGAGTGCGTCGGCCGGGTTGGGGGCGGTGGGGTGGTCCGTAATGCTGATGTCGCGGCTGAAGTTCGCTTTGAAGGTGGGCGAGATGGAGAAGGAGACACGCTCGATAGGGATGCGTTGCGGCAGGGCGAAGGTCGCGACGGTTTTGCGGCCGCGCGGAGTGATCGTGGCAGTCTGGACTGCTGTGGTGTAGAGGGACTGAGCTTCACGGCTGGGAGGGACCGTGATGCCCTGCACCATCTTTTGCAGGGCCTGGGGAGAGGTGTCTAAAGTGTGCGTGCCGGTGGCCGGGGAGACGGCTAGTTCGATGTGGAGATAGGGGAGGCTGGTCTCCTGCAGGTGGATCGTCGTGCTGCGCGAGAGATGCTGGCTGGTGAGGTCGAAGATCGTGAACTCGCCGAGATCGGTCTGGTTTGCGTAGTTGGGGTCGCGGGTGCCGGAGACGGTGGCGGTGGCGATGAAGTCGTGTCCAGCCAGATCGAGGGTAAGCTCGGTGTAGGGCCGGTTCGGCATCTCGAGATCGAAGACGATGTTGCGACCGCGGAGGCCGAGGTTGCGGATGGTGGCAGAATCGCTGTCAGGCTGCTGCGGCTCGCTCAGCGTGATGGCGTAGGGAATCTCGCGGTTGTCCTGGAAGAGGCGGAGATCTTTGAGCGATGGGCCGGCGTGCGGAAAGAGGGATGGGTCGATGATGGCGCAGCTTTGACCTGCACCTGACGCAGTGATGGTTCGTTCATAGCGTAGGTAATGCGGGTCGGTGGGCTCCGGAGTTGCGGCTGCCTGCCAGAGAATAAGGGTCAGAAGGATCGCAGACTTCACTGATCGCCTCCGTCGTGTTTAGGCAGTTGAGGTTCGGATGTTGGGTTGGGGAGGCGGAGGGCCAGCCAGTCTTTCTGGTAGGCGAAGCTGATGGCCATCAGCAGGGCTCCTAGTCCGAGAAAGCTTAGAACTCGGTAGCCCTGGCTAAGGTTGCGCAGGTCGTAAAGGAAGGCCTTGCCGATGGTGAAGACCAACAGCAAGAGCGCCTGCCAGCGGATGAAGGCGGAACGCTTCCAGAACCCGATGGCGAGCAGGCCGGCGCCGTAGAGCATGAGGAAGGCGGAGATGGCGAGAGCCTTTTGCAGGTCGGCTTCGGGATTGCCCGCATTGACGCTCCATGCGGAGTCAAGCTCGCGGAGGCAGGCGAGGATGGCTATGAAGTTGAACGCGACGATGGAGGATCCCGCGATGGTGAGCCAGTTGGGGAAGGCTTTGTTCTGCTGACCGGAGTAGCGAATGGGGCCATGCGCGAAGAACGCGGAGAGGCCTAGAGCGGCGAGTCCGAAGAGGGCGGTGGCGAAGCGGAGATTGAGGAATGCGGTGTCGATTCGTTCGTTGAGCCAGAAGGGTTCGACCAGGAGGCCGCAGATGCCAAGGATGAGAGCAGCGGCGGCGAGGCGGCGAAGGATGAGCGGGGCTGGCTCAGGAGTTTTATCAGGTGCGGGGCTGGACAGACGGGCTGCGATCCATAGCAGGGCTGCGCCCTCAGCGAGCCAGCCGACGATGATCCAGCGGCCACTGGCCTTGAGGGGGATGGCGATGGTGAGGAAGACGATTGCGAGAGAGAGATGAACGGCGGAGGTGACGCGGGGTTGGGGCAGGCGCATGAGGCCTAGATAGAGTGCGGCAAATAAGACCGCGAGCCATGGGAGCAGATCGTGATTGCCGGTGTCCTGGAGGACGGAGTAAAACGCGAGTGCCGCGAAGGCTGCGTTCGCTAGCGGGAGGAGGATTTCGGTAATTGGAGTCGATGGGTGCTCTTCGTTTTGCCGAGTGCGAAGGGATGGGGCCAGGAACGTCAGGAAGAAGAGGCCGATAAAGATTTCGGTGACTACAAGAGGTTTCGCGGTGTTGTAGACATCGAACCATTCGATGTACCAGCCGATGAAGAAGGCTACGGTGAGGGGGAAGGCTCCGAAGAGGAGGCGCGGCCAGGGCTTGAGGCGGACGAGTAGGACGGTTGCTACATCGATTGCGAGGATGTAGGTGAAGAGAAAGACTTCATGGTTGCCGCCGGTGGAGAGGAGCAGAGGAGTTGCAAAGGCTCCGGCGAGGGCGTAGGCGGCGAGGATCTGGCTGTTCTGCGACCAGGCCATGTAGGCGTTCCACGCAGTGACCAGGATCATGGCAGAGAGAGCGACGCCGGCGGGTAGCAGATGGTAGAGCTGGAAGGCCGCCCAAAGGGACAGGTAAAGTGTTCCGCTGCCGATGGCCTTGAGGGCGTAGGAAAAGGCGTTGAAGCCCTGGCGGCGAAAGCGCTCGGACCAGACGACGACTGCGACTCCTGCGATCAGGCCTGCGAGGATGCGGCCTGTGGGGCCGATCCAATGGTTGTCGATGGCCCACTTGAGAAAGAGAGTGGTGGCAATGAGAAGCGCGACGATCCCGATACGGCTGAAGAGTTGGGAGCCGATGCGGTCTTCGAGTGAACCGCTGGCTTTGGGAAGATTGCGGGATAGGTTTGGTGGGGTGGGCTCTGGAAATGGGGGTGGCGGAGGGGAGGAGAGTTTGCGTGCTCGCAAGGATGGGGTGGAGCGCAGCTCTGCCAGTTGCTGCTCGAGGCTTTCGATACGGGCGGAGAAGGCTGCGAGGGTCGCGGCCAGCTGGGCTTGCTCGTTGGGCTTCGGCCGGTCCTGATTCTGCTCGTCCTGATTCTGCCCGTCCTGCAGATCCCCTGAAGCCATGGCAACTACTTTACCGCTATCGTGCGTCGGAGTGGTACTGAAGACTGTCAGTTGATAGTCTTTGCGGTAAGGATGAGTGAAATACATGCCGGTTCGGGTTTTGATTGTGGATGACGATGAGTTGAGCCGCGAGGTGCTTACGCTGCTGGCAGAGGGGGCAGGATACGAGGTGGAGGCGGCGGAGTCAGGCGATGCGGCGTTGGTGCATGTGCAGCGAGTACGTCCGTTGCCAGAGGTGGTGTTGACGGATATGCAGATGCCCGGGATTGCGGGGGATGAGCTTGCCCGGCGGCTGCGCGGATTGTGCAGGGCGGAGACTTTGCTGCTGGCGATGAGCGGGAGCGAGTTAGAGGATGGGATGGGGCGGGAGTTCGATGGGTTCCTGTTAAAACCGTTTACGATGGAGGCCCTGGCGCGCGCGATTTCTGGGGGTTCGGCTCGGGGTGAAGGGAGAGCAAGCGGCGCGAGTGGAGCGGTGTTGGATGAGGTCGTGTACGCGAAACTGCAGGAGTCGATGCGGCACTCGCGTTTAGAGGAGCTGTATGCGCTCTGCCTGAAGGATACGGAGGCGAGGGTCGTGAGGATGCGGCGAGCAACATCCGAGGGCGACGATGCAGCGTATACAAAGGAGGCCCATGCGATCAAGGGAGGATGCGGGATGGTGGGTGCTGTTGAGCTGCAAAGACTTGCAACGTCAATGGAGGAGCGGGGTTTGTGTGATGACGATGTAGCTACACTGAATGAATTCATGGTGGCGTGCGAACGGCTGCGGCGTATTCTGGTCGCACGCGAAAGCAACTAGTGTCGGATCAACGAGTTGTCGGGAGATGAGGCACGATGAAGGAATCGATAAAGAAATCTAACGATGCAGTTGTTGCGGCGACACCGATCCGTATCGTTGTTGCCGATGATCATCCTGTGGTGCGCTTCGGCGTGAAGAACATGCTGGAGAATGAGGCCGGCTTCGAAGTGGTAGGCGAGGCCGAAGACGGCGATGTGGCGATTACGCAGACGCTGGAGCTGGAGCCAGATATTCTACTGCTCGACCTGCAGATGCCGCGCCTGCCTGGGCTTGAGGCTCTGCGTGCAATTATGAGCAAGTCGCCACGCGTGAAGATCATCATGCTGACGAGTACGATCTCGACGCAGCAGATTATCGAAGCGCTGCAGATCGGAGCTCGCGGCATTGTGCTGAAGGATGCTGTTGCTGGCGATCTCTCACGTTCGCTGCGGGCTGTGCTCTCCGGGGACTAC
Source organism: Tunturibacter empetritectus (assembly GCF_040358985.1). Lineage (NCBI taxonomy): Bacteria > Pseudomonadati > Acidobacteriota > Terriglobia > Terriglobales > Acidobacteriaceae > Tunturiibacter > Tunturiibacter empetritectus. The sequence goes on along the minus strand of NZ_CP132932.1, from coordinate 3,050,038 downwards.
TGGATCGGCGGCGAGCGTGTCGTAAATCTGGTGACGGCGCTGAATGAGTTGATGAAGAAGGCTGCGGCGGTGCCGGAGCGGAAGACCTATGGGTTGACACCGCGTGAGCTCGAAGTTGTGACCTGCATTGTGGAAGGGTGCAGCAATAAGGATGTAGCGAAGCAGTTCACCATCAGTGAGGAGACGGTGAAGCGGCATCTTTCAAATATCTTCGATAAGACCGGCGTTTCGACGCGACTGGAGCTGGCGCTGTTTGCGATTGCCCATAAGCTGGTGGCGCTGGATAACTAACTGTTGGAATCTGACGCTCCGAACCTTCAGTAGAATGAAGGGATGAGTGAGGGTGCGACTTCAGAGATTGTAGATTTACTGGTGATTGGCGCGGGCCCGACCGGCATGGCCTGCGCGATTGAGGCCCAACGGGCTGGCTTTAGCACGATGCTGGTCGATAAAGGCTGCCTTTGCAATTCGCTGTTTCATTATCCGGCACATATGACGTTTTTTACGACGCCGGAGCTGCTGGAGATCGGGGACATGCCCTTCTCCAGTCCGAATCAAAAGCCCAATCGAAGCGAGGCGCTTGAGTACTATCGCAAGGTAGCGGAGTTCTACAGGCTCGACGTTCGACAGTATGAGAATGTCGAGCGGGTGGATGGCGGGGACGGAAACTTTACCGTTCATACGATGGATCGCTTTGGGCGGGCGGTTCAGCATCGTGCGCGGAAGCTGGTGATCGCCACCGGGTACTACGACCTGCCGAACTACCTTGGAATTCCGGGGGAAGATCTCAGCAAGGTGAAGCACTACTATCATGAGCCGCATCCGTATTATGGGCTCGAGGTGCTTGTGATCGGAGGCAAGAACTCCGCGGCGATTGCTGCGTTGGACCTTTGGCGGCATGGGGCGAAGGTAACGCTGGTGCATCGCGGTAAAGAGATTCAGAAGAGCGTGAAGTACTGGATTCTTCCCGACATCAATAACCGGATCAAGAACCATGAGATCGAAGCCTACTTCGATAGCGTCGTCACAAATATTACGGAGGACAATGTGACGCTCGCGACTCGGAGAGGAAAGGTGACGATTGCGAACCAGTTTGTCTTTGCGCTGACGGGATATCATCCGGACTTTGAGTTCATTGAACGGCTGGGGGTGAAGCTGGATAAGGCGAATGACCGCTGCCCAGTATGCAATCCGGCTACGCTTGAGAGCAATGTGCCAGGGATCTATGCGGCTGGGGTTATTGTTGCGGGCGAACGGACAAGTGAGATTTTTATTGAAAATGGGCGCTTCCATGGGAAGTTGATTGCGGAAGACCTGCGGAGGAAGGGAGTTGCGGCTTAAGCATTGCGGGAATCGGCCGGAGCAACAACTCCGCGCAGCCTGTCCTATTGTTTGACTCGTGACGGATGGTAGTCTGGAACCGACATTAGGCGATTCAGGGAACGCGTGCTAAGCCCGGAAGTTCACAGCTCCCTGTTGTTGCGAACTGTCCGTAGCAAAATCATTTCGACTTCGCGCTTTGCGCAGACTTCAGGAGAAGGTGCCTTATCGCTCACGTTGTAGTCATTGGATCAGGGGCAATGGGTCTTTCCGCAGCGTTCCACGCCACTAAGGCAGGACACACAGTGGAAGTGCTGGAGGTGGCGCCGGAGCCCGGTGGCATGGCGGCTCACTTTGACATGGGAGGGCTTTCAATTGAGCGCTTTTACCACTTCGTCTGTAAGAGCGATGTGCCGACGATGGAACTACTGGAAGAACTTGGCCTCCGCGATCAGTTGAAATGGAGGACAACCACCATGGGCATCTTTACTGGCAACAGGATGCACGAGTGGGGAACTCCCTTTGCGCTGCTGAAATTTCCCGAGATCAGCCTACTCTCCCGGCTTAGATATGGCCTGTTTGCGTTCTTGTCTGTGCGCAGGGAACGGTGGGACGCGATTGAGACTGAGGCAGCACACTCCTGGATTACACGATGGTGTGGACCGGAGGTGTTTGATCGCCTCTGGAGGCCGCTGTTCGCGCTGAAATTTTATCAATATGCGGATAACGTTTCGGCGGCCTGGATATGGACTCGGATCAAGCGGATTGGTCGCTCCCGCAAGTCATTCCTGCAGGAGGAACTCGGCTACATTGAAGGCGGAAGCCAGACACTGGTGAATGCTCTGTGCTCGTCGATTGAGAAGAGCGGTGGCAGTATTCACACGCGTTGCGGCGCGAAGAAAGTAGTAGTGGAAGGCGGGAGGGTAACGGGTGTAATGACGCCTGATAAGTTCGTGCGGGCGGATGCGGTTATTTGTACGGTTCCAACACCGCTGGTTGCAACGATGATCCCCGACCTTCCCGACGATTGGAAGGCGCGTTACGAATCGATCATAAATATGGGCATCTGTTGTCTAGTCTTCAAACTCAGGCGATCGGTAAGTCCGCACTTCTGGGTCAATATCAGTGAACCCGACATCTCGGTTCCAGGGATCATTGAGTTTTCAAATCTTAGACCTGTCGGCGGCGACACTGTAGTGTATGTGCCTTATTACATGCCAAACGACAATATCAAATTTACCTGGACCGACGAAGAGCTCCTTAACGAGTCCTTTGGCTATCTCCAGAGGTTGAATCCGCAGCTTACACGAGACGACATCATCTCTCAGCATGTGGCCCGTCTTCGTTATGCGCAGCCTGTCTGCGAACCTGGATTCGCAGCGAAGATTCCACCGATTCAAACCCCGATTCGAGGGCTTCAGGTTGCCGACACTTGTTTTTACTATCCCGAAGACAGAGGAATCTCCGAGAGCGTTCGACTCGGCCGTCAAATGGCGGAGCATCTTTCGACGGTTGAATCGCCATCAGCCTGATCGAGATGAACGTCCTTTTGTCACAATTTTATTTCAGGTGCAGGCAACGCTCTTCCTGGTTTATGTCGGTGACCGGTGCCGCGGTCGGCACGGAATAACGCCCTTTTGATAATAGAATAGATCCTCATGCGGATTCACAGTCTTGATGGTCTTCGGGCAGTCGCAGTGCTGGCGGTGATCCTGCATCATCATGAGATTCTGCGAGGCGGATGGGTTGGAGTCGATCTTTTCTTTGTGCTCTCTGGTTATCTGATCACACAGATCCTTCGCCGAGACCGGCTGTTGCCCCATTACTGGAAGCGTTTTTACATTAAACGCGCGACACGAATTCTTCCGCCAGTCCTGCTTCTGATTGCGTATGTTGCGATGGCCTTCAAACCGCGAACGCTTTCCGTTCTGGCGTACCTGGGGTTTATGGGCAATTTTGCCAGCGCTTCCAACTGGGTCATCCCAAACCTGATTATGTTGTGGTCGCTGGCGGTGGAGGAGCATTTTTACCTAATGTTTCCAATAGCGGTTCGCTACATGCAGCGGAGACATCTGAAGATTTTGTTACTGGGACTGCTACTGATTGAGCCGATGCTGCGGTTTCTTGCAACTCCTCACGTACGGGATTACGAGCAAATTTATTTCTTGACTCCATTTCACCTTGATGGCTTGGCTATGGGCTGCCTGCTGGCGATCTGGAGCGAGACGGAACGGGGAAAAGCGCTTCTGACTCGATGGTCAGGTACTACCCTTCTTGTCTCGTGGGCTTGGTTCACGTTGATGTCGCGGGCGTGGCCCCATGTCTTTGATCGCGAAGCGAATACGCAGATCTTCAATACCCTTGGCTACAGCCTTCTCGGTGTTTGTTGCGCCAGCCTGGTGGCTTACGTCCTGACGCATCCTGATGGCGCACTAAACCGCGCGCTATCGTGGAAGCCGCTCACCTTTATCGGCATCATCAGCTACGGCTTGTACCTCTGCCATCAGCCCGTCCGAAGCGCTTTTACAGGAGCGACCGGGTTGAGTTCCAGAGTGGCGTTCCCTATTACGCTATCACTCGCTATTCTCGTAAGTTGGATATCGTTCCGGTGGTTTGAAGCCCCTCTGATACGATGGGGCCACAAGCTTGCATCGGTATGGCGTGCCGACAGACTGGACACAACGGTGACGGTTGTGGATGCGTAGACGCGCAGCTATTTCCTAGATCGCACGATGATCATGCAGCGGGGGACTGCTTTCTTGCCAAAGAGAGAAGACGGATTTCTGAAACGAACTAACTGGCGTTGGGTGGTGTTAGTGGCTGTGCTGCTGAGTGGTGTAGTAGCGCGTACTTATCGACCCATTGCTGTTCCTGCCGGCTTTGATCAGGACGAAATATCAGAAGCGTACGAAAGCTATTCTCTGCTTAAGACGGGCGCCGACCGTTGGGGGTACCATCTTCCCGTTTATTTTGTTGGCTGGGGCTCAGGTCAAAACGTGCTTCAGGCCTACGCCACGGTGCCAGTCATTGCGCTTTTTGGGCTCTCGGGGTTTTCCGTACGCTTTTTCGATCTAGCGTGCGGACTTCTGACACTGCCTCTTTTCTACGCTGTGTGCCGCAGGAACTTTGGAGCACCATCCGCATTGCTAAGCACTATTTTCTTAGCGCTGTCCCCATGGCACATCATGGTTTCGAGGTGGGCGGTCGAATGTAACAGCTTGCCTTTCTTTGTTTTGCTCGGGATTTTCTGTTTTCAGGAGGCCCTTGAAAGAAGATCTGCCCTGCTGACCGCTATCTGTCTAATTCCGTTCGCGATTGCGTTCTACGTTTATGGAATCTCGCTAGTGGTTGTGCCAACTCTAATGCTCTTACTACTGGCTAAAGAGTTTCGACGAATAAAGGCTGATTGGCATATTTGGACAATTGGAGCTGCGGTGTTCCTCGCAATCTCTAGCCCTTTTATCTTCTTCGTGTGGAAAAACTATCTGGTAAAGAGAAGCTACGACTTTGAGAGGTATCTTCCGGTCTCCGTTCCATTAATTCCTGTGAATCGGTTGCATCAGTTATTGAAGCAGGAGAGCGTCATCTCCACTAATATTCACTTCCTGACGCATGCGTTGCAGGATCACACGACATGGAGCCAGGTGAAGCTGTCCCCTCCGATTCCTTTGACTGTGCTGGCGATGGCAGCAATTGGGATCCTCTTGACGATATCGCGGGCGATCCGATCGCGAAGAATCCCAAACCCGCTCGTTCTCTGGTTGGTGGCCGCTCTTCCTGTTTTCTTGATTGTGCCAATACAGATTAATGAAGCGATCAATGTTTACGCTCCGCTGCTTGCTCTTGCCGGCGCAGGGGCCATGGCTCTTTGGTACAAGCTGCGGCACGTGCGCCTGCGGCCGGTAATGGTGACCGTTTTCTGGTGTCTCTTCGCGTTCGAGTCAGGTTGGTTTCTGACCAGTTACTTTGGAAAGAGATACGCTGCGCAGAGTGCTCCTGACTTTCACCCCGAGATGAAGGAGGTTCTCGTAAGACTGCAGAACATCGCTCATCCAGAGGACACGGTTTTTCTTTGTAACCTTCTGCGGCTGAACTATGTGTATGTGCTCTATTACAACCGTATCGATCCAAAGCAGCTTCAAAATGCACACGCGACGTATGCGAACCCTGATTTTGCGCAGTATGTCTTTACCCGAATGAGGCTCGCACAACGAAGCGGACCGGTTACCTATGCCATCTATCTAGGTGAGACTCCCATTTGCGAGAACCCGTCGGAGGTTAGCGTGATTGGGATGTTCGAGACAGGTCGGTGCCTTGAGCCTTTACCGTTTATCGGTCCCGAAAATTCCCCCCTCTATTAGCCGATGACGCGGCGGAGGAAGCCCTTGATGCCTAGCCAGGTGAGGAGACAGAGAGAGGCTATCAGCATCCCTACGATTAGATAAGGGTTCATGTGTGGCAGCGTGGGGGTGAGGGCGGCGCGTAGTCCCTCGCTCATGTAGACGATGGGATTGATGAGAACGCCGATCTGAAGCCAGCGGATGTGAGTGAGCGCGGCCCAGGGATAGTAGACGCAGCCCAGGAACGTGATTGGGATGACGACCACGCCGAAGATGAGGCCGATCTGTTGCGGTTTGACGCTGGTGCCGATGGTGAGGCCGAGTGCGCCCGCTGTGAGGCTGGCAAGGGCTACAACAAGGATGAGGAATGGCCAGTTGCTGATATGGGTCGTAGGATGCGTCGCTGGGACGTAGTAGGCGAGCGGGTAGACGATGCAGGCGGCGATGACGCTCTGGACCGCGGAGAAGCAGATCTTTTCGATGGCGACGAAAGGCACCGGTAATGGACACATGACCCGGTCGTCGATCTCTCGGGTGATGCCGAACTCCTGCGCGAGAGGCAGCGCGACAGCGGCGATACCGGAGAACATGATGGCAACTGCCATGAGACCAGGCAGCAAAACTGTAGAGAAGGCGTTGCCGGCCATGGATGCTGTTGGATTCATGGCGGCGCCGGCGTTCATGTGTGGAATGACGTAGGTGAATACGAAGAGAAAGAGCAGCGGGTTCATGCAGACGCGGATGACGAAGGGGAAGAGTTCGCGACGTAGAACATGCAGATCACGGCGGAAGAGACCGACGAAGGCGCGAGTGTACTGCGTGAGCTTTGGGCTTTGAGTGCCTCTGGCGGATTGGCGATTCTGCGGCGTTCTCGGTTTTGCGGCTTCTGCCAGTTGGGTCATAGATATCTCAATCTTGGTACGGTGCTCCTAGGAAGCGCTCCTGGCTACTCGCGAAGGTCGCGGCCCGTGAGACGAATGAAGACGGTCTCGAGGCTGGTTTCAGTGATGGTGAGGTCGCGGAGTCCGTACGGGTTTGCCTCGCGAACAACGTCGGAGAGCAGGCCTTCGGCTCCGTGGGCAAGAACGCGAACGCCCTTGGGAGTGGGTTCTGCGCTGGCTACTCCGGTGAGTTGCTGGAGCTGTTGCACTAGGGTTGGGATGTTGTCCTGACTGCGTAGGTAGAGCTCGTAGACCTTCTGCGCGCCGACGGAGCCTTTGAGCGCTGTGGGGGTGTCCTGCACGAGGATCTTTCCATGGTCGATGATGGCAACGCGATCGCAGAGTTCGTCGGCCTCCTCCATGTAGTGGGTGGTGAGGACGACGGTAATTCCCTCTTCGCGGAGGTTGCGGACGGCGTCCCACATGGCGATACGGCTTTGCGGGTCGAGGCCGGCGCTGGGCTCATCGAGGAAGAGAACCTTGGGGCGGTGTGCGATGGCCCGGGCGATCTGGACGCGTTGAGCGAGACCTCCGGAGAGTTGCGCGGGATAGGCGCCGGCACGCTCGATGAGGTGGAACTGGGCGAGGAGTTGATTGGTGCGCTCTGTGGCCTCGGGGCCGGAGAAGCCAAAGTAGAGACAGTGGAAGTTGATGTTCTCGTAGATGGTGCAGGCTCGGTCGAGCGTGTTGTACTGGGGTACAACTCCGATGAAACGACGGGCCACCGCGGGGGTTTTGACGACATCGATTCCTGCGATGCGGACACACCCCGAGGTAGGCAGGGCGCGGGTTGTGCAGATGCTGATGGTGGTGGTCTTGCCCGCACCGTTCGGGCCGAGAAGTCCGAAGAGTTCGCCCTCGTGGACGCTGAGATCGATGCCGTCGACGGCGACGACTCGTTGCTTGCCTTCATAAATCTTCTGGAGGGCTTCGATCTCGACTATCACTTTGGCTTAGCTCCTTGTAGCTGCGATTATATGCAACGTGATGAAGCGCTCTGGGCGGGAAGTGATGGACTGTTTGCAACGTGAACAACTCACGCCCTCCGGTTGTTAGCGCTTTTAACCCTGCTACGTAACGCGAATGACAATCTTTCCGAAGTGCGAGGCCGACTCCATGTGAGCGAAGGCCTCGGCGGCATGAGAGAAGTGGAAGACCTTGTCGATGACAGGACGAAGTCCGGCTTTGGAGATGGCGGCGTTCATCTGCTCGAACATTACGCGGGAGCCTACGTAGATGCCCTGCACGCGAAGCTGCTTGTGAAGGATGGGCGTGAGGGCGACAGGATCCGGGGTGGCAGCGCCGGACAGTACGCCTATCTGCGCGATCGTGCCGCCAACGCGGGCTGCTCGCAGGGATTGACCGAAGGTGCCGCCGCCGCCGACTTCGATGATACGATCCGCTCCTTTGTTTGCGGTCGCCTCAGTGACCCATTTGGACCAATCGGGGCGCAGTTTGTAGTTATATCCTTCTTCCAGACCAAGGCTCCGGGCGCGGGATAGTTTTTCCTCACTCGAGGAGGTGCCGAGGACTCGGGCTCCGAGGAGCTTTGCGAATTGCAGCGCGAAGATTGAGACGCCGCCTGTGCCCTGGATGACTACGGTCTCTCCTGGATGTGTTGGATTGGTTGGGTCGCCGGCATGATGGAGGGCGTTCCACGCCGTGACGCCGGCGCAAGGCAGAGTGGAGGCTTCTTCGTAGGTTAAGTGCTCGGGGAAGCGAACGACTCCCTCATGGTCGAGGAGAGCGTACTCGGTGAGCATGCCGTCTACGTCTCCGCCAAGGGCAGCCTTTGATTTGTCGGCGGTGAGCGGCCCGTCGAGCCAACGCTGCATGAAGATGCCGCAGACGCGGTCGCCGGCTTCGACGTGAGTGACCCCTTCGCCCGTGGCAACCACCTCTCCCGCTCCATCGGAACAGGGAATGCGCGGGAGGGCCATCTTCGGGTTGTAAAGACCCTTGACCATCATGAGATCGCGGTAGTTAAGAGAGACGGCGTGAACTTTGATCAAAACCGTACCCGGGGTTGTTTGGGGAGTGGGTAGATCAATCTGCCGAAGTTTATCGATGCCAAATTGCTGGACCGGGAATGCGTACATTTGGAGCCTCTGGACAATGTTAGTTGTTGGTCAAAATTGGGATGCTGAAGGAAGAGGAAGTGGCAAACTATTTATATATTGATATGTCGCAGCGTAGAATTGGCAGTATGTCGCGAGGATGGGAGAGTAAATCCGTGGAAGAACAGCAAAATCAGGCTGCCGCTCCGAAACCTGTCACCGCAAACGATAATGCCGAGGTGGCAGAACGCAAACGTAGACGGCAGGCGTTGGAGTTGCAGCGAGAACGCATTCTGTCGGAGCGAACCTCAAGCCCGCATCGTCGGTCCGCGCTTACGATCGCGTTGGCGGATATCGAAGAAAAGCTCTCGGAGCTTGGGTGGTCGATCCACCTGTAGGCTTCGACTGCTGGCTGTGGCAGTTGTGCTCAGAGGGGCAGCGTCCTTCGCTGATTTGATCGGTCGCCGACCTTACAGTCTGGCCGACGTTTGACCGCTGGCGTGCAGAAGACCTCCATACTTGAAGAAGTTCATCGTTAGTGTTTCAGGAAATGAGAAAGGGCCGCGGTTGGCGGCCCTTTGGTTTTGTGCGAAACGAATTACTGTGGTGTTGCGGAGGGAGCGGGATCGGCGTCGGGGTTGCTCTGCTGAACCCCGATGGCGTCGCCTGAGACGACGAGATTGACGCGCCGGTTTTGGGCTCGGCCCTGCGAGGTAGCGTTGTCGGCTACAGGCTTGGCTTTGCCGTAACCGGTGGCCGTGATGTTATCCGGCTGGACGCCTTGAGTTTCCAGGAAGTCGCGAACGGCGTCGGCACGGTTCTCCGAAAGCTTCTGGTTGTACTGGTCGCTTCCCACGCTGTCGGTGTAGCCCTCGACCTGAAGCTTCAATCCAGGATAGGCCTGTAGAATTCCAGCCACCTTGGCCAGACTGATCTGGGTGTTGGTCTTGAGGGTATAGCGACCGGTGTCGAAGAGCACATCGGACATGTTGACGATGAGACCGCGGGCCGATTCGCTGGTGGCGAGGACGCTGTTCAGCTGAGCGCGAAGCCTCTCGCGAACGGCGTTGGCGTCGGTTGCGCTCTTGTTGGCAGCGGCGGCACGAGCCTGGGCTTCGGCAGCGGCGGCTTCGGCACGGGCGCGATCGGCATCGGCTTCCGCCTGGGCGGCGCGGGCGCGCTCGGCTTCAAGCTGAGACTGTTGAGCCTGAAGCTGCGACTGCTGGGCCTGCGCCTCTGCATCTCGCTTGGCGTTGTCAGCGTTCAGTTGGCGCTCAGCCGCTTGCTTGCGCAGAGTGACGAGACGGGCATCTTCAGCACGCTGTACAGCCTGGCGCGCGAAGGTGATCTCCATTTTGCGATCACCCTTCTTGTTCTGATCGATGTCGGTAGCGTTGCGAAGGTCCTGCATCGCCTCGGCCATAATGTCGGGAGCGTATTTGTCGGCTCCCGCGGCCTGCGCTATGCGGATGGCGTTGTTGGCCTGATAGAGCTCAAGCGGTGATCGTTCATCCCTGGTAATTGGGTTCAGGTTCGACCTGGAACCATCCGTCTGGGCATATGCGCCGCGCGCCAGCAGGGAGTAGTGCGCATTCACTTTTTCGAGAACACCGGTGGTTTTATCGTTGAGGATCACGTTCTGCAGCACGACGACGTCGCTTGGCTGCGTTACCGAGAAGTAAGGCTCGGCGGTGACGATCATGCCAAAGGACTGCAGGGCGGTAGTCACTTCAATGTTGTTCTTGTTGTTCGCAGGAAGCACCTCGCCCAGGTTGTTGGGGCGGCCATCCGGGGTGATCGCCCACAAGACGTAGGTCAGGTACTCGGGTCCAAAGCCATTGGCTGGGGTTAGCCCCTGGAACCGGGCTGAGATGTGAATTCCACCACGCTCACTGGTGACTTTGGCCTCTCCCTTGGCGAACGGAAGAAGGGGCGTTCCCTTGAAGCCAATATTGGTCGAACCGCTGCGATGGAGATAGTTCACCGCATCGAGGTCGCGCTGGACGACCTTCACGCGGTAGAGATAGATCCCGTTATCCTGCTTCTTGATGTCATTCGCGTCCTGTGGGGGATTTGTCTGGGAGGTCGGGTTAGGTTCCTGCGCGTCAAGCTTTGCAGATCCAGCTGCGAAATATCCGAGAATCCCAGCAGAAAACACCAGGGCAGTAAAGACGTTCTTGGTGCGATTCATTCACGATCTCCTTGCCAAATACTAGTTAGTGGCACAGGCGCAGAACTTCTCTTGCGTCTGGCGGCTTTACATATGCGATGCGCAGGACTGGGTAAAGGGTGTCCGGCAGCGCGTTCCCCGAGGCACTCCTCAAAAGAATACACAAACACAACACTCAGAAAACAGGCAAGTTGCAGACACCCGGCTACGCATGACCTGCCGGACGAACGACGGCCCCCCACGAAGGAGGGCCGCTGGTATCGTCTGGTGCTATGCGCTGTGCTGATGTTGTGGCGTGGTCTTATGCACGAAGTGATAGGGAGGCCAGGGGCCGGAGAGCTGCATGCGGCAGTCTTTGAGCTCGAGCGTGGCGGAGGTGTACTTGTTCTGATAGCGCTCCACGGTCTTGTTGTCGATCAGGTGGGCGATATCGAGAAGCATCTTTCCGGTGTCCATGCGTTTGCAGGTGATCTCTTCGGCCAGCGGCAGGAACATGCGGTGCATCTGGATGGAGAGGGCGCGAGCCTTCGACTGACGCTCGCGTTGGCGGCTGGCGCTCTCGCGCAGGCTGGTCAGATACTGCTGGCCGACGGTCATGTCGCGAGCTGAGTTGCCGGGGCAGATGTCGTCGACGAGGACTTTGAGATGCATCTCGGCCTTACCACGGAGGCGTTCGACATTGGCCTGGAAGTGTCGCTGATTGGAGCGGACAGAGCGGCGCAGGGCGTCGTCATCCTGGAAGGTGGTGCCGAAGCGGAAGGGCAGAACGGTGGAGAGCTTGAAGCAGTCTGCGACGACACGTGCATGGTCTTTGGCGGCCTGCTGGTCGAGTCGGGCGGTGTCTTCGGGGCTATGCTCGGAGACAATCACTGCTAAATCACTGGCGGGAAACAAGAACGTCTGGTTCCCGAAGAGTCCCGAGACATTCGTCAGGGGCATCGGGCGGCGGTGGCGACAAAGCTCCGGAAATGCTTGTCTCTCTGCGACGCAATACGCGTACCATGCCATAGCTTTTATCCTTCCGAGCGCGCTGAGGGGTCTAACTGCCCCATCAGGAAGTTGGTTATGTAACTCAAACCGATACGGAAATTTTGGAGGAACTCTTCATTTCAATAGGTTTTTGGTTCTGAGAAGCAGGCGATTTTACCGCGAACTCCGCCGAACCGAAACGGATAGTATGCCTATTGAAGTACGGTTGGCAACACTTTCTTCGCCGAAAAGATGCACTATTTCATGGGCACGTCATCTTCTGGTCAGGAGATCGGATGAGAGGTCGGACCAACGAACATAGCCCTCGACTGGCTGAGGCCAGAGACACGAAATCTACACCTCTGGGGAAGTCCTGTCCCGGTTTGGTGGGGGAGGTGCCGAGGTCGGCCAGGACGGAGGATCCGATGGACTTATCGGCCTCGGAGCAGATCTTCAGGGCTGGAGATGCCTACCAGACGCAATACTTTTCCAATGACACGAACAACGGGTAGCACATTTACCTCATGGCTGTCTCGACTTGCGTCTACGCTACGCTATTTTTAAGGGATGAGCTCAAACTACCAATTGAATCCCGGCAAATGGCGCGGTAAGTGGTACAGCCTGTTTGCCTTGAGCCTGATTACAGGCGTCGTGTTTCAGCAGACAGCGATGGTATGGGCCCAGAGTGCACCGGCAAAACCGGCACCTGACGTAATCGTATTTACCAATGGCGATCAGCTGACGGGAACCCTTGAGCGGGCGACAGGCGACTCTTTTGTCTTCAAGAGCGATGTGGTCGGCGAGATTACGGTTACGGCGGACAAGATCAAAGAGCTGCACACCGGGGGTAAGTTCGTGGCCCTCAAGAACGGCGAAAAGGTGACGCGTACCTCGAAGACGCCCGCAGGGATCACGTATCAGGACAGCGTCATCACCTTGGCGGATGAGTCCTCCTCGCGCGTGGTGGATACGGTGCCGGTGAAGGATCTTGCAGTCCTGATCGATGGAGCGACCTACTCCAAAGAGGTGACTGGCAATCCGGGCATCTTCCAAGATTGGACCGGGGGAGTGTCCGGCGGAGTGACGCTGATCGAATCCACACAGATTGGGCGGACATTCACTGCGGCAGTCAACCTGATACGCCTGGTCCCTTCAGTCGAGTTTTTGCCGGCCCGGACGCGTGACACGATCAACCTGCTCGAGACTTATGGCAAGTTGACCCAACCCGTGATTCCCCAGACCACGCCTCCTACCCCTGATTCGGTGGCGAAGACGAATATCTTTCATGCGGACGCAGAGCACGACAAGTACCTCACGCCTCGACTCTTTGGTCTGGTTGGCTTGTCCTACGACCATAACTATGCGCAAGGCCTGAACCTGCAGCAGATCTATGGTGCTGGTATCGGCTACACCGTGTTTAAAACGCCAGTTCAGGAGTTCGACGTCAAGGCAGATTTGCACTATGAGAGGCAAAACTTTGTGCCGCCGAGTGTGAGTACAGATCTGATCGGATCAAGCTTTACTGAGCTGTATCATCGCGTCCTGCCGAGGAAGATCCTCTTCACGGAGAGCGGAACGTTTATTCCGTCGTGGAACGATCCGAGCATCTACTCAGCGATCTTCGAAGCTGGTTTGCAGATGCCTACCTACAAACGGCTAAGCGTCAGTCTCAGCCTGCAGGATAACTATCTGAGCAATCCGGCGTTTGGCTATAAAGACAATAGCTTCCAGTTTGTGACTGGCGTTACCTACTCGCTGAAGTAGCCATCGTTCACGATCACGGCCTCGACGTAGCTGCTGCGTCGAGGCCGTTCCTTTTTAATTCTTCGAGGACTGCTTATGGCGCTGGCGCGTCAAGGATCTGGGTGACGGGGCCGGGGAGCTCCTTGTCGGCGTTCTTTAGAAGCAGGCTAACCTGCCACATCTGGGTATCGGAGAGGACATGCTTATAGGAGGGCATACCGGAGAGGCGGATGCCGTTGGCGACCTTCCAGTAGGTCTCACCGGCCTCATCGTCGCTGACGCCGACTACTTCGCTATTCGAGTGCTTCTTCCAGAGCTGGGGAGCTGAGGGAAACATGGATTTAGCAAAGGGCACATCTCGACCGGGAGTGCCGTGACAGCTCGCACACTCCGTCCGATAGACGTGTGCTCCGGACTCGAAGACATCCTCGCTGGTGCCGAAGGGAGGGGTCTTGGACTCGCGTTCGATGCGGGCGTTGAGGGGAACCTTGACGATCTGTTTTTCGAACGGCAGGGGTGCGTCAGCCACCGCGACGGGCAGCGGTCCGAACTTGAGGTAAGCGAAGAGTCCCAAGGCAACGGCGACGATACCGATCAGAAAACCGAGAACGACTTTGCCAAAACCTCCGTTGCTGCTGCCTTTTTTCGCCATCTTGAGCAAACTCCTTTAGGGTGAAGGCCGCTTTGAGGGGCGGCGGATGTTCTAATAAGGGATGGCCGCAGTTGGGGTTCCAGCCAGCGGATCTTGAGTTCCACAATAGCAAAGCCAAGCTTGTGCAGGAGTAATCGTTGATGTTCGGTTTTCGTTCGAGTGTAAAGAAGGTAGCAGGATTGTTGCTGGTGGGGCTGATGGCCAGCGGAGTTGCAGCACAGGCGCAAGTGACGCGCAGGACGCGGCGAGAGTCGAGCGCAAACCGCAAGGCTCGCATTGCGAGGACGACGGCAGAGACCTACGACCACCGGTATGAAGTTGCGGGTGGTGGAGGGTACATGCGGTTCAAAGCCGGATCTTCGCTGCAGAAGAGCAATGAAGTGACGTTCTGGGGGTCGGGAACGTACTTCCTGAATCCGAAGCTGGGAATCATCGGTGAAGTTCGCGGGGCGTATGGGAATGCGAAGATCGGGAACAACCTTGGTTCGCCCGTGACCCTGCCCTTCAATCCGCAGATCTCGGAGTATCCGTTCCTGGGCGGAGTGGCGTACAGGGTGTATGCGAAGGAGAAGGTTGCGGTGACGGTGACGGGCGAGGGCGGAGCAGCGCTGGGCAAGTTCGACGGCGGCGCCAAGGGCTTTCAGTCGAAGGACATTGGGGTGTGGCAGGATGCGACCAAGCCGGCCTTTGCTCTGGGCGCCAACTTCGATTACAACTTCTATCCGAACATCGCGTTCAGGGTCTCGCCAACCTACGTGGGTACATTCTTCCGGCTGGATCCGCTGGATCTGACGCATGGGCCGCAGAGCACGATCCAGAACAACTTCGGGGTGAACGTTGGCCTGGTGTACAGGTTCGGAAAGATCAAGTGAGCGTTGGGCAATTTTGAACGGGTGCGGCAAAAGACTTCGCTGCACCCGTTTTGCTTTGCGATGATTTGATTCCGAGTGTGGGTGAAGACAAGACGCATTCGGCCAGAGATGCCGCAGCGCAAGTAAAATGCGGTAGCAGCGGAATGATCCGTAGGAGGCAGTTCGTAATGGCGACGATCAGGCAGGACGACTTTATCCGGAGTGTGGCGGACGCGCTGCAGTACATCAGCTTCTACCATCCGGTGGACTACATTACGAACTTGGCACGAGCCTACGAGATGGAGCAGAGCCACGCCGCGAAGGATGCGATGGCGCAGATTCTTATCAACTCGCGCATGTGCGCGGAGGGACATCGGCCGATCTGCCAGGACACGGGAATTGTGACAGCGTTCGTGAAGGTCGGGATGGAGGTTCGTTGGGAGCCCGGCATCGGCGGCATGATGTCGATGCAGGAGATGGTCGATGAAGGCGTGCGCGAGGCATGGCGGAATGCCGATAACGTGTTGCGGCCGAGCATTCTGGAAGACCCTGCGTTTACGCGGAGAAACACAGGCGACAATACTCCGGCGATGGTGGTCGTCGAGTTGGTGGAGGGCGGCGAGGTTGACGTTACGGTGGCGTCGAAGGGAGGAGGATCGGAGGCGAAGAGCAGGTTTGCGATGCTGAATCCTTCTGACTCGGTGGTGGACTGGGTGCTGAAGACGGTGCCGGGGATGGGCGCGGGGTGGTGCCCTCCTGGGATGCTGGGGATTGGGATCGGAGGAACTGCGGAGAAGGCGATGGTGATGGCGAAGGAGTCGCTAATGGACCCGATCGATATGCAGGAGCTGATCGCACGGGGAGCAAAGACGAAGATCGAAGAGCTGCGGATCGAGCTATATCACAAGGTCAATCGACTGGGCATTGGGGCGCAGGGGCTGGGCGGATTGACGACTGTGCTTGATGTTAAGATCATGGACTTCCCGACGCATGCGGCTAATCTGCCGGTCGCGATGATTCCGAACTGCGCGGCGACGCGGCATCTGCACTTCCATCTTGATGGCAGCGGGCCGGTGATGGTCGATCCGCCGAAGCTGGATGCGTGGCCGAAGCTGGAGTACGACGTACACACGGCGCGACGGGTTGATCTGAATACTGTGACGCACGAGGACGTGAAGACGTGGAAACCGGGTGAGGTACTTCTGCTCTCGGGCAAACTGCTGACCGGGCGCGACGCGGCACACAAGCGAATGACTGACATGCTGACGCGGGGCGAGAAGCTTCCGGTCGACTTCAAGAACCGTTTTATCTACTACGTTGGGCCGGTGGAGGCGGTGCGCGACGAGGCCGTAGGACCTGCCGGGCCGACGACCGCAACGCGCATGGACAAGTTCACGCGGCAGATGCTGGCTGAGACCGGCCTGCTGGGAATGATCGGCAAGGCGGAGCGCGGGCCTGCCGGGATCGATGCCATTCGCGAGTTCGAGGCGGTGTATCTGATCGCGATTGGGGGTGCCGCTTACCTAGTCTCGAAAGCGATCAAGAGCTCCAAGATCTTGGCGTTCGCGGACCTCGGGATGGAGGCGATCTACGAGTTCGAGGTCCAGGATATGCCGGTGACCGTCGCGGTCGATACCAAAGGCACCAGCGTGCATACGACAGGACCGGAGGAGTGGTCGCGCAGGATCGCTGGGATTCCGATCCTGCAGTAGATTTTAGCTACGCCGGTTGCTGAGTGTAGCTGCGTTGCAGTTCGGCGTAACGTGATCTATCGAGGAGAAAGGTGTAATCGCCTCGCTTTTTATGAATGAGCCGGTAGCCCGCACGATGGAGCCTTACTATCGTCTTGTACGTCTGGCCAGGCCTGAGCCACGAGTGAAATTCGACGCATAACTGCCGGATCGGGATGCGTTGATCGAGGATCTGATGGACGATATCGAACTCAAATCCTTCGATATCCATCTTCAGCAGGTCGATGTAGGAGTCGTCGTTTGTACTCATGATCGTGCCAAGGTCATAACAGTCAAACCGGATAGTTTCGACGCCCTCCTGGACCACGGAATATGACCCTTCGGCAGCGTCTTTCGGCAGCGAAAACTCGATGGACCCGCTGTGAGCTGCAAGCCCGATGGGGAAGAACTTGATGTTCGTGATGTCAGACTTCTCCACGGTGGCTATGCCGGTTGGAGAAGGATCGAAGACAAGAACTGGCTCAGCCGCCATCTTTGCCAACGCCACTTCGAAGCTCATATCGAGACCGACGCCTGCACAGTAGATGACTCTAAGTGGCTCGCTGACGTTTATATACCAACCTCCACTATCTATATCGCCAACCGGACGAACGTCAGGAGAAGATGAGCAAAAGAGGCCGTCCGCGGTGGCGCGCGCTTTATTTCGAAGCTTCTCTACAAGTGTCATTGCATTGATTCTAGACGCTTCGGAAGACCGGAGGAAGTATTTAGGAGAGGCACCATGACGGTTTGTCTATGTTCTTAGGACATGCGTTCAAGGAAGAATTTTGCGACGTTTGAAGATCTGCCGTTTGTTTAGAAGATGCGAGACCATTGTTCATATAGCCGGCTTAGAGGGATGGTCGCGTAGAATTACTGGAATTCCAATTCCAGCAATGATTGAAGTGAAAGGCGTATTGGATGAGTGTTAGTTTTCGGGTAATTCCCCATTTTCTTTTATCGGCGGTAGCATTCCTTATATGTATGGCTTCCCCTTTAAGCGCACAACAAGCTGAGAAAGGTGCAGCAGGCTTACAGGACGTTGGCGCTCAGGCGATCCGCGCGATGCTGAAGCAAAGCCTTCTTGACTCTACAGTCGTCGTAGAGAAAACGGGCAAATCCTTGCCATCCAATGGAGCGTGGTCGGTTGGCAAAGATGCCCCCTCTTCTTGCCCGCAAACGTCAGATGCCTGCGTGCGGATTCTTTATCAAGTTTCAGAAGATGGGGTTTCCTGTAACTGGGTTGTACAGCTGATCGGCGACGGAAATGATGGCGTTATTTTGGAGCAAAATAAGGATGCGACGCGTTATTTCCTGCGGAGGCTCACTACCAGCCAGGCCGCCGATATAGTCCTAACACGAAAGCAGCCTATTTATCCCCCTCTCGCAGCGGCTGCTCATTTAAACGGATCCGTCGTTGTAAGAGCGGTTGTTTCAAGTTCAGGAGCGATCGAGAAAGCTCTTATAGTGAGTGGGCCTGAGATGTTGCGAACTAGCTCAATCGATGCGATACGCGGTTGGAGCTTCAAGCCGCTGATGGTTGGCACGGAGCCCGTTCGCTTCGAAACAGACGTTACCTTCGACTATAAGACGATGGGGCCATCGTCTTCCGGCAGGGTAACGAGTAACCCGTAGTCGCTTTGAACCCAGGGCCGGGACTTAGGAGATGCGGGACGGATGCTCTGCCGGAGGCATCGGCTTGGGCTTGCGGGTGAGGACAAAGCTGCGACGCTTGCGGCGTTTGTCGGAGGCGTGGTCGATCTTC
The DNA here is from genome assembly GCF_040358985.1 of Tunturibacter empetritectus. Classification (NCBI taxonomy): domain Bacteria; kingdom Pseudomonadati; phylum Acidobacteriota; class Terriglobia; order Terriglobales; family Acidobacteriaceae; genus Tunturiibacter; species Tunturiibacter empetritectus. The sequence continues at coordinate 3,031,500 of NZ_CP132932.1, read as the reverse complement.
TTCCAGAAGCCGATGAAGTAATCGACCGCGGAGATGATCGACACGATGGTCATCCAATAGATGGCAGTGACGGCGATGAAGTGAACGCCGACGATGTAACCGCCGCCCAGGTTTGGAAACCAGACCCAATAGTCCCAGCGGTGCGCAAGGATGGCCGCGACGACGGAGACGATCTGAATGACGGTCTTGAGCTTTCCGATCTCGCTGGCTTCGATGGTGAAGCCTTCGGCGGCGGCGATGCTGCGGAGACCCGAGACAAGGAACTCGCGGCCGATGACCAGGACCGCGATCCAGGGCGGCACCACGCGGGGGTTATAGGCCACGAGAATGATGTAGGCGGCGGTGACCATGAGCTTGTCCGCGAGTGGGTCGAGCAACATGCCCATTGTCGTGATCTGTTTGCGGCGGCGGGCGAGGTAACCGTCGAGTCCGTCGGTGATGGCGGCAAGGATGAAGACGATGCTGGCGATGATCTCCTGTTCGCCGCCGCGCAGACCCACGGCTCCGTGTCCGCCGGTGAAGGGGAAGGCGGCCGAGAGGATCCAGATGAGCAGAGGGACGCATGCGATACGGCTCATCGTGATGGAGTTGGGCAGGTTCATCGAGAGGTTACAGTGCGCATCGAGAGTACGCGACACAATAGCATTCTGCCACAGTAAGACGCGTGAAAGTGGGAAAGGCCAACGGCAGCCTGAGGTTGCGGGGCTACTCCTTGGCGGCTATCGACAAGATAGCGGAGGACTTTAGCGACCTACGCTGGCGTTTCGACGCCTCGGAGACCGCTATTCTTAACTCCCAAAATGGAGTTCTAAGTGCTTGAGTTTCAGATGCACCTCTAAGTTCCTTCGAAAACGCCGATAGAGAAATAGTTCGAGCGTTTCGATATGCCGATTCTTAGTGTCTTGCCGAGGACGATAGCCTTCTGCTCGCTAAGCCTAATGGCTGTGGCTGGGACGGCGCAGCAGTTTCAACAACCCCTGATGATTGCTACGGGGAGTTGGCCGTCTGGAGTTGTGGCCGCCGATGTGAACGGAGATGGCCGGGCTGACCTGATCTACACCGACTATGGCGCGACGGCGACCTCGTCAACGACTCATATCCTGCTGAGTAACGGGGATGGAACCTTCGCGCCCGGCCAGACACTGGCTACCGCGGGAGCTTCGATTGCGGTCGCAGACTTCAATCACGACGGGCATGTGGACCTTGCGTGGGTCTGGGGCGAGGTTGGGCTCGGAAAGGCTTATCTGGCGCTGGGGAATGGCGATGGAACCTTTAGGCCGGCGCAGGAGCTTGGGACCTTCGCCATTCTAGGAACGAATGCTCCTCAGTTCCGTTACGTGATGGGGGCGCAGCTCCACGATACGGCGTACCTGGACCTGTTGGTGGAGGATGCCTCGAACCCTTCGTTGATTACGCTGACGAGCGATGAGAGCGGAGTTCTGGTAAGGATCGTCGGAACGCGGCTGCCGGGCGGCGTTGGCCCGATGGCTACAGCGGATCTGAATGAAGACGGTCACACCGATCTGTTGATTCAGTCTGTCGTCGGTGGCGCGGTGGATGTCTTTCTTGGATCGACCGCTGGGCTGCTGACCCCTTTCGCGAGCTTTACCGGCTCAAGCGCGACGCGGAGCATGCTGCTGCATGACGTCGACGATGATGGACATCCCGACCTCGTGTTGGAGGGCGCCGATGGACGGATCGAGATCTTTCATGGACACGCCGATGGAAGTTTCTCGACCAGCCCTGAGGGCGGAAGTGGTAGCGCAGATGCGACGGCAGGTTTGGGGGGACACCTGGTCGCGGTGACGGATACCGCAGGGCGCCACAATTTTTATACGGCGACTCCTGCTGGCGTGAGTGTTCTGGTTGAGCAGAGCGATTTGAGTCTGACGCTGAAGGGGATCTACAACGCGGGGCCGGGACGGGCGAGCTTCGCAGCCGCGGACTTCAACGGCGACGGCGTGCTGGATTTGGCGGTGGATTCGCCTGAGGGAATCGCAGTTCTGTTGGGGAGTTCGGACGGAGGACTCGGGAGTTCCCGTGCGTTTTCGGCAGGACGACCGGCGCTGAGCGGGGCTTTGGGGGAGTTTAGCGGATCGGGCAATCTGGATGCGGTGGTAAATGTTTCGGCTTCGCAGGCGCTGTTGCTGCATGGGAGTGGAGACGGATCGTTCTCCTCAGCGACATCGACGAACGCGCCGGTGAGTGCGACCGCGGGGGGGCAGGTTGATGGCTTGCCGGGAGCTCCGCAGGGAGTGGGACTTGTTCAGACCGCATCAGTCGCGGTCGATCTCGACGGAGATGGCAATCAGGATGTGATCGCAGCGTACGACAACACGAGCGCTGATCACGCTCACCCGACGGCAGCCGTAGCAAACGCAATTTATCTCTGGTATGGAAACGCCGATGGAAGCTTCTCGACGCCTGTGGTGATGACGCCTTCACGAAACTTCTACCAGTTGGCTGCGATCGATTTAGACGGCGATGGGTGGCCGGACCTGGTGATGAGCGACGGGTACGTGGTGAGCGTGCAGGGAAATCTTGGACGGCGAATCTTTGGGGCGGAAGCGCACTTCCTTGCCGGTATGGGGATCAACTCAATCTCTGCCGGGGATGTGAACAAGGATGGATTTACGGATCTGGTTGTTGCCAACGGCGGAACGGTGATTGCGAACTCGGCGGTGGGGCCAACAACGCCTGCGAGCGACGATGTCGTTACCGGCGGGATCACGGTGCTGCTCAACACGATCAAAACAAACCCTACACACGCGGTGACGAGCATCCCGACCATGGTGGTCTTTACGATTTCGACGCCGTCGACGATCTACTTTGGGCAGACGGTCAGTGGGTCTGCAATAGTGACCGCGAGCGATGGCAGCACACCGACCGGGACGATCTCTTTTTTCGACGACACGACGAACATCTGCACGATCGCGGTTACCCAGGCAGCAAGCTGCCCCGCGAGTGCAGGCTCCGGATTCGCGATAGGGAGACATACGCTGTCGGCGGTGTACTCGGGCGATTCAACGCATCAGGGATCGACGTCCGCACCAGTGACGGTGACGGTGCTGCCACTGGCGCCGACAACGAATGCGTTCATTATTTCGGTGACCGGATCCCCGACGACGACGGTTGGCGGCACGATCAGCCTGCAGGTGACAGTGACTCCTCCGGCCGGGTATCTGCAGCCGGTGCAGTTGTCGTGCAGCGATCTGCCCTCGGAGGCGACCTGTGTCTTCGCTGCGTCAACGATTCCTGGAGGTGGCGGAACCACTACGCTGCACGTGAGCATGATGGCTCCCCGGTCCTGCGAGGTCGCGGACTCCCAGTCGCGGACGGCTGGTCTGCCGTTTGCGAGTACGACTCTGGCGACGCTGGTTGTTCTGCTCTTGCCGGGTACGCGGCGGCGGACGATTCGAAACTTGCTGGCGGCGGTGCTTGCAATCTGCGGAGCGGCTTCCCTGGCCGGATGCTCGGCCTGCACCGACCTCGGGACCAAGCCGGGCAGTTATACGATTCGAATTATTGGAACCGCTATAGGGCAGTCTGTTCAAGACGTATCCACCGAAGTGAAAGTGACAGTGCAAGAGTAGCTGTTCAGACCGGAGCCGTAGCAAGAGACAGCAAAAAGAGGCAGCCTTGTGAGCTGCCTCTCTCTTTGCCGTTGCAGGAACGTCAGGCGTAGATGCCGCGCTGCTTGGTGGTGTAGGCTACGCGATCGATTGCCAGCATGTAGGCCGCGATGCGGTTGTTGACGTTGTGGGTCTGGGCATAGGTGACGACGTCGTGGAAGCTCTCGGTCATGATGTTGTCGAGGCGCTGGTTGACCTCGGCCTCGGTCCAGAAGTAGCCCATGCGATCCTGCACCCACTCGAAGTAGCTGGTGGTGACGCCGCCGGCGTTGGCGAGGATGTCGGGAATGATGAAGACGCGCTTGTCGGCGAGGATCTCGTCGGCAATGGTGGTCGTGGGGCCATTGGCGCCTTCACAGAGAATCTTGCAGCGGATGCGGTCGGCGTTGCGGCTGGTGATGACGTTTTCGGTTGCTGCGGGAATAAGGATCTCGCAGTTGTAGGTAAGCAGATCGTGCTTGTCGACAGCCTCGGCCTCGGTAAAGCCTGTGATGGTGCCGGCGCGCTTGCGGTGCTCGATGAGGGCGTGGATGTCGATGCCGTTCGGGTTGTAAAGTGCGCCGTCATACTCGGCGATCCCGATGACGGTGTAACCCTTCTGTGCGAGCAGCTTCGCGGAGTTCGAGCCGACGTTGCCGAAGCCCTGAACGATGACTCGGCAGCCGTCGATGGACATGCCGAGATGCTTGATGGCCTCATCGCAGACGACGGAGACGCCGCGGCCAGTGGCCTCTTTGCGTCCACGCGAGCCGCCGAGGTTGACGGGCTTGCCGGTGACGACGGCGTTGACGGTCTGCCGCATGTGCATGGAGTAGGTGTCCATGATCCAGGCCATGGTCTGCTCGTCGGTGCCCATGTCTGGCGCGGGAACGTCTTTTTCGGGTCCAATGAACTCGATGAGTTCGGCGGTGTAGCGACGGGTCATGCGTTCGAGCTCACCCTGGGACATCTTTTTGGGATCGCAGATGACCCCGCCCTTGGCTCCGCCGAAGGGAATGTTGACGACGGCGCACTTCCAGGTCATCCAGGAGGCGAGGGCGCGGACTTCGTCGAGAGAGACGTCGGGGGAGTAGCGGATGCCGCCTTTGGCGGGGCCACGGGCAACGGAGTGCTGCACACGATAGCCGGTGAAGACTTCAATGGAGCCGTCGTCCATGCCGACAGGGATGTGGACGATGAGTTCACGGGAGGGGTAGCGGAGGACCTTCCAGATGCCTTGATCGAGATTGAGTTTTTTTGCGGCGAAGTCGAATCGAGCGGCCTGGGCTTCCCAGGGGTTAGTCTCCTGCTCGAGCGTAAGGGTCTGCATTTTTACGTTCCTTTGTTCTGTTGCTGGTATCAGCGATTCTCCGGCCATCTTTTGCCTCACAAGAAGCAGGATACAGCTTGTGCCAGACCGGTCTGTGGCCAAACTCGAGGAGTATAGGCTCGCGAAACGACGATGTGCAATGAAACCAATGGGGGAGGACCGCCGTAGTCAAGGTTAGCCGATTCGACCTAAAACCTGCATAAAGACGCATTTATGATGGAGGAAGCCATGCCTTCCTTCAACTCCAACTCCCTCCCCTCTGCTAGTGAATTTCTGAAATTAAGCCGCAAACACTCGCTCGTGCCCGTTTATCGCACGGTGACGGCAGATCTCGAGACTCCCGTCTCGGCATTTCTGCGGATTGCCTCCGAGGAGCCAGAGGCGTTTCTGCTGGAATCGGTCGAAGGTGGCGAACATGTTGGGCGTTACACCTTCATCGGCATTCAACCTTATAAAAAGATGGTGGCCCGGGGGACGCACATTACCGTTCGCGAGGGGCGACGGGAGAGCGCGTTCGAGGGGGATATCTTCGAGGAGCTGAAGCGGGCGCTGAGTGGGCATACTCCGGTGCGGTTGCCGGGACTGCCTCCGTTTACGGCTGGGGCGGTGGGGTTCTTTGCGTATGACGTCGTGCGGCAGATTGAGAAGCTGCCCTCGCTGGCGAAGGATGAGTTGGGGGTGCCGGATGCCTGCCTGATGTTCTTTGATCAGGTGCTGGCCTTCGACCATGTGAAGAAGGAGATTCACCTGATGGTGACGGCGGACCTGACGCGTGAGGCCCGCGAGGGTGCGTATGAACGGGCGGTTCAAAGGCTGAACAAGATGGAGAGGCGACTGGCGGAGGCACTGCCGGTGCTTCGGAAGAAGAAGCCTGAGGGGAAGTTGAAGATTACTTCGCGGACTCCTCGGCTGAAGTTTCTAAAAGCGGTGGAGAAGGTAAAGGAATACATCGCTTCGGGGGATGTGTTTCAGTGTGTGCTGTCGCAGCGATTTGATTGTGTGCCGGGGGTGGATGCGTTTGAGATTTATCGGGCGCTGCGGATTGTGAATCCTTCGCCGTATATGTATTTTTTGCGGTTTGGGTTGGATGACGCCGCTGGGGCTGGGTTGAAACCCACGTCTGCAAAAGCGAGACGTGGGGCATCCGGTTCTGTGCCGCCACAATCTTCTGTGGCGCATATTGTAGGGTCTTCGCCGGAGCTGCTGGTGAGGGTGCATGGGCGCGAGGTGGAGTATCGGCCGATTGCCGGGACGCGGCCGCGGGGTGTGGATGAGGTGAAGGATCGGGCGATGGAGGCGGATCTTCGCGCAGATGAGAAGGAGGTGGCCGAGCACATTATGCTGGTCGACCTGGGGCGGAACGATGTGGGGCGAGTGAGTGAGTTTGGGTCGGTGAAGGTGAAGGATCTGATGTTTGTGGAGCGGTACAGCCACGTGATGCATATGGTGAGTTCGCTGGAGGGTAGGCTAAAGGCGGGGTTGGGGGCGCTGGATGCGTTTCGTGCGTGCTTCCCTGCCGGGACGCTGAGCGGTGCGCCGAAGATTCGGGCGATGGAGATTATTGAGGAGTTGGAGCCGGCTCGGCGTGGGGTTTATGGGGGGAGTGTGCTGTATGCGGACTTCAGCGGGAATCTGGATTCTTGCATTGCGATTCGAACGCTGTATATGAATGGAGAGCAGGGACACTTTCAGGCGGGGGCGGGGATTGTGGCGGATTCGGTGCCGGAGAAGGAGTTTGAAGAGTGTGGGAATAAGGCGCGGGCGGTGGTAAGGGCGATTGAGCGGGCAAGAGGTGTTTAGGGGTATGTGGTTGAGTCGCGTCGTTCACTACTAGAGTCGATTGTCAAGGTTGCCGATAACCCCGTTTGTTGGGTGGCTATGAGAAACTGGTTTTCGGAACGAGGAACTCGTGAGCGAACAAAATAGGGACGGCTCTCTGCAGACTGAGGAAGCACTGACTAGCTCACTACATACAAGCGCAGGCACAAGAGAGAGAGCTGAGACACCATTGGAGGCGCTGTCCTCTATCTGTGTAGTTCTGGTTGCGGGGCTCTTTGTTATGAACTTCGTCTTCCAGAACTTCGTGATCCCTTCCGGCTCGATGGAGAAAACGCTTCTGATCGGCGATCACGTTCTCGTAGATCGAATCACCTTCGCGCCGCCTATCGGGTGGGCTCCCTTTGTCCACTATCGCGAGCCGCAGCGCGGTGACGTGATCGTCTTTTACAAGCCGAATCCTGAGACGCCTGACCTCATCTTGGTAAAACGCCTCATTGGGGTTCCTGGTGACCGCATTCACCTTATACATGGGGTCGTTTACCTTAACGGAGTCGCTCAAAACGAGTCTTACGCGGCAATGCCGAAATTTTCGGCCGATCCAGATGACGAATACAGTCCTGCGCGTGATGATTTTCCAACACGGGGCACGCCACCTGGCTCCTTTGAAGTCTGGTCCCAGGCATTACCTTCGCATGTACAAGGCGGTGATCTGGTAGTGCCACCGGGGAATTTCTTTGCCATGGGCGATAACCGCGAGCATAGCGCAGATGGGCGCTTCTGGGGCTTCGTTCCACGAGGCAATATCCTCGGGCGACCACTCTTCAACTATTGGTCTTTCGAAGCGACTGCAGCCCAGATGGACGCACAAGGGGCCAGCTTGGGCGCTCGTGCCAGCTCATTTTTCACGACCGCTTTGCACATATTGAATAAGACCCGATGGAGCAGAACTGGTCATCTGATACGCTAGGCTCCCGCAAAGTCGCGTCGTCGGCAATCTCGCCGATGAAGCTGCCGACAACCCCGTTTTAAGGATGCCTCTACATAGCCACGAAAGCTGACAGCAGACTGCCATACCAACCGGCTAAAACTAGATGTTTATCCGCTGCAAAGCCCACCGAGGCGAGACCGAACTGCTTTGCATCATCCCGCATGACAATCTTGTATCCGTCTGCGCTGTCCTCTGCCCGACAAGCCAAGCATCCAGGACCACATCCTTTAGGCTCCCGTCGGAAACTGTTCTGGAGATTAATAAGATTCTCTTGGGTCGCATGACAGCTTGCTCCAGCGTGATTTTGTGGGCATTTGTGACTGAAAGGACCTTGGCTTCCTCGCGTACCAATGATTGAACTTCACTAGATGTCATAGATTCGATTTTGCCGGACGACCGAGGCTCCCGGAAAGTCGGGTTATCGGCAAGTTCCTACTAAGCATCGACAATAGCGCACTGTCTGGAGCGTAGAATTTAAGGATTGCTATGGTCTTTGTTCTGGATAACTACGATTCGTTTACTTACAACCTGGTGCAGTATATGGGTGAGCTTGGGGCCGAGATGATGATTCGGCGCAACGATGAGCTGACGCCGGAGGAGGTTGAGGCGCTGCGGCCGGAGAGGATTTTGATCTCGCCGGGGCCTTGTACGCCGCAGGATGCGGGGATCTCGATGGAACTGATCAAGCGCTTTGCCGCGCTCGGGGAGGTGGGTGGGCGGAGGGTGCCGATTCTTGGGGTGTGCTTGGGGCATCAGGCGATTGGGGCGGCGTTTGGGGGCAATGTGATTCGCGCGCCGAAGCTGATGCACGGCAAGACGAGCGAAGTGGAGCATGATGGGAAGACGATCTTTGCGGGGATACCGTCGGCGATGACGTGTACGCGGTACCACTCGCTGATTGTGTCGGAGGAGGGGCTGCCGGAGGAGCTGGAGGTGTCGGCGCGGACGGCTGATGGGGAGACGGGCGTGAGCACGATCATGGCGCTTCGGCATCGCGAGTTGCCGATTGAAGGCGTGCAGTTTCATCCGGAGAGCGTGCTGACGGTGCATGGGAAGCAGATCATTCAAAATTTTCTGAAGATGTAGGGTGGGTGCGATGGTGTGTCGGCTGATGGTTGTGTTCGCGATGGGGTGTGGAGTGGCGCGAGCGCAACAGCCGATCGGGGTGGTTGGGATTCAGAACGCCAACGTTGCGGGGGCACTTGAGGTCAGCAACGGTCAGGCGATTCTGGTGGGGAATACAACCGTCACGGCGAGAGATCACACGGCTGAGATTGAGTTGAAGCGAGGCGGCACAGTGCGGGTGTGCGCGACCAGTGGGCTGCATGTGACCGCTGGTCAGGGAATGGCGGGTCAAGGAGCGACTGGCCAGCAGCCGTTGATGCTTGCGCTGGATCGTGGGGCGATTGAGGTGCAGATGGCCGCGACGACGCACGATATGGTGTTAACGCCGGACCTGCGTTTTACGATGCGGGGAGACGGGCCGCTCGACCTGCAGCTACGCGTGACGAGGAACGGCGATACGTGCGTTGAAAATCGTGGGACGCAAGCGCCCGTACTAAACATCGCAGACCAGTTTGGTGAGACAAGTTACGTACTGAACCCCGGGCAGCATGTACTCTTCGAACATGGCAGCTTGAAAGAGGTGGTTGACCACGAGAGTTCGTCGTGTGGCTGCCCTCCAGAGCCTGCTCCGGCACCTGCGATGACGGTTGCCGACGCACTTTTGAACCCAGGTGACGCTTCAAAGACTACAGCGGAACAGCATCCCTTCCCTGCCGCCGTGAGCGCCGGATTGGCTCCAGTCGCGGTGCCGCAGGCTCCTACAGGAGATCTGCATGAGCAGGTTGCCGCGACCCTCAGCTCTGGTGAGGGAGCGGATAGCCTGACATCGGCTGCTTCGCCGGATCCAAAGGGAAAGACCGGCGAAGCAACTACGAAGGCGTCCGCGCAGACTCCACCCCCGCCCAATTCACCACCGCCAACGTCTCCTCGTCACGGTTTCGCGCACACTCTGGGCCGGTTCTTTCGCAAGATCTTTGGCGACTGATCAGAAGCCCGCGTCAATAGGCGCAACGAAGCAGGAAACATGCTCTCTGAGCTACAATTATAGGGTTGTGGGGCTGACGGCAGAGATGCCGATGCCTCCACAAAAATTCTCAGTACAGCTGAATTCAGCACAGATCAGGGGTTTTCTTTTATGTCGATTCCCGCAACGCAGATGCGCCCGGGCATGATTATCAAGTACAGGGACGATCTTCACCTGGTGTTCTCGGTAGAACATCGCACCCCCGGCAACCTCCGCGCGTTCATCCAGGCAAAGCTTCGCAATGTGCGCACTGGCGCGATGTTCACGGAACGCTTTCGCTCGCCTGACCCGATTGAACGCGTCTACGTGGACGAGGTGAAGATGGAGTTTCTGTACAACGACGGCGATGAGTACTACTTTATGGATGACAAGTTTGAGCAGACCATGTTGAAGCGCGAGACCCTGGGCGATGCCGTAGATTATCTGCTGCCGAATCTCTCGATCAGTGTCAGCTTTCATGATGGCAAGGCAGTCGGCATCGAGCTTCCGGGAGTCGTCGAGATGACCGTGATGGAAACCGAGCCGGGAATCAAGTCGGCGACAGCGTCGTCGGTCTCCAAGCCAGCAAAGCTCGAAACAGGGCTCGTCGTGCAGGTGCCCGCTTTCATTAATGAAGGCGAAAAGATTCGCGTGGACACCGCAGAAGGCGCCTATATGAGCCGGGCGTAATAACTTCATTCCTGGAGATGGCGGAGTCACCAGCTCCGCCTTTACTTTCGTCTGCTGCGCCTTGCATGGGGGTAGCTGCTCTGCGAAACTGGAGGCTGCATGGTGTGCCATTACCTCGTAAAAGGTCGCGTGCAGGGCGTCGGATTCCGCTGGTTCGTACACCAGGAGGCGGCCGAGATTGGCCTGCGCGGATGGGTCCGCAACACCGACCAGGGCCACGTCGAGATCGTTGCGGCGGGGAAACCAGAAGAGCTTGCCGAGTTGAAGGATGCGCTGCGGAAGGGTTCGCGCGGCAGCCGCGTCGACGCTGTAGAGGAACAGGAACTGGTCGAGAGCGAAGGCGCGCAGCTCGGACCATTTGAGATTGAAGGAGCCTGGTAAGAACTGATGACACTACCGATTAATTGTGAACCCCTGAAGACTCTGATCCGCACCGTGCCGGACTTTCCCAAACCTGGGATTCTGTTCTACGACATTACGACGGTCTTGAAAGATAAGGCGGGGTTCGCCACGCTGATCGACGCCTTCGCACAGTACTACATTGGGAAAGAGATCGACCTGGTGCTGGGCATCGAAGCTCGCGGCTTCATCTTCGGACCAGCGCTGGCGTATCGCTTGAACGCGGGATTTGTGCCGGTGCGCAAGCCAAGGAAGCTGCCCGCACCTACTGCTCGAGTGAATTACGATCTCGAGTACGGGACCGATGCTCTGGAGATTCATCTCGATGCCATCCAGCCGGGCGAGCGCGTAGTCATCGTGGATGATCTGCTCGCGACCGGGGGGACCATGCAGGCGACAGTGCAACTGGTGCGGCAACTCGGCGGCGAGATTGCGGGGCTTGGGTTTGCGATTGAACTTGATTTTCTGAAGGGCCGCGAAAAGTTTCAGGAGTACGACGTATTGAGCCTGCTCCACTATGACGAATAACTGAATCGAGCCAAAGCAACGTCTCTTAATTGCTGGCCGTCATACTGCAACGACAAAGGGGAAAAGATGAAGTCACATGGATATGCGGTGCACGATAAGAAGTCGCCTCTGGTTCCTTTCAGCTTTGAGCGACGTGAGCCAGGCGCGAACGATGTCGTCGTTGAGATCGCTTACTCCGGTGTGTGCCACTCGGATATCCACCAGGTTCGTGACGAGTGGGGTGGTTCAATCTATCCGATGGTGCCAGGGCATGAGATCGTCGGGCATGTGACCGCGGTCGGTGGTGCGGTAAAGAAGTTCAAGGTGGGGGATCTTGCCGCCGTTGGAGTGATCGTCGACTCCTGCCGAGTGTGCGAAAACTGCAAGGCCGACGAACAGCAGTACTGCCTGAAGGGTGCAGTCGAGACCTACAACAAGCGCGACTACGCGGGCGAAGTCACCTACGGTGGCTACGCCAACAATATCGTTGTGAACGAGAACTACGTCCACACGATCTCACCGAAGCTGAACCTCGCCGCAGTAGCGCCGTTGCTGTGCGCAGGGATTACAACCTACTCCCCGCTACGCCACTGGAAGGTTGGGAAGAACAGTAAAGTGGGCGTTGTTGGACTTGGCGGCCTGGGTCACATGGGTTTGAAGTTTGCCCATTCTTTCGGCGCGCATGTGGTGCAGTTCACCACTTCCGAAAACAAGATTGATGACGCGAAGAAGCTGGGTGCCGATGAGGTGGTTGTCACCAAAGACGCCGCAGCTCTAGCCAAACATACCGGAAGCTTTGACTTTATTCTCGACTGCGTTTCGGCGCCCCACGATATAAACCAGTACCTGAATCTGCTGCGATTGAATGGAACCCTGTGCCTTGTGGGTCTTCCTGAAACCCCGTTGTCGGTAGCTCCATTTTCCGTGGTGGCCAATCGGCGCTCGCTGGCAGGATCGGGGATCGGCGGGATGAACCAGACGCAGGAGATGCTGGACTACTGTGCAGAGCACAACATCGTCTCCGACATTGAGCTGACCTCAGTCGACAGGCTGAACGAAGCCTATGAGCGGGTCTTGAAGGCTGATGTGAAGTATCGCTTCGTCATCGACATGGCAACGTTGCCTAAGGGTTAGTCGGCCGCTTGTCTTCGCGGCTTAGGCGATGAGGGTAAACAGCGGCGAATCCAAAGCGACGGTCTGCGCAGGGCCAGCGAGCTTTCCCGTAGCGGCATCGCGGCGAAAGACCGTGACATTCGCGGAGTCCTGATTCGCGCAGAGCAGCCATTGCGCCGTCGTGTCCAGTGTGAAGTGGCGAGGCGTTTTACCACCGCAGGAGATCCGCTGAAGCACCGCAAGGTCGCCGTTTCTTGCAATGGAGAAGACGACCAGAGAGTCTTCCCCACGATTGCTGGCGTAGAGAAAGTTTCCGTCAGGAGAGATAGTGAGCTCCGCAGCGGTATTCTTCTCAGCGGGAAAGTCCGCCGCGATCGTCTTGATTGAGAAGGTGGAATTAACCAACAGGCCCTGCGGCGCATTGCTGAATCGGGTAGCCGTCCACAGACAACGATCAATGCTGGAGTCGATCTCATTGATGACATAGACCCAGCGGCCGTTGGGATGGAAGACGACGTGGCGCGGTCCTGAACCTGGACGCTCGTTGGTGAATAGATGTGGGTCGGAGAGTTGGCCTGTCTCAGGATGAATGTAAAAGACTGAGATATGGTCGGTACCGAGATCGCAGACCAGCAGGAAGCGGTCATCGGGCGAGATGGTAACGCAATGCGGGTGCGAGTTGTCCTGACGAGCAGAGTTAGGACCGAGTGCTCCGAACTTCTGATGATCCTTGAAGTCGAGGCATTCGACCGGATGGCTGAGCGTTCCATCTGATTGGACGCGATAGGAGGCGACAGAACCGCCGAAGTAGTTGGCCACGAAGGCGGCGTGACCGGTAGAGTCTACCGAAATATAAGCCGGCCCGGCACCACCAGAGGGAACCTCCCCGGTCTGCTGAAGATTGCCACTCCCCGAATCCAGCATGAAACTTGTAACGGTGGCTCCAGGATCGTTGATGGCGTTGACCGCATAAAGCGAGCGGCGTCCGGCTCCAGGTGGAGTGACCGCAAGATAAGAGGGCCGGACCGTGGCGGCAATCAGCGTAGGCGGAGTCAGTTGACCAAGAGCAGGATCAAAGGTCGACCGGTAGATACCTTTGCTGACTCCCTTGTTCGTGTCGGTTCCGAAGAAGACATGAATCGGCGGCGGCAAGGCCACTTTCTTCTTTCGAGTGGGCCATGCGGCAAAGGCGCGCGCAGTGGCTGCGAAGGCAGGAAACAAGACAAGGAATCGGCGTCGCGAGAACATAAACCAACCTCCCGTGAGGTTATGCTGGTTCGCCTGGAAGGTGGATGCCCAACTCGTCTTCGGCCCGAAGATTGTCGTTGATGACGGGAAGGCTGGGAAGATTGTCGGTACGGCCAGCCTCTTTGACAACAGCGCTAGCGTGTTCGAGGACCTCATCGACCGTCATGGTGTACATCTCGCGCCCATTGTCGTAGCCGGACTTGACAGCGTGCTGAAGATATCGGCCGGCGGTCTGCGCGGCAAGATAATCCGTAATGACATGCCCCGTGCGTCGCTTCTGCTCGACCCATGCCAGGTTCGGCATGGCGATCCAGACTGGCCTGCCATTGACGGCAAAGCGGATGTCGGTGGCATCGGCATGACGCGTCGCGATGGCCACTATGGTGCCCTTCCATACGCAGTGAAGGTCTTCTCCGGTCCAGCGGTCGGTTACTTTGAAGTCTTCATACATGATTGTCTCTAGATTAGAGCAGGGGGAAAGGATGAGCAAGGCAGAGGCCGAAAACCATTGAAATTTGTGTGGATCTGCTTTTAATTGGGCTAATTTGTTGCAGGTATTCCCACAATAGGAATAAAGCACGAGGTTACTTTCGTAAGCACTTGAAATTGTCTCTGGCTTATGCTGGTGACGGCAGCTATTCTTGTCTTGATTTTACGGTGATTGATGAGCGTGCGTCGAACAGAAGCTGAAGCCGCTACCTTAAGGGCGATCTGGACACGTGATTTGTTGGACTCCCAGCCAGAGCTTGAATGTGATGAACTGGTTAGGCTTGCTGCCTGTCTTTGCGGAACTCCACTTGGCCTGGTGACGCTGCTCGATGAGCGGCACCAATGGTATCGTGCGTCTGAAATACTTAAGATGGGCGAGACTCCGCGGGAGGTGGCTTTTTGTGCCCACGCGGTACGGCAGACTGGGCTCTTCATGGTGAAGGATGCCCTGCTGGATAGCCGTTTTTCCAGTAATCCCCTAGTTACTCTTGATCCGGCGATCCGCTTCTTTGCCGGGGTGGGTTTGCATGACTCCGATGGCGAGCCGATCGGGACCTTCTGCGTGGTCGATATGTCACCTCGCATCCTTAGCGAGGATCAGTCCGAGGCTATCGAGATCTTCGGACGACAGATAAGTCTTCGACTGCAAGCGATCGTTCAGCGCCGGGCACTAGAACAGGCACTGGCGGAAAAAGAAAGAGCGAGCGCAGGGCTCCGGGCAAGCGAGGAGCTCTTTCGCGCGTTCATGAATGCCAGTCCGTTTCTGAGCTATATCAAAGATGCTGCCGGGCGACTACTCTTCTACAATCGCAGCTTCGCGCAGCGGTTTGGGGTAAGCGAGTATGCGTGGCTCGGACGAACCGACGAGCAGCTATGGTCGAGAAAGCTGACCAAATCCGTACGAACTCATGATCTCGAAGTGATGGCAGGCGGAAAGATGGTCGAAACCGAGGAGCACATTCGAAACTCTGACGGATCGGTCAGTTCGCTGCGGTCGTTCAAGTTTCCCTGCCATGACTCTGCGGGGAACGTACTGCTGGCCGGGGTGGCCGTCGATGTGTCAGAGGAGGTAGCGCATCAGGCTGAGCTGGAACGCTATCATCGCGAACTCGAAGATGCCAACGACCAGCTGCGCAAGCTCGCTGTCACCGACGAACTTACGGGATTGCGCAATCGCAGATCTTTCGAGGAGCGGCTGGTGATGGAGTTCTCGCTGGCGCGACGGAGGAAGCGGGAGCTTTCCGTACTTCTGATCGACGTTGACGACTTCAAAACGATCAACGACCGCTGGGGTCACGCGGCCGGTGACGAGGTGTTGCGACGACTGGGCATGATTCTGCGAACGACAGTACGGTTGCCCGATCTGCCTGCGCGGTACGGAGGGGAGGAGTTTGTGGTCCTGCTACCAGAGAGCGGCGAAGAGAGCGCCATGGGTCTCGCGCGACGGGTTATGCAGCGGGTCGCGACGGAGGACTGGGAGAATCAGCCGTTGACCATCAGCGTAGGAATGGCTTCGATGAACGAGTCGCTTGAGAATGGATTTCAACTGGTAGAACTGGCGGATGAAGCGTTATATGCAGCCAAGCGTGCGGGAAAGAATCGCGTCGTGGTGCACAGCGGCTAGATTATTGCGTTCTTACAAACACAAAAGAGGCGCATCCATAAGGTGCGCCTCTTTATGTTGCTATCTGTCTGAAGTTTACGCTTCGGCGTTCGGATCGCCGGCTTCGCCTTCGCCGCGCTCTTCCATCTGCTTGGCGAGTTCCTCGCGCTTCTTGGTGCGAGCTTCGGCGCGCTTCTGAGCCTTCTCGTTGAGCTCATGCTCTGCACCGAGAAGTTCGATGTAGGCCATCTCGGCGGCGTCACCTTTACGGGCTCCGAGGCGAGTGATGCGGAGATAGCCGCCCTGGCGTGCAGCGTAACGCGGGGCCACGGTGGCGAAGAGGCGGTCGACCGACTCAGGCGTCATCAGGTAAGCAGCAGCCTGACGGCGGGCATGAACGGTGCCGCGCTTGCCGAGGGTGATCATCTTCTCGATGAGAGGACGAGTCGCCTTGCACTTGGTGATGGTGGTCTCGACGCGGTCCATCAGGATGACAGAGGTGACGAGGTTGCGCAGCATGGCGCGGCGATGGCTGGTGTTGCGGCCTAGTTTGTATCCTGCATTACGGTGACGCATCGGTGATCTCCTTCGACTCGGCTCTGGCCGTGAGTCGGTGGTGCTTAGAATGTGCGCTCGGTGGAGGCTGGCGCGGGTGAAGCGGCCTCAAGTGATTCAGGAGGCTTGTTGCAACGCGGCTTGCATTGCGCTTTCAGGTAAGACTGCGGCGGCAGATTGGACTCCACCGCCGCAAGCCTGGTTAGAAGTTCTCTGGCTCACTGCCGACGAGGTCAAGGTCTTCGTCTTCATCTTCATCTTCATCATCGTCGTCATCAAAGTTGCCGAAGCTGGCGGCGAGGGTGGCTGCGGGCAGAACGGAGGTGGGTCCGGGCTGCGGGTTACCGTTCTCGTCGATCTTCATGCCGAGGGATAGGCCCATCTGCGCGAGAATCTCTTTGATCTCATTCAGGGACTTACGGCCGAAGTTCTTAGTCTTTAGCATCTCGGCTTCGGTCTTCTGGATGAGTTCGCCGATGGTGGCGATGTTGGCGTTCTTGAGGCAGTTGTAGCTGCGGACGGAGAGCTCGAGCTCTTCGACCGAGCGGTTGAGGTTCTCGTTGCGCAGGGCCGGGCCGTCGTGGCTGCCGTCGTGACCGGCTTCCATCTCCTCTTCAAAGTTGATGAAAATGGTCATGTGGTCCTTCAGCAGCTTGGCGGAGAGGCCGAGAGCGTCTGCAGGAAGTACAGTCCCGTTCGTCCAGATCTCGATCGTGAGCTTGTCGTAGTCTGTGATCTGACCGAGACGTGCTGCCTCGACGAGGTAGTTGACCTTGCGAACGGGCGAGTGAACGGAGTCGACCGGAATGAAGCCGAGGCCAAGGTCGCCGTCGAAGTTTTTGTCGGCAGAGATGTAGCCACGGCCGCGCTTGAGGCGCATCTCCATGTCGATCTTGCCGCCTTCGGAGACGGTGCAGATGTAGACGTTTTTGTCGAGGATCTCGACGTCACCATCAGCTTCGATCATGCCGGAGGTGATGACGCCGGCCTGGTCGGCGCGGAGGTAGAGAGCCTTGGGGCCTTCGCCGGCAAGCTTGAACGGAATCTGCTTGAGGTTCAGGATGATGTCGGTCGCATCTTCTACAACACCAGTGATGGACTGGAACTCGTGCAGGACACCTTCAATGCGAACGGCGGTTACTGCGGCGCCCTCGATAGAGGAAAGTAACGTCCGGCGAAGGGCGTTGCCGATAGTGGTACCGAAGCCGCGCTCAAAAGGCTGCGCGGAGAACTTGCCGTACTTTTCGGTGAGTGTTTCGGTGTCGACTGCGAGGCGCTTGGGCTTTTGAAAACCTCTCCAAAGCATGTGTTTCTCCTTTTCCGGCCTAGCCGCGATGCATTCTGCGGACTGACGGGGTGTTGCTATTACGGGTTAGGTTTTGTATTGCTTTCGCATTTGTAGCGCGACAAGGAACAAATGAATGTTCCCCGTCGCGCTGCAAGATGACGAATCTTATCTGTAACTACAGCAGTTACTTGCTGTAGAGTTCGACGATCAGCTGCTCGTTGACCGGCAGGTTGACGTCCTCACGCTTCGGCAGGGCGATGACTTTGCCGGAGAGATTGTCGCGATTAATGTCGAGCCACTGAACTTGATTTTGACCGGCGGCAAAGTTCTTCGCCTCTTCGAGCATAACCAGAGCCTTCGAACCCTCGCGGATCGCGATCTCATCGCCAACCTTCACCTGGAAAGACGGGATGTTGACCTTGCGGCCGTTGACCTGGAGGTGGCCGTGACGGACGACCTGACGGGCCTGGCGGCGGCTCATTGCGAAGCCGAGGCGGTAAGCCACGTTGTCCAGACGGGTCTCGAGCTGCTGGAGCAGGAGTTCGCCGGTGACGCCCGTCTTGTTGGAAGCCTTCTGGTAGTAGGCGCGGAACTGGGTCTCGAGGGTGAAGTAGATGCGCTTGGCCTTCTGCTTCTCGCGGAGCTGCAGACCGTAGCCGACGACCTTCTTAACCTTGCGGGACTGCCCGTGTTGGCCTGGGGGGAAGTTGCGCTTCTCGACGGGGCACTTTTCAGAGAAGCACTTGGTTCCCTTGAGGAAGAGCTTGGTGCCGTCGCGGCGGCAGAGGCGGCAGACGGGTCCGGTGTAACGTGCCATTTTTATAACTCCTGACTTCGGGTGACGATCGCTTTACGCGCGGGCAGCGCTTCTTCACGATCCAGTTGTCGTAATGTCTTGCCTGCGGCGGGGCCTGAGAACAAGCTCACCGCCGCAGTTAGGACAGGTTGCATTCATTGCTTGAGTGCATGTTGTACAGAAGCTGCACTCATAACTGCAGATGAAGGCTACTCCGCATGCATTGAGAGCCGTATTACAGCGCTCGCATTCGGCCTTCATCAAAAGTGCCACAGATCAAACGCGGCGACGCTTCGGCGGACGGCAGCCGTTGTGCGGCATCGGCGTAACGTCGCGGATGCTGCGCACCTCGATGCCAGTGGTGGCGAGAGCGCGGATCGCGGACTCACGGCCGGAGCCGGGACCCGAGACGCGCACATCGACCGAGCGGACACCGTGGTCGCGAGCTGCGTTGGCTGCACCAACGGCGGCCTGCTGTGCGGCGAACGGAGTTCCCTTACGGGAGCCACGGAAGCCAAGCGAACCGGACGACTTCCAGCTCAGCGTGTTGCCAACCTGGTCGGTGATGGTGACGATCGTGTTATTGAACGACGCCTGAATAAAGACGAGGCCAAATGGAACATTCTTGCGCTCGCGCTTCTTGAACTTCTTATTCTTGCCGGGCTTTGCTGCGCCCTTCGTATTCTGTGTCTTCGCCATGTCTTATTTCGTCGCTTTCTTCTTACCGGCAACGGTTCCCTTGCGTGGGCCTTTGCGGGTGCGAGCGTTGGTGTGAGTGCGCTGGCCACGGACAGGAAGGCTGCGGCGATGGCGGAGGCCACGGTAGGACTGAATTTCGATGAGGCGCTTGATGTTCAGCGAGATGTCCTTGCGGAGATCGCCTTCGATCTGGCCCTCGGCTTCAATAACCTGACGGATGCGGTTCAGCGCGTCCTCATCGAGCGTGCCGACCTTCGCGACCGGATCGACGTCCGCCTTCACGAGGATCTTGGCGGCGCGAGAGTCGCCGATTCCGAAGATGTAGGTGAGACCGATGCGCGCCTGTTTGTTATTAGGGACATCGACTCCAGCAATACGTGCCATGGGGTTCCTTTTCGGTTGAGCTGCGCGGGCTTTGCCACGAGAGCGGGTTTCTTGTTTACGGCAGGTCCGTCGGGTTCAACGCAAGCCTTGACTTCGGCTAACTAGCCCGGCGGGGCCGGTGGTGCTGGAAAAGCGATTTACCCCTGACGCTGCTTGTGCTTTGCGTTCTCGCAGATAACACGCACAACACCGCGACGGTGGATAACCTTGCACTTATCACACATCTTCTTTACTGAGGCACGAACCTTCATTGTGATTCCCTTCTTTTGCTGCAACATAAAACCGGAAAACCAAAATTACGCGTTTCAAGGAAACAAATCTCCTTTTTGACGTGCAGTATGAACGCCAGGGTCAAGACCCTGAACTATCCCAAGTGCAAATGCGCTTGAGCAACCCATGATGGAGACGGGATGGGCTCCCGTAGCCGTTGTCTACTTGTAGCGATAGACAATGCGGCCGCGGTTGAGATCGTATGGGCTGAGCTCAATCGCGACGCGATCGCCGGGGAGGATACGAATGAAGTTTTTGCGCATACGTCCGGAGACGTGTGCAAGGGCCTGGTGCTTGTTCTCAAGCTCGACCTTGAACATCGCATTCGGCAGGGTCTCGACAACCACCGCCATCACTTCAATTGCATCTTCCTTCGACAAACGATCTCCTTTGGAAGGTCAGGGGCGAACCCCTTTCGTTTCCACAACTTCTTGTATAAGTTGAGAGTTTTCCTCAACCAGAGTTACCATGCGACACACTTGCGCGCACCGCATCTCTTATAGTAACCCAAAATGGGTCGATTTTCCTAGCGGGTAAGCACCAAGGGGCCATCTTTCGTGAGGGCGACGGTGTGTTCAAAGTGGGCGCTGTAGCTGCCGTCAACCGTCACCGCCGTCCAGCCATCCTTCAAAACCCGCACTTCTGGGCCGCCGGCGTTGATCATAGGCTCGATGGCGAGCACCATGCCCGCCTTCAGCCTTGGTCCCTTGCCGGCAGCCCCAAAGTTCGGAACCTGGGGGTCTTCGTGCATCGCGCGGCCAATCCCATGACCCACAAACTCGCGGACAACCCCAAACCCTTCCGCCTCACAGAGTTCCTGAACAGCGGCGGAGATGTCGCCCAAACGCCCGCCAATCTGACATTGCTCGATCGCCTTCTCGAGCGAGGCCTTGGTCACTTCGAGAAGCTTTGTCGTCCCAGCACTCACCTTGCCGATTGGGTAGGTCACGGCGGCGTCCGAGTAAAAGCCGTCGATAATGACCCCGCAGTCGATGGAGAGAATATCGCCTTCAGCGAGGATGCGCTTCGCGTTTGGCATGCCGTGGACAACTTCATTGTTGACCGAGGTGCACAGAGCCGCGGGGAAGCCGTGGTATCCCTTGAAGGCCGCAATAGCACCCAGCTCAGCGATCTTTTTGACAGCAATCTCTTCTAGGTCCATCGTCGACGCGCCGGGGACAACATGGGGCGCAATTGCGTTATGAACCTGACGGAGAGCCTTGCCGGAGATCCGCATCTTCTCGATCTCCTGCGCCGTTTTGATCATGATGGCCATAGTGTGGACTTAGGAGTTCGGATACTGGCGAAGGCGAATCAGGGCTGCTTCGATGTCGGCGGTAACCTGTTCGACGGATTGGTCGCCGTTGATCTCTTCGAAACGGCTCTGGTTGCGATAGTGCTCGATGACCGGGGCCGTTTGAGCTTGGAAGGTCTTCATGCGTTCGGTGAAGACGGCCTCAGAGTCGTCTGGGCGCTGGACGAGGGTGGAACCATCTACGTCACAGATGCCGGGAGTCCTGGGCGGGTTCGAGTAGATGTTGTAGATGCGGCCAGCGGGTGAGATGCGGCGGCCAGTGATGCGGTGTAGGAGCTGCTCGTAGTCAACTGAGATGCTGATGGCGACAACAGGAAGGGTGTTGGGATCGTCGGAGAGCTGGGCATCGAGCCAGGTGGCCTGGTTGAGAGTGCGGGGAAAGCCGTCGAGGATGAAGCCCCGTGCGGTGTCAGGCTGCTTGAGGCGGTCGGCGACCATCTCGTTGACGAGGTCGTCGGAGACGAGAGTTCCCTGGTCGACCAGAGTCTTCGCCGCTTTGCCGAGTGGCGTACCGTTGGAGATGTTCGAGCGGAGGATGTCGCCGGTGGATATTTGCGGGATGCCATAGGCGGCCATAAGCGCCTTCGCCTGCGTGCCTTTGCCAACGCCGGGAGCGCCTAAAAGGAGCACCGGCCCGGGCAGGAAGTTAGCTGCCTGGGCCGTCACGGGTTCAGTCATAGTGCTTGTCGTCAACGGGATCAGTTCCTACCAGCTCTTGCGGCCACGGATGCGGCCACTCTTGGGAGTGAAGCCGTCGTAATGGCGCATGATGAGCTGCGATTCGATCTGCTGGACCGTGTCCATGGCTACGCCGACGACGATCAGCAGGCTGGTGCCGCCAAAGTAAAAGTTGACGCCGAGGCCGTTGGTCATCCAGGTCGGCAGCCGATCGAAGACCGAGCCGATGAGCCAGAGATGGTTGAAGTGGATTCCGCTGATGAGCAGCTGCGGAATGATGGTGATGATGATGAGATAGAGCGCGCCGACAAGGGTGATGCGTGTCAGCACATCATTGATGAAGTCAGCCGTGCGCTTGCCAGGACGGATGCCGGGGATAAAGCCTCCGTACTTGCGCATGTTGTCGGCAATATCGTCCGGGCGGAAGACGATCGAGATGTAGAAGTAGGCGAAGAAGATGATCGCGACCATCTGCAGGAGTTCGTACCAGGGCTCACCTGGGGCCAGAGCACGCAGGATCGGTCCAAAGAAGGAAGAGTCCTGCAGCGAATAGCCGAAGATATGCGCGCCGGAGAAGAGCAGAGGAGCGGACAGGATGGAGCTGGCGAAGATGACCGGCATCACGCCGCCGGAGTTGACCTTGAGAGGGAGGTGCGTGGACTGCCCACCCATCATCTTGCGGCCAACGATGCGCTTGGCGTACTGGACCGGAATGCGACGCTCCGAGCGCTCCACGAAGACGATGAAGGCGACGACGGCAATCATGCCTACGATCAGGAAAGCGACAGCGATGGGAGTCAGTGCTCCCCATGCGTTGTCGCGTACCTTCTCATAGAGATTCTCAATGCCTTTGGGCAGGCCGACGACGATACCAGCGAAGATGAGCAGGCTCATCCCGTTGCCGATACCGCGCTCGGTGATCTGCTCGCCCAGCCACATGATGAACGCAGTGCCGGCTGTGAGAGTAATGACGCAAAGCGGGATGAAAGCGGCGCGGGAGATGGTGACCATCGTCTGCCCGGTGCTGGTGTTCGTCAGCGTTAGCGCGATGGCAAACGACTGAACGATGCCAAGCAGAACCGTAACGTAACGCGTCCACTGGGTGATCTTGCGGCGGCCCAGTTCGCCTTCCTTCTGCAGCTTGGCCAGCGGCTCATAGATGACCGTGAGCAGTTGGAAGATGATCGACGCCGTAATGTAAGGCATGATGCCGAGCGCGAAGACGGTGAGCTTGCGGAGGTTTCCACCGGAGAAGAGGTCGACCAGGCCGAGTGCCGAGCCGGAGTTCTGATTGAAGAACTGGGCGAGCATGTCGGCGTTGATGCCGGGGGTGGGGATGTGCGAGCCGAGGCGGTATACGGCCAACATGCCAAGCGTGAACAACACGCGCTTGCGGAGGTCGGGAATTTTGAAGATGTTTGCGATTTTCTCGAACATCGGGAGCTGAAACCTCGGGGGTAAGACTGACGTTCTGGTGAAACGGCGATGCGAGGCGGTTGCCCTCGCCTGCCAATCATTCTAAATGCTGCCTAGCCGATCAGGATGGCCTTGCCGCCGGCCTTTTCGATCGCCTCCTGGGCGGTCTTCGAGAACTTGTGCGCGTGAACCGTTACGGCAGTCTTGATCTCTCCGTTATTCAACACTTTGATCAAGGCGCCCTTCTTGCGGAGTAGGCCAAGCTCGATGATCTTGTCGAGGGTGAACTCGGTGACGTTCTCAGCGGCAACGATCTCGGCGACGCGGTCGAGGCCAAGGACCTGGTACTCAACGCGAAAGATGTTGGTGAAGCCGCGCTTGGGCAGACGGCGATGAAGGGGCATCTGGCCGCCTTCAAAACCACGCATCAGTGACGAACCCGAGCGGGAGCCCTGACCCTTGTGTCCGCGGGTAGAGGTCTTACCCATGCCCGAACCCATACCGCGGCCGACACGCTTCTTGTTTTCGTTAGCCCGCTTGGGGGCGCGTAGATTGGAGAGATTGCGGATTGCCATTGTTTCCTCGCTTAACGCCGATGAAGCAGCTTCTGCTCTTCGCCGACTCGCATATGAATTTACCCTGATGGGTTTGGTGCGGTTATGCCGGATCGCGATTAGTCGACGACGCGGACGAGATGGGGAACCTTTGCGACCATGCCACGAATGGATGGCGTGTCTTCACGCTCGACGATCTGGTTGAGACGGGTGAAGCCGAGGCCCTTGATGACGAGCTTATGCTTGACCGGGGTGCAGATCTTGGAACGGAAGTACTGCAGCTTGATTTTAGCGATTGCGTTGGTGTCAGCCATGAGAGAGCTCCTTGAATCTTGTTGGAGCAGAGGCAAGAGCTTAGAGCTCTTCCACTGCCTTACCGCGCAGGGCGGCGACTTCAGCCTTGTTGCGAAGCTGGATAAGAGCATCGAACGTAGCCTTGATGACGTTGTGCGGGTTGGCCGAGCCAAGGCTCTTGGTCAGCACGTTCTGCACGCCGGCGGCGGTCATCACAGCGCGAACCGTCTTGCCGGCGATGACGCCAGTACCTTCCGGGGCTGGCTTCAGCATCACCTGGCCTGCGCCGAAGTGGCCAAGAACCTGGTGAGGAATCGTGCTCTCGGTCAGGTTGACCTTGTGCAGATTCTTCTTGGCCGACTCGATCCCCTTACGGATGGCCTGGGGAACTTCTTTGGCCTTGCCGGAGCCGTAGCCGACGACACCTTCCGCCGGGTCGCCAATAACGACGAGGGCGGCGAAGGACATGTTCTTACCGCCTTTGACGACCTTGGTGACGCGGTTGATCGAAACGACCTCGTCCTTCAGGTTGAGGCGGTTCGCATCGATTTTTTTCTTCATTGCCATAATGTCTTGTCCAGCTTTCTGGCGGCCAATCAGGGCGCGCCTTGAACCTCAGAATCTGCAAACCTTAGAAATCAAGACCCGCTTCACGGGCTGCATCGGCGAGGGCCTTCACGCGGCCGTGATACAGGTAGCCGCCACGGTCAAACACAATCTTCTTGATGCCCTTCTCTTTGGCGCGCTCTGCAATCAGCTTGCCGACTTCGGCTGCCGCGGCGATGTTGCCGCCGTACTTCTTCTCTTCGGTCTTCTTGCCCATGGAAGAGGCAGAGGCAATGGTGACTCCGTTGAGATCGTCGATGAGCTGCGTGTAGATGTGGTTGAGCGAGCGATAGACGTTGAGGCGCGGACGCTCGGCGGTGCCAGACATCTTCTCGCGGATGCGGGTGTGAACGCGCTGGCGGATCACATTACGCTGACGTGGATTGATCATGATTGACTTTCCTTCCTAGTGGCGTCCCCAGAGTGCTGAGGACGTTCGGTTATTGAAACTAATGTTGAGTGGCTGTGTGAGGAGCAAGTCAAATCTCACTCCTCACACAGCGCAGAATTACTTCGCTCCGGTCTTACCGACCTTCTTCTTCAGCTTCTCGCCGGTGTAGCGAACGCCCTTGTTCTTGTACGGGTCGGGCTTGCGGAGAGAGCGCATATCGGCAGCGATCTGGCCCACCTTCTGCCGGTCGATGCCGGAGACGGTGAGGTGAGTCTGCTTGGGGTCGATCTCGACGGAGATGCCGGTGGGCAGAGGAAACTCGATAGGGTGAGAGTAGCCCAGGGTAAAGACCACCATGTTCTTCCCCTTCAGCTCAGCACGGTATCCGATGCCGACGATGTCGATCTCTTTGGTCCAGCCGGTAGTGACGCCGGTGACCGCGTTGAAGACCAGGGCGCGGGCGAGACCGTGGAAGGCTGCCTGCTTGTCGGTCTGACGCTCGGTGATCAAGTGGCCGTCCTTCTGGACGAGGGTGATTCCGCCAGGCAGCATCGCGCTGACCTTGCCCTTGGGCCCTTCGACCATTACGGTGTTGCCGTTCTCGCTGACCGTGTACTTTACGCCGGCAGGTAGAGCGATCGGCTTCTTACCAATACGTGACATAACGAATCCCTTTTGTGGCTTGCGAGTCGCTTAGAACCTCTAAGTTCCACTGCAGCCGATGAGCCGATGGCTCGAATACAATCTTTCCAGAGTTGAGATCCTGGAAAGACTTTATTTCTTTTTCTTTACCAGACTTCGCAGAGAATCTCGCCGCCAACACCTTCGCGACGCGCCTGGCGACCGGTCATAACACCCTTGGGGGTCGTCATGATGGAGATACCGAGACCACCCTGAACGCGACGGATCTCGTCGCGGCCAAGATACACACGGCAGCCGGGACGCGATACACGCTGCAGGTCGCGGATGACAGCCTCGTTGTTCGGGCCGTACTTCAGGTAAACGCGGATGACCTTCATGCCATTCTCTTCGGTCGGCTTGTAGTTCGCGATGTAACCCTCTTCTTTGAGGATGCGGGCGATCTCGGCCTTAAGCTTGGAGGCAGGGACGTCGAGCTTCTGGTGACGCGCACGGATGGAGTTACGGATACGAGTCAAAAAGTCTGCTACTGGATCGGTGAGGTTCATTCATTCTCCTTCATCCCCCGTTCGCTCACGAGTCTCGCAAGAACCTGCGGGGATGTCTGTTTCGGGTGATACGTCCAGACTTCTGCACCATAAGCTCGCGCCCTGATGAGGTCTCTGGAGTAAGTGCGCGACCTGCGCCGCACACGAGTCTTTATTCTACCAGCTCGACTTCACAACGCCCGGAATCTCTCCCTTGAGGGCGAGCGAGCGGAAGCAGAGACGGCATACGCCAAACTTCCGCAGGAAGGCGCGGGGACGACCGCAGAGCTGGCAGCGGTTGTGCTGGCGAGACTTGAACTTCGGTTTCCTTGCGTCTTTGACGCGCTTTGCTGTAGTTGCCATGTGTTTTGCTCTCTATCTATGCTGCAAGTTCAAAAAGAAAACTTGGTTGATCTTTCTTTATGCTCCAACGCGGAAGGGCATACCAAAGCTCTTCAGCAGGGCGCGGGCACCGTTGTCATCCTTCGCCGTCGTGACGATGGTGACGTTCATACCCTTTAATTTATCGACCTTGGCGTAGTCGATCTCAGCGAAGATCAGCTGATCGCGCAGGCCAAGGGTGTAGTTGCCGCGGCCATCGAAGCTCTTCGATGAGACACCGCGGAAGTCGCGGACGCGGGGAAGCGCAATCGAGATGAGGCGGTCAAGAAACTCATACATCGTGTCGCCCCGCAGGGTCACCATCGCGCCGATGGGCATGCCCTCGCGTACCTTGAAAGCTGCGATGGACTTCTTGGCCTTGGTGGTCACAGGCTTCTGGCCCGCGATGGAGGCAAGATCGGCCACCAGGGGATCCATAATCTTGACGTTCTGGGTGGCTTCGCCGAGACCCATGTTGATGACGATTTTTTCGAGCTTCGGGATCGCCATGGCGTTGGTGATGTTGAGCTCTTTGCCCAGCGCCTGCTTGATCTCGCTCTCGTACTTCTGCTTCAGACGTGCTGCCATGTTTTTCTTCGCTTTCTCCACGGTTGCCGGGTTGGGGATTAGCCCGTGTACCGATGCGTGGGGTGAACCGTTGAACCAGGATTTGAACTGCTGCTGCATGAAACAAACTTTGCGAACTTTCTACTTCTTCTTCTCAGCGATCGTGGCGCCGCTGGTCTTCGCGAAGCGTACCTTCGTGTCGCCTTCGAAGCGCGATCCAACGCGAGTCTTCTTCCCGTCGCCATCAAGCAACATCACGTTCGAGATGTGAATGGTGGACTCCTGCTCCGCGATGCCGCCCTTGATGTTCCGCTGAGGGTTCGGCTTCACGTGCTTCTTCACCATCATTACGCCCTCAACCAGAACGCGATTCTTTTCAGCGATGACGCGAAGGACGCGGCCTGACCTGCCCTTGTCCTTGCCTGCGATTACTTCGACTTTGTCATTCCGCTTGATCTTGATGCCTGCCATAACTCTCTCTCTTCTCGACGATCCTGAAACCTCGGAGCCGGACTCCGGTTAATACTTTATGGCGCCGCGCAAAGCTGTGCGGCGTGAAACTAGATGACCTCAGGTGCGAGCGAGACAATCTTCAGAAACTTTTTCTCGCGAAGCTCGCGGGCCACGGGTCCAAACACGCGGGTTCCGACCGGCTCATTGGCATCGTTGATGACGACAGCGGCGTTCTGGTCGAAGCGGATGTACGTCCCATCGCGGCGGCGATACTCCTTGCGCGTACGGACGATCACAGCCTTGACAACCTTCCCCTTCTTGACGGTGCCGTCGGGAGAGGCTTCCTTGACAGCTGCGGTGACGACATCGCCAAGGCCTGCCTTCTTGCCGAGACCACCACCGAGGGGCAGGATCACCTGCAACTTGCGCGCGCCGGAGTTGTCGGCTACGTCAAGCATTGTTCTCATTTGTACTGACATCGTTCTTCTCCTGGCTACCTACTGCGGTGACACGGCCGGGGCTTATGCCCAGGCTTGAACTTGATAAACGCTAAAACTACTTAGCTTCGGCAGCGACAGCAGCCGCAGACTTCTCTTCCGCCAGCGCGAGAGAGGAGCGGCGAACGATCTCCTCGAGCGACCAGCGCTTGAGCTTCGACAGAGGACGTGCCTCGCGGATGCGAACCACATCGCCGACGCGTGCGGAGTTCTGCTCGTCATGCGCGTAGAACTTCTTGTTCGACTTCATCACGCGCTTGTACTTGGGGTGCGCCTTGCGCATCTCGATCTCGACGACGATCGTCTTCTGCATCTTGGTCGAGACGACCAGACCAACCTTCTCATTGCGACGCGAGGTCTGGGTCTCAGGAGTCTGGGCTTCGGGAGTTGCGGCTGCGGTGTTGGTTGTATCTGCCATGATTAGTCCTTCTTCGCTTTCTTGCGGGCGGTGCGAGTGCTCTTGGCCGGCGCAACGTTGGCGACGACGGGGTTAGCGGCCTTCTCGGCGGCCAAGGTGCGCTGCCGTTCGACGGTCTTGATGCGGGCGACATCCAGCTTGAGCGTCCGCAGCTTCTTGATGCCCTCGTTGTTGCCGAGGCTCTTCTGGAAGCGGATGCGGAAGAGCTGCTCACCAGCCTTGGCCTGCTCGCTCTTGAGCTCATCGTCACTGAGATTACGAATTTTTTCGAATTCCATTGTCTTTTCCTTGACTACTAAAGCTACTTAGCGACTACGGTCGCCTTAACATCGTGGCGCTGGACGAAGCTGGTCTTGAGCGGAAGCTTGTGTGCCGCCAGGCGCATCGCCTCTTTGGCAAGCTCCGGGGTGACACCTTCCATCTCGAACAGAATGCGGCCGGGACGGACGACGCAGACCCAGTGATCCGGGGCACCCTTACCCTTACCCATACGGGTTTCGGCAGGCTTCTTCGTGATCGGCTTGTCCGGGAACAGACGGAGCCAAACCTTGCCGCCACGCTTGATGAAACGCGTCATCGCGATACGGCTGGCTTCGATCTGGCGGTCGGTGATGTAACCGCACTCCATCACCTTCAGGCCGAAGTCGCCGAAGGAGAGATCGGAGCCGCGCCACGCTTTGCCCTTCATTCGTCCGCGCTGCTGCTTGCGGAACTTGACCTTCTTTGGCATCAACATAAGAAAACCTCTTTACTCTTTCAGGGATACGTTCAACACGCTCCCCGGAAACTCCGGCCAGGCCGGGAAAACTTAGCTTGCGAATGCGCCAGTCGTAACGCCCTGGTCGCGACGCTTCTTCTGCTCGTAGATATCGCCGCGATAGACCCAGGTCTTGACGCCGATGATGCCGTAGGTGGTGTGCGCCTCGGCGAAACCGTAGTCGATATCGGCGCGCAGTGTGTGCAGCGGCAGACGGCCTTGGAGATACCACTCGGAGCGGGCGATCTCGTTTCCGTTCAGACGGCCGGAGACGCGGACCTTGATACCCTTGCAACCGAAGCGGAGCGCCGAGTCAACCGACTTGCGCATCGCGCGGCGGAAGCTGACGCGCTTCTCGAGCTGCAACGCGATGTTCTCGGCAACCAGCTGAGCATCGAGCTCGGGCTTGTTGACCTCGAGAATGTCAATAAACACTTCACGCGACGTCCGCTTCTGAATGTCGGCCTTGAGCTTGTCGATCTCGGCGCCTTTGCGGCCGATGATGATGCCGGGACGTGCAGTGCGGATGATCAGGCGCAGCTTGTTGCCTGGGCGCTCAACCTCGACCGAGCTGACACCGGCAGCCTTCAGCTTCTCGCGCAGCTCAGCCTTCAGCTTGACGTCTTCGACCAGCAGCTTGTCATAGCCGCGTTCCACGAACCAGCGTGACTTCCACGGCTTGTTGATGCCGAGGCGCAATCCATACGGATGGACTTTCTGTCCCATAGCTTCCCTTTACTCCGTGCCCTCTCCGGTTGAGCCGGTGGGCGGTAGTGCAAAACTTTAAGTTTACAAGAAAACCCGCTTACTTCGCGGCCTTTTTCACTGCGGGTTTCTTGGCGGCTGCCTTCTTGGCTGCGGGCTTCTTCGCCGCAGTCTTGGTGGCTGCCTTCTTCTTGCTCTTCTTCGCGGCTGGAGCCGGAGTCGCATCAGCAGCTGCGCTGATCGCAGTGGCCGACTTCTTCTCCGCAACCGTAACGATGATGTGTGCGAGTCTGCGCTGATAGCGGAACGCGCGGCCCATTGGGGCAGGGCGGATGCGCTTCATGCGCGGACCTTCGTTCGCGATCGCGGTGCGAACGTAGAGGTTATCGACATCCACGTCGAGCCCCTGCTCCTGCGAGACGTAGGTTGCGTTCTGGATCGCCGAACGCAGAACCTTCTCAACCACGGGTGCCATGCGCTTCGTGCTGAAGTGAACGGTATTGAGCGCCTGCTCGACGCGTAGTCCCTTGATCAGATCCAGGACAAGCTTCGCCTTCTGCGGGCTGGTGCGCTGAAACTTCGCTTCTGCGCGGAACTCTCTGATTTTTTCTGCTGCCTTAGCCATAATCTTCGTCCTTCAAACTTCTGCTTCGCTGCCCGTTATCCGTTCCCGCGGGCTCGCGGTCTTACCTAACTGCAAACGCCTCAGCCCGATTTATTTAGGCTTCGCGGAGGTCTCAGCGGCGCGCGCGGAGTGGCCCTTAAAGGTGCGGGTGGCCGAAAACTCTCCGAGCTTGTGGCCCACCATGTTCTCTGTCACGTAAACCGGAATGAACTTGCGGCCGTTGTGTACAGCGATGGTGTGACCTACGAAGTCCGGGTGAATCGTGGACCGGCGCGACCAGGTGCGCAGTACCTTTTTGTCGTTGACCTGGTTCATCCCCACAATCTTCTTCATAAGGTGATCGTCGATGAAAGGACCTTTTTTGGCTGAACGTGACATTTTACTAAGCTCCGACTTTCTTGTTGCGATGCTGGATACGACGAATCTCTTGCTTGCGAGACTTGGTGTTGCCCTTTGCTGCGGAACCAAAAACCTAAAACAAAAACTATTTGCTGAGAGGCTTTTTCTTTACTTCGTACGACGCTTCACGATGAATACATCGGTCCGCTTGTTGTTGCGGGTCTTGTATCCACGAGTAGGCTGGCCCCAGGGAGTTACTGGGTGACGGCCGCCTGAAGTCTTACCTTCAC
The DNA here is from genome assembly GCF_040358985.1 of Tunturibacter empetritectus. Classification (NCBI taxonomy): domain Bacteria; kingdom Pseudomonadati; phylum Acidobacteriota; class Terriglobia; order Terriglobales; family Acidobacteriaceae; genus Tunturiibacter; species Tunturiibacter empetritectus. Next base: position 3,000,231 of record NZ_CP132932.1, on the reverse strand, counting down.
CACCACCGTGCGGGTGATCGACGGGGTTCATCGAGACACCACGGTTCGAGGGGCGAATCCCCTTCCAGCGATTGCGTCCAGCCTTACCGATCGTGACGTTCTCGTGATCAGTATTGCCAACCTGTCCGATGGTCGCCATGCACTCGACAAGAACCTTGCGGGTCTCGCCCGAAGGCAGCTTGAGCAGAGCGTAGTCGCCTTCTTTGGCGATTAGGTTGACCTGGGCTCCAGCGGAACGGGCCATCTGTGCACCCTTGCCCGGACGAAGCTCGATGTTATGCACAATCGTTCCAGTCGGGATGAACTTCAACGGCAGAGCGTTGCCGACGAGGATATCGGCCTCCGGGCCGCTCATGATCGACTGACCAACCGTGAGGCCGATCGGCTGGATGATGTAGCGCTTCTCGCCGTCCGCGTAGTGGATCAACGCGATGCGGGAGCTACGGTTCGGGTCATACTCAACCGTCGCAACCGTGCCGGGGATCCCGAACTTGTCGCGCTTGAAGTCGATAAGGCGCAGCTTCTGCTTATGACCACCACCGTGGTGACGCATCGTGAGACCGCCGTTGTTATTGCGGCCACCGGTGCGCGGCTTGACTCCGAGCAACGGCTTGTGCGGCTTGTCCGTCGTAATGTCATCGTTGACAAGCTTCGTCGCGAAGCGGAGTGATGGGGTAATCGGTCGAAATGATTTGATCGGCATCGTCTTTATTCCCTTGCCCGCGCTGCTAATCGCTTAGCGGCGCATCGGTCCTGAATTCTGTTACTAGCGAAACAATTTCGCTTAGAGGCTATTGAGGTACTCCGGCATCTTTTCGCCATCCTTCAGGCGAACATAAGCCTTCTTCCAGTCGGGGCGGTAGCCGGCGAACTTACCCCGGCGGCGCTCCTTACCCTCAACGGTCGCGGTGCGCACGCCGTTAACTTTGACCTTGAAGAGTGTTTCAACAGCTTGCTTAACTTCGGTCTTGGTAGCCTTCAGGGCGACTTCAAACACCAGGGTGTTCTGCGTCTCCTTGACGGTCATGCCCTTCTCGGTGATGAGGGGGCGGCGAATGACGGTATAGAGAGTTGGCATTACGCAACCTCCTTCTGCGCGACCTTGCTGCGCTCCGCAGTTGACTTACTGCGTTTCGATACAAACTTCTTGAGAGTCTCCTGAAGAGCCTCGATGGCATCCTTCGAGAAGACGGCGTGCTCATAACGGAGCAGGTCGTAGGGATGAACCTCAGAGCTGAGAACCAGTTCAACACCGGCCAGATTGCGCGAGCCGAGGTAGAGTTTCTCATCGAGCTTGCGGCTGCTCTCAACCAGAAGAGTCGTCTTGCCCGCTTCGAGCTTGTCGAGCGCAGTGCGGAAGAGCTTGGTCTTCGCCTCAGCAACCTCAAACGAGTCGACGATGGTGAACTTGCCATCGTTGATCTTCGCGGAGATCGCGGAGCGGAGTGCGCCCATCAGCTTCTTCTGCGGGAAGGCATATTCATAACTACGCGGCTTCGGTCCATGAACCGTACCACCACCACGCCAGAGCGGAGTGCGAATCGAACCAACACGCGCGCGGCCCGTTCCCTTCTGTTTCCAAAGCTTCTTGCCTGCACCGGAGACCTGATTGCGGTTCTTGGTAGCAGCTGTTCCCTGCCGAAGAGCCGCACGGTAGTGCTTCACCGACTCCCAAAGGAGGCCGTCGTTGATCTCTGCCCCGAAGACCTCGTCGACGAGTTCGAACTCTCCGACCTTGGCTCCAGCGAGATTTACTACGTTGATGTTTGCCATCGTTCTTCTCTCTCTTTGCTCGCCATCGATGCGGCGAACCATAACTTTGTTTGCGGCTTCATGTTGCAAGCCTTTTTAATCGACTACTTATTTCTTCTTGGACGGTGCAGCCTTCTTGGAAGCCTTCAAGGCGTCCTTCGTTGCGGCGCCGGCAAAACCACGACGCTCACGCGGCGGAGCCTTTGCCTTTGAGATCAGCACGAAGCCATCACGCGGGCCGGGTACAGCGCCCTCAACCAGCAGAAGGTTATCTTCAAGATCGATACCGCGAATACGCAGGTTGCGAACCGTGATCTGAGCGTGACCCATATGACCCGGCATACGCTGACCAGGAAATACGCGCGAGGGGAACGACGAAGCACCGATCGAACCCTGCACCTGGAACATGTGGCCGTGCGACTTGGGACCGCCGCCGAAGCCGTGGCGGCGAATGACGCCAGCAAAACCGCGACCCTTGGAGGTGCCGATGACGTCGACGAAACGTTCGTCGTTGAAGATGTCGACCAGGATGCGATCGCCAGCCTTAGCCGTGACCTTCTCTTCGCCTTCAACAGTCTTCACTGCTTCGAGCTCGACTTCCTTGATCATCCTGACCGGAGGAACGTTCGACTTTGCGAAGTGGCCAGTCATCGCCTTGTTGATCTTCGAAGCCTTCACGAAGTCAACATAGCCAATCTGAGCGGCTTCGTATCCGTCCTTTACGAGCGTCTTCAACTGAGTGATCACGCACGGACCAGCCTTCAGGACGGTCACAGGGTGAATATCACCGCGCTCGTCGAAGATCTGCGTCATGCCGACTTTTTTCCCGAGAATTCCTACTACTGACATTGGAGCTTCCTTTCCTCATCATGCTGATGCTTCAGCTCAGCACTGCCGGGTTGATGCATCTAAACCGAAAACAAAGAAACTTTTACCGAAAGCCTCTTTACTTCTGAACCGTCTTGATCTCTACATCCACGCCCGCAGGCAGATCGAGCTTCATCAGCGCATCCACAGTCTGCTGGGTCGGCTCGAGGATGTCGATCAACCGCTTGTGCGTGCGAATCTCAAAGGCCTCGCGCGACTTCTTGTCGACGTGGGGCGAGCGAAGAACGCAGTACTTGTTCTTCATCGTCGGCAGCGGAATGGGACCCGCAACCTGGGCTCCGGTACGCTTGGCCGTCTCGACGATCTCGCCGGTCGACGTATCCAGTACGCGGTAGTCATATGCCTTCAAACGAATTCTGATTCTTTGTCCAGCCATGGTGTGTCTCTTTCACGCTTCAAAGATCGTTTGGAGTCGCTGCCGGTGATGAACTTCTGCACCTGCCGACAGCCCTCGTTATTCTTGAACAACTAAAACTAACTGATGAAGCATTTTCTTTACTTGATGATCTCGCTGATGGTGCCGGCTCCGACGGTGCGTCCGCCTTCGCGGATAGCGAAGCGCAGACCCTTCTCCATCGCGACTGGCGTGTGCAGCGTGATCTCCAGCTGGATGTTGTCGCCGGGCATGCACATCTCAGTTCCCGCAGGCAGCTTCGCCGAACCCGTCACGTCCGTGGTGCGGAAGTAAAACTGGGGACGGTAGCCGTTGAAGAACGGAGTGTGACGTCCGCCCTCTTCCTTCGATAACACGTAGACCTCGCCCTTGAAGTCGGTGTGGGGCTTGATCGAACCAGGCTTGGCCAACACCATCCCGCGCTCCACATCTTCCTTCGCGATACCGCGCAGCAGAAGACCAGCGTTATCGCCAGCCAGACCCTCGTCCAGCTGCTTCTTGAACATCTCGACGCCGGTGCAGACCGTCTGACGGGTCTCGCGGAAGCCAACGATCTCGCAGGCCTCGCCAACCTTCACCTTGCCGCGCTCGATACGGCCCGTCACCACAGTGCCGCGACCCGAGATCGAGAAGATATCTTCGATCGGCATCAGGAACGGCTGGTCGACCGCGCGCTCAGGCTGCGGAATGTACTTGTCCACCGCCGCCATCAGCTCGTCGATCTTGGCCTCCCACTGGGCTTCGCCATTCAGCGCGCCCAACGCAGAGCCACGGATGATCGGAGTGTCGTCGCCAGGGTAGTCGTACTTCGACAACAGCTCGCGAACCTCCATCTCCACCAGTTCGATCAGCTCTTCGTCCTCAACCGCATCGCACTTGTTCAAAAACACCACGATGAAGGGAACGCCAACCTGGCGCGCCAGGAGCACGTGCTCCTTGGTCTGGGGCATCGGGCCGTCGGTGGCCGCGACCACCAGGATCGCGCCGTCCATCTGCGCCGCTCCGGTGATCATATTCTTGATGTAGTCCGCGTGACCCGGACAGTCGACGTGCGCATAGTGCCGGTTCGGGGTCTCGTACTCCACGTGCGAGGTGGCAATCGTAATACCGCGCTCGCGCTCCTCAGGAGCGTTGTCAATCGTATCGAACGAACGAAACTTGTTGTTTGGGTTGTGCTTCGACAACACCTTCGTAATCGCCGCCGTCAGCGTCGTCTTGCCATGATCGATGTGCCCGATCGTCCCGATGTTTACGTGCGGCTTTGACCGGTCAAACTTTTCCTTGCCCATGACTCTCTCCGTGTTTCTGTGTTTCGTTGACTTCTAAATTCCTGCGTGGACCAAAGTCCCGCGATTACTTTGCGTTTGCTTCTTTGCCCTGCACCTTGGCAATGATCTCTTCCGAGACCGAGCGAGGCGCCTCTTCGTACTGCTTGAACTGCATAGAGTAGTTCGCGCGACCCTGCGTGGACGACCGCATATGAGTGGCGTATCCAAACATCGTGCTCAGAGGAACAGTGGCCCGGATAGCCTGCGTGGTGCCAACCATCTCCATCCCCTCGATACGGCCGCGACGGCTGTTCAGGTCGCCGATGATCGTACCCATGTACTCCTCGGGGACAGTCACTTCGACCGACATCACCGGCTCCAACAGAACTGGCTTTGCCTTACGGGCAGCTTCCTTGAAGGCCATCGAACCGGCGATCTTGAATGCCATCTCGTTCGAGTCAACATCGTGATAGCTACCGTCGTAGAGCGAAACCTTCACGTCGACCATCTCGTAGCCGGCCAGAATGCCACGCTGCATCGCATCCTGAATCCCCTGATCGATCGGTTTGACGTACTCCTTCGGAATAGCGCCACCCTTCGTATCGTTGGTGAACTCATAGCCCTTGCCCGGCTCGTTGGGCGAGATACGGATCTTGCAATGACCGTAGTTACCCGAGCCGCCAGTCTGACGGATGTACTTGCCCTCAGCATCCGAGTTCGCGCGAATGGTCTCACGGTAGTTCACCTGCGGCTTACCGACATTGGCTTCGACCTTGTACTCGCGCATCATGCGATCGACGATGATCTCAAGGTGCAGCTCGCCCATTCCGGCGATGATGGTCTGGCCCGAATCGATGTCGGTGCGGACGCGGAACGTGGGGTCTTCCTGCGCCAGCTTGGCCAGCGCCATACCCATCTTTTCCTGGTCGGCCTTCGTCTTCGGCTCCACGGCAACTTCGATCACCGGCGCAGGGAAGTCGATCGACTCAAGCACAACAGGGTGCTTGTCCGTGGTGATCGTGTCACCAGTGACAAGATTCTTCAAACCAACCGCAGCGCAGATATCGCCCGCGAGGATCTCAGTAATCTCTTCGCGCTTGTTAGCGTGCATCTTCAGCAGACGGCCAATGCGCTCCGTCTTTCCGGTACGTGGATTCAGCACCGAGTCACCGGTCTTCAACTGACCTGAGTAGACACGAATGAAGATCAGTTGACCAACAAACGGGTCCGTCATGATCTTGAAACCAAGCGCCGAGAACGGCTCGTTGTCATCAGCCTTGCGGATGACTTCTTCTTCCATGTTGTCGGGGTTGTGTCCGATCATGGGAGGAATATCGAGCGGGCTGGGCAGGTAGTCGACCACTGCATCAAGCAGCGTCTGAACGCCCTTATTCTTGAATGACGAACCGCAGAGCACCGGGAAGATGTTCATCGCGATGGTCGCCTTACGAATGCCAGCCTTGAGCTGCGCTTCGGTCGGCTCCTGGCCCTCAAGGTAGAGGTGCATGATCTCGTCATCAGAGTCAGAGACAGCTTCGATCAGGGACGCACGCGCAGCCTTGGCCTTGTCGAGCAGGTCGGCTGGAATATCTTCCACCGAGTACTCAGCGCCCATGGTCTCGTCGTGCCAGTAGATCGCCTTCATCGTAACCAGATCGACCACACCAAGAAACTTCGCCTCTGCTCCAATCTGGATGTTGATCGGAACCGCGCGCGCACCCAGACGATCAACGATCGTCGAGGTCGCGTAAACAGCGTCCGCACCGGCTTTGTCCATCTTGTTGATGAAGCAGATCCGGGGAACCTTGTACTTATCAGCCTGGCGCCAGACAGTCTCAGACTGAGGCTGCACACCGGCAACCGCATCGAAACAAGCAACCGCGCCATCCAGCACGCGGAGCGAACGCTCCACCTCAGCCGTAAAGTCCACATGGCCAGGCGTGTCGATGATGTTGATGCGGATGTTCTTCCAGGTGCAGGTCGTCGCAGCAGACGTAATCGTGATGCCGCGCTCCTGCTCCTGCTCCATCCAGTCCATGGTCGCAGTTCCCTCGTGCACTTCGCCGATACGGTGCGTGATGCCCGTATAGAAGAGAATGCGCTCGGTCGTCGTCGTCTTGCCGGCGTCGATGTGCGCCATGATTCCGATGTTCCGGCAACGATTCAGAGGTGTAGTGCGTGCCACGGTCTATCTCTCATCTGCGAGCGTCTGCTCGCGGTATAAAAAGCGTTAAAACAAAAAACAAACATCCTACTGGAAAGCTTTCTTTACCAGCGGTAGTGCGCGAAGGCCTTATTCGCCTCGGCCATACGATGGACGTCTTCCTTCTTCTTCATCGCGGCGCCACGGCCATTGGCGGCATCGAGCAGCTCAGCGGTGAGCTTCTCAACCATGCCCTTCTCGCCACGTGCGCGGCCATAAGTCACAAGCCAGCGAATAGCGAGCGAGGTGCGGCGCTCCGGCAGAACTTCGATCGGCACCTGGTAGTTCGCACCACCAACTCGGCGGCTCTTCACTTCGAGAAGCGGCTTGCAGTTCTCGATCGCCTTCTTGAACAGCTTGAGGGCTTCGTCGCCACCCTTCTGCTCAAGGTTGGTCATGGCGGTGTAGAAGATCCCCTGCGCGGTCGACTTCTTGCCGCCCCACATCATGGAGTTGACAAACTTCGTGACCAGGGTGGAGTTATAGACCGGGTCTGCAGCAACTTCACGCTTAGCGATGTAACCTTTTCTCGGCATTGCTCTCTTCTCGTCTTCCTTCAGGGCCGTAGAACTCTCAAGCCCTGAACCTGATTTATTCAGCCAGCCAAATCCATCCAGCCAGCCGGGTTGATCTAAAAAACTTCAAACGGCAAACTACTTGGCCGCAGCAGCCTTGGGACGCTTCGCGCCGTACTTCGAGCGGCTCTGCTTCCGGTTGGCAACGCCGACCGAGTCGAGCGTTCCGCGAACGACGTGATACCGAACACCCGGCAGATCCTTCACACGGCCGCCGCGGATCAGCACAATCGAGTGCTCCTGCAGGTTGTGGCCGATGCCCGGGATATAGGTCGTAACTTCAATCCCGTTGGTGAGGCGAACACGCGCAACCTTGCGGAGAGCCGAGTTCGGCTTCTTGGGGGTCTGAGTGTAAACGCGGGTGCAGACGCCACGGCGCTGAGGCGAACCCTGAAGCGCGGGGCTGGCGGTCTTATAACGAGTGGGCGTGCGGCCCTGCTTGACGAGCTGATGGAACGTAGGCACTAGAACTCCTTGTTAACGCGCGCGAACTTACAACCAAACCTGTATGAAACGCGCAGGTAGGATTCAAGCTTCGCCTCTTGCGGTACAGGCTCCGTACACGCAAAAAAGTGAGAACGCTGAAGCGTCTCTGACGAAGATCTTCCCTGCTGCGTCTGTAAACCGATACAACAAACCAGACGTAAACAGTCGACGGTGGTCGAGCGTCTTTCCTCATTCAAGGATGAGCCGACTCCGTTTCGCTGTCCCGGCCCGCATAGCCCATCCAGGGTGGAGGGTGTCGCAGGCACGATTACGATAGGCCGCAGACGAACGACATTCTGATTCTATGAATCTAGCGAAACACAGATCGGGAATGTCCTGCGGTGAATCTCTTGTATCCAGTATAGCGCAATCGTTATCCACCAGTCCTTCGACTGGAAGCGAAACATAAGATTACGTGGGTTTTTCTCCACCCATCCGTGCGTCGAGCTTCCCCTACGACACGGTCCGGATACTCGCGGAACCCTCTTACAATATCAATATGACGGCGAAAGGTCAAATTTTTCGCCGATTTTCTTGACAAAAAGTCGCCGATTGCACAAGCCGGGATGCAGTCTCCGTCGCTGACCAAAGACCGCTCCTCCATGCTAGGCTTTTCGAATGGCTTTGGCAGATCTCCGCAAGTGTTCCTCCTCCTTTCATCTCATCGCCTTCACCGCGGTCCTTCTCCTTGGACCCATCTCCGCAGCACAAGCTGAGGCCGACGCATCCACCGCGAAAGACCCGCGTATTGGCTCGCTCATCGAGACACTCGGTCAAACAAAAATTCCCACTGAAGCGGCCATCTCCCCCGACGGAACTACCGTCGCCTGGTCCGTCCGATCTCACGGTAGTACGCAAATTCACCTGTCCGACGCAGTGAATCCAGACCCCGCCAAAGAAAAGATCGTGAGCACCGGATCGGGAGCAACCGACTGCAGCAGCTCCGATCCAAAGTGGTCACCCGACGGAGAGTCCTTGGCCTTCGTATCCGACTGCACCACCAAGACAGACCAGGCGGGACAGGATCAGGTCTTCCTCTGGTCGAAGAGCACCGGCGAATCAAAGCAGCTCACCCACCTCACCGGCAACATCGACTCCCTTGCCTGGTCGCACGACGGCAAATCGATAGGCTTTCTCTTTGTAGAAAACGCCACACGCAGTGCAGGTGCTCTCGCCGCTATGAAACCCTGGTCCGGCGTCATCGACGAAGACGGAGTTGAGATTCAGCGCGTCGGCGTCGTGCAGGTTGCCGATGGAGCTTTCACTCAGATAACGCCCGCCAATCTGCATGTCTACGAGTTCAACTGGTCGCCTGATTCGAAGAGCCTCGCCTTCATCGCCGCAACTCCCCCTGGCGAGAACAACTGGTGGGTCGCCCAGCTCTACACCCAGGACCTCGCCGCCGCCCAGCCCAAGTCGATCCTCGACACCACAAAGATCTCCGGCCCCCTCCACGGCCTGCAGATTGCCGTCCCCCGCTGGTCGCCCAACGGCAAGCAGATCGCCTTCATCGGCGGCATCATGAGCGACCAAGGATCCACCGGCGGCGATCTCTACCTGACCCCCTCTACAGGAGGCGAACCGAAGAATCTAACCCCGAGCCGCAACGCGTCGGTCGCCTACTTCGGCTGGGCCGGGCCCGAACTCATCGCCATCGCCGAACACGTAGGCGGCAACAGCCACCTCACCGCACTCGATCTCGCCACCGGGAAAGACATCCCGCAGGCCAGCGTCACCTTCCCCGAATCCATCGGAGCCGGCGGCCTGGTCATGAGCATCTCCCTCTCCCGTGACCACACGATCGCGCTGATTCGTAGCTCCTTCGAGCGCGCCCCTGAGGTATGGGCCGGCCCACTCCACGACCTGAAGCAGATCACCCATCTCAACGACGGCCTCAAGCCCACTTGGGGCAAGACCGAGAACATCGAATGGACCAACGGCGGCTTTAAAGTTCAGGGGTGGCTGCTCTACCCAGCGAACTACGATCCTCAAAAGAATTATCCGCTGCTTGTGGACGTTCACGGCGGACCCTCCGCTGTGGTCACCCCACGCTGGCCCGGCGTCGGCTACGGCGGCGTTCCGTTTTCCGCACTCGGATACTTCGTCTTCATGCCGAACCCGCGAGGCAGCTACGGGCACCCAGGCCAACATCAAGGACTTCGGCTACGGCGACCTCCACGACATCCTCACCGGCATGGACCTACTCGAAAAGCGCCTTCCCATCGACAGGAATCGCGAAGGCCTCACCGGCTGGAGCTACGGCGGCTTCATGACCATGTTCGGCGTCACCCAGACCACGCGCTTCAAGGCAGCGGTCGCCGGCGCAGGCATCAGTGACTGGAAGAGCTACTACGGCGAAAACTCCATCGACCAGTGGATGGTGCCCTTCTTCGGAAAAACCGTCTACGACGATGCCGACATCTACGCCAAAAGCTCGGCCATCGAATACATCAAGAAAGTAAAGACTCCAACCCTCGTCGTTGTCGGCGACCGCGACGGCGAATGCCCCGCCCCCCAGAGCTTCGAGTTCTGGCATGCCCTCCGTGCCGAAGGCGTAAAGACGCAGTTGGTGATATACCCGAACGAGGGACACGCCTTTCACGACCCCGCGCATCGCAGGGACGTTCTCGAGCGGGCTCTTGACTGGTTCGAGACGGAGATGCCCGCAAAGTAGAAGTCTTCAGGGTCTCTCTTCCGTCCGCAATCTCTCGCGAAAGGCAGCAATCTTGCCACGATGCGAAACGTTGGTTGGATCGTCCAACCAACGTTCGAACAGTATTTATGCCCGGAAGATTTGCTTCCGGTCTGTGCAGCTTTTACACTAAGGGTTCAGCTATTCAGCGGTTGCGGTGTGACCGTTCAGCTTGAGTTCTGGTTGGACGGGGAGGTTCAATGCGTCGGTTTCTCACGTTAGTCTTTCTTTTGCTTTTCACGATTCCTTTTGGTGTCTCGATCTCGGGTTGCTCCAAAAAAACAGCCGCGGTCTTCTGCAACGGCGGTGACACCGGCCCTGTCGTCGGTCAGATAGCGACCATTAACCTCCAACCCAAGATCTTCGGCATATCGTTGAACTTTGCGCAGATCGGTCAGGTCAGCTCACCGTCCGCCATCGATTGCAAGGGCACCACTGTAACGGTGTCCGGCTACACCTACGCCACCTTCCTCCCCAATGGACAGCCGGATATGACCATCGCCGACGTGCAGCCAACCACCGGCCGGCTCTGCGCAGGCACCTGGAACAGGAACACCGGCGGCGGCATCGCCGACTTCACCACCTGCAACCCCACCAACAAATCCGGAACAGTCTACGTCGTAGTCAACGGCAACGGAGTCAGCAGCAATCCGCTCCCGATCTTCATCCATCCCGTGGTCACCAACGTGACCCTTGGAGCGCTCTCAACCGACTGCGCCAATGATCCGGCCACCAACTGCAGCCCCGCCGCGTTCGATACACAGACTTCGACCTGCACGCAAACCACCAACGGCAACGGCTGCTGTGCCGTCCCCGTCACTCCAACCGCCAACGCAGTCGCGGCAACCGGTTGCGTCTCCCAGTCCGTCACCAGCCAACTGGCGGCCAGAGTGCTAGCCGGAAATGGTGCCAACATCAGCTGCCAGGTCGGCCATCTCTCCTACGCCCCGCAGACCGCATCCGTCGTCACCATCGACGAGAACGGCGTCGCCACCGCGCAGCAGCCCGGATCCACCGTCATCACCGCAAACATCTCAAACGCAGGAAGCTCCGCTGGCTTCTTCTCCACCTGCCCTCCGACCTCGATCGCTCTCACCGCTCCCATCGGAACAGGCAACGCCACCAGCGTGACCGTAAATCCCAACAATGTGCAACCGATCAACGCGGTGGCAACGGATCAGTACGGAACCATCCTCACTGGCCTCACCCTTAACTTCGAATCCACCACCCCTACAACCATTCCCGCTGCGTCAGCCGCCTCGGTGACCCCCATCTTTCCGGGCGCAGCCGCCATCACCGCAGTCTGCCAGCCCCCCACCTGCAATCCGTCCCCGTTCAACCAGATTGGCCTCTTCGGCAACGGAAAAGCAGTCACCTCGAATCCAGTCCTCGTCACAGCCCCTGGCGTCAACAGCACCAACCTCTATATCGCGAGCACCAACTCGTTCTATCTCGTACCCGTCGACTTCACGCAGCCTCAACTCGGAAACCCGGTGCGCCTGCCCTATCAGCCCAACTCCATGGTCATCAGCAACGACGGCAGCTCCATCTACATGGGAAGCTCCTTCGAACTCATGACCTTCAGCGCGACCACAAACAGCTTAGCCGCTCAGGACATCACCGTACCCGGCAATGTGATCGCACTCTCGCCGGACGGTACCACCCTGGTCATCACCGACCCCATCCGCCAGTTCGTCTACCTCTACAACACCAGCGGCAAAAGCACCGGAACCACCGGAACCACCACCAGCAGCGCCGGCATTCAGACTCAGTACGGCGGCGTCGCCACCCATGCCGTCTTCTCGCCCGACAACTCCACCGTCTACATCACCCTCGGCGACTATAACTCCTCCACCGGCGTCACAACCCCCAACAACACCCTGCTAGTTCACTCCACCTTCACCGGCTGGTACCAGACCACCTCCTCTCAAGCCACCACCGACGTTGCAATCGGGGTCCCAAGCGTCGGAGCCTTCTTCGGCGGCAACCCAACCACAGCCCGCTCCTACTGCCCGGTGACAACGATCGTCGGAGGCGCCGCCACAACCTCCTCGACCACCACCAACCTCTTCTATCCTGACGCCGGCGTCCTCGGTCCGCAGACCGACCGCATCGCCACCACCAACGATGGCCTCCATGTTCTCGGCGCAACCGTTACGCCCGCGCCGACCCTGACGGACCTCGCGATCGGAGTTCCACCCGGCGGTACCGTTCCGAGCCTGCCTATTGGTGCCTGCCCCGGTCAAACACCCATAACGACACCGCAGAAGTTCACCACCTCCACCGCCTTCACCGGCGCGCTCCCCGGCGTCACCGCCTCGGCCATCACCGGCGTCTTTCCCACCTCTGACTCTAAGATCGCCTTCGTCACCTACCAGGGCAGCGGAGCCGTTGTACCCACCTACATCCCCCAGACCACCGGCGCCGGAACCCTGAGCAGCATCCCCCTGTCGACCGCGCTCGGAACTCCCATCGCGCCGATCGTCGGCGTGGTCAGCGCAGACAACCAGACCTTCTACGCTGGCACCACAGGAGACAACGCCGTCCACCTCATCACCAAACAGGCCGACGGCACCTACAAGGACACGACAACCCCACTCGCACCGAAGTTGCCGGATGTGAATGGAAACATCGTCGCTCCAAACCTGCTGGTGCAGAAGCCGCGTAAGGCGACCTCCTAGAAACTGGTCCTGCCGGACGAGCGCCCTGCGCGGGCGGCGGTCACTTCGTGACGCGTATACCGGTCTAGGCAGCACATAACACTAACGGTCCTCCCGTTGGTCGGCACGAAATCCATCTTGCGACCAACGGGAGCACCAAGCGAAGCGGTATACAAGTCACGAAGTGACCGCCGCCCGCGCAGGGCGCCCGTCCGGCAGGACAGCTTCTACGCTAGCCGCCTCTTCAACAAATCCCGCGCAATCGCATCCAGCACGCCATTCAGAAAGTGAATCGACTCCGGCGCCGCGTACCGCCGTCCAATCTCCAGCGTCTCGTTGATGATGATCGCAGCAGGCGTATTAGGAAATCCCAGCATCTCCGCCACCGAAGCCCGCAGCAGATTTCGATCCACCACCGGCATCCGCTCCAGCCGCCAGTTCTGCGCATGCTCTTCAATCAGCTTGTCGATCTCCTCATCCCGAGTCGTCGCAATGCGGTAAAGATCCTCCGCAAACCCACGCGTCTCGGCATCCACATCTTCCACCGATGCCCAGAAGAGCTTCTGCACCTGCTCGGGCGACTGCTTGCCCAGATCACCCTGAAACAACATCTGCATCGTAAGTTCGCGCGACTTGCGGCGTGTCCCCATTATTTTTTCCCCTGGCCGTTCTGCGCCGCGAGCTTGCGCTGGATCGACACCATCTCAATCGCCGCGCTGGCCGCCTCAAAGCCCTTATTTCCCGCCTTCAACCCCGCGCGGTCCAGCGCCTGCTCCAGCGTCTCGCAGGTCAGCACCCCGAACGCATGCGGAACCCCAGTCTCCTGCTGCGACTGGCCAATCCCCCGCGCCACCTCGTTGTAAATCGCTTCATAGTGCGCCGTCTCCCCACGCAGCAAACACCCCAGCGTGATAATCGCATCGAACCTCTTCGACTCCGCCAGTGTGCGCGCAGCCGACGGCACCTCCCACGCCCCAGGAACCCGAAAAATCTCAATGTCCGCTCGCGCCGCGCCGCTGCGATGAAGCGCATCCAGCGACCCCTGCAGCAGCCTGTCGGTAATCACCGTATTCCAGCGCGTCGTCACCACCGCGAAGCGCATATCCACCGCGCTCAGGTCGCCCTCCACAGCCTCAGGCTGGCCATGCAGCGGATTCTCCGACTGCCAGAACCCAAGCCGCAGCTCAGTCGTAATTTGAACCGTGAACAGTCTGCTGTTCCAGTGCGTCAGCTCCGCAGCAGAGAGAATCTCCGGAACCTCCTCCGTGCGATAGCTTGCGAGCAGCCACTTTTCTACGAGCGAACGGATGTGGTCCAGCTGCGTAACCTCGATCAACACCGTCGGCACCGCGGGCTCTCTACCCGTAACAAACTCAAGGTTGCCGATCGGCGCAAGAAAGGCAGCGCCGCGACCCTGCGCATCCTGCCATCCGTTGCCCTGTTCGAAACCAAGAGCGGAAAACAGGCTCGAGACACGGTCAAACTCAGCCCCCGATGCAATCGCGCTGACGTGCGTAATTCCCTTAATCATAGATTCGATTGTATCGTCTGGAGTGCGGGCACCACATCGCCCACGAGATCGCCCACGAGATCGCCCACGAGATAGCCAGAGGAGAGGTCTGTGAACTACGAGACGTTGCTGTACGAGGTAAAGGATCAGGTAGCGCGCGTCACGCTCAACCGCCCCCAGGTGCTCAACGCCCTGAACACCCAGGTCTTCAACGAACTAGAAGCCGTATTCTCAACACTCGCCGCAGACCCCGCCGTCCGGGTCATCCTCCTCACCGGCGCAGGCGAAAAGGCCTTCGCCGCCGGCGCAGATATCAAAGAGCTCGCCGCCACAGACGCCGCAGCAGGAGAGGCTAAAGCCCGCCGCGGCCAGAGCGTCTTTCGCCTCATTGAGACCTGCGGCAAGCCCGTCATCGCCTGCATCAACGGCTTCGCCCTCGGCGGCGGCTGCGAACTGGCCATGGCCTGCACCATGCGCCTCGCCAGCGAGAATGCGCGCCTCGGGCAGCCCGAGGTCAAACTCGGCCTCATCCCCGGCTACGGCGGAACCCAGCGGCTCCCACGCCTCGTCGGCCAGCCCATGGCCCTCAAACTCCTGCTTACCGGCGAGATGATCAGCGCCGCCGAAGCCCTGCGAATCGGTCTGGTAGAGGAAGTCCTGCCCGCAGAAAAACTCATGGAGCGCGCCGAAGCTCTCGCCAAAACCATCGTCACCATGGCCCCCCTGGCCGTCGCCGCATGCCTCGAGGCAGTCCGCGACGGCAGCGAGATCGGCCTCGAAGAAGCCATCGACATGGAAGCAAAGATCTTCGGAAGGCTCTGCGGAACCGCCGACAAAGAAGAAGGCACCAAGGCCTTCCTGGAAAAACGCCCCGCCGTGTGGACAGGACGATAACCACTCGTCTTCATCAAAAATTGCCAGGAACTTTGACCTTTTGATCGTCGCCATCGCTTGATATGCTGGTGTTCGTGCCCTCGCTATCCCGACATTCGCTGTCCAGACACTCGCCGCCCGAAAGCTATTCGCTGCTACGAGACGCGCTCCTTCCCGCCGCTCTTCTGCTTTCGCTCGCCCTCTCCGGCTGTTCCCGGCCCGCGATCCCAGCCATTCCCAACGTCGCCGAGCAGAACGCCCTCGCCGCCGAACACCAGCAGGAGAACAACCTCGCTCGCCAGCAGATGGAGCTGATCCCGCCCCCATCGAAGACCCGCTACATGGCCGTCAAGAGCCTCACTCTCTGGGAGAATCCCTACCTCACCGTGCAGGGCGAGATGGCAACCCTTCACGTAGTCGTCGCCGACAGCAACACCAGCGGCCTCGGCGTTGGCGGAATGCTGCGGCCCATCGGCGCCCGCCGCCGCGACCTGAACGTGCGCGTCATCGACCTGCCTACCGCGCTCAACGCCATCCCCGAAAACTCCTGGCCCTATGGTCGCGTCGTCGCCGTCGAAGAGGCCCACTCAGTCCCTGTAGCCGCACGCCCCGAGGTTCGCCGCAACGTGGAAGCCGTCATCAAAACCCTCAACGACCTAGGCGTAGTCGTCTACGAGTGGAGCGACAACGGACGAAGCTAACCCAGCAATCATCCCTCTTCCTGCACCGTTGCGCTAACCTGTGAGTACCGCAAATCTCAAGAGCTGGGTGAACGATTGCAACTCCATACGACGGCACTGATAGTCTTCTGTTTTTTCTTCCTGCTCGTAACGCTCGCCGGATTCTGGGCCGCGCGATGGCGAAGGCCGAAGGCAGGAATGGGCTCCCTCGAAGAGTGGGGCCTCGCCGGCCGCAGCTTCGGCACCTGGATCACCTGGTTCCTCATCGGCGGCGACCTCTACACCGCCTACACCGTCATCGCCGTGCCGGCCGCACTCTACGGAGCAGGCGCCATGGGATTCTTCGCAGTCCCCTACGCCGTCATCGCCTACCCTTACATGATGCTCGTCCTGCCGCGCCTCTGGACAGTATGCCACCGCCACGGTTACATAACCTTCGCCGACTTCGTCAACGGCCGCTACGGCAACCGCTGGCTCACCATCGCCATCGCACTCACCGGCGTCCTCGCCCTTATGCCCTACATTGCACTGCAACTGGTCGGCATCCGCGTCGTCATCGGAGCCATGGGCATCCACGGCGAGTGGCCCCTCGCAGCCGCCTTCGTCATCCTCGCCGCCTACACCTACTCCAGCGGCCTCCGCGCCCCAGCCGTCATCGCCATCGTCAAGGACGTCATGCTCTACATCATGGTCCTCGCCGCGCTGATCTACATCCCCCACAAACTTGGCGGCTACGCACGAGTCTTCGAGATCGCCAACCAGCTCCTCGCCCATCACACGCCATCCGCCACGATTAATTTGAAACAAGGCCAGTTCCTCGGCTACTCCACCCTCGCCATCGGCTCCGCCATAGCGCTCATGCTCTACCCCCACACCGCCACCGCGGTCCTCAGCGCGCAGAGCGCCAACGTAATCCGCCGCAACGCCGCCATGCTGCCTGCCTACAGCTTCCTCCTGGGACTCATCGCCCTCCTCGGCTATCTCGCACTAGCCGCCGGAGTCGTCACCAAAGATCCCAATCAAGCCGTACCGCTGCTCTTCCTCAAGATGTTTCCCGAGTGGTTCGCTGGCTTCTGCCTCGCCGCAGTTGCTATCGGAGCACTCGTCCCCGCAGCGATCATGTCCATCGCCGCCTCCAACCTCTTCACCCGCAATCTCTACGGCGCACTGATCCGACGAAAGATGCTCCCCGAAGAAGAGTCCCGCATGGCCAAGATCGTCTCGCTCGTCGTAAAGTTCGGCGCACTCATCTTCGTCCTCAAGCTCCCCGCACCCTACGCGATCGAGATGCAGTTGCTAGGCGGAATCTGGATGGGACAGCTCTTCCCCTCGGTCGTTCTCGGAGTCTTCACGCGCTGGTTCAATCCCTGGGCACTGCTCATCGGCTGGGCGGCAGGCATGTTCAGCGGCACAGCCATGGCGGTGGCGCTAGGGCTGAAGAGTTCGGTCTACCCGCTTCATCTCTTCGGCAGCACCTACCCCATGTACGCAGCCGTACCCGCACTGCTGCTGAACCTCGCCGTCTCCACAGCATTGACGATCTTATTCCGCGCAATGAAGTTGAACGCAGGAACCGACGTCACCGACGCCGCAGCCTACATAGGCTAGCTCTGTCCCGGACGGGCCTCCTGCGCGGAGAGCGGTCACTTCGTGACGCGTGTACGATCTTGGCGAACCAGACAGCATCGCCCTCTCGTTGGTCGGCACGAACTCCAGCTTGCGACCATCGGGAGCACCAACCGAAGGGGTATACAAGTCACGAAGTGACCGCCGCCCGCGCAGGGCGTACCTACTCCCACTCAATCGTCCCAGGTGGCTTCGAAGTAATGTCATACACTACCCGATTAATCCCCCGCACCTCACTCACAATCCTGCTCGAGATCGTCCGCAACACCTCATAAGGCAGCGGAGCCCAATCCGCCGTCATCCCATCCTCGCTCTCCACCGCCCGCACCGCACACGTATTCGCATACGTCCGCTGATCCCCCATCACACCCACACTCTTGACCGGCAGCAACACCGCAAAGCTCTGCCAAACCTTCCGATACAGCCCAGCCTTCTTGATCTCATCCACCACAATCTGATCGGCCTCCTGCAGCATCGCCACGCGCTCCGCCGTCACCTCGCCCAGAATCCTCACCGCCAGCCCAGGCCCAGGAAAAGGCTGCCGCTCAATGATCTCTTCCGGCATCCCCAGATCCCGCCCTATCCGTCGCACCTCATCCTTGAATAAATCCCGCAGCGGCTCAATCAACTTCAGCTTCATATCCGCCGGCAGCCCACCCACATTGTGGTGGCTCTTGATCGTATGGCTTGGCCCATGCACACTGCTCGACTCAATCACATCTGGATACAGCGTCCCCTGCACCAGCCACGCGACCTCATGCCCCGCGCTCTTCTCCGTTTCAGCACCCGCGGCAGAGGACTCCCAGATCTTCTTAGCCTCATCATCAAACACAGCAATAAACTCGTTCCCAATCACCTTTCGCTTCCGCTCCGGATCGGTCACACCCGCAAGCTTCTCCAGAAACCTCTGCGAAGAGTCCACCGCGACAACATTCAGCCCCAGCTGCTCGCGCATCGTCGTCTGCACCTTCAGAAACTCGTCCTTCCGCAGCACGCCGTTATTCACAAAGATACAAGTCAGCCGATCCCCAATCGCACGCGCCACCAGCACCGCAGCCACACTCGAGTCCACGCCTCCACTCAGCCCGCAGATAGCATGCCCCGTTCCCACCTGCGCCCGCACCCTCTCCACCGTCGACTGAATAAAATGCTCCGGCGTCCAATTCTGCTCCGCCCCGCAGATATCCAGGCAGAAGTTCTTCAGCAGCTCCATCCCCTGCCGCGTATGCGCCACCTCTGGATGAAACTGCACCGCCCAGATCCTTCTCGCCTCATCCGCAATCCCCGCCACCGCATTCGAGGTCTTCGCCGTCAGTTGAAATCCCACCGGCAGCGTCTCCGCCTCATCCCCATGCGACATCCACACATCTAGCGACCCGGGGAGCCCTTTGAATAAAGGAGTCTCCGCCACCACTGTCACCTCAGCATGCCCATACTCCCGCGCCGCCGCTCCTACCACCTTGCCACCCAGATGATGAACAATAAACTGTAGCCCATAGCAGATCCCCAGCACCGGCACGCCCATCGCCAGCACACCCTCATCTGCATTCGGCGCATCCGCGTCATACACAGAGCACGGCCCACCCGAAAGAATCGCACCCTTCGGGTTCAGCGCCTTCACCTGTTCCAGCGGGGCCGTACAAGGCAACACAACAGAAAATACATTGAACTCACGAATACGCCGCGCAATCAGCTGCGTATACTGCGACCCAAAATCCAGAATGACGATCGTTGAGGTATCCACTTACCCAGTGTAAATGCGGCGGCGGCGACGCCGTCTTCTCAGTAGAGCCCCGGCCTGCGGCGATACTCTGAGTTCCTCAACCTCGCACTCTCCATCCCGCTCACCACGCCAATCGCCACCATGATGATCGCGATAGCAACAATGTAGGACTCAGGAATGTGACTCAGATACGCCATGTAGGAGACACCGGCGATCAGCAACAGATAAGCGGCAGCATAAAGGGCAGAGGACATGATCTCTCTCCAAAGGGGGAATGAGGGGGCCCATGCACAGATAGGATGCCGGATTTTCCGCCCGTAGAGGAAAAACTTTAGTACCCGAAACGCCCGCAAATCCCGCTAGCTCGGGTCTCTACGTCGAGTCGTCTGCACACCGGTCACGATCCCAACTCCCAGCATGATCACCGCAATCGCAACAATGTAATGCTGCGGAATATGCATCAGGTGTGCCAGATAAACTACACCCGCGATCAGAATCAGATAGCCAATCGCATAGATCCCAAACGACATAGTCAATCTCCCTCGCTAAGCAGATTCCCGTATGATGCAGAATCGCCGTCCCGGCGAGAGAAAGTCTTCTTAGAGACTGTCCTGCCGGACGAGCGCCCTGCGCGGGCAGCGGTCACTTCGTGACGTGTGTACCTTTTCTTGCACCTACGATCTCTTGTGGTCCTCCCGTTGGTCGGCTCGGAATTTAGCCTGCGACCATCGGGAGCACCAAGCGAAGCGGTATACAAGTCACGAAGTGACCGCCGCGAACCGGGGTCCCCACAAACAGGTCTTCGTTTGAGGGGTGGCCTAGCGCAGGGCGCCCGTCCGGCAGGACATAGTCTCTCAATCTTCGTAAGCTCGCCAAAGCTGCAGATAAGCCACCTGCCGCGCCACATGGAAGAAGTCAGATCCAAGAAAATAAAGGACCGTAACCCCCACCCACCACCAAAACAAAAACTCCGGCGTCGTCACACTCTCAAACGGCAGCGGAGTCGCCGAAAACACCATCGCCAGCACAATCAACGCGATCTTCACAATCCCCATCACCAGGTTGATCTCCACCAGCTTCGACTTCAGCGGTCCCAGCCGAAACGCCGCCACCAAACTCCCCACCACCCCCAACCCACGCAGCATCGCCACCAGCGGAGCCACCGACAGCGCCCAACTCACCACCGCCCACAGCGTAAACAGCCCCAGCGTCGCCACAATCACCAGCGAAAAATATCCCACCAGGTTCGGCTCCCCACCCAACGCAATCGGCCCCGTCACCGTCCACTCCGCCACCCGCTCCATGCACCAGAACCACACCGCAAAACTTCCCAGCAGCGCCACCACCCGCACCGCCTGCAAAACAATCAGCGTCCCCACGCGGGCATGCAGCCGCTTATCCGCCCGCCGCAACACCACAGTCCGTCCCACAGCCGACACAATCACCCACACGACTACCAACAACGGCGCCAGCCACAACGCCACACCCATCACCTGCGGCAACAACAACGCCATCGCCTTCGCCAGCGTCTGCGCCGACCCCAGCGGATCCACCACCGTCATACTCTTCAGCGCCGCATAGTCCAGCGGCGTAGCCTGCAAGATCTTCAGCCCCTCATACCGCAGCAGCAGCAGCGCCGGAATCCCATAAGCCCACCGCCACAGCACCTCCAGCGCCGTCAGCGAAGGCCGCCGCCAGCACTCCGACAGCGTATGCACAAACGACTGAGTCCCCCGCACCGGCGTTGCCACATTGCCCTGAGCCCTGTCCCCTAGGCCCTGCACCTACTTCACCACAAGATTCACAAGCTTACCCGGCACCACAATCACCTTCACCACAGTCTTCCCTTCAATCCGCGCTATCACCTTAGGATCAGCCAAAGCCTCAGCCTTCACCGTAGCCTCATCGCTCCCCGCCGCCACCTTAACCACCGTCACCAGCTTCCCATTCACCTGCACAGGAATCTCAATCTCCTCATCCCGAGCAAGCTCCTCATTCACTTCAGGCCACACCGTGCGAAACACCACACCCTCGCCACCAATCTCCTCCCACATCTCCGCCGCAAAGAACGGCGCAAACGGAGCCAGCAACAAGATCAACCCGCGAAACACCTCAGCCACAGCCGCAGGAGAGATCTCTCCCGCATCCATCGCCGCTTCGTTCGCCGTAATCTCGTTCACCAAAATCATGATCGAAGAGATCGAAGTATTGAAGTGCCACCGCCCATCGAAGTCCTGCGTGATCTTCGCAATCGTCTGGTGCAGCCGCCGCAACAACGCCTGCTCCTTCGCAGAACTCTCTCCCCCGCGCGAACCACCAGCCGCCGCCCGAGCCGCACCGGAGTACTTCGTCGTCAGCCTATACACCTTACTCAGAAACCGCGAGATCCCCGCAACTCCTTCCTCCTGCCACTCCAAGTCACGATCCGGCGGAGCCGCAAACAGCGCATACATCCGCGTCGCATCCGCGCCATACCGCGCAATCATGTCGTCGGGCGACACCACGTTGCCCTTCGACTTCGACATCTTCGCGCCGTCTTTGATCACCATCCCCTGCGTAAACAGCCGCTGCGCAGGCTCATCGTTCTTCACCAACCCAAGATCCCGCATCACCTTCGTCCAGAACCGCGAGTAGATCAGATGCAGAATCGCATGCTCCACCCCGCCGATGTACTGATCGATCGGAAACCAATAGTTCGCCTTGTCCGAATCAAACGGAGCCTTCGAGTTCTTCGCATCCGTATACCGATAGAAGTACCAGCTCGAGTCAACGAACGTATCCATCGTGTCCGTCTCCCGCCGAGCCGCCCCGCCACACTTCGGACACTTCGCATTCACAAACTCAGCCACCCGTCCCAGCGGCGACCCGTTCGTCTGCGTAATATCGATCTGCTCCGGTAGAAAAATCGGCAGCTCGCTCTCAGCCACCGGC
Source organism: Tunturibacter empetritectus (assembly GCF_040358985.1). NCBI lineage: Bacteria > Pseudomonadati > Acidobacteriota > Terriglobia > Terriglobales > Acidobacteriaceae > Tunturiibacter > Tunturiibacter empetritectus. Next base: position 2,977,970 of record NZ_CP132932.1, on the reverse strand, counting down.
AGCGGCTCCTCCGGCGAGCACCTGTCGCAGTACACCATCGGAATCGGCGTCCCCCAGTACCTCTGCCGGCTCACCCCCCAGTCCTTCAACCGATACGTAACCGTAGGCGTGCCAAATCCCTTCACCTTCGCAAACGCAGCCATCTTCTCCTGCGCCTCCACACAACCCAGCCCAGTCCACTTCCCCGAGTCGATCAGCACCGCCTCGTCCTCAGCGAGATAAGGAAGCTCCCCCACCACATCCTCAGCGCCGTCATCCTGAGCGGAGCGAAGGATCCCCGTATTTTGTTCTTGTTTCTCCTTCGTCGCGTCAACAGAAGCATCAGCAGGAGCAATCACCCGCCGCACCTCTAACCCATACTTCCGCGCAAACTCAAAGTCCCGCTCATCATGCGCCGGCACGCTCATAATTGCGCCCGTCCCATAGTCCGCCAGAATGTAGTTCGCCACCCAGATCGGCACCCGCTCGCCATTGAACGGATTCACCGCAAACCGCCCCGTATTCACGCCATGCTTCTCAATCGCACCCAGCGCATCGGACTCTCGCGCCTTCTGCTGCTCAGCCAGTAGCTGCTCAATCTGCACCCGCAGCTTGTCATCCTCCAGCGCAAACGCCTTCGACACCGCATGCTCCGGCGCAAGCTGCACCGACGTCGCCCCAAAGATCGTATCCACCCGCGTCGTAAACACCGTGATCTTGCCTTCTACTCCCTCTTCCCTACCCCCTATACCCTGATCGACCGCAAAGTCGATCAAAGCCCCCTCGCTCCGCCCAATCCAGTTCCGCTGCATCGTCCGGACCTTCTCCGGCCAACCCTCCAGCTTATCCAATCCCTCCAGCAACTCATCCGCATACTTCGTAATCCGCAAAAACCACTGCGTCAGATCCCGCAGCTCAACAACCGTATCCTCATGCCGCCAGCAGCGCCCACCGATCACCTGCTCATTCGCCAGCACCGTGCAACACTCCGGACACCAGTTCACCTTGCTCTTCTTCCGATAGGCCAACCCCTTCTCAAACATCTTCAAGAAGAACCACTGATTCCACCGGTAGTACTCCGGCAGACAGGTCGTCACCTCAGTCGTCCAGTCGAACCCCATCCCCAGCCGCTGAAACTGCTTCTTCATCGCCGCAATATTCGCAAACGTCCACTCCCGCGGCGGCACGCCGTTCTTCAGCGCCGCATTCTCCGCCGGCAGTCCGAACGCATCCCACCCCATCGGGTGCAGCACGTTATACCCACGCATCCACATATGCCGAGCCAGCGCATCGCCGATCGCATAGTTCCGCACATGCCCAATATGCAGCGCGCCGCTCGGATACGGCAGCATCTCCAGGCAGTAGTACTTTGGCTTCCCCGAATCATGCGCCTCTGCCGCATACAGCGTCGCATCCGCATCCCACCGGGCCTGCCACTTCGGCTCGATCTCAGCCGGGTTATACCGCTGCGGCTGAGTCAACTCCGCACCGGAAGAACTATCCTCAATATTCAATGTTTTCCCGCCGATTTCGCTCGTTCGTCTCTCAGGCATACTCTTACGATTGTACCGTCCACCCCACCTCTCCAGGCGACCTAACCACACAGACTCCCTCCCACACAACCACTCTCTCTGCGCTCCTGCTCGGCGTGCCGCTTGCGTTGAAGCCGCCAAATCCCTATAAAGGCCTGACCGGCAACCGGAGTAGCGGCACGCTCCTTTCCAAAAACCAGTCACAGGCTTCCACCGAATCGAGTGTGCGACATGAATAAGAGACAGTTCCTCAAAGGCTCCGGCTCCATCCTCACCGCCGCCATGCTCTCACGCTTCGCCTCAGCCTCCGAGCAAGACGCCGCCCACCAGACCGCCCCGCGAACCAACTGGGCCGGCAACCTCACCTTCCACACCGACACCCTCTACCAACCCAAAACCGTCGAAGAAGTCCAGCACATCGTCAAAAGCTGCGACAAGCTGCGCGCCCTCGGCCGCGGCCACTCCTTCAACGCCATCGCCGACAGCACCCACGCCCAGATCTCCCTCAAGCAGCTCGACTCCATCGACATCGACGCCAAAGCCCGCACCGCCACCGTCGGCGCAGGCGTCACCTACGGCAAACTCGCCCCCATCATCGACGCCCAGGGCTTCGCCGTCCCCAACCTCGCCTCGCTCCCTCACGTCTCCGTCATCGGAGCCTGCGCCACCGCCACCCACGGCTCCGGCAGCAACAACGGCAACCTCGCCACCATCGTCTCCGGCCTCGAGCTCGTCACCGCCGACGGCACCCTCCACACCCTCTCACGCACCAAAGACCCCAATGACAACAACGACCCCTTCCTCGGACAGATCGTCAACCTCGGCGGCCTCGGAGTCGTCACCAAAACCACCCTCGACCTCCAACCCACCTTCCAGGTCGCACAAGTCGTCTACGAAAACCTCTCCTTCTCCCAACTCGAACACCACCTCGAAGAGATCTACCTCAGCGGCTACAGTGTCAGCCTCTTCACCGACTGGCAAAACCATCGCGCCACCCAGGTCTGGGTCAAACGCCGCGTCGAACCCGGCGCTACCTCCGTGAAATTCGAGCCCGAGTTCTTCGGCGCAAAGCAAGCCACGAAAAAACTCCATCCCGTCGCCGGCCACTCCGCCGAAGCATGCACCGAGCAGTTCGGCGTCCCCGGCCCCTGGTACGAGCGCCTCCCCCACTTCAAACTCAACTTCACCCCCAGCAGCGGCGCCGAGATTCAAACCGAGTACTTCGTCCCCCGCGAGCACGCCTACGAAGCCATCCTCGCCGTCGAACAGCTCCGCGACCGCATCACCCCGCACCTCTACATCACCGAGCTCCGCACCATCGCCGCCGACAACCTCTGGCTCAGCATGGCCTACCAGCGACCCTCCCTCGCCATCCACTTCACGTGGAAGCCTGAGAACGACGCCGTCCAGGCCCTCCTCCCCCTCATCGAAGAAAAGCTAGCTCCCTTCAACGCCCGCCCCCACTGGGCCAAGGTCAACACCATCCCCCCCGCAACCCTCCAGCGTCTCTACCCCAAGACGCCCGACTACAAAACCCTCCTTACCCAATACGACCCACAAGGAAAGTTCCGCAACCAGTTCCTCAACACGAATATTTTTAGCTCCTGAAACAATGTCCCCATCGTCCTACTACGGTGCAACCGTCGTCTCCACGTGACGTTGTTCCACGATCTTGTAGCCAGCAGGAGCCGCAAACACTGCAGGATCGGGCTCACTGAGACTCAAGTCTTCAAATTCAACAGTGGTTCGGCCACGCCTCGGATCGTCGTCGATGCGAAGCAGAGTCAGACTCAGCGCCTTCGAACTCCATTGCTCATCGATCACTTCCATCGGCAGCTCATTTCCTTCTTCCCCCGCAGGAATCGTCCGAACCCTTCTCACCCCTTCGACCTGAACTCCGGCAACTGTCTTGCTTCCCAGGCTCTCTATCCGCACTTCATCGTTCTTTTGGGTTCTAGCTGCCACCTGCGCCCGCTTCATCTGTTCCGCAGCCTCTTCCGCCGTCGGCGGCTTATGATTCGGCTCATGCATGAGATGGACATGCACAACCTTCGACACCATATCGTCTATCTGCCAGTTCAATATGGTCTTCGTCGTTGGATCGAAGACCGTCACCGCCAGCACTGCCTTTAGCCGGCCATCCTCAGCGTGCGTACACCCGATAGGAGCCTCATTCAAGGTTTTCCCTTTGGAGTCTCGCGCCTGATGAACGATTTGGGAGCTACGAATCGCGTTTCCATCTGGAAGCTTTTGTTCGAAGCTCGTCCTCAAGGCAGCGCTGTAGGGGGCGCCCGTAACATTTTGCTGACCTAAGCCTGCATAACTCATAACCCCGAGCGCACATGGAATCGGACTCTGTGCCCTGGCTATCGTCCCTGAGACCAGTAACGCTGAAACCGCAGCGATCGTCATACAACAAGTGTTAACGCGCATCGTATCCCTCGATCAAATTCCAGGATGCTGAAGCGCACCTAGCCTAGCAAGCCCCCTTCTGCGAAGCAACTAGATTCCCTACCAAATAAGCCTCATCCCGCCGCCAGTGTCCGCAGCACCCCAACATTTCGCGCCTCATCCCCCGGAGCGTCCACCGGCGTCTCCGCAATAAACGCCGCATGCTCAAACCGCTCATCATGCAGCAGCCGCCGAAACACCTCCGCCCCAATCGTCCCCTCCCCGATATGCTCATGCCGGTCCAGCTTCGAGCCCATCGCCGCCTTCGCATCATTGCAGTGCCACACCTTCACCGCATCGAACCCCACCGTATCCTTCACCAGCAGCATCGTCTCCACATACCCATCGGGCGACACCAGGTCATACCCCGCCACGTGCACATGGCACGTATCCAGACACACTCCCACCGGCGCACAAGCCTTCAGCCGCTCCACCAGCTCCGCCACCTGCTCCAGCTTTCCGCCAAGAGAAAACTCCGCCCCAGCCGTGTTCTCAATCAAAATCCTGAAGTCCTTCCCCTCCCACGCCACCCCATCAATCGCCTTCTCAATCGACTCCGCCGCCAGCCGCAATCCCTCCTCGCGCGTAAGCCCCTTCCAGCTCCCCGGATGCAGCACCAGATACTCCGCCCCCAGTGCCAGCGCCCGCTCCACCTCTCCGCGAAACGCCGCCACGCCATTTACCCGAACGCTCTCCGTCTGGCTGCAAAGATTGATCAGATAGCTCGCATGAATTGCCACCGGCCCCACATCATGCTTCGCCCGCAGCTCTCTCATCTTCGCCGCGTCCTCAGGCTTTACCGCCGCCGCCCGCCACTGTCGCGGGCTCGAAGAGAAGATCTGAAAGGTATTCGCCCCCGCTGCCACGGCCCGCTCGACGGCAGTCCACGTCCCACCCGCCGTCCCCACATGCACACCAATCCGCTTCTTCCCCGTCATTGCGATCGTTGAACTCTTCATTCCTCAAGGCTACCGCAAACGAACTCCATCCCGCGTCATAAGGTATACAAGTCACGAAGTGACCGCGTCGCGCGTAGCGAGCCCGTCCGGCAGGACATCACCCATCCATCCCACGCAACCACTCTCGCCTCACACCGAGGAGTGCTATGCTGGCCCCGCCATCATTTCGCGCAAAGAGGACTCACCATGGCCGCCCCGCAGAACTTCAAGAACCACGCCCGGTTCTACCCACTCTTTCACTTCATCATCCTTCCCCTGCTCCTGCTCAACCTCGTCTTCTCCATCTACATCACCATTCACCGATGGCCCGCTTACCAGCACACCAATCTCTGGTGGATCGTCATGTCCATCGTCTTCTTCCTGATAGCCGGCGCAGCCCGTGGCTCCTCCCTCAAAGCCCAGGACCGCATCATCCGCCTCGAAGAGCGTCTCCGCCTCCAGGCACTCCTCCCCCCCGCAGACCGCGCTCACATCGACGAGCTCACCGTCCCCCAGCTCATCGCCCTCCGCTTCGCCTCCGACGCCGAGCTCCCCGACCTCGCCCACCGCGCCCTCACCAAAAACATGGATCCCAAGGCCATCAAGCAAGCCATCGTTAACTGGCGACCCGACCACCACCGCATCTAGATCCTGAACTGCTTTCGCAGATCTGCCAGATTCGCGCGCCTCGCCTCCTATGCTCGCAATCGTCGCCTGACGAACGAAGCTCCGGACAGTATCACCGTCCGGAGCACAGAAGAGCGCTTCCGATCTCATCTCTCTTCATTCGCTCTTCAAACCGCGTCCGCAACCCGCACCTGCAGCAACCCCGCAAACGCCGACCGCACCCCATAAGCCACCAACCCCCAAAGCACGGTGACAAACAAAGCCATCGGCAACCCTGCCGGAGCCATCAGCGCATGGAAGCAAATGATATTCACAATCACCGGCGCCAGCAGCGTCAGAGCCAGCGGCACAAACCGATTCGCCAGCAGCAGCACCGCAGGAATCAGCTGAAGGAGAAAGATGATTACCAGATAGTGCGACTCAAACAGCGCAAACATAAAATCCCCAGCGACTCCCGAAGGAGGAGGCATCGGGATGAAGTGCAGAAAGCCGTTCAATCCAAAGACAAGAAAGATAAAGCCCAGCAGATACCTGGCAACCAGCGATGCGATCTTCATACCAATACCTCCTCTTTCAAAATCAGCTAAGCACACCTAGCTATTAAGCAGTCGCCGCAACGATTAAGCCGCCACAAACTGCGAACGAATCGCCTCAACATGCGGCTTCAGGAACGTCGCCCGATCCTGCCCATGCATCAGCGCAGCAGCGCCACCGGCCGACACGAACTTCGTATCCGTCACGCCCAGGAAGCCAAACACCGAACGCAGATAAGGCTCAACATGGTTGAACGAAGCCATCACCGTCCCCGCGTCATAAGCCCCACCCGAGGCAACCAGGAACGTAGCCTTCTTCCCCTGCAGCAGACCCTTAGGCGTTCCGTCCGCATACGAAAACGTCTCGCCCACACGAGCAATCTGGTCGATCCACAGCTTCAGCACCGAAGGAATCGCGAAGTTGTGCATCGGCACCCCAAAGACATACTCATCCGCCGCCCGCAGTTCACCAAGCAGCGTGTCCGACACCTCAAGCACCTGCTTCTGCTCCGCCGTCCGACTATCCTTTGGCGTATACACAGCCCCAACCCAGGCAGCATCGATCGTCTTCAAATCGCTTGAAGTCAGGTCGCGGGTAATCACTCGTCCGTTCGGGTTCGCCTGCTTCCAGTTCTGAACGAACTCCTCGGACAGGTTGCGGGAGACCGAAGTCTCATGAAAGGGGCTGGAATTCACAACAAGTAAAGTGGGCATGGCGAAATCTCCTATACGACATCTGACGTTTAAACAACTTGTGTCGATTCATAAAAACACGACAAATGTCGTTTAAGCAACTAACGCCGTCAAATTCGAGTAAAATAAAGATGTCGGTCAGAGAAAATGTCCAGCGTCCCCGTAAAACTCGACAAGATCTCACAGCAGGTTCCAGACCCCGTCCCTGAGTTCCTGCCCGAGCGGACCCTCGAACGAACCACGGACCCGCGCATCCTTCGCACCCGCAAACTCCTCCAGCAGGCCCTCGTCAACCTCATGAAAGAAAAGCAGTTTGACAGCCTCTCCGTGCAGGACATCGCCGAAGCCGCCACCATCAACCGTGCCACCTTCTACGACCACTACCCCGACAAGTTCGCCCTGCTCGAATGCACCGTCGGCACCCGCTTCAACGAACTACTCTCCGAACGCGGAGTCACCTTCAACGGCACCTGCACCTCCGCCCTGCGCGCCATCGTCCTCGGAGTCTGCGACTTCATCGCCTTTTCAGAGCACCCTTGTTCGACCAAAGCTGGCCAGATGGAGCCCCACATGGAGTCCGCCATCATCGCCGTCGTACGCCGCATGCTCCTCGAAGGCCTCGAAAAGCACGCCTCCGCCGCACCCACCTCCCCCCAGATGATCGCCACCACCACCGCATGGGCCATCTACGGCGCCGCCAAAGAGTGGGCCCAAACCCCCAACCGCCCCCCCTCCAGCGAGATCGCAGACACCATCGTCACCCTCGTCCACCCCGTCATGACCCCGGTCGAACCGCCCACCGTCTCAGCCTGACCCATCTGATCGCAGGGGCGCACATTCCCGCACGCAATAACTTCGCGGCCAGTAACCTTCTACTTCGGACCAGATCCACCGCGGCCGCCGCTTCCGGAGGACCCGCCGCTCCCCGAAGGAGCACCCAAGCTATGAGAAGCGACCGATGACGCCGAAGATCCCCCATACGATTCCCCTCGCGATGCTGGTGCATTCGATGTATTCGCACTCTGCATCGGCGCTCCCGCCCGCAATGTAACCGGCCCGCTGTTCCCACCATGACTCGATGCCATGCCCCCCGCAGATGGCACGGCAGCATAGACCTGCATACTTGCCGATCCGTGCTGCTCCACATGGCTCGAAATCTTGTTCAGGCTTCCCAGCGATCCCCTCGGCACGCCCAACCCCGCCGAGTTCTTCTGGAACACAAAGTTCCCCGGCTTATCTTCCTTGGAGAAGACCATTGGCGTATTGTTCGCAAGCACCAGCGAACCCGCACCCGCGGTCGGCGCCTGCGGCGAGGCCGCACGCAAGGGCGAATGCACCGCTGTCCCAACCAGCCCCCCTGCCACGCCACCGCCACTCGCAACGCCGCCACTCGCAGCATTGTTCAATCCATTAAACGCGCCACCCGGCTGCCATCCCCACCCATATCCCGGGAAGAACGACCAGTTGCCCGAGTGATACGGCAGCCATCCCCACGGATACGGAGACACCCACGAGTAGCCCGCGCCCGGGTATAGCGCCCACACGCCATTCAAGTAAGGATTCCATCCTGCGCCAATTAGATACGGCTGCCAGAAAGATCCAAACGCTCCGCCATTGATAAAGTTCCCGTAGTAGTTCAGGTCACTCAAGCCATAGGTAGAGCCCCCGGCCACCAACGCATTCGCCTGCGAGTAGCGCGCATGATAGTCGTTCGCCTCCTTATCCCACGCATCAGATGGCGCTTCCTCGATCTTCTTCACAACAGCCACCTGCTCTCCACCCAGCGTCAGTGACTCCTTCTTCGTCACCAGCGTCGTCTCTGCGCCGTGCTTCGCCTCCACGCTTCCGTTGAAGACCGAGACAACTGTCTTCCCGTCAGCCACCGTCATTCGCGCATGCGTCGACGGCGAAACCGTCATCGTCTGATCTCCCGCCCGCAGCACGAACTCATTCCCCTTCGTGCTTTGCAGGTTCACATACACCATCCCCCGCACCACCTGTATCGTCGAGGCCTTGGCTCCCGAGCTGCGCAGCGCCAGCAGCGGAAACTCCACCAGCGAGTTCGGCGCCACACGCAGCGTACTGTTGTCCTCAAACTCCACCTCAGCATATCCATCGGCGGTCCGAAGTCTCTGGCCTTGAACAATCGGCATATTCGGCATCGTCTCTTCAAAGCCGTTGCCCGTCTTACGATCGAGTGAGAGTGTTCCCTTCACATCACTCAGCCGCACAATCCTTACGTGCGAATCGCCCGGCCGCGCCCCATTGTCTACGGGCACGCTCGCCGCTGCCACATCAGACGTAGGTGTACCAGCTACCGGGACACGAGCCTTTGGCACATCAGCCGTCGTCATGTGTGCGGTCGTCACATGAGCAGCCGATGCAGAATCCACATCCAGAGGGTTACTTTGCTCCCCGGCCGCTCCACTCTGTGCTCCAGCCGCCACAACTCCCGCCACCGAAAACGCCATCGCGAGAAACACTCGGTACACGAATCCGATCTTCATCAGCGGCCTCCAAACAATAAAAACAGTTGCAACTTCAGGTGCGGGCAGTATACGTCCGCGACTACTGCAATAGCTTCACCAAAACTCAAATAGTCTAGGCCTTTTTCACCTCGACGCCTGAAATCAAATCCGCGCAACAATACGCGTCCACGCCAACCAACCCGTCGCATGGCTAAATCATCAGGAATATGGCGTTTGCGGACGAACTAAACCTATGTCGAAAACTGTCCTAACGAACAGTGACCGCGGTCGCAACGTACCTCCATGAATATTTGTTCCGTATCAGCGGACTTCCTATACGCCTATTTATGAGGACTGATGGCCTCGAATAACTAAAGTTCGCATCCTACTTGCATTATCGTTCGTTTCGACAATCGATAAAGTTGTCAATCCCGTCCCATATTGAGGAACGAACATGCGAAATCGTAAAGAAAAGTTCTCAACCTTCCGCCTGTCCCCGAAACTACCAACCCTGCTAGCCGCATGTTTCGCGACCCTGGGATTGTCTGGATGCTTAGTGGCCGGATACTCGAGTGGTGGCGGCTGGTTCGTTTGGCCGGGCAGTCTAGGGTTGATCGTGATCCTTCTGCTGATAGTCTTTTTGCTAAGGCGCCGGTAGTAACTTGGAGCTCACTTCAATCGGCCAAAGATCAAAATCGGAAACTCCAACGCTCGACATTGCCGCCTATGAAACAAATCAGTTGGCTCTTTGCCATGCTCCCGCTGATGACGATCAGCATGTCGGCACAAGATCTAAATATAAATCCCACAAGACCAACGATCGCCAACAGTGCAGCCATCCAAAGCCAAGGTGTCGCGCAGGTTGAGGTAGGCTACGATGCCTATCCCCAGAACCCACCAGGCAATCAGCAGACGTTAGATACGTTGTTCACTTATTCTCTACTGCCTAGACTCAGGCTGGATTTCGACTGGTCTCCGTTTAATCATCAACAACAGGACGGAAGCATCACCAATGGAGTCGGAACGATTCAGTTCGGCGGGAAGGTCGAGGCGAAAAAGGAACAATACCATAGGATTGCGCCGGGACTCGCATTGCAGTATGAGGCAGAGCTTCCCACTGCCTCGGCAAGCCCGCTTCAAGGCTACGGTCAACAAGCGATTCTGCTCCTCAATCACCACTATGGAAAGAACGGGGATGTGGACGTCATCGTAAACGGCTCGATAGTCCAGTCTGATTGCCAAACGACTACAGGGTGTCGTTATGGCGGACAACAGTCATTCGCTCTCAGTTATCACATTCAGAAGGACACGCGTCTCTATGCCGAGGCCTTTGGTCAGAACACGTCGCAATCCAACACCCCGCCAGGCACCTATATTTTTGGCGGCTTCTATCACCAGTTTGGCGATGCCTTTGGCATTAATGGGGGCTTGCGCTTCGGCGTCAGTGATCACTCGTCAACCATCGGTACGACAGTCGGGCTGGTCTTCGGAAAGCGCCTTAAAAAAGACACGTTATCCAGCCAATAGAACTCTGTGCTCCAGCCGCCACAACTCCCGCACCGAACACACCATCCCGGGAGACACCCTGTACACGAATCCGATCTTCATCACCGAACTCTCAAGAAACCGTCACACCTGGGAAGGCTCCATACAAAAAGAGCCGTCATTCTGACCCTGAGCTTGCCGAAAGGGAAGAATCCCCGTATTTCGTCGTTGCTTTGCTTGCACCTTCTGCCGTTGCCGAGCCACCATCCTGCAGCGAACGAAGATACCGCTCAACCTCCGTCTTGCCGCCGTACCTGGCCCAATCCGCCGGTGTCCCTCGCCACAGCACATCCTTCCTATCCAGCCTCGCACCTCGTTCGACGAGAAGCTTCACCAGCCGTTCATTCCCCGCGCCAGCAGCCTGGTGCAACGGCGTCGTATGAGAGTGCCCTCCAACCGGGTTGTAACGGTTCGGATCCTCCCCCGCATCCAGCAGCAGCTTAACGATCTCGACCTGACCGTACTGCGACGCCAGGGCCAGTGCAAGATGACGATCCTCCCCATCGGACGCTGCAAGCAGACGGCGAAAGTCATCGACCCTGCCCAGCGCGGCCGCGACCGGCAGATCGATCTGTGCGCCGCGCGCTATCAATGCATTCACCGCGTCAGCCTCTCCATGCAAGGCAGACGCCCGCAGAGCACTCTCAGGATTCGCACCGCGATCGCAAAGCAGATCGATCAAATCAAGCTTGACGCGACACTCCCGAGCGACACTGCCGGTGCAGACGAGCATGAGAGTCTCCTCAATAGCGGAACGCTCCGCACCGGCATCGAGAATCACCTTGGCTACCTCGACAATGCTGGCAGGCAGACTGCCATGGCGAACCGGATTCTCCGCCACAAACTCCAGCAGCGTGGGATTCCGAAAGTAGTTTCCCCCCTCAAAGACAACATGCTGATGGACCAGCCTGGGATGCTGCTTCAGATGGGAACGCAAACCCGCCACATCGCCGGCGTCAATCAGCTTCACCGCAAGACGAAACGCCGCATCCTCAATTCGTTCGTGATGCGGCAAGCTGATTTGGCCAGTGAGCGTTGGTCTCTCAATATGCGACTTCAACCGAACCCAACTCTGGAAACCATGCTCACGAGCGATCGTCACCTGCGCATCGCTCAACTTGAACGGGGCGCGAAAAATCTCAGCATCTTTCGCACGCAGAAACCGTGGATGAAACTCTCGAATCTGCTGCGCGACGAGCGGAGCATGCTCAGCGTGGCCACGAAGCAGATCCTTGGCTTGATGCTTGAGGTGGTCGAGGTCGGGCTTGGCTGGGAGCTGTCGAACCGGCATGGCGAACTTCCTCTCGTATGCCCAGGTCCGCACATTGCGGGCAGAAAGTAAGTTCGTGGCGCTATTTGTAAAGCAAGGTGGACTTCTGTCCTCTCCGCGGACCGGATGCGCCCTCTGCGCTACCGGCAAGCGTACCACAAGGCCCGGAACACCCTCTACCTCGACCGACCCCCAAAAACTGTCAAGCCCCTAAACCGCCTAAGTCGTTGATGAACAACAACCTCCGCCTTGCACATTAGTTATCCTCCCGCTTCTATAATGGAAACAGAGATATCACCAAGTCATCGCATAAACAAAACCGAGGATGGCTGGCAGGCATGAAAACCTTACTTACGTTTCTTATACTCAATTCCTCAATCGTCATGACGGGACAACAGACGCAGGAAGCTCAGGCGCATCGATATTGGGTCGATCCATCCACAGAACTAATGTGGGCCGGAAAAGACGTGAGCTACCACAAGGCAATGAAGTACTGCAACGACCTACGGCTGGCTGAGTACTCAGACTGGAGACTGGCGACGATGTTTGAGTTGCAGCCAATCTTCGATAGAAGCGCAGAAGCTCCAGGGAGGGCGGGCGACGGCAAGGGCGGCAATCCTCGGAACGTTACTTGGCATGTAAAGGGAAATCTATTTTTGACAGGAAATGAATGGAGCAGCGGTCGCATACTCGACGACCGGGGAAAGCCGTCCGGGTACGGTTACTACTTTGATTTCAATGAAGGAAAGTCGAACGACGACCAACTCGATTACTCGTCAGGAAAGCGTGCGTTGTGTGTGCGGATTTCAGCAAAGAAAGCTGCAAACCACTAATTGTCTTACTGAGGGTTCGCCTAACTGGGATTAGCTAAGTAACTTCACTAGCTTGCAAGTTTCACAAAACAGATATTTTGCGAATAAGCCTCCTGCAATCAATAGCTTGCAGACACCAATCCACCGCAAACCACTCAAAATAAAAGACATCCCTGCAAAAAACCCCCAGGGGGGGGGAGGGGTCAAAACGAGATTCGAAAGGTGACACCTGAAACAACAAACAGCACACCACCGAATCACCACAACGCACCACCGAAACACCACGAAAGCACCGCAAAAGAACACGCCTTTACAAGCATTTTTGCCCCGATGCGTTTTACCATAGAAAAATGACCGAAGTGGAAGCCCAAGAAGCCCAAAAAGACCAGCCGACAAGCGGACACGCATCCAAATACACCCGCAACAACCCCTTCCTCTCCACCGTGACCTACAACCGCCTCCTCACCGGCGAAGGCTCGGAGAAGGAGACCCGTCACGTCGAGCTCACCATCGAAGAGGGCATGACCTACACCCCCGGCGACGCTGTTGGAATCATCCCCGAAAACCGCGCTATCGCCGTAGCCGAGGTCCTCGAAGCCCTCCACTTCACCGGCCGCGAACGCGTCCTCGACCACTACAAGGTCGAAATCAGCCTCGAAGAGGCCCTCCGCACCCGCCTCGGCATCGGCAAACTCTCCCGCGGCTCCGTAGGCCAGTACGCCAAACTCGCCCCCACCAACGAACGTCTCAAATGCCTCGTCGGCCCCGAAAACAAGGCCCGCGCCGAGGAGTACTGCTGGGGACGCGAGTTCGTCGACCTCGCCACCGACTTTCCCAAGGTGGTCACCGACCCCCAGCAGCTCTTCAACATCCTCCAGCGCCTCACCCCCCGCATGTACTCCATCGCCTCCAGCCAGGCCATGCACAAGGACAACGTACAGACCACCGTCCGCGTAGTCCGCTACGAGGCCCACGACCGCGACCGCCAGGGGGTGGCCTCCGGACACCTCGGCGACCGCGCTGGCGAAGGCACGACGATGCCCATCTTCCTCCACTCCAACAACAGCTTCCGCCTCCCCGAAGACACCACCAAACCGGTCATCATGATCGGCCCCGGCACCGGTATCGCTCCCTTCCGCGCCTTCCTCGAAGAGCGACAGGCCACCGGCCAGAGAGGCGACAACTGGCTCTTCTTCGGCGAACAACGCGAGGCCATGGACTTTCTCTACAAAGATCAGTTCCAAGCCATGCACAAGGACGGCGTCCTCACCCGCCTCGACACCGCCTTCTCCCGCGACCAGGCCCGCAAGGTCTACGTCCAGGACCGCATGCAGGAGCGAGCCAAGGAACTCTACGAGTGGCTGGAACGGGGAGCCTACTTCTACGTCTGCGGAGACGCCACCCGCATGGCCAAGGACGTAGAAACGGCCCTCCTAGACGTCATTGCCCGCGGCTCCAACGGCACCCTCGACCACGCCGCCGAGTACCTGGCCGCCATGAAAAAACAAAAGCGCTATCAGCGCGACGTTTACTAAAACCGCCCGACCTTAGAGGGGGGATGTGACAAGCTTGCACCAAGCCGTCCTCCCCCTATCGCAAAAATAAGAGTTCACAAATTTACCAACCAACACTGTTCTTGAGCAGAACGGCGAAATCATATCCTGCTTCAAACTCCGACAAGCTGATGCACTCGGACCGCATAGCGTCGGCGAGTTCTTTCGCCTTACCAAAAGCATGATTACCCGACTCAGTGTCGATAACCAGACCGGGACATTGAATCCTGGCCCCTGCCTGCAACGCGTCACGCCAGGCGTCATCGCTGCGATAAGGAACATTGGCCCTTCCATCGGTAACAAGCAATAACAGCGTCTCGGACGTCACCAGTTCATTCGCCAGTTCAAGCGCATGCGCAAGAGGGGTACGCCCGCCAGTCGGCAAATACTCCAACGCAGCAACCACCGTCGCAACGTCGCTTGTAGGAGCAACCAGAATCTCGGCAGTTTCTCCCCGAAATACGATCACGGCCACCTCGTCACGACGCCGCAGGGAACGTTCCATGAGCCCCCCCACCGCTCCCTTCACCACTCTCATCCGTTCCCGCGCTGCATGCGACCCGCTTGAATCCACAACAACCAAAAACCGCGTTCCCACTAACGGCTCACGCACCTTCTCATATAAATCCTCAAGACGCGGACTCGGTCGACCAGTTCGGGCAACGGCTTCCAGCACGGAAGAGCGAGAATCTAACTCCGCGGGGCTCTCGCTCTTTCTGCTTCTGACAACGGGACCCGGTGCAGTCCCTTTGCGCCCACCCATCGCTCCGCTTCTACCGCCATTCGCGGTCCAATGCAATTCGGGTGTTCTGACTGACAAAGAAGAAAAGCGCTGCTCGGTCATTTCATCGGTCTCTTCGCTCTCCCTGCTCTGCGCCGGTGTTTGGGGTAATGGTGAAGGAGAAGTCTGTGGAAGAGGTGGCTTCTGAGGGGAACGCGTTATCCGATGAGCCAAGGCGAGTGGCAGAACCGCCCCGATATGTTCCTCTGCAACCTCTTCACAACCCAGCAGCGCCGCCTGTGCGCAGCTCGCACGCGCTATGGCGAGATCCGCACGCAGAGATAGTACTCCATGTTCGCAAACGATCGTGCTGATGTGCTCCAACATAAGGGTAGAACATTGCACAGATCGAAGCATTACCCTCGCAGCTGCTATCCGCTGCTGAAGATATATCTGCTGCTCCATCCACCGGGCCGCAAAAAGTGAAGGGTCGGCGTCATACATCAAGCGCCGTTCAACGACCTCCCGTCTTTCAGTCGCCAATCCGCTGGCAGTAATATCCGCAACGAGGGCAAACCGATCGAGCAACTGTGGCCGCAGCGATCCCTCTTCCGGATTCATGCTTCCCATCAAAACGAATCGTGCTTCCTGCACTGCGCTAAAACCTTCCCGCTCGACTGTGCTCACGCCGGTCGCAGCTGCATCCAACAACGCGTCGGCAAGATGGTCAGGCAAAAGGTTGACCTCATCGACATAAAGAACGCCACCGTTTGCCTCTGCGACCAGGCCGGCCCGAAGCGCCGGTTCACCCTTCAACGTACTCCCTAAGTCCATCCCGCCTAAAAGGCGATCTTCCGTTATGCCTATGGGAAGATTGACGAAGCGGCCAGGCTTTGGGAGCAACTCGGCGAGCGCTCGCGCCGTCGTGGTCTTCCCCGCGCCTTTGTCTCCACGTAGGAGCACTCCCAGGCGCCAATCCACAGCAGCGAGAAGCAGCGCCATCTTCATCTGCTCCTGGCCGACAATCGCCGCGAACGGATAAGCCGGGCGAGTCATACTGTAATCCTGCTAGTCTCACCGCGTGCTTCTAACAAAGTTTCGCTGTCAAGCAGAACCTCACGTAGCGCATCGAGTGTCTCAGGTTTAGCGTCCTCCCAAAGCCCACGTTCCTTGGCTTCGAGCAAACGTTCGGCGATCGCATTCAACGCCCACGGATTTGACTGTTTCAGAAAGCTCTGCGTCTCACGATTAAGTGCATACTCTTGTGCCAGTCCTTCGTAGACAAAATCTGGAGCTATATGTGCCGTCGCATCAAAACCGAAGATATAGTCGACCGTCGCGGTTAGCTCCAGCCCACCTTTGTAACCGTGACGCTTGACGCTCTCGATCCACTTCGGATTGATGACACGCGAACGATAGACACGCAGAGCCTCTTCGCGCAGGTCACGTACACGTACGGCGTCCGGACGGGAGCTATCGCCGAAATAGGCCTTGGGTTGTACTCCTGTAAGCGCTCGGATGGTAGCCACCATGCCGCCGTGAAACTGAAAATAATCATCAGAGTCGAAGATGTCATGTTCTCTATTGTCCTGGTTATGTAACGCAACCTGAACACTCTTCAATCGCTCGGCAAAGATGTGTCGCGCATCCACGCCATTCGCCGACTTGCCATACGCGTAACCGCCCCATTCGAGAAACACCTGTGCGATATCCCCGTCAGTCTTCCAGTGATGTGTCTCCATCAGCGCTTGAATGCCAGCTCCATAAGTACCTGGTTTCGCTCCGAAGATTCTAAATCGCGCAGAAGCCTCCGCCTCTTCGGCTCCCTGATCACTATTTTTCTCAAGATCCCGCAGATAATGTTTCTTAGGAAAGTTCATCTCCAGCGGCTCATCCTGCTGAATGACCAGCGCGACCGCATCATCGATCATGTCAATAAGATGAGGAAACGCATCTCGAAAAAACCCGCTGATGCGAAGCGTGACATCCACGCGCGGCCTGCCGAGTTTTTCCAATGGAATCAAGATGATTCCTTCCGGGCGTCTGGATTGTTTATTCCACACCGGCTCCACACCGAGCAACGCCAGAACCTCGCTTACGTCGTCACCGTGCGTACGCATCTGCGAAGTACCCCACGCACTGAGCCCGACTGTCTCGGGGTACTGGTTTTCTTCAACACGATAACGCTCTATCGCCTCGCGTGCGAGTTGCTGACCTACGCGCCACGCAGCTTCAGAAGGCAGGGCACGTGGGTCGACTGCATAGAAATTTCTGCCAGTCGGAAGAATATGTGCCATCCCACGTGTCGGTGCCCCAGCTGGGCCCGCAGGGATATAACGGCCTTCCAAAGCATCAAGAACATGCTCCACCTCTTCACCTGCTCGCTCAAGATTTGGAACAATCTGCAGGCAGGCGAATGTGAGCGCACGCGAGACTTCGTCCGAAGCACATCCGACGACGGCGTGCTGCAACTCTTCGAGACGATCAACACGGAAGCCAAGCTCTTCAAGCTTCGTATAAAGATTTAGAGCCATTCGATCCAGCACATCAAGAACGTCAGCGTTTGCGTAACAAACACTGTCAGACAGAGTGATGGCAACATCTAGCTTCTTCCCGGGAGCGTCAAGAAGTTCCCGATAATCGAAATTTAGATTGCGGGCGATCGCATCGAGTAGGCTGGGCGATCCGACGTTCTCCAGTCGAGTCATCGATCGAAGCATCTCCGGAAGCGGTGGCATGTTGCCAAGAATGTGCAGACCATCGCGTATCTGCGCCATGCCGAGTTCGCACAGATACCCATCGATGTCCTCGATCAGATGGGCAACCTCACTTCCGCTCATCTCCGCCAGCGTGACCGGAACTCCTTCTGGCGTGAGTTCGTCATCCCAATCATGTTTGTGATCGCCATGGTCACGCGATAGTAGATTCTTTAGATCGAGATCCGCTTTCAGATTCGCATCCTGAATCAACTCCCAAATCTGTTGCTGAATGAAAGGCAGCTTCGACGGATCAAGCTTTTCCACCGCATAGTACTCATTCACCAATTGATTCAGTGCTGCGAGCGGTCCGTAGGTCTCTGCACTCGTCATGGGTGGCGTCAGATGATCCACAATGACCGCATGGCCTCTTCGCTTCGACTGACTTCCCTCTCCCGGATCATTAATGATGAACGGATAGATCAGCGGCATGTCTTCGAGAAGTAGATCGGGAAAGCACTCTTCTGACAGACCAACAGATTTTCCTGGCAGCCATTCGAGCGTTCCATGCTTTCCAACATGCACGATTGCATCGGCACCCCATCCACCATGCTCCACGGAAGTCCCCAGCCATTGGTAGAACGCCGTGTAATGATGAGTCGGCGGAAGATCAGGGGTGTGATAGATGGCATCAGGATTCAGGCCGTACCCCCGCGGCGGCTGGATCGCAATCAGTGCGTTCTCGAGATGCATTGCTGCAAACAAGTAATCGTCATTATCACTAAATGGTTCAAAGTTCATCGCGGCAATCTTGGTTGCAACTTCGCTCATCAGCTTCTTGTCAATCTTCGGCGAAGTCGACCGCAGCGTGTATCCGCGATCAGCGGGCTGCCCCCACATATCTTTCATCCGTTTCTCTGGGACATCAGGAAAGCGTTCGAAACGTCGCCGATACAGCGTGCGCGAATATCGATGAGCACGTTGCCCATCGAGGGGATGCGCGTCGTCATACGTTCCACGCGAAAGAAGATCGTGAATCAGATCATCGGCCGACTCCGGCAAATCTCCGACACTATACCGGCGTCCCTTCATGGCACGGAGCAGATTTAGTAAGCTCGCCGGCGAATCGAGACCAACTGCATTTCCCACCTGCGCAGCCTTCGTCGATGAATTTGTAAGCACAAACGCGACGCGCTTGTAAGGATTGGCCAAGGTCTGAAGTCTCGCAAGTCGGACAGCAATTCCGGCCACTCGATCGGCGCGCTCTTGGTGAGGCACATACAGATCCCCGGACTGAGCATTTCCCCGTTCCTTGAACGAGACCGGCACAGAGATGATGCGGCCATCGAACTCCGGCAGTGCTACATTGATCGCCGTGTCCAGTGCATTTAACCCGCGGCGCGAGATCTCCCAGTTTCCCCTTGGCATCCCGCTCGGGATCGCCTGAATAACGGGAACGCCCAACCGCTCCAGGATCGAAATATTCTTGCCGGCAAGCGTTACATCACCGGTGTTTATCTCGCCCAATGCGAAAGATAACGTAGTGACAATAATATTGACGCGTCGTTCCACTAGCCTGAGCGCCGCTGGGAAACCATCCTCCAAAGCCTTCATGCTCGAGGTAAAGATACAGAGTGCATTCAAGCCGTGAGACTCCAGGGCTTCAGCGAGAGTGTTAACGAATGCAGTATTTCCACTGAGAAGATGAGCGCGATAAAACAGAATCGCCGCGGTAGGCTTCGCGGGATCTGCGCGTTGCTGCCAGTCTTCATACTCCGCATGCTCCAGATCTTGCATGTAAATTCCGTGCTCTGCGGGAGTCGTAGGTTTCTCATAGCCGTGCCCGGTCAGCAGAAGACGGTCGGACAAAAACTTCAGGCACTCCACAAGATTCGATGTGCCACCGCGCTCAAGATAGGCCGTCACCGACGCGACTACATCCGGATCGACGTTCCCGGCACTGAGAAACTCGGGATTCATCTCGCCGGTACCGCTCACCACCACGAGGTGTCGGTTCTGCATAATGCACTTAGAGCGAAGAAGAGGGAACCCTGCGACAGAGTTCAGTGGTCCATGCAAACGCAACACAATAATCTGAACGCGGACTAAGCTTCCCTCTAGCAGCGCCACCATCTGTTCCTCGCTGCGCAAGCCGTTTAGCGAATAAGGAAAAACATCCAAATCTGGGGGAAGTGCTGCGCGCGCGTTCTGAAGCGTCATCAGATCGGTATCTGCATGCGTCAGGAGTGCAATGCCATGCACCTCTGGTTGTACGCTCTCGGCAGCAACCGAGGCTGCAACCGCAGGTCGCACATCCCAGTCGTAAAAATTAAAGACGTACTCAAGCAACTCTTCGGGCGGCTGCAAAAAGCGATCTGCTTCCAACATCGCAGCGATGTACTCAAATATCTGCTTCACCTGCCAGGGGCTGTTGACAGAATGAAACCACACCGATCGCCCATCAAAGACCAGGCTCGCAACATTCGACAGCACACACGGTCCGAGGCATCCAGCCTTCGTCAGATGGACCGTATTGCGCATCTTCCGGCGAGTCCACTCCTCTTTATAGGTTTCGACCGGGACCTGCGCATAGCCGCGCTCTGTTCTTCCACAGCAGCATCCTGAAAAACAATAAGAGAGGTGTGCGCGTCGCAGCACTATATTGACCGGCCGCCCATCCGCCCGTACTACGCGTTGGCGATGCATGTCAGCCAAGACTTACCCCTCTTTCTGATGCCATGGCAGCAGGTTCGAGGTAGTAAGTCCAAATACGAATCTGTATGGAAATGACGATCATGCAACTTCCTGTTCTCCGCAGAAGTCTGCCGGTACTCTCGGGTAGGTCTCCTGGCTTGGAGGTTGCAGGAACTCTGCACGCCGCTTTACCTTCCCCAGCCATTGGCCGAGTGGTACTTCAAAGCAGCTTTCCTCACTTACAGTGGCGGAACCGCGCCGGCTCTTCACCGGACTTCCCTGTTATGCCCTGGTGGGCACCCGATATAGATCTCGTTATACCACAACGAAACCGCACAGATATCGCACTAGCGTCAGAGTCAAAGCGCGAACTCGCAAGCCGATACGTTGCCTAGACCAACGCATCGACAGTCATCACGCGTAGATCCGGAGAGACTAAAAGCTTCGCCTCGGTCCGCGCCTTAACCTCAGCGACATTCATGCCTTCTACGACTTCGGTCAACACCAGCCCTTCAGCGGTCACCCGAATCCAGCAAAGCTCCGTCACAATATCATGCACGACACTCTGTCCAGTCAGTGGTAGCGTGCACTCCTTCAAAATTCTCGAAGCTCCATCCTTCGTCTGATGTTCCATTGCAACAATCACTCGACGCGCCCCCGCCACCAGATCCATGGCGCCTCCCATGCCCTTCACCATCTTTCCCGGAATCGTCCAGTTAGCGAGATTGCCCTGCTCGTCCACCTGCATCGCCCCAAGGATGCTCATATCCATGTGGCCGCCGCGGATCATCGCAAACGACTCCTCACTCGCAAAAAACGAACACCCCGGCAGCTCCGTCACCGGCTGCTTCCCCGCGTTGATCAGGTCAGGGTCAGCATCCTCGTCGCTAGGAGGCCCACCAACCCCTAGCATTCCGTTCTCCGACTGAAACATCACATCGATGCCCGCAGGCACATATCCTGCAATCATCGTTGGCAGTCCAATGCCGAGATTTACATAAAACCCATCATGAAACTCTCGTGCAATCCGCCGGGCGATCCGCTCTTTCCCTGTCACAACCCACCTCCGGATTGAATAAACTTCGACTCAATTGGCTTTCGATAGGCCGCGCCCACCACAAGCCGGTTTACATAAATCCCCGGAGTGACAATGTGATCCGGATCAAGCTCACCCGGCTCAACGAGCACCTCGACCTCCGCAATCGTCATCTTCGCGGCAGTCGCCATCGCCGGATTGAAGTTCCTCGCTGTCTTGCGATAGACCAGATTCCCCAATCGGTCTCCCTTCCAGGCTTTGATCAGCGCAACATCGGCATGAAGCGCCTGCTCCAGCACATAAGTTCTGTCGCCAATCTTGCGCGTCTCTTTGCCCTCAGCCACAACCGTACCTAACCCTGTCGGCACATAGAACGCCGGGATACCTGCGCCACCTGCGCGAATCCGTTCCGCGAGCGTCCCTTGCGGAATCAAGGTTAGATCCAGCTCTCCCTTCAACACCAGGGTCTCCAACCTACGATTTTCACCCACGTAGCTGCCGATGTGCGAAGCAATCATGCCCGCCTCCAGCATCAACCCCATGCCAAAGCCGTCAACGCCCATGTTGTTGCTTATCGTATGCAGTCCGGTAATCCTGAGCTTCACCAAGGCGGCGATTAGATTCTCTGGGATCCCGCAAAGACCAAAGCCGCCAAGCATGATCGTTGAACCTGGCGCAACATCTGCCACAGCATCGTCTGCAGTCGGAACGACTTTATTCATCGGATAAAAACCTCGCGTGCGGCGGAAGAGCACACGCCGCGTTGGGGCGAATCGTTATTTCGCTTTCGTAGAAAAAGTAAAGGTCGTCGTGCTGTGAAGCACCTCGCCCGGCTTCAACTCCGTGGTCGGAAAGGAAGGATGGTTCGGCGAATCAGGAAAGTGCTGCGTCTCGAGACAGAGCGCCGTGTTCTTCGCATTGCTCTGCTGTGCGCTGCCATACGCCTCACCTTTCAGCGAATTGCCGGTGTAAAACTGAACTCCCGGCTCAGTGGTCGTCACGGTCAACACGCGTCCGCTCGCAGGATCGTACACTCGAGCCGCTGTCTTCACTTCCCCATTCTTGCCCCGCAGCACCCAGTTGTGATCATAGCCGCCGCCGATCTTCAACTGTTCGTTGTCCTCGTTGATCCGCGCGCCAATCACCGTAGACTTACGGAAATCAAAGGGCGTGCCCTCTACCGAAGCGAGCACCCCCGTAGGAATCAGACCCACATCCACCGGCGTGTACTGGTCTGCCGGAATCATCATCTGCTCGTCAAGAATCGTCTTCTTCGGATCCCCCGAAAGATTGAAGTACGAGTGATTGGTGAGATTCAATACCGTGTCTTTGTCAGTCGAAGAGCTATAGTCGATGCGCAATGCACCGTGATGAACCGTGTACCGCACGTGTACCGTCAACGTTCCTGGATACCCCTGATCGCCGTCCTTGCTCACCAGCGTCATCTCCACGCCATCCGCGATGGCTCGCCCCTTCCACACCAGGCGATCGAAACCAACCGTGCCACCATGCAGCGAGTTGGCGCCATTGTTCGTTGGGATCTGATACTGATGGCCATCCAGTGAAAACTTCCCCAACGCAATGCGATTCCCATACCGCCCCACGATAGCGCCAAAGTAAGTCGACTTATCCGCAACGTAACCATCCAACGCGCTGTAGCCCAGCACCACATCGGCCATCTTCCCGTCGCGATCCGGCGTCTTGATCGAAACCA
Source organism: Tunturibacter empetritectus (assembly GCF_040358985.1). NCBI lineage: Bacteria > Pseudomonadati > Acidobacteriota > Terriglobia > Terriglobales > Acidobacteriaceae > Tunturiibacter > Tunturiibacter empetritectus. Next base: position 2,954,708 of record NZ_CP132932.1, on the reverse strand, counting down.
CGCGAGCCCCGAAGGTCATAACGGTTGCTTCGATCCCTTCGCTCTTCAGCGTGTAAAGATCCACCGCCGTACCATCCGGGGCCGTCCCAAAGGGAGTCTTCGTTACCGAGCCGTGTGCCGCCATCGCAGTTGTCATGCTAAGCAGCATAATCTTTAGCCATCTCATCGTCATTCTCCCTCATCACTTTTCCTGCCTGGCATCCAAAATATTGGTCGGTTTGCCGCAGAATATTCTTTGCATCAACTGCCTTCGCCACTATACGTGAAGCCCTGCTCACGCGCGAAACAGCGGTAAGATGGAGCTTCGAAGTTGATCGCGGGAGCGCGGTCGCGACCGGGCAAAATAGAATTCTCTTCGTCCTTCCGCTCGCTTCCCTGGACAGCATGAGTCCCGCGAGTAGAGACGCCGCAATCTCAACCTCTCTCGAAAGGGTCAATATGTCCGGTTTCAGCATTCGGCGAGCTCAGCTTTCAGATCAAGACGCAATAGCAAGGATGTGTTCGCAATTGTGGCCAGAGACATCGAAAGAAGAACACCGCAAGGAAGTCGGCGTCCTTCTGCGACCCGGTCTTTGCTTTGCGGAGCTCTGCCCTCGACATTTTTTGTTTCGCTTGATGAGCATGGAGCGCTCACCGGCTTTCTTCAGGCAGGTCTGCGGCCCCACGCCGACGGCTGCGACACCTCACAACCCGTTGGCTTTGTCGAGGGCTGGTTTGTTCATGAGCGCTTCCGAGGTCAGGGCATCGGCAAAGCTATGATGTGCGCTACTGAAGATTGGGCACGTCATCATGGGTGCAAGGAGGTCGCCTCGGATACTTGGATCGACCACGTAAGCTCACAGAAAGCTCATGAAGCACTCGGCTTCGAGATAGTCGATCGATGCATTCACTTCCGCAAAGCACTTTGAGTAAGACCTAGACCGCACCATGGTCAGCAACAAGAACCATCTCCCACGGCTGCAGGATCTTCACCGATGCCATTCCCGCCGCAGTAGCCGCCTGAATCCCCATCTTCGTGTCCTCAAAGACCAGGCAGTCTTCCGGCCTCACCCCCAACCGCTTCGCCGCAATGAGAAACGGCTCCGGGTCAGGTTTGCTTCGTTCATAATCCCCCGCGCAGACCAGCGTTTCAAATCTATCCAGCAGCCCCAGTATATCCAGCGAGGCCGTCACCGAGTCCCGCGTGCTCCCCGACACCACGGCAAACGGGATATGTCCGTGACTCAACTCGATATGCTCCAGCACCTCTGGGACAGCCTTTAGCTCTGGGAGAATCTTGAAGTACAGCGCTTCCTTGCGCCTCGCAATCTCCTCCACCGGCATCCTCAAACCGTCTCGCACATTCAACGTGGAGATGATCTCAGCTACCGGCATCCCACCCCACGCATAGAATGTCTGCTCTTCAAACTCGCAGTTCCACTCCGCCAGAACCCTCTTCCACGCCACGTAGTGCAGCGGCATCGAGTCAACGATCGTCCCATCACAATCGAACAAGTAAGCTTTGAAAGGCCCCTTCGGCAACTTCAACTGCGGCTCCGCAACTCCCATCAATCCGTCCTTCTCCCGTCTAATCTTCACCATGGCAACAAACGTGACGGCTGCTCTTCTAACTGCCCTTAAAGATCAGAGGCGACAGGCACGACCAGAAAGCTCTGATTGCGCCCGCCGCCAAACTGTCCACAATAACCAAGCTACTTCAGCTCATAACCGGCAAAAAAGTACCCAATCTCAAACGCCGCGGTATCTTCGGCATCCGAACCATGGATAGCGTTCTCTCCAATCGAGGCGGCAAACTTCTTGCGGATCGTTCCTTCCTCCGCCTGGGCCGGGTTGGTCGCGCCCATCAGCTTGCGGAGATCGGTAATGGCGTTATCCTTCTCGAGCACCATCGGGAAGATGGGGCCGCTGGACATGAACTCCGTCAGTTCGCCGAAGAATGGCCGCGCTGCGTGGACGTGGTAAAAGCCCTCGGCCTGTGCCTTCGAGATCGAAAGCCGTTTGATCGAAACGATCTTAAACCCCGCCTTTTCAATCTCGGCAAGGATAGCTGCGGAGTAGCCCTTACGAACGGCGTCCGGCTTGATGATGCTGAATGTGCGTTGTGACAACGTATTTCTCCTAGGTGAGTCTCTACTACTTAGTGTAGAACAAGGCCAGCAAATCGCACCTGTTCGACCTTGACTGCAACTTCTCCTGGAGCATGGATGCATGCGAATGTTCCAAAAGACAGCTTGGATATGGTTTTTGGGCTTTGCCGCGTGGCTTGCAGACGCGCTCCTCAGCCTGCGGCTGCATAACATTCTTCATGCGCGCGTCGCTCTTATGGTGGCCATTGTTTTCTTCACCGCTGGCCTCTTTTACCGTAGGCAGACCTGATAGCGGCCGCCTCTTATTGCTCCTACTAAACTTCCGTTTCACCATCAATCGACAATTGATGCATATATATCGTAGGTGCGTCCAGCCTGGGCAAGATTTGGCAACATAAGGTCCATCGCGCGGCGATAGAATTGTCAAACTATGGCCATTCGAGCTCGTAACAGCACAATGATGACGCCTGCGCAAATCCTTTCGGGCTGTCTGATTCTGCTCTCAGTCTCGTTACACGCGCAGGTCCTTCCTGCGGGCGAAGCGATTGTTCGCATTCAGCATCGTTACGCTTCCGCTCCTCCTCCAAATACCGTGGATACGGTTAAAGCGGGCGATCCGAATACCCCTGTTACCGGCATCGCAACCACCTTTCTGGACACAATGGATGTTCTACGTGAGGCTGTGCGCCATGGAGACAACCTAATAATCACCCATGAACCGACTTTTTATAATCACCTCGACGACACAAAGTTCTTTACCGACGATCCGGTCTACAAAGAGAAGCTGGCGTTTATCGAACAGCATCATTTAGTGGTCTTCCGGCTCCACGATGAGATCCACGCCGACACAACCGATCACATCCTGGCGGGGATGTATGAGGCGTTAGGATGGGAGAAATTTCCGCATCCGTCCGGTCCGCGCGGGCAATACTTTGTCACAATTCCTCAAACAACCCTGGCAGAGCTATCGACATTCCTGCAAACGAGGCTTCATATTCAAACTCTACGTGTCGAAGGAAACCCCAAACTTGCGATCACCCATGTTGCGTTTCTTCCTGGAGCCTCAGGACTCGAGAAGCAGGTCCTCGCTCTACGCCAACCCGAGGTTGAGGTTCTAATCGCAGGTGAAGCAAGCGAATGGGAGGCGGTTGAGTACGTCAGGGATGCCGCCGCACAGGGTAGACCGAAAAGTTTAATATTGCTGGGGCATCAGGTATCAGAAGAGCCAGGAATGGAGCAGTGCGCAAAGGAGCTACGGGAGCTATTTCCCGGCGTGAACGTTGACCACATCCTTGCGGGGCAGCCGCTGTGGAATCCTGAACATGGACCAGTCGCAAAGACTCCGTGACGAATCCAAATCCTGAATGAACTCGCCCCCAGATCTAGAGTGTGAGAGGTATGAGATGGCCTGATGCGGGGTAGGGTGGAGCGGCGGTGGACAGATCCACTAGCTCCTGGTCATGCGTTTCAGCGTATAGCTTGCCATCGCAATAAGAGATCCGTTTGCCAGGAACTGAAGGGACGCGGTCGCCAGGGATTACGACACCAACCAGATTTGCAGGGTCGGCGGCGGCGACAGAGATAATTGCACTAGACTCGCGGGTCCGGGAGGCGCGAAGGGATTCGACGGCCTCGGGGAGCGCGTATTGCTCGCCGCCAAAGCCAGACAGGAATCGGCCGCCGCGGATCTCACCGCGGGCTTCAAGTCGGCGAAGCATAGGGAGAAGATCGCGCCATCTGGGAGCGTTCGATTCACAGACGAGCAGGTCGCGAAACAGAATGCCGTAACGATTGAGAAGTTGGCGTGCAAAGGACTCCAGGGCAGCTTCGGTGCGGTGAGCCTGCTCGACCGCCGTCGGTGCGGCGTGAAGCTCCGCGTTGAGTAGCGACCATCTCCCAGCCGAACTGCGTGCCGTGCGCCTGGTTGCGGTCTCGGTTGTGATGGATCTACGACGAGGATCCATGCAGGCGCGAAGTTGGTCGAAGCCATCTGCGGCTGCGAGGCCCGCGGTGGCGAGTTCCCACAGAGCTTGCTGGCTTTGCTGCCGGGTGAGATTCGCGATGCGCTGAATATCGTTGGCGAAGCAGGCGCCACGCTGCTGAAGCAGCGTTCGAAGTTGCAGAGCCGCGGGGCTGAGCGCCGCCGCCAGCTTGCCCTCTTCTACGCACTGTAGAGCCAGTGCATAAGGAAGCCAGTCTGCCGTCTCACGAATGTAGAAGGTAACGGGTGCAGCAGAGGTGGGAATAACCCGCCGCGGGAAGGCTCCATCGCCAGCAGACCACGCTGGATGAGGTGAGATACGCCCCCAGCCTACCGCTCCAGAGAGGCACAGCGCATCGAGCCAGCGAGGATCATATTTGGCAACGCGTGAGGGGAGGAGGGTGCGCTCCCACTCGACAGCAGGAGCTTCAAAGCCCTCGAGTTGCCGAAGAGCTTCGAAGACGCCCTCTTCGCCGGAGAGCTGAGTTTGAGGAGCAAGGTGTTGCCAGTTGAGAAACCAGCGCATATAGACGGCGGGGGTGACAGCCTCAACCTGCTTACGAAGGGTGGCGACAGTGCGTCGGTGGATGCGCTGAAGAATGCGGCGTTCGCACCACTCAATATCGTGGTTTAAATCGGATCCAGTTGATAGCGCGGGATGCTCGAAGGCACCACGTATGAGGAGACCTTGCATTTCCATCGCAAGAAAAGCTGAAAAGATCTCCGCAGGCTGAAGCGATACGATGTGAGCAAGAGCGTTGGCGGTGATGGGTCCTGATATTTGTAACCATCCCTGAACTAGTTTTTTCAGGGCTTCTTCTTTTGTAACTGAACCGGTTTGATTAGACGCGGTTTGCCACAACGCATCGACATAAGACAGCCGTTCTGTAGCGACCCAGCCCAGACTTCCCCTGCAGTCGATCGCATGGACGCGGCCTACACCTGCAAGCCGATCGTAGAAGACCTGCCAGCCCTTGGTTTCAGATGTCCCTATCAAGTGCAATGGTAAGACTATGAGCGAATGCAAAAGATCGTGGAGTTCGTGTTCGTTGCGGAGATCCGGCCAAATCTCTTTGTGGATGTCTGCAATGGCGGCTGGGTCCAGCTTGCCGGGTTGGTCCGGGAGGTTTCGCCCAAGTGAAGTAGCGCGTGCGCGGCGCTCCTCTAAACCAGCTTCGTCCAGATAGGCGTACGGATTGGCGTTGAGAAGTTCATGCGCGAACTGGGATGGAGTTGGAGTATCAACGGCTAGGCAGCGGATAGCGCCTTCCTTGATTCCTCGAAGCAGCTCGATAAGCCCTTCAAGATCCATCGCCTCCTGGAGTACGTCTTGCATCACCTCGTTGACTAGGGGATGGTTAGGGATCTGAATATCTCCAACGATAGTCTCGAAGCAGGCGGCAGCCTGTGGGAAGACCGAGGCCATGAGATCTTCGGAACGAGTGCGCTGAATCTGAGGGGCTATTCGTTTGCCTTTGTAGAAGCGGAGAAGCTGCAGGCTGCGGCCGGCAGCCCATCGCCAGCGGTTTTTGAAGATGGGCGACGCGATGGAGGCTTGCTCTAGAAGCTCTCTAGCCGTGTATTCGGTGAGGAACTGGAAGACATCGGCGAGGGGAAAGCTGTGCTGCTCGGCAAGGGAGATGTTAATGCCATTGTCGGTAGCTGCAGCCTGAAGCTCGAAGTTAAAGCCACGGCAGAAACGTTTGCGCAGGGCTAGCCCCCAGGCCTTGTTGATGCGGCCACCGAAGGGAGCATGAAGGATGAGTTGCATGCCGCCGCCATCATCGAAGAAGCGCTCGGCGATGATAGTAGTTTTGGACGGAACGGCCCCAAGCGCAGCGCGACCGGCTACGATGTAAGCGATAAGTTGCCGGGCTCCGCTGGCGCAGACGCCGCACTCCTGCATAAGCCATGCGGTGGCTGCGGCGACCTCTGGCTGTAAGGGAGACAAATAGCCGGGGTCTACGCCAAAAGTGAGAGCAGAGATTTGCTCGCGAAGCTCACTTACTCCATCCGAGAGAACGGCGGTTCGCTGCGGAGCCTCGCCCTCCCAGAAGGGCAGGCTGGGAGGTGCGCCGTGGGCATCTTCGACGAGGACGCGTCCGGAAGCTTCGACGCGCTGGATACGCCAGCTTGAGGTGCCCAGGAGAATGACATCGCCCGGGCTGGAGTCGACGGCGAAGTGCTCATCCAGAGTCGCGATCTGGACGCCCTCCGGTTGGAGAATGACGCTGTAGAGAGCCGTGTCAGGGATGGCACCACCGTTTGATATGGCGATCATGCGAGCGCCACGGCGAGGATGGAGATGCTGCTGGACTCCGTCGCGAAGGAGATAGGCGCCATAGCGGCCGCGGGTAGACTCGATCCCCGCAGTGAGTAGGGTGAGGAGATCGTCGAAGGCGGGGCGGGTAAGATTGCGATACGGATAAGCGCGGCGGAGTACGTTGTAGAGGGCGTCTTCTTCCCATGGCTCGGCCCCGCAGGCAGCGACGATCTGCTGCATAAGCACGTCAGCGGGTTGTGGCGGAATTTGTAACTGATCCAGTTCGCCGGCACGCATCTTCCTGGTCAGGGCGGCTTGCTCGAGGAGATCATCGCGCGTGGTCGCGAAGAACCTCCCCTTCGGAGTTGCTCCACGCCAGTGGCCTGCACGTCCCACACGCTGCATGGCAACCGCCACCGACCGAGTCGTACTGATCTGGCAGACGAGGTCGATGTCACCGATATCGATACCCAGCTCCAGAGACGCGGTGGCTATCAGAATCTTGATTTCGCCATTCTTGAGACGCTGCTCGGCGTCGAGCCGGAGGGTCCTGGAGAGCGAGCCGTGATGTGCCGCTACATGCTCGGGACCAAGACGGCTTGCGAGTTCAAAGGCTATCTTCTCAACAAGGCGCCGGGTATTGACGAAGACGAGCGTTGATCGATGGTTTTGAGCATAAGCCGCAAGCTTCTCGAAGATCTCTTCCCACATGCCGCTGTTGGTAACGGAACTAAGCTCGTCACTTGGAACTTCAATCGCGATGTCGAGTTCGCGGCGCTGACCTACCTGTACGATGGTGGCGGGTTTGCGATCTTCATGGCTGCCAGTAAGAAAGCTGGCCACCAACTCAATTGGATTCTGTGTCGCCGAGAGGCCGATTCTTTGGGGTGCCATAGCGAGACCGGTGAGGAACTGACCGTGACTGAGATGGTTTTCGCCTGTGACAAGAGCGTCGAGACGTTCGAGCGAAAGAGCCAGATGGGCACCGCGTTTGTCGTCGGCTACAGCGTGGATTTCGTCTACGATGACGGTTTGAACACGGCGGAGGTGTTCCCTGCTCTTGCCGGCGGTAAGAAGGATATAGAGGGATTCGGGAGTAGTAACGAGAATGTGAGGCGGGTTGCGGAGCATGGCCGCGCGTTCTTTTGGAAGCGTGTCGCCTGTCCGGACGCCGGTGCGGATCTCTGGACAAAGATACCCGCGCTGCATAGCCAGCTGCTGGATCTCGGACAGGGGGGCAGCGAGATTTTTCTGGACGTCGTTGGAGAGGGCCTTGAGAGGGCTGACGTAGAGAACCTGCGTGCAGGGCGCCAGTCGACCTGAGATCGATTGCCGTAGAAGCTGATCGATGCATACTAAGAATGCTGCGAGGGTCTTTCCTGAGCCGGTTGGCGCGGAGATGAGGGTTGCATTACCGTCGAGAATACCAGGCCAACCGTAAGTCTGCGGCTCGGTAGGACTGCCGAATTTAGAGAGAAACCACTCTGCCGTGACGGGGTGTGCCCATGAGAGTGATTGCGGAAGTTCCAGCGACATTCGCTGATTGTAGCGCGGTTTTATTCGTTCTTTCTTCGCCGCTTTGTTATCTACATGTTGCCTGTGCCAACGTCGGAAGCGGCAGCCACAATGCTCGATTCGTCGAGATACTGCTCGATTACTTTTTCAAGAGTACCCTGGGCCGAGAGGATGAAGTCAATGGCATCCCGGCCGCCACCGAAGCCGCCGGCATTCTCGGTAACGTAGTGGGCCACAGATTTTACCTGCTGGCGGGCATTGGCCGTGGCTATTGCAAGGCCGCACTGACGCATGACCGAAAGATCGACAATATCGTCCCCAACATAGGCAAGCTGGTCGAGCGTGTAGCCGGTCTTCTCGAGGATTTCATTGATCGCGTTCATCTTGTGAGATTGGCCCTGATAGATGAACTCTAGCTTCAGATCCTTGGCCCGGATGGCTACCGTCTGGGACTGGCGCTTGGTAATGATTCCGATGCGGAGGCCGCCGAGACGCCCCAGAGAGATTCCAAGACCATCGTGTGCGGAAAAGCCTTTTGCCTCGATTCCGTGGCCGTCTGAGTTCGGAATGACGAAGATCTGTCCGTCGGTTAATACTCCATCCACATCGAAGATAAGCACTTTGATCTTTCTGGCTCGGGCGTCAGTGGTCATGGCTTGATCATAGCCTGATCGCCCCCATGAGCAGAAACTGCGGGTGTCCTACAATCGTTCCCTAAGACGCTGCGGAATAGATCAGCTTCCGGCTTATCTCATGTTGTAAGGAAATTCGAATACGAGACCAGCTATGGGTAGGACAATATTTACGAGTTGCTCGTGTTTAGCGCGTTCGAAGTAGACGCGGCCACGAGCCACTTCGTTCGGAGAAAGAGACATTGCTTCGAGAGGTTGTTCGCTTGCCAATTGCTCTGCCGTTTTAGTTTTTCCTTCCGCGTAGGATTGGTCGGCGGCAGGGGCCACCCCGGTTAAGGTAGTGGTTTGTCGGGGGAGCAGGGAGGAGCCAAGCTGGGGGGTGGGGGATGTTGGAGGCTGTGGGGCCGGAGCTGCGGCAGGGAGGTCCTTCAGGTCACTGGGTGAAACATAGAGGAGGATCTTGGGCTTGGGAGTGACAACCTCTACTCGAAAGTCCTCCGGGGTCACATTCTGGGGAAGGATAGTGTTGTTGGCTATGCTGACATCGGCACGGGTGTAGGGCCCCTCCTGCGAGACCGAGACCATGACGGTGAAGCGCGGGGAATTAATAACCTTATAGTTGCGGCCGTAGAGCTTCTTGCCGAAGCAGTTTGCATCGGGCTGGCAGGTGATTACGTTATCGGGAAGGATCGTTTTGGGGACGCTGGCGGCGAAGATAACGGTGGGGGAGGTAAGGGCGAGGAGGAGGGAGATTTGCTGCATTCGAGTCATGGGGAGACCTCCTGCTGGTTCGCAGTGCAGGTAACTTAGCAGTTACCAATGAGGTGCTGAATCACTCGATAGTTGTATAGCGTGGTGCTGTGACGTGGCAGATGTGGAGTGGGAATTGCGAAGGGCTGCAATGGACGCCTGACGTCCATTGCAGCCCTTGTATACCTCTTGTTGGGCGCGGAACTGCTCACCCTGGCTCTGCAGCTCTCCGCGGATATGAGTGGGGTTAGGCGGGCTGGATGTTTGCAGCTTGCTTGCCCTTGGGGCCAGTAGTGATGTCAAACGTTACGCGTTGACCTTCCTGGAGAGACTTGAAGCCACTGGAGTTGATTGCAGAGTAATGCGCGAAGAGATCCTCTCCACCGTCTTCCGGGGTGATGAAGCCAAAACCTTTTGCGTCGTTGAACCACTTAACTGTTCCGTTTGCCATGATGCGTCCTACTTTCATAAGGCGATATTTCGCCATTGCTTATAAGCGTAGCAGGATGTGAGCGAATTTCAATCAATATCGTTATATGTTTTCTTCGAAACGCGGCTTCATTTTCAACCTGAATGGCCACGGAGGGGCGTTTTTTTGAACTTTCGTGTCCGCTGAGACCCCCTCCCCTCCCCTTGGGGGTAATTTTGTAAGCAAGTCCAATGAATAGAACGGCTTAGTGGGCCATAGTGTCGCTAAAATATTGTATCCAAGAGACTTACGCACAAAATACTTGTTTTGTTCAGGTTACGAGTCGTTCTAAGCTTTGGAGCCTGTTGTTTAAGTCCGGGATGACTCTCGCCGCTTTGCGTCGAAGATTTTCCCGGGCGAACTGGTGCGTGCATCGATGTGGCTGATTGTGGTGTGTTCGTGGAGCGTTCGTAGTTCCTTGTGGACAGGTTAAAGACGAAAGGCTGCTGCAGCTTTCGCTGCGGCAGCCGCGGGTTTTGATCTCTACTTTAATTATAGCGAATTGGGTATAACTCATACGCCAAATTTGGTGAAGATTTTTTCGATTATTTTTCGGCAGGGAAAGTTTGGCCTGCCGGTCTTAGTAGTTTTTGGGTTTCAGCGGCTAGGATAGGCATTGCCCTTATGACGACTTCAAAATCGAGCTCCGTTCTTCTTTTGGCTAAAAGCGCTATCACTGGTGCGCTTGGCGGCCTGCTATTTGGCTTTGACACGGCTGTGATCGCTGGGATTACCCATGCCTTAACGGACAAGTATCAACTATCGCCGGCGAATCTTGGGTTTACGGTTTCGATCGCGCTTTGGGGGACGGTGATTGGGGCGATGGGCAGTGGTGCCCTTGGCCAGAAGATCGGCAGCCGCAAAGCACTGCGGTGGATGGCGGTGTTGTATGTGATCTCGGCGCTGGGGTGTGCGCTGGCGGGGAACTGGAGCACCTTTCTGTTCTTCCGGTTTCTGGGTGGCTTGGGGATTGGCGGCTCATCGGTGCTGGGGCCTGTGTATATCGCGGAGCTCTCGCCGGCGAAGTGGCGTGGCCGCATGGTGGGGTTGTTTCAGATCAATGTGGTGGTGGGAATTTTGCTGGCGTATCTTTCGAACGCGATTGTGGCGCACTTTGCGCTGGGTGCGATTCAGTGGAGGGTGCAGATTGGAGTGGCGTTTGTGCCTGCGCTGCTGTTCCTGATTATGCTGCTGAGCGTGCCGCAGAGCTCGCGCTGGTTGATTACGCAGAACCGGATCGCCGAGGCGACGTTGACGCTGACACGGATGGGATCGCCTGACTCCGAGGCGGAGGTGCAGGAGATTATCGAGTCGATTCGGCAGGAGAGGCTGGAGTCGGCGACGAAGCTGTTCTCTGCGCAGAACCGGCTGCCGATCTTTCTGGCGATCTCGATTGGGATCTTCAATCAACTGACGGGCATCAACGCGATTCTTTACTACCTGAACGATATCTTTGCCAGTGCTGGGTTCAGCCAGGTGTCGAGCGATCTGCAGGCGGTGGCGATTGGCGCGATGAACCTGGTGGCGACACTGGCTGGAGTCTCGCTCATCGATAAAGTAGGGCGGAAGAAGCTGTTGCTGGTGGGCGCGGTGGGTTGCGGGTTATGCCTGCTGGCGGCGGCGATGATCTTCCAGACGCAGTCGCATCAGCAGTACCTGCTGGTAGTGCTGATTGCTTATATTGTGTTCTTCGCTTTCTCGCAGGGCGCGGTGATCTGGGTTTATATCAGCGAGGTGTTTCCTACGAGTGTCCGGTCGAAGGGACAGAGCCTTGGATCGTCCGCGCACTGGATTACGAATGCTTTGATAGCGGGTGTGTTTCCGATTCTGGCGAGGTACTCGAAGTCGATTCCGTTCTTCTTCTTTGCGGCGATGATGGTGGTGCAGTTCCTGGTGGTGTTGTTTGTTTATCCGGAGACGAAGGGGTTTACGCTGGAGTCGATGCAAAAGCATTTGCATGAGAAGGTGAAGCCTGCGGCTTGAGTTTCTGGTTGATTTGGTGAATGCAAAACGCAGATCCCCTTCGGGGATGACAACTAAAAGGCAACGGCAAAAGCAAAGCAATGCGGGAGTCTCTCCACTACGTCGCGCGATGAGACTGCGTGACTTCGGTTGAGATGACGCTTTATGGGAGTTCCGATGCGCGCTCCGCATCAGGGGGAGAAGCGACGGCGAGAGCAACGGCAGCGAAAGCAACAACAACGCCAACGGCAAATACGGGGATCCTTCACTACGTTCAGGATGACGACTCAATATAGTAGGAAAGGGAGATAGTCGATGCGGTTAGGGTTGTTTACGCCGATATTCAATGGGTTGTCGCTGGATGCGTTGCTGGTGGAGTTGAAGAAGTATCCGCAGATTGAGGCGTTGGAGATTGGGACCGGGGGATGGCCTGGAAATAGTCATCTTGATCTTGATGCGCTGCTTGCGAGTAAAGAGGCGGCGCGGGCGTATCGGTCGAAGTTGGAGGATGCTGGGCTTTCGATCAGCGCGCTGTCTTGCCATGGGAATCCGGTTCATCCGAAGAAGGAGATCGCTGGGCGCGACGATGAGCTGCTGCGGAAGACGGTGAAGCTGGCGGAGCAGATTCATGTGCCTGTGGTGGTTACATTTTCTGGATGCCCGGGTGGATCTGCGCAGGATGTGACGCCGAACTGGGTTACGGCGGCGTGGCCTCCGGAGTTTTCGGAGGCGCTGGCATGGCAGTGGGAGGAGCGGTTGATTCCCTACTGGAAGGGTGCGGCTAAAGTTGCCAAGGACGCTGGGGTGAAGATTGCGCTTGAGGCTCATCCGGGGTTCTGTGTGTACAACCCGGAGACTGTGCTGCGTTTGCGTGCGGCTGTGGGTGATTCGGTTGGAATCAATTTAGACCCGAGCCATCTGTGGTGGCAGGGGATCGATATTCCTGCGGCGATTGCTGCGCTGGGGGAGGCGATCTTTCACTTTCATGCGAAGGATGTGGCGATCAACGCTGCGATGCGCGATGTGAATGGCGTGCTGGATACGAAGAGCTATCGTGAGATGGCGAAGAGGTCGTGGTTGTTTCGTTCGGTGGGGTGGGGGCATGGGGAGTTGGAGTGGAAGCGGATTGCTTCTGCGCTGCGGCTGGTGGGGTATGACTATGTGATAAGTATTGAGCATGAGGATGCTCTGGCTTCAACGCAAGAGGGGCTGACTTCGGCGATTGGGATGCTTTCGCGGGTGTTGCTGAAGGAGCCTCCGGTTGAGGCTTGGTGGGCTTAAAAGATAGTGTCCTGCCGGACAGGCGCCCTGCGCGGGCAGCGGGCGTTCACACGCCTTTTTAAGGCTTCGCGTGGTCCTCCCGTTGGTCGGAATCATCTTCCTTCGCGAAGCGGTATGCAAGTCACGAAGTGACCGCGCCACGCGTAGTGGGCCCGTCCGGCAGGACATTTCTTTTACGCGAAGGCTATCTGCCTGATGGACTACAAACGCAGATTCCCTTCGGGAATGACAACAAAAAACGAAAGCGACTCTTACTGCGGCGTTGCTCTAAAGAGGGGATTCGATTGGTATTGCTCCGGCGCTCTCTCTTGCCGTAACTGTTGCGCTTTCCTTGTCAGTGAACGTGACCAGGAAGAGGACGAGGACTGCGGCTGATGCGCCGGCTGCTACGAGCCAGATCGATTGCCACGAGTGTATGGGTGCGCCCGTTGTCGATGCGGTGGTGTAGCGTTCTACGACAGCTCCTGAGAGCCAGGAGCCTACGAACATGCCTGCTCCATAGGTGATGAAGGTGATGAGGCCCTGCGCTGCTGCACGGAGCGCTGCGGAGGCTTTGCGGTCGATGTAGATCTGGCCGGTGACGAAGAAGAAGTCGTAGCAGATGCCGTGGAGCAGGATGCCGAGCCAGAACATCCAGACTTTGCTGTCGGCGTTGCCGTAGGCGAAGAGGAGATAGCGCAGCACCCAGGCAGACATGCCTGCTACGAGCATGTACTTGACGCCGAGGCGGCGGAAGAACCAGGGGATGAGAAGCATGCAGAAGAGCTCGGACATCTGGCCGCCGGTCATCTTGCCTGCGGCGTTGTGGACGCCTGATTCGTTGAGGAAGAGGTTAGTGAAGGCGTAGTAGAACTGCAGCGGAATGCAGATGAGGAAGGAGGCGATGGCGAAGACGGCCATGGAGCGTTCGCGGAGGAGAGCGATGGCTTCGCGGGGGAAGATGCTGGAGAGGGTGAAGCGGCCGTCGCGGGCGAGGGGCGGAGTGTCGGGGAGGGTGAGGCAGTAGAGTGCCATCAGGATGGAGAGGGCGGCGGCTAGTTGGAGGGGGCGTGCGGTGGCTTCGAGGCGGAGGGTTCCTACGAGGAGGCCGGCGGCGATCCAACCGGCGGTGCCGAGGACGCGGATGGGGCCGAACTCCAACTTGGGGTCGGACATCTGGCGGAAGGCGAGCGAGTTGGTGAGGGCGAGGGTGGGCATGAAGCAGAGGCAGTAGAGCAGGAGGAGCGGGTAGATGGCGCTGAAGGCGATTTGTTGCGAGGCGAGGAAGAGGAGGATGCCGCCGAGGAGATGGAGTGCGGCGAGGACGCGTTGGGTGGCGAAGAGCTTGTCGGCGATGAGGCCGACGAAGAAGGGGGCGATCATGGCTCCGACGGCGGTGGTGCCGGCGGCGAGGCCGATCTGCTGGCCGGTGAAGTGGAGCCCGGAGGCGAGCCAGGTGCCGACGGTGACGTACCAGGCTCCCCAGATGAAGTACTCGAGGAACATCATGGCGCCGAGTCGTACACGGATCTGCATGTTCACGTTGGTGGATTTCCCTTCTGTTGCGTGGTGCCTGGTTGATTCTATGGTAGAGCGAAGGCTACGTAGGCTGCTCCCTGCGGGCCTTTGGGGTTGCGGGCGTTGCTGGTGGCGATGACGACGTACTGGCGGCCGTCGACCATGTAGGTGGCGGGGGTGGCGTTGCCGGCGTATGGTAGGTCGCCTTGCCAGAGGAGCGCGCCGGTGTGGCTGTCGAATGCGCGCAGGGTGTGGTCGAAGTTGGTGGCGGCGATGAAGACGATGCCGTTGGCGGTGACGATGGGGCCGCCGTAGTTTTCGGTGCCGGTGTCCTTGAGGCCGTTGGCGGCGAGTTCGGGATAGTTGCCTAGGGGGATCTTCCAGAGGTAGCGGCCGGTGTTGAGGTCGATGGCGTTGAGGGTGCCCCAAGGGGGTTGAACGGCGGGGTAGCCGTCGGGGTCGAGGAACTTGCGGTAGCCGGTGAAGCGATATTTGGCGAAGCCGCCGGGTGGGGCCAGGGCGGATTCGACTTCTTTTTTGGAGGAGTTGTTGGAGGTGACGGCGGCTTCGATGATGGGGGAGGCACTGTCGCCGAGGAAGTGAAGGAGATGGGCGGTGTCGGCGTCGGAGAGCTTGTGGAAGGACGGCATGCGGCCTTTGCCGTTGTGGATGTTGGAGAGGATCTGCTGATCGGTGAGGCGAAGGCGGACGCCCAGGAGGCCGGGATAGTTGGAGGGTGCGCCGAGGAGGTCGTCGCCGTGGCAGATGGCGCAGTTTTTGTCGTAGATCTTTGCACCGGCGATCTCGTTGCGGTTGGCGGATTTTGGTGCGGAGGTTGCTGGGCTGCCGGTGTCGCCGGTTTTAAGGTACTCGAGGACGGCGGTGAGGCGGGCGGCTTCGACGTTGGGGAAAGAGGGCATGCGGCCTTTGCCGTTGTGGATGATCTCGGTGACCTGGGCGTCGGAGAGGCGCTTTTGCTCGTCGATGAGGGACGGGAAGGCTGGGGGACTGCCTTTGCGGTCGCCTCCGTGGCAGATGGAGCACTGGCTTTGGTAGACGTTGGCGCCGAGGCTGCCGCCGGGTTTGTTTTCGGTGAGGCCGCCGGTCCAGGGGATGTCGTTGGCGTTGATGTAGATGACGCCGGTTTTGATGTCGACGGCTGAGCCGCCCCACTCGGCGCCGCCGTCGAAGCCGGGGAAGACTACGGTTTGCTTGTCGACGGTGAAGGGGACGAAGATGCCGTTGCTGATGAAGGATTTGAACTGCTCAGTCGCCCAGGCGTGCGCTTCGGGGGTGCGGGTGGTGAGCATGTCGGCGGTGAGAAGTTGGCGGGCGTAGGGTGCGGGGATGGATGGGATGGGCTGAGTGGGGGAGGCTTTTTCGCCGGGGGTGGTGGAGGCAGGGAACGGCTTTTCTTCGATCGGAAAGAGCGGCTTACCGTTGGTGCGATCGAAGAGGAAGAGATAACCCTGCTTGGTGGTTTGGGCTACAGCGTCAACCTGTTTGCCGTGAGAGCGGACGGTGACGAGAGAGGGGGGCGAGGGGAAGTCGCGGTCCCAGATGTCGTGATGGACGCCTTGAAAGTGCCAGAGGCGTTGGCCGGTGTTGGCGTCGAGCGCGAGAAGGGTGTTGGCGTAGAGGTCGTCGCCGATGCGGTCGAAGCCATAGAAGTCGTTGACCGCGGAGCCAGTGGGAACGTAGACGATGCCGCGGGTTTCGTCGAGGGCCATGCCGGTCCAGTTGTTGGCGGAGCCGGTGACCTTCCATGCGTCTTTGGGCCAGGTCTCGTAGCCGGGTTCTCCGGGAACAGGAATGGTGTGGAAGATCCAGCGGAGATTGCCGGAGTGGACGTCGTAGGCGCGGATGTCGCCGTGCAGTGCAGGCTCGGTCTCGGGCGCGCGAAAGCCAACGATGATCATGTCTTTGTAGATGAGGCCTGGAGTGGTGAGGGCGGCGAAGGATTGCGTGACGTCTTTTTCGTTGAGATCTTTGCGGAGGTCGATCTTTCCGCCATCGCCAAAGCTGGGGATGAGTTTGCCGGTGGCGGGATCGATGGCGTAGAGGTTGGTCAGGAGACCAGCGAAGAGGATGCTTTGGGCTCCGTCGGTCCAGTAGCTGAGCCCACGTGTGGGCTGGAGGCCGGGGGTTCCTGTGCTGAAGGTCCAGAGATTTTTTCCTGTGGCGGCGTCGAGCGCGATGACCTTTTGCATGGGCGTGAAGCCGAAGAGAATGCGTCCGACGATGAGCGGATTAGTCTGGAGGCCGCCGGGCTCTCTGGTGTCGAAGGTCCATGCGACTTTGAGCTTGTGGACGTTGGTGCGATCGATCTGATGGAGAGCAGAGTAGTGATCGTCTGCGCTCTGGCCGCCGTAGACTGGCCAGTCTGTGCGTGGTGCTGCGTGCTCCTTTGCTTGTGGGCTGGCAGCAGCGAGAGTGTGTTCGCGGCTGCCGAGGGTCGACGTGAGGACGCCTGCGAGTAGAAGGGGAGCGAGTTTGCCTGTGATTGAACTTAGTCTTTTCACTTGGCCCATGGCTAGTCCGTGTATTTGATGATCTGCATGAAGCCGTAGTCCATGTGGAGTTGTTGATGGCAGTGCAAGAGCGAGTCGCCTGGGTTGTCTGCGAGGAAGTCTACAGCGACGGTTTGGAGCGGCATGACGTTGACGGTGTCCTTGATGAGTCCGCTGAGGTGCTGGTCGTCGATCCTAGTGACTTCAAAGCTGTGCCGATGGAGGTGGATGGGATGCTGATCGCCGCTGGCGTTGCGGAAGAGCATGCGATAGCGTTTGCCGTGCTTGACCATCAACGGTTTGACGTTGGGCCATGCATCGCCGTTGATCGTCCAGGTGTCGAACTTCGAACCGTTGAGCGTGCCGGCGTCGCGGAAGGTGAGGGTGAAGGTTTCTTCGGGCTCTGCGACTGCATCTGTGGCGGCGAATCGGGTATAGTCCCATTCGGTAGGTTGCGGGTCGCGCCAGACGGGTTCGCCCGATTTGCCGGCGTACTCGACAACAACTCCCAATCCGATGTCGCGGCTCTCCTTGAGGGTTGAACCGAGGATCCAGACGCCTGGGGAGTTCATCTCGACGATGACATCGACACGTTCTGCGACGGCGAGGGAGAGCACTTCGACGGTGTATGGAGTGGGGACCGGATTCCCGTCCATGGCGACAACCTTGAACGTATGGCCGGGGAGAGCGAGCACTGCATTTTCGGTTGCGCTTGCGTTGAGGAGACGGAAGAGAACGCGCTCTCCTTGCTTGACGCGGATAGGCTCGCCTGCGCCGAGCATGTGCGCATTGATGGTGGCGTGATCGTAGCCAACGTCGGAGCCGGTGGTCTGTGGCATGTTCTGCGATTCGGCTCGCATGGTTTCGACCATGGGGACAAAGTGCGGCCCCCAATGATGGATTGCGAGATTGATCTCTTTGTCGTGACGGCCTGGGTCGGGTGCACCGTCAACGAGGAGAAATCCGAACTGGCCGGTGTAGGCTGCGAGGGAGAGATCGCCCATGGCCATGGCATGGGTATGGTACCAGCGGGTGCCTGAGGGGTTTGGCGTGAGGTGATAGCGCAGGGTCGCTCCGGGTGCGATCAACGGAGAGCCTTCTTCTACAGCGCCGTCATTCAGGGTCTCGGTGGTGAGGCCGTGCCAGTGGACGAGGTCAGGGTTTTTCGAGGCGTTGGTGACGTCGATCGTAACCGGCTTGCCTTTTTTAAAACGGAGCAGAGGGCCGGGGACCTGGCCGTTGTAGGCGACGGTGTTGATCTGGACGCCGCGACCGATGTCCAGAGTGCAGGGCTCGATGCGCAGGCGCAGATCGGCGGCGTGGGATTCTGCGGCTGGCGCTGTCCAACCGCGGTGTGGAATGGCGGCGTTTGCCAGGGCTGCACCGGTTGCGGCCAGAAACTTTCTGCGGTTCATCAGAACTCACTTCGCGATCGGAATGATTCTTGTGGTGTCTTAGAGTAATAAGCGTTTAGTGGCGGCGTTGTCCAGAAGGTTGATATTTGCTGAGCCTTGGAAGTATTTGCTGGTGGGGTTTCCGATGCGTTTTTTTTGGATGTTTTTGCGCTGCAGGCAAGACGAACCTTGTAGTAGAAGATGGAATGTCTGGGGCCGCGTGCGATGTTCGTGCGAATATAGGACCATCTTTTCTACCTGACGTATGAGGATCGCTTCCTTGAGATCGATTGCCGCTTGTCTAATTTCTGTTGTTTTGACTTCCGCACTTTTTGCTCAGCCAAATCAGTTGCCGGTTGCCGATAAGGCGCTTGCGCGTGAGATCTTTCAGCAACTGATCGAGACTAATACGACGGACTCGGTTGGGAGCACGACGGTGGCGGCCGATGCGATGAAAAAGCGGCTGCTCGATGCTGGGTTTGCGGAGTCGGATGTGGTGGTGATGGGGCCGAATGACAGGAAGGGCAATATGGTGGCGCGATATCGAGGACGCGCTGGCTCAACGTTGAAGCCGGTTTTGATCATCGGGCATATCGATGTGGTCGAGGCGAAGCGGTCGGACTGGACGACGGACCCGTTTCAGTTTGTTGAGAAAGACGGCTATTTTTACGGACGTGGAACGCAGGATATGAAGGACAGCGATGCTGCTGTCGTCGAGAGTTTTATTCGGATGAGGCGGGAGGGTTTTGTTCCTGATCGCGACATCATTGTTGCTTTGACTGCAGACGAAGAGGGTGGGAAGTCGAATGGAGTGGATTGGCTGCTGAAGAATCATCGCGATCTGATTGATGGCGGGTTTGCGCTGAATCCGGATGCAGGGGGACCTGAGTTGGAGAAGGGTAGAGCTGTCAGCATGGACATTGAAGCGACGGAGAAGCTTTATGCGGACTATCGTGTGACGGCGACGAACCCTGGTGGGCACAGTTCCCTGCCCCGGCCTGATAATGCGATCTACCACGTTGCGGATGCGCTTGGGCGACTGGAGAAAACAACTTTTCCTTTAGAGACGAATGAGGTAACGCGAGTTTATTTTGCGAGTAGCGCGAAGACGAAAGATGGGCAACTGGCAAAGGATCTGAACGCCGTATCGGGGCCTGTGCCGGATGCAGCGGCGGCGCAGCGGTTGTCGAAGGACCCGATCTACAACTCACTGCTGCATACGACCTGCGTTGCGACGATGATGTCTGCTGGACATGCGCCGAATGCGTTGCCGGGGAGCGCGGTCGCCAATGTCAATTGCCGCATCTTTCCTGGACATTCGCAGGAGGAGATTCGCCAGGAGTTGATTCGGATCTTTGCCGATCCGACGCTCAAGGTGCAGTATGTCACTGATGGGGGAGAGGTGTTCGAAAAGGGGTCGGACCGTAAGTCGATGGCGCCGCCCCCGCTGGACCCGGTGGTGTTACGTCCGCTTGACGCGATTGTGAAGTCGATGTGGCCAGGGATTCCGGTGATTGCGGAGATGGAGACGGGCGCTTCTGACAGCGTGTACACCATGAACGCGGGTATCCCAAGCTATGGGTTCTCGGGCATGGGCGTGGATCGGGATGACGTCCGTGCGCATGGCCGCGATGAACGCATTCGCGTTGTCGATTTCTATAACGGGGTGGAGTTTGAGTATCTGTATCTGAAGGCGCTGACCTCGCAATAGGCTTGCTACGGAAGGATTTTTTCTTTGCAAGACTTCTTTATTTTTTTCTGGGCCGCGCGGGGAGGCCTGCGTGCCTGAGCAGCCATGCCTCCTGTTGCCGGTAGACGGGTGTGGAGAGAACCATGCTGGTGGTGGGCATTCCGTAGGGGAGCAGACGCTCGATGAGGGGCTCGAGTTGATCGATGGAGGCGAGGCGAACTTTGATGAGGAAGGCTTCTCCGCCGGTGATGTGATGGCACTCCTGTACGGCGTCGATGGTGGGGAGGAACTTTAGGAAGGGACGGTAGTGGGTGTTGTCGCAGGTGAGCCGGATGAAAGCCATGACGGAGTAGCCGAAGGCCTTTTCGTCGAGCAAG
Organism: Tunturibacter empetritectus; assembly: GCF_040358985.1. Classification (NCBI taxonomy): domain Bacteria; kingdom Pseudomonadati; phylum Acidobacteriota; class Terriglobia; order Terriglobales; family Acidobacteriaceae; genus Tunturiibacter; species Tunturiibacter empetritectus. The sequence continues at coordinate 2,934,300 of NZ_CP132932.1, read as the reverse complement.
GCGCGGTATCCGAGGATGACTTTGGCGCTCTCGAGCTGATGGATTCGCTCGGCTACGGCGGAGGGGGAGAGGCCTACCTTGCGGCCTAGCTCGGCATAGGAGGTTCTGGCGTCTTCGGCGAGCATGCGGACGATGTTGTAGTCGATGGGGTCCAGATCCTGAGCCATGGGTTTGCTCCTATGTTTCCTAGCAATTAGACATCAGAAGGGACGATTCATTAGTTTTGAGTCGCAGAGGTATCTGGTGTGATACGCGTTAGGAATGATTGATTCGTTGGATTCCTGGTTGCTTTTTTGGCGTTTGCTCTGATCTAGGAGCTTATTTCCGGTTAGTTTGCATGGCTTCCTCGACTGCGCTTCTCTATGCTGATCGTTATGGTTGAACTTGATGGAAGATCGTTGACGATTGATGAAGTTGTTCGTGTTGCGCGGAGTGGCGAGTCCGCTTCGATTGCGGCGGCGGCACTAGGCCGCATGAAGATCTCGCGCGGCAAAGTGGAGGAAGCGCTTCAAAGTGAGACTGCGGTTTACGCGTTGAACACAGGCGTGGGACTGCTGGCGAATGTTCGGCTTGAGGCCGATGGGATTGAGCAGATGCAGTTGAACCTGGTGCGTTCCCACTGCTGCGGGGTGGGCGAGCCGCTGGCCGAGGATGTGGTTCGGGCGATGATGTTGATCAGGGCAAATATTCTTGCGATGGGCTTGTCGGGGATTCGGCCGGTGGTTGCGGAGCGGCTGTGCGACCTGCTGAATTCCGGTATTACACCGGTGGTTCCGATGCGTGGAAGTGTTGGCGCGAGCGGGGATCTGGCGCCGCTTGCTCACATGGCTCTGGTGTTGATCGGGGAGGGCGAGGCCTTTTTTGCTGGCGAGCGGCGGCCGGCTGCGGAGTGCTTGCAGCGATCCGGTCTGGAGCCGTTGAAGCTTCAGGCGAAGGAGGGGATTTCGCTGCTGAACGGGACGCAGGCGATGCTGGCGATTGGATGTCTGCAGTTACGTGACCTTGACGACTTGTTTCAGTCGGCACAGATTGCTGCGGCGCTGACCTTACAGGCGCTGCGTGGCACGGCGGCAGCCTATGATAAGCGGCTTCATGCGGCGCGTCCTCATCCAGGACAGGTTCATAGTGCGGCTTCGCTTCGCAATCTGCTTGAGGGATCGACGCGGCATCGTTCGAGCACGAGCGTTCAGGATGCATATTGCCTGCGCTGCGTTCCGCAGGTACATGGTGCGGTGTGGGATTCGTTGCGTCAGGCGGAACGGGTGTTCGCGATTGAGTTGAATAGTGCGACGGATAATCCTTTGCTGTTTGAGGATGATTTTGTTTCTGGCGGGAACTTTCATGGAGCGCCGCTGGCGCTGGTGCTGGATCAGCTTGCGATTGCTCTCTGCCAGTTGGCGGGCATCTCGGAGCGACGGACCGAGAGGTTGATGAATCCGAGTTTGAACGAAGGGCTTCCTGCGTTTCTGGCTACTCGGCCGGGGATTGAGTCGGGATTGATGATGGCCCAGGTGACATCGGCTGCGCTGGTCGCGGAGATGCGGGTTCTGGCTACGCCAGCCTCTGCGTGCTCGATTCCGACGAGTGGGAATCAGGAAGACTTTGTGAGCATGGGAATGACCGCTGCGCTGAAGCTGGTGCAATCGGTAACGCACTGCAGGATGGTGTTGGCGATTGAGTGGCTCACGGCCACGCGGGCGCTTGACCTTCGCGGCGATCGTTTTGTGTCGCCTTTACTGGATGCGGCTCGTGATGCCTTTCGAGTTGATTGCCCGGCGTGGGAGGGAGATCGCGTCTTGTCCGGGATGATGGCTGCGGCGGATGCGTTTCTTGCGAAGATCCATTGGGCCTCGACGTTGAACACGCAGGAGGTCGCTCACGCATGAGCGTTTACACCCCTATTCGTGCACCTCGCGGGAATGTACGTACAGCACAGGGTTGGATTCAGGAAGCGGCCAAACGCATGCTGATGAACAACCTCGATCCGGAGGTGGCTGAAAAGCCGGAGGAGTTGATCGTCTACGGAGGGCGCGGGAAGGCGGCGCGGAACTGGGAGGCTTACCATACGCTGGTTCAGACGCTCGATCGCCTGAAGAACCACGAGACGATGCTGGTGCAGTCGGGGAAGGCGGTGGCGGTACTGGAGACGCATCCGCTGGCTCCGAGGGTGTTGATTGCTAATTCGAATCTGGTGCCGCACTGGGCTAACTGGAACGAGTTCGACAAGCTGGATCGTGCAGGTTTGATGATGTACGGACAGATGACGGCGGGCTCGTGGATCTATATCGGGACACAGGGGATTCTTCAGGGGACCTACGAGACTTTTCTCGGAGCGGCGCAAAGGTACTTCAATGGGTCGCTGAAGGGAACAATTACGGTGACTGCCGGCCTGGGGGGCATGGGAGGCGCGCAGCCGCTGGCGGTTAAGCTGGCTGGAGGAGTGAGTATCTGTATTGAGGTGGATGAGAGCCGTATTCAGCGTCGCATTGCTACGCGGTATCTGGATGAGGTGGCGACGTCGCTGGAAGATGCGATTGCGCGGGCAACGGTGGCACGCAAGGAGGGCCGCGCGGTTTCGATCGGATTGCTGGGAAATGCGGCAGCGATTTTGCCGCAGATCGTACGATTGGGTTTTGTGCCTGATGTTGTTACAGATCAAACGAGTGCGCATGATCCGCTCTATGGCTACTGGCCGATTGCCAAAGAAGATGAAGATTTGACGGCGCAGCGTAGTCGGGAGCCGGAGCGTTATCTCGACCGTGTGCGCGTCGATATTGCACAGCATGTTCAGGCAATTCTGGAGCTGCAGCGGCGGGGTGCGATCTGTTTTGACTACGGCAACAATCTGCGAGCGCAGGCGAAGATCGCCGGTGTGAACAATGCGTTCGACTATCCGGGATTTGTGCCTGCGTTTATTCGTGATTCTTTCTGCGAGGGGCGAGGACCGTTCCGGTGGGTTGCCCTTTCTGGTGATCCGGCTGACATCGCAGCTACCGATGCGGCTCTGCTCAAACTTTTTCCTGAGGATGCGCGGTTGAATCAGTGGCTTCCTTGGGCCGGAGAGCATGTCGCTTATCAGGGTCTGCCTGCGCGTATATGCTGGCTGGGCTATCGGGAGCGAGATAAGGCCGGCCTTCTGTTCAACCAGATGGTGCGGGATGGCCGGCTGAAGGCTCCGATTGTCATCGGTCGCGATCATCTGGATGCCGGGTCGGTTGCGAGTCCGTACCGCGAGACCGAGGCTATGCTGGATGGTTCGGACGCTGTCTCCGATTGGGCACTGCTGAACTTTGCGACAGGAATCGCCAGCGGGGCTGGGTGGATGAGCTTTCATCATGGGGGCGGTGTGGGCATGGGATACAGTCAGCATGCCGGGTTGGTCGCTGTGGCTGATGGCAGCGAGGAGGCGGATCAACGATTGCGGCTCTGCCTGACCAACGATCCGGCGATGGGCGTGATTCGCCACGCCGATGCGGGGTACGAAAAGGCCCACAGGATCGCGGCCGAACGTGGCCTCGATAGGCCGGGCATTCAAAGTGCAGATAGCGTCAGTTCAGATGGCACCGGGGCAAAATGAGCGAGTTGCTTTTGACCGGGATCTCGCAGGTGGTCACTTCGTTTGGGCAGGGGCCGAAGCGTGGGGCAGCGATGGGGCAACTACAAGTTGTTCCAGAGGCGGCAGTTGCTGTGGATGCGGGCGGAATCTCGTGGATTGGACCGGAGCGTGAGTGGCGTGGCTCTGCTAAGTCGGTGATTGATCTTGGCGGTCGCGCAGTCGTTCCTGGGCTCGTCGATCCACATACCCATGCAGTGTGGGCGGGTGATCGTCTTGCCGACTTTGAAGCACGCAGTAACGGGGCAACCTACGAAGAGATTCTCGCAGCGGGCGGCGGGATATGGCATACGATTCGTGAGACCGCGGAGAAGAGCAGTGAGGAGATGGCGGCGCTTGCGTTGCCTCGCATCGAGGCACTACAGCGTTCGGGCGCTACGACTATCGAGGTGAAGTCTGGTTACGGATACACGCTCGAAGCGGAGTTGCGAATGCTTGAGGCTGTTCGTTTGCTGCAGGAGCAAACTCGAAGTCGCCTGGTCCCTACTTTGCTGATTCACATTTGTCCTGAAGAGCTTGGCGAGCGACAAATTTATCGTGAGATGATTTGCAACAAGTTGATACCGGAGGTTGCGAGGCGAGGTCTCGCTTCTTCGGTGGACATCTTTGTTGAGCATCATGCGTGGAGCGCTGAAGATGCGAGGATCGTGCTCGCTTGTGCGCAGGCGGCTGGGTTGAGTATCAAGATGCATACGGAACAATTTCAACGGGTGGGCGGTCTGGAGTTGGGAGTGGAGATCGGAGCTCTGAGTGTCGATCATCTTGAAGTCTGTTCGCCCGAGCAGTGTGGGTTGGTCGCGAGGTCGAAGACGATTGCAACGATTCTGCCGGGCGTGAGTCTTCATCTCGGCCTTACTGCTGCGCCAGGGCGAGCGCTGATCGATGCTGGTGCTGCGGTGGCGATCGGCACTGACCTGAATCCGGGGTCGAGCCCTCTGTTCTCTACGGCAGTGGCGATGGGCCTGGCGGTGCGACTGAATGGACTGACGGCGCCGGAGGCTCTGACCGCGTGCACGGTGAATGCAGCGGCGGCGCTTGGGCTTTCGAATGTTGGGAGGCTTGAGGTTGGGATGCAGGCAGATCTGCTTGTGCTTGAGAGTTCCGACTGGCGAGACCTGCCTTACACGCTTGGACAAAATATGGTGCGTGAGGTCTGGGTCGCCGGACGAAAGCAGGCTGCATGAGCGTGTCTTATCAGCCGGATCTTGTTTATGTCGACGGGCGATTTCGGAGTGGTTATGAAGTTGTTGTCGCGAAGGACGGAACGATCTCCTCGATTGGACCCGTTAAGACGGACAGCGTCTCCGAGGTTCGGCGTTTGCCAGGTCGTGCTCTGTTGCCGGGAATGATCGATATTCATTCGCACTCGTTTCAACGTGCGTTGCGCGGCAAGGCGGAGTCGAGGCGCAGGAGTGGACCTGACTTCTGGTCGTGGCGGAACATTATGTATCGCTGCGCGCTTGCGCTGACGCCGGAGGAGATCTACGACGTTGCCCGCATGGCGTTCCTTGAGATGACGCTTGCGGGCATCACTACCGTTGGGGAGTTTCACTATCTTCACCGCACACCGGCGGGTGAAGCCTATGCCGATCCGAATCTGCTGGCGACGCAGGTGATTCGCGCTGCGGAGAGTGTTGGGATACGGATCGTTCTGCTTCGGTGCGCCTATGTTCGGGCGGGCTTCACGCTTCTTCCGGACTCTGGGCAGATCCGTTTTATCGAGCCGGATGTGGAGAGATTTTTGCGTGATTCGGAGACGTTGCGGAGTGAGATTGCTGCGATGTCTTCGACGGTTAGCTTTGGGCTTGCTCCGCATAGTGTCCGGGCTGTTCCGCGTGACTATCTCAAGGCTGTTTCGAACTGGGCGCAGACGCATGGTCTGCCGATGCATATGCACGTTGCAGAACAGCCTGCGGAGATTGAGGCTTGCGTTGCTGAGTATGGAACGACTCCTTTTGCGTTTCTCGATGAGCTTGGGCTGATGACGCCGGACTTTACCGCGATCCATGCGATCCATGTGCAGGGTGGCGAGATTGAGCGGATGGGACGCGGAAAGATTACGGTGGGGGCTTGTCCTACGACGGAGCGAAATCTCGGGGACGGGATTCTTGATGCGGATGCTTTGATCGATGCGGGGGTTTCGATTGCGTTCGGGACGGATAGCCATACGCAGACGGATGCGCTGGAAAATGCTCGCGAGCTGGAATCGAACTTGCGTCTGCGACACCTGCAACGTGCAGTCCTAGATGGTCGACAGGGTGAAACTTTGCCGGTTCTGCTATTCGACTTCGCGACGCGCGCTGGGGCTCGATCGCTGCATGTTGAGGCGGGGGCGCTGGAGGCTGGTAAGGCTGCCGACTTCTTTACGGTCGATCTCTCTGAGGCTTCGATTGCGGGAAGTCTGCCTGATGAGTTGCTGACTAATATTGTGTTCAGCATGTCTCCGCGGGCGATCCGGGATGTTGTCGTCGATGGGAAGGTCGTCGTCGACAGCGGATGTCATGCGCTGCAGGACGAGATCGTGGAGGCTTTTCGCAGAGTGCAGACGCGGCTGGGGACAGAGCTATGATCCGTCCACAGGCACTGCTGCAGGAGCTGGTGGCGATTCCGAGTGTGTCCAGCATGAGCAATCGCCCGGTGGTGGAGTGGATTCAGAGGTTTCTTGAACCGCTTGGGTGGCATTCTCGCCTGTTTTGCTATGACGATGAGGCGAGCGTGGAGAAGGTGAATCTTGTTGTCTCGCCTCAGCCGATGGGAGAGGGGAGGATTGAGGCGGAGCTTGCTATCATCTGCCATACGGATACGGTTCCCTTCGCCGCTGAATGGACGGACGCAACGGCGCTGCGTGAGCGGGATGGGATGCTGCATGGCTGTGGCGCCTGCGATGTGAAGGGTTTTCTTGCGTGCGTGCTTGCTACGGCTGCGTCGGTGGATGCTGGTGGGATGAAGAAGCGGCTTTGCCTAGTGTTTACTGCGGATGAAGAGGTTGGTTGCCGGGGAGCTCGTTTTCTTCTTGAGGCTGACGCGATTCGTGCGCGGTACGCGATCGTCGGGGAGCCTACGTCGCTTACTCCTGCGCGCGCTGGGAAGGGCTATTGTCTTGCTTCGATCAAGGTAACGGGGCGAGCTGCACACAGCGCTTTTCCTGAGGCTGGGAGGTCGGCCATCTTTGCTGCGGCGCGGTTGCTGCGAGAGATTGAGGATCTGGCAGTGGAGTTGATGGCGGACCGGAATGATGCTTTTTCTCCGCCATGGACGACGTTGAATGTTGGTGAGATTCGCGGAGGGACGGCCAAGAATGTTGTCCCGGCTGAGTGCTCTTTTTTGTTGGAGTGGAGACCTGTTCCTACGCAGCGTCCGGAGGTTGTTCTTGAGCAGCTGCTTGAGGTTGTTCGTCATTTCGAGGAGGAGAGCCGGGACGGGTTTAAGATACAGGTTGAGGTTTTGAGGATGGAAGGCGGGTTTGAGACTCGCATCGATAGTGCCGTGATTCAGGCTGTGTTGAAAGAGACTGACTCGGAGGTCCAGACTATCGCCTTTGGCACGGAGGCACCATGGCTTGCCCGAATGGGCGCTGAAGCAGTGGTGATTGGACCAGGATCTATGCTGACAGCGCATAGTCCACGCGAGTGTGTGCCTATTGCGGAGCTCGAGGAGTGCGTTGTGATTTTGCGGCGGGCGATCAAGCAGCTTTGCGGCTAGAGACTTCGTCTGTTTGGTTGCTTCTTTGAATGTTGCTCGAGCCGCGTGTGGGTTAGCGGGCTACCTGAAGTAACGCAGGACGGGTCGTGGCGACGTTCGCGACGAGTTCGCCAAAGAGCGAGTTGGCCCAGGCGAACCAGCTTCTCGTGAACTTTGTGGCGTCGTTGCGATTGAAGCTCTCGTGCATGAAGCCTGATCCAGCGCTGGCGTGTTTCAGCATGGCAAGGGCGTGGGCGATCTCTTTGTCCGATTGACTGGTGAGGGCGTAGGTGGTGATGGACATGGGCCAGATCATGTCTTTGCCTTCGTGTGGTCCGCCGATTCCCTCACCTGCGCTTCCCTGAAAGAACCATGGATTGCGTTCGCTCCAGACGAAGCTGCGAGTGCGGGCGTAGAGCGCGGCGTCGGGTGAGCTGTGAATGTAAGGAAGTCCGAGCAGGCTTGGTACGTTGGCATCATCCATGAGAAGTTGGCTGCCGTAACCGTCCACCTCGTACGCCCAGATAGTTCCCTCTGCGGTCTGCGCCACGGCATGTTGTTGGAGTGCCTTCTTGACCTCGCCTGCTAGTGCGTCCGCCTGATTGGCGAGAGCTGAGTCATGGAGGATCTCGTTGGCCATCTGCGCGAGATAGCCGAGGGTTGTGACGGCGAAGAGATTTGATGGGACTAGGAATGGGAAGGTGCAGGCGTCGTCCGATGGGCGAAAGCCGGATGCGATGAGGCCAACGGGCAGTACCGGAGCGCCGTATCCGTCGCCGGGCAGGGTTTCGGTCGGCGTCTTTGAGGTGCGTTGGAAGTGATAGGGGCCGGGGCCTTGCCTGCGCTGCTGAACGCGCATGGTCTCGACGACCAGCTTCATTGCGGCGTGCCAAGTTTTGTCGAAGGGAGAGGAGTCTCCGGTGGCGCGCCAGTATCCGTAGGAGAGACGGATCGGATAGCAGAGCGAGTCCAGCTCCCATTTTCGCTCGCCAACGCCCTGCTTCATCTCGGTCGAATCTGTTCTGCTCCACTCGAGCGGCGGCGCGTCTAGATTCGCCATGAAGGCATTCGCGTAAGGGTCGATGAGGATGCATCTGGCCTGTCGACGGATGATGCCCTCGAGCATCAGGCGAAGTTGCGCGTCCTTCGCAGCCAGCGGAAGATAGGGCCACACCTGGGCCGAGGAGTCGCGCAGCCACATTGCGGCAATGTCACCTGTGATGACTGCTGTATCCGGCTTGCCTGCGAAGGTGCCGAATTCGATAGTTGTGTCGAGTGTGTTGGGGTAACAGTTTTCAAAGAGCCATGCCAGTTCGGGATCGCCGATTTTGCTGCTCGTGTTCGTAAGGTAGGCTTCGACGGCTGGACTGTGAAATTTTCTGTCCTGAACGGCAGGCCGTTTGGAGGGAAATGAGGAAGGCGGTGCGTCTGCAAAGACGGTGGAGGGTTGAAGCGTAGCAGCTGCTGTGGCTCCCGCTGTCATTCGGAGCATGTCTCGGCGGCTGATTTTATCGTTTTTCATCTTTGGTCAAAAGCTCCGGATAAGAAGGTTCGGCTATGGTCCGTCGACACGGAAAGCCTACTTTTTCGAAAACACTTCAGAGTGATGACTTTTTGATCGATGATCAGTCAATATTTTGATCGAATTATCTCTCTGTTCAGTTTAGTCTACGTCAATAGAGCAAGTGTTTGTGAAAGACGCGAGGCTGTCTGAGCGACACTGGTTTTTAGATTCAACATTCCGACTCAGTATCTATGGAGCATCAGTGATTTCCAGAAGAAAATTTCTTGGCGGCGTCTCGGCTGTGTATGCGGTGGGTGCGACTGAGACCAGCGCGTTTGGCAGAGTGATCCACAAGTCCAGAAAGACGGATGAGACCTTCGACGCCGCATCGCTGGTTGATATACGGATCGGTACTGGCGGACATGGACATACGTTTCCTGGAGCTACGGTGCCTTTCGGTGCGGTCCAGCTCAGTCCTGATACTTTCAATGATCAATGGGATTGGTGCTCGGGTTATCACATCTCCGACACGTCGATTATGGGCTTCAGCCATACTCACCTGAGCGGTACGGGCTGTGGCGATCTGCTCGACTTTCTGGTGATGCCTGGAACCGGTGAGTCGAAGATTGTTCCTGGTCCGCGTAGTAATCCAGACGCTGGCTATCGCTCGCGATTTGACCACGCAGACGAACATGCCGAACCGGGTTACTATTCTGTTCTTCTGAAGGACTATGGAGTTCGCGCCGAACTGACGGCCACAGAGCGAACCGGACTGCATCGATACAGCTTTCCTACGTGCAAGGATGCTCCGAAGTCTGGCCATATCATCGTCGACCTTGAGCATAGCTACGCCTACAACGGCCAGTCTGCCGTGGTCACCGCTTCGCTAGAACGTACTGCACCCGACACACTCGCGGGAGGCCGTACCACCAAAGCGTGGGGCGATGGGCGTCAGATCTACTTCACGATGAAGTTCTCTCAGCAGCCGGCTCGGGTCGTCTTTTATCAGGAGGGTATTGAGGTACAGGATGGGACGCAGGCGCTGACAGGCAAATCCCTAAAGTGCGTTCTGTTCTTTGACACGGCGAAGGATCCAGTGATTCTGGTGAAGACCGGGATCTCGGGCGTCAGCGCGGAGTCTGCTGCGAACAACTTGAAGGTTGAGCTACCGGGATGGGACTTTGAAAAGGTTCGCCGCAGCGCGAGGGAGAAGTGGAATCAGCAGCTCTCGCGCATCAAAATCAAGACTGAGAATGAGACCCATCAGCGAATCTTTTATGCTGCGCTGTACCACGCCTCTGTTGGGCCTTCGCTCTTCGACGATGTCGACGGTCGCTATCGAGGGATGGATAAGCAGATTCACAAACTTCGTGACGGGCAGCGAAACTACACTGCGTTTTCGCTGTGGGATACCTATCGAGCTACGCATCCTCTGTACACGCTGATGTCCGCGGATCGCGTGCCGGACTTTGCGAACGCGCTGATTCGCATGGCGGAGGAGAGCCCCGCAGGAATGCCGGTGTGGCCGCTGCAAGGTTGCGAGACCGGGACGATGACCGGATATCACTCGGCTGCCGTGATAGCAGAAGCATGCAATAAGGGCATTGCAGGTGTGGACTACGAACGCGCTTACAAGGTGATGATGAAGCGCGCCATGGTGGATGATTATCGCGGCCTCGGATATTACCGCTCGAAGGGTTATATTCCTTGCGACCTCGAAGAAGAGTCGGTCAGCAAGACGTTCGAATACTGCTATGACGACTGGTCAATCGCACACGTGGCGAAGAAGCTTGGGCACTCGGACGATGCAACGATGCTGGTGGAGCGATCGCGCAACTATCGCAACTACTACGATCGCTCCATGAACTTTGCGCGACCCAAGCTGGCGAACGGGGAGTGGGCTGCGCCGTTTGATCCGATTGAGATGGGCACCTCCAAGAAGTGGCGCGACTTTACCGAGTCGAACTCTTGGCAGACTACGTTTGGGATCCAGCACGATGCTGCGGGATTGATTGAGATTCTTGGTGGACAGAAGCAGTTTCTCGAGAAGCTCGATCAGTTGTTCGATCAGCCTTCGACGCTGCCTGCCGACGCTCCACCAGATATCGCCGGGCTGGTGGGTCAATACGCGCATGGCAACGAACCGTCACATCATATCGCCTATCTTTATGCCTACGCAGGCCAACCGCACAAGACTCAGGCGCGTGTGCGCATGTTGATGGAGAAGATGTATGCTGCGCTCCCGGATGGATTGCAGGGCAACGAAGATGTGGGCCAGATGTCGTCGTGGTACATCCTGAGTTCGCTGGGTTTTTATTCTGTCGACCCTGTGAGCGGCAACTACATCTTTGGGACACCTTTGTTCGATCAGGTCAACGTTCAACTGGGCAACGGCAAGCAGCTTGAGATTATTGCGCATCGCCACTTGGCGAGCGATCAATATATTCAGTCGGTCACCTTCAATGGAAAGCCGCACACGAAGTCCTGGTTCAACCATCGGGATATTGTGAATGGCGCGCGCATCGTCTTCGAGATGGGTGACAAACCGAATCTCGAGTTTGGGTCTCAGCCGACGGACGTTCCGCCTTCGTTGACTCTTGAGAACACCTAGAACGCACGACTTATCGAATTTGCTTTCAGCTATGTGAAAGGTCTTGATGACGAAGCTTCTGCTCTGCCTTTTCTTTGTCGTGCCAACAGTCTTCGCGCAAACGAAGACGCTGTTTTATATGACTGATCATCCAGATTCTGTTCGCGATTTCATGGAGCATCAGACCAAGATCGATATCATCGTTCCGACCTGGTATGGCGTTGATTCGAACGGACTGGTGTACGGGGAGCCGGATCCGAGCGTGATGCGCGTGGTGAAACAGAGACATATCTCCCTGTTCCCCATTATCGCTATCTTTGACAAGACCGGTGTGCATTCGTTGCTTGCCAGCGATCAGGCGCAGACGGCGTTGATTGGTTCGCTGATCTCTGAGTGCAAGCAGAATGGTTATGACGGCTTTCAGCTCGACTTTGAGAATATCTCGTGGACCGATCGAGATGCTCTCTCGGCTACGGTGAAGCGCATCGCCGATGCTATGCACCGAGAACACCTGCAGTTGCAGATCGCGGTTGTTCCTAACGCGCCGGGACACCCAGGCCACAGCGCCTTCAGCAAGTGGATCTTCGCGGATTGGCGTGGCGTGTTCGATCTGAAGGCGCTTAGTGAGTCGGTCGACCTGATCTGCCTGATGACCTACGATCAGCACACGCGATGGACTACGCCTGGGCCGGTCGGGGGATGGGTGTGGATGAATGAGAATTTGGATTATGCGCTGAAGGTCGTGCCAAGGGAGAAACTATCGCTCGGAGTTGCACTCTATGGATACCACTGGTACGCCGGCGATCCAGGGCTCAACGACAAGGAACAGAAGCCGAACATTACGGCAGATTACATTAGCGCCGCTGACGTACAGACTTTGCGTGATACCTACGACGGCCATGAGCAATGGGACCCACAGGATCACAGCGCTTATTTTTTCTTCTATCGGGATCAGATGCGCGAGTGGATTTTTTATACCGAAAAGCGGGGATTCGCAGATCGCTACAGCCTCGCCAAGGAACAACACCTACAGGGGATTTGTGCGTGGGTTCTCGGGCAGGAAGATGAGGCTATCTGGAGTGTTCTGCCAGAGCGACGATAGCGGAGGATCGGTGTCGGCTCAACATACATGTGAACCGACGCCTTCTTTGATGAGTGAATCGCCCTAGTTGGCGGGGAGTTGAGCGGAGTTCCAACCGCCTCCAAGCGCCATCTGCAACCGAGTACTTGCGACAATTCTCCGAGAGACTAAAGAGGCAGCAGCTCTCTCATCTGTCAGTTCGATTGTCTGATTCGTCAGCACTTCCAGGTAGGGAGCGAGACCGCGTTTGTAGCGAAGTGTGGAGAGTTCCGTGCTCTTTTTTGCTGCATCTACTGCTTTGGCCTGGACCGATGCTTCTTGTTCCAACACTCGTAGGGCGGACAGCTGGTCTTCTACATCGCGAAACGCCGAAAGCACCTGCTCACGATAGAGAGCTGTGGCCTGCTCTCGTTGCGCAATTGCCAAGTCCATCTGTGCTCTTCTACGACCGGCGTCGAAAAGAATCTCATCGGCCGAGGGACCAGCGTTCCATTGCGTGCTGGTTGAGTTAAAAAGATTGCTGATCGTACTGCTTTGCACGCCGCCACCTGCACCAAGAAAGATGGTGGGATAGTAGGCGGACTTCGCAACGCCGATTAGAGCATTCGCTGAGGCAACACGACGTTCTGCGGCCGCAATGTCCGGGCGCCGCTCGAGCAGTTCCGATGGAACACCGGTGGGGATAGCAGGCGGATCGCCGATCATCGGATGTTCTGCGATGTGAAAGCCTGTTGCGGGTTCTCCTATAAGAACAGCGATTGCGTGTTCGAACTGTTCGCGCTGTACTCCAATATCTATGAGCTGAGCCCGAGTTTCTTCCAACTGCGCCTTCGCCTGCTGGACGTCACTATCCGAACTTAGTCCACCTGTCAGGCGGTCCTCTGTGAGTTGAAGGGCTTCGGTATAAGCATCGATCGTCGATCGGAGAAGTTGTAGCTGAAGGTCCAGTCCTCGGATCTGAAAGAAGGTGACAGCGAGTAGTCCCTGGAGACTGAGCTGAGTGTTTGCTAGATCCGCGGATGTCGCCTGTGCATTGGCTGCGCTCGACTCAATCTGCCTGCGGATGCCGCCCCACAGATCGGGCTCCCAGGAGATATTTAGCGGAATGAGGAAGTCCCAGTAGCTCGCGGCCGTGTTGACCGGTCTCAAAGGAGCGTTGTTTGAGATGCGATTGCGGGATGCGCCGGCGCCTAGCGATACAGTTGGGTAGAGCGAGGAACGATTTTCGCGAACAAGATCGTGGGCCTGATCGTAAGCCTGGAGAGCAGCGGCAATGTTCTGGTTAGCGGTCGCGCATCGCTGCTCAAGATTGTTGAGTTCATTATCCTGATAGACGGCCCACCACGTTCCTCGGTCTACTCCATCAGCCGGCTTAGCAGAGGCCCAATCACCGTTGTGTCCGTCGTCCGTGTAAGCGGGAGGGGCCGGCATGGCTGGAGCCTTATAGTTTGGTCCAACTTTGCATCCGTTCAGCAATAAGGTGCCGAGCAACACTCCTGTGAGCGATAAGACGCGGGCCTTCATCGCTTCCCCTCGGGCGCCTGTGTTTGATTATTGCTGTTATTGATAACGCGGACTTCCTCTCCGTCGAGTATTGAGTCGGGCGGGTTGCCGACGATGGGTTCTCCCGGCTTGAGGCCAGCTAGAATTTCGACAGTCGTACCGTAGTCGCGGCCTGGCGTCACCCGCGTCATGTGAACATGATGATTGGCATCCACCGTCGCGACCCGCAAGCCGTCCGGTTCCAAGATCAGCGCACTCACGGGCACTATGAGGGCCGGTGCGTCACTCGACACACTCAGGTGTACCTCAGTGTAGCTACCTGGAAGGAGTTCGCCGCTACGATTGTCTACGTCTACCTCTGCGAGTAGGGTTCGCGTTGCAGGATCGACCGAGTCCGACGAACGAACAAGCTTGCCTTGAAAGGTGCGGCCTGGGTACTGCGGCAGAGTCAACTTTGCGATCGTTCCGTTCTTGGCGTCGGGTGAATAGATCTGCGGCACGTTGATAAACACGCGGAGAGTGCGAACAGCGGATATGTCAAAGATCTCCTTGTTTCCCGAGATCGTTCCGGCTCCGGCGGTGGTAGTGCTGCCGGTAGCTGAGATGAGCTGTCCTATATCGATGTTGCGGGCTGTGATCACACCATCGAAGGGCGCGACGATACGTTCGAAGGAGACCAACTCCTCCAACCGCTGTACATTCGCTTGAGACGAGGCTACCTGCGTACTCCTTGCTTCCAGCGCCTGCACTGCGTTGTCGGTGTCTTGTTGCGAGACGGCGTTGCGGCCTATCAGGTCGTTGTAACGATCCGCCGTAACCTTCGCGATACCGGCGTTGCTCTTTGCTGTTGCGAGGTCTGCCTTCGCGGAGGCGAGTTGTTGATCGAGTTCAGGCGTTTCGATCACGGCAAGTAGTTCGCCCTTGCGTACCGGTGCTCCAATGTCGTGATACCAGGCTTTGACATAGCCGGTTGTCCGCGCATAGATCGGCGCCAAGGCAAAGGCCTGAATGTTGCCTGGAAGCACGATCTCCCTAGCATTCTGCTGCATGACCGGTTGCTCCAACGTTACGGGCGGGGCAGAGGTATTCTCGGTGTACTTCGTCAGTTCCGCACTTGCATGTTTGCGCGAGACGATACCGACAGCTGCCACAACCGCAGCTACTATCAGCGCGATCACGACAATAGACAGCAAGGATCGGCGCGAAACCTTCGGCGGTTCAGGCTTTGTCTGCGCAACGTCGTGCCGAGCTGGCTGCTCTTCCGTTTTGCCTGGGTCTTGATTTGGTTCTATCTTTTGCTCGTCGGGATTCATTGCCATCTCTCCAAATGCGCTGCGGGCGCGGCGTTCCATAGGTTGAACGATCCTGAGCTACTCATAGTGATTCTTCCGCGTCCTGGGCCACGGGAGGAGGATCATTTCGATGCATAAACGAAAAGAAGACCGGAACGAAGGTTAGCGTTCCAAAGGTAGCCAGTAGCAGCCCTCCAATGACGGCACGGCCGAGTGGCGCGTTTTGTTCGCCTCCGTCGCCGAGTCCGAGGGCCATTGGCACCATGCCGATGATCATTGCGAGTGCGGTCATGATTACTGGACGGAATCGCGTGAAACCGGCTGAGAGTGCCGCGTCGAGAGCATTCATTCCCAGGTCCATCTGCTCTTTCGCAAAGCTGACTACGAGAATAGAGTTTGCCGTCGCTACACCCACGCACATGATTGCGCCAGTCAGTGCGGGGACGCTGATGTGTGTGCCGGTTAGAAACAGCAACCATACAATTCCGGCCAAAGCCCCGGGTAGCGCGGCGATGATGATGAATGGGTCGAGCCAACTCTGGAAGTTCACTACGATGAGCGCGTAGACGAGCACGATCGAAAATAGAAGTCCATAGACCAGCCCCGTGAAGGAGGTGTGCATCGTCTGGATCTGCCCGCGAACAAAGAGCTGGGTTCCACGAGGCAATTTGCCTTGGCTGTCTTTGACTATCTGTTCAATCCTGGTTGAAACGCTTGCAAGATCTGTCCCTTCCACCGCACCATAAATATCGATTACTGGCCGCGCGTTGTAGAGACTTACCGTTCCTTGTTCGACCCCTCTTCGAATGGAGGCTAGATTGCCGAGAATCTGGGGTTGCTGCGTCGAGCCATTTGTTGCGATAGGAAAGTTCTCAAGCTGTTGCAGGCTTTGCACGTTATATTGTGGCGTCTGCACGGCGATGTTGTAGCTGACATGATTCTGAGGATTGAGATAAAATGTTGGATTGGTCTGGAAGCTGCCGCTAAGACTGGTAAGCACACTGTTTGTGACGTCTCGCTGGCTATACCCTACCTGCTGGGCGCGAGTGCGATCGACATCGATGGTCCATGTTGGTAGATTGAACGGCTGTTGAATTCGAAGATCGGTCGTTCCTGGAATATGACTGATCTGCTGCATCATCTGCTCGGCGAGGACGCGATTTTGTGCGACCTGCTGTCCAACAACCTGAACGTCAATCTGCGCCGGCAAGCCGAAGTTCAGGATCTGGCTCACCATATCGGTTGGCAGATAGTAGAACTCTGTACCGGGAAACTGCGTGGTAAGTTTGTCACGCAGGCTATGAGTATATTCGGCTGTGGGGTGATGCTTTTCGTCGAGAGAGACCAGAATGTCTGCGTCTGCCGTACCCACAGGAGCGGAGTTCGAGTAAGAAAGATTCAGGCCAGAGTAAGGGATGCCGATGTTGTCGATAATTGAGGTTAGCTCTGCGGCTGGGATTTCGCGACGAATTACGTCTTCGATCTGATCGCAAAGCCTGGCCGTATCTTCTATCCTGGTGCCGGTGTGAGCACGGACGTGCAGTTTGAATTGTCCTCCATCCACTGACGGGAAAAAGTCCTGTCCCAGCCATGGATAGAGAAGCACCAGAGAAGCTAGCCAAAAGGCCCCAATCGATAGGAGAAACGGGACTCGATATTCCAAAAATAAGTGCAACAGGCCGTGGTACCAATTGCGCAGTTTTTCAAAGTACTTTTCAAAGGTGAGCTGGAAGCGAACCAGGGGGTTGCGGCTGACTTGGGCTGTTTGTCCCTCTTGATGCGGTTTCAACAGGTACTTCGCCATCGTTGGGACAATCGTTCGCGATAGGAAGTATGACGCGAGCATTGCAAAGACCACTGCCTCCGCCAGAGGAACGAACAGATAGCGGGCCACGCCTCCGAGAAAGAACATAGGAACGAAGACGATACAGATTGAAATCGTTGAAACGAATGCGGGGACTGCGATCTGGGCTGCGCCATCGAGAATCGCCTGCTCTACCTCCTTGCCCTCTTCGAGATTGCGATTGATGTTCTCGATTTCGACAGTCGCGTCGTCTACGAGAATACCGACCGCCAATGCCAATCCACCGAGCGTCATGATGTTGATTGTTTCGCCGAGTGCGGCCAGCATCAGGAGGGAGCAGATCACCGACAACGGGATGGAAATCGCGATAGTCACGGTGGAACGCCAGCTGCCGAGAAACAACAAGATCATCGCAGCGGTAAGGCATGCGGCGATTAACGCCTCGCGAACGACGCCGCTGATTGCCCCCCGGACAAAGACCGATTGGTCGGCAATCGGTTGTATCTTCAGGGCTGGAGGCAACTGAGCTGCGATCAGCGGAAGCTGGGCCCGCACGTTGGAGATGATTTGCAACGTCGAGGAGTTCCCTGTCTTTTGTATTGTCATCAACGAAGCGCGCTGCCCGTCGACGCGCACGATATTGGTCTGCGGAGGAAATCCATCGCGGACATTCCCGATGTCGCGAATGTAAGTAGTCGCGCCATTTACCGTTTTTATAGGCAGATTATTCAGTGCGGCAATCGAACTTGGGGCGCTGTTCGTTTCTACCTGGTAGTCAATATGTCCCATCTTCATGTCGCCAGCTGGCAGAATAATGTTCTGCGCAGACACGGCGTTGACGACATCTGAGGCGGAAAGACCATAGGCCTGCAGTTTTTGGGTGTCAATATCCACCTGGATTTGGCGCTGCTTCCCCCCATAGGGGTATGGCGTGGAAGCGCCCTGAACTGTAGCCAGCTGTGTGCGGATGAAGTTGGTGCCGAAGTCGTTCAACTGCTGTTCGCTGAGACCGCGGCCAGACAATCCAAGCTGCAACACTGGGACGCTCGAGGCGCTGTACTGGATTACCAGCGGCGGTGTTGTACCCTGCGGATCCTGGCGAAGAACTGTCTGCGAGACAGCCGTAACCTGTGCCACGGCCTGCGCGATGTTTACCGACGGCTGAAAGAAAACTTTTACTACGGAGACGCCATTCAACGTCTGAGATTCGATGTGTTCGATGTCGTTGACTACAGTCGTCAGATTTCGTTCGTAGGGCAGAACGATGCGATCGTTCAGCTGCTCGGGCGACAATCCTGCGTAGGCCCACACGATGGACACGACCGGGATATCGATGTTCGGAAAGATATCGACGGGCGTCCGCAGCATGACGACGGGGCCGATGACGAACAAGAGCAGCGACAAGACGACAAAAGTATAAGGTCTCCTAAGCGCGAGACGAACGATCCACATCAAAGCTCCTTGGGCGATACTTTCTTATTTTTGCCTACTGCGTCAGAGGCTTCGTAAGTGATGTCATTGTAAAAACGGCTACGTTTGAATCATGTAAAACCAAGCGTTTAGAAATAAGATGCCGCGATGGCAGAACAAGACTCAAAGTTGCCCGTTGCGGCGGTTTATTAGAGAAGACAATTTCTTCCGAGGACGCTGATAATCAAGTCGCCTCAACCCTCCAAATACAGCTTCGACCATTGCCTCGGACTCTGAGTCATTGAGTGAGCCGTGGCCGGCGAGCAATCGAAAGATCGTGGGCCCGTAGATTAGGTCGAGAACGATCTCCCCATCGATAGCGTTGCGAATCTCTCCACGATCTACGCCGCGCCGCCACATGACACGCGCGGCGTCTCTGCGGGCATAGAGAAAACGTTCTCGAAACGAGGCCAGAAATCTCGGATCACTCTGCCCTTCTGCAATGAACTGGCAGAAGAGCCGCCCCAGAGTAGATGTGTAGAAAGTGGTCAATGACTTCAATTGCTCGGTAAAATCTTCTTCCGCCGACCCCGTATCCGGGGTTGGAACTCTGTCGGTCATTCCGGCCAGATAAGCGTCCAAGGCCACCATGCTCTTGTTAGGCCACCACTTGTAGATCGTGGCTTTGCTGACACCCGCTCGCCTCGCGATCGCGTCCGCAGTCACTTTGCGCAGAGATTCGCGCTCCAACAACTGAAGTGTCGCCTTGAGAATAGCGGCTTTTGCCTCGAGACTGCGGTGTCTCCCGCGTTTTTTCGGCTTCTCCGTATCTTTCAGGGTTTGCTGTTTTCTCATACGTCTGTTTCTCAACAAAAACATGCAGGGCGATACCAGCTGCTCGGGTAAATCTGCACCTTCATCCTTAGCAGTGAGACTCTGCAATGATTGTGAACTATACGTTCAGTATATATAATTGCGAACAATTAATCGAGTGACGAGTCTCTCCTTGAAAGGACGAGTCTTTCCGGCAGATTGTTTCGCCAATTTTTTATTAATCGGTGATTTTAGAGTGTTTCCGGCTGATTTCAGGGACGACACGGCGCAGCGCTTGAAAATCAAGGCTTGAGGTCTTACAAAGGTTGATTGTCTGGAGAAACGGCGCTCTCTAAACCGTGAGTTTTTTCATGTAGTCGGCGTCGATTTTGAGCGCTTCCAGCGGCGGGATGTCATATGCCTCCTGCTCGACAAAGTAATGCCTGATGTTTGCTTTCTTCGCAGCCTCAAAGACTGGACGATAATCCAAGGTTCCCTTCCCCAACTCGGCGGCGGGGGGCGGTTCCATGACAGACGCCGGCTTATCGGTGTGCTTGAAGTCCTTGACGTGGAGCATGGAGATTCGAGAAGGATAGCGCTTAAGATAGTCCACCGGATTGGCACCGCCGACGATGACCCATCCGCAGTCCAGTTCGAAGGTCACTAACTCGGGATCGGTCAAGCGGATCATCTCGTCGAGTGGGATGACATTATCCTGTTTGCCAAACTCCATAGTGTGGTTGTGATAGCCGAACTTCATGCCCGCGGCCTTCACTTTTTCACCAAACTTGTTGAACTGATCGGCGTTCCACCGATAGTCCTCCAAGGTGAAGGAGTGGATCAGTGAAGGATAAGATGTGTCTTTCAGCCGGGATGGGTCCTTGATTCCAGGGAAGGCGCAGATGATGTAGTGCACGCCAAGCTCTTTGTTGAAGGCGACGATCTTATCAAAGTCTTTGCTCAGATTCGAGTAGGAGTAGTGAGCGCTGACGCACGTGAGGCCAGCAGCCGACATCGCGCTCTTGACCTGCTGGGGCGAGTGGTCGTAGTAGCCCGCCGCCTCGACCTCCTGATAGCCAAGGGCGGCAAGCTGTTTGAGTGTTCCTTCGTAGTCCTTTGCGAGCATCTCGCGGACTGAGTAGAGCTGGAGGCCGATCGGGAGACCGAAGGGGGAGGCTGATAGTCGATTAGTCTTGAGAAGAGAGGAGCCACAGACGATCGCGGCAGTGGCAGACTGGAGGAAGTTTCTACGTGTGTGACGGGTCATCTGGATCCTCTACTCCTCAGGGGTTAATCGTTAGGCAAAGCGCCTCTATCATTCTTTGGACGCAACTGGGTGCTCTGCCGTCGCGCTGATTCAACGATGATCACAGTACATCACATCTGAAATAGTTGCCAGAGAACGAAGGAGCGAATCGATTGGATCAGAGTTCCATCAAGAGAGAAAGGCGTGAGCCAGTTTTTCTGCTGCGAGAACTAGCTCCTCTTCGCTGCGAGCTGCGAAGGTAAAGACGAATTGGACGTGCCCGGGGCGCTCTACCTCGGAACATGCGGGCCAATAGACGCGCTCTAACCGCACGCCGGCGGCTAGGGCTCGCTCGAAGGCCTCGGGTTCGGCGAGGTCGATCTGGAAGTCCGCCAGGAAGTGCATCCCTGCATGATCTCCGTAGATTGTGACTCTGCGGCCGAAGTGTTTCTGTAACGATTCGACCAGCACGGCGCGCCGCTTCCGGTAGATGATCCGCATCTTTCTGACATAGGGTTCAAGGTGTCCCTCGGTGAGAAAGTCTGTGAGGATGCGCTGGTCAATTGAAGAGCTTTGAAGATCGCAGAGCAGCTTAGCCCCTGTGAATACGTCCTGAAAGGCAGGGGGCACTACGAGATAGCCCAGCCTCAAGGTGGGGAACAAGAGTTTGGAAAAGGTTCCGATGTAGAGGACGGGAGCATTGGGCACCATCCCCTGGATGGAGGGGAGCGGCCTCTCGTTGTATCGATACTCGCTGTCGTAGTCGTCCTCCAGGATCAGTGCACCTGTCTGCTTTGCCCACGCCAGCAGGTCCATGCGGCGTGCGACCGAGAGCGCAACTCCTCGGGGGTACTGGTGCGAAGGGGTGACGTAGACAAGCTTCACCGCCTTGTCGCTGTGTTTTTTGAGTTGCGAGACTTGCATTCCGTGGCGGTCGACCGGGATGGGGAGGAGGGTGGCGCCCTGGGAGGAGAAGATTCGACCGGCGAAGCGGTACCCCGGCGCTTCCATGGCGACGTAGTCGGCGGGATCGAGGAAGATTCTTGCGGCGAAGTAAAGGGCCTGCTGCGATCCGCTGGTGATGATGATCTGATTTGGATCGCAGACGACGGCACGGGACATGCGCAGATAGTGGGCCACGGCTACGCGGAGATCGGTGCTTCCACTGAACTCCTGGGTATATTGCAGGAGGGTTGAAGGATCCTCCTGCATGCGTCTGACCAGGAGCCTGGTCCAAAGCTTTCGCGGAAAGGAGCTTACATCTGGCCCGTGCGAGTCGAGGCGGATGAGCTCGGGGGGGATGGGGGGGCGGATCGGCGCATTGATGAGCTTTCCATAGATGGAGAGCCGGACGGGCACAGGGCTCTCGAGCTCTGGATCGATCGCTATGGGGACGCTGGAGGCGTACATATCGGTTTCGGGCAGCGAGGAGCAGACGAAGGTTCCCGAACCGCGACGGGTTTCGAGATATCCCTCCGAGATCAGGCGCTCGTAACACTCGGTGACGGTGATTCTCGAGACGCCGAGCGAGCTGGCCAGAGCGCGTGAGGCGGGCAATTTAATGCCAGCCTCGAACCTTCCTCCGACGATTCCGTCGCGCAGACCGTCGTAGATCTGGCGATAGAGAGCGATCGGAGAGATGGGATCGAGATTTAAGGCTACTTCCATAGCGTTGGATGAGAGGTCTACGTTGTGGACCGGGGGCTTGTTCCCTTAAGTGGCTTGTTCCCTATGTCCCCTTAGACGCCAGCCAAGCTCACTAGTCAGGTTCCATGCTGCGGAGCCTTGCCCCGATTGGCAAGGCTCTCCGGCATTTTTCCGGCGGGCTACGGGCCAGGGAGCTATCGGGGACTGGGGTCGACGGCGAGGTCCCGGCCCGATTTGGTTCGAGCGAGGGTACGGACGATGGAGGCGGCTGCGGGTTCGATGGTGACGGAGCGGGCGTTGGTGGAGGCGAGCTGGAGACCGTAGAGGAGGACCGCCGCCCTTTTAGAATCAATGCGATTGCGGGCGAGGGCAGCAACGAGCAGGGAGATGGAGACCTGAATGGACTCGACATCTTCGAGTGGGGGCAGGTCGAGTTCAAGGGGAAGGGCCTCCGGCAGATACTGGGGCACTCCGGTCGCCGAAGGTGGATTGTCCGGCTGGCTTGGGGGCAGGGTGGGGGCGGTTTCGAGCAGAGTTCTGTGGCGGCGGAGGAGGCGAGAGTGGAAGTAGCAGAAGGCGGAGACGCCGAGAGAGGGTGATTTGCAGCGGCGTCCGTTGGTTTTGATGTGGCGACAGATGGCGGTTTTCATGTTTGCGGCTCCTTTGGAGTGCGGTTGGTACCCCCCTCCCCCCTACGGGGTATTTTGGGGGCAAGTGGAATGGATGCAATGATTTAGCGGAAGGGCGTGTCGCTAAACCATTGCATCCAGGTGGGTTACGGCTAAAATACTTGTTTTGTTTTAGTTAGTGGAATTTTCGTGCGGTTTCCTTTCTCTAAGGGGCTCTTTGGCTGCGAGATGGATGCTGCATTTCATGGTGCTTCGGTGACTCCTTCGTGGTGAGTTGGTGGTGATTGGTGGGACGTTAAATGCGAAGGGCTGCTGCAGCTTTCGCCGCAGGCAGCCCTTGGTTTTGATCTCTTATTTAATTGTAACGAATTGGATATAACTCATACGCCAAATTTGGCGAAGATTTTTTGAATTATTTTTTTTGATCGAAGCTCTGTCCTGCCGGACGGGCGCCCTGCGCGGGCAGCGGTCACTTCGTGACTTGTATACCGCTTCGTGTGGCGCTCCCATTAGTCGCAAGCGGGAGTTGGTGCCGACCAACGGGAGGACCGTGGATATTAGGTTCTGGGAGCGGTGAAAGAAGAATGGCTTTGGAGCGGTTTGCGGTGCGATGATTGGGGACCACAGCTTCAGGTCATCATTATTCTTCCTGCGGGTTATTCTTCCTGCGGGGCGAGTGCGATCCCGTGTCGAGCCTGGCTGACGAGGTAGTCCATGCTGTTAAGTCTGAGTTCGCGGTTTGTTAGAAACGTCTACCTGATTCAGTGCAAGGGGCGTATTGTTCTGGGCGCTGAGGTGAAGGCGCTGGAGGCAATGCTGGATGAGGGGGCGCGTGAGTTCTCTCGGCTGGTGGTGGAGTTGAGCGAGGTGAGCCGGCTGGACAGCATTGGGCTGGGTCTGCTGGTGCGATTCTCCGAACGGATGCGCCGACGCGGGGGCGATCTTCGGCTGGCTGGGCCGCCGAAGTTTCTTACGGACCTGCTGAAGTTGACGAAGGTCTCCGCTTTGCTGGAGAGCTATGCGACCGAGGAGGAGGCGATTCAGTCGTATTTGAGAGAGCGGCCGACGGTGGCGACGCAGAAGCAGGAGGGCCCGCGGGTGCTGGTGGTGGATGAGTCGGCGGACCTTTGCGTGTTTGTGAGGACAGTGCTGATGCAGCATGGATATGACGTGAGATCGACCTGCTCATTCCGCGACGCGAAGACGCTGCTGCAGGTGGAAGGGATAGAGTATCTGGTGGTGGGGCCGAGCACTCCGCGTCTGTCTGCAGAGACGGTGATGCAGTCGCTGACGGCGCTGGCTCCGCGGGCGAAGGCGCTGCAGCTTGATCCTGAGTTCAAGATTCGAGATGTGCAGGAGGCTAGTGATGCGCTGCTGCAGTTGTTTGCGAGCGGCGATTAGGGCGGGAGAGAAGTGGTAGAAGCTTTCGAGCCAAAGCCGGTTGATCGGCATGTGCGCTGTAAGACGCTCTGTGCGCTGCAAGACGCTCTGTGCGCTGCAAGACGCTCTGTGCGCTGCAAGAATTGTTCGGCCTATGGGCAATTTAAGGCTGTCTTAAGCTTTGTGTGGTGAGATCTATTCATGCGTGTGCTGCTGGTTGAAGACGAGATCCGCCTAACTGAAGACGTGGGGCACGCACTGCGCGAGGGGCAAGGCTTCACGGTGGACCATGCCGAGGATGGGCGGATGGGGTTGGATGGCCTGACGGTGCTTCGCCGGCTTCGCGAACGAGGCAATAGCACCGGAGGCGAATCGGCATGAAGAGTTACTCGCTGACGCGGCGACTGATTGCGGCTGTGCTCCTGGTGGAACTGTGCTCACTGCTGGCTTTGATTGGAATCGCCAGTGTTTATGAGGGCATTTCACACTTTCGCGCGTTCGATGTAACGCTTCGCGGCCGGGTGGATTCGGTACTGGGAGCGGTGCAGGACGCAGAAGACCCTGAAGACAACCTGATGCTTTATGGAACCGAAGGGCTGGCTCCGCGGCGAGACATTTATATCGTTCGCGACGACCGTGGCCGCGTGATCGGGTCGCAGGGGTGGCCGGGGGGCGAGCAGGAGCTGGCCAGTAAGGACACGCGGGAGTTTCGCAATCTGACGGTTGGAGGGATTCACTATCGCGTCATACGCAGGCCCGGTCTGCGGATCGTCGATCCGGGGGATGCGAAAGGTGGCATTGCCCGGCATGTCATTATTCTCTACGGCTCGCGCACTCATCCGGTGTGGGAGCGAGTGCGGAATGCCATAGCGTTCTATGCACTCTCGGGCCTCCTGCTGCTGATGATCACCGGCGTTGTGCTGCTGCACCTTTTGCGCAGCGGACTTCAACCGTTATACGAACTGGTCGAGCAGGCGGGCAAGATCTCGGTCAACTCGTGGAATCTGGGTCCCTCGAGTCAGGCCCGCTATGTGCGGGAGCTTGAGCCGCTTGTCTCGGCCATTGAGTCGGCGCTGCTGAGGCTGGAGCAGTCCTTCGCGCAACAAAAGCAGTTTGTCAGCGATGCAGCCCACGAACTGAAGACCTCGGTGGCGGTGGTGAAGTCTTCCTTTCAGCTTCTGACGATGCGGTCGAGGTCGGCGAAGGAGTATGAAGAGGGGCTTGAGCGAGTGAGGATCGACTCGGAGCGGATGGAGGAGCTTGTCGCCAAGATGCTAACCCTGGCGCGGCTTGAGGATGGCGCGGAACAGCCGGAGTCGTATCGGATGGTGGAACTTGGCGATGTTCTCCGTGATGTGGCGGAGCACTTTCGGACGCTGGCGAGCTTCCACCGCATCAACCTGGTGATCAACGCGGAGAGGCCGGTCTTCGTTTCCTGCGATCCCGACCAGGTTCGGCTGCTCTGCTCGAACCTGATTCATAATGCGATTCAGCATAGCGGGGAGGGCGCAGAGGTTCGCGCGATCGTAACGAGCCGGGACAGTGTGGCCCGATTGGTTATTGAAGACGATGGAATCGGAGTTCCAGAGGAGGTACTTCCTCATGTCTTCGACCGTTTCTATCGTGGAGACCCGTCGCGTAGTCGACGAACGGGCGGTACGGGTCTGGGGCTGGCGATCTCAAAGGCGATCGTTTTGCGATACCACGGAGCGATAAGCCTGGAGAGCAGGCCGGGACAGGGCACGAGCGCTATTGTTACTCTGCCACTGGTCCAGATCGCAACAGAGAAAACGTATCCTGGGACCGCGAGTAGCCGGGAAAAAGGAGTTCCTACTTCTTAAGCGTACATTAAGCCAGCTCTGCGATATTTGTAGGGAACAAATTTTCTTTCATTCTGGAGTGTTTTTGACATGCCGAATACAAGCAGACGAGTCGTCTCTTCTCTCCTCTTTGCCGCATCGACGCTGGTTCCCTTCTTCACGATAGCGTCTGCTACGGCGCAAAAACCATTTCAGATTGAACAACGATGGACCATCGGAGGCACGGGAGGTTGGGACTACCTGACGGCCGATCCGGCAACACACCGCCTTTACATCGCGCATCTGACCCGGGTCGACGTCGTCGATACCACGACTGGAAAGGTGATCGGAGCGATTGAAGGATTGACCCGATGCCACGGCGTCGTCATCGCTCCCGATGGCAAGACCGGCTTCGTCTCCGATGGCGGAGCAAACGACGTTGTGGTGTTCGATACCTCCAACTTCGCGACGCTGACGAAGATTCCGGCCGGAACCAATCCTGACGGCATCGTCTACGAGGGCTCTACCAACACGCTCTGGGCGTTCAACGGAACCAGCAAGAACGCGACGGTGATCGATGCAGCCAGTCGCAAGGCAATCGGTACGGTCGCGCTGCCCGGCAAACCGGAGTTTCCGCAGAGCGACGATGCAGGAACTGTCTTCGTCAATATTGAAGATAAGAACAGCATCGTGCGACTGGACGCCAAGGCGCAGAAGATTTCGGCTACGTGGGCTCTGTCCGGGTGCGACTCACCGTCTGGGCTGGCCTTCGATAAGGAGGGCGGACGTCTGTTTTCGGTCTGTGACGGTAAGAAGATGGCCATCACCGATTCGCACACCGGCAAGTCACTGGGTACGCCGACCATTGGCGATGGGCCTGATGCCGCTGGATATGACGCAAGCAAGAAGCTGGCCTTCTCTTCGAATGGCGATGGCACGTTGAGCGTCGTCGATGCCAGCAAGGCAACGTATCCAGTGATTCAAACGCTGCCGACGATGAAGGGCGCGAGAACGATGGCGTTCGACTCGTCAACCGGAAAGATCTACACGGTCACGGCCAAGTTCGGCGCCACCCCGCCTGCAACCGCTGCGACTCCTCGCCCGCGACCCTCTATTCTGCCCGACAGCTTTACGGTGCTGGTGATCGGCCAAGACTAGCCGCGGGAGATCGTCCGTGCAATGGGTGTGTGCAAGTAAACCATGAAACGAATCTTTTTATTCAATCCGATCTTCGCGTTTGGCTGGGTGATGGCACTGGTCCTCGCGCCATCACCAGCTGAAGCGTGGCAGACGACAACTTCCGGGGTAGCTGCACCGGAGCTTACAGGTGCGCCGCAGAGTGCAGCCTCGCCAACAACTGACGCTGGAGCCACGCAGGCGAATGGTGGCGTGATGGCACAGGCGAGTGTGCAGGGTACGAACCAGGCTGGTCAGGCCGTTACGCTTGACCAGGCGCTGTCGCTGGCAAGGGCGAACGAGCCCGCATTTGCCGCGGCGGTGGCAGCGAGTAAGACGGCACAGCTTGACCGATCAATTGCCCGGGCGGCGTTGCTTCCCTCTGTGGTGTACCACAATCAGTTTCTCTATACTCAGCCGAATGGGGCGCGTAACGGGACCGGCTCGATCGGGACGACACAGCCTTCGCCCAGGTTCATCGCCAACAATACAGTGCACGAGTACATCAGCCAGGGCGTGGCTACCGAGACGATTGGGCTTGCACAGTACACTGCTCTGGCTCGCGCTGGTGCGGCTGCTGCAATTGCCAGTGCAGAGATGGAGATTAGCCGCAGGGGTTTGACCTCGACGGTCGTCGGACTTTTTTACAATTCAACTGCTGCGCAGCAACGGATTGTCGTTCAACAGCGCGCCACTGACGAAGCTGCCGACTTTGTGAAGCAGACGCAGCAGCGCGAAGCGGCAAGAGAGGTGGCCCATGCGGATGTCATCAAGGCGCAGTTGACGCTGCAACAACGGCAGCGAGATCTTGGAGACGCTCAATTGCAGGCGCAGAAGGCTCGGCTTGATCTTGGCGTGCTGCTGTTTCCTGATCCGCGCTCGCCGTATAGTGTGACGCTTCCTGCGGCAACTTCGCTTCCGGAGCGAACGGTGGTGGAGACACAGGCCGCCGCGAATAATCCTGAGTTGAAGAGCGCTCTGGCAACGCTGCGAGCGAAGGATCTCGACATTACGACAGCGCGTGCTGCTTACCTGCCGGACCTGGTGCTGAACTACTCGTATGGTATCGATGCTCCGCAGTTCGCCGCGAATGGCCCTGACGGTGTTCGCAACCTTGGCTACTCCGCTTCGGCGACGCTCGATATTCCTGTGTGGGACTGGTTTGCGACGCAGCACAAGATTAAACAGGCGCACATTCTTCGTGATGCTGCCAAGGTGGCACTGACTTCGACGCAGCGCACCTTGATCGCCCAGCTTGATGAGTTTTATGGAGAGGCTTCCCTCGCTCACGATCAGCTTGCTTCGCTGGAGTTGAGCGTGCAGACGGCGCGGGAGAGCCTTCACCTGACACGGATGCGCTACTCCGCCGGCGAGGCGACTGTTCTCGAAGTTGTCGATGCGCAGAACTCGTTGACCAGCGCAGAGCTTGCGTATCAGGACGGCACCATTCGCTATCAGCTTGCGCTGGCAAATCTTCAACTACTTACGGGGACGATTTAACCGTGGCCGACAAAATGGTAACTACGACGACTCAACGGGCTGGGACACCGTCATTGGCCGTGTCTTTGCTGTTCCTGTCTGCTTCCCTGCTGCTTCAGAGCGGCTGCAAGAAGGCGGACGATTCAGCCGATAAGCCAGTGGTCACAGTGCAAGCCGTCCATCCCACGAGCGGCTCGATCACTGAGGAGATTGACGCAGATGCAATACTTGCTCCTGTTGCGCAGGCCGCAATTTTACCTAAGGTGACTGCGCCGGTGCGTAAGTTTTACGTTCAACGCGGCTCCCATGTTAAGGCCGGCCAGCTTGTGGCAACGCTTGAAAACGAAGATCTCGCGGCGGCCGCGATGGATAACAAAGGCGCGTTCGATGCAGCGCAAGGGGCCTATGCGACGGCAACGCAGTCTGCGGTTCCTGAAGAGCAAACCCGATCGCGGCTTGATCTGGAGCAGGCCAAGGCGACGCTCGATCTGGACAATAGCATCCTCGAGGCCCGCAAGCAGTTGCTGGCTCAGGGAGCGATACCTGGCCGCGATTACGATACTGCGCGAACGACGGCACTACAGGCGCAGGCCGCTTACGATATCGCGAAGCAGAAGTACGAGGCACTTACCAAGGTTGGCACCAGCGCTTCGCTAGAGTCGGCCAAGGGGACGCTCGCCTCTGCAAAGGGAAAGTACCTGGGTGCGCAGGCGCAACTTAGTTACACCAACATCAGAACGCCGATCTCTGGCGTTGTAACGGATCGACCACTGTTCGCAGGGGAGACTGCCGCTGCAGGAACTCCCGTTGTGACGGTGATGGATACCTCTTTCATGATCGCGAAGCTGCACGTCGCACAGATTCAGGCACAGCGACTGAGCCTGGGCTCTCCCGCTACGATTACGGTACCGGGAGTCGAGGAGCCCGTGGATGCCAAGGTTTCGCTGATCAGTCCGGCGCTCGACCCTGGCAGCACGACGGTGGAGGTCTGGCTGCGAGTACCCAATTCCAAGGGTCATCTGAAGGCCGGAACTTCGGTGCGCGCTACTCTTAAGGGAAAGACTGTGGAGAATGCGCTGCTGATTCCGACGGAAGCAGTTCAGCGGTCGCCAGAGGGCGCGGGCAAGATCGTCATGGTGGTCGGCGCGGACGGCGCGGCTGCAAAACGAGCGGTCACAGTAGGCATACAGACTGACGAATCAGCGGAGATCCTTAGCGGTCTCAAGCCGAGCGATACGGTGATTACGACTGGCGGCTATGGGCTGGACGAAGGCACGAAGGTGAAGGTGGGGCCGGCCGAGGAGAAAGGTTCGGCAGGCAAGAGCGACGACGA
The DNA here is from genome assembly GCF_040358985.1 of Tunturibacter empetritectus. NCBI lineage: Bacteria > Pseudomonadati > Acidobacteriota > Terriglobia > Terriglobales > Acidobacteriaceae > Tunturiibacter > Tunturiibacter empetritectus. The sequence goes on along the minus strand of NZ_CP132932.1, from coordinate 2,904,320 downwards.
TGCGGGAGGCAAATAGTGAGTCTGCCGAATGCACCTACCGCCGACGAAAAAAGCTTTTGGCTGACGCGTACCGCCAAGCCGATCTTCTTCTTCCTCATCGTGCTCACGATTGCCGGCATTTACGCGGCCTTCCAGGTACCGATCTCTGTCTTTCCGGATACTAACTTTCCGCGTGTGGTCATTGGCGTCGATAACGGTGTGATGCCGGTTGAGCAGATGCAGGTCACGATCACGAAGCCTATTGAAGATGCCGTCAACAGTGTTCCCGGACTGATGACGGTTCGCAGCACAACCAGTCGTGGATCTGCCGAGGTGAGTCTGTTCTTCGACTGGAGTGTGGACATGTTCCGCACGCTGCAACTCACTGACTCCGCTTTGGCGAAGATACAGTCGAGCCTGCCCAGTACAGCGAAGATTACGACGAACCGGCTGACCTTCGCGACCTTTCCTATCCTGGGGTATGCGCTGACCGCAGATGACCGAGGGCCTAACACCGTGTCACCCACGGCTCTCTGGCAGATTGCGACCTATGACCTCAAGCCTCCTCTGAATCGCGTTACCGGGGTGAGCACGGTTGTGGTTCAGGGCGGTAAGGTTCCCGAGTTTCACATTGTTCCGGATCCTGCGCGCTTGCAGATCGCGGGCATCACCGTTCTCGATCTTGTGAACGCGGTGCAGACGTCGAATATCATCGATTCTCCGGGGCTTTATGAGGCCGATCATCAGCTGATCCTTGGGCTGGTGGGAGCGCAGGCGCATGATGTGGAGTCGCTTGGCCGACTCGTCGTCAAGACCACGGCGGCCGGTGTTCCGATTCACATCTCGGATGTAGCAACCCTGGGGCCGGCTACTCTTCCTGTGTATACCGCCGTCGACGCCAACGGCATACCGTCTGTGTTGCTCAACATAACGCGGCAACCTAACAGCAACACGGTTGCCGTGGCTGCCGCGGTCGCCGTCGAGATCGCCCAACTCAGCAAGACTCTACCCGCGGGGGTTCATCTCACACCGTTCTACGATCAGTCGGAGCTTGTTCGTGAGAGCATCGCCAGCGTTCGCGACGCCATTCTGATTGGCCTTTTGCTGGCGTGCGTGATTCTGTTTTTATTTCTGCATGACTGGACTTCTTCGCTGATCGCCGGGCTGGTGATACCTGTCACCGTTGCAGTTACAATTCTTTTTCTCTGGATCATCGGACAGAGCTTTAACCTGATGACGCTTGGCGGACTTGCCGCCGCTATCGGTCTTGTCATCGACGACGCGATCGTGGTCGTGGAAAATATCGTCGTGCATCGGGATCGTGGGCAGTCCCGCGTCGATGCGGTACGGACCGCTCTGCACGAGATCACGATTCCTCTTATTGGATCTACCGTTACCCCTGTAGTCGTCTTCCTTCCTTTAATCGCAGTTACCGGGGTGACCGGCAGTTTCTTCCGAGCGCTGGCTGTGACCATGACTGCGGCTCTTCTCACGTCACTCCTGTTGGCTTTAACCTTTACGCCTGCGCTTTCACTTTCGCTTCTGCGTGAGCGTCGTGAAGATGCCCCCTTGAAGCCGTCTGAGGAGAACGCAGCCGCGAACCATGACGATAATGGTCCTTTTATGCGCCGCGTGCTTAGCTTGCACAACCGCGTTCTCGGCTGGACGATTCGTCGAACCTGGGCTCTGGCAGCCATCTCCGGCGTTCTTATCGTCGTTGGCTACTTAGCTTATAACGCACTTGGATCCAATCTGCTGCCAGCGATGGATGAAGGGAGTTTTATCCTTGACTACATCATGCCTGCGGGCAGTTCTCTTGCGACGACGAACAAGGCTCTTGATCGAGTGGAAAAGATCCTCCGCGATACGCCGGAGGTTTCGATTACAACACGCCGCACCGGTCTTCAGCTTGGCCTCGCTGCCGTCACGGAGGCAAATACCGGCGATATCTCGGTTCGTCTGAAGACGAAGCGATCACGAGCGATCGACGAGATTATTTCGGAGGTGCGGGGAAAGATTAAAGAGCAGGAGCCTGAACTTGATGTCGAGTTTGTGCAGGTTCTTGAGGATATGATCAACGATCTCTCGAACTCTCCTGAGCCGATTCAGATTAAACTCTTCTCTAACGACATCACACTTCTGCACGATCTGGGGCCGAAGGTGCAGGCGGCGATCTCGGCGATTCCGGGGGTCGTCGATACTCAGAACGGCGTCGACAACACACTGAGTGGTCCTGCGACTACCTTCCAGGTTGACCCTGGTCTGGCGAGCCGCCTCGGTTTTACGGTTCAGGAGGTGGCCGAGGACGCAACCTCGCTGCTTGATGGCCTGCCTTCTACCGATCCGGTGATTGTGGCTGGTCGACCCTACACGGTCCGGGTTCGCCTGTCAGACGAACATCGCTCTTCGTTGAGTGCGATCCAGAACACGGTCTTCAACTCTGCGACGGGACACACTGCGACGCTGGGTGCGCTTGCCGAGATCAAAGAGCTGCCTCCGCAGAATGAGATCCGCCGCGAAAATCTTGAACAGGTAGTGCTGGTCAGCGGACGGCTGGAAGGCTCGAATCTTGGCGGCGCCATGGTGAAGGTGAAAGACGCTGTGGCTAAGTTGAATCTTCCCGCGAGCGTTCGGGTTGATTATGGCGGCACGTATCAGGAGCAGCAAAAATCTTTTCATGAGCTGGTTCAGGTTCTCCTCCTTGCGCTTGCGCTTGTCTTCGGCGTTCTGCTTGCTGAGTTTCGGAACTTTTCCGCGCCGATCGCAATCCTTACGAGCTCGGTCCTTTCGATGGCTGGAGTCGTTCTGGCACTGCTGATCACTAGAACCGACTTCAACGTTGCAAGTTTTATGGGTTTGATCATGGTGATCGGGATTGTGGCGAAGAACGGCATTCTGCTGCTGGATGCTGATGAACGAGCGCGGGCCGAGGGCGCAGAGGCGCTGGATGCGATGATGCATGCGGCACAGAGGCGGCTAAGGCCGATCGTGATGACGGCGACGGCGGCGATGTGCGGGATGCTGCCGCTGGCCTTTGCGCTGGGGGCGGGTTCGCAGATGCTGCAGCCACTGGCAATTGCCGTGATTGGCGGACTGTTGATCTCGGTGGTTTTGAGCCTAATCGTTACGCCGGCTATGTATTACCATCTGACCGCCAGAGGCGAGCGGACAAAGGTGGAAGAGCCACAAGCAACCGTCTAAAGAGGTTTCTTGCAGTCGCGAGGTTCGTGCGGCTTGTAGCTTGATGGTTGCTGTCTCTTTTGTGTTTGTGGATTGCGTTCCGCGAGAAAGTGGGCCAGGGCTGCGCGTTTTGCAGGATGGTGCCGGAGGCGTGAGTAGCGCTCTCCGGCACCCTTTGTTGTCTATCGTTCGCGCGTGGGAGACCACCGGAGACCGCCGCCGAAGGTCTGTTTGTAGAACTCACGCTGGATCGGATTCACCGTGCTGCCATTGTAGAAACCAAAGACCTCATTGTTCAGGTTTAACGCGTAGGCTACCGCGGTGAAGCCCTTCGGCAGCCTGTAGGTTCCCTGCAGATCGACCTGCAGATGGCCGTACAGATAGGTGTCACCGTTCGGCCCCTTGATGCCGCCACCTGACGCGAGATACCCGGTGTCCGTGGGGTTTGGCTTCTTCTGCGTGAACACAATCGGCCCGGCGGTGGCATCGGTGTACTGATACGAGAAGATGTTCGCCGCGTTGTAGCTCAGTCCCAGCCGCACCGAAAGATTCCGCTTATCGTAAGTGGGACTAATGTTCCAAGTGTGCGGTGCCTGTCGCAGCAGATCCGGTTTATCCGACCTCCCGAACGCCGCAGGGAAGTTGATCTGCGAAGCAGAGTAGCCATAGTTCGCCGACAGGCCCGTTCCGTTCAACAGCCCAGGCAGATACGTGAAATGCTGCTGAAACGCAATCTCGAACCCATAGACATACGCGGTGCCGGCGTTCTGCGGCTGCGTCTGGATCGTCCCATCCGCAAGCGTCGTTTGCAGCGGAACGATCGGATCAGACAGATGCTTGTAGTACACCCCCGCCTGCAAAAGCCCGACAGGACTCAGGCTCCGCTCATACAGCAGATCCAGATTGTCCGCGTGCTCCGCCTTCAGGTTCGGGTTGCCAATGCTGGAGGTCGTACGCACCCCGCCCGGCGAGATCGTCGCAAACGAGACCAGGTCCGAGAAGTCCGGCCGCGACAAACCCCGCCCATACACCAGTCGCACCCCGCTCGACGGCGTAATGGAGTAGCGCACCGACGCGCTCGGCAGCACATCGAGATACGATCCGCTCCGGGCTACAGGCGGCTGGTCAGGAGTAATGGTGCCGTTGTCTTTTTCACTGGTGTTCTCAAAACGCACACCTACCAAGAACCGGAACCTGCTTATGTTGGTCGTGTTCATCAGGTACCCTGCCGAAACCTTCTCGACCAGGTTGAAGTTGTTCGTATTCACGTTCGGATTGGATGGATCAGGCCCCACCGCGGTAAATGCATTCACCTTGTCGTAGTCCACCGCCGGCCCAAACTGATAGGTGCCTCCGTAGTAGCCGGTATCGTTGAACGTGTTCAGGAAGTTCGTCATCTGCAGCGAAGGGTCGTTCGCTGCCGCCGTCGGAACTGTGTAGACGTCATCCTGGTTGGCGAACTTGTGCAGGTTCCGGAACCGCCCTCCAAACTCGAAGCTCGACGCGTGGCCAAAGAGTGAGTAGGACGTTGCCAAGTCGGCTCCGAAGCCAAGATCAACCTCCGGATTGTAGTAGCTCTCCACCCGCTGGCCTGCGTAGTAGTACTGTGTCGGATCGTAGATATTCACTCCGCTCGGAGCCACAAGCTTGGGCGTTAGAGGTTTGGAGTTATCGAGCGCGAACTGGATATTCCCATTGAGCACCGAGTCAGCTCCGGGATTGAACGTCGCGTCCGAGTAGCCCTCATCGCGCGTCCGTCCCACCGAGCTCTCCACATCCCAGGCGAGCAGCGAGCGTCTGATCACGTGTCGTCCGCCGAGCTGAATACTTCCCAGGTCCTGCACAGGGCGTCTGATCTCCGCTCCAAAGGTCGTATTGCCTGTGCCGTCCGGCTCTCCCGTCGAGGTATATGTGGTCGCCACGTTGTAGTCCCAGCGATTGCCGAAGTTGTGAAAGAGCGAGTACAGGCCCTTCAAATAAATACTCGAGGTCTCACTGAAGCGATAGTCCACCGTGCCGGCGTAGCCAATCCGGTTGCGGTAGTACTGATAATCGCGAATATCGTATCCACCGAGAAGCACAGGCCCCGGCTCTACGTCGTTAATCCCGCGCCCGTTCCAGTCGTACGATCCGCCGAACAAGACGCCCAGCTTGTTCCCCTCCAAAAACCGCTTTCCCAGCGTGCCGTCGAATTGGTAGACCGGCCGGCCACCAATGATGGGGGTGTATCCGCCGGTGGACTCCAAAGCTATCGTTGGCTTGTCGCCGGCACTCTTCGTGCGCAGGTCTACCGAACCGCCGATCCCGTCGCCGGGCATGCTCGCCTCAAGGGTCTTATTGATCTGCACCGACTCCACGAGATCCGCGGGAATGATATCCAGCTTCACCTGGCGCACTGTCTCTGCCGAGGCGAGGTTCACTCCGTCGACCGTCACATTGGTCAGCCGCGGTTCGGTGCCACGCACCTGCACGTACTTGCCCTCGCCCTCGTCGCGCTCCAGCGTCACGCTTGCCAGCCGCCCGATCGCATCCGCCACGTTGGCATTCGGGAGGCTTTTGATCACATCAGCAGGCAGCACGTTGATGATGTTGTCCGCATTGAAGGTGCGGTTGATCGACTCGATCTCTCCACCCTCGCGACCCGCGTAGACCTGCACATCCTGCTTGTTTGAGGCTACGCTGAGCGAAGCAGCCAACCGCACGACCTGCCCCGAAACCACCGTCACTTTTTTGGTGAAGGGGGCGAATCCTGCGTAGGAGACGGTTACATCGTGGTCGCCTGCACTAAGCCCGTTCAATGTAAATTGCCCCTGTGCATCGGTGAGCGCCGAGGCTGCCCCTGGGTTGACTTCTACCTTCGCGCCCTGCAGCGCGCCGCCCTGGCTATCGACCACTGAGCCTGATAGCAGCCCGATTCCGGTCTGCGCCGTTGCCGGGAGCACGCAGACGAGTAAGAGCATGAACATCGACACTGCGAATTGCTTCGCATAATTTCTAAGAGACATCGCCAACTCCGTTTTCTTGAAGGACTGGAAGATCGCGCCCGAAGAGGTGCTTCGGTTGACCCGAGCTGCTATACAAGGCAGATTGCACTTTTGGGCTTCCACCTAAACTAGAGAGAGGCTTTTGCGGGGATGTGAACACAGCGTAACAAGCCCGTAAAGCGCTCTTAAGGGTGGCTTAATCTTTGATGGTCCGGAGATTTTTAAGCGAGATTGTGGTGATACGGAGATTCGAGACGGAGTTATGCGCATCTGGGATCGGGGCCACCATCGTTCCGATGGTAAGACATCACCGCTAGAGTCAATCTCGAAAGATCCTGCCGCGAGCCGCTAGCATCTATAAGAGCTAAGACGAAGATACTAACGATCCCGCAATAGGTTTAAAGCGGGATCGTTATGGCAAGCTTGTCGTTCTACCGCTATTCACTCTTTTGGAGTTTCAAACGTAGCTGTTACGGGTTGGATTTGAGATTTCGGTCGAGCCAGGGAAGGATGACCTGCTTGAAGATGCGAGGATCAGGCCAGACGCCTACCTGTCGGCCGAGGTGACCGCCCTGCGGATTGATCCATGCGTCTTTTGGAACGTCGCCACTGTCGAGGAGTTTGTAGACGTCGGAGATCGGAACCTGGGTGTCTTTGGTGCCGGCTAGGATCAGCATGGGCGCTGTTGGCTTGCCTAGCAGATGCTGATTGACCAGAGACATCTTCGCGAACTCGTCGATCACCTGATCCAATGTGGTTACATTTTCGAAGATGGACATCAGGGCGGGAACCTGATCGAAGAGATACTCGCGGTTGCCTACCAGAGAGTTCACGATAAAGTCTTTCTGGAAGAAGAGGTCGGTGGGTGGGGATTGGACGCTGACGCATTTGAGGCGATCTTTCTCGATGATTGCCATCTTAGTGCCCCAATAGGCTCCCCAGCTGACGCCGTGCATGGCGATGCGGTGGGAGTCGACTTCGGGCCGGGTGGCGAGGTAGTCGAGGACCTTGGAGAGGGCGCGGTCTGCGGTGGGACTGGCTTTGACAGGAGATTGGCCGGTGCCGGGGCCGTCGACGGCGATGTATCCGATGCCGTAGGGGAGGATGGCGGAGAAGCTCTCGGTGAGGTCTTCCTTGCGGCTATCGAGCCCGTTGACGGCGATGACCATGGGGATTCTGCCCGTGGCGCCTTTGGGCAGCCGCAGGTAGCCGATGATCTCCTTGCCTTCGAAGGGAATGTGAACGACCTCTACGGGTGGATCCATCAAGCGGGCATGAGCTAGAAATGCTTCGATGCCTTTGGCGTAGGAGAATTTTTTCTTGGGGGAGGAGTCGGTGGGCCAGCGGCCGAAGAAGTAGAGATGCCACGCGCGGATGTAATCTGCGTTGGCCTTGGCGGGATCGGTCTTTTCGAGGCTTTTGCCCTCGGCCATGTAGCGGTCGGCGACGCCCATGAAGCCTTCGGCCCACTCATCCTTGTCGCGGTTGTGGATGGACTTGAAGGCTTCGCGGACGTCGTTAGGATCGAGACCGATGAGGGGATATCCGCCGACCTCGGCGCGGTGGACGGCCTCAACTTTGATCTCATCCAGAGTGCGCTCCGGTGCTCCCTGGGCCAGAAGGCTGGCTGAAGAGAGCCCGGCACAGACGGTGAGTAAAGATGCGATGGTCTTGAAGTTCCTGGTTGCAGGGTGCCTGGATACGGAATGCCTGGTTGCCACGATTGGAGTTCCTCTCTTCCACACTTTTCGAAAAACAGTTACCTTCAATGTTCGCCTTGAACCGATGCCGAACGCTTTGGAACGATGCTGTAGAGACTGCAAAACGCAGATTCCCTTCGGGAATGACAACAAAAAAGACAAGCAAAAACGAGAGCTGCGCTACTGCTGCGGCGTTGCGCTAGAAGGAGAGCTTGAGGCCGAGCTGCACAGCGCGACTGCCTCCTGAGCCGATGACAGGATTTGAAGCCGCTACGTCTGGGGTTGCGCAGCCGCAGCCGAATTGGCCTGGAACGGAGGGATCGTTGTGGCCCCAGCCGTTCTGGCCACCGAAGGGGTTGGCGAAGTTGGGATGATTGGTGAAGTTGAAGAGCTCCGCGCGGAACTGCGCTGCGTAGCGCTCGTGGAAGTGCCAGTTCTTATCGACGGAGAAGTCCCAGTTTTTATAGCCGGTGTCGCGGAAGGTATTTCGGCCCATGGTGCCGAAGGTTCCCGGCGCGGGCGGAGTCATGACGGAGTTGCCCACTCTGTAGCAGCCGGCTGTGGCCAGCGTGGCGAGCGAGCGAGCATGGGCCATGCAGACTGGATCGCTAGCACCTGTTACAGGGATGCCTACTGCGCCGCCTGACTTGAAGTCGCGAGGATTGCCGAAGAAGTCCCAGCGATCGACTCCTTCGCCGGTCTGACTGAGGTCATTGCCGGTATCGATGGGACCCCAGGGCTGCGCTCCGTAGAGGCTGACGATGGAGTTGATCTGCCAGCCTTCGAGGGATTGAAGGAATGATTTTCGGCCGGGGATGGCGTAGCTGGTGGTGAGGGTGAGGCGGTGGCGAATGTCGAAGTCGCTGCTGGCGTATTCGCGTTCGGGATGGGTGCTGTCCTGGGGGATGCCGGAGCCTGCGCCGAAGTCCCAGTTCGCGCCTACGTTGTCGAGCGAGTGAGAGTAGGTGTAGCCGGCGACGGCGGTGAAGTGGTGGTAGTTGCGGGCGGTCATGGTCATCTGCAGACCGTCGTAGTTGGAGCGGTAGATGTTGCCCATCTGATAGATGAAGCTAAGATAGGGATAGAGGGCGTTGAAGGGGCGACCGGACTGTTCGTCGTGGTTGAAGTCCGCCGAGGGAACGTTCTGGTTGATGTCGTGAATGCCGACGAGTTTTTGTCCGTGGTTGCCGACGTAGGCGACCTCGAGCACTAGGTCGGGCTTGAAAGAGTGCTCGACGTTCAGGTTCCAGCTGTAGACCTGCGGGGTGCGGAAGTTCTGCACCATGCCAAGGATGCTGCAGGGGTTGGCTCCGCAGTTGATCACGCCGGTGGGAAAGACCGTGGAGGCACCGCTGTTGTAACCCGCGTTCCAGTTGAGGGCGGAGCCAGTGAAGTTGACGGTACCGACCGAGATCGAACCGGTTCCCTTGCCGCCGTTAGGACCAACACCCAGCGCGCCGGTGGGGATGGTGCTGATGCCGAGCGAGTTGTTCAGAGCGAGGAAGGACTCCCAGTTGACGGTCTCGTAGATGAGCCCGGCTCCGCCGCGCAGTACGGTTCTGCCACTTCCGGTGATGTCCCATGCGAAGCCCAGGCGCGGCGCGAAGTTGTAGTGCTCGCCGTTGTAGGGGCCGTTGATGCCCTGCCCTACCTGGACCAGTCCTTTGGCGGGATCGAAGTTTCCGAGGAGGTTGTTTGCTTCCTTGACGACAGTGTTCAGTTCATAGCGAAGGCCGAGGTTGAGGGTGAGGTTCTTGGTGAGCCGCCAGTCGTCCTGAGCGAAGCTGGCGAATCCCCAGTTGTGAATCTGCCGGGTGGGATCGCCCGTGAGCAGGCTGCCGGATGCTGGCGTGCCGGCGAAGAAGTCTTCGAGCGGCGTGGCGCCGGGGAAGGCGTCGGTGCCGAAGCCGAACTTGATGCGGCCACGACCGCCGGCGTAGGCTCCGCCGGAGAAGCTGTCACGGTGTATTTCGCCGCCAAACTTGTAGGCGTGTTTGCCGACGGTATAAGAGACGTGATCGATGAACTGAAAGCGGCGGTCGGGACCTTGGATCTTGGGCCAGTTAAATCCGCCCAGTTCGTTCAGCGCGGGGAAGAAGTCCGAGATGTTGATGCGCGGTAGACCGAAGTATAGGGGATTGGTGACGCCGGTGTTCAGGCCGTAAGCAGAGGCAGGCTTGTTGCGGTCGTTGGTGAAGGTGGGCTGGTAGACGGTGTTGTAGCCGAAGCGCGCTTCGTTGAGCCAGCGCGGGTTGATGATGAAGGTCCAACTCGCTCCAACGACCTGGGCGCGCGTGTGGATCTGAGTCAGCCACGCGGTCTGGAGTTCGTTGGCGTCGGAGACGGTTCCATTATTGTTGCCGAAGAAGTAGAGGCCGTTGATCGAGTGGCGTTGATTGATCTGATAGTCCACCTTTGCGACGGCGTTGTCGGTGGTGACGTCATTGGGCAGTCCGTAGTTGATGAACTCAGGGCCAGCCGCACTGGTGCCGTTGTTGGTGGGAAAGCCTGTACCGTTACAGACGATGGGCGGACCGACGGAACAGCCTCCGATGGTGAGACTGGGGGTGCTGGGGACGATGCCAGCCGCTTCGACCCCTGCAATGGCGTCGACAACACTGTTCTTCGGGTCGTTCCCGAAAGGAACGGTGAGCGGGGTGTTCAACTGGCTGATGCTCGCTACCTCGTAGGTCTGCCGTTCGTATCCGCCGAAGTAGAAGAGCTTGTCCTTGAGGATGGGGCCGCCTACGGTACCGCCGAACTGTTCGAGGCTGCGGGGATTCTTCGGCCCTGCCGAGATGGGATTGAAGTAGTTGCGCGCATCCATTGGAGTGTTTCGGCCAAAGGCATAGGCGGTGCCGTGGAGCGTGTTGGTGCCGGATTTAAGCGCGACGTTGACCATGGCTCCGGGCTTCCAACCGTACTCCGCCGGCGGATTTTCGATAAGGTTGAACTCCTGGATCGCGTCGACAGGGAGGATGGTTGCGGAGTCTCCCGCGATGCCGGCTCCGTTGATGATGCTCTGTCCGGAGAAAGGCTCGCTATTGAACAGGCCGTCGATGATATAGGCGTTATCCTCAGCGCGCAGGCCGTTGGTGCTGGTTGTGGAGAAGCCCCCGCCGGGATAACGCACGATGCCGGGACGAAGCTGGAGCAGATTCTCGTAGTTGCGGCCATTGAGCGGGAGATCGTTGATCTCCTTGTTGCCCAGCGTGCCCCCGAGGCTTGAGGAGGTCGTGTTGATGAGCGGCACCTGCATCGTGACTGTGACCGTCTCCGAGGCTGCTCCCGTCTCCAGAACAAAATCGACCTGCGCGTCCGAAGCCACTTCGATCTGAATATTGGTGCGCTCGGTAGCTTTGAAGGTTGGCGCTTCGACGCGCACGGAGTAGATGCCGGGCAGGAGGTCGGGGGCCACATACTGGCCCGCCTGCGTTGTCACCAGGGAGCGCTTGGTTCCGCGCTGTACATCCGTAATGGTGACCTTTGCCCCGGGGACCAGAGCTCCTGAGGAGTCGCTGACGTCGCCGAGGATGCGGCCAGTGTTGGTCTGGGCGTGGGCGAAGAGGGAGAGAGAGAGAGAAAGCACCGGAACCGCGAGGGCAACAGCGACCCCTTGCATCGTTCTGGTTACAAGGCCGGCTGCTCTGTGAAAGTTCATTGCGTGTACGCCCCCTAATTTTTGGTACGACAGCTTTACCACCACACCACAACACCGGTCAAGGAATTTGCAAAATAAATTATCTTTTAAAGCCGCTTGACAAACCAATCCGGACTTGCGGTATAACTGTCAGACCACAGGGATCCCTTTTATGGCGCCCTAAGAAAGGTTCTTCAAGATGGGCATTGCAAGCATCAATCCGGCCACCGGCGAAGTCATGAAAACCTTTGATCCGCTGACCGATGAGGAGTTGGCCGCGAAGCTCGATAAGGCCGCCGCAGCCTTTGTTCTTCATCGTGGGACCAGCTTCGCCTATCGCGCGGAACGCATGATAAAAGCGGCAGAGATTCTTGAAGCGGAGAAGGAGGAGTTTGGCCGCATGATGAGTCTGGAGATGGGGAAGCCCATTCAGGCTGCGATCGACGAAGCCTTCAAATCTGCCTGGGCCTGCCGTTACTACGCCGAGCACGCCGAGAGGTTTCTAGCGGATGAGGCGGTCGAGACCAGTGCAAATCGCAGCTATATACGCTATCAGCCGCTGGGGCCGGTTCTCGCCATCATGCCGTGGAACTACCCTTTCTGGCAGGTGATTCGCTTTGTCGCTCCGGCTCTGATGGCCGGCAACGTGGGGCTGCTCAAGCACGCCTCCAATGTTCCGCAGAGTGCGCTGGCTGTCGAAGATGTCTTTCTTCGTGCGGGATTTGCTGAGGGAGTCTTTCAAACTTTATTGGTTGGCGCCTCGAAGGTTGAAGGCATTCTGGCTGATCCGCGCATCGCCGCCGCAACGCTTACGGGGAGCGAAGGCGCTGGCGTTCAGGTGGGCATCTCTGCAGCCAAAGCGATCAAAAAAGTCGTGCTGGAGCTGGGCGGAAGCGATCCCTACATTGTGATGAAGTCGGCCAATTTTGCTGAAGCTGTCGCAACCGCGGTCAAGGCGCGTGTCGCAAATAACGGCCAGTCCTGCATCGCAGCCAAGAGATTCATTGTTGAGGATTCGATCGCCGACAGGTTTGAGAAGGAGTTCGTTGCGCGGATGGAAGCACTGAAGGTTGGGGATCCGCTGGATCGGGCAACAGAGCTCGGTCCGCTGGCCTCGACCAGCGCAGTCGAGGATCTGCACCGCGATGTCCAGAAGTCTGTCGATGCAGGTGCGAGGCTTCTGACTGGTGGCAAGCCGATTCCAGGAAAGGGCAGCTTTTATCCGCCGACCGTCCTCACCGACATCCCACGAGATTCGCCGGCCTATAGCGAAGAGTTCTTCGGTCCGGTTGCGACCATCTTTCGCGTGAAAGATGCAGAGGAGGCGATCCGCATCGCCAACGACACGCGCTTTGGTCTGGGCGCGAGTGTGTGGACCCAGGACGAGGCGGAACGAGACCATCTGATCCAGGAGTTGGAGGCAGGAATGGTCTTCGTCAACAAGATGGTCGCCTCCGATCCGCGGGTGCCCTTTGGCGGAGTCAAGCAGTCTGGATTCGGGCGTGAGCTTGGACCCTTCGGCATTCGCGAGTTCACGAACATCAAAACGGTTTGGATTGAAAAGTAGATGGCACGACAGCAATTTGTCCTAAAGTGGCATTATGGTATAACCACTTGTCCTTAAGTATTTTCTAACCCAATAACCCAATCGGTCTATTGGTATAACCGAATACCCTAAACGAGAACCCTCCATCGAAATGGCAATTTCAACCCCTGGCGTCCTGTATAGTGTTTCGACCACGACCACCCTCAAAGGTGGCCAGACGAAGGGGATGCCAATGTACAAAGTAGTTCGAACAGCGAGACTTTATGAACAGATCGTGCAGCAGATCGAGCAGTCGATCCAGGAAGGAAAGCTGAAACCAGGGGACCAGTTGCCGGCGGAACGGGAGCTAGCCCAGGAGTTTGGGGTCAGCCGCACGGCGGTACGCGAAGCCGTCAAGACCTTGAGCGAGAAGGGGCTGGTCGAAGCGTACTCAGGCCGCGGCACGTTTGTCAGCACGGGAAAGTCCCAGGCGATACGCCACTCCCTCAACTCCTTTCTCAAGAGCGGCGACCTTGAAGACTCCGACTATGTTGCGGAGATGCGCGAGATTCTGGAGCCTGAGTTCACGGCGCTGGCCGCGACTCGCATCGAAGAACAGCACCTGGTCATGATGCGGGAGGCCGTCGCGGTGATGGACCGCAGCATGAAGAATCCAGACGCTTATATTGAAGCCGATCTCGACTTCCATCTGGCTCTGGCCGAAGCTGCTGGAAATCCGCTCATTCTGTCGTTGCTGGATTCGCTCGTAGGAGTTTTGCGGGAGCAGCGGCTGGGAATTTTCTCTGTCACCGGGGGGCCGGAGCGTGGTCAGGTCCATCACAAACTCATCCTGGAAGCGATCGAAAAGCGGAGTGCCAGTAGTGCACGCAAAGCGATGCGTGCTCACCTGCAACAGGTGCACCAAGATTCGAAGGTTTCTGCAGTTATGAAAAATAAATCACCTAAGAGGCAGTCCTCTTAATGAAAGGCAGAATCGAATGGCGAACCTCGGATTTATTGGCCTTGGAGTAATGGGAAGTGAGATGGTGGACCGGCTCCTGGCCAAGGGCCATACTGTGACCGGCTATAACCGGACACGGTGCAAAGCGGAACGACTCATCGAGAAGGGAATGAAGATCGCAGAGTCTCCGCGCGAGGTAGCCGAAGCTGCTGATGTTGTTCTCTCCATGGTCACGAACGGTCCCGCATTGAAAGGTATCGCGGAAGGCCCGGATGGTTTTCTCGCTGGGCTCAGCGCCGGAAAGATCCTGGTCGATATCAGCACCGTGGGGCCGGATTTAAGTCGCGAGATGGCGGAAAAGGTTCGCGCTCTGGGCGCTGACATGCTGGATGCTCCTGTCTCGGGAAGCGTCATTACTCTGCAGGAAGGCAATCTCTCCGTGATGGTAGGCGGAAGGGCAGAGACCTTCGAGAAGGTCAAACCGATCCTGTTGGATATAGGCCCCAAGGTGACGCACGTTGGCGGCAATGGACTGGCACTGTCCATGAAGATTGCTTCGAATCTGAGCCTAGCGGTACAGATGCTGGCCTTCTCCGAAGGCGTGCTGCTGGCTGAGAAGAGCGGCATCAAGCGCGAAGTTGCGGTGGACGTACTCACTCACAGCGCCATCGCTTCTCCTATGATCAAGTACCGGGGCCCCTTCGTTCTTCAGCAGCCGGAAGAGGCATGGTTTGACGTGAACATGATGCAGAAGGATATGTTGCTGGCGCTGGATCTTGGACGGCAATTGAATGTGCCACTCCCGACCACTGCTGTTACCAATGAATTTCTAGCTGCTGCGCGGGCCATGAACTGGGCCAAGCTGGACTTCGCCGTAATCTTCGATGTTCTAGCGAAACTATCTGGCATCGACACAGGAGTTGGAAGATGACATCCCAAACCGAAGAAGCCGTGAACACGTTCGGCAAAGAGTTGGCGCTGCATGCCTATCGGCAGATGTTGCGTATCCGCATGTTCGAAGAGCAGGTGAACGAGCTCTACACGCGTGCGTTGATGCCTGGCCTCGCTCACTTGTACAGCGGCGAAGAAGCCATTGCGGTCGGCATCTGCGAAGCTCTCAAAAAGGAAGACTACGTCACCAGCACACATCGTGGACACGGTCACTGCCTGGCCAAAGGCGCTACGCCGAATCTCATGTTTGCCGAGCTGCTGGGGAAGGAAGCGGGATACTGTCATGGCAAAGGCGGCTCGATGCATATAGCCGATCCTGCAACCGGTAATCTGGGTGCGAATGCGATCGTTGGTGGCAGCATGGGCATCGCGACAGGCGCCGCCTTCTCAGCGAAGTACCTGAACAATGGCCTGGTTGCTGTCTGCTTCTTTGGCGAAGGAGCACTCGGTCAGGGTCTGCTCTATGAGGTGTTGAACATCGCTCAGCTCTGGAAGCTCCCTGTGATCTACGTCTGCGAAAACAACCTCTACAACGAGTACACACACTACAGTGAGACCACGGCGGGAGATATCTGCGCCCGAGCCACCGCATTTGGCGTAAGAGCCGAAGCCGTAGATGGGCAGGATGTGCAAGCCGTCTATAGAAAGGCCAAACAACTTATTGACAGTGCGAGAGCTGGCGATGGTCCGGCTTTTCTTCTCTGCAATACCTATCGCTACACCGGCCATCACGTAGGCGACATCAATCGCGATTACTACCGCACCAAGCTGGAAGAGCAGGAATGGAAGACACGCCGCGACCCCATTCTGCTTCACGGCGAACGGCTGGTTCACGAAGGGTTCACCGATAAGGCAACGCTCGACGCACTTGAAAGCGAAGTAAGAGAAGAGATGAAAGCCGCTGTCGAGTTTGCGATCGCTGCTCCGTACCCAGCATTAGAAGAAGTGGAGATGCACGTCTATGCCTGACAGTACTGATCGTGAATTGACCTTTGCACAGGCCGTAAGGGAGGCACTCGCGGAAGAGATGCGTCACGACTCGCGAGTCTGCATCCTTGGCGAAGACGTGGCCGAAGCAGGCACCCCTTTCAAAGTGTTATCGGGGCTGGTCGAGGAGTTCGGAACCAATCGAGTCTTTGACACACCGATCTCCGAGGCAGGTTTTACCGGCATAGCCGTGGGCGCTGCCATGACCGGGATTCGCCCCGTGGTCGACATCATGTTCGGCGACTTTCTTACCTTGACGATGGACCAGATGGTTAATCAAGCTGCAAAGATCCACTACATGTCGGGTGGCAAGTGGAAGGTGCCGATGGTTCTGCGGACGACGCTCGGAGCAAGCAGGCGCTCTGCCGCTCAACACTCGCAGTCTCTCCACGCATGGCTATGCCACGTGCCCGGACTGAAGGTTGTGATTCCATCCACTCCTGCCGACGCAAAGGGTCTCTTGAAGACTGCGATCCGCGACGAGAATCCCATCATCTTCTTCGAAGACAAGATGATGCACCACAAGCTGAAAGGCCCCGTCCCGACCGGAGAATACACGATCCCTCTCGGCGTTGCGGAGGTCAAGCGCGTCGGCAAAGACATCTCACTGGTAGCGACCAGTAGTATGGTGCAGGTGGCGCTGGGCGCGGCAGATATGCTCGCGGAGATTGGCATCAGCGCGGAGGTTGTCGACCCGCGAACTCTCTGGCCGCTCGATGAAAAGACGCTCATTGACTCTGCAAAGAAGACGTCTCGCGCCATTGTGATCGACGAAGGGTACGGCCGCTACGGTGTGACCTCGGAGTTGGCCTCGGTGATCTCGGAGGGTGCTTTTTACGATCTCGACGGCCCGGTACTTCGTATGGGAGCGATGCATGTTCCCATCCCCTTCTCGCCGCCGCTTGAGGACCTGACCGTACCGACTGAGAAGATGCTCTTTAATGCGGCGAAGAAGCTTTGCAGCAAGTCGTAGAATCACGAACGTCTTTGGACCACGAACGGGAGAAGCAGCAATGGCACAGCCGACTTACGGAACCATGGGAGTTGATTGGGAGCAGCGAATCGATTTTGATCGTCTTCGTGTAGAGAGACTCCAGCGCGCGAAGAACCTGCTTGCGAAGTCTGAGATGGGGGCGCTGCTCTGCTTCGACATGAACAATGTGCGTTACCTCACGTCGACGCACATTGGCACATGGGCCCAGGACAAAGCGAACCGGTTCGTCTTGCTCCCGCAAAACGATGAGCCCATCCTGTGGGACTTCGGCTCCGCAGCCCGACATCATCAACTGCACTGTCCGTGGCTCGGAGAACGCTCGCGCCCGGGCATCTCCATGTTGCGTGGCACGATGTCTCCTGAGCACGGTCGTGCGGAAGATGTCGCCAAGAAGATTCGCATTGAGCTAGAGATGCGTGGGCTGCATAAGGAGCCGGTAGGAATCGACATCATCGAATTGCCAGTCCTGTTTGCTTTGCAACGCGAGGGTATTACCGTCATCGACGGTCAGCAGTTGATGTCCGAGGCCCGCGTCATCAAGACCAAAGACGAGATTGCGCTTCTAAACACCTCTGCTTCGATGGTTGATGCGGCCTATCACGAGCTTTACATGGCGATGAAGCCGGGCATGCGGGAGAACGAAGCCGTAGGCCTGGTAAGCAAGGTGCTCTACGACCTTGGCTCAGAGTACGTCGAGGCGGTCAATGCAATCTCCGGCGAACGATGCAATCCTCATCCGCACGTCTTCTCCGACAGAATTATGCGCCCTGGCGACCCCGTCTACTACGACATTCTTCACTCTTACATGGGCTACCGAACGTGTTATTACCGTACCTTCTCAATTGGCTATTCGTCCCACGCGATGGTCGACGCTTACAAGAGATGCCGCGACTACCTGGACGCTGCGATCGATCTGATTCGTCCCGGCCGTTCGACGGGCGATGTCGCCTCAGTGTGGCCGAAGGCGCAGGACTTCGGATTCCCCAATGAGGAGGCGGCCTTCGCGCTCCAGTATGGGCACGGCATCGGACTCGCGATCTGGGAGAAGCCGGTCATCAGCCGCCTTGTCTCTCTGGATCATCCGCAGGAGATCAAGCCTGGAATGGTCTTCGCCCTCGAGACGTTCTGGCCCTCGAAAGATGGCTGGAGCGCGGCACGAATCGAAGAAGAGATCGTTGTCACGGAGACCGGCCATGAGGTGATCACGCGCTTCCCTGCTGAGAAGCTTCTAGTCGCTGGCGCGCATTACTACACGGTCGGCGGCCCGCTTCCAACCGTGCGAGAGACAGAATCAGAACCTAGCGCAGATGTTCGCAACCTGGTTGCAGCCAGTGCACAAAAAGAGAGGATCGGGAGCTAA
The DNA here is from genome assembly GCF_040358985.1 of Tunturibacter empetritectus. Classification (NCBI taxonomy): domain Bacteria; kingdom Pseudomonadati; phylum Acidobacteriota; class Terriglobia; order Terriglobales; family Acidobacteriaceae; genus Tunturiibacter; species Tunturiibacter empetritectus. The sequence goes on along the minus strand of NZ_CP132932.1, from coordinate 2,886,059 downwards.
CGCTGCGGCCTTAGGGCCCGCGTATCCCAATAACTTATGGCTATCAGTGTCGTAATGCCCGCACTCGAGATGGCGCAGGAGACAGGGAAGCTCGTCTCCTGGCTTAAGAAGGAAGGCGACAAGGTCTCGAAAGGGGACCTGTTGCTCGAAATCGAAACAGACAAGGCCGTGATGGAAGTGGAAGCCACTGCCGATGGCGTTCTCGGTGGAATCACCGGCGAAGTGGGGACCGACATTCCAGTCGGCCAGACTATTGCCTGGATTCTGAAGCCTGGAGAAGACGTGCCGGCTGAGGCAAAACCTCACACACAAGCGGCTCCTTCACTTGCCGAAGCAGCCCGCACCACTGAAGAAAATTCTCAGCAGCCGGTGATTGCTAACTCCACCGGAAGAGTCTCTCCTAAGGCGCGTCGGCTCGCGAAAGACAACGGTATCGATCTCACTTCGGTGCAGGGTTCAGGCGATGGCGGAGAGATTCTGGCTTCGGACATTCAGGCAATCATCGACGGTGGTCCTAACGACTCTCGCGCTCCTGCGGTTCAACACGAAACACTCTCTTCTATTGGCCGACTGATGGCGGAACGAACGGTGCAGAGCTGGACCACGGTCCCGCACTTCTTTCTGCAGCGAGAGGTGAATGCAACGGCATTGAATTCCCTACGCGCAGCTCTCGGGCCCGAGGTCGAGCGATCCTCCGGAGTAAAGCTCACGCATACCGACATCCTTGTCGCGCTCGTGGCTCGCGCTCTGGCCCGGCATCCGCGCGTTAATGCAAGCTGGATCGAGAACGGAGTCCGTCTGAACCGTGACGTAAACGTCTCCGTCGCGATGGCCGTCGAGGACGGTGTCGTAGCGCCTGTGGTCCACAACGCAAACACTGCGACGCTGGGTGAGATCGCCAAACAACGTCGCGAGTTGACGGACCGGGCAAAAGCAGGTCGCCTCCGTCCTACGGATTTTGCTGGCGGGACCTTCACGGTCAGCAATCTCGGAATGTTCCACATCGATTCCTTTTGCGCCATCATCACTCCGCCCCAGGCCGCAATCCTGGCCGTAGGTCAAATCGTACAGAGAGCAGTCGCGGTAGACGGAGTCGTTGTTGTGAGGCCAATCTTCAGCCTGACGATCTCCTGCGACCACCGTGTGTTGGACGGGGCAAAGGCCGCGACTTTCATGCATGACCTTGCTGAGTCGATCCGCGAACCAAAACTTTAGCTTGCCCGAGCGCTCGGCTTGTGATGATGCGCAGCCAGGCATGGACTTTCCCGGACGACCGTAGGCTGAGGCATAAGACATGGAAAGCGTTGGTGTAGAGCAGCTCCCTGTAAGTACCTCCACTGAATCAAAGGGTAAAACCCCTTTTTATTTTAGTTTCTGGTTTCAGGTCTGCATCGCCGTTGTGCTGGCGATGGTATTCGGGTACCTAAGCCCGGCGCGCGCCGTTGCCATGAAGCCGCTGGGCGATGCGTTCATCCGCCTCATCACCATGGTTGTTACACCGATCATCTTCTGCACGGTGGTCTCCGGAATCGCCGGCATGCAGGATTTGAAGAAGGTGGGTCGAGTTGGCGGAAAGGCGTTGATCTACTTTGAGGTGGTTTCCACACTGGCGCTCTTCATCGGCTTAGTGGTGGGAAATATCGTTCATCCGGGTGCAGACTTTCACGTAAATCCAGCGACTCTTGATGCGAAAGCAGTAGAAGGCTATGCAGGACAAGCGAAGGCGCAGACTGTAACCGAGTTCGCAATGCACATCATCCCGACAACGATCGTGGATGCCTTTGCCAAGGGCGACATCCTGCAGGTTCTGCTGGTCGCCTTGCTCTTTGGCTTTGCACTGTCGTTGATGGGAGATCGGTGCAAGCCGCTTCTCTCTCTGCTCGATACCTTTACGAGTGCCATCTTCGGAGTCGTTGGCATCATCATGCGCTTCGCCCCGCTGGGAGCATTCGGCGCGATGGCCTTTACCGTGGGCAAGTACGGCATCGCATCCCTCGGGCCGCTGCTCAAATTAATTGGAACGTTTTACGTTACTTCAATCTTCTTCGTTGTGGTCGTGCTGGGAGCAGTCGCGCTCCTTGCCGGATTCAACATCTTCAAGTTTCTGTCGTACATCAAAGAGGAGATTCTTCTCGTCCTGGCTGTCAGCTCCTCCGAGCCTGCACTTCCCACGCTCATGGAAAAACTTGAAGCCCTGGGGTGCTCGAAGGCGCTCGTAGGGCTCGTTGTCCCTACGGGATACGCCTTCAACACGGATGGCACGAGTCTCTACATCACGCTGGCTGCTCTATTTGTGGCCCAGGCTACGGGAACGCACCTCACTCTGGCGCAGCAGTTGACCATCTTCGCGGTAGCAGTCCTTACTTCAAAAGGAGCCAGCGGCGTTCAGGGCGCCTCGTTCATCGCATTGGTCGGAACCTTATCGGTCGTTTCGACTGTTCCTGTCGCAGGGATGGCCCTCATCCTCGGGATCGACCGCTTTATGAGCATGTTCCGCGCAGCCGTGAACATGATCGGCAATGGAGTAGCGACGTTGGTGATAGCACGATGGGAAAAAGAGATCGACAGATCGACACTCCGCATTCATCTATGACGACTTGGTGAAGACCAGACGAATGGTCCACCCGCTTCGCAAAAATAACAACCATGATTCATAACAAGAAACAGTGATGGGCCTGGCCAGCGAGACCAGACCCATCACTAAGAAACGGCAAGCCGCTAAGCTCAGGCAGTTGGACTTTCCAGTATCTGAGCCAGTGCATGCAACCTCTTGGCATCCTCTGGGTTCTTCGCGTCCGAAGCACTCGTCTCAACAGACGCCGCCATGCCATGCAGTTTTGCCAGATCCTTCTTGCCAAGGTGCGACCTCTGCGTCCGCATAATCGCCTTATTCAAATCAGCGATCCGCTCTGACGACAATGCCTGCGAACGCCCCAGCTGATCGAGATACGCTCGCGCCACCGTCAACTGAGACGGCCACGCAATCTTCTGCTGGTTCTGCACGTTCAGTTCGGTGACCTTCACCAGGCTGGCCGCATCGATTTCGTTCTGTGTCAGAAATTTGCTTGGGACCAGCTTAAACACATCCAGTCCGCGCGCGATCTCCGACCCGTAGATATAGCCGTTATACCAATAGGCAGACCAGTCGCCACCCAGGATCAGCGCCTTGGCATCGACAGGCCCGCGATCATAGTAAGCGATCTCGTACGGATGTGCCGCGTCCGTAAAGTCCATCACGGAGATGCCACCCTGATACCACGCCTGCACCTCAATATCACGTCCTGGAACTGGAATCAATGAGCCGTTGTGAGCAACGCAGTTCTCCGTCTCCGTCTGTGCGGCCGGCATCTTGTAGTAACTCGCAAACGACAGCTTGTCGTCCTTCAGATGGAAGATCGCATCCGCTCCCCACTTGTTCGGGTCCGTCGAACGGCAGCGCGGCTGCAGACCGCCGCCCCACTCATCGGTGAACACCACCTTCGTTCCATCGTTCGAGAACGACGCCGAGTGCCAGTACGAGTAGTTTGGATCGTTTACGGCATCCACGCGTTTCGGATGCACAGGGTCCCTGATATCCAGCAGAATGCCGTTGCCGGAGCAGGCTCCGGCTGCGAGCCCCAAGGCCGAATACACCGTTATGTCGTGGCACTGGTTGGTGTCCGCAGGCTTCTCGGCTTTCTTATCGTGCCTTCCGCCATTGTTCAGGCCGTTCAGAGCGCCGGTGCGCGGATCGATAAATACCCGCGGACTCGAAACCACTTTGGCCTGTTGCGGCGCGGCAAGCGGCACCTTGATCACGTCGATCCGGAACAGCGAAGTGTTCGAGTCTTTCTCCGGCTTCTCCTCCCGCGAGCAGCCCGCAAGCTCCTCACTCTGCCGCACAAACGATGTCCCCGAAACATAGATGTAGACGTTGTCCTTATCGTTAGGGTCCACCACCAGGGTATGCGTGTGCGACCCGCGGCAGGTCTGCACCGCCGCCACCTGCTTCGGATTTTTGATATCCGAAATGTCGAACACCCTTACGCCGCGAAAGCGATCCGGGCTCGCCGTCGGAATCCGATGGTCCTTCTCATGCCCCGGCTCCGGCGGGGGCAGCGGCGGAAACCCCTGCACTCCGCAGTCCAGCCGCCCGTTCGGCATCTCCACCGACATAAACAGCAGATTCCCATAGACCGAAACATCGCCCTGCCCGCCCGGGCACACCAGTGTCGTAATCAACGACAGCTTCGCCGGGTTCGAGATGTCATAGAAGCTCACGCCATAAAAGTTGCCCTGGAACAGATGCGTTCCCTGAAACGCAAAGTCGGAGTTTGCGAAGGCGAGCTGCGCAATCACCAACTGCATCGGCTTCGGTATCTTGTCCCTGTTACCCACCCCGATCAGGTCCAGACTCTTCTGCACCGCGGGATCGTCTGGATTCGTAGATGACAGTTGAAACGCGTTAGGCTTCTTCAAAAACGCGAGGTGCTCAATCCCCATCGCAGCCTCACCTGCGTCGTAGAGTCCCGGCTTCAATCCCACGCGCGGATCGTTTGTCGTCGACCCCGTCATACCCGGTGGCAACGGCACAGCGGGCTTCGGTAGAAACGGATTATCGTCTTCCTCTGGCGCCGCCTGCGCAGCGGGAGCAGAAGGAGCCTGTCCAGCGGGAGCCTGCGCCCACAGAGCTACCCAACCGGAACACACCAAAGCCGCGCCAAAGGCCACACCAGCCAAACGGAAAGCGTGAGACTGCCTACGATTCATCGTTTCTCCTTCAACATATTCTGCATAATCCCGATCTCGGCCCTTTGCGAGTTATCTGCATCCGTAGCGAAGTCGAACAGCTCCGCATCCTGTCCCGCGCCGGGCGTATCGAACAGTTGCCTGACCATCACCAGCGCACCATTGTGATGCTGAATCATCCCTGTCAAAAACAGTTGGTCGAACTCTGCGCCCCTGGCCTGCTGCAACGCCTCCATCTGCTTCGGCGTCAACATCCCCGGCATGGCCTGCATCGGGCCCCCGCTCTTATCCATATCCGGCATACCCGGCATGGACATTGACACGGACTCCCCGCGCGCCGTAAGCCACCGTTTCATGAACTTCATCTCATCTGCCTGCGAAAGGCCGATGCGCGCCCCCAGAGAACGAATCTCTTTGTTCTCCGTGTGCGACGGAATCAGCGCCGTCATCTCGACCGCCTGCCCATGATGCATAATCATGCCCTGCATGAACTCGACGTCAGCCTGCGATCTTTGGGGAGCCGTGGCGGTGGTCGAGGACGGCAGTCGCCTGCTGGGAGTTCCCGGCGCACCCGGCTGCACTACCACCGGCGCCGAACCCGTTTGTGCCTGTTGAGCATGAGCTGGAGCAGACGGTCCGCCGCAAAACACCGCAGTCAGAAACCATCCACCAAACGCTGCGAGTGTGGACGCCAGGGGCCGCGGCTCGCGGCTGCGACCAGTAGAGTCGAAGTTCAATCTTCCCATCGTGCCGGGCATATTTTCGTTCTCCCACGGTATCATGGCGGGTGTGAGTCGCATGAGAGAAAGCCACTCTCCAGAGCGCTATGGGGAGCGAAGTATGCCGTTCCAGAATCGCCGTCACGAGCGAATCCCCCGCGACTTTTCAGCAAAAGAGGAGTGTCACCCCATGAAGTCTCTCTCGGTCCCAACGCGGGACTTCTGCAAACTTGCCGTAGTCGCAGTCTCTCTTCTAACACCGGCTCTTCGCGCACAAACTACGCCGTCACAGCCAGCCGAGCAGCATCTGCGCAGCCGTCTCTTCGTCTACGACCTGCACACCGGCTCCTCGCATCTGGTCTACACGGCCGACTCCATCTGGGAGGCGCCAAACTGGTCCCCCGACGGCAAATACCTCATCGCCAACTCCGGCGGGGCCATCTACAAGCTCGTCCTCAAGCAGGACGGCACCGCGGAGCCGACAAAGCTGGCCATCCCCGCCGACTATGAATGCAATAATGACAAAGCCATCTCGCCCGACGGCACAAAGATCGCCTTCTCCGCTACCGTCCCGCCGCAGAAAGGCTCGCAGGTCTTTCTCGCCGACGCCGACGGCAACAACGCAAAGGTGATGACGCCCGACTCCCCCAGCTACTTCCACGGCTGGTCGCCCGACGGCAACACGCTCGCCTTCGTGGCCCAGCGCAACGGCAGCGGTCAATTCGACATCTATGGCATGCCCGCCGCCGGTGGACCCGAGAAGCAGTTCACCTCTAACCCTCATCACGATGACGGGCCCGACTACTCCCCTGACGGCAAGTGGATCTACATCAACTCCGACCGCTCCGGCAAAGAGGCCATCTGGCGGTTCCCTGCCGAGGGCGCAGGCCACAACGACGAGAAGGCCGAGATGGTCGTCAGCGACGGACTCGAAGACTGGTTCCCCCACATCTCGCCCGACGGCAAAAAGATGGTGTACATCGGCTATCCCGCCGGCACTCCCAATCACAACCCCCGCAACGTCTCCATCGAGCTGAAACTAGTGGCAATCGACCACGGCAAAGTAGCGCATACGCAAAAGAAACTCATCCAGGCCACCGGCGGCCAGGGAACAATAAACGTAAACTCCTGGGCCCCTGACTCCACCCGTTTCGCCTACGTCACCTATGAGCTTCTGCCTTAGAAGTACCTATGCCTGGTGGCTGCCCACTAACGCAAAAACCTGTTATGCATGGCGGATTGAGTTTAGTGCTCGTAGGGTGACTTAGGAATGGGATCATAGGGGTTGCCGTACTTATTTGAATGCGTATCGCTTGCGCCAGCCTTGGCAGGAATAGTTACAACGCCCAGGTCGACATTTTGTCCCGTCAGATGCAAGCGTTGCGTCAGCTGATCGGCGGTGGTTTGCGGCAGGCCTTCTACCCACAGATGGAGGATGTAGTCGCCCGGGGGAATATTGGGCAGGACGAACGCGTCGTTTGCGTCAGCGATCGCGTACAGGGGTGTGGATAGTGCCAGTACGACCGCGCTCATCTCCGGATGGATGTTGCAGAAGATATAGGACACGCCCTCTCGAGAGAAGATCACAGATTTGCTCGAGCCGGCTTCGTAGAGACCTAGATCAAAACGTTTTCCATCGAATAGCGAGAAGACGTTGTGGAAGAAGGGATCGGCGTTGGGGAATTGAACTGACGTGCCAACCGGAATGACCTGCAGATGCGGGATGAAAGTTCGATTCTTTTGAAGCAGAGTATAGCGACCGTGGGGCCGGAAGCTAAGGGCTGGTGTAGCCCCGATCGGCTCCAGCCAGATGACCGCTGGCGCGGGATGATGCTTCGCGGACTGAGTCGATACGGCGCGCAGTCGCAACTCGCCCACAGGATTCGGCGAGGAGTTGGATTGGGCATAGATCAGGCAAGACGCCAAACTCACGCAGCAGACCAGCCATCTTCGGAGATGTGTTCTCGCCATCAGAACCTATATCCCGCGCCGACACCGATGATGTTGCTGCCGGCAGTCAAGCCATTGACAGGTGAACTCTCAAGACGACGATACTCGAGAGAGAAGAGCAGGTAAGCGCTTGGGCTATAGAGGATGTTGCCGGTGTATGTCCGGTTTCTTGCGAGGTTCTGATAGATACTTCCGCCTGTGATGGCGTATGGCCGCAGCTCTTTCGAGAAGACGTTGTCGAGCCCGAACGCAGCGTTGAATTCCAGCCGTTCACTGAGCTTCTCTTTCAGTTGTGCCCACCCTCCGACGTCATCGAGCGGACGGGAGTAATATTCACCGGGAATTGAACCGGCGATATAGGTGAAATCTTTAAAGGCTCCGCCTCCAAGTCCGCCCAGTGCCTCTCCGCGGTAGAAGCTGCCGCTGAATGCGAGGCGGAACGGCAGAAGCAATTTTGCATCGAGCGTTCCGGCCCAAGCGTCGAAGCGTTTTCCGAACGGACTGAGATGAGGAGCGAAGTATCCCCCGAAGCCGAGATGGCTGCCATCATCCAGTTTCGACCCAAGCAGCGCGACACGGGCCTCCGCACCCGGCCAACGGCTCTGTTGTGCGGTGGTTGCGGAGGTCCCGCCAATCGCCATAGAGATTGGCGGGGCAGGCCATGGGGCATCCCCGACATCGACCAGAGCTCCCTGCAGACGAACCGTGTGAGAACCAACGGGAAGGTCCTGCGTGACACCGAGCTGCGGATTCCACGTCCAAAGGTTACCGGACCAGGCGAGCGAAGGCTCCGCCACCGCAGTCAATGAGGTTGGCGTATCCGGGCTGAAGATAGGGCGATCCAACGAAAAGTACGCCTGGGTGTGTTCCCATTGCAGACCCGCATGAGCTGTCCGCAGCCGTAATAGTGTAGCGTTGGATGCGTCGTAGCCGGCGTAGTTGGTTGTGGTGCTGACGGACGACGGGTTGCCGTCAAAATCCACGCTCAGATCTGCGTAGCTTCGAGCACCGAAGAGATGCGGGCCGCGAGCCGCGATACCGAGAACAGTCTGACGTAACGACGCGCCACTGCTGCCCGGTCCAGAGACCGCGACTGTGGGCGTAGGCGCTGCGTCCACTTGTCTGGTATTGACGAATCCGTTGAGCAGTAACAGTCCAGTTACTTTTACGGGATACTTTGATTCGCTCTCTACCTTTGTCTGATCTTGAGTTTTGATCTGCGCCTCGTCTATTGCTTGACGTTCGCGAATTTCATCGATATCGACGCTGGCAGTCGTTGATGGCGGCTGTGAAGTTGACGAAGTTGCCTCTGGGGTGGCTGCAGGCGGGGACGTAACATTCGCTGAGGAACCGGACTTTGCCATGAGTGCCTGCAGAGCACTCATTTGTCGGCGCATCTCATCCAGTTCGCGTTGCGACTGCTCGACCTGAGCCTGGGTTCGCGCCATCGCTTCCGTCAACCTCTGGAGCTGATCCGACAAATCCGGCGGCGTTGCGTTCTGCGCATACGCACCACGGGCGAAGAGTCCGCAGGATAAAGCCAGTAACGACATCCACGATAGGCTGCGAAGAGAACTCAAGAAACGACAAGTTCTGCTAGGACCGTATATTCTCATGTTCGATAACCTGATTTTGCGGATTCGCTTCCGGAAGAGCCGTCACGTCAGGGATTAGAAGCCCGCGCGACAACCTCATCTGAAAGACAGTTTCACCAGGGCGGCTTTTGAGAAGAACGACCTCTCCTCCGTGCTCAATAGCAATGCAGTTAGCGAGCGTGAGACCGAGACCTGTGCCCTTCTGTTTTCCCTCACTCACAAAAGGTTCGAACAAGCTGTTACGAATGGCGTCCGGGATTCCCTCTCCATTATCGATAATGTGGATAAACATCTGAGTTTCGTGGACCTCAAGGGTCAACATCACTTTACGCTCCCGCTCGGCCGGCCGCGTGGCCTGGCAGGCGTTGAGTAAGAGATTGCAAAGTGCACGTTCGATTTGCTTTCCGTCGGCCGCGATTGTGGTCTTCGCGGGATCACCATATTGCAACTTCAATGAAACGTGCTCCGAATCCGGATGCGCACGGACCACCGCGGCAGCTCGTTCGAGCAGGGTAGCCATTATCTCTGGAGAACGCTTCATGGCAGCACCGTTGCGGCTGAAGATGAGAAGCGACTCGATCATATCGGTGGTGCCGTGCACGGCTGCACGAACGTCTGCGAATATCTCCGCACGTTCCTGCTCTGAAAGCTGACGTGAGGCCAAAAACTCCGAGTTGGCATAGATCGCAGCCAAGTAGTGCCGGAGGTCATGTGAGACCGAACTCGCCATGCGGCCGATCGTCGCCAAACGCTCAGACTCCAGCAGTTCCCTGCTCTTCTGTTGAATCTCTTTCCGCATGCCTGAGAAGGCTGTACTCAGCTGGCGAACCTCCTGCGTTCCATATTTAGGGATACGATATGCTCCATCCCCCACACCAAATGCGATCACACTCCGCGAAAGCTCTTCAAGCGGACGAGTCACAAAGCGTGAGAGAACAATCATCAAAGGGGTGCCCAGGAGAAACGCCAGAAGCCCCGCACTCAGCACAATCTGATCGATCCGGTGGATCGACCGGTCCGCTTCCTCAAAGGATCTCAATACAACCAATTTAAGCGGGGCAGTTGCCCCAGCTGTGAGATCCTCGGTATCGGCGAGAAAACGGGTTCCTCCAAGGTTCAACACGGCAGGAGTCGGCATCATGTTGGACCTCAACAGCGGTTCGGCTGTCAGGCTAGCCTGTGCTGATGAACTCAGCGTACTGGCTACCACTTCGCCACCGTTCAGGAATGTAGCCTCAGCGCCAGTGGGCCGGCTGATCTGACGCACGGTCGGTTCGATGGACACACCGCTTACGACATAGCCAAGCAGTGTGCCATCGCCGTCGCCACCAAAGTAAAGAGGCTGCAGAGAACAGACGTAAAGCCCTCGGCCGTCAATCAGGTAACGCTTATCCGGTGAGGTGGTCAAGGTCTGCAGCCCACGGACCAGGGTCGCATCAGGAGCCGCGTGCTTTCTATAGACAGCGACCACACGTCCGCTGGGGTCCATCAACGCGAACAGATCGTTTCCGCTAAGCCGCCAAAATTCGGTAGCGCCATCCTGAATGGTGAGGTCGTCGCCGCTGGTCATCAGCGCCTTCAAAGTTGGCAGTTGGGCAAGGAGCGAGTTCTCACGCTCCAAAGCTGCTACGCGCTCTGCCTGCAGGTTTTGGAATGTGGTGACAGAGTGAGTCAGGTCCTGGGACAGCTCCTCTGTAACTTCGACGCGCAAGCGATGGCGGATGAGTAACAGCGACGAACCCGTAACAACTGCAATTACCAACGCCATGGCAACGACCAACAGGATGTGTGTCCGAATCCCCGGCTTCTCGTTGAGGCCTACTAACTCGTTGGTCATTTGGGCAGCCGGCCTTGACTGGGAATACTCATGGAACAAATTTATATCCTGCCCCATAGATAGTGAGGATATGTTTTGGATCGGCCGGGTTGGTTTCCAGCTTTTGACGCAGTTTCAATATCTGATTATCAACTGTCCGCGTTGTGGGGTAGGAGTTATAACCCCACACCTCATTCAACAGGAGTTCTCGGGTAAGGACACGGTCAATGTTTTCAGTAAAGTATTTAAGCAGCTTGAACTCGTGTGCCGTGAGACTAACAGGCACTCCGCTACGCCGTGCGGTCATACTCTTGAAGTCGATTTCGCAGTCGGCGAAGCGGAAGATCTCTGCGCGGGCGGGTTTGCGCTGCCTTCGGATAGCCGCTTGAATGCGGGCCGTCAGTTCGCGTGGACTGAACGGTTTTGTAACATAGTCGTCAGCCCCCAGTTCCAGCAGCAAGACCTTGTCCACTACTTCGCTAATCGCGCTAAGCACGATGATCGGAGTTTCGCTGGAGATCGACTTGAACTTCTGGCAAAGTTCGCGGCCAGGAATGCCAGGCAGTATTAAATCAAGGACTACCGCCACGGGCCGCTCCGTGCGGAACAAATTCAGCCCGGTCTGACCATCTCCTGCAACGAGCACGGTGTAGTGTTCTTCAGCGAAGATCCGGCGAAGGACTTTTTGCATGCGCGGATCATCTTCAATGATCAGGATTGTTCCGAGACTGACTGAATGCGTCGATTCGAGTTCGATGCTGTCTTTCACAAAATCCGCTTCCATGATCATAATTTCCGGACCTCTCTAGTTTATTCTCGTCGACTGGTGTTAGGAATTGAGGCTTCGATCGGCACAAATGACAAACAGATGACAATTCCGGTGGTGAATTCTAGCTCTGCAACTGGCTGTTTAGTAACCCCGCCCGGCCGTTTCCCTACTCCTTTAGATTGCGCTGTCAGCGATGGACTCAAATTCGGGGTCGTACACTCGCATTAATGGCAACAGACGAGGCTGTATACGATGCCCGGCTACAGCATCCCGAGTAACGAGCGAAGTAACTAAGACGATAGCCCATAGAGGAAACAAGAGATCAAAGGGTTCGGCCTCTGCAAAACCTCGGACAAGGACAAACATCAGCATCCCGACGAAGATGATCCGGAGCGGACCTTCGTTGAGTTTGCGAACCTTCCGATATAAATCTCCATATACGCCACAGAGTATGACTAAGCCGACGATTCCGTACGAATAGAGTTGCTCTAACACTTCGTCCTCGGCGTGCCGCGCCTCGAAGGTTCCGAAGGCAGGAACTACTTTCCACATGGAATCGAAGCCATGGCCGATCCAAGGTTTTTCAAGTGCCGCATTGGTCACATAGGCCCAGATCGCGGTGCGCCCCGTCAGAGTCTCTGACTGATTACCATAGGATGTGTAGAAGTCGTAATACGCCTCAAACAGGCCCCAGAAGGCGAGGACGACTACCACTACCCCGACCGTCAGGTATATCTTTGTCCGACGATTCATGGCCCGGTCCTGGATGATGAGATAACCTTCGCTGATCAGAAACGCGACAATGGCTGTCTTGCTGAGACTGCGGACAAGTGTAATCGCAAGGAAGAAGATCGCGAGTCCCCAACGGGCTTTTCTAGACCTCGAGAGATATTGAGAAAAAAAGATGGCAAAAGCACAGAGATTTCCGATTGTGTTGCCATTGAGATAGTCTTCATCTCCAAGACGCATATCAAATTGAGCCGGCATCACCCAGGCGACTAAGGCGATGCAGCAGCAGCCCCATACAAAACCCGTCATCAGCCCTTCCGCTGCCTCAACTCCAGATCGATTGCGCAGCAGTAAGATAATCATTACGACATCAGATACGGTGCCGCACCAGTATGCAGCCGACGCCAATGGCGACGCTGTTTCACTCCACAGCAGACTGCACCCTGAAAATCCGAGAAAGATGAGAACCCATCGAATCTGCGCAAGCGTCAGTACGGAGGCGGAATCGTGACTCCTTGTTCCCAGTGTCGATAGCCAGATGAAGCCCAACAGCAGGAAATTAAGAGTCAGGTCTGTTGCTGCACCCACTTGCGGATCCGTACCCAGGATACGGACAAGGAAGACAGTCGTAACAACGCGGATTGCAAAATAGAACCCGACGCAAAATGCCGAAGCTGAGTACTTCGACACTTGTGGTTGTAGCGCGATGGTCGAGTTACTGATGGTTGCCATTGTTCACTTGTCTCGTTGAAGACTTAGTGGTTGTACATCTCTGGAATGCCTTGGCTCCCGGCTGGCGGTAGATGCCGAATGAACACTACGATCGCCCAAAGCTCATCATCGCTAAGTGTTCCCTTAGAACCAGGCATACCTGACGGCCAGATTCCATTGTCGAGAATCTCTTTGAGCTGGCCATCCGAGTATCGCTGGACCTCATCTGAAGTCAAGGAGGGGATGGGTGGTGAGATGTGATCCGCAAATGGAACTCCAGTGTTCTGTCCATCCATGCCGTGGCAAGCGACGCAATAATGCGAGAACGCCTCTTTGCCATCCGCCCAGGTTGCAGCGTTAGGCTCCAGTGGATTTTTTTGACTCTTGTTGCCGATGAAGATGTGATGCTTGACGAAGGTGACAGTCGCCCTCTCGATCTTGCCTGGAGGGCTCACCTTACATCCAGTCAACGCTGCCGCGAACGCTGCGAGAATTACTCCGGCAGGCAGCCGCATGACTACTCCACCACATGCAATGTCAAGCTCATCGCACCATGACCAGATCCGCAAAACACAGAGCAATGCCCTACGAAGTCGCCGGTTTTATCCGGGATGAAACTCAACTGGGCCGATCCACCTTTGTCGACCTTAGCATTCAGGTTAAGTTCACGAAAGCGGAGGCCATGAGCTACATCTTCGCTCTTGATGATTAGTACAACGGGCTGTCCCTTTTTTAGAGTGATCTCACCCGGAGCATACGCAAAACGCTTGGCGGTAACTTCCACTTGACGCGGTGCTCCCTGCGCCTTGACCACGTGGCCCGGGAAGCCGATTGTTATTAAACCTGCGGCCAAGGCGCCCATCAACGTTTCATTTCTCTTCATATACTCTCCTCTAGCTACATTCGTTTGGGTGGAAGCCGGGCGCAATTGTCAATCGCGTAACATGCCTGCTTGCTTGTGCGAAATATCTCAGCGCTCTTCATACCGTAGAGAATTAATCGCCTCAAGTTGTCATGTGTCAGTTAGTCAATTGTCAAAATTCTGTCTAGTCTCATTAGACCCAATCGCGCGTCGTCAGCCCACGTTAACCAAGGCCGGGGCGTGTCTTCTTCTCTCATAGGGACTGTCTTTCTGGGGCCACCAGTTGGATTGAAGAGTTGCGGGTCATACTTTTTGCTATCGAGGCGGCGGGTATCAAGTCGCGATAAAGTCTCGCGTACTCGTTCGCAAGAACTTCTGCCGAGAGGTGCGGAAGCGACATGGGCTCTTTGGCTGGATTATCCAATGTTGCTCTGATCCCCGTCGCGAGAGCCTCCTCGGCATCTTCTCGCAGCTCGATGAACCGGCAATGGCGGTCGCCGACCTCGCGGAACGCAGGGATGTCTGAACAGACCACGCGGCAGCCGGCGAGAAGCGCCTCCACGACAGGCAGGCCGAAACCTTCTGTCACTGACGGCAGCACGACGGCCTCAGAACACGAGTAGCACCATTGCAATTCCATCTCTTCCAGTCCTTCCAGGAAGATCACACTTTTGTGCAGACCACGCCGAGACACCAGTGTTTCGATGAGATGAGTTTCCGGTCCTTTGATTCCGATCACGACCAGCTTCGTCGCCGGGTGTATCTGCTCTTGCTGCAACAAGCGATCGAATGCACGAATGAGCAGAGGGATGTTCTTGTTCCGCCTATGCTGAGCAACGCTAAGCAGAAAAGGCTCACCCTGCCACCCTGGAAGCGGAGATCGCGTTGCACAAAAGGGTTCGGGCTCAACGCAGTTATAGAGGCGGGTCGCTTTTTGATAAGTCTTGGTCGAGGCATACTGCTTCAGCCGATTCATCGTCGTCTCGGAGACACAGGCAATCGCATCAACGGAGTTGAGGCAGTGCTGCAAGATCACTCGATTGAAAAGGACTTTATGCAGCCCGAAGTTTCTCGGTATCTCGTACGGATAAAGATCGTGCAAGGTCAGCACCGTCGGACATCGGATCGCCTCTGCATCGACCGGCATCGGATAAGTGAGATGAACCAGATCGGGTTTCAATCGGGAGACGAGCTGTGGAAGCTTCCTGTAGTACCACAGGTTTCGCGCGAGGGTTCCTCGGTCCATCTCTTCAAAATGGATTGCAAGGCGCGGGTCCGAACCCAGTCCGGCCGACGCGGCCATCTTTCGCTGCCATGGGGCCAGGACCAGGTGTACCGCCGTGATATCTGGATTAAGCAGTAGACAGCGCACCATATTGAAGGCATGGCGTTGAAGGCCAGAGATGTTAGCCGAGTAGGAGGCGGCGACGACGAGAATTTTCATAGACGAGGCCCTTCATGAAGTTCGCAGGCTGTTGCGAGAGATGAAGCCCTTACCGTCTTCTTGCGTACTATCCCTAGCTGATAGCCGAGAGGCAGATACACCAATAGTGCAATTGAGCCATATCCGACTCGCGAAATTGCCAATCCTTCAATCCCCATATGGCGCAGCAGGTAGATCATCACAACCAACATGACTGCCCTGCCTCCAAGGCTGATGCAGGCCGCCATGCGAAATAGCCCCAGAGCCTGCATGGCATAGATGCCAGTCACCCCCAGACCCATAAGGGCCGAACCGATCACAATCGGAGGAAGGATAGCGGCGGCGCTTTGTGCCACTGCCCCTCCTGCCCAGATCCTGATCAACCTTGGTCCGAAGCTAAGTAGCATGGCCGCACTACCAGAAACAAGCAGCAAATTGCATGCGAATGCCTTCAACACTGTGCGCTTCAACACTTCGCGGGAGACTGTAGCCGCGCGTCCAGAGATATAGGGGAACAAAAAGTGGAGTCCTGATGCAGCTAGCCCAAAGACGGGCTGCGCAAACTGTATGCACAGCGCGTAAGGGGCGAGGGCCACCGCACCCAAATAGACACCAAGCAACAGTCGGTCTAGCTGTCCAAAGATAATGCCACACAGAGCCTGCACCCAAGCGAAGATGCCGAGACGCAGCAGCGATCGCGTCTCACCAGGATGAAAGGCAGGCAACAAGGAGGGCCTGCCGAGAAGCCGCCAGAGTTGACGAAACTGAAGGTACGTCCCCGAGATAAGGAAGGCAGCGGTGCCTGTCAGAATGGAGATGACACTGTGGCCAGATTGGACGAGTAGAGCTGCCGCAGTGAGCGTCAAGAGTCTAACCGCGACGCTTACCTGCACTGCATCGCGATATTGTTCAAATGCGCGCTGCGTGCTTACACTTACACTTTCGATAGCGCGGACCAGGATCAGCAGGCTTGCTATGCGGAGGCAAATCAGGCACTCCTGAACCGGAGTGAAAGATGCGACCGTGATATGACGCGCAGCATACGACGCGGCAATCCAGGAGGCAACCGTTAACGTAATGCCAAGCACCAGATTGATGCCCAGCATGCTGCGTACAGAGTTCACCATCGAATCAGTTGCGCCTATTCCTCGAAGTATGGCAACCCGCTGAATGTTGGCGTCACAGAATCCCGAGGCGATGATGCCTCCAGCGCTGACGACCGCCGTTGAGATCATCCAAATCCCATACTCTGCCGCACCGAGTTTGTGCAGCACAATGGGCGCAACCAGCAACATCCCGAACGGATATGAGCCGTAGTCGAGAACTCCATAGACTGCGTTGACGAGATGTTTTTTCATTCGGCAACATGCCCCTGTCGGGATACCCGGAAAAGGCGTTTGCGTATCCACGATAAAACCTCAATCGCCAGTTCTTTACGCGGGTCGCGGCTGTCGGCTGCACGCCAGTGTTCACGAACCACGATCATTGCTGAAGTGGCCGCAAACGCGAGGAAGGTACCCAATAGGGTCAGCAAGAGACGAGGCGGAAAATACTTCTTCTCTGGTATTCCCGGAGGATCAATGACTGACACAACTGGAATGATTTTCGCCTCTTCGATGCGAGCCAGCTCGTATTGCTGTGTGAGCAGCTCGAATACTGCCTCCTGCACTCGTACGCGGCGGTACAGGTTGGCATACGGAACGGCGAGACGGGGAAGCTGTCTCAGCGGCGGATACAGTTCCCCCTGATCGCTGGGGTTCGTCGAGGCGTGGCTGCCGGTAGCGTCGCCTATAGTCAGCGGGGCAGAAGTCCCAGTCATCTTCTGCAGATCTCGCTGCAGCGACGCGATTCGCGCTTCGGTCTCACGAACCCGCACATTTCCATCACCGTAGATCTGACGCAGTGATTGAAGGCCAGATTGCTCAACCAGCAACTCACCTTGCACTCTTGCTCCTGCTTCGACCAGTCCACGTGTCTGCTCTTTGATGTCGATCGTGCTGTTCCTGCTAGAGAATTCGCTCAACTCAAGCTGGGCCTGTTCGAGATCCGCCCCTACCGAGTGAAGGCGGCTCTCGATGAAGATGCGTTCCTGCCGGGCGGAGGACGAGCTCGTTCGCGTCAGTAAATTATTCAATTCATCCAGATAGGCCTGGGCCATATCACGCGCCCGCACCGGGTCGCTGTCTTGCACCGCAATGGTGATCACGCCACTCTTCTTGTCGTCCGTGATCTTCGTCATATTCGCCAGGTGTTTCGCAGCGGTAAAGCGGTAACGCGACCGGTAGACTTTTTGCAGATCGAAGCGATCGATGAGACCTCCCCGGACAGTCCCACTTTCCAGCAGGCTCTCGTAGAGTGCAGTGCTGGTGTGCCCACCGAGCAAGCCGCCGGCAATGCTTCCCAGACTACCGAGGCTGCCCAAACTACCAGAGTGTCCAGCCAACGCAGCCAGCAGCATCGCACCTGAGCCCTGTTGGTCGGGAGGCATTATGCTCGCAATGGACTTGTAACGCTTGGGAATCAGGAATGCGATGGTGAGGCTTGCTACGAGCGCAACGGCCGTGACACGCGCAAGCGTCCGGCGGCTTTGCCAAAGGAGTCTTGCGCGACTAGGCCAATCCGTAGGCGCTGAAGCTGCTAACTTCGCAGCGGATTCGACGTACGGGGTCATAACACTTTCGCTCATATCCTGGACCTCGGCAGGGAGCGGTGTTGTTGCTTACTGCCCGGATTGGTCTTGCATTGAAGCGTCCCGTTCGGCATAGGAGTGTCAGGGTCCAGTACGCGGAGTGGTGCAACCACAGCGACCTTAGATATTCGCTACGGCTGCGGTTATGGCAATCGACGACGCGAGTTGTGCAGCAGTGAGGAGATTTTTCCAGAAGAGGGAGGCCCCAATCACTTTCTGCGGTACAACCACAACGTCGCCGGGGCCAAGCTTTGTGGAGAGGACAGAAGGATCGAACAGGCCGCCCGAATGTCGACCAATGACCGAGCCATTGGCGCGGATCACGAAGATCTCCCTTCGGTTCGCCGTATCACTCGTACCGCCCGCATGCTGCAGATACCAGCTCGCAGTTTTGCCAGGTGCAAAGGTCAGTGCCGTGGCGTTGTATACCTGACCGGTAATCAGAACAAACCCGGGACGTTTAGGAATCGTCAAGACGTCGCCGCGACGCATTTCGATGTCGATAGAGGTGTTCGCCCAAATATCGATGTCCGACGAGATGTGGACGACAAGGCGGCCTGTTGGTGGCTCACTCTTCAAGCGGGCTAATACCTGATCCTGTTGCGCCTGGATCAATTTCAGCGTTGCCCCGGAGTCGCCTGCACCCAGATTCGGTGAAAGACGTGCCGAAGCCGAGCTCGTCTCAATTTGTCGAATAAGTTCTTCGCGGCTCTTCTGTTCGAGTTCGCGCACCTGATCACGAACAAGTACTGCACCTGCTGGATATGCCGTTTCGCGGAATCCACCAGCGCGTCGCAGCACAGAGCTGAGGCGCTCTCCTTCTCGAAATCCATACGTGCCGGGATAAGCGACCTGTCCTTCGATCTGTACCGACTGACCGATTTCATTCCATCCGGTGATCTGGTGGATGGTTAGGATGTCTCCCGGTTTGAGCAGAACGTCTGCTTTCGGCTCCGTCCCCGCAACGGCCGTACCGATGTGAACAGTAACCAAGTTTCCCGTGACTCGAGTTCCGTTTGCCACGCCGTAGCTTGTCAGATCTGCCTCATCGAGCATGGCGTCGCGTTTGAATCCACCGGCCATACGGACGAGTTGTGCAGCCGTCATGCCATCGGACAATGGGTAAGTAGATGGTCGCAGTACCTCGCCCTGGATCGTCACCTTTGGGGCATCCGCTTGGTATCGACCCAGAATGCGAATCGTATCGAATGTCTGAAGGTCGAGATTGCTGTTCCCGATGAGCACATTCGGCACATTGAAGTTGATGGTCTCTGCGTGGAGATCCGGTGGGACGAGGCGGATAATCTCCCCTACAGGCGACGGCTCCGGCAGCAAGTCTTGGTAACTGTGCAGAACGTCACTGAGACGCATGCCGTCACTGTACGAACGCCTGCCTGGGCGAACGACGTGCCCCTCAAGATAAATCGCTCGTTGACTATAGGGCAGAATGGGTGCAATCCGAATGCGATCACCATCCCGGATCTGGAACGCCGCAATGGTGGCACGGTCGGCGTCAGCAGCTCCGGTCGCAGAGGTCTTAAGTGTGACTGTCTCGCGTTGTCGATTGATATCGATTCTTTCGATCGTGATGTTTCCAAGAGACGCTGCCGCAGTAAGACCTCCGGCATCGCTGATTGCGAGGTCCAACGTCGATTCGCCGGGCTTCAATTCATAGATCGCGGGCCGCTTGACCGCGCCTGCGACGGCAACCTGTGGTCCTATAGGTGATATCAGCAAGGTGTCACCGCTCTCGAAGCGGGCGCCCTTTGCGCGGACTCCATGCAGCAGAAAGTCGTAAAGATCTATATTCTCAACAAGCTGCTCTCCACGGAGATGGCGCACCATCCGAAGGGACCCGGCCGCGGTAGGGCCACCCGCGAGATAGAGTGCACTTAACGGAGTTGCCAGAGAACTGATGTCATACCCGCCGGGCCGCTGGACATCGCCAACAACGTACACTCGCACGGAGCGAAGACGCGACACGGTCACGGTCACCTTAACATCTCGATATTGTTTCTTAAGTGCGCTGTCAATCAGGCTCTCCGCGCGATCGAGCGAAAGCCCGGCCAAGTCCAGCGAACCCGCCTCAGGCAACAAAATGCGTCCGTCGCGGTCGATAACTCGATTCACACTCTGTGTCATGCCACCCCACATGTTGATCGTGAGTGTGTCACCTGCGCCGATCACGTAGTCGGGACCCAGTGGCACGTCCAGAGGGGTGTCCCGACCAGCCCCGCCACGAGCCATTGCGGAGACGTTGCGGTTGACAAATACATCTGAACCGAAGCGCTTGAGCGGGAGAGTCTGTTCGGGGATCTGCGTATATAAATCACGCATCGATTGCAGATTATAAGGAGCAGGCTGCCGCAGAACCTTTGGTGGGTCAGTGGAGCCATTCACCGGTTCACGGCCACGCATCGGTTCGTTGGAAGATTGATTGGCGGCCGAGCCTACCAACTGAGCTGCGCGACCAGAAGCCTCGATTTGATCGGGCGAAGAGAGATCAGCTGCGGCAAGTCTGGCAGTATCACTTCCAGCCAACGCAGGAGACTGACCTGATAGTCCAGTGCTTTCTTGGCCGGTCAGGTCACTGCCTTCCGCGGTTCCGATATTTGAATTGGAGCCCAAACTTTGGAGATCGTCCTGCGAAACGTACCCTCTTGCGCGAAGAAACATCGTGATGTTCGCGCGCAGATCGCCGTTTGTTGCGATCTGGCTGTAGAGCATCTGGTCGGAGATATCGTTGGCGTCGATAGGCGTCCCCTGCTGTTGGAGGTGATCGGCTACCTGGGACTTCAACTCCACGACCAGATCGGGATTCTGCTGCAGGATATGGATGATTTGATTCGAGGAAAGGGTAGCCGGAACGGCGAGGGTGCTTGAGGAGCTGCTTTTATCGTCCTGCGATCCGTCACTTTGGGATTGCTCCGTAGCTCCTAGACCTGGGCCTGGAGTTGAGGGAGATTGGGTCGTAGTCTGAGGAGGTGAGAACACTCCTTGCGCTCGTGAAGACTGACCCAGCATCGCCGTAATTGCCAACAAGCCGCTTGCCGCAACCGCGTGCGAACGCGACATACGACAGCGGGAGGCAGTCTCAAGCGAGGGTATGATTCGAATTGGCTTGAGAATGCGGAATGGCCTGGAAGATATCAGCATAGGTTTCTCTTCGTCTCTCAACGTAAAGAACTCGAACCGCTGCGGTGTCATGCCTTCGTAAGGCAAATGTCAATCTCTTGTCTGCGCGAGATGGGGCTTGCAGCGTCTATCCTTGCGCCGATTGACAATCTTCACAGCTTATGGCTCGATGGCCGATCAGACTTGCTGTTCAGGATGCGGGGGCTTGCGACAGAAAAACAGACGGAGAGATGGATAATGACGGTCACATACGTGCGTTGCCTCAGAGATGTGGCTTAGACCAGTGAAATACCGGCTCACTGAATTAATCCCGGTGTGCACCATAGACCCTAGCGAAGTAGCACAACTGCGATGTCATGCGCGCGCGATTGAACTCAAGAAAGTTGAGCACGCGCCTTGAGTCTTTACACCAACAGCAAAACGGGGCTTCAGGCAAATAGGACTTGGCATAGATTGCCTATTCCGCCCTGTCGAGCTTGTTTGAATACAAATGAGCCGCTGCCAACATGAAGCGAGGTGGAACCTCAATTCAAAGTGCAAGTCGACGGGTTCCCTGACGCCATTTGACCGACTCGCAGAGATAGCGGAGACCTTCAAATACGTGAAAGCGCAGGCGGAAACATACAAAACTAACTTGCATAAAGTATCGTCTGATCCGCTCCGGAACTGTCTCGTTCGGAGGCGTATGGGCAATCGCGGGCGGCAAACTCCGCGGTAGCAGTGATTTTCGGAGCGACCGCTTCGAGGGCATACCTTCGCGTTCAAGCTCTCTCTGGAGCAACAGGTAAAGTTTGCTGCCCGGAAAGCTAGCAAGAACAGACTTGCATCCATACAGTCTTACCCAGGACCGTACGCGAGCCGGAACGTGAGTAACCGTCCAGTTTGTCAGTGTCTCAGGAGCGAAATTACCCATAACCTGAGTAGTCAACATAGTAATGACCCCGAGTGCCAAAGCCGCTTTTGGATTCTCCTCAGCTGCAGCCTGGACTTCTTCCCAGAAGAGGTCATCGTGATGACGAGCGAGCACATGCCGGTAGAATTCGACGAGGTGTGCAGTCCGTGAAAACTCGCTGGCTACATGCTTGAACAGGTGCAACCCCTGCCCTACGAAAAGATCGCTGCGAGAAAGCACCGGAATGGAGACATCATTGAAGTCGAGTTCATGTTTTCGCGCGAGCACTGAGGGGTAGCTCTGATCGCTTGTTTCAGCGTGTAGCTCTATGCAACTCAACGGAAGAGGTTTGTATAAATCCTTCACGGACCTGCCCGGAGCATGGGGCGTCTTGAATTCCCAGCTCTTGCCGCTGACCGCGTGGAGGTAATAGCCTCGTTGTTCCAAGATCCGGCGCGCCTCTGGTATATGATCCTCCGCTACTAAGAAATCCAAGTCTAGTTGCGATCGCAGCCACGGCTTTGGCGCCGAAAGTGGCCAGAGCGAAAATCCTTTAAGGGATGCATACGAGAGGTGTGCGTGCTGAAACTCACTGTGAATCGTATTTGATTCGGCCGCCATGCTCTGAGTGCGGGCAATGTTGTCATGGAGATTCTGCTGCAGACGTTCCAGTACCAATGGCGGTAGCATTTCGGATCGTTGCAACGCCAGCATCCGGTCGAGAAAATACAGTGCAAGACCACTGGTATCCAGCCAATGCAGCAGCTTCTTCCAATCCTTATAGGAGATATGCCGCAGTAGCGAACACTGGGAAGGAGGCGGGTCGCAGAAGGTCAACAGCACCGCATGCCTGATTTGTTGTTCGGCGCTCAGAGAATCTTTTATCGCTTCAAATTTCATGCGGACTCGGAACCAAGACAAATACCAAGCCGTTCCGCGACGCCGTGAGCTGCTCGCCAACCTGCATTGGTGACTTCAACTGTAGGAAAGATTCTAGGGACGTTTGTCATAGGGCTGTAAACCAATTGTCATTTTCCCCTCGCGCCAATCGACGATTGCCGAGCATACAGATCAGTGAATGCGCACACGTAGAAGGTTGAGCCGTTGGGCCACTATCCCGGGGTGGTACACCAGAAGATTTCGCTTGATGGTGAATGACAAACCTTTGACAAAGGACATACGAGCCTGAGACACATCCGGCTGGAGACGTAACTACAGTTGCATTTATGCCGTGCCCCAGACGAGATTTCCGCTTTTTCAAATCACGATGGTCTGCGAGACTGCTCCTATTCGGCGTGGCCGTACTCTTCGCTACACAGTACGGCAAAGCCCAGGACACACCGCTAATCTCCGGCGGTGTTGGGTTCTTCACAAACACCACTGCGGGCAGTACCACCTATTTGCCGATCGTTTCGCCCTTGTTAGCCGCACCAATCGGAGATCACTTTTTCATCGAGTCTCGAGCGGCACTGCTCGAGGACTTTACACCCAAGGCTGACGGTCAGTCCGGCTACGACCATAGTCATTTCATTGGGTTGACCTACCTTCAGGGCGATTACATTGCTTCTTCGCATGTGACCGTAGTGGGCGGGAGTTTCTTGACCCCATTCGGAACCTACAACGAACGGCTATCTCCAATCTGGATTAATAATCTTCAGGATGGACCATTGATCCAGACACTAGGAGTTATGACCACAGGAGTTGGTCTCGGCGGTCAGGTGCGAGGATCCGCAATCTCACGGCGTAACTTCTCCATTGACTATGCTGCATACTTCTCTGCGCGCAGTGGGAACGAACAGTTCAATTCAAAGCGCTCCTCCGGTGGGCGCGTGAGCCTGTATCTGCCGGCGAAACGTCTGGAGGTAGGTTTTTCTTACGGCCGGCTTTTGCAAGGCACTCAAGAGAACTTCTACGGAACGCATGTCTGGTGGGAGCCCAAGGATAGTGCTTTTCGTTTGCGTTCAGAGTGGGCTCGGGGACAGCACGCACAGGGCTATTGGGTGGAAGCTGATTATCGGCCCACATACTTCGGGGGACTTAATAGCTGGATCGGCCGAGTGGAGCCTATCTTCCGTATTCAGCAGACGTTTCGAATCGACAGCATAGCGAGCGATAGTTTGCCAATAGTCAACTCACAGCGTGCAGACTTCGGCCTGGACTATAACCTACCGCACAATACGAGAATTCTCACAAGCTATTCGCGGCAGTTCTCTTCCAGCGGAAACGTCAACATCTGGGAGACTGGAATCGTATATCGATTCCTCTTCCCGGCCTGGAAAGGAAAGCAAAAATGAACCAGCCGTATCCCTTCACCTATGCTTTTGGTTTAGTTGCGCTTCTTACGCCGTTTATGGCCGCGCAAACTCAGCCTCAAGCTAATCAGCGGACCTCCGCACACGTTGATCAGAAAGCATCCGCGAAACAAAACTCGCCGGTGCTCCATAATGAGGGCGATCGCATCTTCGCACAAAACTGCTCGCGATGCCATACGGCACCTGATGGGTTCTCGCCCAATATATCGGGCACGGTAGTGCGCCACATGCGGGTGCGAGCATCGCTCAGCCAGCACGATGAACAAGAGCTCCTTCGCTTTCTAAATCCCTAAATAGCTGACATATCTCAGTGACAGTCGATCCGTTCCTGACTTCGAAAAATGTGCGTTCTTCGCGTCGATTGAAATCCCGGATTGGTTTGCAACATGATCTTCCTCCCGCGCTGGATTTGCGTTCTTCAAGTCTTCGCCGAAGGTGGATTGCCCGGTTGTTTATGCTTGGTGGGATCGCTAGGGGGTCAGAGATGGCGTCTCTCCTTTTTGCCCGGCTAACATTTCAGATGTAAAGCAAAATCCACTACTGTCTGTCGTGAACCAGCTTCTCCAGCCGATGAACTGCCCAGTTTAGATCCTTGTACCGCAGTTCGAAGACTTCGGCGGTCAACAATTGTTCAATAGCCGCATGTTGCCGATCGCGTGTATCTGGTGGTCCGAATAGCATCTGGCGCATAAAGTTGCGCGTCACGTCCTTGCGATAGGGTACAAGGCCCTGCCTACCTTCCGAACGACGATTCAAGAACACGATGAAGTCGACCTTCGTTGCCTGAGCACAGGTCAATCCCGGGATCATTGATGTCTGCATCTCTACGGATGGTTTACCGGCCGCTCGTGGCATCATCTTGAGCTCTCCGATCTCCGGAAACAGCTCTGCCGCGGTCGGCCGGAACCTTACCTGATGGCAGTTGCCTGTAACCACGCGATCCTTGCCACCGCTCAACAGATAACTTCCGTCGTCAGAGACGTACGTCCATCCCTTTCGCGCGCATGCGTAGGACAATGTAGATTTGCCTGCTCCTGAGTCTCCACAAAGCAGCACACCGCGCCCCTTCAGTGCCACGCATCCTGCATGTACCGGTGTTGTGTGACAAGACGCAATGCAGGAGACCGGGGTTCCGAGGAAGTAATACCCTGCGTATAGTTTGTGATGGAGGGCCGCATCCGATAGACATATCTGCGTGGTATTCCGCTCCATATCGACGATGCTGTAGTTATCTTTGTCCGCGATACTTATAAACAATGGCGACATAAGACGGTACACCGGCAGGGGCGGACAGTCGAGAGAATCGCTCGTTACCAAATGCACTTCGGAAGAGATGGGAGTTGTGTTGTACCGCTGCTCGAATTTGCCCCAAATACCCTCCAGCACCTCTAACACGTCGGCTGAGTTTGTTCTGACTTCGACGGGAAATCCATATGGGTAGAACCTTCTGGTCAGTGTGAGTTCGGGTTTCGGAAGCTCGGGTCTGGAAAAGTCCGGTAGTTGTGAGTTGTCACACGCCCGTTCGATCTCCTGGATCGTCATATTTGGGTTCCTTTATCTTTGCGAGGCCGAGAAATATCCGACGCTCCGAAGAGTTGCGCACAGGAGATGCTGATGTCGAATTTGTGAAGTTGCTTTGTCATATACTCGTCTGCCTTAAAGCTGATTATGAACAGAGTCTCTTTGTGTGCTGTTACCGATTTGTCACTCTTTTGTCCCAACATGGGCGTTCGTTCTCGGACTGGCTTGTTCAGACGTCGGTATGGATGTAGGTGAACGGCTAATTTGGTAAATACATTCCACATGACCAGCTTTGGGCGCGATATGACGATTCCAGCCGGACTGACGCGACTGCAACAATATGAATTGGCTAGGCATAGCTTCGGAGAAGTCCGCAATTCTCGCCGCAGAGATTTCGGTTCCTACATAAAGAAAATGATTTCGTGTGGTCCGGGCGATGTCGCATAAGTATTCCGGCATGACTTCCGGTGCGAGATCTGACATGGCATGTGAGCTAAAGCTAAGGTCGACTATGTTGTTCGGGAGATGCGCAAGCTCGAATAATGGCATTAGGATGACGTCGGCCTGCCGGATCGTATCGAAAGTCAACTCTGCCTCACCATACAAAACAGTCTTGAGGTGCGGGAAGTTTTTCAGCAGGTAATACGACGTGAGAGATATGCTTTCTGGCACATCGAAATCAATGTAAGTTGTTCCTGGGCGATCGCGAAGAAGATAATATGCCATTCCACCGAACCCCCCGCCGATCTCAGCGATCGTGGCGTGACCATGCAGAAGCCGGGCAATTCTCTGCGCGCAGTAGTGCTGGTACTCAGAGCCTACTCTGACGAGAGTATCTTCCAGAGCAACGCCGAAAGGGTTTCCGGTCGCCGGACCTGCCAGATCGCCAACCGTATAAGAGCCGCTTGTCTCCGCCTTCCAGTAGTCCAGGCGATAGAGAGCATCGACTAAATACAGACGGCGATAGAAATCGGCAATGATATGACCGAAATAATTGTTTTTTACCCGTTGTACGGGGAGCAGTCCCGTTGAACAATCATCGCGGAAGAAGTTCTCGTACATCTTCTGCAATGTATCTAGGTCGTGCGAAGCCAAAGCCCGCATGACAGACTCAAGTGTGTGATAGCGGTGTTGCTGCCACCAAGGGGTTGGATCGTATTTCCTCGGGGTAACCTGTTCTTGGCTCATTGCCAGGGAGTAGGCCCTGCAAATCCTTTGTAGTAATGGCCGATCGGAGCCGTTGTCACCGATGCGATCACTAAAGCCGCGAGTGACGCCATCAAGATCGTATCGGGGATCACCTTTGAAGTGATGGCCGCCTCGATACAAAAGCTCCCGATTTGTCCACGCCGTCCGACATCTGAGTCCGGCGGATTTCAGCGTTTGAACCGGATCACGTAGATACTTAGAAGCTAATTTCATATCGCCGTTCATGTAGTGGATTAGTCGGGAGGTTCGAGATGATGGGCAGGCGCATACAGCTTCCTTTACCGCTGATGGGCTTCTTAATTCGCAGCGTCTTTCCCAAGGTATGTGCCTGGCTGTTTCTACTTGTCGCTAGATTGTCTAAATGTATTCATTGCATTGTCGAGGTCCCTTGCACGAGCAAATTGGAATCCGATTCGATCGGCAGGCTGGCATATCTCGCGAGGTCTAGAGATTCAAAAGACAATGAAGTGACAACTCGATGACAAACGATAGCAGCACCGACCATATGCTCTGGAGGTCTGTTAGTACGCCGATGAACTACGCGTGCCAGTATGTTTGTCGTGATCCAGAGGACAACGAACTAGAGGTCATTAGATGCAGTCATTTCGCGAAATCGATGCTAGTCACGTGGATTCAGCTCACCTAAAGAACGAGTTGGATTCGCGTGGTTACGCGCTCATCAGGCGGCTCCTGCCATTTGAAGACATTGAGAATTTGCTGCGCAAGATCGCGCAGATTCTCTCTGACGAAGGCTGGCTGCTGCCAAATCAGCAACCCATAGCGCGAGCAGCCAACCTAAGGGCAGCCTGTAGTGAATCTGATCCTGCATTCAAGCGACTCTACGAAAAAGTTTTCAACCTTGAAGCCTTGCACTCTTTTGCTCATCACCCAAAAGTTTTTGAGGTAATGCGTTTGCTGGTTGGCCCAAAGCTGCTTGTTCACCCGAAACCGATCGTTCGATTGATCTTTCCTAATTGCGATCGATCAGTGATTCATGCACATCAGGATCACTTAGCCGTTGGAGGTGATACGAACTGCTTTACAGCGTGGTTGCCACTTCACGACTGTCCAGCTGAACTCGGTCCGCTGCAGGTTCTGGAAGGTTCCCATCGTTTCGGCCTGCAGGACGCCGATCCTGACACCGGAGTAATCTCAAAAGGTAATGTGCGAGGCAGAGAATGGGTGAGCGGGGCGATTAATGCGGGAGATGCGCTGATCTTCCATAGCTTAACTGTTCACTCCGCCTCTCCAAACACATCCAGTCAACTCCGAATTTCTATGGATTGCAGGTTTCAGGATTACTCGCACATTTTAAATCCTGCGAACTTCGTATTCCCCGGCTCGAACGATCGCTCATGGGAAAGCACCTATGCCTATTGGGTGTCGAAGGATCTTAAGTATTTCTGGAAGCACTTGCCCCTGAGATTCAAGCCATCAATTGACGAACTGACGACGCTTGTCAATACCGTCGATTCTGAGCGGATGCGAGTGCGTTACGGCAGAATCCTGAGCCAGATCAAGCTTCAGATGCCACTCGATACCATGTCAGAAGTTGATCAGGGCTCTCTATCGAGCCAGCTTCCGCTGCCGCAGAATCCGGTACACGAGGGCTTATGAATTCCTCTTCCGGAAGATCCAGCGACAGAGGCAATGTATATGCATCGGGCTGCGGATGGAAGCCAAAGCTTGTCACGGCAATCCCCGAGGTCTGGATGCTCGTCAAGCCATTTCGCTGGCTCATCTTTGGTTGTTTTACGTTGATGATCGTTAACCGCATATGTAGCCTTGCAGTTCCCGTCGCTTTCCGTTACTTAGTCAACGATGTAATGTACGGACATCGTTTCGATAAATTAGCGCTTATCGTGGGTGCCGTCGCTGGGGCGACATGCATTCAGGGTGTTACTACTTTTTTTCTTTCTCAAAAGCTTTCCATTACTGGTCAACGTTTGATCGCGGACCTTCGGAAACAAGTTCAGAAACATATTGGTCGCCTCCCCATCTCGTTTTACGATGGCAGTCGCGCGGGAGATCTCACCGCCCGCATTATGAACGATGCGGAGGGTGTACGTGACCTGGTAGGCGCCGGCCTCGTGGATTTGGCAGGAGGTATTCTGACAGCGATCATCGCTCTAGTCCTTCTTTTACGCATCAGCACCTTGATGACAATGTTGACTTTCTGCGTTCTGTTCGGTTTTGGATTCTTTCTTAAGACTGCACTTGGCATTACGCGTCCGATTTTTCATGAACGCTCCAAGCTGACTGCTGAGGTAGCTGGGCGCTTAACCGAATCGCTTGCAGCTGTGCGTGTAGTAAAGGGCTACCGTGCCGAAGCTAGCGAGGCTAATGTGTTCGCCAATGGCGCTGAGCGCATACTTAAGAACCATGTGAGCTCCATCAGTGCACAATCATGTATGTCACTGGCGTCTACTATCCTGTTCGGCATAGTTGGCGGCCTGATCATGTATCTCGGGGCACTAGAGGTGAAGGGACACCGTTTAGACATCGGCAGTTATGTGGAGTTCATCGTGCTGCTGGCTTTTATGGTGGCTCCCATTGCCCTCCTCGTTAGTGTCGGAAGTCAACTTACAGAGTCCATCACCAAGCTTCACCGTACCGCGGTCCTCCTTAGAGAACCTAAGGAGGACAGTGAGATATGCCGTACCCAAATGATTGGTCCAATCCAAGGTAGCGTCGTCTTCAGGGATGTCTCATTCACTTACACAACCGGGAAGGCTGTATTGCATGGAGTTCAGTTCGAGGCCGATCCAGGTACAGTGACCGCGCTGGTCGGCGCTTCCGGTGCTGGTAAATCTACAATCATCTCGCTAATTTGCGGATTTTATATTCCAGTTAACGGCAAGATCTTTATCGATGATGTCGACTTGTCAACCGTGCAGCTCGACAGCTATCGCCAACAATTGGGCGTAGTGCTGCAGGATACATTTTTGTTCGATGGAAGCATCCGTGAAAACGTTCTATTCAGCCGTCCTGACGCACATAGAGAACAGTGGCTGGAGGCTTGCCGTATCGCCCGGGTGGATGAATTCGTCGAGCGACTTCCGGATCAGTATGAGACAGTCGTGGGCGAAAGGGGAATCCGGCTTTCGGGGGGACAGCGTCAGCGAATCTCCATCGCACGCGCCATTCTAGCGAACCCGCGCATTCTCATCCTCGACGAGGCCACAAGTTCGCTTGACTCAGAATCCGAAGCGATGATCCAAGCAGGTCTGAGTTCTTTAATGAGTGGCAGAACAACTTTTGTTATCGCTCATCGGCTTTCCACAATCCGGCGCGCAGACCAGATTCTTGTGCTTGATCACGGGAAGATCGTCGAACGCGGAACGCACGAATCTCTGTATACCCTCCAGCAGCATTACTATGACTTCTACACGAAACAATACGGACTTGAAAGCAACCTGTTTCTGGCAACAGGCGAAGGAGAACTATGCCCAACTCCAGTTTGACGGTTTGAGGTGTATGTTGCACCACGAGTCCAAGTAGCTATAGCAAGATGGCGAGTCATTGTGCCGGGTGTTGAATGTGCCCAAAGTTTGTCCAGGAATTCAGAGGATATGATCCCGTGAGTTTGACTTATATAAGTCATCCACTTAGCAGCGCCAGGAAAGCGAAGTCGTGGTTTGCCGCTCATGTTCACATGTGGAGGTTTGGCAACCATGGCCGAAGACGTTTTAAGAAAGATCCCCGCTATGACCTGCAACAGGTTACAGCTGGCTTCGCCAATCGTACCGATAAAGCGTCTGACGATACACCTCTTCTTGAACGGATCTGTGCAGCCTACAATAAAGCCGAAAGCGAGCCGCATTCCATGCTTGGCGCATATTTGGCGTCGGAGTCAGTGCGAAGGCTGCGACAAGGAAGTTTGAGCCCATCGATCCGGATGCTCATTGAGCATGACACTGTTGCTTTAGGAGAGATGTACCGAAACTTCTACCGCGATCCTTGCTCCGCCGGCTTGCTGGCAGCTCCTCAAGGGATGTCGGATGCGTACTTTGGACCGCAAATCAGAAACATTTACCGTCATTTTTATCTAAGCCACGTTTTATATCGCCTCGACTATTGGAAATATCTTACGGGCGACCGCTTCTCTCTGAAGGACCTAGCCGGATCGGGAATCGGAAATCCGTTTGGCGTCGTGATCGACGGGACGCATATCGCCGTCGGGGCGGAGTACTCACACTATTGCGCGAACCGGGTCGCGGGTTTAGTCGATCGCTTCTCCATACCCCATTCGACCATTGCGGAAATCGGTGGCGGCTTCGGCGCTATCGCCTACTATCTTCTCCGTAATCATCGACCTCTAACCTATTTTAATTTTGACATTCCCGAGCGAATTGCTCTGAACTCTTACCATTTGATGAGGGCATTTCCCAAATTAACTTTTTTACTATATGGCGAGAAGCCGCTGACGCAAGACAGTCTCTCAGAGGTTGACGTCGCACTGTTGCCTATATCTGCGCTGGCAGCCATTCAGAACGCCTCAGTCGACATCACTTTTAGCTCCAATGGAGTTTCGTCTCTATCGGCGGGCGCGACGACTGAGTGCCTGCAAAGGATTGCGGTCATCACCAGGCAGTCGGTGCTGTACATCGGCAATCAGGCGTCCAGCGAACTGATCGGAAGGCAGCTTGGCGAAGGAGCAGATGCTTTCACGCTGACGGATAGACGTACGTCGGGATGGCACAGTCATAAGGTTTCCGGCGCGGGTGTGGGAGGTGCAGCGGCCCTATCCAACTCTACATTGATCGAGCAGACTTTCAGTCGCAAGCCCGCGGTTGGCCATTCCGCCGTCGATGTGCCGGTGCTTGCTGCAAGAGAAGGAGCGCATGGTGCTCAACGGTGATCGAGACAATCACGCGATGCTGAGAGGACCACACGAGGGCATAGGGTCGTCGCCCGTGGGTGCTCCCCAAGACCCATCCAGAGGGATCGCGCAATTTGGTAAAGTAGCGACAGAAAAACAGGTTCCCCTTCCTTCTCAGCAGCGTTTTATGAAGGTTGCGCTTTGGATGCTAATCGGCGCGATGACACTCTGGGTTACGCTCTACAGCGAAGTACCGCTTCTCCGTCAAGCAGCGGAACGGGCGTATCTGGGCACCATTCTTTTTCTCATAGTCCCGCACATAACAGGCGGCGTCCTCGCACTTCTTATCGGGCCAATTCAGTTTTCGAGCCGAGTGCGCAGACGTTATCCAAGATTTCACCGGGGACTTGGAAGGATTTATGTGACTGCCGTATTTGTCGCCGCTCCGCTCGCGATAACGTTGTCAAACCACCGGCACGACCCCCGCGCTATCCATTTTGTTGTGGCCACTTCTGTTCAAGCCTGCGCATGGATACTTACTACTCTTGCAGCGTTTTTCACGGCTCGTAATGGCCACTTTAAGCAACATCGCGAATGGATGGTTCGTTCCTATGCTGTGACACTTACATTTGTGGGCACTCGTGTGCTTCAACCCATTCCGGCGTGGAACCGGCATAGTGAGGCCGGTTTCGCTATCGAGATCATCATAATCACATTTTTAGCCATCCTGATTCCAGATATTGCTTTCCATTGGCGGCAGCTGACAACACACCGTCCTAGAGCCGTTGTACTAAAAGCGTAGAACGAGAGAGCATCTGCCGGATGCTGAGATAAATGGTCGTCGTCCGGAGTTCAACAAGAGATTTGCTCGTTTCAGGTTCGACGTCCCCTCCATTCCAAAGAACCATTCAAGGAGAATCTTCTGTATGTCGATCGATACTGGAGTCCGCGCACGGATCAAGAGAGCTGCCTTAGGAAGAACCTTACTCCCCCAGGAATTCACCCTCGGGCTGCCGGAGCCGCAGACCGAGATCAGTGTCTTTCTGCGCGGTGCAGGTGTGAATCGTGACGTAACGGAACACCTTTCGACGGCATGTGCCGAGCCGTTGACGATCTGCATCGGCTTCGATGAAGGTACCTGCCCAAGCCGCAGAGAGCTCTCTGATCTGACCTTGGTGTTTTCGGAACGAAACGGCCAAGAGTGCGTCCTGGGTGAAATCGGTCTTGACTACAGGCAAACTTTGACTGGGGTACGCACGGAGTTCGTGTTCTTCGAACCGAGGAGTTCAAAGAATTTCTGTTTGCCGAATGGGCAGCTCGGACTCCATTACATTCTTCACGCATACCGGCAATGGAGGAGAGACAACACGCAAGGCATTACGATGTCATTCCTCGAGAGACGTGCATCTATGGTCACGTTCATCCGGCCTCACCCTATCATGTTGGTTAG
Source organism: Tunturibacter empetritectus (assembly GCF_040358985.1). Lineage (NCBI taxonomy): Bacteria > Pseudomonadati > Acidobacteriota > Terriglobia > Terriglobales > Acidobacteriaceae > Tunturiibacter > Tunturiibacter empetritectus. Next base: position 2,852,727 of record NZ_CP132932.1, on the reverse strand, counting down.
TGTTGGCAATCACGAAGAAGGCAACCTCTTCCCCATGAATCTCTGCGGATATCTCGGTAACGGAAACTTCGGCTTTGCGTTGAGAACGGAACGAGTTGCCGGTACAGTTGTCCAGCGAGCTGGCTATGTGGCTCTCAGCAGCCTGCCCGAGCAGCAAGGCTATTTGGCTTATCGTTTGGCAAATCAGCACAAAAAAGAATCCGTTGATTGGAGTGAGCTTCCCTTCGCAACCAAGATCTCAAAGGTACTCGGCATTCCCATTCCAGAGTTCGCGCAGAGAGTGAAGGAGCTTGAGATTTGGAACTCCATCGCGGTTGGCAGCCACCGCTTCTTCATCGGGCGGATCCTTGAAGAAGAAACATACTCCAATGAATTGGCTTTTTGCTCAATCCACGGTTTTTACCAATCCTGGAGACTCAAGAAATTTGAACAACGCGATAGAGAGCTGGGGCGTTCTCTTGCAGCGGACAAATTTCACAAGCGAGAACGTCATCCCGCAAAGTAACGAAGCAATCACAAATGACGAAGACGCGAAGCTTGGCTACATGCTTCGGGCATGTTTACGCAAGAAAAGGAATGATGGTCCTCCATGGCCACGAATATTCTCGCCGACCTGGAGTTATGCAGAGGATCAGTTTATTACGCTCGCAGGAGGCTGGGTCGAGAGATGGCCGAGTTTTTCTCGTTTGATGGTAACGTAGTCCTCACAATGAGGATCTATCGGAACTTCAGCATTCAAACGTTCGACAATATGGATTCCTGATGATGTAAGCGCCCGGATCTTTTCTGGGTTGTTGGTCATCAGACGGACTCTCCGAATGTTCAGCGAACAGAGAATGTCTACCGGTAGCTGATAGTCACGGTGATCGATTGCGTGTCCTAGACGGAGATTTGCTTCAATTGTGTCGAGACCCTGATCATGTAGCTCATAAGCTTTCAGCTTCTCCATGAGGCCTATTCCCCGCCCTTCCTGGTGCTCGTACAGTAGTATCCCTGTACCTAGCTCCGCAATTGTGCGCAACGCAAGATGAAGCTGGTCGTGGCAGTCACACCGGAGAGAATGGAAGACATCCCCTGTGGCGCATTGAGAATGAATACGGACAACAGGAGCATCGCGGTAGAGGTTACCCGCGATGAGGGCGAGCGCTGTCTGTACACACTTCTCCTTGTTGTCTGGACTCGTGTACGTTCCCTCGAAAGCTAGCAGATGGAAGTCGGTCCACCGGGTTGGGAACTTCACTTGGGCGATCTGTTTTAGCTCTATCAGTGACAACCGGATCTCCTTTGCTATTGAAGGTGCTGATCCACGAGTGGACGTCTTCATGGAACGACTCGCCTGCGTGCTATTGCGGTAAACCATAAGCTGCGACCGCAGTCGGTGCCGTAAAGCAGAGTTTTCGAGTCCACCTCCCAACTTGGCTCAATTTGATTACAAGGAACATCCGCAATGCGTCTCGTTTCGCCGGTTTGTTGATTTCGGATCCATAGGTTCCAAGCGCCGCGATCGAAATGGCTGTATGCCATCCAGCGTCCGTCGGGAGAGAGCGCTGGATACCGCGACTGCCCCAGACTCAGCGGTGTGTTGTTGTGTAACGCGTCGCTTAAGTAAATCCCAGATGGGTGATTTCCCTCTACCGCAGAAAAAGCATACACGTGCTCAGAGAGGAAAGATGCCTCATATAAGTTGAGCGATGGAGGCGTAAGTACCACATCTGATGCCATCTGGGACTGGAAGTTTCTTCGGACGAGTAAACTGCCGTGACCATGGTAGTCGCGAACAAAAGCCAAGCTCGCTTGATCGGCGGAAAGCATCGGCTCACGTGCGTTCTCCACTATCACGTGTGAAGAACCTCCTCCTTCGAAGATTCGTGACTCCGGGTTCAGAGCCTCCTCGATCCACAGACCTTTCGCACCGGCGGTAAACGATAGGTCATCTCCTAAAGTAATGCCGTTCCTTATCGCGTCAGTCGTGCCCTCCAGGTGATATCCCGTCGCCGTGAATGCCAGATATCTGACTTTGTTTCTGGTGGATTCTGGGCTGGCAGAAAGCAGAGCTTGAGTCTGGAGCGGTAGCCGGTAAGCGTACTCTTGACGGACGGCCCGCTCCCGTTCGAGGGTGTAATGCACGCTGAACATAACTGCGGCGGTCATTGCCGCGACCCACGAGTATTGCGTCCAGCTCCACGACGAGCTCGGGGCCCACCGTTCAGAACGCAACAACATATAAGTTCCCAGTAGCAGCGCAAGCATCAATGGCAAACGCGGGATATACAGCAGAACTGCTGGGCCCATCACGCTGCCTGGGGCCGGCAGGGGCAGCCCGATACCCAAGTAGACGATGGCTAAAGCCAGAAGCCATCCATACCTCTTGCGTTTCAGCAGCATCGCTGTCAACACGCATACGGGAAAGGCGAGGAGAACGAAATTATATGAAGCCGGTATGGTGGAGATGGCTAGGGAAGCCAACAGCAGCGCCGACCACTCCAGCTGTGTCCGGTGAGGGTCTCGACCCTTCCCCCGCATGAGCAGAATCGCTGGCGCCAACAATACCATTTGCAGAGTTGGTTGCAGAATGGCATACCAAAATGGAGAGTAGTGCCAAGGATGCGGATTCCACTGTGGTTCATCGAGTAAGAGGTAATGCAGAACGCTCGAGATAGAGCCACTGGCTGTTACATACGGTGGCAGACCTTCCCCATGCAGAGTCCATGGAAGAATTTCCTGGAGATAGGTGCGATGTACGTTCCAGCCGAAGATCGAGACAGATGCCGCGAGAGTCGCTACCCCGGTAAGCACACCCGCAGTGAGGGTGCGCCATGCCTTGCGCTGCACGAAAAAGACAAAGAAAAATATCGGAAATACTTTGCAGGCTGCCGCGACAGCGATCAGGGCACCGGCAAGCGTATCTTTCTTGTGTAGATATGCCCAGCAGGCAGCCACAATCAGCAACAACAACACTAAATAGAACTGGCCATATAGCAAATTTCGATGCAAAGGAAAGCTTAGCGCGAAGATAAGTGCGATCCGCTGATAGGACAAGCCGGTTAGAGAGCGCAACAGCCAGCAAAGCGGGACTAATAATCCAAGATTCAGCAACAGCCACAAACGTTTTGCGGTAAGCGGTGAGAACTGCGTCAGTGGCCACATAGGCAAGGTAGATATCGGCGTGATGGGCAACATTCCAATCACACGAATATCTAAAGCACGATGGTCCTTCTCCCGCTGTAGCCAGACCCATTCATATATCCGGCTGGTATCGTACCCCTCGCGCGCCAGTCTCGCAGACATGTAATAGTTTGGGAAATCGGTATTCAGTTTGCCCCATGCACGTGGCAGGGTGTGTGCTCCCAGATAGAGCAACAAGATGAGGAGGAGGCCACCCTCTAGCCAGTGCAGAATACGATTGTGCGGCAGTGCGGTCACATCTCATCTTGCTGAATAGCCGCTCTGTGATTGTCACTCGGCCGTCATTTTGCGGTCATTCGGTTGTTGTCATCCCCGGATGGCGCATCTGATCGCGCAACTGCACCTTTCGTATCGCGTTATCGACGATAATTCCTGTGCATCTTGTCGGTTCGTAGATTGCCGTGTCTGACAGGCGGCCTTCTTGCCCGATAACAAGATGACAGACCGTTGACAACCTGGTGACAAGCTCCGCTGCACCGGCTCGCTATGCTCTCCATAGAAACGGCGGGTATAGCGTGCGAACATCTCGAAAGATCGTCTTCTTCTTTCCATCGTTTGCCAGTTCTGAGGCGACGGCACCGCTTGGCATTTTGGCGGTAGCGACCCCGCTGATCCGCGCTGGTTTCGAAATCGTACTGATCGATTCGACGATCACACCCGACTTCAAGAATCGCGTCCTGAAGGAGGTCAAGGATGCACTATGTCTGGGCGTATCCCTGGTGACTGGTCCGATGATCCGCGAAACCGTTGAGATCGCGAAGGCCGTGAAGGCATGGAACCCGGACTTCCCGATCGTGTTAGGAGGGTGGCATCCTTCATTGCTTCCAAAGCAGACGCTTGAGGCGCCCTACCTCGACTACATTGTGCGAGGACAAGGAGAAGAGAGCTTTCTGGAGTTGGTGCAGCACCTGCAATCAGGGTCCGCTCCGGACTTCGTTCCAGGGATCGGATTCAAACGTGACGGCAGGCTAATCATGACGTCAGAGCGTCCGCTCCGTCCGCTGGCCGAGATGCCACCCAAGGCATACCACATCGCGGATTTCGATGCTTATGAGCGCAAGTGCGGGCGGCGTTGGGCAATGTACACGTCCAGCCTCGCCTGCCCATTCAACTGCGCTTATTGCACCAACGCCGGCGTCTACGGACGCAAGTGGAACGCTCTATCTCCGGAACAGTTTGTGGAAGAGACGGTGGATCTGAGCCGCAGGTATGCACTCGATATGATCTGGGTGGTTGACGACAACTTCCTCGTTGACATGGACCGAGCCCGAGGAATCGCAGACGGTTTGGTGAGCGAAGACTCTCATTTCCAGTGGAGTATTCAAGCAACCAGCAATGTGGTCGCACGGCTTACACCAGAGGATCTGCGCATGCTGCGTCGAGCGGGCTTGCAGCAGATCTGCCAGGGTGTGGATTCTGGCTCACCTACAGTGCTGAAGGCTATGAATAAGGATTGGCAAGACTTTGATTCTATCTACGAAAGCGCGGCACGCTGTCTGGAAGCCGGAATACGACCGTCTTTCAATATCATTTTCGCATTTCCGGGTGAAGGCAGGAACGAACGCCGCGAAACTATTGATTTTATGATGAACGTCTGCCGAAGGTTTCCGGGCGCCGAATTCTGGACAAACATCTTCACCCCCTACCCCGGCTCACCGATCTTTTCAAAGGCCACGGAGCTTGGCATCGAGTTGCCGACTTCACTTGAGGCGTGGGCAGATTACTTCCCGCGGTACACCAGGCTTCCCTGGCTTAATGGAAGGGAGCACGACAGACTTCAGGTGACCCGGGATTATCTGCGCGTTGCATTCGACCGCATACCAATCGGAGCCGATAAGCGCGGTAAGATCACCCGCCTGATGCAAAAGTGCATTTCGCTCCCCGCACGTTGGCGATTGGATCACGATATATATCGGATGCCAGTAGAGCTCTGGCTCAACAACAAGCTAAAGCAATACACCTCAATGAAACCTGCCGTAGATGCTAAACGGCTTGCGAATACGCCAGCGGAGGCCGCGTGCTAGGCCGGCGCTGCTTCGTCAGGTCCAGGTTCGGTGAGGCTTGCCTGCACGCGAACTTGATGCGCAGAGGTGATTCTTGGTAGACATTCTCCTCACACATTCGTATCACCTTGCCTACGATCAGAAGCAAGTGCGAAAGATGCAGCCTTACCGTCCGCTCGGCACCCTGTACGCAGCGGCAGCTCTTCGCGATGCAGGTTTTTCTGTCGCCCTGTTCGATACCATGCTGTCGGATCCCGAGACGGAGTTCAGAAAGTCTTTGGCTTACCACGACCCAAAGATTGTGGTGATTTACGAAGACGACTTCAATTTTCTGACGAAGATGTGTCTCACACGAATGCGAGAAGTGGCCTGGCACCTAACCGACGCCGCAAAAGAAAAAGAAGTTCCGGTGATCGCGCATGGGTCAGATGCCACTGACCACCCCGAACTCTTCTTGAGTCATGGAATCGACTACGTATTGCGTGGCGAGGCGGAACAGGCTCTCGTAGCCCTTTGCACATACTTAATTAAGGGAAGAAAACCCGCCGAGATTGACGGACTCGTACGCATTGGAGACAGCGGTGAAGCGACCTATGGTGATCGATCGCTCTCGAGAAATCCTGATTGGACCGCTTTGCATCAGCCGCCTACCGATTTGACAGACTTCAATTCGTACCGTCATGCATGGAATAAGGCACATGGATTCTTCTCGGTTAACATGGTCTCGAGCCGCGGATGTCCATATCAGTGCAATTGGTGCGCGAAACCGATTTCAGGCAACAAATTTCAGCTGCGTGCTGCATCTTCTGTTGCGGAAGAGATGAGGCAACTCAAACATGAAGCGGGAGCTGAGCACATCTGGTTCAGTGATGACGTGTTCGCGTTGAATCGTCATTGGGTCCAGGAGTTTGTTTCAGAAGTCTCTCAAAGAGGGGCCGCGCTGCCATTTAAGATTCAGTCTCGCGCAGATCTGATGACTGAGGAAACGGTAGCAGCGTTGAGGTCAGCCGGTTGCGCGGAAGTATGGATGGGTGTTGAATCCGGTTCGCAGAAGATTCTGGACGCAATGGACAAAGGCCTGAATATATCTTCGGTCCGAGAGGCACGACAAAGGTTGAAGGAATTCGGGATTCGCGCAGGTTACTTCCTGCAATTTGGCTATCCAAGAGAATGTTGGTCCGATCTGCAAGAGACTATCGCTTTCGTCCGCAATACACGGCCGGATGACATTGGGATCTCATTCTCATACCCTCTTCCCGGCACCGTTTTCTATGAGCGCGTCCAGACACAACTTGGGTCTAAGCGCAACTGGGCCGATAGCGATGACTTGTGCATCATGTTTCAAGCAGAGTATACGAGCGGATTTTATCGCGCTGTCCGCGATGCTCTGCACGCAGAAGTCGACACCTGGACTCTCGATAGGCAGCGCTTCGAGGTAGGCTTTGCTTCCGTCGAACGCCTGTGGAATGAGGTATCTCTTCTGGAGCCGATTAGTAGAAATCCAGATGCAATCGAACTTACCGCGACGAACGCAAGTGGGAAGACTCGGGTGAATCTGGTTCCCATTCATCAGCTCACTGGAGCGACGGGGGCATAGATGCTCGACCTTCTACTCACTCACGGATACTTTCTATTCGAAGACCCAAAGGAACGGCAGATCATGAAGCCTTATGCCCCCCTGGGAATTCTGTATCTCTGCTCACACCTGCGTAACCGGGGTTTCGATGTCGATGTATTCGACACGACTTTTTCAAGTCGTGAGCAACTATTCAACCACCTGCGTACAGAGAAGCCTTCGGTGCTTGGCGTGTACGCAAACCTAATGACGCGAAGTAACGTTGTTGAAACTCTTTCTGTGGCTCGAGAAGCGGGTTGGATGACCGTGGTGGGCGGGCCTGAACCGGGCGCTTATTCGCTGGAATATCTCCAGGCTGGAGCCGACTTTGTGGTTGCCGGTGAAGGTGAGCTAACAATGGAGGATTTGCTCCTTGCGATTCGATGCCGAGAAAAGGACTTCTCCAAAATTGCCGGCTTATCGTATCTAGACACCTATGGGAACCTTTGCCAAAACGCCCCACGTGGACAGATTCAGAATCTCGATTTGCAGCCCTGGCCGGCACGTAGCGCAATCGATATCCGTCGATATGTTGAGACCTGGCGGACTCATCACGGCACGGGATCGATAAACTTCATCACGGCTCGTGGATGTCCGTTTCGTTGCAATTGGTGTAGCCACCAAGTCTTTGGGCAGTCCCATCGGCGGCGTGATCCTATCAAGGTTGTCGACGAGGTGGCATGGCTGCTCGAACAGTACAGCCCGGACATGGTCTGGGTCTCCGATGATGTGTTCACCATCAATCACGCATGGTTGCGCACCTATGCTGCAGAGATGAAACAACGTGGAATCCGTATTCCTTTTGAGTGCATCTCGCGTGCGGACCGGTTGAGTCCCGAGATGATAGACCTTCTGGCAGAACTGGGCTGCTTTCGCATATGGATAGGATCGGAGAGCGGATCGCAGCGCATCCTTGACGCGATGGATCGCGGCGTCAAGATTGAGCAGGTGCATAAGGCCGTGAAGATGTGTCGCGAGCGCGGTATCCAAAGCGGCATGTTCCTTATGTGGGGCTACGAGGGAGAAGAAATGGAAGATATCGAGGCAACAATTAAGCACGTCAGCACCTCGAAGCCAGACATCTTCTTTACAACCGTCTCGTATCCAATAAAGGGAACGCCATACTATAACCGCATCGCTTCTCGGATCATTCAGATTTCTCCCTGGGGAAAAACCTCAGACCGCGAACTTGAAATCAAAGGGAGGCACTCGCGTGCTTTTTATACGCATGCGGACAGAGTGCTGCGAGATGAGGTCGCTCTAGCCCGTATATTGGACAACTCAAGAGGCATCGACCAGGCGATCGATCCGGGACAGGCAGCCTTGCTGCGGCAGGCTATTGCAAGCGAACGTGCTGCTCTACAAGCGACCTACGCCGAGGTGGAGCGGTAATGAATACTTTCGAAACCTCCACAGCCGGACTGGCATTTGACCGTCTGGCGACTACTTATGATTCGCTCTTCACATTTTCGGTGATCGGCAGGTCACAAAGGAAGGTAGTCTGGGGACGCGCGCTAAAAGCATTCACAAGAGGCAGCCACATCCTTGAACTGAACTGTGGGACTGGACAGGATGCTTTGTTTCTCGCCGAGGCAGGCATGACGGTGACTGCATGCGATGCCTCGCTGGGCATGATCGAACAAGCCCGCTACAAAATGGCCTTAGAGGCCCCGGGCGCTACTGTAGAGTTTCTCCCACTTCGCACGGAAGAGATCGACACTCTGCCTCAGACACTGTGCTTTGACGGCGTGTTCTCCAACTTCTCTGGGCTGAACTGTGTTGGCAATCTGACTAGCGTTGCACAACAGTTATCCGAGCGACTGACATCAGGAGCGCCGTTGTTGCTGTGCTTTTCTACCCGATACTGCTTGTGGGAGATCGCCTACTTTCTGCTACGTGGAGACCCGCGCAAGGCGTTTCGTCGATGGAGTGGCATGACAGAGGCATGCCTCGATGGTCTAAAGTTCCCTGTGTACTATCCGAGCATTGCACAGTTACGTAGCGCTTTCGCGCCTGAGTTTCGCCTTGTCTCTACGACTGCTGTCGGTCTTACCGTGCCCCCATCCTATGTCGACTCCTGGGTGACGTCTCGCCCACGCCTTTTGAAGCTTTTCGAGGCAATCGATGAGACCGTGCGCACCTGGCCAGGGCTGCGTGCTTTGGGAGACCACATGTTATTGCATCTGGAGAGAGTGGGGCCATGACAAGCGTGATGGGACACCCAAATGCAAGTTGCGATAGAACCGCTGCAGATCTGATGTCGAGGTGTCCACGTTGTGGTGGCTCGCTCGTGATTAGGCAGAATCGGCAGGAAGAAAAAACTCTAATCTGCGATGGATGCCACCTCTCCGCGGTTCCCCGCGAAGGGATCTGGATTGCACTCACCGAAGATCGCATGGCGCACTATTCGCAGTTCATTACAGATTATGAGATGATTCGCGCCGCCGAGGGGCGTGGCGGTCAAAACGCGGATTACTATCTGGCACTCCCGTATAAGGATCTCTCAGGCAAGAATCAGGCGCAATGGACAATCCGTGCGCGTACGTATTCCTATCTTGCTAAGCAGATTCTTCCGAAGATCCAGGCGGAAGTGGGAGTGAATGCACGCGTTCTGGATGTGGGTGCTGGTAACGGATGGATGAGCTATCGGTTTTCGCAGATGGGGCTTCGACCTGTAGCGGTAGACCTGCTGGTTAATGATCAGGATGGGCTGGGCGCCGCAAAACATTATCAAGAACACCTACAGGAGATGTTTCCGCGTGTACAGGCCGAAAGTACGCGCCTACCATTTGCCTCAGCCCAGTTCGATGCGGTCTTCTTCAACGCCTCTTTCCACTATGCGGAGAGTTACGAGGCAAGCCTGCGGGAAGCGCTGCGTTGCCTTAGGATCAGCGGAACAATCGTAGTCGCAGACTCGCCGTGGTACTCCAACAAGAGTAGCGGTGAGCTGATGATTGCGGAACGGCAGGCAGCGTTCCTTAAGCGGTTTGGCACCTCTTCGGACTCAATTCGAAGCCTCGAGTTTTTGACAGACGAGCGGCTTAGAGATCTGGAGCATAAATTCGGTATCCGCTGGGAACGCCACAATCCGTTCTATGGATTCCCCTGGACGATGCGGCCGTGGATTGCAAGTTGGAATCGCCGCCGCGAACCGTCACGTTTCCAGATTTATACGGCTAGGAAACCCGCATGATTCTTCTTTTCCATCCACGAGCTACAAAACCACGCAACTGCCGGCTGCCTTTGGCCGTGCTCGCCCTTGCCGCCGTTTTGGAGGGGCGTGAAGAGTACGAGATCGTTGACGGCAACCTCGAAGAGAAGCCGGTCGAAGCGCTATTGAAGCTTATCGACGCGCACCCGGTGCAGTTACTCGGTGTCTCCACTATGCCTGGACCGCAAATGGTCACAGCCATGGAAGTTTCGAGTGAGATCCGCAAGTTGCGACCCCATGTAAACATCGTGTGGGGAGGATACTTTCCTTCGATTTACCCGGATGCGGCACTGAACGCCAAGTACGTAGACTTTGTCGTTCGGGGGCAGGGTGAGGATACCCTGCTGGAATTGATCGACGCGCTGCGCGGCAATCGTTCCTTGGATTCAATCCGCGGGCTTGCCTACAAAGATGCGTTCGGTCTGCATCGCAGCAATGCTGAGCGTCCGATGAAAGGTCCGGATAGCTTTCCATGGTCTCCGTTCCATCGTCTGCCAGTAGAGAAGTACCTGCGACCCTCCTTCTTCGGCAAGCGCACGGCAGTCCATCACGCCAGTATTGGATGCCCTTTCAACTGCAGCTTCTGTGGCGTTCATGCGGCCTATGGGCGCGACGAAAAGATGGAATCGCCGGAACGTACGGTGGCAATCCTCAAGCATCTGATCGACCAACATGGCGCGGATTCGGTGCAGTTCTACGACATGAACTTCTTCCTTCGCGAAGACCACGCACGCAAGCTCTGCGATCTGATGACTCCCTTAAGGCTGCGGTGGTGGTGTGAAGGACGAGTAGATATCATGTCACGATACTCGGACGATACGATGGCCGCAATTGCCGGTGCCGGTTGCGCGATGATCTTCTTTGGTGCCGAGTCCGGCTCCGATTGGGCATTAGAAGAAATGCAAAAGGGTATAACCACGGAACAAACCATTATCATGGCCAAGCGGACGCGAGAGTTCGGAATCATTCCTGAATTTTCGTTCGTCGTCGGAAACCCTAAAGATCCTGAACGGGACACGCGAGAAACTTTGAGGTTTATTCGAAGGATCAAACGAATTAATCCGGACTCGGAGATCATCGTCCAGCACTACACACCCACTCCGCAGAAAGGCTCTATGTACGGGGACGTGGACGACCAGATTTCCTTTCCCGACAGCCCGGCAGGATGGGCGACTAAACGGTGGATGGACTTCACTCTTCGCATCGACACTAATGCCCCTTGGCTGAAATCGACGACGAAAGAGCTGATCGACAACTTCGAATTAGTTGTAGCATCTCGATGGCCAACCGTTCAGGATATTCGCGCGCCTAAGTGGAGCCGTATTCTACTGAAAACCTTAAGCTCATGGCGGTATACGCTGCAGGTGTACAACTATCCGGTTGAGTTGCAGTGGGCGAACAGCTTCATCAAGCTACGTAAGCCAAAGCGGGAAAGCCTGTGAGGGCCGCTGAGTTTGAAACAAAGACGGAAAACGAGCATGCCTTCGCAGCTTGGGCGAAAGTATATGACGAGCAGCCGAATCCGCTGCTTGCGCTTGAGGAACGTTATTTCGCTCATCTTCTGCCGCACACGAAAGACCGCGATGTCTTAGATGTGGGCTGCGGCAGTGGAAGATGGCTGTCGCGCTTCGTGCACGGCGGACCAGCCACATTGCACGGTCTGGATAGTTCTAGCGAGATGATTGAGATAGCCGCTCGCAAAGAGCTTTCAGGTGCGGAGCTAATCCACGCCGCACTTCCTCTTATCCCGATTGCATCCGGCAGCAAAGATCTGGTACTCGCCTCGTTCGTGCTGAGTTATGTGGAAGACCTAGAGCTATGTGCGTCCGAATTAGCGCGGGTGATCCGTCCTGGTGGAGATTTATTTCTGTCGGACATGCATCCGGGCACCGCAGCTACACTTGGCTGGAAACGTGGCTTTGATACTCCCGTCCAGACATATAGACTCAAAGTGCATACTCGGCCTCTGATCGATCTGATCAGCACGTTCGTCGCTCATGGTTTCGCGATTGTCGTATGCCTCGAACCGCCATTCGACGAGAGTGAACATGAATTGTTCATGGCGGCAGGTAAAGAGACAGCGTGGCAGCAAGCGGCTGGAAAGCCTGCAATCTGCTTGCTTCATTTTCGCAGGATGTCCGTGTCTTCACCCGCAATTAGGGAGTCTGAAGGTCTTCATCTGCGAGGAGCGCAATGCGTTTTAGGCGCACATGAGAGTCTTGCAGCCTCTATCACCGTGGACAGCGGACTAATCGCTTCAATTGCGACAGAAACTGCACGGTCAGCCAATAGATTAAAAAACAGAGTGAATCAAATTGACCTGACTGGATATCTCGTCTTTCCGGGACTGGTGAATGCACACGATCATCTTGAGTTCGCGCTCTTTCCCCGGTTGGGCTCTCCTCCATACGAGAACGCAACTGAGTGGGCGCTGGATATTCAAGTCAAGGAAGCCGAAAAGATTGCGCTTCACAAAAGAGTTCCGAAAGACGTTCGCCTGTGGTGGGGTAGCATCCGCAACCTGCTGTGCGGAGTCACCACCGTATGTCAGCACAACCCGGTCGATCCGGTGCTGATGATGAGGGACTTTCCCATTCGGGTGATCACGAACTACGGATGGGACCACTCGCTGGCATTCGCAAAAGATATCCGGTCTGCCCTAGAGGGTACTCCCGCCAATGCTCCCTTTCTCATCCATGCGTGCGAAGGTGTTGATCATGTTGCAGCTAAAGAGTTATACACACTCGATGCAGTTGGCGCGATTGAAGAGCGTACCGTCCTTATACATGGATTATCACTGGATGCCAAAGGCGCGGCTCTCCTGAACGAGCGCCGCTCTGCCTTGGTAATTTGCCCTTCTTCAAACAGCTTTCTCTTCGAAAAGACTCTCACACGTGAACTATTACATTCCATCAAGAGGCTTGGACTTGGAAGCGACTCACCGTTGACTTCAAACGGTGATCTTCTAGATGAGATTCGTTTTGCTAGGTGGGCCTGCGACCTTAACGATGACAGACTCTTCTCAATGGTTACTGAGGAAGCAGCACAGCTTTTACGGCTGCATGGTGGTGAGGGTTCACTACGCGGAGGTGCCGTAGCCGACCTTATTGCTGTAACTCAGCGAGTTGGAAGCCCAGCACATATCTTAAGTGAGTTGAGTTGGCGGGATGTGGAGTTGGTGATTGTAGGCGGCTTGGTACACCTTGCTTCATCTGAAATCTTCGACAGGCTCACAGTACAGATGAGGCGAACACTTGTCCCGCTTATGGTTGAGAAGGAAGTCCGTTGGTTGCGCGCTCCAGCCACATCGCTACTCGATGCAACGGAGAATGTTCTGGGTGATGGTAACGTTCGTGTCGGCGGTCTCCACGTTTCCAGAATGCAGGCATAGCCATGTCAACGAACCCACTACCATACATAACTTTGTCGCAGGAGATGCCATGTCAGTTGAATTGGAAGCAAAGACGCAACTTTCTCACACGTTGCCGCATAAGCTCACATCGCTTCCAATTTTATTGCTGAACCTGCATGAGAACTGCAACTGCCGCTGTCTTATGTGCGATATTTGGAAAAGGCCGCCTGGCTTGGGGCTCGACCTTGCAAGCTTCAAGCACCACCGTGACTCCATTATGGCTTTGGAGGTACAGCAGGTCGTACTGACTGGCGGCGAGCCCCTGCTTCACTCGAACTTTGAAGCACTATGTAGCTTCCTCAAGAGCTGCGAGGTCCGAGTTACTCTTCTAACTACCGGACTGTTGCTTGAGAAACGAGCGAATATCGTAGCAAGGTCCGTGGATGAAATCATCATTTCGCTTGACGGCCCAGAAGTGGTCCATGACGGCATTAGGCGGGTCACTCGAGGATTTGATCTGATTCGGGCGGGCATAGCAGCAATTCGGTGCCATCGGCCCGGTATGCCGATCCAAGCCCGCAGCACCGTGCAGCGTGCCAACTTTCTTTTTTTGCGGGAGACGGTAGCCGCGGCGAAGCGGCTGGGCTTTGATTCCATCTCTTTTCTGGCGACTGACGTATCGTCGCACGCATTCAACCGAGACCTCATTTGGCCCGGCGAACGGCAGAGCGAGGTTGCGCTGACACGGTCAGAAATAGCGGGCCTTGAAGTCGAGATTGAATTGCTGCTCGAACAATTCCGCGACGAAATCGCTCAACGCTACATCGTAGAGCCTCCCGAGAAGCTACGACATATCGTGCGCCGATTTCGCGAGCATCTGGGCGAGCTGACGCCAGAGTCGCCTGTCTGCAATGCACCCTGGGTTTCCGCGGTAATGGAGGTCGACGGGTCTATTAGGCCTTGCTTTTTTCATCGTAAGATTGGCACAGTTGAGAGGGGCTCATTAGAAGACGCCATCAATTCTGAAGAGGCGCAGCAATTCAGGCGTACATTAGACATCGCCCAAAACCCCACATGTCAGAGGTGTGTTTGCTCGCTCAATTACACCTGACTTGCTGAAAGCTAAGCTGCTTGACCACCTGCTCACCATCGCGTTGAGCGTTTTTGCTTCACTCGTTTCGAGCCACGACAATCCCAGCCTTCGTCAAGTTGAAACCGATCGTGGATCTGCTGGAGGCTTGATAGAAATACCTGCATCGGGCGAACTACTTCAGCTTCTTTGGCAAAGGCGGCAAAGACGTCGGCGGCATGATGACCTGGGCTGGCGCCGGTGCGCCTGAGCTACCACCTGAGTGGATGGGCCATATTCACACCGCAAAACTCGATGAAGAACTGAAGACTGTAACAGTCGATGGCGGAACTATCGTAAAACCCGCCCAGGATATCCCTAGTGTCGGCCGTTTCGCCGTCGTGCTGGACCCGCAAAAGGTGAAACACCTGCTCTTCGAACCCGGAAAGCAAGATGCTCCACCACGTCTCGATCAAATGGCAGCGGGCAACGTGGGCTGACACGAACTGCTCACCGATGACGCATCAAAAGCCTTCGATTATTACTTCAGGCATTACGGCTGGCAGAAGGACTTTGCGCACGACATGGGCGCCATGGGTACCTATCAAACCTTCCGGACCGACAAGCCCCTCTATACCGGCGGAATGATGAATCGTAAAGGTCCCGGCATGCCCGAAGGTATTCCGCCGCATTGGCAGTTCTACTTCACCGTCGACGACATCGAGGCCGCGCAGAAACGTGTGATTGACGCCGGCGGTAAAGTATTCTGCCTCCCATGGACGTACCCGGAGGCTCACGCATTTTGCAGGCCACAAACGACCAAGGCGGCCACTTTGCTTTAATGCAAGGTCCAAAATCGTAACCGCGATTATTTTATGCCCGGCGAAGCCGTTCCTTCGTTCGCAGGAGAACGGTCGCCGATGCACAGCGAAATTCACGGCACGTCTTCTAAATCTAAGCGCGATGAAGTCGCTCTTACGATGAGCGCTGCATCAATGGAGAATGAATGCGCCAAATACCTGACTTTATTTTCTGTTTTTGTCTTGCTCCTGTGTTTGCCTTTTGGGCTGCGTTGGAAATCAGACCTAAGACGAGGTGGTGTCTTTTCCAATCAAGGCCCACCGTCTATTGACCCGGGTAGATTCATCGGTAAATAACTGTGGTGAAGCAATACCTTATCTGCCACTTTCTTTCCACGATCGGCAAACACACGGAGCCAGAGCAAACGCCTCAGCTCCATAGCCCGCCGTTGCGGCGGCTTTCCGGGGAGAGTGCATCATTCCATCCACCCACGCACAGGAGTTGCCGAGTCGCGTAATAGAAGCGAGAGCCGATAGAGCAAAGGAAGTTTTCCTGGGCGAGCTGCTTCGCCGACCTCGGTGATGCAGCCACGCGGAATTCCGCCGCCTACGATCTCATCTACTGTAGTCATACCGCTGGCGAAAGCCCTGGGGGCATGCTTGATCTTAAATGTCAGGACAGCAGGTACACGCTGAGCCAACTTTGTTTCGATCTGAAAACGGACTGCACGATCGGTAGCCATTAGTAGATTCGCTTTATCTTCGCCTAACTGCTATTGCGACACTCCACCAAACAAATTTTGTTTGTACTCGACCCAAACACATTCAAACAGGAGCTTTAGCTTTCCACATGCGTCCACCAAGGATTGCCGTGGCCAATCTGCTTAGGAGATTGCATGCGCAAAAGGCTCATAGAATCATATAACTAACCCAGGCTGAGTAAGTTGCAGTTTACATATGAGCTTGGACAGGTATCAGACGTATCCAAGCCTGCCAGGATGGGCGTGAATCTGCTTCAGCTGTCCTTTGCGCTCTGGATACTAGAAGGTACTCTACCGAACGTTTTGGATTGGCAGGTGATGTCTCAAATCTGAAAGCCTCATCGAAATTTTAACAATAAGCGGGATCTGGCTTTTCTCTTCCGAGACCTTCCTACGCCGACTGATCTTCCCCTGTCAGCAACGTTGACGATCTGCTCTTGGCGGGATCTATGACGGTCTTTCCAGTCAAGGGCAGATCGCTTAGACAGAGCTAAGTTCTCGGTGAAACGCGTTTTGCGCTTCCATAGAGAGAGGCACGGGTTTAGATCTGCAGTAAGCCTGGGTACCCTATACATCCAGATTGGTTACTTTCGATACGTTGCCATCCGTATGTGGAATTATTCTTATTATCGCTTCTTTACGGGTTGAAGCTATTTGGTGCTGTGGTAGCTTTTAGACACTTTAATAGGTGAAACATGCAGCCAACTGCCCTTTGCAATTTTGCACTGGAGAGCATCATTTTTCAACGTAAGAAATTACGTCGGCAGTTGCTCGCCTGCACAGATCTTAAAGAGATACGAATCGCCATTTTGAGTGGAACCACTACGAATGAGCTCGCGGATCTGTTGGAGATCTTATTGTTGCAAAACGGGTTCCGACCAATCTTTTATCAAGGAGAGTATGGAAGATTCTATGAGGATGCGGTGTTAGAGCCGGAAACTATCGTAGCTTTTAAGCCAGATTTAGTTTACGTTCACACTTGTGCTTTAAACATCCGTAAACTTCCGCCTGTTAGCTGTTCCGAAAAGTATTTCTCTGAGCTAGTCGAAAGTGAGATTGTCCGTTACCAGGCCGTTTGGGACTCACTCACTAATATAGTCGGTTGTCAGATTGTACAGAACAACTTCGAGCTGCCTGGGAACGCAATTCTGGGAAATCTCGATGCTGCAAGTGCCGGAGGAACGACACGCTTCATTAACGAGATGAACCATCGTTTTGTTTTGGAAGCACGTGCCAATCCAACGCTTGCGTTACAAGATCTGTGCAGCATTTCTGCTCGCATTGGACTTGATCGCTGGTCCGATCCGGAACGATGGTATCGGTACAAAATAGCCAATACGATCGAGGGCAGCTTTGCAATTGCGACGTCTCTCGCGGCACTCATCCGTGCCACATACGGGCGTACTCGCAAGGTGCTTGTTTTAGATTTAGATAACACCCTATGGGGCGGTATCATTGGAGACGATGGCCCCGACAAGATCGTACTCGGACGCGAGACTCCGATCGCGGAGGCCTACACGGCCTTCCAGGAATACTGCTTGTCCTTGCGTGAGCGCGGCATCTTACTCGCGGTGTGTTCCAAGAACAATGAGGAGGTTGCTAAGCAAGGATTCGTGCATCCAGACTCTGTTCTCAAGTTGGAGCACTTCTCCGCATTCAAAGCGAACTGGGAGCCGAAGCACGAAAACATTTTCAGCATAGCTGAGGAGCTTCAGCTTGGTGTGGATAGTTTTGTATTTGTTGACGATAACCCTGCCGAACGCGCTATCGTTGAGGCCCAGATCCCAGGCATAGCAGTCCCGAACGTCGGAAATGATGTGACTCGATATGCCACTATTATCGAATCGCACCGTTATTTTGAACAGCTATCGCTCGGAAAAGAAGATCTCACTAGGGCAAAACTGTATCAAGAAAATATGCAGCGCTCAACGCTTATGAGTAAGTTTGCTGACTACGGGGAATATCTTGACTCGCTTGAGATGTGTGCAGAGATAGACGTATTCAACTCCACGTACATGGAACGTATTGCGCAGCTTACGAACAAATCGAACCAATTTAACTTAACCACACGACGCTACACGCTAGCGGAAGTCGAAGCCACAATCAGCAGTGGCAAGCACATTGGAATCTACGGAAAACTCATCGATCGCTTCGGCGACAATGGTTTGATCTCGGTAGTTCTCGGAACGATTAGAGGGCGAGAGCTTCATCTGGATCTTTGGCTCATGAGTTGCCGTGTCCTCAAACGCGAAATGGAAATCGGCATGCTAGATGGTCTAGTGGAGCGCGCCAGAAATCGCGGTGTCGAGATAATCTTTGGATACTATTTGCCCACCGCAAAAAACGGCATGGTTAAGGATCATTATCAAAAACTCGGCTTTTCAATGGTGTCAAGTGACCAAACCACTGGCGCTTCCGTTTGGTCACTTAGTATCACAAACTACTCTGTCCGCAGCCGCCACATCAGGATTCTGGAGCCAATCAATGGATGATCGTTTGCCCGAAGTACAAGAAATTTTTCGCGATGTCTTTGATTCGCCCACGCTCATTATTACTCGTGAGTCAAGTGCCTATAACGTGGAGGGCTGGGACTCTTTAGCACATATCGATCTTGTTACTGCGATCGAGACGAGATATAAAATTAAGTTCGCCCTCGGCGAGCTAGAAGAGCTTAAGAACGTCGGCGATCTCTTGGACCTTATTGATGCCAAAATGCGCGTAAAGTAATGTCGATTTCCACTAATTTGGAACGGATCATTACCTCGTTTGATAGCACTTATCACCGACTCTAGAGGAGCACTCCGATGAACTTTAGCTCTTTTCAATACATCCTCCTCTTTTTACCGGTAAGTTTCGCCTTTTATCTCCTGGCTCAACGCTTTTCGATTCCGAAAATCCCTCAAACATGTATTTTGCTGGCATCGATTTGTTTTTACGCATGGTCAAAACCGTCCTATTTGCCATATCTGTTGGGCTCAATTCTGGTAAACTGGCAACTTTCACAATGGATCGGGCAAGCTGCTGGACTTCGACGTAAAAGAATACTTCAACTTGGTTTGATCCTCAATGTCGGTTTCCTTTGCGTCTTCAAATATCTAAATTTCTTTTTTGGCAGCATTCCTTATCTCGTCGATCATCTCCGCATTCCAAACTTCGCTTTTCCTCTCGGAATTAGTTTTTTTACCATCACGCAAATCATGTATTTAGTTGATTGCTACGAAGGGTTGATCCCTCCCAGCAGTCTCTTTGACCACGCCACTTTCGTTTCATTTTTTCCGTATGTCATATCAGGTCCTATCAGCAGGTCTAAACGCATCATCCATCAATTTCCTATTCTGAATGAACGTGCTGGACCTTCGGCCGATTTGTTTGCTCGTGCCCTATACCTCTTCTCCCTGGGTCTTATCAAGAAGGTCGTACTTGCCGATGCCTTTGCGAAAGCCGCCGATTATGGCTTCAGCAACATTTCAAGCCTATCCACAATAGAGGCGTGGGCCTTCGCAACAGCATATGCATTACAGATCTACTTCGACTTTAGCGGTTATTCCGACATGGCTATCGCTTCAGCCTTGTTTTTTGGCATTGAGATACCACGCAACTTCGATGCCCCCCTAAGAGCTAGCTCAATTATTGAATATTGGCAGCGCTGGCATATCTCCCTTACGTCATTCATTACCACTTACATCTACACTCCTCTTGTGAGGTCGTTTGGACGCGTCACACTCTACACGTCTGCAATTGCTACTATGGTTGCGATGACGATTGCGGGGCTTTGGCATGGATCCAATTGGACCTTCGTCATCTTCGGCGCTATCCACGGCGTGGCTTTGGCCGTAAACCAATTTTGGCGAAAAAAAAAGATGCCAGCAGTCCCAGGATTGGCATCTTGGCTAATGACTCTTGCAGTCTTCGACATTGCTTTTGTTTTTTTTCGCTCACCGAATTTATGGACTGCATTCAGCTATCTGCCGCATTTATTCAGTTTGCAGAACATCTTTGGCGTTGAGAACCTCCATAAGATGAATGGTGTGGGGGTCGGTACAGGAGTCATGTTTGTGGTTTTTTCCCTCTCCCAGGCTGCAGGCATTGGAGCCGCGTTTTTAGGTAAATCCACCGACCAACTGTCAGTCAGTTTTAAACCGACACTCCTCAATTCGGCAACGACTTCGGCCTGCATGTTGTTTTCGTTGTTTTATTTGAATTCCAACGTAGTCAAGCCATTCGTATATTTTGCTTTTTGAGGTCTACCGATGAATTCTTGCAGCTGGAATACCATCACTCTTGCTACGATTTTCACTGTTGCGATAGCCAACTGCGCCCTCGCTTGCATGTTAGACCCTTACGGTTTATGGCGCGATCCGGTAGGACGCAAGCTTTCCGTGGCCGTCATCACAAATGGAAGAAAAGCAAAGTTTCTCATGAGTAAGCGTTACATTCCCGCCAACTTTGGCGGACTGATCATTGGTCCATCGTCGATCGCAAACTGGGATGTTCCAAATCTCGGAGGCGCTCAAATCTACAATCTAGCTATCGATGGCGCGGACTCCGCAGAAGAGAGACTCGTTTTGGATCAAGCTCTTTTGCGTGGGCATTACAAGATCGCTGTTTTCGCACTTGTCCCGATTATTACGGCAAACCACGAGGTAAAGGGTGGACTAGACTCAACCACGACGGCTGAGTCCGTAGCTAGCTTCCATTTGTACATTCAAGAAGTGGCGTACGCGCTCCGTGCAGCTCATCGCGAGACAGATTTTGTCGACATTGCACCGAACGGTCATTACAACTATCACAAACAAAAAAACCTCGAACATTGGGAACTTAATCCTGATTTGTTCACAATCGATCCCGTTGCCCTAAAACATTACCGCGAGATGATTCTTAATTTGCAAAGCCAAGGTGCAGCGATCGTTTATGTCGTCCCCCCCATTTACGAGGGGTTCTATCAACTGCACAGGGCGGATTATGAAACATACAACACAACTGTCCGAGCTCTTCTGCCCAAAGCTCCGGTAATTGACTTCAGCTCCTCTGAGTATGCGGCCTTGCGTAATGATCCAAGCAACTTTGTGGACGTAATGCACTTAGAACCGCAAGGAGCTCAGACGTTTAGTGCGCTTCTAAGCACTTTTGTGTCACAGACGTTACAACGGGTACAGTAGACCCTCCCCCATCCACTAGGGTCCGGAAGTCGTTTTGCCACGCGCTTTGCTCCTCAACAGAATATCGGCTATATCACCATCTACCTATGACTGTTTATTACAACCTTTCTAGGTCTACCCAACTAATGCCCTCATAAAACACAAGAGTTGCTCTGTACGCTATGTGTGCCAAATGCCCCTAAAAACCTGATCCAACCGCACCAACCGAATGAACATACGTAATCGCCTTGAACCATACATGTTTACCACTCGTAAAAATCTCTCCAGCTGCCCAACTTGGAGAAATCATCTACCCGGATGAGAATGACGAAGAGTGTCGGCTTCTCTGGAGATCGTGCTCAGGGCAAGAAAAGCTAATTTAATGGAGAATTCTCGCGGGTCTCTATGGAAAATCACAGAACCGTTGGCGCTACATCGAGATCGCATTGCGTCTCGGCGTAACCCTTGCAGAGGCTGAGATCGTCTCTCAACGCATCTGGTCTGCCTGGGCCTCCAGTCCGCGGCCCGATAGGATGTGCCGGAGCGGGAGCTTGCATGCAACGGGTGAGCGTTTCACTTTTGATAAACAGGACCGACGCTTCATAGGCGATCGAATGGGCGACCTGGTTGAGCTTAGACTGAACGAGCGGATTTGCAGCAACACTTTGGCGAGTGTGCATGATTGCCTCCTATGGGCGGTTGTGCGGGCTGTAGCCCGCGTTTCTCTCTTGGTCACGTCACCTTTGGCGTGACCGCTTCGTGGAAACTCATTCAGCGCCACTATCAGCTCTCACCACCAGGCGGACCGGCTGACGACGGTGCGGCTTAGTGCGCTGCGATTTGATTATCGAGACTATGCCACCACTTCCCGGAAGGCCAAGACCTTGGCGCCGCGTTGGGTTTGTTCCAGGAAGTCCGCCCAGTCCTGCATCATCTTTGTTCGCGCCTTCAGATGGAGGGCATGATTGTAGGAGGCGCTTACTGCATTCCGTGGGGAGTGCGCAAGCTGGAGCTCTATGTGCTCATGTGAGTACTCCTGCTCGTGCAAGATCGTTGAGGCCACCCCGCGGAAGCCGTGCCCGGTCATCTTGCCTTTGTACCCCATCCGCTCAAGCCCTTTGAGGATGGTGTTGTTGCTCATCGGTTTGGCCGGGTTCCGATCGCCTGGGAACAGCCAGTCGCTATGCCCAGACAGTCCACGCAAGACATCCAGAATCTCTAAAGATTGCTTTGCCAGCGGCACAATATGCGGGGTACGCATCTTCATGCGCTCGGAGGGAATATCCCAACGGGCTCCTTCAAGATCGAATTCGAACCACTTCGCCTCGATTAATTCACTCGTTCGAACGAATGTCAGTGCCAAGAGTTTCATCGCGAGTCGAGTGACATGCGTCCCTTGATAGACCTCTATCTTTCTAAGAAGGTCTGGTAGCTCCTTGGCATCCACCCGAGCATAGTTCGTCTTGCGGGTGGCCTTGAGGATGTACTCGGGCGAAACTCAACGGCGGGATTACGAGTGGCGTATCCATGCGCAATCGCATACCGAAAGACCTGTGCCGCTACTTGTAGAGCTCGTTTGGCGATATCACCCGCTCCGCGTTGCTCAATCGCTTTGGTCATCGCGACCAGCTCAGATGCGTCTATCTCGGCGATAGGGCGTTGGCCCAGCCGGGGGAGGATGTCGGCCGCAGTCCGCCGGCGCACCGAGTCTAAATGGCGAGAACTCTTCCCCTGCTGCCAATGCTCCAACCACCGATCCGCAAGACTGGCGAAGGAGTCTCGCCGGCAACTTGATCCGCGATCTTCTTGGCCTTTCGTTCTGCCATGGGATCGAGACCATCAGCCAGCAATGTCCGAGCTTCTTCGTTACGCTTCCTGGCCAGCGCAAGCGATACCTCTGGGTATCTGCCGAAGGTCATGAGCTTTTCTTTTCCCTCGTACCTGTAGGCCCAGCGCCAAAGCTGATCCACAGATAGAAGTTTCTGCCATCGCTCAGCTTGTAGGGCTTGTCTCTCTTCTTCGCCTTTTGATCTCCGTATCGGTCAGCGCCATTGTGCCCTCGAGCCCGCTTTTTTGGATATACCCGCGTTGCGCAAGTGAGATACCCGCAGATGTACCCGCGCTCGACGCTGGCTTTCACTGTACCTCACTGGAAGCCAAAAGGACATAACCCCAGCATTTGCTGGGGCTTTTTTGATTTGTCCGGATGTCTGCGGAACTCGTGGAACTAGATGGTGGCGGAAGAGGAGGGATTCGAACCCCCGATACCCTTTCAGGTACGCCAGTTTTCAAGACTGGAGCCATCAACCACTCGGCCACTCTTCCCTGTTTGAAGTTTAGTACGCAGCAGGCTATCGCGCAAAAAAAGATCACCGTCACCACCTAGACGTTATAGCCCAGGGGCGGATTCATCGACGATCTGTGAATCTATACTCGTTGATAGCCGCAGCGCAACGCATGAGACATGCATAGCACAAGAAAGTGATGTCAACGCTTGTCGAACCAAATCCAAAATCTTAAGCCGGAACCATCGGCCTCCTCCTTGCTTCATGATGACTCCTTACATAAGGAGCCAGAGGCAAAGCCCGCATGGCCGGGGCGCGCACTAGTGTGGTTATTGGGGATTTCTGGCGCAATCTGGCTGAGTCTTCTGATGATTGTGCCAAAATATTTTCTTCCTGCAGAAGATGCAATGATTTTGTTTGCCTACAGCAGAAACCTTGCGGTGCATGGCGCCATTACTTTTTTTGCGGGCGGCCCCCACGCAGAGGGTGCAACGGATTTTGCGTGGATGGTCCTGATTGCGGGGGCGATAAGAATTGGCTTTGATCCATATTGGTTCTCGGCCGTGGTCAATGTGGCGTCGCTGTTGGGACTAGCTGTGGTGTTGTTGCGGATCGCGCGGGTTCGGATCTCAACGCTTCGTGTGCTTGCGATTGCGGGATTGGCGGCGCTATTCCCACAGATCTTAGCGGCGGCGGCGGGATTCGCGGTTCTTCCGGATGCTTTGCTGCTTGCGACGGTGACGCTGATGGTGATCGAGCGGCGGGTGGCTTGGGCTTCGCTTGCCTCGCTGGTGTTCTGCCTGTTCCGGCCGGATGGGGTTGTCTTTGTGCTGCCTCTGCTGGCTTTTGCTGGGGTCTCTGCGAAAGATAGAAGGGCTGTGGGAGGGAGGGTGACGGCTTTTTTTCTGGTGCCGGGAACAGCATACTTCGCGTGGAGAGTGCATTACTTTGGTGAGCTTTTTCCGCTGCCGTTCCTGGTGAAGTCGGATGCGCATCGCGCGTTGGGGTTTGTTGTCGTTCATTCGATGCAGCAGAGCTTCAAGTATCTGTTGTTCGACACGGCAGTCCTAATGCCGGGGGTTTTGCTTCGCGGGTTTCGACCACGATATCTGTTTGTGAGTCTGATCGCCGCGCCGACGGCGTTCTATTGGATGATGCGGCTGGATCAGAATATCGGCGACCGTTTCTTCTTCTATCTACCGCTTGCCGCCGCTATTTTGCTCGCGGTCCATTGGGAGCAGACAACACCTCCGGTGTGCAGAACTGCGTTGCGCATTGGCTTCGTTGCGTGGCTGCTTTTGATCGCAATGCCGTTCTACCGCGAGCTTCGTACTTTTAGGGATATGCAGTTCAACGAATCGAAGGACATTGCCCAAGAATTGAGCGCTATGCAGGAACATGGCTCCATGATTACGACGGAGGCTGGCTTTTTACCCTACTATTCGGGGTGGACGGCGTACGATCCGTGGGGCCTGAACACCCCGGAGTTTGCCCATCGTTTCGTACAGCCTGAAGATGTCGGGCGCCTGCACGCAGATGTGATTGTGGTGCATCCGGATCGGCCGGAGAGCTGTCTGATACAACCCGGATGGCAGGCACAATACGCAGGCAGGACGTGGCAAAATCTAAGTCGAAATCTGGTGATTGGCGCTGACGCATCGCAGTATGAGTTGTGGCTGGTCTCATACGGATCGGAGTTTTATCGACGGCGAAAAAGTTGGCGTTACGGTGAGGGCGATCGTGAGTGCTGGTTTTTGCTGAGAGATTCACCGCGCTACTCCGGTATAGCGGATGCGCTTAGCCGACATCATGGAGTTGGTCCGCCGGAGTCAACTCGCCTTGAGCAAAATCACGCGCTGCACGCAGCCCAATAGCTGCTGATTTGAGGCATACCCCCCTCCCCACCCAGGGGTATTTTGGGAGTAAGTCCCGTATGTGCAATGATTTAGCGGGAGGGTATGACGCTAAACCATTGCATCCAGGTGGGTTGCGCCTAAAATATCTGCTTTGTGCGGGTTGGCGCGTCGGAGGTAGTTGAATTTGGTCTTTGCGTCGTCAGAGCTATGTACGTGGACGTGGTGGCTTGTTGTCCTTTCGTGGTGCGTTCGTGGTGATTTGGGTACGCTAACGGCGAAGGGCTGCCGCAGCTTTCGCCAAAGGCAGCCCCCGATCTGATCTCTACTTGCAATTGTAGCGAATTGGATATAACTCATACGCCAAGTTTGGCAAAGATTTCTTGAATTATTTTTTCTCATCTTTTTTTACCTCTCATGGTGTCGCTAGTGTCTGAACCTGAGGTGGACACCATAACAGAACTGCAGCTCGATGCAGGCGGCATCCTGCAAGAGGACGTGAATAGATAGCTACTTGAAAAGAGCTTGCCCTGAGCTTGGGCTCATAGACTTTAGTTTATGAACGCGACATGTGGCCGGGCGCGGGGCGGCGTTCTATGGGAGAGACGCACTCTGTTGAACGGATGAATAATTTCTGGAGGAGTGTTGATCGTGGCCGGGGATGCGGATAACTCCGGCTGAAGCGATGTCATCGTACCCGATCAAGAGCTGAAGCTCTTAGAAAAGGTAGTGGACACAATGGCAAAACAAGCACACATGGATGCTGCGAAGCATCACACCGAGGCAGCAGGTCACCACATTAACGCAGCCGGTAAGCACGATCAGGGGCAGGTTGATGAGGCGAACGAACACTCCAAGAAGGCCCATGAGTCCTCGACGGCGGCGCATGGCAAATCGACGGATGCGCATTCGAAGTCTGCGGCATCGGCCGGCAAGAAGTAGTTAGAAACATTAATTAGAACGGATTTGAAGGGGCTGCGGTGTTTCCGTGGCCCCTTCGGCATTTAAACGTGCGGGCGGCCAACTTCCTACAGCTGGCGCGTCTCTCACTGATTGATTCACAGGTGGCAGTATGGCCGGAGTCGTACTGCTGGAATCGGACGACAGATCGACACAGGAGAGGTATATGCCGCTTAAGGATGTTTTGCTGGATGAGTTACGCGATATGTACAGCGCGGAGAATCAATTGGTGAAGGCGCTGCCCAAACTGGCCAAGGGCGCGAAAAATGCAAAGCTGAAGGAGCTGTTTGCCGCGCATCTGGAAGAGACAAAGGGCCATGTTGAACGTTTGAAGGAGGTCTTCGGGCATCTGGAAGAAAAGCCAACCGGAGAGCATTGCAACGGGATGGAAGGAATTGTAGAAGAGGGCAAAGACGCGCTGACGAAGGATGAAGAGGGAGCGTCGTTTGACTGTGGTTTGATCGGCGCGGCACTGCGGACCGAGCACTACGAGATTGCGGGATACCAGGCGACGATTGCTATGGCGAAGACGCTGGGAATGCAGGATGTGATCGATTTGCTAACGGAGAACCTGAACGAGGAGCTGGCGGCGGCAGCGAAGATCACCGAAGCTGCTCAGCCGATTCTGCGGCAGAGTTCGGAGGAGCCGGAGCATAAGAAGAAGCCCAAGTCTGCCAAGGAAAAGTACTCTGCACAGAAGAGCCTCGAGGATGAAAAAGAGGCCGCTGCAGGTTTGAAGAAGCGCGCTTCCTAGCCCGGGCAAAGCGTCTTCAAAGAGGGCCCCGCGATTGCGGGGCCTTTTCTTCAGGCAAAGATATGCACTCGTATCGCGACAGCGCCCATAGAGAGAAGGACAGGGCGCAGACACTCAGATAGGAGAAGTTGAATCGTAGCTTCTCCGAGTGAAGGGCGAAGGTGGCAACGAACGGAGCGAGCATCACGAAGCTGTGATGCTGAGAGTAAAGAATAGACGCGGAAGATCCATCTCCACAAAAAGCGTGGAACAGGCAACAATGACCCCAAGTAGAGGTGTCTTGGTTTAGCCTGAAATGGAGA
This sequence comes from Tunturibacter empetritectus, assembly GCF_040358985.1. NCBI lineage: Bacteria > Pseudomonadati > Acidobacteriota > Terriglobia > Terriglobales > Acidobacteriaceae > Tunturiibacter > Tunturiibacter empetritectus. The sequence goes on along the minus strand of NZ_CP132932.1, from coordinate 2,825,438 downwards.
AGCGACCTATTTGGGGTCTGCCAATAAACGAGTTGTACACGTCAGGCCCTTGCCGTCCATTGATCCGATATCCGTCCGAGGCAAATCTTAGCGTGATTTTTCTGTCAAAAGTTGAGTAATCCGCCGGGGTTTGATCGTATACGGGATATATGTTGGCTCTTCCCATGACATTGAATACGACAGCCGAAACCGAAACGGCAAAAATTGCGCGAGGCTTACGTGAGAGGGATATGGAGCTTCTTGCAGACCTGGTGGAGCGCTATCAGCATCGACTGGTGCGCTACATGCTATACCTCACCGGGAGGCGAGAGTATGCGGAGGACCTTGCTCAGGAGACCTGGATTCGCGTGCTGCAACGGGGCAGCCAGTACAACGGGCGACAGCGGTTTGATCCATGGTTATTCGCGATCGCCCGCAATTTGGCAATAGATTACCTCCGGAAAAAACGAAAAGCGGTACAGACAGTTTCCTTGCCAGATGATCACGATGCAGTGCTGCTGTTACCCTCCTCCGATCCTTCCCCATTCGAAGCCGCAGCTCGAAGCCAAGACGCAATGCGTCTGGCCGGCCGGCTGCAGATTCTGGCACCCCTGTATCGCGAGGCTTTGCTGCTGAGGTTTCAAGAAGACATGTCTCTTCCGGAGATCGCTCAGGTCGTGGGTGCCCCTGTTACAACGGTGTCGTCCAGAATCTATCGCGGTCTTGCAGCACTGAGATCCGCGTTTGAGGAGGGTGATTCGCATGGAGAGTGACAAGAGATTTCGCGAGCTTATTGACAGGTCTTTCGTAGAAGAGATTTCAGAGGGCGAAAGACAGCTCATCCGTGACCACATCCGCGACTGTGATGGCTGCAAGCGCTACGTCGAGCTAACTGCGCGTACGATTCGGGGGTTGCGGGAATTCACTTTTGTGAGTGGACCAGATTCAAATGCCCAGGTCCGTGAGATTCTTGCGCATCACACCGGGACAATGCGACAGCACAAAGTGCAATTCAAGATCTGGGCTGCATTCGCTGTAGCGCTCTTGATGTCATTTGTGGGATCGGCACTCGTGTACCAGGTGGCTAGGCTCCTGGCGGCCCCAATGCATTTCGACACTTCCCAAGTCCAGCCAGGCGTGCTGATCTTTTGGCTGCTGCCATCTCTTTGCTCGGCCTTATGTCTGCTCGCAGCCCCTGGTGAGAATAGAGGTATTGCATGACAGAGCAATCGGCGGTGCTTTTGGTAGCGTTCTTGGTCGGCCTTGTAGTTGCGGCTGTCTTGTTGGAAACCGCAAGACGGAATGTTCTACCCAGGTCTGCAATGGTCATCGCAGGACTGGCGATCCCGATGTGGGTAGTCTATTTTGCTTCCAGCCAGGGCCGTTCCTTACTTGCTTCCAAAGGATTTCTCAGTACCATGCCAGAAGCGCTTTGGTTTGGCTTGACGTTTGGCGCCTTCACCGCGGCTTTTTTCCTTGCCCTCGGATATATCTATGGGGACGCAAAAAGGCGTCTAATGCCTGCTTGGGCCTGGGTGATTGCCGCTTTCCTCATACCCAATTTGATTGGATTCATCCTTTATTTTCTGTTCCGAGGGCCTCTCCTTGGGCCTTGCAGTTCCTGTGGCAAGCCTATTCGGGGAGGAGAAGCATTCTGCTCACACTGCGGATGCTCGCAGGGTTCCAGTATCGGACGCACCGCAGCTGACAATCGCACAATCTGAAGTAAAAACGGTGGTAACAACCTTGCATCGCACAAAACGGAGGATGGTATGAAACGTGAGCGCGCCTTACAGGTAGTGTTGGTGGTGGTGGGCTTGCTTTATTGCTTTTGGGGCTATCTCCTGTTCGACAATCTGTGGCACCTAAAATGGCTTAGCGGGCATAGTGACGTCATGCCGATGTTCCTGAGCCTTAATACGGCGCTTGGGGTCTGTCTGTTAGTGGCCGTTAAGCATCCGGCCAAGCATCGCTTAATGATCGCCTATGGGGCGTGGTCAAGCCTTGCCCATGGGTTCACAATGACCATCATGTCGGCGCAGGCCGTGGCGCACGGGACGCATAGGAAGGATAGCCCCCAGGACATTGTGATCTTTGCCGTGATTGGAGTCACGCTGCTTGCACTCCTCCCGGCAAAACAAGCATCGCCGGTTGGCGCGCCTATCAGTGAACCGCGCTTTGCCGAACGCTAGGGGAACCTTCCACCGCCGCGCGTGCAGCGAGATATAAGGACTCCTCAGGAGAACGCGGCGATTCGCTTTGTTGAATATATGGGATGAGCACCCAAGCAGCGCAGATGCTGAAGATAAGCAAGAACCGATGGACGGATGGATTCATCGTTTGAGTACTATAGAGCGATTCCACCGTTACGGTGTCTCGGGCATGTTTGCGAGATGTCATCTTTGGCTGAAGAACCCTGTCAACCTTGCCTCTGCAGAGTTCTTTTGGGTAAGTTGATTCGAAATTCTTTTGGTTAATTGTGGGTGCGGCTTAACGTGGTCAGCTGGGTGATCTGGCGTCCGTCTGCGTTGAAGTTTGCGGGATCAAGCCAGCGTTCAAAGGCGCGCTTGCGATCGGGCCACTCCGTGTCGAGCATGGAGTACCAGGCGGAGTCGCGGCTGCGCTTTTTTATTACCATGTGTTGACGGAAGATGCCCTCGAAGGTAAATCCGAAGCGTTCCGCTGCCCGCCGTGATGGTAGATTGAGCGCGTTGCACTTCCACTCGTAGCGTCGATAGCCCAACTCCTCGAAGGCGTATCGGGCCATAAGATAGATGGTCTCGGTTGCCGCGCGGGTTCTTTGCAGTTGCGGAGAGAAGAGGATGTTGCCGACTTCAATGACGCCGTTGGGTGCGTCGATGCGCATGAGGCTGGCGTAGCCGGCGGCACTTTCGGTTTGCCCAGAAGGCTGCTTCGGGAGGATGGCGAAGAAGCGGGAGACGCTGTCGTTTTCTTTGGCGCGGAGAGCCTGAAGGAGGTCCTCTTCGCGTGGGTAAGGGCCGTCGCCCAGCCACATCCAGACAGAGTCGTGGCCGTTGACGGCCGACCAGATTGCTTGGCCGTGCTGCGCGGTTACGAGCGGTTCAAGTCGAACCCATCGACCCTCCAGCACGACGGGTTGAGGCAGGCGTGCGGGCTTCCAGTCTTCCAGGTTGAGAGGGTGCTCAGACACCGGAACATGATAGCAGTGAGGCCTGCGGGCTTTGGGTCCGGCTGGAGAGAGTGCGAAGGGAAAAGAGGCACGGCTTACGCCGTACCCATCTTCTAGTTGGTCGGGTGAAAGCCGACCAAAACTATAACGAAGATCACTCCAAAGAGAATGACCAACAGCGGCCACCAGCGATCCACCCAAGACATCGACTCAGTTGACGAACTCATCGCAACATCCTCCGTTAGCTACCTTCAAATCCTAACCGAGAATCGATGTCTGACTCAATGTGCTGGTTAGGGAGCCATGAGGAGATAGAGATCGCGCGAAGGGAATACGAAGTAATTCAGCCTCAACGTGGATTGCCGGAGTAGTCTGGCAAGGCCCGGTGATTCCCCAGAGATTGGCATTTTCGGAAGAGCGAAATTGTATGGGTAAGACGTGGCCTTGATTTGGGGGGTATGCAGTAGTTGTAGATTTGTAGACGTCAGCTCGCGTAGAGGAGTCTTGCATGAAAGTCGCACTCTCGATGGTCTCTGCTCTTTTGCTGCTTTTGGTATCGTTGCCTGCATCTGGCCAGAGTCCAGATACGACGGGTACTTCCGTAGACAAGACGGCGATTTTACGGGAGTACGACCAGGCGATTGATGAGGTTGCCGAACACGCGATGCGCTCGGTGGTGCAGATAGAAGTCACCGGCTTTGGAAAGCCGGAGAGCAAAGAGGACGAGGAAGATCCGACGGCGATGCAACGACAGCGCGTGATCGGGTCGGGAGTTATCGTCGATCCGGATGGCTATATTGTCACCAACAACCACGTTGTAACGGGTGCGCTGCGGATTCGCGTGATCGTTGCACCGACGACCGTGGAGCTGATAACAGGGCACACGCAATTGGCTAATCCCCAGCGCGTGTACGAAGCTAAATTGATCGGCACGAATCGATACGCTGATCTTGCGGTCATCAAGATTGAAGCGCATGACCTGCCTGCGATTGCACTGCCGGAGGCATTTCATGTTCGTTTAGGACAGACGGTGATTGCGATTGGATCGCCACAGGGGCTGGACCATACGATCACCAAGGGGATCATCAGTGCGGTGGGAAGACAGCCTGAGCTGGATCGCCCGATGGTGTACGTGCAGACCGATGCGCCGATCAATCCGGGCAATAGCGGCGGGCCGCTGATCGATCGCGATGGCCATTTGATTGGGATCAATACTTTTATTTATAGCTCCGGGGGCGGAAGCGAGGGCCTGGGATTTGCGATCCCTGAACCTGTGGTTCGGTTTGTTTATCACGAGTTGAAGGCGCACGGATTTGTGCCTTCTGTTTCGATTGGAGCGCATGCCCAGGCGATCAGTCCGGACCTTGCGGCGGGCTTGAAGCTGCCTCAGGATCATGGGGTGATCTTCTCTGACGTGGATGCAGGAGGGCCGGCCGCGAACGCGGGGATAAAGGCCGGCGATATTGTAGAGAAGATCGATGGCGTTCCGATCGACTCGTTTCCGAAGTACACGGCTTTTCTTTATGTGCACCAGCGAGGAGCGCCGCTTCGGGTTGAGATTTTACGCGGGGGCAAGCCGGTCACACTGTCGGTAAATCCGGTTGATTCGCTGCCGATGGTAGATAGCTTGTCGGATCTGACGAATCCAAAGAAGGATCTGATTCCCTCTCTCGGCATCTTTGTGATTGACCTCAACGACTTTATCGCTGCGGCGCTGCCTGGACTGCGCTCGAAGCGTGGAGTTGTCGTGGCCGGCGTTCTGGCGGGAGAGCCTGCTACTCTCGCCACACTTGAGGTGGGTGACGTGGTCCGTTCGCTTAATGGTAGGGAGCTAAATAGCTCGGAGGAGTTGCGGCAGCAGCTTGCGAACTTCAAACCGGGCGAGTCGGTGGCGTTAGAGGTGGAACGTCAGGGAGTCTTGCAGTATGTGGCCTTCGAGGTGGAGTAGCGGGGTATGACGGATTGTTACGCTAGCTGCTCATTTGGATCCTGGGATTTTGAGCCACCTTGCATTCCGTTGCATGTACGGGAGAAGAGTAATGGTGCGAGGTTCGGAGGAGGTCTCGTCTCACAAAAAGAAAACGTAACACGGTGGTGCGCGACAGGATAAGATTTAGCGAAATATTCGACATGGTTTTCCTGAGGACTTAGGTTGAACGATCCGGCCCGCGCGTCTCTGCTTGAAAGATTTTCGATCTCCCTTCTGGCGGAGTTGGAGAGCGGTCCACGTGCGCGACTTTTGTCGCTCGGCATCTCCAAGCTGCTGCCGGAGTCTTCCGTTCTGGTGTATCTGCTCGACGAGAGGCGATCGATCTGGATGTTGAAGACTGCCGTTGGTGAGGTGTCCGCCGATCGGCATGGCATTGCACTCGATTCAGGAGGCCTGGGCGCTGTGGCGACGGAGCGTATTGTGCTGCAGTTCAGCGCCGAGGAGTTGAGCCGGGAAGACTTTGCGCATCTTGATATTCGTCAGAGCTTTCGTTCTCTGACTTATATTCCTGTCTTGCTTGAAGAGCAGTTACTGGGGTGCGTTGAGGTGGTTAGTTTCTCTGAACCGCCCACGGAGGATGTGCTTTCAACCATCGTGGAGATGACCGATTGTGCAGCCGTTGCCCTCGGCGCAGCTTCGCTTTATGAGTCGGAGCGAAGCGCCGGCCTCTCTTCTGTGCTTCGACTTACGCAGCTTTACGACATCGAAAAAGTGTTCAACGCGACGCTTGAGATGCAGGAGCTGCTTCCTGTGATCTGCTCGAAGGTGCAGGATCTGGTGGGGGCTTCTGCGGTGAATTTGTGGATGGTCGATCAGGACGACTTGATGCTGATCCAACAGGCGGGGGAGGATTCTGCGGCAGGAGTGGGTGATCGCCAGGTGGCCGGCGGGGGCATCGTTGGAGATGCCGGTGAAACTGGCGAAGCGGTGCTGCTGCAGGCTGAGGACGATGCACTGCAACAGCGGAATCTGCGACCGACAGACGTTGCGGCCACTTCGTTGATGGCTGCGCCTTTGGTGAAGGATGAGAGTTTGACTGGCGTGCTCGAGGTCGTCAGCTATGACCCGGAGTTTGTCTTTAGTGATGACGACCTCTTTACCTTGACGCAGGTGGCTGAGTCGGCTGCGCAGGCGCTGCACAACTCCTCCCTTTTGCAGGCAGAACGAAAGATTGAGATTCTTCAGACGCTGGTGAGCGTGAGTCAGGAGATCACCTCCACGCTGAATCTGCAGCGGGTCCTGCAGGCCATCGTGAATCAACCGCAGCTTGTGATTCCGTATGAGCGCGCCGCGATTGCCCTGGAACAGAGAAACAGGGTGACCGTGCAGGCTATCTCCGGCGTGACGAAGCTCGATCTGTCTAGCCCGGAGGCGGAGACGCTCAACGGCCTGCTGCGCTGGGTGGCGGGATTGGGGACGGAGGTTTATGTTACGCAACACGAGGAGGAGATCAGTGACCCGCGACCCGAGACGCGCGAGAAGTTTCTCCGTTATTTTGAGACGACCGGGTCGCGCAGTTTTTACGCCATCCCTCTCGGAGATGACGAAGGCACGCTGGGAATTCTTTCGTTTGAGAGCTCCGATCCCGATTTTCTGACTACGCTGCACTTTGAGATCATCAAGATTCTGGCGAGCCAGGCGACTTTGGCGTTGCGGAATGCTTCGCTCTACAAGGAAGTTCCGTTTATCGGCATACTCGAGCCTTTGATTGAAAAAAGACGTCGCTTTATGGCGATTGAGAGGCGCCGACGCGCACTGATTTTGACGTCGTGCGCTGCCGTACTGCTTGCGTTGATCCTGGTGCCGTTTCCGATGCGGGTTGTCGGACAAGCGCAGGTGAGCCCAGCACAGACGCAATATGTTCACGCAGAAGAGGATAGTGTTGTGCAGCGAGTCTTCGTGCATGAGGGAGATCCAGTACAGCCTGGAACTCCGCTGCTTCAGATGACGGATTGGGGGCAGCGGGCGAGTCTGGCTGCGGCACAGGCGAAGTACAACACGGCTATGGCACAGATGACTCGGGCTCTGATCGACAACGATGCGACGGTAGCGGGGCAACATCAGCTCGAGTCGGACTATCTGCATGAGGAGGTGACCAGGTTGAGCGACAGGCTCTCGCGAACAACGGTCCATGCGGAAATAGCGGGTGTGGTCACGACCCCGCATGTCGAAGATCTTGTCGGAAAGAAACTCTCGAGCGGAGACCCCCTGGTGGAGTTGGTGAGCACAGCGAGCGTGGTGGTAGATGTTGCGGTGCCGGAACGGGATGTCGAACTTCTGAAGACGGGTGCGCCGACCAATATCAAACTGGAGTCGTTCCCGACCGCGACGTTTAGCGGGACGGTTAGTGTGATCAGTCCATCGGGCAAAGCTGAAGACGACAGCCATGTCTTTTTTGCGAGAGTAGCGGTACCCAATCCGGCGGGTGATCTGAGGCCGGGGATGCAGGGTCTTGGAAAGATTCGAGTGGGAATGCGGCCGTTGGGCTATGTGCTGTTTCGTGATTCGGCTCTCTGGATGTGGTCCAAGCTTTGGAGTTGGTTTAGCTGGTGAGGATCAGGATGAAGCATCTTTTTGCGGTGATGATTGCGACGGCGGCTTTGCTGGTGAGTCTTGGTTGCGCTCCGAGTAAGGCGCAGCTGCCCGCCGCGCCGGTTCAGGTAGCGCACAGCACGGAGACGGCGAAGTCTCAGCTGACTAAGAACGTGCCGCCGCCGCACGAGCTCGTGGTCAGCGGCCCGATTACGCTGGAGCAGCAACTGGATATTGTGGCTCTTCGATCCGGGGTGATCGTGATGCTTCCTGTGGACGTAGACACGGTGGTGCAGAAGGGTCAGTTGCTGGCCGGTCTGGACGCGCGTCAGTTGGAGGCGGATCGCAATACGGCTAGGTATAAGGTCGAGAGTCTTGAAGCAGACCTGAAGAACTGGCAGTCTGAGCTGCAAGTTCGTGAGACCGATATGCGCCGGGCGGAGGCGATGCATAAGGAAGGCATCACAACCCAGGAGGCGTATGACCACAGCCGCTACGAGGTTGCCGCGAGCCAGTTTGAAGTGGAGCGGCAGCGCGGAGAGATGCTGAGCGCAAAGGCTAACCTGCAGTCCATCGATCTGGAGTTGGAGAAGACAAGATTCGTAGCGCCTTTCAAAGGGGTGGTGGCGCAACGCTATGTGCGGCTTGGCCAATACGTAACGACCGGAGATAAGCTTTTTCGGGTGATGGGCGCGTCGCCGCTCGAGGTGCGATTCACTCTGCCCGGGGCAGAGGCAGTTCTGTTGAAGCGTGGGGATTTGGTGACCGTATCGGCAACACCCGAGTTTCAGCAGGCGACCGATGCGACGGTGACACATGTAAGTCCCGTCGTCGACCCGGGCAGCGGCACGATTGAGGTGACTGCGGTGTTGAAGAACCGGCTGCCGGGACTTATCCCTGGCACGGTCGCCTCAATACGGATTGCGAGATGAATCTCGCCGAAGCATTCAACGCGGCGCTGCCCGATCTGCCTGCACGCAGAGGCCGGACCGCGCATCCGAAGCTGAACCCTGCGCTGGTGTTCCGCGAAAATATTGAGGATGGCAATCCGATTATTGTTGCCCTCATCCGCGGCACGGACAAGATCTTTCGGTTCAGCCTGGAGCAGTGGCGAATTGTGGAGTTGTTCGATGGAACACGCGCGTACGAAGACGTAACTAAGGCCCATGCAGAGCTCTATAACGTGGTCTACAGCACGGATGATCTGAAGGAGTTTGCCGGCGGCCTGGACGACGCTGACTTCTGGTACAAGACGCCGCTGGAAAAGAATATTGCGCTGCAGCAGAAGCTTGAAAGCAGCCGGCATCAACATACGCATCGCAAATCGAAGTGGGGCGACATCTCACACATGCAGTTTTCGGCGTGGGATCCTGACCGGTACTTCAATTGGATCTATCCTTATTCGCGATGGATTTACTCGCGATGGTTTACGGCACTCACGCTGCTTCTGTTTGGGTTCATGATGACTTTGTTCATCGCTAACTGGAGCCAGATTGGTCGAGATACGGTTCAGTTCTATACGTTCACGGAGAAGAGCGCGGGCGATCTTGCGGAGTTCTGGATTCTGTTTTTGATACTGGGCTTTTTTCATGAGTCTGCGCATGGGCTGACCTGCAAGCACTACGGAGCGGAGGTCCACGCGATGGGCTTTCATCTTATCTTTCTGACTCCGGCATTTTTTGTGGATGTCAGTGAGGCCTGGGTTTACGCAAACCGCTGGCAACGTCTGGTTACGATCATCGCCGGGATATGGGTGGAGATGATCTTCTGTGCTTTTGCGACGATCGTGTGGTGGGGTACCCCTGCGGGAAGCGATGCGCACGACCTTGCTTACAAGATCATGCTGTTGACTGGTGTCGCGGTGATCGTTGTGAATATGAATCCGCTGATCAAGCTGGATGGCTACTACGCTTTTTCTGAGGTGATTGGCTTCTCGGATATCAAGGAGAAGTCGACGGCGTATCTCTCGGGTTTGGTCAGGGGGAGGATCTTCGGGCTTCCGGTCGAGGTAGAGTATGTGCCCAGGCGCAGGCGTTTCGGCTATCTTGCGTATGCCATTCTCTCTGGTGTTTATAGCTACAGTCTTCTCTACACGGTGATACGGTTCAGTCATAATGTCTTTCTGAAGTACAGTCCCGACTGGGCGTTTCTGCCTGCCCTGGCGTTGGGTATGGTCATCTTCCGCTCGCGTATTCGCATCTTTCTGAGGTTCGCTCAAACCGTGTATCTGGATAAAAAAGACCGGGTTCGATCGTGGATCACCGCTACTCGCTTGAGTGTGGCTGCGGCTGTTCTCCTTGTTGTTTTGTTTGCGCCGGTTTTGCATGAGACGGTGAGCGCCAGGTTTGTTCTGGAGCCAAGCCGGCGTGAGGTGGTGAGAACGATTGTTCCTGGCCGGGTTGCGGAGGTTCTGGTTGCTGAGGGACAGAGTGTTGCGGCAGGCGAGCCATTGGTCAGAATGCAAAATGCGCAGGTAGATGCCGGGCGTACAAGGTCGCAGGAGGACTTTGCACTTACCGGGGTGAAACGGGTGCAGGCTCAACTTACGCAAGCCGATCTCGGGGCTGTGTCCCAGGAGCATACCCGCGCGGGAGTAGAGCGAACCATTGCAGAGGAGGAGACTGCCCAACTTGCTCCGAGTGCGCCGGTGGCGGGTACGGTGATGACGCCGCATCTGCGGGATCTTGCGGGCACCTACCTGGATGCGGGAGCGGCGATTGCAGAGATTGGCGAGACCGAACAGATGCGGGTTCGCATGTTCGTCGTGGAATATGCAGTGCCACGGGTGCGGAACGGAGCCAAGGTTCATCTGCTGGTGGATGGACGATTCTCGCCGGCATACACTCGCGTTGAGGATATGCAGCCGGCACCGGAGGTTTTGGCGCCTGCGCTCGAGGGAATCAAGAAGGGCAAAGAGGGAGACATTCTGAAGTACTACGTGGCCGATGCGTTGATACCCAACGATGGGACTCTGCACGATGGGATGACTGGAACTGCAAAGATTGCGGTGCGAAGTCGAAGCGTGATGGGGCTCATGGGCAAAGAGGTACGGGAGTTTTTTGATCGGAAGATCTGGTGAGGGAGAGCTTAACGAGAAGGAGGAAGAGCCTTAACTCTTCCTCCTTTACGTACTTCGGCAAGAGAACCAAGAACGAACTTCCAAAGAAACATCACAGCCCTAAAGAACCGCAAAGCGTGCAATCACATCTGGATGGAGAGGCCCAATTGGCAGATATCTGCTTCTAAAAGTCCACTGCTCTCTTGGAGAGAGCCACTTTGGACAGGTGGGCTTGCTTGGAAAGCGAGATCTGCTTGGACAGGTGAGCTTGCTTGGACAGCGAGATCTGTTTGGACAGGTGAGCTTGCTTGGACAGGGAGACGCCGCCAGCGGCCTTCTTTGCCAGCATGACGCGGCTGGCGACTGGAGCGTTCGATACGGAAACGTCTGACTTGGCGCTCTTGGTGGCTGGGGCAGACTTCTTGGTTGATTCGAGGTTGCTGATCAATGATTTCTTCTGGATAGCCATGATGTGTTTCCTCCGAATGTCTGAATCAGCTAGTTGCTGTTGCCATACATCGCTGCAATCCCCGTGCCAAACGCTAATGAGCTCGTTCCATGCGAAAACAGGGTGATTTTGTGGGGTCTCCTGCTCTGCTGCTGTCTTCTATGTCTCCAATAGCCTGAGCCTGGGGGCAAATTTAACCTGGCTAGGGTTAAATTTTAACCCTCCTGACTGAGCTGATATTTGCGACAGAGATACTTCATCTTTTCCTTGGAGATCTGCAACAGGGCGGCGGCTCCGTTCTTAGTGCCAGCCCTGCGCAGGGCCGCCGTCAGATAGGCGACTTCGATACGGGCTAACTCATCGTCGAGATCGAGGCCGTCGGCAGGGACCAGGATCTCATCCTGCTTGGCCTTATTCTCGTACAGCACTTTGTCGGGGAGATGCTGAACTTCAATCAGATCGCCATCGACCATGAGGGCCAGACGCTGGGCCAGATTTTCCAGTTCTCTTACGTTCCCCGGCCAGGTGCTGGTCTCGAGCACCTGCAAGGCCTCGGGCGAAAAGCGCTTCTGCGGCAGATCCCCTGCGGTGCAATACATCCTGAGATAGTGGTCCAGCAGGAGAGGCACATCTCCTGTGCGCTCCCTCAAGGGCGGAAGGAAGACAGGGATGACGCAGATCCGGTAGTAGAGGTCTTCGCGGAACTGACCCCTTTTCACCATCTGGTCGAGGTCGTCGTTGGTCGCGGCGATCAGTCTGAAGTCTATCTTCCGCGGACTTTTGCCGCCGATTCGCTGGACGACCCTCTCCTGAAGCACGCGGAGCAGCTTGCTCTGGAGCGGCAGGCTGAGTGAGCCGATCTCGTCGAGGAATAATGTCCCGCCGTCGGCTAACTCAATCTGTCCGGGATGGGTGGCGTGAGCACCGGTGAAGGATCCTTTTTCGTGGCCGAAGAGCTCGGACTCCATCAGGGTCTCGGGGAGAGCGGCGCAGTTGACGCTGATTATGGGCTGATTGCGGCGGGGGCTTAAGGAGACGATGGCGCGAGCTGCGAGTTCTTTCCCGGTGCCGCTCTCTCCGCGCAGCATGACGGTGCTGTTGCTCGCTGCTACGCGGCGGAGGATGTCATAGACACGCTGCATGGCTTCGCTGGCGCCGATCATCTCGCAGAAGGTGCTCTTGCGCGCGATCTCGCTGCGAAGCTGGTTTGCTTCGAGCCGCTCGCGATGGCGGGCACCTGCCTCCAGGAGGTACTCCCGGAGTTCGGGAAAGTCTACCGGCGCGAGGAGGAACTCGTCTCCGCCAGCTTTTTTTGTACGCTGACGGGCGTTTCGCAGAGGGGTGCGCGAGATGGCGAGGCATAGAATCTGCGGCGCGGCAGCACGCACGGATTCGATGTAGGCAAAGACGTCGGTGCCGTTGGGGACGATCGTGTCGAGATCGATGACGACGATCTCGGGGGCTTGCTCGGCGAGGCTTTGGAAGAGGGCTACTGAATCGGGAGCCATGCGGATGAAGAACGCCGGTGCCAGCTCCTGGCCGATATCAAGAAGAGCCGCGTCATCGCTGGTTGCAAAGAGCAGCTTTAGTCCGTCATGGGGTCCTTCTGCCGTTGCAATCTTTGCCACGTACAGCCTCAGTTGGAAAGAGTTGATTCGACATTACAGCAAAGCTGCGACGATTTCGGAATTTATCTTGTGAACTGTGCCTTGATCATGGCTCTGACTTATTGGGCGACTTGAAGGTTCCCGGAGTTCAGCGCACCTCGGCGGTAAACTGCCTCACCCACTCGTGTCCCTTCAGTACGAACATGCCTGAGTCAACCGTCCCGACGGGGCCCAGGTCGTTGACGTCGATCCGCATTGCGAGCTTGCCTCCATCCAGCACATCCACCCTTCGCGCTACCTTTATACCGTTGAAGTCGCTAAAGTTCATTCTTCGCGTCTCTAACCCATTCCCATAGGTCTTTACTAGTTGCCCTATCTGATCGAACCAATAGCCATTGAACTGCTTTGCGTCTGGTATGCCGTCGGGGCTCTCGTATCCTCTCGCCACCCGGATGGTTGGGTTCCCGTCAATTGTGTCGCGCTTGATCCTCCAGTCTGACTCGACGAATGTGTCGTCGGCCGGTATTGGCTCCATGTCTACTAGAACGATCCGCAGGAGTCCTGCCATTGGACCCTCCGTAAGCAGATAGCGCTTATCGCCATTCCGGCTACGCACGACGCGGCTGGCACCCAGCGCCGCTTCGCGCCGCCACTGAGTGGCGCTCACCCATGTGTCGGTATAGTTTCCAGTTTCCAAATTGCCTGAACTTCCGCGAATCTTGAACTCCGCTCGAACCACATACGACGGACCAGATCCCGCGGCGGGAAAACTAGCCTTCCTGCCACGATCAAAGTAGGTTCGCGCAGTCTCGAAGCTCTCTACTCCGGTGGGTCGCACGGTCTTGAACGGGATCGTGACTGTTGTTACAACCTGAACCGGCAATCCATCGAAGACATACGGCTTGAAGTTCATATTCGTGATTCGCTGACGAGCCGAGTCATTGAGTCCTGGGTTGTCGCTAAGAACGCTGCCGATATCTCGGATCGTGCCTTCGCGATCGATAACTACTTTCGCCATCAATACACCTTCCAAGGGACCTTGCTCCAGCGGCGGCCATTCAGCAATATTCTGCGGGAGGAGATTCTTTCGCATCGCTAGTTCGTCGACCACTCTTGTCTGCAAGATGGGATCACCAGCGCTTGTTCCTATATCGAAGAGCTGCGGTGTTGTGTCTTTCAAGTCTTCGAGCAAGATAACCTTCGCGGTGACCTCGGCTCCGCTGCCACCTGACGTAACCTTGCGGGCGATACTCCGCCCGTGAAAATCGGCTACGTCTTGAAGGCCCGCCTCGTATCCTAGTCCGCTTACAAAAGACACACCGCTTGCACCGAGATAGATCCCCGCTCCAATTCCCTTCGAGACAACCCCGTCGCTTCCCATCTCGACCCAACTGATGTGTGTTTGTCCGACGAGAGTCTTCTCTTCTCCCGTTCTCACATTTGCGAGCAGCCTCTCCAGGTCGGGCACCGGTTTGACCAGCGCCACGGCTGTTTCGCGCAGCCATTCCGGAAAGTATTCGCCTTTATTTTTCTGCCGGTCTTTCCCATCGTTCACGATCTCGATCTGGTGGAACTCCGGAGACTTTACCTCTCTCCGCCACCTGCCAGGTCCGGCCCACCAAATCTCTACTTCACCTGTTCGTCCTGATGCTTTGTCTCGCTCGAAGCTTGGTGCTAGCACAGCCTTCAGGTGAAATGGCTTAGTCCCTGGCTGATCCAATGTATTTTGCTCTACTGCCTTCTTCACTTTTGCAGTTAGATCTTCAGCTCGCATTGTGACGGGGCACACCACAGCCGCCACCATCACCGCTGCTACTAGTCTCTTTCGCATTGCTGAACTTTACACGCTTTGGCAAGCGTGAAAAAGCAATATGAGACGATCCACACGGCTAGCGGACGACCTGGAAGGTGCGGCCCCAGCGGGCGAAGTCGACTACGGAGTCTATTTTGCCGGGGTGACGGCGGGTGGTGGCGGTGGCGGATTGGGCTATGCTGGCGTCGTTGCCGCCGTAGCCGTCGGTGTCGTCGGCTCCGTGGGGCTGAAGGGAGAAGTAGATGAGCAGGGGTTTGCCTACGATGGCTTCGCGGGGGACGAAGCCCCAGTAGCGGCTGTCTTCGCTGTCGTTGCGGTTGTCGCCGAGGACAAAGTAGTTGCCGATGGGGATGATGAGCTCGTTGTTTTCGATGAGGGAGCGCATGCGGATCCACCAGTGGGAGTCGATCTCGGGGTCGGCACTCTGGAGACGGGGGAAGTTGTCGCGGAAGTTGTCTGGTGGGCTGGGGCGGTAGACGGCGTAAGGCTCAGTGAGGGCGTGTCCGTTGATGTAGACGCGGCCATCGCGGAGGCGGAGATGGTCGCCGGGGAGTCCGATGACGCGCTTGACGAGGTGGAGGGTGGCGTCGACGGGATCGTGAAAGACGATAACGTCGCCGCGGCGAATGGCGGCGGCGGGAAGGAGGGTGCCGGCGCCGTCGGGTGCCACGGCCTGCTTATCGACGAGGAGGAAGTCGCCGACGAGGAGGGTGGACTCCATGGATTCGGAGGGGATGCGGAAGGGTTGTACGCAGAAGGTGATGATGAAGATGGCAATGACGATGAGGTGCAGAAGGGATTGGAGCGCGGTGAAGACGCTGGGCCGGTCGTGGTGGGCTAAGTGATGCCGGTGGGTTGAAGGGTGGCTGGGCAGCGGCGGACGGGCCTGTGGGGTGCCGGACGTGACGGAAGAGCTGTGGGTTCCGGGACGGCAGGAGGCGACGGCGGGCTGGGTCATTCGACCACCTCCGCGGTTACTTCCAGGGCGGCGGCTTCGGCGACGAGGCGGGCTTCGGCGACAAGACGCTCGAATGCCAGGCGCGCTGCGGCTTGCTGGGCTTGTTTCTTGGTGGAGCCTTCGGATTCGGCTAGTGCACGGGAGACGCCGGATTTGTCTTCGATGCGGACTTCGACGCGAAAGCGCTTCTGATGGTCGGGTCCGCTCTGGTCGGTGAGAACGTACTGGGGCTGGCCTGCGCCGGTGGCTTGCAGATGCTCCTGTAGGGCGGATTTGTGATCGCCGATGGCGCCGCTGAAGGTCTTGCTGCCCTGGAGGGCTAGGTTGAGGTCGGGGAGAGCGGGTTCGATGATGTGTCTTTCGATGAAGGCGCGGGCGGCGTCAAGGCCTCCGTCGAGATAGAGGGCTGCGATGACGGCTTCAAGGGCATTGGCCAGGAGCGCGGGCTTCTTGCGGCCGCCGCTTTGTTCTTCGCCGCGACCGAGACGGAGGAGCGAGCCGAGGTCGATGCGTGCGGCTACCTCGCCGAGGTGGCTGCGGCTGACGAGGGAGGCGCGGAGGCGGGTGAGTTCGCCCTCGCGAGAGGCTGGGAAACGACGGAAGAGAGCTTCGGCGACGGCGAGACCGAGGACGGCATCGCCGACGAACTCAAGCTGCTCGTTGTCGGCGGCGGGGTCGGGGAGAGTCTCGGGGCTGGTCTCATAGGCGAGCGAACGGTGAGTGAGAGCCCAGGTGAGGAGTTCGGGACGCTGGAAGATGTGATCGAACAGGGCCGGAGGGGCGGCGTTCGACTGCGATCGTCCGGGCTTTTTGTGGCGCGTCGTCATAGAACTTCCCTGCTCTACTTTACCGGACCGAGATGGTCCCGTGCTAAGGGGTAGACGCTCGTTGGTAAAGGAATGAAGCGGTTTTTCAGGGAAAGCTTACTCTTGCGGATGGGAGCAAAGACAGAAACGAGTTGACGGGATAGAAAGCGAAAGCAAATGCGGGGATTCTTCGCTGCGCTCAAAATGACGACGCAAGAACAAGCAAATGCAACGGCATCCCTAATGCGGGGGCGGGGGGCGGTAGGCGTCTTTTTCGGCTTTGCCACTGGGGTCCAATGGGGCGTCGTCGTCTTCTTCCTGTTGGTGGGCGACCTTTGGCGCGATGAAGGGCTCTTTGATTCCCTTTTCGGCGGCGGCTTTAGTGTCGGGCTGGGCATCGCGGACGGTGAGCGCGGCCTGATACTCGGCGACGGCCTTCTTGCGATCATCTTTGACGTCGTAGAGACGGCCTAAGTAGATGTGCGACCAGGCGAGGGTTCGGGGGTCCTTGGAGGAGTCGAGCACCTCTTGAAAGTCGGCGAAGGCGGCCCCGGGCTGGCGCTGCATGAGGTTGACGCGGGCGAGGACGTAGTGGGCCTGGGCATGGTCGCCTTTGGGGTCGGCGAGAACTTTGTTGGCGATGTCGGAGGCACCGTCGAGGTCGCCCTTGAAGATCTTCTCTTCGGCCAGTTGCAGGCCCGTGAGCTGCTGGGGGGCGCGACGAAGAACATCGCGGCTGCCGGAGGGCAGAAAGGCGATCTGCTGGGCATGATGGCGCTCCCGCTCTACGTCCATACCGTAGACCATCTCGCCCATGTACTCCTTGAGGCTGACGGACTCCTTCTCCATCTGGCCGACCTGGTTGTAGAAGTACTCGGTGAGGATCCAGCCCTGACGCATGGCGAAGTCGACGGCTTTGCGGCGGGTGGCTTCGGCTTCGCGATCGTAGGCGCTAAGGTCGGCGTTGTACTGCTCGATCTCGGCGCGCTGCTTGACCGCGGTGGGCTTGGTTGGTTTGGAGATGCCGACATCCATGGTTCTGTCTTCGACCGCTTTGATGAGGCACTCGGTGATGAGAGGAACGATCTCAGTCTTGTAGACGTAGTCGAGGGGCGCGTCCTGAACGGCTTTGAGCAGAGGCTGGAGGCGCTCCATGGCGGAGGCGCGGGAGTAGACCAGAGGCTCAATCTCGTAGTGAAGATAGCTGTGGCGGATGTCGTCCATGTGGACTGCGCCGAGAGGTTCGGCCGAGGGCGAGGTGACGACGATGTAGTCGTTGGAGTAGATGCGGGCGTTAGTGGTGGAGGGAGAGAGCATGGGCTCGAGGAGGACGAGGAAGCGGCGCCCATCGTAGCTGCTGACTGGAAGGTGGAGGTAGACGTTCGTGTTGAGGATCGTGCGTGTAAGGGGATCGTGGACGCGCTTGAGGAGGTCTTCGTACTCGGGACGATGTTCGATCCAGATGGCGTGGAGGTGGACGTCGTCGGCGAAGGTTCTTAGCAAGGGAAGAATGTTGACGACCTGGGTGGAGTCGGGAGGCAGCTCTGTCTCGCCGACGATGGGGGAGAGGGTTGGGGGCGGAGATAGATAAAGAGCGAGCGAGATGTACTGGGCAAGGTTGAGACTGGCGTCGTTCAGGGTGTGCTCGCGGACGTAGCCGCAGAGTGCGTCCCTGCTGGTGCGGGCTTCGGGAGAGGCGGCAACCTGCGCGTTGATGTCATCGCGAATCCTCAGGCGTACTGGGGCGGAGTTGGCGAGGTCAGCGTCGTAGCCGCAAACGTTGAGCGCAACGGCGAGGTAGAAGAGAGGCTCGCTGGTTTCCAGAGTGATGGCCGAACCGCCGGCTTCGGGTTGAGCAATGCGGGGGGCGGATTTGGTGGGGGGTTCTTTGGAGATGGTCGTGTCGGTTGCGCCCTCGGAGCTGCTGCTTGAGGAGCTTGACTGTGCCCTGACAGCGAGAGGCGTCAAGAAAAGGGATGACGCGAGACACACGGAGAGAAAGGCGGGATGGTGCCAGGAAGACGGCTTTACTGAAAAGGACACGATAGATTCGACGCTCACGTGAAGTTTATGGGAGCGGGGGCAGGGGTGGCAACTTACCGTCTGAGAGCTTTCAGCCAACAAAACTCAATAGGCCTGAGAGGTCGGGTGTTACGACATCCGGCTGTGCATCGAGATCGTCCAGGGGCGCATTGGCACGATTCACCCAAACGGTGGGATAGCCAAACCACTTCGCACCCACGGCGTCCCATGGAGCGAATGCGGCGAAAGCTATCTCTTCTCGTTTCAACCCAAACGCATCCGGCCCCATCTGATAAGCACTCGGGCTTGGTTTATATGCTCTGACTCGGTCAGTGGTCAGGTGCGGTTCAAAGTAGTCGACGAGATTGGCTGCTTTGATGTTCGTCTCCAACATCGCTTCAGTGAAGTTAGACAGAAAGACCATTCTGATGCCACGGCGACGGAGCTCTTTGAGAGCTGCAGGCACATCGGGCCAGAGTGGGAACGAGCGATACGTCTGCATCAAGTCGTCGCGTTGCGCGGTTGTGAGCGACAGCTTCATAGCGCTGGCAGTGTATTGGAGCGAGTCTTCGGTGACTTGCCAAAAATCCTTGTACTGATTGCCGAGAGTGCGAAGCCAGGTGTATTCGAACTGGCGTGTTCGCCAGAGATTCATGAACTCCGCGCCTCTGCCGGGAAACTCGTTCTGCACCTGCACCGCGACAGGGCGTGGATCGAAGATCACGAATCCGTCGAACGCGATCGCTTTCATGCGCTTTTGATTAGTGGACGGTTGTGCCTCAGCGGGAAGCACCGATCCTATCGAGGCTACAGCCAACATATTCACGAACTCTCTGCGCTTCATAGGGCGTTTTCGGGCACGAAGGCACCTATCTTCCGTAGCTACAGGGTTCAGGAAGCAGCGTGGTCGCGGATGTGCATGCTGCGTATGAGGCCATCCTGCACATGGTAGACGTGTTGCACCATCGTATCGACGAGGACTTTGCCGTTGAGGTCGCGAACGACCTGATGGACGTGAACGGTGGTGCGGCTATCGGATTCGGGTGTGAAGCCGGTTGGTTCGACGTGAGGGTCAAGGATGGCCCACTGGCGAGTCCAGTAGTCGCGAACCTCTGCGTGGCCGTGGGCACGACAGTTTTCCATCAGGTTGGGCCAGTCCACATCGGAGTGCATGAGGTTCAGGACGGCGTCGATGTCGCGGGCGTTGAAGTGTTTGTAGGCGGAGACGAGAAGTTCGCGGTCGGTCGGCATGGACTTCTACTTTTGCATGGACTTTCTACTTTATTGGGGTGATCGGCTTTCTAGCCGCGGACGGAGATGCCTGAGAAGGTCAACACGACGCGTCCGCGCACCGGAGCACCGAAGACGCTGGCCGGCTGGAAGACGCTGGTCAATAGCTGATCGACCACCTGGCTTTGGACCGCAGGACTCTCAGGCCCGGAGACCATGTGGTAGTCATAGACCTTCCCCTCTGAGTTCACAGAGGCCTCAACGACGATGACTCCATCGTGATCGGTGAGGATGGCGTGCGGGTTGACCGAGGAGTAGAGATAGTGGGGAGAGGTCATCGCGCCGAGGGGTTCGTCGTTTGCCATCACGGGCTCCGGCGCAGCAAAGAGCCCGAGGAGCAGCGCGATGCTGCCAACGAGTGCGACGGTGCCTGCGAAACCTGCGGAGACCTGGAGAAGCATAGGACGAGCCGTGTTGTCCCACTTGAGGGACAGGGTATCGATCCAACTGGATTTGCGCTTGGAATGTTCGTGCGAGATAGCCAGCCTAAGCCGGAGCGCCAAGTTAGCAGGCGCCTTCGCCGGTCCGACGCTTGAGAGAATGTGCTGCGTGGTACGCCAGGCGGCAAACTCGCGCTTGCAGTCGGAACAGCTTTCGAGATGCGACGCGATCTTATGCATCTGCTGTCCACTGACATCGCCGTCGAGATAGGCCGAGAAAGAAGACTGGCACTTCAGACAGGTTAGGGAGGTCATTGGGCCACCTCAAGCTTGGACGTTTGAGGGTCAGTGGAAGATGCAGAAGAAGATGCAGAATTAGCTGCGGCGATGACGCCGTCGGGGTTCAGGATTGCGCGAAGGGCGGAGCGGCCCCGGGTGAGTCGCGACTTGACGGTGCCAAGGTTGACGTTGAGGATTTCGGCAATCTCTTCATAGGCGAAGCCTTCGATCTCGCGCAGGATGACTACAGTGCGAAAGGCCTCGGGGATCTGGCGGAGAGCAGCTTCGACGCGCTCGCGAACTTCGGCTTGGGCGGCGTGGTCGAAGGGAGAGCCGGACTGATCTGCGAGTGTTGATGCGAGGCTGAGGTGACTGTTTTCCGCATCGGGATCGGATTCGAAGGAGGAGTCGATGGTGATCTCCTGCTTCTTGTGTCGGGACCACCATCGTCTCTGGTTGGAGGCCTCGTGGAGCGCGATGCGATAGAGCCAAGTGCGCAGGCTGGCCTCGCCGTGAAAGCCGCGAATGCTGCGGAATACCTTGATGAAGACTTCCTGGGTGATGTCTGAGGCGTCGGCGGGGTCGTTGAGGCTGCGTGCGATGAGCGAATAGAGGGGCTGATGGTACTGCGCGATGAGCACAGCGAACGCCTCCTCGGAGCCGGCCTTGAGGTCAGCGATGAGAGCGACGTCTTCTGTTGTGATGCCAATCGCACTGACTAGATTGCCCACTATCGTGCCCGCCTGCATATCGGGTGTCCTTTACATTACGACGTGATGAATCGCTATGCAACTTTCGAGCATGCGACGCTCCAAAAAGGTGTTAGAAACTGCGCCGCCGGCGGCCGAGTGCTCGCTCACTCTATTAGCTTTAGACACCGGGAGGGGGGAGATAAGTTCCCGCGCACGTTGACTAATATCGCGCTCTCGGCCAGAATAGAAAGAGTCCTTCCTGAGAGTGGGCCTGTGGCGCAGCTGGGAGCGCGCTTCCATGGCATGGAAGAGGTCATCGGTTCGATCCCGATCAGGTCCACCAATAATCCAATTCAAAATCAGCAGCTTGCGGACAACGTTCGAGCATCAGAAGCTCTCAGATCGGGGCACGATAAGGGCACACGCTCAGAACAGGGCCAGTCCGTGCAACACGGTAAGCGAAACAAAAGCCCACCATTCAAGGTGGGCTTTCATATTTCTGGCCAGTTCAGCTGGCTATCTTGTGGACGGAGCCATGCCTGACGCAACAGCAGACCGGCCTGGATCGTCTTGCCGAGGCCGACTTCGTCCGCGATAAAGGGACGCGGTGGCCAGTTCCGATACCTCCGGGAGAGCGAAACGCATTCTCATCTTGGCCCCGAAGGCCGTGCTCAAGCAGTGGCAGTTCGAGATCCGCGAGAAGCCACGCTCGCTCGCCCCGGCCTCGAAAGCGAAGATCAAGAGCAGGATGTACTCGCTCTTTGAGCACGCAGCACGCCAAGCGCCACAAGTTTTGAGAGAGGAGATTTTAGAAATGAAGATCTTTGTAACGGGCGCCACGGGATTATCGGATTCGCGATTGTAAAGGAACTTGTGGCAGCAGGCCACCAAGTGACCGGCCTTGCTCGGTCCGAGGTATCTGGCAAGAGGTTGATTACGGCTGGAGCGCGAGTGCAGCTAGGTGCTAGCTCTGAGCGCCGGCCGCTGGTATATCCGCTTAGTTATAAGGGTGTACGCCGACAAAGAGCATGTTTGCCATCTCTTAGGCCGCTACGAGAAGTCGCTCATCGCTGAATTACCTGGCCACGCCAGCATAGCCGTAGAAGCTATAGCTGAGAGTTTTTCCTTCGTGGCACCGTCGCGAGCCAAGGTGGACATTCCCTGGATTACTGCCATAACGTGACCCGCCAGTGCGTCTGCATCGGCCGTGTGCCTGAGCTTGCTCATCGTTCGATCGCTGGTGATTTTCTTCCGCAGGCGCTTTTCGATGTTGATACGAATCTCTGCCAATGCTTTCTGCACGTCGGCAGCCGCAGGTGAGCAGCTGATCGCCGAACTCGCCAGCAAACATCCCGTTGGAGTGCTTTTCCCGGTAAATCCCGTCGCTGAAGCCTGTAGCAAGCCAGCCGCCGCATCGCGCGCAGTTGGTGCCTCATCGATGATTGACTCGGAGGTGACCGGGCCGGAAAGATAACACCGAAGCGCTTCAAGAAAAAGCTGCTTCTTGTCTCCGAACGCGGTATAGAGGCTAGGCGGCGTAATTCCCATGGCGGCGGTTAGATCATTGACCGAAGTAGCTTCGTATCCGTGCCGCCAGAACAGCAGCATCGCCTGATGCAGTGCGGCTTCGCGGTCAAAGCCCAGAGGTCGTCCTGGCTTGCGTCTCACTGAACTCACAGCCTTTTTCATAGTTATTACTATGAAACACTTGACGTGCATTTGCAAATAGGTCTACTCAATTTCGTAGTGAACACTAAGTTGACGCGGACATATGAGTTCGCAAAGAGAGGTGGGCTCTCGATACATATAGTTCTTGTCAACCAGATACACTAACTCACTTCACTTGAAACAATAGCGGAACGAACTTGCTTAGGTTGTCCCTCCAGACCATCCAGGCGTGCATGCCGGGTGTGGAGACAGCCATCGGCGTCATCCCGTTGCTTTTGAGCCAGGCGATGAACTTCTGGTTGGGATCGTACAGGCCGTCCTCGGTTCCGCAGGAGATCCATAGCAACTTCAATTTTGATTGCACCTGCGCGCCGGTCTTCGCGGTTATAGCCGGAAACAACGGCTCGAAGTGATCGCTTCCGACTCCGCCCGCGCTAAAGGCACCGATCCAGGCGAAGTCGTCAGTATGATTCAGTCCCACCAGCAGGGTCTCGGCGCCGCCCATCGAGAGGCCGGCGATAGCATGGTCTTCGCGTTTTTCCGAGAGCGGATACTCGACTTTCACGCGAGGCATCACCTCGGTATACAGCGCCGTCCCGAACTTCGTGAAGTTGCTTATCAACACGGCGGGGTCGCGCCAGGCCGCCCACCCCTGTTTGATGATGGACATGTCGCCGTAGCCCCACGGCATCACAACTATCATTGGCTTCGCTTTGCCAGTGGCGATCAGGTTGTCGAGGATGATGTTTGCCCTGCCCATAAACGTCCAGGCCGTGGGCTCATCACTGTAACCGTGCAGCAGGTAGAGCACTGGATACTTCTTCGTGCTGCGCGGATCAAATCCCGGCGGCGTATAGACGAAATACTGGCTGTTGATACCGACCACATCGGAACGGTAGTAATGGTGGTGCACCTCTCCGTGCGGCACGTCCGCATCTTCCCAGGGCATAGGAGGATGGCCGGGCACGAGGGCGACATTGTCGTTGCTGAAGAAGCTGGTTTTGATCAAGGTATTGTGCGGATCGAGAACCTTCGTTCCATCTACCGTGAAGGAATAGCTGTAATATTCTGGCGCCAACCCTGGAACTGTTGTCGTCCACATTCCATCGGCTCCTTTGATCATGGGAAGAGCGCCCTTTACGCCTTCGAGATCCAGTCCAACGCTCTGTGCATTCGGCGCGGCCAGCCGGAAGACCACCGACCCATCATCGTGAACCTCAGGAGTTGCAGCGGGCGCAGGAACCAACGGCACTGGCGCTGTTGGACGCGCGGCCGAAGCTGCAGGCTGCTGAGCCTGGATGGCGGTGGAAAAAATGCCAAGGGATGCAAATAACAATGAAGCCGCGAAAATGGATTGCGGACCTCTGGCGTGCAGACGAATCATGGAATACCCTTTCGACTTCAATCATCTTCGGTATAGCCGGCTGGCAACTTCGAAATGCCGGACGATTATAGCTTCCGCACATCACTGAACGCATCGCATAGCCGGGTCGGCTATGTCCGCCACACATCGGCAGCGATCTCACACAACTCGAACATATGGCCGCCAGAGACGCAGTCGCTTTCCGTGCCAACTATGCGTACGCCTGTTTTCGGGAGATGCGTCTCGACTCTGTGTTCTCGATGGCCTTCAGCACGCGCAGCACTTTGAAGGCTTTTTGTACTTCATCGATGGTCATCAGATCGAATCCACGCACAAAGCAAGCCGGATCGTTACGAGCGGCTTCGAGGGCACCTTCACCAATGTGCTCAATCACACGAACTTGGCCGACCCCACTCTCGATGCAGCTTCAGCAAGATCACGCGGGCGATAGGTTCTGACTCGGCGGAGACAGAACCGGCCAGATCTCTCTGCGGGTGATCTAGAGAGTACGCTGTTCTCGCGGAACCTACTCGGGCGTTGTCAATGTAGCTTATGACCTTCGTCTCCAAAGGAGTCGCGAGGTGCGAAAGGCAACCCCGTGAACCATCCTGAGTGGGTTCGACAGCCAAAGGATCGGTTCGTCAAAACTTCACCCCACGGACCGCACACCCCGAGGACACAAGCCGTGGACCAAACGCCCATCACATGCGGTAAGAACTGAAACAGAACTCCAGGCCTCGTCGCCATCGCATGCTGCTCGCGATGGCTTAGACGAGCGCGGGTTTGTTGGAAAGCCTCAATCGCTGCTAGTGCTGGTTTCTGTTCCGTTGCTATTCAGACGCAAAAAGCCCTCTCCTCGCTAAGCGAAGAGAGGGCAATGGGAAGCGTTGGAAGGGATTGGTTATTCTCCGTCGTCGTCCTTGTCTCCTGCGGGTGCCTTACGGTTCTTGAAGTCACTCGCCGGCCGAACTTTCGCCTCGCCAGGATAGGGCCGGATAAATCCGGTGGCCTCGTACCAGGTGAGGTGGTTGACGGTGTCCGGATCCTCAGAGTCCGGCTTCGTGTGCTTGCCGGCGAAGATCTGGGCCTTCTTCTTCATCCAACCGACCCTCAGAACCTTGGCCGCAGGACTTTCGTCCTTGAGCGCCACAGCCGGGCTGACGCCCTGATCCAAGGGGATAAGGTTCGGCACGTGATTCCATGGCTTGAAGTTATCTGAATCAGGATCGTCAGTGAAGATTGTCTTCATCGGCGAGGCTACGAGGTCGAACTGATTCATCGGCTTCAGACCGAGGATCTGCTCGATGGTGCGGGTCATGTTGACCTGGGTGTAGGCAGTGGAGTCAACCACTCCGTCCTGCCTTACGTATGGGCTAAAGACGTATCCCGGGCTGCGGTGACCATCAACGTGGTCCACGCCGTCCTGAGCATCGTCCTCTTCGACGAAGACTGCTGATGAAGCCCATACCGAGCTGTGGCTGATGATATCAACGAAGCGCCCAAGCGCGAGGTCGTTATCGGCCTGCATGGCCACCGCGGTCGGGGGGCCACCGGTATGGTCGGAGCTGATCCACATAATGGACAACTGAGGTACGGTCCCCGCTTTCACATCCTTTTGGAAGTCCTGCTCCCAGATATCGACGCGGTACTGGTCGGGAATGTCCAAATCGAACTGAGGATAGTTCTTGACCGTGTTTTTGATCAGGTTCGGAAGTGGGGAGTAGGAATCAATCGTGTCGTAGTACTTGAGTTCAGGTTCCTTTTTAGATTCATATGCTTGCGTGTCTGCATAGAACTGGCTCCAGGTCGGGTGGCAACTACCGGTGAACCCATGAATACGTGGATACAGAGTCCCGGCACTTGAAGTCGCAGTGCAACCCGCAACACTAAAAGAATTCCACTCGATGTATTCCCCGAAGTTCTTGAAGCTAATGCCGGCCTTGACCGCCTGATCCCAGAGGTGGCCCTTCTTCTGGTAGGCAATCGCATCGCCGCCGTTGGAGGGATAATCACGGACCCAGTCAGGCGACTGGATGTCGTCGGAGTAGGGCGCCATGGCCTGGACGATCCAGTTGTGACCGTCCGCTGATTGGCGGCTGGGGTCGTAGAAGTTATCGAGGAGCGGGAAACGCTTTACCAGAGCGTGCGCGTTAGGTGTGACGCCAGCGCCGAAGACTGCCAGGGTGGGATCGCCATTGCCGCCGACAACGTCGCCCAGAATCTGGTCGTAGGTGCGGTTTTCACGAATGATCAGGAATACGTGTTTGATCAACGATGGGTCCCCGATGTTCCTCGGGATTACAGTTGCTTTGACGTGCGAATCGCCGTCGGCGGCAGTCCGGATATTCCGGGTCAGGTCCCAGTGATTGTTTTGATAGACCTGATTGGTCCAGTCCGCCAACGTGCCGACACTAGGCAGTGGGATGATGCTAACCGTTCCAAGGTCCTGGTGAGTGTTATAGCTGGTGACGCCGTGAGTAGTTCCGAGCGAATTTTGCGGGGGAATTCCTTTGGAGCCTATGCCCTTGTCGTTGGCAACGATCAGGGTGCCGTTCTTTTTGTCTAGCACGACTGAGCTTGGCGCATACGCAGTCGGGATCATTCCAAGAATAGCGTCCCTCGATACGCTGTTGAGGTCGACCACAGCAATCGTATTCGCGTTGTACAGCGCAACATAGGCAATGCTCTGGTTGGAATCGATGGCAATTGAGTTCGGTCCAGCACCGTAGGCGGCTTTCTTCTCGCCTGGCACTCGGATGGGAAGCCCAACGTCGATCGTGCGAACTACTTGGTTGACTACCGTGTCGATGATGGAGATGGTGTCGTCGTAGGTATTGGCGACTACCAGGTAATTGCCCCAGAAGGCCATGCCGGTTGGGTGCAGACCAGTGGAGATGGTGTTGGTGACTTTAAAGGTGGACAGATCGACTACCGAAACGGTGCCGGTGGACGTGGAGCCAGTGACGTCATCGGCTACAACCGGAGTGCCATCAGAATATTGCCGCGGATCGCTCTCTTTCGCGATCCGGCCGGCTTCGTTGGAGACGTAGGCGGTCTTGCCATCGGGTGAGATCACGACACTGTGCGGGACGTTGCCGACGCGGATCTGGGCACCCTCAGTCGGTGTCTCTGCAGACAGGTCAATTTTGGTTAGTGTGTCGTTCACGTCGAGCACGGAATATGCGGTCTTTCCGTCGGGAGAGACGGCGATGCCGAGGGGATACGAGGAAGGGTTAGTCCCAACCGTGTGGCTGCAGTAGTGGGCGAAGCTGCCATCGGTTCCCGGAGCGCTGCTGGGGGGGCAAGTGACGGTGTTGAGCTTGTAGTCGAACGGCATTCCTTCGATTTTGTAGAGGCTGCCGTCGATGGGAACACTGACGTGGGCGTAGTCAGAGAGCTTGCCCGTCTTCGCATCGACTTTGGCGATAGCGACGTAGCTGCTGTCCTGGCTGAAGAGCAGGTACTTGCCGTCCGGGGTATAGGTGATGCCGGCATGGCTGCCGCTCGAATCGGTCCCGGCGAGGCTGCTGTAGCTCTGTAGGACAGCCCCGGTTTTGGTGTCGAAGATCTCAACGGCTCCGTTACCGTTGGACGGCGACGTTCCCATGGTAAGAACGGCGGCGGTATGAGTCTTCGTGTCCGGGTTGAGCGCAACGGCTTTGGCGCGGACCCGGATGCCCAGATCGACCTGGGTGCCGGCGGGCGTGATGATCGTGCCATCGCTGACGACATAGGAGCCATCCGGCTGAGGGCCGACGGTGTAGGTCGGAAACGGTACGGATTGCGCGAGCGCCGAGACGCTAAGACCCATCGACAGCAGTCCGAACCATGCCGTCAGGCTATTGTTGCGGGGTCTGTTGACAGTAAGTGGTGAGTTCTGGTGGAACGTGTTTCGAG
The DNA here is from genome assembly GCF_040358985.1 of Tunturibacter empetritectus. Taxonomy (NCBI): domain Bacteria; kingdom Pseudomonadati; phylum Acidobacteriota; class Terriglobia; order Terriglobales; family Acidobacteriaceae; genus Tunturiibacter; species Tunturiibacter empetritectus. Next base: position 2,797,505 of record NZ_CP132932.1, on the reverse strand, counting down.
ACATATAGAGCTCTCCTCCAAGTTGTCTTTCATTAGGTAATCGGCGATTGGCACAATCTTGCGGTGCACATTGCGGTCGCCGTACTTCTACAAGGAAGTTGAAAGGGGATCTGCCGAAGCCGCGGTAGAACTGTCGACGGCTGAAGAGTAAAACCCCGGGCCGGACAGCGGCATGACAGCAAAATTACATTCTTGTCATTTTGGTTCGCGAGCCGCTTTCGTTGACGGCACGCCGAAAATTCAGTGAATTTGCCGTTGAATTGAAGTCACATCGAACCGAATTACTTATTAACAATTCTGTTCGGAATTTGTAACAACCGCGAAATATCCAGGCTCCTAGAGTACGAAATTGTAATGTTCTCGATCCCCCAATAAGAATTTAGAGCCTATCGGTCGCCGATAGCAGTTTCATCTTGCGAGGCTAAACATGGAAAAAATCCGCTCTTTTTTCTTCCAGTCTGTGCTCGTTGTTTTCACGATCTCTTCTCTCTCTTGTGTGATTCCTGCTTTCGCGCAAGTGGACCGCAGCGGGTTGAACGGCACGGTCACTGATCCGACGGGCAGGCTGCTGGCGCAAACACACATCGTTGCAATAGAGGACTCTACCCAACTCCGGCGTGAAGCGGCGTCGTACACGGATGGAAGATTCAGCATGCCTGAGCTTCCGGTGGGTAAATACACCATCATCTTCGATCACCCCGGCTTTGAGACTCTTACGTTTGCGGATGTGGAGCAGGTCATCGGGAGAACGCGCACTCTGGATGCAGCTTTGCGGGTATCGGGCGGTAAGGAGCGCGTGGAAGTCTCGGCCAGTTCGGAACTGCTAGATCGCAACACCGCCGCGGTGACCGGCCTCATCGAGAGAACCCAGGCCGACGAACTACCACTGAATGGCCGCAACTGGGCCGCGCTGACGGCATTCGTTCCCGGCGCCATCGACACCGGCGGGAGCAATCAGCGGTCGATCCGGTTCGCCGGACGGGGCCTCGACGACAGCAACTTCACCTATGACGGCGTAGACGTGACCAACATCGCGAATCAGACGCAGCGCGCCTGGGCGCGGCTCTCCATTCCGCTGGACGCGATCGCGGAGTTCCGGGTTGACACGCTGCTGGCAACCGCCGAGGAAGGCGCGACCGGTGGCGCCCAACTGGCAGTCACTTCGCCTTCAGGCACAAACCGCTTCCACGGGCGCCTCTTTGAATACTTGCGCAATGACTATTTTGACGCGCCCGAACCGTCCTGGGCCTCTAACGGCGAATCGCAGCAGCCGCTTCGTCTGAATCAGTTCGGCGGATCACTCAGTGGTCCCATCGTGCACGACAAGACCTTTTTTTACCTAGCTTCTGAAGCCTACCGGCAAGTCTGGGGGTATCCGGTGAGCGGCGACGTGCCAAGCGCAGCTTTCAAGGCAAAAGTTCCGAATTCGTCTCAAGTCTATGACATCGTAAACGCCTATCCGGGAGCAGGTCCAAATACGATTGTGACGCCCTACACGCCAGCCAACGGCGGTCCGAACTACGCGGACTACGACCTGCTCACCTGCTCGTGCAGGCAGGTGGTTAACGAGAACTCTGCAATGCTGCGCCTCGATCAGCATGTTTCCGGCAAGACCACCGCATTCCTTCGCTTCAACTACGACCGGTCGGTCAATACGCAGCCGGTTTCGACTACCGCGACGGACTTGCAGCAGAGGGTGACCACGCCGATCAATGGCGCGCTCGAATTGCTCCACATCTTCAATCCCAGCCTGGTGAATGAAGCCAAATTTGGATACAACCGTTCCACCTCCAACACCTATAACTCCAGTGAAACCGGCTCCGTCTATCAGATTGCAATTGCCGCGGGTCCGGGTCCCGGATTTGGCATCCAGAACTACGATTACAACAGCATCTACGTGGGCAACACGTTTTCGTGGATCGACAACTTGACCTGGAGCCATGGCCGGCAAACCTTCAAAGCCGGAGTCGAGGTCCGCCACATTCAATTGAACCAACACTATGGGGAACACGGGACAGTTACGTTTTCCACGCTCCAGGCACTGGCAGCGAACCAGGCGAGAAAAGCAAGTCTGACCGGTTCACTGCCGGTCAACGACTTGCGCAAGAACTGGATTATCGGCTACATCCAGGACGAATTCAAAGTGCGACCCAATCTCACCTTGAACCTTGGCGTGCGGTACACCGTCTTCCAACTGTTTGACGAAGCGCACGGCAAAGGGAACCCCTTCGATTTTGCCACCTGCGGCCCCCAGGGATTCTGCGGAGTGGGCGCCAGCTTTGGTCATCAAAACTACGGCGACCTTGATCCGCGTGTTGGCCTCATCTGGTCCCCTGCCGGGAATAGAAAGACAGTGGTCCGCGCCGGATTCGGGATGTACCACGAAGACGGCCAGCTGGACGATCAGAATCTGCCCGCCAAGAACGAAGTGCCCTCCTACTCGGTGAAGAATGTGATCTATCCGCCCGATCCGTTTTTTACCGTCGGAACCATCTCACCGAATGCCGAACAACGGGACCGCAAGGACAGCTATGTTGAGCAGTGGGACTTCTCCGTGCAGCGGGAACTACCTGCGAACTTCGTGACCACGATCTCCTACCTGGGCAGCCATGGCGTGCATCTGCTGGAGACTAACGTGGTGAACCTGATCGACCCGACTACCGGAATTCCACAATATCCGGCGTTTGCCCCCGCCATTGGCTGGCGCGGGTCAGTCGGCGCGAGCTCGTACAACGGCCTTTCCGTGTCGGTTCGGCGGCCGCTCTCGAACGGGCTCTTGATCGCAGCAAATTACGCCTATACGCACGAGATCGACAACGGCTCGAACGGCAGCGGCGACGGCGACGAGATATCACCGCAAAACGCACTGTGTCTGGCCTGTGAGTGGGCCAGTGGTGCCTGGGACGCTCGCCATGTGGTCAATGGCAACGCCGTCTATCAGCTCCCCTTCGGCCGAGGCAAGCAGATGCTGAACCAACGCGGGGCGGCCAGCGCCATCGCCGGCAACTGGCAGCTGACTACGACGGCGCTCGCTCGCACCGGCTTTCCAGTGAACGTGCTTTTACCCAGCAGCTACGTCGCGCCGGATGGTAACTCGGGCACACAGCGGCCCGACCTGGTCCGAGGCGTCTCGCTCACTCCGCAAGGAGGCAGAAGTGTAGCGCATTGGATTAATCCTGCGGCCTTCACTCTCCCCGTGGCTGGAGAGTTCGGCGACGCGCCCCGGAACTTCGTTCGCGGTCCGGGCACGTGGCAGATCGATCTCGGCGCCGCCAAAACGATTGCACTGCGCGAGCGCGCACAGTTGGAGTTCCGCTCGGAGTTCTACAACATCTTCAATCACCCGCAGTTAGGCCAGCCGCAAGCTACGTGCGACCTTTCGTCGTCAGCTCCAACGGGCTGCCAAACCGGGTTTGGCAGCATCATCAATACGGTGAACTTGAACACGGCGATCGTGTCGCCCATTACCCCTGTCGGCTCGGGAACGCCGCGCGAGATCCAGTTCGCGCTGCGTCTGCAGTTCTAATGAGGGAGTGCGGTCTAGGAAGTATGGCATGGCGGGATAGAGGTCTGCGAGCGTGAAAAGACGATTCTTTCTGGGTTTGCTTTCGGCACTGTTTTTGGCGTCTACCGGAATCTGCTCGCCACCGAACTTAGACTTCTCCGGGACGTGGAAACTGAGCAGCGAACGCTCGACGCCGAAGCGAACCGGCAGTGTCACGCTGCACATCGAGCACCGCGATCCTGACTTGATAGTGGAGACTGCCGCTCTCCGCAATTCTGGGCCGCCGCGGTACGCTGTGCAACGCTACACCACGGATGGTAAGACCTCTGTATCCATAGGGAATGATGGGGATGAGTTTCACACTTCCATCGTTTGGAACGGACCATGCCTGGTCTTTTCTGTGGAAGAACACGAAGACGGCCGCATCATCCTTTCCAAAGAGACGTGGACGCTGATTGACAATGGCGCCGCTCTTCAGAGAGTTCGCAACGGCCTGAATGCGTCTCCGGATAAAGCCGAAAGACAAACACTCATCTATCTCCGGCAATTGCCACAAACCTGAGCATACTTGCTGGAGCCCGAATGATGTCACGGGAAGGCACTAATAGAAATCGTTCGAATTGAGGCAAAATGCACTGTCGCTCGAGAAAGGTTGGCGAATCATGAAAATTCTTGTCGTCGAAGATGAAGCTAAAACCGCCAAGTTCCTGAAGAAGGGCCTTGGAGAAGCAGGGTTTGTCGTTGACGTCGCCGAAGACGGATCGGAAGGATTGCACCTCGCGCAGGAGATGCATTTCGATATCATCATTCTCGATATCATGCTCCCAAAGCTGGATGGTTGGCAGGTTTTGACTCGCTTGAGACAACAAAGCGGGCGCTCCCTGGTACTTCTTCTTACCGCTCGCGATGCGGTGCACGAACGGGTACGAGGGTTCGAATTAGGAGCGGACGACTATCTGGTAAAACCGTTCGCTTTTTCCGAATTGCTGGCACGCGTACGATCGTTGCTACGCCGAGGACCGGCGCGTTCGCAGGAAAGTATGCGCTTGGCTGACCTTGAAATCGACTTGTTGCGTCAACGTGCCATGCGAGGCGGTCAGCGGTTGGATCTAACTCCTAAAGAGTTCCTTCTCTTATCGTTGCTGGCAAGGCGCGCAGGTGAGGTGCTGTCGCGAACTCTGATCGCCGAAGCGGTCTGGGACATGAACTTCGACAGCGACACGAATGTCGTAGATGTGAATGTGCGACGGCTACGCGGCAAGGTCGACGATCCTTTCCCGCTTAAATTGATCCATACCGTTCGAGGCGCAGGCTATGTCCTGGAAGCCGAGTAGCAGAATCACGACAGTCTCGCGCTTGTGGCGTACTCTGGCCTTCCGGCTAACCGCCGGCTACGCACTCGCGGGCTTATTTCTTGTAACCATCGCCATAGTTAGTCTCTACTTAGTGCTCGAGAGCGAACTCGACAAAAGTACTGATTTGTTTCTCGCGGACAAGGTACACGTGCTTCGTACTATGTTGCAGGAAAGACCCGATGACGTGGACGCACTGCGGGAGGAGATCGAGCTGGAATCGGCGGCGCGCCAGTACGAACGTTTTTATATTCGGCTGCTGGATGATCAAAACACCCCTGTGCTAACGACGCCAGGCATGGCAGACCAGTTGGACCTGGCGCAATTAGCCGGCAAAACCAAAAACCACTCAGAGCGCACGATCCGAATCAAAGGCAGCAACGGACACGCTTTTCGCGTTACCAGCGCATTGGCTCAGGTGGGGCTGTCCGCAACTCATACCGACACCGTTCAGATTGCGATTGATGTCTCGCAAAAAGAGGAGCTGCTGGCACGCTACCGGTTCTGGTTTTGGGTCATTCTGCTGGGGGCCTTCGCCATTTTTCCGTTGATCGGGTACCAGATTGCGCGGCACGGCATTCGCCCTGTGGAGGAAATGGCGACAACTGCGCGCCACATTAGCTCGAGCAACCTGAAGGAACGTATCCGTCCGGAAGGATATCCGTCCGAACTGGCATCTCTGGCAGGCACCTTCAACGAGATGCTGGATCGCCTGCAGGAGTCGTTCGAGCGCATTTCGAGGTTTTCGGCAGACATCGCGCACGACCTGCGCACGCCCGTGAATAACATTCGCGGCGAGGCAGAAGTGGCTCTCGCCCGCGCGCGCACTTCCGGCGAATATCGCGATGTGATCGAATCCTGCCTCGAGGAAGCTGTGCGGCTGTCGGATCTGATCGGCGACCTCCTCTTTCTCGCACGGGCGGAGAGTCCGTTGTCCTATTTACGCCGCGAGCGGGTGGATGTGGGCGAATTGCTGGACCAAGTAAGGGAATACTACGAAGCCTCGGCTGTGGACGGCGAAGTTTCGCTCACCGCTGCCGTTGCCAGCGAACCGGTTGTTGCCGAGTTGGACCGCACGCTTTTGCAAAGGGCGGTAGGCAACCTGGTCGCAAATGCGTTAGCTCACACCCCACCCGGCGGAACAGTCGTGTTGAGCGCAAATGCAGATGTTTCCACGGTTCACATCGAAGTCTCCGATACGGGCATCGGTATCCCGGCAGAAGCCCTACCAAGAGTCTTTGACCGCTTCTTCCGAGTCGACTCAGCGCGGTCCCACGGTTCGGGGGGAACTGGCCTAGGGCTGGCAATCGTGAAGAGCATTGCGCAGCTTCACGGTGGCAATGTGGAAATTGTGAGCCCACCGGGACACGGTACTCAGGTTACGCTCCAAATGCCGGTCCTCCCCGCAAGACAGCCGACGATGTAATCGTAGAAACGATGGCAATCTGGCGTCGAGCGATTTGGCAGCCGGCGCCGTACCCGGCGACGCTTTAGCCATGCTGCACTTGGCCACCTTCATCCGACCGAGTCGCGAATTGGACTGAAGCGCGCATTGCCACGTGAACTCGGGTTGAACGGGCCGCAAAACGTCAGGCAGAGTTCGAGCGGCAGAGAGCAGAGAGCGATAAAATTGCTGGATGCAGGGATCTCAATTGGGCGGCGACTCCGCGCAGGGAAGGCCGCAGGGACCCACCCCGGAAGGGTCAGCGTCCCTACAGCTCATTCTTTCGATTGGCAGGGCATTCAAGTTTGTCGACGACTATGTTCGCCCGCGTATGCAGAAGCATGGGCTGACTATGACCGAATTCTCAGTACTGATGGTTCTATTTCACGGCGGACCAACGCCACTCGGTGAACTAAGCGAGAGGATTCTGCTCACGGGCGCGAGTACAACTTACACAGTGAAGAAGTTAGAGAAACGCGGGTTGATTGCGCGCGAATCGAGGAGCGAAGATAGGCGCATCGTGATGGGGATCATCACAGAAAAGGGCCGCGTGCTAGCGAGGAAGATCTTTCCTCTTCATGCAAAAGATCTGGTTGAGGCAATGCATCATCTTTCGACCGAAGAGAAGAACGCAGCAGCGCAATTGTTACGCAAGTTGCGTGGGCTAGCACCTAATGAGCGCTGACGATCTGATGCATTAGGACAACGGTTGCGGCCAGCCTGACGACGTCAGCCCCCTTCCTGATCCAGTCGGTGCGCAGCAGTTTTCTCATCAGTGCGGGCGAGTAACCGTCTCGGTTCAAGGCGGCATGGATGGGAAGCTGAAGCGTCACCGTAGAGACTGCGCCGACTGCGGACGCGATGATCATCACCCACGGGACCATTGGGTTCACGGCGACGGGCACAATCCGCAGAAACCATATCTGCAACACGAACCCAACGGCGATGGGAGCAACTACGAAGGCCTGGATCAGCGGCTGTTGCGCTTTGTGATACGCCGTGAAAGAGGCCGCGGCAATGAGAGGCCAAGTTTGATAGTTAACGAAGCGTTCCACACAATTGGCGCCGAAGCTGTAGGCATTGAGTAGGACGATGCCGAAGACGAGTGCTTGCTCGAGAGGTGTTTGCATGGGAAGTCTCGTGGGGCGTTAGAAGTTCCAAGTCAGCTGCGGAGAGATAAAGTTGAGGCTGTGGCCGGGCGGACTCTGCTTCAGGAACTCGCCGGCGAAGAAATGTTCATAGACCAGGGAGCCGCTGAGATGGCGGGTGAAGTTGTAATCAAATCCCTGCTGGATTTGCGTGCCGATGGAGCGTGCGGTGGAGTTGTCTGGAGGATGGGTGAGAATGCCTACGATGTTGTAGACCCCATCCCGTGTGGCTTGCCGCCAGAGGAGTTCAACATTAGTGTTGCTGCTCACTTTGCGGGTGAGCGCTGTCTTGAAGGTGGGGCGCACGATGATGAGATTGAAGGGGCCGAGCAAGATACTCTGACTGAGGTAATTGCCGTTGGGGAACAGTGGATTGAAGGTGCCGAGTGTGTTGTCGTGGGCGTTGTGATCACCGCTTAGGACGCCGCCGTCAACTTCAGGGTGCGGCGCGAAGCGGGCATGGGTAAAGGTGTAGCCGAGGTGATATCCGGCTCCCATGGCACTAATTTCGCCGGTGTTGAAACGGCCGAACTGGCCTGTGTATTCAAAGTCGTAGTCCCACGTGGAGGTGTGGGACCAGATGCGCGCGCCGATGGTCTCACGCTGCTCGCGACCAGTACCCTGTGCGTAGCGGACGGACTTGTGGTCGTAGCCGAAGTAATAGAGATCCAAATTGGTGTGGAAGGACGGAAGCGCCCGGCTAACGTAGAGCCCCCAGAGTTCTTCAGCGGGGTTCGGTTCGTTGTCCAAGAAGCCGGTCTTCGTCTCGGTGGGGCGCACAGCGATACCATCGGCGGTCCAGTAGCCGGCGAGGAGCGTAAGGCGGAAGCCATCGAAGGGCTGCTCGACGTTGAGGCCGGCACCAGTGGCGACGAGACGTGTAGAACCCAGGGAGATGAGTTGGCGACCGGCGCGAACCGTGAGGTTGTTATCAGCGGACTTAAAGGGAGTGATGTCGATGAAGCCCTGGTTGACGTCGAGCTTGTCTTCGTCGATGCCAGGGCGCGGTCCGCCGTCGCGTCCGTCAATAAGGCCGCTGTCGAACTGGATGAAAGTGCGGAAGCGCTGGCTGAGGTGCAGATCGGCGCTGAAGAGATAACGCTGCAAGAGGTAGCCGTTATCGGGTGGCTGCGCGCCGAAGGCAGGGTGATCCTGATACTCGCCACGCTCGCGGAGTTGGCCGTTGATAGAGAGAAACCTGGTGTCGCCGAGTGGGATGTAGTGGAGGCGGTCCGTCCAGTCGGCGGCAACGCTATCGCGCGCGGCAGGCTCGGCGAGGTAGGACCAGTCGATGTCCCAGACCTGAGGTGTGTAGGGCGGTGGGGTGGCAGTTTGGGCGGTGAGACGGGAGTGGGCGCATAGCAGCATTAGTGCGAGCGTCGCCGCGATGCAAAAGGGATCCCGAGTGTTCACTGTTTGGCCTTTCTAAAGAGGCCGCGCCCGGAGAGTTTGCCTCGGGCGCGGCACAGTGCGCAATGCTAAGTGAGCTTGGAGATGACTTCGTCGGAGAGGATTTGTTGGGCTTTGAGACCGTCGGGGCTGCCGAAGTCGTTCTCGAGCTCGGTGACGATCTGGTTGACGACGCTGACAGTAACACCGAGGGCGCGGAGACGGTCGAAAGTTGTGTCGTCGCCTATGGTGGACATGGTGCCGCAGGCGTCGGCGATGACGTTGACGTTGTAGCCGAGACGCACAGCGTCGCGGGCGGCCCAAAAGAGACAGATGTCGGTGGTGAGCCCCGCGAGGATGAGGTTGGTGCGGCGGGTGGCCTTGAGGGCAGCCGTGAGTTCGGGCTGGTCGAAGCAGCTGAGGATGCCGCCACGCTTGAAGCGCGCAGCGAACGCGTCGGGGGCGACCTCCTCGATCTCGGGCAGCGTGGGGCCTACGTATTCCTCCATGGTGGTGGTGACAAAGAGCGGTATCGAGAAGGTGACGCCCATTCGGGCGAGGACGCGGCAACTAGCGATAACAGTGGCTTTGGGCAGGCTCTTGACCCAGTCGATGGTGGTCGATTGGTGGTCAACCAGCAGGATAATGCTGTCGGTGGGCGAGAACCGTGGTGTGACGGTGGGCATAAAGGTCTCCTTGTTGATTGTTTAATACATTTCTAATTCTAAACAAATTCTAAGGATAATGCAGCACTGATTACCTGCTATTAGCAATTCTCGGAATGGCCCTACACTACGCCGCCATGAGAGTTTGGAGCCGCCCCTGGTTCCGATGCTCTCAACGCGTCGCTTCGTGATCGAAAGCAGCCAGAAAAACCGCCCGCTTATCCTTGAATGCCTTCCTTAAGATGAGCCATGTGATTCCAGTACTTGGATAGTTGGCATGAAATTTGCTGAATTTAAACTATCGATCAAGTCCTCTAGAAGGAAGGAGTGGGTCGTCCTTTAACTCATGTCCTTATAGAGTTAGCCGCGAGTCACGAGCTGAGTTATTACCTCTCATTCCGCCCTTAGGAACAGCGACCGGCTCGCCTACTCGGATTCGCCCACAAAGACTGCGGTTGTGAGTGCGGGTACTGTCGCAGTCCCCTCCTTAGAGTTGAACGTGGATAGCCTCGTTTCCGGATCACTAGAGCTTCGTTGCACTGGGTGCAGATGCAGGGCCAAACCCTGCAGTCGACTGTTGGTGAAAGTCACGGACGCATTGGTCGCGTTGAAGATCACTACGATATGCTTGTACATTCCGTAGTTGCCACCATTCGCGTCCAGCTTCATGACGATTAGCCCCGGCGTCTGGCTTGGCCCCGTATTCAGGAAGATTAGGTTCTGCTGCACTTCGCTAAACGTGGACATGCGGAACAACTCTGAGCTATAGCGGATATTCAACAGTTCGCTGAACGCTGCTTCACTGTACGCGATATTTACTGGAAGAGGCGTATACGCGGAGTTGCTGAGCAGCGGCGTCATGATGGGCCACTGGGCCTGATTCTGGCTTGCAATAGGCAGGCCAATACCCCAGTTTGCCGTCTTCCCGCTCCAGTCGATTTTATTGAACCAGTCTCCGGAGTTATAGCTGTTCTGGTCCATATCCTTGGAGCGGAGCAGATCATCGCCTGCCTGGAAGAACGGAATTCCCTCTCCCAGCGTAACCAGGCTCATGCCCATCACCTGCCTCCGGGCACGAGTAGCAATGTTGTCGTTGTAGCTCGACTTTAGCTGTACCTTATCGAAGAGGTCCTGATTGTCGTGGACTGAGGCATAATTCACCGCCTCAATTGGGCTCTTCGTATATCCCGTCGGTTGCCCGTTGTAGTTCACTTGAGCGCCGGTTACTGTCGCCCCAGCGCTATCGATAAAGCTGTAATCGCGCAGGTTGCCCGTCAGTCCTACATCGATCCAGTCAGAGTATTGCAGCAACTGGCTTTGCTGACCGCTCAACGGCGGATTCGAATTGGTGTAATCGCTTGGATCGGTGAAGAGCCCTGTGGCAAAGCCCTGCACCCGCTCATCGGTAAACGGACTGCCGCCGTGGATGCCATCACGTATGCGGTCGTTGAAGGTGCCAACTCCAAACCCATAAAGATTAATCTGTGAAGCGTTCGGACCTATTTGATTGTTCGCGGTATCTGCGAAGTTGAATCCTTCTCCGTAGAGGTAGATCTTCGATCCGTCAACGCCGTCTTTCTCGGGAGTAAGCGCCTGCAGTGCCTGCTGAATATGCTGAATGTTGTATGTGAACATGAAGCTCAGTATGTCGAAGCGGAAGCCATCGATCTTATAGTCTCGCGCATTGAGCACGAGGGTGTCGATGATCAGCTTTTCCATCATGAGATGTTCGCTTGCTGTGTCGGGGCAGCACGAACCTGTCTCAAGATTTCCATTCGCGTCGAGGCGTTGATAGTAGTTTGGCACCACCTCGTCGAGATTGGAGTTCGGACCTTCGCCGCTGGCGTTTGTGTGGTTGAAGACCACATCCTGAACCACACGCAGTCCCGCCTTGTGCAGCCCATCCACCATTCCTCGATACTCGCGCACGCGGTTATCCGGATTGATTGCGTAGCTGCCCTCAGGCGTCATGTAGTGCACGGGATCATATCCCCAGTTGTACGCAGGATTGGTCTGGCTTGTGGTGACGGCCGCCTGCTGCTGCTGCCCGTCCGGCGGATATGCCGCGAGACCTGTGGGGATGATCCATGTGGATTTGTCTTCATTCACGCTGGCGAAGTGGAAGGAAGGCAGGATATGAATTGCCTTCAGCCCACTGGCAGCTAAAGAGCGAAGATGCTTCATACCGTCCGAGCCATGATCCTCAAAAGCATCGTACATACCACGATGAGCCAATGGAACCGTGAGATCGTCCACGCTAAAGTCGCGTACATGCAACTCATAAATGCTCATGTCGCTGAGGCTTCGCAGCGGAGGCGAAGTATCCTCGTCCCAGCCTGCGGGCTTCGTCTCACGGGAGTCGAGATCGGTAAACCTGCTCTTGGTGCCGTTCAAGGCGATATCGATTGAATAGGGATCGCTGGTTACATTTGTGTCCACCGCGCCGTCGGCTGACACCCAGACTTTCACGCTGTAAAGGTAGTACTTATCTTTCCAACCAGGCTCCCCTTTTGCGACCCATACACCATTATGCTCATGCATTGCCACAATGGCAGAAGGCGACGTATCGGATTCGTGGTCAAAGATTTGCAACGAGACACTCTGCGCCGTGGGTGCCCACAGCTTTAGCTTCATGGCGCAGTCCTCGTCGTCAGGCCAGTCGTGCCAACCTGTATCGTCCCAATGGTGAAAGACAACGCCAAGCTTGCCTGGGTAGTAATAGAGGTCATCCAGAACACCCGCAAACTGTATGCCAGTGGCATACTGCAACGCTCCATTCGAACCGATCGCTGAAAAAGCGAGCTGCCCTTCCAGAGCCGTCTGCAAAGTTGAAAGTTGCGTATTCGCCGGTAGTTGAAGGACGGTATACCCACTCAATTGCGGGTAACGGAGCAATTCATCCGCAGTCAGGGCTCCGCTAACAGTGAGCGGAATATTGGTGCCTCCCGTAATACCGGTGGGCGTCACAGAAAGGCCGCCGGTCAGGCTGGTGCTGATCGCGAAGGTATCGCCACTTTGAGCAAACTGCGGTTGAATAGCCACTCGCTGGCGATCAAGCCAGTATGCCTGCTCCACATTCAGCAGACTATCCAGTATCTGGGTCGGAGTTGGCGTTGACGTGAAGACCATCGCGTTCCCTGAAATCGCCCACGCCTGGGTATTGGTGGCGACATTCAGATGCATGTCAGGCCCGGGATCTTTAACGCCGGTAGAGATATTGTGGATGATGAATCCAAGGTTCTGCGCATTGGGAATCAGACTTATGTCGAAGTACGCGCCATAGGAGTCATGGCTGGTCACTCCAGTCAGTCCGTCGTTGAAGTCGCCGGTATATTCTGCAGTGTCGTTAAACGCATATACGGTCCAGTTCGCGTAGTTTCCGTCAGGCCGGTAATAGTGGATGCGAGCGTATCCGGGTAACTGCGCGCTGGGATTGGTCAGGCTCGGCTGGCTCTTGTACAGTTTCCCAATCCCTGTGTAGCCCCAGTACTCAAAACCTTCCGTAGTCGGATCTACAAACTCGTTCGTTCCCGGGTCTTTCTGGTCGCCGTCCGACGCCGATGGATTGTGAATGATCAGCCCAAGGTTCTGCGCGTTTGGGACAACTGCTACATCAAAATACACTCCATACGCGTCAGTATTCGTCACAGGTACTAGCCCACTGTTGTAGTCTCCGGTGTACTCCGTTGTGTCATAAAAAGCATAGATCGTCCAGCCGCCATAGTTGCCATCCGTCCGGTGGTAGTGTACGCGGACGTATCCTGGCGGTAGCGCGGTGGGATTGGTCAGGCTGGGTGCGGCTGTATACAGTTTGGCTATCCCGGAGTAAGCCCAATACTCAATCCCCTGCGTAGCCGGATCGACAAACAGATTGTTTGGAGTGTCCTTTTGGTCTCCGCCCGAAGCCGTCGGGTTGTGAATAATAATCCCAACCTCTTGCGCGCCGGTTGTTACTCCAACGTCAAAATACGCGCCGAAGCTGTCCGTGCCAGTCACCTCAACCGGGCCGCCGCCATAGTTGCCAGTGTCTTCCGTGGTGTTATCGAAGGCGTAGACCGTCCAGCCGCTATAGTTGCCGTCCGGTCGGTGGTAGTGAATGCGTATGTTCCCCGAGGTGATAGCCGGATCGGCTCCAAAAGCCGGGGCCGACGCGAAAACGCATAGCAAAAACATCAGGGCGTGAGAACTGGCCCTGCACAGAAGGCGCTGTGTTCCAATCCGGATTTTCATGAGTGGCTCCCTGAGGAAATTGGCTGGATTCGTTTTGAGTCAAGGAGCCCGGTCGTTCGCGGTCGGCGAAGGCATCCAATGGCAGCGCCGCGACATTAGTTGAGTAGAACTTGTGGTGTCAAGGAAATTGCAGGCCTCTTCGCTTCAGCCCGGAAAAGAGCCATTAGGCGGCGACGCATCGTTGTTGACGACGCAACTTATTTGCCCGCAAGCGATGGCTTGTGGCTGCTCACAGAGCAACTGCTCAGCCGTCTGATGGTGGAATGAGTAGACGGCCCAAACCAGCGCATTGGCTAGCTCAGCACATGTGGCTTGTGATTATCCGTAACATTCCAATTGACTTAAGCGGTCTCTAAGATTGGATTTGTGTGCTAGTTGGGTTAATGGGACGGAGTTGCGTCCTCGTCGTGATGGCCGTGGTGGAAGATCTTGCCTATACCGCGACCAGTGCCCTTGGTAATTTTGCCTGTGCCCTTGACGGCTCCAACTCCGACGTCTTTGCCTGCGACGCCTGCGCCTTTGCCAACGTTGCCCGCAGCGTCAATGGGGTGGAGGGTAACAAGATCGCCGGCACCTTTGCCGACGCCCTCGGCTGCAGATCCGGTCCCTTTGGCAGCACCCTTGCCGATGTCGCCGGTTCCGCTTCCGACGTCACCTCCGGGGCTGCGCGGTTGCGTCTGAGCGGGCGTATTTCCGGTGGAGGGCGCCTGGGTAGTTTGGGCGGAGGCGCTCTGGCTGTAAATGACGAAGGCTAGAGTAAGGAGTGCGAGGTGTAGGGTTTGGAATGTATGGCGCACGGATGACCCTCCTTACGATTTGATGCGCTAGAGAAGGATTAGGAAGCGTACCGCGTCGGAGGGTAAGCGCTTCTCGAAGCCTCTTTCATAGATCGAGGTGGGGCAGCGGTTGGCTCATTTTTTTTAGGGGTGAGGTTGTGGTGTTTTATTGGGGGTTTTGAGAAAAACGGGTATTTTGACGTGGTGTTTTTGTGGTGCGGTTGTGGTGTTTTGTGTGGTGAACGTGGCGAATAAGCAGTCATAATTATGGTGACGAAAGATGTGACACGAATTCTGGGTTTATTTTTGGGGTTTCCCGTTTTGGGAATGAGCTTGGGGACAGGGAGTTATTGGCTCGATGACGGTAGCCCAGGTCTGGAAGAGTTCGAAGTTCACGATTGAACGCAGTCAAGGCGAGAAGCCCGGCACAGTCGTCTTTCGATTGTCCGGACCGTTTACGGCGCGGGACATGCACGCTTCCCTTTCGCCTGATGTACTTCGCAGTACGTTTGAATCGGAGGAGGGGAGCGATCCGCATGCGCCCCCTGTTGCTCCTCGCCACGTTCTGGATCTGACAGAGGTCCCGTATATGGATTCTGCGGGGCTTGGTTTGATCGTCAGCCACTATGTCCGGTGCCAGAGCAGAGGAGTTCGGTTGGTTTTGGCCGGGGTGAGTTCGCGCGTGCTTCAACTGTTTGAGATGACCAAGGTAGACAAGTTCTTTCCGAGGGCCGCGACGGTCGAAGAGGCAGAACGGTTGTGAAGACTCGGTTGCCGGCGAAGCTAGTGAGATTCGCTCTCGATGGCTCCTTCACAGAATCGAGATGTGGAGCGCCCGACCGTTCGCAGATTGAAGTCTTACAACCCACCCTTCGCAAGAGCGCGAAGGATGGGGCACCCGGACATTGTTGATAAGTCAACTCTTGTTTGAGGCACTCTTGTGGGCAACCGTTCGGGATGCGTGGCTGACGTGGGCGTTCGGGTTTGGTTCAGTCGGTTGGCGGGGCAATGCGGGTGGCGAGGAGAAGAGCCAGGGCGCCGGTGGTGAGGAGAAGAAGGGTCGGGGGCTCGGGCACGGCAGGTTGAAGTCGGATGGAAGATGAAGTCCGGGGCGGCCACCGGAGAGATGAGTCGTAGCTTCGGTGGGCCGCATCCAAGTGTGCGAATGGAGAGTGATATGAAGAAGGGTTATTGGGTGGTTGCATACCAGACGGTTGGGGATGATGCGACGATGAAGAGCTATGCAGAGTTGGCTGGAGTTGCGCTGAAGCCGTTTGGGGTGCGTCTTCTGGTGTCGCCGCGTGGCGAGGTTACGGCTTTGGAGGCTGGGTTGAAGCAGATGACGGTAGTGGTGGAGTTTGACAGCTACGCGGATGCTTTGGCTGCGTATGAGACTGCGGATTATAAGAAGGCTCTGGCTGCGCTTGGGCCAAATGTAAAGAGAGACTTTCGGATCGCTGAGGGAGCTTGATCGGACGCGCTTGATAGAACGCGCTTGATCGGACGCACTGGGCCGGTTCAGGGCTGCATGCGGGAGCGGGCGTCGCGGAGGTGTCCGGTAGCGGGTTCGTGGGTGCCAGCGACGGCCAGGCCGAAGCGGGGCATGTTGGCGTAGATGGATTCGTACTTGCCGGCGGCGACCTGATAGGTTTCGTGCCAGATGCCGACGGAGCCGTCGTCGCCGATGTTCTGGTTGAAAACCTTCCAGGCGGGAAGGTGGGCGGCGTTGCGGGATTGGGCGTAATTGACGAGCTGGTCGAAGCTGCGCCAGTACTGGGTGACCATGACGCCGGGCCAGTAGACGGAGGAGAAGCCGCCGAGGAAGCCCAGGGACGGGTTGGCGTAGAGCTCGCTGAGCATGGGTCCCATGGCTTTGCCGACGGAGAGCCATTTGTTGACGGCCAAGAAACGGTTGATGCGAAAACCTATGAGGAAGACGACGAAGGGCCCTTCGATGTGGGTGGAGTAGCGGCCTGCGTGGATAATGGGCATGTGGATCGGATGATTCTAATTGGGCTTCGGGTGCATGGGAGAGCGCGGATTTAGCGTGCCAGCGGCTGGCCGATCACCGTAAAGCTGCACCAATAGTCCATGCCACAGGGCTTGTTCTGGACGCTAACCGGGGGATCTTGGGACCGCATGTTTCTATGACTGGGCCTCAAGATTCTGTTGTATCGTCTGGATGAGCTATGGAATGGGGTGCGCTAAGGGTGAACTCATCAGGCCCAACAATTGCCGTGTGCGCGATGGGGTTGATTTTGATTGCACACGCGAGGACCAGTCACGGATTACAGATATTGCATGACACAGCGCAGGGATCCCATGTTCGCGAAGGCTATGTGGGCGATGCAACATGCAAGTCGTGCCACGCCGACCAGAGCTTGTCTTATGTGCATACGGCGCATCGCCTCACTTCACAGAATCCGACAGCCGAGGCCATACTCGGTTCTTTTGCAGAGGGCTCAAACACTCTGAAGATAGCTGATCCTGCGCCAGCTATCGGCGACCCCGGTATCTCTTATGAGATGGAGAAGAGAGGCGCGGATTACTACGTTTCGGCAGTTACTGGTTTTGCCGGAGACCTCCAGAGGAGAAGCGAAGAGATTGGTGTGGTGATTGGCTCAGGAGTGCGTGGGCAGAGCTATCTGTATTGGCGAGGAGATGAGTTGTTCGAGTTACCGGTGAGCTACTGGTCGGATGGCGGCCGATGGATTAATAGTCCGGGCTATAGGAATGGTCCGCCAAACTTTGATCGGCCTGCGTCTGCGCGATGTCTGGAGTGCCACGTCAGCTATATTAAAGCGCTATCGGACGACCCGATGGGCAATCGGTACGACAGAGGAAGTCTGGTCCCGGGGATCTCCTGCGAGGTGTGCCATGGGCCGGGATCGCGGCATGCGGCGCTCTTTGCAAAGGGAGAGACGAAGAGGCACTTGCAGGAGACGCTGATCTTGAACCCGAAGCATTTCGCGCGAGACAGGCAGGTGGACCTGTGCGCACTTTGCCATAACGGTGCCGCACAGAAGGAGAACGCGCCTGCATTTTCCTTCCTACCCGGGGAGCCGCTTGCGCGATATCTGAGCGAGGATACTGCGAGCGCAGACATGCATCCTGATGTGCACGCGAACCAAGTGGGCCTCCTGAAGCGGAGCCGATGTTACTTATCGTCTTCGGAGATGAGTTGCTCCACGTGTCATGATGTGCATGCGGCTGAGCGGCCGGCCGCGGCGTACTCCGAGAGATGCTTGACGTGCCATCGTGTGGAAAGCTGTGGGATGGAAAAGACGATGGGCGCTTCGATCAAAGGCAACTGCATCGACTGCCACATGCCGATAGAGCAGACAAATGCAATCGTCTCTGAGACCGGCGACCGGGTGATTCGGACGAGGATGCGTACTCACTGGATCAAGGTGTATTCGCCGGCTGAACCATAATGACTAGGGCTGCGCCTGATGCGTATTGGCGGTGCGGGCAGGGAAGGATTTCCTTTCCTGTTCGATCTCATTATTCAGCACCGATTTGAGATGTTGGAGGATTTGAGCCGCCTCGTCGTTGCGGTGCAGCCTGCGCAGAAGAATGAACTGACGGTCGAGTGCAGAACGGTTGTCCGGCTCTAACTCGATCGCTTTGCTGTAGTGACCCACCGCGGCTGAGATATCGTTTTCCTGTTCCAGCAGGTGGCCCATAAGGATCTGGGCTTCGGCGGAGTCTGGCTTCGAAGCGAGAGAGGTGGCGAGATAGCCTTTCGCTTCCTGAAATGCCGGCTGTCCAGGTTGAACTCCGGCACGGATGATGAGGTCGGCAAGCAAATAGTTTGTGACAGAGTCTTTAGGAGTGATGGCTAGTTGCTTGGTGAGGAGCGCCTTCTCTTTATCGGGTTGATTGCGATCGGAGTACAGCATGCTCATGGCAACTACACTATGCGGCTGATCTGGTTCGAGCTGCGCGGCATCCACGAAGTCTTTTTCAGCCTGGTCGTATTGGGCTAGCTGCGCATAGGCGACACCCCGAATGAGATAGAGAGATGCAGCGTTTGGGATTCGTGCGATTCCCGCAGTTGCTGCTTTGACAGATCTGTTTTCCTGGTTGTGCTCGAGGCAGAGTATGGCGAGGTCGAGATAGTTTGTCTGATCCGTTGGTTTAAGCTCAATTGCCTTCTCGAGGGCATGAAAGGCATCGTCGGGCTGATCTGTTTGAATGTAAGCTGAGGCCAAGAGATTGAGCAGATCGGAGTCGTTGGAGTTTGAGAGAGGCGTGAGTGTTTTGATCGCTTCTGCTGGCTGGTGAGTGCGCAGCTGTGCCACGGCAAGATTGTAGGTTAGGTCAGCTCTCTCGGGATGCAATTGAGTTCCGCGCAGAAGGACATGCAGGGCCACATCGTTTTGTCCTTGTTTCAGAAGGCAATCAGCGAATTCGTCGAGCGCTTTCGGATCGCGATATACCTGATCGTTACTGAGGGTGAAGTATGTGATCACGGCTGCGCAGTCATGTGCCTGGTAGGAGAGCGCTCCAGCCATAGCGTTGCCTACATCGTTGGCGGGCATAACCGCCAGCAGCTTCTTGACGTATTCCAGTGCACGAGGATTGGCCCGGAGATAAGAGATTTGCGCTGCTCCCTTGAGTGCGGGGACGAAGGCGGGATCAATCGAAAGCGCCCGGTCGAAACTCGAGAGGCTTTCTGTGGTGCGGTCGAGGCCATCCAATGCGACACCACGCATCGTGAGTAGCATTGGATCGCGAGGGTGCTGTTTTAAGAGCGGTTCAAGGTCGCGAAGAGCCTGGTTGTACTGACGAGATGAGAGTGCGGATGCTGCGGCCTTACGAGCGGCCGTGGAGTCTTGACCTTGAGCGAAGCAGGCGGCGACGAGAGAGACGCCAATGAGATAGATAAACCGCTTGCTGGTCATTTCAGAAAAACCCAGGAGATGAGATCCGCTGCGTATCAGTATAGAGACACTACTGATACGCAGCGGAGTCGTGATCAGAATCGAATCCGGCCAAGCACCTGAATAGTGCGGGGAAGATTCTGGTCTGTAGATTTGCCGAACTCACCATTGGAGAGATCGCTTACGGGATTGGTCAGATTAACTCTGTTGAAGAGATTGAGAATCTCTCCCCGCACCTGGAAGCTCCCGGCATCACCAAGGAACGGTAATCGGAAGAGCCGTTCTGCGGCAAGGTTAGTGTTGGCCAGTCCGGGCCCGTTGTAGGTGTTTCTCCCTAAATTTCCCTCGGTTCCCATTGCTGGTAGCGGGAAGTCAGAGACCGCGAAGACCCCTTTGAGGAAATCGGAGCGGCTTGTCGCCTTATTGCTGCCAAAAGCCGGCATGTTGGGAACATCATAGTTATAGCCGTCTGCGTTGAAGTCGCCTGATGGATAAGGGGCCGTGGTGTAAACCGTAAACGGCTGCCCAGATTGAAGGACGATGACGGGAGAGAGGGTCCAGCCACCTGTAATCAGGTGCTCAATTCCTTTTCCGACACCTGGAATATTCCAGACAGCGTCGATTGAGATTCGATGCCGTGAGTCATAGTCGGAGCGGCCGTAGTTGCGGCGTGGATTATTGACGTCGATGACATTCTCTGCTCCGCCAACTCCATTGTCATTACTGCTGGTGTAGTCCAAGGCTTTGCCGTAGTTATAGATGGCATGAACAGACCAGCCTCGAGAGAAGCGCTTGGAGATGGCTAATGCTCCGACTTCGGCATTCGCCTTCCCGATGCTTTGGCCATAGACGACGGCACCGAAGCTGGAGTTGAGTCTAGAAAGTGACCCATCATGTTGAATTAGATCGCCAGCGTAGCGGTTGGAGTCGGTCTGAAAGTAGAGATGGGTGCTGGATGTGCCGAAGTAATCAGCTTCGATAACGACACTGCTGCCGATGCTTCGCTGAATACTAACTGACCAATCCTGCACTTCAGGAGGAACGAGATTGGGTTGAAGACCACCGACCCCAATGCGAGTTCCGACGAGGCCGCCATGGGGATCGACCTCGTACGAGATACCGGGTGGAGGCGCAAATCCAGTTGGGCCGCTGGCACTAGCGCCGTAGGAGAAGTTTGCCAGGGTGGTCCCAGCGTTGTAGATGCTGATACTGGGGTCTGCAAATTGAGGTGGATTGGTTCGAATTCCGTCTACGTATGACAGGTCTCCGATTTTGTTGTTGAAGAGTCCCCATCCGCCGTGGATAGACGTTGTACCGTCGCCAAAGACGTCATAGGCGAATCCGAAACGAGGAGCGAAGCGCCACATGGCATTGTCAACTACCTGACCGTTTGAACCACGGACGAGCATCGAGCCGTTTGCGATCTGAGCTTGAGCTGTTCCGCCAGAGCCAGGAGTAAATAGCGCCAGAGGATTCTTTCCGTAGCTTACGGTGCCGAGATGACCGAAGTAGTCCCAGCGAAGGCCAAGGTTCAGCGTGAGTTTCTTGGAGACCTTCCAGTCGTCCTGGAGGAACGGGGCTGTCTGCAACATGAGAACACGAGAGTAGAGGCTCTGTGCTGTGCCACCAGCCTGAACGTTCACGATTGGACCGCTCTGGTAGTTTGGTTTGTCGACGGCGAAGTCAACGATATTTGTGAAGTAAAACGTAGGTCGATCCAAACCGGCAGTGAAGTTGTCGAGATCCTGCTGGCGATCGACGTCTACACCGATACGGATGTTATGCGATCCTTGCACGTAGGTAAGGACATCGTGCCAGTTCCAGTTGTTGTGGACCCATCCCGATGGACCCCAGGATGAGAATCCTCCGCCGAGACCGCCAGGATAAGCATTCGGGAGATTGGGAAGATCATTAGGCGCGGCTGGCTGGTCTCCGACGGCGCGCACGTAAGAAACACTGGCCTCGTTGAGCAGCCTGGCAGAAAAAGTATGGATGTAGTCGACTTTGTGATACCAAGTCGCGTTAGGGCTCACATAGGCCAGGTTGGGCCGGGGATTGGCCACGCCGCCTTGGGTAGTGTTGCGGAACAGGCTGTAAAAGAGCTTATCGCTGCCATCGTGGAAGTTATGATCGAGACGTACGTGGCCTTGAAACCCGTTGTTGATGGGCGATTGGTTGATCGATACGTTTCCCAGAGCAACAAGATCTCCTGGAATACCTGGAGGGAGATAAGGGCTAACGAGCGATTGCTCAATCTGGCTGACTGTTTGAAAGCCGCTGGTTGGAATTCCACCGGCTGGTGCGCCTTTGAAGAAGGCCGCGGCGAGGCTGTTGGGATAGTTCGTCTCCACATAGTTGACGAACTCGGGCGTTTCCATCGGTTGAGTGAGCGTGACGCCCTGGCTGCTCTTGCTCCAGAAGAGAGAACCGAAGAAGAAGGTCTTGTTCTTGAAGATAGGGCCGCCGACCGATCCGCCGAAGTCGTTGCGAAGATAGCGAGGAACCTTAGTCTGGAACTCCGTGCGGGCGGTCAGCGCCGAACCTGTATAGAACTCCGAAAGATCACCATGGAAGCGGTTTGTTCCGGGCCTGGTGAAGACTTCGATCAACGCTCCGCTCTGTCTTCCCTTGTCGGCCGAGAAGACGTCGGTGCTGATCTTAAGTTGCGCAACGGTAGCAGGCTCTGGAGTTAGGTTTGTGATTCCATCACGAGAGTTGCCGTTCACGCTGGTTCCGTCGACTTGATATTCGTTGGCCTCCTGACGTTGACCGGCGCCGATGATTTGAAAGCCCGGTTCGGCGTTGAAGCTGTTTGTTCCCTGCGATCCTGAACTGCTGGCGCCACCGAATGATCCGCCGAGACCAGTAACGCCGGGAGCGAGAGTAGCTACGCTGGCGTACAGGTTTTCTCCGACGAGCGGAGCATTCTCGACAGTCTGTCTCTCAAGCACTCGGCTGATCGTTCCGCTTGTCGTTTCGACTGCGGAGGAGTTGGCTGTGACTTCGACCGTGGCTTGCGTGGAACCGATCAGCAGTTTGGGGTAGATGGAGCGAACATCGGTTCCTTCAATGTCGATATCCTTCTGCTCCCAAGTGGTAAATCCAGTGGCGACAACGGTCGTATGGTAGCGCCCTGGGGGCAGGTGAAGAATCTGGACGAAGCCTTGAGCGTTTGAGATTGCGGTCTGCTTTACCTGCGTATCTTGATTGGTGACGGTGACCTGCGCGGAGGGAATTACGGCGCCACTCTGGTCGGTGACGGTTCCTTCGATTCCGCTGCTGTACTGGGCTATTGCTGGGAGTGTGGCCGCTGCCAAGAACAGGACCAATACGCTGAGGGATCGACTCCAGAGATGCTGTGTTCCTTTTTTCTCGCGCATGTCGGCTCTCCAAAATGAAGGTTTATGAAATGCTTTTCGACACTTTTCGGGCAGATCGCTCAAGAGTCGGGCCTGTTTGAAAGCTTTCATTTAGATCGCCGAGAAGACTAGAACACGCATTGCGATCTTGTCAACGGCAAAATCTGCAGACCGCCGAAGACAACAGATCGCAGTGAAAAGGTCGACTATTTGCTAAGTTTGCTCCGGCGAGAGGAGGGGGATTTCTGGGCCGAAGTCAGGCCAGGAGGAGCCACCGAATCTCTAATCTTCAGCGCGGTTTCAAGGACGAGATGCTTTGCCGGGCCGTCATCGCCGCGGACGCGATCAATCAGGATTTGAGCGGCTTTGGTTCCCATTTGAAAGCCTGGCTGGGATACGGATGAGAGCGGAGGGCTGGTCATCTCGGCAAATTGAAGATTGTCGAAACCAATCAGGGATATGTCTTCGGGGCAGTGGAGGCCGGCTTCGCGAAAGGCCAGCAGGGCGCCGAACGCAATCATGTCGTTCGCTGCGAAGATCACCGTCGGCCTCGGGATCATGCGAAGAAGAAGCATAGTCTTCGCGTAACCGCCGTGTTGGTCGAAGCTTGCCTCCTGAATATATTCGGGACCGATTGGGATCTTTTTTTCGAGTAAAGCGCGTTTAAAGCCTGCCAGGCGGTCTTGTGCATTTGTCAGGTGACGTGGGCCCATGACCATCGCAAGCTGCCGATGTCCTTGCCGAAGCAAGTAGCTGGTGGCCTCATAAGCTCCCTTCTCGTTGTCAGCAGTAACCGTGTCGCCGTCCCACCCTTTGGGAAGACGGTCGACACAGACTACTGCTGTTCCAGACTTTCGATACGACTCGGCCTGTGCGGTGAGGTCACTGAAGTTGGACGGAATCACGATCAGACCGGACGGAAGGAACGTTCGAAGTTCATTGAGGTGAACGATCTCTTTGGAATGGTCGTTGTCGGTGTTGCAGAGGATCAGGCGATAGCCGTTTGCGAAGGCGACGTCCTCTGCGCCGCGAACTACGGCCGGGAAGAAGGGGTTCGTTACGTCTGGAATGATCATGCCGATCATGTTGGTCTTGTCCAGGCGAAGGCCACGCGCCAGTTGGCTGGGTTGGTAGCCGACCGCATCGACGGCGTCCATGACCCGCTTGCGAAGGTTTTCGCGCACCGGAGCAGATTTGTTGAGAACATTGGATACGGTGCCGAGTGAGACACCAGCTACCTTTGCGATCTGCTTCATGTTTGCCATTCGCTAACTCCTGCGGATTTGAGTTCGTCCGGCTCGTGTGCTTTTTTTGAGCGTGTCGTTGAAGGCGAATGCCTGAACTGGTGCTGTGATGCTCAGGATTGGAGCGGCTCCGGGGCATACTTTGAGTCTCGCATACCTTATAACGATTGTGATTTTTGTCCGATCGATTGAAGGGAGTGCAGAAAACTTCCTTGACAAACTACCGCTGTCTTTTTATGCTTCGGAGGCTTCTATTTGAAAGCTTTCATCAAAAGCAGCCATACGGTAGACTTTCAGCGGTTGCAGAGATCTAGAAGGAGTTCGACCATTGTTTCAGCCTCAAACCTATGCGATTGCTCTTTCGTTGATGCTCGTTACGATGGTCTGTTGGGGTTCGTGGGCCAACACGATGAAGTTGTGTCCGGGCTATCGATTCCAGCTCTTCTACTGGGATTATGTAATCGGTTTGATCCTGGCAGCTCTGATCTTGGGCTTTACGCTGGGAAGCATGGGAGGCGTCGGCCGGCCCTTTCTAGCTGACATGATGGCGGCGGATTCATCGCACATCGGACTAGCGGTGACAGGAGGCATCCTCTTCAATGTCGCCAACCTGCTGCTCGTTGCCGCCATCGAGATTGCTGGTTTGGCCGTTGCATTTCCGGTTGGAATCGGGCTAGCGCTTATTGTCGGGGCAATCAGCAGCTACATTATTTCCCCAAGCGGCAATGTGTTGATGCTGTTTGGAGGAATCGCACTCGTCGTGGGAGCGATCGTTCTTGATGCGATGGCGTACCGGCTGCGCGAGACGGAACGCCGATCGCTGAGCATGCGCGGGTTCGTCATCTGCCTGGCAGCGGGTCTGTTGATGGGTAGCTTCTATCCCTTTGTCTCACGGTCCATGTTGGGCGACGGCGCTCCTGGGCCGTATGCTGTGGCGATGTTCTTTACGATTGGCGTCGCTCTATGCGCCGTTCCATTCAACTACCTGTTGATGCGCAAGCCGTTGGATAAGAGCCAGCCCGTGTCGATGAGTGGGTACTCTTCGGCACGTGGATCGTGGCATCTTTGGGGCATCCTCGGCGGAGTGATCTGGTGTACGGGCGCGACCTTAAATTTTGTGGCATCTCGCGCTCATATTGTGGGGCCGGCAGTCTCTTATTCGATTGGTCAGGGCGCTACCATGATCTCTGCCGCGTGGGGAGTCTTTATCTGGAAGGAATTTGCAACCGCGCCCGCTCGAGCCAAAACTTACCTGTTTTGGATGTTTATTTTGTTCCTCTGCGGATTGAGCGCGATTGCGCTCGCTCCTATTTATTGATCCTGTTTGCGAGTTAGGAGGCCTATGCCCGTTGAAAAGAAGGGAGTCGTCGTGGTGGGGAGCATAAATATGGATCTCGTCGCGTACACGGCGCGGATTCCCACTGAGGGGGAGACCGTCGTCGGGACAGCTTTTCAGACTCATCCCGGGGGAAAAGGCGCGAACCAGGCGGTTGCAGTAGCGCGCCTGGGGTTTCCGGTCGCGATGATTGGAAGGATCGGAGATGATGCCTTCGGTACGCAGCTTAAAGAGCACCTGAAAGATGCGGGGGTGAATGTCGACGGTGTCTCAACTTCGCAATGCAGCTCAGGTGTTGCTGTGATCGTCGTGTCTGAAGCTGGGGAAAATTGCATTGTGATCACGCCAGGCGCCAACGCACAGTTAACGCCTGAAGATCTGGATGCAAAGATCGAGATTCTTCGAGGCGCAGGGATGGTGCTAACACAACTGGAGATTCCGACGGAGACTGTTCAACATCTGGCGACGATCTGCGCCCGTGAGGGTGTGCCGCTGATTCTCGATCCTGCGCCAGCGAAGCAATTACCAAAGGACCTTCTCGACAAGGTCGATTGGTTCACTCCAAACGAGACGGAGGCGGCATTCTTCATCGGGGATGGAGAGGTTGAAGTCGACGAGCCCGTGATGATGGCGCGGACCCTTATGCGCAAAGGGGTTCGAGGGGTGGTCCTCAAGCTTGGATCGCGCGGAGCCTATCTTGCATCGGCTGATGGATTGAGTGCTCGACTGGAGCCGTTTGCGGTTCAGGCAGTGGATTCAACAGCTGCGGGAGACGCTTTCAATGGAGCGTTTGCGACGGCTTTGATGATGAAGAAAGATCCGGTCGAGAGCGCACGCTTCGCCGCAGCAGCAGCGGCGCTTTCCGTGACGCGGACAGGGGCCCAAACCTCCATGCCAAGAATGGCTGAGGTGGAACAGATGTTGGCGGGCGTCGGAGCGAACGAGTTATAGAACGAAGACGGCAGGACGCAAGATGGAGGCGGAAGAGTGAATATTCTAACGGGACGGAAACAATCTGCACTTTTGATATGTCTTTGCCTTTTTGCCGCTGGGCTCACATCGCCAGGGAAGGCGCAGGACTGGCGCTATCAGCCAAAAGAACAACAGATCCCGCCTCCAGCTTGTCTGACGCTG
The DNA here is from genome assembly GCF_040358985.1 of Tunturibacter empetritectus. Taxonomy (NCBI): domain Bacteria; kingdom Pseudomonadati; phylum Acidobacteriota; class Terriglobia; order Terriglobales; family Acidobacteriaceae; genus Tunturiibacter; species Tunturiibacter empetritectus. The sequence continues at coordinate 2,771,037 of NZ_CP132932.1, read as the reverse complement.
CATATGCCATGGGAGGGTGGAAATGTGCCATGTACGGCAAAGACACACGATGAGTGGATAAAGGCTGTAACGGATTGGCGCACCGAACGGCGAATTCGCGTCGGTTATGACGGATCAAGGTATGACCTTCCCGCGCTACAGTGGGCTCAATCCAGTTTCATACAGCCGCAGATGATGGTGCACGATCGCTACTTTTACGACCCATTGGCCGGTAAATACACCGTCGATCGCTATCTTGACGATTTGAAGAAGCGATACGGCGGGATTGATGCGGTGCTGATCTGGGCGACCTACCCCAACATGGGCATCGACAATCGCAATCAGCAGGATATAGTCCGCTCGATGCCGGGCGGGGTCGAAGGGCTTCGCAATATGGTTGAGGAGTTTCATCGACGCGGAGTGAAGGTGCTTTTTCCAATCATGATGTGGGATCAGGGCACGCGCGATCCGGGAAAGCCCTGGCCACAGGCGACCGCTGAGTTCATGAAGGAGATCGATGCGGACGGCATCAACGGTGACACGCAGGATGGTGTGCCTCTTGCATTCTCGCTTGCTGCCGAAAAGGTGGGGCACCCTCTCGCATTCGAACCGGAGAATGGGCCTTCTGATGAGGCGTTGGCGTGGAACGTCCTGACATGGGGTCAGTACAAGTTTCAGTTTGCGCCGACGGTTGATAAGTACCGGTGGCTCGAGACGCGTCACCAAGTGAATATTCAGGGCAGATGGAATCGGGATAAAACGGATGATCTGCAATACGCCTTTTTCAACGGCGAGGGATGGGAGAGTTGGGAGAACGTCTGGGGGATCTGGAATCAGGTGACTCCAAGAGACGCTGAGGCGACGCGAAGAATGGCGACGATGGAGCGCGGAGTCGCACCCTTCCTTGTCAGCCCAGGCTGGGAACCTCTTTATCCGATGCATCGCTATGGGATCTTCTCCAGCCGATGGCCGTTGAACGGACAGGCTGTGTGGACGATCGTCAATCGCAATGAGTACGACGTTCAGGGACGCCAGATGACGATTCCCTTCGAACAGGGCACCCGTTACTTCGATCTCTATCACGGGGTTGAACTGACGCCGGAGAAAGAAGGTAGTGACGCGATTTTGTCTTTTCCGATTGAAGCGCACGGATATGGAATGATCCTGGCCACGGTGGGTGAACCGAGTGCTGCGATGCACGAGTTGATGGGGACGATGAAATCAATGACAGAGTCGAAGCTCGCGAGTTTTTCGCACGAGTGGAAGACCCTGCCGCAAAGCATTGTAGAGATCGCTTCTACTAAGCAGGCGTCGGCAACACCTGAAGGCATGATCAAGATTCCGGGTGGCGACTACTTATTTCGCGTGGAAGGCATTGAGGTTGAGGGCTCTGACGATGTTGGGGTCGACGTTCAATATCCATGGGAAGATACTCCGCGAAGATTTCACGAGCATCCTATGAAGTTGAAGGCGTTTGACATGGACAAATTTCCCGTGACCAACGCTGAGTTCAAGAAGTTTCTCGATGCAGCGCACTATCATCCGAGCAACGATCTCAATTTTTTGAAGGACTGGAGCAATGGAACTTATCCCGAGGGATGGGATAACAAACCTGTGACCTGGGTGTCGATTGAGGACGCTCGAGCGTACGCGAAGTGGGCAGGTAAGCGCCTGCCTCACGAATGGGAGTGGCAGTTTGCAGCTCAGGGAACGGATGGCAGAACCTATCCGTGGGGCGATCACTGGGATGACAAGGCAGTGCCGCAGCCAGACTTCGGGCGCACTATGCGCGGGCCTGACAACGTCGATGCGCACCCGTCGGGTGCAAGTCCCTTCGGTGTGATGGATATGGTCGGAAATGTCTGGCAGTGGACCGATGAATATGTGGATGAGCACACGCGCGGAGGAATTTTGCGCGGAGGAAGCTACTACAAGCCGCAGGGATCTATCTGGTATTTTCCCCAAGCCTATCGAAACGATAACCATGGAAAGCTGTTGATGATGGCTCCAAGTTATGACAGGTCCGGCGCGCTCGGCTTCCGTTGCGTGAAGGACGGAGAATGAAGGGCGTCTCACGGGATCGCAGCGGGGGTCATTCAAGACCCCTCGTTAGTTCATAACGCGCCAAGCAAGAATGCTGCTCTTCCGTGAGCGCCAACGATTTCCAGTAACCTGCGCCCGCTGAGGTTTCCAACAGGGGTGGCCCTTTTGTGAAGACGTTGCAAGCTCAGGATAGTTGACCAGGAGCAGTCCCAGCGAGTGAATTGCCGGTATGTATCCATCGGCGGCGGATGGGCGCAAATAAGCCTCGGCTTTGCGCAGATCATGCGGATGGTCCGCATCCACCGAGAAGAGTGTGCCGAGATTGTAGGAGGCGACAGGATCGTGCAGTTGGGCGCCGGTTTTGTACCAGCTCTCAGAGGCAGCCTTGTCCTGCTTCACGCCGATCCCAAAGTAATACAGGTCTCTCAGATAATGTCGAGATATGGGGCACCCGGCACATCAAGTTTCAGCCTAAGCCGTAGCCTATTGGGTTTGAGTAACGCTGGCTTTGACGATTGTGGCTTTTTGCTGCTTCTGGTCGTCGTCGAGGATGGTCATCTTGTTGCCTTGAACCATGAACTTTACGTCTTCGCCGAGGGCGATGTTGGCGGGTTTGGACCAGGGGAAGTTGAGCTTCTGGCGGACGACGTAGGTTTTGGTGGGGGTCTGGATGGTGAAGACCTGGTAGGTGTCGGTGTCGTCGGTGGAGTGGGCGGTGGTGTTCTCGGAGTATCTGCCGTTTCTGGCTTTGGCGTCGGTGTTATAGGTGGTGGTGCTGCCGGTGGGGACTTCGATCTTCTCGGTGTCCATGAGCTTGCCGTGGTGCCAGTCGGCGGCGAAGGCGAGGGCGGAGGAGAGGAGAAGTGCGGGCAGGAGCGCTGAGGTGAGTTTCATCGTGGTCTCGCGGTTGGGATGAATTTACGGGAGCCCGGTGCTGGTGCGTGTGAACCATCCTAATTGAGTTGGGAGGAGTTGTGTGCTGGGGGTTCTTCGAAGGTTCGCACTGAGGCGCGAATGCCCACTCATGCGATGTGGTGGGAGTCTTCCAACGCAATGGCCTGCCTGAGACTTGCAGCCATGCCGCGATAGGTGCGCTGGATCTCTCGCAGGCGCAGCAGTTCGCCAGAGGTGTCGGGAGGATCGCTGGCGATCTGGTACTCGATCGCATCGATATCTCGCACGACGGACTCCAACTCTTTTTCCAGTAACTCACGCGGTGATAGAGGCATGGTCTCCTGCCCTTTGTCTCTATTCAGGGTACCGCTTTTTTCATTGGCCGTCCTAGACAACCGCGCTGCGCCAGAAAACCCACTCATGCGATGAGACCGCATGAATGGGGCACCCAAGGTATTGGTTGATTTGATGTATGGGCCACCCGCCTTCGCTCGAATGCTCACTGGTGCGCGACTATGTGATGGCGAGAGGCGGTCCGATGAGTTCCATTCCATAGGCTCGCATCTTCTCGGCGTCGTTGACGTAGGTTGTTCGACCGCCTGCGCGGTCGCGGGTATCGAAGAACTCTTCCATTCTGCCGGCGGGGGCGTAGGTGATGAGGAAGCGTCCGGAGCCTTCTCCGACAAAGGCGAAGGCATGGGGAACGCCGCGGGGACCGAGGACGGAATCGCCTGCTTTGAGGTGGTGGAGTTTGCCGCCGACCTCGACGAAGTATTCGCCCTCAAGGACGTAGAACCACTCGTCCTCTACGTGGTGAAGGTGGCGCGGCGGGCCGCCCTTGGTGGTGTGATGGTGCTCCATGGCGAAGAAGTCGCCACGACAGTCTTTGGAGGATACTTTGAAGGTGGTGGTGCCGTTGGGGAGGACGCGTTTGAAGTCATAGCGGTCTCCGCCGCTGAGGACGGGGACGGCGGGCTGTGGTTGGGTGGCGGGTGGGGACTGGAGGGTTTTGGCGAACAGGCTCGAGGGAAGGGCTGCGGCGGCGAGCTGGAGGAACGAACGGCGTTTGAGCAGGGTCATCGGTCAAGTCCTCTTTAGATTTTGGAGTGAGTATAGACCGATTGGGGAATAGAGCTGATTAGTAATGGAGAATGGGGAGCCCGCTATGATGAGGCTCTTCGAGCTTATACATCCCATCCTTCGCAGAAGCGCGAAGGATGGGGCACCTAATCATTAGAGGTACGTCAAATGTAGGGTGGGGCACCCGGCATGAGTAGGGCACCCGAAAGTTAAAAAAAAAAGGCGCCGAGCTTTTCGGCGCCTTGATAGGATTTACTTCTTTATTGGTGGTGCCGACTCGTAGTATGCAGCTAGCCGCTTTGAATACACCGTTGCTTCTGCACTTTCCCGCTTTGAATCTGTCCATTTCCCCACTGTTTTAGATGCCTCATTTAATCGTTCTCTTATTTCTTGGACACGACGTACGCTTTGGGCAGATGCGCTCATAGACCCTCATTCCTGTGCTTCCCCGTTTGAGTCAACCAAACCTAGCGGAAGTTGCTTCAGTGAATCATTCAGTCGGGAGATCGCGATAGTCTCCCTTTCTACATATGAAATTGATGCCATCTTTAGTCGTAATGGCGTTTTATTTCTTTGCCATTTGACAGCCTGGCCCGTGCTTAGTTTTCGGTCGACTTCTCTACTGTATAACGGTTTCACTGTGAATATGTCCAGATACTTTCTTGGGCTGATACCAACAAACGGTACGAATGGTACATAGAGCGCGTTCAAACCGTTACGCCCAAACCCGCCAAGATTATGGCATCGTCATGCAGTTCTTTCGCTTTACTTTTCGGATAAGGCTCAATATACACAACCTTTTTGATACCAGCGCCTACGATATGTCGAGCGCAGTTATGGCAAGGAAACGTAGTTGTATATAGAGTCTTCCCCACTGTCGAAATTCCTTTTCGCGCACATGACAGGATGGCTTCCATTTCGGCGTGGACCGCTCGGCCAAACTCGGTGATGGAAAAGAGGGAGGTCTTCCTTAGTTTTTCGCTGATGGCTTCATCAGATTGCAAACTTTCAGGGAGAATCGATAAAACTTCCTGCAACATGGTGTTTTTGCGTAGGTCGTTAGAATCGTGCCCTTTTACATGATCCCTCTCATCACCGTCGTCCTTGTCCCAGTACTGCCCACCTCCAGCCTTCGGCACCTCGTTGCAACCCATTGCGATTACATCTCCATCTTCAGATGCAATCGCCGCGCCTACTTGCCTTCCAAATTGGGCAGATCTTAGAGATGCTGCATGCGCCATGAACATTGCCTGCTCGTCGCGCGTAGGCGTCTTATACGGATGTGAGAAAAGCAGGTCGAGGAAACGTCCTAATTGATGTTTCCAATCATCGGAATTACCTCCGACGTCAAGAAAGAGGTCTGACAGATGAAAAGCGTCCCCTGTCCGTTGCCCACCATCTTGTTTGTCATCTTCGTCCGTTTTCACTAGAGATGAAGCTTGCTCTAGTGACATGACCCCTCTTCTGTGAAGATGCTTAACCCTGTCTTCTTCTGTAGCAAACACGCCGATTATATGTAGTCCGATTCCATATACCTTACGAAGGTAATTGACCTCTTGCGGACGCTTCAGCGTTACAAGAATATGTGCTCGATCGAGCAAAGCATCGTCGGGCGCATCCTTCTTTCGTACACTTGAAATGTGATCAATTGCGGCCAGCGCAAGGAGCGCGTTGCTCTCCTCTGTTTTCACATTGGCATTGAACTCTCTGTACATCTCATTTGCTGCTTTTATCCTTTTGTCGATCCGCTCATACTCATTTACAAATTCCAAGTCAGGATTCAGACCGAGTGTTTCACTAAATGGCTCAATGAAATCACTCAACCGCAGCAGCTCGGATTGATACCTAAATTCCCTTAATTGGGAACTTAGGTTTTCCGCAACCTGATTTGCATCAGTCCCAATCGGTGCCACCAAGCCGAATACGAGCTCAGCATTCTTATTGTTTGTCTCTGTACTGAAAGTTTTCTCTGACATCGCGACCTCTCTACTCGATGTGTATAGCTTCGTTGATAGATATCTTGGGTTTCAAAAAAAGGGGCGCGGTGATTAACCACCGCGCCCCATACCTAACTTGAAGCTCTTAGCTGCAGCCTGAGGTGCTGCCGCAGGACATGCAGCGGTAGCAGGAGCCGCTGCGGGTCATGATGGCTCCGCAGGTGGCGCAGGAGGGTGAGTCGCCCATCTCGTACATGGACTTCATGGCGTCGGAGGCGTGGTAGATGCCGCGGTCTTCGAGGGACATGGGGTTGGGGGATTCGAGTCCGCTGCGTGCGCTGAGGTCCTTGGCTATGGTCGCCGACGGCTCGGGTGCGATTCCCTGCTGGGGTGGTGTGGTGGGGTGGTAAGTCTCCTCAAAGTTGGGGGCGGGTTCGGAGGAGGACAAGATGCGGGGGTTCCTCCCTTCGGCTCCGCTCAGGGCAGGCTTTTCCGCGCTTTGCGCTTCGCTCGGAATGACGGCATTTGAAGAGGCGTTGAGGTTGGAGAGGACCGAGGTGCTGGAGGGTCCGCTAAGGTTGAGCGATTCGATGCGGTTGCCGGGGGCGTTGACGGTGCCTTCTACGGGGATGCTGGTTGGGATGGTGGACTGGCCCTGATTTTGGGGGGTGAGGCCGGCGAAAAGGTCGAACTGGTGTCCGGAGAGGAAGCGGATCTGGATCCAGCGGAAGATGTAGTCCATGATGGACTTGGCGTAGCCGATCTGCTCGTTGCCGGTCCAGCCGGAGGGCTCGAAGCGGGTGTGGGCGAACTTCTCGCAGAGGACACGGAGAGGAACACCGTGCTGGAGGGCGAGGGAGACGGCGGTGGCAAAGGAGTCCATGAGTCCGGAGACGGTGGAGCCTTCCTTGGCCATGCGGATGAAGATTTCGCCGGGCTGGCCGTTGGGGTAGAGGCCGACGGTGATGTAGCCTTCATGACCCGCCAAACCGAATTTGTGGGTCACGCTTGCGCGCTCGGCAGGGAGACGGTGGCGGACGGCGCGGGGCGGTGCTTGCGAGTCTGCGGCATCGGAGTTCTGGAGAGCGGCTTCGGCGATCTGCTTGAGCTGGACTTCAAGAGAGTGGATGCGGACGTGAGCGGCGGTGGCGGTCTCCATGGCCTCGGTGAGCTGCTGGCGGGCGGCGGTGCGGGCGGCTTCGACGGCTTCGTCGATCTCGACCTGGGCTGCTACTGCGGGCGCTACCGATGCTGCGGGGGCTGCTGCGGCTACGGCGTTGGTGCTGCGGGTTCCGGCTACGTTCGTCGATCTTGTTCCTTTTTTGTCATCGTCGGTCTGAGCGGTGACGTTGAGGGGCTGGGTTCCCTTGGAGTTGTCGCGGTAGATGGCTACGGCCTTGAGGCCCTGGCGCCAGCTCTCCATGTAGGCTTCGGCGATGTCGTCGACGGAGCAGTCCTGCGGCAGGTTGACGGTCTTTGAAATCGCCCCCGAAAGAAACGGCTGTGTCGCCCCCATCATCTTGATGTGGCCCATGTAGGAGATGCTGCGGGTTCCCTTGGAGGGTTTGAAGCTGCAGTCGAAGACGGCGAGGTGCTCGGGTTTGATGGCGGGCGCGCCTTCGATGGTGCCGGTGGCGTCGATGTAGCTGACGATGGCGTTGACTTGCGCCTCGTCGTAGCCGAGCTTGATGAGGGCCGAGGGGACGGTGTTGTTGACGATCTTGATCATGCCGCCGCCGACGAGTTTTTTGTATTTCACGAGGGCGAGGTCAGGCTCGATGCCGGTGGTGTCGCAGTCCATCATAAAGCCGATGGTGCCGGTGGGGGCGAGGACGGTGACCTGGGAGTTGCGGTAGCCGTGCTTTTCGCCGTGGGCGAGTGCGCCGTCCCAGGCGTGACGGGAGGCTTCGATGAGGGTGTCGAGCTGGGGGACGGAGAAGGGCTCGGTGCTCTGCTTGGACTTGCCGATGTTGTTGACCTCGGCACGATGCATGCGGACGACGTCGAGAAAGGGCTCACGGTTGACGTAGAAGCCGGGGCAGGCGCCGCCTTCGATGGAAGCCTGCTGGGTGAGCGGGGTGGCCGCGCCGAGGGGCGGGCAGGTTTCGGCGATGCGGGAGGACTGCCAGTAGGCGTCGCCGCAGAGGATGGAGGTGAGGGTGGCGGCGAAGTCGCGGCCGGCGTCGGAGTCGTAGGGGAGACCGAAGGCCATGAGGAGCGCACCGAGGTTCGCGTAACCGAGGCCGAGGGGGCGGTAGTCGTGCGAGTTTTTCGAGATCATCTCGGTGGGGTAGCCGGCGGAGTCGACGATGATCTCCATGGCGGTGGTGACGATCTCGATGGCGTGGCGGTAGCTGGGGATGTCGAACTGGCCGCCGGGGGTGAGGAACTTCAGGAGATTGAAAGAGGCGAGGTTGCAGGCGGAGTCATCGAGGAACATGTACTCCGAGCAGGGATTGGAGGCGTTGATACGGCCGGTGTTCTTGCTGGTGTGCCACTTGTTGATGGTGGTGTCGAACTGCATGCCGGGGTCGCCGCACTGCCAGGTGGCTTCGGCGAGCGAGTGCATGAGGTCGCGGGCCTTGTACTCCTTCACCGGGGTGCGCTCCTTCACCGTGCGGGTGACGAAGCTGCCGTCGGACTCGACCGCGCGCATGAACTCGTCGTTGACCCGGACGGAGTTGTTGGCATTCTGGAAGAAGATGGAGCTGTAGGCCTCGGAGTCGGGGCCGCTGCCGTCGTAGCCAGCCTGCATCAAATGCCAGGCCTTCTGCTCTTCTTTCACCTTGCACTGGATGAAGTCGTTGATGTCGGGGTGATCGACGTTGAGGATGACCATCTTGGCGGCGCGACGGGTCTTGCCGCCGGATTTGATGACGCCTGCGAAGGCGTCGAAGCCACGCATGAAGGAGAGCGGGCCGGAGGCGGTGCCGCCGCCCGAGAGGGTCTCCATGGAGCCGCGGATGTTGGAGAGGTTCGAGCCTGCGCCGGAGCCCCACTTGAAGAGCATGCCCTCAGTCTTGGCGAGGGTGAGAATGGAGTCGAGCGAGTCCTGCACGGAGTTGATGAAGCAGGCGGAGCACTGGGGCTTGGTGTAGCCGGTGACGGAGAACTCGACCTTGCCGGTGGTGGCGTTCCAGTGCCAGTTCTGGGCGTCGGAGTTGGGCTCGAGACGGTCGCAGCCTACGTTGAACCAGACGGGCGAGTTGAAGGCTACCTTCTGGTTGAGGAGGAGGTGGGCGAGCTCGGCGTAGAAGGTGTCAGCGTCGGCCTGGGAGGCGAAGTAGCCGCCTGCGATGCCCCAGTCGCGAATGGACTCGGAGACGCGGGTGATGAGGGCGCGGACGCCGGACTCGCGCTCGTCGGAGCCGTTGAGGCCGTGGAGGTACTTGGAGGCGACGATGTTGGTCGCAGTCATGGACCAGTCGGCGGGCACCTCGACATTCTTCTGCTCGAAGATGATCTTGCCCTTGAAGTCCTGGATGATGGCATCGCGGAGCTCCCAGACGATCTCATCGTAGGGGGAGACGCCGGGTTTGGTGGAGTGGCGATCGAAGGTCAGGCCCGGGGTGCGCTGGTTCTTGAAGCCGGCTGCTCCGGGTGTGGTCTGGGTGCCGCTCTGGCCTTGGGTGTGGGTCTGGTTGGGGATGGTCGCCATGGGGAAGTACTCCTTCTAATTTGATGAAAAATCTGAGTTGCCGATGCCTCCCGGAGGCGTTCGGCCGGGAGGTAAAAACTAACGACGAGAGCGCTGGATATGTATCCGGCTCAAATGGCCGGCGGCGTTCTGGGTCGTGAAATGTAAGGAACTTTGGCCGCGTTTTGCGTGGCTGCAGTCGTGAAAGTAACGCCCCCTATGGGGTGTGTCAAGTATAAAGCACAACATGTTGTGTTGGTTGTGCGAATACCCCTGTTTACGCGGGGTTAATGTGTCTGTCCCATGAAAATTGCGGCTTTTGCTGTGGATTTTGCAGAATCTACGCGCCAGTGGCGACTTTACCGCTCAGTAACGGTGCTGGTTTGAGACTAGGCGCAAACCAGCCCCGGAACAAGGGGCGTGGTTATGGAGAGAAGGTGGAAATGTGGGAAAGAGGCACAGAATCGGGCTGCCACGGATACCCGCCATTCCCTGGGCGAAAAAGAACCCGTGCCCCGAACTAGAAGTGGGGCGCGCCGAGGGCTTTGGGGTTAGAGAGGTCGTAGCGCATAAGCAGGTGGGGGTGGGGATAAGAGAGGGGCATACTGTTTGGGTGGGAGGGATCCGTATGCTGAGAGATCCCCTGAGAAAATGGATTCCTGACCGAAGGAGAGATGGGCAAGGCAGAAAGATCGACGAAACTTACGCCTGCCGCAGTGATGATGCCGTACACCCCGACGTTTGTGGCAGGAACGACTGGATCGTACACCTGGGCCACCGTGATCGGGAGCTGAACCCGATAAAGGAGCCGCCCTGTGTTGCGTGAGATCAGGTCGATGCCATCAGTCAGGGGCTGGACGAGGACTGAACCATCGGAGTAGAGCTTCTGTCCGTATGTAGGAGATGGAAGCCAAGTCTCCCAGTCAATGTAGGCTGGCACCGAGATGGCGTTGAGAGACGAATCGGTAAGATCATCGTTTGTGACAAGTGTGGAACCGTCAGCAGAGAGGGCAAGGTCAGAATATCCGCCGCTATTACTGGCGGTTGAGATTGAAGAGTGGACAGTATCAGTTGCAGTGTCGAGCCAAAAGGCTTCGCCCTCGACCTCTGAGTAGACGCGGGTACCATCGGAACTCAGAAGCACTCGACTCGCCGCGTCGAGCGCTCCCCCACTCTGAAGGGTTCCGAGACTCGTAAATGTGCCTGCAAGAGTGTCCAATTTATAAAATGCAGGAGTTCCGGTACCCCCGAGATCAACGGCGTCAAAGTAGATCTTCCCAGTATTTGTCACCGCAAGGCCGGCAGGGCCAATGGGAGTGAAATTGGCGAAACTGGGCACAGCGAATCGCTGAGCCGATGAAGGGCTGTCTGGATTCAACACATAAATCGCCTGCCCATGAAGGTCTGAGACCGCGAGCAGGGAGTTGTCTGGAGATTCCGTAATCGCGAGCAGAGTTGACGTGGAGGTCGTACCGGGAAGAGAGATCGGCGTCTGCCAACCGGACTTACGGGACAGAACCTGGATCTTTGACGTATCGCTAAAGAAGTAGAGATCGCGCTTCGCGTCATAGAATCCGGCCTGAAGATTGGCGGATATGGGGAAGTTCGTCACTGGGGCGGCGTAATGAAACACTCCAGAGCTGGTGGTGATCCCCGTGGGGGTAAAAACGGTTAGATCGACGGAAGACCCAGCCGTTCCTGGAGGAATAGTAAAGAGCAGCGTCTCCACCGGGAAGGGATAGGGACTGTAAGGAGCTGCAGGATAAAGCTGGGTAACAGGTGCGTTTTTCCCGCCAACAGATACTTGGAGACCCGTGGTGTTCTGGCCAAAGCCATATCCAACCACCGCACCAGTGGTGCCACCTTCGGCGGTTGCGGCATTTGGAACAACTTCGAGAATCGTAGGGCCATAGCTGAACGCCTCAGGGGCAATCGCAACGGCGTTATTGTTGAAAATTGCGGATATATCTACAGGGCCCGGGAACACGGATGCAGGAGTGGTAGCCGTGATCTGGTTGGTAGCCGAATTGCTATTCGGGCTTGGCGATACCTCGACGTTTGACGCCGCTGAGGCTCCAACGTAAAGAAGCGGCGTTCCAGGATCGTTTGCCGGAGTGACATATAGATTTGCAATTTGCAACTGTGTCCCGCCTGACTCCGGCCCTGTTGATGGAGTCACGGCCAGCGGTCCGGCCAAGGTGGCTGCGGTCGTAACGGCGGCATCGATGAAGCCAACCCCATGACCCATTGGCCCAAGAATCAGGCCGGTCTCATCGACGGCCGCAATCACTAGAAAATCCTGAGTGTCACTTATTTTGAATGCTGGAATCCAATTGCGCAGCGTCAGGGATGTGGTGTCGAAGGCGGCAACGGAACCGAAAGATTGATCGACGAGATAAAGCGTCTTCCCATCGAGACTCATGACTGCTCCGCCTGCAGCGTTGGGTAAACCCGGAACACCGGAGACATCGCTGGCGGGACCAGGTATCTGGCCGATCAACGCGACTGTCGCGACGTTAAAGACCAGGACGCCGTCGAGATTAGACGTCAAAAAGAAGCGACTGCCATCCGGACTTGGAATAATCTGTCGGACAAAAGTATCGGAGACGTACTTGCTGAACGCTGCCTTCTTGGCAATCGGATCGTAGGAGCAAACGGGTAGAACTCCACCACCAGAGTCGATGGTCGCTGCCAGCACATGCGTGCGATCGCCACTTACGGCGAAGGCTCCAATGTTTTGAATGTTGGGGCAGACGGTCCCCGGAAAAAATGGCTCGGTAGGATTCGGCGTCCCCGAATCGAGAGAGTTGGTCTGAGGATCCCAGACTACGACGCTGGCGCTTCCATCAACAGAGAGTCCTCCGGCACCACCCAGCAGGGCAAGCCGTCCATCCGCCAAGACGAAGACCTCGGTTGGCGCGTAGCCTTGTGGACCGATGGATGCTGAAGGATAGCGCTGGATGATGCTGTTTGTACTCGTATTGATGGTGTAGATATCCCCGAACAAAGTGGCGACGTACAAGGTATCTCCGGTTGGAGCAACATCGAGACCCCAGGCGAGGGGCACTGCGATCGCGGCTATCTGAGACTCTGTAGTGGCGTCAAAGACATCAATCTCATTGAGGAGTGCGTTACTTACGAAGAACTGTCGATGGGCCGGGTCGTATGCAGCGAAGTGGGGTGGGGCGAATTCCAGCGAGTTAGGATCATAGGCACTGTTTGTACGTAGATACCGTGTGCGAATGGGCGCATGCGCCGTCATCGTGGGAGGGAGTTGAGTCATGACCGTCACCACAACGGTGATGGTATGGCTCAGGAGCCCTGCGGTTGCTTGAGCTGTAACCGACGTATTCCCGATGGCTGCTGCTGCCGACGGGCTGAAGACAACGGTCTGTTGTGCGCCAGGTAGCACAGAGAAGGACGACGGCGATACGGCAATCGAAGAAGGTAAACCGGTGAAGGACACATTGACGGGCTGATTGAATCCATTGATGGCTGCCAGCGTGAAGACGATCGACCCGCTGCTGCCGGGCACAAGGCTAGCTGGTGAGCCAATGGCGGAGAGAACGAAATCACCAGAGGAGCCTGTGCCGGAGCTGGGACCAACTGAGGAATGCGGCGAACTCCCGGACCCACAACCGATCATTGCGAGACTGCCAATTACGCTGAAAATCGAGAGTGATAGCAGGTACAAATTCGGCAGTTTTGCAATCGAGACACAATTCTTCATACACGAAGGCCTGTAATTCCGAAAATTTATCTGAGCTAATGATTGCCTCTGGACATTACCTGAGAGGAGCAATAAACACAATACTTCTCCAGGTTATGGCTCATACGTATTGTCAGAACCAAGACAGACCAGGTAGGCGAATGGATCGCTGGGCGAGACTGCCGTTTGACCCCTTGGAAAGTGGGCAGTCCCAAAATGGGAATCCCCTCGAAATAAATCCGGAAATAGTGGCATGTTTTTCAAGCCTGAAAAATGACAGTCAGCTGACCAGCTTTCACCAGCAATCCACCACGAACTCACCATCAAAAGACCACGTTCTGCACCCCCTTTTTTGCCAAAACCCCAAGCAAAACCAGAGAAACTCCTCCAGAAAAAAAATCCCGTCGGAACTTGCGTGTACCGTGATGCGTAAAGCTTGGAAGACAACAACCAATCAGGCAGATAATCAAACGGAGATGCGGATGGAAGTGACAAATCCGAAAGAGCGTTTTGTGCAACCAGAGGCTGGCTTGCGATCTAACTCTATAACCTTGTGGGGGATAGCCCTGGTGGTAGCACTCGTTCATCTGCTGACGAACGGGCGGTATGGGTTTCATCGGGATGAGTTTCAGTTTCTGAGCGATGCGCGGCATCTGGATTAGGGATTCGTCGCGTATCCCCCGTTTACCTCGTTTGTGGAGCGGGTGGGGCTGCAGTTATTTGGGGCGTCGATGGTGGGGTTGCGGCTGTTTTCGGTTGTTGCGCAGGCGCTGGCGATTGTGGTGACGGGGCTGATGGCACGGGAGCTTGGCGGTGGCCGGGTGGCGCAGGTGGCGGCGGCGTTTGCGGTGGCAACCTCCGGGCTGCCGGTGTTCGAGGGAACGGAGTTTCAGTACTCCTCCTTCGACTACCTGTGGTGGGTTCTGATCGCTTACTTCGTAATTCGGCTGTTGAAGACTGAGAATCCGCGGTGGTGGCTGGCGATCGGAGTCTTTGTCGGACTGGGGTTGATGACCAAGTACTCGATCCTGTTTTATATCGCGGGGATTGTGAGTGGGATGCTGCTCAGTACGGCCCGGCGTTACTTTGCGAGTGGCTGGTTCTGGGGCGGAGTGGCGGTGGCGCTCCTGATCTTTGCGCCTAACTTCATCTGGCAGGTACGGCATGGATTTATCTCGATGCATTTTTTGCAGCACATTCATGCGCGGGATGTGAGGCAGGGGCGGGCGAACGGCTTCGTATGGGACCAGTTCAAGATCTGCGCGAATCTGGCGGCGGCGCCGTTGTGGATCGCTGGAGCGATCTGTTTTCTGCGGGACAAGCGGTATCGGATGCTGGGGTGGATGTACGTGGTGCCGTTGGCGCTGTTTCTATTTGGTAAAGGACGTGGGTACTATTTGGCGGCCGCTTATCCGATGCTGCTGGCGATGGGTGCGGTGGCCGGGGAGAGATGGGTCGCGACTCTTAGCCGGGTTTGGCGACGGGTTGTGTTGAGCGTGGCTTTTGCGGGGATGGCAGTGTATGGGGTCTTTGTGTACGCGATTATTGTGCCCCTGGCTTCGGATGGGCCACTGAAGCAGTTCGCACTGAAGAACAATGGCGACCTGCGGGAGGAGTTCGGATGGGATGAGTTGGTGAAGACGGTTGCAGGGATCCGCGATTCTTTGCCGGCCGAGCAGCGAGGTGAAGTTGGCGTGCTGGTGGGAAACTACGGCGAGCAGGGAGCGTTGGAGATTCTGGGGTCGGCGTACCATCTGCCGCCGCCGATCAGTATGACAAACTCGGCATGGCTGCGGGGGTATCCTGCGGCGCCCCCTTCGACGCTGATTGTGATTGGCTTTTCGCGCGAGGCTGCAGATAGGGCGTTTTCGGCATGCAGGCTGGCTGGGCATAATGGAAACTCGGCGGGCGTGGAGAACGAGGAGAGCCAATCGCACCCGGATATCTTCCTTTGCGGACCTCCGCGGTTGCCGTGGCCGGAGTTCTGGAAGGAGTATCAGTCGTATGGGTAAGGTGCACTAAGAGACGCGGGTGAGGCGGAGACGTTGGCGGAGTTGGGCGGTGGCTTCGCGGTGGCAGAGCAGGCAGAGGGTGCGGAGGTTGTCGAGGTCGCACTGGCCGCCGCCTTCGGCTACGGGACGGATGTGGTCGGCGTCCCAGAGGCTGCGGCGAGAGGCGATGGACTTCATGCCGTAGAGACGCAGGCCGGCGGTGTGGGCCGGGCCTCGGGAGCGCTTCAGTGCGGCATAGGCGGCGAGGGTGTCGATGGCGCAGACGCTGCAGATGCCGCGGTCGCGGATGAGGACCTGCTCACGAAGGTAGCCGGGGTCGGTACGGAGACGCCACTGATGGACGCAGTAGTCGCTGCAGAAGGTGCGGCGGCGTTTGGCGAGGATTTCGAGTTCGCACCAACGGCAGAGAGGCAGGTTGTTTGGGCCGACCGGGAGCGCGTGGCGGGTGGTGCGGCCGCCGGTCAGGGTGCGTGGGACGATCATGCTGGCTTGAGGATAAGGCGCTCACGGTGGGTTTGGGGATGGTGAGGTGGGTTCCCGGCTCGCGGAAGGGTGTCGCAGAGAACGAAAGATTTCGCGGGCGAAGACGAAAGAAAGAGCTTCGACGGTAGTGGTGTTAGGGCAGAGTTGGCTATGATCGTGAAGAAGCGGAGGGCACGATGTCCAGGACACAGTCGGCGATGGTCGCATTGGGAGCTACGGCTCCGGCGTTTGAACTGATAGATGTGGTGAGTGGCAGGGCCGTGGGGCGGGATGATGTCTTCGCTGCGAGCTGGGACGATGGCCGGTCTGATGCGGACAATCTAATGACCGGAGGAGGAACGTCGCCGTCGGGACGGCATGGGTTGCTGGTGATGTTTCTTTGCGTGCATTGTCCGTTTGTGATTCATGTGGAGGAGGAGCTGGCGCGGATAGGGAAGGACTATGAGGGAAAGATTGCGATCGCGGCTATCTCGTCGAATGATGTGGAGGCTTATCCGCAGGACGCGCCCACAGAGATGAAGAAGCAGGCGGAGCGGCTTGGGTTCCGCTTTCCGTATTTGTACGACGAGACGCAGGAGGTGGCGCGGAAGTATGACGCGGCTTGTACGCCGGATTTCTTTTTGTTCGATGCCGAGATGGCGCTGGTGTACCGTGGGCAGCTGGATGATAGCCGGCCTCGACGCGGGGATTCAGGCAACGACCTTCCAGTGACGGGGCAGGATCTGCGGGCAGCGATGGATGCGGTCCTTGCGGGTAAACGACCTGATACGAATCAGCGATTTTCGGTTGGATGCAATATTAAGTGGAAGGAATAGATCAGAATAGATCAGCAGCTTGCGCGATGAGGCGTGGTGAGATCGATTGACGTACATGAGAGAGAGGGAGCTATGGATGCTGTACTCGAAAAACTGAAGGTAGGGATACGGAAGTTTCGGACTGGGGTTTACCCCGAGCACAAGGACAGGTATGTCAAAGCAGCGAGCGAGCCGCAAAAGCCTCATGCTTTGATTGTGACTTGCGCGGACTCTCGAATCGATCCCGAGTTGATTACACAATCTCGGCCGGGCGACGTATTTGTAACTCGAAATGTCGGCAATCTGGTACCGGCGTACGGCGATATGCTTGGCGGCGTGAGCGCGGTGATCGAATACGCCGTGACAGCTCTGAAGGTACAACATGTTGTGGTGTGCGGCCATTCGGATTGCGGAGCGATGAAGGGCTTGCTGCATCCCGAGGCGTTGGAGAAGATGCCGACGGTGAAGAAATGGTTGAACAATGCACATGCGGCGTTGAGTGTGGCTAATTCGCTGGCCGAAGATGAGGAGAAGCCCGATGTGCTGTTGCGGCGGGTTACGGAGGAGAATGTATTGCTGCAGATGCAGCATTTGCGGACGCATCCGTCGGTGGCAGGAGCGATGGCGCGGCAGGAATTGACGATTTCTGGCTGGGTGTACGACATCGGCAAGGGCGAGGTGAGGATCTCGGAGGATGGCGGACGGGTGTTTGTGCCGGTGAGGATTGAGGGCGCAGGCGAATGATCGTTCCGCGCGGACGACAGCTTACGGCGATGCTGAAATACGTCGGCTTGCCGTTGCTACTGCTGGTGCTTTATGACTTGGCGGTGGTGGCGGCGTACAAGCTGATGCATTGGCAGTGGGTGGCGCTGCCGCATATTCCGCTGGCACTGTTCGGGTCGTCGATCGGAATTATCGTTGCGTTTCGAAACCAGTCTGCCTATGCGAGGTGGTGGGAGGCGCGAATTCTGTGGGGTTCGGTGGTCAATAACTCACGAAGCTGGGCGCGGCAGGTGACGACGGGGATGTTGTCGCTGACGGGTAGCGATGCTGCGGAGCTGAAAGAGATGCAGCGGCGAATGGTGTATCTGCAGATCGCGTTTGTGCATGCGTTGCGGCAACACCTAAGAAAATTGGAGCCGTGGGCTGAGCTGAAGCCGCTCCTTGACGAGCGCGAGTTGGAGGCGCTGCGGGTGGAGAAGAATGTTCCGCTTGCGATACAGCAAATGATGGGGAAGTTGCTGCTGGAGTGCCAGACCAGGGAGTGGATTGACGCGCTGCAGTGGCGCGCAATGGATGAGAGCCTGAACGATCTGGCAGACGCGCAGGGGGGTGCTGAACGGATCAAGAACACCCCAATGCCCAAGCAGTATGACTACTTCCCACAGCTTTTTGTACAGATCTATTGCGTGTTGCTTCCGCTGGCACTGGTAACGAGTATGGGGTGGTTTACTCCGCTTGGCTCCACGCTGGTTGGCTTTATCTTTTTGGCGTTGGACAAGATTGGGCGGGATCTTGAGGATCCCTTTGAAAATTCGGTCTACGACGTTCCATTGACTTCGATCACCACGACGATCGAGACGAATCTCAGGCAGATGCTGAGTGAGAAGACGCTGCCAGCTGCTAGTACGCCCATTGACGGCGTGCTTTGGTAGGCAGCGAGGTATGTAGAGCCCCGGCTTTCACTCCGGGGCTTTATTCAGCTATCTGGGAAGGTCAGGCGTGGGAAGCGCCATCGGAGCCATGAAGTTTTACGAGCTTGTTGTAGATGCCGAGGATGAGGAATGGGGCCGCCCACTGGCCTACGAATAAAGCGTCGTGGTGTTTTTTAGCAGCTTGGAAGCCGACCGAGACGGCCATTGAGCCAAGTGCCAAGGCCAGATAAACGCTGGATGGCACCTGCGCAGTTACCTTTTCGATGGCTGCAGTTACTTGATCTTCTTGAACGTCCCCTTGACTTACACGATAGTCGGTCATGAACAAATCTCCTTGGCGGCGTGGCCGCCGTACTTCAGAAGATGCAGGATTAGGTAGAGGTGCGGCGATCACCTTTCAGGTGAGTTTTGCCTCGTCAACAGGGGTTTCCATTGCTTTGATGAGATGGAGCCGATCGGCTAAAGCCAGTCCAGCCTGCGGAGGACGAACAGCATGAGAGCCGTGATAACGACGGTGATACCACCGACCCACTCCGCCCCGTGGGGCGAGTCTTCAAAGGGAAGGCCTTTGAGGTTCATTCCATAGATGCCGGAGATGGCGAGGACCGGAAGGACGATGGTGCCTAAGACCGTCAAGACCTTCATGACTTCGTTGGTGCGATTTGAGACGGACGAGAGGTAGATGTCGAGCGTGTTGTTGAGCAGGTCGCGCTGAGTTTCGACAGAGTCGAGCAGGCGTGCGATGTGATCGTAGGTGTCGCGGACGTAGGGCTGATAGTCGGCATCGATGATGGTGTTGGGATCGCGCTGGAGATGGAGGGCTGCGTCGCGGGTGTTGACGAGAACGCGGCGGAGGTCGATGAGTTCGCGCTTGATGGCGAAGACGGATTGGAGGATCTCCGGCGACGGATCGTCGAAGACTTTGTCTTCGAGCTGGTCGATGCGGTCGTCGAAGTGGTCGATGGCCGGGAAGTAGAGATCGACGATGGTGTCGAGGATTAGGGAGACGAGTTTTCCGGGGTGTTCGTCATCGCCGTCGCGACGGGCACGGGCGAGGGCCTGCTCCGTGGTGGGGCAGGTGGGGTCGGAGATGGTGATGAGGAAGTCTTTGCCAGCGAAGATGTCGACAGGTGAGAAGGAGGGCATCTCTTCGCCGGGATTGTCGGGGTCGGGGATGAGACGCACCGGCTTGAAGACGGCGAAGGTGTAGGCTGCGCCGGAGTCAACCTTGACGCCTTCGTCTTCGTTGCGCGTGTCTTCGAGATGAAGAGGGTGGAGGTTGTACTGTTTGGCGAGCGCGTCGAGCTTGGGGTCGTTGGCGTCGTTGAGTTGATACCAGGGCATGGGAGTTCCTTTTGTATGCGATTTGAAGCCAAAAAGACCGTAACTCGAGTCCATCCTACTTTGGCACACGTCTATGATCTAGAAAACACCCTCAGATTCTAGAAAGCGAGACCTACCCCTGATGCAGATCCGGTGCGATGTTCGTCTATTCGTGTTGCTGTTGACTGCTTTTTGGCCTGGTTTTAACGTAGAGCCAATGCTGGCGCAGGCTGGCGCTGGTGTGGCGTCCGGGTATGACCCGCGACTGACGTTTGCGCCGCTTACTCTGCCACAGCCGGTCAATGGATATCGGTCGAGCAACGGTTCGCCGGGGCCTAGCTATTGGCAGAATGAGGCGGACTATGAGTTGCATGCATCGCTCGATACAGAAACGAAGCAGCTGAGCACAACGGAGATTATCACTTACACCAATAACAGTCCTGAGGTGCTGCCAAGTCTGTGGGTACAGGTGGAGCAGAACATTTATCGGAAGGATTCGCGGTCGCGAGTTGCGAACGGAGGAGCAAGGCGTAGGCGTGGAGGGGATGAGGCTGGGCCGACGCCTTCGACCGAAGGCTATGTCTTCGATTCCGTTGAGATCGAACAGGGGAAGCAGACCGTGAAGGCGGAGTATCTGATTAACGATACGCGGATGCAGATTCGTCTGGCGACTCCGTTGGGTGGGCATGGCGGCCAGCTGAAGATTCACATCAAGTACCACTACGTAATTCCTGGCGTCTGGGGTGGCAGGACTTCGTGGGGCGCGACCAAGAGTGGGGAGATCTACGACATGGCGCAGTGGTATCCGCGGATGTGCGTCTATGACGATCTGCGCGGGTGGGACACGCTGCCTTACATTGGCGCGGAGTTTTATCTGGAGTATGGGCACTTCGATTATTTTGTGACGGCACCTTCGGCGATGATTGTGGCGGGGTCGGGGGAGTTGGTGAATGCGAAGGAGGTGCTGACGAAGGCGGAGATGGAGCGGTTGGACCAGGCGAAGAACAGTGATAAGACGGTGTACATTCGCGCGCCTGCAGAGGTGAGTGACCCTGCGAGCCGCCCGAAGCAGGGTGGAACGTTGACGTGGCACTTCCACATGGAACACACGCGGGATGTGGTGTGGAGCGCGTCGCCGGTGTTTGTGTGGGATGCAGCAAAGATCAATCTGCCGGATGGGAAGAAGAGCCTTGCGATGAGCGTGTATCCACCGGAGAGTGTTGGCCCGGACGCGTGGGACAAGTCGACCGAGTATACGAAGGATACGATTGAACGATTTTCGAAGCACTGGTATCCGTACCCGTGGCCTGCTGCGGTAAGTATCGCTGGGTTTTCAAGCGGGATGGAGTATCCCGGTGTGGTCTTCGATGGCGTTGAGGACAAGGGACCGTTCTTCTTCTGGCTGACGGCGCATGAGTTCGGACATAGCTGGTTTCCGATGATCGTCGGCTCGAATGAACGGCGGCACGCGTTTATGGATGAGGGGTTCAACACGTTCATCGATATTGAGGAGTCAGCCGAGTACGCGGGCGGGAAGTATGGACCGAAGCGAGACTCGGAGTATTCGGCTGGAGGAGAGCCACCGGACACGATTCTAAAGGTGCTGGACAATGCAGAGGCAGGGACGTTGATCATGCCGGCGGATAGCTATCCGGGGCAGCTTGGGCATCCGGTGAGCTACTTCAAGGGTGCATACGGCATGGTGCTGCTACGCGAGCAGATCCTTGGGCCGGAGCGGTTCGACTGGGCGTTCCGAAAGTACATCAAGGACTGGGCGTTCAAACATCCTTCGCCTTCTGACTTCTTTCGTGCGATGGAGAGCGAAGGCGGCGAGGACCTGAGCTGGTTCTGGCGGGGATGGTATCTCAACAACTGGAAGTATGATGTCGCCGTCGATAAGGTGGAGGGATCGGTTGTCACGATCAGTAACCGTGGACAGCTGGTGTTGCCAACTCCTGTTGAGGTGCGGTTCAAAAGCGGGGAGAAGGTGCGCGTTACGCTTCCCGTCGAGACTTGGCTGCAAAAGGGAGTTTATATGTGGACGCTTGAGAACAAATCGCCGATTGCTGAGGTCGTGGTGGATCCGGATCATGTGCTGCCGGATGACGATCGCAGCAATAGTTCGAAAAAGGTGGAGTAATTGGCCAGAATTGAGAGATGTTTACGCTTGTGATCTATTCCGATTCATCGGCGGTCAAGCTTGGTTGACTTCATCGACCCAACGAAGGTCGCAGCTGTTGCAGTGCCAGGACTCAGAACCACGGGGCAGTGGCAAGGAAAAAAGTAGAGCGAGGCAAGTGCCGCCTTACGGCCCTGACGCTCCCAGGTGATGTCGATGGAAGTGCAGCGAGGACAGCGTGGCTGCGAGAAGCCTGGCTGGTCCGGGACAGCAAACTCGGTGGGGACAGGCTGTGACAGAATCTCTTCGGCTGCATCGACATCTGTCGAAGCGACCTGAAGGCGGATGCCCCCGATAAAGTTCGAAACCTGCCAGTCGAGCCGGACAAGATTCTCGTCTTTGAGGAAACAAAAAATGCCGGCCGATTCAAGAACGGCGCGAGCCACGATTGCTTCGGAGAGATCGCGGTACCGGCGAACGGTGACAAGTTCGCGAAACTCTGGAGGTGCCTCATCTGGAATCGTTGACGGCTCGGTAAACTCCATGCGGCGAGAAGCGAACTCGGCGGCGAGTGCAATGCGGGCCTCTGGCAGCAGCGAGTGCCAGTCAGCCAAAAGGCTTTGTAACTCCGACTCAGACATTGGGCGATATAGGTCGGCGAACGTAGGCTCAGGTTCGGAGCGAAAAGGGTTGAACACGCCTTGGATGTTAGCAGACCACGAGATTTATCCAAACGGAGCAACGTGCCTGAACTGACCACGTTTTGACCACTAAACAACCACGCTCAGCATGGCTATTTATTGAAAGACCCCTGCAAGAGGTTTTTCTGACTTCCTAACCTAAAAACAGGGCGTACTCTTGAAAGTTACTTATGTTGAAGGTTCTTGAGTGTCTTGGTGATGCCTTTGGCGCCGGCGACCACAGCCATCTTGGTGTTGTCGATGACCTTGCTCTTGCCTGGGGGTGTGGGGTTGAGACCAAGTTTGCGCAGCTGGTGATTGACGCGGAAGAGATCTCGATCGAAGGCGATTGATTCGTATCCGATACTGAGGGACATCGAAGACGTGGGACCGCTTTCGACCATGTGGGGGAAGTGCATGGGAATGTGGACGCCGGTTCCGGGCTCCATATCGAAGCGGACGCCACGCGACCTGATCTCTTCGCGGAGTGCGATCTCGTTCTGCGCCCAATACTTTTCGATATCGAGGTCTTTGAGAATCTCTTTGTCGCTTCCGTCGAAGATATAGATGGTCTTTGTGCCTTGAATCTGAAGAAGAAAGCTGTCTTCGCTGTCGATGTGGTACGGGGTGAACTCGTTTGGCGAGGTCAGGAAGAGAGTCTCCATGGGCGCGCGGTACTCTTTGACGAGGTCGACGTGAGTGAGCTCTGAGAGCTCTTGCGTCATGGTTTCGAGGACCTTGTCATACTTTGGCTGCGTATGAATGAAGCTGAGCTTCATCCTCATGCGGCTGAGGTCAGAGTGGCGAAAGGCCTCTACCAAGCTGGCCTTGTGATCATCGCTTCCCCACTCTCTGAACTTTCTATCGAGGTAGAAGAAGCCGGATTTGGTGTTGTCGCGGCTCCAGATTTCGGCGAGCTTCTCGACCGATGCCGTCGAGAAGAGATCGTTTGAGTCCAGGTTGTGAGAGAAGAGAAAGGGCTTGCGCCTAAAGCAGTCAGTAAATTGTTGTTCTGGTTGAAAGTATGTGTAAGTCACAGAATCCCCCGGCAGATCGCTACCCCAAAAATCAGTTGCGACAAGCGAATGGTACAGGGGGAGGAGTCTCGACTTCAATTCTAAAGTGGTCTTGTGGGGGGATTTGTGCACTACTTTAGCGGTATTTTGCGCAAAGTAACCGGAATTTAGTTACTATTCTCCCGCTTATCGGTCGCTGGCTCTCACAATTCAAGCCCAGCGGATGCGCTAGCGAGTAACGGTTTCAATATGAGTGATTTCGCCGTCGCGCATATGGAGGATTCGATCGGCGATCTGTGCGGCCTCGGGATTGTGGGTGATCATGAGGACGGTCTGGTTGAGTTCGCGGCTGGACTGGCGAAGCATTTTTAGAACGGCATCGGAGTTTTTCGTATCGAGGTTGCCGGTTGGCTCATCAGCGAGGACGATCGCGGGGCGGTTGATGAGAGCGCGGGCGATGGCTACGCGCTGCTGCTCCCCGCCGGAGAGCTCGTTGGGACGATGATCGAGACGACCCTGGATGCCGAGCATCTCGGTAAGGTGGGTGAGAAGAGGGCTGTCGAGTTCTCGCTTAGTCGAGGCGCCGAGGTTGGCGATGTCATGGGCGATCTCGATGTTGCCCATGGCCGAGAGGGTGGGCAGGAGATTGAAACGCTGGAAGATGAAGCCGATCTTGGCACGGCGGGTGCGGGTTCGCTCTGCGTCGGTGAGGGTGGCGAAGTCTACGCCGTCGATGAGGACGGAGCCGGTGGTGGCTCCGGTGAGGCCGCCGAGGATGTAGAAGAGGGTGGACTTTCCGGAGCCCGAGGGGCCGACGATAGCGACAAACTCGCCGGGTGTGATGGCGAAGTTGACCTTGCGAAGTGCGGGGACCTCGAGCTTGCCGGAGCGGTAGGTCTTGCCGAGATCGCGGGCGAGGATGACGGGCATTGCGGCGCTGCCATCGGGCATCGAGTGCAGAGGCGTTGTGGAGGGGGAGTCGGGTTGGGGGGGCAACGTGGAAGAATGAGGAGGCATGTACGTATAGAAAGTCTATCGCGAATGGGGTGGGGAGTGAGGCTGACCGAGCTTTTGCTGGCAGGCGTGGTGGGTTGGACGGCACTGGGAGTGGTGGGTATTGGGGTGTCGTGGCTGCGTGGCGAACGGGCACGAGTGCGTCGAGGGACAGCCTGGCTGGCCGCGGTTTGGGTGGTGTATCTATCAGTGCTGATAGCGGTTTCGCTGGGGCAGAAACAGAGAGTGGTAGCGGTGGGGCAGCCGCAGTGCTTTGATGAGATGTGCTTTACGGTCACGGGGGTGGAGGAGGTGAAGGGCTTCATGGTCCGCGATGGACGGCGCCTGGTGCGAGTAACCGTCCGAGTTACAAATCGGGGACGGTCGGCGCAGAGCGAACGCTTGATACAGGTTTATCTGACGGATGCGCAGGGGCGTCGCTGGGAGGAATCGGCTGGAGTCAATGGAGTGGGATTGGCTACGAAGGTGGGTGGCGGAGCTTCGGTGGTGAGTGAGCCGATCTTCAACGTGGCTGGAGATGCGACAGATTTGAGACTGGTTCTGACGCATGGCTGGAAGCAGCCGGGATTGCTGGTGATTGGCGACTCTGACAGTGTGCTGCACCGCAAGACGGTGGTGGAGCTTGGGCGCTGACTGTGGACTGCGGCGGCCTTGAGATAACGAGCGAGGTGATGGCGGGAGAATAAAACAGCGTAAGTTACGCAGATCATAGCAAGGAAGTTACTGACGTGGGAGCGGCAGCGAGATAACTTTTTCCTCGGAATTTGCAAGCTGGTGCATGATGACGCGTGAGAGGCACGAGAATTCCCTGTGGAATGCGGGGGCACGACATGGCACGTGAATTGCATGTCGTAATGCTGTCGGAAGTCTGAAAGATACTTCTGAAACGGGCTCCATCTGTCGCGCACTATCTGCAAGACAGAGATGACATTCATTAGTAGTGACGGGCTTCATGCACGAACTACATTACGGACGCGATCGGCTTGAACGACCAGTCAGATTCGCATGCAGCATTCCGCTTTTTACGTTTTACGCTGACTTTATTCAGCTTGAGTTGAAGCCCTAACCCCGGATAGTTACGTGACGCACCAACTGCGCCCGCTGAGTCTCCGCGTGCGCCCGCAGAGTGGTGCGTCAATTTTGTCCCCTATGCAGCCGGCCTTGCTGCGTAGCAGGTCGCGCTCGCCAACAAAGCCCAGGAGGCAGAAGTGAATAAACTCATTTGCACTCTCGTTACCGCATCGGTTCTCGTCGGCGGCTCCGCCTACGGCCAGAACAAGACGAAATCCAGCAACGACAAACATGCGAAGCAAGCGCTGCGTGACAACCAGATGGACAAAGTCACCGCCGCCGGCGAAGAGAACTCTTCGATCGCGGCCAACAACTCAACCGTTACTGAAAACAACACAGGTGCGGTGAATCTCTCGGGATCTGCACTGATGGGTGCCAGCGGCATCAACATCGTGAGTTCGACTGACGCGCTGGTTGCCAATGGCGTGAACGTCTACGACAGCAGCGCGTTGTCGGATGCCTCATCCAAACCAACCGCTGTGACGCAGGCCAACGGTATCAGTCAGGATAGCTCATCGTCAGCAGTTCTCACTGGTTACAAGCGGGGCGCAAACAGCCAACTCGACGCCACCTACGCAGACACCGCGACGGCGACGAGCAGCTCTTCCAAGAGCCTCAATGCTTCTTATAACCATACGGATACCAGCAGCGCATCCTATGCGGACGACTTCACAACCAGCTCAAGCAAAACGCTGGCCGCGACACTTGCTACTACATCAAACCGCTCATCGATGTATAGCAACGTGAAGTCGGCTTCTGGGACAGCGAGCGAGACGGCAACCGATGCAAGCACCAGCAACAATACAGCGGCTTCAAACGAGACGTATGCGACCTCGGCTTCCACCAAGCCGGGAAGCTCCTCATCGGCCGGCACTTCGTCGAATAACAATGGTGCTTCAAGCCTTGGAGCCACATCGTCGACCGTAGGCAGCGGGACTGACAATCTTGCCACCACGAATAACGGATCTGCAAGCAACTTCACGGCTGGCACGGCGAACACTGCTTCAAACACGGCAAACAGCTCTGACCAGACAGCTGAGATGGCCAGCTGGTCCAAGAATAAATCCGCGTCTAAAACCTCAGCGAAGTCGCTGAATGCAAGCCTGAACACCTCCGATACCTCCTCGACCACTCACGACCAGAGTGCGACAGCTTCCGACGCGACCGCTACGTCTACCAGCATAGCGACCAGCAAGATGAAGTCAGACTCTGAGAGCGAATCCACGAGCAGCCACGTTATTCAAAACATACAGGGCGCAGTCAGCTTCGATGCAGCCGCCGCGAAGAACATCGCAGTCGATGGATCGACGATCAGCGACACCAATAGCTATAGCGTGACCCTTGCCGGTACGGCAGAGCAGAACGCGAAGGCGTTGAACATCGTCAACGCGGCCGGCGGTATGGTTGCCAATGGGCTGAACATTGCTCATACGACAAACCTGACCACGATGCCGACCCTTAGCCAAGTCAACAGCATCTCGCAATCCCGCTAAAGACGGCCGCAGGGAGGGCTCCTCTAACCAGGGAGCCCCGCCCTACGCTTCTCTGTGGCATCAAGGAGGATTTATGCGTCGTCTTTTCGTAGTTGCGAGTCTTGCGTTGCTAACTCAAGCAGGACTGGCCCAAAGCTCAACCAAGCATAAAGGCCAATCGCTGAACGACGCTGCCATGGATCGGGTTACGGCAGCGGGCGTTTCGGCGAGCTTGTCGAATGGAGTCGTGCAGTTTCAAGGGTCGGCGTCAACTGCGAACGGACTGGTGACAGGTGCCGGTACGCTGCAGGTGTTGACCGGACCGCTGACCTCAACCACCAACATGGGCACGCTCACGTTGAATGGCAGCGCGCAGCAAAATCTGAGTTCGCTGGTCAACATCAATGCTGTGAACTCCAATATCAATGTGCTGCTGAACCTGACCGTCAATATGAACTCGACGGTAGGGAGCATTGTGCAGTCCAACCTGACTGGGAAACACTGATGAACTGCTTACGATCGATACTTGCTGCTGGACTGGCGGGTCTTGTTCTCTTCCCAGCCCCCGTGCGCGCTCAGAACACTGGAGAAGCAACGGGGGCGAGGGGAAGCAAGAATGTCCGAAGCCTGAAAGAGATTCGCGATGAGGGCGTCGTGAAGCAGCGTTGGGATGTCAGTTGCGGCGCCGCGGCGTTGAGCACACTCCTTACTTATGACTTCAAGGACGATACGACTGAGACTTCGATTGTGGTGTGGCTTCTTCATCGCGTAGATGCGACTCGTGTGCGCTCCCGAGGCGGATTTTCATTGCTCGATTTGAAACACTTTTCCGAGGCGCGGGGATACCATGCTGAGGCTTTCAGTGGTATGACGATCCAGGATCTGGCGCAGGAAAAAGCTTCTGTGATCGTCCCGATACGAGAGAAAGGCTTCGACCATTTTGTGGTGGTAAAGGGCATTGTGGCGGGGCATGTGATTCTGGGCGATCCGGGCTTCGGCAATATCACGATGCGAGTCGACCGGTTTCAGACCTTGTGGAAGAACGGCATCGTCTTCGTAGTGCATCCGCCAGACGACCGAATGATCGGAGACAAACGTCTTCCTGTGGCCGCACGCATGGTACCGGATGAATCGCTGATCTCGCGCAAGATCGGAGTTACGGCTCCGAGCAACTATTTGTACTGAAGGGAAAGGCGGGTCGATGTTGCGGCGAAGAGTTTTATCAGTGATTGTGGTTCTGCTGGCGAGCACGGGATCACTCCTTGCTCAGACATCAGCGAATGGTCAGCCGCAGACACAGGAGATTGCCAAAGCTACAACGGCGGCTAGAGACCCTGTGGATCTGAAGCTGCAGGAGGCGCTGCGAGAGCGCGATGCGATCATCCGCAATCTGCTGGAGCGCGTGAATGAGCTTGAGTGGCGTATGAATGGAGGCTTTACTACTCCGGCGAAGGTGGAGGATCGTCCTACTCTGCCGGCCGCCTCGACCAGTCGCGTGATCAACTCGGTGGTGTCGACGTCAACCTACGACAGCACGGAACGGCAGGCAACGGAGGCTCTGGATCAAGCTTTGATTGTGCGTGGCGGATTGCTGCTGCCCTCTGGAACCCTGGAGGTCGACAACACCACGTCTTACTTCAGCGCGTCGTCGGACCATGTGACGGTGAATGGTTTTGCGTTGCTGCCGGTGCTGGTGGTGGGTGATATCGCTTCGGAGCGTGTGAGGGAGGACTATCTTCTGCCAAACTTCACGGCGCGGCTTGGATTGCCGCATAAGCTCCAGGCCGATCTCACGATTCCTTATGGGTATGAGTTGATTCGGACGGTGGACGCGAATAATGTCCAAACCTCTTCGAGCAGTTTTGGTTTGGGCGATATCTCTGCCGGCATCTCGCGGCAGCTGACCAGCGAGCATGGAAAGATTCCAGACATGCTGGCAAGTGTGCGGTTCAAATCGACGACGGGGAAAGATCCTTACAATTTGCAGAGCAGCCAGGTGGCGCTTGGGACAGGCTTCAATGCAATACAGGGAAACCTGACTTTGGCGAAGTCGAGCGATCCGGTGGTGTTCTTCGGGAATCTTTCTTATACGGCGAATCTGAAGGGTGATCATACGGTTTCAGCTAACGATCCGAGTAACCCGGCGGCGACAATGGTGGGGCACTTCAACCCGGGGGATGCGGTGGGATTCCAGATTGGGTCGATCCTGGCGTTGAACCCGGACGTATCGATGACTCTTGGTTGGGATCAACGGTTTACTCGCAGCACTACGTTGAACGGGGTGGATATTCCTGCTTCGTATCTGGTGGAAGGCACGTTGCGGTTGGGAACGAGTTATGTGTACGCGCCGGGTAAGACGATTGATCTGAGCTTTGGCGTGGGGCTGACGCCGGATACGCCGAATCTGCAGTTCTCAGTGGGTGTGCCGTTCCGGATGGGACTGTGGGGACCGAAGCAGAAAAAACTGACCGTGCATTAGGTGTTGCGTGGGACGATCAGGCGCACTCTCCGGCGGAGAGGAAGAGAGACTGCAGTGTGGCGTCTTCCAGGAAGCTAATCTCCAGACGGATGGTGATGATCTGACCGAGGTCAGCCGGGGTGGCGAGATTTTTACGGCATGTGCAGAGGTGGGTAAAGCCAAGGTGACCGGCGCGGGTGAGCTCGAGGCCAGAAGAGATGATGGAGGCGTAGAGGTCGATGACGGCGCGGAGCTGGATCTCGACGCGGAACTCCATGGTGGTGGGCGAGGTGGTCCTGCGGTTGAGGATCCAGCCTCCGCAGTCTGCGAAGGCCGAGGTGAGCGAGGGCAGAAGGCCTTGGCGCTCTTCGTAGCTGAAGCCCTGAATATCAAGCGATTGCATGGGATGTTGAGCCTCTGCCGAATCGAATGTGCTTGCCGATAGGGTGTTCATCGGAAGGGGAGGGGGGAAGCGTGAGTCTCTGACGGGGTACTGTGGTCATGTGGGTTTACTGTTTGATAATGTTGAAAAGAGATGACTTGCGATTTGTCTGTTGTTGGTTCGCGTAACAAGGTGGCGCAAGCGAGGTTCTCATGGTGCTGGGTGTAGGAACGGATCTGATCGAGACGAGACGGATACAAGAGAGTATCGACCGGTACGGCGAGCGGTTTCTGGAGCGGATTTTTACTGAGGGAGAGATCGCTTACTGTGTGCGCAAGAAGAAGAATGCCGCAGAGAGCTTTTCGGCCCGGTTTGCAGCGAAGGAGGCTGGCGCGAAGGCGCTGGGAACGGGAATTAGCCGAGGCGTTACGTGGAAGGAGCTTGAGGTGCGGCGTGAGGCGAGCGGTAAACCTACGCTTCACTTGAGCGGGCGGGCGGCAGAGTTGGCGAAGGCGATGGGGGTGCGCAGGGTACAGTTGAGTTTGACCCATAGCCGCGAGTTGGCGATGGCGGTGGTGGTGGCGGAGGATTAGCGTGACGGTCACGCGTCACGGGCGGTACGGCAAGGTCATAAAAGGTTGAAATCAGGGGAAGTTGAAACCATTAGAGCGGTTTGGGCATCCATAACAGATCGACGACTTAGCGCGAGGCGATGCCAGGAGTTTTCCTGGGTGATGGATTGGGAGGGTAATGTATTCTCCTAGTTACTGACACCCTGATTGCGCTACAGGCGGGAGGCGGCAGTGTAACGCCGCGGCAGTGAAGTTTTGCGAAACGGTCTTAAAGGAGAGCTATGCCCAGCCAGCAGGAGGTTCGGTGGTCGCAATTGAAGGTGGGCGTGATTGTACTGATTTCGACGGTGGTGCTGGTGACCCTGCTGTTCCTGATGACAAGTTCTTCGGGGCTGGGAATCTTCTCGCATAAGTTGACGGTGGTGACCTTCTTCGAGAACTCGGCGGGGCTGAAGACGGGGGCGGCGGTGAACCTGGAAGGTGTGACGATCGGGACGGTGAAGTCGGTGACGATCGACAACTCGCCGGAGCACAAGCTGACGCCGGTGAAGGTGGTGATGAAGATGAACGAAAAGTTCGCCACCAACCTGAAGAAGGATTCGAAGGCCTCGTTGTCGACGGTGGGTGTACTGGGCGATACGGTGGTGGACATCAACAGCCAGTTTGCCGTTGGGCCGCTGTTGCAGGACGGCGATGTTTTGAAGACTTTAGAGACGCCTAGCTTGACCGATGTCGTGAAGGCGAGCCAGGGAACGATTGAGAGCCTGAATGTGATTCTTGCGAAGATGAACATCATCGTCGACAACATTCAGTCGGGGAAGGGTTCGATTGGACAGCTGATCAATAATCCTGATCTTTACAACAAAGCGAATAATACCGTCGATGAGCTGCTGAAGCTGGAGAAGAATATCAACGCGGGCCGCGGATCGATCGGCAAGTTGATGACTGACGACACGCTGTACAACCGTCTGAATGGTACGGTTGCGAAGCTGCAGGACATCGCGGACGGGATCGACAGCGGCAAGGGCACGGCGGGCAAGCTGCTGAAAGACGACACCCTTTATAAAAATCTGAACTCGACGCTTGCGCATGCGAACTCTCTGCTGGCCGATGCCGACGCTGGCAAGGGTGGACTTGGGCTGATGCTGAAGGATCCGAAGTTTCGCCAGGATCTGAGCAATACGTTGACACAGGTCAATACGCTGGTGTCGGGAGTAAACGATGGGCGGGGTACGCTGGGCAAACTGGTGAAAGATGATGCCGCTTACACCAACTTGAATAAGCTGCTGGTGGCCAGCACGGATCTGGTGACGACGATTCGAAGCGATCCAAAAAAGTACCTGACGATCCACCTGAAGATCTTTTAAGAGAAGATGCGGCGACGGGAAGCAGGGGTTGGGCTTCGGCCTGAGCCCTTTTTTCTGCGTTTCGTGGGCCGGAAACTTTGTGATATGGCGTCTCGTCTTCGTAGAATCACGGAGAGTTACGTTTTTGACGGCAGACGAATCGTCTTGTTGTCTGAGCCGTTGCCTTCTATTGGGATTTTTATGAGGTGCGACATGATTTCCAAGTCTTTAGCGAGCCTGTTGATACTTTCTACTGCCGTGTGTCTGGGACAAGCATTTACGGAAACAGATGTACCGGGAGGCCCAACTTCGGAGCCAAAGCAGCCAATCATCCTTGACCTTTCCGCAATCGATAAGACCGCGGACCCTTGCATCGACTTCTATCAATATGCATGCGGCAACTGGATGAAGAAAAATCCGGTTCCATCTGATCAGGTGCGGTGGGGGCGGTTCAACGAGTTAGCGGAACGCAATAATTATCTGCTCTATACGGAGTTGAGGGCAGCGGCGGACGATCCGAAGAATCCGCTGCAACGCAAGTATGGCGACTACTTCGCGGCATGTATGAACGTCGATCTGGCCGACAGGCTGGGGACAAAGCCGCTGCAGCCTGCGCTGGCGACGATTGCGTCATTGAAGGACAAAAAACAACTGGCGACGATCGTGGCGGAGTTACAGAAGAACTACTCTGTGGGCGTGTTTTATGGATTGAATGTGCAGCAGGATCAGAAGGACTCGAGCCAACAAATTGCAAGCACGATTCAAGGCGGCCTCTCTCTGCCGGACCGGTCGTACTACCTGACCGAGGATGATCGGAGCCAGAAGCTGCGGGATCAGTATGTCGAGCATGTCGCGAAGATGTTTGTCTTGCTGGGCGATACTCCGGAGAAGGCGTCGGATGAGGCTAAGAGTGTGATGGCCATCGAGACGGCGCTCGCCAAGGGCTCGATGGACCGAGTTGAGCTGCGTGATCCGGCGAAGCGATATCACATCATGTCCAAGGAGGATCTCGAGGCGCTGTCTCCTGATTATGATTGGCAGACCTATTTGAAGGAGGTTACGATTGGCGAGTTCAGTACGCTGAATGTTGCAACACCGGACTACTTCAAGGCGATGAACGCCGAGATCGATGCGGCAAGTTTGGATTCGATCAAGAGCTATTTGCGCTGGCATGCGCTGAGGACTGCTGCACCTGCTTTGTCGAAACCATTTGTGGATGAAAATTTCAACTTCTTTTCGGCGACGCTGCAAGGCCAGAAGGAGCAGACACCGCGATGGAAGCGTTGCACACGCGCGACCGATACAGCACTGGGCGAGGCCGTGGGTCAGGACTGGGTGAAACAGTACTTCCCTCCCGATGCGAAGGCCAATATGGACAAGCTGGTGGTGGCGCTTGAACAGGCACTAGGACAGGACATCCAGCAACTGCCGTGGATGAGCCATGCGACCAAGGTCGAAGCGAAGGCGAAGCTGGATGCAATTCGCAATAAGATCGGCTATCCGGAGAACTGGCGTGATTACAGCTCGTTGACAGTGAAGCGGGACGATTATCTCGGCAATGTGGAGAGGGGTCAGAGTTTCGAGCGGGCTCGCAACTACGCCAAACTAGGCAAACCGGTTGACGAAAAGGAGTGGGGGATGACACCCCCGACGGTGAACGCGTACTACAGCCCTTCGAACAACGACATTAACTTCCCTGCTGGAATTCTGCAGCCTCCCTTCTTCGATAACAGTAAAGATCCGGCAGTGAACTTCGGCGGAATCGGCACCGTGATCGGGCATGAGATGACGCATGGCTTCGACGACCAGGGATCGAAGTACGATCCGAAGGGAAATGTGCGTCCGTGGTTCACAGCCGAGGATCGAGCGAAGTTTACCGAGCGCACCGATTGTGAGGTGAAGGAGTATGACGGGTTCAAGGTGGCTGAGGGACAGAACCTTAACGGCAAGCTGACGCTTGGCGAGAATACGGCCGATAATGGTGGGATTCGAATTGCCTTCCAGGCGCTCGAAGCAGCTCTTACGCAACAGGGAGCTACCGCCGAGCCTGGGTATGTTGATGGGAAGCGTGATGGATATACCGCGCAGCAGCGCTTCTTTATTACCTTCGGACAGCTATGGTGCCAGAATCAGACGGAGCAGAATGCGCGTGTACTGGCGAAGACCGATCCACATAGCACGGGCGAGTGGCGGGCGAAGGGCACGGTGCGGAACTTCGATGAGTTCGGCAAAGCGTTTGGCTGTAAAGCGGGCCACGCAATGATGCCGGTGAACTCCTGTCGCGTGTGGTAGAGGTGCGAGTGAACCAGAGGCCCGGGCTGCGGCCTGGGCTTTTGTGTGGATGGAAGGTGGCGGTAACCACGACGTGGTGACCACATACGCTGGGGGTAGGCCAACCAGAATGAAGGGCATAAGTGGCACAAAGTCGCGACAGCTTCTACAATAAGCGAAGGAATCGTACCCTACAGAGTTGCTCGCGGCAAAAGGTGGACGGAGAACCGTTCACTGGCGAGGATTAAGGAAGCGCATGAAGTTGAGCAGGATTGGCCGGGTTTCAAAGGCCTTGGTAGTGTCCGTAGCGATGGGTCTAGGCATGACGGCGTGCGGTGGCGGCACGATCGGGTTCATGTGGGTTCTTGGAACGCAGTACAACCAGATTGCGGGATTTAAGATTGACGACTTTACGGGAAACCTGACGGCGATGCCGCACTCCCCGTTTACCTCCGGCGGAGCTGATCCGGTGTCGATTGTGGTGAAGCCTGGCGGCCGCTTCGTCTATGTGGTCAACAAGGGCGGCGGGAGCGGACCAACATCGAACCTGCCGTGCGGGAGTGCCGGCAGCATCAGCGAGTTCAGCGTTGGCGGACAGGGCGTGTTGACCTTCCAGCAATGCTTTACAAGCCAGGGAAGCACTCCCGTCTGGGCTGCGGTCGACACTACGGGTAATTTTCTGTACGTTCTGGATCAGCAGGCACCATCGCTCGATGGTGCGCCACCTCCCGCCAATGGTGACATCACGGTCTTCTCGATCGATCCGAATACGGGTCGGTTGACACTGGTACTGAATCAGCAGATCAAGGATCCTCAGACGGGATTGCAGTTGACCTACTTCCCCGTTGGCGAAACGCCAACGATGATGGCGGTCTCGGGCGGATGCTTGTTAACTCTCAACACGGCTGACCAGACTGTGTCTCCTTACGCAGCCGGAACTGCTGGTCAGTTGACCCTTACGACGACACAGAAGTTCAATGCGCAGACTGGACGCGCTACGTCGATTATTACCGGCGGAAGCGCGGTGTATATCACCGATGCGGCTCCCACTGCGAGCAACCCTGGTGGACGGATTCTTCCCTTCTCGGTCGCGGCTACTACATGCACTTTGAATCCGATCACGGGCGGACCGATTGGAAATGTCTCTCCAGGGGCGAATCCGGTTTACTCGCTGGTTGGCGGAGCTGGCTCGGCGAAGAACTTCTTATATGTGGCGAACCAGTCGACTACCGATACCACGAATCCGAACAGCTCCATCTCGGCGTTCCAGGTCCAGACGAATAGTACTTTGCTGGCGATCGATCCGGGTAACAATCCTTACTCTGTGGGGGCCGGGCCGGTTTGCATGGTAGAGGACCCGTCGAATCAGTACATCTATACGTCCAACGGAGATGGAACTGTGACTGGCAAGTCGATCTCGACGCAAGGCTTCTTGCAAGACCTGAAGCGAGGATCGAAGTTCACGGCGACCGGACAGGCGACGTGCCTCGCAGTAAGCGGAAACGTAGACTAGCTGGCAATAAGGCAGCTGGAGAACCAGGACAGGATGTCTCGAGGAATCCTGAGTATCGGGACAGCAGGAACGGGCGGAAACGATTTGCCCTGGAGTTAGGCAAGCATGAAGTGGAATAAGATGGGTCGCGGAACAGTGGCCTCGATATTGTCTTTTGCGTTGGTGAGCGTAACGGCGTGCAGCCGCGACTACACGCTGGCGTACGTTTATGTGACTACGGCAAAACCGTTGACGAGCACCTCTCCCAACGGTGGCATCAATGCGTACGCGGTGGACTACCAGATTGGTTCGTTGACGCCGCTTGCGGATTCCCCGATCCCGGCAGGCCGGAATCCGGTTACCCTGATTGCCTCGCCGAACGGGTTGAATGTGTATGTCGTGAACCACGACGATTCAACGATTGGAGAGTACTCGGTCGGCACCGACGGGAAGATCTACCTGCAGAACACGTACAACATAACGGGGAGCAACGGGACCTCAGTTGCGATGGATGCGGCAGGCACCTTCCTTTATGTCACGTTCCAGTATCAGCTCGGTCCACAGGGACAGCAGCTTTACTCGACCGCATCGCCCGGGCCGGGCGGTATTACGATCTTCCCGATCAATAAAGACGGCTCGCTGGGAACAGCCGTAGCAAATACGACGATTGGAACCACGACCTCTCTGACCTCTCTGAACTACGTTCCGGTTGGCAATACACCGTTTGGCGTTGTGGTGAGCCGTCCGCGCTGCCAACCATTGGCCGCCGGAGGTACCAGCTCTGCAAACTGCATCCTGTCGACGACGCCCACAGCTACTGCCAACAACGGACTCCTGACCAACTATGTGTATGTGATCGATCAGGAGACACCGACCACACCGAAGGCGACGGTTCTGGGCTTCGTGCAGAACTCGACGACGGGCACATTGACTCCTACTCCTGGGACCACGATTACGACTGATAGCACGGGCAAGACGGTCGCCACCGGATACGGCGCAGGAACAACACCCAGCGCCATTGCGGCAGATCCTTCTTCGCGTTTTGTTTACATTACCGATCAGGCGACGAACCAACTGTATGGCAGTACGGTGAATTCAGATGGGTCGCTGACTCCGATGACCAACGGCAGCCCGTTCGCCACTGGTATCTTTCCGGTGGGTGTGACGATTGATCCTCGGGGCAAGTTCCTGTATGTAGCGAACTTCTCCTCGGGTACGGTCGGCGCTTATACGATCGATCAAACCTCGGGGAATGTGACGGGCGCTGTCGGTTCTGCTTCGACGGCGACGGGTACGGGTCCAACCTGCGTTGCGATCGAGCCGGCGCTGGGTATCTACCTCTATGCGACGAACAACCTCGAAGGCGATGTCTCGGCGTTTCAGCTCGCTCCTCAAAACGGCACGTTGAAGCAGGTGCAAAATACTCCGTTCCCCTCGGGCGCGCTGCCAAGCTGTGCTGTGGCCGTAGCGAACGGATCGCATCCTACGCAGATCATCGTCGAATAGCCTGTTTGTTATGTGTCAACGAAAAAGCCCCGTTGCCCGCGGGGCTCTTTCGCGTCCTCTTTTATGAGCAGATAGCACTCTTCCGGTTTGATGGCTACAAGGGTGATGAAGAATACCCTCCGAAAGCGAAAGACGGACCTCAGCGGCTGAAGCCGCAATGCTTGCAACGCTCTAGCGGCACTGCTGAAGCCGTGCCCTTAAACACGACAGGATTTTTAAACAGCCTCTAACGTCGCTCTTTCGTCCTCTCCTCCGTTATTCCAACGCCTTATCCTGTGAGATACCCCCCTCCCCCTCTTGGGGTATTTGCGCGCAAGTTTATTAGTTTGAACTGTTTATACGGCATACCCGCCCGCAAGCTACTCATCCTAAATGGTTTATTGCTAAAATACTTGAAATCAATGAGTTATGGCCAATGTTTCTGGCTGTGTCTTCTAGACACTGCTCGCTTCTAAACAACGATGCCCTCGGATTTTCGTCCGAGGGCATCTTCTTTGAGCTTGATTTAAGTATAGCTGAGGGAGTGAAACTAATACGCCACGCGTTTGTCCTTGTCTGGCGCGGGAATTTGCTTTTTTGGGGCTTGACAGGATTTCGGGGATCGATGGCAACGGTAACAGCAGATCCCCTGAGGGATGACAAGAAGGACACAGCAAAGACGGAGGGCAGGCAAAGGCCAAAACGTCAGACACGGCGTGAAGATGATGGGCGGAAGGGATGGGCGGTTCGGGTAGGTCTGAGCTCTTCGGGATCCTTCGCTGCGCTCAGGATGACAGCAAAAAGACCTGATATGGGTTCGTCAGCCTAATGCGGGCTTCGCCATTCGACTTTGCTTAGGGACAAAAGTGCGACGTAAAGAAATAAAGCCGACAACAAAGGTGAATTTGCCACGAACTCAAGACTCTCAACACTAGGAAGAGGCTGGGGCGAGGGGGCGGGGTTTACGGGAGAAGCGGCTGAGGATGGCCTTGCGGGCGGGAGTTTCTACGAAGTGAAAAGCGGCCAGAGCGAGCAGAATGAGGATTGCGTAGGAGAGCCAGGGCTCGAGAGCGGCCAGGTGGAGGCGCTCCGGCACATGGTAGAGGTGGATGAGTTGGAAGACGTTGAAGTGGAGCAGGTAGAGGCAGTAGCTGCTCTCGCCAATGAGCAAAAGAGGGCGCCAGGAGAAGAGGGCCGAGATGGCGTGAGGCCCGCTGAGGCCGAGGACCAGGGCGGCGAAGACAGGGGTCAAGAGGCCGCCGTGCATGAGGAGGTACGGCGCGCGGAGGACGAGGGTGTAGAAGAAGACAACCACGAGCGCCAGGCTGACGGACGAGAGCAGGAGGCGCTGACGAGAGGAGATGGTGAGGGCATGCTGGAGTTTGCCCAGGGTGACCCCAATGAGGAAGGTGCAGACGTAAGGGAGCGGGGTGTACTTGAGGAAGCGGATGAGCTGGGTCGAGCTATAGCGGTCGACCGGACCTACGATGTGGTCGGGGTTGAGCCAGAGATAGAGGGAGTGGGGGATGAGGCCGATGACCCAGAGGGCGATGATGAGAAGAACCAGCTGGGCCGGTTTTTTGGGCCATGGCAGACGAATGAGCCAGGGGAAGGCGGCGTAGAGAACTACCTCGCTCGAAAGGGTCCAGGCGACGGTGTTCCAGAAGGTGGCGACGGAGGGGTTCCAACCCTGAAGGACTAGAGGGGTGAGGATGATTCCCTGCCAGAACTCAAAGTGGGAGCGGGCGTGCCACTCGTCCTGCACCATGCGGAAGGAGATCAGCAGGACGAGGAGGTAGATGGGGTAGAGGCGGGAGAATCGGGCCAGCCAGAACTCGCGCTTGATGAGGGTGCTGGCGCGGTCGGCGTAGTTGTAGGTTAGCACGTAGCCGGAGATGAGGAAGAAGACGCCGACGAAGACGTAGCCGTTGTCGATGATGGGGTAGAGGAGGCCCAAGTGGGGCGGGGTGAAGTGAAAGAGAATGATGAAGATGGCGAGGAGTGTGCGGATTCCGGTGAGAGCCGGCAAGGGCGGCTTGCGCGTGGTCCTGGTTGCAGGCTGCGGGGCAGGCGCTTGCTCGATCTCTGGTTCCAGAAGGCTGAGGTTCACACGGTCGTCCTGCTTGAGTGGGATGCTGCTGCGTTTCAAACTTATCAAACGCGGTTTCTTTGAATTAGACGTGGGGAGGGGCGAAGAAGACGACATTATTCTGGCAACAGAAGATTTCTTCGCTACGCTGCGGAATGACATGGACGGCCACAGCAGGCGAAAGACTGGCAAAAGAACGTAGCAGCACAGCCAAAGGGCAAGCAGCAGCAAGAACAAATACGGGGGTCTCTCCACTGCGCTGCACACGATAAAACTGTGAGCAGCTTCGGTCGAGATGACGATTTGGTGGGTTGTGTGGTCGAGATGACGTTTCGGTGGGTTGGCGTCGGTCCGAGATGAAGATTTATTTGGTTGTGGGTAGAGAAGACTGGTCAGGCGGTGACGAGGGAGCCAATCTTTTCGCCGCTAACGACGCGGACGATGTTGCCGGACTCGCGCATGCTGAAGACCATCATGGGCATGTTGTTGTCGCGGCAGAGGGAGACGGCGGTGGTGTCCATGACGCGGAGGTTGAGGCGGAGCATCTCGCTGTAAGTGATCTGGTCGAATTTGGTGGCCTTGTCGTCGACTTTGGGGTCGGCGGTGTAGATGCCGTCGACGGAGGTGGCCTTGAGGAGGATGTCGGCTTTGATCTCCATGGCGCGGAGGCTGGCGGCAGTATCGGTGGAGAAGAAGGGGTTGCCGGTGCCGGCGGCAAAGATGACGATGCGGTTCTTTTCGAGGTGGCGCATGGCGCGGCGGCGGATGTAGGGTTCGGCGACCTCGTGCATCTCGATGGCGGACATGACGCGGCAGAAGAGGCCGAGCTTTTCGATGGCGTCCTGGAGGGCGATTGCATTGATCACTGTAGACAGCATGCCCATGTGGTCAGCCGCGACGCGGTCCATGTCGATGGCCTGCTGGGCGACGCCGCGGAAGAAGTTTCCGCCTCCTACGACGATGCCGATCTCGCAGCCGAGGGCGTGAACGGCGGCGATTTCGGCGGCGATTTTGTGGATGAAGACGGCGTCGATGCCAAAACCTTTGCCTGCGGCCAGAGCTTCGCCTGAGATCTTGAGGAGGACTCTTTTGTACATGTCAGAACTAAGTATCGCATGGGGCGGGGGAGGATTATCGGATAGCGGACATAGACGACCTCGAAGGTCGGTTTGTTTACAACTTTGGTGGAACCCGTATTTATTGTGCACAACTTTGCGGGGTGAGGTGGGTCTTGCAGGGTGCGGGCACGATACGACGCAGCCCAAGGAGAACGTTACATGGTTAGTAAAGTCCGTTTGATGGTTTTGACAGCTGAATGATTGCAGCGGTGACGCCGATGACGATGCAGGCACAGGAAGTTCCGGGCCCACATCCGGCTTATCTGCATGCGCTGAGCGATCTGCGAGCGGCGCGGCACTATCTGAATGATGGATGGGCGTGGGGTCTGGTAAAGCATGACGACAATGAGGCGATCAAGCATATCGATGCGGCGATCAATGAGATCAAACACGCCTCGATCGATGACGGCAAGGGATTGAACGATCCGTTCCACATTGATACGGGTTTGAGCCCGCATGACAGGTTCCGCAAGGCTAATGAACTGCTCTATGCCGCGCACCGGGATTTGGAGCATGCGGAGGATGTTCCGCAGGCGCATGGGTTGCGGGATCGGGCGATTGAGCATATCGACTATGCGCACACGATAGTCGATAATGCGGAGCGTACGGCTCGCTGGGAGTAAATGCCTGGGATAGAGGAACAGGGGGAGCAAGAATGCTCCCCCTGTTTGGCTTGCGGCGGTAAGGGCGTGGTGGCAGGACTCTCCTTATTTTTTGCTGCGGTCGGCGATAGTTTGAGGGCGGAACTGACCTAAAGCAAAGGTGAATAAAGGGATCATTCGCTACGCTCAGGATGGCGACTTTTTCTCCTTCTCGTTACGAAGAACTTCGAAACCGCCACTCCCTATGGCGTAGCGCGGCCTGTTGTGGTGGCGGCTGGAACTTCGATGAGTTTGCCGGATTTGACGTCGTAGATGTAGCCGTAGATGGGGATGGACTTCGGCACGAGGGGGCTGGTGCGGATGCGGGTCACGTCTGCTAGGACTGATTCGGCCTGGTCTTTGATGGTGAGGAATTCGACGAACTCGGCCGCTGTGGAGCCTGGGCCATGGCCTACGTCTTTGAAGCCTTCGGGGGTGAGGGCGGCGGTTTCGAGGCTGCTGGCGAGGAGGCCGCGGATGATGTCGTTGGTGAAGAACTGCATGCCGCAGTCGGTGTGATGGATGACGAAGAACTCTTTGGTGCCGAGGAGCTTGTAGCTGATGACGAGGGAGCGGATGGCGTCGTCGCTGGCTCGGCCGCCGGCGTTGCGGATGACGTGGGCATCTCCTTCGGCCAGGCCTGCGTATTTGGCAGGGTCGAGGCGAGCGTCCATACAGGTTAGGATGGCGAAGCCTCGGGCTGGTGGGAGGGCGAGGTTGGCCTTTGCGCCGAAGGTGTTGGCGTAGGCTTCGTTGGCGGAGAGGACTTCGGTGAGGATC
This sequence comes from Tunturibacter empetritectus, assembly GCF_040358985.1. NCBI lineage: Bacteria > Pseudomonadati > Acidobacteriota > Terriglobia > Terriglobales > Acidobacteriaceae > Tunturiibacter > Tunturiibacter empetritectus. The sequence goes on along the minus strand of NZ_CP132932.1, from coordinate 2,729,485 downwards.
TTGCTCATGGCGGTGTCTCCTGGGAGTGGTTTCTTGATGGTGGGGTTGTGGTGAATTCGTGGTGGGATGATGGTGCGAATTACTCGGCGTGGGGATCGACGATGTGGATGGGCAGATCGTAGTGGTTCGAGGTGAGTTCCCAGCGGCGGTTCTCCTCTTTGTGGAGGGTGTTCTGGTCGGAGAAGAGTTGGTGGAGGACTTCGCCTTCGTGAGTGGAGGAGGGTTGGTCCTTGTAGTTGATGACGATGCGGTAGTCCCAGCGACTGTCTTCTGAGGTGTGCAGACCGGGGCCGTAGACGGTGTAAGTGGTGACGTAACCGAGCTGCTGGTCGCGGTCGAGGGCGGCGATCTGATACTTGCGGAAGAGGGACCACCACTCGTCCTGATGGCCGTACTGGACTCGGTAGACCCACTCGACCAGATAGGGCTTTCCTGCGGTGGATGCTGCCGGCTGGGCCTTGATTGTGATGGGTGCGATGAGGGTGAAGGCAGCGAGGGAAAGGCTTATGAATCTGCGCATCGGTATGGTCTCCTGATTGTTCGTCGTTGGCTGAGATGTCGGCGCTGGAAGCGGATGCCTGACCGCGTGGTCAAAGCAAGATGAGAGCGCTCTTGGTTGCCTGACTGACGATGGATCTGGAGGGTTCTACAGTGCCCTGAGGTGTCGTCAGCCTAGAGGCTGGACGGACAACAATAACGGGCTGCAGAGACGAAGTGCATGGTTGGAGATTATTGGAGGTGGGGTGTGGCGTCAAGCATCGCGATTTTGGAGCAAAGGCAAATACGGGGATCCTTCACTTCGTTCAGGATGACGATTGTGAGATTTGATGGATTGATGTTGCGTAGAGGCAAGCATGATACAAAGCAGATTCCTCCGCTTCGCTGCGGAATGACAACAAAAAAAAGCAAGGACAAAGCTAAAGAACGGAAGCGTTTGAAGGAAAGCAAAGCCCGGGACGACGCCCGGGCTTTTTTTGTTTCGATGATGGTTACAGATTAGGAAGCGGCTTCGTCGGTGGGGGCGGCTTTGGTCTGGGCTACGGTCCAGTCGGTGGCGCCTACCTTGAAGCGGGCGAAGCGGCGGACGCTGATGTTTTCGCCTAGCTTTGCGACTTTGCTGGCGATGAGCTGGCCGATGGTCTGTGAGGCTTCCTTGATGAAGGGCTGGTCGAGGAGGCAGAACTCTTCGTAGAACTTGGCGAGCTTGCCGGTGAGCATCTTCTCGATGATCTCGGCGGGTTTGCCGGAGGCAGCGGCTTGGGCGCGGTAGACGTCCTTCTCGCGCTCGAGGTCGGCTTCGGTGACGTCCTCGCGGCTGACGAAGCGCGGGTCAACGGCGGCGATGTGCATGGCGACGTCGCGGAGAAGCTCCTGGAAGTCGTCGGTGCGGGCTACGAAGTCGGACTCGCAGTTGAGCTCGATCAGAACGCCGATCTTTCCGCCAGCGTGGATGTAGGTTCCGACTGCGCCCTCGTTGGTGGTGCGGGTCGCCTTCTTGGCGGCCGAGGCCATGCCACGCTTGCGGAGGACGACGAAGGCGGCTTCCATCTCACCTTTAGCCTCTTGCAGCGCCTTCAAGCAGTCGCCCATGGGGGCGCCGGACTTTTCACGGAGTTCTTTGACGAGTTTTGCGTCGATCTTTACGGCGGTTTCAGTCATTGTGCGTTTCCTTGAGTTGCGGTTTTCTGCGAAAGGGGGCGCGGGCTGAATGCCCGCGCCCCACCAAAATAACAAGAGACGGTTACGGCACGGCTAATGCCCTGCCCTTTCCTCTTGCGACGGCCTTTCGGCACGATAGATGGTGCTAGACGGCGGCCTGGGCTGAGATGGGCTCGGACTCGGCTTCGGGCTCGCTGGCGGCAGACGGTGCCTTGCGGATGTTTCCGCCGAGAACTGCGGCGAGGTCGACGGTCTCGTCTTCTTCGGGAGCAGCTTCGGTGGGCTCGGCGGCAGCATGGATCTCGGCACCTTCGTACTCGCCCTCTTCCCCGACGTACTCGGGGGAGACTGCGAGGGGTTGAACGTCAGCGGACTCGGTGGCGAATGCCTTCTCGGAGACCATCTGGACGCCTTCGTAGGCGGAATCTGCGATCTTCGTGGTGAAGAGGCGGATGGCGCGGAGGGCGTCGTCGTTGCCGGGGATGACGTAGTCGACGACGGTGGGGTCGCAGTTGGTGTCGACGACGGCGACGACCGGGATGCCAAGCTTGCGGGCTTCGGCGACGGCGATGGCCTCGTTGTTGGAGTCAACGACGAAGATGGCGTCGGGAAGACGCTTCATGGTCTTGATACCGGCGAGGTTGGTGGTGAGGTGCTTGCGCTCGCGCTCGAGCTTGATGACTTCCTTCTTGGTGAGGAGCTCGTAGCGGCCGTCGGTCGACATGTCGTCGAGCTCGGTGAGGCGCTTGACCGACTTCTGCACGGTGACCCAGTTGGTGAGCAGACCGCCGAGCCAGCGGCTGTTGATGTAGGGCATGCCGGCGCGGGTTGCTTCTTCCGCGATGGCATCCTGCGCCTGGCGCTTGGTGCCGACGAAGAGGATGAGCTTACCGGTGGAGGTGAGGTCGGTGACGAACTTCGACGCCTCTTTGAACATCTTGAGGGTCTTCTGCAGGTCGATGATGTAAATGCCGTTGCGCTCGCCGAAGATGTACTCCTTCATCTTGGGGTTCCAGCGCTTGGTCTGATGCCCGAAGTGAACGCCAGCTTCGAGCAGTTCTTTCATAGTGATATTTGCCAATGTAGCTCCTTGGTTTAAGACAGCCGGACCGATGCTCCGGTGCCTGGATTGATCCCTCGTAAGGGAGATTTGACTCCTTGCCTCGCGATGCTCCGAGAGGGTAGTGCTGAGCGGTGATTCCTTTTCGCCGCTTTGAAACGAGGCCTGTGGTGCGGTGGAAGCCGGGCTAAAGCCTCGGCTTCCACTTTGAAACGAAATGCAAAAGCAACAGCAGATCCCCTTCGGGGATGGCAACCAGAAAAGCAACGACGCAAAGCAATTAGCGTTTGCTGAACTGGAAGCGAGCGCGAGCGCCCTTCTGACCGTACTTCTTGCGCTCTTTACCACGCGAGTCGCGGGTAACGAGGCCTTCTGCCTTGAGCGCCTTGCGGAGCTCGGGGTTGAATACCATGAGGGCGCGTGCGATGCCGAGCTTGACGGCGTCGGCTTGGCCCATGACGCCGCCACCCTTTACGGTGGTGATGACGTCGAAGGTCTCGCCGATGTCGGCGATGCCGAGCGAGCGCTTGGCGGCTGCGCGCTGTTGTGCGGTGACGAAGTAGACGTCACACTCTTTTTTGTTGACGGTGAATTTGCCGCTGCCTGGACGCAGGAAGACGCGTGCGATCGAGGACTTGCGACGGCCGGTTCCGTAGTATTGAATCAGATCTGCCATGGTGCTCCTTGAACTTTTACCTCAGGGGCTAAAGCCCCGAATTTCGTGTGCCGCATGGCACGGCTGAAGCCGTGCCCTTAACAAAACGGACGCTTAGCCTTCGAGGGAGTGGGCCGGATGCGCCGGGACCATGACCTTGGAGGTGAGAACCTTGGGCGCGTTGGAGGCATGGAAGTCCATGGCAACGGGCTGTTGGGCGAGGTGGGGATGCTGGGCACCCTTGTAGACCTTGAGCTTGGTGGCCATCTGGCGGCCGAGCTTGGACTTGGGCAGCATGCCCTTGACGGCCTGCTCGACGATGGCTTCGGGGCGACGGGCGAGCAGCTTGATGAAGGACTCTTCGCGCAGACCACCGGGGAAACCGGTGTAGCGGCGATAGAGCTTCTGGTCAGACTTGAGGCCGGTCAGCACGATCTTTTCGGCGTTGACGATAACGACGTGATCGCCCATATCGATGTAGGGGGTGTAGAGGGGGTTGGTCTTGCCGGCGAGGACGGAGGCGGCCTGGGTGGCGAGGCGGCCGAGGGTCTTACCGCTGGCATCAAGCACGTACCACTTGCGCTTAATATCTTTGCCGCTCGGAATGGTGGTGGACATCGTTGGGTTACTCCTTGTTTCTGCCGTCTTCAGTGTTCGGCGTGGTGCATGAAGAAAGTGGTGCAAGGTTGATGGTTCGCCAATAAAATTACTGAAAAGCCAGAAAGAACGTTTTCCCAGAGCAAGGCGACGTGCGGGAGGGGAGAGTTTACTCTCCAAACACGCGGGACGGCCCGCTTGGCCTGGACTACAGCTGGACTACATCTCGACTACGCACAACCTATGGGAGGGTGCTTCAGGGGCGGCTGTGTTGAAAGCTGCTCCCCAGTGGATCCACCACGGATGTCTCGGTGAACTGACTCGCCTGAGAGTAAAGCTGACACAGACGTACAGACGCGAGACTGCGCGAGTTTTAATCTTACTGGCCTCTCCGGGGTTGCGTCAAGGATTGTTTGGCGTGTTTTCTAACGCTTGTACGGGGTAGCGAGGCTGAGAGCGCACAATAAGACCGTTATTTAGAGGTGCCGGAGGGTTCGGCGTATTGCTGAGAGCAATGTTGGTGAGAGGAGCGCAGAGAAGAGAACGAGCCCCCATCAGATAGAGATCTTTGATGCTGTTTCGACAGACCGATTCGAGAAACGATTCTTCAGGTTGAGAAACGGTGTTTCAAAGAAGTGGAAAGAGAGCCATGCAGTGCAGACCGACCCAGCGGCAGCGATGAGAAGTAGAGCCGCACTGGTGACGAACTGACTGCGTGAACCAAATATCTTCTGTTCGATAGCAATAAAGATCCCCAGGAAAAGCATGTGGAAGACATACACCCCATAGCTGATGCCTCCGAGCCATCGCAGCCATGCTGCTTCGGCGCAACGCTGCACAACGCCGGGCTCCATGGCCAGAACGAGCAGAGCTGCGGCGCAGACGGTGATGCAAGGCAGTCCGGTGACTGCCTGCCAGAAGCCGATCAACTCGAAGGTCCCGTTGAGTACCCCACTGATGAGGAAGCCCGCTAAGCCTGCGAGAGCCGCATAGGGGGCGGCGGCTTTGACTCGAGACCACTCGGGACCTCGATAGGCGAGAGCAAGCCATCCGCCGGCGGCCAGTTCCCCAGCGCGGGTGAGGAGAAACTCGGAAAACTGGCTCGGGTTGGGTGCCAGGTGCCAGATGAGAAGGCGGAAGATGCAGGCAAAGAGGAAGACACCGAGGCAGAGGGTCCGAGCGCGGCTTCGGGATCTCTGAAGAAAGAGAACAGCAGGCCAGAGAAGGTAAAACTGTTCTTCGACAGCAAGGCTCCAAAAGTGGAAGAGCCCGAGCGGCGATGGGATTTTGTCGACTAGGCCGTTGAGATGCGGCATGTTCTGGAGGAAAAAGGCAGGGATCCAGATGAGGCGGAGCGTGGGATAAAAGGTCCCTTTGAGCGCAGCAGCTAGTACGACGAGAACAATGCTTGCGTAGTAAAGAGGAAAGATACGCAGGGTTCGGCGCATCACAAAGTTTCGCCACCAGTGCGGCTTACCCCGGGAATCCCAGAGAATGCCGGTAATCAGGAAGCCTGAGAGGACGAAAAAGAGAGTGACACCGGCCCATCCGCCTTTGTTTAGATAGCCGAAGACGCGCATGGGGAGTAGCGAGGAGTGGGTTCCTCCCCCGTAATGAAATAGAAAGACAATGAGGACGGCCATACCGCGAAGACCGTCCAGAGCAGGAATATGCGGCCTTTTTTTGAGCACCTACTCCTCGATGGGCCAAGATGGTTTGTTGAAGGTCAATTTTATGCCTAGATGAGATTGGTGTCCCGCAGATTTCGGCGAATCCCTGGAGACTGGCTTCAAATGGGCACAGCTCGGGTGTCTGGAATCAGTGCATGAGTTGATCGAGGCTGGGCTGCTGGCCGAAGCTGGTCTCGAGGAGGCGTGGAATGACGGGTTTGCGATGGCGGCGCGGGTGCGTGCCGGGGACGGCGGGGTCCAGACGATAGAGGATGAGGAGATTGCGCTCGGGGTCGTCCATGGTTGGAAAGGCGGCGACACGCTGGAGGTGGTAGATGGGGGAGAGGGCGTCCATCTTGTCGTCGTCAACCTGATTCCAGGCAACATACCAGCCGGGGTGGTAGGCCTGGACGCGGACAGCGAGGTCCATGGTGCCGAAGTCGTCGCAGATGGAGGGGAGACCTGTCATGAGAGAGAGGTCGGAGCCGCTGATGGAGAGGATGAGCGGGTTGTGGGTGTGGTCGGCGGAGACGATCTTGCGGATCTGGGCGGCGGCGGAGGTGTAGGTGTAGTCGGGGGTGCGGACGTAGTGGAGGGTCTGGCGGGCGTCGGTGACGGTAAGGATGGTCAGGACGGCTACGATGCTGGCGGTGCCGAGACGGCGGAGGGGAGATAGCGGTTCGGAGTTTTGGCTGCGGGTCGGGTGGCTGCGAGTCCAGAGCGTGGAGAAGACGACGGGGATGAGCAGGGTGAGGGGGACCGCGAGGACGAGGTAGTAACGCGGCTGGAGGTTGTTGTGATAGGCGAGGAAGGAGGCGTAGCCGGCGGTCCAGAGCAGGAGGGCTGGGACGAGCGGGTTGCGGAGGAGGCGGGGACGAAGGAGGAAGGCGGAGAAGATGGCGAGAAGAGCCAGAGGGTAGAGGATGTTGCCGATCCAGAGGCCGTCGGCGATGGTGTCACCCAGGACGGAGAGGGCGGTGGCGGGGGTGATGCAGGTGTAGCCGTTGGCGCTGAAGAGGTAGTGGTAGTCGTCAAGGAAGTTTGGGCGGATGACGAAGGCGTAGTAGGCGGTCCAGGTGACGGCGGCGAGCGCGGCGGCGGGGAGGGCGAGGCGGAGGAAGGGGCGAAGACGGTAGCCGGCGCGGGCCCAGAGGATCCAGGCGATGGAGGGGAGGAGGAAGATGGCGGTGGTCTTGGTGAGGACCATGAGGGGGAGAAGCAGGCCCAGGGAGACGATGGGGAGAGCTTGATGGAGGCGGTCTCGCAGTGCGATCGGCTCGATTCCCTGCACCGGGTTGGCGTACGACGCGGCGAGGAGGGCGAGGAGCGTGAGGAGGATGAGCAGAGGCTCGAGGATCGCCATGCGGGTGAAGACGTAGCAGAAGGGACTTACCGCCAGGAGGAGAACGGCGATGGCGGGGGCGAGAGTTCTTTGAGGGGTCTGGCCTGCGGGGGTTGCCAGATGGTGCCAGCGGCGCAGCAGAAGATACGAGGCGGCAAGGATGAGGCCGAAGATGGCGACGGTGAGGCCGCGGACAGCGGTGAGGCTGACGCCGGTGAAGCGAAAGAGGGCGGCTTCGAGGAGGGGCCAGATGGGGAGGGCGGCGGCGGGGTTGAAGTCGCCGGGGACGTACCAGTGGCCCTGGAGAAAGTGGCGGATGGCGCCGTCGCCGTACCAGCCCTCGTCGGTGTACTTGGCCCAATCCATCCAGGGGGAGTGGTTTGGGAAGTCGGCGCTGAGGTGGAAGGCGTGCAGGATGAAGAAGATGGCCGAGGCGAGGAGGAGTGACACCTCGAGGAGGCGAACAAGAGAGAACGAGATGGAGCCTGGCCGCTTCATTGTGTACAGAGGGTTAAACGCAAGTATGTTGTAAGAGTTCAGGGTATTACAGAATTAGTACGAAGTGGTGCAGGGAGTTGCAGATGGATGGATAGCCAAGGTATCGGCCGGGCACGGGCTGCGAAAGTCGATTTTAGCGGAGTGCTATTCTTCCACTCAAACCCAAAGGGAAGCGAGCGAGAGAACGGATGAGGCAGGGCCCAAAGAAGGTCGTCGGTGTTTTGCTGAGTCTTATCGTCCTGTCGGCAGGTTTTCTGGACTATTGGAGCTATAGCCGGGCGTTTCACGCAGAGCCGGGGATCTGGATGGACGTGGTGGGGGGGGCGGCAAATGCGCCGAACCAGTATCGGATCGGGGTGATCGATACGGCGTATTTTCTGGCTGAACATACGCATCTGGGGCTGCGTCATATGCTGACGGTGGTGGATGTGATCGCGGGTCTGGTTGCGGTGTTTGCGCTGTTTGCGGTGTTCGAGCGGTCGGCGAGGTACCGCGCGGCCGGGGTGGGGGGGCAATGGTTTGGGGCGGCTGGATTTGTGGTGCTGGTGCAGTTTTATCTGGCGTGGCTGCTGTGGTATCAACGGCCTGAGACGCTGCCGACGGCGGCAATCTTAGCGGTGGCGCTGTTTCTGCTGGCTGTGCCTCTGCGCGGGGGAGCGGCGGTGGTGGGGTTTCTGGTGCTGGCGGTGGCGCAGGGGTTTGTTCGGGCCGATGTTGGGTTTGCGCTGCATATTGGGATTCTGCTGGTTTGTTTGACTCCTCTGGGGCGCGGGTTTGCGCTGCCGCGTGGCTTGCAGGCGGGGACGAGCGTGGTTTCGCTGCTGGTGGTGGTAGGGATTCAGTACTGGCTGATGCGGCGAATGTTTCCTCTGGCGACCTATGGCAGTACGCCGGTGTTTCAGCTGCTTTTGAACTTGAGTTCTCCTGTGTCGTGGCTTCCGTTTGCGCTGTTTATGGGGCCATTTGCGTGGACCGTGGGGTTGGTGGTGAGGCATCGGGAGCGGGTGGAGGCGGCGGGAGCGGGGATGCTGGCGGGGGCGCTGGTCTTTCTGGGGATGTGGCTGGTGGTGGGGAGGATGGAGGAGGTGCGGATCTTTTTGCCGTTCGCGCTGGCGCTGGCTCCCCTGACGGCGGAGTTGGCGATGCGGCGGTTTTTCCTGGGTGAGGTGGCGGATGCGGCGGCGGGATCGGTCTGAGTTTGGGCGTTGCAAGCTGATGGTGGATGGTGGTGGGGAGGTGGTTTTATGGTGGTGAGATGTGGTGTTTTGACTGCGTCATTTTGTGGTGGAGGGCGCCCCAGTGGCGGGGTTTCGCGTTCTAGCGGTGGATTTTTATTTGGGTGCGGCAGCTTGAAAGTGGGGGATTTGGGGCGGCTGTTTGTCAAGCGGCGGCCTTCCCGGTGTAGGTCAGTTTCCGGTTAGCCCGTGATCCGCCAGAATCCGGATCAGACCGGTTGCAAGAGGTTCTGTGCGAAATCGCCTGATTTGCTGTGTGGCGTAACATTTCGATAGCCTTCGGCGTCTCCCCGGTGGGACCCTTTTATCAGGCTGCTTACAACAAGGGAGGGAACATGAGTTCCACGAGGAACCCAGGCAGATTCGCAGGACTGCTGTATGTACTGTTCTCCATACCGGGCGTCTTCGCCATGGTCTATGCTCCCAGCAAGCTGATCGTGCACGGGAACGCAGCGGCGACGGCCAACAACATTGCGGCCTCCGAGACGCTTTTTCGTCTCAGCATCGCGGCCCAACTCATCAGCCAGGCCGGTTTTATCTTTGTGGTTCTGGCGTTATACGACCTGCTCAAGGGGGTCAACCGGCGGTACGCCTCGCTCATGGTGACCTTAGTTGTTGCCTCCATCCCGATAGCATTTCTGAATGAGCTGAACTCAATCGCTGCCCTCCTTCTCGTGCGCGGGGCTGACTTCCTATCCATAGTTGAAAAGCCTCAGCGCGATGCTCTGGCTATGCTATTCCTCAATCTTCATTTTCAGGGATTTGTTGTTGACGAAATATTTTTTGGCCTGTGGCTCTTGCCGCTCGCGCTGCTCGTGTACGAGTCTCGATTGCTGCCGCGCTTGCTGGGCGTCTGGCTCGCCATCGACGGCTTGGCGTGGATAATCCTGAGCCTTACTGGCATACTGTTGCCGCGATACTACGACAATGTGTTTCGCTGGGCTCAGCCCGCCTTCTTTGGGGAGGTGGCATTTATGCTGTGGCTTGTCATCAAGGGCGCCAGGTCACCAGCACTGGACGCCGCAGGCTTCTCGCCGGCGGTTAGTTAGGATGCCGTGCGTTGGTCCTACAAGAGAGAAAGCCAAGCGACAAGCGCAGCGAACTTCTCGTCCTGTGACCACGGGACACCAAGCGGGCGGCCTAGATCGGCGAGGCGACGGGCAAGCTCATCAGGTTGCAGGTGAAGGGCATGCACGGCCCGTTCGAGCAGTTCGCTCTCTTTCGCAGTGAACGTCTCGACGCCGCACCGCTTGCTCGCGTGGAGCAGTGCTTCGCGGAAAAGTTCCCCATCCGCAGCGTGAATCAACGCATGAGACGCCAGGATTTGAGGTAGACCCGGAAGCGGCCTTCCGGAGGCTAGAAGAAGACAGCAGCGCTTGAGCTCATATCCTTGCAGGTGAAGGTTCCCCTGTGCAGACTGGATGGCTCGATATGCGAGACGTCTTGCTTCGGCGCGCACGCCCGAGATAAAGCCGGGGGCCTCGGCAGGCGGTCTTTTTCCAGCGGTGTGATAGGGCTGACGAAGTTCATAAGTGAAGGTTTTGACGAGGTGAGGGTGCTCACGCAGAAGCACCAGCGGAGAGCCGTCTTCAAGCGATATCGCGACAAGAGCGGTCCATCCGGAGTGGACGCGAAGACCAAGGACGGCGTGCTTCATAGAACTCCCGCCAGACCAATCCGAGTACGCGGCGAAAATAACACGCAGGACTCACAACAGCAAAGGAGAGAGATCACTTGATGGAAGATCGCCAATTAGCGGATACAAGAACGAAAGGCGGATACCGGTCATCCACTTCCGGATGGTCGGCAAAGGGGAGTGACCCGATTATCTCCGGTTAGACGTCACTTGCCCGGAATCTGGGGGGCTTTTGAATCACGACCCCTCAAAGACGCTCCTATCTTAAGACGCTCATCCCTTGAGAAACGCGAGTAGATCTGCGTTGATCGTCTCCGCATTGGTAGTAGGCATACCGTGCGGGAATCCTGGATAGAACTTCGACTTAGAGTTTTTGAGCAGCTTCGCTGAGAGGGGACCGGCGTCGGCGAATGGCACAATCTGATCGTCTTCGCCGTGCATCACCAGCACTGGTACCGTGATCTTCTTCAGGTCCTCGGTGAAGTCGGTTTGGGAGAAGGCGACGATGCCGTCGTAGTGCGCCTTGGCGCCGCCCATCATGCCCTGGCGCCACCAGTTGTCGATGACCGCCTCGGAGGATTTCGCGCCGGGGCGGTTGTAGCCGTAGAAGGGACCGGCGGCGATGTCGCGATAGAACTGCGAACGATTGGCGGCGAGCTGGGCCTGAAATCCGTCGAAGACCTCCTTGGGAAGGCCTCCCGGATTGGCCGCTGTCTTGACCATGAGCGGCGGCACCGCGCTGATGATCGCAGCCTTGGCCACGCGGCTCTCTCCGTGCCGTCCCAGATAGCGCACTACTTCGCCGCCGCCGGTGGAGTGTCCGACGTGGATGGCGTTCTTCAGATCGAGATGGGCGGTCAGCGCTGCAAGATCGTCGGCGTAGTGATCCATGTCGTGGCCGTCGGCTCCCTGGCTGGAGCGTCCGTGGCCGCGGCGGTCATGGGCGATGACGCGATAGCCGTGATTGAGGAAGAACATCATCTGGGTGTCCCAGTCGTCGGCGGAGAGGGGCCAGCCATGGCTAAATACGATGGGCTGTCCAGTGCCCCAGTCCTTGAAGTAAATCGATGTTCCGTCTTTGGTCCTGATCTCGCTCATGGGAGTTGCTCCTTGATTTATGCGAAGCGTGTGCTGAACAGAGTTGTGATGCGATGATCTTTGGAAAGGTGGCATTTTTACTGTTCCGGTCCGAGAGATTATCAGAGCCGAAAGATGTGCTGTCTCAACCCTTGAAGTAGACAGAAGCGATGGCTGTTGCAAACAGGCACAGACGGCAAAATCAGAGGCGAGTGGCATGGTGGCGGTGGGGAATGCCGAGGGCTTTTTGCTGACACTGATGCATTGGAAGCTTCAAGGAGTCGCGGGCATCGGCGTGGGTGGGGGTTGTACTTTGTAAGCCTTGCTGAAACGGACGCGGACGAGCCAATAGATCATCAATGGGAAGGGCAGGACGGCGAGGATGGTGAGGAAGGTAGAGCCGCGCAGGAAAGCGGGAAAGACCTGTTGCTGGCCGAGGAAGAAAGAGCCAGTGGCGATAAAGAGTCCAAAGCACATGCGCCAGAGGTGACGCGTGATGCGCTGTCGCCCGGCGATTCCGCCTCGAGTGAGCATACGGATGTCTCCGGCGGCAGCAAGCAGGAGGACGACGCCGAAGAAGAAGCACATGCCTGCGGGGGCGTTTTTGTCGGGGTGGTGGCGGGTAAGGACGCCGAGCGTGATGACGGCGGCTGCTCCACCGAGGCCGACGAAGAGCGCGGCCCAATCAGGCTGGCCTATGTTTCTGCGACGGCCGGCAAGCCATGCGGTGGTAATCATGTAAAAGGTGACGATGCTACCGATGATGTTGCCACGCTGCGATTTGAGTATAGCGAGACAGAAGCCGCTCGACGCCAAGGTCAGCATCGCGATGGTGAAGACGTTTCCCGAGGCACGATGTAGTCGGCTGCCTTTGCGGACGGCAATGGCAAAGGTGCCGGACAGCAAGCCAATGCTGCCACCGAGGATGTGCAGAATTAAAAGCGGGAGTCGCATGCTTCACCGCGTTTCAGCGCCTGCGAATGCAAAGATCGCCTGTGAAGAGAGTCTACGCGGTTTGTGGCGGAGACGTAGTTTGGCTGATCGGGTTACTCGTAGGAGAGGGCGTCGATGGGGTCTTTGCTGGCGGCTTTTAGGGCTGGGTAGAGTGCGCCCAGCAGAGCTCCTATGAAGGCTATAAGGGTGGCCTTCCAGACGTAGGGGACGTTGATGACGAAGTCGAGTGTGGGGAAGCGGGACTCGAGCGCGGCACTGAGAGCAAAGCTGGCTGCGATGCCGATCACGATACCGATGGTGGCGAGGACGCCGGTCTCGCGGAGAACGATGCCTACGATGTAGGAGCGGGAGGCTCCCATGGATTTGAGGATGCCGATCTCGCGGGTGCGCTCCATGACGGCGGTGTACATGGACTGAAAGATGACGAGGAAGCCGATGATGACGGCGATGCCGATGACGACCTGGAGGCCGATGTTGAAGCCGGGGAGGCGGTCGGGTGAGATGGAGGAGAGGTACTCTTCGGCGGTGGCGACGTTGTAGGTGCTCATGCCGGGGGTGGCAAGGATGTCTTTGCGGACTTCGTCCTGGTACTTCGGCTGGTCCTCGGTGCGGAGGTAGAACATGGTGGCTTTGCCCTCGGTGCCGGTGAGTGCGCCCATGGTGTCGATGGGGACGAACTTGCGGCCGCCTTTGCCGTGGGCGACGATGCCGCAGATGCGGAAGGGGTGGTTGAGGATGCTGATGGGGTCGCCGACCTTTTTGCCGGCGGCGGCGTAGTCGTCGAGGATGACGTCGTCGGGGCCCTGGAAGGGGGTGCCGGAGAGAAAGACGAAGGGGAGAAGGGCGTCGAAGCTCTTGAAGTCGATGCCGTAGATGGTGTCGAGGGAGCTGTTGATCTGGACGTTGACGGGGGCGGAGACGATGACGTGGGGGACTTTGGCGAGGATGTCAGCGACCTTGATGGAGGCTCCGGCGGGGCTCATGCCGATGAGGTTGCTGGCGGTGTTGGGGCGGACGAACATGTCCATGCCGATGCCGTTCTGGCGGGTCTTGAAGCCGTTGAGTTTGCCCATGAGGATTGCGGTGATGGAGAGGATCATGATGACCTCGATGGCGATGGCGAGGCAGCTGATGAGCGAGCGGAGGGGGCGATGGACCAGATTGCCGACGACTAATTTGTTCATGCTTGTACCAGTGTATGGGAATGTCCTGCCGGACGGGCCTCCCGCGCAGGGATCCCGTCCGGCAGGACAGATGTCAAGAGGCGGGATTCTGATCCGGCTTTGGCGGCGGCGGGAGGAGCAGCCGGCCGGCGATGCTTCGAATCGAGGCTCCGCGGCGGAGTTCGATGCCCTCGGGTCCGATAAAGAGGGTCCCGATAAGAGGAGCAATGTAGGCGCCGACAACCGCGGCAAAGACGATACCGAAGGCCGCGTAGGTTGCTGTGTAGACCATGTTGCCGATGTCGCCTTCTGGAGCGGTGTGGGTGTAGAGGACCAGGACCAGAAGTCCCCATGGGGTCTCTCGCGTATCTCCGCAGAGGGATTCGAAGACGAAGAAGAGGAGGAACCAGATGGCCGGTGCGAGGAGGAAGATGCCCTTCCATCCGATGAGATGGAAGGCGGTGGCGGTGGAGGAGAACGATACGCCGGTGGATTCGTCGTTTTCGCCTAGAAGGCCAACCTCGTGGGCGTAGATATTTCCGGCCAGCAATGCGGGTTTATTGGGCCAGATAAAGTGGGGGACGAGATTCTCGAAGGCTTCAACGATGGGGTAGATGCCAAAGTTTCCGAACTGCGCTGTGTGGTTGATGAGAGCGTCGTCGATCGAGATCATCTCAAGGCGGTCAAAGAATCCCTGGGAGTTGTTGTAGTAGCCGAGGATGCGTTCATCGTAGGAGCCGGCGGAGGTCAGGAGGTATTGTTCGCGGACGTACCCGAGATTGGAAAGGAGAGAGAACACTGTGGAGATGCTGACGCCGCCATTTTCTTCTCGATAGGTTCTTCCATATTGGGCATAGGGGACCAGGTACCGGAAGATAAAGATGGTGACGAGAATTCCGCCGAGAATCTGCGCTCGATTGAGTTTGTACTTCTGAGAAGCTATCGCCAGGAGCCAGCAGGCAAAGGGGGATAACATGCCTTCTTTGGAAAAGCCCAGGACGCCGAAGGCGAACATGAAAGATCCGGCGAGCAGAACCGGCAGATTGACGCTGCGCTTTCCGCCGCTGCGGCGGATGGTGTTGATGACCCCCAGGACGACCGCCAGGGACCAGAAACGATTGAGCTGGTTGAGAGCGCTGAGGACCGATCCGCTGCCGGCGGGGAAGACGACAAAGGCGATTTGGAGCAGGACGCCCGCGATGAGACTGCCGACGGTGGCTGTCTGCATCTTGGCGTCGGAGACCATCTTTCCCAGGAGCGCATGCCGTGGGGCGGATCTTTTGGTGAAGTAGACGGCGACCAGCATCATGCACATGCCGGCGAGTAGAACCCGGATGGTGAGCTCGGGGTCAAAGAGATTGGAGTCTGCCGCTTCGTCGAGGTACGCCTTCATGCAAAGGCCGACGATGACGCCGAGGACGGAGTTGAAGAAGATGAAGGCTCCGGAGGTTCGGGTGAATCCTCCTGCGACGTTGAAGGCATGCGTAGCGACGAGAATATAGAAGAAGCAGCAGAGCACGAAGGTAGGGCTGGTGCCTTGAGCGAGCTGGATGACCATGAGGGTCACCGCAAAGAAGAATACGGGGACGATCGGAATGCGTTCAGGAAATGGGAGGCGCACTCATTCTCTTTCTCAATCGGGTCGATTCCGCGAGGCGTGTGCTGGCAGGTGCGAAGCGTGCGGGTGATCGTCAAAAAGCTTTGGAAGAACTGGATCGAGGCTTCACCAGCGATGATAGCGATTGGCCGGGGGATCGTCAAAGCTATCCCACTTAAGGGGAGTATGGGGGATCACCGGGAAGTAACCGTTCTAAGTACCATGGTTCCAATGGGGTAGGCGAGTAGAGCATCCCCCAAAAGTGGCTTTGACTTTGACAAATGCTCAGGTCTATTCTTCGATCAATTAACGTGCGTTGGACTGGAGTTGTGGCGGTTCGCGCCGATTAGAGTTAGACGGAAGCCAAATGGAACGATTCGGCGTCGAGCTACGAAGGGAGCGCGAGAGACGGCAGGTCTCGATGGAGCGGGTCTCCACGGAGACCAAGGTTTCGCTGCGCCATCTGGAGGCGCTGGAGGCCGGGGAGTATGGCGAGCTGCCTGGTGGGGTCTTCCGAAAAGGTATTGTTCGCGGCTATCTGACGGCGGTGGGACTGGAGGAGTCGCCGTGGATGGAACGATTCGAGGCTAGTCTGCGGGAGAGCGGAGCAGATAGCCAAAATACCGACTGGACGGAGTTTGCTGAGAATGTACGGCGAAACCGAAGCGGCGGCGGGCAAAAGACGAACATGCGCTGGATGGGCGTTGGCTCCATGGTGACGATGCTGGGGGTTCTGGGCTGGGCGGTGTGGAAGTTCGCTCTGCATGGACGATTGATCCCGTAGCGCGATTCCTTTAGCTCGATCCAGAAGAGTTGCGGGAAGCTTGCATTCAGTTTCGGGTCTGGGTGGGCAGGATGAGTGTTTCGTGGAGTTCCCTACGATAAACGGGCGCGGCGTTGCCGCCTGATGCTGACCGCTTGATGCAGAATATGGCCGTTGAATGATCGTCCGACGCCGATGGATGTGTCTCTTTGCCCGGTTGACCTTTGCGCGGGTAAAATGAAGGGATGCATGCTGCTCCGGGCTAAGTGTCCGGGCAGGTACTCTTTGGAGGAGTTTTGGCTAAACGCGACCGTTTTCTGTTTACGAGTGAGTCTGTCACTGAGGGGCATCCGGATAAGATTGCCGATCAGATCTCCGATGCGATTCTGGACGCCTGTCTGGCGCAGGATCCCTATAGCCGCGTGGCGTGCGAGACGCTGACCTGTACGGGTCTGGTGGTGATCGCCGGGGAGATTACGACGAAGGCTTATGTCGATTTTCAGAGCCTGGTGCGGGGCACGGTTGCCGCGATTGGGTATGACAATGCGCTGTATGGGTTCGACTCGAATACCTGCTCGGTGATCTCGACGATCAATAAGCAGTCGGGCGATATCGCGATGGGCGTGGATACGGGCGGAGCGGGCGACCAGGGCATGATGTTCGGGTATGCGACGAACGAGACGCCGGAGCTGATGCCGACGCCGATCTCGCTGGCGCACAAGCTGGCGTACCGGTTGAGCGAGGTTCGCAAGAATGGCCTGATGGCTTACCTGCGGCCCGATGGCAAGAGCCAGGTGACGGTGGAGTATGACGCGGACAATAAGCCGAAGCGGGTGGATGCGGTTGTGATCTCGACCCAGCATGCTGAGAACGTTGGGAACGAAGAGCTGCGCGGGGATATTTTGAAGCACGTGATTCAGGCTGTGATTCCTGCGGCGCTGCTGGACCAGGATACGAAGTACCACATCAATCCGACGGGGCGGTTTGTGGTCGGCGGACCGATGGGCGATACGGGTTTGACGGGCCGGAAGATCATCGTGGACACGTATGGCGGCATGGGACGGCATGGCGGCGGAGCGTTCAGCGGTAAGGATGCGACGAAGGTGGACCGTTCGGCGGCTTATATGGCGCGGTATGTGGCGAAGAACATCGTCGCAGCTGGGCTGGCGGATCGCTGCGAGGTGCAACTGGCCTACGCGATTGGTGTGGCTGAGCCGGTGAGCGTGTTGGTGGATACGTTTGGCACGGGCAAGATTGACGAGTCGAAGTTGGAGGATCTGGTGCGGAAGAACTTCTCGCTGACGCCGAAGGGCATCATCGAAGGGCTCGATCTGCGCAAGCCGATCTTCAAGGCGACGGCTGCGTATGGTCACTTCGGCCGCAAGGGAGAGGGCTTTACGTGGGAGAAGACCGACAAGGCCGCTGCGCTGGCGGAGCAGGCTGGGGTGAAGCAGTTGGCTTCCCACTAGATTTTCTTCTGGATGGATTTGGAAAAGATGGCGGGTCTTCGGGCCTGCCCTTTTTTCTTGTCGTAGTCCTTGTTGTGGTCTAGTTTGAGGTTGGCCACGCCAACATCGCTACAGCGGCGACAGAGGACAGCTTTTCCCGATTGGAACCGTCGCGAGCCAAGGTGGACATGCCTTGAATGACGGCCATGATGTGACCGGCCAGGGCGTCTGCGTCGATCTTTGGCGTCAGCTTTCCTACTCTCTGATCTTGAAGTATTTTGTCTCGAAGACGCTTCTCGATGCGGATTCGAATCCGGGACAGAGCCTTCTGCACATCGGCCGCGACAGGCGAGCAGCTGATGGCCGAACTTGCCAGCAGACATCCTGCAGGAGTGGCTTCGTCCGTGAAGCCGATCGTGGCAGCATGCAGCAAACCGGCTGCCGCCGCCCGTGCCGTAGGGGCTTCCTCGATGATCGACTTTGAAGTCACCGGGCCGGAGACATAGCGATGAACGGCATCCAGGAAGAGTTGCTTCTTGTCACCGAAGGCGGTGTAGAGGGAGGGCGGGGTGATCCCCATAGCTTTGGTCAGATCGTTCACAGAGGTTGCTTCATATCCGTGCTGCCAGAAGAGCAGCATCGCCTGGTGCAACGCTGCTTCGCGATCAAACCCCAACGGCCTTCCAGGCTTGCGCCTAGCTGTTTGCTGAAGCGTTTTCATAGTTATTACTATTAAACACCTTGACATCATCTTGCAAGCGGAGTGTACTTATTTTCATAGCGAACACTAAGGAAACCATTATGCCTTTTACGAACTATCGCACTCTTGGCCGTTCCGGCCTCGTCGTCAGCCCAATCGCTCTTGGCACCATGACCTTCGGCACCGCACGGTGGGGGATGGATGAAGCTGGATCGAGCGCTGTGTTTAACGCCTATGTGGAGGCGGGCGGCAACTTCGTCGACACGGCGGATGTGTACGCTGGGGGCCGCAGTGAAGAGATGCTCGGTGGCTTCCTCGCTGAGCGGAAGTTG
Organism: Tunturibacter empetritectus; assembly: GCF_040358985.1. Lineage (NCBI taxonomy): Bacteria > Pseudomonadati > Acidobacteriota > Terriglobia > Terriglobales > Acidobacteriaceae > Tunturiibacter > Tunturiibacter empetritectus. The sequence goes on along the minus strand of NZ_CP132932.1, from coordinate 2,711,099 downwards.
CGTGATCAGATCGTGGTCGCGACTAAGGCCGGGTTTGCGGCAGGCCAGGGTGTCCACGTGGGCGGGAATGGCGCGAAGCATCTCCACGCCGCTCTCGAAGGCTCGCTGAGACGGCTGCGAACCGACTACGTTGACTTGTTCTGGATTCACGTCTGGGACTCGGTTACGCCTGCCGAGGAGTTGCTCGAAAGCATGACCGCGCTGGTACGAGCGGGCAAGATCCGTTACTGGGGGATGTCGAATGCGCCTGCCTGGTATGTCGCGAAACTCGCGACGCTTGCCACGGTTCGGGGGCTTCCGGGTCCTATCGCCCTGCAGTATTTCTACTCTTTAGTAAATCGCGACCTAGAGGATGAGCATGTGCCGCTTGCGAAGGAGTTCGGGATGGGAGTTGTGCCCTGGAGCCCGCTTGCCTATGGACTGCTAACGGGCAAGTACGACCGCGCGACCGTTGAGGCGGCAGCGCCACGAGCGGGTGGGTTGCCACGAGATGCGGCTACAGGGAACGCGAAACGTCCTGATGGCGACAAGCGGCTTGATGGAGCAAATCCTTTCGGCAATTCGCTGTTTACGGAACGCAACTGGAAGATTGTGGAGGAGCTGAAGCGGGTTGCCGGAGAGGCTGGCCAGAGCCCTGCTCGCATGGCGCTGGCCTGGGTTTGCGGGAGGCCGGGCGTCACATCGACTCTGATGGGAGTGAGCCGGGCCGAGCAGGTGACCGACAATGGTGTGGCTTTGGACATCGTTCTTTCACCGGAACATCGCGCTGCACTGGATGCAGTGAGTGCACATGCCGATCCGAAGCTCTATAGTCTCTTCACACCCGCAGTGCGCCAACAGGTTGTGTTCGGTGGGAGTGCTGTCACGGCTTGGACATAAAGTCACGGCCTGAACATAGACCCGATGGGTTGGCGCGAAGTTCAAGTCCACAAAAGCGCATCGTTGCGCCTATGGGTTTGAGCCTGCCGGTTGATCTGCTTTTTGGTGGTGGGGTATTGGGGGAGATGCAGTAGACTGCTGGCTATCGCTTAATTTGCATCACACTTTAATACCAACCCCAGTAGAAAAGAGGGTATTGATGCTCGTTAAGTCTGAATACGATATTCAATTTCATCTTCCTATGCCTACGCCGATGGTGGCTATGCTGCATCTGCACCCTTCACTGAAGTCCCAGGTGAGGGCGGGCAATGAGCTGAAAGTTGAACACATTAACGGAGAGACTAAAAGCGATGTTCCGGTGTCGGAGTATCACGAGACTGATGTTCCGGTGTTGGAGTATCACGATGTGTTTGGGAACCGTTGCACGCGTTTTATGGCGCCGGCTGGTGGCATCCGATTGAGCGGGACCAGTGTTGTTGAGATGGAGGGGTTGGCGGACCCGATCAATGCGTATGCCCAGCAGGCTGCGGTGGAGGATCTGCCTTCGGAGGTGCTGCAGTTTCTGCTGGCGAGCCGGTACTGCGAGGTGGATAAGTTTGGGCCGATCGCGCAGGATCTGTTTGGGTGGATGACGCCGGGATGGACGAAGGCTTCGGCGATTCGCGACTGGGTGCACGAGAAGGTGATGTTCAACTACAAGACGGCACGGCCGACGAAGACGGCGATGGATGTGTTTACGGAGCGGGTGGGGGTGTGCCGGGACTATCAGCACCTGGCGATTACGCTGTCGCGTTGCCAGAATATTCCGGCTCGTTATGTGACAGGGTATCTGGGGGATATTCGCGCGCCGTTTAGCGGGCCGGGGGATTTCAGCGCGTGGTACGAGGTGTTTCTCGATGGGCGCTGGATGACGATGGATGCGCGACATAACGAACCGAGGATTGGACGGGTGTTGATGGCGGCGGGGCGGGATGCGGCGGATGTGGCGATTACGACTTCGTTCGGGAATGCGATTCTGACGAACTTTTATGTGGACAGCTACGAGGTGCTCGAGGATGGGACGACGGTGCCGAGTCTGCCGGGCACGATTGCGCAGGAGCCTATCGTGACTTCGTCGAATCGCGGCTCGGCGGGGACGGTTCAGGGCTTCAGCGAGTAGCTCAGGGCTTCGCGGAGTAGAAGGTGTAGGTGGCGGTGTAGGGTACGCGGGCTACGGCGTCTGCGTGGCATTCATCACAGCCGGTGGTGGGGGCGATGCCGCCGTGGGTGTCGGAGCGACGGATAAAGTCGGCTTTAGTGAGGATGCCGGTGCGGGCGGGGTTGACTGCTTTGAGAAGGAGCCAGGGAATGGAGGCAGGGTCGGGCGATGGGACTTTGACCTGGACGATGCCCTGGATGGAGCTGCTGTCCTGATAGTTCCAGACGGGGCCGTCGCCGTGGGTGGCGACTTCGTTGCCGGCGTCGTTGAAGAGGCGGGCAGCGGGTGCGGTGAAGAGCCATTGGTAGGAGTTTTCGTTGCGCTGACAGAGGTAGATCTGGGAGCCCTTCGCGTGGAGGGTGAGGATCGGCTGCTGGGGCGGCGGAGGGATGGTCTTGTCTTGGGCCCTTGCGGTGAGGGAGAGGGCAGAAAAAGTTGTGGCGAGAGTGACAGTTCGAATCATGCTTCGCATGAATTGAGTTTAGCTTGACGGCGTGCGCGATTGAAGTGATCTGCATGATGCGAGTTTGGGTGACCGAAACGGAGTGTGCGGATTTGGCGGGGATGGGAGGATACTGGAATGACAGAGACCATGATGATGACCAGTGCAGCGAAGAGCGATGTGGAGGTTCCGAGTTACTTTCCCGGGAAGCAGTGGCAGCAGGTGCTGGGGCGGGATAGGAGTGCGGATGGGCAGTTTGTGTATGCCGTGAAGTCTACGAAGGTTTATTGCAAGCCGAGTTGCGCGAGCCGGCGGCCTTCGCGGAAGAATGTGACGTTCTTCCCTACCCCGGCCTTGGCTGAGGCTGCTGGGTATCGTGCTTGTTTGCGATGTGAACCCGATAGGACTGAGGCGAAGGCCGATCCGCAGGCGGGTGCGATTGCGGCGGTGACTGAGTATATGCGGGAGAATGCGGGCTCGGAGACGCGGACGCGGCTGGCCGATGTGGCGAAGGCTACGGGCGTGGGGCGGTTGACGATTCTGCGTGGGTTCAAGCGGGTGCTGGGGGTGAGTCCAGGACAGTATGCGAAGGAGGCTCGGCTGGAGCGGTTCAAGACTAAGGTGAGGGAGCCTAAGAAGGTGAAGGCTCCGATTACGGATGCTATCTATGAGGCGGGGTTTGGTTCGAGCAGCAGGCTGTATGAGAAGAGTGCGGCGACGCTGGGGATGACTCCGCGGGTGATGCGGGAGGGTGGGGCCGGGTTGCTGATTCGATACTGCACGGCGGCTAGTCCGCTGGGACGGATGCTGGTGGCGACGACGGATGTGGGGATCTGCTCGATTGCTTTTGGGAAGGATGACAAGGAACTTATTGCTGGGTTGCGGGAGCAGTTTTCTAAGGCGCAGCTGGTGGTGGCTAAGGGAAATACTGGTTGGCTGGCAGATGCTGTGGCGTTTGTTGCGAGCCAGCTGGGGGAGCATCCGCTGGCGGCTACGTTTCCGCTGGACGTGAGGGCTACGGCGTTTCAGCAGCGGGTTTGGAAGGCACTGCAGGCGATTCCGCGGGGAGAGACGCGGAGCTACTCGGAGGTGGCGTTGCAGCTTGGTGCGCCGACGGCTTCGCGTGCGGTGGCTGGGGCTTGCGGGGCGAATCCGATTGCGATTGCGGTGCCTTGCCATCGCGTGGTGGGGAAGGATGGGGCGATCACTGGGTATCGTTGGGGCGTGCAGCGGAAGCGGCGGCTGCTGGAAGCTGAGAGGGCGTGACGGCATGGTAGGCTGCATAGGGTTGGATTGGGTTGGATAGGGTCCACTGATGAGCGCGGTGATGAGTAAAGCGATACCGGATGGCGCGAAGAAATGGCTTGTGGCGTTCCTCGGAGTGCTGCTCCTCTCTTTGCTTCTGGTGTTGGGAGATATTGTTGCGGCGTTCGTCTACTTTGCGGATAAGAGCAATCCGCTGTGGGTGACGTTGTTGGGTGTTACGGGAGCGTTTGGAGTTGCGGTGGGCTTTGGCGGATTTTTTCTTCTGATGGCAATTGCGGGTTGGCAGTCGCTTCGCGAGGCGCGGCGTGTGCAGGTGATTCCTCCGGTTTCTCGCGGCGGATCGACGACCTAATACGAAAAGGATCGGGATGGAATCGACGGCGACGGTGGATGGGCGGGCGCTTTACTCGAAGATTACTTGGCGGCTGATTCCTTATATTTTTCTGCTTTACATTGTGGCTTATCTGGACCGGGTGAATGTGGGATTTGCTGCTTATGATCTGCAGCGGGATCTTCACTTCAGCAACACGGTGTATGGGACGGGCGCGGGGATTTTTTTTCTGGGGTCGGTGCTGTTCGATCTGCCTAGCAATTTGATGTTGACGCGCGTGGGGGCGCGGATATGGATTGCGCGGATCATGATCTCGTGGGGTGTGATCTCGACCTGCATGATGTTTATGCACTCGAAGGAGTCGTTCTATGTGCTGCGGTTTCTGCTGGGGGTGAGTGAGGCGGGATTTTTTCCGGGGATGATTATTTATCTGACGTACTGGTTTCCTACACAGGAGCGGGCGCGGGCGGTGGCGAAGTTTATGACGGCGACGTCGCTGGCGGGAGTGGTGGGTGGACCGCTGTCGAGTTATCTGCTGAAGCTGGATGGTGTGGGTGGGTTGGCAGGGTGGCAGTGGTTGTTTGTGTCGGAGGGAGTTCCTACGGTGCTGCTGGGGATTTCGGTTTTGTTTGTGCTAAAGGATGGACCGGCGAATGCGGGTTGGCTGCGGCCTGAAGAGCGCACATGGCTTGAGGGGGAGTTGCAGCGGGATAAGGAGCTGTCTGGTGCTTCGACACACCATCGGCTGCTCGATGCGTTTCGGCTGCCAGCTTTGTGGGTGCTGGCGGGTGTTTATTTTGTGAGCCAGGTGGGCGTGTATATCGTGAACCTTTGGATGCCGCTTATTCTGCAGAGCTTTTCGCATGGTGGGGACAGGGATGCAATTTTGATCGCGCGGTATGCGACGTTTCCTTATCTTGCTGCGGCGGCGATGACGGTGGTGGTGGGGTGGAGTTCGGATAAGCGGAAGGAGCGACGATGGCATATCGCTGGGTGCCTGACGTTGTCGGCGGTGGGGTTTGCTTGGGCGGCTTGGGCACATGCGCTGGTTGTGGCTTTGTGTGCAATGACGCTGGCGGCTATTGGGCTCTGGAGCATGATGGGGCCGTTCTGGACGCTGGCGACAAGCATGTTGAGTGGGACAGCGGCGGCGGGGGCTGTGGCGATTCTGCAGATGGTGGGTGGCGTAGGCGGATTTGCGGGCCCCTATATGACCGGGCGGCTGAGGGATGCTACGCAGAGCTTTACCGGCGGACTTTATTTGATTAGTGCCATGGCTCTTGGTGCGGCGGGGCTGGCTTTGGTGGCTAGGAATCGACAGACGCCGATTGTTAAATGATCGCTAAGCATTCCTGCCTTATGAGTTTTGTTGCTCATTGATTGCCGAAATTCTGGGTGACAAGTCCAGGCCTGGTCATCTCACTGAAAAGACTCAGGAAGAGTTCGATAGGGCAAATCGCTACTGCGCCTATTTCATAAGGGAGAAAAGCTGCGATGGTATTCTGGAGTAAGTAAAAATTCAGCATTTTGAGGTTTTTAGACATGGCGACAGCGACAGTCGATAAGGCAGCAGCAGGGGCGGATTACAAGGTAGCCGACATTTCTCTGGCGGATTTTGGCCGGAAGGAGATTGAGATCGCCGAGCAGGAGATGCCCGGGTTGATGTCGATCCGCAACAAGTATGCCGCGGGGAAGCCGCTGGCTGGCGTTCGCGTGACCGGCTCGCTGCATATGACGATCCAGACGGCTGTGCTGATTGAGACGATGGTAGCGCTGGGCGCGAAGGTTCGCTGGGCGAGCTGCAATATCTTCTCGACCCAGGACCATGCAGCGGCTGCGATTGCGGCGGCGGGTGTGGCGGTGTTTGCCTGGAAGGGCGAGACACTGGAGGAGTTCTGGTGGTGCACGAATGAGTCACTGAAGTTCCCTGACGGCAAGGGTGGATTGCTGGGGCCGCAGCTTGTGATCGACGATGGCGGCGATGTGACGCTGCTGATCCACAAGGGCGTCGAGTTGGAGAAGGGTGCCGCGGCCGGAGCAAAGGACCAGTGGGTTGATTCGCCTTCGAGCTCGACCGAAGAGGATGTGATCAAAGCTCTGTTGAAGAAGGTACATGCGGAGACTCCGACACGCTGGCAGGATGTGGCGAAGGAGTGGCGCGGCGTCTCCGAGGAGACGACAACGGGCGTTCACCGGCTCTACAAGATGCTGGAGAAGGGCACGCTGCTGGTTCCGGCGATCAACGTCAATGATTCGGTGACGAAGTCGAAGTTCGATAACCTGTATGGCTGCCGCGAGTCGCTGGTGGATGGCATCAAGCGCGCGACCGATGTGATGGTTGCGGGTAAGGTTGCGGTGGTCTGCGGTTATGGCGATGTGGGCAAGGGCTCGGCAGCTTCGCTGCGTGGGCTGGGGGCGCGAGTGGTCGTGACGGAGATCGATCCGATCAATGCGCTGCAGGCTGCGATGGAGGGCTATGAGGTCACGACGATTGAGGAGACTCTTGGTCGTGGCGATATCTACGTGACCTGCACGGGGAACGTGGACATCATCACGGTGGAACACATGAAGCTGATGAAGGACCAGGCGATCGTGTGCAACATCGGCCACTTCGACAACGAGATTCAGATGGAGCCGCTGAATGCGCTAAAGGGCGTGAAGAAGCTGAACATCAAACCGCAGGTAGACAAGTACACGTTCGAGAACGGCAACAGCATCTTCGTTCTAGCTGAGGGCCGGCTTGTGAACCTGGGCTGTGCGACCGGGCATCCGAGCTTTGTGATGTCGAATAGCTTTGCGAACCAGACGCTGGCTCAGCTTGATCTGTGGAAGAACAAGGATACCTACAAGATCGGGATCTACATTCTTCCGAAGAAGCTGGACGAAGAGGTTGCACGGCTGCACCTGGAGAAGATCGGCGTGAAGCTGACGACGCTCTCCAAGAAGCAGGCAGATTACCTGAGCGTTCCGGTGGAAGGACCTTACAAGGCGGATCACTACCGGTACTAAACTTCAAGACGAAACAAAGGGCCGCTGAGGAGTTCCTCGGCGGCCCTTTTGTTTTGCTGCATGGAGAGAACGAAGCAGGTTTGATTCAGTCTTCAGGGTTGCAGTTATTGAAAACTCCTGTCGCGGGCAGAGACTAAATACGGGGGTCTCTCCACTGCGCAGCGGACGATGATACTGTCCGCTGCTTCGGTCGAGATGACGTATTTTTGGGGCATCACCGGGACGGCTTGCTCGAGATGGTCCGCTAGGCGCGGGTTGTGCACTACCTCACCTTGTTGTTGTGCTTGTCGCGGTAGATGCGGCGGGACTCCTGATTCTGCTGGTGGTGGATGGTCTGGCGATCGGATTTGGTGAGGTGGCCGTTGTCCTGGGCGCGCATACCACGCTCTTCCCTGTTGATACCAGCTTCCTGATGCTCGAGGTGCGAGGTTTCGCCGGCAGTGAGTTGGCCGGTCTGAACACCCTGACCGATGCGCTGCTGCTGGTCGCCTTTGCGCTGGTTGATGTTGTAGTCGTTCTGGCCCGGGGTTGGAGTCTGCGCGAATATGGCAGCGGGGGCGAGAGTGAGTGTGGCGATGAGGGCAAGTTTGGTAAAGCTCATATTGGCGCTCCTGTGATCTTCCTGCGGCGGCTTCGATCTTGCTGCTGCCGCTTTCGGAGGGAATAGACACAGGGGTTTTGCGGGTGTTGTGGTGAGACGGAGAAGTATATTTTTTTAAATGCCGCGACTTTAGAGCTTTCTGAGGGTATGCGCGAGGCTTGTAGGGGGTCGTTCGGTGCTGGTCCGGGGCTAATTGGCGGCGGGATCAAAGTCGCTGGCCGTGATGACCTGGAGGCCAGGTGCGGAAGGCTGCTGCGGGTCGATCAGGATGATGGTGCGGGCCGCGCCTGAGGCATAGGTGACCTGGGGGCCGTTGTAGATCGCGAGAGGTGGCGCGGGTGGAATGGTTCCGGCGGGCATCGCGACCAAGGAGTAGGCGCCCGCCGGGAGGTTGAGGTAGCCGGTGTTGGCTCCGAAGAGAGTGTTGGTGACTGTGGGGGCGACTGCGACGAGTCTCTGGCCGGCGGGGACGAGGTAGATGTCGATGGGGCCGGAGTGGGTGGCCTGGTTGAGGAAACGGAGTGCGATCTGGCCGGCGGGAGCGGGCTGGCTCTGGTCGGTGAGGGTGAGCTGCTGCAGGCTGGCGGCGGTGCTGCCGATCAGAACCGTGTACTGGCCGGAGGTCGCGAAGTTCGCCTTGGATGCGGAGAGGACCTGCCTGGTTCCGGCGGTGTTGGCGGCGATTGTTTCGTTGCCGGGCGAAAGGGGAATGTAGGAGGTGACGGTGCCGAAGCCGAGATTGTGAGCGAGTGCGTTGGGGCCCTGGTAGATATCGAGTCTAGGAGCGTCGGGTGAGGCCGTGACGACGCGCAGCTGGGGCACGGGGGTACTGCTGATGATGGCGCCGCAACCGGTAAGTGCGAGCAAGAGCGCTGCGGCTCCAACGACACGGGTGATGGGACGGACGAGTGAAGTGATGTTGAACATAAATCGTCGAACCATTTAAATCCAGAAGGACATCAGGAGACGTCGGTGCTGTGTCGGTTGAACTTTGGCTGCCCTACCTTCACTCTACTTGATTTCGTCGCGCCGGCGAAGGCAGAGTGAAGGGTGGTTATAACCCATCTGTGGGATTACGAAGGATTTATCAATTTTTATTGAGGGCGTCTTTTTTGCGGTCGGACTAAGCGTGGGTGCGGCCGATGGTGCAGACGAGGAGGGTCATGTCGTCGTGTTGAGGAGCGCCGTCGGTGAATTTGTCGGCGGCGTCGAAGATGCAGGTGAGGAGCTGGTCGGCGGTTGTGGTGCAGTCAGGGCGAGAGAGGAGGTGTCTGGCGGAGGCAAGCATGTTGTCTTCGCCCCACTCTTCGTCGCTGTGGTTCATGGCTTCGGAGATGCCGTCGGTGAAGGCGAGGAGAACATCGCCGGGATGTAGTTGGAGGGTGGCCTGGGAGTATTCGGAGTGAGCGAGAAGGCCTACTACCGTTCCGGTGGCTTCGAGAGCGATGGTTTCGGCGCCACGGAGGACGTAGGGCGGGTTGTGTCCGGCGTTGACGTAGGTGAGGAGATGGTTGACGGGATCATATTCGGCGTAGAAGAAGGTGGCGTAGCGGCTGGCGGTGGAGGACTCATAGACCATGTCGTTGACGCGGGAGATCAGAGTACCCAGATCACCCTGCCGCAGGCCGGCGATGCTGCGAAGGCTGGCGCGGAGGCTAGCCATGACAAGAGAGGCGGAGATGCCCTTGCCTGAGATGTCGCCGAGTGCGAGAGCGAGAGGAGCTTCGTCTGCGGAGGTTGAGGGAAGGAGAAAAAAGTCGTAGTAGTCGCCGCCGACGACCTGCGCTGGACGACAGAAGCCAGCGAGGTCGACGCCGGAGACTTTGGGACAAGTCTGCGGAAAGAGGCGCTCCTGAACCTCACGGGCGATCTCGAGCTCGCGGGAGATGCGTTCGCGATGAGTGACCTCTGTGGTGAGGTTTTCAAATAGCTCGGCGTTTTCAAGAGCGAGGCCGGTTTGGGAGGCGATGGTCTGGAGGAGCTGGCGGTCGGTTTTGCTGTACGGCTCCTGGGAGCTCTTGGGGCCGAGAGCGATGACTCCGGCGAGACGGGTGCGGCCGGGCAGAGGGACGAGAAGTTCGGTGGAGAGATCGTTGAGGGCGTTACGTTCGGCGTCGGTGGCGTCGATGAGCCAGCTGGAGGGATCGTCGCGATAGACATTGGCAGGGGCTTTGGCGCGGCTGAGTGTGGTGATGGTGGTTGAGGCCGCCGGAAGTGAGAAGATCTGGGCTGCGCCGGCGACCATGGGCATTCCGGTGGCTAGCTCGAGATGATAGGTATCACCGGAGCGAAGGAAGACGGCGATGCGGTCGATGTGGAGGGTGGAGCCGAGGCGGCGTGTGATGGTTTCGAGGAGCGGGGTGACTTCAGTGAAGTTGCGGGCTTCGTCGGAGAGCTCGGAGAGGAGCTGCTCGGTGGAGTAGGCCTCGCGGAAGAAGCGCTGGTCAATCATCTTTTGCAGGCGATTCGAGAGGAGAAAGCGGAAGGCGAAGAAGACTCCGATGATGAGGAAGATGCGGATGATGTCGTTGCGCTGATGATCCGGGTGTCTGAAGAAGTCGTTGAGGGAGAAGGCCATCCAGATAGCAAGCGCAACTCTTATCATCGTGAGAGATTCGCGGGCGAAGGCGTAGCGGGTTCCCTGGCGGATGATGATGCGAAGGTCCATTGCACGCTGTACGACGACAACGTAAGCAAGAGAGAGCGGGAACAGAAGAAGAATGAAGAATACAGCGATATTGACCCACTCAGGTATGCCCTGACCGAAGTCGGTTCGTTTGTAGAGGGAGTACAGGAGAACGAGAAAGAACGGCGTGAGACCGATAGAAGCCCCAAAGTAGAGGATGCGGAGGCGGCGGCGGGCATCTCCGGTGGCCTGCCCGATCTTTGGACCCAGATTAAAGAAGAACCAACTGATTGCCAGGGCGCTGAGGATATTTTCAGCTACGTTGATGTCGAAGATATAAGGCGCTATCCACGAGATCGAAGCAAAGCTCCACATGTCGCCGTAGTTGGCGATGAAATCCGTGGAGGTCAGGAGCATGAGCGGAATCGCTATGAACCATTTGACCCAGGGCAGTTTGATATCGAGTTGTGAACGCTCGGGAAAGTAGACCCCGAAGAACATGAGGCAGATTGGCATGGCAGATTGAGCCACGATGTTCCAGATCAAAGCGACGACCAAAAGATAGGGTCCGGTGATCAGGGTCGGGTTGATGATGAGAGCGTTGAAGTAGCCGAGAACGCCCAGAATCAGCCAAGCGTTTAGATTTCTCGGACGAGCAAAGACCACCCACATACCCAGGAGAAGACAGAAGAAGGGCAGTACGGGGACCACCACGTTGATTGCGTTTTCGAGGGGCGACCGCTTCCTGTACTGGACCGCAGCCAGCCGAATGCTCGTCGATCTGATTGCTGCGTCGGCGCCGCGGCGATAGGTAATGGACATTGTGTCGCCCGGCGAAGTGCTACGAATTTGACCGAGAAGCATACTGCGGCTGGTGTACGGCTGGCCGTTGATTGTGAGCACGGTATCGAAGGGTTTGAGGCCGGCGGCAAGAGCCTCTTCGCGGAGGTTGGTCGTTGTGGCCAAACGCATGCCACTTTCGAATGGGGCTTGCACAATGGACTGGCCATGTACCAGGACGTCGAAATCGCGAATTCCAGCACCGTAGGCATGAAGGAGCGCGAACGCGGCTACCAGGGCGAGAAAGAAGTATTGGAGGCGTGCGGATCTCTGGGGCATAGGCCAGTTGGAGAGATGGTAGCAGCGATGTCAAGGGTTGAAGAGGGTTAAAAGAGACAGGCATCCTTGCCTGGATGCCCGTCCGTGTAGCGTTCTACGTGCGCCTATTTCTTGGGGTGGCTGGCGATGATCTGGTCCTTGATCTTGTTGTAGGTGGCCTGCGGGAGGACGCCCTTGGTGACGAGCTGATTCTTTGCGGTGTAGGGGCGGCCGTCGATGATGCGCTTGGAGTAGGCATCGCCAATACCCGGGAAGGCCTTGAGTTGGTCGGCGGTGGCGGTGTTGATGTCCAGCGGTGCCGTGGCTGCGGCTGCGGCGGGTGTGCCTGCTTTGGATCCCTGGGCGACCGAGAAAATCGGGGCGACGGAGAGCAATAGTGCTGCGGCGAGAAGTTTGTGGCGCAGATTGAGCATCTTGGAATCTCCTACTTTGGGCTGAATGCTTTACAGCGGAAGAGTACGAGAGTGTACGGGCTGCGTCAACGGACAAGTTTCGGGAGCTGACTTTAAAGCTACGGTCGGGCTGGTGCGGTTTGACTTCTCCAAGGTTTGACTTCTCTGGGCTTGAACGCTACCCTGAATGGGAGATGAGCAGGTTGCACCTCCATCACGGCCATTCGCATCATCACGCAGAGAGCGTGTTGGCGGCTATGTCCGGAGTGGCGAAGTAACGAACGCTTACTAAGGATTTCGAAAGGCCCGCTGACGCGCATATCGCGAGCGGGCTTTTTTGTTGCGTGGCGCGGCCAGGGAATGCATCAAGGAAGACAGAAAGGATCGATACCGTGAGGATAGATTTTGCAAAGATGGATGGGCTGGTTCCGGGGATTGTTCAGGATGCGAAGACCGGGGAGATGCTAATGCTCGGTTTTTTGAATGAGATGAGCTACGTGAAGACGCTTGAGAGCGGGTTTGTCACATTCTGGAGCCGGACTCGGCAGAAGCTTTGGATGAAGGGCGAGACGAGCGGCAATCGGCTGCGGGTGATTGAAGCCTCGACCGACTGTGACAACGATGCGCTGCTATTCAAGGTGCAAGTGGAAGGGGATGGGCTGGTTTGTCACGAGGGTACGGTGAGCTGCTTTACGAAGAATATTGCAATGGAGGCGAAGTGAGCGAGACGAAGCGACTGAAGCTGGGAATTCCGAAGGGCAGTTTGCAGGATGCGACGATTGCCCTGTTTGAGCGGGCTGGTTGGCGGATCTTCGCGAACGGGAGGAGCTACTTCCCTTCTATCGACGACGCGGAGATTGAGTGCATGCTGGTGCGGGCACAGGAGATGGCGCGGTACGTGGAGCATGGGGCGCTCGATGCTGGACTGACGGGCAACGACTGGGTGCTTGAGAATGAGACCGACGTGAAGTATGTCACGAGTCTGACGTACTCGAAGCAAAGCCGGCAGAAGGTGAAGTGGGTGCTGGCGGTGCCAGAGGATTCGCCGTTCCAGAAGCCGGAGGATCTGGCGGGCAAGATTATTGCTACGGAGCTGGTTGAGTTTACGAAGCGCTACTTTGCCGAAAAGAAGATACCGGTGACGGTGGAGTTTAGCTGGGGGGCGACGGAAGTGAAGCCTCCTACGCTGGCGGATGCAATTGTGGAGGTGACAGAGACGGGTTCGTCGCTGCGGGCGAACCGGCTGAGGATTATCGAGACGCTGATGGAGAGCGAGACGCAGTTGATTGCGAATAAGACGGCGTACAAAGATGCGTGGAAGCGGGAGAAGATTGAGAATATCTCGCTGATGCTGAATGCAGCGATTGCTGCGCAGGGACGGGTCGGTTTGATGCTGAATGCGCGAAAGGCTGATCTGGAGAAGATCGTAGGTGAATTACCTGCGTTGAATTCGCCGACAGTGTCGCAGCTGAGCGATCAGGAGTGGGTTGCGCTGAATACGATTTTGGATGAAGCGTTGGTTCGCGAGGTGATTCCGAAGCTGAAGGCTGCGGGAGCTACTGGAATTGTTGAGTATCCGCTGAGTAAGGTTGTGTTGTAAGAAGATCGTTCCTGGTTTCGGTAGTGATTTGTCTCTGGAGTTGCGTGATGAAGCTGGTAAGGACCTTTGGCCGTGGCAAAGCTGCGGCGGATGCGTTAATTGAGTCGCTGGAACGACGAGGCGCTGTGAATACGGCGCGGGTGGAGCCGGTGGTGCGACGCATTCTCGCAGCGGTGCGTAGGGGGGGCGATCGAGCTTTACTGAAGTACGCTGCGGAGTTTGATGGGCTTGCAAAGGGTCAGTCGCTGCTGGTGTCTCGTGATGAGATGAAGGCTGCATGGGATTCGACTGCGCCAGCGCTGCAAGCGGCGATGATGGTGGCGCGGGGAAATATTCTGGCGTTCGCCGAGGCGCAGTTGCCCCGGGAGTGGACGATCTCTCCAGTAGATGGAGTCAGGACGGGACAGATTGTGCGGCCGCTGGGCAGCGTTGGTTGCTACGTGCCAGGGGGACGCTATCCGCTGCCTTCGACGTTGTTGATGACGGTGATCCCCTCACAGGTCGCGGGGGTGGAACGGATTGTGGTGTGCTCGCCGAAGCCTGCAAAAGAGACGATGGCTGCGGCTTGGCTGGCTGGGGTGACGGAGCTTTATCGAGTTGGCGGGGCGCAGGCGATTGCGGCGATGGCTTATGGCACGGCTGCGATTGAGCGCGTCGACAAGATCGTTGGACCGGGAAATCTGTATGTGACGGCGGCGAAGGTGTTGGTTTCGGATGAGTGCGGGATCGATATGCCGGCGGGCCCAACGGAGATTGTAGTGACGAGTGAATCTGGGGACGCAGAGGGGATCGCGGCAGATCTAGTTGCTCAGGCAGAGCACGACACGGAGACGCTGGCGGTCCTGATCACGAGTAAAGAAGCTTTGGCCAAGAGGGTTGCAGTTGAGGTGAAGCTGCGAGCGCGCAGCAATTCCATCGCAAAGCAGTCCTTGGCGGCGCGGGGATGCATATTTGTAACATCTTCGGTTCGCGATGCGCAAGAGCTGACAAATCGGCTCGCACCGGAACATCTGAGTGTTGACTCGGAGACTGATCTGAAGTGGGTTCGCAACGCTGGGTCCATCTTTGTTGGCGAGTACACGCCGCAATCGATGGGAGATTATGTCTCTGGCCCTAATCATGTGTTACCTACAGGACGCTACGGACGAATCCGGGGAGGCTTGAGTGTGATGGATCTTGTAAAAGTGATTACGGTTCAGCAGTACACGAAAGCGGGGTTAAAGAAGATGGGACCCCATGCAGTTGCGCTAGCTGAAGCTGAGGGACTGAAAGGGCATGCAGAGAGCGTGCTGGTGAGGATGAGATGAGTCTTGCTACCGATATGGTTACAGATAAAAATATTGTTCAGCCGCGTAAAGCAGTATTAGAGATGCCGGAGTATCACCCGCCACTCGCTGGACGGGATGCTTTACGCCTGGACTTTAACGAGAACACATTCGCTCCCTCGCCGCGTGTGATGGAGACGTTGTTGGCGCTGACGGCGGAGGGACTGACGAAATATCCCGAAAGGGAGCCGGTGGAAAGAATTGTCGCGACGCACTTCGGATTGAAAACGGAAGAGGTGCTACTGACGAACGGCGTCGATGAGGCGATTCACCTGATGTGTGTGGCGTTTCTCGAGGCGGATGACGAAGCGCTGATTGCCACTCCAACGTTTTTTATGTATGACGTGAGCATCAAAATGATGACGCCTCATCTGCGAAAGGTGCAGGCAGATGCGACGATGGAGTTTCCATTCCAGCGATTTATATCCGCCATTACGGAGAAGACAAAGCTGATTATCGTTGCTTCTCCGAACAACCCGACGGGTGCTGCAGTGAGCAGGGGGAACCTACTGGCGATCGCCGCTGCGGCGCCTCAGGCTGTAGTGATGGTTGATGAAGCTTACTATCACTTTCACGGCGAATCGACGATGGAAGATCTGGTGACGGTGCCGAATCTGATCGTGGCCAGGACGTTTTCAAAGGCTTATGGACTGGCGAATCTGCGCGTTGGCATGTTGGCTGGGAATGCAGAGCTTCTAAAGAGTGTGCGGAAGGTGTCTTCTCCGTACAACGTGAATGGAGTAGCGCTGGCTTGTCTGCCGGCTGCGATTGCCGACGAGGGATACCTTTCCTGGTATGCCGAGCAAGTTCGTGCCGGCCGAGAGCGCATGATGGAAGGGCTGCGAGAGCTGGGGGTTCCCTTCTTTCCCAGTCATGCGAACTTTGTCTTGATGAATATTGGGCCAAGGCATGCGGTGCTGGTGGACGCGATGAGAAGGCACGGTGTTCTATTGCGCGATCGATCTACTGATCCTGGATGTGTGGGTTTTGTGCGTATCACTATCGGGGTCGAAGACCACGTAACGCTTGGACTGGCGGCGCTGAAGGCCTCGCTGCAGGAGATTGGATGGAAGAAGGAGCAGGCGAGCGAGTCGGCGAGTCAGCAAGTCGGCAGTGAAGATAGGGAGTTTGAGTGATGGCGGAGCGCATTCGGACGGCGACGGTAAAACGAGATACGAACGAGACGCAGATTGCGTTGGAGCTCGTCGTCGATGGACAGGGCGTGTACAAGGTGTCGACAGGGATTCGTTTTTTTGACCACATGCTGGAGTTATTTACACGCCATGGGGGGTTCGACCTGACGCTAAAGTGCACAGGCGATCTCGATGTCGACCAGCATCATACTGTGGAAGATGTGGGGATTGCTTTGGGGGAGGCTTTTGGCAAAGCACTGGGCGATAAGAAAGGCATCATGCGCGCCGGATACTTTGTGATGGCTATGGATGAGACGCTAGCTGTCGCGGCGGTGGATCTTAGTGGACGAGTTGCTTATGTTGTCGACGATAAAGTGAAAGTTCGTTTAGTCGGAGATTTCCAGAGCGAGTTGCTGGCCGATTTCTTTGATGGATTCGCTCGTGGGGCGAAGGCAAACGTTCATGTGAAGACGATGTATGGACGCAGCAATCATCACAAGATCGAGGCGATCTTTAAAGCGTTCGCACGGGCGTTGCGCGGAGCTTGTTCGCGAGATGAGCGGATGAGAGAGATGTTACCGAGTACCAAGGGACTGCTTTGATTTTGTGTTTACCCATGAGAAATGGGCAAGTAAGGCTCTGTCATGATTGCGATTATCGATTACAAAGCGGGAAACCTGGCCAGCGTGGTGAAGACGCTGAACTACCTTGGCGCGCGCGACATGGTGGTGACTCAGGATCCTGCAGTGGTGCGCGGAGCGGCAAAGGTGATACTGCCAGGGGTCGGACACTTTCAGGCTACTTCCCTGTTGCGCGAACTTGGATTGAAAGACGCGGTGCGGGACAGGATTGCTAAAGGTGCGTGGTTCCTGGGGATATGTGTTGGGTTGCAGTGGCTGTTTGAGGGATCAACCGAGGCTCCGGGGGCGGCTGGGTTGGGACACTTTGCGGGGATGTGTGAGCGGTTCCCTCCTCAGTTTGAGGGTGTTGAGTTGAAGTCGCCGCATGTTGGGTGGAACTCGCTGGAGAGGTTGAGCGCTGGTTCAAGATTGCTGCGCGGGGTTGAGCGTGGTGGTTTTGTTTACTACACTCACTCGTGGCGTGCTCCAGTGATTCATGCAACTGCTGCAGTTACAGAATATGGCGGGACGTTTACGGCGGTGGTCGAAAAAGACAATGTGATGGGCGTGCAGTTTCATCCCGAGAAGTCTAGCGCAGTGGGATTACAGGTTTTGAAGAACTTTGTGGAGTTGTGAATTATGCCTTTTTTGTATGAGTTGAAGATTGCGGCGGAAGAACCTTCTTATACGTTTGTGCAGCAGCTGGTGCCGGCGGGATCGCTTGTCGGGACGGGACAGGCGGTTTGTACTCTGACGGATGGGGGTATGGAGTTCCATGTGCCCGCGCCGCGGCAGGGTTTGCTGGTGGAGTGGTTTGTGGAGCATGGTGCGGTGATCGAGAATGGGGACTCATTGGCCAGGATCGTTTGTGAGGGCGAGTTGGTGGCGGTGCCAGCGGCTGCGCCGATGAGGTTGGGATAGACGATGCTGACGAAGCGGATTATTGCTTGTCTCGATGTGCGCGACGGACGCGTAGTGAAGGGTGTGCAGTTTGTGGACATCGTCGATGCGGGGGACCCAGCGGAGCTGGCGCATCGTCATGCTGCGGCGGGAGCGGATGAGATTGTGCTGCTGGATATTACGGCGACGCATGAGGGGCGAGGGACACTGCTCGATACGGTAAAGCGGACGGCTGCGGCGCTGTTTGTGCCGTTTACGGTCGGTGGCGGGATTCGAAGTGCGGAGGATGCTGCGGCGGTGTTCGATGCGGGTGCGGACAAGGTGAGTATCAATTCCAGCGCTATCGCGCGGCCGGAGTTGATTGGGGAGATTGGCGGGAGCTTTGGAGCGCAGGCGGTGATTGTGGCTGTTGACGCTCGTCGCATCGAAGGCGCTGGCATTGAGCAGGCAGAAGTTTTTGTGAGTGGCGGGCGGAAGGCGACGGGGCGGCGGGTCTTGGATTGGGTTCGTGAGGCTGAGTCGCGGGGTGCGGGGGAGATTTTGCTAACTTCGATGAATACCGATGGGATGCGGGGTGGGTTCGATTGTGAGTTGACCGCGATGGTGAGTGGGGCGGTGCAGATTCCGGTGATTGCGAGTGGTGGGGCGGGGACTGCGGGGCACTTTGTTGAGGTGTTCGGGCGAGGGCGGGCAGATGCGGCGCTTGCCGCTAGTATCTTTCATTTCGGGGTGACCGATTCGCGGGAGTTGAAGGCGGAGTTGCAGCGGGCTGGGGTTCCGGTTCGGCTCCCTTGCTAGGGAATACCTCTTCTGTCCTGCCGGACGGCCCACTACGCTCAGTCACCCCACAAACGAAGACCTGTTTGTGGGGACCCCGATTCGGCGCCCACTTCGTGGGATGTGTACCTTGCGTTGCCCGGGTGGTCGCTTGGTCCTCCCGTTGGTCGGATGATGATTGCTATGCTTCCATCGCGCCGGAGTAGACGGCCATTCCGGCTACTGCGTCTACTCCCATGGCGTCTAAGGCTTCGATTTCGCTCTGTTCTTTGATGCCTCCGGCTACGATTAACTGTTTGGCGGTGCACGCTCTGAGGATCGCGGCTACGTCCAGGGGGAAGCCCTGCATGGTGCCTTCGGTGTCTACGTGGGTGTAGAGAAAGGCGGCGCAGTAGTCTTCGAGCCAGGTGATGGCTTCTTCGGGGGTGAGGTCTACCGAGTCTTTCCAGCCTTTGACGGCGACTCTTCCGGCCTTGGTGTCTACGCTGAAGACAAGGGCTTCTTCGCCGAGGGCGGACTTGAGGCCTTCGGCAAACTCGAGATAGATGAGCTTGTGGCGGCGGATGTGGTCGGGTTCAGCCGGGCGGAAGAGGCTGGAGCCGTAGATGACTCGTTTGGCTCCGGCTTCGAGGAGGAGCTTGCCGTCTTCGGCGGTTTTGAGGCCGCCTCCTACCTGACAGGGCAGGCGCTTGGCGATCATCTCGATTAGGGCGCGGTTGTTGCCCAGACGCATGGCGGCGTCTAGGTCGATGAGTTGGACCAGAGGGTACTTTCGGAAGCGCTCGATCCAGTACTCGAAGTCGTCGAAGGCTAGTTTGAGCTTTTCGCCTTGGACTAGCTGGACGATGCGGCCGCCCATGAGGTCGATTGAAGGTATCAGCATTCTTTCTTCTTTCTTTTTCTCTACATGTTCTGCCCGGACGGGCGTACTACTATGTCCTGCCGGACGGGCCCACTGCGCGTGGGGCGGTCACTTCGTGACGTGTGTACCCCTCCCGTTGGTCGGGAGTTTCATGACTAACTGAAGCCTACGACTGGGTGGGGGATGTAGGGTTCTTCGAGGGAGGTAATCTCTTCCGGCGTGAGTTTGACTTCGAGGGCGGCTGCGGCGTCAGTGAGGTGGTTCGGCTTGGTGGCTCCTACGATGGGCGAGGTGATGTAGGGCTTGCTGAGCATCCAGGCGAGGGCCAGGGTGGCGCGGGAGATGCCTCGTTTCTCGGCGAGTTCTCCCAGGCGGTCGATCACCTTTTTGTCGGCTTCTTCGGTTGGGGTGTAGATGGCTTTGGCGAACTGGTCGGTGTCGTTCCGTTTAGTGGTCTCGGCGTTCCAGGCTCGGGCTAGACGGCCTCGTGCCAGCGGGCTCCAGGGGATGACGCCGATGCCTTCGGCCTGGCAGAGGCTCATCATCTCGCGCTCCTCTTCGCGGTAGAGCAGGTTGTAGTGGTTCTGCATGGAGACAAAGCGGGTCCAGCCGTGGAGGTCGGCGATGTAGAGGGCCTTGGCGAACTGCCAGGAGTACATGGAGGAGGCTCCGATGTAGCGGACCTTGCCGGACTTGACGCAATCATGGAGGGCTTCCATGGTCTCTTCGATGGGGGTGTCGTAGTCCCAGCGGTGGATCTGGTAGAGGTCGATGTAGTCGGTGCCGAGGCGCTGGAGACTCTGATCGAGTTCGTAGAAGATCTGCTTGCGGGAGAGGCCGCGGGCGTTGGGGTCGTCGCGCATGGCGTTGAAGAGCTTGGTGGCGATGACGGTGTCTTCGCGTTTGGTGTTGGCCTTGAGGAAGCGGCCGAGAAGCTCTTCGGAGGAGCCTACGGTGTAGATGTTGGCGGTGTCGAAGAAGTTGATGCCGAGGTCTAGGGCCTGCTTGAAGAAGGGCTGGCTTTCGGCTTCATTGAGGGCCCAGGCGTGGCTTCCGGGGCGCAACGGTCCGGCGGGAGGAACTCCGTAGGACATGCAACCGAGGGTGATGCGGGAGACTTTGAGGCCGGTCTTGCCGAGATTTACGTATTCCAAGTTGGCTCCTTGGTTGGGAGGGGTACCCCCTCCCCCTTGTGGGTATTTTGGGCGGAAAATACTTGTATTCAATGATTTACAGAGGGGTGGCGTCTGCAAAGTATTCAATACAAAACGGTTATGCACAAAATACTTGTTATCAATAAGTTAGGAGTTGGCTGTCGCGCTTTGCCTGCTGCTCTTTCTCTCTGTATTCAGTATAGCGGTTGGGAGCCAACGAAATGCCATGCGGATGTCGTTGGTTTGTAAAGAGTTGCGTGGTTATGGGGCTTGACATGCGATTTTTGGGCGGAAAATCGCTAAAAAAAGCAGCGCAAATTAGTTTCGGGTTTTGAGGGGCACCCGAAGTACTTCTATGTGCTCTCCGTTGCGGATGCGTTTGAGTTGGCGGTTGAGCTGGGCGGCGGGGTCGTCTGGGTCGCCGTCCTCGTCATCGGCCTCGGCTTCGGTCTGGCGTTGATCTAAAGCGGTTCACCCACAGCGCGACCGATGTGAAACTGGTCCGGCTTCATCCAAGTTCAGCGACAACGCCGATCCCCTTCGGGGATGACAACCAAAAGGACAGGCAACGACAACAGCAACGACGAAATACGGGGATCCTTCGACTGCGTGGCTCACATGGTGCCGTGAGCCACTTCGCTCAGGATGACGGCGGTGGTGAGGGGTAGGGAGCGTTCAGTAGAAAGCGGAGGGCAAAAAGCAGATCCCTGCGGGATGACAAACAAGATGACAAACAAAAAGGACAACCAAGGGAGCAGCAACGGCAAGGACACAAGAACAAAGATGGGCCGGGAACTTAGTCGTCTTTGCCCAGGGCGTCGGCTATGGCGTAGTAGCCTTTGCGGGCCTGAATCTTTTGGCCGGGCTGGCAGGTGATGTTGAGGGTGCGGAAGGTGCCGTCGATCTTGGTGTTGGTGGGGGTGAAGCTGGCGAGGTACTGGGTACGAAGCTCGTCCTGAATCTGGTCGAAGGCCTCTTCGAGCTTCTTGCCGTTGTTGCCTACGTTGATGACGCGGCCTCCGGTCTCGGTGGCGAGGCGCTCCATGTCGCGTGCGCCGGTGTCGCCGAGGTTGATGCCGAAGCCTCCGCCGTAGAAGCCGCGGTCGGCGATAAGGATGACGTAGATGATGGCGTTGGCCTTCTGGGCAGCCTCGGTTGCGGTCTTTAGAGTCTCCTGCGAGCCCTGGTCGCCTCCGTCGGTGAGAAGGACGAGGATCTTGCGGCCGGCCTCCTGGCGGAGCTTGTCGTGGGCGGCTAGGTAGACCGCATCGAATAGCAACGTTCCGCGGGCGGTGCCGTTGCCTGTAACAGAGCCGGTGCCGGCGCCGGTGTTGATCTCGGCGGAGTCGATCGAGTGTTTAATCTCACGGGGGCTGTTGGTGTAGTCGGAGAGGAGGTTGACGTTAATGTCGAAGGAGATGAGGAAGGCTTCGTCCTTGGGGGTGAGGACGTCTTTGAGGAACTCGGCTCCGGACTGCTGTTCTAGAGGGAGTACGTTCTTCTGGCTGCCGCTGGTGTCGAGCAGGATGCCGATGGTGAGGGGGAGGTTTTTTTCCTGGGTGAAGTTTTTTGTCTTCTGGAGGCCCTTGTCCTCGTAGATGCTGCAGTCGTCTTTGTGGAGGTTGGTGATGAAGCCGCTCTTGTCGCGGACGGAGAAGTAGACGTTGACGAGGTTGACGTTGACTTTGAGGGTCTGGGTGTCGCCGATGTCGACGGGCTGGGCGGCGGCGTCGCTGGCGGGGGGTGGGCCGCCGGGGGAGGGTGCCTCCTGCGCGCGGAGGGCGGGGGTGAGACTGAGAGCGAGGGCGACGGCGGCGAGGCTGAGGGGGCGCATACCGTATTAGACGACGAAGTTGGGGGTGAGTTTGAGGAAAATGTGAGGGCTGACTGACGGATTGGCGCGGATGGTGCGGATTTTTTGATGATTTTAAGAGCGGCGGCGGATAAGGACAAGCAACGGCGAAAAGCAAATGCGGGGGTTCTTCGCTGCGCTCAGAATGACCAGCTTTGTTCGTGGTCGTTTTGACAAGCAATCAGTTCGGTCAAAGCAATCGCTTCAGTCAAGATGATGCTTCTTTAGGCGTTTGGGGAGGGATGGCGACCTGGGCGCAACGTTGTGAGGGGATGAGGCGTCCAAAGGCATGGCGGTGCGACTGGGGTCCTGCGGGATGGGGATGGCGGCGGGGATGTTGCGCTGATAGTCTGTTAGTTCGTGAAGCTTTGGGTTATGAAGGCCCGGCTGGAAGAGATGGGGGATTTTCGCTTGGTTAGGAACGGTATATTGGCGGGAGCTTTGGCGTGCATGATGGCTGGACAGCCGGCACTGACGCAGGCGCAGCAGGATGCAGCACAGCAACAGCCGATCTCACAGGCGATTCCTGATGGGCCGAAGCCACAGGCGATTCCGGATGCTCCGAGGCCGCAGGGGCTGCCGGTTGGGCCGGTGACGCCCGGTGCTGGGACGACGCCAGAGTCGGCTGGAGATAACTCGGCTCCCACGCAGGATGGCGGTGTGCCTAGCAGGCTGCCGGAGACCGCAGCGCAGAAGCAGGATGATGGACCGCCGCCTGAGATTCCTGCTGCGGGGCAGGGGCCGGGGGAGTTTACGCTGCGGGTGCAGACCAACTTTGTGGAAGTGCCGTTTACGGTGAAGGACAACAAGCAGCGGCTGGTGCCGGGGCTGACGTGGCGGGATGTGCGGGTGTATGAGAACAACCTGCGGCAGAAGCTGGATCTGTTTACGGTCGATCCGTTTCCTCTGTCGGTAGCACTGGTGATCGACCAGAGTATGACCTACGACAATATGGCGAAGGTGAATAACTCGCTGTCTGCGCTGCAGGGGGCGTTTACGCCGTATGACGAGGTCTCGGTGTTTACGTATAACAACGGGCCGAAGATGCAGACGGACTTTACCGGGGCGCAGAGTGCGCGTCTGGAGGCGGTGCTGGAGCGGTCGAAGGTGACGGGGCGCGAGCCGATCTACTACGACACGACGGGGCCGCTGGGGCAGAACATCAGCATCAACGGCGGGCAGGATAGCCATACCGATCCGAACACGAATGCAACTCATGGAACGAGCATCCTGGGAATTCAGAACGTTCCGCGGGATGTACATACGCTGAACGATGCGATTCTGGCGGCGGCGACGGCGTTGTCGAAGACCAAGACCGGTCGGCGGCGGATTATTTATGTAATCAGCGATGGACGGGAGTATGGAAGCACGGCGAAGTTTTCGCAGGTGGTGAAGTATCTGAACACGAACAAGATTGCGGTGTATGGAACGCTGGTTGGCGATTCGTCGCTGCCGGTGATTGGATTCCTGGATCGGATCCATCTGCCGTTGACGATGCGGGATAATATTCTGCCGGCGTATGCGAATGCTACGGGCGGAAACTTTGATGGCGAGTTCCGGCAGAAGGGTATCGAGACGAGCTTTGCGAAGATCGCGGAAGAGGTGCGGACGCAATACACGGTCGGCTACTACACGCATGAGCCGTTTATCGATGGCAAGTACCGGACGCTTGAGGTGAAGGTGATGCGGCCGAACCTGACGGTGATCGCGAAGAAGGGCTACTACCCGACGGCGGGCGACTCGCGGCCTGCGGGGATTGTGTCGGTCAAGTAAGACGCGTGGCCTGATCGGAATCTGATGGAGATGATGGTGCATGGAAATGCGCTGCTGGCGCTGGCTGCCGCAGTGCTGTGGGGTGGTGGGGATTTTGCGGGCGGCATGGGCGTGAAGCGGGCCGGCGGCTCGATGGGTGCGGCGTTGCGGGTGATTTTGCTGAGTCACTGCGCGAGCATCAGCTTGCTGGTGCTGGCGGCGTGGGCGCGGGGAGATGCGTTTCCGCATGGAGCTGCGCTGCTGTGGGGAGTGGTGGCAGGCGTGACTGCTGGGGTTGCGTTGGCTTGCTTTTACATTGCGCTGTCGCGCGGGGCGATGGGGGCTTCGGCGGCGTTGAGCGGGTTGCTGGCGGCGACGATTCCGGCGGCGTTTTCTGCGGCGTGGGAGGGGTCGCCGGGGATGTTGCAGCTGGCTGGATTTCTGGTGGCTGGGGTTTCGATCTGGCTGATTGCTGCGGGGGAGAATGCTGAGGCGAAGCCGGCAGACCGGAGTACCTTCTGGCTGGCGGTGATCGGCGGCGTGGGGTTTGGGATTTACTTCACGGCGCTGAAGGTGGCGGCGGCGAAGACGGGTGTGATCTGGCCGCTGGCTACCTCCAGGATGGGGAGTATTGGGGTTTGTGCGCTGATGCTGGCGGGGATGTCGCTTCGGTCGAAGAAAGGCGAGGGGCAGGTGCGGGTGACGCGGCCGGTGGTGTTGTGGGCGATGGCTACGGCGCTGCTGGATACTTCGGGGAATCTGTTTTATGTTGCGGCGACGCGGGCGGGACGGCTGGATGTGGCGGCGGTGTTGGCTTCGCTTTATCCGGCTTCGACGATTTTGCTGGCGGCTTGGACGTTGAGGGAGCGGCCCACGCGGAGGCAGGCTTGGGGGATGGCTGTGGCGGCGGCGGCGGTGGTGATGGTTACGGTTTAGTAGATTTAGCTGGGTGGGGTTAATTAGGCTGATAGGGAGATAAGAACAAGCAACGGCAAAGGCAATATTTTGTCGCTTCGCCCCTTCGGGCTTCGCTCCGGCCTTCGGCAGAGAGGAGGCCGCTTCGCGGCGGGATTAGACGCAGGGCTGAAGCCCTGCTCTACCTCAGAAGCAACAGCAAGTGCAACGGTAACAGCAAGAACAACGGTAACAGCAAGAACATCGGCAACAGCAAGAACATCGGCAACAGCAAGAACAACAGAAAGTGCAGCGGCAACTGCAACTGCAAAAACGAACAGCAGATCCCTACGGGATGACAAACAAGAGGACAGACAACAGCAATAACACCAGCAACAGCAACAACAGCAATGAAAGCCGCGACAGCGACAGCGGTTAGAGCTTGATGGTGGAGGCGTCTATGGTGGGCTCAGGGAATTTGAGTTTCAGGCTTTGCATGACGTCTACGAGGATGGTAGAGATGGCGATGTTGCGATACCACTTGTTATCGGCGGGGATGACGAACCAGGGGGCGTGTTTGGGGCTGGTGGTGGAGAGGATGTGGTCGTAGGCGTCGATGTACTGGGGCCAGAACTTGCGTTCGTGGAGGTCGGCCTCGGAGAGCTTCCACCGCTTTTTTGAGGCGTCGATGCGGGATTGGAGGCGCGCGGTCTGCTCGTCTCGTGAGATGTGGAGATAAAACTTGAGGATGAGGACGTCACTGTCGACGAGCATGCTCTCGAAGGTGTTGATGTTGTCGAGGCGGCGACGAACGGTCTTTTCGGAGATGAGCTTGTGAACCCGTGGGGAGAGGACGTCTTCGTAGTGGGAGCGATTGAAGATGCCGATCATGCCGCGCGGCGGAACCTGGGCGTGGACTCGCCATAGAAAGTCGTGACGGGCTTCAAGCGGGGTGGGGACTTTGAAGGAGGCGACGTCGCAGCCTTGGGGATTGATGCCGGAGAAGATGTGGTTGATGGTGCCGTCTTTGCCGGCGGTGTCCATGCCTTGCAGGACGATGAGGAGGGCTTTGGTCTGGCTGGCGTAGAAGACGTCCTGCAGGGCGGCGAGCTGGGTGCGGTGCTTGACCAGGACGGCTGCAGCGGCTTCCTCGGACTTGTAGTTGCCGGTGTCTAAGGTGGATTTTTTGGTGAGCCGGATGTGCGCGTTTGGCTTGATGAGGTAGGGGGATTTGATCTTCATTCGGATGGTTCCCTCGTTTTGTCCTGCCGGACGGGCGCCCTGCGCGGACGGCGGTCACTTCGTGACTTGTTTACCGCTTCGCTTGGCGCTTCCGTTGGTCGCAAGCTGAATTCTACGCCGACCAACGGGAGGACCTGTGCCGCTCATTCCGCCAAGACCGGTATACAAGTCACGAAGTGACCGCCGTCCGCGCAGGACGCTCGTCCGGCAGGACACAGGACTTAGCTTTTAGCAAGAGGAGTTGTATCGCGGGAGGAGGTTGCGTTATTTGACCGATTCTTCAGGCTTGGGAGTGACGGCGTGGGTTGTCTCGGTCGGCTTGTTGACCTCGTCGTTGACGCCCTTCATCCCGTCCTTGAAGCCGCGGAGACCTTCGCCGAGGCCTTTGCCGAGCTCAGGCAGCTTCTTGCCACCGAAGAGGACCAGGACAACTACGGCGATAACGATGAGATGTGTTGGTGTAAATAGTTCGCCCATACTGTTTCTCCCTGCAGCCTGGCACATGCACCGACTGCCACCCACTATTGTCGCACAGGTGCGCGCTATGGATAGATACGCCGCAGCGGCCGAAGCAGATGTTGGCTGAACGTTATATCTTGGTATGTGTACACAGGGTAAGTGCACGAAGAAAACTGAAAGAAGTGCAGTTGCAGATGCTGGAAGAGATGCGGAGACGGATGTTGCGATTGAAGACGAGTGGTGCATGGAAGTTGACCGGGGCGCGGAGGACAGGGCAACGCGCCTTCTTTGGAGTGTTGGCGGCGGGTTTACTGATGACGGGCGGGACGCAGAGCCGGGCGCAGGCTACTTCGTCTTCGGCGACACAGCCGACGCAGAACACGGTGCCGATCACGAATACGAAGATCGCTCTTGCGGCGCCGGCGACCTACGACAACAAGTATGAGATCTACGGCGGCCTGAACTTTATGAACTTCCAGGCTGGGCAGTCTTTGCCCAACCGTATGAACCTGGGCGGCGGCGAGGTGCTGGGCACGTACTGGCTGCCGGGAGATCACTGGTTTACGCGGGCTATCGGAGTAGGGGTTGACTACCGGATCGATGCGGGAACGACACCTGTATTCGCGAACTCGGGAATTACCCGGCCGACGAGTACGACGGGCGGTACCGGCATCAACAACCGGCCACTGGTTTACCTGAATACGATCATGGCAGGCGCGCAGTATCGCACCAAGTACAGGAACCATTATGCCGCGTTGAACTTCCATGGCTACGGCGGCGTGTCTCACGGAACCTTTGACTACAGCTTTAAGGATCTGGTGGTGTCGAAGGCCGAGGCGTACGCGGCTACGGGCCTCTACTCCAACCGTACGAAGCCGATTGCGGCGCTGGGAGCGAGCATCGACTTCAATCGCTCGAAGAACTGGGCGATCCGGATTTCGCCGGATCTGATCCTGGAGCACTTCGGGACCGAGACGCGGGAGTTCTTTTCGGTCTCCGGCGGCGTGGTGTATCGGATTGGCAAGCAGTAGGTTGTCGCTAAGTTGAGCGTAAGAGAAGCGGGTCGCCTTATTGGGCGGCCTGTTTTTTGCTTCTTTGAGTGCGCCAAATAGCAGCCACCTGTCCTGCCGGACGGGCCCACTTCGCGTGGGGCGGTCACTTCGTGACTTGTATACCTTGTCTTGATTGATTGGCGTAGGTTGTCCTCCCGTTGGTCGGGAATGAGACTGCCTCTTATTCTGCTAGGCCTACGTTTACGGGCTTGCCTGGGACGTCGCGGTTGAGGAACTCCGGGGAGACTGGGTTTTCGTAGACGGAATAATCGCGAGTGACGACGGTAAGGCCGCTCTGGGAGACGAAGTAGTTTTTCTTGTCCTCGTTGGGGTCGTAGCCAATGACGGTGCCGTCGGGGATGTGGACGTCGCGGTCGATGATGGCGTGGCGAATGCGGCAGTGGCGGCCGATGTTGACGTGGGAGAAGACGATTGAGGAGTCGACGTCGGCGTAGGAGTTGACGCGAACGTCTTGCGAGACGACGGAGTTGCGGACAACTGCGCCCGAGACGATGGAGCCGGCAGCGACGATGGAGTTGATGGCCATGCCGGTGCGGCCAGGCTCGCCGAAGACGAACTTGGCGGGCGGGTACTGGTAGGGCCGGGTGCGCATGGGCCAGGACTTGTCGTAGAGGTTGAAGGTAGGGGTGACGCCGGCGACGTCCATGTTGGCCTCGTAGTAGGCCTCGAGGGTACCGACGTCGCGCCAGTAGAGGGCCTTCTGCTTGTTCTCGTCGACGAAGTTGTAGGCGTGCATTTTGACGCGGCCGAGGATGTTGGGCAGGATGTTGTGGCCGAAGTCGTGCTTGGAGTCTGGGTCTTCGGCGTCTCTGATGAGTTCGGGGAGAAGGATGTCGGTGTTGAAGATGTAGATGCCCATGGAGGCGTCGACCATGTCGGGGTTAAAGGGCGAGCGAAGCTTGGTTTCTTTTGGCTTCTCTTCAAAGCCGGTGACCTCTCCGTTGCGCGCGACTTCGACGACGCCGAAGGAAGATACCTCTTCCGGCTTGATGGGAAGGGTTGCGATGGTGACGTCGGCGCCTGAGTCGGCGTGCTGCTGCATCATAAGGGCGTAGTTCATCTTGTAGATGTGGTCGCCGGAGAGGATGAGGACGTATTTGGGCTCTTCGGAGCCGATGGAGTAGATGTTCTGGTAGACGGCGTCGGCGGTGCCCTGGTACCAGGACTTGGAGACGCGCTGCATGGGAGGGAGAATCTCGATGAACTCGCCTAGCTCGTTGGCTACGACGGTGCCCCAGCCCTCGCGGATGTGGCGGTTGAGGGAGAGCGCCTTGTACTGGGTGAGGATATAGACGTGGCGGAGGTCGGAGTTGATGCAGTTGGAGAGGGTGATGTCGATGATGCGGTACTGGCCGGCGAAGGGGACAGCAGGCTTTGCGCGATCGCGGGTGAGGGGAAAGAGCCGTTCGCCTGCACCACCAGCGAGTAGAACACCAAGGGTATCTCTCATAATCTTACGGACTCCGAGTTCTGCGTTAGGCGGCTGAGCTTCGTACCACGTCAGTCAGATGCACAAAGCGACCCACGTGTTACAGGGAAACGCGAGTCTACCATGCAGAGATTGACTTTGGAATGTGGGTGGGCCGGAGGCTTCGGGAAGGGATGTTTTGGTGGCTGGGGTCTCGGGCGAACGCGGGTGTGCGCTGTCTCGAATCTGAGACAGCGGCTTTCGTGAGTTATCGCCACTCTACTCGACGAGGAGGTTGCTCTAAGTTCTAGTCACCGTCTTCAGGTGCAGTTCGCGCATCTGCTGATCGCTGACCGGCGTGGGCGCGTCCACCATCAGGTCGATCGCCTTGGCCGTCTTGGGGAAGGCAATGACCTCGCGCAGGCTGGTTGCGCCTGCGAGGATCATCACGATGCGGTCGAGGCCAAGCGCGATGCCGCCATGCGGGGGGGTGCCGTACTCGAGTGCATCGAGGAAGAAGCCAAAGCGCTGCTTCGCCTCGGCGTCCGACATGCCGAGCGAGCGGAAGATCTCGGCCTGCACATCCTGGCGGTGAATACGGATCGAGCCTGAGCCAAGTTCGGTGCCGTTCAGAACGATGTCGTAGGCGAGGGCTCGCACTGCGCCCTTATCGTTGGTGAGGCGGCCGGCTTTGATGTCCTCTTCATGGGGTGAGGTGAAGGGATGATGTGCGGCGTTCCATACTTTGGTCTCCTCATCCCACTCGTACATGGGGAAGTCGGTGACCCAGAGAAATTTGTAGTCAGCTTCGGTGCCGGTCTTTTCGAAGAGCTTGTGTTTGTCGGCGAATTTGGCCGCAAGCTGCAGGCGCAATGCGCCTACGCGCTTGTAGATCCACTGCGGATCGTGGTTCCACTTTGCGGGCGTGCCGAGTTTGGGGGTGATTACGATGACCAGATCGGCAGCGTCCACCTGCTTCGTGGCTGCTTCAAAGCGAGTCTGTTCGTCTGAGAGCTTCGCTTCGATGGACGCAGCCAGCGAAGCGAAGGCCTCGTTGGTCTTCAGCCGCGCCACGTCGAGAAGGTCGAGACCACTGTCGCCGAAGGTTGCGCGGATCTCCTCCACCAGCGCGCGCTTCTGCGTTCCACTGAGCGTGCCCGCCTTGGGAATCACGAATCCAAGTACCGGCAGGTCCTTCTCGATCTTCAGCGAATCGCGCAGCTCTGGCGTCAGCACGTCGGTCAGAGAAACCATCGCGGGCAGTCGCATGTCCGGCTTGTCGATGCCGTAGTTGCGAATCGCGTCGTCGTAGGTCATCTGCACAAAAGGTGTCGTCAGAGAGATGGAAGCTGTCTTGAACGCGGCGGTGAGAAATCCTTCGACTACGCGAAAGACCTTCTCCTGCTGGGGGAAGCTCATCTCGAGGTCGATCTGGGTGAACTCGGGCTGGCGGTCGGCGCGAAGATCTTCATCGCGGAAGCAGCGCGCGATCTGGAAGTACTTGTCGAAGCCGGAGATCATCAGAATCTGCTTGAAGATCTGCGGCGACTGCGGCAATGCGTAGAAGCTTCCCGCATGCACGCGGCTGGGGACGAGGTAGTCGCGTGCGCCTTCGGGAGTCGATCGTGTCATGAAGGGCGTCTCAATTTCGAGAAAGCCCTGGTCGACTAGGTAGTTGCGGATCGCCATTGCGACTTTGCTGCGCAGCTCGAAGTTGTGCTGCATCTGTGGCCGCCGCAGGTCGAGATAGCGATACTTCAACCGGACCTCTTCGTTCGCAATCGCATCTTCGGCGGGCGAGAACGGAGGAGTTTTGGCCTCGTTGAGCAGCAGCAGTTCGCTGGCGACGACCTCGATCGCGCCGGTCGGCATGTTGGGATTCTTGAGCCCTGCACCGCGCCGGCGAACCTTGCCCTTGACCGCGACCACGTACTCGGATCGCGCAGCCTCGGCCTTGGCGTGCGCCTCGGTGGAGACCTCTTTATCGAGCACGACCTGGGTGATACCGCTGCGGTCAC
Source organism: Tunturibacter empetritectus (assembly GCF_040358985.1). Taxonomy (NCBI): domain Bacteria; kingdom Pseudomonadati; phylum Acidobacteriota; class Terriglobia; order Terriglobales; family Acidobacteriaceae; genus Tunturiibacter; species Tunturiibacter empetritectus. The sequence goes on along the minus strand of NZ_CP132932.1, from coordinate 2,680,167 downwards.
GTACGTCGAGAAAGATGAGGTTGCCGTGGTCGCGGCGGCGGTTGACCCACCCCATGAGGACGATCTCCTGACCGTCCTGTTCGATACGAAGTTCACCGCACATAAGTGTGCGCTGCAGAGTGCCTAAAAAGTCGAGTGTCACGATGTTCCTATTGTACGGAGTTCTTGCGATCTAAATAACGAAGAAGTCTTTGCCATGGCCGATCTGATAAGCCTCAAATCGCGGGTTGTCGTCCAGGACCCTCAACTTTCCGTGCGTCGGGAAAGTGAGTGTCAGGGTTCCATCTACAACCCATTCGACATGCTCTACAGTGCCACCAATAAATTTAGTCAACTGATTGGCGAATTGATGAATGTTCCGTTCACCGGACTCAGGACCAACGACATATTTTTCAAAGACTCCGTCAGCCTGCTCGAACTCGAAGGACGACTCGACGGAGATATAAGTACTCTCTTCATGAAAATGAAGTTGAACCTGAAATTCTCCGAAACAGATCTGGGTCAGCAACTTTCCCTTTAGAAAGCTGAGATCTGCATCTGCTGCCAATCCGTGCATGACCTATCCTCGCAACACTTCGGCCAAATCTGCTCTAGGAACCTTTGTCTGTTCGCCGGCGCTGAAGTCTTTGACCGTCAGGATACCCGAGGAAACCTCGTCTTCGCCGACAATCACCATCCGCCGTGCGAGCTTGTCGGCGGCTTCGAAGGACTTCTTCAATCGAAAGGTTCCGTCTCCCACCTCAACGGCGAGTCCAGATCGACGAAGCTCCTGCGCCAGCGCGAGTGCGGCGGCGTTCTGCGCGACTCCCATTGGAGCGAGAAACGCATCGAGCTTCTGCGCAACAGCAGCCGATTCCTGGGCCTGCAACGTTAGGATCAGCCGGTCTTCTCCGATGGCGAAGCCTATTCCAGGGGCCTTTGGTCCGCCGAGCATCTCGGAGAGTCCATCGTAGCGACCGCCTCCTAACAGAGCGTTCTGTGTCCCGAGTCCACTTCCATCAGGGACGGTGAACTCGAAGGTGGTTCGGGTGTAGTAGTCCAGGCCGCGAACCAGGCGCGGGTTGATGGTATAGGCAACGCCGCAGGCATCGAGTGCGGCAAGCACCTGGGCGAAGTGCTCCTTGCTGGCGTCATCGAGGAAGTCCGCGATCTTCGGGAGGCTGTTGATGATCTCCTGATCGCCAGCATCCTTCGAGTCGAGCACGCGCAGCGGATTGGTCTCGGCTCTGCGCTGATTGTCCGCGCTCATTCGATCCTTCACGGGAGCCAACGCCTTTCGCAGAGCCGCGATGTACCTGGGCCGGTCGGTCGAGGAACCCACCGAGTTGACTTCGAGCTTCCAGCCCTTTACGCCGAGCTCGTTCAGGAAGGTCGAGAGCATCTCGAGAACTTCTGCGTCGCGCAGTGCGCTGTCAGCGCCTGACCATGCTGGTCCGAGGACCTCTGCGCCGATCTGCCAGAACTGCCGATAGCGTCCGCGCTGTGGGCGCTCGCGCCGGAACTGGGGGCCAATGTAGAAGAGCTTCTGCAGCATGCCTGTGTCTGCGAGCTTGTGCTCGATGTAGGCACGTACTACGCCGGCGGTGTTTTCGGGTCGGAGCGTCAGGCTCTGCGCGCTGTCGCTGTCGGCTCGCGTGCGATCCTCCCAGGTGTACATCTCTTTGGAGACGATGTCGGTCTCCTCGCCTACCCCGCGCGCGAACAGCGCAGTATCCTCGAAGATCGGGGTGCGAATCTCCCCAAATCCGTAGCGTGCAAAGACGGCTCTCGCCGTAGCCTCCACATAGTTCCAAAGCGCCGTCTCGGGAGGCAACAAGTCCCGAGTCCCGCGTACTGCCTTCAAAGTAGCCATCTCTCTCAGTGTAGCGAAGATGGAGCCGCTAGTTACGTTCCGGAGGCTTCTGCCAGGTAGATCGCGGTGTAGTCGAGGTAGTTCTGCGCGTACTTGAGGATTAGCTCGCGGTCCATATCGCCGAGTGTTCGCCGCACCTTGCCGGGAACACCTGCAACGAGTGAGTTGGGTGGAACCACTGTTTGCTCTGGGATCACGGCACCTGCGGCGATGATCGATCCCTCGCCGATCTTTGCGTTGTTGAGGATGGTCGCGCCGATGCCAACTAGAACCATGTCTTCCAAGACGCATCCGTGCACGGTGGCATTGTGTCCGATGGTCACCAGTTCGCCTACGATTACCGGATAGAGATAGCGCATGCCGTGAAGGACGGCGCAGTCCTGCACGTTGCTTTTCGCGCCGATGCGGATCGAATTTACGTCGCCACGGACGACTGCGTTCATCCAGATACTGGCTTGTTCGCCGAGGGTAACGTCACCGATGACTTGAGCCGACTGGTCGACATAGCAGCTGGCAGGAATTTCCGGTGTGTGTGCCTGATAAGTGCGAATCATGTAACAAATTCTACCTTTGGAATGCAAAAGATTTCAGAGTGGTATCCGGCCTCGAATTACCAACGATTTATGTGATTTTCTTGACGAAACGGCGTATTCTTAATGTATCCCCATTGGGAGTGGTTGGAGGTGTATTTTTCTTGGCAGAGGTTCGAGTACAAGAAGGCGAACCCCTTGAGAATGCCCTGCGGCGCTTTAAGCGCAAGGTGCAGACAGAAGACATTATCAAGGAAGTCAAGCGTCACTCTTTTTATCTGAAACCAGGTGAGAAGAAGCGTGTGAAAGAAGCGCTTGCACGTAAGCGCAATCGCAAGAAGGTCCGTAAGGAGCAGGATTAGTCAGCTCCACAACCAGGATGTGCCGCCTCTTCCTCGATCAGAGAGTTTGAAGAGGCGGCCATTTGAACCGCTAGAGGTGGACTCCCGCCATCGACTAGCCCCGGCAGATAGAACCTGTTTCCTGGGTTCGCATTGACCGGCAAATCGTAGCAAATTCCACGAACTCGCAGTTTCGGGCCCCCTTCAAAATCCAAAGCGTAATGGTCATCAGTAAAGGTAAACCCCTTGCGGTGTTGCCACGATCAGGCCCCTCGGGTGTTCTTCCTTTCCGTAGGACGGGAGAAGCGGCATGGAATTTCTGGATCGGCTATTAACCTGCGCAGATTGCGGTGGCGAGTTCATCTTCACCGCCGGGGAACAACTCTTTTTCTTCGACAAACAATTCAAGAATGACCCGAAGCGGTGTAAGCCTTGCAAGTCCAAACGGTCCGGGGTGGGACTGAAGGCAGGGGCGGGGCCGGCGGCGGCGGGTCTGTCGCGCACGGAGACGCGTACGGAATGCTCGGAGTGCGGGGTGGAGACCACGGTGCCGTTCAAGCCGACACAGGGGCGACCGGTGCTCTGCCGGCAGTGCTTCCAGAGCAAGCGTGCTCCTACGACGGGGGCGCTGGTGACTGCGGCCGAGACAGCGGGGATGGTTGCGGGTGCTCCTGGGGAGCACGTTGCGGCCAGCGTCGAGCTGCTGGCGGCTTCGCGGGTCTAACTCTTACCCTTTGCCTGTCTCCCTCACAGTAGGATGTGGGTGAGGGATCTATGGGCGTTGGTGACGGGATTGGGCTGCGCGATGCGGCTGAGGAGCTGGTTCGGGCGCGGACTGAGGTTGGGGAGTTCGAGCTCATCGTATGCACGGATGGGACCTATAAGCTCGATGGCGGCGCCATGTTCGGTGTGGTGCCGAAGCCGTTGTGGGAGAAGCGGGCCCCGGCGGATGAGCAGAACCGTATTCTGCTGGGGCTGAATACAGTGGTGGTGCGGACTGGTAAGCATACGGTGGTGATTGAGACCGGAGTCGGCAATAAGCAGCCGGCGAAGATGCGGGAGATCCAGTGCAACCAGGAGCTTCTGCCGCAGTCTCTTGCCGCGGCTGGGGTGAGGGTTGAGGAGGTGGATGTGGTGGTGAACACTCACCTCCACTTCGACCACTGCGGGTGGAATACTACGCTGCATCCGGATGGCTCGGTGACTCCGACGTTCCCGAATGCGCGGTACTTTGCGCATCGTGGCGAGGTGGAACATGGACATCTGCAGCTGGATCGGGATCGGGTCAGTTATCTCTCACCGAACTATGATCCGCTGGTGGAGTCGGGACAGATGACGCTGCTGGACGAGGCTGGAATCAGGGTGAATCCGGAGATCTGTCCGGGCGTGAGCGTGGAGGTTTTTCCCGGTCATACGGCGCAGTTGATGGCGGTTCACGTGGAGTCGAAGGGACAACAAGCCTGCTATATCTCGGATTTAATTCCGACCAGCGCGCACCTGGATCCGACGTGGGTGATGGGGTATGACCTGGACCCGGTGGAGACAATTGCGCAGCGGAAGCGGTTCTACTCGCGGGCGATTCCGGAGAAGTGGCTGGTGCTGTTTACGCATGACCATGAGACGCCGATGGGGCGGATCGGGTTTAATGAGAAGGGCAAGCCTGTTCTGGTGGCGGGCGTTCACACGCCTTTTTGAAGCTTCGCGTGATCCTCCCGTTGGTCGGAATCAACTTCGTTTGCGACCATCGGGAGCGCCAACCAAAGGGGTATACACGTCACGAAGTGACCGCCGCCCGCGCAGGGAGCCCGTCCGGCAGGACAGTTTCTGAAATAGAAAACCCTGCACTTGGGCAGGGTTCTCAGGTGCAGATTGTGGTGACTTGCTGGTGACTTGTGGCCAGTAGCTGGTGACTTGTGGCGACTAGACAGGAACGGAGGTAAGCTCGGCTGGGTCGACGTTGACGAAGCGACCCTGCTGTCCCTTGTCCTGGAAGCGGACTATGCCGTTGACCTTGGCGAAGAGGGTGTCGTCTTTGCCGCGACCGACGTTGGCGCCGGGCTTGAGCGGGGTGCCACGCTGACGGACAATGATGCCGCCGCCGAGGATGGTCTGGCCGCCGAATACTTTGACTCCGAGCCGCTGGGCGTTTGAGTCGCGGCCGTTTTTGGAAGAACCTAATCCTTTTTTATGTGCCATTCGATTGCCTCTTTCGCGCTGCCCTCTGGGCTCTGGCGCTTATTAAAATTTGCCGGGAAGCTTTACTTTGCTGCTTCTTCCTTGAAGCTCTTGCCGTTGACGAGGATCTCATTGATCTTGACCTCGACGAAGTTCTGGCGGTGGCCCTGCATCTTCTTGTACTGCTTCTTGCGCTTGAGCTTGAAGACGAGGATCTTTTCGCCGCGGCCTTCGCCGACGACGGAGGCAAGCACCTTGGCGCCGGTGAGGTCGGACTCGAACTTGCCAGCTTCGCCACTGACGGCAAGGATGTCGGAGAACTCGATGTTGCCGTTCTCGTGGGCGGTGGTTTCAATCTTCAACTTCTCGCCAGGGGAGACCAGATACTGTTTGCCGCCGGTGCGGATGACTGCGTACATGACTAGAACCTCAAGCGAGTCGCGTGATGCTGACCGCTTTCTTCAGAAAATAGATTGTGCTGCATGGGCGCATACAGGAGCACTACAGTAAGCCAACCGGTCAAGCCATCGCAGTCTCGGGTTTCCAGTGACCGCCGGGCCTAAGCCTGTCGTCCCTGCAACCCTCGAGATCATCTTGAGATGAAGACAGACGGGCTGCAGCGCCAAACTTAATGAGTGTATCGCGTTCCTAGATGGGGGTCAACGATGTTCCCTTCTGACTCCTGGCTCCTTGCTTGCCGTGTATGACCCCCTCCCCCCTGGTAGTTGGGTATTTTGGGAGTAAGTCTAATGCTTGCATAGGTTTACGGTGAGGGTATGGCTGCAAGCTGTTGATTGTAGGAGGCTTGTGCGCAAAATATTTATTTTGTTGCAGTTGCCTTTGCCTCCTGCCTGATTGGGTTTTGCCTCTTCTTTAATTGTACTGGTTTGAGCTGGGGAATACGCCACGCGAAAAGCCGCGGCTGGAGCGGGTTTTGTAGTGGTTGGGGGTTGACATGGGTTTTCACGGGCAAAAAGGCAAATGCAACAGCAACAGCAACAGCAAAGACAAATACGGGGATCCTTCGACTGCGTTGCTCACAAAGTGCCGTGAGCAACTTCGCTCAGGATGACGTGGCTTTTCATGGGGCTGATAGGAAAGGTGACGGCAACGGCGACGGCAACAGCGACAGCGATGGCACAGACACCGGCGACGGCAACAACAATATAGGCAGCAACGATGGCGGTCCGACTGCATCTGGCAGAGTTCAAGGATGCGAAGGGGTAAGCGCGGTTTGCGGCTTTGCTATGTGAAGTGAATCATGCGGCGGAGTTCTGCTTTGATCTCTTTGCGGAGATTGGGCGGTGCAATAGCTGCAGCGCGAGAGCCGAGGCCCAGAATGACGAAGCGGGCTTGCTGGTAGCTTTCAAACTCGACGTGAAAGAGATGCCAGCCCTTAGGCAGGGTGCGTGATGCGCGATGGTTGAGTGCGGGAACCATAGGACACCAACGCTCGATGGAGGCGACGCCTTCGTCTGAGAGTGCGAGGATCGTGGCGACGGTCTGTTGGCGGTCTTTGAGTGCTGCGGTGCTTTGTTTCCAGTAGGCGGCGAGATCGAAGCCGGACGGTCTGAGGAATGGGAGTGCGAGGACTACGACCTCGCGCATACGAGAGATGCGGTAGGTGCGAGTGCCCGCCGAGGATTGCGCGATGAGATACCAGACGGTTTGTTTGCAGACGATGCCGAGTGGATCGACGGTGCGGGAGCTGGATTCGCCGTCGGCGCGGGTGTAGAGGAAGGTGAGCTTGCAGTCGCGGGCGAGGGCATCCTGCACAAGGGGGAGCATGGAGAGGTCTTCGGGGGTGGGTCTCCAGCCGGTAGGGTCGATGTGCAGGCGAGCCTGAATGGAGTGGGCCTGAAGGCGCATGGCGGTGGGCATGGAGGCCATGAGTTTGTCGAAGGCGCGCTGGGCGGCGGCGGTGAGTTTGCGGTCGCCGAGAGCGCTGGGCTGGGCCATGAGGAGGGCCTGGAGTTCGGCGTCGTCGAGGCCGGGGACCTTGGTGCGCCAGCCTCTTTGCAGCTCCCAGCCGCCGGTTGCGCCGCGATGGGCGATGAGGGGAATGCCCGCTGTACATAAGGCTTCCATATCGCGATGGGCGGTGCGCTGGGAGATCTCGAGCCGCTCGGCTACCTCGCGGGTGGAGAGACGGCCGTGGGCCTGAAGGAGCATGAGGGTGGAGAGGAGGCGATCGGACTTCATGGATTTGTCTGCCCTCCTTTCCTTTCAAATAAAGTTATTTCTTTAATATGACACTAGATGTCATATATAGGAGACTAACTTTCGAAGTGAAAGCCCGAGGCTTTCCAAGGAGGAAGTGCGATGGAGTTCAGGAGATATTTTCTGGAGCAGTTGGAGAGCGAAGCTGAGGCGTCAAGAAAGGCGATTGAGCGGGTGCCTGAGGGGCAGAACTCGTGGAAGCCGCATGAGAAGTCGATGGAGTTGGGAAAGCTGGCGGCGCTGGTGGCGACGATGCCTGGCTGGGTGGCGCTGATGATCGATCACGATGAGCTGGATTTGAATGGGAATGGAAGGAATTTTCAGACAAAGGCGGTGGAGACGCGGACGGAGTTGGCTTCGCTGCTTGAGGAGGGACTCAAAACTTCGCGAAGGGCGCTGGAGAATACGACCGAAGAGCATCTGATGAAGACCTGGAAGCTGAAGATGGGGGATCAGGTGCTTTCTGAGGGGCCGAGGTATGTCACGATTTCGAATGGCGCGCTGAGCCACCTGGCACATCATCGCGGACAGCTTACAGTTTATCTGCGGCTGAATGATGCGAAGGTGCCGGCGATCTATGGGCCGAGCGCGGATGAGTTTCACTAAAGAATGGGGCAGATAGCAGGTCGAACTCCTGCTATCTGTCTTCAGGCGGCTTCTCTGTTCGGTGTGACGATTGGTTCGGCACGAGGAGATTCCTTGGGATCAAGCTTCAAGCTTGAATGGCCAGACTTATGGACCGTGGATGGAAGCTGGCAGAGTTGCGGATGAGGAAGAGATAGCGGTCAAGTTTATCCTTACCCCTCTGGCCATAAAGATCTACAGATCCCATGACTACTTTGTGCGAGTCTGAAATTTGACGCGTTGGCGGTCTTGTTGCATAAAGGAGAGCAAAAGGAGGAGTCCATGGACGTCAAAGAGAAGATGACCTCGATTGGCCCACCAGTGCCGGAGTTGCCGGTCGCTGATGTTGAACGCGCACAACAGCATTACAGAGATGTACTGGGCTTTGAGATTGGATGGCTTGAACCGGATAAAGGGATTGGAGCCGTGTCCCGCGGTAAGGCGGCAATCTTCTTTCGGAAGAGGAAGCTGCCGTTCGACCCTGCGGTGCACTGGATGTTCGCTAACGATATCGATGCGACATACCAGGAGTTGAAGTCGTCAGGTGCGAAGATCGTCGATCCTCTGGAAAAAAAGCCGTGGGGATTGCGACAGTTCACTGTCATGGATCTGGACGGGAACCTCTTCTACTTCCACCATGACTAACGTCGCATGACTTCGGCTGGACCGACCAAGCCAAGACACGACAGAAGCCGTGGACCACGGTCGCATGAGAGGGCTACCTGGACTTCTGTGATCAGCCGTTCGTGGTCAAGTCTTCTGTGTGTCAGCCTTCGGTACAACTGCGGTGCTTAGGCTTCGGTGGTGTCGGTGGAATCGGTATCGTCTGTCGACTCGTCTTCAGTGAGGCTGATGCGCAAGGACTTCAGAAAGGATACGTCGTTTGAGGTGAATGGGCCCGTGGTGCCTTCTTCGGCGCCTTCAGTGGCCTCGTCGGCTTCTGCCTCAACCTCGTTGAGACCGATGGTGGCCTCAAGCATGAGGAGGACATCAAAACCCTGTTCGCGGATGTTTTTGACGACGCCTGCTATATCCTCCGACTCCGAGACGGACTCGTGGATCGCTTCGCCAAGTTTCTGTATCAGGTTTTTGACCTTCTGATTCAATGCCACCTCCGGGCTGCCCTATCGTTCGAACTACTCCACGCATCGGGTATTCCCAGCGAAGGTGACCGGCGGGAACGGCATTGCGGGTATGTCGGCGTCACTGGCTTCTGGTTAAAGAATACGCCCATGGCGGTGGCCGCCGCAACGGCATTTCTTCAGGGACCGGGTGATGACTCTAAGTGGTTTCAACAACAGTGTGATGGTCGGCCCAGGCGTCTTCTAAGCGGTGAGCGAGAAGCTCTACGGCTGGGGTGCGGCGGCATCCCAGGACCAGAAAGCCAGCGGCGGCGGCACAGAACCCGCCGATCATCCAGAGCGTGCTCTTCATTATGGGGCTCCTCTGTTTGCTCTGATTCCAATGCCGGGAAAAACGATGCGTTGTGGGAGTCGAAATTCTAGGGAAAGTGGCGGATGCGGTGATCGTGGGAATGATTTCGCCGAGTGATGAGGAACGGCTACACTCTTGGGTATGGATTCGGTTCGGTTCGGTCGCACGCTTGGGATTGGGGCTCGGCTGGCGGCTAAGACGCTGGTGACGGCGGTGGATGCGGCTACGGCGCCGAATCCTTCTGTCGCGGGGAAGGCTCCGAGTGCTTCGGCTGCGGGGGCTGAGACTTCTGCGGCGAACGCTGCCCGGAGTAAGGCGGAAGTGTCGGGCGCTCGGCTGGGGGGAAAGACAGCGCGAACGACGGCTCAGGTGGTCGAGACGGGCAAGGGGCTAAAGCGCGGCGGGAAGCGGTTTGGCGAGGCGGTGTGGGGGCCGTTTGTGAAGGCTTCGAGTCAGCTCTGGCTGGAGTTTACCGGGGTCTTCTTTGGGATCTTTGCGGCGTTTGCGCTAAGCAATGCGTGGAAGATGCGCGGGGAGCTGCATGAGACGGCGGGGAACCATGAGGCGCATGGACATCTGCTGCTGGCGGTGGCGATGGCGGTGGTGTTTGGATACTTTTGCGTGAGCAGCTTTGTGAAGGCGAACCGCAGGGGTAAGCGGAGCTAACGCTTCTTCGGTGTTGATGTGATGCGAACAATGTCGCTTCCCACTCTTCGCAAAGAGCGCGAAGGATAGGGCACCCGGTCATCACAGTCTCTTTGAAACTGCGCTGGCTGCAGCAGCAGTGTGCGGACGGGTACACTTGTTCGGCATGTCTGACGAGAAGAAAAACAACTTGAAACAAGCGGACTCGAAGCAGCCGGAGACGAGCTCCGGGATTCCGGTGGAGCTGGTGTATCGGGCGGAGGATCTTGCGGGCGTCGACGCGGCTTATGCGGTGGGGGAGCCGGGGGAGTATCCGTTTACGCGGGGGATTCAGCCGACGATGTATCGCGGGCGGCTGTGGACGATGCGGCAGTATGCGGGGATGGGGGATGCGGAGGAGTCGAACAAACGGTACAAGTTTTTGCTGGCGCATGGGACGAAGGGGTTGAGTGTGGCGTTCGATCTGCCGACGCAGATTGGGTACGACTCGGACTCGCCGCTGGCGCTGGGCGAGGTGGGGAAGGTTGGGGTGGCGATCGATTCGATCGAGGATATGCAGCGGTTGTTCGATGGGATTCGGCTGGATACGATCTCGACGTCGATGACGATCAATGCGACGGCCTCGATTCTGCTGGCGCTGTATGTTGCGGTGGCGAAGCGGACGGGGGCGAAGGTCAAAGGGCTTAACGGGACGATTCAGAACGATATTTTGAAGGAGTACATTGCGCGGGGGACGTATATCTATCCGGTGACGCATGCGATGCGGCTGGTGACGGACATCTTTGCGTGGGCGGCCGACGAGGTGCCGGAGTGGAATACGATCTCGATCTCGGGGTACCACATGCGCGAGGCTGGATGTACGGCGGTGCAGGAGGTGGCGTTTACGCTGGCCGATGGGATGACCTATGTGCAAGCCGCGATTGACGCGGGGCTGGATGTGGATGCGTTTGCGCCCCGGCTGAGTTTTTTCTTCAACTCGCATAACAATCTGTTGGAGGAGGTGGCGAAGTTTCGCGCGGCGCGCAGGATGTGGGCGCAGATTATGCGGGAGCACTTCGGCGCGAAGAAGGAGCGGAGCTGGATGCTGCGGTTTCATACGCAGACGGCGGGGTCGACGCTGACGGCGCAACAGCCGGAGAATAATATCGCTCGCACGACGCTGCAGGCGCTGGCGGCGGTGCTGGGTGGGACGCAGAGTCTGCATACGAATGGGTTCGATGAGGCGTTGTCGCTGCCGACGGAGAATGCGGCGAGGATTGCTTTGCGGACACAGCAGATTCTGGCGCATGAGAGCGGTGTGGCGCAGACGGTTGATCCGCTGGCGGGATCGTTCTATGTGGAGTCGCTGACGAATGAGATTGAGCGGCGGGCGGAGGAGTATCTGGCTACGATTGCGCGGTTTGATCTGGGCGGGAGATATGGGATGCTGCGAGCTATCGATCAGGGGTATGTGCAGCGGGAGATACAAAATGCGGCTTATGGGTATCAGCAGGCGGTGGATGCGAAGGAAGCGATTGTCGTTGGGGTGAATGAGTTCGCGAGTGAGCAGGAGGTTGCGGTGCCGATTCAAAGGATCGATGAGGCGCTGGAGGGGCGGCAGGTGGAACGGGTTCGGGCGATGCGTCTGCGGAGAGATGCAGGGGGACATGCTGCTGCGCTGCGGCGGGTGGAGGATGCGGCGCGGGGTGGAAGCAATCTGATGCCGCAGATACTTAGCGCAGTAGAGAGCTATGCGACGGTGGGCGAGATTGCGGATGTGATGCGGAGGGTGTTTGGCGAGTATCGCGAGTCGGTGACGGTCTAAGGCGTGTTGGTCGTGACGAGGCTGCTTGGCTATGCGAAACATTTGTAACTTGTCGTGCGTCTGATGGAGTGCGTGGACGGACTGTGCTTTCGCGACGCGGCACTCTCGGTTCGCAGGGAGAGGACACTACGATGATCCGGATTCGGTTGGTTGTGGGTTTTCGTGTTGCTTTTGTTCTGTTTTCGTTTGGGGTTTTTGCGTCCGGTCAGGAGCCTGTGACTCCGGATGCGGCTCCGGTGCCGGCTTTGCTGGTGAATGCGAAGAAGGTGTTTATCTCGAATGCGGGGGCCGATAGCGGGCTATTCCCTCACCCGTTCAGTGGCGATCCGGATCGGGCTTATAACCAGTTTTATGCGGATATGTCGAGCTGGGGCCGGTATCAGTTGGTGAGCACGCCGAGTGAGGCAGACCTGGTCTTCGAGCTGCAATTGACGGCACCCAATGGTCCACAGAACGCGAACAAGCAGAATGGAGCCTCCGATCCGCTGCCAATGTTCCGGCTGGTGATCTACGACAGGGCGACGCACTTTGTGCTTTGGGCGCTGACCGAGTCGGTGGCTCCTGCGGCGCTGCAGAAGACGCATGATCACAACTTCGACGAGGCGCTGGCTGAGATTGTGCTGGATGCGGGAAGACTTACGAAGTCGCTGCCGAGCGGAATGCACTGAGAAGCTGCACGATAAAGCTGGTGGATGAAGTTTCATCGGATCGTATCGATTTGAGGGCCAAAAAGAGGTTGAGAGGCGGGTGACTCTAGACTGAGTCTATGGGTTGGAGAGCGAAGCGTCCTAACAGCCGCAATCTGTCGTTGGCGCTGCTGGCGGTAACCGGACTGATGATCGTTCCTTGTGCTTCGGCGGAACGGATCCCGGAGGTTCGTGGCACCTCGTTTGCGAATCAGGCGGTGAATCTACCTGCGGCGTTGCAGGGGAAGACGGCTGGGATTCTGGTCATCGGATTCAGTCGCGGCTCCCGAGAGGAAGTGACGGGCTGGGCGCGAAGGATTGCGGCGGACTATCGGACCTCGCCTGTCGTGGCGTACTACGAGTTGCCGGTGGTGGCTGCAGTGCCGGGATTTGTCCGGGGGGTTGTGCTGCGGTCGATCAAGTCGTCGACGCCGGAGCGGGCGCAGCCTCGAGTTGTGCCGGTTGCTAACAATGAGGCCGGATGGAAGGCTATAACGCACTACAGTCAACCGGACGATGCTTATCTTTTGGTCGTTGATAATCAAGGGAACGTGATGTGGCAGACGCAGGGGCAGCCTACCGATACAGCCTATGCTGCTCTGAAGCAACAGGTTGAATCTTTGAAGACGCGCATGATGCCCTGAATTAACAGCAGTTGCGATTACGTCTGCCTACGTTTGTTAAGACGTGGGTGCAGAGAGAGCGTCCGACGCGTCTGGGGCTTTGGAGTCGATGGTGAAATCAAAGACGACAGTGGAGAAGGTGTTTGCAGCCTTCGGCACGGGCTGGAGCGCATATTCGCCGGGAGCTAATGGCTCTTTGGGAACGATCTTGAACCAACCGTCATCAAGCTTCTCGATACTCGCATCTACCTGGAAGGCATTTCTCTTAGCGTTTCCCGTAAGTTGCGTGAAGTTGACTTGGGAAAGGATGCGGCGATCTTTATCGATGATGGCGCGAACGATGGCCCAGTTGGCGGCAGACGCGGACGAGTCGCCGCCGGAATCATCCATGACGTGGACATAAAAGACAGGTTTATCGGTATGAAGAGCGACCCGGGCGTGTGCGCCGTTTACCTCTGTCGTCATCTTGGGTTTATAGAAGACGCTTCCAGCGAGCGAGCCGGCGACGTTTGCCCCTTTGTGATTGTTGACCTCGACGCTCGTGTGATGGATCGGCACGATCTGTTGTCTGCCTTCGTAAAGATCAAGGGCCCATGGGATGCTGCCATTAGGTATCCGAACGCCCGGAATAGGCTCAGGTGAGCTTTGAGCATGCACGAACGGTGTTACGGACAGGAGAGAAGCAAATATGGCAAGGACACGAAGAGATTGCAACGAAGCCTCCAAATGGTGACGAGTCAATGAAGGATGGCACAGTCTTATTATCCTGACAATCCCCCGCGTTGACCTTGAGGTGTCCGCACTCTACGATAACGATTGGAGACGATTATCTTGTCAGAACTGCAAATACCACTTCGTAAGACGGCATTGAACGCGGTGCACCGGGCGGCTAAGTCCAAGATGGTCGACTTCGGCGGATGGGATATGCCGGTGGATTGCTGCGGTTTGATTGCTGAACATATGGCGGTGCGGACGGCGGTGGGCGTGTTCGACGTGTCGCACATGGGAGACATTCAGCTGCGCGGGCCGGGATCGCTGGCGGCGGTGCAGCAGCTTTGCATGAACGATGCTTCGAAGCTGGCGGTGGGACAGGCGCACTATTCGGCGATGCTGTATCCGAATGGCACATTTGTGGATGACGTCATTGTGCATAAGCTTTCCGACAACGACTACCTGATCGTGATCAATGCCGGCACGCGTGAGAAGGATGTCGAGTGGGTGCGGAAGACGATCGGGCATATGCCGGGCGTGCATGTGAACGACTTCAGCGACTACTACACGCAGCTTGCGATCCAGGGGCCGAGAGCCGCGGAGACGCTGCAGAAGCTGACCTCGACGGATTTGAGCACGATCAAGAACTACTGGTTTACGTGGGGGCAGGTGTGTGGTCTGCATAACGTGATGATCGCGCGGACGGGTTATACCGGCGAGGATGGGTTTGAGATTTACATTCCGTCGGATGAGCCGACGAGCGCACGGGTGTGGGGCGAGGTGCTGGCAGCAGGCGCTGAGTTCGGGATTCTGGCGTGTGGGCTGGGCGCGCGAAACACGCTGCGACTCGAGGCGGGGATGGCGCTGTATGGACACGAGATCTCGGACACGATCAACGTGCTGGAGGCGGGGCTGGGGCGTTATGCGAAGCTCGACAAGCCGGAGTTTGTAGGGCGCGAGGCTTTGCTGAAGGTTCAGGCTGAGGGTGGGCCGGGTCGCAAACTGGTGGGGCTGGAGATGACGGAGCGCGGTATCGGCCGTGATGGATATACGGTGTTTTCGGTTGAAGGAAAGCGGCTCGGCGAGATTACCAGCGGTTCGCCATCGCCGTTTTTGAAGAAGAATATTGCGATGGCTTATGTGCCTGTAGACTACGCCGTGATTGACACCGAGGTTGCCGTGGAGATTCGCGGCCAGATGGTGAAGGCGAAGTTTGTGCCGCTTCCTTTCTATAAACGGGCGAAGAAATCCGCATAGCCCCAGCATCTACAATTGAGTTACACACACTTTCTCTGGAGAACGACGAATGGCTTACCCTGCGGATTACCGCTACACGAAGGAACATGAGTGGATCAAGCTCGACGGCAATATTGGAACCGTCGGCATCACGGACTATGCGCAGAACTCTCTGGGCGACATTGTGTTTGTCGATCTGCCGAAGGTGGGCGATACGGTTGAGGCTTCGAAGAGCTTCGGTTCGGTGGAGTCGGTGAAGGCGGTGTCGGATCTGTTTGCACCGGTGACGGGCAAGGTGACGGCGATCAACGAAGAGTTGAAGGATGCGCCGGAGAAGATCAACACGGATGCGAATACGACCTGGCTGCTGAAGGTTGAGCTTGCGGACGCGAAGCAGGTCGATGGACTCTTGAGCGCCGCCGACTACGAGAAATTTACCAGCGAAGAGACCGGACACTAAAAGATGCGTTATCTACCGAAGTCCCCCGTGGATCGCGAGGAGATGCTTGCCGAGATTGGCGTGGCGTCGATCGACGATCTGTTTTCTACGATTCCAGCCGAGTTTCAACTGAAGCGCGATCTGAAGATTCCACGACAGCATGGGGAGTCGGAGATTCTGGATCGCTTTCGCGAGTTTGCGGAGAATAATGCGGTTGGTTATTCGAGCTTTCTGGGCGCGGGAGTTTATCGGCACTATCGGCCGGTGATTATCGACTCGCTGGTGCAGCGTGGTGAGTTTCTGACCAGCTATACGCCGTATCAGCCGGAGATCTCGCAGGGCACGCTGCAGGCGATGTTCGAGTTCCAGACGATGATCTGCGAGCTGACGGGGATGGAGATTGCGAACGCGTCGATGTATGACGGTTCGACCGGCGCTGCTGAGGCGATCATGATGGCGGTGCGCGTGACGGGGCGTGATGGCGCGGTGATTGCGCGGACGGTGCATCCGGAGTATCGCGAGGTGATTGCGACGTATGCGCAGCACCAGGAGATTCCGACGGTCGAGGTTGGATACTCGGCGAATGGGCGGGTTGATCTGGCGGCGCTCGATGCGGCGATCACGAAGGATACGGCTTGCGTGTTGATTCAGTCGCCGAACTTCTTTGGCACGATTGAGGATGTTGAGGCGATCGCCGAGGTTGCTCATGCGAAGGGCGCGCTGCTGATTGTTTCGATCGCGGAGGCGGTGTCGCTGGGGATCGTGCGGCCGCCGGCTGAGGCAGATATTGTTTCGTTGGAGGCGCAGTCGTATGGCGTGGCTGTGGGTTACGGCGGCCCTTACTGTGGCGTGATTGCGTGCAAAGAGAAGTTTTTGCGGCAGATGCCAGGCAGGCTGATCGGCGAGACGAAGGACAAGGATGGCAAGCGCGGATTTGTACTGACGCTGTCGACGCGTGAACAGCATATTCGGCGGGAGAAGGCGACTTCGAACATCTGCACCAATCAGGCTTTGGTTGCGATGATGACGACGATCTTCCTGAGTGTGTACGGCAAGCAAGGGATGAAGGAGTTGGCGGAGCAGAATCTTGCGAAGGCGGCTTATCTTAAGGGCGTGCTGAATGGCTCTTCCTCGACGGGCGCGAAGGTTTTGTTTGATGGAGCGCCGCGGTTTCATGAGTTTGTGCTGGAGCTGCCGAAGAGTGCCGAGGCGACGAACGCTGCTCTGCTTGGCGATAAAATCATCGGTGGGTTGCCACTGGCGAAGTGGTATCCGGAGCTCGGGCCGAATGCGAGCCTATGGTGCGCGACAGAGCTGACGACGCGGAAGCAAATGGATGCTGTCGCGGCGGCGCTTGCAGGCAAGAAGGCTTAGCGATGGATGTGTCGGCGATTGTTGGGGAGGAGTTGAAGGCGGTTGAGTTTGTTGAGGACTTTCTACAGCTTCGGTTTGAGGCTCCTCTACTGACGTTTTATGCGTGGCCGCATGTGTTGTTTCCGGAGTTTTCGGTGGCGTACGGAGAGCCGGAGTATCGGAATGCACTGTGCGCGCAGATCAACGACAAGGTCGTGCAGGCTTCGCTTGAAGAGGGCGATGCGATGACGATTGAGTTTGAGAATGGAACGGTGTTTGGGCTTTCTTTGCGGGAAGAAGATTTGGATGGGCCGGAGTCCGGAAGCTACTCGGAGACCGGAGGCGCAGCGGATGCGCAGGAGTTCTAACTATGGCAGTTGAAAAGTTTGTAGGTACGCCGAAGAAGGCTACGACGCACACGAATCAGAATGAAGATCTGATGTTCGAGAAGTCTTCGCCGGGGAAGAAGGCTTATCGGCTGGCGGAGCTGGATGTGCCGGCGGTGGATTCGGTGGCGCTGCTCGGGGATTCCGTGCGGACGGATCTCGGCGTGATGCCGGAGTTGAGCGAGATCGAGATCATTCGGCACTTCACACGGCTTTCGACGTGGAACTATGCGATCGATCTGGGGATGTATCCGCTGGGAAGCTGCACGATGAAGTACAACCCGCGCGTGAATGAGGCCGTGGCGCGGCTGGAGGGGATTGCGGAGGCGCATCCCTATCAGCCGGAGTCGCTGTCGCAGGGCTGCCTGGGGATTATGAAGACGCTGTCCGATGCGCTGATTGAGATTACCGGCATGGACACGATTACGCTGCAGCCGGCGGCTGGCGCACATGGTGAGTTTACGGGCATCCTGCTGGTGCGGGCATATCACGAGTCGAAGGGAAATCCGCGGAAGAAGATTCTGATTCCAGACTCGGCGCATGGGACAAATCCGGCTACTGCTGCCGTATGCGGATACGAGGTTGCCAATCTGAAGTCGAATGCTCAAGGCATGGTGGATGTGGCTGAGTTGGAGCGGATGGTCGATGAAGATACCGCTGCGCTGATGCTGACGAATCCTTCGACGATTGGTGTGTTCGAGAGCGACATTCATAAGATTGCGGACATTCTGCATGCGAAGGGCGCGCTGCTGTATATGGACGGCGCGAATATGAACGCGCTGGTGGGCAAGACGCGGCCGGGAGATTTTGGCGTCGATGTGATGCATCTGAATCTGCACAAGACGTTTTCTACGCCGCATGGTGGCGGTGGTCCGGGGTCGGGGCCGGTCGCTTGCAAAAAGATTCTGGAGCCGTTTCTGCCTACGCCGATTGTGGTGACGAAGGCTGATGGAAAGCTGGGGCTGGAGTACAACCGGCCGCAGAGTGTGGGGCGCGTGCGGATGTTCTACGGCAACTTCGGGATGTTTGTGCGGGCGCTGGCGTACATTCTGGCCAATGGGCCGGATGGGCTGCGGCAGACGACTGAGGATGCCGTGCTGAATGCGAACTACATTCGTGCGAAGCTGGAGGGCACGTTTGAGCTGCCGTACAAAACGCGGTCGCTGCATGAGGTTGTGTTCTCGGACAAGCTGCAGGCGAAGAACGGCGTGAAGACGGGCGATATGGGCAAGCGCCTGATCGACTACGGCTTCCATGCGTATACGGTTTCGTTCCCGCTGGTGGTCAACGGCGCGATGATGATTGAGCCGACCGAGAGCGAGAGCCGCGAGGAGCTGGATCTGCTGATCGATGCGCTGAAGCAGATTGCGCGGGAGGCGGAAGAGAATCCTGAGCTGGTGCAGACGGCGCCGCATACGACGCGGCTGCAGCGGCTGGATGAGACGACGGCGGCGAGGAAGCCGATTCTGCGCTGGAAGGCTCCTGTGGCTGCGGAGCCGGTGCTGGTCGATACGGCCGCGAAGGAGTGGTAGCGTGTCTGTCTTCTATGATCGGCAGGATGAGCTGGAGAAGTATGAGTTCATGATGGGAGAGGCGCGCGGACGGCTGGCGGTGACGCTGGATGTGCTGACCGATGCGCTGGTCCTGATTGGGCAGCATGGGGTTTACTGCGCGAGCACGCGGAATCCTGCGGTTCCGGCGCTGGATCTGCAGGCAGTGTTGATGAATTTGAATGGAGCGAAGGAGCTGGTCGCTTCGGTGATGGAGCGGTTACGGCTGGATCGGCTCGAACTGGAGAAGGAAGCGGCGAAGTAGGTTTTCTGTTTCGCGCTTCGACTTCTCCGGCCGGCCTTGCTTGGCTGAGCTGACTTACTCGGCTGGCTTACTGGGCTTTAACAGTTACATATTCGTCGGTGGTGGCCCATTTGACGTGGAGTTCCGTGGTGGCTCCTTTGGTGTGTTCGAAGGAGATGGACATGTTCTCCTGCGATGCTGGAAGGGTTTTGCTCGTCATGGGGGTGCGGCCGAGGTCCTGGGCTTCGGAGTATTCGGTGCCCCACTGGCCGGTCTGCTTGTTGACGATGAGGAGCCACTGGCTGGCGCTGGGCAGGGTGTAGAGGGTGTAGGTGCCGGCCGGGACGTCGAGGGTGCCGATCTTCAGGTTTGTCGCGGTGATGAAGGTGGTGGCGGGGTTGGCTCCGGTGCGCCAGACCTGACCGTAGGGGACGATGGTGGTGCCGATGGTGCGGCCTTTGAGGCGGGGGGAGTTGTACTTGATGGTGAGTTGCTTGCCGTTGAGGCTGGCCTCGGCGGTGGCGGCTGGGCTGGCGAGGGGCTTGGCATCTTGAGCGGTGATCTGGAGCGTGGTTGCGGTGGTCATGAGAGTGCAACAGGCGGCTAAGGCTAGGGAGCGGAGGTGCATACTTGTTCTCTCTTTCGTGATGCGCTGGGCTGCGGTTGGGAAGGCTTTTCAGTGCTGGAGATGATGCTCCACCGAAGGGCCGCGGGCTGTCAACCGGAAGCGATCGTGCTAGGCTAGAGGTATGCGCCCGTAGCTCAGCTGGATAGAGCGGCAGCCTCCGAAGCTGTAGGTCAGAAGTTCGAATCTTCTCGGGCGCACCATTCCCCCCACATCAAAAGAGATGGTCTGTAGTTTCGGAAAAACGAACACTGGAAGCACTACGGATTACTAATGGGTTGCGCTTTACTGGGCCGCGATATTCTTGAGAGCAGAATTACTTCTTGTATCCGGCCATCGGACATCGGTCAATTCTTCTGAGACATCCCAAAGTCGTGTGGCAGTGGCAGGATCCTTCGCTTTGCCGGAGACAATCGCTGGCCCGACTGCTCCCTTGAGCTCGAACAGTCCTTTCGGGCCGTAATAGCTCATCGGTTTCGCGTCGGGTGAGGTTGCCGCATAAAGGGTTGGCAGTGCGCCCGCAGCGGCGGAGTGACCTATCAAAGACACAAATTTCATGTTGAGCGGCTTGTCCATTCCGGCGCCATTTGAAATGAGGTCGGTGGTCGCCGCGCCGGGATGTGCTGCGTTGGAGATTAAACCCCACCCATTCGCGTTACTTCGCCGCTGCAGTTCGAAGGTGAATAGAAGATTGGCCAGCTTCGATTGCGCATAAGCCGCATTTGGCTTGTACCGGCTCGTCCACTGCAGGTCGTCGAAATGGATGTCACCGCCCATCCGGTGCATGAGGCTGCTTACTGTGACGACGCGGGGTTGATCGCAACGGAGCATCAGCAGCAGCAGGCGTCCAGTGAGAGCGAAGTGGCCCAGGTGATTGGTGCCAAACTGCAACTCAAATCCATCGATGGTGGACCCCCGCTTTGGGGGCGCCATCACTCCAGCGTTATTGATCAGAATATCTATGGGTCGGCCCTGATTGAGCATCCGGCTTGCAAACGCCTTGATCGATTCGAGACTGCCCAGGTCTGCATCTTCAAAATGCACCTTTGCCGAGGCTACCTGCTGCCGTATACGTTGTGTCGCAACGCTGCCCTTCTCCTTGTTGCGACCTGCAAGGATGACCTCTGCGCCCGCCCGCGCAAGTTCCAACGCGGTCTCGAATCCCAATCCCCCCATCGCTCCAGTCACGATAACTAATTTGCCGGTCTGTGATGCAATGTCCGCCGCCGTCCATGTTTGCATAGAAGATCCTCGGTGTATTTTCTCGAAATACGTGCTTTTTAGTATTCACAGCCCATTTAGTAGATGGGTCTACCACTAAGATAGTAGACCCATCTACTATTGTCAACGGTCTACACGCCTCGACTTATCCGCAAGGATCTGCCGGAGAATGCTACTGAACCGGCGCGAGCAGCTTTCCTGCAATACGGCGGAAGTCGTCGACGTCTCGACTATCGAGCGTGCGGGCGAGACGCTCGATGACCTGATTACGCATCTTCCCTAACTCCTTCACCAGCTTGCGGCCAGCCGGAGCGAGGGAGAGGACATACGCTCGTGCGTCTTCGCTACTGCGTTCTCTAAGGAGCCAACCTCGATCGATCAGTGTTTGCAGCGCCCTGCCCGTCAACGCTTTGTCCGTGTCAGTCGCCTTCGCGAGCTGCGATTGTGACACTCCATTGTGTTCGGCGAGATATTCAAGCAGGCGAACCTGGGTAGGGCCCAGTTCCCAGGGCGCATACATCTGCGTCTCGGCCCAGCCTTTTGCTCGCTTGACGGACGAAAAGAGGTCGAGCATCTCGGATGCCTTGGCGCGACTGATCATAACTTGTATCCAGTCTATCGAAGGATGTTATTGGCAAATAGGCTCGTTGTCATCGACACGCTGTAAAACAGCACCGAGAGTCCCGGGTCGTCGGCGATCCGGAAACGAACCTAGCTGTGGTTGCTTGTTTATTCTTAAACTTCCCGCAAAAACTGCTAAGCAGGCTGGTAACGTTAGAAAAATATTACGTCGATCGGCCTTAGGAGGAGATTGAGTTTATTCGGCGCAGCTTTGCATGGAAAGAACGTAGCTAGTGGAGTTGGCTGGGGATGACGGCGTATTGGATGAGGAGTTCGAAGGGGACGATCTTCAGGGTGTTCTCGTGGGTGGCTTCGAGGATGATGGGGCAGGCTGCTCCGGCTTGCTGGACTTGCAGCCAGCGAGCGGCACAGACGCACCAGCGGTCGCCGGGTTTCAGGCCCTCAAAGCCAAACTGCGGCATGGGCGTGCTGAGGTCGTTGCCAAGGGCCTTGGAGGCTTCGAGGAAGAGTGCGTCGACGACGCAGCAGATGGTGTGGACGCCGTGGTCGTCAGGGCCGGTCTCGCAACAGCCGGTGCGGTAGAAGCCGGTCATGGGCTCGCAGCCGCAGAGGTCGAGGGGTTGGCCGAGGACGTTTTTGCCGCGATTTTTGATGGGTTCTACGGTGGGCATGAGACTTCTAGTATCCCACTTTTTGGGAAGGATATGTCCTGCCGGATGGGCGCCCTGCGCGGGCGGCGGTCACTTCGTGACTTGTATACCCCTTCGGCTGGTCCTCCCGTTGGTCGGGGGAGAGATTGATCTTCGACCAACGGGAGGACCGTGGAGGTTCATCTTGCCGGGACCGGTATACGCGTCACGAAGTGACCGCTCGGATCGGGGCCCCCGCGAACAGGTCTTCGTTCGAGGGGTGGCAAGCGTAGCGGGCCCGTCCGGCAGGACCTTATTTTGCGACGATGGCGAGCTGCTGCTGATACTCCTCGTAAGGGCCTTTGTGGTCGGTGATGTGGAAGTCGGTGGGGCCGCCCTCGAAGTGCCAGATGCGCGTACCGGCCTCTTCGATGAGATCCTGGTCGTGAGTGACGAGGAAGACTGTGCCTTCGTACTTCTGGATCGCCTGATTGAGCGCGTTGATAGCTTCGAGATCTAAGTGGTTCGTAGGCTCGTCGAGGACGAGGACGTTGGGCTTCTGCAGCATGATCTTGCAGAAGAGCAGACGAGCAGCTTCGCCACCGGAGAGAGCGTCGGTCTTCTTGAGGCCCTCTTCTCCCTTGAAGAGCATCTGGCCGAGGATGCCGCGAATGTCTTCCTTGGTGGCCTGGGGATCGAACTGGTGGAGCCAGTCGCTGGCTGTCATGCCGAGTTGAATCGAGCCTTTGTGGTCCTGCGCGAAGTAGCCGATGGAGACCTCGTGGCCCCATTTGACGGAGCCGGAGTCGATTGAGACAGATTTGTCTTCGAAGCCTAGCTCGTCGATGCCGGGGCCGTTGGCCAACAGAGCTTTGAGGAGAGTGGTTTTGCCCTGGCCGTTGCGGCCCATCAGGATGACCTTGTCGCCGCGAGTGACGGAGCCGGTGAAATTCTTGATAACGTGCTCGGTCTTGCCGTCTTTCTGGACGTAGCTCTTGTTGACCTGCTCGAACTCGAGGACGTTTTTGCCGGAGGGGCGCTCCATCTTGAAGCTGATGAAGGGGCGGGCGATGTTGGAGCGGGCTAGCTCGCTGGTGGCGAGGCGCTCGACTTCCTTCTTGCGGGAGTTTACTTGCGAGGAGCGAGTGCCGGCGGAGAAGCGGGCGATGAAGTCGTTGAGTTGCGCGATCTTCTTTTCGCGCTGCTCGTTCTGGCTCTCGATGCGGGTGCGGACGCTGGTCTTCTGGAAGACCATGTCGTCGTAGCCGCCGTTGTAGGTGATGATGGTCTCGTAGTCGATGTCGGCGATGTGGGTGCAGACGTTGTTGAGGAAGTGCCGGTCGTGCGAGATGGTGATGACGGTGCCGTTGTAGCGGATGAGGAAGTCCTGGAGCCAGTGGATGGACTCGAGGTCGAGATAGTTGGTGGGCTCGTC
Organism: Tunturibacter empetritectus; assembly: GCF_040358985.1. Classification (NCBI taxonomy): domain Bacteria; kingdom Pseudomonadati; phylum Acidobacteriota; class Terriglobia; order Terriglobales; family Acidobacteriaceae; genus Tunturiibacter; species Tunturiibacter empetritectus. Next base: position 2,656,822 of record NZ_CP132932.1, on the reverse strand, counting down.
GAGGAGCAGGGCCTGGGGGTTGCCGAAGAGGGCTTGCGCGAGGAGCACGCGAACCTTCTGGCCACCCTGAAGCTCGGACATCTTGCGCTCGTGGAGCTCGTCGGGGATATCGAGGCCTTGCAGGAGGACGGCGGCGTTGGACTCGGCTTCGTAGCCGTCTTCGTCGCCGACGATGCCTTCAAGCTCGCCGAGGCGGGAGCCGTCTTCGTCGGTCATCTCGGGCTTGGCGTAGATGATCTCGCGCTCTTCAAGCGCAGCCCACAGGCCCTTGTTGCCCATGATGACGGTGTCGATGACGCGGTAGGCGTCGAAGGCGTACTGGTCCTGGGAGAGGACGCCGATTTTTTTCGGCTTCACGACGGTTCCCTTTTGGGGGTCGATCTCGCCGGTGAGGCACTTCATGAAGGTGGATTTGCCGGCGCCGTTGGGTCCGGTGAGGCCGTAGCGTCGGCCGGTAGTGAAGGTGACTGAAACATCCTCGAAGAGGAGCTTCGAGCCATAGCGCATAGTGACGTTGGATACTGAGATCATGGTATTACTTTCATTTTAGCTGGGGTGTACATCAATTTTCTCGTTTTGGGTGTGAATATTCGCCGCTTTTGGTGTTCCCTTTGCGGAGGTGCTGGGTCAGGACTGGCCGATGAGAACGCCGGCGGCGAAGACCAGACCACCGCCTACGATGACCTGGAGGCAGGAGAGCGCGAAGCTGGTCTTGAAGTAGCGATGGCGGATGAGAGCGATGACGACGAGCTCAACGCCGACAACTCCGTACGCCCACGTAAGAGCCGTGTGAACGTTGGGGATGAGAAACGGTAGCGTGTGAAGAAAGCCGCCGATGAAGGTCATCAGGCCGGTGACGATACCGCGGAAGATGGGATTGCCGCGCCCGGTGAGTTCGCCGTCGTCGGAGAGGCCTTCGGAGAAAGCCATGGAGATGCCAGCACCGACTGCTGAAGCTGCTCCGATGAGGAAGACGGTGCGCGAGTTATGCGTGGCAAACGCGGTGGCAAAGATGGGCGCGAGGGTAGAGACGGAGCCGTCCATAAGCCCGGCCAGACCAGGTTGAACGATGCGCAGGACAAAGTTCTTGTCGTTGGCGACGATTTCGCTGAACTCGGTCAGGTTAGGGAGGTTTTCCGACATGATTTTGATCTCAATGAAGTTTGATGAATCTAACCGACGGCCGGCGTCGGCTTTTACGATGCTGTTTCACGCAGTCATAAAGAGACCGCTAGAGTTTGCCAGTTCTCTGATAGCGGGCCTCAATAAAGCGCCGTGTGCGGAAAGACGGACGCTCCGCTCTGCGGCTGGTTGGCTGGCAGAGCGGAGCGTCTTTATGTCTGAGTGCCCTGAGTGCCGAGAGTTACTGACCGCGGCGGGCTGGGCCGGAGCGGCTGCTGCCGGGGCGGCTGTTGCTGTTGGGACGGCCACCGGGGCCACGGCCACCGGAGTTACGTCCGCCAGAGAAGCCGCCGCCACCGTTGCGGCTGCGGAAGCCACTCTTGTTGCCGCCATAGTTGGCGTTGGGCGTCGTCATCGGTGTGACGGGATCGTTGCCCTTCCAGGAGCGGGTTTCAAGCTGCATGAGGTCCTGTCCCTGAGCTGTTGTGTCGAGGGGTGCGTTGCGGACTTCCTTCTCAAGGTTCTTATCGGCTTCGCGCCACTCAAACTTTATCTTTAGTTCGCGCTCGAGCTTGCGGGCGTCGTGACGCTCCTGGGGCATGACAAAGGTGGTGGCGACGCCCTTCTTGCCGGCGCGGCCAGTGCGGCCGATGCGGTGGACGAAGTCGTCCGAGGCGTTGGGCAGGTCGTAGTTGACGACGTGTGCGATGTCCTGCACGTCGATGCCGCGAGCGGCTACGTCGGTTGCAACCAGGACGCGGTGACGGCCGGTGGCAAAGCCCTTCAGAGCGGCGGTGCGCTGGGACTGGCTGCGGTCGCCGTGGATGACGTCGGCATCGTGGCCCAGCTTCTCGAGCTTCTTCGAGATGCGGTCAGCACCATGCTTGGTGCGCGAGAAGACGAGGAAGGTTCCCTCTTCCTGGCGCAGCATCTGGTCGAGCAGGCCGAGCTTCTGGTCCTGCATGACGGTGTAGACGCGGAGTTCGACACGGTCGGACGGCTTTGAGGTCTGGCCGATCTCGATGCGGACGGGCTTGTTGACATAGTCGCGGACGATCTCGCGGATGTTGGCGTCGAGGGTCGCGGAGTAGCACATGGTCTGACGGGTCTTCGGCAGCGCGCCGACGATGCGGCGGATGGCGGGAAGGAAGCCCATGTCGAGCATGCGATCGACTTCATCAAGCACGAGCATCTCGACGGAGTTGATGTTGATCTCGCGACGGCGGAGGAAGTCTTCGAGGCGGCCAGGGGTGGCGACGACGAGACGGGGGCCGCGGTCGAGCTGGTCGAGCTGGTTGTTCTCGGAGAGACCGCCACAGACGAGCACAGCGTCGCTCTTCGAGCCGGGAACGAGCTTCCAATAGGCCTCGAGGACCTGCATGGCGAGTTCGCGCGTCGGCAGCAGGATGAGGGAACGGATGGGACCGCGCTTGCCCTTGGTGCTGGGGACGGAGTTTGCGTCCATGCGCTGGATCATCGGGATGAGGAAGCTGAGGGTCTTGCCGGTGCCGGTGGAGGCAGTGGCGAGGATGTCGTTGCCTTCGAGCGCGGGCGGGATGGCCTTGGCCTGCACCGGGGTCGGCATGGTGAAGCCGGCGTTGGTGAGGCGGGTCTTAAGCGAATCCGAGATGTTGAAGTCGGTGAAGCGAACATCCTCAACGAGAGGGAGGCCTGCGGGATTCGCGACGGCGGTGTTGGCTTCGGGAGCGGAGTGCTGGTGTTTCGAAGTGATCTCATTATTCTGTTCTGTTGCGTCTAGAGTTGCGGAGTTCAAAGTTTTTCCTGTCTGGTGGCCCGAATAGAGGGCGTTATAGAGCGGCATAGGGGTGCAGGGATGCCAGCGTGGCATCATGGATTTCAATTAGTCAGCATTGCTGTCGGGAATCGAAGCGCTGCTGCTGCACGGCGAGACTCGTCCGTTGACGAGCCTTCCAGCCAGAGCAACCAGCGCGGCTTCCAACGTTCGGGAAGGTATGCGGTGGGAAGAGGCGAATCGCAGTCTCTGGCCAAACTCCGAAGTCCATGAAGAGTCTTTGCCTGCGATGCCCGTACTCCTTTTAGTCAGAGTACAAGATGAGTATACCACAGTGGCCGTGCGATTGACGATTGAGGCTGTGCCGGACGCAACTGAACAGTTTTGGAGTGAATGACTGAGTCTGCCGACAACCCAACTTTCTGGGGGACTGCGAATCAGAGATATAGGCGGCACCGGTAAACGAAAGCGCGCTTATCAGGACTTCCTCATAATGCAGTCGGCATGCGAGAAACATTCGGTTACTTCGTAGCGTCTGGCTCCAGCGGGAACAGGAATGTAACCGCGGGACCGAAGCGTTCTCCCCAGTATCTGGGCTGATGCTGCCCACCCGGCTCGACCGTCAACTTTACCTTCGGATGGTTCATCAAGCTCTTCTTCACGTTCTCGGCGAGCGTCCGGCTCATCGCGACGAAGGCAACATCGAAATCAGGAAATCCATGCGCAGCAGCTTCCGCTGGTGGCACCTCCGTCGTACCCACTCCGATGGAGACGCGAGACGGTCCTTGCACGATCGTCGAGGTATCTTGCAGCATTCTGCCATTCCCAACTTGCAGTGAAGTGCTCTCAAGCAAGCCCAGGCCGAACGTATCTGGCTGGTCCAGCAGAAGACTCAACGCGGCGACTGAACCCAGCGATGAACCACCCACACCCCGGTGAGTCCGGTCCGCAATCGTCCTGTAACGCCCATCGATCAGCGGCAGGACTTCTCGCGTCATAAACGCCGACAGCTTTTGCGGTGCGTCTGCCATCGCGCCATACCTAGAGTATTCTTCCTCACGGCGGCCCGGGCCAGCGTTGTCGATTCCGACCACAATCAATGGCATCACAGTTCTGTTCGCGATCAAATCCGTCAGGGCTTCGTCGACGTGCCACTCATCTGGAAACGGCTGAGAGGTGCAGCGGTCAAAAAGGAACTGCCCGTCAAAGAGGTAAAGCACTGGGTACCGCTTCGCGGGAGCCGTAGAGCCGGAATAGCCGCTGGGCAGCCACACCCGCAGAAGACGTTTATCCCCATACACCTTGCTCTCTAACGGAACCACTTCAAGTGTCCCGGTGACAGTGCTCTTACAAGGCGGCGGCGGTGACTGCGCCGTCAACTCGGGTGCGCTCGTTAGAACCAGAACCAGTAGGCTGATGGAAGCTATAAGACGAAAAATCATGGTGCCCTCCCACAAGCTGGACCTAATTAGGCAGGCTGCTCCCGAGAAATATAGAACACAACATAGGATGCCGGGATAAAGACCTCGGTCATGCGACACTCCGATGACGAGAGGAAGGCCCATGCTCCACCGGTTCGCTGGGCCACGCTGATTCGCTCTGTCTTCTCTATGAACCGTCGAACAGAAAGCGATGCTCTGCGCATTCGTAACGAGAAGTCGGCTTCCCATCTGTGATCCCGAACTGACTCGACATTCGGTGAAAACAGGTTTTCGGTAACCTGTTGTCGTGAATCTCAAACTAACCCATGCCGGCCTATGAATTCGTTGAGGTCGCGTCCGCAAATGAACAGGCGGCTCCATGGATGAACAGCTCTTGAAGTAGGTGAAGTCAGACGCTCCTTTATTTGTAATGGGTTGGGCGTGCACAGGATTGGTAGTTTAACTGCTGTGTGCTTAACTGCAAGCTCACCGAAGCAGCGTGTCACTCGTTTTTCGGGGAAAGGCAGAGATGAACTCCTTCTTGCAGGACCTTCGCTTTTCGCTTCGCCAGATCCGCCGGTCGCCGGGATTTATGGTGACCGCTGTACTGACCCTTGCGCTGGGCGTGGGTGCGAATACGGCGATCTTTTCGCTGCTGGACCAGGCGTTGCTGCGCTCGCTACCTGTGCGCGCGCCGGAGCAACTGGTGGTTCTCGAGGGAACTGGAAAGGTTTGGGAGGGTCATTTCAGTAATCACGGAGGAGACGAGGAGGCCTATTTCTCCTATCCGATGTACAAGGACTTGCGGGATCAGAATCAGGTGTTCGACGGAATGCTGGCTACAGCTCCGGCAGACATTGGATTCGTCTACAACGGCGACCCACAACATGGCAGAGCGGAGCTTGTCAGTGGAAACTACTTCACTCTGCTCGGCGTCAGGCCGGCGGTGGGTCGACTCCTGACGCAAAGCGACGATATGAAGCCTGATGCGAATCCTGTTGCAGTCGTTAGCTTCGATCTCTGGAAGAACCGTTTTGGGGCAGACCCTGCAATCGTCGGCGCCACTGCGTTGATCAATGATCATCCTTTTCAGATCGTGGGAGTTTCGGCGCCGGGCTTCCGAAGCGCTATCTGGGGGGAGACGCCAGACGTCTTTGTGCCTATGTCGATGCTCGACCAGGTGATGCCAGGCAAAGGGACGCGACTGGCCAATCACAAAGATCGATGGATCAACATTCTTGGCAGGCTCAAGACAGGAGTATCGCGCACTCACGCCGAATCTTCGATGAACCCGCTATGGCACTCCCTTCGCGCGGAGGAGTTGAAGGCACTGGGCACACAGTCGCAGCACTTCACCGATGAGTTTCTGACAAACAGTCGCATGAAGTTGTTGCTGGGATCTAGAGGCTTTTCCTACCAACGGGATTACTATCGAAGACCGCTCTTCGCAGTGATGGGAATGGCGTTGCTGGTTCTGTTGATGGCTGCGGCCAATGTTGCAAGTCTGCTTCTAGTCCGCTCGGCGGTGCGCGCCCGGGAGTTTTCTGTGCGGAAGGCTCTCGGTGCTGGATCGTTTCGAATTCTGAGGCAGCTTCTCCTCGAAGGACTTCTGATTGGACTTCCCGGAGGCCTGCTTGGAATGCTGGCCGCCCCCTTTGCCATGCGCGCGCTCATCCATCAACTCGCCGGGGATACTGCATATATTGCCTTTGCCTCCTCGGTAGACACGCGTTTGCTTGGCTTCAATCTCGCCATCGCAGTTACGGCAAGCATCTTCTTCAGTCTTGCTCCCGCGCTTCAACTTCGCCGCTCTAACTTGACCAGCGAGCTGCGGCAACAGAGCGCTACAGGCATTGGAGGCAGGCTCGGCTTTCGGCGCTCGGTGGTATGTCTCCAGGTTGGCCTCAGCGTTATTCTGCTGGTCGGCGCTGGCCTCTTCGTACGCACCATGCAAAACCTTCGGCATGTCGATGTCGGTTTCACTACCGGGCACCTGGTCACATTCGGTATAAACCCGGTGCTTGCAGGCTATGCCCCATCGTCGGTTGCAGCTTTACATCAGCGTGTCATGGATAAGTTGTCGACATTGCCCGGCGTTCGGTCTGTTGCGGCAACAACTGACGCCGAGCTTGCAGGCGACGATACGATGGCCAACGTTTCGGTCTCTGGATACACAGCGCCACCTGATGATGACTTTCAAGTAGAGAGTTCATTTGTCACTCCATCGTACTTCTCAACGCTGGAGATTCCTGTAATCGAAGGACGATCCTTTACTGAAGAGGATGACCTCGCTCATCCATCGGTGGCGATCGTAAACGAGTCCTTCGCAAAGCACTTCTGCGGCAACACCAAAAGCTGCCTCGGACGACAGATGGCTGGCGGCGGTGGAAATAAGGCAAAGCTGGATACCGAGATCGTCGGAGTCGTTCGGGATGCAAAGCACGAAGGCATTCGCGATGCAGTGGCCCCAACCCGTTTTCGCCCATTGAAACAGAACCCCACTCCTGCAATTCTCTTCCTCTACTTGAGGATGTTCGGCGATCCGGCGCAGGAACTCCCAACAATCCGACGCTCCATTCAGCAGCTCGATCCGAAACTCGCGATCGTATCGCTACGTACGATGGACGCGCAGATCGACGACGATCTCTCCGACGAGAGAATGATCTCTTTGCTGGCAGTATCCTTTGGAGCTCTGGCGACATTACTGGCAGCGGTTGGTTTGTACGGGGTACTGGCGTACTCAACGGCACAGCGCACACGGGAGATCGGCATTCGCATCGCGCTTGGGTCAACGCGGTTGGGAGTATCGCGTCTGGTGCTGGCCGATGTGCTGCGTCTGGCGGGAATTGGGATCGTGTTGGCGATTCCCTGCTCAGTGCTGCTGGCTTGGCTGCTGCGGAGTCAGCTCTACGGCGTGTCATCCGCAGATCCGCTTACGCTGGCCGGTGTGACTTTACTGATTGCCGTAGTCGCGATGATTGCGGCGATTGTGCCTGCGCGACGTGCGTCCTCGGTTGATCCAACGACTGCGCTGCGTGCGGAATAAGTTTCTCTGGCATGCCGGAGATAGAAAACGGCGGCAACGAATACATGGAATCGTTGCCGCCGTTTTTGATTGTGTTGAGACGAGGTTAGATGTGGCAGCTCACCATGCCACGCTTTTCGAGATATCTCTGGTGATACTCTTCCGCCTTCCAAAAATTGGTGGAAGGAACAACCTGGGTTGCGATTGGTTTGCGATAAGAGCCAGCGGCGCTGAGCTCGGCGATCTTGGCTCGGGCCTGGGCGAAGTGCTCGTTGGTGTGGGTAAAGATGACGCTGCGATACTGTGTGCCCCAGTCCGGACCCTGGCGATTCACCTGGGTGGGATCGTGCAGGGCGAAGAAGGCGTCCAACAACGTTTCGTATGAGACGCGGGATGGATCGTAGGTGACTTGAACGACCTCCGCATGGCCGGTGCGGTCGGTACAAACTTCTTTATAGGTTGGGTGTTCGAGGTCGCCGCCTTCGTATCCTACGACCGTGTCGATAACACCTGTGATCTCGCCAAAACGGGCTTCAACTCCCCAAAAACATCCTGCTCCAAATACTGCTTTTTCGATTGCCACTCTGCTGCTCCTTGACTACATCCTTGTTGCACCTATTGGATGCTCCCGGGTTGCGATTGTCATCACCCGAAAGGTTAATAGCGCGAGTATTCTGAGCGTGTCGAGAGAGGTGTGTCAAGCGATCAAATGTCGTAGAAAAACAGGGGTACCAACCAGGTACTTCGTTAGACAAACGTTCTCTGAATGTGGTTACGAAGGGGTGAATGTCGGATGGACAACAGGCTAATTTGGACGACGCGGACGACTTGCGGACTTGCTGCCGGTGGGCTGTCGGCGCGGCTTGGTAAACTTTTTCTTGGCAGGAGATTTAAGCTGCGCAAACTCGGGCGTCTTCTTTTTCGGGACAACCTTCTTGCCCTTCGCCGCGCGGTCGAGTGCCATCACTTCGCCGAGTGTGAGCTCGCGGAACTCGCCTGGCGGGACGTCGAGGCGTAGCGCACCGTAGCCGATGCGGCGGATCTTTTCGACGTGGTGGCCGATCTCTTCAAACATCTTTCTGATCTGGCGATTGCGACCTTCGATGAGAGTAAGCTCATACCAGGGGTTGTCGCCGCCGCGAACGAGTTCGACTTTTGCAGGCGAGGTGATGATGCGGTCGCGACGGCCGCTGCGGACCTCGTCGAGACGACCGCGGTCGATCATGATGCCGCTGCGGATCTGCTGGAGGCCGGACGCAGGTGGCGTGCCACTGATCTTTACGAGGTAAGTCTTCTCTACTCCGGCTGCGGCCTTTGAGAGCGCGTTGGCCAGGTTGCCATCGTTGGTCATCAGGATGAGGCCCTCGCTGAGATAGTCGAGACGGCCTACGGGGTAGAGGCGAACGTTGTCGCCATGGGGGCCGGACTTCTGCTTGGCCATCAACTGCATGACGGTCGGGCGCTTCTCAGGATCGTCGAGCGTGGTGACGTAGCCACGAGGCTTGTTGAGCATATAGTAGCGCTGCTGCTCGGGACCGTGGAGAAGCTTGCCATCTACGCGGATGTGATCTTTGAGTGCGTCGTGGCGGGTGCCAAGAGTGTTGACGATGACACCGTTGACCTGCACCCGGCCTTCAAGGATGATCTCCTCGGCTTTGCGTCGGCTGGCGATTCCCGCCTGCGCGAGGATCTTCTGAAGGCGGTCGCCTTTGGGTTCTTCGTTGGATTTGGAGTTGGCGTCGGGCTTTGCAGCGGAGGGGGACTTCGTCATGATGTTTCCGGCTTTCTGACTGCGGGGCTGCTCATCGCGGTCGGGTACTGCTGATCCGATTGTACCGCGCGGAGTTCGCAGTGGGTCTCGATCGGCCTTCTACTCTGTAGCATAGAGGCGGATGATGTAGGAGATCTGATAGAGGATCGACAAGGCAAGAAGCGTGAGCTGCGTGCGCCGATTTTTGGTGATCATCGCTATGACACAGAGGACGAGGTAGACACCGATTCGGATGGGATACTCGAGGCCGAAGGAGTGCAGGTAGGCTGCGCCTTTCAGGCTGGTGTCGATGATATCGGCGAGGAAGGTGGCAGCGAGAAAGCCGAAGAACCAGCGGCGCCGGGAGAGGAAGTAGTCTTCGTAGCCGGTGTAGTCCGCGAGGTCCGAGGGAAAGAGCAGAGTGCTGAGGAAGTAGAAGAGGATCGCGTAGAGGATGACGAAGAAGTAGATCGCGAAGGTCCACTGCTGCACCATGGCGAGACGAAACTCCCACCACCAGAAGTGAATGATCCAGAGCAGAAGCGATGCCGCCCAGCCGAGATGCAGGAGCGAGGCCCTGGCGCGTTTAGGATGCTGGACAAACTGCGCGAAGCCTTTGAGCAGGGTCGTGATCCCAAGGCCGACGATGATCGAGATGACGACTTTGACGTGCGAGTAGAGCTCGGGATTGGGTTGCGGAACGGCCGCGGTGGTCAGAGCGATCATGAAGTACCCGTGGGCGGGATTTGGATCGTGCGACAGACGAAGCGAGTCAGCGAGGAAGTAGCATCGCGCGAAGTTGGACTGGCAAGACAGCAACAGCGTAGCAGAGGCGTTTCGCGTCCAGCACTTTAGGCCGGGTTACTGCTTTGTTCACTAGAGTTTGTTGGTGTTGATGAAGCGTGTCCTCTGCATGCCTTCGGGCGCTGGCTTGAGGGGAGCGTCGGGGAGGCCTTCTGCATCACCCTCGGGGGTGGCAACGGTGTCAGGCTCGTTATCTTCCGGGCTGTCGGGAGAGTCGCGCGGATCGGGTTCGGGGTCAAGGTTGAAAGGGGTCATCGGTTTATCAGCCCTCCTCTGAGTGGTGGCGTTGTTCGCTCTGGATCTCGGCGTCGAGGGCGGGAGAGTCTTCGCCGTCGACGGTCTGGTCGGTGTCGTAGTTCGGCGGCAGACCGGAGAGCCGGCCGTCGACGATGGCCTCTTCGCCTGCGGTCTCGCTGTTCTCACCGCCGTCATTGCTTCCGTTGTTTCCATTGCTGTCGTTGCCTCGTCCGCTGTCGCCATCGGCCTGGGGTTCGGTCTGGTTCTTCTCGGGTTCGAGGTCGCCTGCGGACTCGGGTGCGTGGTGTTCCATGGGAATCTCCTCCTGTTCGGCCAGCTCGCCGGCCATCTTCTCAAACTCTTCGATGCTGGGAAGCTCGTTGATGTCTTTGAGGCCGAAACGGAGGAGGAAGTCGCGGGTGGTCTTGTAGAGGATGGGGCGGCCGATGACCTGTTTGCGGCCGGCGGTGGCAACCAGTTTGCGGGTCATCAGGGAGCCGAGGACGCCTCCGGAGTCCACACCGCGAATCTCAGAGACCTCGGGGGCGGTGACGGGCTGCTTATAGGCGACGACGGCAAGGGTTTCGAGGGCCTGGAGAGAGAGCTTCAGGGGTGGCTTGAGGGATTTGACGAAGCCGCGGACGGCGTCGTGGTACTCGGGCTTGGTGGCAAGGCGGTAGCCACCGGCGACCTCACGAATCTCCAGGCCACGTTCGGAGGTGGCGTAGTCGGCGATGAGCTGGTCGAGGATGATGCGGAAGTATTCGCGGAGGCGACGGTCCTTCTCCCTGGCTTCGCGGGCAAGCTTTTTGTCGTCCTTGTTCGCGGACGCTGATTCGGCAGAGGGGTCGGTTCCCTGCTCGGTTGCGGCGGATGCTTCGGTGGCCTCGGCTTCTGAGACCGCGTCTGCGGGAAGGCCGGCCTTGGCTGGAGCTTCTTGGTTGGCTTCCAAGTCGGCGTCCAGATCGTCAGCGGTGCTCATGGCGGCGGCATCGGCTGCGGCGTGCTCGCGAAGGGCGCGGGCATGGGCTGCTTCCTGTGCGGCAGCCTCGTGCAGATGGCGATGGAGCTCTTCAGCGTGACGTGCGTCGAGTTCCTCCCCCTGCGGTTGCGCTTCGGCGTCAGGCTCTGCTTGAGCATGAAACTCAACCTGGTTCGCGGCGGCTCCAGTGAGGACCTCGCTGTTGAGATCGTCTTCGTCCAGAGAGCGCGGCTCAAGCGAGGAGCCGGCTGCGTCGTCGAGCGCCAGAGAGTGCTGCGCGGAGTCGAGGTGGTCCAGCTCGGCCTGGGCTTCATGGCCGAGGAGACCGGCCAGCTGGGCCAGCGTTACTGGTTCTTCTGAGGCGTAGATGACGGCTTCGATCTTTGCTTTAAGGCTCATAGTCTCGTTGGTGTACTTCTAAGCATACCAACGCGAAGGCTCCCCTTCCCTGCGACTCAGATAAGTCGTTGTAAAAGACCGTGTGGCCGGAGTTGGAGGCGAATCAGGGGCGGCTGCACGGGTTCTTGCGGCCAGCAAAAAAGAAGACCCGCTGCTTCGCGGGCCTCTCTTCACTGTAGGTTCTAAAGAGTTATTTTGTGACCGTGTTGAAGAGCCAGAAGAGGCAGCCCGAGAGCAGCGCCGCAACCGGCAGGGTGAAGACCCAGGCCAGAGCGATGTCGCGCAGGGTGGACATCTGGAGGCCGCTCTTGTTCGCAGCCATTGTACCCGCCACGCCCGAAGAGAGCACATGCGTTGTGCTGACCGGCAGACCGTACTGGTCGGCGGCAAGAATGGTCAGCATGGCAACCAGTTCGGCGGAGAGCCCCTGCGCATAGGTCAGATGAGTCTTGCCGATCTTTTCCCCAACGGTGACGACGATGCGCTTCCAGCCGATCATGGTTCCCAGGCCAAGCGCGAGGGCAACCGCGACCTTCACCCACGGCGGAATGAACTTGGTCGAGTTGTCCAGCAGGCCCTTGTAGTTCTTGAAGATCTTTTGATCCGCATCGCTAACCTTGGGGCCGTACTTCGGCATCAGGCGCAGCGTCTCGCTGGTGAGATACATCTGGTTGCGAACGTTGGCCTGCATGTTCGACGGCACAGCGCCGAGCGACTTGTACTGCGTCGCCTCATTGCGGATATCGCCGACCATCTCCTGCAGCGCAAGCATGGTGTGCGGGGAGAACTTGTGGCTACTGACGAAGGCCTCGAGTTCGGGACCGCTGTCGGCCACCGTGGTGTTCGGATCAATATAGTTGCCGATCGCTCCGATTACCTGCTGCGAGACCGCCGCGAAGGTCTGAACCTGGTTGACACCGACGGTGTGATTCAGAGCGTAGGCCGTCGGAACCGTTCCGACCAGGATCAGCATGATGAGACCCATGCCCTTCTGGCCGTCGTTGGAGCCGTGAGCAAAGCTGACGCCGGTGCAGGTGAGCACCAGCAGCGCGCGGATGTAGAACGGCGGAGGAGCAGCTCCCTCCGGTGCTTTGTAGAGCCGCGGATCCTTCAACAGCGCTTTGAGCAGCAGGAAGACCAGAGCCGCGCAGCCGAAGCCGACCAGCGGAGAGATCAGCAGCGCCTTGAAGACCTTGGTGACCTGCTCCCAATCCACGCCGCTGACACCGCTGGTGCCGTGCATCAGCTGGTTGGCGACACCGACCCCGATGATCGAACCGATCATGGTGTGAGAGCTCGACGCAGGCAGACCCTTCCACCAGGTGGCCAGATTCCAGAGGATAGCCGCGATCAGCAGCGCGAAGACCATCGCAAAACCTGAACCTTTGCTCACCTTCAGGATCAGCTCGACCGGCAGCAGGGAGATGATCGCAAAGGCCACGGCGCCGGAGCTGGTGAGCACACCGATGAAGTTCCACAGGCCCGACCAGACCACCGCGACATGGGGTTCAAGCGCGTGGGTGTAGATGACGGTCGCGACCGCGTTGGCAGTGTCGTGGAAGCCATTCACGAACTCAAAGCCGAGCGCGATGAACAACGCCAGACCGAGGAGCAGGTAGGGGAAGATCGAGCCCTCGTGAACGGGCAGCAGATCGGAGTAAAGACGGTTGGCGATGTAGCCGAGACCGCCGATCAGCAGGACGCCGAAGATAATGCCGCCTATCTTGCCGGGGGACGACTTTCCCATCTTCTGGTCGAGTAACGATCCGGTGGGGTGTATTACAGGAGTGGCCATTATGGTTTCGCCTAGGATTCAAGATGAGTGCGTGAGGCTGACGATAGGCGCGCTATGCGAATGGAGTGTTACAAAAAGGTGAAACATGCGTTCTTTTGATCTCCTGAAGATTCGTGGTCAGACCGCGACGCGCAGCCACGGTAAAGGACGATCTCCGATTGTTTGTAAGACCTTGCAGCATGAGCAACGTCTGACGAAGGGTCTACAGGCGCTCCCGGATGGCCGGCCATAACCATTCGAGTTGTAACGGAATCGCTACAATCAGCACTATTCCCTCCAAACGGCGGTACACCCGCTTTTAGCCGAGGCACCGAGCTACAACTATCGTTCGTCGCCGCATCCAAAGACCGACACTATAATTCAACTTTTCGAGGGTCATTTCTATGAAACGTCCTGCACACTGGCTTCATGCCTCGGCCGCCCTTCTCGTAGCAGCCACGATTTTTGTCTGCCCAAAACCGGCAGCCGCGGATACTTACACGATCTTCGATCTGGGCAATGCCAACGGCCGGGGCATCTATGGCATCGATGCCGGTGGAGATGTGGTGGTCTCCCAGACCTATGGGTGCGGCCTCGCGAGCTTTACCTGTTACGTGACCTATGTGGACGGCGTAGCAGGAACCCCGAGCTCCTCTCTCCCGGACATGGTCTATGACGATGGCACACCGTGCAGTTCGACCCCGTCGGGCTTTGACGCCTTAAAGAACGTCTGTAACCAGGGCGTGGTTGGACTGGGAACGGTATACAACCCGAATGGCAGCAAAAACGGGACCTACATCGGATCAGGAAATAATATGCAATTTCTTAGCGGCGGTTCGGCTGACCAGGCGTTTCTCAACTCTGTGGGAGACTTCGCCTGGACTGATGGACAGGGTGAAGAGATCTTCGAGGCGATTGATACCTCTGCTACAGCGGTTTCACCAATCCCTGAGCCCGGAAGCCTGTTGCTGGTAGGGACTGGTCTGCTATGGTTCACCGCTGCTGTTCGTCGCCGGGCGAATCGCTAAAGTGCGCCCTGCGCGGGCAGCGGTCACTTCGTGACTTGTATACCCTTCGGTTGGCGATCCCGTTGGTCGCGAAGAAAGATCTTGTGCCGACCATCGGGAGGCTTGAGGCGAAGCCGGTATACACGTCACGAAGTGACCGCCCCACGCGCAGTGGGCCCGTCCGGCAGGACCGTTCTTACCGCCAGTCATCCCGAGCCTGAGCCTGATCGGTGAAGACCTGGTCGAAGTTTTCCGTCTTCTTGATGAGAATGTCGCCTTGCGCATCCGGCTGATGGAGCAGCACGGCCTGCAGCCGCACGAGTTCTAACATCGCCAGGAACATGCAGATCAAAGCACGCTCGGTGTGGGTGTTGTGGAGCAGGCGCTTAAGGCTGATCGGCTTGTCTTCCATCAACAGACGGCGTTTGACATAGTCGATCATCTGCGCGACCGTGACCGACTCTTCATCAACGTTGAGGATAGGCCGTTCGCGCAGACGGAGGAGGATGTCCTGAAAGACGCGGACCAGATCGACCGTATCGGCGTCAATCTCGCGGTCTTCGTCGAGCGTGGGAGCACCGGCTTCACCAATATCCTTGCGAAAGTTTCTGAGGCCGGAGTTCGTCCAGGTCGCCTCTTCGATCTGCTGTTTCTGCAAGAGCATCTGGGCGGCGGCTTTGAAGCGCTCGTGCTCGAGGAGCCGCTCGACCAGTTCGCGGCGCGGGTCTTCGGGGTCGCCGCTGAGGACGTCAGAGGGATCGCGCGGGAGCAGTGTCTTCGACTTGATGTGGATCAGCAGCGAGGCCATATAGATGAACTCGCCCGCGGCGTCGACGTCGACCTGCTTGAGGTGATGGGTGTACTCGAGAAACTGGCTGGTAATGCGCGCGATGGGGATGTCGTAGATGTCGATATTTTGCTTGCGGATCAGGTCGAGGAGAAGATCGAGCGGACCGTCGTAGACCTGGCCGACGGTGACGGAGAAGGGCGACTGCGAGGCCTCCTCTTTTTCCTTGTCCTTCTCCCTGGCGACGCGCTTGGGGTCAGGCGCCGGGGGTGGGACAGGCGGATGCTGGAGCGCGAAGGGTTCGCTGGCCTCTGAAGTCGCCGGTTCCGTCCCGCCGGTAGAAGAAGCTGCTGGCATGCCGTCCGGGGCGTCGGAGACAACGTTCTCCGACACGGCCTCTTCAGCTGCGGTTATCCGCTCGTTGGGCTTTGCCTCTTCTGTCACGAATTGGGGAGGTAGAGTTTCGTCGGGCATGGTCGTTACTCGAGGCCGATAGCCTGCCGGACGTGCTGCAGGGTCTGGATGGCGCGTTGGCGGGCGCGGGCGGATCCATCCCACAAGATGGCGTCGACCTGGCCGGGGTCGGCTTCGAGGGCGCGCCGGCGCTCCTGGATCGGGGCGATCTCGCGGACGATCGCATCTGCAACCCAGCCCTTGCACTCGATGCAGCCGATGCCTGCCGTCGTGCAGCCCTCGCGAACCGCAGCCCGCGTCTCCTCCGTGGAGAAGACCTTGTGCAGGTCGAAGACGGGGCAGATGTCTGGATTGCCAGGGTCGGTGCGGCGGATGCGCGCCGGGTCGGTGACCATGGTCTTCAGCTTGGCCCGGAGATCGGTCTCAGGCTCGGAGAGCATGATGGTGTTTCCGTAGCTCTTGGACATCTTGCGGCCATCGAGACCAGGGAGCTTGGGCGACGGGGTCAGCAAAACCTTCGGCTCGGGCAGGATGCCGTCTACGACGGTGTTGGCGGAGAGCTCAGCGGCGAGAATCTCCCGGTCGGAGTGGTCTTCGCGAGCCTTCTCGATGGCGGGGGTTGGCTGCGAGCAGTAAAGCGCGTTGAAGCGGCGGGCAACCTCGCGGGTCAACTCCACGTGCGCGACCTGATCCTGTCCGACGGGGACAAAGTCGGGCTGGTAGAGGAGGATATCGGCGGCCTGAAGCAGGGGATAGCCAAGGAAACCGTAGGTGTTCAGGTCCTTCTCGCGGAGCTGCTCCTGCTGGTCCTTATAGGTAGGGACGCGCTCGAGCCAGGGCAGCGGCGTGAACATGCTGAAGAGCGTGAACAGCTCGGCGTGCTGGGGAACATGGGACTGGATGAAGATGGTGCTCTGCTCCGGGTCAAGACCGGCGGACAAAAAGTCGAGCGCCACGTCGCGAATGCTTTGACGGAGGGTAGTCGGGTCGGCGTAGTCGGTGGTGAGAGCGTGGAGGTCGGCGATGAAGAAGTAGCAGTCGTACTGGCGCTGGAGCTGGACCCAGTTGTAGAGCGCGCCCATGTAGTTGCCCAGATGGAGACGGCCGGTGGGCCGCATGCCGCTAAGGACGCGGGGGCGTGAAGATGGCTGTAAAGATGTCTGTGAAGATTTCAAGGAGTCGTTGGTTTTTTCAGTCATTGCGATCAAGTGCTAAGGGTAAATGATTCGGGCCGACAATGGCGCCAGCGTCCCGGGTAGGAAGGACCTTCGGGGCAAAAAGCAGGCAGAAAAAAGGGACGACCTACTCCGGTAAAAAGCAGCAGCGAAAATAGTTGAGATTCGTGGCGTATTTTTCAGCGTCGGAAGACGACGGTCAAGCCACCACGTTTACCACGCACTCCACCACGATTCCACCAGCAAAAAACCACGTCGAAACACCCGCTTTTTCCAAAACACCCCTCAAAAACTCCGGAAAATCAACGGAAAACGCTCCGGCCACCATCTCCACATTTTTCTCACAAACATCTGTTCTACAAGGTGAACAGAATGTGGTTGAAGGTGTTCAAAAGCGGAGTGAAGAAGACGCCAAAGATGAAGCTTCCGCCCACCAGAAACAGAAGGATCATGCCGAACATGGCGAAGCGGTCATAGACCTGAAGGACCCTGTAAGGCAGGAAGTGCCGTAGAACGTGGCTTCCGTCGAGCGGCGGGATCGGAATGAGATTGAAAACAAAGAGCAGCAGATTGATCAGGATGACAAAGTAGAGAAAGAGCGCGATGGGAAAGAGCGCCGGAAGATTGTCGGTAGCGATGCCGGGGATGTGCGAAGCCAGCGCCATCGCGGTGCCGATCGCGAGAATTCCGCCAGGGACAAGGTGTTTGATGAGCACAAGAAGGAGGAGCGCGACGGTAGCCGAGAGCAGGTTGCTGACAGGTCCTGCGAGGGTGACGAGGATGTCATCGCGTCTGTAGTTCTTGAAGTTGCGCGCGGTCACCGGAGTCGGCTTGGCCCAGCCGATGAGCGGCCAGTGATAGACCAGGGCCAGCAGCGGCATGAGGACAGAGCCGAAGGGGTCAAGGTGCTTGAGGGGATTGAGCGTGACGCGCCCGAGCATCTTGGCGGTGGGATCGCCGAGACGCCAGGCGGTCCAGGCGTGGGCCGACTCGTGGATGCTGAACGCCAGGACCAGAACGACGACCTGAAAGACGATGAGGACAACTTCCTGATTCATACAGGCTCGAGTTTACTGAAGTTCGCGTGAGGAGACCGTAAAGATGTTGTTCCGCATTCAAGCCGTCCTCTCTCGCAAAAATCTGCGAGAGAGGACGATGGTGCTTTGCAGGCGGCAAATCTGCAGGCAGCCGCTATGACTAAAGCGTTTCGGCGGCGAGTTGGGTAGCCTGCTTGCGGGTCTTTGCCTTGGCAGGGATGCCAACCGAGACGGTCTCCTGTGGCACGGGTTTGGTCGCGAGCGCCATGGCTCCGAGCATGCCGTCTTCGCCAATGTTGGCTCCGGCGAGGACGGTGGCGTGATAGGTAACACGGGCGCGGGGGCCGAGTTCGGTCACCTTATTGGTGATGTTCGATTGATTGTTGATGTCGTGGGTGTGCGAGTAGATATTGGCGTAGTCGGAGACGCTGGTGCCCTCATGCAGGATGATCTCGCCGCGGTCGTCGAGCAGAACGTTCTTGTGGATGGTGCAGGAGTCTTCGATGGTGAGGTTGTAGCCGTAGGTGAACTCGACATTGTGAAAGATTTTGACGTGCTTGCCGAGGTGCCGGAAGATGTGGCGGCCAAGCATGCAGCGGAAGCGGAAGCCGAGCCAGTGGTTGAGGCCGAGGGGGGAGCGGTCGAACATCTGCCAGAACCAGATGAGCGGCTTGCGGATAGCGTACTGCTCGGCGTCGATGTCGCCGTAGTACTCGGGTTCGAGCGTGATGTTGCGGGGATCGAAGCTCTCGGAGAGGCAGTACATGGCGAGTTCGCTGTTGAGGACTGCTTTGATATGTCCGCCGTGGGGGCGGCCGAAGTAGATCTGGTAGAGCTCGTCGCGGACGACCTCAGAGCGGCGTTCGACCGACTGCTGCCGGGTAAACTCGTCGTTGAGCTTGGCGAGCCAGCGGCGATAGAGGGCCTCAGCTTCGGGAGTGGGTTTGAGTTCGCGGTAGGTGTGGATTGGCATGGTTCCCTCGCTGTCTTTCGTCCGGTGGAGGACTGGCGAATCTTTGGTTCGCCTATTCTATGGCGAAGACGGCATAGACGGTTGCGGTTTTTTCTATCTGCCGGGGGTTGATGGCCAAAGGTGCTACGTCGGTCTTGGCCATTGGAGCAGCAGCCATTGCTCGCATGAGCGGACGCGGCGGTTCAGCCTGGGTTTCGTTGCTGGCGTAGAGAAGTGTGCCAAGCTTCGCATTCAGGCCCTTCGCCATCTCTTCAGCGACGGTGCGCGCTCGCTGGAGCGCTTTGGTGGCGGCTTCGGACTGCGGGGCGTTCTCATCCTTGAGGCTCCAGTCGATCTGTCCGGATTGATTAGCCCCGGCTTTGACGGCGAGATCGAGGACTTTGGCGGCGTCGTTGGCGTTGGTCCGGACCGTCCAGCTCTGCGTGACCTGGAACTTGCGCTGGGCCTTCTCGGCTGGGGTGAGTTTGTCGACCTGGTACTCCTGCACCGGCGAGACGTTCTGGTTTTCGCTCTCGATAGAGTCGTTGGGGACTCCGGCGGAAGTGATCGCCTTTATTACGGCGTTGGAGGTGCGGGAGCCGGCGGCGTAGGCAGAGTCGTTGTCCGGGCCGTAGGCGATGAAGCCGATGTGGAGGGTCGCGACGTCGGCGAGGACAAGGACCTTGTCGGTGGCTGTGATCGCAATGGTGCGGTTTTCCTTGCTGACTTGAATGGTTTGAGCGGGTGCCGTCATGGCCAGAAAGGTAGCACAGAGGACAAACGGAGTGAGGCGAAGGGCGTTCATTGATCTTCTCCTGAGGAGTTGAGTAGGTCGGCCAGAGTTGGTTTGTGCTTGGGGTTGGCTGCAAGCTTTTGTTTGGGATCGGGAAGAACACGTTCTGAGGGCGGAGTACCGACGCGCTCGCGGGCGTTGGCCTTGACGGCCTTGACCTTGGAGAAGACTTGCTTTTTGGGCTTGCTCATCCGTTTCCTTCCTGCGCCGGTTTCGGGGCCCACGAGCCCCTCGCGTGATTATGCATGACTCTTGCTTGTGAGGGGGCATCTGAGGCAGGATTGCAGAAGAGATTTGACCCCACGTTGGAGTCGAGGATCGGATGAGGTGCTGGATGGAAGAGCGGGACTTTTTTGATGAGCGGCCGGAGCAGCGGACTCATGTGATGACCTGTCCTCACTGCGGGCAGCAGGGGGAGTACCAGATTGAATGGGTGGTGAGAAGGAAGAAGGCGCAGCTTCCGAGGGGTGCCGACGATCGCGACCGAGCTCGTTTTGCCAAGGCTCAAAGTTATATGGTTCGCCGCGATGATCCAATGGGATGCAAGAACATCCGATGCCGCAAGCGGTTCGACGTGGTGGGGATACAGTCGGTCGCGTTTATCTAGCCGATCGCGAGAGGCAGCTGAGTGCTGATTTGGGCCCTCCAGCAAAGAGTTTTTAGGGCGACTCGGTCGATCCGGGCAGGCTGTGATTTAATACAAACTTAGACGCTGTTCCGGAGACTTTGCCCGGCTCAGGCTGTGATTTGAACAGGAAAGATCAGGGAGACCAAGAACGCGATGGCGAATGCACTGCTTCCAATCGAAGAACGCAACTTGACGCCGGATGAGGTGGAACGACTGGATAAGCGCCGGCGTCGCGGCCAACTCTTCCTGGTGCTCAGTTTTCAGAGTCTGATCGTGGCTACGCTGCTGACGTTGTGGAGCGGACAGGACCTGACTTTGTCGCCGGGCTGGGCGCATCCGGTCGTTTATTGGAACGCGATCACCTTCACGGCTGCGCTGGTCTTCGCCATCGTAGGGGTTCGATTGAAGCGCGGTAGCAACGAGTTTCTCAGCTACTGAAGTGACAGAACGCCCTACCCTTGAGGGTCTACATGACTTAGGAGTTGGGCGTTTATAAATGCTGTTGCCAATCGTCGTGATGCTGATATTCTTCGCGTTAGGGTCAGGCGACGCTGATGCCAGAGATGCAACAGCGTTTTCTGCTTAGAGGAATCCCGGTTGCTGAGCGATTCTGTGGCAGCACATCCGTATTGCGCCAAAAGATGAAATCACAAAAGTAGCCCCACGATCGGGTGCGGCTTGAGCATAGCCGTCTGATCCACTGATTCTGCAGAGATTCCGGCTTTATTTAGCTTCGCTTTTTGAGCCATTTGCATCTAAAGTTTGTAGATATTGGCAGTTGGCATCCGGGTACGTTTTCTTGATGATTAACGATGGAAATACCGCGATTCTGGAGCTGGAAGAGCAGGCGTTTCAGGTTCCGGCCAGACTGCGAGACAAGTTTGGCAGGTGCATTACCGACCTGCGTGTCTCGGTGACTGACCGCTGCAACTACAAGTGCGTCTATTGCCGGACTGGTAATGAAGGAGCCCAATTCGCCGAACTTCCGATTGAAGACTATCTGAGGATGGTGCGGGTCTTCGTCTCACTGGGAGTGGAGAAGGTGAGGCTGACCGGAGGGGAACCTCTACTGCGGTCGGGCCTGATCGAGATGGTTCGCGAGCTGTCCGAGATGCGGACGGCATTTCTACCCGATGGAAGCCCGGCAGGCAATCAGGGTGATCCGTTGGATATCGCCCTTACCACGAACGGTCATCTGCTGAAGGGACTTGCTCAGCCGCTGAAGGATGCAGGGCTGAATCGTGTCACGGTCAGCATGGATGCGGTGGATGCGGAGACGTTCGGTGCGATCACACGCGTTCCGCAGAGCTATGAAAGGGTGCTGGCGGGAGTTCGTGAGGCTCAATCGGTGGGGCTGGGACCGGTGAAGGTGAACTGCGTGCTGCTGCGCGGGTTCAACGATGGACAGATTGAGCAGTTCGCGGAGTTCTCGCGGCGTGAGGGAGTGATCGTTCGGTTCATCGAATGGATGCCTCTGGAAGAAGACCGAAGCTGGAAGAGGGAGTCTGTCGTCTCATTGGACGAGATCGTGGAGCGGCTGAATGCGTACCGCCCCCTGGTGGAGATGGCTCCGCACGCAGCCAGCGAAACAGCGAAGCGGTTCACCTTTGATGATGGGCTGGGAGAGATCGGGATTATTGCGCCGGTGTCGCGTCCATTCTGCGGGCACTGTAGCCGAGTGAGGCTGACCTCGGATGGGAAGATACGGACTTGTCTGTTTTCGCAGAGCGACCACGACCTCTATGGCGAGATGGTGCGAGGCGGAACGGATGAGGAGCTGGCTGCGTATATTCGCAGGATCGTGATGCGGAAGGAAGCGCGCCATCACATTGGCGAACCGGGTTTTGAAAAGCCATCGCGAAGTATGGTTCATATCGGTGGGTGAGCAACGCAGTCACTATGTCGTCTCTGCCGTGGACTGTTGAATTATGGCGAGAGCTATGAGAGGCTGATATGTGATATGTGCAAAAAAATGCACATATGCATGAGGACAGCGATTGAAGGATCGACGGCAGTTTGAAGTGATCGAAAGTCGTCAAATGGACCACCTTCGAGTGTTCCACGACGTGGCACGTGCGCTGACTTCGAGTCTCGAACTGGAAGAGATTCTGGGGGCCATCATGAACAAGATGGCGCAGTTCTTCGGACCCGAGCGGTGGTCGCTATTGATGGTGGATGATAAATCGGGCGAGCTGTACTATGCGATCGCGGTGGGAGAGAATGCGGAGACTTTGAAGGGGCTGCGGGTCCCGATGGGGGAAGGAGTTGCCGGATGGGTAGCGGCGACGGGGAACCCATTGGTGGTTCCGGACGTGGCGCTTGATCCGCACTGGTCTGCATTTGCGAATAAGCATCCTGATCTGAAGATCCAATCGATTGCCTGCGTGCCGGTACGATCGGGCGATAAAACACTGGGCGTGATTCAGTTACTGAACAGCAAGCTCGACCTGCTATCTGAACATTCGATCTCGTTTCTGCGGATTCTTTGCGACTACGCTGCAATCGCGATTCAGAACGCACGGTCGATGACACTGATTCAAGAATTGACCATTACGGACGACGTGACGGGACTTTTTAATGCTCGGCACCTATACACCATGCTGGAGGAAGAGGTGAGGCGCGGGCAGGTCTTCAGTTTGATGTTCGTCGATTTGGATCACTTCAAGTCGGTTAATGATACCCACGGCCATCTGATTGGGAGTCGGCTATTGGCGGAGGTCGGCGGGTTGATGAGACGCAGCCTGGGGCCGAACAATGCGGCTTTTCGTTATGGGGGGGATGAGTTTGTCGCACTCCTGCCGGGGATAGGGAAAGCTGCGGCGAGCGGGACCACGATGGCGCTGTGCGAGGACTTGCGGTCGGCGCGCTTTCTGGAGGGTGCAGGGCTTGCGCTCGGCCTCTCGGGAAGCTTTGGGCTGGCGAGCTTTCCCGAGGACGGGAATACGGTTCAGACGATTCTGCGGGCCGCCGATACGATGATGTATGAGGCCAAGTTGACGCGGGACAACGTCGCGGTGGCGGGTAAGGGTACGATCGGACGCGCAGGGTCGGCCAATCTCAGCGGTTCGCGCAGAGAAGTCTCGGGAATGTTTCTTGAGCGCGACTCCATTCCCCGTCAATAGGCAGCTTCTCTACTGAATTTACTGACAGTTTCTAGTTTTGGCCGGGGCCGCGGTGTTCTAGCGTGACTCCCCGGCGGGGTTCGGGCTTCAGGATGTCGCGATTTTCAGGGGAGACGGGGTGGACTCCGAAGTCCCAGACGCCGAGGTTGACGGCCTTGTCGGAGAGAACCTCCATAAGGGCGAACTCGCCGAAGTCGAGGGGTTCCTTTGGACTTATTTTTAGCCAGTGCCCCCCCGGCAGCAGCTCAGTGGTGGTTTCGACGACGTCTTCCTGGCGTTGGACCCCGCCGAGGAGGCCGATGCGGAAGCTGGCGATGACCCGGGCCCCCCGGCGGACGTCGGCGCGGACGATGACGTAACGGCTCGTAGCGGAGCCGCCGGTGGGGTCGTTTCCGGCTCGGGTGGTGGCGCCGTGGGTGTCGACGGTCAGGGGAGTGCCGGCGGTTGCGCCTACGCTCTCGTCACCGATGCGGAGGTAGAGGACGGGGTCTTTGACGTGGAGCTGGATGGGCGAGGATTCGCCTTTGAGCTCGACGATCTGGTGGGAGGCCGAGAGGGGGTTGACGGCGGCTTTGAGGAGATTGTGGCCGGTGTTTCGATTGAGGTCGCTGTCGGTCTGGGCGATGGGGACCAGCTCGGGGGTGCCGTGGTAGGTGTCGAGGGCGAGGGTGCTGTCCTGTTCGGGGAGGCGGAGGTCTTTGGCGACCTCGGGGGTGAGGGCGGCGCGGTCGGCTTCTTCTTTTAGGAGTTCGGGGTCGATGGCGGGGGGCTGGGGGTTGTCGGGGTTTGCGACGGGCTGGGAGTGCTGGCGGTCCCAGCGTTTGGTGGCGTCAAGGTCTACGAGGGAGAGGGGGATCTCCTCTTCGGCTCCGCCGCGTTCGGCGCTGATGTAGTGGACCACGTTGCCGACGATTCGGTAGCTCATGATGACCTGGTAGCTGCCGTCCTTGAGGATGAGGCGAGTGCGGTGCGGAGCCGCATCATCGGGCTGCAGCGCTGTGGTGTGTTGCAGCACAGCGTGGACATATTGTGGCGCGCTGATGGTGGCAGCAAGGAGAACTGCGGCGAGTTTTGTGGTGCGGCGTGGATGTTCCATCAGGTGATTCCACAGTTTAGACGCAGGTTCAAGTTTGGCAGAGTAGAGCTACCCCCTCCCCCCTGGGGTTGTGGGGTATTTTGCAGCAAAGTCTATTCTTTTGTTTGGCTTGCGGGAGGCCGACGTCCGCAAAATATTCCATTGAAAGGACTTGCCTGCAAAATATTCAAAAGAAAAGAGTTGTACGGCTTGAATAAAGAAGCCCCGGTATTCTTCCCCGAGGCATGTCTTTTGTGTTCCTTTACTACCTTACTTTCCATTATAGCGGACGGAAGAGGGTGTATGCGCCACGCGAATCTGCCCGTCTGGAGCGGGTTTCGAGCGATCAGGGGCTTGACAGGTTTTCGCGCCCTCGTCTATTCGGTGCGCAGCGCGATCATAGGGTCCACCTTCGCGGCGCGACGGGCTGGAATCAGACAACCAAGCACGGCGACGGCGAGGAGAAGTACGGCGATGGCGATGAAGGTGCTTGGGTCGTCCGGTTTGATTCCGAACAGCATTGTCGCCAAGACGCGAGTCGCGAAGGCAGCGGCCAGCGAGCCCATTGCAAGGCCAATCAACACGGGAAGCAGGCCGCGGGTCAACACGTTGCGCAGTATGTTCTGCCTGGTTGCTCCCAGAGCGATTCTGATTCCAATCTCCTTGGATCGTCGAGCCACAGAGAGCGCGAGCGTTCCGCTGACCCCGACGATGGTGATGAAGAGAGCAACGGCAGCGAAGAGGCTGAGAAGCACGCTGGTCACACGTGGAGTGCCTAGCTGTGCGCTGCGAATCTGCTCAATGGTCCGAACATCGGCGACGGGTTGTTGCGGATCGATCTGGTGAATGATCTTCTCAATCTGAGCGGCCAGATACATCGGGCTGCCCGAGGTTCGGACTAAGAGCGAGCCGTTGGACATTCCAGCCTGGTCAGGGGCAAAGTAGATCGTCTCCGTGGGTGCCTTGTCCAGCCCGTACTCACGAATGTCACTGGTGACGCCGACTACAGTCGCCCACTTCCTTTCTTTCTCTGATCCGAAGGCAACACGACGTCCGATGGGGTTCTCATGCGGCCAGTAACGGCGAGCCATCCGGTCGTTGACGATAACCACTGGTGGGGCATCGACTGCATCACTTGCCAGGAAGGGACGACCTGCGAGCAGAGGAGTTCCGAGTACGCGGAAGTAGTCAGGACTGACGATCGCGAAGTCGATCTGCGGCAGGGGTTCGTCCGGGTGCACGGGCTGCCCTTCGATCAGGACTCCTGTCTTCATCGGGCCCATATCGCTGTTCAGCGGAACCGCCATGCTCACTGCGGCGCCCTGCACTCCCGGCAACACCTGAACCCGTTCGAGTGCCTGATGGAAGAAGGCTCTGGAGGTCTCGCTCTTCTGATACTTCGTCCAATTCAAGGACAACCGCATCGAGAGCACATTCGCGGTTTTGAAGCCGGGATCGACCGACAGCAGGTTGTAGAGGCTGTGCAGCATAAGGCCAGCACAGAGGAGGAGTACGAACGAGATTGTGACCTGCGACGCGACGAGTATGCTGCGCATCCTTGTGCCGGTACCGCTTCCCGTAGTGCGCTCCCCAGAGTCGCTCAAGCTTGTCAGTCGAACCCGGCTGGCAACGTATCCGGGGAGAACTCCAAACAGCAGACCTGCCAGCAGCGACAGGCCAAGGTCGAACAACAGAACGCGCCCATCCACGTGAATTCCGTCCGCCAGCGTGGTCATACGTGCGGCGTAGTCGATCAGGAGCCTGGAGCCGATTGCTGCGATGCCTATACCCAGCACCCCGCCGGCCAGCGCAATCAATAGACTCTCGGTGAGCAGTTGAGAGAACAGGTTCCATTGGCTGGCTCCTGTCGCCATGCGAATGGCCATCTCGCGCGACCGCTGCATCTGCCGCGATAGGGCGATGTTGGCGAGATTGGCGCAGGCGAGCAGGAGAACAAGGCCGGAGGCTCCCAGCAGAATTAGAAAAGTTGGCCGCGCCGCGTGTGTCAGTTCGCTCTCGACGGCTGCAGTCAGCGGAGCGATGCCTGCAGAGGCGGGATACGACTTCGGATACTGAAGAGCAAGCCGCTGGGTGAGTGCGGCAAGATCAGAGTTCGCCTGGGCCAGGGTGACTCCGGGCTTCAACGTTGCGTAGCTGGTGACCATTCGCCCATCGCGATTCGCAATCGTCGCCGGCGCGGAACGGAACGGGCACGACGTCGTGGGCATGTAGACATCATTGGCGTCGGGATACTCCGGTAGTGGCGGAAGCACGCCGACGACTGTATGGACACGATCGTTCATCTCGAAGGTGCGTCCGATGATGTTTCGATCGCCGTTAAACTCCTTCTTCCAGTAGGCGTAGCTCAGCATTAAAACTGGAGGAGCGGTTTGACTTTCGTCGGAGGCAACGATGAGGCGTCCCAGTAGCGGCTTCACTCCGAGGACGGTGAAGTAGTTTCCGGAGACGACGCCAGTCGCCACCCGCTCCGGTTCCTTCGCTCCGAGCAGGGTGAAGGTCATCGCGTGGTATTCGGCGAGGTCAGAAAAGACGTGGTTCTGCTCCCGGAAGTCTCTTACTTCCTGAACGGAGAGCAGGAGAGGATCAGGGCCAAGCTTCGCCGAAGTTAAATCCACGTGGACCAGTTGCGCCGCATTGGCGTAGGGCAGAGGCCGCAGCAGAACACCATTGATGACGGTGAAGATGGCTGTATTAGCACCGATGCCGAGGCCAAGCGTAAGGATGGCTAGAAACGCGTAGCCGGGATTTCGCGCCAGCATGCGTCCTGCAAAGCGCACGTTTCGAAGTAGAGTCTCAAGCGGTGCAATGCTGTTGCGAGTCCATGCCTGCTCACGAACCTTCGTGGGGCTTCCGAACTTCACATAAGCTCTTCGCGACGCCTCTTGAGGGGGTATGCCTCGTGCGACGTTTTCGTCGATCTCCTCGGCCAGATGAAGGTTGATCTCCTGAACTAACTCTGCATCCGCCGGACGGCGGCGAAAAAATCTGCGCCAACTCATTCGTTTCCTCCTTCGGACGGCATCTCCCCCATGACCAGAGCGATAGCCCGGGCCATCTGACGCCACCGGCTTGTCTCCGACGTAAGTTGCTTCCTGCCCACAGCGGTTAGCCGGTAAAACTTTGCTTTGCGGTTGTTCTCGCTGACACCCCAATGGGAGGAGACCCAGCGCCTGTCCTCCAGCCGATGAAGCGCGGGATAGAGCGAGCCCTGTTCGACCTCGAGCATTTCTTCTGAGGTCCGCTCGATGACTTTGGCAATGGTATGGCCGTGAGCATCGCCCGCAACGAGAGTGCGGAGGATCATCATGTCCAGCGTTCCTTTCAGCATCTCGTTGTTGTCACGCTTTATCTTTGCCACGTTTCCCGCTCTCCACTAGAAATTCTATGCAAGACAGATCATAGACCACTCGAAGTTCTATGGGAAAACAGAAATCAAGTTTTTTTGCTGGATCGAGGGAGGACAGTCTGAGTGGAGGAGTTGACTTGACTAGACGACCAGTCTATTATTAGAAGGTTATGAGCACTGCTCTCTCAACTCGCGACCATCTGCTTGCGGTGGGCTTGGAGCGGCTTCGTTCGACCGGGTATACCGCGACCGGAGTGAAGGAGGTGCTCGATCTGGCGCAGGTACCGAAGGGCTCGTTCTATCACTACTTTCCGAGCAAAGAGGAGTTTGCCGTGGAGGTGTTTCACCTTTACGCGAAGGGTGAGGCGGAGCGGTCGGAGCGAATACTTGGAGATCGCAAGGTTGCTCCCTTGAAGCGGCTGCGGCGGTACTTCGAGGAGTTGATCTCGGTCTATGGGCAGGCCGGGGAGATTAGTGGATGTTTGATGGGGAGCCTGAGTCTCGAGGTTGCGGACCACAGCCCCAGGATGCGGTCGGAGCTGCAGGGGGTCTTTGCGGTGTGGCAGCAGGGGATTGCGGATGTGCTGCAGCAGGCGATTCAGCGGGGGGATCTGGCGAAGTCGATGCGGCCGGATGCGCTCGCGCAGTTTCTTCTGAACAGCTATGAGGGGGCGCTGATACGGATGAAGGCGGAGAAGAGTGACAAGCCGCTGGAGAATTTCCTCCACTTTGCGTTTGACGTGTTGTTGAAGAAGTAGCAGGTGTGCGCGGTTAAGGTTTGAAATGGGCCTTTGCTCCTGCTGGGCTATGATCGAGTCGGCCGTTGGCGGCGGATATCCTCTCCAAGAGTGACTATGATGCGAACTCGGATGCGAACTCGCTTCACCTCGTTTGTTTTGACTTGTGCCCTGCTGTCGGCAATGGGTTTTGCTCAGTCTGGCCATCATGACGCTCCTGAGAAGTTGGGGACGGTGAGCTTCAGCACGTCGTGCAGCGGCACGGTGCAACCGCAGTTCAATCGGGCGGTGGCGCTGATGCACTCGTTTCAGTTTGCGAGTGCGATTGAAGCGTTCCATGCGATTCTTGAGAGTGATCCGACGTGCTCGATCGCTTACTGGGGTATTGCATTGAGCGACTGGGGCAATCCCTTTGCTACGGGGCTGAAGTCGCAGGCTCAGCTTGATGCGGGTCTGAAGACAGTCGAACAGGGACGAGGTGTGCCTGCTAAGACGGAACGTGAGCGCGCTTATCTCGAAGCTGTTGCGCATCTCTATACGGATAACGCGACCACCGATCAGCGCTCTCGGAAGCTGGCCTATGAGAGCGCGATGGCTGCGGTGAGCGCTGCTTACCCTGAGGATACGGAGGCGGCCATCTTCTATGCGCTGGCTGTGTCGGCCGCCGCAGATCCGGCTGATAAGACTTATGCCCGGCAACTGAAGGCTGGCGCGATTTTGGATCGCCTGTACGTTCAGTATCCCGATCATCCTGGGCTGGCGCACTACATCATCCACACGTATGACGTTCCGCCACTTGCGGCACGGGCGGCTGGGGCGGCACAGCACTACAGCGAGATTGCACCATCGACTCCTCACGCGCTGCATATGCCGTCGCATACGTTTACTCGAGTGGGCGACTGGCAGGCTTCGATTGACGCGAATGTAGCTTCAGTGGCTGCTGCACGCAGCGCGGGACAGCCGGCGGACGAGCTGCATGCCAGCGATTATCTGGAGTACGCCTATCTGCAGACGGCACAGGACAACGCTTCGAAGGGAGTTGTGGAGTCGGCCGATCAGATTTTTTCGCGTTTTGATCCGAAGATGCTGATTGGTGGAGCGGGCGGGGCGACGGCGGCCTACTTTGCGAGGGCGGCGATTCCTGCTCGGTATGATCTGGAACGGCGGGATTGGGCTAGCGCGGTAAAGCTCCAGCCGCTGGCGAGTCCGTTTCCTTATACAGAGGCCATGACTTACTTTGCCCGGGGTCTGGGGGCTGCACATTTGAAGGATGGGGTGGGGGCACGGGCTGCAATCGACTCTCTTGCGCAGTGTCGCGACCGGCTGAACACTATGAAAGAGGGCTTCTGGGCGAATCAGGTGGAGATTCAGCGACTGGAAGTAGTTGCATGGCTGGCGTCTTCGCAGGGGCAACCCGAGGACGCATTGGCCGGAATGCGCAGAGCTGCCGAGATGGAGGACGCGACCGAAAAGAGTGTGGTTACGCCGGGGCCGCTCGCTCCCGCACGCGAGTTGCTGGCGGAGCTTCTACTGGAGTCGAAGCGGCCCGCTGAAGCGCTGGTGGAGTTTGAAGCGACGCTCAAGCGGGAGCCAAATCGCTTCTGGTCACTCTATGGGGCGGCGGAGGCAGCGAAGAGGGCCGGCGATCAAGAGAGGGCGAAGAGGTACTTCAACGAGCTGGTCCGGGTTGCTGAGCGAGCCGACCGGCCTGGACGGCGGGAGCTGATCGAAGCGCGAGGTAGTTTGTCCGGGCAGGATTAGAAGAGGAACGGCGTGGGAAGAGAACTTTGTTTAGGGAGAGTATTTTTGAATCTACTAACCAACCGGTCTACTCTAAGTAAGCGAATCAGTTTTCTGGTTCACACTTTTCGCAGGGACGGAGATTTTTATGACTACCTCAGCTACTTCTTCAAAAGGCACTGCTCTTGGCACTGCTCTTATTACTGGCGCATCGACAGGAATCGGTGCAGTTTATGCGGATCGGTTAGCACGCCGAGGCTATGACCTGATCCTGGCGGCTCGCAATGGCGAGAAGCTGAAGGAGCTGGCGGCTTCGCTGACTTCGGCGACTGGACGTTCGGTGGATGCTGTGGCCGCGGACCTTACAAACAAGGCGGATCTGCGTAGGGTCGAGGAGAGGTTGCGGTCGGATGCGTCGATTACGACGCTGGTAAACAATGCTGGCTTCGGCGGGACGACTTCGCTGGTGGACTCGAAGATCGACGAGTTGGAGAACATGATTGAGCTGAATGTGACGGCGCTGACGCGACTGACCTATGCTGTGTTGCCGGGGTTTCTGGCGAGGAGCAAGGGCGCGATCATCAACATCTCTTCGATTGTGGCGGTGGCTCCGGAACTGCTGAACGGCGTGTACAGCGGGACGAAGGCTTATGTGCTGAATCTTACGCAGTCGCTGCATAAAGAGGTGGGCGGCAAGGGAGTTCAGGTGCAGGCGGTGCTGCCGGGAGCTACGGCGTCGGAGTTCTGGGACCGCGCGGGGATTGGCGGGCATCAGAATCTGCCGTCGGAGATCGTGATGAGCTCGGAGGAGATGGTGGACGCTTCCCTGGCTGCGTTCGATAGCGGAGAGTTGGTTACGATTCCGGCGCTGCCTGATGCTGCGGATTGGGAGAAGTTCAATGCGGCGCGTGTGGCGCTGGGGCCGAACCTTTCGCATAAGCATTCGGCTAGGCGGTATGGCGTGCGGGTGTAAGGGTGCTGTCCTGCCGGACGGGCCCGCTGCGCGCGGGGCGGTCACTTCGTGACGCGTATACCGGTCTTGGCAGCGCCAGCAGCATAGGGCCTCCCGCTGGTCGGCGCAATTCCCCTCCGACCAACGGGAGGCCCAGCCGAAGGAGTATACCTGTCACGAAGTGACAGCCTCCCGCGCAGGGAGCCCGTCCGGCAGGACCGTTCGTTCAGGCTTTTGCGGCCAGCGTGATGCACTCCTCAAGGATGTCGAGGGCGATGTCTGCTTCCTGCTGGTTGACGATGAGTGGGGGGCAGAGGCGGATGGTGGTTTCGCCGCAGCCAAGAATGAGAAGGCCGCGCTCGAAGGCTAGGTCTACGATCTTGTCGCGCATGGGGCCTACGGGTGTGCGGGACTGCTGGTCCTTCACGATCTCTACGCCGATCATGAGGCCGCGACCACGAACATCGCCTACGGTAGAGTGTTTGGCGACCCAGGGACGGAGACGGTCAAGCATCTTTTCGCCTATGGTGGCGGCGTTCTGGAGACCTTCGCGTTCGAGGATGTCCATGGTGGCGAGGGCCGCGGCGATGCAGATGGGGTTGCCGCCGAAGGTGCTGGCATGCGAGCCGGGTACCCAGTCCATGACGTCGGCCTTCGCCATGCAGATGCCTAGCGGCATGCCGGAGGCGATGCCTTTGGCGATGCAGACGATATCGGGCTGGACGCCGGAGTGTTCGATGGCCCACCACTTCCCTGTTCTTGCGGCGCCGGACTGGACTTCATCGGCGATGAGGAGGATGCCGTGACGGTCGCAGATGCGGCGGATCTCCTGAAGGAAGTTGGTTGGGGCTACGACGTAACCGCCTTCACCCTGAATGGGCTCGAGGATGATAGCGGCGACTTCTTCGGGCGGGAGGATGGTCTTGAAGAGCTTCTCTTCGATGTAGCGGGCGCAGCCGAGGGCGAAGGCTTCCTCTGCCTGCGGGCCGCCGCTACAACCGCGGTAGGCGTAGGGGTAGCGGACGTGGTGGACGCCGGGGACGAAGGGGGCGAAGCGGCGCTTCTGCTGGGGCTTCGAGCCGGTGAGCGAGAGTGCGCCCATGGTGCGGCCATGGAAGGCTCCGAAGAAGCTGATGATGTTTTGCCGGCCAGTGTGATAGCGAGCGAGCTTCATGGCGCACTCGACAGCTTCGGCACCGGAGTTGCCGTAGTAGAACTTATGCGGGCCGGGCATAGGCGCGATAGCGGAGAGACGCTCGGCGAAGGTGGTCATGTTCTGGTAGTAGAAGTCGGTGCCGGACATGTGGATGAGTTCGGCGGCCTGATCTTGAATGGCTTTGACGACTTCCGGATGGCAGTGGCCGGTGGAGTTGACAGCGATGCCGGCGGCGAAGTCGAGGAACTCGTTGCCGTCGACGTCGGTGACGCGGAGGCCGCGGCCGGATTTGGCGACCATGGGGTAGCTGCGGGTGTAGCTGGGGGAGATGAGGCGGTCATCATCAGCGACGATCTTTTTGGCATTGGGGCCGGGGAGCGCGGTTTTGAGCTTGGGGCCGAACTCGGCGTAGTGCTTGGAGCGGATGGCTTCGCCGGCGGCGGGAGTGACTCCTTGCGCGGAGTTTTGCTTGAGGTCTTGCAGGGTGTTTTCAGTGAGTGTCTTTTCGGTCAGGGTGGACATGCGGGTCTCTCCTTAGGGGCAGCGGTGCGTTTGGTCTTTCCGTTCGTGCTCGACTCCGTTCCAAAGTGTGGACGGCGGCGCTCTGTGGTTGCAGAGAGAACGGTTTGCGCTGGTGGCGAGGACTTCGCCGGCTGGAGGGTGGTGCGCTTAGTCGCCGGCGAAGAGACTAGGTCGCGTGAGGCTGGGCAGGACGCGGAGATGGCGGCGCGGCATCTGGTGGCGCGGCATCTGGTGGTGTCCAGAGCGGCACTGAAAGGCTGCGCTGCGATTGGTCCGGGCTGTGTCGAACAGCGATCTCATGGGGGAGTCTGCCTTTGGCGGTGAGTATACCTTATCGGGATAACGCTCGAAAACCTAGTTCGTAAACCGCTACGGGTCAATCAGTTTGAAGTTGGTTGTTTCGGCCAGGTCCATGCGTGCCAGACGATTAGTGCGGTCAAAGTCATCTCTATCAGTCCATAGAGAATGTAGAAATGCCAGGCGCCTTTGATCGCGAGCACCATAATCGCGGTGTATATGGCGCCGAAGACGATGTTCATCCAGCGGTTGGCTTTTGCAGGCAGAAGCAGGGACAAAAGAGGCATGAGACTCGGAGCGATCATGATCGCTGACATACCCATTAAATTCCCTTGAGAGACGGGGCCGAATGGAGTTCTGCCGGCGATCATGTCCCGCAGTTTGCTGGGTTGATAAAGCTCGAAGTAGTCTCCGTAGATGTAAAAGAACATCACAGAGGACCACAACGCGAAGAGCTTGAACCTCACATTGACCTTGATGTCCTCGAATACAAAAGCGCTTTTCCGGGGCATTTTTGCTCCTCAAGTCCTTAGCAAAGACCACTCAGGCTGAATTCTCTGTTCACAATAACTCTCCTTGACAGCTTAGGGAAGTGGGTTTAGCCTCCTAATCATCTTAGGGGGACACTTGACCACCCAGGCCCAATTACTTCCCGGCACACTTGATCTTCTGATTCTGCGCGCGGTCTCGCTTGGGCCGTTGCATGGGTATGGCGTGCTTTTGCGCATCGAGCAGATCTCGGGTGGGGCGTTGCTGATTGAGCAGGGTGCTCTGTATCCGGGGTTGTTTCGGCTTCTGCGGCAGGGTCTGCTAAAGGCCGATTGGGGCACCTCGGAAAATAATCGCCGGGCCAAGTTTTACGAACTGACTGCAGTGGGCCTTAAGCGCCTGCAGGAAGAGACGGACAGCTGGAATCGTCTGGCCACAGCGATCGCCAACGCACTTGCACCGCAACCGGAGGAAATATGAGACTCTTCCATTCTCTTCGCTCCTTTGCTTCGAGTTTCTTTCATCGCTCAGAGACCGATCGTGAGATCGACGAGGAGCTTCGCTCGCACATTCAGCATCGTGCCGATGATCTCGAGAGTGCTGGTCTTCCGCGCGCAGAGGCAGAGAGACGTGCGCGGATTGATTTTGGTGGCTATCAACGGCTGAAAGAAGAGAGCCGCGATGCGCTGGGCGGGCAGCTCGGCGCGGGGCTGCTTCAGGATATTCGTTTCGCGGTACGCAGGATGGCCAAGAAGCCTGGCTTTGCGGTTGTTGCGATTTTGACACTGGCGTTTGCGATTGGGGCGAATGCAGTGGTGTTTGCTGTTTTGAATGCGTTTATCCTGCGGCCGCTGAATGTTCCCCAAGCGGAGAGCCTCTACGGATTGTGGCGCCTGTCCAGCAACGACATGTCCGAGTCTTATCCGGACTATCTCGATCTTCGGGACCGCAACCACAGCTTTGAGAGTGTGGCGGCTTACAACGTAGAGCAGGCGGCGCTCGACACGGGTAACGATCCCTCACGCGCCTGGATCGATGAGGCCAGCGGAAATTACTTCGATGCTTTGGGGCTGAAGCCGTACCTGGGCCGGTTCTTTCATGGCTCCGATGAACATGGACCGAACAGCGCACCCTACATCGTGCTTACGTACGACTACTGGCGCAGCCACTTTCAGGGTGATCCCGGCGTCATCGGTCGCGTGGTTCGGCTGAACAAATTTCCGTACAGCATCATCGGGGTAGCGCCGCCTGAGTTTCATGGCACTCTGATGTTCTTCAACCCGGATTTCTTTGTGCCGATTGTGAATCATGCGCAGTTTGATGAGAACGATCTGAACAACCGCGGAGATCGCTGGGTCTTTATGACGTTGGGACACCTGAAGGCGGGAGTGACTCCGGCACAGGCGATTGCGGATCTGAACGCTGTGGGAGCTTCTCTGGAGCGGGCCTATCCCAAAGACGATCCCAAGATGAGCTTCAAACTGGCGCGACCGGGGCTTTATGGCGACTACATCGGCCGACCCATGCGGACGTTTATGACTGCGCTCATGCTGTTAGCGGGACTGATTCTGCTGGCAACGTGCGCAAATCTTGGCAGCTTGTTTGCTGCGCGAGCTTCGGATCGATCGCGTGAGATCGCACTGCGGCTGGCGCTGGGGTCGAGCCGCAAACGGATTCTGCGTGGGCTCTTTGCCGAGGCTCTACTGATTTCGCTGATGGGCGGGGCGGTTGGGCTGGCAGGCAGCGTGGTGCTGTTGCGGGCATTGAGCGTGTGGCAGCCTATCTCCCGCTGGCCGATTCATATGTCTGTGAATCCGGACGTAAAGGTGTATGCAGTTGCTTTGTTTCTGGCGTTGGCGAGCGGATTCCTGTTTGGCGCGGTGCCGGTGGGGCAGGTGCTTCGCACCAATCCGTATGAGGCCGTCAAGGGTGGCGCGGTCGAGACAAGACGCGGCAGGTTTGGTCTGCGGATGAGCTTCCGCGATCTGCTGCTTGTGGTGCAGATTGCAATCTGCGCGGTGCTGGTCACTTCTTCGATCGTCGCGGTGCGTGGATTGGCGAATTCGCTGCACAACAACTTCGGCTTTGAGCTGCAGAACACGATGCTGGTAGAGACGGACTTGAATATGGCGGGCTATCGCGGCGACAAGGTGCCGCCGATGCAAAAACGTATGATTGATGCGGTGTCGGCGATTCCTGGCGTTGAGTCCGTAGGCCTGGCCGATCAGGTGCCGTTGGGAGATGCGCAACCGGACTCGAACGTCTTCGCCGACAGCACGGCGGATCTGAGGCCTGCAAATGCTGCGTCAAACGCAATGATGTTCAAGGTCTCGCCGGAATACTTCCACGCGGCGGGGACAGCGCTGGTGTCGGGCAGAGTATTCACCTGGCAGGAGAACAAAGACACGCCGCGCGTCGCGGTGGTGAATCGACAGTTTGCGCGGAAGATCTTCGGCTCCGAGGCAAAGGCGATGGGCGCATACTTCAAGTTGCCGGATGGAGCGCGTCTTCAGGTCGTGGGGATTGCGGAGGATGGAAAGTATGGAAGCCTCACGGAAGATCCGCAGCCGGTGATGTTTCTTCCCATTCTGCAATCGCCCTCGAACTCGGCCTATCTTGTGGTGAGGTCAAGCCGGGATCCGGAGCAGCTGTCACAAACTATCAGAGATACGTTGCGGAATATGGATGCCGGACTGCCAGTTTATATCCAGACGCGCTACAAGGCTCTCGATGCATTTCTGTTTGGTCCACGAATGGCGACGATCTCGCTTGGGGTACTCGGGGTAATGGGCGCGATGCTGTCGGTCGTTGGGATCTTCGGCATGGCGTCATACTCAGTGAGCAAGAGGCTACGGGAGTTTGGGATTCGCATTGCATTAGGGGCGCAAAAGAAAGAGTTGTTACAGGCGGCATTGGGACGCACCTTCCAATTGCTGGCGTTCGGTTCGGTTGTCGGAATGTTGCTGGGTCTTGCGGCAGGAAAAGTAATTGCTTTTATCGTGTCTCAGGCTACGCCGTGGGATCCGGTTGTGCTGGGTGGCGTGGTGGCGACGATGCTTCTGCTGGGGTTGATGGCTGGCTGGATCCCTGCGCGGCGTGCGCTGGCTACTAATCCTCTCCTGCTGCTTCGCGAGGATTAAAACGTGCGGGTGCTATTGTCCCCGTTGCTCAACACCATGCATGAGCTCTAACGGATGACACTGCCGGGGACCAGAGGCTGGGGCGTGTCGTTGTCGAACTGCAGGCTGAAGGCAAACAGGAGATGGTAGAGGTCGTTGTGCAAGGTGGTGAAGTCGAAGCAGAGAACGTGACGGGTGGGATCGACCGGGTCGGACTTCTTCTTCGCCTTGACGGGGATGTTGCCGAGGAAGCAGGCCTTCGCGGCGTAGGTGGTCTGTGGGACTTTGCCGGGCGTGGCCGGCATGGGGACTGAGGCCAGAACGATGGCTGCGGGATGGCCATCGATGGAGTAGCGGGTGGCTTCCTGGGTAACGGTGGGTTCACCGTACTGTTTGAGCTGGCGGATGATCTGCTCGCGGATGAAGGGGCCCAGGGTGGTAGCGCCGCGCAGGACGTTGGGGCAGGCGTTGTCGATGGTGGAGAGGACGAAGGAGGAGGTGTCGATTGGGGTGACCGAGTTGGCGAAGAAGGTGGAGTGGGCACACTTCGGCGTCGCGGTGGTGGTTGAGCTGGAGGATGCTGGGACGGTTCTCTCGCCGACGCTCGCGGGGTCGGGAACGAAGCGGCCGGGATAGAAGTAGGTGATGCTCAGATCCTGATCGTGGAAGCTCCGCGGCAGGTTGGAGTTGGGCTGAGC
Organism: Tunturibacter empetritectus; assembly: GCF_040358985.1. NCBI lineage: Bacteria > Pseudomonadati > Acidobacteriota > Terriglobia > Terriglobales > Acidobacteriaceae > Tunturiibacter > Tunturiibacter empetritectus. The sequence goes on along the minus strand of NZ_CP132932.1, from coordinate 2,619,488 downwards.
GGAGCCCTGGTCGGGCGTTTGAGCGAGTGCAGAGACACAGACGAGAAGAAGGAGAAATGAGGCAGCCGGACGAAGCACCATCTCCTTATCGTAGCACCGGGAGAGCTTTGCCTGCAGGCGCGGAGGCTCGTGGCAAAGGCGCGATACCATTGAGGAATGCCCGTCAATTCTGCGCCAAATCGAACGCGGATTCTGCTGTGCTTTGCGTGCGTGTATCTCTTCTGGGGATCGACGTATCTGGCGATGCGGTATGGGGTGGAGGTGCTGCCGCCGTTTGTGCTGGGGAGCGTGCGCTTTCTGATGGCGGGTGTGCTGATGCTGGGGGCGGCGGCTGTGCTGAAGAAGAAGATGTGGCCGAACCGGCAGGAGTTAGTGCGGCTGGTCATCATCGGTGTGCTGATGCTGGGGTGTGGGAATACGTCGGTGATCTGGGCGGAGCAGTATCTTCCGACGGGGCTGGCGGCGCTGTTGGTGGCGGTAGTCCCTTTGTATGCGGCGCTGATCGAGATTGTGTTGCCCAGGGGTGAAGGGTTGAGAGCGAAGGGGTGGGTTGGGATCTGCATCGGGTTCGCGGGCATTGTGTTTCTGTTGTGGCCCGGGTTGCGGGAGGGGTTGCGTGGCGATTCGCGGCAGATCGTCGCAGCGGGAGTGACGCTGGGGGGAGCGATGTGCTGGACGAGCGCGTCGGTGATCTCGCGTCGGTCGACGTTTCGGATTAGCGGGTTCGCGGCGGCGGGGTGGGAGATGCTGTTTGGCGGCGTGTTCAACGCGCTGATGATGGTGGCGACGAAGGGATACCACGGGGCGCAGTGGGGGTTGCAGGCCTGGGCTTCGACGCTCTATCTGGTGGCGTTCGGATCGATTCTTACTTACAGCGCTTATGTCTACCTGCTGGATCACGTTGCGGTATCGAAGGTGGCGACTTATGCATATGTGAATCCGGTGATCGCGGTGATTCTTGGGGTGATCCTGCTGAAAGAGCGTTTTGTTGCGGTGGAGTATGTAGGGATGGCGGCGATCCTGGTGGCGGTGTTTCTGGTGACCAGCTCGAAGATGAAGAGTGGCGCGGCGACCGCGGTGGACGAGGATGTCGCCGCTGGGCTGGAGGCTTAGTGCGCTGGTTCGCGTCTGCTAGTCTGCGGGCATGAGGCGATTTTTACTCGCGGCGATATGTGTGGCGGGGATGGGCGTATTGCAGGCTGCGACTCCTGCCGCGACCGATGCGCGGGCGAAGGAGTTGATTCGCACGCTGAAGTTGTCGCTGCTGCCGAAGGAGTCGGGGTATCTCGGGATCATCGGCGTTTCAGCGCTGAGAGTGAATATCGGCGGTCGCATGCTTGCGGTACAGAGCCAGAACTACTACATGCTTACGCGGGAGAAGCCGATCAATTATCTGCATTGGCTGGAGCCGGATGATACCCACATTCTGGTGGAGGGAGGTCCAGTGGACTACTTCATCTTTCATCCGAATGGGCAGGTCGAGAAGGTGACATTAGGGTTTGATTATGCGGCAGGACAGAGGCCGGTGGTTGCTGTGCCGGGTGGTTGCTGGAAGGCGTTGCGGCTACACGATGGAGCGAGATACGCGCTGATGGTGAATACACTTTCGCCTGAATTTACTCCGGATCGCGTGAGGATTGGCGAGGGCGCAGCGTGGTTGAAGCGGTTTGCTGGTGCGGCGCCGTGGGCTACGCCAGAAAAGCTGCGGGAGTTTATTGGACCGAACTGGATTCCATGAGAGTTAGGACATGCCAGTGATCTCACCTGCTGCATCGACGTTGATGTCCATCGCGCGGGAGGATTTGGGCAGGCCAGGCATCAGCATCATGGAGCCGGAGATGACGACGAGAAAGCCTGCGCCTGCGGAGAGAACGACGTCGGAGATGTGGAGGGTCCAGCCGGTGGGGGCCCCCATCAGTTTTGGGTCGTCGGTGAGGGAGTACTGCGTCTTGGCGATGCAGACGGGAAGCGCGCCGTAACCCCACTTTGTGAAGCGGGCGAGTTTTTCCTCGGCTTGGGACGAGAGTTCTACATTCGCTGCGCCGTACACTTTTTGCGCGACGGCGGTGATCTTCTCGAGCGGTGAGGCGTTAGACGTGTAGGTGCTGGTTGGCGAGACGTTGGGGTTTGCAGCGATGACGCTGACAACCTTCTCGGCGAGGGCGGCGGCTCCGGGTCCGCCTTTGGTGAAGGCTTCCGAAAGCGCGAAGGCTGCGCCCTGCGCCTCGCAGTATTTCTCGAGGAACTTCAACTCTTCGTCGGTGTCGTTTGGGAATCGGTTGATAGCTACGATGGCGGGGAGGTTGAAGCCGCGCACGATGGCGATGTGTTTCTTCAAGTTTTCGAAGCCGGCTTCGAGGTCGCCTGCGCCCTGGTTGCGAACCGACTGCACCGTGGTGACCAGAACGGCGGCGGAGGGCTTGATGCCGGACGACGGCATGACAATGTCCATGTACTTTTCGAAGCCGAGGTCAGAGGCGAAGCCGGTTTCGTTGACGACGTAGTCTGCGAGGCGGAGACCCATCTGCTGGGAGAGGACGGAGCTGGTGCCGTGAGCGATATTGGCGAAGGGGCCGCAATGCACGAGGGCAGGCGTCCCTTCGGTGGTCTGGACGAGGTTCGGCAGGATGGCTTCGTTGAGGAGCGCCATCATGGGGCCTGTGGCTTTAAGGTCTTCGGCGAGGACGGGTTTGCCGGAGCGAGTGGCGCCGATGACGATACGGCCGAGACGGGTGCGGAGATCTTCTCGGCTGGAGGCCAGCGTCATGATGGCCATGATCTCGCTGGCGGCGGTGATGAGAAAGCCGGTGTGACGGTTGGCTCCGTCGCGCTTTCCGCCTGCCTGCACGATGATGTGGCGAAGGGCCCGGTCGTTCATATCGAGCGTGCGCGGCCAGGTGATGGCATCGGGATCGAGGTCGAGATCGTTGCCGTGGAAGAGGTGCGAGTCGATGAGCGCCGCGAGGAGATTGTGCGCGGAGGTGATGGCGTGGAAGTCGCCGTGGAAGTGGAGATTGATCTTTTCGGCTGGCTCCACCTGCGAGCGGCCGCCGCCTGCTGCTCCACCCTTCATGCCGAAGACGGGACCGAGGGAGGGTTCGCGCGAGGTGATGATGGCTTTCTTGCCGATCTTTTCGAGACCCTGCACGAGACCGATGGAGGTGACGGTCTTGCCTTCGCCTGAGAGCGTGGGTGTGGTCGCAGTGACAAGGATGAACTTGCCGCGTACGGGGAAGGCGGGGTCGTCGAGGAGATCGAGCGTGAGCTTTGCACCGTAGCGGCCGAGGCGTTCGACGTACTTCTCGGGCAGATTGAGTTTTTTGACGATGGCTTCGATGGGGAGAAGATCTTTGGTCATTGGTCTCGGCGTGTTCGGGTTAAAGAAAGCTAGGGGGCAGCGGTGCCCATGGGAACTGGATAGAGCGGCGCAGCCTCGGCGCGGCCGAAGCGGACGGTGGTCTTGGTGATGCGATTGAGTGTGTCGATGTTGTTCGAAGAGAAGTACCAGACGAGGAGATGGCTGTTCCAGTTTGTGGAGAGGCCCATGGTGTAGAGCGACTGCGGAACAGTGGGCTGGTTTGCGGAGTCGGTGGTTGGGGCCTGCGGCTGCGCTGGACCTTGCGCTGGGCCTTGCGCGGCGGCCATGTGGACCTTCTGCCAGCCGACGTTGTACCAGGAGGGTTTCACGATCGCCTTCATGCCGGGGACCTTGGTGACGATCTCGGCGAGGTCGCCGAGCAGGGTGGTGCTGCTGCTCTCGTGCTCGGCGTTGACGCAGTCGACGTCGAGTTCGGCTAGCAGGATGGTCGCGGTGATGGCGGGCGTGATGGTGACCTGCGTGCCGCCGTCCGCGGTGGGTTGAGTGCTTGTGGTTTGCGCGGGGCCGGACTGGGGGAGTTCGAGCAGGAGTGCCGGGCGCAGGCAGTGGGTCTCGGCGGCGAGTTTTGGGTTGTCGACGTTGAAGAGGGTGAGGTGGCCGTCGTGAAGGACTTTTTCGGGATCCGCCTTGACGAGGTCGGAGGGATAGAAGAGGCGCAGCTTGAGAGCTTCGTTCTCCCACTCGGTTGTGCCGGGCGCAGGGGCTTGTGCGGCCGCAGCGACTGACAGAGCGGCGAGGACGAATGTGGCGAAGGTGCGGGGTGCGAAGGTCATCGATTCCGCTCCGGCGGGTTTATTTCTGTTGCAGCGAGTTTACTTTCTCTTCCAGCGAACGCCATCTTTGGAGTCTTCAATTAGGATGCCCTTTTGGAGCAGGTCGTTGCGGATGGCGTCGGCGCGGGCGAAGTTACGGGTCTTTTTGGCCTGAGTGCGTTCGGCGACGAGGGCGTCGATGGCGGCGTCGGAGAAGGCCAGAGTGGCGACGAGCTCAGGAGCGGCCTCGTCGATGCGACCCTCGGCTTCGGCCCAGGTGAGCGCGGCGCGAGTGATGGCGGCGTCGCGGTCTTCGAGGACGGCGAAGACTCCGTCGAAGAGTTCAAGGAGCTGAATGATCTCTGTCGCATTTTCGTTGCGCAGCGTTCCATTGTCCGCGGCCGTGTTGGCTGCACGAACGAGGTCGAAGATGGCGGCGCGGGCTTCGGCGGTATTGAGGTCGTTCGCGAGGGCGATGGTGTAGGCCATCCTTGCCTCGTCGGTGAGCAGCGAGAGGGCCTGATCGCATCCCTGTGGGAAGCCGCCCTTCACCATGCGCTGGTGGAAGGTGCGCAGGCGGTCGATGGCGTTGGTCGATTCGATGAGGCTGTCGAAGGTGAAGTTCATCTGGTGGCGGTAGGGCACGGAGATGAGAAGGAAGCGGATGGCAGAGGCGCGGTAGCCTTTGAGGAGCAGGTCGCGCAGAGTGTAGAAGTTGCCCTCGGACTTGGACATCTTCTTGCCTTCGACGAGCAGGAAGCGGACGTGCATCCAGTGGCGGACGAAGGGTTTGCCGGAGGCGGATTCGGACTGGGCAATCTCGTTCTCGTGGTGCGGGAACATGAGGTCTTCGCCGCCGGTGTGGAGGTCGATGTTGTCGCCGAGGAACTTGGTGGCCATGGCGGAGCATTCGATGTGCCAGCCGGGGCGGCCGATGCCGAGGGCTGTGTCCCAGGATTGTTCCTGGATTCCGTTGATGGCGGGTTTTACTGCCTTCCAGAGGGCAAAGTCGCGGGCTGCGTCTTTCTCGTACTCGTCGATGTCGACGCGGGCTCCGTCTTCGATACCGTCAAAGTCTTTTTTGGAGAGCTTGCCGTAGTCCGGGAAGCGGGCGATGCGGAAGTACCAGCTGCCGTCTTCGGCCTGATAGGCGATGTCTTTGGCGGCGAGCTGCTCGATGAGACCCACCATGTCGGGAATGCAGGCGGTGGCGTGGGAGATGTGCTCGGGGCGCTGGATGCCGAGGGCGTCGAGGTCCTCGAAGAACGCATCCTCGAACTTCTTGGTGTACTGGGCGATGGGGACGCCGGCGGCTGCGGCGTTGCGGATGATCTTGTCGTCTACGTCGGTGATGTTCATGACGTGCTCGACGGGGATACCCTGCTGGCGAATGACGCGGCGCAGGACGTCTACGTGGAGGAAGGTGCGGAAGTTGCCGATGTGGCCGTAGTCGTAGACGGTGGGGCCGCAGCAGTACATTCGCAGAGCTTTTTGGTCGACGGGGGCGAGGGTTTCGATCTTTCCGCCGAGGGTGTTGAAGAGTTCTATGGTTGCCACGTTGCTCTAGTATCCTGCCGCAGCCGGCTCGTGGCGCGGTGCAGACTGCTCTCGCTTGAGATTCCCTGATGATTTTAGCTGATATCGCGGGGCAAATTGTGCCGGGTTGGGTTACTGCTGGCCGAGGCGGAGCTGAGGGGCTGCGCCGAGGTCTTCGGTGGCAAAGTCTCGGGCGACCAGCTTTGGCCAGGCGGCGGCGGCGATCATGGCGGCGTTGTCGGTGGAGAGGGCCAGAGACGGGAAGGCGATAGGGAGGTTGCGGCGGTCGGCTTCGGCCTGGAGGCGGCGGCGCAGTTCGCTGTTGGCGGCGACTCCGCCGGAGACGACGATCGATCGCGCCCCCAAAGATTCAGCAGCTGAAAACGCCTGGCGTTGGAGGTTGCCGACGACGGCGTACTGGAAGGAGGCGATGAGGTCGAGGGTCTGCTGGTCGCAGAGGTTTACTATGGCTTCGGACTTAGGCGTTAGCGTGGGATTGGCTGCGAGGGTGGTTCGGCGGACTTCAATGCTGTCGCGCATGTTGTGGGTTTCGACGTAGCGAAGGACTGCGGTTTTGATGCCGCTAAAGGAGAAGTCGAAGTGCGGGCCTGCGTTGCTGGCGGGGGCTTTTTTGTTGGTAACTCCGGGGCGCGGGGCGCGATGTTTGATCTCGCCGAAGTTGAAGGGGACGGCGCGTGGATTGCCGTGTGGGGCGAGAGCGTCGATCCAGGGGCCGCCCGGGTAGCCGAGGCCGAGGAGCTTGGCAACCTTGTCGTAGGCTTCGCCGGCGGCGTCGTCTACGGTGCGGCCTACGTTGTGGTAAGTCCACGTTTCGCTTCCCTGCTCGTGCGTGGCGAGATAGAGGTGCGTGTGGCCACCGGAGACGACGAGCGCGAGTAAGGGAAGTTCCATGGGGATCTCGCTTCGCTGGCGCGTCTCCATAAGGACGGCGTGGATGTGGCCTTCGAGATGGTTGACGGAGATGAGTGGCTTGTCGAGGCCGAAGGTCAGGGCCTTCGCGTAAGTGATGCCGACGAGGAGCGCTCCGGCGAGGCCTGGGCCGGCGGTGACGGCTACGGCGTCCAGGTCGGCGAAGGTGATTGGATGGCCGGCCGCAACGCTGGCGCGGGCTATGGCTTCGCGGACAACGGGAACTATGTTGCGGAGATGTTCGCGGGAGGCAAGCTCGGGGACGACGCCGCCGTAGTTTGCGTGGAGCGATATCTGCGAGGCGACGACGTTGGACAGGGCTTCGCTGCCGGCGCGGACCACGGCGGCCGCAGTCTCGTCGCAGGAGCTTTCGATGCCGAGGATGAGGCCAGTGCCGAGGCCTGTGCCGAGGACTGTCCTTTCGCCAGTTGTTTGGCCGTTCGTCTGGCCACCGTGGGGGCTTTCGCGCATCTCTCTATGATATGGGAAGCAAAGGCGAGCATAGGGGAAGCATGAGCGAGCATTGGGGCGATAACGCGAGGTACAGGGCGGCGCGAGGGATCGTGATGTCTCTGCGCGATGCGGGATATACGGCTTACTTTGCTGGCGGATGCGTGCGCGACCTGCTGCTTGGCGTTGAGGCGAAGGACTTCGATGTGGCGACCAGCGCGACGCCGGATGTGGTGATGGGGATGTTTGCGAAGACGTATTCCGTGGGGGCGCACTTTGGCGTGGTGCTGGTTTGCTCGCCGGATGAAGATGGCAGTGAGATTGCTACCGAGGTCGCTACATTTCGGCATGATGGGGCTTACAGCGATGGTCGAAGGCCGGATGCGGTGCGTTTTTCGACGGACCCGCGTGAGGATGTTCAGCGGCGCGACTTCACGATCAATGGAATGCTGTTCGATCCGCTGGTTGGGCCCGGCGAAGAGGCGATTCTCGATTTTGTGGGTGGACGTGAGGACCTGACGAAGCATCAGGTGCGGACGATTGGCGTCGCGAAGGATCGGTTTGCTGAAGACAAGCTGCGGATGCTGCGGGCGGTGCGGTTTGCGGCTCGGCTGGAGTTCGAAGTCGACTCTGCGACGGCTGCGGCGATCAAGGAGCTGTCAGGAGAGATCATGCAGGTCAGCCTGGAGCGGATTCGCGATGAGTTGACGCTGATGTTGACGGAGGGACATGCGCGGCGGGCGTTCGAGATGCTGTACGAGTTCGGACTGTTGCAGCATATTCTGCCGGAGGCGGTGAAGATGCGCGGGGTGCAGCAGCCGCCGCAGTTTCATCCGGAGGGCGATGTATGGGTTCACACGATGCTGCTGCTGGAGAAACTGACGCCGGGCGTGTCGCCGACGCTAGCCTGGGGCGCACTTCTGCACGACATAGGCAAGCCTGCTACGTTTCGTCCGCCTAATCCTAAGAAGCCGGGGGACCGCATCCGCTTCGATGGGCATGTTGAGGTGGGAGTTCGCATCGCCGAGACGATTCTTGCGCGGCTGCGATTTTCGAATGAGGAGACCGAACAGATCGTGGCGCTAGTGAAGAACCATATGCGCTTTGGAGATATTCTGCAGATGCGCGAATCGACGCTGAAACGGTTTCTTCGGCTGCCGAAGTTCGATGAACACCTTGGGCTGCACTGGATGGATTGCATGTCGGCGCATGGGGATTTGCGGCTGTACGACTTCGCGAAGGAACGCTATGAAGCGGCCCCGGTCGAAGAGATGCGGCCGAAGCTGCTGGTCACTGGGCGGGATCTGATTGCTGCGGGATATCGCCCGAGCCCGCAGTTCAAGGAGATGCTCGAGGCTGCGGAAGATGCTCAGCTTGAGGGCGTCGTGATGACCACCGAAGAGGGGTTGGCGTTGGTGAGGGAGCGGTGGGGTGAGCCCTCGTGATGTTGCCTGACTAAACAACAGTCTGCGATCCGCTTCTTTGGTTGAGAGCCTTGGATGCGTCGCGGAGGCTCGACGGGTGCACTTTTTTGTCACGATTTTGTCAGTGTGCGTTAGGTGTAATGTGGTGAGAGATGGGAGTGGTCAGACCGAGCATCGCCTGCTACTCTGCTTTGCATCTTAGAGGGCTTATGGCAACTACGAAATCGCTGTTGAATACCCCCGCCGAGCATACTCCGAATACACAGTTGACCATTGATGGACTGCAGGTACCTGGCCGCTCCGGGGAGCTGTTGATCGACCTTCTGAATCGGCGTACCGCGGTGAACGCGCAGAAGCCTGTGCCGCAGGTTTGTTATATGAAGCAGATGGGGCCGATCGAGAGCTGCGATACCTGCCTGATGAAGGTGAATGGCGAGCTGGCTCGGGCGTGCTCGACCAGAGTCGTCGCAGGGATGAAGGTGGAGACCGCAGGCGAGACGGTCGATATTGCGCAGCGCGAGGCCTTCGACCGCATCCTCGAGAACCACATGCTGTACTGCACGGTGTGCGACAACAACAATCAGAACTGCACGATCCACAATACGACGGCGGTTCTCGATGTGAAGCACCAGCACCGCGAGTACAGAGGGAAGCCGTATGAGAAAGATATGTCGAACCCGTTCTACCGCTACGACCCGGACCAGTGCATTCTGTGCGGGCGTTGCGTGGAGTCGTGCCAGAACGTGCAGGTGAATGAGACGCTTTCAATCGACTGGGAGAGTGCCAACCCTCGTGTACTGTGGGATGGCGGAACGCAGATCGAAGGTTCCAGCTGCGTCTCGTGCGGACACTGCGTCACAGTCTGTCCCTGCAACGCGTTGATGGAGAAGTCGATGCTGGGCGAGGCGGGTTACCTGACCGACCTGCCGGCGGCGACGCTGAACAACATGATCGACGTGGTGAAGGGGGTCGAGCCGCCGATTGGGTATGGCCCGATCCTATCGCTCTCCGAGATGGAGTCGGAGATGCGCAACGAGCGCACGAAACGCACCAAGACTGTGTGTACCTACTGCGCGGTGGGATGCAGCTTTGAGGTGTGGACGAAGGAACGTCACATTCTGAAGATAGAGCCGACGCATGGACCGGCGAATGGAATCTCTACCTGTGTGAAGGGCAAGTTTGCGTGGGGCCATATCAACGCCGACGATCGGCTGGTGAAGCCGCTGCTGCGCGATGGAGAGAGCTTTCGCGAGATCGAGTGGAGCGAGGCGCTCGACATTATCGAGCACACGTTCAAGCGGATCAAGAACGAGCACGGGGCGGATGCGCTGGCGTTTATCGCCTCATCCAAGTGCACCAATGAAGAGAGCTTCGTGATGCAGAAGCTGGCGCGCGCGGTGATCGGGACCAACAACATCGACAACTGCGCTCGCTACTGCCAGAACCCTGCGACGATGGGGCTGCAGCGCACTGTGGGTTATGGCGGCGACTCGGGTTCGATTGCGGATATCGAAAAAGCCGGGTTGGTGTTGATCGTTGGGGCGAATCCCGCGGAGAATCATCCGGTGCTCTGCACGCGTGTAAAGCGGTCGCATAAGCATCGTGGGCAACGGCTGATCGTCGCCGACCTGCGCAAGCACGAGATGGCCGAACGCGCGGACATCTTCTTCCGGCCGAACCCTTCGACGGACGCAGTGTGGATGTGCGCGGTGTCGAAGTACATCATCGACAGTGGCTTGGCGAAGATGGACTTCGTCAACAAGTGGGTGAACCACTTTGACGAGTTCAAGAAGTCGCTTGAGCCATTCACATTGGAATATGCCGAGAAGATTACCGGCGTTCCCGCTGCAACATTGACCACGGTAGCGCATGAGATTGCGGCGGCGGATGGAACGTGCATCCTGTTTGCGATGGGCGTGACGCAACATTGTGGTGGGTCGGACACCGCGACGGCGATCTCGAATCTGCTGCTGGTCACTGGCAACTACATGCGGCCTGGGGCGGGTGCTTATCCGTTGCGCGGCCACAATAATGTGCAGGGAGCGAGCGACTATGGCTCGATGCCGAATGTCTTCAGCGGATACCAGCATGTGGACGACCCGGAGGTTCGCGCGAAGTTCGAAGCAGACTGGGGCGTTACGCTGCCGACAACGACGGGCAAAGACAATCACCAGATGATTGAGGCAATTCTGGCCGGGACGTTGAAATCGCTATATATCAAGGGCGAGGACACGATCACTTCGGACTCGAATGCGAACTTTGTCGGGAGCGCGTTGGAGAAGCTCGAGTTTCTGATCGTCCAGGACATTAACTTCTCAGAGACTTGCCGCTTTGCGGACCTGATCCTGCCCGCAGCGACCTCGCTCGAGAAGGACGGGACCTTCACCAGTACGGAGCGTCGCATTCAACGCATCTACAAGGCGATGGAGCCGCTGGGCGAGTCGAAGGCCGATTGGGAGATTATTCAGCTGATCGCGAACCGCATGGGCGGCAATTGGAACTACAAACATCCCTCCGAGATTATGGATGAGGTGGCGCGTCTGACTCCGCTGTTTGCCGGCGTGAGTTACACGCGGCTGGAGGGCTTCGACAGCCAGCAGTGGCCGGTACACGCAGACGGAACCGACTCGCCGCTCTTGTTTACTGAGGGCTTTCCTTTCCCTGACAAAAAGGCGCGATTTTTCCCGATCGAGTACATTCCGCCCTCGGAGGAGACGAGCTCGGTCTACGATCTGCACCTCAACAATGGCCGATTGCTGGAGCACTTCGAGCAGGGCAGCATGACTTACCGCACCCCCGGGATCAGGGAGATTACACCGAACAGCTGGATTGAAGTTTCGCCGGAGTTGGCGGCGGAGCGCGGCGTGACGACAGGCCGATTTGTGCAGGTGACCTCGCCGCACGGCAAGGCTCGGGTGCAGGTGCTGGTGTCGGAGCGCGTGAAGGGCAAGCAACTCTACATGACGCTGAACTCGGTGGAGGAGCCGGTGAACAGACTGACCAGCAGCTTTACTGATCGCGCGACGCATACGCCTGCCTTCAAGGAGACGGCGGTGAGCATGACGGTGCTGCCTGAGCAGGGGGAGAATCCTTTGCCGCGCCGAAACTTCCGCTATGGCACGCGAACGCCTCAGCCCGGTCTCGAGATTGAACGCAAGTGGGCGCGCAAGGACTACCACCTGCCGGGAACCGCTGCCGCCGACAAGCTCGTTCAGATTACTTCCACTACTGTTTAGTTTTTCGACCTCTTTTTCGACTTCAGGAGCTGCTATGGCCAAGCCAATTGCTTTCAAACCGATCACTGTCGACTTCAAGGCGGATCTCGCCCGCAAGCTTGAGAAGGCTCCAGAGGAGCATGCCGAGGCGCTGCTGCTGGCCTACGATGTGCTCGAAGAGGCACACCGGAAGGGCCTGCTAAGCCTGCTGCATGGCGCGATCGGCGCGAAGGATACGATCTTCAACACGTTGTCGAAGTATGCGGCGCAGCCGGAAGGGATTGCGGCGATCCGTAATCTTTTGACCGCCGCGAAGATACTTACCGAACTCGATCCGGAGGTGCTGGATCAGCTCTCGAAGGTGATGGCTCATGCGACCAAGGAGCATCAGGCGGAGCGAGAGGCGCCGAGCCTGTGGCAGCTTGCCAGTCGGGCTACGAGTGAAGACAGCCGCCGCGGACTTTCGTTCATGACGCTGGTGCTCTCCGGACTGGGCCGGTCACTGAAAAACTGAGCGACACGATCTCAGGTTCAGACGCGGGGTCATGGGCTATGGTCAAATAAACGTTGTGACTCATTCCTTCGACATTGGCAGTGCACCTCATCAAGTTCCGGTAGGCCGGGGCAAGCTTTTTCTCATCGCTGGACCGTGTGTGATCGAGTCCGAGAGCCATGCGCGCAGGATGGCCGATGCGATTCAGCGCGTCACCTCCGACCTTAGCGTTCCTTACATCTTCAAGGCCAGCTACGATAAGGCCAATCGCACCTCGATCAAGAGCTTTCGCGGCCCCGGACTGGTGGAGGGCTGCCGCATTCTTCGCGCAGTCGGCGAAAGCACGGGTCTTCCTGTATTGACCGATGTTCATACCGCGGTTGACTGCGACGCCGTTGCCGAAGCCGTGGATGTGCTGCAGATTCCCGCGTTTCTCTGCCGACAGACAGATCTGCTGATCGCTGCAGCCGAGGCAACGAAGAAGACTGGCGGTGCGATCAACGTGAAAAAGGGTCAGTTCGTTGCTCCGTGGGACATGCGGCATGCCGTGGAGAAGATTCGCGAGAGCGGAAACGATCGCGTCTCGCTGACGGAGCGCGGCGCGAGCTTCGGATACAACAACCTGGTGGTGGATATGCGCTCGCTGCCAGTGATGCGTGGGTTTGCCCCGGTGGTCTTCGATGGCACGCACTCGGTTCAGACACCCTCAGCGGGCAATGGTGTGAGCGGGGGACAGCCGGAGTTCATCCCTGTGCTGGCTCGTGCGGCGGTCGCTGCCGGAGTGGACGGCGTCTTTCTTGAGGTACATGACAATCCAGCGGAGGCGAAGTCGGATGGAGCCAATGCGCTTCACCTGAACCATTTGAAGGCTGTGCTGGAGCAGTTGCTGGCTGTGCACGCAGCCGTTCGCTAGAAGCATGTGTCCTGCCGGACGGGCTCCCTACGCGGGAAGCGGTCACTTCGTGACTTGTATACCTTGTCTGGGTGGGTTAAGGACGGAGGGCCTTCCGTTGGTCGGCATTTTTTGCTTCCGACCAGCGGGAGGACCTATGCTGCCGTGTCGTCAAGACCGGTAGACGCGTCACGAAGTGACCGCTTCCCGCGTAGGGAGCCCGTCCGGCAGGACATTAGCGCGTTAAAAAAAGCGGCCCCTCAGTGAGGGGCCAATCTGCCTTGGTTCTCTCTGGTTAGGAGAGGTTTTTGCGAGTGCGCTCTAGGTCGCTATCTCGGCAAACTTGCGGACGGTGCGGCTGTCTGCACCGTCCTGGGGGAGGGCTACTGATTCACCTCTTGCGGCGAGCTTACTCCCGCGTTGGAGGTCTTTGGCGTTGCTGTTGCGCTGGATGCCGAATCAGAACTCATCGACGCCAGACTGTTGTGGAGCAGCGTGACGCGAACACCATTCACGACTGCCTGCTCGCCATCTGCGAGCTTGGCAGTGTTCTTGCCAAGGCCAGTCTTGTAGATCCGGTAGACTGGAACCTGATGCTCGGTGACGAGATAGCGGACGACAGAGTCGGCCATCGCCTGTGAGGTCTGGACGCCAGCCTTGCTATATCCCTGCACCTCGATGATGTAGCCCTTCTCACCGGCGAGGGTGGTGGCCAAGTTGTCGAGGTCAGACTTACCTGTCGGTCCGAGAGCCGTGCGACCTGAGGCAAACTTCACCGAGGTGGAAGAGACGGTCTGGTATTGATCGAGATTTCCAACCGTGTTGCCGAGAGCGTCGGTACGGCTGCTTGCGCTGCCTGCGAGGGTCTGGGCAGAGTTGGCGCGATTTGCCGCATCTTGAGCGTGCTGGTCGGCGGTATTAGCCGCGCCCATTGCGTTCTTGATACCAGCTTGTGAGCGGGAGTCTACATCTTTGATGTCGTTGGCGTTTTTGGACTGAAGCTGGTCAAGCTCATTGACCTGACCCTTGATCGGCGCAGTCTGCCGGTTTACCCACTTCTTGCGGGCAAAGGGGTTCATATGACCCCAGAAGCCTTCCTTCGACTGATCGGCCAGGGGCTTGCCGGTAGCGTAGGTGGACTTGTCATCGGGATTCATTGCGCCCGAGGTGGAACTGCCTGCTGCGGAGTCCGGAGTCTGTGATGCTGGAGTGCTCGACTGGGCAAAGGCTGAGATACCTAACGCACTGCATAAGAGTAAAGCTGGGAGGCCGAAAGTATTTCCGGATTTCATCATTTGGTCTACTCTCCTTTTTCTAACTTTGCGCCTGTGTTGCAGACGTCAACATGCACATAGCTAGAGCAGGTGGCGTGCCAAACTACTTAACGTGTCAGCCAGTTGAAAATAAATGGCTTAGAGAAGTGGGGCAGCCTCAGCCCGCTGGGACATTACAACCGACTCACGCAAAATCTTCCGGCCAGGCGGGTAACTATTACCCGATGTCCCAGTGGGCAGCTATTTTGTGTCCACACTAATAATGTGAATCTCGGGCATTTGCGTGTTCCAGTTGGCTGGAATCGTCTCGAAGATAAGGCGAAAGTCCCGTTCCTCGCCCGGCTTCAGGGGAGCCGCGCTTATGGGCTGGGTATCGATATAGGGTTCACGCATCCGAACTACAGATAGCGGCAGTGTCTCTACCTGCGGGGGCATGGCCTCGTCGTTGCGGAAGATGACCTGTACGCTGATGCCTGAGACGGTCTGCCCCCCTGCGTTTTGGATATGGCCGTCAATAAAGGTCGATTTTCCTCCTGAGAGGCTGGTCGACTCGCTCATGGCAAGCTGCGAAAGGGGAAGCTCAGCGGCATAGGCGGCTAACGGCTGGATCGTATTGGGGGACGCCTGGGACTTGTGCCGCGTGGCAAAGACCAGGCCGAGGAGCACCACCAGCACGACCAACCCAGCTACCCCCCAGGCTGCGACCGGCACTCCGCCGCCCTCGGGCGGCTTGCTGGCGAACATCGCAGGCTGGCCGCTGCTGGTCTCGCTGCGTGGTGGGATCGGGGTACTTTGGGAGACAGATGGATCAACCGGGGGATCGAGAGGACGACGCTGTTCGCTCATAAGCGGAGATTTTATACCGCTGGAGGCGGCCAGCAGCGTGGGCTCCTGGCTTCACTGCCCCCAGTGGTTCTCAAAAAGAGAATCATCCAAGAGTCGGTCACAAAACTTTGACAAATTTTCACGTCAAGACCAGAACTTCCTGATGCATTCTCGCGTTAAGGAACATCTATAGGGTGTCGAGTAATGCACTTGCACGAGACTTTACCCAGCGGCATCTGAGACGCGACTTGAGGAGAGGCCAGGCATGAACGAGCAGATCGATCTTACGCAGCAGCTTCCCTTCTCACCGCTGGATTTGAACAAGGGCCTGCAGACAGCCGAGGGTGTTGTGGTTCCAATTGCGGCCGACCGCATGTATCAGTTCGCTGCACTGACGGCTGGCTTGTTTCTGCTATTTACGCTGCTCTAACCCTCGCCGGGCCTGCGTGGTACGGGCCTTTCCCTGTGTCCTGAAGCTGCGCCGCTCTTACTTGAAACAACAACACTAAGCGAAGCTGGCGCGCTTGACCTTCTGACGGAAGTCCTCGCCCTGCATCTCCACGACAACGCACATCTCCTGCAGGCGCGAGCGCATTCGTTCGCCGATCCTGTCGCCAAGGGTCTCCTCGCGCATTACGCCGCGTGGCCCGCTCTCTGTGCTCAGAGGACCTGCGTTGGCGTAGTTCGTGGTGATGATCGTGGTGCGGCGGTCGTTGTAGCGAGTGTTCAGAATGTGTGCGACCGTGTCCCAAACCCAGTCTGTGGGTTTGGAGGCGCCGAGTTCGTCCAGCACCAGCACCTCAGCGTCAAAGACGGGCGCCAGCACCTCAAGTTCTGTCGCAGAGACCTTGTTGTTGTAGCTGTTCTGCACCTGCTTCAACAGGTCGCGGTAGTCGAAGAAGAGGCCGGTCGCGCCACGTTCGGCTACCAGCGCCTGCAGTATCCCCACTGCCAGATGCGTCTTGCCTACGCCAATTGACCCGGTGAGCAACAGCCCGGTTCCAACAGTCTCCAGAGGGTAGCCGTCGACAAACTTCCGTGCGCGAAGATGGGCCAGGCTGAGCGACCGATTCGAAGAGGGAAAGTTCGTCTCGTAACTCTCGAGCGAGCAGTGTTCATAGCGCTTGGGGATGTGGGCGCGACCCAGCATCCGTTCAGCGCGCCGCTGTAACCGGCAGACGCAGTCTTTGACGAACTGCCTGCCATCCTCCTGCAGGACCAGCATTCCCGCCCCACCGCATATCGTGCAAACTTCGCTCATAGCCGTCCCTTCAGTATGGCAGCATCTGAATCCAATTGCCCCCTGTGCGAATCTGAGTTAAACTGAGGAAACTGCTTGAGCGCTCCGAAAAAGGCGCAAGCGGCGGCGCGACAGGCCCTTCGATGTGACGTGAACTCTTCCGTTGCAAGCGATCCGCGAGCCGGCAGGCATACCCCAAGATTGAGAAAAAGGATTCTGATCATGCCAAAAGAAGGTATTCACCCGAAGTACGACAACATCCACGTCAAGTGCGCCTGCGGGAACACGTTTGAGACCCGCTCCACGCACAAGGGCGACATCGTCGTCGAAATCTGCTCCGCCTGCCACCCGTTCTTCACCGGCAAGCAGAAGCTGATCGACACAGCAGGTCGCGTCGAGCGCTTCCGCCGCAAGTTCGCCAAGTCGGACGCCGGCAAGGCCGAGACCACCGCGAAGTAAGCGGACGCCTACATTCACCCAGGGGCCTCCGCACCACGCGGGGGCCTTTGTTTTGTCTGGATTGTCTACACTAGTCACGAACAAGGACCACGAGCACTGTTGCCATGAAGAAGCGATACACCCTCGAGCAGAAGCGCTGGGACGACCCAGCCGAACACGCGATGCCCGAGCACTCCCGCGTCCCTGCGAGCTTCACCATCGGCAACGTCAAGATTGCGCCTGCGACGGTTCTCGCTCCCATGGCCGGGGTGACCGACACGGTCTTTCGCCGTTTCATCAAAAACGCCAGCCAGTTTGCGACTCCCGCCGACGGATCTACTGGCTCCTCGGCCAACGTCGACAGCATGACTTCGAACCAGCAGTCAGGCTGCGGCCTCATCATGACGGAGTTCACCTCCGCCGACGGCCTCTCCCGCATGCGCGAGACCAAGCGCAAACGCTACCTGACTTATTACGACGACGAGCACCCGATCTCCGCTCAGCTCTTTGGTTCGAATCCCGTGACACTCGCCGACTCGGCACGCATCGTCGAGGACGCCGGCTTCGATCTTGTTGACCTGAACCTCGGCTGCCCGGCCAAGCGCGTGGTCGCCTGCAACGGCGGCTCCGGTCTGCTGCGCGATCTGCCGCTGATTGAGACGATCTTCAAGACCGTCCGCGCCGCCGTCTCCATTCCCTTCACCGTGAAGTTCCGCATGGGCTGGAACGATAAGCACATCGTCTGCGTCGAGCTGGCGAAGATGGCTGAGGACTGCGGCCTGAACGCAGTGGCCCTGCACGCCCGCACCCGCGAAGACGGCTACACCGGCCAGGCGAGGTGGGAGTACATCGCTGCCGTCAAGGACGCCGTGAAGATTCCGGTCATCGGAAACGGCGACATCCGCACCCCTGAGGACGCAGCCGCGATGGTCGACATGACCGGCTGCGACGCCGTGATGATCGGCCGCACTGCACCGTCGAATCCGTGGATCTTCCGCCAGATCGCGCAGTACACCGCGTCGAAAGAGGCCACCGGCGTGGGCACTTACGATCACCCCACAGACCAGGATCGCTATCGCATGATCCGCACCTACTTCCAGATGCTGGTCGACGAGATCGCCATCGAGGAGCGAGCCGAAGCAGCGCGCGCGGAGGCCATTACTGCGGCAGGCCAGGTCGCACGCGAGCAGCGCCACCGCGACTGCGTCGGGAAGATGAAGCAGTTCGCCAGCTGGTTCACGCACGGCGTTCCCGGCGGAGGCGCACTGCGCAAACAGATCTTTGAATCGAAGAACGGCGACGCAGTTCTCAGCGCGATTGAGAGTTTCTTCGCCACTCGCGTGACGGCCACCGAGAAGGAAGACGCCGTCGCAGAAGTCGACGAGACGATGCTCGCCTCAGCCGCTGCCTACTGCGACTGATCGACGACCATCCGTCAGACATTTCATCGCGTAACAGTCGCCAGAGAGTCAGACTCTGCCCTGCAGCACGTGCGTCGAATGTGATCCGGTGTCGGTATTTCGTTTGCGCCATACAGCCTTCACCTTTGCACGCCAACGCTCATCCAGCGCTACGAGTGTCCATTCGACCCGCGGCGAAAGATAGCGCAGAACGACCTCCGTCGCCGGATGAACTCGCAGCGCGGGAGCCACAAGATACAGGCGCGGAGGCTCGGTCGACAGCCGCAACCCACCGAAGTATCCATGTCGCTGAAACTCTCCAAGGCCCGTGGCGTTGTCGGGGTTCTGCAGATGATGCCACCGCACCCGCACCCAATAATCAAGCCCCTGCAGAGCAAGATGAAGATCTTCGTCGGCCTTCAACTCGATGACCGCCAGCCGTCCGTCATCGGTGACACCGAGCAGGTCGAGCATTCCGCGATCCGCTGCGGCGAACGCAGGCACCTGCGTGTAGACATGCTTCGGATCGAGGCGCGTATCGAGCGGCTCCACATCGCGCCGCAGCACGCTCTCGAGCCAGCGTTCGGGCTGCATGCGATAGAGCGGATCGCGCTTGTCGCCGCCGGCAATGCGCCGTGCAAACAAGCGCTCCACCAACTCCTGCAACTCGCTCTGGTTCTCTTCGGTCAGCGGAGTCTCATTGGCGCCGGCGCCGAACGTGATCTCCTGCGCACTGTTGAACGAGTTCCCTGCGTAGCCCATTCGCACCCGTGCAAACTCCAGACCATGCAGCAGAAACGCAAGCTCCGTGCCACTGCGAAGACGCTGCTCCACCACCTCGCGCATCGTCTCCGGCACCAGCGCCATCACGCGCTGCTTCGAGTCGGCGAATCGTTCGTGTGCGGCCTGCTCGTTGGGCGCATGCATCAGGCGTGTAGTTAGGTTGCCGTGGTCGGCGGCGTCGCGCTGCTCCAGCTCTTCGGAGCTTTGATCCAACTCCCACAGCTCCCACTGCGCGACCGCCGGGTTGAGCCAAGCCATCCGCGAGAGTGTTAGCATCGCCATTCCACGCGGCACGATCAGCTTCAACCCCTGATACAGCCTTCGCCCATCGCCGGACTCGCGGCAGTGTTGCAGCCACAGGATCCCCAGGGTCAGGATGCCATCGACGGTTGCCTGCGTCTCCTCTTCATTGACGGCGATCACGGCCCACACCTTCTGCCCCTGCAGAAGCGATCCCCGCGCATACGCAGGCCCAAAGCTCTTTTCCAGATCCATCGCCGTGCGAAGCCCATCCACCTTGAACTCAGGGAAACTGCGCAGCAAAACGCGCTCCAACACCTTCAGATAACGCACTCGCGTCGCCTCACGCGTAGACGGCGTGCGGCGATCACGATCGGTTACAAGTTCGAGAGTCTGTAGTTTGGTCTGTCCGAAGCGGTGCGTGCTCAGCCGCAGCACACCATTGCGCAGTACCGTACCGCTGACTCGCCGGACGAGATTGCGGTCCTCTCCCCACAGATGCAGCGTGCAACGGCCATGCTCGGTCGCGAGCTTGTACTTCGCCTCACGCATATCGAAGAGAGCCCTGCCATCCTCCAGCACCACGGCGCGAGGAGACTCAGCAAGAAAACTTTCGAGGGCGGCGGATATCTGTTCCACCGTCTGTACGGGCTCCGCGGAGGAGGCTCTTGGCGGCATAGCCGAACGTTAGCACATCTGCGAGCTTGAAAAGTTTTCGCGATCTACAACGAAAGCTTGAAGTGAAAGTCGGAGATGCGTAGCCCATGGCGGAAGTAGAACGCGTGCGCCTCGTGCCGGTGCGTTCCTGAGTCGAGCATGAAGGTGGTGCATCCCGCCTCTTTGGCCAGCGCAATCAGCCACGTCAGCATCGACTCGCCATGCCCCTTCGACCGCGCCGCCTCGTCCGTCACCAGATCATCCACATAGAGCGTCTTGCCGCTCCACAGCAGATTCTGCATGCGGAAGCCGGCGACCGACACGATCGCGCCGTCCGACTCAAGATAGGCGAGCTGATACCCCTCGGCCTGTTGGGTTTGAATGCGGCCAACGAACTCCTCAGCAGCTAACATGGGCCGAAGCTGGCGCATCACCGGGAAGCAGAGGTCAATCTCGCTTGGCATCGTAGCGATCTGAATGGTGGTCATACGCGGACTTCCGCTACCATCCTTCAGTCGCGCGCAGATGCGTGATGTGTGCCACATGATGGCGCGAGTGCCAGGCGTAAGTCAGCGCCGACAGCTCTACCGTGACCCGGCCATCCTGGGGATGGTTGTATCCACGCTGCCACTGCTGTTCGTTGAGTGACTGAAGGAGCATCACCCATCGCGCATGAAGTGCTTCCACCAACTCCAGGGACCACTCCACCGGCGCAGCCATGTCATGCAGCTTCGCCCAGGCGGCTTCATCGTAGGACTTGACCGCCGGCCAGTCCTCGGTCAGCGCAAGCTTCACCCGGACGAGGGCGTTCATATGACTGTCTGCGACGTGATGCACCACTTGGCGCAGCGTCCAGCCCCCTTCGCGATAGGGCGTGCTCAACTGTCCCGAGCTCAATCCGTCCACTGCATTACGCAGCTGTTCCGGCAGCTCTGCGAGGGTTGCAATCGCCCCGGTACGCTCGTCCGCAGAGATGGATGCGGGCGCTTCAAAGTCGCCTATAGGGTACCTCGGGTCGATATCTGTAAGCGCCATGGCCTCGCCTCCATACCTCTACCAGCAACTTAGCACACGAAATTGTGTAACCTACCATGAAGATTCAGTTGCGCATCTCAAAGCTTCCCCTTATGCGACTCTCAGCGTTTCACCCACTCCTCCTTCTTGTTTGCGTTATCAATAGTTATGCGCAGCAGCCCGTCGGTTCGGTTCTCACCATAGGCCCCTATATCGGCTTTGACAGCAATGACTACCCCGGCGATGAGGCTCTGCCTGCGCTGCGTCGACACTTCGCCTTCGTGGGTTACTGGCTTAACAATCCTCCGGGCGAAAGACAGAACGGCTGGATTGGCAAGCGCGAGACATTGGTGCGCAATGGCTTCGGCTTTCTCGTCCTGTTCAACGGTCGGCTGGAGGCGGAGATCAAGAAGGAGAAGCGCTCCGGAACATCGCCTGCCTCGCTGGGAACGAAGGACGCCACAGCCGCCGTCGTCGCAGCGCACCGTCAAAACTTCGCCGCCAACACCATTATCTTTTTGGATCAGGAGGAAGGCGGCCGCCTCACCGAAGACCAGTCTGCCTATCTTCTTGCATGGACAGAGGCAGTCGCCCACCTGGGCTATCTGCCCGGAGTCTATGGCAGCGGCCAGCCAGTCGGCGACGGCCCCGGCAAGACCATCACCACCATGCAGAATATTCGCGAGCAGGTGGCCGCACAGCATCTGCACCACATCGTGATCTGGGCCTACCAGGACGCCTGCCCGCCCGCCAACGGATGCAGCCTGAAGCCCCCTCCGCTCGACTCCAGCGGCACCCCGGACATAGCGGTGTGGCAGTACGCTCAGTCGCCGCGACGCAAGGAGATTACCGCGGCCTGCGGCAAAACCTACGCTACCGACGGCAACTGCTACGCTCCGGATCTGCCAAATTTCCCGTTGGACCTTAGTGTTTCAAGCTCCGCCGACCCGTCGCATGGGCGCTGAAACGAGCCCGAAAGCGAGCTGACCTTCGCGAAAAAGGGAGATAGACGAGCATACTCCAGCCGCACCTCCGAAAGGGCGTTATTTGCCGCGGCTCCCTTGGAAGCCTAGAATCAATCTAGATGACCATACCCGCACCTGACCACAAACGCTACTTCATCGAAAAACTTGGTCTCTCGGAACGCCTGATGGAACGCTGTCTGGGCGAGGCCCTCTCAGCCGGAGGCGAGTATGCGGACCTTTACTTTGAGTCGGTTACGTCCACCTCTCTGGGTATCGACGAGTCCCTGGTCAAGTCGGCGAGTCAGGGGATCAGCGTTGGTTGCGGCATCCGCGTCGTCTCGGGCGAGCGCACCGGCTACGCCTATACCGACGATCTTTCAAGCGAGCGCCTGCTCCGCGCAGCCCGAACCGCGGCCCTGATCGCCAGCGGCCCGGCCAAAGAGCTGATGAGCGGATTTCGCCAGACCGACACCCCCTCGCTCTACCCTGTCGCCGGAGCCACCAGCGATGCCGAGATCGCCGCAAAGCTAGCTCTGATCCAACGCGCCGACAAGGCCGCCCGCGCCTACGACTCCCGCATCACGCAGGTCCGCGCCGGCTTCAACGATGAACTTCGCCGCATCCTGGTCGCCGCCTCCGACGGCACCTTCGCCTCGGACACCCAGCCGCTTGCCCGCCTCAACGTCTTCGTCATTGCAAAGGACGGAGTAAACACAGCACGGGGCACCAGCGGCGGCGGCGGTCGCGTCACCATGGATTTCTTCGAAAGCGCCGGCGGCCCCGGAGGAACAGACAAATCCCCAGAGCATCACGCACGCGAGGCCGCACGAACCGCGATCCTCCAGCTCGGAGCCGTCGACGCCCCAGCAGGCGAGATGCCCGTAGTCCTCGGCCCCGGCTGGCCCGGCGTTCTACTGCATGAAGCCGTAGGTCACGGTCTCGAAGCCGACTTCAACCGCAAGAAGACCTCTGCCTTCGCCGGACTCATCGGCCAACAGGTGGCAAGCCCCAAGGTCACCGTCGTCGACAACGGACTGATGCCCGGCCGCCGCGGCTCCATCAACATGGATGATGAAGGAAACCCGACGCAGGAGACCACGCTGATCGAAAACGGCATCCTCAAAGGCTTCCTCTCCGACAAACTCAACTCCCGCCTGATGGGCATGCCCAACACCGGCAGCGGACGCCGCGAGAGCTATCACCACATCCCCATGCCGCGCATGACTAACACCTATATGTTGAATGGGGAAGACATGCCCGAGGACATCATTAAGAGCGTCAAGCGCGGACTCTACGCGGTGAACTTCGGTGGTGGACAGGTCGACATTACCAACGGCAAGTTCGTCTTCTCGGCCAGCGAAGCGTACCTGATCGAGGACGGCAAAGTAACTCGGCCCGTGAAGGGTGCAACGCTGATCGGCAACGGCCCTGAAGCATTGAAGTATGTGTCGATGGTCGGCAACGATCTGGCACTCGACGAAGGCATCGGCACCTGCGGCAAGGCGGGGCAAAGTGTGCCGGTCGGCGTAGGCATGCCCACAGTAAAGCTCGACCGCATGACGGTCGGGGGAACGGGACAATAATGGCTGTCGAACGCGAAAAGATCTACGAGTGCGAAGTAAAACGCCGGCGCGTAAAAACCGGCGGAGGCTACGAGCCTTTCTGGAAGGTCAAGCCAGTGGCCGACGCGCTCGTCGACAACGACACCGAGTTTCGCTGCAAAGATTGCTTCGGCGAGGTGAAGCTGCTCGGCCGCAACGGCAAGACCGGCACTGTACCGTACGTCGAGCATAAGTCCCCGGCAGACTCCGAGTACTGCGCCAACGGAATGCTCTTCAAGAAAGCCACCGACGGCCGCGAGCCCAGACCTTCGCAGCACCCCGTCGAGTAGCCGACTGCTTCGTTGCACCAACTTTTCCCAGGGCTCTGTGCGCACGACACCTGAAAGTACGACCAAACGTACGAACTAACCGCACCGAATCTCGAGGTATCCCCATGGCAGTCGAACGTGAAAAGTTTTATGAGTGTGAAGTGAAGCGTCGCCGCGTCAGAGCAGCAGGTGGTTACGAGTCGTTCTGGAAGGTCAAGCCGATCACAGTCGCACTCGAAGACAACGACACGGAGTTCCGCTGCATGAGCTGCGGTGGCGCAGTGAAGGTCTTCAAACGCCGCTCCGAAGACGGCCCCGCTACGCACATCGAGCACAAGCTGAAGACCGACTCCGAGTACTGCGCAGCCGGCATGTACTTCCTCAAAGCCACCGACGGCCGTCAGGCACGCCCCTCAGCTTCCCCTGTTCGCTGAGTGATAGCTCCAGCCGGGGCGATCGTTCCTGGCTATGCCCTTGGAATGACGCCAAGCTGCTGCATCATCATCAAGTTATCCATCAGGATTCGACTGTCTGTCATCTTGCCCCCGACCAGGCGGTCGATGACGACACCTTTGACGTTGACGCTCCTGCCCGTTGCAGGAACACCGAGAAATGTTCCTCGATGGGTGCCTGTCCACGTAAAGCGAGTGACAACCTTATCTCCACTAGCCACTGTCTCATCCGCAACCCAGTGAATGTCCGGGAATGCAGCGCGCAGCATCCCGATGACCTCTTTCAAACCCTCTCGTCCCTGCCGCTGACCCGGAAGAGGATCAAACTCGACAAAGTCAACCGCAACAATTTCGTCGGCCTGCTCCAGCCGCCCTTGATTGATGACCTCTTCCAAAAACCTGGCGATGACTGCGACGTTCCCAGATGCACTTCCGAACTCTGACACTCGCATCTCCTGATTCAGCCGGTGTGAAATAACATCGAGCATCATATCAGCCACTCTCCGCCCACTAGATACACCTGTTGCATCCGTCAGAAAAGTCAGCTCAAACCAATTATCCTTAAGAGACCATGCCAACCCAGACGACCGCGAACCTCCGCCAGCTTGCCTCCGATGTCCTCAGCCATGCCCTCAAGGCAGGAGCCACCGATGCTGAGGCTGTCGTCTACGAAGGCGATGAGTTCTCCGCGTTGGTGAGGTTAGGACAAGTCGAAACCCTGAAAGAGTCAGGCTCGCGAGCAGTCGGTCTGCGCGTCTTCCTCGCCTCAGGGAAAGCCCAGCGCACAGCGAGCACTTCCTCTTCAGATTTTTCGAATGACAGCATCGCGCGCCTCGTCGAGGGAGCCATCACGCTCGCGAAGATCACCAGCGAAGATCCCTTCGCCGGCCTGCCCGAAGCACACGAGTTCGGCCAGATCGAAGAGGATCAGCACCTCTTCTTCGATGACGTTAACGAGATGCCGCCTGCCGAGCGCATCGAGATCGCCCGACGCACCGAGGCCGCAGCCCTGGCCTACGACACTCGCATCCAGAACTCCGGTGGTGGTGACTTCGACACCTCCACCTCGCACAAGATCCTGATGAACTCCCGCGGCTTCACCGGCGAGTACCGCCGCAGCTACTGCGGGTTCTCCGCCGCGCCCATCGCCCACGACGAGAAGGGCAACATGCAACGCAACTACTGGTTCTCGAACTCGCGCACCGTGAAGAAACTCGAGAACCCCGAAGAGATCGGCCAGGAAGCCGCACGCCGCACCCTCAAGCGGCTCGGCGCACGCCAGGTCAAGACGCAAAAAGCTCCAGTCGTCTTCTCACCCGAGATCGCACGTTCCATCATCGGCAACATCTTCGACGCGGCCAATGGCGACGCCATCTACCGCAACGCCTCCTTCTTCAGCGGCATGCTAGGCGAGCAGGTCGCCGGCGAAAACATCACCGTCATCGACGATGGCACCATCATTCACCGTTTCGATGATGGAGCAGGCATCGGCGGCTTCGGCACCCGCCCCTTCGACGGCGAAGGCCTGCCCACGCGCCGCACCGTGCTGGTCGAACGCGGCATCCTCAAGAACTACGTCTCGAACACCTACACCGCGCGCAAGCTCAACATGAAGTCCACCGGCAACGCCTCCCGCGGACTCGCCGGCAACCCCGGCATCGGCGCAGGCAACTTCTTTCTCGAAGCCGGCACGCTAACTCCCGAGCAGATCATCGGCGACATCAAATCCGGCCTCTACGTCACCGAGACGATGGGCTTCGGCGTCAACCTCGTCACCGGCGATTACTCGCAAGGCGCTAGCGGCCTCTGGATCGAGAACGGCGAACTCGCCTACCCGGTCGAAGAGATCACCATCGCCGGCAACCTGAAAGACATGTACAAAAACATCGTCGCCATCGGCAACGACCTCATCTTCCGCGGAGCCAGCGCCGCCCCCACCATGCGCATCGAAGGCATGACCATCGCCGGCGCGTAAGTTGTAGCGCATCTTCAGATAAAGCAAGACTACAATTCACGTTGTGGCAACCAGCTTCCATTTCGATCACGTTCTAGACTTCACCCCGGGCCAAGCAGACGAGATCCTCCGCACCATCCCCGCCCTCCCCGGGGTCTTCGCGCTCTTCGGCGCCCGCAAAGAAGACGCACCCTACCTCACCCAGACCGCCGACCTCCGCCGTCGCATGCGGCGTCTGCTCGATCCACCCGAGTCGCAATCCAAGCGCCTCAACCTCCGCGAAAAAGTAGCGCGCATCGAGTACTGCGTCACCGGCTCCGCCTTCGAGTCCTCCCTCGTCCTCTATCAAGCAACAGCAGCACACTTCGGATATACTGAGGCACGCCGCCGCCTCAAGCTCCACACTCCTTACTTCCTTCGCATGACCATGGAGAACGCCTTCCCCCGCGTCTACTCCACCAACAAGCTCTCCAAGCGCGGCCTCGCCCAGATGTACGGCCCCTTCCCCTCGCGCCTCGCCGCCGAGCGCTACTGCGACGCCGTCCTCGACCTCTTCAAACTCCGCCGCTGCTACGAAGACCTCGCACCCTATCCCGACCACCCCGGCTGCGTCTACGGTGAGATGAACAAGTGCATCGAACCCTGCAAACAAGCCTGCACGCCCGAAGAGTACGCCACCGAAGCCGAGGCCGTAAAAAAATTCTTCGACACCCGCGGCGAGAGCATGATCATCGCCATCGGCCTCGAGCGCGAAGTGGCCTCCTCCGCGATGCAGTTCGAAAAGGCCGCCGCCCTCCACGCGCAATGGCAGAAAGTAAAAGCCGCGCAGGCCCTCGCCGACTGGATCGTGCGCCCCATCCCGAAGCTGAAGGCCATCATCGTCCAGACAGCCGCGCAGGAGAAGGAGCACGCGGAACAAGCCGCCCTGTTCCTGCTCAACGGAGGCTGCATCATCGGCCCCGAGCGCCTCTCCACCCTTGGCGTGCGTGCCGTACGCGAGCAGACCAGCGTCGGCAGCTCCCTCTTCGCGCAGCCGCTGATGCTGCACGCCATCCCGCTCGAAGGCGCGGCAACCGACACCCCCGGCACCTCCGACTCTCCCGAAGCCCGTGCCACACACGTCCTCTCTCTCCTCGAAGCCCGAGCTGAGCCGTCCAGCGATCTCGCGCTCCTCAGCGACCATCTCTCCCTGCTGCGCCGCTGGTACTATCGCCCCGAAAAGCAACGCAACGGCGAGATCTTCTTCCCCAACGAAGACGGGGGCGACAAGGGCGCGTGGCCCATCCGCAAGATCCTGCGCGGCGCGGCCCGCATGGTCCTCGGCGATCCCAAACCCATGGCCGAAACCCAGCGCGACGCCGCAAAGGAAGCCGCAAAAGGAATCAAGACAAAGATCCTCCACGAAGGCCGGCCAGACGTCGAAAGGGTCGTTCCTGTTTTGCCGAAGAATCGCTAAGGTCAGCTGGGAGAGCGATCTTCTCAGCGCCGCATGAGCCGCATGACAAGCTCGCCTGGGCATAAGACGTGACCAGTGTGCAAAAATGCTCCGGTAGGGTTATTGTCTCAATGTATTCATTCCTGCCCCATGGAGCTGCCCGATGCCTGAAGATGTAGCCCCCGCAGTCCCCGTCAAGCCATTAACCTATGAGATTAAACGTGAAGGTGAAACTGCCGTTGTGACGTGCCACGGCCGTCTAGTGGCCGGTCTCACGGACGTTTTTTACCAGGAGTTGAAGGAGGTTGCCGCCAGCAGCAAAGTGCTGGTGCTCGATCTCGGAGACCTGACCTATGTGGACAGCATGGGCCTGGGAACGATCGTCCGGCTGTATGCACACGCGAAGGGCGCAGGGTGCGAGTTCCAGCTCCTGCACCTCGGCAAGCAGTTGCGGAATCTGTTGAAGATGACCAACCTGTTGTCGACGTTCGCCTCTGCAGAAGATCATGGAATCACAGTCGCCTGAGCGCTCATTGCAAGGTTGTCACGACGCCGTGCAGCTAAACTGATCGACGATGCCTATACTCACTCGCCGAAGCTTCGTGGCAAACGGCTCCCTGGCCGCATGTGCCTTCCGAACCCGCAATCTTTTCGCATCGACTACCGCAGCGCCGACCATCGTCCGCACGCCCAGCGGAGCCTTGCGCGGCGAGAGCAGCGCGGGAGTCCGCGTCTTCCGTGGCGTTCCCTTTGCCGAGCCGCCCGTCGGGCCGCTGCGTTTTCTCCCCCCACAAAAAGTGACCCCGTGGAAGGGCGAGCGGGAGGCAACGCAGTTCCCCGCCGCGCCCATGCAGCATAAACAGCTCGACGTACCGCACAGCGAAGACTGCCTCTTCCTGAACCTCTGGGCTCCCGAAGGCAGCGGCCCATTCCCCGTCTTCGTCTGGATCCACGGAGGAGGCTTCACCGACGGCCACGCCTTCGAGTCCATGTACGACGGTACCGACTTTGCCCGTGAAGGCATCATCAGCATCTCGGTCGAGTATCGTCTTGGCGTCTTCGGCTTCCTGGACTACGAACCTCTCCTCGGTGAGCAATACGCAGGCTCCGCGAACAATGCGCTGCGTGATCTGATGACTGCGTTGTCGTGGATACAGAAAAACATCAGTGCCTTCGGCGGCGATCCCGCCCGCGTAACCATCGGTGGGGAATCTGCCGGCGCCAAGCTGATCGGCACCCTGATGGGCATTCCCACGGCTCAGTCGCTCTTCCACCAGATGATCTCCGAGAGCGGCGGAGCCGAACGTATCTGGGATCATGCCGCAAGCGCAGCCGTCGCAAAGGGCTTCGGCGACATCTGGCAGAAGCAGTCAGGCAGCGACCTCGCAAGCCTGAAGACAGCCGCAGGAGCAGCCCTCATCCAGGCCCAGCAAGAGTTCATGGAGACCTGGCCGCATCACTTCCCACTGCGTGCCGAACTCGACGGAACCCTCATCCCACGTCTTCCCGTAGAGACGATCGCCGACGGCTCAACCCGAGGCAAGAGACTGCTGATCGGGACCAACCGCGAAGAGAGCGCCATCTTCCTCGGGCCGCATCCGGCCAAAGATGCGACGGCGATTCAACTCGGCAACATGAGTGTCACGAAGTTCGATGCCGTCTATCAAAAGTACAAGCAGATCTATCCACAACTCAGCGTCGAGCAGCGCCGCATTCGTGCCGTCACAGCAGAAGAGTATTGGATCCCCTCCCTCCGTGTCGCAGAGGCGCATCTCAAAGGCGGCGGCAGCGCGTATGTCTACGAGCTGGAGTTCCAGGAGACCAGCGGCCGACTCAAAGACAACGCCTATCACTCACTCGACGTCGGCATGGTCTGGAATCATCCTCACGAGCACGTTGCGGATGCCGCAGCCGAAGCCGCCCTCGGCAAGCAGATGCACGCTGCCTGGGCCGCCTTTATCCGCGGCGAAGCTCCAGCAGCGCCTGGGCTTCCCGCATGGCCGCTCTATGACGAACAAAGCCGCTCAACCATGATCTTTGGAGAGAAGGCCAGCGCCGAAAGCCGCGTAGAACAAGCCCCGCAAGACGCCGAACTCAGGTTATGGAACGAAACTCTATAAAATTTATTCACTGGTCCCGAGCAGAAAGGACGCTACCTCATGGGAGTCCAAGAAACTTGAACGGCTTGCTGACCACAAAATCCTTCACAGCATTCCCCGCATAGACATGGCTCTGGTTCTTTCCCAGGTCGAGCTTCTTCACCTTCCCGGTCTCAGCGGAGAAATCGATATCCTTGAAGTTCACCCAGAAGGTATTTGGTGTCACCGCGGACTCGAAGAAGTAAATCATCCTCTTCTGATCGGCCACCGTTCTCCATCGCGTCGACGAGATATTCGGTTGATCCGGTGTCGTAAGACCATAAGGCACCGAGACATTGCGGATCACGCTGAAGACGCTGGCAACCGTAATATCCGCACTCTCTCCCTGTGGAATTGCATTGATGTAGAAAGAAGCTCGCGCAAACCTGTCCGCCGCACGATTAGTCCCCGGTAGCATCACCGTTCCACCAATACCCTTCCAGTAGGTATCCAGCGCCAACTGCTGTTCGAATGCGGGTGAGTTCGTCATCACCTGATACTTGCGGTCATGGTGAATCGTCTGCTTCCCATCGATGTACTCCACAATCGCGCTATCGCCTGTCGCGTCCGACATCGATAGGTGCACGGTTGCGAGCCTCCTCTCTCCCGGCACATTCGCAGTGACCAGCGTAAACGGCTCCTGCTCCAGAGCGTCCACCGCCTCTGCCACCGTAGAGAAGTTATCCAGCACCCACTGCGCCCACAAAGAGATCGCCATCCCTGGCTTCCCTGCAACCGGCTTCGGATACTCCGACTCCACCAGCCACAGCAGATTCGTCACCATCCCCTTCTCATTCATCCCATCGGTCGTCGAGACGTCATATCCCGTAGCCACCACGCTTCCGTACTTCGACCTCCACTTCAGCGACTCCGCTCCCACCTCCCCGTTCCGCTCCATCCCATGGGGGAGGATATAAAGATCCGTGCCTATATCTACCTGCCAATCCATTGAGCGAGAGGTAATCACCTCGCCGTCCGGTCCCAGGTAGACAGCCCGCGTACACGCCCAAGCACGCAAGTCTGTCTCAGGGGAAAGAGCGACGGTCAGGAGAAGAACGAAAGAGCACAGCCAACGAGCCATCCTCAACATAGGAACCTCCAGTACGCAAAATGATTCGGCGGGAGTCACAATAAACCTCCGCATGCCAATCGCCAACGAAAAATACGTCATCTTGCGCTGATAAACTCTTCCGCAGGAGTTTATTCACGTGATTGAACTGGCAGCATCCATCCTCGCCGCAGACTTCGCCCACCTCGCCGATGAAGTCGCCCTCGTGGAGCAGGGCGGAGCCACCATCCTCCATGTCGACGTCATGGACGGCCACTTCGTCCCCAACATCACCTTCGGCCCGCCTGTCGTCAAAGCGCTCCGCCCCATCACCAGGCTCCCCCTCGACTGCCACATGATGGTCGAAGATCCCGACAACTTCATCGCCGACTTCGCCGAAGCAGGAGCGGATATGATGAGCGTCCACCAGGAGGTCTGCCGCCATCTCCACCGCACCCTCCAGCAGATCATCCATCACGGCATGTTGCCGGCCGTCGTCATTAACCCCGCAACTCCAGTCGACACACTGGTCGAAGTCCTTCCGATGCTGCACCATGTGCTGGTAATGAGCGTGAACCCCGGCTTCGGCGGACAGAAGTTCCTGCCGCTCGCGCTCGACAAGATCGCCCACCTCGCAGAGCTGCGCGAGGAGATGGGCCTCAACTTTCGTATCGAAGTAGACGGCGGCGTCGCTCACGATACCGTCGCCCAGGTCGTCGAAGCAGGAGCCGACATGCTCGTCGCCGGCTCAGCCATCTTCAGCCCCGGCAAGACCGTGCAGAACGCCGTGGAATTTCTCAAAATCGCCCGGGCCGCAGCCCCGGCACAAGTCGTGTAGGAACGATTAGAATAGAACACAGCCTGAGCGCCCAGTCGCGCGAGGCGGATGGGGTCTATACCGGATGACAAAGCGTTCTTTCTTTCCAACTCTTAAGGCCGGCACGCTGGCCGGAGTCGCAATCGCCAGCCTGATCTTCGGTTCGCTCGCAGCCCAGGCGCAGGTAACCGGCTCGTCCCAGACGACCACCGACGCCAACGGTCAGCAGCATGAGAGCGTCACCCTCTCCGCAACTCCCCCAGACAAGAAGGGTAAAGTCGTCCAGTCCAAGGACACAAAAAAAGAGTTCCGCAAAGAGAAGGCCATGAAGCCGGCCGAAAAGCCCGACGCCAAGCTTCCCGACAAAGTGCTCTACGATAAGGCCGTGGACGCCACCAAGCGCGGCCACTTCGACGTCGCCCGCCTCGATCTGCAGACCCTGCTCAACACCTATCCTGACTCCCAGTATCAGATGAAGGCCAAGCTTGCCATCGGCGACAGCTGGTACAAGGAAGGCGGCACCGCAGCTCTCACCCAAGCTGAGCAGGAGTACAAGGACTTCATCACCTTCTTCCCCAACGCCCCCGAGGCCGCCGAAGCCCAGATGCGCGTAGGCGACATCTACTTCCGCCAGATGGACAAGCCCGACCGCGACTACGCCAAGGCTACTCACGCCGAAGAAGAGTACCGCCTCATGCTGCAGCAGTTCCCCGAGTCGACCCTGGTGCCCCAGGCCAAGCAGAGACTGCGCGAGGTGCAGGAGGTCATGGCCACTCGCGAGGCCAACATCGCAGCCTTCTACGGCACGCACAACAACTACCCCGCGACCATCGCCCGATACCAGACCGTCGTCGACACCTATCCGCAGTACAGCCACATGGACGATGTTCTGGTCGGCCTCGGCGACGCCTATGAAGCAGAGGCCCGCTTCGTCCGCTCCATGAAGCTGCCCGAAGCAGGCAAGGCGCGCCTCGAAAAGATCTACGACGACCAGGCCATCTCTGCTTACAGCAGGGTTGTGCTCGAGCACTCGGCCTCGCCCCACGTCGAAGACGCCCGCGACCGCCTCGACGCCATGAACGTCAAAATTCCGCAACCCACGCCCGAGCAAGTTGCCGCCAGCGTCGCACTTGAAAACAGCCGCCGCCAGTATCGCTTGCAGGATCGTGCCCGCCTGCTCGTCCTCCACCAGCCGGACGTCGTCATGGCCGCGCGTGATGGAGAGCCGACCCTCGCCGACCCAACCCCCACCATCGCGCCTCACGTCGTAAACCAGATCAAGACGGACTTCAACGAATCGCTAAACCCCAACGCGCCGGCCACGGGGGGTGCTCTCACCGCGAAGCCCGCGACGACAACTGATGCTGCACCCGCCACAGCACCAGCCGGTCCTGCAGCCCCCGCCGCGCCTCTGACTCTCTCGGACGTTCCTGCCGCCGACGCCGGTGCCGCCAGCGGAGCATCCTCGACCACCAGCATCTCCGGCGCCACACCAACTCCGCCCGCCTCCTCCGGCAACGTTATCAACGGAGTCGAGATTCTCAACTCCGGCGCCTCCGGAACTACCGTTCCAGCCGATGGCGGCCTGAAGGCGGTTGGACCAACCAACTCCACGCCTCTCCCCGCGGTTGAAAAGGCTGCGGCTGCGCCCGATGCAGTGAACGACATCAAGCCCGGAACCCAGCCCGCCGCACAGACCGGCAACGCCAACGGAAAGAACAAGAAGCCTGACTTCGACAAGGGCGACGAGTCCGACAGCAAGCACAAGAAGAAGAAGGGCTTGAACAAGCTGAACCCCTTCTAACCTCTGCGAAAGCCACACGAAACAGAAAGAGGATGCACCTTCAGGGCTGCATCCTCTTCTTCGTCTGAAGCGAACCCGTTCAGGAACTCTGACTGACCGCAATACGCCGCCGCACCTGCGGCACGAACAAAGCCGAGAGAAGCAACAACACCAACACTCCCAGCAAAACCGAAAACAGCGGACTCAACGACAGCCGTGGGTGCGCGCTCACCTGCCCGTGCGCCAGCGGCACATGCGACAGATGTCCGCCCAGCACATACGCACTACCCCCAAACGACTCATCGCTCTCATATACCGCGTTGCCGCCCAGCACCGTCGTATCGCCGCCAATCCGCGCCTGCGAATCGACCACCGCGTTCCCCCCGATCACGGTCGCGCCCTTCCCCACCTGTCCGGTCACGTTCAGGCTGCCGAACAGCACGATCACCCGCCCCGTCACGTCACCCTCCACCTGCACCGAGCAGAAGACGCACATTGCATTGTGCACCAACTGGCCTGAGGCAACATAAACGTCTTCTCCGACATAAGCCCGGTTGCCCGGCGCCTGAGCGAGCGCGGTCGAGGCAAACAGAAGCGTAAAAACGAGGCTGCGGAGCGCAAAGTTCGGCAAAGTTCCCCCAGAGGATAACGGCGTGCAGAAGGTAGTACGCATACACCGCAAGCCAGGTTCCCAGATCTTCTACACTACCTCAGCCCGCAGCCGCCGCCTAGAACCCGCGCCCTCGCGGAGGAACCGGATATGGATACCGGTTACGCCGAACAATAGACACGATCAGCCAAATGAGACCGGCGAGTATCAAAAACGGTGCGAGTGGCAGCAGCAGCCAGAACCTACCCGGCAGAACCGTCTGCTGGCCATGAATCGACGCCCCATCGCCCAGCTTCAAGTCTCCCGCAGCAATCGCAACATCGCCGCCCACCGTCGCATCCTGACCCATCTCGAGATCGCCGCCTAGCGAAGCCACATCGCCCGAGATCGTCCTCCCCGAATCCACCACCACCGATCCCAAGAAGGTCGCGATATCTCCCTTCACCTCGCCATGCACGCGCACCGTGCAAAACGCGCAGGCGATATCCCCCGCCGTCTCTCCATCAGCAATCGTAATATCGCTTCCAACCCCGGCGCGATCCTGCGAAGAACGGGCGAAGGCGGGTGCACAGGCAACAGTCAACACAGCAAGAGCGAGGAGCAGTCTACGCATGAAGAACCTCGTGGGCTAGTGTACGTGGATGCATCTCTCAACGAACCGCATTCCTCAAGCTCGAGCCGGCCACCGCATACCAACGGTTAACGCCCGTGGATGCTACCCTTAAAACACCGATGAGCCAGGAACTTCCAAAAGCATACGATCCGTCCGTTATCGAACAGCGCTGGGCCGAGTACTGGGTCAAAGAACATCTGTTTGACGTTCCGACCCCCGAAACTACGCACGCCGCGCAAAAGAAGTTCACCATTCTTTTGCCGCCCCCCAACGTCACCGGCCGCCTGCACATGGGCCACATGCTCAACCAGGCGGAGATGGACATCCTCACCCGCTGGCATCGCATGCGCGGCGAAGCCGCCCTCTGGGTTCCCGGCACCGACCACGCCGGCATCGCCACCCAGATGATGGTCGAGCGCCAACTCGCTGCCGAAGGCACGTCCCGCAAGGACCTCGGCCGCAGCGCCTTCGTCGAAAAGGTCTGGGCCTGGCGCGAGCTCTACGGCGGAGCCATCCTCGACCAGATGAAGCGCCTCGGCGCCTCCGTCGACTGGTCCCGCGAGTACTTCACCATGGACGACCGCCTCAGCCCCGCCGTCAACGAGGCCTTCGTCCGCCTCTACGAGCAGGGCCTCATCTATCGCGGCGCCTACATCGTCAACTGGGACCCCAGCATCCAGACCGCCGTCTCCGACCTCGAGGTCGAGCACGAAGAGCGCGTCGGCAAGATCTACCACATCCGCTATCCCTTAGCCGATGGCCCTCTGCCCGATGGAACCGCCTCGATCGTCATCGCCACCACCCGCCCCGAGACCATGCTCGGCGACGTAGCCGTAGCCGTAAACCCCACCGACGAGCGCTACCTCGCCCTGCAAGGCAAATTAGTCCGCTTACCGCTAAGCGAGATCAATGGAAGTCCCGCGCGCGAGATCCCCATCCTCGCCGACGACTGGGCTAAGCCCGAGTTCGGCACCGGCGCAGTCAAAGTCACGCCTGCGCACGACGCCAACGACTTCGCCATCGGCCAGCGCCACAACCTGCCCAACCTCACCATCCTCGACGAGACCGCGCACGTCCTCCTACCCGGCTCGCCCTACCACGGCCTCGACCGCTACGCCGCGCGAGAGAAGATCGTCGCCGACCTCGAAGCCCTTGGCCTCCTCGTCGAGATCAAGGAGCACACCAACTCCATCGGCCTCTCCCAGCGCACCGGCGTCGTCATCGAGCCCCGCCTCTCCCAGCAGTGGTTCCTTGCCGTCAACAAAACCCCCACCACCGGCGGCGACAGCATCGCAGCGAAAGCAATCGCAGCCGTCGCCCAGGGCCACATCAAATTCACCCCCGAGATGTACACGAAAGTCTACGACGAGTGGATGAAGAACATCTACGACTGGTGCATCTCCCGCCAGCTCTGGTGGGGCCATCGCATTCCAGCGTGGTACTGCAAAGCCTGTTCTGCCATTACCGTGGCGCGAACGACGCCCACCCACTGCGCCACCTGCAACTCCCCCGACCTCACCCAGGAGACCGACGTCCTCGACACCTGGTTCTCCTCCGGCCTCCTCCCCTTCACCGTCTTCGGCTGGCCCAATCCAAACCCCGACACCGGCATGCCGGACCTCACGCCCGACCTCGCCACCTTCTACCCCACCGACCTCCTCGTCACCGGCTTCGACATCCTCTTCTTCTGGGTCGCCCGCATGATCATGCTCGGCACTCACTTCATGCTCGACGTCCCCATGCCCGATGGCTCACCGCGTTCGCTTGAGAACGCCGTCCCCTTCAAAGCCGTCTACATCCACGGCCTCGTCCGCGACGCCGACCGCCAGAAGATGTCCAAGACCAAGGGCAACGTCATCAACCCCATCGACATCATCGAGCGCTTCGGCACCGACGCCGTCCGCTTCACCCTCGCGTCAATGGCCTCCCCCGGCACCGACATCGCATTCAGCGAAGCCCGCACCGAAGGCTACCGCGCCTTCGCCAACAAGATCTGGAACGCCGCCCGCTTCCTCTTCATGAACATCGAACGCGCCAAAGAAGCCGGCATCATCATCGACCTCACCAAGCCAAAAATCACCGGGAATCCGGGTGCCCCATCCTTCGCGCAGTTTGCGAAGGGTGGGGTATCGAGCGAAGCGAGACCGTCCTCGCCGGATCTCCCACCCTCCGACTCTGGAACGTTGAACCTCCCCGACAACACCCCGCTCGAGACCCGCTGGATCTTCTCTCGTCTCAGCGTAGTCTCCGCCGAAGTAGCCCGCGCCCTCGACGACTACCGCTTCGACGAAGCCGCCAACGCCATCTACCAGTTCTTCTGGGGCGAGTTCTGCGACTGGTACCTCGAACTTGCGAAACTCCGTCTCAACTTCGGCGCTCCTTCCGAAGCTGTCACTCTGAACGAAACAAACAACTCTCAAGCTGTCATTCTGAGCGGAGCGAAGAATCCCGAAGAAGCCAACGCCACCCCCTCCGCCAAAGAGCTTTCGGCCGCAGAGACAAACCCCACCACCGCCCTCACCCTTGCCTCCCTCGTCACCGTCTTCGAGAGCGCCCTCCGCCTCCTCAGCCCCTTCATGCCCTTCCTCACCGAAGAGATCTGGCACGCCCTCTACGAAGGCAACCCACCAGCAAAATCCATCGCGCTCACCCGCTACCCGCAGGCCACCGACTTCCCCGCCGACCCCGTAGCCGAGAGCGCCATGAAGACGTTGCAGGACCTCATCGTCACCTTACGCGGCCTGCGCAAAGAACTCGGCGTCCCCGAAAAAGAAGCAACACCAATCACCATCCACGCAGGCAATCGTGTCCTCGCATTAGCCGATGCCAACGCCGACGTCCTCGCCAAGATGGCCCGCGTACAAACAGTCGAATTCGCCAGCGAACCACTCACCGGCTCGAACGCCCGCTCCACCGCCGACTTCGACGTAGCCATAACCTACGAACGCCAGATAGACGTCCCCGCAGAACGCGAACGACTCACCAAAGACCTCACCAAGTACGAAAAGGGCCTAGCCGCCGCTGACAAGCAGCTAAACAACGAAGCCTTCACAGCCAAAGCGCCCGCCCACATCATCGACGGCCTGCGCAAACAGTCCACCGAAACCCGCATCCTCTACGACAAAACCAAAGCCGCCTTAGACGCTCTCGGCGATTGACGGAGCAGGTCGATCACACCATCGAGCGATGGTCTCGCATAAGTTGATGGTCTAGAATCAACTCGTTCCCACGTCTCGGACCACGACATGAGTCGAGTTCTCATCATCGGAAGTCACACCCCGATCAGCCGCGAGATCGGCCGCGCACTCACTGCCGCTCACTTGCCCACGGTGTATTCGGCAGGCCCCGCCGATGCGCTCAGGCGGTTGCGTACCCGGCGCTTCGACGTCGTCATTACCAGCGCCGATAGCGATATCGATGAGAACCTCGCGCTCCTCGAAGAGATGCGCTCCATCAGGCCCGAACTGAAGTGCATCGTCCTCGCGCAACACAGTACCCCCGACAAGGTCATCGCCGCCCTGAAAGCCCGGGTCTTCGGCTGTTTCACGCCTCCCTTCGACACTCAGGAGATCGCGGCCATGGTCGCCAGTGCGGCTTCCGACAACCACTCGCGAGACGACATCGAAATCCTCTCGGCCCGTCCCGGTTGGGTCTCCATCCGCGCCAACTGCCGCCTCGTCACCGCCGAGCGCCTTCTCTCCTTCGCGAAGGAACTCAGCGCCCAACTCCCCGAAGATGCGAGACAGGAGATCATCCAGGCCTTCCGCGAGATTCTTATGAACGCCATGGAACACGGAGCGAAGTTCAATCCCGAACAGGTCGTCGAAGTGAACGCCATTCGCACCGCCCGCACCATGGTCTTCCGTGTGCGCGACCCCGGCACCGGCTTCCAGAAGGAATCCCTCGCCCACGCGGCCATCGGAAATCCCGCTACCGATCCCACGGCCCACATCCTGCTACGCAAGGAACAGGGGATGCGCGCCGGAGGATACGGTCTTCTTCTAGCAAGCGGCACCGTCGACGAGCTAATCTACAACGCAATCGGCAACGAAGTAATACTCATCAAGTACCTGGATACAACCGCGAACAACGAGAAGCCCTGAAGCATAGCTCCGTTCATCCAGCAGACCTCTGCATCGAAACCGCGCCCATCATAAAACACAGCGCCGCCAGCGCGGACAACACCGCAGGCCCAACCGAAAAGAACTGCAGCGAAAGCACAGTTCCAAAGCACTGCAGCACAAACATCCCCACGCAATCCTGCGCGCTGCCATCTCCCCGGCGCGCACCATCGACCCCAGTGTCCATGCCAGCCATGCGCCGAAGAGATAAAGGCTCGAGATAAACAGTCCAAAGCCCTTATAAAACCCGCCATAGCTGAACGTCGAGCTCCCAGCAGAAAAGCGCACGCTGTTCATCGCCTCCCACACGGCACGACCCTCCGCCGTGTCCGGGCGGAAGGCCAGAAAGCCGTACGTATGGCCCACGGCAAACAGCAGCAACACCACAGCCGCAGCGCGAAACCACGCCGCCGCCCTCATACCCACTCATCCGCCTTCGCCGCAAACCGCTCCATCACGCCGACCCAGCCGGAGTTCACCTGCTCGTGCATCTTCGACCAGCCCGCACCGTGTCGCTTCATGTGGCGATGCTCCAGCTCCACCAGCGTCGTGCCATCATCCGCCGGAGTAAATCGCACCTCCACCTCACTACACCTGCTCAGATCCGGTTCGAACTGCCAGTCCGGACGAATCTGCCACGCCATAACAAAAAGATGTGGAGGCTCCCACGTCAACACCGAACCCCACGGACAGTTCGTCCCATCCTCCTGCTCGGAATAGATCGCGCCCATCGGCTTGCCCTCCACCACCACACGCTTCATCGGTGAGCTGCCAATGTGGTGCGTCCGCGGCCACCAGCTATCCATCTCCTCCGTAAACACCCGAAACGCGCGCGCAACCTCTGCCTTCACGCGAACACTCTTCCGCACGGGCTCCAACTCCTGCGAGTCCGCCAGCAGCGTCGCTTCATCCATCATCAGTTGTCTCTCCGGCATATCACTTCTCCTCGACCTTCGCTTGAAATGCTTCCAGAGCCTCGCCCCAGAAGTTGTCCAGATACTTTCGCAGCGCCTCAAATCCCTTCGGATCCAAACTGTAGTAGCGCCGCGTTCCTGCTGCCTCATCGCGCACCAGCTTCGCCTCCTTTAAAACCCGCAGATGCTGCGAGACTGCAGGCCTGCTAACCGTAAGACCACGCGCGAGCTCGCCAACCGGCAACGGCCCCCGGCGAAGCCGCTCCAGCAGCATCCGCCGCGTAACATCCCCCAAAGCATTAAGTTGCACCTGTTCGTAAGCTTTCACTTACCGTAAGCTAGTACTTACATAAAAATCTGTCAAGCATTTTTAGAGATAACGAAGTGCCCGCTGCGCGCGGGGCGGTCACTTCGTGACTTGTATACCCCTTCGGTTGGCGCTCCCTTTGGTCGCGATCAAGAATCTCTCCGCCGACCAACGGGAGGCCCAAGGCGAGCCGGTACACCCCCCACAAAGTGGGCGCCGCCCGTGCAGGGCGCGCTAAAATCGGAAGTCGATTTATCATGGAGAGTATGCCGTTTCCGATCAAAGTCTGCGCCATCTGCTCAGAAGAGTTCGAGCTAAAGCCGGATAAGCCCGGCTTCGCCAACCGCTGTCCCGAGTGCAGCGCCGAAGAGTTCACCGACCCCGTAAGCAAGCAACGCATGGACTCCGACGAGCGCAAAAACCAGACCGAAGCCAACGCCGCCCGGCGCCAGGCCATGCGCGAGCTCCTCTACCGCAAAGACAGCTAGCGGCCCCCGCACTTCTGGCAACGACTCTGCACTTCAGCGGTTGATCGCGGCACCCGCCCCGCATACTCTAAGTCCATGAGTTCTACGGCCAAGCCGACGCCCCAGGCGCCCTCCCTCCACCTGCGCGGAGTCCGCAAGGCCTTCGCCGAGGTCGTCGCCGTCAACGGTCTCGATCTCGAGGTCACATCCGGCGAGTGCTTCGGTCTGCTCGGGCCAAACGGCGCCGGCAAAACCACTACCATCGAGATCTGCGAAGGCCTCACCGCACCCGACAGCGGCGTCGTCGAACTCCTCGGTCTCAACTGGAGCACACACGCCGAAGAACTGCGCCAGCGCATCGGCCTCCAACTCCAGGAGACCCAGTTCTCCGAGAAGATGACCGTCGAAGAGACCCTGCGCCTCTTCCGCAGCTTCTTTCGCCGCGGCATCACCGTCGAAGACTCCATCAAAACCGCCCAGCTCGAAGAGAAGCGCAGCGCCCGCGTAGGCACTCTCTCCGGCGGCCAGAAGCAGCGACTCGCCATGGCCTGCGCGCTCGTCGGCGACCCCGAGCTGCTCTTCCTCGACGAGCCCACCACCGGCCTCGATCCCCAGGCACGCCGCAACCTCTGGGATCTCCTCGACCGCCTCAAGCAGGAGGGCCGCACCATCATCCTCACCACCCACTACATGGACGAGGCCGAGCGCCTCTGCGACCGCGTCGCGATCATGGACCACGGCCGCATCATCGCGCTCGACACCCCGCCGAAGCTCATCGCCTCCGTCGGCGGAGAACACATCGTAGAGTTCGCCGCCACCAGCCAGGACAACGGAGCAACCGGAGCAAACGGAGCCGCCGCAGTCGATCCAGCCCTGCTGACAGCCATCGACGGAGTAGAGTCACACCGCCTCACCGCCGGAATCCACCAGCTCTCCGTGCGCGAGCTCCACACCGCAGTCCCGAAGATCTTCTCCGTACTCGCCTCGCAGGGGCTTCACCTCGACGAGTTCCGCACCCACTCGGCCACGCTCGAAGATGTCTTCGTAGCCCTCACCGGAAGGAACCTCCGCGATGAATAAGCTGGAGTTCAGCAGCCTCTATCAACTCACGATGATGCGCTTCCGCCTCTTCCTTCGCGAGCCCGAAGCCATCTTCTGGATCTTCATCTTCCCCATCCTGCTCGCCGCCGGCCTTGGCATCGCCTTTCGCAACCGCCCGCCGGAGGTCCTTCAGGTAGGCGCGACCACGCTGCAACTCACCCAGGCACTCAACGCCGACAAAGGACTGACCTCCACAACGATGGATGAAGCAGCAGGCACGCAGGCGTTAGCGACGGGACGCATTCTGCTCCTCGCAGTTCAGAGGCCGGACACGACTGTCTACCAGTATGACTCCACCAACCCG
Organism: Tunturibacter empetritectus; assembly: GCF_040358985.1. Classification (NCBI taxonomy): domain Bacteria; kingdom Pseudomonadati; phylum Acidobacteriota; class Terriglobia; order Terriglobales; family Acidobacteriaceae; genus Tunturiibacter; species Tunturiibacter empetritectus. The sequence goes on along the minus strand of NZ_CP132932.1, from coordinate 2,577,647 downwards.
GACGCACGAACCGCAAAGCTCCTCGCCGACCGCGCCATCCAAACCGCAGCCGGCCGACACGACGCCCTCCCCACCAAAGAAGAGTTAGTCCACGAAACCGGCTCCCGGTACATCGACTTCGTCGTGCCAGGCCTGCTGGGAATGAACTTGATGGGATCCGCCATGTGGGGCATGGGATTCGCCATCGTTGACGCGCGCCAAAAGAAACTCCTCAAGCGCCTCGTCGCCTCGCCCATGCCGCGCTGGCAGTACCTCGCATCGTTTCTCCTCTCGCGTCTGGTTATGCTCGTCATCGAAGTCGCCGCCTTCCTCGGCTTCTCCCGCCTCGTCTTCGGTGTGCCCTTCCGCGGATCGATCACGCAACTCGCACTCCTCTGCATGCTCACTTCACTAGCCTTCTCTGCCCTCGGCCTGCTCACAGCCTCCCGCGCCAAAACCATCGAAGCTGTCTCCGGCCTCATGAACTTCGTCATGTTTCCCATGTGGATCTTCTCCGGAGTCTTCTTCTCCTCCACCCGCTTTCCCGCAGTCGTCCAGCCCCTGATCCGAGCATTGCCTCTCACCGCCGCCATCGACGCCATGCGCGGCAACATGCTTCAAGGAATGAGCCTCCAACAACTCATCGCCCCAGTAGCCATCCTTCTGGCATGGCTCATCATCCCCTTCGCCATCTCCCTCCTCATCTTCCGCTGGCGCTAGATATCGGGGGACGAAAACTCAAGGGAAATACCAGTGGTAGGCCAGCTTCGGGTCCGACACAAGGAGCTGCCGAAAACCTCGTTTTTCGTGAAGTGCGGATAGCCGCCTGATCGTCGATGAGTGACTCGGCGATTTAGCGAGAATCCAGAAGGATGTCTGGCGACATGCGTGTTTCGTTACTCATCACGTACTATGGGTAGAAAATTAGCTAGCTAGTGCCCGCAGGCCGTGTTGGCGGCGTTATGCCATAGCCGAAACCCGCAGAGGAGACGGATCATGAGAAAGCTCAAAGTCGTCAGATGAGACTCTCGCTATTCTCTGTGCTGCTGGTGCCGCTAGCCTTGTTGTCGCTCTTCCTCTGCGCGGCCTCTGGACTTCATGCCCAGAACTTCAACCTGCAAACCGGACGCGAGCCCGTCGCCTCCCTCGATGGCCTCTGGCGTTTTCACATCGGAGACGATCCCGCATGGGCCGACCCGAACTTCGACGATTCGCAATGGCCTCTGCTCCGGTCCGATGAGGCTCCTGGCCAACAGGGCTATAAGAACTACAGCGGATTCGCATGGTATCGCTTCACCGTAGTGGTGCCTGACGGTAGCAGGAATTGGTCCATCAATTTAGGGCCCATGGAAACGGGCTATCAGCTCTTCGTCGACGGACGTCTCGCCGGTTCATTCGGCCCAATCCTCAGTTCTCTGAACTACGCCGTTTTAAGCCGCGTCTTTGCCCTATCCCCCGCCGCAACCGCCGGCCCGCGTACGTTTCACATTGCCATCCGCACCTGGCACCTTCCGGCCTGGGCAGATTATGTGCCGGGAGGGTTTGGGGTTTTCGGTAGCAGCTATTTCGGAGACTCTCGCCTCATCGCACAACGTGCGGCGACGGCCAGATCGCTGCAGTGGAACGGGCTCGTCAACGAATACACCTATGCCGTGCTCAGCACGCTCGTCGGCCTCGTCATGCTCGTCTTGTTTTTCATCCGCCGCGAAGAACGTGAATATCTATGGTTCGCGCTGCTTCTACTGGCGAACGCGATAGACATCGGACTGAGCTTCGGTCAGGTACTTGCTCTGATGCCTTTGCCGGTCTTTGATTTTATCGATGGCTTAGTGCGATCGGCTGCTCTCTTTGCTGCCATGGCTTTTTTCTCCATCGTGCTGCGCGCGCCGCGCTCCAAAGCATGGTGGCTCATTGCCGCGTTGTTGCTCATCAATCCGCTAGGGATTTTTCTTTACGTCTTCAATATCAATATCACCTCCGTGGGAATTGCCAGCTTGATTGCCACGCTGTCTGTGCTCCCTGCCACCGTCTGGATTCTCGTAACCCTGCTTAGGCGCGCGCTCCAACGCGATCGCGACGCGCTCATCCTGCTTGTTCCTACTCTGCTCTGGCAGGGATTTCCCTTCATCGACAACCTCCTCCTCATCACGTGGCAACTGGGCTGGCAGCGTTGGGCGTCACACTGGACTTTCGCTTTGCTAACCAAACCGTTCGTGCTGTTGCCTGGTCCAGCCGTCGGTACAGTCTTCATCTTTGCGCTTCTTCTATTTCTGATTCGGCGCTTCTCGCTCGCTCGGCAGGAGGGGGCGCGCCTTGCAAGTGAATTCGAATCTGCCCGCAACATTCAATCGCTGCTCTTCCCGGCAAAGCCGCTTGCTACCCCCGGTTTTGCCATCGAAAGCGTCTATCTTCCCGCCAGTGAAGTAGGCGGTGACTTCTTCCAGATCATGCCCGCCAACGACGGCTCTCTGCTCGTTGTCGTCGGAGACGTCAGCGGCAAGGGCCTCAAAGCTGCAATGACCGTCGGCAGCATCATCGGCGCGCTGCGTGGCTGCCCAGTGCGAAGACCCGACGAAGTCCTCGCTCACCTCAACCGCGTTCTCCACGGCCAGATAACAGGCTTCGTTATCTGCACCGCCGCGCTTATCGCCGCCAATGGCAACATGACCCTAGCCAACGCCGGAAACCTCCCGCCCTACCGCAATGGGCAAGAACTAGAGATTGAATCCGGTCTGCCACTTGGTATCACGCCGGATGCTTATTATTCCGAAAACACATTCCAGCTCAATCCACACGACCGCCTCACCTTCGTATCGGACGGAGTCGTAGAAGCCACGAACGAACGTCGCGAACTCTTCGGGTTCCACCGAACCCAGGCCATCAGCACCCAATCTGCAAGCGCCATCGCCGAAGCCGCAAAGCAATTCGGCCAGAGCGACGACATCACCGTACTTACCCTCACGCTCACGCCCTCTCTGAAAGCATCGCCCCGATAGCCATCCTGCTGGCATGGCTCATCGTCCCCTTCACCATCTCCCTCCGCATCTTCCGCTGGCGCTAGATATCAATAGACGAAAAAGCGTCGGTAGAAAACCGGTGGCAGGTCAGCTTCGACTGCGGCACAAGAACCTGCCGAAAGCCCCTTCTGGGGAATGACTGGCTTTGCAATCACCTCACTACCGATAAGCAGACTTATAGGCCTGATGTGGGCATAGTCAGACTCTCGGCGCACAGTTTGTTTCTATCCTGGCCACTTCACTGTGGAATTGATCGAGCCGTTGATTGCTGGCGCCATGGCCACTGCAGGTAACTGATTCTGATTATCAAATGTAGAGTTAAAGACAATCGCCCATACAACGCCGTCCTGTCTCCGCATCAGAAACGCCGAAGTTCCCGAAAAGTTTCCGCCGTGGAACTCCGATCGACCTTCCGGCTCTGTCGAGCTAACATGCCATCCATAGCCGTAGTATTCGGTAAAGTCGATGCCATTGGAGGACGTTCCCGACTCCGCGGGGCGCGAAAACATCTTGTCAATGGACTCGCCAGTCAAAGGGCCGTTTGGGTGTGCGATGTCTAACGATGCGCCGAATCGCGCGAGGTCCGATGCGGTTGCGATCCATCCGCCGTGCGAATCCATCGCCTCGACCTGGAAACCTCCGTACCGCCAAACCACGTCTTTCCCGCCGAAGACGTTTTTGGAGGTCGGAGTGGGATCGTCGGCGGAATAATACCGGACTTCTCCTTCTGCCCGCATTTCAGCCAGCGAATGGCCGATGCGAGCGTCTGCAATGCCGAGCGGCTTGAACAGTTCACTCGTCACGAAGTCCGCGTAGGGTCTACCGGAGACCTTCTCGATTACTCTTCCAAGGACACAGTAGCCGAAGTTCGAATACGAATAGTGAGTGCCGGGATCAAAATCTAACGGACGAGTCATCATGAATCGAACGATGTCTACAGGGCGTGCCGGTGATTGGCTTCCAAGACTTTGCGCGATCTGCAAAGTGGAGAACATCGGGTCGAAACCGGTCCACGTTTCGAACGGATTCCTCGCGAGGTTGGCCGCCCAGCCACCTGTGTGGCAAAGCACTTGATGGACGGTAATGGAATTCAGTCTCGGATCGAGTGGTGTCCGCTCATGAAACGGCATCTCCAGTGCGAGCAACGGAAACACTGGATCGGTGAGCCGCAGTTTGCCCCGCTGCACGAGGAGCATGATCGCAGCGGAGGTGAATGTTTTACTTACGCTTGCGATCCTGAAAAGAGACGATGGCTGAGCGGGCAACCTGGCTTCCACATCTGCATAGCCGAACGCACGAGCATAAATGACATCTCCGTTCCGCGCGACGGCAAGACTCGCGCCTGCAAGTGATGGATTGTTGCGGAGATAGTCCACCAGAACCTCGTCGAGATGTTTCAATTCAGGTACGGACTTTCCAGTTGTGGGGACCGGACCAGTTTGCGCGAAACCGGTCCAGCTGAGAACCAGCGTCCCAAAACCCGTCTTCGCAGTCAAAGCCAATGCTTCACGGCGGCTCATCGAGTCGGCTCTTCTGATCATGATTCGTTATCTCCAGACTGGTCTGCGTTGCTGGCCATCGAAAAGTATGCCATCAGAAAATCCCGATGCTGCGCCGCATAGTGTCTTCTTCGGACTGAGTATCCTGCTGATGGGACATACGCAGGAAAGGCAGAGAGGTTCCAAGTCAAGTAACGAGAAACGCGCTTCTGTTGACCTATCCGACGCAGTTCCTTAAAATCAGCTTTTCGGCAAATTGACCCCTTCACATCAAACTGACCCACTATCGAAAAACTTTCAGTCTGCGCATATGCCGACCGCAAGACACACAATGAATGTGAATTTTCTGCTAATACTGGTTGATGCGGAAAAAAGTAATTGAAATCAACCCAGCCGATCGCCAGGCCATACTCGAAGAACGTCGTCGCCTGAAGATGGCACGCTCTGCCCACGCCTATGTCCGTGGAAACACCCTCCAGTTCTACCAGTGGCTCAAGGAAGACTCCGCCCGCAAGCTCCCCCAGGGCCCTCCCGTATGGATCTGCGGCGACTGCCACGTAGGCAACCTCGGTCCCGTCGCCAACTCCGACGGCAAAGTCGAGATCGAGATCCGCGACCTCGACCAGACCGTCATCGGCAACCCCGCGCACGATCTCATCCGCCTCGGCCTCTCCCTCGCCACCGCCGCCCGCGGCTCCGACCTTCCCGGAGTCACCACCGCCCTCATGATGGAGCAGATGGTCCAGGGATATCGCAGCGCCCTCGTCCCGCAACGCGCAAAGAAGATCCAGAAAACGCCTGAAAACCTGCGCCCGGTCGAGACCGTGCTTCGTCAGGCCGTCAATCGCGAGTGGCGTCATCTGGCCCAGGAGCGCATTGAGGACGTCGAGCCAACCATTCCGCTCGGCGATCGCTTCTGGGCACTCTCCGAAGAGGAAAAGGAAGAGATCAAACAGCTCTTCCAGAAGGAAGACGCCCGCAAGCTCATCACCTCGCTCAAGCATCGCGACGACGACGCCAAGATCCGTGTGCTCGACGCCGCCTACTGGATGAAGGGCTGCAGCTCCCTCGGCCGCCTTCGCTACGCCGTCCTGCTCGGCGTAGGCCCGAAGAAAGACAAGGAGTACTGCCTCGTCGACATCAAGGAGGCCGTGCGAGCCGCCGCACCGGCAGCCAAAAACGCCGACATGCCCAGAGACTTCGCCCAGCGGGTCGTCACCGGCGCCTCGAACCTGTCTCCATATCTCGGCGAACGCATGCTCGCCGCGAAGTTCCTAGGCCGCCCAGTCGTCCTGCGCGAGCTCATGCCTCAGGACCTCAAGCTCGAGATCGACCGCCTCACCCGCGAGGAAGCCGTCAACGCCGCCAGCTATCTCGCCTACATCGTCGGCAAAGCCCACGCCCGCCAGATGGACGCTGCCACCCGCAAGCGCTGGGCTGCTGAGCTCACCAAAAACCAGTCAAAGACCCTCAACGCCCCCGGCTGGATGTGGACCAGCATCGTCGAGCTCATCGCCAGCCACGAAACCGCCTACCTCGAACACTGCCGCCTCTACGCAACCGCCTAGTGAAGAAGAGCGGCCTGCCGGCAGCCCGCTACGCGCGGTGCGGTCACTTCGTGACGGGTATACCCCTTCGGTTGACGCTCCCGTTGGTCGCGATGAAATATCAGCCGACCATTGGGAGGCCCGGGCGAAGCCGGTATACACCCCACGAAGTGGGCGCGGCCCGCGCAGGGCGAACCAAGGCATCTCTCGATCCAGAAAGGCAGGCATAACCTACGCACTCAACCCTCCTCACTCCCAATCAAAGATTTTCCACAGAAAAATCTCTAACAGTTGGCTTATTTTTAGCCCACCAAAAACACGCAGCTAAAACACCACCTTTCACCAGCGAACCACCACGATCACACCAGCAAAACACCACGTCAAAACACCTACTTTTCCCAAAACCCCCTCAAAAAAAGCCCAAAAACAGCAAAAAACTCCCCCTCCACCACGCCCATATTTTTTCTGCAAAACCAAGAGGTTTAGGATTAGAGAATGGACTGGAAGAGCAAACGGATTCGCACCATCCTTGAAGCTGCCCTGGCTGAAGACAAAGTCGCCAACGACGTCACCACCGCTCTCACCATCCCACCCAATCTCCGCGCCTCCGGAACCATCATCGCCAAGCAGGCCTGCGTCGTCTCCGGACTAGGCTGCATCCCCGTATTTCTCGATATCTTCGCAAAGATGCAGACCGCGTCAACCGGGCGTTTCGAGGTCATCAGCCACCCCGAGATCTTCGACGGCGTAAGCGTGAAGAAGGGCCAAACCCTCGCCGTGATTCGCCATAACGCTGCAGCCATCCTCTCCTGCGAGCGCGTCATCCTCAACCTCATGCAGCGCATGAGCGGCATCGCCACACTGACCAACGAGTTCGTAAAAGCAGTCGCCGGCACCAAGACAAAAGTCCTCGACACTCGCAAAACCATACCAGGCCTGCGCGTTCTCGATAAGTACGCCGTCTGCTGCGGCGGCGGCGTCAATCATCGCCTCGATCTGCAGGACGGAATCCTCATCAAGAACAATCACATCTCGCTCGGCGGCGGCCTTCCAACAGTGCTAGAGCGCGCCCTCCAAGGCCGAAAAACAGGCCAGGTCGTGCAGGTCGAAGCCCGCAGCCAGGCAGAATTAGATCAAGCTATCGCTGGCGGCGCAGAGTCCATCCTGCTCGACAACATGACTCCTTCGCAGGTAAAGAAAGCGGTCAAGCAGATTCGCGCCACCCTGCCAAACGTCCCAGTTGAAGCCTCCGGCAACATGAATCTGAAGACGGTGCGTGACTACGCCTTAGCCGGAGTGGACTTCGTCTCCGTCGGCGCACTCACCCACTCAGCCGTTGCAGTTGACCTGAGCATGCGCATAACAGCGGACATCTACTGAGGGCAGCGTGGCTGATTCGTTCGATCTTTCCTCCATTGTCGCTGCACTCGCCCGCTCCCCCTTCGCCGGCCATCTGCAGCATCTCCCAACGGTTGGGTCCACCAACTTGCTGGCGTTGGAAGCCGCACAAGCAGGCGCATCGCATGGCAGCGTGTGGGTCGCCGATGAGCAAACCGCAGGGCGAGGGCGCGGCGGCAACACCTGGCACTCCATACCCGGCGACGGGCTTTACCTAAGCGTGCTCCTTCGCCCGCAAATAGCCTTAGTCGACGCACTCTGGCTATCCCTAGCAACCGGCCTTGCTGCGCAAGCAGCCATCGCCGCCGTAACAGGCCTTAGACCAGATATTCGTTGGCCCAATGATCTTCTTCTCGATGAAAAAAAATGCGGAGGCATCCTGGTCGAAACCTCCTCGATTCCCTCGCAGTCTGACACTCCCACGATGCTTCGATACGCCGTCATAGGGATCGGCATCAATGTAAATCACAGCAACTTCCCTGCCGAAATTGAACCCTTCGCCACCTCGCTGCGCCGCGAAGGCGGAAGTTCGCATCCACGGGAACGCGTACTGATCGAACTTCTGCGCGCTCTCGACGAAGAGATTCACCTTCTCGAGGATGAGCTCCGTGAAGCTTCCACGCGCCCCTCCCTGTTAGAGAGATTTGAAGCAGCGTCAAGCTGGGTGCGAGGCAAACGCGTTCGAGTCGACGAGGACGGCGGATATACTGGCGTGACGACAGGGCTCGACCCTCGCGGCTTTTTGCGTATCGCAGGAGACGATGGAGAGCTGCATACGGTACTCTCCGGCGGAGTTCGTCCGTTCTAGACCGAACAGGGTGGGAGATTCGAACCATGCTACTGGCAATGGATGTGGGCAACACCAACACGGTTCTCGGGCTCTACCGGCTGGCCAACGAAGCAACGGCGACGGGGCCGGAGTTGGTGGCGAACTGGCGCATCACAACACCCTCGTCGAAACTGACCAGCGATGAGTTCGGCATTCTCCTGCGCAATCTCTTCGGCTTAAAAGGGCTGGAGATTGGAGTAGTCGACGGCATCGCGATCTCCTCAGTAGTCCCCCCACTGGACTCAACCCTGCGCCAGGTCTGCGAGCTGTACTTTCATGTTAGGCCCGTCTTCGTCGAACCTGGCGTGAAGACCGGCATTCCCGTCTTGACGGATAACCCCGCAGAGCTCGGCGCCGACCGGATCGTCAACTGCATCGCGGCCTTCGAGCGCTTCGGAGGACCGTGCATCGTGGTGGATATGGGCACTGCAACAACCTTCGACGTGCTCTCAAAAAAAGGCGAGTTCCTCGGCGGCGCGATCGCCCCGGGGCTAGGCATCTCCGCCGATGCTCTGTTCTCGCGCGCGGCCCGGCTGCCGCGAATCGATATCAAAAAACCCGCAAAGGTCATCGGAACCGGAACCGTCGACAACATCCAGATTGGCCTTTACTACGGCTACATCGGGCTCGTCGACGGCATCCTCGAACGCATGATAGCCGAGATGGGACCCGAGACTAAAACCGTTGCCACTGGCGGCCTCGCAAAACTCATTGCCGGCGGATCGAAGTACATCGGAGCAGTGGATGAGTTGCTGACGTTGACCGGACTGCGCCTCATCTACGAGCGCAATCTTGACCGGCACAAAAAGCGCGGGACCTAACTACGAAGCACGTTTAGGCACGCTCGTCCGCGCTGGCTTAAGCTGTAGAGATTCAATGCAGAACTACTTCAACTACTTCACGGAGATCGAGGAACGCTTTCAGCAGCGCCGCGGCTCGCTCCTGATGCTCTCTACCTTGGATTGGGCTCTGATCGAGACATGGCGGGAAGCCGGCGTGCCTCTGGAAGCGGTATTACGCGGAATCGATAACGCCTTCGACAAACATGATGCGAAAGCTCTTCGCGCCACAACAAGAACGCGCAAGGTGAACGGCTTGGCGTGGTGCGCCCAGAGTGTGATGGAGGCCGTGGAGCAGGCGATGGAAGCGTCTATCGGTGCGGCTCCTACACCGAACACTCAGACAGCAGAGAGCGGCTTCGAGACCGAACGCGTTGGACGATACCTAGACGACAACGCTGCAGCAATCGAGTCGGCAAAGCTGACTCCGCCGGCAGACGCAATGGCCTCCGAAGTCGCAGCGAGACTGCGAGCCCTGGCCACCGGCCTGCGCGGTGAAACGACGCATTCGCTCGAAGAGCTCGATAGGACGCTCAGCGTGCTCGAAGAGAAGATGTTTGCCGCTTTGATGACCGCCGCGCCTGAAGACGAATTGGTCGCCTTACGCGAACAGGCGGCTCGCGAACTGGCGCCTTACCGCGGCAAGATGCAGGCCGTCCAGATCAAACAAGTACAGCAGCAGTTTCTTCAGAAGCGGTTGCTGGAAGCGCGCCGACTGCCTCGCCTCAGCCTCTTTTATATGAGCCACGAATGAAGTTACAAATTGAAAAAGCAATCTATGGCGGAGCTTGCCTTGCTCATCAGTCCGATGGAGATTCTGTCTTTATACCCTTCGTGCTACCAGGCGAATTGGTCGAGGTCCAGATTCAGCAGCAGAAAAAGAACTTTGAGGAAGCCTCTCTTCTGCAGGTGCTGGAGGATTCGGTAGACCGTGTCCAGCCAGCGTGTCCACACTTCGGAGAGTGTGGTGGATGTCACTACCAGCACACCCAATATCCCGCGCAGGTGAAGATGAAGGCATCCATCCTGCAGGAGACGCTCGAACGTGCCGGGTTGAAAACGCTACCTGAGATTCAGCTTCATTCCGCGGCTCCCTGGGCTTACAGAAATCGTATGCGCCTGCGGCTCGAAGAGCTGGACTCCATCCTGAAAGTCGGCTACAACCGGCAGGGCACCAATGTGTTTCTTGCGATTCAGGAGTGCCCCATCACTGCGCCGTTGCTGTGGCGCGCGGCTCAAAGCCTCTTGCAAGTGGCGACAGAGAACACTGCTTCAAGTCGCTGGCTACTCAACGCTGTCGAAGCGGAGTTTTTTACAACAGCCGACGAAAAGAAGCTGCAGATGACCGTCTTTGTCCGAAAAGATCAACCTGGGTTAGCCCCATTGTGTGACCGCATGAAACAGCTCGTGCCAGAGCTCACGGGAGCTGGCACCTCTCTCCTAAAACCCGCAGGACCACAGCGACAGCTACAGAAGCCGCGTCCTTTAGAGAGTTGGGGAGCACAAGGCTTGAGTTATCAGGCAGGAAACGAAGACTACTGGGTGAGCCGCGGCGCCTTCTTCCAGGTCAACCGCTTTCTCATCGAGGAGCTTGTCCGGATCGTCGCAACAAATCGTCAGGGACAACTAGCATGGGATCTATACGCAGGCGTGGGATTATTTTCTCGAGCACTGGCGAAGACGTTTCAGCAGGTCGTAGCCGTCGAAGCCGCCGCCACCGATCTGATCAAATCCTTCAAAGGAACAGGCAGGCACGCCATCGAAGCCACCACCATTGAATTCCTCCGTCAGGCTGTGGTGCAGCGAGAACGCCCTCAGTTGATCGTCGTTGACCCTCCGCGGGCCGGTGTCGGAGCCGAGGTTTGCGCACTCCTCGCGCGCGTTGCGGCCCCCGAGATCGTCTACGTCTCCTGCGATCCCGTAACTCTGGCTCGAGACCTGAAAATGCTGGTAGACGCGGGCTACAACCTCGAAGAACTCCACTTGGTCGACCTGTTTCCTCAGACGTTTCATCTTGAGACGATCGTGATTCTGCGCAGATAAACGTGGCCACCTTGTGGTGAAATGGTTGATAAGTGCGGTCCGCAGGCAGAGCAATGAAGACCGGAAGAACCAACGAGCCGAACCCCGATCTCTGGCCGAAGGCAGTCGCACGCGTTCCCCAGCTCAAGTTCCGTCGCGCTCCTCTGCTGACGGCGGTCTGCTGGTTTGCTCTGGGCGAAGTGATGGCTCGGAATCACGTACCAACGATCATCGTGCTCGTTGCCATCTCACTCTTGTGCGGTCTGACGCTAGCCAGCCTGCGATGGTCTTTCCGGATCGCAATCGTCCCTCTTGCCACCGTTTGGATGGCCCTTGGACTCTTCTGCGCGGAGGTGCAGCCCGCTCCGCCTACTCAACACGCTCTGAAAGCGTATGCAGACGGACTGAGCCGACAAGTCAGAGGACGCGTCGTACGGGTTCGCGAGTTAGCTCCCGTGCAGGAAAACTCGGATCAGGATAAGGAAGCAGGTTGGTGGCCGGAGAAAGAGGCTGACGAGGAGGCGGCGGCTGTCGGCGCACTCTCAGTCGATATTCAAGTCGATGCGGTGGAGGAGGTAACGCCAGACGTTGCATGGATGGCCCCTGTCAAAGGTGGCGTGCGCATGAATGTCGTTCCTGACAAGCTTGCAACGAACGCCGCCGTTACAGGTCTCGCCGTATCTGCCAGTCAACCGCTTCCCACGCTGAAGTGTGGCGACCTGGTGCAGGCTCCCATGCGACTGAAGGTGGCCGAGTACTACCGTGATCCTGGCGCGTGGCAGTACGCAGACTACCTGCTTGCACAGGGAATCGGCGCTCATGCAAGCGTGCGTACCTCGAAGGTCTCCGTCCTCGACGAAGCCGGCTCAAAACTTGCGATGCAGTCCGAACGCGCAGCGCAGTGGCAATGCAGGATCTTCGCAGCACAAAGCTGGGCTTCGGGCCGCGTGGTTGGCTACGTGCATTCGAAGGCGAATCGAGGACTTCCAAACATCCTGCGGCTCTGCGCGGACGACGCAGGGATGCTCAACGCAATGCTGTTTGGCGACCGCGCCGGCCTCAATAAAACTCAACGCGTAGGCTTCGAGCGAACAGGGTCGTTTCATCTCTTTGTGGTCTCAGGAATGCACGTCGGCCTACTCGCTGGCCTCGTCTTCTGGCTGGCTCGCCGGCTCAAACTGCACGATTGGCTCGCAACGTCGCTTACCATCGCCTTGACCTTTGGCTACGCGTTGCTGACTGGCTTTGGCGCGCCCGTGCAACGAGCGCTCTTCATGACAACGGTCTTTCTCATGGCGCGTCTTTTAAGTCGGGATCGCAACGTACTGAACGCTCTAGGAGCCGCTGCACTGGCTGTCCTGGTGTTATCTCCAAGCGCGCTATTCGAAGCCAGCTTCCAGATGACGTTCCTCGCGATCGTTGCGATCGGCGGCATCGCGATTCCATTGGGAGAGCGCAGCTTTCTTCCGTATGCCAACGCCGCGGAGAACCTCTGGGACAAGTGGATCGACACGGGCCTGCCCCCTCGAGTGGCGCAGTTTCGGCTGATGCTGCGAATGGCCAGCGAAGCCATCGCAAAGTTACCGGGTCACTGGTCCAGGGAGTTGCTGCCCGCACTGATTCGTTGCAGTCTCTGGGCGTTGGAGTTGTCGTTGATAGGCGTAGTGGCCGAGATGGTAATGGTCTTGCCGATGGCAGTTTACTTCCACCGCGCAACCATGTTCGCCGTCCCCACCAATATGTTGAGCGTGCCGCTGGTCGCTATACTCGCTCCTACCGCAGTCGTTACATTTTGCGCCTCCCTCGTCAGCCCCTGGTTAGCGTTGCTGCCGGGCGCCATGACGGCTCTGTTGCTCCACGGAGTTGCGGGAGTGATCGGCCACGTCAGCGCAGTTCATGCAGCCGATCTGCGCGTCCCCGCTCCAGCGTGGTGGGTCGCTATCCTGGCAGTTATTGCGTGGGCCTTCTCCTACTGGGCCGTGCGACGATCCCGCAACTGGGCCTGGGCTGCAGTCGTCGCGCTTCCGCTGGTCGCCTTGATCGTGCTGTGGCCGGAGCATTCGATCGTCTCACCCGGCATGATGGAGGTGACAGCGATCGACGTCGGACAGGGAGACTCCATCTTCATCGTCAGCCCCGACGGTGCAACGATGCTGATCGATGCCGGCGGACCAGTCGGGAGAGTCACCGAGGCCGCAGAAGCGACAAGCCGCTTCGACGTTGGCGAGGAGGTCGTCTCGCCGTATCTCTGGTCACGCAGATTTCGTCGGCTCGATGTGCTTGCCCTTAGCCATGCCCACAGCGATCACATGGGCGGAATGCCCGCAGTCCTTCGCAACTTTCGCCCTCGCGAACTATGGGTCAGCATCGATCCCAACTCCGATGCCTACCGTTCGCTGCTCGACGAAGCAAAAGATCTTGGAGTCACCGTACGTCATTTTTACGCGGGCACCCAGCTTGCCTGGGCAGGAACGCAGATAACGATGCTCGCGCCCGAGTCCGGGTACGTCAACCCTCGAGAGCCCATCAACAACGACTCGCTCGTGATGCGAGTGCAATACGGCGACGCGTCCGTTTTGTTGGAAGGTGATGCCGAAGCCCCCAGCGAACGCGAGATGCTCTCGCATGGAAGAGTTTCGCCAGTCACGCTCTTGAAGATCGGCCACCACGGCAGCCGCACCTCGACGACTCAGGAGTTCTTCGCTGTCGCCGCCCCAAAAGATGCCGTTGTGTCGGTCGGCAAGGGGAATACATTTGGTCACCCCCGTTACGAAGTGATCGAACGAATTGCTGACGCTCGCACTAAGCTGTATCGAACGGACGAGTTTGGCTTGACCACCTTCCTGCTGGGCCGGGATGGAAAGATCCGTGAGCTTGTCGATGCGTCTAATCCATAAGTAGCTGACTTGATCGGGAGGTTTCGATGGAGTTGAATGGGCCAAATGCTGAGGCTGTCGTGATCAGCGCGGAAGAGCGGGCAGAAGAACAAAAACTGATCCGCAGAATGCAGATGATGATGAACATGGTGATGCAGGTCATCGCGCAGGACGGGTCGCTGACAGTGGACGAGGCAGCCCAGATGATCGCCGACAGCAGAAGGGCTGCCCTGGCCATGTTCCCCGGAAAAGAGTTAGCCTATGACCTCATCTGGCGTCCTCGCTTCCAACGCCTCATGCGCGAACGTTTTCGAATCATGTAGCTTCGGTTGCTTCGCACTCTCATGCAGCAGAAATTCGCATCGCCGCTCCTGTTACGCTGAGAAGACGATGCAGATCCGGCTGGCAACACAAGATGATCTCCCGGCGCTGATGAACCTCGTCAGGCGCGTCGTTCCGCTGATGCGTGCGACAGGCAATCTCCAGTGGGACGAAACTTACCCAAACGACGCCGTCTTTCAGCGCGACATCGATCTGAACCAGCTCTGGATCGCCGAAGCGAACGGCAACATCGCCGGTCTCGCTGCAATCACCATGGATCAGGACCCCGACTACTCCCAGGTCGGATGGGACATCAACGAACCTGCAATCGTAGTGCACCGTCTTGCGGTCGATCCTGCATTCCGCGGCCAGGGAGCAGCCGGCGCACTCATGCAGAGAGCCGAAGAAGTTGCAGTCGAGCGCGGCATCACCGCCCTCCGCGTCGACACCAACACCAACAACGAAGCGACACAGAGGCTCTTTCCGAAGCTGGGTTACCTGCTGGCCGGAGAGATCGGCCTCGAGTTCAGGCCGGGGCTGCGCTTCCTATGCTACGAAAAGCGGCTCCACGTAACGCCAACCAAACAGTTGCTTCCTCACAAAGGTTAGAATTTCGTGAGGCTCGTAGAAAATCTCGTGCCGCTTTCCGAAGAGGAGTGCATTGCAATGGGTCGAACTCGTTTCCTTATAAAAATCTGGTTGGTAATGCTGACAGTCATCGTGCTATCGGTCTCTGGACAAGCTCTTGACAACGGCCTTGCAAAAACTCCCCCCATGGGTTGGAACAGCTGGAACAAGTTCGGCTGTAAAGGACTCAATGAAAAGGTCGTGCGCGAGACCGCGGACACCATGGTGAGCAGCGGCATGAAGGATGCGGGCTATCAGTTCGTCATCCTCGACGATTGTTGGCAGACCGGCCGCGACGCATCAGGCAACATCATCGCCGACGCCGAGCGCTTCCCCTCTGGCATCAAGGCGCTCGCCGACTATGTCCACTCGAAGGGCCTGAAGTTCGGCATCTACACCGATGCCGGCGCCATGACCTGCGCCAAGCGTCCAGGCAGCATCGGCCACGAGTACCAGGACGCAAAGCAATACGCCAACTGGGGCGTCGACTACCTCAAGGAAGACTGGTGCAGCACGCTCCCCGGCCAGAACAGCGAGTCCTCCTACACCGTGATGCGCAATGCACTTGCCGACTCGGGAAGACCCATCGTCTTCAGCATCTGCGAGTGGGGATCGACCAAGCCATGGCTGTGGGCAGGACCAATCGGAAACCTGTGGCGCTCCACCGGAGACATACAAGACTGCTGGGACTGTAAGAAAGACTGGGGCGGCAACGGCGTAACCCAGATCATCGACCAGATGAGTGGACTCGAGACCTACGCCGGTCCCGGCCACTGGAACGATCCTGACATGCTCGAGGTCGGCAACGGTGGCCTCACCAAAGAAGAGTCGCGCGCACACTTCAGCATGTGGGCGATGTTCTCCGCGCCCCTGCTGGCGGGCAACGACATCTCCAACATGACGCCCGACACCAAAGAGATTCTGTTGAACAAAGAGGTCATCGCTATCGATCAGGACCCGCTCGGACACCAGGCACGCAGAGTCAAAAAGACGGGCGACCTGGAGATCTGGTCGAAGCAACTACAGGACGGCGGCCGCGCCGTCGCACTGCTCAACCGCAGCCCCGCAGCCGCGAAGATCGCCGTCGCGTGGACCGACCTCGGCTACCCCGACTCTGTCTCTGCCTCGGTACGAAATCTCTGGACGGTGAGCGATCTGGGCAAACAGAGCGGGAGCTACTCCGCCGACGTGCCCAGCCACGGCGTGGTCATGCTCACGATCAAACCGTAGTTACGAATCGACAGCAAACGAAGAGGCTACCGCCGCGTATCGTTGCAAGCAGTAGCCTCAACTCTGCGTGGTCAACTACCGGCCCTAAGGCGTCTCTGGCGGCCCCAGCACAGGAGTCTTCACCGGCGTTGCCAGTCCAACGATCTCCGTAAGCGTGCCGTTGTTGAAGTCCGTCACCCACAGATTGCCACTGGCATCAACCACAATCGCATACGCCTCAATAAATCCAGCATCCGGCGCATAGCCCGCAGTTGGAGACAAAATCGCGCCAGGTGAAGCCGCGGCCGAACCGGCCAGTTCTGTAATGGTGTGACTATGCAGGTTTGCGACCCATACATGACCCACCCCATCGATCGCGATCCCTTGCGGAGCAAGAATGCTGGCCTTGTTATCGCTGTAGCCGCCCGAGACCACCGTTCCATCATTCGCAAGCTCAGTGATGCTATTCCCTATCTGATTCGCGACCCATACGTAGCCGCGTTGATCAACCGCAATACCGTCCGGGCCGCCGACACTCGGGAAGCTGGTAATCTGGTTCCCATCAGCGGAGACCTTGCTGACGGTATCGTTGCCAAAGTTCGCCACCCACCCGTAATGATTCGAATCAATTGCGACTGCAAGCGGAAAACTGAACTGCAGTGACTCATATCCGGTTGTGCCCGAGAGCGGTTGACCGGTGCTCGAGAGCAGGGTGACCCGAGAGTTTCCATAGTCCGGAATCCATACCGTCCCATTCGGATCGATCGCAATCGCCGTCGGATAACTGATCCCGCCAGCGCTGTATCCCGTGGCGCCCGAGAGCACTTGGCCGCTCGAACTAAGCTCGGTCACGCTGCCAAAACCGCCATTGACCCCGGAACTTCCCCCGTCAGGAATCCACAAATTCCCCTGAGGATCGATGGCAAGCGCTTTCGAATCTGATAACCCACCGCCTGTAATGCCACTTGGAAACTTTGGAGTTCCTGTCGTCGAAAACTCAGACACAACACCCGAGTAGGTCGAAACCCAAAGATTGCCGGCAGCGTCCACGCCCAGACCGGACGGCAGCTTACTGTCGAGTGGCACCCCGTCACCGATACCCCCGCCATGGTAGCTGATGGAGAGAGTCCAATCCGCCGGCGCCGCAGAGAGAACCGGTGAAAACGGCGCGCCACTCACGGGAAGCTGCGCAAATAACATCGCAACATTACTCCCCGGATTGCGCACCATATTCAAAACCGCATCCAGCGTGTTGGTCGGAGCCGCCCCACCATTCGGCGTAGTGGCTGCGAAGAGCGAGCCGCATCCCGACGCCGTGGCCGTGCAGTTGTTGAGAAGATCAGCGACGATATTGATCTTCTTTACCGCACTGGTAGAGTCTCCGGTGGCGGGAAAGGTCGTCCCCGGCGCGGATCCCTTTGTGAGGTTCGCGAGGTTCGCCACCGTAGCCACGGCATTGGCCAACCCCTGAACGTTCGTCGCGCTCGCCCCAAGATTGCCCTCAGTGCCAAAGAACTGTGCAAGCCCCCAGGCAGTGGCCGCCGTCGTTACCTCGTTGACTACGAACTGAGACCCCGCCGTAATCTGATTGCATCCGCCAAGCGCACTCGCAAGCGTAATCGCAGTGTTATTGGGAGCGCCTCCCACCTGTCCCCCGCGAGCCACAACATAGATCTCCGAGCCAGCGAGAGGACAGGAATAACCCGCAGCCACAGTAAATAAACCGGTCGCATCCGTGGTGAGTGCGCTCGCAAGCAGCGACGTCGAGGCCGAGCCACTCCCGCCGGTTCCAGCTGCATAAAGCTGGACGGCCGCTCCGACGATCGGCAGAGAACCAGCCATCGCCTTTCCGGAAAAACTCACGCCAGGATTAGTGGGCGGTGGTGGTGGTGGAGGCGGGGGTGGTGGTGGCTGAGTCGGAGTTGAGCCGCCCCCGC
Organism: Tunturibacter empetritectus; assembly: GCF_040358985.1. Classification (NCBI taxonomy): domain Bacteria; kingdom Pseudomonadati; phylum Acidobacteriota; class Terriglobia; order Terriglobales; family Acidobacteriaceae; genus Tunturiibacter; species Tunturiibacter empetritectus. Next base: position 2,559,547 of record NZ_CP132932.1, on the reverse strand, counting down.
ATCCCGCAAGCGAGCAAGCCAGAATCCCGACCATCGCCGCGCTGAAAAGTCCCTGAAAGTTGCGCAAAAGTAATCTCACTGGATGGCCCAAAGATATCAAAGCTGAATGCAGTTACTGTCGGTAAGGCTTCGTGAGTCCGTCCAGGTTCGCCGAGCCGAGGAAAGACTGAAGATCTGTCGTCAACTGCCGTCGCGCCACCTCCACCGGCATCGTTGTGTCAATCGTCTCGACCTTCAGCAGGATCGGGATGGGGCGCTGCGCCTCCTGCGACAACAGAGACTGAGTAGTCGGCTTGCTATACACGAATCCAAAGTGGGTGCGGTCGCTCGAATACTCTCCGCAGGAACCGCTATTGCAGAGAGTCGTCGCCTCAAGATATTGGGTCGCGCCGTCGTTGAAGAAGGAGCCCGAAAAACCAATCTGCCCGTTCGCAGTAGGTATCGAGAGCTGGTCCCTCCAGATCGGATCCTCCCCGCGCGCCGAGTGGCAGATCAGCGTATCGTGAGACCCCATCACCGGCGAAATCCCAATCGACACATGCGCTCCTCCATCTGCCGGAGCGTACTCGGCCCAGTGATAGATCAGCGGACCAGCGAAGAGATTCTCGTTCCAGGTACGCGCCAGGGTGTAGCTCCCAATGCGGTCAGGGAACTGTCCCGGCGCATTCTGATCGGCCTTCCTCTGAGCAGCGGCAGTCCCGCTGTACGTGCTCACGTAGGCCCGCGCAACCCCATAGCCACTGACTAGTACCAGCGCAAGCATTCCGGCAAAGCGAAGATAGAAAGGCCGTCCCGCGACTGCGCCAGCCGAAGAAGCCGGGGTCAGGGCAGGAGGCTTGATCTGGCCGGGCGACTCGCTCAGGCGGCGGACAACGTGGAACAGCAGAAAGGTTCCCAGCAGAAAGAGGCACGCCCCAATGACGTAATCTCCCATCTCAGCCTTGCTCCGCAGAGAGGGGATGTGCAGTGCCACGATGTAGTACAGAACCAGAATGCACAGTCGTGCAAAGTTGAAGACGTAACCCAGCAGGATCGCGCCGGCCACCACCGCAGCATGCGCATACCAGCGAAAGCGATACACATAGCCCGCGATCAGCGCAATGAATCCCATCGTGACCGCACCACGAATCCCATTGCATCCCGGAGCGATGAACATGCCGAACTCAGGAGTAAACATCAGCCGAAGCTGGTCCGGGCTCAGTGGCTGGCCCAACGCGATCGCAAAGGCGCGAGCCACGTGGGCGGAGGCGCGCTGCAACGGCAAATCGACAAACACATTGAAGATGTGAGGAATCGGATTAACAAACCACAGCAGGATAAGCGGAAACAGAGAAGCCCGGAACAGCCGCTTCCCGCCAAACAGCAGAACCACTCCCGCGCCATAGGCAAAGGCCACAAGCGAGTGCGGCGGAACATAAATCGACCACTTCGGGGAGAACACAAACACCAGAACCGCCTGGTCCCGTATGTGCACAACCGCGGCCGTGACCACCAGGACGGCCAGGCCCCACCAGCTGCCCTCCATCTCCCATCCAAGCGACTGCCATGCCCGCAGTACCAGCACAAAGCTGACCAGCGGAATGAACATCCCGATTGACTTGAGAGCGTCCGTCGTCCAAAGATTCCAAAGAGCAGTCACCGTCGAAAAGATGGTGAATAGGCCAAACACCGAAACGATCGCCGCAAATCCTGCGGCACGGGGCAGACTAAGCCCCGCCGCCCCAGCCGATCGGAGTGGGCTGACTTCAGCGGTAGCAGGTAAACTTGACATGCGGTCTTTTTGATCCAGGCCAGCGCACCAGGGGAGTATCAGGTGGCAAGTCCTAGTGGCGGCTTACTTGGAAGAGTTGCGACGAGCCTTGATGCGAGCACGTACCGATACGAAAAATGCACCTGCGGAGCCTACAACAGCAAGAATAGCTGTCGGATTCTCCGGAGAGTTCACGCATCCGTCTTGAGCGTACAGCGGGAGGGCGACGGATGAGAGGAGGGCGATGCCGGCTAGTAAGAGACAGGTTTTCTTCATTGGTGTCCTCAATTGGGAAGGTACCGTTACGAAAGTTGAAAGTCAACGCAGAATGACTTCCACTTCATAACACTTTTGGGTACCCTGATCATTTTTACCGACCGTCCACAAAACCCAGCCCGAAGCGCCTCCGGTTCACCCCCTTCCAGCCGCAAGACAGACGCTGCCAAAGACTTGCCTCTTCTCGCGCCTCGCCCCGAAACGAAGCAGCTATCTCTCAACTTTGGCTGGACTTAAGTTGTACAGACCGCGCCTTCCTCACCTGGCCTGACCCTGAAGCCACGCATGCAGCTTCGGCTCCTGGACAGTCTGCAATTTAATGCAGTCGTTGATACTGTCAACAGCCTTTGCAAGAGTCCGTTCCGCTGCCGCGACCTTATGCGTCGTGAAAAAACTACTTACCTGATCCCTCTGTTCGACCGTGCAGAAGGACCCGGTAGCCCCCACCACCTCGGCCCCGGACGACACCGTGAACTGAGCACTCACCTTCTCCCAGTTCTGCCGCATATACTCCCAGGCTTCGTCCCGGCTCACGCGCTCGCGAAGCAGCACCGTCAGCATGGCCCAGCTATCCTGATTTCGAACCTCTCCTGAGGCGATCAGGTCGAGCGTCCGCCTTACCAGCGCAGGATCGCGAAACCGTGCCAGCAACTGCAGTGCATCGGTCTGCTCTCCCGGGTCACTGAAGTTCCTGCTCACCGCGAGTACCTTATCGTAGAGCGCCGCATCCCCATTGGCCGCGCTCACCTGCACGGCCGCGTCGGCCAGCGCCGAATCAAGCGTCTTGTCCTTCACCTTATCCCCCGCGAAGACCCGGGCCGTCAGCAGCTTCGCCTCAGCCAGAACGGCGGTATCGTGCGCCTCGCCCAGCAGCTCAAACAGCGTTCCGCGAAGCTGACGTCGGTCAAACGGCTCCTTCTTCTCCGGGCTACCCAAGGCGGAATACACCGGCCCAAACTGCCTCTGCAGCACCGCAGCCAGCGCCGCCCGATCCTCGTCACTGGCTATCTCCGAATCGATCTTCTGGATCTGCTGATGCGCCGTATCGAGCACCGCCGCACTGGAGTCTTCCTTCAAAGCCAAAATTAGATTTAGAAAATCCCCCACATCCGCCTGTCCCGACTGCACCAGAGCCCACCGGTCGCCCAGCAGCCCGATCCGCTCCGACGGCGTCATCGAACTCTCCGCCTTTGTCACAATCGTGCTCAGCTGCGCTGGAATGTACGCCGTTCGGTAGTATCCCTTAGCCCCGGCATTCGCATAGAAGAACGGCATCCCGGCATCCACCGGCTGCGGCACGCTAGACTCCCCAGGCGTCATCACCCGGCAGATCGGCTGGCCGTTCGTCTTCAGGCATACCGGCACAGTCCACTCCGGCACCTGCCCGGCCACAGGTCGGTTCATCTCCTCTGCCGACAGAAAAAACCTGCTCTGCCCCACCGGAACGCCTCCTGCTTGCCTCTCGGAGAACGTCAGCAGCGGCACTCCAGGCTGCGTCACAAAGCTCGACATGATCTTGTCTACCGGCAGATGCGAGTTCGCCGTCTGCGCGCCCCAGAAGTCTTCCGCGGTCGCATTGCCATACAGATGCGCCTGCAGATAGTTGTGCACCCCCTGCCGAAAGACCTCCTTCCCCAGGTAGTTCTCCACCATGCCAATCACGGCCCCGGCCTTGCCGTACGCAATCCCATCGAACATCTCGTTGATCTCATCCGGCGTGCTGGCCGTCGCGCGTATTGTCCGCGTGGTCCGCTGAGCATCAAGGTTCAGCGTCTCGTTCAGCCCCTGCGCGTCGTCCTGGTCGAAGTTCCACTCCGGGTGCCACGCGGCCGCCGGCTTGGTCTCCATCCACGTGGCAAATCCCTCGTTTAGCCACAGGTTGTCCCACCACTGCATCGTCACCATATCGCCGAACCACTGGTGCGCCATCTCATGCGCCACCACCGTCGCAACCCGCTTCTTCTCGGGAATATCGCCGGTCTTTTCGTTTACCAGCAGGTCAGTCTCGCGATACGTAATGCAGCCGAAGTTCTCCATCGCGCCCGCTTCAAAGTCCGGCAGCGCAACCATATCCAGCTTCGGCATTGGATACTTAATCCCAAAGTAGGTGTCGTAATAGTGCAGAACGTACTTCGCCGACTCCAGCGCAAACCGCGTCAGCTCCACCTTGTCCGGCGTCGAACACACACGAATCGGCACGGCATCCGACTTGCCCTCCGTGCATTTGAAATCACCCACCAGAAACGCAACCAGGTAGCTCGACATCTTCGGCGTCGTCGCAAACCGAATCGTGTGTTTGCCCGCAACCGGCCCCGCTTTATCCGAGATCATGTTCGAGTTCGAGATCGCCGTATCGCCACTATCGACGACCACCGCAATGTCATACGTAGCCTTCAGCGCAGGTTCATCGAAGCCCGGAAACGCGCGCCGCGCATCGGTAGGCTCAAACTGCGTCACCGCGTAGTTGCGCGCCTTGGTCTTCGAAAGATAGAAACCCCGCAGCTTATCGTTCAACACGCCCGAGTAGCGAATCGCCAGCGTCACCCTCCCCGCGGGCAGCTCCTCCGCGAAGCTAAACGTAGCCTGCTCCTTCTCGCCATCAAGCGTCACCGTCGCGGTCTGCGGATGCCGATCAGCCTCAACCGGGTTCAGCGGCTTCGGCTGCGATCCCAGCTTGCCGTAAGAGTACGCCGCCACCGGCAGAACATAGGCCTTCACCTCAACGAATTTAAGCTCCGCTGCATTCAGCGTGATTCGCTTGCTGGGAGCATCCAGCGCAACATCGATTGTCTCTTCCCCGCTGAAGCTTGCCGCCTTCAAATCCGGCGTCACCGTCAGCCCGTAGTGCTCCGGGTGTACCTCTGGGGGCAGCCGCTGTGCCTGCACTCCAACGGGAGAGGCAAGGAAAAGTGCGAAGGCAGATGCCAGGACAGAAAAGAAAGAAACAGAGTGACGAACGAACATCAAAGGGGCCTCGAAACGAAGGAGTGTTGGCGTATGGGAAGTGCCTTCGCGAAAAATCTACTTACTTGACCCGCCCCACGCAAAGCCGCGCCGGACGGTGCTCATTGATTGAGACGTTCCCCACGCCAATCTCGGCAGCAGTACATAGCCTCTGCCAATCCTCCACCACGAAGCTGCGCCGGATCGACACCGGCCCATCGTTCTTCACGAACGGGTGCCAGTTCGCAAACCGCGCCCACAACCGAAACAGTTGGTACGGCACCGGCTTGCGGTGAAGATCGTCGATAAACCATCCACATCGCGCCGTCTGTTCCATCCATCGCAGAAACAGCACGATCTGCGCATTCGTCAGATGGTGCGTTAGCAAGGAACAGAGGACAACGTCGATAGGTCCCTTCGTGTGATCGGCCAGCGCATCCCCCACCAACCACTCAATCTGCTGATTCGGCGGAGTAGCCTCCCGCGCCGCACGAATCGCATCCGGATTCAGATCGATGCCCGTCAGCGTCACCGCAAATCCCCGTTTAGTCGCCCATCGATCGATCTTCCGCAGCGTATCTCCATAGCCGCACCCAACGTCCACCACGCGCAGGGGAGCCGCCGAAGGAGGATGCGCCGCCATCAGTTCTTCCAGCCAGCCCAGCGTAGGCCGCTGCGCAAACGTCAGCCGGTTCACGCGGGCAATGTCATGCAGACACGCGCGCAGCTCCTCATAAGGGCAAGGCAAATCCATCAACTCCACCAGATCGGCACGCTGCGTGAAGTCGAGCCCGCCCGCAAACGCCGGCGAAGGAAACGCCGATAGCGAAGCTACTGCAATATCTTCAGAAGAATGGGCATCGAGAACTTCCTGCGACGAGATTTCGGGGGACGTAATAGAAGAGGTAGGCAAGATTAGTCGTGATCAGTATAACGGCTTGAGAAAAAACGGCTTGAGGGAAACCTGCCCCACAAAAGAAATCCCATGAAACAAGGGAGCATCCCGATATCTTCGGGATCAGGCTCTCTCCTCTGACTCAATCTCTTTCGTAAAGAAAGCACGTTCCAGAGATTTCATCCCCCGCATCTTCTGTCAATCCCCCGAATGCAAAAGATTCCTCTTTCACAAACATTCATTAGAGTATGAAATTCTGTGACGCATCCACGGGCCGCGACAGCCAAGTAAACCTAACCCAGGTAGTTCTCGAGATCTGCCGGGACTGGTTGGCCTCTAATTATCAGAACTCTTTTGAGCATATTTAGCATGTATTCTTCGTTCATAATTCGTGCGATGACGATGTTTTCGTGCATTTCGAATTCTTCCTTATTGAGCTTGCCAGCCTCAAGACTTTTTACAGCCTTGCGTTGAATATTATTGGCAATCATGTCCGCCATCTGAAGGGCTGGAGTAATTTTGTCGTCTTGAATAGTGAAGCCAGCCATCATCTTGGCTGTCTTCGGATTTTTTTTCTTAAAGTCCTTATAGAGCAATAAGAGTTCAGGGTAATCGTCACCTTCATCGTGAACGAATGCTATTTGAATCTTGCGCCCGAGATCGCGCCTGACCTTTTTGCAAGTCTGAAAAACTAGGCTCTCCAGCGCACGATGATAGGTATTTTTGCTGAAAATGGATTTGGCTTCAGGTCGCAAACAAACCTTTAGATAATCCTGAACATTTACCGCAACTGCGACTCCAGCGATTGTTTGGTGGTGATTCTTTACAATCTGCTGAAGTTCCGCCTTTATCTGTTTAGCGGTAGTTCTGCCGACAGATCGAAATCGCTCAAACTGACCTTTCATCATCTTGTACTCGGAAGTCTTGTAATAAGCGATACCGTGACGAATTAGGCATCTGTTCCACTCGTCGGTTAGGTGGGACCAGTCAATCTTGTTCGCGAGAAATCCGGCGGAAACGAAGACTTTTTCCTGCTTTGAATCCTTACTGTCGTCGATGTAACACTTGAGGATGAGCATGAGGAACTATCCGGCGAGACCCATTCTTAGACGAATAAAGCAGCAAGGAAAATAAGCCTGATAAAAATGCCTTTAAGTGGTCTTAACCGAAGCAGCCCGCTCCGAATACCCCGAGTTCTCCGACGCACGGGCCTCCGCATAAGCCGCCGCCCCAAGCAGAGCGCAGGTATCATCCAGAATCACGCGAACCGGAATCGACTCAACCAGCGGCGACAACCGCCCTTTATCGATAAAGGCCTGGGTAAACGTCCCGTTCTTCAACGTCTTCAAGATCTTCGGCGCAATGCCCCCGCCAAGGTACATCCCGCCCGTCGCAAGTACCTGCAGCGCGATGTTGCCCGCCTCCGCGCCATACGCTCCAGTAAAGATCTTCATCGTCTCAAAGCATAGCGAGCTCGAACCATCCTCCGCGCACTCGCCGATCACCGCGTTCGGATCCTCCGTCTGCATTCGGTCATGCAGCCACCCCGGCTCGGCAATCTTCTCCACATCGCGCAGAAAGGTGTAGATGTTCTTGATCCCAAGACCCGAAACCACCCGCTCCCAGCTCACCCGCCCCTTCAGCGTAAAGCGCAGGTACTCCAGTAGCGCGATCTCACGATTACTCCGCGCCGCAAAGTCGGCATGGCCGCCCTCCGACGCAATCGGGCGGTGCTTCTGCCCGTCCCAGATCAGCAGCGCCTGCCCCAGCCCGGTCCCCGCAGCCATCAGGCCCGCATGTCCGGTAGCCTCGGCATCGCCCTCGTGCAGCGTAAAGATGCTCTCCGGCGCAAGCTCGGGGATACCATAACCGTTCGCCTCAAGATCGTTGATCAGAGAGATATGAGGAATCGAAAGAGACTTCACCAGATCGCGCGTATCCAGCGTCCACGGCAGGTTCGTCAGCTTCAGCCGGCCATCGCGAACCGGCCCTGGACACCCGAAACAAGCCCCAAAGATATCTCCTCCCTGCGTCGTATTGGTCCCGTCTCCAGCCAAAAACTTGTGAACCACATCATCCAGGCTCGCAAACTCATGCGCCGGGAACTTCTGGTCGCGGATCGGGTGCAAACGACCGTTGGCAAAATCGTACAGTGCAAGGTGAACCTTCGTTCCGCCAACATCCCCAGCGAGAATCATCTATTTAAGCTCCAAAGTTCCCGTCTTAAGCTCCAAAGTTCCCGCCGAATCCGAATTCGCCGGTGCAGGCAGCTTAGCCGCTGCCGCCGAGTCGAGCAAGAGGGTCAATTGCCCGCTGGCCGGTCGAATCAGCTGCGAGGGATGAACCTCGGGCTGGTACGATCCCAGAAAGACATCGTGCAGAACCTGCGCCTTCCCTGTGCCCTCGATCAAAAATGCTACCTCCCGGCCCTGATTAATCACCGGCCAGGTCAGGGTGATGCGCCACGTATCCTTCTGCGGAACGTGATTTGGCACCACGATGTGGCTCATCTCGTTCAGCGCCTCGGTATGAGGAAACAGTGACGCCGTATGCCCGTCATCGCCCATCCCCAGCAGCACCAGGTCGAACGTAGGCGTCTCCGCACCCTCCAGCTTGAACGTATTTCGAATCGTCGACTCGTACCGCGCCGCCGCAACGTCAGGGGGAAGCTCCCCCTCCATCCGGTGCACCCGCTCCGCCGGCAGCGGAACCTTCGAGAGCAGCGCCTCCTTGGTCATACGGTAGTTCGACTCCGCGTTGTCAGGCGGCACACAGCGCTCATCGACCCAGTACAGGTCGAGCTTGTCCCACGGAACCTGCTTGAGAAACGGCTCAGCCGGGTCCGCCAGCAGGCCGAACATCGTCTTAGGCGTCGTGCCGCCGGAGATGGCAATCCGAGCCAGCCCGCGCGACTGAGCGGCCTTCCCTGCCGCCTCCGTAAAGAGCTGCGCACCGGCCCGAGCTGTGGCCGCTGGTGTTGGCGATACGCGATAGGTAACCGAAACTGGACGAGGCATAGGATCTCGCAACGAAGAATTTGAACTACCAACAATCCGAAAACGGACGAACTCCGGAACAAGTTTCACATGTCCCGGAGTCCAGCCCAACATAAGATGCAGAACCAATGAATCCGGCGCCAAAGAGACCTCCTTCAGCGTTACGGAGTGCTGCCTACAGCTTTTGCCACTTCTGATCGTCCTTCGCCAGAAGCTCATCCGCGCACTCCGGACCCTCGCTGCCAGCCGCGTAGTTGGGGAAGTGCTTGGCTTCCACCTTGGCCCACGCCTCGAGGATCGGCGTAAACAGCGCCCAGGTCGCCTCCACGCCATCGCGGTGCGCAAACAACGTCGCATCGCCCAGCATCGCATCCAGCAACAGCCGCTCGTACCCATTCGCCGACGACTTGCCAAACGCATCCGCATAGCTGAACGCCATGTTCACCTGTGCCAGATTCGTCGTCGGCCCCGGAACCTTCGCGCCAAACTGCAGCGAAATCCCCTCATCCGGCTGAATCCGCATCTTGATAATGTTCGGAGCAATATTGTCTTCGCTGCTGTTGGACTTGAACAGGTGCAGAGGCGGCTGCTTGAACACAATCGTCACCTCCGTCACGCGCTTGGCCAGCCGCTTCCCTGCGCGCAGATAAAACGGAACGCCAGCCCATCGCCAGTTCTCAATCTCCAGCCGGATCGCAGCAAAGGTCTCCGTGCTCGAGGTCGGCGAGACGCGGTCCTCCTGCCGATAGCCAACGACCTCCTTGCCATCCACCTTGCCCGGACCATACTGCCCACGCACCGTGTTGTTGACAGGAATGCCCTCAATCGCCCGCCACACCTTCAGCTTCTCGGTCCGCACCGCCTCAGCCTCAAACGAGTCCGGTGGTTCCATCGCCACAAACGAGAGAACCTCCATCACATGGTTCTGCAACACGTCACGGGTAGCACCGGCCTTCTCATAAAACGGCCCACGCCCCTCAATACCAATCGACTCCGCCGCCGTAATCTCGACGTGATCGATAAAGTTACGATTCCACACCGGCTCAAAGATCCCATTGCCAAAGCGGAAGACGAGAATATTCTGAACCGTCTCCTTCCCCAGATAGTGATCAATGCGGAAGATCTGATCTTCAGCCAGGACATCGTTGATCTCATCGTTCAGCTTGCGCGCCGACTCCAGATCAGTGCCAAACGGCTTCTCGATGATCACCCGCACCCAGTGCTTATCTCCAGCCTCAGGCTTCGCCATGCCGTGCTTGCCCAGCCGCCTCGTAATGTCGGCAAAAAACTCTGGCGCCACCGCAAGGTAGAACAGCCGATTGCCCTGGGTGTTGAACTTGCTATCCAGCTCCGCCAGGTGCGCCTTCAACTTATCGAAGCCCGCGTCGTCATCGAACTCAGTCGTAAAGTAAGAGACGCGATCCATAAACGGCTTCAGCTTCGGATCGTTCTCCTCCACCCCGCCGCCCTTCATAATTCCGTCCTTCATATCAGGGCCAAACGTTGCGCTCAGGTCGCGACGCGCCACACCTACCACCGCGAAGTCCTTCGGCAGCAGTCCCGACTGGTCCAGGTGATAAAGCGCCGGCAGAAGCTTCCGTTTGGTGAGATCGCCCGAGGCTCCAAAGATAACCACGATGCAGGGCTCCGGGATGCGCTCCCCCTTCTTGGCGACATCTGCCGCCGCTGCCGATACGCCGACTGGTACTGTGCTTGCGCTCATAATCCGCTCCTTACAATCCTTCCGTGCTGTGCCGACCGATAAAAATCCGCCAGGCAGATGAAATTCAAGGTCCATGCGCGACGCAAACATCTCGCCTCGCACGTCCAGCAAAACTACGTCTTCTTCACCTCGCGACCACCAGGGAATCCCAGTTCCATCTCTCTTCCTTCCCTATGCGGCCCGCAGGCCAAGTTGTGCAAGCTCATCTCTCAGCTGACCCGGTGACTCAAAACAAATCGTCTGCATCCCCAGCGCTGCCGCCGCGTCGCAGTTCTCAGCCTTGTCATCGATAAACAGCGCACTCTCCGGCAGATGGCCCGAGATCTCAACCGCCGCGCGATAGATGCCGGGATGCGGCTTCATCTCATGCACATATCCCGAGCAGATAAAGTAGTCAAAAAAAGGCCGCAGCCGAAACGCATTCAGCCGATGCTCGTTCAACTCACGGCTCTCATTATTGAGCGTGGCCAGCATATATCGTCCAGAGGTAGCAAGCACTCCAAGAATATCCACGCACTCCGGATAAAGAATCCTGCTTTCCGCACAGACCTGCGGCCAAAGCTCCTCAAAGGTCAGATTTAGATTCTGATTCAGCACCGTAATCTGGAAGAACTGCTCAGCCGTCGAGAGCCCCCGCTCCCACAGATAGTTCGCCTCCTCATGACGCAACTCGTAGTCTGCCAGATCCACACCCAACCGAGTCAGCACCTCCGCACGCTCGTTTCTATCCCACCCATTCGTGAGCAGAACTCCGCCGATATCCCAGAAGATCGTCTTGATGTACGAGGAAGAACTCACTCACCCTCCGGAAAATCTGCTCCAACCGTCAACGGCTCCCACGCTGCAATCTCCTTCTGCCAGTTCTCCAGCTTGCCGCGAAACCGCTGCAGCGCGCTCACCCCCAGCAGAAGATGCAGCGGTGGATTCGGCGACTCCACAACCTCCATCATCGCCTGAACCGCACGCAACGGATCGCCCTTCTGCTTGCCATCATTCTCGGCAAAGTATTTACGCATATTTCCAGCCGTGTTGTCGTAGTCCGAAATCTTAGTCTTAGCCACCACACCCGAGCGCCCCAAAAAATCAGTGCGAAACGGACCCGGCTCAATCACCGTAACGCGAATGCCCAGCGGCGCAAGCTCTGCAGCCAGAGCCTCCGACAGCCCCTCCACCGCAAACTTGCTCGCGTTATACATCCCGATGCCCTGTCCGCCAATCAAACCGCCGATCGAAGACAGGTTCAGAATATGTCCGCTGCGCTGCTTCCGCAGATGAGGGAGAAACGCCCGCGTCACCCTCAACAAACCGAAGACATTGGTCTCGAACATCGGCATAAACTCCGCCTCCGAGACCTCTTCAATCGCGCCGGCAACCCCATAGCCCGCATTGTTGACCAGAACATCTACCTGCCCGAACTGCGCAAAGGCCTGCGTCACGGCCGAATCTACCTGGCCGGCATCTGTCACATCAAGCGTCAAAGCCTTCGCACTCTGCGGATACTCTCTTTCAAGATCCGCAATCTTCTCCAGTCTCCTGGCTGTCGCCACTACTTTGCCGCCAGACTTCAGAACCTCTTCGGCAAGCAGACGGCCAAAGCCGGTCGATGCTCCCGTAATAAACCACACACGTTGAATCGATTGAGTCATCTTCTCCAGTACTCCAAAGGGCTGCGCCTCCTGGCCCGAATCAATGAGAGCCCGTACGGCCGCCGAAGGAAAAGCGGCAACACCGTCTCTCTCCGCGCCGACTCCGTCAAAGCGATACAGGATGCATGATCCGTCCGCGATCCTCTCCGCCTCAAACATCGTCCTGAAAGCACCGCATAGCGTTCAGAATAAGATGCGCGTGCGGTGCCACAAGGCGCAAAGGAGTCGCAGTCAGGCTTGAGTAGACACGGAGTTTGTTGCCAGACGGTGAAAAGGCGGGGCCATCAGCCCCGCCCCTCCCTTAATTCTTTACCAGCTTCTTTGCATGATCAATCACATTCGCAACGGTGAAGCCAAGCTTCTCCATAGCAATGGGCCCCGGGGCCGACGCGCCGAACCGATCCAGTCCAATCACGCCGCCATTGTGGCCGACATACTTGTACCAGCCCAGCGTCGCACCCGCCTCCACCGCCAGCTTCGGTGTACCTTCGGGCATCAGCTTCGCCTTGTATTCGTCACTCTGCTCGTCATATACGTGGAAGCTCGGCATCGAAACCACCGTCGCATTGATCCCGATCCCCTTCATCTCTTCCGCGGCCTTGGTAATCAGTCCAACCTCGGAGCCAGTCGCGATCAGAATCAGATCTCTGCCATGCGACACCACCTCATACGCGCCAAATCGCGCCCCGGCCTGAGCGATCGCCGCATCAATCGTCGGCAGATCCTGGCGCGACAGAGCCATAAAGCTCGCACTCTTTCGCTCCAGCGCCAGCCGCCAGCACGCCGCCGTCTCATTGGCATCCGCAGGACGGAAGTCCGTAAGCTGAGGAACAGCCCGTAAGCTCATCAACTGCTCCACCGGTTGGTGGGTCGGTCCATCCTCGCCCAGTCCAATCGAGTCATGCGTGAAGATGAACAACGAGTGCACGCTCATCAACGCCGCCATGCGCAGCGCATTGCGGCAGTAGTCCGAGAACGTAAAGAACGTGGACCCAAACGGAATCAATCCGCCGTGCGCCGCCATGCCGTTCACCATCGCGCACATGCCAAACTCACGCACGCCAAAGAACACATTCCGGCCCGCGGGGTCCACATGAAAACTCGGGGAATCCTTGAAGATCGTCTTGGTCGAAGATGTCAGGTCCGCCGCGCCGCCAAACAACTCCGGCACTACGTTCTCAATCGCTTGCATCACGGCCTGCCCGGCATTGCGAGTCGCCATCGGCTTTTCGGTCGGGAAGGTTGGAATCTTCTTCTCCCAGCCATCAGCCAGCTTCGCCTTGATCGTCCGGTCGAACTGCGCCGCCGGCTCCGGATACGCCTTCGCATACTCCTCGAACTCAGCCGTCCACGAAGCATGCAGATCTTTCCCGCGAAGCTTGATCGTGTCCCAGTTCTTGCGAGCCTCCTCGGGAACATAGAAGCTCTTATCCTCAGGCCAGCCCAGATTCTTCTTCGTCTCCTTGGTCGCCTCCGGTCCCAGCGCCTCACCGTGCACCTTGTTCGTGCCGGCCTTCGGACTGCCATAGCCAATCACGGTGCGAACGCGAATCAGTGAAGGCTTCGTCGTCTCTGCCTTCGCGGCAAGAATCGCCGCCTCAATCGCCACCAGATCGTTGCCATCGGCGACATGCTGCACATGCCAGTGATACGCCTCAAACCGCTTGGTCACATCTTCCGTAAACGAGAGCTCCGTCGGTCCATCCAGCGAGATCAGGTTGTCGTCATACAGCACAATCAGCTTGCCCAGAGCCAGCGTTCCCGCCAGCGAGCACGCCTCATGCGAGATGCCCTCCATCAAATCACCATCGCCGCATAGGGCATACGTATGGTGGTCGACGATGTTGTACGTATCGCGGTTGTAGACCGCAGCCATATGCCTCTCCGCCGTCGCCATGCCCACCGCCATCGCGAGACCCTGTCCCAGAGGTCCGGTCGTCACCTCCACACCCGGCGCCTCACCGTACTCCGGATGGCCCGGCGTATGCGAACCCCACTGCCGAAACTGCTCCAGCTGCGACATCGGCAGGTCGTATCCGGAGAGATGCAGCGCGCCATACAGCAGCGCCGAAGCATGCCCGTTCGAAAGTACAAAACGATCCCGGTCGATCCACTTCGGATCGGAAGGATCATGCTTCATCAGCTTGTGATAGAGCAGATAAGCGATCGGAGCACAGCCAAGCGGGGCTCCGGGGTGGCCCGACTTCGCCTTCTCCACCTGATCGACAGCGAGAAAGCGGAGGGCGTTGATCGAGATCTGGTCAATTTCGTGCTGCTTCGAATCCTGCTGGTCGCTCATTCTGTTCCTTTGCTCGTTTTGAGGAGATTCGTGCGCCGTTGCCGAGCGCAATCTGGAAGATTTGGTCAAACTCTATCAGTGTACAAGCGGGACCCGACTCGCTGCATCCTTACACCTAGCTCGCTGGCATCCTTACACCTTGGTAGATGCCGGAACCGGATCGACGGAGACATCAATATTTCGCCCCAGCCAGCGATCCGGCTGTCCCTCCACCGGCCACGCCATCGTGAAGGTAATCTTGCCGACCTGATCCGCGCCCGTCGGAATATCCACAAACGACGTCGAATACAGCACCGATCGCGAATCAAGCGTAAGCGTCGTAGCCCAGTTGTCATAAGTGTAGACAACGCGAAAATGCTCCGGGTCGACAATACGAAGCGTATACCCCGACCATAGCGAGGAGATCGGACGCCCTAGTTCAAATATTTCAATACGGTTACTAAACTTTCGCTTCTCCTTCGGCACAGCATAACGATCTTCCACCGCCTGAATCCGGTCAAACACCCGTCCATCCGCCGCCGAACGCAGCAGCTTCAAATACTCCGCATGGGCCCACACCAGCGGCTGCGCCGACCCCGCCGACCGTCCCCGATACATCCCCCGCGAAGGAATATCGTCGTGATCCCAGACCTGCTCCGGCAGCATCCCGCCCACCGAACTAAACTGCTCAATCGCCTTGATGTACTTACTAAAATCGCTCCCTGCACAAAGCTCGTAGTGGCCCCTCTCACCGGTCAAAATCGGCCACGCCCGTCCCTGCCCGGAGCCGTCATACGGGCCGCCATCTTTCTTCTGCCCATACCCATCATGGTTGTATCGCCGCCACGAAACCCCAAACGGCGTCTCGATCTTCAGGCAATGATCCACAACCTTCAGCGAATCGACGATCAACGGATCATCCGCGCGCCGAATCCCATACCGCACCAGCTCCAGAAACCCGCCATCAATCACCTCACGCGCCTCGAACACATTCCTCTCCCCCGGCTCGCGATTATTAATTCGAATCATTCCCTCTGGCACACTGTCGTCATGAAACGGCTCGCCCTTGGCCGGCGGACGAATCCTCATGTAGTGATACTTAACATCTGGGTGCAGAATCCCTTCCGTCGTCGTCGTCCACTCATCCAGATGCGATTCAATCCAGTCCGCATAGGCCTCCAGGTAATCCGCCAGCTCCAGAGACTTGCGGTCGCGAGCAATATCAGCGGCACAGATCAGCCCCGCGATCACTGCCGCCAGCGTAGACGGCGAGTACCCCGCAGCCTCCTCCCACCGCTCCTGCTGCGTCACCGGAGCGTACCGCATCAGGAAAGCCGCCGCCCGCGCCACAAACGGAAACACATCAAAGTTTCCCAGCCCGTCCTGCTTCCACAACCGCCACGCCAGAATGATCGGAAACGCCACCTCATCCAGCTGAATCCCCGTCCAGTACGGCGTCCCGTCGATCCAGAAGTTTTGCGCAAAACTCCCGTCCGGCCTCTGCGTACAAGCCAGATAAACCAGCGCCCGCAGCGCCGTGTCCGTCCTCCCACAAGCCAGCAACGCACTCGCTGTCTGCACCATATCCCGTGTCCACACCAGGTGATATCCACCCAGGTCCGAATCCCCCTTCGACGCCCCCCACGGTACCGAAGCCGAAGCAATGAACGCCCCCGAATATGTCTTATCCTCATGCGTCAGCAGCACATTCTGGCTGATCCGCATCAATCTCCCGCCATCCGCCGACACCGCCGCCAAACCAGCCGGCGGGTTCACCCTCTGCCACTGATCTATAAACCGCTTCTGATGATCTTCATAGGAAGTCGCCAGCGTCTGCATCATGTGCGCAATCGCCGCATGATGGCCGTCCCCAAATGAGATCGCCACCGTAAACTCACGATTCCGCGCAATATCGATCTCCCCCATCAACGCGATATTCCCATCCAGAGCCTGCCCAAACTGCCAGCTCATCCGCATATCCTGCAACAGATTCTGGTACCCATCGCTGGTCCCCACATACCCGCATGACGTCCGCACAAACCCGCAGTCCGCCCCGAACGCCAGCGAAGTGTCCCCCTTCCAAGCCAGCAGGCATCGCTGTCCCGCCACATCAATCGACCGCGCCGAGTTTCCCGCCCCGCCCCCATTCAAGTGCGGCGCCAGCAGCGCATAACACTTCAGCCGCGACAGAATCTCTTCGTCCCCGGTGATCTTCACATTCATCAGCACCACCGGATGATGTGGATCGCTGATGAACTCCTTGGTCACCGTATACCGGCCATCCAGGTCGCTCGCCACCACCCGAACCGCAGGAGCCGCCGCATCAATGTAGTGAAAGTCATACTCAAAGTTGCGCTTCTCTTCATGGAAGAACGTCTCGCCATCGCTGAACAGCAGCTCCATATCGCGGGTCTGCGGACGGTCGATCGTCGGGTAATAAATCTCGTTCAACGTCCCATGCGATACCGTAAACCAAACCCGGCTCGAGGCAGCATACGCCGTCGACACAGCGTCTTTTTCGCTCGAAGTCCAGCGCGGTTCCATCCCGGGAGCGCCAAAGGCAGCTCCATCATCGTCAAGCCAGCGGTAAGAAGCAGTCAGGTCGTTCATTGGTTCCTATTAGAGCGCAAAACTCGAAAGTCGGTTACATCTCTCCGTCAAAGAGCGATGAATCCATGGGTAGATTATGATTTTGAGGGGCTGTGCCGACCCGCCCCGGTGCATCGCGCACCCTCCGGACAGCATCGAACTCACTCAGGCAGTCAGGATCCTCCTGACTGACAACACGAACGACGACAGGAGAACTACTGTGGCCTACGAACTACCACCTTTGCCCTACGATTACGCGGCGCTCGAGCCCTCCATCGACGAAGCGACGATGAAGCTCCACCACGACAAGCATCACCAGACCTATGTCACCAATCTCAACGGCGCGGTAGAGAAGCACGCAGAGCTCGGCAAAAAATCCCCCGAGGATCTCCTCAAGGACCTCGCCAGCATCCCCGAAGACGTTCGCAAGGTCGTCCAGAACAACGGCGGCGGCCACGTCAACCACACCATGTTCTGGCAGATCATGAAGCCCAAGGGCGGCGGAGAACCCTCCGGCGAGATTGCCGCACAGATCAAAGCCGACTTCGGCTCCTTCGAAGACTTCAAGAAGCAGTTCAACGAGACCACCGCCAAGCAGTTCGGCTCCGGCTGGGGCTGGCTCACCTTCGATGGCGGCAAGCTCAAAATCTCCACCACCGCCAACCAGGACAATCCCATCTCGCAGGGCCACTACCCCATCCTCGGCAACGATGTCTGGGAGCACGCCTACTACCTCAAATATCAGAACAAGCGCCCCGACTACCTCGCTGCCTGGTGGAACACCGTCAACTGGGACGAGATCAACAAGCGCTTCGCCACCGCAAAAAGCTACAAGTAATCGCGGCAGATCAGCTCTTATTCTCCTCCGACCAGCGGGAGGACGAGTAGAACCAGTCGAGCCCAGACAAGGTATACAAGTCACGAAGTGGGCGCCGTCCCTACAAACAGGTCTTCGTTTGTGGGGTGACTGAGCGCAGGAGGCCGTCCGGCAAGACGTCTCTCCAACCCAAAAGAAACCGGTGCAACGAATCTTCCCGTTGCACCGGCGACTTTCAATCCCTAACACAAGCGGTGGACTTCATCCCTTCGGCCCAGGACCAGAAGTGACCACAGCCGTGGGCGTAACAGTATCCGTGCCACTCCACGAGCCCGTCGAGTTTGAACCTCCGCCCCCTCTCGCGCCCCCGATCACAAACTGCTTCCAGCGTTGATTCCTGTTATTGACGCCTTCAGGAGCGCCGGCGTGATCCCCGTTGCTCTGGCCGCAAGCCGTCTCATGCCCAGCCTTCACCCCAAGCGAGTTCGGGTCAGTCGCGATGCTGGTATAAACGGCAGCTCCCCACTTCCAATCGATCGACATCCCCGGCGCTCCCGTCGTGTCGAACACGCCGCTCCAGGTCACGTTGATCCCTCCCAACACCCCGCCCGTCGGCACAGGTATCGCCACGCCACTCAGGAAGATCTCGTCGTCTCCCTTCAACGGAACCGTGGTGATCCACGTATTGGTCATCGTACTGAACGTCGTCGAACTACAGGTCGCCGTCGGCGAAAACGTGATCTGAGCATTTGGCGCCGCACTCGTAAACAGCGAGCCATTCTCTACATCTAGAATCCTCGAACCCGTAAAAGTAATAACACCCCCGGTCTTGGGAATATTCTTCACACTGAAGTTCCCGTTGAACCACACATAGTCCCCCGACACCAGAGGAGTTCCGTTGAAACTCGCCGTGTCGATTCCCTTGCCCGAGTTGGGCGGCGGCGGAGGCTGGCCGCACGACAGGCTCGTCGGCGAAAACGCGATCGGCACCGTATTATGCCCCACCAGGCTGGCCGTACCGTTGAAGTTATAAGTCCCAATCAGAGCCGGAAAAGAACCCCAGATCGTAGCCTCGAAGGTCGTCGTGGAGCTCGCAGTAAACGGAATAACCCCGGTAATGGCCGGCCCGGCATACGGCGAAGTCTCAATCGTATAACTGATCTCGTACTTCGTCCCCGGGGATAGCGCGGACGCGTCTACCGAAAGGCTGAACGCGTTGCAGGTCACCGTAACGTTGGCAGTGTCCACATGATTAGCAAAAGCTGGAGTCGCACTCAAAATAGCGAAACCCAGAATCGTGCAGTAAGTCCTGCGAAGTCCGTCAAGCATGATTCACGCCCTCTCTCTGGCTGGCTTCCTGTACTCACTTCAGGCACGCTGGAGTCGCCATCCTTCAAGCATTCCTGCGAACCCACTCCACTATGCAGTCACCCACTAGTAACTGCACTACAACTTTGTAGTAATTGCGAAACCATCGAAGCGCTCCCGCTCATCCTCCAGCCAACGGGAAGAACGGCGAAGCTGATCCAGCCCGACCCAAGGTATACGCCGGGTGCCCCATCCTTTCGCAGTCTCATCGCGATAGGGTGGGGTATTCGCGCCGGCAGGCGCGAACCGCCTCCGCTAAACTAACCCCATGTCCCTGGGCCTGAACCGATACCATCAAACTGGCCACCTCCACTTCATCACCTTCAGCTGCTTCCGCAAACGAAACATCCTCGGCACCCCGAAGCCCGCGACCGCTTCGTAGAAATCTTCGAACAAGCCCGCCAAGAATATCTCTTCCACATCAACGGCTATGTCGTCGTGCCCAACCACGTCCACATCCTCGTCTCAGAGCCCGAGTGAGAGCCACACTATCCCCCGCCATTCAGATCCTCAAGCAACGCCGGGAGCCCCATTCATCGCAGTCTCATCGCGTTGAGTGGGAGGTAAGGACCTTCAGTCAGGCTCACATTTGCACTTGATTCTTGAACCAACCAAGCCAACCCCCTATCGCAACCCGGAGTGGCGTGGATGACCGCGAACCCACCTGTCCCGCGCCAGAACCACCACGGCGACGATCATCCCGGCAAACGGCAGCAGAAAAAACAGATACACGTAAATGTTCATCATCTAACACCTCTCCAGACATCTCTTGCACAAACCGCCAATCAGGAAGGCAGAACACACACTGTTGCCGCTGCCATTGCTATTGCCGTTGCCGTCATCCTGAACGGAGTGAAGGATCCCGACACATTCCACTCGCCTATACCGTTCGTACCTTCCAACCCAAACACTCCAACCTCTCCGCTCTTCCCCTCACAAAAATCGTCCTCTCGACCGAAGTCGCGCAGCCGTATCGGCGACGCAGAGGGTTGCGGCCACATCTCTCAGTTGCAGCAGGCCGATGCATTCTGCGGTATCCGTCAAGACCCCTGTATTTCGCCTTTATCTTCACAACTAGCTAATCACAAATAATATCGTGTTACGATATTTATAGAGTGAAAGATACTCCTCGAGTGAAGCCAGTGTCCAGAAAAACCGATCGCAACGAAATCCAGCTGCTGGCAAAATTCCGATCTGAGATTCGGCGCTTCCTGCAGTTCAGCGAGCAGGCCGCCACCGCAGCAGGCCTGCAGCCGCAACAGCACCAGCTTATGTTGCAGATCGCCGGCGCCCCGGACGGCGCCCTGGTCACCATCTCCCACATCGCCGAGGTGATGGGCCTGCGCCACCACACCGCCGTCGAACTCAGCAAACGCTGCGAGCAGGCAGGTCTGGTGCGAAGAACCCACGACCAGAATGATCGCAGGCGCGTCGTGCTCGAACTCACCCCGCAGGGCCTGGAGGCGCTTCGTCAGCTCTCCGAAGCCCACGCTCAACAGCTTCGCGAACTGGCCCCCAGCCTCATCCAGGCCCTCACCCGAATACGTAACTCAAAGTGACCGGAACACCAATAGCCGGAACGCAACATCAAACACCACTCAGACAAGGAACTCAAACTTGAAGTCAGAACCATCCATTCTCAAAGATTTCACGGTTGATCAACGGGTCTGGCTGCTCTCCGGCGTCTCCATCGGCATCGGAGTATGCGCCACCCTGCTCGCCGTCGTCCTCCTGCGCGCTATCGCATTTTCAACCAACATCTTCTACTACCACCGCTTCAGCCTCGCCCCGGTCTCTCCCGCCGGTAGTCCCCTGGGACATTGGATGGTTGTGGTGCCAATCCTTGGTGGCCTGCTCGTCGGCGTGATGGCGCGCTTCGGTTCGGACAAGATTCGCGGCCACGGCATCCCGGAAGCCATCGAAGCGATCCTCCTTCATCGCGCTAAAGTTGCTCCGAAGATCGCCCTCCTGAAACCCCTCTCCGCAGCCATCGCGATCGGATCGGGTGGTCCGTTCGGAGCCGAAGGCCCCATCATCATGACCGGCGGTGCCGTGGGATCGCTCATCGGCCAATGGATGCACGTCACCGATGCAGAGAGAACCACACTCCTCGTCGCCGGTGCGGCAGCGGGCATGTCGGCAACCTTTGCCACGCCCGTGGCAGCCATTCTGCTCGCCGTCGAACTTCTCCTCTTCGAATGGCGTCCGCGAAGCCTCGTTCCCGTAGCCATCGCCAGTGTCACAGCGGCGCTCCTCCGAGTCTATTGGCTCGGCGCAGGACCCATCTTTCCCATGCCGGCCATCACCGGAGCTCATGGCGTCTCCTTCGTCATCGGCGCTCTCCTCCTCGGTGCTCTCCTCGGTCTCGTTGCGGCAGGCATGAGCCGCATGATGTATGCCTTCGAGGATCTGTTCGAGCACCTGCATCTCCACTGGATGTGGTGGCCGGCGATCGGCGGCATCGGGATCGGAGTCGGTGGCCTATTCTTCCCCCGCGGCCTTGGCGTCGGCTACGACAACATAGCCGAGCTGCTTCACGGAACTCCCACGATCGGCCTCATCGTAGGAATTCTGCTCGCAAAGTCGCTCATGTGGGCCTTCTCCCTCGGCTCAGGAACCTCCGGCGGCGTGCTCGCTCCCCTCCTCATGATCGGAGGAGCGGTCGGCGCGCTGGCCGGTCACCTGACTCATGCCCCCGCCGAAACTCAGGCGCTCTGGGCCCTGATCGGCATGGGAGCGATGCTCGCAGGATCACTTGGCGTTCCCCTCACCGCCATCCTGTTCAGCCTCGAGGTCACCCACTGTCTCCCTGCCCTGCTCCCTCTCGCCACGGCCTGCATCGCCTCCTACCTCATCACCGCTCTCATCATGCCTCGGTCGATTCTCACCGAAAAGCTCGCCCGGCGAGGCTACCATCTGACCCGCGAGTACGGTGTCGATCCGCTTGAGCTCGTCCTCGTCCGCGAGGTCATGTCGCCCGTCGTCGCAGGAGCCACAACCACCCGGCTCCCAGTCTCTTACTCCTACGCCGACGCAACCACCCGCGGAGCCGCAGAGCTGATGGCGACCGAAGGTCTGGAGACATTGCCGGTCGTGGATCGAACCAGCGGGCAGATCTGCGGCGAGATCTCGCTCAAAGATCTCCTGCGCGGCAGAGAACGCTCACTCGAACGCGAAAGCGAGCGCCTGCGCCTCTTCGACTACGTCCCGCCCGAACAAGGCGGCCACAACTAACCGTTGATTCCCAGGCATCCCGTTGGCGAAGCTCGGATGACCCCTTTGCTGTCATCCTGAGCATTGGGCATTTGCTGTCACCCTGAGCCTTGGGCCTTTGCTGTCATCCTGAACATTGGGCCTTTGCTGTCATCCTGAGCGCAGCGAAGGATCCCGACGAACTCCGCCCCGCCCAAACCGCTCGTACCTTTCCACCCACCGCTTTCACGCAGTTGCCTATTCTTTCTCACCCTGGCAAGATGCGACGGCCTCGCTTCAAGCCAAAAATAAACTTCAAAACCGTGTCACTTTTTCAGAAGCCAGAAAAGTGGATGTTTAAACTCCACATCTACCACGCAAAACACCTTGTCCTCACCACCAAAAAGCCACATCAAAACACCCGCTTTTTCCAAAAACCCCTGCAAAAACCACCCTCCAGCCGCGAATAACTTTTCTTCAGTCCACAAAAAACTACGGCCGAACCTCAAAGGGTCCGGCCGTCAAAAAAACCATCTGCTGTCGGTTGTTATTCACTGCCGCCCTTGCGCGGACGACGGTTCGCCTGAAGCACCTTCTTCCGCATCCGCAACGACTTAGGCGTAACCTCCACCAGCTCATCATCCGCGATGAACTCAATGCACTGCTCCAGCGTCAGCTGCTTGTAAGGAACCAGCCGCACCGCATCATCCGAGCCCGAAGCACGCATATTCGAAAGCTTCTTCTCGCGAACGCAGTTGACGTCGAGATCGTTATCTCGCGAGTGCTCGCCAACTACCATGCCTTCATACACTTCCACGCCATCCGAAACAAACAGAACGCCACGGTCCTGCAGACCCTCTAACGCATAAGCAGTCGTAGTCCCCTGCCGATCCGAGATCAAAGCACCCGACTGACGCTGCGGAATCTCCCCCTGATAAGCGACATACCCATCAAGAATCGAGTTCATGATGATCGTTCCACGCGTCTCGGTAAGCATTTCAGAACGCAGGCCAATCAACCCGCGCGAGGGGATGCGGAACTCCATACGGACACGGCCTGAACCGTGATTGATCATCTTCACCATCTCGCCTTTTCTCGGCCCAAGGCGCTCAATCACAGTACCGACAAAGTTCTCCGGAACGTCGATCGAGAGATGCTCAACCGGCTCCATCAACTGATCGTCGATGCGTTTGGTCACGATCTCCGGACGGCTGGCCATCAGTTCGAAGCCTTCGCGACGCATCATCTCAATGAGAATGCCGAGCTGAAGTTCACCGCGGCCCAGCACCTTGAAGGAGTCCGGCGAACCGGTGTCCTGCATCTTGAGAGACACGTTGGTAAGCAGCTCTTTGTCCAACCGATCGCGAAGGTTTCGCGAGGTCACAAACTTGCCTTCGCGTCCGGCAAACGGAGAGTTATTCACATTGAACTGAATAGCAATCGTCGGCTCATCAATCGTTATCTGCGGAAGCGGCTGCGGATTCTCGAGGTCGCAGAAGCTCTCGCCGATAAAGATGCCGGGAATACCAGCAATCGCCACGATGTCGCCTACCTGCGTCTCATCAATGTCGGTGCGCTTCAGTCCAGAGAAGCTGAAGAGCTTGGTGATCTTGTGCTTGGTAAAGCTGCCGTCGATCTTGGCAACGTTGTACTCCTGACCAGTGCGCATGGTGCCATTGAAGACGCGACCGATGGCGAGACGACCAAGGTAGTCGGAGTAGTCGAGGTTGGTAACCAGGATCTGGAGGGTGCCTTCGGGGTCGCCCTTGGACACGGGAATGGTCTGGACGATCTGCTCGAAGAGAGGCTGAAGGTCCGTGCCGGGGGTCGCGAGATCGTTCGTCGCGGTCCCGAGCTTTCCATTGGTGTAGAGCACCGGAAAGTCGAGCACAGACTCGTCCGCATCGAGGTCGATAAAGAGGTCATATACTTCGTTCAGAACCTCCTGGGGGCGCGCGTCAGGGCGGTCAATCTTATTGATGACAACCATCGGCGTGAGGCCAGCTTCGAGCGCCTTCGAAAGCACGTACCGCGTCTGGGGCAGAGGCCCTTCCGAGGCATCGACCAGCAGAACAACGCCATCGACCATCTTCAAGGCGCGCTCTACTTCCCCACCGAAGTCGGCGTGGCCCGGAGTGTCGACGATGTTGATCTTGTTGTCGTGATAGTAGAGGGCCGTGTTCTTCGCAAGAATCGTGATGCCGCGCTCTTTTTCAAGATCGTTAGAGTCCATAACGCGGTCGGTAACGGCTTCGTTAGAGCGAAAGGTCCCGGACTGCCGAAGCATGGCGTCGACGAGGGTAGTCTTGCCATGGTCGACGTGGGCGATGATGGCGATGTTGAAGATAGGCTTAACGGCTACTGCGGTTGAGTTGCTCACTGCGTGTGTGTCCTGTCTGTGCGCTTAGGAGTGATGTTTTGGGGAAAGTGCGCGTCTTTACTAGTTTAGCCTAGTTCGGCACGCATTGGCCTTCAAAATCTGCGGAACCGCAAGAAGATACGGTGAATGGCAGAGCGTAAAACATTGATTCGACGTCTCTGGAGCAAGAGTAAGCGTGGCGCCATTCCCTGAACATGCGGAAGAACGTGCCCCCTCCATCTATCTGATCGGACAGTATTCTTTCGTTTGCGCAGGTGTTCTACTGCATGTTTTCAATCATCATCAGATTGCTGGAATGCCCATCGATTTGTGGGAACAGCATCCACTTCCCATCCGGAGAGACCGGCATTGCGCCGATCCAATAGGGAGCAGCCTTTTCGAGCGCGAAGACAGGGCGAACCTTTTGGGTACTGGTGTCGAACAGCTCGATCGTCGTCTTCCCATTCGCGTGGGTCATGAAATAGATTCCTGCTTTGGAGGGAAACCATTCGGCTCCCTGGAAGCTTAGCTCCGGCATACCTTTTAGCTCTTCGGGCGAAGAGCCATCCGGCATCATTCGCCAGAGCCTCTTTTTTCGGTAGAAGTAAACATACTGACCGTCAGGTGAGGCCAGAGGCGTGGCTGCTGGGACACTCGCAAGCTGTACAGCGTGGCCACCCTGCGACGGCGCTTTCCAGATGGAGGGCTCGCCGGTGTCATCACCCTGTGTGAAGTAGATCCACTTACCGTCTGGCGTCCAGCCTGGCTGAGATTTGTCGGGTATGTCGATATTGAGCTTGGCCGGAACGCCTCCCTCCGGATCGACCGTGTAGAGATTGGATTCGCCGCCGTATCGCGAGTCAAAAGCGGTTAGACCTCCGTCGGGAGACCAGCGCGGTGTGCCACTCATAACACCGAAGGAGGTCAGTTGGAGGACGTTGGATCCGTCGACGTCGCAGACCCAAATTTCAATGGCTCCGCTGCGGTCGGACTCGAACGCTATTCTTCTGCCATCTGGCGAGATGCTGGCTGATTCCTGTTCTGCCGAGGAGACGATTAGCTTGTGCGCTTGCACTGGAGATGCTTCGAGATCAAGCCGCCAGATGTTGGTGTTGGTGGAGCTTTGCAGATAGACAAGGCGATGGCCGGACGAACTCACGGTTAGATCCGAAACGTCATGTCCAATCGGTAGTCTTTGCGCGCGCTCCGGGTGAGTGAGAACGACTTCCCAAAGACCACCTCCAATCAAGGGGGAGCTGTAAAGGATGCTGTCGCCATCTCTCGACCAGGCGACGCCGCCGATCATCTCATGCACCTTCAGTAGCTCTGTGGTGCTTCCATCGCCCACATTCAGGAGTCGTAACGACTCGCTTCCCCACTTATCCGCACAAACCCATGCCATAAGTTCGCCTTTTGGGGAAAAGGAAGGCAAGACGGCTTCCTTACAGTCCTTTGTCACTGGCGTTGCCTTCAATGTGCTCATCGAAAGCAAATAGAGCATGATCGACTGGTAGGAGGTTTCCGGGTGATCCGTGAAAGCAAGATACTTGCCGTCGGGAGACCAGCTGAGTTCATTCCCATACCAGTACGTGGAGCTTCGAGAAGAGATCTTCCGTTCCGGGCCGCCGGTCGGCGGAACCAGAAAGATACCGGAAGCCCCCTCTTTTGAAACGCGGCTGATTGCGATGGCGCGCCCATCCGGCGACCAGGCTATCGAAAGTTTCTCGGACGGGTGGTGAGTAATGCGCAAAGGGTTCTCGGAACCGATCGCCTTCACATAGAGATCGTATCCTGCGCCGTTGGTCTCCCCATCCCACCCGAATGCGACCTCGCTTCCATCCGGGGAAAAGGCAGGCGAGGTGACATTGCCTGGCAGTGACGTAAATGGAACAACTGTGAGAC
Source organism: Tunturibacter empetritectus (assembly GCF_040358985.1). NCBI lineage: Bacteria > Pseudomonadati > Acidobacteriota > Terriglobia > Terriglobales > Acidobacteriaceae > Tunturiibacter > Tunturiibacter empetritectus. The sequence continues at coordinate 2,532,813 of NZ_CP132932.1, read as the reverse complement.
GCTGAATCCTTAGCAGTCGCGACGCTTCTTCAAGCCTGGCTTTAAGTCGAATGCATGCCAGGCTGATGAGGATGCATGCAGCGACGGCCAGTGCAATCCACCACCTTCGGGAAGGTAGCTTTGCAGGTGGTCTCGGAGGTTCCGTCGAAGCAATAGGCGGCAATGGCGGAACCTGCTCGTCTTCGACCTTGGTCGCAGCGATAAACCGATAACCCTGCCGCGGGATGGTCTCGATGTATTTAGGATTTATGGCGGAGTCGCCGAGAATCTCTCGAAGTCGATTTACAGCGGCGTTCAGTCCGTGTTCGAAGTCTCCAAAGGACGTTTCCGGCCAGAGCACCTTATGAAGATGTTCGCGAGTGACGAGTCGTCCACGTTCCGAGGCCAGAACGATAAGGACCTGAAGTGCCTGCCCAGACACCTTGACCCGTATTCCATTCCTGCGCAGCTCTTCAGGTTCGAGCACCAGCTCAAACGGAGCGAATCGTATTGAGCCGGGACCCTCTGCGCGGTCGGCCATCGCTCACCTGTGGCACGGAGTTTATCATTTCGGCCCTCTTTCTGAGGACGCAGTAGCGCCTCGCGAGAGTCGATATATCGCTGATCCTGCTCCACTAAATCGATGATGTAGAACTATTTATTTTTGAGGTCGCGCGAATCAGGGTAGTGGCTGGAACGGGCTCGCTCAAGACCGGAAAGTTCTATTCCCAGATCGGCATTGGCTCGGACATCACAGTCACTGCTATCTCGATAAGAACGCAGAAGTTTAGCAGTGATCTGTTTGAGACACCATTTCGACCTACCTCGCATTGAGGTAGCAGGCCAAAGGGAGCAACGTAGGCGGGAACCAATGAGGTGCCTGCCATGAAAATCTTCACCGCTGTCATCTTTCTATGGGTGTCCTCCATCAGTGCGCAAACGACCTCAATTAGAATCCAGCCGGTAGACCTTCCAAAACGTCCTGCCTCTCTCTCGCGCGCTATCTCGTTCTCCTGCACACTTGATTACGACCCATCTCAATGTCTTACGAGCGCCTCGCTGCTGGCAAAGGTTCTCGAAAGATATCCAACTGAAAAAATGGGCCAGTGGACCTTCGTGCTTGCAGGTTCAGCACACTGGAGAAAGACGATAAAGCAGTTGGGCGGGGACCCGGAATCGCCCGCGTTCAGCGAGCTCAGCGCTCGCGTCACCGTGTTGGAAGAAGAACTCTTTGAAACCGTGGACTCTCGTCAGTCAATGGTCGCTCGCAGATTTGGTCTGCCACCAGGAAGTATTCTCGATTATGCGGTCACCCATGAGATGGGCCACGCAATATGCGGGGAACTCCAGGAAAAACTCGCAGAGAAGTATGGATCGGATCTACGGCGAGGAACTGCTCCGATCTGCGCAATTTATGGAAAGCGTATTAACACTCCGTAGACACTAGGCTTCGGTCGCGGCAAAACCTTGTCAAGCCCCCGAACGGCGAAAACCCGCGCCAATCCAGCACATTCGCGTGGCGTATTAGTTATGGTCAAACCGCTATACTGGATACAGATCGCAATATAGCCCCGGCCAACTCTGGGGCTACATTGCTTTAAAGGGTAGAACTGACTCGTAACCCCTTTGCTTGGAGGAATCTGCAAGCAACCCGTTTAGAATGAATATTTTGCAGAGGGTATCAAGCTGTAACTCATTAAAAATAAAGGAGTTACACGCGGGTAATGGGGGGGGGGGAGGGGGCACCTCATAGAATCAATACCCGTACTGCTCCACCCGCCGCAGCAGCCCGAGCTTCCGCTCCGGAGGCAGAAAGCTGGCCTCCACCGCATTTGCCGCCAGCTCCCGCATCTGCTCGAGCGAAAACTCGAACCGGCTCTGCACCAGCACGTACTCTTCCAGCAGATTGCTCCCGAACATTGGAGGATCATCGGAGTTGATCGTCACCATCAGCCCCGAGTCAAAGTAATGCTTCACCGGATGCTCGTCGAAGCTCTTGCAACAGCCCGTCCGGATGTTGCTGGTCACATTCAGCTCCAGCGGAATCTGTCGCTCCGCCAGCACCTCCAGCAGCTCCGCATCATGTTGGGCGGACAAGGCATGGCCCACCCGCTCCGCCCCGATATTGATCGCCGCCCAGATGCTCTCAGGACCGATCGTCTCGCCCGCGTGAGCCGTCAGCCGCAGCCCCGCAGCCTTTGCCTCCGCATACGACTCCTTGAACAGATCCGCACTCCCCCGCGCCTCATCCCCGCCGATCCCGATCCCAACGATGCTCGGATACAGCCTCCGCAACTCAGCGGCCTTCCGAAACACCTTCACCGCCTCCTCCGCCCCGAAGTGCCGCACCGCATCGATCAGCCAGTAGACAGTAGTCCCAAAGTCCTTCTCAGCCCGAACCCGGCCCCGCTCGATCGCCTCGACGTAAGGCTCCACCTGCTGGTTCTTCCAGTAATAGATAATCCCGAACGAGATATACACCTCGGCATGCACCACACCCTGTGCCGCCAGATCCCGAACCATGTTGTAAGCAATCAACTCATAGTCGTCCGGTCCCACCAGACGGGCCGAAACCGCCTTGAACGAGTCCATAAATCCAAGAAAATTCTCATAGACATAGAGCTTCTTCGCCGCCTCACTCGTCAGCGGCTCCGCATCATGCCGCTTGCTCAACTCCAGCAAAGTATCCAGCTGAATCGTTCCCTCGAGATGCAGATGCAGCTCAACCTTCGGCAGCTTTCGCAGCCAGTCAACTACATCGATCTCAGCGTCTTGTTTCGTCTGTCTTCGCGCCATCTGTCTATCTTAGACTTCCTGGACCGACTTCTTGGCCCATCTCGTCAGCTCCAGCTTGTTGGCCAAGCTGCCTAAACCTTCGGCGTGTAGAACTCACTCCGCTTGCGACTGTAGAAGAAGTAAACCACCAACCCGATGATCAGCCACACAAAGAACCTCACCCACGTGATCGCCGGCAGTCCAGCCATCAACAGGATGCAGAACAGCACCGACAGAATAGGAATCACCGGCCCAAACGGCACGCGGAACCCGCGATGACGCTCCGGCTCTCTGTGCCTGAGGACAATGACCCCGATCGAAACCAGCACGAACGCGAACAACGTACCAATGTTCGACATCTCCGCGAACGTACCTACGTCAAACAGCCCCGCCGGAATCGCCACGAGCACGCCTGCAACCCACGTCGCGAACGCTGGCGTCCGGAACTTCGGATGCACCCTGCTGAAGACATCCGGCAGCAACCGGTCCCGCGACATGGCAAACCATACTCGCGCCTGACCCAGCTGAAACACCAGGATCGACGAGATCATGCCCACCAGAGCACCGATCAACACCGCCAGTTGCACCCAATGCAGCTTGTGCCCCCCTGGCGTCAGAGCCACTCGCTTCAGGGCATTCACCACCGGCGCAGCGTCTCCCGCCACCGACAGCCACGGCACCATGCCCGTCAGCACCACAGCAACACCAATGTAGAGAACCGTGCAGACCAACAGCGTTGCCAGGATTCCAATCGGCACATCGCGCCGGGGCTGCCTGCACTCCTCGCTGGCCGTCGAGACCGAATCAAACCCGATATACGTAAAGAATATGATCGACCCGCCCGCCAGGACACCCGACCACCCATTGGGCGAGAAGGGCGTGTAGTTCGCAGGGTGAATAAAGCTCAAACCGAAAAAGACGAACAGCAGGATCGCCGCGATCTTGACCAGCACCATAATGTTGTTGGTTCGCGCCGACTCCCGAATGCCGCGCACCAGCACAACCGTCAGGAGCAACACAATCAGAAACGCCGGAATGTTGAATCCAGCGTGCCATCCGCTGGCGTAGATGTCCTTACCCTGCAGGTCCTGCAGGCCGAGCGGCAGGTAAGCCGGCGACAACCACATGGGAGACAGCGGAATTCCGATCCAATCCAGCAGAGCCACCAAATGAGCCGCGAAGCCTACGCTCACGCTCATGTTGCTGAAGGCGTATTCGAGGATTAGGTCCCACCCAATCACCCAGGCGATCAACTCGCCCAACGTCGCATACGTATACGTGTACGCCGATCCCGCAATCGGAATCATCGACGCCAACTCTGCGTAGCAGAGCCCGGTTAACGCGCAGACGATAGCCACCAGCACCAGCGACAGAGCCAACGCTGGCCCGGCGCCGGGACGTCCCGCCACTGCGCCGCTTGTGTGGTGCAGCCACCCGACAATCAGGTCAACAATCGGCGAGCCCTTCCAGTCCGCAATCTTCGCAGGATTGCCACCAATCGCCGTGCCGATCACCGTAAAGATGCCTGAACCGATCACCGCGCCAATACCCAGCGCAGTTAGTGAAACGGGGCCCAGCGTCTTCTTCAACGCGTGCTCGGGCCTCTCCGATTCTGAGATCAGCTTGTCTATCGACTTAGTTGCAAAGATTTGCCTGGCCAGCGCGCTCGCTCCTGCTTACAGATGAATTGGTGCGGGGCGTTTCCGACTACACAATGCGATTTCAGAAGACTTCTACTTCAATGGAGGCCGGGGATCACGCGGCTCAACACTTTAGCGAGCGACCCCAGCAGGGGCTACCGCTTGCTTTGGCCGCGGGCTGCCTTCTTTACCTTTTGCTTGTTCTCGCCGCGGGCACCGGTGCGTGGACCCTTCGCTGGTGCGGCTTTGCGTGCTGCGCGCTTTACCTTCTTGCGCTCCTGTGTGTCGGTGATGCTCTTGGTGTTTGCCATGTATCTTTGCCAATCTTTCTTCTAGACGCGATTTTTCGAAACTTAGAGGCGCTCCAGCTGGGCAAACTTCTCAACCAACTTCTTTACGCCGTGCTGTTGGAATTGTACTGTAATCTTCGCGTCATCCCCATCGCCTTCGCGACGAAACACGGTGCCTTCCCCATACTTGGGATGCCTGACCCGCGAACCCTGCTTCAACCCGGTCTTCCCAGTCTGCTCCTGAACTTCAAGTTTTGGACGCGAAATCTTCTGTCCCCGTGCGGCGAAGAAGCTGGCAATGTTATCCATCGATTGCCCCAGCGGCGCGGTTTTGGCGGGGTATCCGGCGCGACGGTTCACACTGGGAAGCCCAGAAGGCCTTGCCGGAGCTCGCTCCCCGCTTTGATCTTCGTCTTCATAGCTGTAGTGTCGATCGCTCTGCTCGGTACTCGGACGGCCGAACCTGTTTGCCTTGGGATAGGGCGTCGCATACGTCCCACCATATCCCGAACTGTAATCTGATCCAGAGAACTGCGGTCGCGTCGGCGGACTTCCCAGATCTTCCACAAGTCGGCTGGGGACCTCTTCCAAAAATCGCGAAGCGATGCTCGATTCAGGCATGTCGCTTCCGTACCGCCGCCGATATCTGGCGCGAGTCATGATCAGCGTATCCATCGCCCTCGTCATGCCGACGTAGCAAAGGCGGCGCTCTTCTTCCAGCCCAGGTGGATCGGTCAGAGTTCGAGAGTTAGGGAACAGACCCTCTTCCATCCCACTCAAGAACACCAGCGGAAACTCCAAACCTTTGGCAGCATGCAACGTCATCAACGTTACTCTCGCCTCTTCGCTGTAACTATCTGCATCGCTGACCAGCGCGGCGTGATCCAGAAACTCATGCAGTGTTTCCCCACGCTCCTGTGCATCCTGGGCTGCGTTGGCAAGCTCCTTCAGGTTTTCGATCCGCGAGAAAGACTCCGGAGTAGCCTCTTCTTCCAGCGCTCGAATGTATCCACTCCGGTCGTTCAGAAACTTAATCAACTCCGGCAGCGTGGCAGCATCACCAGGTTTGCGGAACGCTGGCTTTTCGTCTGCCATCTTGATTTCAGCAGTTTTATCCACTGTTGTCTCTGCGGACTTCTTGAGTATCACCGGTGCAAATGGATTGAAACTCACTGAGTCGATTCCGTGTGCCGCATCCGAGTCTGAAGAGTTCTCCGCTGCGAGGGTGGAGATCTCTTCGCTCGGACCAAAGTCGAAGCCGAAGTTAAAACTTGTGTCGAACGAAGTATTCGCGCCCGTGTCCTCAGGTTCTGGATCACCAAACCCGAACGAAACATCCGCTTCAATGTCTTCAACGGTCTCGGAGCGCAGGAAAGTGTCATCGTCCTGTGCGACGTCCTCAGCTAGCTTCTCTGCAAAACCAGGGCCCAGCATTGCCCGCGCGTCTTCAATCAGCCGTCGGAAGCTACTCAGAGCCTGCAATGCTCGCGCAGGTAGCAGCTTATCTTCAATCGCGCGTCCGATCGCGTCCCACGTGCTCATGCCGCTTGACAGAGCCATACGCTCCAAGGTCTCCATTGTGGTCTTGCCAATTCCACGAGGAGGCGAATTCACCACTCTTCCCAGCGCGATCGAGTCATGCACATTCTGCACCAGCTTCAGGTAGCTCAGAATATCTTTCACCTCGGCGCGGTCATAAAAGCTGAATCCACCCACCATGTGGTACTGAATCTGGTATCGGCGCAGAGCCTCTTCGACGAGCCGCGACTGAGAGTTCGTTCGGTAGAGTACAGCGCATCTCGGTAGATCTACCTGCCCCCCTGCCTCACGCAGATACCGCTGAATGCGATCGGCAATAAACAGCGCTTCGTTCTCACCATCGGGGGCTTCGTAGTAGCCGATCAAGCTTCCACCCTCTCGCGTGGTGAACAGATTCTTGCCCTTCCGCTGTGTATTCTGTGCAACAACCGCTCCCGCGCCTTCCAGGATGACCTGCGTTGAACGGTAGTTCTGCTCAAGCCGGATCGTCTTGGTTGCAGGAAAGTCCTTCTCAAACTCCAATATGTTTTTGATGTCTGCGCCACGCCAGCTGTAGATCGACTGATCTTCGTCGCCAACCACGCAGACGTTGGAATCAGGTCCGGCCAGCAGTTTCATCAACTCATATTGAGGTCGGTTAGTGTCCTGGTACTCATCGATGAGAAGATATTTGTAGCGTCGGTTGTATCTTTCTCTAGTTTCCTCAGACGACTTCAGCAGACGGACAGTCTCGAGGAGTAGATCATCGAAGTCCAGAGCGTTCGCTTTAAATAACTCCTTCTTATAAATCTCAAAGAGGTGAGCAATCTTCTCCTCCATCGGGTTCGTGCTCGCAAGAAAATATTCCTGCGGGTCAATCATGTGGTTCTTCGCCCATGAGATTCGCCCAAGAGCAACACGTGGCTTCAAAGACTTGTCGTTAATTGCAAGCCGCTTCAGCGCCTGCTTCACTACCGCCTGCTGATCGGTCTCATCGTAGATTGCGAAGGTCTTGGTCAATCCAACGCCTCCTACGCGGAGCGCTTCAATATCTCGCCGCAGCACGCGGACACAAAAACTATGAAACGTGGCCAGCATTGGTTTAGCCAGACTGCTATGCCCCAGAATCTTATCGACCCGCTCGGCCATCTCTTTGGCGGCCTTATTCGTAAAGGTCACAGCGAGAATCGCGTCGGCCGGTACACCCCGTTCCTGAATTAAATAAGCAATGCGATGGGTAATGACGCGCGTCTTGCCAGATCCTGCTCCTGCCAGCAGCAGCACCGGCCCATCCACTGAGCGGATGCCTTCCTGTTGTTGCGGATTCATATTCTCTAAAAGTCGGCTCAACAGCACACACTCCAATACCTATTTTAAGCTCTCGGCTCTAACTCATTTTGCAACCCGCCAGAAAGCTGTCGATGTTCAGTCCGTTGTTCATTAGCGAACAGCTTGTCCACTGATGGACATTGGGGAATCAAATTAAGACTGGATGGTTAATTCGAAAACGAAATTGATTTTTTAGGGAACTGGCATCGTCTAACTTGCGTAACTCAATTCACGACGGGCTCCCTGATCCATGGCAGAGAACTTCAGTCGAAATCTTGAAGTATGGAGCGTAGTATGAAACGTCACAATCTCTTGACCGTCGCAGTCGTCGCTACCTCTCTTGTCGCAGTTCCGGCCATATATGCGGCTCCCACAAGCATCTCATCTCCCGTTCATGCCATGTTCGGCAAAACAAAGACCAGTGCGGTTAAACTGAATCTTCGCAATGATACCGGCACTTCTCTGCAGGTCCTGGTAGGGGATAAACCGATGACGCTCGAGCCCGGCAAATTGATTAACCTCGAGGTTCCAGTGGGAACACGTATCGTCGCCAATAGCGCCACACCAAACCACGCTGTAGGATCGCTCATCGAAGAGGTTATTAAAGATCATAACGGTGCCACGATCGCAATTCGTTAGAACGGGGGACGATATCAACTGAATGTCTCCAAGGCCGACCGCTACTATCAAATTCGGTCGGCCTGCAGTTTTCTACCCCTTCACTTGATTGATCAACATTCGGACCATCGACGTGAAGCGCTTGATATCCTCAGCAGTATGATTCGCAACGTCGCTGTCTTCTGTGCTTCCGCCAATGGCTTCCATTCTGCATACCGAGCAGCGGCCGAGGACCTCGGGCGTGCGCTTGCTGCCCGCAATATTGGCGTAATCTATGGAGGTGCAAACGTCGGCTTGATGGAAGCCGTTGCTGGGGCTGCCCTATCCGCCGAAGGCAAAGTCATAGGTGTTATTCCAGAGGTGCTCGTCGATCTCGAAGTAGCCCACCGCGGTATCACTGAACTTCACATCACAAGCACCATGCACACCCGTAAGGCGCTGATTGGAGAAAAAGCCGACGCGTTCATCGCGCTACCAGGAGGTTTTGGTACCTTTGAGGAACTCTTCGAAGTCCTCGCCTGGCACACCCTCAAGCTCCATGCAAAACCTATTCTCTTGCTCAATACGCACGGCTTCTACGACAGACTCCTCACCTTTCTTGATCACTGCGTAACCGAGGGGATGCTCAAGCCGAAGAACCGCCAACTCCTTCTCGTCGCGCAGACAGTTGAAGAGGCGCTTACCATGCTGCAGTTAGACGACCAAAGAGCGTCTGCAGATAAATTCGGCTGAGTCTCGACAGCTACGGAATCAACGACATCGTTCGCACAGTCTTCAATCTTTCCTCAATTCCATCCCATAAGGCGAGCCTTGCTCGGAGGGCGATCTCTGCGGCTTCTCCGGCCTCACCCCACTTCACGTTGTCATTCCCGCAGAGTTCAGCAATCATTCGCAGCGCCATCGGCCCATGTTCTTCGCCATCCACCTCGATATGCCGCTCCATATACCAGCGCATCAGTTCAAGCTTTCCACGTAGCTGTCCATTCTGGTCGCGAATGAAACCGCGAAACATATCAGGGATCAGGTCTTCACGGCCGAACGTAAACGCCGCCGCTATGGCATGCAGCTTGCCATCGTCAATGATCAAAAAGGTGTTTCGCACAAACCGTTGCGCGGCTTCGGGAGCGCCGCTCAACGCCAGTGCCGGTTTCCAGGGGGAGCCATCGTGCAAGCTGGCTATTAGCGCTTCAATTGCTGCTGTCGATGCCCCACACTCCCTCATCGCCCGCAAATATAGTTCGAAGTGACTCACGGTCTCCGTCCCGTACACGTCGCTTTCTTCGCCAAGCACGATCTCGTTTATCAGTCGGCGGCTCGCGGCATATTTGCTCGGAACCCACGGAACCTCTACGCAGGTAAGTCCACGTTGTAGAGTCTTCAGCAGCGACATGAAGTCCCAAACAGCAAAGACGTGCAGCTCCATAAAGACATGAAGGTCTTCTATGGTCTCGAACGATGTATACAACCTGTGGCTCGTCAAACGGTAATACAAGGGTCTTAACCGCTCAGTTAGTATCTGTAACTGCTCTGTCTGTTTCAAAATCATTGGCCCCTATAGTCCTCGCTTTGCCAAACAGCTTTCACAATGGCACACCCGTCGCAGATATTCCCAGGAGTAGATTCCACTTTCGTGTCCGTCATTCCACTTGAACTTCAGCGCATATTTGCCAACCGGTGTCACCTCCAGCGGTTTCACTGGAGCCTCATACATCTTCAGCAAAGTCTGACCTTTGGCTTTCGCTTCCCCCGGTAACCTGCCTGTCGTCTCCCGGTCTTCATGGCAAGTGGCGCACGGACACGCATTCCGCAACCACGCAAAGCTCCACACGCTTCGGTGCCCATCCTGCCACTCGATCTCAACGCCAGTTCCCTCGGTCTTCTTCACTCGCACCTTTACCGGAGTCACCGAACTCGCGGGCATCTGCTCGTGCTCCGTATCTTCCCGGCGCGCCTGCTCTGCATTAACAATACGAATTCCTTCATGACTCATCGCCCGTTCTCCTCATGCCGCTGTCACCGAATGACATCTTCAAGATCACTCACTCTGATACCGTGGTTAGCCATTTCTCCAGAAAAAATAAGCCGCCATCACGCATCCTGTAATCACAACGATCGTTCGCAGCACAATTGCATTCATTCGCCGAGCATACTGTGCTCCAACATATCCACCAACGCCGGCAAATATCATTGAGATCAGGCAGTAACGCCAGATGACTGCGCCACTCACTACAAACGTAACCACAGCGCAGAAGTTGGACAAACACGCCGCAAGCACCTTCAGTGAATTCAGCGCATTCATCTCTTCGACACCAAATAAAGCCAGCGCGCTCATAATCAAGAAGCCGGCGCCGGCGCCAAAGTACCCAATGTAAAAACATACCGGCAGCAACACAAAAAACAGCGGCTTCACCGCTGGGGATCTCTTGATATGAGGATCAGACGACCGCTTCCGCAGCCGCTGCGATACCGGACCACTGATTCCAAACAGCAGGGAAGCAACCAGCAGCAGCCAGGGCACCATATGCAGAAACGTGACCTGCCGGGTATTCAGCAATACAACAGCCCCGCTTACTCCGCCAAAAACTGAAGCCGCACAGACAACCGGCAAGAGTTCCCGTGTTAGGTCTCCACGTAACGCGGCAACTGATGTCAGTTGTCCCGGCCATAGCGCGACGGTGTTTGTCGCATTTGCCTGGATGGGAGCCACCCCAATGGATAGCATAGCCGGAAAGGATACGAACGACCCTCCACCAGCCATCGCATTCATAACGCCAGCGACAAGAGATGCTGTGACCAGCCAAACGTAATGCCAATGCGAACTGAAATTCGAGATCATCCATCTTCCATTGTATCGAGTCGCAGCTGGCCTGCTAATTCTGAGCCTCGACCCTCTTGCAGTTCACACGCTGCTCACATCTCCGGAGTCGCCGCAATCAAGCGGCGCGTATATTCTTCTCGTGGCGCATCACAAACCTGTTCGCACTCCCCTAACTCGACCAACCGCCCGCTTTGCATCACCGCCACTCTGTCGCACAAGTACCGCACCAGCGGAATAGAATGCGAGATAAATAGATACGTTAGGCCAAATTCTTTCTGTAGCTTCTGAAGCAAATTCACAACCTGCGCGCCCACGCTCACATCGAGCGCGCTCACTGGCTCATCCAACACCACAAACTCGGGCCTAAGTGCCAACGCGCGAGCAATATTAATTCTCTGTCGTTGCCCACCGCTGAACTCATGAGGAAACCGCTCCAGCGCCGACTCATCCAAGCCAACCGTCCGCAACATCTCGCTCAGCCGCGAGGCCAGCCCCGCAGGTGGTTTCTCACGGTTAATTTCAAATGGCTCGGTCAGAATCTGCTTCACTCGCATCCGCGGATTCAACGCCGCGTAGGGGTCTTGAAATACGATCTGCATCTGTCGTCGTATGCCTCGCATCTCCTGGGAAGTCATGGATAGGAGGTCCAGCTCTTTGTATCTAACTTGGCCAAGAGAAGGTTCTTCCAATCTCAGCAAAAGGCGTGCAACAGTGCTTTTTCCTGATCCGGATTCGCCGACCAATCCTAACGTCTCTCCCGTCCGAATGGAGAACGAAACGTCGTCCACCACTCGGCGTCCTTTTACGAACTCCTTTGTCAGCCCTCGAGCCTGCACCAACACCGTCTCATCCATAGGCATAGCCGGATGGTAGCATCCGGTATGCCAGCGAACTGGCATCTACAAATCGCATTGCGCGGACCGAGACTAAACCAATCAAAAATGCGGCCAGTGCGAGCTTTAGTGATGCGATGCGGCGAAAGCGTTAGTGTAGACGAACTGTGACCCGATGATCAGAAGCCAGACCCAAAGAGCGAATCGTAGAGGTCTCTTGGGTATCCAGCGCACGGTAGCTGTTCCTAGAGCAACGCCCGCAAGTCCTCCGAGGATCAAGTGCCGAAGAAGACTTGAGTCGGTCCCATGAAAGAAGCCATGGGCTCCACTACCGATCAGCGAGAGAAGAAAGCCAAAGACAATATCGGTTCCAACTACCTGCGCCGGTGCGAGAGAGGTCAAGCTGAGCAGCGCCGCAGTACCCAACGCTCCAGCTCCGGCAGAAGAGAATCCCACCTCAACCCCGAGGGGCAGCATTAGAAAAGGGAGCAGACGACTACGATCCTTCGGTAGTACTTCGGTTCGCGCTGGACGAAAGGAGAAAAAAATCTGCCAGAGTGCCGTTAGAACCAATATGCCGCCCAGAAGGCCGTTAAGCAGAAGTTGCGGGCCGTGGACGTCAAGATGACGTAGCGCGAGAGAGCCAATGAGCACCCCAGGCAACCCGCCGACGAGCATAAGACCGAGGACACGCCATGAAATCTGCCTGCGAGCGATCTGCGATGGCACCAGAACAAGTTTGACAACGGCGGAGAACATGAGTCCGGTGGCCACAGCCATTGGCGCAGGAACTCCAAGAAACAAGATGAGCAGCGGTGTTGTGATCGTGCCGGCGCCGACGCCGGTTAGAGCGATGAACACGGCGATAGTAAACCCGATAGCGTATTCCATGAGTCTTCCTTTCGGCGATCGTATTGACGCCGATCACCGGTTTGGAGCGGCCTGAATGTGAATGCCGCACTCGACCTTGCGGCCAGCCCACCGACCAGAGCGTGGGTCATTGGGATCTGTAGGAATTGAGGTGCAAGGCTTACAGCCGATGCTGGTATAGCCGACATCGTAGAGGGGCAGGAGCGGAATATCGTAGGAAACACATGCCTGCCAGATGTCCCGCGCCGTCCAGTCGGCGAAGGGGCTGAGCTTGCGAACAATGATGCCGCTCGGCAGTGTGAAGTCCGCAATCTCTTCAAGTGAAGTGCGGCTACGTGCCTGTTCCCGACGGAGACCGGTAAGCCAGATTCTGTAGCTGCCGACCGCAGAGAAAAGCGGCTCGACTTTGCGTAAGGCACAACAGCGGTCTGGTGCGGTCTGGTGGAGCAGTCCATGCTCAAGCTCCTGTTCCGTCACTGTTCGGGCTGGAAGAAGATTCGTAAGGTTCAGTTTCCAGTCGGCTGCAATCCGGTCGCGGTAGGCGTATGTCTCCGGAAAGTGATAGCCCGTGTCCAGAAAGAGAACTGGTATAGCCGACCACAGTTCTCGAGCGAGATAGAGGAGGAGAACATCCTCGGCTTGGAAGCTGCAGGTGAGGCAGGCATCACCTTCAATAGGTGTTTCTGGCAACTCTCGAACGAGAAGTTCGCGAACGTGCGCGAGTTTCGCATCAAGCATGGGCGACTGGAGCGTAGTCATTATCGGTTTCCTCCAGTAATGATGGCTTGAGCCTTGAGGAAACGAAGGAGATCATCAACGCCGGACAGAGCGGTCTGCCTTGCACCAAAACGAACTGCCGTTTCCTCAGACGTATCGTGAGTCAAGACGAGGGCTCCTGCAGTGGTAAGCGCGGCGATGGATTCCTCAGAGGGAAACTCGGGGCGAACGATGAACGCACCCCGAAGAAAGAGGACCCTTTCCGCCGTGTCGGCGAAGTCAGCTGGACCGAAGAGATGAATGTGCGCTCCAGAATGGCCCCAACGCTCGCGTCGGTCAGCCTCTGTCACTACGTTTGTCTTTTTGGTGATCGTTTCAGCGCCGACAAAACGGATCATCCCTGCAGCGACAGTCAAATTAGTTAGAGGATCAATTAAAACGAAGCTTCCTGTAGTGCGGTTGGTGGAGTAGTTGTCAACAAAGAGCGGCAGAACAGATTCAATCTCTACCAGGCCGATATCGTTGAATCTCAGCGTTTCGGCGGCGTTCCGTCCCAGGGTCTCTACGTCAAGGCGGTGTCGAATATCCGCGATCTGAACCTGAACGATCCTGCTGGTGTGCTTCAGTAAGTAGCGCCGTGCGAGGTCAAGAGGCTTCTCGTCCATCCAGACAAGGGAAGCTGTGAAGTTCTGTGTCGTAACCGCCGGAGATTCAGGAGCGACGATCAAGTCTCCTCTACTAATGTCCAGTTCGTCAGTAAGAGTAAGAGTTATAGATTGAGGAGTTTGTGCCTGTTCAAGATCGCCGTCGAAAGTAACGATGCTGCGCACGCAGGTGATTCGGCGGGAGGGCAGCACCATGACGGTGTCCCCAGGGCTGATTGTGCCTGCCGCAATCTGTCCGGAAAATCCACGAAAGTCCTGGTGAGGGCGAAGGACACGCTGGACCACGAAACGAAAAGGATGCGAAACTCCCGCCTCTACTGCTGGGACTGATTCAAGCAGTTTGAACAGCGAAGGTCCTTCGTACCAAGGCATGGCGACGGTTGGGCGAACGACATTATCGCCGGTCAGCGCGCTGACTGGAACAAAGTAGAGGTGCGGCGGACGGATATCGCCAAGTTCGTCAAAAAAAACAGTGAAGTCCGCGCGAATTGCGTCGAACACTTGCCTCTCGTAGCTCACAAGATCCATCTTGTTGACTGCCACGACGATGTGCCGAACACCCAGAAGCGCGGCGATGTAGGCGTGACGTCGAGACTGAATGAGCACACTCTTTCGCGCATCGACAAGAACGATGGCAAGCGAAGCAGTTGAAGCGCCGGTGGCCATATTGCGCGTGTACTGCTCGTGACCTGGTGTGTCAGCGATGATGAATTTGCGGTTGGCAGTGGAAAAATAACGATAGGCGACATCGATGGTTATCCCCTGCTCGCGCTCGGCACGGAGCCCGTCTGTTAGAAGAGCAAGATCGACACCATCCGCGCCCGTAGTGCCCTTGCCTGCAATCGAACGGACCTGATCTTCGTAGACACTTTGCGTGTCATAGAGTAATCGACCGATAAGTGTCGACTTCCCATCATCGACCGAACCGGCTGTGGCAAAGCGAAGCAGATCGCGGGCATGCTCATTCGCAAGAAAATTGGAGAGAGAAAACGTTGAGTCTTCTTCAAACTGTGCCTCCACATCAAACTTCAGAATGGATTCGCTGATAGGCATTAGAAATAACCCTCGCGCTTCTTAAGTTCCATTGACCCTTCCTGATCGTGGTCGATAACACGATGCGCGCGCTCCGACGAGCGGAAAGAAAGTAGCTCTTCGATAATCTTGGGCAGCGTGTCGGCGTCCGAGCGGATTGCTCCGGTGCACGGACTGCACCCAAGGGAACGTAGCCTGGAGAGCACCATCTGCGGTTGTTCCCCACGCCGCGCAACAAAGCTCTGTTCAATCGGAAGAAGCACATCTCCGCGAACATACATCGGCCGCTCTCTGGCGAAGTAAAGATCCACGATGGGAATGTCTTCCTGCAGGATGTACTGCCAGACGTCCATCTCAGTCCAGTTCGAGAGCGGAAAGACACGGATGGACTCCCCCGGGTGAATCCGCGAGTTATAGAGATTCCAGAGCTCAGGACGCTGAGCCTTCGGGTCCCATTGGCCAGCTTTATCGCGAAAAGAATAAATCCGTTCCTTGGCGCGAGACTTCTCTTCATCGCGACGGGCACCACCAAACGCGGCATCGAAGCCATAATGATTCAGGCCGTCGAGCAACGCCTGTGTTTTGAGAAGGCCACAGCACCGCTTGGTGTCGAGCGCGATCGGATTCGTGCCCGAAGCAATGGCAGTCTCGTTACGCCAGACAAGAAGTTCAGCTCCAACTTCAGCTGCCATGCGATCACGAAACTCGATCATCTCGCGGAATTTAAACCCCGTATCGATATGAAGAAGCGGGAACGGAATTGGAGCGGGAAAGAAGGCTTTTTGTGCAAGCCGCAACATCACAGACGAGTCTTTCCCGATGGAGTAGAGCATGACGGGGCGTTCAAACTCGGACGCGACCTCGCGAAGGATATGAATGCTCTCGGCTTCGAGAAGCTGTAGATGCGTAAGTGCCGGTGCGGCCAATACCATGACGGACTCCAGAGGGAGTTTCGAATGCAACTTGCCCAAGCGCAAGCTCGGAGAAAGAATCTGAGAAACAGTTTTTCGAGTGGGAAGACTAGCGCGTGAGTTGACATGCCTGCTCGACGTTGAAAGGACAACAACAACGGAGCTGGCATGAGATGCGCATTTCTCTTTTCAGAGTAGCAAAGCGCAGAGGCTGAGGCAAATCTTGATCAGTCGGTTCGGGTCATCCAATAAAGACCGCGGCCCTAAGTTGATAAACAAAGGTGCTTTCCGGCTACCTGACTTAAGGCGGAAGACCGTAAGAGTCTTGCTCACTCAAAGCGAGACTGCGATCCGGTTGAATAAAAAACTCTGTGCTACTATTCGGTTTATGGCTCTGACCTTCCACTATGCCGTTACTGGCTGTCGTTGTTGTGAAGCAGGTCTGCGCCTCTCGCCGTCGCGAAACTAGTCTCCTCTAAAGCAGAACTCACGTCGACCAGTATCAGAGCGGGTCATCGTTCATTCAGGGATTCAATGTACTCAAGAATTTCAAGGCAGTTCCGGCAGACCAGCATCATAGTTTCCTCTCTGGAAACGATGCCAACCTGTTGTTGACGCTAGCCTTTCCGTCTCTCGAAACTTTATAAAGCCATCCCCCACCTACATACGTGTCCCGTTGAAGGCACTTGGAGATATCTTCGATGTTCCGTCGATCAATTTTTCTCATAGCCCCATTTCTACTTGCAACCGTTTCCAGTGCCCAGATCGTAGGTGGGACGATCAGCGGTATTGTCACCGATCCCGCCGGAGCAGTCGTTCCCGGTGCCCAGGTCACAATTCGCAATCAAGAGACAGGCGGGGAGCGCCACCTCATCTCCGATGCAGCCGGAGCATACGCGGCACCCTCGATTCCGGTTGGTGTTTACTCGATTTCGGTCGTGCGCGAGGGCTTCGCTCCGCAGACACGCGCTGGGATCTCTCTCACTGTAGGTCAAGCCACGCGCATCGATCTCACGCTGCATCCGGGTAATATCACAGAAGAGATCACCGTTACGGATGTGCCATCGTCTGTCAATCTTTCCACCCAGCAGATCTCTGGCCTCGTCAACGAGCGTCAAGTCAAAGACCTCCCGCTCAATGGCCGCTCTTACGATCAACTCATCACGCTGAATCCCGCGGCAGTGAACTACACAGCGCAGCGCAGCGGATCGGTTGGAACCTCCAACTCCTCCGTGGGCAGTATGTTTGCGATCTCTGGTCGACGCCCGCAGGACAATCTCTACCTGCTCAATGGCATCGAATACACCGGCGCATCGCTGATCAATGTCACCCCAGGCGGCACCAGCGGTCAGCTCCTCGGGGTCGATGCGGTACGCGAGTTCAATGTCGTCAGTGACACGTACTCGGCAAGTTATGGAAAACGTCAGGGAGCCCAGATCTCCATCGTCACGGCCTCGGGTACTAATAACGTCCACGGCTCGGCGTACGAGTTTCTTCGTAACTCTTTCTTCGATGCACGCAATTACTTCGACCAGGCCCATATCCCGAACTTTCAGCGCAATAACTATGGTGCCTCTCTCGGCGGCCCAATTCGCACCAATCGACTCTTTCTCTTTGGCAACTACGAAGGCTATCGACAGAACCTCGGAATCACTGATGTTACGCTCGTCCCTGACAGTCAAGCTCGACAAGGTCTGCTTCCCGATCCGGCTAATCCTGGCGGACCTCGCAAAAACTACGGCGTCGCGAACGGAGTTAGACCTTTACTTAACCTCTGGCCGGCACAAAACGGCCCAGAGCTCCTCGACGCCAAAGGCAACCCGACCGGAATTGGTGAAGCCTTCTCCAGTCCCACCCAACACATCCGCGAGGACTTCGGCACCGCGCGTTTTGACGCCAATCTCACCTCGCGCGACCTCCTCTTTGCCGTCTACACTGGGGATGATTCCGCGGCCAACACGCCCACGCAAAACCCCTTCTCGCTCATCAACGAGTCGCTTCGCGAACAAGTCGTCAGCATCCAGGAGCAACACGTCTTCTCCGTTCACCTGTTAAACACGGCCCGCGTTGGTTACTCCCGCGCCAGTTTTTTCTTCCTCGGCAATATTCCCTCTTCAATCCAGGCTGAAACTCCCGGCTTCCTCGCGGGCAAACCGACTGGCGCTATCGTGATCGCGGGTTCTACAGCCTCAAATGGCTCGTCGCAGATCACTGGCGCCGGCGCCAACGTTGGATCGAATAATGCCACAACGCGCAACCTCTACACCTTCGACGACCACGTCTTCTATTCCCGCTCGCACCACCAGATTGAAGCCGGTGTGTGGCTTCAGTCGCTTCAGTCGAACGATAATCTCGCCCAGAACCAGTACGGCCAAGCCTCCTTCGCTTCGCTCACTACCTTTCTGCAAGGAACTGTCAAGACCTTCACCGTCGTGCCAAACCCCACGCCGCTCAATTGGCGGAGCTTTATGAGTGCCGCTTACCTTGAAGATACCTGGCAACTTACGCCAACGTTCGAGATTCGCGGCGGGATTCGCTTCGAATCCACCAATGGCTGGAATGAAGCCCACGGTCGTGCCTCGCGATATGGCTTCACGAACGGCATCATTAATACCACTCCAACGACAGGAACCTCCGCCCTGTCGAATAACCGCGCGAAGATTCTCCCCGAACCACGCGTCGGCGTCGCATGGAACGTCTTCGGCAATGGCAAAACCTCGCTTCGCTCCAGCGTTGGCCTTCATCACTCTCTTCTCGACAATCTCGACTATCGCCTCGACCAGGCCGCGCCGTACAACACAACGCTCTCCTACTCCAACGTGCCTATTGCAAGCCCGATCGGCGGGCCAGCAGGGCTCATCTCTCCCTCAAACGTCCAACCCGATATCTCGACTCCGAGCGTTGTCTCTTATGCACTCAGCATCGAACAGCAGCTCGATCAAACGACCTCAATCACTGTTGGCTATGTAGGCTCTCACGGCTATCACCAGATCCTCTCGGAGGATCAAAACGAACCTGGATCTATCATCTGCTCTCCGAGCTCAAGCTGCCCCGTAGGCACTTCGACCGGAACGATCTACTACCCTACGACCGTCAAAGCGAACCCTCTGGTAGCCAACACTACATCATGGACCTCCGGCGGCTCCAGCAACTACAACGCCCTTGAGGTTGATCTTCGCCGCAACCTGACACACGGTTTACAACTTCGAGCCAACTACACCTTCGCCAAGAATCTCGACGACGGTTCTGCCTGGAATACAAGCGTCTCGGCCAACACTCCCGCGTTTGTCTCCTATCCAGCAAATCCTTCGTTGGACTACGGCCCCGCAGCAACCGATATTCGCCATCTCGCTGCTTTCAACGCCACATACGAGCTACCCGTTGGTCGTGGTCACTCTCTCTTATCCAGCGTGTCGCCGTTGATCAACCACGCGGTATCTGGCTGGAGTTTCAGCACCATCGCAACACTCCAGACCGGATTTCCCTTTAGCCCCCAACTCGGCTATAACCCTACCGGCTCAGGTGACACCCGAAACCCCGTCCGACCCAATATAAATCCCGACTTCCATGGGAGGCTTTACGCTAGCGGCAGCACCTCTGCTCGCGTTGCGCAATTCTTCTCTCCTGCCGCTTTCACCGCGCCAGCATACGGCACCATCGGGAACCTTGGCCGCGATACTCTTACCGGCCCAGGTTATGCAGACTGGGATCTCTCACTCCTTAAGTCTACTGTGCTGACTGAGGGGACCAGACTCCAGTTTCGCGCCGAGTTCTTCAACGTTCTCAACCATACCAACCTGCAAACGCCCAATGAAGTCGTTTACACAAGCGGACCCACTCAGGGCACACCCGCTAATCAGACCACAGCCGCTGTTCAAAGCCCCACCGCTGGTGTCGTCACCGCAGCTTCTACCAGCCGTCAGATCCAACTCGCGCTCAAGCTCGTCTTCTAGCGAGAACTTAGATTTTCGGAGACTCCACAGAGGCATCGATGGGTCAAGGTGCAACGCGAAAACTGTTGATGCGTGATAGGTGGCAGTGGAACACTTAGCGAAGGATCTATAGATATACTTCTCCGGGGAAATAAATCAGTCATTTCCTTCCTGTGAAATAGAAAAGCTTTACGGGAATCCCATTCATTCAGGCTGGAGCCTTCGAAATGTTTATGCGCTACCGTTCCCTCTTCACCTCCAGCGTCATCGGAGTTGGCGCTCTCTTTTTGACGAGTCTTTTCAGTTCCGCACAGTTCGTTGGTAACAACCCGCAAGCTGTCGACAAGCGTGTCGATGATCTCCTCGGCAAGATGACGCTCGAGGAAAAAATTGATCTCATCGGTGGAGACACGCCGTTTCGGACCCATTCCATTTCGCGACTGAATATCCCCTACTTCCAAATGGCGGACGGCCCTGTGGGCGCACACATCCCTGCACCGACTATTGCATATGCAGCAGGCATTGGTCTCGCGGCTTCGTGGGACAGAGCGCTCGCTCTTAGCATTGGCCAGCAACTGGGCCGCGATTCACGCTCTCGCGGCGCAGCTTTTATCCTCGGCCCAGGCGTCAACATCTATCGTGCGCCCATGAATGGTCGTAACTTCGAATACTTCGGGGAGGATCCTTTTCTGGCAAGCGCGATCGCTGTCGGTTACATACGAGGCGTCCAGCAGGAAGGAGTTTCGGCGACGGTCAAGCACTACCTGGGTAACAACTCCGAGTATCTTCGTCACGATTCAGACTCGATCATCGATGAACGAACGCTTCGTGAGATCTATATGCCCGTCTTTGAAGCTGCCGTGAAGACTGCCAAGGTAGGCGCGATCATGGACTCCTACAACATTACCAACGGCGAGCACATGACGCAGAATGGGCGTCTAAACATCACCGTCGCAAAAGATCAGTGGCATTTTCCAGGGATCATTATGTCGGATTGGGTTTCAACCTACGACACCGCAGCAACCGTCAAAGGCGGCCTTGATCTCGAAATGCCCTTTGGCGTCTACTTCTCCAAAGAAAAAATACTCCCCCTACTGAAAGATGGCACCATTACTCAGGCCGAGATCGATGAGAAGGTGCGCCGAATCCTCCGCGTAGCAGTCGACTTCGGTTGGCTCGACCGACCACAGATGGACACCAGTATCCCGCGCTATAACCTCGACGGGCGCACGGCGTCTTTGCAGGCAGCGCTCGAAGGGGCAGTCCTGCTCAAGAATGACAACAACGCACTTCCTCTTAACAAAACTGCACTTAAGACGATCGCGGTCATCGGACCGACGGCAACCCAGACTGTCACTACCGGCGGCGGCAGCGGCGAAGTAGTCAGCTTCGCCAATACGAATCTCCTTGTGGGCATCAGCAACTTCGCCGGCCCGCAGACAAAAGTTCTCTACGCTCGCGGTCTGCGTAGCGTCAATCAGATGTCACGTTTGACTCACTTCACAACCGATCCGCAAGGCACAGCACCAGGAGTCACTCACACAACCTTCGCGAAGGCAAACCTAGAAGGAGATCTCACAGGCACAGTCACCGAGACAGCCATGCTGACCGCTGGCTCCACTCGCCGCGAACCAGAAGAACAAGAACTCAATGCGCTTACCTCCCATAGGAGCGCATCTCCCTACGTCCGCACCACCACCAGCAGCCGCTGGACGGGTTATTACACCCCCACCGAAGCCGGCAAGTTCGCAATCTTTGTCCAGACCGATGGGAAATATCGGCTTCTAGTGGACGACGCGATTGTCTTTGACAGTTCCATAGTTCCCAAATACATCCTCAATCAAACAACTTTGGACCTCACCCAGGCTCCGCACAAGGTGGTTTTAGAGCAACTCTCCCAGCAACTCGGTTCCGTCTCCGGCATGCGAGTCGGCATTGCTCCTCTCAAAACCATCGTCGAGAACGATGCTCTTGAGATGGCTTCGCACGCCGACACGGTCATCCTTGCGGTAGGATTCAACGCATCCTCCGAGTCAGAAGGCGGCGACCGCACCTTCGAGCTTCCCGTCGGCCAGGAGCAGCTGATCCAGCAAATCACCGCCCTCGGCAAAAAGACAATCGTCTTCATCACCTCTGGCGGCAGCGTCGATATTTCAAACTGGAAAGATAAGGTTCAGGGAATCTTTGAGACCTGGTATGCAGGGGAGGAGGGTGGCACCGCAGCGGCTCGCCTCCTTTTCGGCGAAGATAATCCTTCGGGTCATTTGCCCATCAGTTGGGAAAAGAAGATCACGGATAATCCCAGCTACCGCAACTATTATCCGGATGCCGGCACCAACAAAATCGTCTATCGAGAGGGTATCTTTGTAGGTTATCGCGGCTATGAGCATAATCATGTAGAGCCGCAGTATCCGTTTGGATTTGGGCTCTCCTACACGACATTTTCTTTCAGTAAGCTAAAAAGCACTCCTTCGGTCGATGGTCACCTCACAGTAACGTGCGATGTCACAAATACCGGAAATCGTACAGGCGCAACTGTAGCCCAGCTTTATGTCGGTCAGGCTTCAGCCACGATAGAGCGCCCGTCAAAAGAATTGAAGGGGTTTGAACGAGTCGTTCTGCAACCCGGCGAGACAGGACACGTCTCGTTTACCCTCGACCCTCGCAGCTTCAGTTACTTTGACGTCAAGTCTTCAAGCTGGAGGGCAGATGCAGGAGCATACGATCTGACGTTGGGCGACTCCTCACAAGACACTCAGCAGAAGATTACGGTCAAACTTGAAAAGCCGTTGACAACATCCATAAGCGACTAGCCGACTGATCGAGGTCGGCTAGGGGTAATACCGCATCAATGATGCGCCATGAGAGCCGCCAGAAGAACACAATGACGAAGGCGTGAGAGAGATTCCGCGTAGCTGAATCCCTTCCAAAGGCCAAAATTGTAAAATTTATGTCTCCACTCTGGTAAATTGCGGTTCAGAGGTAGTACAGTACCCTCCAAACACTGCACGAGCCGTCAATCTTTTTGATTAAAGTATTGATGCATAAATGGATAGGCAAACCTGCCTACCCGCAGATTTGCGAATAGACACGATTTAGTGGTAAGTTCCCCGTTCTTAGTCTTACATTCACGTCAATATCGCTCTTTGATTGGGTTTACGTTCGTTGTCATCGGCACCACAAGTCTTCCGCTTCTTAGAAGGTGTCCAGCGATGAAATCTCCGTTTCACCTATCGCCCATTTCCCTGGCAGGATGGCTATGTCTTTGCATCTATAGCCTGATCCACCCCTGCAGCACGATCTGGGCAGTTTCTTCATCGGCTCCGGCTGACACCCAGGCGCTCGCTATAAAGACGCCAACTATTCAAAGAGACACGGTCATCATCCCCGGCCCTCTTCGATCTTTTCTCCGCATGGCTGGTATTAGTCAGAAGGCCTCCAAAGACGATGTGCTGGCTCTGCTAGCCCGAAATGTCTATCTTCGTGGCTATCAACAGAGCAGTCCGACCGAATTCCTTATCTTGATCGATCGTTATGTGAATCAGGCGAGAGAACTTCAAATTCTGGCAGGAGCGAGCAGCACGATCCGTGTCACCGGCTGTGACGACGCCGGTACCCTCGTTCATATCCTCGGTTATCGTCTTCGGGAAGGGTGCGGTCAGAAAAACTTCACGTTGGAGACGGCAAACCCGGAGAGAGCTTTTCTTACGATCGATTCGGGCTTTCCTCTCGTCGAGCTGGAAGAAGCTCTCCAGAAAGGCGCTCCTTTCACGTATCCATATCCAGTGTCTCGAGTTCCAGCCCTATTCCACGAAAGCGATTGGATGGGTCTAAGCCAAAATCCGAAGGCAAGCTCGGGGAGTCTGTTAGACGCGGTGCTCGGCGACCCTTCCGTAGCCCGTTTGTATTGGGCACTGGCCAAAACAGACGACGAGACCAGTCTCGCTTTGCGGAACTCCCCGGGCCTTAGAAAACTGCTCCCGCTTGGAAGCATCCTGGATTTTTATGGGAGCCAGATATGCATCCGCTCAGGACGCGTAGCCGTCCCAGGAGGAGAGAGTGTAGAAGCGGATTGGAAGGAACTGGTCGGCACAAGTCCAGAGAAGTCGGGGGAGTTCGTCACCAATCTGCTGGCAAAGGATAACGGCTGGCTTGCTGCCTACTTCGATGCTTTGTCCCGTGTCAGCCGGACGCAGCAGGTACACCTCACAGAAACTCCGCGGCTAAAGCAACTCTACGACGTCTTTCGGAAGGGTGCTGCTGGCACCAATGCGGTGAGGGGAGTATTCCCAAAAGCTCCCGATCTGTTAGTGCTGTTTACGCGCATTCAATGGGAGTCTAACGGCGATCCACACGTGCCGGGAAATCTTGAGGTTTGGAAGGAGATTCTTCTCCAAAAGTCAGAATCTAAGACTGTTCGTAGCTGGGTTAAGCGAGCTCGGAGTTGGGATCGTCCGGAGCAGTTGCTCGAAACGATGACGGCACTTTCCTCAATAGACAGTGATAACGGGCCGCTCCAGATCTATCTCACTTTGAGTGAATTAAATCGTGGACGGCAACCGGGTAACCGCCTATCCGCCGAGACAGTACATCAAATGGCCGATCGGTTTTCAGAACTGAACAACTGGTACCTCGTGTTCGCTGAGTTTCCGGATCTGAACGACGCCGGCATCTCCAGCTTCATGAAATCGACGGAGGCGATCGACAGAATTTCAAATCCTACACTGCGTGGGAATGCCCTGGGAGCATTTCAGGCGACCGTCGGACTCTGGCAAATTCTTGCCCGCCAAGGCCAAATTCCAGAGCCCGAGCTGAACACATCTTGGCAAAAAGTGATCGAACCATTCACCGCGATCTCTTCCTCAACTCAACTCTTCGACAGCACTCAAAAATCCCTGCAGGAACTTCTGCTTGCGGCAGGCATGAAGGCGGACTCCTCTCAAGGAGAACTCGTCGAATTGCTTGCAGGCCCGCGTCAAGCAACCCCGGACGGACTACGCGAGCACACCGCATTAGGCGCGAGGATCAATTCGGTCTTGGATGACCAGCGGCTGGTCTCTCTTGATACATTATTCGCCCTTAGCGAAGGCCTGAAAGAGATGGCACAGGGCAAAGGCAAAAGCGATGCCCTTCTTCCACTTGCAGCAGAGCTCCGGGAATTTGACCTGCCACGCCCGATCTTCACCAACAGCGAAAAAATCAGTTGGGCGCCTCCAAACTACACCGCCCATCACGCAGAGCTGCAAGTCCGCACGGATTTGACGAAGGTCATTAAAGAGCCAGGTTCGCACGCGCAGCTCGAAACTGCTCGTGGCCAGCTCATGCCTTTTTTGAGGGATACTCTGGTCGGTTTGAACTACGCGTACTATGAACCCCCCGGAGCTCAAATGCTTCACCATAATCCGCTCTTCGTCCGCTCCCACGACTTTCTGGGGGTTTCGATACAGAGCCCCGATCGACTCTGGAGTGCTCCCATATTGTTAGGTGCTGGATCGCCTGCCGGCGGCGGAGCGTATCTCGTCGGATCTCTAGTCGACCTGTCGTATGCCTTGGCAACGACGGAGCAGGACTTTCTCTCTCCAGAAAATGTACAAGCACTCATTTGGAAAGATCTAGTACCGGAACTTTTAGTCGGCGCAACACTTCCGCGTTGGTGGAGCGTGACCCCAGTCGAACTTCATGCTGCCACTCTTTACCAAAAGGCTGGAGAAGAGTTGTTGACGGCCTCTGCAGGCAACGCCCAAATCAGGGAGAAAGTTATCGCCATCCTCTCTGATCGTTTGACATCGCAACGACTAGAACGAGTTCAACAGTCACTGTTCCGTGCGGAAGATGTAGCTGTAATGCTTCCGCGAATGACGCCAGCCGAGACCGCCTACATTGCTGCCGAGTACCATAGCAGGTTTCCCGAAGAAAATAGCTCCTGGGGACCGGCAGGTCAACAACTTCAGGAGCTGCAACGGCGATATCCAGCCGAGGTAAGCTGGGAGCACCTCTCGAGAGATTTCGGTGTGCCCCATCCGACGATGGCCCGAACCAACGCTTGCCAGTTGCTGAATGTAAAACCCTTTCCGTTCTTTGGCTCTTATTCCAGCCGCCTGTTTGGAGAATCATGGGAGTCCAGCAACTTATATTGGGCTCGCCTCGCAGACGAGATGGGTTACTCCCCTGTGGCGCTAAACAGCCTTGTTCCAGAGCTGAGTCGGCGTGCGATCACCAAAATCTTTGCGACGGAGCCTGACGATTGGCCCGCAATCCTTCGTGCTATTCAAGAAACAGGAGATGAGTTTCGACAGAGCAAAACTGCCGGGGTCTCAGGGGTTAACACTACTGCTACTGCATCGGAGAAGATGAGAAATGATGCCAATACATATTAGGAAGCTTATGGTGAAGCGACATCTTCTACTTCTCTGGTTGCTATTATTTCCTCTCTATGGCGACGGCTCCGGTGCTGCCCAGAATGATACGTCGCGCATTCGAGTAAGCGTCGTCCTTGTACAGTTGAACGTCGCCGTAACTGACGGAAAGGGAAATTATGTCAGCGGTCTCAGCCCAGAAGACTTCTCTATAACCGAGGATAAAATCTCAGAAAAAACTGCGACCTTCGAGGAAGGAAACGAACCACCTCGCAGACTGATTGACGCTTCTCCGTCGGGCAATCACCCTTCACAGGACACTGGAAAAGGTGCGATAACCATAGTACAGAAATCCTCTGCCGGGGATCAGGGGAAGACTCCAGACCTATGGTCGGCGGGTGCTAACGTTTTTATTCTCTTTGACACGAGCAATTACATGTACCGGGGATTCGTATTCGCCCAAGACTCCATCGCAGATTTCATCCGGTCTCTCGAGGGCGTGAGCAAGGTAGCTCTCTACTCCTATAGCCGGGATCTTTCTCGCGTATCTGGGCTTACGTCCGATCGATCACAAGCCTTGCGTGGCGTGCGCAGTACGGTTGCGGGGGATGACGCTGCACTCTACAACTCCCTGTTGCTCACAGTAAAGGATGCCGCTCGTTTGACCGGGAAAAAAGCCATCGTTGTCTTTTCTAATGGCCCCGACAATGCAAGTTTGGTGCCCCCGGAGGACGTAGCAGAGCTGGCTCAATCCACTGGCACAATCATCTACATGATCAGCACTCAGCAAGCCGAAGATGAACCAATCTCTACCGCCGTCTTTGAGCGAATGAGCAAGGTCACAGGCGGCAAAGCCTATTTCTCGAAGAGTTGGAGAGACGAGAAGCAGGCGTTTGCCTCCATCAGGGATGACCTGGCTCATCTCTACACTCTCAGCTACTATCCGCAACCCAATCCAAACCGGGGATGGCGCACGATAACGGTAAAGCTCGTTGGCAAAAACCTGCAAAAGTATCACCTCCGAACTCGGGATGGGTATCGCTTCCTTCAGCAGACGGCGTCTACAGACAATTTACCGTTGCCGGGACCGGATCCTGTCTCGCAGTGATCCAGTTCAAGAAACACGATCGTCCTGCACGCGGTGACACTTCAGTTCGCCGTCCCATGTCATATGCGGGAGTTCGGCTAACTTTCTACTAAATTCAGGCACTGCGTACATCTGGCTTTTCCAGGGCGTCGTAATCCGTTTGTAGGATCGAACCACACAGCGCGAAGGGTAGCTTGACCTGATGAGTGATCGAGTAATTCGCGTAGCGCTGCTGACCGTAATGATAGCCATCCTTCCGGCTTGGGGTAGTAGCCAAGTAGGAGTAGTACCGGAGGCGGCAGCGGCGAAACGGCCGATGAAATTTGAGGATTTGGCGCGGATGAAGCAGGTGAGCGATCCGCAGATCTCTTCATCAGGCAAGTGGGTGGTGTTCTCAGCACCAGAGATAGATCTTAATAGAAATGTGGTCATAAACCATCTCTGGGCGGTACCGCTTGAAGACAAAGCCGGCACCATCGCGTCTGAACCGCATGAACGGCAGATTACGTTTACTAATGATGGAGAGTTCGGAGGTAGATTATCGCCGGATGGCAAGATGCTGCTGTTTGTCGCGAACGACGAGCAGACGGCGCGTTTGCAGATCTTCGTTGCACCCTGGGACGAGAAGGCAGGCAAGCCCGGTGCTCCGAAGCGCCTGACAAATGTGATCACAGGCGCAGATAGGGCTGTATGGTCGCCGGACTCGCAGCGGATACTGTTTACTTCGCAGGTCTATCCTGAGTGCAGTGATGAAGCGGCGTGGGCAGCCGAAGACGCATGCGATAAAGCCAAAGATGACGTTGCTGATGTAATCCCAGCGAACGCGCAGTCTTTGGACCATCTACAGTATCTGCGCCCAGATCACGATACCGGACCGAAGCGCAGCCACATGCTTGTGGTGTTTGCCGCGAATGGCGACGCGATACGCGACCTGACGCCGCGCCAAAGCATTGGAGATGCGGACGTTCCTGCAACTTCGTCAGACGACCGAATCGGATATGCGTGGGCTCCGGATTCGAAGGAAGTTGCTTTTATCACCAGCCCCAACAGGGCTTCTGCAGCAACTACAAACAACGGAATTTTTACACTGAGTCTGAATAACGCCGCAGCGCGGCCGGAGCAGGTTGCGAAGTCGGCAGAAAATGACGAAGCGCCAGCCTACTCGCCAGATGGTAAATGGCTGGCATTTCGTTCGCAGGCGCGAGCGCAGTACAGCAGGGCCCAATCTCGTCTGGTGCTCTTAAACCGCCAGACGGGCACGGCTACTCCCCTCCTGCCGAAGTTCGAACGCTCAATCAAGGAATTTACCTGGGCAGCCGATTCGGCCTCGATCTTTTTTTCAACCGATGATCGCGAAGAAGATCAAATCTATTCCGTCGCGGTGGCAGACGAAGATACGATCCACTACGTCGCCGTGCCGACCGGCCATTTAACCCTGCTGGTGCCGGAGACTAAATCCAACTTCAGTGAACTTCAGATCTCAAGCGACGGAACATGGCTGGTTTCAAGCGCAGGCAATCTAGAGCGGCCATCGGAGATATTTCGTATCAGCCTCAGAATCTTCACCGACGAGGATCCTGAGATAAAAAAGAAGATGATAGGTCTAAAGCTGGCGATAGCAGCGGATAAAACGGCCCCGCGAATCGATAGCGCTGTCCCTGTCGTGCCCGAAGCCTTGACTCAATTGAACAATAAAATGCTGAACAGAGTGGTGTCGAAATCTGTGAAGCCTCAGCCAAAGACCTCCGTATCAGTCGAGTCGGCAGAACTGCATATTCAACTGCCGCCTGTGCCCATGCCATCTGCGCCAACGTGGAAAACAATCACACCTCAGAGTTTGAGGTCGAACTCGCACGTGGTATCGCCCCCCATCGCTGCCGCAGCTACTCCGAATGCGGTTGCGACACTAAAAACGCAACCTGAACTCCAGGTAGCAAGTCCGGTCATTCCGAAGGCCGTGCAACCAACAGAGCCCCAAAAGCCAGAGGCGGTGCCAGCTTCGATTCCCTCTGCGGCTCACAACATCTCACAGGGATCATTCGCGATCACGATCAATGCTCCCACTGGCGGGCTTAGGGTTGGAGAGGACGCACGCGTGTTCATTACGTTGACGAATATCTCAGATCATCCAATCCTGTTCTCTCATAGACCGGGAACCGACAATCCAGAGTTCTCGTTTATCTTACTGGTGAGAAATTCGACAGGCCGCTTGATGGGTGAAAATATCGCTGGAAGCCTACAACCGTCAGACCTTCAAAAGATAGATCAAATTCCTTCAGGCGGATCAGTCACGCAGACCGCTCATCTGTCGAAGTTGGTAAACTTGAGCCTGCCAGGACACTACACCGTGCGGGTGTATCGCCGGGACGCCGACACCAATCAGGTGGTGCAGTCGAATGAGGTCGCGTTGACAATCACTACGTCAGTGCGTGCTCGATGAGCAAACTTATCTTGGGAGAAAGTTAGTTTCGAATGCAGGTGAAGATGACAAATACCAATCAACGACCCGTCGAGCCAAATATTGTAAGCGACTTCTCTGACAGGCTAAGCTACTCAGGCTACCTCTCCCTTGACGGCCTGCTTGCGCAACAGCGACCTCTATCCCAACCGCCGCATCATGACGAGATGTTGTTTATCGTTCAACACCAGGTTTCGGAGCTATGGATTAAGCTGGTCATTCACGAGCTTACGGCTGCGATCGATCACATACGCCAGGACAGACTTCCACCCACCCTCAAAACTCTGTCACGCGTAAAGCTCATTCAGATGCAGCTCTTCGAACAGTGGTCCGTGCTCGAAACTCTCACACCGTCGGAGTATATGGAATTTCGATCCGTCCTTGGAAGTGCATCAGGATTTCAATCCTTTCAATATCGCAAACTCGAATTTTTACTGGGCAATAAGAACGCAGACAATATCAAAGTCTTCGCGCACGATAAGACGATCCATGACGACCTCAAGCGCACTCTTGAATCTCCCAGCTTATATGACGAATTCTTGCTATACCTTTCTCGGCATGGCTATAGCATTCCCGACGAGTGCCGCGACCGGGATTGGTCTAAGCCCCACACCAGGAATGAGGCGCTCGTAGAAGCCTTTCGACAGATATACCGCAACCCAAAACAGCATTGGGAGGCTTACGAAATGTGCGAAAAACTGGTAGACGTTGAAGAATACTTTCAGCTCTGGCGCTTCCGTCACATGAAAACTGTCGAACGCATTATCGGTTTTCGGCAAGGCACTGGCGGCTCCTCTGGAGTAGGCTTCTTACGTCAGGCGCTGGAGCTAACGTTCTTCCCTGAACTCCTGGCTTCGCGAACCGAGGCCCCACAGGAATGAGTCTTGTAGATGCTCTCGCCACCATAGGCTCAGGTGCGCTTACTGAAGATCTTCTGCGCCTGCATGTCTTCCCGCTCTTCTCCAACACGCTCGCGGCACCCGGTATCTATCTGGCGAATCACTCGCTCGGTCGCCCACTCAATCAAACGGAAGAGGATCTTCGTAAAGGCTTTCAACTCTGGCAAACTAAGCTTGGGGATGCATGGGACCCCTGGCTCGAAGAAGAGCATGCACATCGCACACGGCTGGCTCAGCTTATAGGGGCTACCAGGCCCGACTGTATTGTCCCAAAGGCTTCAGCAGGACAAGGGCTGCGAACAGTTCTCAACGCCCTTCCAGGCACTCCCCGTGTCGTCTCCACAACTGGAGAGTTCGACTCAATTGACGTAATCCTGAAGCAGTATGCAGCCGTAGGAAGAATCAACCTTCAGCTCGTCTCCTGTGAAGCACCAGATGGCGCCATCGATCTTTCGCAACTAATCCAGAAAGTCCACGACGGCGCGGATCTCGTCGTCATCTCCCAGGTAATGTTTATGACGGGGCGGGTCGTGCCGAATCTCGATCTTCTCGCCGATCAATGCCATGCGGCAGGCGCACGTCTCCTTGTGGATGCTTACCATGCCGTCGGCGTATTCCCAGTGTCCGTCACCGACATGAAGGCTGACTTTATGATCGGTGGCAGTTACAAATATCTGCGCGGAGGTCCTGGAGCGGCGTTTCTCTATCTCTCTCCGGACGCTCTCTCCAGCGGTCTAAGACCAGTTGACATTGGCTGGTTCGCCAAAGACAAACCTTTTCTCTACGATCGACCCGATCCGCCACGCTTCGCATACGGTGGAGATGCGTTTCTCGAATCAACCCCATCAATTCTGACCTACTATCAAGCCCGAGCTGGTCAGCAGTTAGTTCTTCAGATGGGAGTGGCCCGAATCCGCACCTATTGCCTCGACCGTCTCAGCAAACTCAAACGATATCTCGCCGATGCCGGGATTGCAGCAGAGGGCGCGGACGACCAGCACGGTGGATTTCTCACAATAGAAAACCCTGCGGCCGTGGCGCTGGCAGAAGCTCTGAAACGCACCGGCATTACGACAGATGCACGCGGAAATCGGCTTAGACTCTCACCCGACTACCTCACACCAGATAACGCCTTACGCAAAGTGGCGGCCACCCTGGCATCTATCGGCGCAGCAGTCTAGACAAACAACTTCAGCGCTCGAGCTTGGTCTAATGCGATACCCTTTATTCCGGTTAGGAGCCCGGCATATCTCCGAGGGCACAGATCACCTGCTGTTTGTGCTCACGCTGTTGCTGCCAGCTCCGCTGATTGTGCGGAGTGGACAATGGAAAGAGCATGCCTCGCTCCGCCGAAGCGTCGACCCTCATGCGATGCAAGCCGAAGCCATAATCTAAGTAAATAGTTGATTTAATTGAGTAATACGCGATTCCAAGTCTTCCAGGAGCCTTTGGTAACTCTGTATTACCCTCTTCGTACTCCTCCAGAGCATAAAAAACAGCGCTCGACCACAACTCACCACAATTCAAGATTGGTGCATTAGCTACCGGATGCTATTCACCACAGTACCTCTTGCTGAGAAACTCCTGCATTGTGGCTCTTCCGTGTCATAGTCTGAAGCAGTATCCCGCTGAAACAATGCATTGATTGGGCTGATTCGATTGTTTACCGGCCTAGGGAAAGAGTGTGTGCAGACATTGATCCGCCAAAATCGTGATCTTCGCGTCGACTTTTTCCGTGGCTTTGCCCTCTGGTGCATGCTCATTGATCACTTTATTAATGGCTGGCTGCGAGCGATTACGCTAAAAGAGTATGGATTCTGCGACGCTGCCGAGTTGTTCGTTCTGCTGTCTGGCATCTCGGCCGGCATTGTCTATCACCGGACGGTGGTGCGCGATGGTCTACGACCGGCGTGGCTCAAAATCGCGCGCCGCATAGTCGCCATCTATCGGACGCATCTGATCATGTTCATGTTGTTTGCCGCCGAAGTCAGCATCCTGGTCGCCTGGCTAAATCCACCTTCCTTCTTGGAGTTTCTCGCGCTGGATGGCTTCAGAGCCCACCCCTTTCGCAGCATCATGAACGTCGCCCTGTTGGGTACCGAGCCGAAATTTTTCGATATTCTTCCGCTCTACATCGTTTTGCTGGTAATACTCGCGCTAACGCTTCCGTTGATCCGTTGGCCACGTTCGTTATTGGTTGGTTCGATCTTGTTGTACGTGGCGGCCCGTGTGTTCCACCTGAATTTAGGCTCATGGACAGAAAACTGGTTTTTCAATCCGTTAGCCTGGCAGGTCATATTCATGCTCGGAGTGACCTCGCCGTACATTCTGAAAGCCAAAAATTATTGGCGCGGCTGGGATTGGCTGGCGGCCTTGTTTTCACTTTTCAGCTTGTTTGAGTCGCATACGCGGCACCTTGATAACCACCTCCCGGCGGCCCTGCTGATTCACTTCGACGTGGATAAGCCGACGGTGCATCCGTTCAGGCTGCTGGCTATTGTTTCGCTCGGATGGCTAGCGTGGCGCTACATCCCCGCAGCAGCCGATTGGCTTCGATCCCGTTGGGCAGAGCCATTTGTTCTTCTCGGCCAGCACTCGCTTGGAGTGTTCTCCTCGAGCGTCCTATTTGCAGTTTTGGGCGAAGCGATACTGTTTACGCATCCAGGATGGATCTCACAAATCTTGGTTCAGGGTCTGGGTACCCTGGCGTTGGTTGCGGTGGCTGCACTGTCTGCCTGGAACAGCAACAAGAGCCGCATTGACGGCCGCGCCACGAACATCTCAATAAACTCAAACGATCTCTCGCCGATGCAGGGATCACAGCGGAGGGCGCGGATGGCCTACACGGTGGATTCCTTACAATAAGAGACCCTTCAGCGGTGTTGCTGGCAGA
This sequence comes from Tunturibacter empetritectus, assembly GCF_040358985.1. NCBI lineage: Bacteria > Pseudomonadati > Acidobacteriota > Terriglobia > Terriglobales > Acidobacteriaceae > Tunturiibacter > Tunturiibacter empetritectus. The sequence continues at coordinate 2,499,193 of NZ_CP132932.1, read as the reverse complement.
AACACTGGAACGCACCGGCATTACGGCAGATGCACGCGGTGATCGGCTTAGGCTCTCACCCGACTACCTCGCACGAGATAGCGCACTACGCGAAGTAGCAACCACCTGGCATCTATCAGCTCAGCAGTCTAGGCAAACAATTTCAGAGCTCGAGCTTAGTCTGATTCGACGCTCTTCTCTCTCCAAAAACTAAATATCCAGGTTCTTCACGTCCAGGGCATTTTCTTCGATGAACTTCCGTCGGCTCTCTACATCCTCTCCCATCAGAGTCGTAAAGATTTCTTCACAGGCCGCGATGTCTTCAAGCTTCACCTGCAACAGCGTGCGACGCTCTGGATCCATCGTCGTCTCCCACAGTTGCGGCGCAGTCATCTCACCCAGTCCCTTGTACCGCTGAACCTGATACTCCTTCTTGCCTTGTTCGATGACATACTCGAAGACATCGCGTGCAGTCTTCTTCTCCACCGGATCTTGAGACGCCTTGCTCGCTCTCTTGCTCGGCTTTATCTCTGCCACCGTTCCTGGAGCAGAGGCGGTCTCCGCGACGCCTTCTTCAGAAGCAATCTCCTCAGCTTCTTCTGCGGCCGCCTCAGCCTTGGTCTTCGCGGCATACTCGATAAAAAACGGCGCAACCAGTTGCTCTTTAATCTGTGCATGTTTCGCCAGCATCTGCCGGCTCTCCGGAGCTGAAGCCAGTGCCCAGTCAATCGTTCTTACTGCACCTTGCGCATCGGTATAGCTTACCGAGTAGCTTCTATGCTCCTCGTCCATCACGACATCGCCAACATTCTTGAACTGATAGGTCTTCTGCATCCCTGTCAGCCGCTCGCGCATGGCCTCTACCTTGGCGGGTGTTTCGAAGTCCACGCGTCGCACAGAATCTTTGCCCTCATGAGCAAACAACTCGGCGAACGCCTGCGTCACATCGTCATTCCTCAACCGCTTCTGCACCTTATCGAAGAAGCTGAGGTAGTCGTTCAACTGTCCCATGTACTTGGTTAGCGCAGCGCCTTCAAGCTTGCCGCCGTCCTTACCGTAGCGAATGACCATGCCATCGGAGGCGCGCTTCACCATAACGCTCACATACTCGCGATCGTCTTTGATGTACTGTTCGAACTTGCCCTTCTTGATGCGGTACAACGGCGGCTGAGCAATATAAACATGTCCACGCTTGATCAGCTCCGTCATATGGCGAAAGAAGAACGTCAACAACAGCGTGCGGATGTGCGATCCGTCGACGTCGGCATCGGTCATCAAAATCAACTTGCCATATCGCAGCTTGCTTGCGTCGAAGTCGTCTTTGCCAATGCCGCAACCTAGCGCCGTAATCATGGCGCGAATCTCTTCGTGACCCAGCATCTTGTCATATCGGGCCTTCTCGACGTTGAGAATCTTACCCTTCAACGGCAAGATCGCCTGGAACTTCCGGTCACGACCCTGCTTGGCCGTTCCACCGGCGCTCTCTCCTTCGACGAGATAAAGCTCACACCGATCCGGTTGACGCTCCGAGCAGTCTGCCAGCTTGCCTGGCAGCCCACCGCCATCAAGCGCACCCTTGCGTCGTGTCAGGTCGCGAGCTTTACGAGCAGCCTCACGCGCCCGTGCCGCATCAATCGCCTTGTTGATGATCTTCTTCGCAACCTGCGGGTTTTGCTCCAGAAACGCACCCAGCCGTTCATTCACAAACGCCTGCACCGTCCCGGCGATATCCGAGTTCAGCTTGCCTTTGGTCTGCCCTTCAAACTGCGGCTGCGACAGCTTCACGCTGATCACAACCACCAGGCCCTCGCGCACATCATCGCCGCTCAGGTTCTCCTTCACGTCCTTGAACAGGCCCAGCGACTGCCCCGCCGCGTTGATCGTCCGAGTCAACGCAGTCTTGAATCCCGAAAGATGCGTGCCACCGTCCACCGTGTTGATGTTATTGGCGAAGGTAAACACGGTCTCGGAGTAAGCGTCGTTATACTGCAGCGCAATCTCCATGGCCACGTTATCACGTTCGGCCTCCATGTAGATCGGCTTGTCATGCAGCACCGCCTTGCCCTTGTTCAGGTGTTTGATGAACTCGGCAATCCCGCCAATGTACTTGAACTCCTGGTGTTTGTACTCCCCGGTCTTCGAGTCCGTCGTGCGCTGATCCGTCAGGTGGATCTCCAGCCCCTTATTCAAAAAGGCGAGCTCCCGCAAACGTTGCGCCAGCGTGTCATAGTTGAACTCCGTCACCGTAAAGATCGACTTGTCCGGCAGAAAATGGACCTTCGTGCCCTTGCGCGTCGAAGCCCCCATCTTGCGCAGCTTACTGATCGGCGCGCCCTTGGAGTAGTCCTGCTCCCATGCGTGATTATCACGCCAGATCTCGACATCGAACTCCTCGCTCAGCGCATTCACGCAGCTCACGCCGACACCGTGCAGACCACCCGAGACTTTATAGTTCGACGCATCGAACTTGCCACCCGCGTGCAGCATAGTGAGAACAACCTGCACCGCCGGCATCTTCTCTCCATTGATGACCTTGTCATCAACCGGAATCCCGCGCCCGTCGTCGACCACCGTAATCGAATTATCGACATGGATCGTCACATCGATTTTCGTCGCATGGCCACCCAGCGCCTCGTCGACCGAATTATCGACCACCTCATACACCAGATGATGCAGCCCCTGCTCACCGGTCGAGCCAATATACATCGCCGGCCTTAGCCGGACCGCAGCCAGCCCTTCCAAAACGGTGATGTTTTCAGCCGAATAGCCGCCACCCTCTTTTCCTTTTGCGGGAGCGTCCTTCATTTTGCCAGCTTCAAGCTCTAAAAGAGCACCTTCGGTGGGGATTGCAGTCGATGCCATGTATCTCCGTTCAGCGGTTGCTGAAGTTGCAGGATTTTCAGCCCGTTCCGTGTCCGCGCAATCCGCGAAAACCCGCGCCGTTACAGCGCTTTACACACGTTCTAGCCTGACTCTCAGTGTCTTAAGTATAGCACGCGGAAGGGGTCTTGCAGGCCTCGCGCACCTCGGCTGAGCCCTCCCGCATAGCAATCCCTGGCCCATTGGTAACCGCCTCTCCTGCGCCCAAAGTTGTACTCCCCTAACCCACATGGCTTGTTATGCTTCGGCTCGTAACTCCCCGAGGTGAACCAATGAAATTGAACCGTTTGATCGTAGTATCGATCGTTGGACTCTCACTGCTTACAACCTCCAGCTCAGCCTTCGCCTGTGACCACGATCACGATAGCGGCAGCTCGTGGTCCTGGTTCGGCTGGTGCCATCATGATCATGACCAAAACCACGACCACGACCATGACCACGACGGCGGCAGTAAAGGCGGCAACGGCGGTAACTGCCCCGGCCACGGTGGTAGCAGCTCTGGCGGTGGTGGCAGCAGCACCGGCGGCGGCTCCAGCTCTGGTGGTGGCTCCTCTGTTGGTCCAAAGGGATAACGGAACACGTAATCCCTACCACCTGACAAACGCTCGCAAGAGCCCAAAAATGACCCTCTTCGGAGGGTCATTTTTATTGTTCAGGAGACCAGCTTCAACCAAAGCCTTCTTTCCAGTCAAAAATGAAGAAGGCATAATGATTGAAGATGATCTTTGTTCCTGCTACTTATGCTGACATCGACGAGCTAGTCACCTTTGTTAACAACGCCTATAAAGGCAAAAGCGCTGAAGCTGGATGGGCAAGCGAAGCTAAGTTAATAGGCGGCCAAAGAATCGATTCGACTATCCTCGCCGAGACAGTCGCAAACGGTAAAGCCACGGTTCTATTGATGCGCGATGACCACAAGGCCCCTCTCGCGGGGTGTGTCTCACTTGAGACCACTGACGAACCGGCCGTATGGTATCTCTCGATGCTCGCGATCGACCCTCAACGCCAGGCCGATGGACTGGGCCGAACGCTCTTGTCTTATGCCGAGGATTATGTAAAAGCCCGTAGAGCGCAAAAAGTCAGAATTACAGTGATCTGGCTTCGCCACAGTCTCAGCGAGTGGTATGAGCGTCGCGGATATCGCCGCACCGGCAAAACGGAACCATTCCCGTATGACGATCAACGGTTTGGTGTGCCAGCGCGGAACGACCTTTATTTTGAAGTATTTGAGAAGGTCCTCGACTAGATCTTCCGTTCACTCAAATCTCTTATTCTCTCGGTTTGCGCATTGGTCCCCAACTCTCTTCATAAAAGGCCTGCAAAGAGTTGAGCCCGCAATCGCAACCCTCGTATATACTTAGTAAGTTGTCCAGAACACAGTTTTCGTCAGGAACACCATGCCAAAGTTGAAGACACACAGCGGCGCAGCCAAGCGCTTTCATAAGACCGGCACCGGCAAGTTCAAGCGTGGCCAGTCCAAGATGCGCCACATTCTCACATCGAAGGCCACCAAGACCAAGCGCAAGCTAGGCGGGTCAGTGCTTATCTCCGATGCGGATCATCACAAGGTTGCCCGGATGCTTCCTTACGCCTGATAGAAAGACCAAGCAGGTCTTTCCTCCTCAGGAATAAGGGAAGTATAAGTTTTTCAAGTCGAGCCGCTCAAAAAGCAAAGGGCCAGCAAAGCGTTCCGGCCCCTGGAACCGCGTTAGCGATTCCACGAGACTTGAAGTTGCATAGCGAGTGAAGAGGCCACCATCGTCGTTCTCACGAAGCTCGATCAGAACACCCACCAGTTCTGATTGAGATAAGAATGCGACCCTTACCTCCAGCCGCTTAAACGAAGTACGCAAAAGGAGAAGCAAGATGCCCCGTGTAAAACGGAGTACAAAACGCAACGATCGCCGCAAAAAGATCCTCAAGCGCGCGAGTGGTTACTTCCTCACCAAGTCCAAGCTCTACCAGGCCGCTCAGGAAGCCGTCGAGCGCGGACTCAAGTTCGCCTACACCGGACGTAAACAGAAGAAGCGCCAGTTCCGCGCTCTCTGGATCGTCCGTATCAATGCTGCCTGCCGCATCAACGGCATGAGCTACTCGACCTTCATCAACGGCCTCAAGCTCGCCGGCAATCAGCTCGACCGCAAGGTTCTCGCTGACATCGCCGCCAACGACGCAGCTGGTTTTGCCGCTCTTACCCAGCAGGCAAAGTCAGCCCTGAAGATTGCAGCAGATAAGCACGCCGCAAATCGCACCTCTGCTGCCGCCTAACAGCGCAGTAGTTTCAGAAGAGGCACGGCACACGCTGTGCCTCTTCCTTTTTAATCACGCCATCGCTATGAACCAGTATCCTGTCCTTATGCCAGATTCAACCGCAACAGAGGAAGCGACCTCCCCAATGCAATCTCCCTTCGAATCCTGGGGCCGCTACCCTACCTACGGCGCAAAACTTCTTCCGCTCCACTGGCAGAGCGACTTTCCCGCACTCACTGCCAACCTCCACAACGGCGCACTCCCCGTCGGCATGGGCCGCAGCTACGGCGACGTCTGCCTCCTCAAGGACGGCAACCTCCTCGTCACCACCGCAATGAATCGCCTCATCGACTTCAACCCCGAGACTGGCCTCCTCACCGCCGAAGCCGGCGTCTCCCTCGCGCAGATCCTCGACTTCGCCGTTCCCCGAGGCTTCTTTCTTCCCGTTTCCCCTGGCACAAAATATGTAACTCTCGGTGGAGCAATCGCCAATGACATCCACGGCAAAAATCACCACAGCGCCGGGACCTTCGGCCGCCACATTACCCAGTTCGAACTCGTCCGCTCCGACGGCTCCCACATGCTCTGCTCGCCCACTGAGAATCCCGACTTCTACGCCGCAACCATCGGCGGCCTCGGCCTCACAGGCGTAATCACCTGGGCCACCCTCCGCCTCAAGCCCATCGTCTCCCGCAAGATTGACTACGAAGGCATTCAGTTCCATGGCATAGACGAGTTTCTCGACCTCACCAACCAGGCACACGACATCGAGTACACCGTTAGTTGGGTCGACGTAACCTCCAAAGGCGGCAACTTCGCACGGGGCGTCTTTATGCAGGGCGATCACTCGGCCAAAAAAGACGATCTCAAACCCTCGCCCAAACCAAAGCTGATCTTTCCCTTTGAAGCTCCCGGCTTCGCCCTCAACTCACTCTCCGTCAGCCTCTTCAACACCGCGTTCTTCCACAAGCAGATCCACAAGCGAGCCGTTGCCCTGCAGGACTACGAGCCCTTCTTCTACCCGCTCGATAAGGTTCTCCGCTGGAACCGTATGTACGGCAAACGCGGCCTCCTTCAGTTTCAGTACGTCATCCCCTGGGAGCACGCCAAAGAGGGCACCGTCGCCATCCTCCGTGAAGTCGCAAACTCCGGCCTCGCCAGCTTCCTCGCCGTCCTCAAAGCCTTCGGAGACGTTCCATCCCCGGGTATGATGAGCTTTCCAAAACCCGGCATTACCCTGGCCCTCGACTTTCCCATCAAGCCTGACAAGAGCTTCCCACTCTTCCAGCGACTCGCCGACATGACCCTCGAGTTCGGCGGCCGCCTCTATCCAGCCAAAGACGCCGCCATGACCGCCCATCAATTCCAGTCCTTCTACCCACAATGGGAGCAGTTCGCACGATTCCGCGATCCCATGCTTACCTCCAGCTTCTGGGAGCGCGTCACCCCAAATTCATAAGACCGGACAAAGCAAGCCTATGAGCACCACCCCGCAATCAACCTCAACCCCTCGCAAGATCCTTGTCCTCGGCGCAACCTCCGGCATCGCCGAAGCAACCTGCCGCATCTGGGCCTCACAAGGTGCAAGCCTGTTCCTCGTCGCGCGCAACGCCGAAAAGCTGGCAGCAGTAGCCGCCGATCTCAAGACCCGCGGCGCCAGCTACGTGGACACTGCCGTCGCCGACCTCGACGACACCGACCAGCACCCTGCGCTCCTGGCCCACGCGGTAAACTCCCTCACCGGCATGGACATCGCCTACCTCGCCCACGGCGTCCTCGGCGACCAGCTCGAAGCCGAGCGCGACTTCAACACCGCCGCCCAGATCCTCCACACCAACTTCATGGCCCCGATCTCACTCCTCACCTGGCTCGCGAACTTCTGCGTCCAGCGCCATGCAGGCACCCTCGCCGTGCTCTCCTCGGTAGCAGGCGAGCGAGGCCGCAAGTCCAACTACGTCTATGGCTCCTCAAAGGCCGGCCTCTCCGCATTCCTCGACGGCCTTAGAAACCGTATCGACCGCGAAGGCGTCACCGTGCTCACCATCAAACCCGGCCCCACAAAAACCGCAATGACCGCCGGCATGCCCAGGAGCGAGAAGTTCGCCGACGTCGACTCAGTCGCCGAATCCATCGTCAGCGCCATCGACAAGCGCAGGGACATACTCTACGTCCCATTCCAGTGGCAGCCCATCATGTTCATCATCCGCAACATCCCCGAGCGCATCTTCAAGAAACTCAACCTCTGAAAGATAGGTCCTGCCGGACGGGCCTCCTACGCGGAGGGCGGGCGTTCGCACGCCTTTTTAGAGCTTCGCGTGGTCCTCCCGTTGGTCGGAATAATCTTCCTCGCGACCAACGGGAGCGCCAACCGAAGGTATACAAGTCACGAAGTGACCGCGCGCCGCGCAGGCGGCCCGCCCGGCAGGACACACGCCTCTCCCAAAAACCTGTCAAGCCCCAGATTCACCAAACCCCGCACCAATCCAGCGAATTCGCGTGGCGTATTAGTTACACCCAAATCGCTATAATGGAGACAGGAAGAAAGAAGATCCCCAGCAAATACCAGGGTTCCCTGTTTTAATCTCATAACCCCTTTGTTTGGAAGAATCTGCAGGCAACTCGTTTATTATCAATATTTTGGCGGCCAATACTTCGCGCAAGCCCATGATTAACAAAAGGCTTACACGCAGGTAATAGGGGGGGTATCCCTCTAGGAGTTCTCCTGCTGCTGCTGCGCCATCTGCTGCTGACGAGTCGGCGGCGGTGGCTGCTCTGGGAGCTGTGTCGCCTTCTCCACCAGAATCGACCAATCCTCGGGCACCGGCAGCTCCTGATCGAGCGAAAGGGTTCCCAGGCTCGGAGTCACCCGAACCGCCACGGTCAACTCACTCGCTGCGCGCCCGCGAAAGATGCCGTGAGTCGGCGGAACATCGGAGTAGTCCCTTCCGATTGCCGTACGAATATGCCGGTCCCCCGCCACCAGCCAGTTCGTAGGATCGAACCCCACCCATCCCAGGTGTGGAATCAAAACCTCAATCCAAGCATGTGTTGCCGAACTCACCGACCGGTCCATGTCACTCTCGCCATGAAACAGATATCCGCTCACATACCGGCAGGGGATCCGCAGCTTCGACCGCACCAGCGTGATCATGATGTGAGCAAAATCCTGACAAACACCAGCCTTAGTGCTCAAAGCCAGATCGATCGGTGAATCGACATGCGTCGACTTCGGTTTGTAGTCGAAGTACTCATAGATCTGCTGATTCAGGTGATGCAGCACCATCAGCGGATCGTCCCTGCGCCTCACGTCCAACTCGGCAGCAAGAGCGTCCAGCGCCGGCGTCGGTATAGCAAACTCGCTAGGCAGCAGCATCTCCCAGTAGTCACCGTTCTCCACCATCGCGTCCAGATCCGCCCAGGCATCAGGAGCTAGAAACGCCGGAACCTGCGCCGCTGGCTGTACCTCGACCAGCGACTCAGCAACGATCACCAACTGCCCGTGCATTCCTGGAATATCGAAGTGGTGGACATGGTTCGCCAGATGATCGCGATAGCTGAAGACTCGGCATCGCGGGCTTACCGAAAGATGAAACGTCAGGCAGCGCTGATTCTGGTCGCTCCGCGGGTGCATCCGCGTCTCCATCATGCTCTCGCTGACCTGGTTGCTGTACAGGAACTTCGTCAGATGGCGAATCGAATAATACATAGCCCGTCCCTTCCGGTCTTACGAAGATGCTGCATCTGCTAGAACGGCCAATGAAAGAGCCATCCCAACCGCCATCTGTCCCGCTGATACCAAACAATAGCAGGTAGAACTGTCGCGAAAGCCGTCGGCAACAACAATTGAAGCCACAGGTTGTTAGTGTGAAACAAGTCAGACAACACAACACGGGTTGCTCCCTGCGCAAAGGCGCTTAGCAGGAAGATCGCAAGGGATGCCCGTCCCACCCAGACCAGAGCCTCGCCGATCCAGTGGTTCTCAAGCAATCGGGAAAGGAGAAAAAGACCAGCAGTCCCAGTCAGGCCAAGCACAATATACGTCCCGCGATTCACGAAACCATAAAGATAGATAGCCGCGAATTGGAAGGCGGCAAGCAGCATAAAACCAACCGCCGCCATCCACTTTGGAGTATGTTCCAGCCGAAAGATGTGGTGTCCGACCCACATTCCCACGGCCACAAAACAGAACTCCTGCAACACGTGGTCCGTGGTGAACGTTCCGTAGATCGGCGCCACCCCGGCAAGCACTGAGAGCAAAAAGCGCAGCCAATTCGGAAATCGCACGGTCAAGAGCGCCAGAAGCAAACACCAAAATAAGGTGAATAGAAACCAACTCACACTCCCGTCGGCGACATTCCTCAGAAATGTATTCCAGTGAAATGGCGAATAGGACATCTGGAATCGTCGGATCAAAGGGCCGAGCGCAGCTGAGATGGCCGCGAATAACAAATAGGGATACAGTACGGTCTTCATTTTCTCGAGCGTGAACTTGGCCGGTCCCCGTCGCTGAATGCTACCGAACACGAACAGTCCGGAGGCAAAGAAAAAGGCAGGCATGTGAAAGCTGTAGATGAAAGCTTTAGAAAAATCAGCCCACGGACCGGACCACCAGCCCCGATGCACAACACCTTGTGCCGTATGGCCATAGACGACCAGAATGATAGCAAGACCCTTAACAAGGTCCACAAGGTTCGACCGTCTCCCGCTGGTAATCGGTCTCCGTGTCTCTTCTGCCAGTGCCTGTTCGATCATCTACCCTGCCAGGGCCGCCTGAATGGAATAGTCCACGTATAGCTCGTAGATCGTCTCATGAATAGCTCGGCACTGTGCCTGAATCCCACCCAGGTACCCCAGCACATCCTGGCTCAGGATCTCGTCGACGCTACTGTAGTTTAAGGAGGATTGCAGACGACCGCTCAGTCGACGCAAGGTCTCGGCACGGACCTTACCGCTGTCTCCCTGGATCTTCTCCAGCGCGCACTGCAAGCTGTCGATCGAAAATCGAACCGAATGTGGAAACTCCTCGTCGAGCAGAAGAAACTCGAAGATCTGATCCGGTGTCAGATCCGCGGTATACACCTTGCAGTACGCCTCGAACGCGGTCGCCGAACGCAACAGTCCCATCCAGTCCAGGTATTCATTCCCATCAACGATCCTCTCTGGGTGCCCCCACAGGTCGACATGGTAAGCCTGAAGCAACAGCGCGGTCGCACACGCCCGTTCGATATACCGTCCCACCTGAATGAACTGCCAGCCTTCGCCGTGGTTCATAGTAGAATCTGTGACACCCTGAAACTGATGTACCGCCTCCATCACCGATTGCAGAAACTCGCTGGGGTGCGTCATACCTTGCACCAGCGCCTCCGACTGCCTCTGACTCTGAATCTCCGGCCGCGTTACCTGTAGATAGAGGCTGTTCAGGCGGTGCCATTGCTCGGTAGAAATCTGCTCCCTCACGTGGCGCGAGTTTTCCCGCGCAGCGATGATGCAGGACAGGATCGAAGCCTTGTTTTCCGTATCGAAAGTCAGCGTCTGCGTGAGCGCATACGGCTCACCGGTCCACTCAACATTCTTCGGCTTACCCAGAGCTTGCAGCACCCGTTGCCATCGACGCTCTGCACTGATCGGGCTTTCATCGAGCATCAGATTCAGATTCACATCCAGTAGTCGCGTCGTATGCTCGGCGCGCTCGAGATACCGGCTCATCCAGTACAAACTATCCGCGACGCGTGACAGCATTGGTCACTCCTTTCACTGGCTCAGCACCCAGGTATCTTTGCTCCCGCCACCCTGCGACGAGTTCACCACTAAGGACCCTTGATTCAGCGCTACCCTTGTCAACCCACCCGGCACAATCGTTACCTTATCTCCATACAAAACATAAGGTCGTAGATCCACATGCCGCGGTTGCAGTTCGTCCCCGATTAAACAGGGCGCTCGCGAAAATGAGATCGTCGGTTGCGCAATGTAGTTCCTCGGATCAGCCTCTATCTTCTGCGCAAACTCCTCTTGTTGTGCTTTGGTCGATTGCGGTCCGATCAGCATCCCATACCCGCCGCTCTCGCCCACCGCCTTCACCACCAGCTTGTCGAGATTCTGCAGCACATGTTGCCGTTCCTTAGGCCTGGTCAACAGATACGTTTCAACATTCTTCAGCACCGGCTCTTCGCTCAGGTAATACTTGATGATCTCCGGCACGTACGCATACAGCGCCTTATCATCGGCCACACCGGTACCAAACGCATTGGCCAGTGTCACGTTACCAGCGCGATAAGCATTGAACAGACCAGCCACTCCAAGAATCGAATCTCCGCGAAACGCCAGCGGATCGATGAAGTCATCATCCACCCGCCGGTAGATCACATCCACCCGCCGCAGTCCGATCGTAGTCCGCATGTACACAACGTTGTCATGCGTTACCAGATCGCGTCCTTCAACCAGTTCGATCCCCATCTGCCGCGCAAGATACGCATGCTCAAAGTAAGCAGAGTTGAACACTCCCGGCGACAGCAGCACGATATTCGGCTCTGGTCGTCCCTCCGGCGCCAGGGACCGCAACGTTCCTAGTAGCAACTGCGTGTACTGCTCAATCGGCCGCACATTGTAGCTTCGAAACAGCTGCGGAAAGATCCGCTTCATCACCCTGCGATTGGTCAGCATGTAGCTGACTCCGCTAGGCACGCGCAGATTATCCTCCAGCACTACAAACTCGCCGTTCTCCAACCGAATCAGGTCGGTCCCGCATACAGCAATGTAGACATTTCGCGGAACCTGCAACCCCATCATCTGACGCCGGTAGTGTTTGCAGCTATAGACCACCTCACGCGGTACTATTCCATCATCGAGAATCCGTCCCTCGTTATAGATGTCCTTCAGAAAAAGATTTAGTGCCGTAATTCGCTGCGTCAGCCCGTGCTCTACTGTCGCCCACTCGGCCGCAGTGATAATCCTAGGAATCAGGTCATACGGAAAGATCTTCTCTGTCCCCTCTTCGCGGCCGTAAACCGTAAACGTAATGCCCTGATTCAGGAAACTGAGGTCGGCCGCCTGTTTTCTGCGTTGTAGCTCTTCCGAAGGCAGCGCCGAAAAATGCTCCAACAGTGGTTCGCAGTGTCGATGCAAATCGCCGAGCCCGGTGAACATCTCGTCATAGGCATGGTCCAGCAAATAGTTTTTAAGGGACGCATGCTCGAACTGGGATGACTGGGTGGGATGCATTAGGAGCTTTGAGTATAGCGGACATCCCCGAGCATCCAAACCCAATCTCACGCTCACAGGTACCCAACAAACAGCTGCAGCGGCGGATGCGTCGATGCTCTCGACATCCGGCAGCGCGAGCACCGGGACACCACCTGCTAGGAGATTTATGCAGCTTTGCCGAGGCTGCGACCGCCTTATCTTTGAAGAAGTAGAGACCCAGACGTAGTGCCGATACCAGTTCACGATAGGTCTTCGCATCTTATCGGCCGCGGCCAGCACGAGATAGTGCAGCAGGGGATGGGGTGCGCGGTGCAGTCGTAGCTTAGCGACTTAAGAGCTTCGCATACCGCGCGATTGCCCATGCTGTGGGCAATAAGGTGAATCTTCTGTGAACCGTTGCGAGCCTAAGGAGGCAGGAAGCGTTCCAGATGATTGGCCGTCCGGCTAACGTTTGCGACATCGCTGGCATAGTCCTCAAAGGTGCCGTTGGCTGAGCGACAACACTATGGTCGATTTGAGGCGAGAAGTTTTTCTACTTCGGCGTGGAGGCGGGCGGTGATGGCGGCTGCGGTGTCGTTTGAGGAGAAGCGGATGGGTTGGCCCACGTTGATCTGAAGGGTGCCAGAACGGAACCAGCGACGGCGGCGAGTTTTGAGTTCGCCTAAGCCCTGGATGGCCATGGGCAGTACTGCTGCTGAGGATTGCTTGACCAGCAGGCCGATTCCAGGGCGGAAGGGGGCGAGGGTGCCGTCGGTAGAGCGGGTGCCCTCGGGGAAGACGACGACGTGGAAGCCGTAGTCGAGGGCGTTGCCTGCGTGGGCGAAGCTGAGCTGGAAGTCGCGCAGACGCGGGAGGGGAAAGACGTTGAAGAGCGCGGTGAGAAGGAGCCAGGTGGGTGGGCCGAGGGGGTTGAGCCAGTAGGGTTGCTGGTTGCGGGCGTGGCGAAAGTCTTCGAGCATCTCGCCGGACATGGCTACGGCGGTGCGGAGGCGGATAGCACGGGGAAGGGCGTAGAGGAGGAGGGGGAGATCGTAGGCGGTGACGTGGTTGGCGATGAGGAGGAGCGGTTCGGTTGGCTGCTTGTCTGTTTGCTGCGTGTCTGCTTGTTGCGGGTGGATTGATTGATATGGCCGAGCTGCTGGTGACACGCGGGGTGCGGCTAAGAACCAGACCAGGGGTTGGGCTACACACTCGACGAAGGCGGTGCGAATCCAGCGGATGGGTAGTTGCCAGGACCAGTGAGGGTAGAGGTAGTGGGTAGCTTCTGCCGGGATCGGCGCTTCGGGCTGTTGGGTCGCCTGAAGCTTTTTTGTCAGCGCGTTGAGGTCGGCGGTTTCGGCGAATTCAATTTGCTCGGGACGCGTAACCGATTGATCTTCCGAGACTCCTCTATTGCCAGAGTTTGCGACGAGGTGGCATAGCTCGGGGAGCGTCTCTACCTTGTCGTATTGCTCTTGGGGAAATGCGACGCCGAGTTTTTCTTCGAGCGCGTCCTGGAGCTGGACGCGGCCAAGGCTGTCGAGACGCAAGTCTTCGGCGAGGCGTAGGTCTTTATTTTGGATTTCGTTTTCGGGAGGGACGCCTTCGCCTGTGATGCGGGCTATGAGGGTTAGGAGCCAGTCGGTGGAGGTGGTGGCTGGTGTTGACGGGGCTGCGTTGCCGTTGTTGGCTTCCCTGCTGGTCAGCCAGTTGGCTACGGCTGCGCGTTTGATCTTGCCGGTGGAGGTGCGGGGGAGATCGGGTTCGGACCAGAGGGCCCAGCGGCGGATGCGCTGGAACTCGGCTAGGCGGGTGTTGGCACGTTGCAGGATGGCGGGGGCGCGGTCTGGGGCATGGTCGGGGGTGGTGCGAAGGGCTAGGACGGCGCAGGGTTCGGGTCCAGTGGGGGTTGCGATGGGGACTACGGCGCAGGCGGCTACCTCGGGTTCTGGCTCGAAGGCGGCTTCGAGGTCTTCGGGGTGGAGATTGACGCCGGTGGCGGTGACGATGGTCTCGCTCTTGCGGCCAAGGAAGCGGAGTTCGCCGGTGGGTTGGGCTTCGGCGAGATCGCCGGTGGCTAACCACTCGTCGGTGCGGGGTTGAAGGGCACCACCGGACCAGGTGGCGGGGGAGATCATGGGGCCGCGGACGAGGACTTCGCCGTCGGGCTGGATTTTGACGTCGCGACCGGGGAGGGGCTTGCCCATGGTGCCGCGGGCGACTTTGAAGGGGTGGTTGAGGGTGATGAGGGCGGAGGTTTCGGTCATGCCGTAGCCCTGGACGAGGACGAAGCCGAGGGCGTTCCAGAACTGCTCGATGGGTACGGGGAGGGCGCCGCCGCCGGTGACGAAGGCCCAGTACTTGAAGCCAAAGAGGGAGTGGATGTCGCGGAAGCGCCACCAGCGTTTTTGCGCGGAGATGCCTTTGGCGGCTTCAATACGTGCCGTGAGGTTTGAGTTTTCGGTTTCCAGGTGGGTTTTGAGCAGGGCGAGTACGCGGGGAACTCCGGCGAGGACGGAGATGCGTTCGCGGCGAATGGTTTCGATGAGGCGGGGGGCGGTGAGGCGGGATTCGAAGTGGACCTCGGCGGCGAAGATGGAGGGGACCCAGAGGCCCATCATCTGGCCGAAGACGTGGCTGAGGGGGAGGGTGTGGAGGAAGCGGAGGGGGTGGACGATGCGCTCGTAGCGCATGTAGGGTTGGGCGGCGGTGCGGATGGGTTCGAAGCTGGAGAGGATGTTGCCGTGGGTGTGGACGATACCTTTGGGGTCGCCGGTGGTGCCGGAGGTGAAGAGGATCTGGAGGGGCGTGTCATGGGAGAGGGTGGGGATGGGGTTGGCTTGATCTGCCGTTACGGCGGGGGGAAGGGTGGTGGGCCAGTCTTCGAACGAAAGATGTGGCCAGTCGTTGGGGAGGGTTTGTAGGAGCATGGCGTCGCCGACGATGAGGGAGGGCCGGACGTCGGAGGCTACTCTTGTGGCGAAGTCGGGGGTGCCGTAGGCGTCGAGTGGGACGACAATGATGCCGCGGAGGATGCAGGCGTGAAAGGCGGCGACCCATTCGGCGCTGTTCTGTGCCCAGAGGATGAGGCGGTCGCCTGGTTGGAGGTTGCGTGAGACCAGGAGTGCGGCGAAGCGTCCGGCCAGGTTTGCGATCTCTGCGTAGGTTGTCGCTTTGCGGCGGTTGCCGGTGTACTGGACGATGGCTGTCTGGCGGCCGAAGCGACGGAAGTCGTCGAGCAGTACGGCCAGGTGGGGGCGGGTGGGCATAGGCAGTCAGCTAGACAAAGATAACCCATTGCTACGCCATGCTCGACCAACGCAAGCTAGCCCAGATTGATAAACACAGGAAGATTCCCTGATACTGAAGCGACGACTCGTGCCTTCGCCGAAGCGATACACGCAGCGCGCAAGCCTTCTAAAGCTACTCGGAAGCGTATCTTAGCGAGGCTAACCATAGGTCGTGTGCTCGATGCATGTAAAAGCTGCCTTCGGTCCCCAGCTTCTTGTCGGCTGGTCCCACGCCTACCTCTTCTGTCACTGCTCTGCAGCCGCCCTCGACAGGTATGAAGTGCCACGCATGGTAGTGACTCGACTCAGATGGCGCGACAGTTTCGGGTGTCCAGCTTAGGCGCTTTCCGGGAACCCACTCCGTGATCTTTGCTGTGATGGGTGTGTTGAAGATGGATAGCGAGAGAGTACGCCCTAGTCCTGGAGTTTTGTTCGGTCCCTCAACCCTGACATCTTTTACCAGGATGAACCATTCTGGCCATGCGGTAACGTTTGCCATCTGCGCGAAGACATGCTCGCATGGTGCCGGAATGAGAAGCTCATTATGGCTGAACTGCGCGGCCGTTGCAGGGTCGAAACCTTTTGGCCAGTGAATAGTAGTGTCTCGGCGTGCCAAATCGTTCAGGGCGATGTCGCGCGCCATGGCTGGGGTCTGTGCACGGGAGGGTTTATGCGAACCCACGAATATCAGGAACAATACACCTAACAATACAAAGCCTCGCTGCATAACCCTACGATACAGAATTCTGCGAGTGCTCGTTAATCCCCGCAAACGCGCTTTTCATCAGTGGAGATCACTGACGCTAAACCTACTTATCCGTAGTATTTCGCGTGCTGGCAAGGTGTGGAATCGAATCGATTCCGCGGCCATCTAAACGACGAACTGGTAGAAACCATGAAAGTCATTGAGCTAGCAGCGCCACGTGTCGATTCACTGCATTCCTGCACTTATCCTGATCCCGTCCCAGGCCCGGGTGATGTGTTAGTTCGTCTGCGGGTCGCTTCGTTGAACTTTCTTGATATCGCCGTTGCCACCGGTAAGTACTCCCTCAACAATTTTCCGATCATCCCCGTAACAGACGGGGCGGGCGAGATCGCGGATATCGGCGCGCCTGTGGCCGACTGGAAGGTTGGAGAACGGGTCATCCCGCATTTCATTCCCAACTGGCAAGATGGCCGGATGCCCACCGCCGATGGTGGACCGCGTCGTGGCATCGATCTTCCTGGTAGCCTTGCGGAGTATGTGGTGGTTCCTGCGTTCGCTGGTCCGCACGCCGGCGCATCTATCGAACGCTGAATCTGCCACCTTACCGATAGCGGCAACCACGGCTTGGCGCGCCATTCGCAGTGCTGGACTGGGACCGCACAAGACAACTCTCGTGCTCGGCACCGGCGGCGTATCGCTTTTTGCAATGCAGTTTGCAAAGGCGCACGGGGCGCGTGTCCTTGTTACATCGTCCTCTGACGAGAAACTGGAGCGCGCCCGTAAACTGGGCGCCGATGAAGGACCTGGGCAGAGCGCAGTACGGTGGCCAGCATGGCTTTCTCATGATCGAGCCGAGGGAGAATGCGGGAAGCATCTCCCGACCGTCATACCCATAATCCCTGCGCCGCGTGGGCCAGTTAAGAGCCAGTAGCAGATCTCGCACATAGCGGGGTACAGGATGGGTATCGCATGAGCGTTTCCAGCCATCGCAGCGCAGTCAGTCAAAGGGCCATCAAGGGTTGCGCACCTCAATCGTTTATTGTTGACCCTGGCGCATGCGAAGAAGCGGACCGGGAACCTGGCCGTTATAGGCGACTGTTCGAATGTGGTGTTTAGGGGAAGCCTCGAGCGTGTACGGAGCGATCTCCAGCGTGGCGTCCGGAGGGCGCCGCTCCGGACGCTGCGCCCAGGAGAACCGACCCCGTGGCCATGCCCGAAAGCTGTGCAAAGCGCCGACGAGTCAACAATGCCGAATATCCTTGGTCTGTCATTACATCAATATCCTGAATGCGAACGGGTGAAAACCTGTCTTCGCAATACGGGCCTTTCGCTTGATTGGCCGCGCCAGGAAGAGTTACGGATCACACTGCAGAAGTTGCTACGGAGAAAGCGGGGATCTTTGTCGGCGAGTACGTCTGCTTTTACGTTTCCGAAGGTAGTCTCAGACTTGTGTTTGATGTTGTCGTAGAAGGCCTGCAGGATGTCCTCTTTGAAATGGGCTGCGGAGGCAGACGTGCGTGAAATGGCGGACGCTCATACCAATGCGCTCAGCGAGCGATTCGACGGTGAGGTCTTCACGAACGTGCTGGAGGCTCCATACCTGAAGCTCGCGCAATGGCTTTCAGGTGATGCCTGATGCGAAGCATGTGGCTGTATTGTGCTTGCCCGCCCGGACGCACGAGAACCATGACCAGGAAACGCGCGATCTTGAGAGCTGTTTCGTGTCCGTGGTCTTCTTCAACCAGGGCAAGAGAGAGGTCAATACCGGCTGTAGTACCTGCCGATGTGCAGATAGAGCCGTCGTGCAGATAGATCGGCTCGGGCCGCACAACGACTTTTTGGTATTCCCTGGCGAGACGGTCACAGAAGTTCAGTGGGTAACGGCTTGCTTCCCGTTGAGGAGGCCTGCTCTGCGAGAAGGAATGCGCCGGTACAGATGGATGCGACGTGCGCGAGATAAGCGCCTTTAGGGCACAGTGCTGCAGATGTTCTCGAGAATGACGTCGACTGCAGCGCAAGCCAATCGCTCAAGCTCCGCGTCATTTTCATGCTTACCGACTCCTGCCAGCAGGCGGTATAGGACGTCTCCTGTCAATGAGTCGTGAAGGATCACCGCCATCCGATCAATTGGGATCGTTGTTTTTCGCAGCTCTTCACGACGACTTTCCAACAAAGATCGTATGAACGAAGCTGTCCTGGCGGGACCGTGTGTATACCATGCCTCTCCTACTTCGGGACAGTTCGCTGCCTCGCCGATGGCGAGTCGGTGAAGCTCCACGGACCGTTTTGCGGTGATGAGCTTCAGGATGTGAAAAGAGAGCTTCTTAAGGCTCTCTTCAAGATTCAATCCTGAGTAATCGATCTTCGCGAGCGGCTCATTCGATTCGCGGCACAGATTCTCGATACTGCTGATGAACAGCCCACACTTCCCACCGAATTCGCTATACACCGTGCTCTTCGAACCGCCAGCCACCTCGACAATCTTGTCGATGGTGACGCCCTCATAGCCGCGCTTTAGGAACAGGTCTGCCGCGACTCTTTGGAGCTTGCTGTTTCGAACTTCTCCTCGCGATGGTTTGCTAGGCATTCATCTGCCTGTCGTGAATAAATATTTCAACGCGGTCCATAGCCGGAATCCTCCTGTATTAACAACATTTTATGCGTCCACTCTTGTTCACATCTGGGAATTTTTAGTGCGTCGTATTCGAACTTGAGTGCATCTTATTTGTACTGTACAGTACAGTACATAAGATGACAATCGCAAACTGTCTGAAATATGAAGACCACATGGAAATCAATTTCGAAGATTCGCTCATTCACCCGACAGCGGGAGCCTCCATTCGGACGGCATCTCAAACGGGATCGAATTCAGCAATCAGCATTGTGC
Organism: Tunturibacter empetritectus; assembly: GCF_040358985.1. Taxonomy (NCBI): domain Bacteria; kingdom Pseudomonadati; phylum Acidobacteriota; class Terriglobia; order Terriglobales; family Acidobacteriaceae; genus Tunturiibacter; species Tunturiibacter empetritectus. Next base: position 2,480,022 of record NZ_CP132932.1, on the reverse strand, counting down.
ATCCCGCTGAGTTGAGCACGGAAACGCAGCAGACATCAGGATCGCTAAGGATGTCCGCCATTACAGCGATCCACGGTATTGTTTCCTCGCTCTGGGCAGGCATATTTTTGGTCGAGCCTTTAGTGAAGACCGGCATTCACCACCACGGCGAACAGGACACGGTCGTTTACGTCCTTGAAGGAGAAGCTACTGTACGGTGGGGCGATTTCGGAGAACATTCGGCCACTGTTGGAGCGGGCGACTTTCTCCATGTGCCAAGTTGGTTGCCACATCAGGAACTCAACCCTTCGAAGGAACACCCGTTTCGATGGGTCGTTGTCCGAAGTACGCCAGAGCCGATCGTTGTCAATCTGCCTGACGATTTCTGGCCCGCCACCTGAGCGCAAACTGTGGGCTGGTAATACATTCCAAACTCTCAACACGAAAAGGAGCAGTCTTATGAATACGAATGAGGAACAGATTCTTTCAGCCGCAGGTGCAGGCACATTTGCCATCGGTGGCGAACTTACGGTCAACCGGCTAGGCTATGGAGCGATGCGGATCACAGGGGCAGGCGCGTGGGGATCTCCCCCGGACAAAGCTGCTTCAATGGCGACCCTCCGACGGGCGATTGAACTCGGAGTGAATCTGATTGATACCGCCGACTCCTACGGACCAGGCACCTCCGAAGAGTTGATCGCAGAGGCACTCTACCCATATCCGGCTGGATTAGTGGTCGCAACCAAGGGTGGATGGGAGCGTCCAGGCCCGGGCCAATGGACCCACAATGCGAGCCCGGAACATCTCACCGAAGCACTTGAGGGGAGTCTGAAGCGCCTGCGTCTGGATCGTATCGACATTTACCAACTGCACGCTCCCGATAATGCCGTGTCATTCGAGGCGTCGGTAGAAACACTGGCCAGACTGCGCGAGCAGGACAAGATTCGCCATGTCGCGCTCTCGAATGTAACCCGCGAGCACATTGAAAGAGCGCGCAGAATAGTTCCGATCGTATCTGTGCAGAATCGCTACAGCTTTGCTGACCGGGAATCGGACTTCATTGTCGATTACTGTGAGCAGAGCAACATCGCTTTCCTTCCTTGGGCTCCGCTCGGTCAAGCGAAGGAGGCACATGACGCCATCAAGAAGGTTGCAAACGATCTTGACGTGACTCCCTTGCAGGTCGCATTGGCGTGGCTACTCAAGCGTTCCAAACTGATCCTGCCTATTCCTGGAACGTCCTCGGTCAAGCACCTGGAGGAGAATATCGCTGCTGCGGGTCTTGAACTTTCCCAAGCCGCGTACGACAAGTTGGCCGCTGTAAGCCATGCTCCCGCAAGTCTTCGTGGTTGAAGGACTGCCCACTACTAAGCCATTGCACGATCGATTTTCGCCACACCTGGAGATGAAAATTATGACCGGCTTACACTTAGCGAAATTCCCCGTATTAACCCTTCTCGCCTTCACCACGTTTCTTCATTCTGCGCTGCAAGCTCAGAAGACGATCACCGGTCAGGCCGCCTTAGCCGACTACACTCAGCAGAAGCCGGGTGTCCGGCGAAAGATCACTGTGGCAGATCTGCCAGAGCCGAAACCGTCTGAGTCTGTCGACAACGGCCCCTCTCTTGTTCAAAGGCCGGAGGGCGCGTGGCCCATTGCCCCAGCCGGTTTTACGGTTCAACTCTATGCGGGCGGTGACGCGGCCACTCCTATGCAGCGCTCCGAAAATAAGAAAGAGACGCACGCGCCCACGTCTGGAACCTTCGTGATGCCACGCATCATTCATACTGCACCGAATGGTGATCTCTTCGTAGCGGACTCGCAGGCTGGCTCTATAATGGTGCTGCGTGGCGTGACGAATGCGGGTAAGGTAGCCACCATCAGCACCTACGTTACGGGCCTCGATCATCCCTTTGGCATTGCGTTTTATCCCGCTGGCGCGAATCCTCACTGGATCTACGTCGGAAACGCCACGACCATCATTCGATTCGCCTATAAATCCGGAGATCTGAAGGCTGCTAAGGCGCCCGAGACAATCGTGCCCGATCTTCCCGGCTATGCTCAACTGCGTGGCGGTGGTCACTGGACGAGAGATGTCGTCTTCTCTCCCAACGGCAAGGAGATGCTCGTGTCCGTTGGAAGTGGATCGAATGCCGACGACCCTGACACCCATCCCAACGAGTTTCATCGGGCGGACGTGTTGGAGTACACCCCAAAGGGCAAATTTGTCGAAGTGTACGCTTACGGTATTCGTAACTGCGTTGGCGAGGCAATAAACTCTGTTACCGGTCAACTCTGGTGCTCCACGAACGAGCGTGACGCCTTGGGAAACAATCTCGTTCCAGACTACGTGACTTCAGTGAAGGAAGGCGGCTTCTATGGCTGGCCCTGGTTCTATATGGGTGGACATCAGGATCCGCGACTTATGGGCACACACCCTGAACTCAAGTCCAAAGTCATCACCCCCGATGTCCTGGTTCAACCTCATATGGCCTCACTCGGAATGACCTTCTATCCCATCAACAAATCCACCTTCCCCTCCGAATACGACGGCGACGGATTCGCGGCCGAGCACGGGTCCTGGAACCGAGCGAAGCGCGGGGGCTATGAAGTGATCCGAATTCCCATACGGAACGGCAAAGCCACTGGCGAGTACGAGGACTTTCTTACCGGATTCGTCACCGCAGACGGGCAGGTCTGGGGTCGCCCAGTGGGAGTAGCAGTAGGTCATGATGGCGCTCTCTATGTGACAGATGACGGCTCTCGCAGCGTCTGGCGCATATCGTACACCGACAAATAGCCAGACCGTGCCGAGTTTCGAGCAGACCCTTATCCCAAATGGAGACAACCGACATGCTTTCCAAATATCACAGTATTCGAATTGCCACTATCGTCACCGGAGCATCTTTGACAGCCGTGCTCGCTCAAACCCACGCGAGTAGCGTTGCAAGCGGTCACCGCGAAATCCTGCTGCAAACAACCCAATCGTGGAACGGCCAGCCCTATACACACTACCCAACGGGGCAGCCACAACTCACGACGATCAAGCTGACCATCGCACCACACACCGTCCTGCCGTGGCACACCCATCCATTCCCAAATGCCGTCTACGTGCTTTCAGGCACTCTTACGCTGCATGACAAGGCTAGCGGCAAGACACAGGTTGTTCATCAGGGACAAGCGGTAGGAGAATCCGTGCATGATGTGCATCGAGGCGAGTCGGGTGATGAACCCACCGTGCTGCTCATCACGTATGCCGGCACCCTAGGCGTTCCGACCTCAGTTCCTGCGGCAGGCGAAAAGGCGGAGTACTGAATCATATCTGCTCAACCGAACCGTTAATGAAAGACAGTGGAGGTACTTATGCCATCAAGTGGAAAGCAAGAGTCAGCAACGGCGATCGTATCGCGCCGGTTTTTTCTCGCAGCCGGTTCAGCAGCATTGAGCGGGATTTCACTCGCACAAAACACGGAGGGGCAGATGACACAAATGAAGACAGAACCTTGGGGACGTATTCTCAATGGGAGAGTAGCTGTAGTCACTGGAGCGGCACGCGGAATTGGGCGCGCTGTAGCCTTAGCCTTGGCGAACAGCGGAGCTCACGTGGTTGGAATCGACATCTGTGCCGTCGTCGATCCGCGTTCAGGAGTAGAACCTGCTAGCCGCGCCGAACTCGATCAGACCGGTGAGATGGTTAAGAGCGAAGGCGTACAGTGGAAAAGCTTTGTGCTGGACCAGCGCGACCTTCCCGCACTGCGCATTGCCGCGGAGAAGATCCACGCAGAGTTTGGCCGCATTGACATTCTGTTTGCCAACGCTGGTATCCAGGCGTTCCGTCCACTACTTCAGATGGAAGATCCTGACTGGCATATCCAGATCGACGTCAATTTGACGGGCACAGCCAATGCGCTCCGTGCCTTTGCGCCGTACATGGTGCAGCAGGAGCACGGCCGGATCATCATGACGACATCGACTCAGGGAAGGCATGGCACCTTGAACGGGTCGGCTTATTCGGCATCGAAATGGGGCATTATTGGCTTGATGAAGTCTGCAGCGATGGAACTGGGGCCGCATGGCGTCACCGTTAATTGCCTTGTGCCAGGACTCATCGATACACCGCTCACGCGCCATGAGGAACGATATGAGCAAGCTCTGCAGATGGCGGGACGCACGCCAACGGGCGACAAAGCCGTGGACGAAGAAGCGGCTCGCAAAGTGCTACAGAGCAAATCAATTCTCGGTGTGCCGTGGATCGATCCGGCAGAGATGTCGCCCGTCGTCGTATTCCTTGCATCCGACGCGGCGCGAATGGTTTCAGGCGCGACCTACGATGTAACAGGTGGTGACAGTGCCAATAACGTCTAGCCATGCAGTTGGCTGGAAGTTGCATTGGCCAAACCCTAGCGATTAACGTGGAACTCCGCGGTTTGGCTATACGAAGGGATAACGCACCCTGGTTCGAGGACTGCAGCGGTCTGAGCACCATCAAACGCCGAGGCACGACGTCTGCCGACAATGGGCAGAGGTCTCAGGGGTAAACCAAGTCAAAATCGAGAGCGCGAAAAGACCACAATAACTGTCCTTAGGGTGCCTATCAGCGCTAAATCACTGTCACAGAATAGGTACAGTTGATAAATAGCTGCTATCTAGTTGATCACGCAAGTGGCCGCTGACGATGAAGTGCATGAGAGGACCGGAGTGCGCACGAAGTGTGTCCGGGTAGGTATCAATCCGGTCAAGCATGACGGGTGAAACCGTGAACGTCGTGCCAGGAGGCGTAAACTTCCTTTCTCCCGTACCAGATCTTCTACATCCGCTTTATTGCGCGTCAGCACCATCACATAACCGTACAGATGATCAGAGCGGCATCCTTACTAGTTGAATTTGGCGTTCCAATACATACAACATAAATTCCTTAGGGAAGAACTCATTCGCAGCTGCAATCCGCGTCGTGCGGTCTGGGGACCGGCCTTCTTCATGAAATTGAACCAACACTTCTGCTTAGATCGGAGGGAAGATCGTTCCAGTTTTGAATGCCTCCTCAATTCGGTCGGCAGCGACTTCCAATCCGCGGGTTCGTTTTATAACCTTTTGGAAGTAACGGGCTCTTGCGCGGTAACTCCAATTCTTAAGCACTTCCCGGATCGCCTCTAACATGTTTTCCCTTGTAAGCGCCGCAATCTCCAGAGATCTCCCTACTCTGTGATACTCGATTCTGGCAGCCACACCGGGCTGGTCATAGCCGATTGGAACAGCGACCATTGGTACTCCCTGGGCCAACGCTTCAAGGGTTGTATTTAGTCCTGCATGGGTTATACAAAGTGCGGCACGCTTCAAGAGTTGCAGTTGAGGGGCGGCGCGAACGATGATTGCGTCCGGTGGAGTTGGCCGCAGATCATCGGGATTGATGGACAGTCCAACTGAAAGAACAAGCTGAACCTCTTGAAGTTTTTCGGCAGCTTCAAGTATCGCCTTATAGGCATGGTCCAATCCGTTGACCAGGGTTCCCAATGAGGCGTAGATCAGAGGCTTGCCATTTAATTTTTCCCAAGGAAAAGCTACAGGCTCACGGCCTTCGTCATCGTGAAGCGGTCCGGCATAGTGAAATTGGGAAGGCCACGGGATGCCGGGGAAGTCGAACTCTTTCGGCGTCTGTGTAATGACAGCAAGCTTGGACTGGGTTGATCCAGGCTCCTGCCAAGCGCTTCGAAGACCGGCGCTGTCGGCGTAGTGCGTCGCCTCGATCAGTACCTGCGAGAGTGTCTGAACGACCTGATGTACTCCTTCGACGTTCCTGCTCACCGCCTCCGGGGTGGTCTCGTGTGGCCAGTTGAAGATAAATGGGGGCGTCGTTCCTGATGCGTCAAGATGTAAGGCGCAGCAGACCTGGACATAAGGGATGCTCATGTTGATGGGAACCAGTTCAAGGAAGAAGTGAATGGGATCCATTACCAGAGCTTCAATGCCTGTGTCTTGCAATATCCGTGGAAGATTCTTGAAAGCTGCCCGGGCGAGAGGCGCGAACACTTTCTCGCATGTATAGGTCACAACCTTCATACCATGCATCTTCGCTATCGGAGCATAGGCTTCAGCCAGCGATCCCGAGGGAAATTCTTGTTCGCAATAAGGGATAAAGGTCAATCCTGCAGCCCGAATGGCAGACTCGGTATCCGGAACACCGATGCAAATCACTTCATGACCCCGCGCTTGTAGTTTGCGTGCGAGGGCCGTCATCGGATACAGATGCCCGGAGGCGGGATAAGCTATAAAACCGATCTTCACTAATACCTCTCCTAGTTATGTGCCGACGTTATGTGCCGGCTATTTTCAGCAGGCGAGTATAGAAGGCTCTGAGTGTTCGTAAATTCAGAATGTCCTTGTGATGGCAATGATGTTTCCTCTCTGAATGTAGCCAGGAATTCCATAATGATCTTTTGTAAAGCTGCGATCTTTACAGAATCTCGTCACAGGATCTCGCAGGTGAGTCGAACGATATGCGAACGCATCTAAGTTGCATGGATATGGCAGGGCGCAAACCTTCGCAGCTTGTCGGCCTGATCCCCTCCGGCGCACAAATGCTCGGGACCAGCGAGTCACTCCCTTGGAAGGGCTTCTTTATCGAGAAGCATGCCATGACGCCGGGAGAACGGCCGCTCGGCGTCAGCCGCTGGCATCTGATCTCCGCATTAGGAAAGCGTCCTGCCATCTTTGAAGGCAAGACCGCCCATGGAGGTGTGCTGCCGTTCACAAAAGCGCCCGGCGCGCTTACGCTAGTTCCTCTCGGAACGATTCCGGCGGTGCGGCTGTGCTCCTCTTCCGAACTCATCAGCTGTGCGGTCGAAGACGCAGTCGTGCAGGCGATCGCGATGGAAGAGCGCAAGGGACAAATGCCCGAGTTGCTCTTCAAAACCGGTATACGCGACCGCGCCACCGAACATATCGTCAACCTGCTATCGGAGGAGATGGAAGCTGGTGGTCTCGCGGGACGCATGTATGCGGAATCCCTTGTACAGGCTCTTGTCAGCCGTTATCTTGCCCTTGCATCCAGCAAGTCTGTCCCACAGGCTCCCGCAGCTCCCGTGATGCATCCCCGACTGCTAAGGCGTCTTCGTGATTGGATGGAAAGTAACTTGCATCGTGACATATCGCTAGCAGCGATGGCACGCGAAGCAAACTACAGCTCGACGCATCTTTTGCGCTCCTTCCGTGCGTCTACTGGTATGACCCCGCATCAGTACCTGCTCGAACTGCGTGTGGCAAAGGCGGAAAGCCTGCTGCGCGACAAAGCTCCCCGTCTGATCGATATCGCGAGCGAGTGTGGGTTTGCAAGCCAGGCTCACTTCACCCAGATCTTCAAAGCTCGTCGAGGGCTTACGCCTGGTCAGTATCGTCGCCAGTTTGCTTCTTAGTCTCGAAGCAGACCGGGCAATCGATACGGCACAGAGCGGGTGGCATTTGAGATTGTCAACAAGATTAATTGCTGTTGCAGTTTGCTGCTCCGGGTTGCTCGCAATAGAAGGCTCGCATGCTGGAAGTTGTGTCCATGACATGCTCTTCAAGGCGAAATCTGAGGCGAGATCATGTAAAGATGGCAGTTTTACAAAAAACTATTCCAGACACTGTGTTTACCCTCAAAGAGGAGGAAACATGATTGCTATTACAGGAATAACTGGACGTATAGGAGGAGGGCTTGCGGGACATCTGCTAGCCCAGGGTCAAGCGGTTCGGGGCGTCGTTCGCGACCCGAAGAAGGGTGAAAACTGGAGGCAGCAGGGGTGCAAAATCGCTGTCGCTGAACCCTTGGACAAGAAAGCTCTTACTGCCGCTTTTCGAAGTGCCGAGGCGGTGTTTATCTTGCCGCCACCAATATTCGATCCTCATCCAGGCTTTGCCGAAGCATTTGCTGCCATGACCGCACATAGAATGCTGCGCGAAACGCAGGTGTCGGCAAAGTACTCTACCTTTCAACCATCGGCGCGCAAGCCCGGCAAACGAACCTACACTCTCAGCATACCGTCGGGGAATCGGCCTTCAGCGAGCGCGCTGCCCCGGTCACGTACCTGCGCCCAGCCTGGTTCTTAGAGAACGTTTCTTGGGACATCGATTCCGCTCGTGATGTCGGCGTCATACACAGTTTCCTGAGTCCGCTCGATAAGCTGGTCCCGATGGTGGCAGGTGAAGACATAAGCCGCGTGGCAGCCGAGCTGATCCAAGGGCGGTGGGATGGGCTTCGGGTGGTCGAGCTTGAGGGCCCGAAGCGCACGATCCGCAGAATATCGCGGACGCTCTCGGAAGGCTCTACGCCGGCAGGTCCACGCCAAAGCGGTTCCGCGCGAGTCGTGGGAAGGTTTGTTCATCGCGCAGGGGATGGTCAATCCGCATTCGCGCATCCGAATGCTGGAAGATTTCAAATGAGGGTTGGATTGAGTTCGAAGGCTCGCGCAAGAGAGAGACAACCGCTGAAACCGTCATTCGCACTCTGGTCAACAATGCGATCAGTCAACTTGCGAAGCTAGAGAAGTTGGCGGGATGAGGCTCCACTGACGCGGTGGCGCGCGTTGAAAGTTTGCGAGTGCCGTTCCGACTCCAAGTGATGGTAAATCTTCTAAAGATTAAGTCAGAGTAACGTAAGCCGTAATCCCCACGAATCCATCTCATGAGATCTGCGCGTTGGTGCGCTCGAATTAGGCATCGCATGGCAACAGGAAAATTCTTTGAAGCTAGGAACCTTTTGGACTACTATCCGTTGGAAAATCCTGATCCTCTTTTCACTCTCCAGCGTGGTCTCGGTGATCATGGTGACTGGCTTTTCGATAGCAGTCCTGAACGTGATCATACGACGGGAGAGCGCGTACCTGATTGAGGAACGAATCAAGGTTATCGTTGAAAGCCGCAAGGGGCTCATGGATCCCGTCCTTGAGAAGGTACAGGGATGCCGGTACGCCTCCGATTTGCCCCCTTTCGCAGCCTTCACCGAACAGTTGAATGCTACGTGGCCGGGTAGTGAAAGCATGGTTTCAATCCTGTCCCCAGAGGCCCGCCACAACGCCAATCCGCGGTGGCTTGATGCAACGTCCTTCGCTGGTCTCGTTGAAGATCGGGGGAGTGCCGAAATTCGCTTCCTGCGCACCGTGAAACGCGAGGGTTGTTCGGTAAGGGTTCTTGTCAGAATTCCTCTTGGCGGAATGTTCCTGAATCAATTATCAAAGGCTTCGGGCTTGGAGATCGTAGACAGCAGGCCAGTGCTGCTTCGTCCCTACCGGCGCGATGAGGGGATTGCTGGAGAAATCAAAGCCAACTTTATACCGGGTTCGTCCCAGCCGGTTCCTGTCGTGATTGTCGCGCGGAACTGGGAGACCGGCGCCTCCGAAAGCTGGGTGATATGCCAGCTTCGCCCCAGCTATGCACGGACTATAGAGGATCTCAGCCGTATGGGCCTGCGCAGAGCATCGTGGGTCGCTCCTCTAATCACCATTGGGTTCGGTCTGGGTTCCCTCTACGCATGCGGCATGTGGTTTTCTCTTCGCCTGAGCAAACGCATCGTCACTGTAATTAATACCTTGACCCATGCCGCGCATGTCGTCGGAATGGGTGATTTTTCGATCAGCATTCCTATTATCGAACACGATCAACTGGGATCGCTCGTGGGTTCGTTCAATGCCATGACTTCTCAGCTAGCCGGTCTGTACAAACAAGAGAATCATCGTATTACGCTGGAACGCGATATGACGTTGGCTCGTGAGGCACAGCAATATCTCTATCCGCGCGCGGCGCCGGTCCTGTCAGGGGCGACGGTGTGGGGCAGCACCACGGCCGCCCGTATCGTAAGTGGTGATCTTTATGATTTCTTTTCCTGCAGCAGCAGCTCGGTGGGCCTGCTATGCGCTGACGTAAGCGGCAAGGGTATGTCGGCAGCATTGATGATGGCGCACCTTCAGGCGGTCACACACGGCAGAATGCTTACCCCCGATGAATCATACGCGCGGCCCTCTCCTTCCGCCTTCGCTGCGGCGCTCAACCGTGATCTCTGTGGACGCTTTGGCGACAACCGATACGTCACTATGTTCTATGGAGAATACAATTCCCACAGCGCGCGGCTGCGGTATATCAATGCCGGGCATTGTCGACCCATTTTCATCTCAGAGACCGGCGAAGTCACTGCGCTCCTCCATGGTGATTTGCCGATCGGGTTATTCCCGGACGCGATTTATCAGGAGTTTCAGGTCACTGTATCGAAGGGTTGCACCGTCGTCGTGTACAGCGATGGATTGATAGACGCGTTGAATGCGGAAGGGGAGGAATTTGGTGAAGAAAGGCTGGTGGAGCGCTGCAGATCTCTGCCGAAGGGAGCTACGGCTAAGGAAATCTGCTCACTGCTGTCCCAGTGTCTTGCTGTATGGTCAGCGGGTGCCGAACAGTTCGACGATACGACCATTCTCGTTCTGACCGTGACTGACGGTCAAATCTCGGTGAATTGACGGCACCCGAGAGGGTGTAAGTCTGCTTGCTGAATCATGCCGCAGGAGATAGCTTGGACGTATCAGAAAGACGAGTTACAGCACTTACGGAAGCGAAGAGTGAAGGACGCAAGGGTACATCTGCACCTGCTAAAACTAACTTTGCCGCGGAGGCCCTGGCTCAGGCGTAACTTGCCAGGATTCAAGGACCTTCAGGCACGCCTGAAACCCTCCATAATGCGCGCAACTGACAGCGGTAGTCTTTGTCGACATGCATGCAAGTTGAGGACCTGCCTGACTGCCTTTGCACTGACCGGTGGTCTGCTATGCAACCTGCATGCGGCGAACCTGAAACAACTTCCGCAATTTACACGGACCGCGTGGCGTGTTCAGGACGGACTGCCCGAGAACACTGTCCAGGCGATTCAGCAGGCCAGCGCCGGATATCTGTGGATTGGTACTACGGGCGGAGGCGCACGTTTTGATGGCGCACGCATGACGCCCATCAGCGTAGTAGATGGAAGCATCTTTTCGATGGCGGCGACGCGCGATGGAAGCATCTGGCTGGGCACCGAGGGCTCGGGTTTATTTCACCTTCATCATGGTGTGACCACACCTTTTTCGGCAGCGCAGGGCCTGACGGATGGCTTTGTTCGCGCGATTCTCGAAGATCGCAACGGCCGTATATGGGTCGGCACCGACAACGGCCTCTTCTGGATCGAAGGCGACCGAGCCCGACAGGTCGACACTGCGCAATTCGGGAATCCTCTCAGCGTGCACGCGCTGATGGAAGACTCCTCCGGCCGAGTGTGGGTGGGAGGCTCAAAGCTTCTCGTCTTTGGACCCTCATTGAGCACGGGAGCCCCGCAAGGCAGGATCGTTCAGCACACACTTCCCGGGGCTTTCAGCGAGAACCGCATCAAGTGCATGCTCGAAGCAAGAGATCATACGATCTGGATCGGCACCGTGGGTGGACTGGATCGTCTCGTCGAAGGAAACTTCGTGCGGGTACCGGGCATCGTGGGCACGGTGCGAACCATGCTGCAAACGTCGGACGGGCTCTTCTGGGTAGGCACCATCGGCCATGGTTTGTATGTTCGCCGCCAGGAAGATGCCTTCACTCGCATCGGCGGTGAAGGGCTGGGGGGGATCAATACCGTTCTAGCGCTGTTCGAGGACGATTCGCAGCAGCTCTGGATCGGTAGCCAGGATGGTCTCTTCCGCATGCGCCGCACGCCGATTCGCATCATTCCTCTGCCCGGCGATACCGCGCCTGACTTCGCCACGATCTCGAACGATCAGGGCAACTCGCTTTGGGTGGTCTCGAGCCAGGTTTTTCACATCCAGGACGGTGTCGCACGGCCCTTCACGTTTCCCGGACTGGCGGGCGTTACGATTCGCAATATCTTCCGTGACCGCGCAGGAACACTTTGGTTCGGCACGGACGGTGGCGGGGTCTACCACGAGACAGTCTCAGGCCTGGTTCATTTCCTCGCACCCTCGCGCCTGGTGAACAACTTTGTACGTGGATTCCTGGAATCCTCCGACGGCACAATCTGGATCGCCACGGATGAAGGAGTCAGTCGCATTCGAGGCGAGACAGTGGAAAACCTTCGCATGTCCGACGGTCTCGCATACTTCAGTACCCGTAGCCTTCTCGAAGACAAAGACGGTGATATTTGGATCGGCACGGAGCGTGGTCTTTCCCGCTGGCACCGCGGCCGCTTCGTGCAGGACAGCACAACGGTAGCGCTGCAACACGAGAAGATATGGTCTTTGCTTGAGACGAGTGACGGATCACTCTGGTTCGGTACACGCGATCACGGTGTCTATCGCAAGACCGCCTCGCACCTGGAGCACCTTTCCGTCTCGCAGGGACTCGCAAGCGATCGAATCTATCAGTTACTGGAAGGTCCCGGAAAGCGCGTCTGGTTAAGTGGACCTTCTGTCCTTTCGTCGTTTCTGCTTAATCAGCCGAATTCAACGAGCGAGGGACACCTTGCGAGTACGGTCTACGAACTTCCCGAAAGTGCCTCCGGCACCCAGATGTATGGAGGGCGCCAACCATCGGGTGTAGTGGATCCGCAGGGTAACGTATGGTTTCCCAGCACACGCGGCGCAGTCGAAGCCATCGACGGAAGGTCTGCAAACCAGAGACCGCCGCGCATTGAGATTACCGGAATTGTTGCGAACGGTCAGCCGCTTGATACCAGGACAACTGACCTGGTGCTGCCTCCTTCCCTCTCCAGGCTTGAGATCTCCTTTGCACCGCTTCTCCTTCGTCCCCAGGCTGGGGTTCGCTTCCGGTACAGACTCGAGGGTTTTGATCCTGAATGGATCGACGGCGGCCCAGGCAGGCTCGCGGCCTATACGAGTCTGCCAGCCGGCAGTTATCGCTTTCGCGTTCAGGTCTTTGAGGCCAACGCCCCCGATCGCCTCTCCGAGACCGCTCTGGCCATCCGTATTCACCCTCACTTCTACAAAACTCCCTGGTTTGTGGGTGCTTGTCTGATTGCGTCTGGTCTACTCGCATGGGGCATCTATGAAGGTCGTCTGCGGCAGATTCGTCTGCGATTCGCCGCGGTGATCGAGGAGCGAAGCCGCTTGGCGCGAGAGATGCACGACACCGTCATCCAGGGGTGCACCGGCGTCTCGGCCCTGTTGGAGGCAATGTTCAGCCTTGAGTCTGCAAATCAACCGCTGCGCGATGATCTTCTCAATCACGCTCGCGCGCAGGTACGGTCCACGATCGACGAAGCTCGCCAGGCGGTATGGAATCTGCGCCATAACACGCAGCTATGCGAGGATCTGCCGGTTCGGCTGCAACGCTTAGCGGCCCAGGTTCAGCAGGATCTATCGACCGAGGTCATCTGCAACACGGACGGCCCAAACATTCCCCTGGGTGACTTCGCGGCGAGGGAGCTTCTGATGGTTGTTCGAGAGGCTGTATATAACGCTGCCATTCACGGCACCCCCACGCAGGTAGCCATCTCCTTGCTTTCTCTACCCGAAAGCATCTCGATTGAAGTCCGCGATGACGGTATCGGATTCCAGCCCGATCTTTCTGCCGCCCGCGCGGGGCTACACTATGGTATCGCTGGTATGCGCGAACGGGTGGAACGGATGAAGGGCGAATTTACATTAGCCAGCGAGATGGGAAAGGGCACAACCGTTCGGGCAGCTATTCGCCGCGTCCATCTGACACCCCGTAGATCGCAGGATGCGGAGTCATTGTGACTTCAAATAGTCCCGAGAGGCCGGTCGCGGAAGTTCACCAGGCACCCATTCGAGTGCTGGTTGTAGACGATCATCCTATCCTTCGCTTTGGCGTAATTGCGATCATCCAGGGATGCGGGGATATGACCGTGGTTGGGCAGGCTGGAACCGCCTTCGACGCTGTCCGGCTCTTTGAGGAGCATCGTCCTGACGTGACCCTGATGGACCTGTCTCTGCCGGACGGCAGCGGAGTAGATGCAATTCGCAAAATCAGGCGCTCGCATCCAGTGGCGCGCATCATTGTTCTGACAACGTACGAGGGGGATGAGGACATCTATCAGGCTCTTGAAGCGGGCGCGATGGGCTATTTGATTAAGGGGATGCCACATCAGAGTCTTATCGACGCGCTCCGCCGTGTCCATGCAGGGCGTCGATTCCTGCCGGCGCCGGTAACAACCGCACTCTCTTCCAGAATGCCCGATGGTGAACTGAGCACACGGGAGCGTGAGGTACTTGCACTGCTGGTGCGCGGATTCAGCAATTACGAGATCGCCGAGCAGTTATCGATCAAGGAATCAACAGTGAAGTGCCACGTCAGCGTGATCCTGCAACGGCTCGAGGTAACAGACCGAACCCAGGCAGTGGTCACTGCCCTTAAGCGCGGACTGGCACACCTCTAATCTCGCGGCTCTGGTCATCTTCATGACCTTCTTCGTTCACTCCTACTTTGGTCGGATTCGCCGACGATTTGTTTTCGGTAGAGTCGTCCGGTGCGAAACTTGACCCTCCTCACCGTGCCGAAGTGGACGCTCCCTCGCAACAGGGTGCTGTCGTATCTACTTCCGTCACTTGTTTTTTTTCTGAGCTTTTCTACTATTGCGCAACAGCCGGTGGTGATCGATGCACGTGCGCCAGTCAGTGGTCCGAAGCCAGTCCAGGCTGCGCTTGGCACGAGTACGCGTCCCGATGGGCAGAGCCTGACCGTGAACTCACAGTACCTGTTGCTTGACGATAAGCCCTGGCTGCCAGTGATGGGAGAGTTTCACTATAGCCGCGTTCCACGTCAGGATTGGGAGGCCGAGATCCTTAAGATGAAGGCGGGAGGGGTCCAGATCATCGCGACGTACGTGATCTGGCTGCATCAGGAGGAGGTCGAAGGCAAGTTCGACTGGAGCGACCGTCGCGATCTGCGTGCCTTCGTTGCTCTTTGCTCGAAGCATGGCATGTATGTTTACCCGCGCATTGGACCGTGGGCGCATGGAGAGGTTCGCAATGGCGGCCTTCCAGACTGGGTTCTCTCCAAGGGGCCGGTACGTCGCAACGATCCAACGTACCTTGCCGAAGTAGGAACTTTTTATCAGCAGATTGCGGATCAACTGCAGGGCGAACTCTGGAAAGATGGAGGGCCGGTCGTCGGCATCCAGATTGAAAACGAGTACCGCGACGATGGAAAGCCGGGCAGCGGCGTAGAGCACATCCGCATGCTGAAGAAGCTTGCTCGCGATGCAGGTCTAGATGTGCCGCTTTACACCGTCACCGGCTGGGATGGCGCTGCCATCCCGCTCGATGCCGTGCTGCCTGTATACGGAGGCTACCCGGACGCGCCATGGGATGGGTTAGCGAAGAAGATGCCACCCAATGAGGTCTACACCTTCCGCACCGCCAATCGCATCGGCGGCAATATGGGCATCATCGGCGGGCGGGGACAAAATCCAGCGTCATCCTATGCAGGCACTCCCTTTCTTACCGCCGAGGTTGGCGGAGGCCTCGAAGACACCTATTTCAGACGGCCGGTTCTCTCGACAGACGACATTGCAGCCATCCCCACTGTGCTGATCGGCTCGGGCGCGAATCTGATGGGCTTCTACATGTTTCAGGGCGGACGCAATCCCGAAGGCAAGTTGACCACGCTTCAGGAGTCCCAGGCTACCGGCTACCCTACCGATGTTCCTGTCAAATCGTATGACTTTCAGGCTCCCCTTGGTGAGTTTGGCGGGGAGCGGCCCAGCTTCCGCCGGCTCAAGCTGGTCAACTACTTTCTCAACGATTTTGGAGAGCTGCTGGCACCGATGACACCGAGCTTTCCTGCCGCACTTCCTGCGAGCCCCGCAGACCTCAGCGTGCCCCGCCTTTCGGCTCGCACCTCCGGAAACCATGGATTTCTGTTCATCAACAACTACCTGCGCGGGGAGACGATGCCGGACAGGAAGCAGTTCTCCGTAGCTCTAAAGACCTCTTTGGGTATGGTCGTCGTGCCTGCGAAGCCGATCGATCTTCCGTCGGGGGCCTACGGCATCTGGCCCGTGAACCTGAACCTCGGCGGCCTCACGCTTCGGTATAGCACCGCCCAACTGTTCCATCGGTTCACCGTGGGCGAGGAGGCATACTTCTGTTTTTTCGCCATCCCAGGTATAGATCCGGAGCTAGCACTTGAGACTTCGCAGAATCCTGTTTCTCTCAGTTCGTCACTTATAAGACACACGGAAGACGGAGTGACTTACCTGAACACCCACGATCCCGCGCAGATTCAGCAGATCGTGTATCAGATAGGGGCGAAAAAGATTCATCTCCTGCTGTTCTCTCGCGAACAGGCTGAGCATACCTGGCGTGTGCCTGGGCAGAGTTTTCCCTTGCTGACCTCCGCCGATTTCTACGCGGACGAGCATACGGTGACGCTGCAGTCGAACGGAGATCCGAATATCTCGTTTTCTATCTTCGATCGAAGCTCAAGGCCGACGACCTCGGCTTCCCTCCGGTCAAGCAAGCCGTCGGATCTGCTCACCACCTACGCCTCACGGTTGTCGGCCGTCTCTCCAAAGGGCAGCCTTCAGCTTGTCTCTCTTGGATCGCATCGTGATCCCCTTCATTACGGCTCAACATTCTCCTGGCGCAAGCAGCCGATTCCCGTTGCTCCGGATGATCAAGACTTCGAACATGCTTCGAGGTGGACGCTCGACCTGCCAAAACTTGCATACGGCGATGTGAGCGACATTCGCATCTTCATCGAGTACCAGGGAGACGTCGCACGTCTCAGCTCCGGAGGCAAACTTGTCGATGACGACTTCTGGAACGGTAGACCGTGGGAGCTCAGCCTGAAGGATCTGCGACAGGAAGGGGTAGACCGTCAGGCTGAGTTAAAGGTTCTGGGATGGCCCAAAGATTCACCGATGTATCTCGAAGCTCCAACTCCGTCCGAGGCCCCTCGGGATGGTCTCTCCGCAAAACCTGTCCTGAGGTTGATTCCACAGTACCAACTTGAGGTGCATTTAGCCCCATGAAACAACACCTCGTTCAAAAAAATGCTCTTTTTGGGTACGCCTGGAGGTTTTTTACGTTCAGTCCGACTTTGGTCGGATTCGCGGTCCGGTGTACGAGGCGTAGTGTACGTCTGCTCGACTGTACCTAGAAGCGTCGCTCTGAAGAAAGACGACGGGCAAGCGAGTGAAGATTCACATTCAGGAGAAGGTCATGGTGATGTCAAAGTGTTTCCGTGTAGTAAGTTTGGTTTTATTCGTTGCTCTCGTTGTGTCATCCGCATTTGCACAAACGACGAACGCCCGGTTGAGCGGAACTGTTCGCGACAGTGCGGGAGCTGTTATCCCAGACGCGACATTGACCATAACGAACCTCGGTACGAACCAGGTACGGACACTACGTTCAGGCGCAGAAGGGCAATTTGCGGACCCGTCTCTCATTCCCGGAAGCTATCGCGTCACGATTGAACATGCGGGCTTCCAGAAGAGTGTCCAGACCGGGGTTGTGCTTAACGTGAGCCAGGATGCGACCCTCAACGTTACTTTAAATGTAGGGAACATCTCTGAGACGGTAAACGTCGAAGCGGGCGTAGAGCTTATCAACACAACAACGGCGGAGATCAGCAGCGTAGTCGACCAGCATGCCGTCTCCCAGCTTCCTCTGAACGGTCGCGATCCATCAAGCCTCGTGTTCTTGGCCCCGGGAGTGACCAACGTTCTAAACACGGGTGGTGGCGCCCTGCAGGGCGGCTTCGCCTTCCCAACGGAGACTGGAGGCTCAGCCAATGGAGGCCGTCAGGGCAGCACATACTATCTGCTGGATGGCGTCCCGAATATGGATACATACCTTCTTTTGGCCGCTCCATTTCCTAACGCCGATGCCACTCAGGAGTTCCGTGTCATCTCGAATAACTTCGATGCACGCTACGGGTTCGCACCAGGCGCGGTCGTCACCATTCAGACCAAATCCGGTACAAACGACTTTCACGGCGGAGCCTTCGAGTTTTTGCGCAACAACGTCCTGAATGCCTCTAACTACTTCACCGGTACAGTTGACTCGCTTAAGCGAAATCAATTCGGTGGCTATATCGGAGGACCAATTATTAAGAACAAGCTGTTTTTCTTTGTGAACTATCAAGGCACACGTTCCAGCAGCGCGGCGGCTACCAACGTAACCTATACGCCCACCGCGGCTATGTTGAACGGCGACTTTTCGGCTGTGCCTCAACCCATCACGGCGCCTGGATTTGTCAACAACCGCATCGATCCAAGCCTGTTCAGTCCCGCAGCGCTTGCGATTGCAAAAACGGCTCTGCCGCTTGGCCAGGATCCCGCGACCGGGCAGGTGAACTACCAGAGCGGCGCCATTAAGAATCAATTCGACGAGGGGACGGGAAAGCTGGACTGGGTAATTAACGACCGCCAGCATCTGGTCGCGCGCGCCTATATCAACTACTTCAATCAGGCCGCCGGTACGATCAACGGCAATATACTCTCTGTGCTCGCCCTGAATCCATACACGATCATTCAGGGCAATCCACAACAGTATTACAACGGCATTGCCAGTCATAACTGGGTAATCGACGCGAAGACAGTCAACGTGTTTTCGGCATTTTGGACGCAGATGTCGTCGCATAGCTCAGCGGCGGTCAAGGATATCAACGGACAAGATGTGTGCCTCTCACGATATACCAAGGTGAATGAGGAGGGTTGCTATATCGAAGGTCTCAATGTAACAAACGGCTTCAGCACTGGCTACACGGAGCCCTCCCAGGAGATACGAACCACCATCGGTTTGTCCGATACGCTGACCCGCACCGTCGGAAGGAACACCTACACCTTTGGGGTGGACGTCTGGCACCAATACGCTAAGGAGTTTACGCAGTATCCCACACAGCCAATCGAGTCTTTCTACAACTCCACCGGCTTTGGCCTGGCCGACTTTCTTCTAGGCCGCGTGGGAGGGTTTACGCAGGGCGCGGGTGAGATCGCAAACGTGGTTGGTTGGCAGCTTGGTCTTTATGCACAGGATCAGTTCAAGCTGAAGCCAAACCTAACTTTGACCGCAGGGCTGCGCTGGGATCCGAATGTTCCGCCAGCCTCGCAGGGCGGCCGCGGCTCGGTCTTTGTTCCCGGACAGAAGAGCACGGTCTTCCCGAACGCGCCGACCGGCCTTGTCTTTCCTGGTGATAAGGGCATCAGCGACGGACTCATGAAAACTACTTACGGATATTTCGAGCCGCGCATCGGAATAGCATTCCAGCCGCGCTCGCTGCCGAACACCGTTTTCCGCGCGGGTTTCGGTTTGTTTACCGCTCCCCTGTCGTACTCGACCTATAATCACACAGCCGATATCGCGCCGTTCAGCCCTACCTACACGGTCTATGCGAACTACTCGAACGGTTCGTGTGAGATCTCATTCGACGATCCCTATGCCAGCCCGTGCACTTTCAACGGTGTCGCTCCTTTTCCTCCCTACGCCTCGGTCTCCCAGGCACCTCCGTCCAACTCTGCTTTTCCCAGCACTGTTACAGTTCCGGCGACCTTCTCGCCTGACTTCAAACTCGGTGTAACCCAGAGTTGGAATGCATCGGTAGAACAGCAGTTTCCGGGTAATCTCGCGATGCACCTGGCCTACGTAGGAAGTGAGAGCTATCACCAGACAACAGTGCTGGATCAGAATCCAGGCGTCTACTCGGCGACGAATCCTGCTATTAGCGGATCGCGCACTATCTATCCGGCCTTCGGACAAATTCTGACCGATACGTCGATCGGCACCGCCAACTACCAAAGCCTACAGGCTGGGCTCGAGAAGAAGTTCTCGCACAACCTGCAGTTCCAATCCAACTTCACCTGGTCGCACACGATTGACCTGACCTCCTCAGGTAATATCTCCTTCGGCAATCCTGCGCTGCCGAACCCGTTCGACATTCGCTACAACCGCGGAGACTCGCTGCTCAATATTCCTCTCATCTCAGCGACAAATTTCGTCTACACCACACCGGGACTGCGAAACACCAATCCTTTCGTCCGGTACACACTCGGCAGTTGGGAAGTGAGCGGCATCTTCACGATACAGTCGGGGTTCCCCTTTACGGTTAGCGCCGGAGGAAGCAACAACAACTCTGGAGCGCAACAATATAGCGACCGAGCAGACATCGTTCCAAGCGTTCCGGTACATATTCACCAAGGCAGCAAGGTCCAGTGGTTGCAGCAGTACTTCAACCCAGCTGCCTTCCAGCCGAATGCTCCGGGTACCTTTGGCAATAGCCCGAAAAACGGCTTCCGGGGACCCGGCACCAACACCGCTGATGCGGCTCTGATCAAGAACTGGCAGGTGCATGAGCGCTACGGTATGCAATTCCGATTTGAGCTATTCAACGCGTTCAACCATCCGAGCTTCGGCAATCCGAACACCAGCTTGTCAGCGGGTAATGTGGGGGCTATCACCTCAATCGGTTCCATTCCGCCACGGGTCGGACAGGCAGCTATCAAGCTGAGCTTCTAGGAAACAAAAAGGCATCATCGTTCTTCTTGTGAACATCCCTCATCTGCGATGGAACTATCTCGCAGATGAGTGTTTTTGCCTGAAAGCTGCCCTTCCGTGCTGCGGAGGATGCTGCACTTGTAACTTTCATACCACTTCAAAGAACCACCACTCCGACTTTTGGCGGATTCGTGCGGTCATGTCGTGTGTCTAGTCTGTTGCCTGGCAAGTCCAGTTAGGAATGGCCGGAGGTTCAGCATGGCAATCGGAAGTATCTTCGTGTGCAGGCGGGTTGCGGTCGGGGTAATTCTTCTGGCCGGCGCGGCAAGGATGTGGGCGCAACAGCCGGTTGAGCCAGTGGATCGCACACCGCAGGACGGTCAGGTTTACGAACTGATGAACCAAGCCAACGCGATGCAGCTTGCAGGCACCGGCGCCACTACGGTACTCGCGCCAAGAGACCTAACCAGCTTGGCACAGCGTTGGGCGCTCGAAAACACGGTTGTTCTCTCTCCGCGGCTTAGGTGGGAGCAGAAGGGGGCTTCGTTCGCAGAAGACCTGGCTGCCGGCGGTGTACTTCTGCGGAAATCCGAGCAAGTTGGTGCTCGAAAAGGGGCTCTCGCTGGGATCCTGTTGGAAGTAATACCTGCCGGTAGAGTGTCCTTGTGCGAAAGCACATAGCTGAGTATTTAGGATAAAACACCTTGGAGCATAAAAACTATCCGCTGAAGCGACTAAATTGAAGCGCTTCAAGAAAAACACATGTATGATTCTGATCGATGATAAAGAGGCTGCAAGTCTTGTTACACAGAACGGCAGTTTTCGTCACGCTCATGACTTGGCCTTCGATTGCGCTATGCCAGAGCGAGCCAGTACCTCTACTGTTGAACGGCCAGCCGGCATTGCGGGTTAGTGGGCAGGGGGCGGACGTAACAGAACCTTCTGACGAACTGTCGGCGCTCTCATGTTAATTTATCCGGCGTATCTACAGGAAGAGGATCGACGGCCACGAGATGCTTCTGGCTTCCTTGACATCCCCATCCTGAAGTCTGCACCTCCAACGTTCCTTGTCCGGGCAGAAGACGACACAGCCGGGGTGGGCAACTCGTTGGGTGAGTATTTGGCATTGGTAAAGGAGAAGATTCGGGCAGAGATGCACCTCTATGCAGTTGGAGGGCATGGATACGGACTGCGTCCAACGGAGGCTGAGGTGACGCATTGGACGACTCCTGCGACCTCGTGGCTAAAAAAACTGGAGTTTGTTAAGAGTGGCACCCCATGAAGCGGCGCGAATTCCTGCGAGGGGCCGCGATTGCAGGAGGCTCGACAGCGCTTCGGATAGGATCTGCAACTGCGCAGGCTCCAGTCTCCGCTAACCGAGATTCAACAGGAAAATTCGTTGAGCGTTTTAGTGCGGAAGGCAGGGCGCGAAGCGGAATGGCCCTCGGCGGAATTGGAGCCGGATACTTCGAGATACGCAAAGATGGACGGTTCTACGCATGGAACATAGCTAATAATTTTCCAAAAGAGACCGGCCCAAAGTTCTTGCTTCCGGATGATGAGCGTGAAGATCGGATGGAGGCCAACTTGTTCTTTGAGGTGCGCTACCAGGTGCAGGGAGAGTCGCCACGAATGAAGCTGTTGCAGCTTAGCGATGGTCTCTATGAGGGTGCGGAGATGGGAATCGCATATTCCCTTCCCTGGATGAAAACCATCCGAGAGATTGAGTACAGCGCACGCTTTCCGCTTGCTACGTTGGTCTTTCGAGATCCGGAGATGCCATTTTCTCTGAAGCTTGAAGCATGGTCGTCCTTTATCCCGCATGACGTTAAGAACTCCGCGCTGCCGCTTATTTTTTTTGACTTTGAGGCGGAATCTACATGCGCCAAGCCAGTGAATGTTACGCTGCTGATGACGGCGCGGAACTTCACAGGATATGCAGACGAAGAACGCTTTTACACTACAGTGATCGATAGAGATTCTAAGGGATTGACCATTTCGATGAGCTCTGGCGGTATGGATCGGAAGGCGTCGAGTTGGGGTGAAATAGCTTTGGGGGTATCGTCGCCGAACTCATCCTTCTACGCAGGGTGGGGGCACCGGCATCCCTACTATGAGCAGGTGCTACGTCGATCGACACTGCCAAACCTCGACGATACCAACGGTCGAGAAAGTATCGGCAACTTTGTGCCGGATTGGCTTCCCGATACTACTGGCCGCAACCGCGTTGATCAGCAGACAGGAGTGCGGAAGATGCACGATGACGATCTCTTCAGCACGATCGCGTGCACTTTTAAGTTGCAGGCATCAGGGGAAAACGCCAAGAGTGCTTTTCAATATGCCTGGAATTTTCCGAATCTCTACAACGAAGTGATCGATGGGGTTGGTGGAGACAGGATCGAAGGCCACTTCTATTCCAACTTTTTTTCTTCGGCAGCAGCAGTAATTGCTTACGGGTCTAAATATCACCGCTCACTGAAGCAGAGCACTATGGAATTCTTGAATAATTTCTTTGCGAGCGATGGAGAGGTCGCTTTACTGGAACAGGCTAACTCGCAGTTGAATACGTTTTTCACCAGCGGAAGGCTCACCCGTGACGGAAGTTTTGGCGTGCTTGAAGGATTATCTAAAAGTTATTCGTGGGGGCCAATCGCCACCATTGACGTCATGTTGTATGGCACAGCCCCAATTATCGCGCTGTTTCCGGAGTTGCAGAAAGCTACGATGCGATGTCATGCTCTCGTCCAGCTTCCCTCCGGCGAGATTGAGCACGGTCTCCGCAAAGACTTTTTACGCGGCGAGGACAGTACAACTGGGGTCTCGCATCGCATCGATTTGCCCGGCCAGTTTGCAATCATGGTGATGCGGGATTTTTTCTGGACGAACGACATGAGTTACTTGCGAGAACTATTTCCAGCAGCGCAACGAGCCGTTGAATATGTCTTGCGAGACCGTTCTGCAGGCAACGGCGCGATGCCGGTCACGCAAGGAATTGAGACCAGTTACGACAACTTTCCGATGACGGGTTTTGCCTCTTATCTTCTATCACAGTGGATCTGTGCGCTTGAAAGCGTTGCCGCTGGAGCGGCTGCGTTGGACGACACGCCAACAAGCGCGCGGTATCTCGCTCTTGCCGGCAAGACTCGAGAGACGATGGAGACAAAGCTTTGGAACGGCAGCTATTACAAGCTTTACGCTGCCGATCAGAAGGAGCCTGCCACTTCGAACGGTGATGGGTGTCTAACAGATCAGTTGGTAGGACAGTGGGCGGCGCGATGTTCGGGGCTATCTCCTATTCTTCAAGAAGAACGGATAGGGCTCGCTTTGAAGTCAATCCTGACGCGGAGCTATCATGCCGGATTTGGATTGCAGAATTGTAGCTTTCGGACCGGTGAGCAGTTGAGCGACGTCGATCGCGATATCTGGAACGATCAAGCGAACACATGCTGGAGCGGCGTGGAGCTCGCTTTTGCATCGCTGCTTATGTTTGAAGGGCTGTACGAAGAAGGTGTGATGGTGGCTCGGACGGTCGATACGAGGTACCGGGAGAATGGCCTCTACTGGAATCATCAGGAGTATGGAGGGCATTATTTTCGGCCGATGTCAGCATGGAGTTTGGTTAACGCAATGCTGGGCTTCAGTATTAACTGCGACCGCATGACCTTTGATCCGAAGGTTCCCCAGCTTGATCTTCAACTCTTTTTTGCGACACCTACGGGTACTGCATTTTATCGCCGCTCGGGCAAAACTGTGCAGCTTAGATGTCTGACCGGCCAACTAGCGTTTCGGGAAGTATGGCTTGGAGGTGTCGGTCCGAAGATTGCGACGATTGAAGGCAGACAGATTGAGACCAATACGTCTAGGCAAGGTGGGCTACAAAGTTTTAGTTTCGCGACGCAGCAGAAGATATCTTCGGGGCAGACGGTCACGTTTTCATGAAGCCTGAAAATAGACGTTTTTGGCGAAGGCGGTTGTCGATGATACATCGAAGTATGGCAGGTGATTTTCAGTCAACTGCCTTTGAGTTTGCAAAGATACTGTAGTTCAACGAGGACAGCAAGTCATGCGAGGACATTCGCGGCGAAGTTTTATCACCGCAGGAGCTACCACACTGCTCGCTTCTTTCGGGTCGGGCCCTTTTTCTGCAGAAGCTCGCACAAACAGTCGAACGCAAACTTCCGCGTCTTCGCGTCCATGCCGATGGGCACATGCTGGAGACCGAAAGGGGAGAGCCGTTCTTCTGGCTGGCCGATACTGCATGGCAGTTGATGCATGCCCTCGCCTATACCGATTGTGAGTATTATTTCGTAGAGAGAGCCCGTCAAGGCTTCACCGTGATTCAAAATCGTCGTTCTGTGTTAGACCCATGGAATCCATACGCCAAATGCTCTTGGGCTCACGCCATTTTCCGATCTCGATTCACTCCAACCGAATCAGGCGTACTTTGACCATTTGGTGCATGTGGTCGATTGCGCTGCCTCAAATGGCCTTTATGTAGCGTTGCTTCCGACTTAGGGTGACAAACTGACGGCGCCGTGGGGAGAAGGCCCCAGGCTCTTTCGCAGCGACAACCTTGCGGCAACGGGTAACTATGCCAGCTATTTGGCGAAGCTGCTTCATGACCGCCCCAATGTTGTTTGGATGTTGGGAGGAGACCGTCCTGCAAGACTATCTCCTTCTTCCCCTGACTGGATGCTTGAAGCAGGAGAGCGGGCCGGCTTTGAACTCACAATTGACTGGCGTCCGATCTGGAAGAGCTTCGCCAATGAGATTCTCAGTACCAGTGAGAAGCCATGTCTGATTCTTTACCATCCGCAAGGTGGAGAAGATTCTACGTCGGTGCTGTTGCGAGATTCAGAGTGGCTCAGTGTAAATGGCATGCAGAGCGGTCACGGTTCTGGCCACGATGTGCCCGTATGGGAGTGGGTAAGACGCGACGTTGCTTTGCTACCGCCGAAGCCCACACTCGACCTAGAACCGAACTACGAGGATCATCTCGTGAATCCATGGCCGCAGTGGAATCCCACCAACGGATTCTTCCGCGACGACGACGTTCGGCGGGCGGTGTTCGCAGGTGCTTGCGGTACGACCTACGGACATCACGCTGTGTGGCAGTTCGCGAGCGTGCGCGGGCCCGTCATCAATCATGCGGATATGGGTTGGAGACTCGCTATGCAACGACCAGCCGCGAGACAGATGAGCTATCTGCGTCAATTGATGTTGTCCCGGCCATTCTTCGGACGGGTAGAGGCACCAGAGATGCTTCCTGCAGGATCTTCAGACGATCCGAGCCGACAGGCTATCGCAACCCGGTCGGAGGATCGATCGTATGCTTTTATCTTCTTTCCGCAGGCCAGGCAACGGATTGAGATCGATTTTGCTGCGGTCCGTGGGCCGCGCCGAGCATGGTGGTTTGATCCTCAAGCCGGCATGGCAGAGAAGACGGCCCTACCAAATACGAAGACGCTCATTCTTATGACTGCCCCGAATGGAGTTGCTGATGCGGTACTTGTCGTCGATTGCGTGGACCGCAACTTTCCTTCTCCTGGTCTTCTGCAAGGTAGAATGAGTTAGTGAAGTCTTGACACTGCAGACGAAGAAGTATTAGATTTGCAGCGATTGAAGCGCTTCAAATTTAGGTATAACGAAGAGACCCTTTTGAACTGTCTGCGAATCTCATTCCTCTGCTTCGCTGCGTTGGCCGGAGCCAGGTTGGTTGCACAATCTCCGGATAAGCAGATCTACCGCGATCCAAGCCGAAGCGCCTCAGACAGAGCCGCAGATCTCGTCGGCCGTATGACGCTTGAGGAGAAGGTCTCTCAAATGATGAACGACGCTCCAGGTATTCCTCGTCTGGGGGTTGCTGCTTATAACTGGTGGAGCGAAGGGCTTCACGGCATCGCCCGTTCTGGATACGCAACGGCATTTCCGCAGGCGATTGGAGTGGCAGCGACGTGGGATCCCGAGTTGATGGGTGAGATCGGCGCGGCAGTTGCCGATGAGGCCCGCGCGAAGTATCATGACGCGCTACGCCAGCAGAATCATAGGATCTTCTATGGATTGACGATCTGGTCGCCCAATATCAATATTCTGCGTGATCCTCGATGGGGGCGTGGACAGGAGACCTACGGCGAGGACCCTTTTCTCACCGCCCAGATGGCGGTTCCTTTTATCCAGGGGTTACAGGGCAACGATTCTCGATACTACAAGACGATTGCAACGCCAAAACACTTTGCCGTGCACTCGGGGCCTGAGTCGGATCGGCACCGGGAAGATGTTAACCCAACAGCTCACGATCTTTGGGATACGTATCTTCCAGCGTTTCGTGCTGCAATTACCGAAGGAAGAGCCGGATCGTTGATGTGCGCTTATAACTCTGTGTATGGTGAGCCGGCGTGCGGCAGCCGGATGTTGCTTGAAGACGTATTGAGAAAGGATTGGGGTTTCCGTGGTTTTATTACCTCGGACTGCGGTGCCATCGACGATTTCTTCGAGACAAAAGCGCATGGCTTCTCTCCAGACGCAGATCACGCCGTAGTCACGGCCCTACGTGCCGGTACAGACACTAACTGTGGAACTAGTTACGAAGCTTTGTTGTCAGCTGTTCGCAGAGGTCTTGTCGGGGAGAGCGAGTTGGACGTCTCGCTCGAACGTCTCTTTGAAGCGCGCATGCAACTGGGAATGTTTGACGACGACAAGATTGTTCCCTATGCGCAAACGCCCTTTTCCGAAGTAAACAGTAGAGCCCACTCCGAACTGGCACGACGCGCTGCGCGGGAGTCGATTGTGTTGTTGAAAAACGAGGGAAACATTCTCCCGCTCGACCCTGAACATGTGCGATCGATTGCTGTCATCGGTCCAAATGCTGCATCTCTATCGGCATTGGAGGGAAATTACAACGCGATACCCAAGTTTCCTGTCGTTCCGTTGGATGGAGTAAGAGCCGCATTCCAGCGTTCACAGGTGTTGTATGCACAGGGCGCTCCGCATTTAGAAGGCGTGGCGCTTCCGGTGCCAGAAACAGCGTTGCGTCCTCGAGTTGGCTCAGAGGAGCATGGATTGACGGCTGAATACTTCTCCGGAGACTTAACAGGTAAACCTGTGGTCACACGTGTGGATCAACGCCTCGACTTCGACTGGACGGCTGCTGCCCCGGTTCCTGGAACTTCGGCCAAGAAATTTAGCGTGCGCTGGACTGGAACAATCGCGATGCCGCGGGCAGGAAGTTACAAGTTTCGCGTTGGTTTTCCGGAGTGCTTTCCTTGCGACGATATGGAACGCTTTCGCGTGTATCTCGACGACCGGCTCATAATTGCCTCCGAACCCACCTCGCCTGTAAAAGAGCGTCCGGCTGAGACCTCCCAGTTCGAAATTAGCTTCGCGGATACGGCCCCTCATTCTCTTAAAATCGAGTATCAACATGAAAGCGAGTTGTTTGGAGCAGGATTCCGTCTTGATTGGTCGCCTCCACCTGCCGCCCTTCTGGATGAAGCTCTACGTGCGGCCCATGATGCCGATGTAATCGTAGCTTTCGTGGGGCTTTCCCCTCTCCTTGAGGGAGAGGAGATGCCCGTCAAGGTGCCAGGATTCGCGGGTGGAGACAAGACCGACCTTGAACTACCCGCCGTCCAGAAGCGCCTGCTTGAAGAACTCGGTAAGACAGGCAAACCGATGGTGGTCGTACTTATGAACGGGTCTGCACTTGCCGTAAACTGGGCAAAGGAGCATGCTGCTGCGATTCTGGAGGCGTGGTATCCGGGGGAATCAGGTGGAACCGCCATCGGCGAGACGCTGAGCGGCGAGAACAATCCCGCAGGCAGGCTGCCGATGACTTTTTATACCTCTGTGGCGGATCTTCCAGCATTTAGCGACTACTCAATGGCACATCGTACCTATCGTTACTACGACGGTAAGCCACTGTTTCCGTTTGGATATGGACTTTCTTATACACAGTTCCGTTATGACGCCCTAAATCTGTCCTCCTCTCATCTGACGGCAGGAATGAGTCTCTCGGTTGAAACCACCGTGACGAATACTGGTGCCCGTGACGGGGATGAGGTCGCCGAGTTGTATCTCATGCCGCCTCGCAGCACCATCGCGCCTCGTCTTGCGCTAAAAGGATTCACACGTGTTCATCTTCGCTCAGGAGAGAGCAAACAGGTGAAATTCGTTTTGAATGACCGCGCCCTGTCTACAGTGAGCGATTCAGGAGAGCGTGCGGTCGAACCTGGGAGGTATCAAGTTTGTGTTAGGGGTGGGCAGCCTCTGGAAGATAGCCGGGGAGTTGTGACTTTTACGATAGACGGCCGAAAGACCGTGCCTCGATAGACAAAACTTTTTCTTGCCCTCTCCCTCCGGATTTGGTCTACAGCGAGGCTCAGAAGTGGTTGCTATTCGAGGCTAACCTAGATGTGGCTCGACAACGAAGCAGTCGCGCAAACAGCATAGAGGAATATTTATGAAGTCTTGTCTTGACATCTGAGAGATGGATAGTTCAGAGTGGTGCGGTATTTGAAGCGCTTCAAATAAATCTTTCATTTTATATGCTGACAGGAGTTTCCGATGAATCGACTTGTCTCTATTGCTACACCGAGCAGCTTGCTCTTAGCCACCCTAATTCTTTCCTCTGTTTCCTATGGACAGGATAAAGACCTTACCAGAAGCTACACCTGGAAGCCGGTACAGATTGGATCCGGTGGGTTCGTTCGCGGCTTTGCCGTTCATCCCAAAGACCCCAACACTCGTGTCGCTCGAGCCGATGTGGACAACATTTACCGCTGGGACGCGGCCACGGGAGCATGGGCTCCCTTGAAAATAAGCAGTGCGTTCTCTTCGGAGATTACGGGTGCTCCTACCTCTGGAGTCGAGGGCGCAGTCGCTTTGGATCCGAATGATCCCAAGGTGATTCTTGTGGCTTACTCCTTTACCCGGTCTTCTGATATTGCCAATACAAATCCCTCCATTAACATGAATGTCTATCGCAGCATCGACAGTGGCGCGACTTTTACCGCCAGCAATCTCTCGCTCACAACTAGTCTGTCGGGTGAGACGCGTGGAGAGAGGCTTGCGATCGACCCAACCAACAGCAATCTCGTCTACTTCGGAACTCCGGGCAACGGCCTTTGGCGCAGTCTGGATGGTGGCCTCCATTTCGAAAGCATCACGGGCAACGGAGCCCCTTCGGCCTCTACCGATGTCGCTCTGCCGCGCTTTGATCCGAATTGCGGCACGGCCTCTCTTCTCGGCAATACGGTATCGAAGTGTGTCTTTCTCACTCTTACAAATGGTTCTATCCTCCGCAGTAGCGATGGCGGAAAAAGCTTCAAGAACATCAGTGCCGGGCAGCCTGTTGACGGTTCACCGGGCTTTACAACGATCGATTCCAATGGCTCGCTTTGGACAACTGACGGACGGAGCGCCAATGTCTACCGGTATACCCGCGCTGGGATTTGGACGACCTTCACGACCCCGATCAGCTCAATAGGGGGTATCGCGGTCGATCCGTCGAACCCGCGACGAATCTTCGTTATAAGCGGCAGCGGCGCGTTGGCCCGGTCGACCGATGGCGGAGCGGTATGGACTAACCTGGGCGGAGTCTTCTTCTCAGAGTCTCAGCCGATCCAATGGCTAGCGCCGTCGGCGATTCGTCCTCAGCAACATTACCTTTCGACAGGCGGTATCTACTTCGACTCGAACGGTACCCTCTACATCCCTGGTGGCAATGATGGCGTCGTCTCGACAGTGCCGAACGATAAGACGGATGCGGCCGCAAATCCGCCTGTCTGGGCGAGCGCTCCAGGAATCGAAGAGCTTGTAGCGACCAACGCTGTACTGCCGCCTGGACAGCGCCCCATACTTGCCGGAGATGACGAGACGCTGTTTACGATCAATGACCCGGATCGCTTAAACGCTGATCATTATCCGATCGATCTATGGGGATACAATCCGGCTCTCGGCTACAACAACAACGGACTCTCAAGCGCACAGGACATTAACTTTGTCCCAAATCAGCCACGTTACATAGCCGTAGCCTCCGACAACTTCTTCGCTGGCGACCCTCAGAAGCAGCAGTTCTCCGGCTACTCTGAAGACGGTGGTCAAACCTGGAATCTCTTCAACTCGATTACCTACGGGACAAATCCCTGCATTCTCTGGGGCGGCACGATTGCGGTCTCTGCACGCGCAAAAGGGCACGTCGGCGATGCTGCTGGAGCCGACAATCTTGTGCGTCTACCGACAAGTCAGTTCACCTATGGGCCCGTCGCTCCTGCCCCTTTCTATTCGAAGGATGGCGGAGCTACCTGGACCCAAACGACCTCGTTCGACAATGCGGTAGACACCGCCTTTACTGGGCAGAGCTCAACGAAACAACAGCCATGTGAAGGAAATACAAACCAGTACACCTACATGCCACCATTCTGGGGCGACTGGGTAGGTGCTCTTGTGCAGCACTCCGTTGTCGCCGATCCTGTGAAGCCTGGCGTGTTCTATCTCAACCTTGCTGCCGGCGGCTTCTGGAAGAGCATAGATGGCGGCGTGACTTGGGCTCAACCAGCGGGCGCTTCAGTACTTCCGCTCAAGATGCACCACGGC